>CBDFLG010000002.1:0-2282606 GCA_965249065.1 Dehalococcoidia bacterium | reverse complement strand
GAAGGAGGCAAGCATTTGGCGTTCACTTTGCGCGTAAAGAGTGTGTTGGGAAGGTCCGCATGCCGGATAGTATGGGTTGGGCTGCTGTGTTTGTTGGCCGTCGCATTGCTGTCGGCATGTGGCGACGGGCCGACAGAGACGCCAACGCCCGAGCCTACACCGGCCACCAGTACCCCTACGCCGACATCGGTCCCGCCAACGCCGACCCCGACCCCAGCCAACGCCGACGCCGACCCCAGCGCCGACGCCGGAGCGGGTTGGCGCTCCCGCGATACGTGATTTCGGCATCGACACTGACACCCTTTGGGGGCAGCTGTTCGACAGGTTCACCACCTCCGAGCAATCCTGCATCCGCACCGAATTGGGTGATGAGCTGCTGGAGTCCGTGCTGGAACGGCGTGCTATGCCCGAAGGCGACACGCAGCAGTGGGAGGCGTCTATATTCGGCTGCCTCGCTCCGGAAACGGCCTCCGGATTATTCCTCTCCGCCCTTGTTGCGCGGATGGAGGGGCTGACCGAGGAGGCTGAAGGGTGCCTGAGAGAGTTGCTGGCGGACGCCGATGTGGCTGATATTGTTGCCGGTACCCTGCCGGACGCCAGCCCTGCCGCCGCCACTGTAGCCTTGAAGTTTACGGTCGGCCTCCTGAGCTGTGTTCCTGAACAGATATTGTCTGGCGATGCCGGTCCCCCCGACCCACCGCAGGCGGATGTGTCCCTGCTCTGGCGTAATCCCACCGGAGGCTGGGTTGTCAATGCGCCGACCGTGGTCGACGGCGCGGTCTACGCAGGGTCCGACGACAACCACGTGTATGCCTTGGACGCGGAGACCGGAGAGTTGCTGTGGCGCTTTGAGACGGACGATGTCATAAGGTCGTCCCCAACCGTGGCCGGCAGGGCGGTGTACGTAGGGTCCAACGACAACCACGTGTATGCCCTGGATGCCGAGACCGGGGGGTTGCTGTGGAGTTACGACACCGGCGACTGGGCGCAGTACTCCCCTACCGTAAGTGGCGGGATGGTCTACCTCGGCGCACTGGCGGAGGGGGACCACAGGGTCCACGCTCTCGACGCAATGACCGGAGAAGTCCTGTGGTTTGCCGAAAGGCCGTATCCGTTCACCCCTGAGTTCACTCCTACGGTTGCGGGCGACAAGGTCTACGTGCCGGGCGGATTCGGCGAGTTCCATGCCCTGGACGCATCAACCGGAAAGGTGGTCTGGAGCTTCGATACCGGGATCCCCGTGGAATCCCCACCCACAGTCATCGGAGGAATCGTATACCTGACGGCCTTCAACACGGCCTACGCCCTGGACGAGGCGACCGGGGCGCTCATCTGGAGCTACGGGACGGAGAGGTTGCCCGCGAGGGACTTCCCGGCCGCAGTCGCAGACAACGTCTACTACTTCTCGCCGGACGACCACGTCTACGCCCTGGACACAGCGACCGGAGAGCCTCTCTGGTCGTACGAAGCGGACGAGATGATCAACACCGCGCCCGTGACTGCCGGGGGCATCGTGTACGTGGGTTCCGAATCCGGCCGGTTCTACGCCCTTGACGCCGCCACCGGCGGGCTCGTCTGGAGCCGGGAGTCGATGGCCTGGGCCTTGCAGTCACCCATGGTGGCCGACGGCGTTCTGTATGCAGAGTCCAGCGATGGACACCTACGGGCGCTGGATGCGGCAACCGGGGAAGAGCTCTGGAGGTTTCAGAAGGGCTATTTCGATGGCATCCCCTCCTACACCGTTATCGGCGGCGTCTTGTACGTGGGCTCCCTGGACGGCGGCGTCTACGCCTTCATCGCTCCATTAGGAACCACAACAGAGGGGAAAGTTCTGACAATCCTCTATTGGCAGGCTCCAACTCTGCCTGGACCCTACCTGTCGGGTGGCACCAAAGACTTGGATGCCGGAGCAATCACGTTGGAGCCTCTGGCTAAATACGACCCGGACGGCAACCTCGTGCCAGCGCTGGCCGCCCAAATCCCGACAATCGAGAACGGAGGCTTTCCCCAGGACCTGATGTCGATTACCTGGAAGCTGAAGGAGGGCCTGAAGTGGTCGGATGGCAGCGACATGACGGCCGAGGATGTTGTCTTCACGTGGCTCTATTGCGTGGATGAAGATACGGGATGCACGGCCGAGATCTCATTTGACGGCATCGCCTCCGTGCTGGCCCTCGACAATCTCACCGTCCAAATCGCCTTCGACGCGCCCACACCCTACCCGTACCGGGCCTTCGTTGGCGCCGGAACGCCCATCATCAGCCGCGCGCAGTTTGCCGACTGCCTCGGCGCGGCCGCCACGACCTGCGAAGCGCAGAACACCGCCCCGATGGGCACCGGCCCCTACCGCATCACCGGTTTCAAGACCAACGAAGGGGCCGTCTACGAACGCAACCCCTTCTACCGGGGCCCGGCGCCCTATTTCGACAGGGTGGTCCTCAAGGGCGGCGGCGATGCGATTTCGGCGGCCCGCGCCGTGATGGAAAGGGGCGAAGCCGACTACGCCTGGAACACACAAGTGGAGCCGGAGATTCTTACTCGGATGGAAGGAGCCGGACTGGGCACAGTGGTCGTCGCCTTCACCAGCCTGGTGGAGCGTATCGTCGTCAATCAGACGAATCCCGACCCGGCTTTGGGCGACAATCGCTCCGAGTATCTGGATGGACGAAACCCCCACCCCTTCCTGACCTTCAAGCCCATTCGCCAGGCCATGTCGCTGGCCATAGACCGCAGCCGCATATTGGAGGACCTCTACGGCTTCGCTGCGGAGCCCACCTGCAATCTGTTGACCGGCCCGCCCATTTATGTTTCGATCGCCAACGACGGGTGCCTGACCCAGGACATCGAGGGCGCCAACCGGCTGCTGGACGATAACGGTGTCCTCGATACCGACGGCGACGGCGTCCGTGAATACAACGGAGTGCCCCTGCGGATCACTTACCAGACCTCGGTCAATGCTATTCGACAGGCCACGCAGGCCCTCGTTCGCGGTTGGTGGCGTCAGATAGGCATCGAGACGGAGCTGGTACAGCACGATGCCAGCGTCTTTTTCGGCGGCGACCCCGTGGCTGACAATGAAGCGTCGTATCGCAGGTTCTTCGCCGATGTACAGATGTACGCTTCCGGTTCCGGCATAGACCCGCAGCAGTCCCTATCCGGCCCCCTCTGCAAACATATCCCGACCAAGGGCAATAACTGGGCCTTGGGGAACATTGCCCGCTCGTGCAATCCGGGGTACGACAGACTCTACGCCCAGCTGGAGCAAACCCAAATCGGCTCGGAGCGGGAGGCGCTGGTAAAGCAGCTGCACGACATGGACGTGCAGGGCTATTACGAGATTCCATTGGTGAGCCGGGGCTTCGTTTCCGCACACCTGAACACCCTGAAGGGCGTTCGGATCAACGGCTGGGATAGCGAGATGTGGAATATCGCCGAATGGCGGCGCTAAGGCTAATGAGGAGAACCTCAGTTTGATTCGAGGAGGAAAGCATGTCCATCCTGATTCGTGCGGCAGCGGCCTACCTTGTGTTGCTTGCGGCTGTGGTTGCCGTAAACTTTATCGTTACTCCCCTGTACCACCCGGGCGGAGACGAGCCATTCAGGGTGTGGGAGATACTCAACTGGCTCATGGCGGTGGGTATGGTGATTGCCTTGGCCGGCAGCTACGTGGAAAAACGCCGTGTCGATGGCGACGGTTCGGCGGACCTGAAGCGATACCTGGAAGCGAACGCGGTTTTCTACGGGGCAGTTGCTGTGTTCATCCTGTTCTTCTGGAACTGGTTTAGCTCTCTGTCCCCCAACAACCAGGCCGACGGACAATTTTGGGCCGTCATCGACACCCTCATGCCCATCGTGATGGGCGTAACGGGCTGCCGCATGTTCAGACACAGCAGCTGACCAAGGAACGCCGCGCAAGGTTTCCGGCAAAGTCCGTTGCGACCCTTGGTACGAGTTCGCAGTACAGTACGCTTAGGCCCACCACCCTGACTGAAGACAACACCGGGGCCGCCCTGAGATGCGGGAAGAGGGTGGGAGATGATTCCTGACTACATGCGAGAACAAGTACTGAACGCAAAGCCGCCCGATGGCTGCTGTGTCCCTGGGGGTTCGGTTCCCGCCGTAGCGGAAGGCCACTTCACCTTCGCTCGCGCCGCCACCGTCGGCATCAATCCGCACGGATCGTGGAACCGTAAAGACTATTTGCCCAAAGAATGCTTGACCCTAGACAGAGACGACTTAGACGAACAATTCCTCAACCGGGTGCCTCAACCGGGTGTGGGAGGAGAAAACGCGATACTTCGAGCGCAATACTCATCGGTACTTCACCATGTTGAAGCCGATCCTCAACGCGTGCGGAGTCACTTACGGCGGCAAATATGGCGCTGATCGACCCGACTTGGCCTGTTCTCTGGACCTGGTCCAATGGCCCACGGATCCTCTGTGGAGCAAGCTGCCAAGGGAATGCTCAGCCGATGCTCAAAGCAAGCTGCTCAGTGACGGCGCGGCGTTCTTTAAGAAAATTCTGCACGAAAACGAGAACATCGAATTGCTGCTGGGCAACGGCAAGACCGTCGTAGAGCAGTTCGAGCGTACGTTCAAGGTGCGATTCGACAAGAGGAAGGTCGATGATCTCGGCGCTCACATCTACTGTGGGGACTTGCTGGGCAAGCGATTCATCGGCTGGAGCGCTTTCTTGTCGAATTCACGGATGAACAGATCCCAAGTAGCAGAGTTAGCGCGCCTGGTGGGCGAGGTGCGTCGCGAGGGCTGCCCTTAGCTGCTCCCGTAGGGCTGTGATACGTCGTCCTCGGTGTACGTATCCCCAAAGGTGAAGGAAGTTGCACTGCGGCTTCGTCCAGAGGCCCGGCAACGAGACCCCGGGCCCATTTCGCCTCATCGCTGTCGAAGCTCTGGCGACGACAACTGCTCCCGGGGCAAACCACAAGAGATTGTCCCTACTTGTTGAGGCGCGCGCACCTAAACTAAAGCCAAGGTGGGATGTACACTTAGCGATGAGACAGCTGGGAGAGGAGTCGAGAAGGTGCCGCTTCGTGACATGAGCCGTGAGCAAGCCTGGCTGTTGCCGCCGTCTCTTGATGAATCATCCCGCCCGTTTCGTGGCGCCTGGGCCGCGAGGACTGAAGGAACTCGAGATAGAAGGCGACCTCGCGGGAGCGCCGGCCTATCAGCCCCGCACTGCTAAGCGGGCTTTTGGTTTCGTGGCCGGAATACGCTCCAGCCGCAAGCTGGTGCCGGGACCAGATACCCTCTCCCTTTCTGTGGCTTACCGGCTGGCAACAACCGGACCACAACACCCGTATGGCGGTTCTACAAGGATCATCGCCAGGCAATGAGAGGTCCCTCAAGCGAACGGTGCGAACAGCCGTGGCGCTGGAATTGGTCTTGGCGGTGCAGGCGGTGGACGGCACCAAGGTGGCAGCCAACGCATCGTCTAAACGCAGTCGATGCCGAGGGACTGGCCAAACTGTTGGAGCGGTTGGACCCAGGGCCATCACCGAACTGGAGGACCAGAATGAAGGGGAAACCGACAGGGCCCCGGTGCAACTCCCGGAGGAATTGGCCGACAAGAGGGCCTGCTCACCGGGTGCGTCGGGCGATGAATGAATCCCGACGGGGCCGCAAAAATATCAGGACGGATCGGGACGCCCGGTTCATGAAAATGAGGCAGGGCTTCTTGCCGGCCTACAACGCCCAGGCCATGGTTTCGCCGGTAAAGACGGGTCAAGAAACGTCCAGGCATGCTGGTCACGGCTGTTGAACTTGTGGATGAACCGGCAGACTTCGCCAGGCTCCGATCCCGATGCTCCAAGGGACTGAGGAAACGACGGGAGTCAAGACGCCCTCCCTGGCCGATGCGGGCTACACTCGGCAGCGGCGCTACAGGGATGCGCCGACCGCGGTTGGCATCCAGAGTCGCCCAGAGGAATGGCGCGGACCATCCCTACACAAGGACCGGTGACGAGGACAGCGACACATACAGGTGTCCCCAAGGCCAGGAGCTGAGCCTGGTGCGCGCAGGTTCGCCAGGAAAACTGTACCAAGCCCCCAAGCACATTTGCCAAGCGTGTCCGGTTGCCGGAGCGTGCCTCACCCGCGGTTCTCCCAGCCGGAGCCTGGCCCCTATGACGCTGTCCTGCGCCGTCATCGGGCTTGGATGGCCAGCTTCGAGGCTCGCAGGGCCTTCAAGAAGAGAAAACAACTGGTAGAACCTGTCTTCGGAATCATCAAGGAGCAGCGGGGTTGCGGAGGTTCCTGTTGCGTGGTCTGGGCAACGTCGCCGGTGTACAGAATGGACCCTGCTGGCCACCGCCTTCAACCTGAGGACTCTGTGGCGCGTATGGCGTACCCGCCGGCCGGCATGACCCCGTACCACCTCTAGGGCTAAGCCCCGTTCATCCCATGGTCGCGCCAATGACTGCTACCCGGTTGTCCTGTCCCGTCTAATCTCCTGTACGCCCACGGCCAGTGAATGCCGCAACGCCAGTCTCCGGTGGGTCCATGTGTGGCCTTCTGAGACAGGCTGTAAAGCCAAGGTGGGATGTACATTTAAGTGGCGATGATGATCAGCTGGGTTATGCCGGTGAATCCCTCTCATCCGTACTTGGAGAATGACCCGGCTCCGTCGTTTGCCCCCACGCTTCTGCGCATTTCACCTTGGCTTTGGTTTAGTCCGAAGACCGCACTGCTCAGGTGTCACGTCTGGGGCAGGCTGGCAGGATTCAACCGCCAGATGTCAGGGATCTTCCGCCCACACGGTCCACTTCAGCGCCGCCGCTTACAACTGATCCAACGTCCCCGCAAACTCGCTCCAGCCCGGTCCGCGAGAGTCCCCTGCTGCGTATTCTCTCGCCATCCCGCGCCTCGCAGCTCCCGCAGACGGCCGTAGGGGCCCTGTGCGGCGACTGAAGACCGTCCGCCGACCTCCCATCTACCCCAATGGAGCCCAGGCCATCTCCCCTGTAGCTCCCTCACCCCTTGTTCCAACGCCAAGGCCGTCCCCCGGTGGATTCGGGCTAAGGTTTGTTGTCGAATAGGAAGTGATATACTGATCTCTGGTATGTAAATCCCCTCAAGAAAGCTTCCTGGCAGATGTATTCGATACAAATTAGCCCCTCATTGTGGGATTCTCACTCCCGACAATAATTCGGGGATGAACAGGCAGCGCGTGACGGCCCCCAGGGAGGGGCTGCGACTGCCTATGAAACACTGAAATCGACGAAACCGAATTCACGGGGAACGAGGGATGGTGCGATGATTGGTGATGCCTTCGTATTCGACGCAGTTACTCATCTCTATAACATGAACAGCGCCAATGTCAGAGCTCCGGGAGGTTCGCTTTTCAATAACCACCTCTACGGTTTTCACGCGGCTCTCACTCCTGAAGGCGAGAAGGTACTGACCCAAGATGAATTCCTCCGGGATTGGGACATCGAGACCATCGCCAATCTGGTGTTCACCGAGACTGACACGGACATGCTGGTGGCGCAGCCGCTGCCTTTGACTGATTTCTTCTACGACGGGCTTTCAGACTGGCAGCGTTGTGCCGCCATGGCGAAGCAATATCCCTCCAGGGTGGTTACTTGGGGTACAGTGAATCCCTTGGAAGGAAATAAGGCTCTGGACTTGATGGAGCTTCAGGTTAAGGAGCATGGAGTCAAGGCGTTCAAGTTCTACAACATCCGCTATGACTTCGGTGAGCCGTTTCCCTGGAGGATGGATGACCCGAGGGTAGCCTTCCCGGTGTACGAGAAGGCAAGGGAACTTGGCATCAACCTGATAGCCGTGCACAAGGGAGTGCCTCTGGGGCCGCAGCCCCTCGAGGGCACACAGGTGTACGACATCGACCAGGCCGCGGCGAACTTCCCGGACCTCAACTTCATCATCTTCCATCCCGGCCTGCCGTTCATCGAAGAGATATGCTGGCAAATAGTCCGGTTTCCGAATATCTATGTGTCGCTGGCGGCAACGCTGAACTTCATCGGCAAGGCCCCCCGGTGGTTCGCCGAAGTCTTGGGGAAGCTGTTGTTCTGGGGCGGCCCGGACAGAATCATTTCCGGCTCGGAGGTCCCTTTGTGGCACCCGCAATGGGCGCTCAAGGCCTTCTCGGAGTTCCAGATGCCCCAGGACCTGACCGACGGATACGGCTATCCCCAAGTCACTCCGGAGATCAAGCGGAAGATTCTGGGCGAGAATCTTGCCAGGCTGCACGGCATAGACATCGAAGCCAAGAAGGCTGAAATCGCCCATGACGAGTTCGCCCAGCGCCGGGCCAACGGCCTCGCCACAGCCTGGTCTTCCAGCTAACAAAGGGGCCACCGTCGCCGGGCAGCACAGGAGAGGAATGAGCTTTCCAGTAGAACAACCGGACGAACCGCTGGAAGATAGAGTGAGGGAGGCGCTACAACGCGTTGGTTGCTGTGACGCCAGATTCGGCGTCGGCCAGTTGGGCTTGGTCCACAATGTGAAGGTGGAGGGCGAGGGCGCGGTCTCGGTGAAGGTCCTGCCCTGCTGCATTTTTGGCATGACACGCCTGGTAACATCAGTGAAGCAAAGCCTGTCGGAGCTTGAAGACGTTGCCAGCGTGGAAGTGGACGTAGCCTGGGACCAGATTGGGAAAACCAACCTGGCACCGCAATCCGGCAGTCAGACACTGGACCTGGAATCCCTGACCCGCAAGCACGGGCTAAAACCCTGGGGGCAGTGACAGCTCTCGGTCAAGAGAACGGGTTAGCTAACTGACATCCTCGGGCGGCTGTCTCATGAAGAAACCCGCCGACTAACGCGCTTGAGCGTATCCCCAGGTACAGGTTACGACTCCTTCGTAATCCGTGCTGGCCAGTCACAGCCTAAACTAAGCCCGAATCCACCGATGGACGGCGCGAGGACAGCGGAAGTGGGTAAGGGAGTTACAGGCGCGATGATCCGGGCTCGAATTCGGGTAGACGGGAGGTTGGCGGGCGGTCTGTAGGCGCTTTTGGGGGCACCGATGGCGGCCTGCAGTGGCTGTGGTGAGCGAGATGGCGGGATAGGACACGGCAAGAGGCGCTCGCGGACCGGGATGGCGCGAGTTGGCGGGGACGTTCAGTTGACCGGATGGCGGGTCCGTGGCGGACGGGCGCCGTCAGGCTGGGAGTGGAATGGCTCGCAGCCGGGCCAGGGCGCGGCTGAACTGGGTTTCCCAAGGCCAATGCTTGGGAAGATGCAAGGTGAGGCGGCGCGCCGAGCGGGTGAGCCGTCCCGCTAGGGCGAAGAACCACCGCCGGAGGGTCTTGGTGGTCACGATCTGCTGGCCCAGACCGATCCGCGCCGTCCAGCGGGCCAGGTTGTGGGCCATCGTCTGGACGGCCAGCCAGGCGGCGTTGGCGGCGAAGCGGCCCGAGGGGAGATGGTTCAGCCCGACGCCGTACTTGAGGTCGCGTATCGCATTCTCGATCTCGGCGTGGCGGCGATGATCAGCCTCCAGTTCGAGCAACTCCCCGTCCCGGTCGGTGATGAAGCCGTGATAGGTGTAGTTGGCGAAGAGAGCCAGTTGGGAACCGGGCGTGGGCCTCACCCGCCGGACGATGAGCCGTACCGGCGCGGCATCCGCCTCGGCCTGGAGGGGGTGTAGAGCCTGTCTCAATAAATTAGGAGTAATGAGAAATTGGAAGGCTTGAGAGGTCGATAGCCATACGTTGACCTTCCCATGACCAGGCAGAGATCGGGGATGGGTAGAACAGCGCGGATGAGCACGTGTCATCGACACGATTCACCAACCGCAGTGAGGTTCCGGGGGCCACGGGGAGGGACACTGCGACTGTCCAAATACCCGGTCGAATATGCGGGCGCGCCACACTCGGCAAAGGGTTCTCAGGTTGAACGCTGTGGCCAATACGGTCCACTCAGCCGCTACGTTGGTCAGACCGCGTAAGAGGAACCTGCGGCCGCCTTGTTGCTCCTTGATAATCCCGAACACCGGCTCGACCACCTGCTTCCTCAGTTTGTAAACCTTTGTGGCCGCCGAGGTGGCCATCCAAGTGCGGTGACGTCGTAGTGCCGCGTCGTTCGGTCCAACGGTTACGTTGCGGCCATCCTTGCTTTTCGTACACACCCCAAAGGCAGGGCACGCTCGGCAGACGGCACCGGGTGCCTGGTAAAACCGGTAATGGACTCCGTTGGGGGGTATGTGGATACGCTTGAAGGGGAGCACCTTTCCCTGGGGACACATGAAACTGTCGTTGCTCTCATCGTAGGCGAACCGGTCCTTGTGGCACGGATGATCTCGAGACTGTCGCCGTGATGACTCCGGCATGGCCACCGCCTGGCCTCTGCCAGCGCAATCCTCCAAGTTGGTCCCCGAGTAATAGCCGGCGCCAGCCAAAGTCATCGGCGCTTTGGACCCCGTAGTCTCCTCGGCCTGCTCCAGCATCGGGGTAAAGGATGTGTGATCGTCCGGTTCATCTACGAGGCCCACTGCAGTAATCAACATCCCATTGAGGTCCCCCTCCGCCGTGACGGGTGAGACCATTGTGTCAATGGCGCCGAACACCCATCATCCCGGTCGGGAACGGCTACCACGAATTCCGGGTGCTTGCGGAAAGCGGCGATGTAGTCCCGGTGCAACAACCGACCTGTATGGGCGGTCTTGTCGCCTCATACGACAGGAAGGTTTCTTTTGGCTATAATCGCGCCACCCTCCGGAACAGGAGCCTTCGATTATGGCCACGCCCCCCGAACCCGTTGAAATCTACTGCCTGAAGTGCCGGGCCAAGACCGGCTCAGAGGACGTTGAACAGGTGACAATGAAGAACGGACGCCCCGCCCTGCGTGCTGTCTGCACTGTGTGCGGCACAGGCAAATACCGCATCGGCTCCGCCGGCTGAACTTGGGCCGCCGCCGGAAGTTTTGCCCGTTCCGGGCATCGGGGAATTCCGGGGGAGCGCGGGGGGCAGAAAAATCGGGGTAGCAGCTGGACTGGTCTGCCCCCCAATCCTGATCCAGGCGGATTGCCACTTTGGTGGGATGATCAAAGCTGAAGAAATAGCAGGATCGTTCCGGAAAGAGCTCCAGGTGCACCTGGGTGGCAGGTTGTTCCGGGACTCTCTTGCCAGCGCACACCGGTTTAACTCCCACCCGGTCAGGCCACGGAGAGGAATTCCCTGACCGGGCCATACGCCTCGGTCCGGTCAGGCTGGTGCGGCTCTGATCCACGGGTTTTTCAACCAGCGCGACGATCGGAGGTCCATCTTGGTCGCCACCAACCTGCCTTTCGACGAGTGGGCCGAGATCTTCGCCTCGGAGCTTCTCACTGGAGCCCTGCTGGATCGCCTCAGGCACAGCAGGGAGAACACTGCTTCCCAAGCTACATACGACCCAGACGAAGAATAGGACGCAACGTCAACGCCATCTCCCCCTGCCTCCTGCAACCTCGCCCAATGCCTGATTAACGGACCTCAATCCTGAGGTCAGTGGTACACGATTTCTCCGCCACAGGAGTCCAATTTCTCTGCGCCATTGATATTCGGTAGAGCCAACCATCTGTCCCCGTGATTTTACTTGCTGGTACCCAGATCGACCGCCCACGAATAGCGCAGTTTTCCGTTGCTATTGTGTCTTTCGTATGAAGGTTCTTGATTTTGTCCAGTTCGGTGGGGCTTATAGAGGCGCTCACACATGAACGTCCCTATAATGTCAAACAGCGTCGCCGGTGGACCAAGCGGACCCAACAAGTACTCCGTAGACGATTCAGGCGTGGAGATTGCAACGGGTGACCCCGCTGCAGGCGGCCTCTACCTTCGTGGACTCGCGCGCGAAGGCGTCGCCCTACGGCGGGAGATCCTGCGATTCCTGACGCGTCTGCGCTCGCAATCCGGCCTCGCGCCGGTTGATTTCACTCGCTACACGACGATGCTCAGCTAGGGGCGCGGCCCGGCTGGGCGCCTGGGACCTACAGACGTCCTGGCGCAAGAGGATGCGCTACTCACTTCGCCGCCCGAGCGGACGTGCCTAACTAGGCGTGCATCGGCGGTGAGAAACGCCTAGACTCCGTGCAGCCCAGCAACTGCATGGGGAATGGTTCTGGCATGCGTGCGTCGGTTCTATTAAGTCTCACCGGAAAGGACGGCAATGATGGAAACTTACATCGGGAAGACGATTTCCGATTTCACACTTCAGTCCAGCGATGGACAGACGATATCCCTTAGCAGTCTTCGCGGACAAAAGGTCCTGCTGTACTTCTTCACGAGTCCGGGCGGTGGTAACTGAACCCGCATGGCTCTTGGGTACCGAGAGCATGCTGCCGAGTTCACCGAGAAGAACGTCGTGCTGTTCGGAATCCATGACGGAAGCTTGGATGCTGCGCGCCAGTGGGTCGAGAAAGAGCAGCTTCCGTTCGCGGTCCTGAACGACCCTGATCGACGAGTAGGCATTGAGCTAGGCATGTCCGCTCTCGATGGAGAGAGGTACGTCAAAGACCCGTCAGACGGGAAAAGGCCCGCAGTTGTCATCGACGAACACAGTGTGATCTGCGAGTGGGAACCCGACATGAACCACACCGATCAGATTGCAAAGTTACTGGAGCGTCTGTAGGACGACCTCAACGGTGCGGGCTTTTCGACTGTTGCCCGCCCTTGTGCAGCCGGCAAAACGGGCTTCAGCCCGGACTGTGGCTTAGCAGGCCGATGAAGAACATGTCGAGGGCGGCGAGACCCTAAACTAAAGCCACGGTGGGATGTGCATTTCGAGGGTCTTGAAGACTACCGAAAGGACCCTAATACTACAGCCGCAGATCAGAAGCAGGTCTCTTCTTGATCGTCGGCGCTACCTTACCATACCAGTTTTGGGGCTGTTACAATTAGCCCCGCAACCCCAAACCAACGAAACTTTGGGAGAGTAACCATGGCTGTTTCCGCCGGGATATCAAATGCGCTGGAACGTAACTGGGGTATGGTAGACCGCGCCATAGACGGGCTGAGTGATGAGACACTGGCGCGCCAGATATCCGACAGCGACAATTCCATCGGTTGGCTCCTCTTCCACATGAGCCGGGTGGTGGACGTTTTCATGAATGCCAGGTTCCAAGGCAAGCCTCAGATATGGATAGAGGACGGTTGGTGCGAGAAATTCGGCCTGAGCGACGACCCGGAGACGACCGGCCAAGGCTGGGACACGGCGCGCGTGGCCGCGTGGCCGCTTCCCTCCAAAGACGTCCTGGTAGGGTACTACGAGGCCATGAAGGCCTGCTGCCGGGACTATATGTCCTCCGTAACCGACGAGGAGTTGAGCGCCACCATGAGCCTGAGGCCCGGTTCGGATCCCGAGCCGAAAGAGACCATCATGGGTGTCCTGGTCTTTGACAACATCGTCCACGGAGGCCAGATAGCCTTCCTGCGCGGCCACTGGGAAGGCATGGGCTGGTTCGTCTAGCCCGAACGCAGGCTTCCCGGACAATTTCTACAGGTTTACCGAAGAGCACGGCGAACTCAAGCCGTGCTCTTCCTTAGCTCGACGCTAAACCAATACCAAGGTGGGATGTGCATTTCGGGGAGATTGACGATGACCGAAAGGACTCCACGGCACCTCATATCACCTTTGGGCCCCAACTGGGTGGGCACCGGTAGTGCGATCTAGCGATATGTACATTTCACCTTGGCTTTAGTTTAGTCATATGTGCCTGAAAGCATAGACGGCTGAACTTTCAATTAGCCTGCTGCCCGGCGTTCTGTGGCCCCCGGGTTACGTCCAGCAGTCAGAAGACCGGTTGTGCGAACCGCACTCTCGGCGTCTGAGGGACCTCTTGAACACCATATACCTGCTGCCCAGACCGCTCTCGATGACCCGCCGCACGGTCCAGGGCGGCCAGTCAGATTCATAGAACACGCCGTCATCAGCAACAGACAGTAACTCCAGTGCCCTTCACAGAAGTTCGAAGCGGGCCTTGTAGTCTTCATACCGCACCGACTGCCTCCAGTCTTGCAGACCCGGCGATCATGCGGCTGGGCCGCATGACCTTGCGGGCAAAGTTAGATGAGGCTGACCACTCGGCGCGCGTGCCCGAACCCCCTTCCTTGAGCTGCGGTTGTAATATTAGGGGAATGCCCAGCAAAGTCCCGGTCAAATGCTCCATTGCCGGCTGCCACCGCCGGGTAAAGATGACGCTCGCCGAACGCGAGGAACTGCGGCGGGTGGGACGCGAGAACAACGCTACCGCGGGCGTCGTCTGCCCCGCCGACGTGAAAGCCGCCTTCAACTTCGAATTCGACGATATCGACATCGATGTTCCAATGGGCGAATTCCTGGTCGAGGCATCCAAGGATACTCCCCATTGGCGCGTGATGTTGACCCCGCTGCCCGGGGCGGCGGGTGAGCCGGACAGCCAGTCCATGCCAGGGCGGGGAGACAGGGTTATCTAGTCCATCCACGCCGGCCCGTAGCTCCCGGGAGAATTCAGGCAATTTCAGAGTGGAATAACCGGCCGGTCTGGCCGATCCTGTAGCCGTATCCGGCGGGAGGGTTTCCTTTGGCTATAATGCTGGCAGCCTCCGGAACAGGAGCCTTCGATTATGGCCGCGCCCCCCGAATCCGTTGAAATCTACTGTCTGAAGTGCCGGGCCAAGACAGGCTCGAGGGATGTTGAACAGGTGACCCTGAAGAACGGACGTCCCGCCCTTCGCGCTGTTTGCACTGTGTGCGGCACAGGCAAGTACCGCATCGGCTCCGCCGGCTGAACCTGGGCCGCCTGGCGGGCCTCCGGCTACACCCGTCTCGTGTGATGCGCCAGGGAGCGCAACTTCTGCTCCGGGAAACGTCGAGTGTTGCATCGCCGGCCCAGGGCTTTCAGCGGCCTACAGGAGGCCGAGTCGCTCGAAGCCGGCTTCAGGAAACGCCCTCATGCTTCCTGTCTCCGTCCCCGACAGCCGGATCCCGAGCATCGAGTTGCGCTCCCGGGGACGGTCGTTGCGCACCGCCATCCCCAACGCCCGTCGGCTTCCGACAACCACGACCAGCCTCCTTCCCCTGGTGATCGCGGTGTACAGCAGGTTGCGCTGCAGCATCGGGTAATGTTGCGTCAAGACCGGAACCACCACCGCGGGAAACTCGCTTCCCTGGGCCCGGTGCACGGTCATTGCGAAGGAGGGCTGCAGTTCGTCGAGTTCCGAGAAATCGTAGTCCACGCCGGTTTCCTCGAAGCTCACCGCGATCCGCCCGGCGGCGTGGTCCACCCCGGTTACCCAGCCCAGATCGCCGTTGAACACATCCTTGTCGTAGTTGTTGACCGTCTGGAGCACACGGTCGCCCACCCGGAAAGTCCGTCCGAAGCGTGTAACCTCGGTTCCCACCGGGTTGAGGGCCTCCCGGAGCCTGTCGTTGAGCCGATGGGTACCGACAACCCCCCGGTTCATGGGACACAGCACCTGAATGTCCCGCATGGGACGCAATCCGAACCGCGCCGGGATCCGCTCTGCGCAGATGCGGACGACGGCATTGGCCGCCGCCTCCGGTTCTCCGGCCTCGACGAAGTAGAAGTCCCCCTGGAAGTCGCTGGAGCCGAGAGAGGGCAGGCGGCCCTGGTTGACCCGGTGGGCCGCCTCGACGATGCCGCTCCGGTCCCCTTGACGGAAAATCCGCTCCAGACGGAGGAAGGGTACAACTCCGGACTCAAGAACGTCCCCAAGGAACTTGCCGGGCCCAACGGAGGGCAGTTGGTTCGCATCTCCGACGAATAGCACCGAGGCGTGGCGTGGCACGGCCTGCAGCAGGTGATGGCACAGCACGATGTCCAGCATTGAGGTCTCGTCGACCACCACGGCATCGGCGCCCAGGGGCCGCTCTGAGTCTCGTCCGAATCGGCCCTCCCCGGGCTTGAACTCCAGCAGACGGTGCAGCGTCTGAGCTTCCCGGCCAGCGGCCTCGCCGAGCCGCTTGGCCGCCCTCCCGGTGGGAGCCGCCAGTGCCACCCGCTGGCCAAGAGCCTCGAGGATCGATATCACGGCGCGCAGTATGGTTGTCTTGCCGGTTCCAGGCCCGCCCGTCAGAACGAAGACCTTCTGCGACACGGCTTCGTGGACCGCCTGCCTCTGTTCCCCGGTCAGCTCCACTCCCATCCGGCTGCTGGCCCAGTCCACGGCGGCCGGAGCGTCGAACTCGCGCCGCTGCCCAGGGCTGGCCACCAGATCCCTGATGGAATCGGCCACGGCTCGCTCAGCAAGATAGAGGCCCCGAAGGAACACAGCCTCTCCATCCAGTACGATCCGTCCCGCCTTCCGCAGACTTCCCACCGCCGCCGTCAGCAGCTCCTCGGGGAGGTCGAAACGGCTTTGACACATCTGAACCAGCTCAGCATTGGGGATGAAGACGTGGCCCTCGTCGGCCCGCTCCAACAGCAGGTGCTCCAGGGCGGCCTGGGCCCGGTGGGGCGAATGCTCGTCTATCCCCATCTCCCGGGCGATCTTGTCGGCGGTGATGAAACCAATCCCCCGCACGTCCTGGGCCAGCCGGTAGGGGTTCTCCTGAACGACCTTCACCGCGTCCTGGCCGTATGTCTTGTAGATGCGCGTGGCGTAGGCGGCGCTGACCCCGTGACCCTGCAGGAACAGCATCACGTTGCGTATCTCCTGCTGCTCCACCCAAGCCCGCTTGATGCTCTCCACCCGGCGTGGCCCGACCCCCGGCGCCTCGGCCAGACGCTCCGGCTGCTCATCGATCACTCGCAGGGTCTCGTCGCCGAAGCAGTCCACCAGCCTTCCGGCAAGCACCGGTCCGATGCCCTTCACCAGGCTTGAGGCCAGGTAGCGGCGCACGGCATTGGCGCTGGCGGGCAACTGGGAGCTGTAGCTGTCAGCCCGGAACTGATAGCCATGGATGGGATGATTTATCCACCTGCCTTGCAGGTGCAACCGCTCTCCCGGCTGAATTCCCGGCATGGTTCCGGCGACGGTCACCAGGTCGCCTCTGCCCGGAACCACAAGGCGGCAGATGGTGAATCCAGACTCCTCCGAGCTGTAGACCAGCCGTTCGACCTCGCCACGCAGCTGTTCCAGGTCGTTCGTCATGGGATTCATGATACACACCCCCCCAAGCTTCCCGGCGACGACGATCCCAGCAGCACCGGTTGCGTCGCAGGCGCTTGCACCAGGAGGGGATGCTGGTGCAAGCGACGGCAGCCAGCACCCCTAGCGGGAGGACCGGGAACGAAGCTGACGCTGCTCATCGCCGTGGACGACGACATCGGCACCGTGGCCCAGGCCGTCCTACGCGCCGGTGAGAACACCCGGGGCTACCCGGTGCTCCTGGAAGGCCTGGTCCGGCAGTGGGGCGGTTCATGCGCTACCATCCCTCCTTGCTTGCACTGTCGGCAGGAAATCACCACCAAGGGCGTCGTCCAGTGGCGTAGGACAGTCCGTCGGCCGTGCCCCCACTGCGGGAAGCCGCACTGACGAAAGGGGGCTGCTACCAGGCAGTGTTGACGCGTGCAGGTCGTTTTCCGCCAGTCTCTTCTGCGGCCGTTGATGCCTCTGGTTCCGGGTAAATTGAAGGTGCGCTGAACGGTGACGACGGTGTCGTTGGGCTGTACTGGGGTCATCAGCTCATTCCAGCCGGGGCGGGGCATAGGGCTGCCAGTCATTTCGCGGGTGAAGATGTGCTCCTCGCGGATTCCGAACTCTTGGAGCACGTGGAGCTGCGTTTCAGGGCTCCGCGTGGCATCGTCGGGCTTGCTGACCCGGGCGTAGCCGTAGGTGGCGGGGATCATGAGGTCAACCTCGCAAAAGGCCCCTTATGTCGTCTGGCGGGATTTTGGTGCACAACTCCAGTGGAGTTCCCGAGGTCGTCATGGTTATGGCACGCCTATAAGGGGGACGGGCTGTCGGGGTGTCCGCCCTGCAATATCTGGGCGCGCCGCAGTTCAATCGCGTCTTGTAACAGATCGGAGCCATATCGCTCCAGAATGTCGATGTCTCTGCGTAGAATCGGGTCGGACACCTTGACTTTATTTTCCGCCTGACGCAACTCCAATAGGTCGCTACCCCTGGCACGCCGGCTATTTCCCGCGCCGAATAGCCGCCAGAACGCTAATACAAAGGCGACTATGACAGCCAATCCCACAAGATACAGCATCGCACTTAACTCTCACTGGCTCCTGCACAACAAACGGGCGTTTGTTGACTACTTCGGCCCGGGCTTGCCAAGGACCTGGATGACGGCCTTGCAGGCTTTCTCCCGGATGTCCCGCTCCAACTCCGCCTGGTGGAGTTGCTCCTGGAGTTCGGCTTCACTCGCCGGTCCGCGCGGATCGGCGGCCGCCACCGTCGTGCGCACCAGCTCCCTCACTTCCTTGACCGCCGTCCGGAAGCCGCGCTCTCGCTTGGCACGTTGCTTGCAGGCGCCTCCGCAGTACTTCGCCGACGCCCTGTAGGCCTTGAACCGGGTCCCGCAGTGTTCGCAGATGGCCTCGGTGGTCCTGTACGCAGCTCGCGTTGCAGGCATAACGACTCCGATCGGGTCCTTGTAGCGTGTCGCAACACGGTATAAGCAGATCCCGCCCTCGCACAGATCAGGCTTACCGGTGGCACAGAACCCGCACCTTGGGCCACCGGGGCAACCGCACACGGAACCATCGCGCCAGGGACGATACCCGCATCCCCAGCAGTAATTCGCTTTTACCTCAGTCTGTGTTGTCAATTGAGACATCCATCAACCGGGCGTTTTCGAACATCGCCATGTCGACCAGGACCTCAGCCACAACACTTAGAAAATGAATTCCCAGGTCACCATCAGCACCACGGCAGCAACCCAGCCCACAACCATAACCCCGGCTAGCATCCACCACCAGCCACCCCGCTTCCGAGCCTGCAACACCGCCCCGATTACCAGCGGGACCAAAACCACCAGGGCGAACCCGACAGACGAGAACAGGAAGCTCAAAGCGTACCAGACAACTATCACAACCCCCTCCCTCGCCCCAAAACCGGCGGTTTCTCCATTTTAATTCAAGACACCGCCCACCAAACGGGCGTTTTTGCGTGGCGTCCCGGCCCGTGGATCCTTAGCCTTGCGCCGGCACCCAACAAATACGCTCATCAAAGCTCACAGCCGGCTAACCCATTCGTGGTGCGCCCCGGCCAGCTCGACGTACCGCTGCGTGTCGACCATCGATGAGTGGCCCAGCCATTTCTGCAGCACGGGAATCGGAACGCCCCGCAGCACGCAGTTGCGGCCGTAGGTGTGCCGGAAGGCGTGGGGGTGGGCCCTGGCGGGGTCGATCCCGACCTCGCGTGCCGCGTCCTTCATCACCTGGCCGACACGCTGGCGCGACAGGTTCAGCATTGGCTGGTAATGGTTCTTGCTGTGGGACGACGCCAGGTCCCGGAGACTCTCGACGAGGTCAGCCGGCACCGGGACCTCCCGGCCCCTGCGGCCCTTGTTGCCCGGCGAGTCGGCCGCCACGACGATGATCGGCGGGTGCTGGTCCAGGCGCAGGTCCACACGCCGCAGTGCCAGGGCCTCGGACACCCGCAGGCCGGTCTTCAGCATGATCCTGAAGGCCATGCGCGTCGGGTAGCTGGGCGCGGCGTTGACCAACGCGCCGGCTTCTTCTTCGGTGAAGTAATCCGGGATCCTACGGAGGCTGCGTGGCATCCTACCCCTGTACAATTACCCTTTGGAAAGTGATACCCCGACTATAGCGCGCGTGGATGGGTGCGCGCAAGGCTGGTTGGGGCGGGAATTACAGGGGTTGCTTTCCAAAATCGCGGATAAGGGAAACTACCGGGTATTTTGCGGTTGGCACAACGGGGATTAAGTCACCAGCACTCTGTGTCCCTTGTCGCTGTCTCCTGGAACCAGGCGTACAGCTAGAGGAGAGATACTGTCGTCCGTCAGGTTTTGTCGAAAGGTTTCCGGATCCGCCAGGCGGGCCGACTCGAGGATACTCCTCATGCGCCCTATAGGAACCTTACCCCCTTCTTGCTGAAGAAAGATTTCCTGTTCCAGCATGAACGGTCTCGGAAGTCCGTTGGACAGCTCCTTAACCGCCGGGCACAACTGGTCCAGATTCAGATTGAGCGCATTCCATCTGAAATCGATAATCTCTCCCTTCATCATAGCCGCAATGGTCACGATTTCCGAGGCTTCTTCATCAGTATAAGAAAGCGGCATTTCCCAATAAAACCCGGTACGCTCCTGCAGGTACGCCAGCGCCTCGACCAGCCTGACGGGGCTTGCCTCGGCCCAGAAAGGTCTGCCAATCGCACTGTTTACCTCGAAGCCCTCCGGCCATCGAATGTTGAGATGGCGAGCGGGCTGAAATGCGTCCAGCCACTGGAAGAGCGGAACCAAAGCAGTGGGTATGGCGGACTGTGGATTAACTCGAAATTCGGCCTCAACGTCTTCGTTCACCACATCTACCGTCAGCCGCATTGTAAGCCAGCCAGTGTTATCAGTCCCTGTAAAGACGGAGCCTCTGAGGCCGCTTGTCCGTTCCTTCAATTGGACCGGGTAACTGGCTACCACAGCGTCCTCGGCCATTACGCGCAGCGAGAGTATGATGGGGTCATCCAGCTCTGTATCGACGGGGAAGATGTTGAATTCCCCTCCGCTGAAATCTTCACCTAGTCTAGAAGGCAAATCAACTGTAACGCTGCTGATCATGCGATGGGGTATCGTGGTCTCCAGACCGTAACCCAACTGTTCCAGAATCGACAGGTCTTCAGGGCCAACGGAGACCATGGCTCTGATGGAAACAGGTCGATCCTGCACTGCCCCACGGTATTTCGGATAGGCGTCCACTCTGACATCACCCTGCCGCACGGAGAAGACGACGTCCGATGGCCAGTTGTTCGCCGCTCCGGTTAGTGTGGCAAGTTCGTATCTGTAGTAGGGATCGATCTCGTTTAGACGCTCGCGGAGAGACTCCAGCCTCGGTACCGCGTCAGGAACGCGGGTGAGGATTGCTTGTTCCTTGTTGAGTTCCGAAAGCAACCGGACCACTTCCGCATTGGCATCTTCAAGGAAGGACCGGCGGATGTCTTCAAACGCCGCCATCTTTTCGTCAAGCCATGTCTTTCCGCGCCACTCGAGCGCGAAGCAGTAGCTCGTCCCTAGCTGACAGAACCATTCCAGCTCGCTGGGGTTGGGATCGATAGGCACCACGAGCGTCCATCGTGCCGGCCCAAGGTCCGCGGCCCGTTCAAGGGAACGTTTTACTTGCTTGCGCCGCCCTGAACCCACGCGACCGGTGAAAGACTTCAGCTCGAAGGCCTCGGTGATGGAACCGCCACCTGCGTGGATAATCTGCACGTCCCGGCCGCCATCACCACCCTTGCCATCGATTCGTTGGGAATCGGAATACAGGCGGCTGAGAAGGACCGACACCATTTCCTCGAATTTCTGTGCCCCGAGATCTTCCCACCGAATCGACATGCGGTCTCCCGCCCTCACGTTCTCGACTTACCCCATGATACTCCAATAGCTTCCATTCAGGACAAGGAGGCAAGCACAGGGCGAGTACACGACAAAGGCTATCTAATGGGGAGAGTACAACTACAGATGTCGCCAACCTCTCTGGCATCAACTCGAACTTGATCTTCTCTCTAGGGCCTTGTTCTTGGTGTCCTTGGTTTTGAGCAGGGTCAGGGTCAACTTTTCCATCACTCTCCACTCCTACAGGTCTGGTGTTCATCAGAAGTCGCCGGTCGTCCCCTCCTCCGGAGGGCCCTCGTCCGCCCTCTCGGGACAGTCGGCCGGCGTGATCTCACAGAACCGGCATTCCCCCGGGCTGGGCACCCGCCTGGCCGGCATCTGCGACGCCAGGCGGCGGATGAGGCCGCCCAGGTTCTCGACGAACCTCCTGTCGACCGCATCGGCCGGGATGTCGACCACGTGCTCGGGGTAGGCCACTTGGCCGGCGATGCTCAGCCCCTTGTAGCGTTCCAATGCGCGGGGAAGGGCGTACATGTAGATCAGCACCTGGGCGGTGTGGGCTGGGATGAGACGGCCGGTCTTTGCGTCGATGACAGTTATCTGGTCCCGGCGCCGGGCGACCAGGTCGGGCTTGCCGGCCAGCACGGCACTGCTGCCCCGGAGGTTGAAGGAGTTCTGCCCTTCGGTCAGTACCGTGTAGCCCTGCTGCTCCCATCTCTGACGCTGCTCGTTCAGCAGGGCGGTGTGGTTCAGGAGAAAGCCGGCCTGGTCGAAGTCGGAAGGCATGCGGCTCCAGCTCCAGCCCTCGTGCTGGGCCTTGAACCAGGTGGCCCATTCGCAGGAACTTTCTCCGGAGAGCAGCCGGGGCAGCCAGGTGACCCAAAGGTAGGGTCCGGTGGCGCGGAGCTGGGCCATAATCGGATTCCCTGTGGCGTTTGGTTTCAGTGATTCCCGCCTTCCAGTCTATCGGGGCGTTCCGCCGCTCAGCAACGGGCAACTGTCAGCAATTGTAGGGTTGCTGACAACTGGCCGTTGACCTTGCCGGTGCATACTTGGATGAGCTGGTTCTGAGCTTCGGGAAGACGCGGGGGTTCAGTCAGTGCCGGTTGTCATGCTCCTCCAGGGTCAAGGGCGAGGTCGTACCCGCTGAGTTCGCGGATCCGGTCCCATAGCGCATCCCGGTCCACCTCCAGCTCCCGCCACATGGCCGGCACGTCGTCGATGGGATCGGTGACGACCACCTCGCAGCCGCAACCGGAGTACTGGTCGATGCGATCCAGGTTGCTCCGGAAATCGTGCCTCCAGCCGGAGTCGTGCTCGACGATGGACCGGACCGTCTCCGCCACCGAGTCCCGGGGGTACACCACGCCCACAATGGACAGGAGCGCCGCTCCCGAGTTCCACAGCAGGCTGTAAACATCACGCCCCTGGTTGCTGTGGACGTTGGTGGGGTGCCGATGGGCGGGCGGGTCTCCCTCCGAATACCCGGGTGCGACGGCCCGCAACATCTCGATGCCTTGCTGGATCGTGGCAGCGCGGCGGAGCCGGTCCCTGGTCACCAGCTCCCATTCGTTGGAGACGTCGCCGTCGTGGCGGTGGCGGTGCTCCGTCCCCGGTTCTCTGCAGAAGACGAGGCCCTCCCGGGCAGCCCGGGCCATGACGTGGTTCAGGGTGCGGCGGTGGGCGCGGTAATCCTCCGGTGTCTCCAGCATCAGTCCGTCCACCACCCCGTGGTGCGGGCTTTCGTAGTCCAGATAGCCCGGGTAGTGGAGCTCCCTGAGCCGGTCCATGGCATGGCCAACGACGGCACGTTCCTCTCTCTCATCACCGACCTCCTGGTGGACGACGATAATGTCGAGGCCGGACTGCTCGTCCCAGCCACCCTGGGCCCGGGAGCCGAATAGGATGGCGCAATCCACGGCGGCCTCGGCCACCAGGTCCCGGCAGAGGGCGATGGCGCTCGGGTCGGGACCGGGGTGCCTGACCGCTGGCATCTGGTCGCCGATTCGGTGTCGCCTCACCGGGGGCATGGCGCTGCCGCCCTCCATCCGGCAAGCGGACGGCGGTTAAACTGAGGGTTGCTGACGGTTGTCCCCACTGCTGCCTCTGCGGTCGGATTCCGAGGAGGTTAATGATGCGCGATAAATACAACTTCGGGATAGTGGTGAGCTGGGGGTGCGAGTTCTCTCCACTGTAACAGTGGAGCTTGGCCCGTCGAAGAGGGCCTGGGACCTTCTGGTAGACGATTTCACACTCAGGTGGGCGGTGGCCGGATCAGGTACAGCCTGTACGAGCGCAGTCAGTGCCGGTGGGGACGGGCTTCTGCTGAGGGATGACTCCGGCCCTTGGTTTCGTTGTGCCTGACAGGGAGGACAGGACTGCTGTGACCACGCCCAAAGCGAGTCCCACCACATGGCCCACGACGGCCATGAAGTAGATGTGCAGCACCATCTTGCGACTGGTTTTCATTTCTGGTGCTCTTGGAAGGTCTCTGGATTCGGTTGAGCACTGCAATGAGAGGCTAGGTCAGCCACTTCAGCGCCTCGCCGGCGGCCTCGCCCCGGGTGTAGCGGGCCACCATGTCCCCGTGCTTCCACCGGCCCTGGCGCTGCACCGCTGCGTTGGGCGCACCCGCCGCCACCATCCGCCGCGCCATCCCGATGCGGCCGCTGTGTCCGGTGAACCCGTCGCCCAAGCCAGCCACCCGTGCCGCGGCACGCACCCGGTTGGTTAGGGCCTCACCGGTCAGCCCGAACACCGGAGCTGAGGGGTCGGCATCATCGGTCTGGATTTCCCGCGGCTGCGGTTACCGCCACCGTTGCCGGCTCGACCTGGTTCTTGCCCTTCTGAACCGTGAGTCGGCCAGTGCCGTCGGCCCACAGCTCCACGTCGCCCTAGGTCAGGGCGGCGGCCTCGGACCGTCTCAGCCCGCCGTCGGCCAGGACCCCGATGATGGCCAGGTCCAGGGCGGCGCGGCGTTGGGCAGTCTCTGCGGATTCCATCCTTCCGCCGCGGCCCCGCCTAGTGTGGTGTATCCGTAGTTCATCGGTAAATAAATGGGCAATATACGCTGAACCGTTACTACTGTTCGAGCAAGAGTCCGGTTACCTGTCCTTTCAGAAAGCTTCCGATTTATGCGGCGAACTACGGATACACCACACTAGTATTACAACGACGGCTTTAGGGAGGGATGCCTGCCGGTGCTCGACAGGCGGCGCGGCATTTCTCGTGAGAGAGTCTCGCCCGCTCGTTGCTCAACTGCGTCACCTCCAACCATCGCAGCAGTTCCGCCGGCCCGAACCGTTCCCGGGGCAGCATCTCACGCACTACCCAGTACACCTGAGGCCGGGTGATCCGGGGCATCTTTTTTCCCCCATTCCTGCTGCAAACTCAGCAGGAAAGCCCCGCCCAGCAGGCATAAAGCGATATGGTGATTCCAGCCGGCCCAGGTGCGCGTCTCATATTCGTCCAGTCCCACGTCGCTCTTTTCGGTCTCGAATTCGGTTTCAATGCGCCATCTTGACCCGCCCACGTAAGCCAGCGTGTCCAAGGGTGTGTCCTCTGGGGCGTTGGACAGGTAGTAGCGGGGCTCGCTCCCGTCCAGGTTCCGGCGGTAGACCGCCCAGACCACCTCGCCGGGCTTTCGCTTCCGCGTTACCCGTACCCGCTGGGCACTGAACATATAGGTCCTCGGCCCCTGGGAACCCTCGGCCACCGTTATCTCCCGCCAAGCCTCCTCGGGCAGCGACAAGCTGCGCCCTTCGACGGTCAGCCGCTGCTCCCGCAGCAGTTTGGGCTTGCGGGGGCGGCCAAATCCTTGATAGGCCGGGTTGCTCCAGGCAGGCTCCAGCGGCCAGACCGTCATGTCCGGCCTCACGTCCAGCACGTACCACATCCCTGCTGCCGCCAGACCGTCCCGGAAAGACGGAGACATGCCGAAGGCGGAATCCCCGGCGACCCACCGGGCACTGAGATGGCCCCGTGCCTGCGCCTGCATCAGCATCTCCAAGGCCAACTCCGTCTTGGTTCGATACTCACGGCGGTCTGCCGGCACTCCCGCCGCCGCGCAGCGGCCCGCGTCCGAAGTCCATTCCTCGGGCAGATAGAGGCGCTTGTCCGCCAGTGCGCGACCCCGCGGCCCAACATGAGCCAGAAACACCCCGGCCTGGCAGTTGGCGATCTTCCCCAAAGCTCCGCAGTATTGCCGGACCACACCCACCGATTTCACGCCCTGCTTGGGAAAGTCGCTGCCGTCGAACACCCACACCGCCTGAGAGTGAGCCAACTTGGGGCCCAAGTATTCTTGGAGGCGTCCTATGACCGAATCATCATCCCAGCGGGCCTCGGTGAGAAAGCGCTGCATGGCCCGGGCCGAAGCCGGAACGGTCTCGGAGAGATTCTCGGCGTTACGACGCTCTTGGGACTGGACCAGCAGGGCTTGGAGATAGTGCTTGCTGTGTTCCCGCCATTGCTTGCGTCCGAAGGCCACCGCGAAGAAGGCATGGAACTCGCGGAAAGACTCGTAAACCCGCTCAAAAGCTGCCACATCCATCACGCCGCCTCCCATCCCAATGCCCCCGCTATCTCAAGGCATACCTTAGCATTTAACTCGTCGTTGTAATACTAAACCAAAGCCAAGGTGGAATGTGCATTTGCCGGGCGGCGGTAATCGGGCCGGGAGGCTCGCAGGAGAGCCTCAGCCCTTGATTGCAGGACCGTTCGGCAGCGCCGTCTCGCCCCGTCCTTCCGTCCGGCCAGGCATTTGCCGACCCTCTCACCGCCGCCCTGCTTCACAGGCACAGGATGCTGGTGGCCTCCTCTCTTACCCATCCCCAGATAGCCTCATCGGCGTTGAAGTCGGGGGCTGCAGCCCGGAGGATTGACCAGTCTCAGCCCAAGGCCCGGCGTCCTGAGGTACTCCCGCACCGCCTCCCCACTCCTGAGCTTGCCGAAGGAGGGCCCGCGCATTGTCCCGGATGACTGTCAGCGGTCCAGGGTGCTTTCCCTTCAGTTGCATCAGGTAGGCAACTGATGTCCCAGCGTTGCTGTTGCCCTCCGGTTCCATCCATATCACCTCGTCCGTCTCCGGCCACACCGCCGAATAGTAGCCCGCCTTCTCACCGCGCCTGGGACTGGTGGAATCCACCAGCGCCGGCCCTCCTTTCAGCACCCACTTGCCCCGCAGCTCGGCGTCGGCCCGGAGGTGGGCCTCGTCGGCAAAGAGTATCCTGGCTCCGGTCTGCCGGGTCTCCTCACTCAGCGCGGCATACTCCGCCACGAAGGCGTCCCTCTTGGCCGCATCCGCTTTGACCAAGCGTTTCCTGGGCCGCCTCAGGACGAATCCCAAGTGGTGCAGATAGGCAACTGCTGCGGCTCAAACTGATGCCAAACCGTACCGAGACAAATTGCCCAACTCCTCCCCTCCTGAGCCTGCCGAAGGGACCAGTTAGCCAATTCGATGACTGATGTGGCGGGCGCTAGCGTTCGCCGGACATTGGGCCGTATGCTCTCACGCACCTTTGGCAGCCGGGCAAGACATGGGTTGAGGCGTGTCTGCTATCCTGGAGTCAGCGGCCCTAACCTGCTTGGTCGGGCCGCTGGTCAGTCCTCACGCGCGTCGTAGCGGCGTCAACGCTGGCCGTGCTGTAGTACGACTCCAACTGGCGCCACACCAACGGCGTCAACAAGACAACCGGCAGCATCAGGAGCAGGCCGGCTCCGGCGTTGATGCCTATGGCCAGTGAGATGCTGAATGCTTGGGCTATCACCCCGATTTCCGCTCCGCCGACCAGGTGGCCCAGCCCGCTGACCAATCCCTGGGATCCCATTATCCGCCCTCGCATTTCAGCCGGTGACGCGAGCAGCAGGATGGTGCTCTGCATGGTGCTGAATCCTGACTGACCAACACCGGAGCTGAAGAGCAACAGAAAGGAAATCAGGAACCAGGGCGACCAGGCCACCGCAGCTACGCACACCGCCACAATCATGGCCCCTATCACGTAGTACCGTCCGTGAAAGGCGTAGTTGCGACGAGTGGCGATGAATATCGCCCCCATAAGCGTACCAACACCTTCCGCCGAGCCTATCACGCCTCCCAGTGCGGGCCCTACTTTCAGTACGTCGGTGGCGATGACCGGAATGAAGTATTGCAGCGGCAGCACCATGCCGTTCATCACCAACGATATGGAGAGCACCCCCAGCACGAATTTGTTCGAGAAAGAATAGCCGATGCCCGATTTGATTCCCTGCCAGAACACCCTGTCCCTGCCCGACACCGACGCCGCTTTTGGCAGGCGCATCCTGTACATCAGGCAAGCGGCGATAAGATCCAGGGCCACCAGCACTATGAAAGCGCCGGTGTACCCGTAGAAGGCAATCAGCAGCCCCCCGGCCAATGGTCCCAGAATTCTGCCTCCGTTGTTAGTCATTGTTTCAAGGGACATGGCGTGGGCGATTCGAGCTTCCCCAGCCAGGTCGAAAAGTGCCGCCCGCCGGGCCGGGTCGTCCAGAACCTTGGCCGTGCCCTGCAAGAGTATGGCGAGGAAAACAAACCAGGGATGAATGAGGCCCAGAATCAAGAGCGTCAGCAGCCCCGACGCGACAAGCAAATAGAAGGTGTGGATTCCGGCCAGAATCCGCCACCGGTCCAGGCGGTCGGCCAGCATTCCTCCTACCAGCGACAGAGGCGGGCGCGGGCCGTTCAGGAAGACGGAAATGAGGCTGACTTGAAAGACCGAGTCAGTTAGTTCGTAGATGAGATAACCCAGCACCAGCAGTTCCATGCGGCGGGAGATTTCGTGAACCCACCGCGCCGCCCACATCAGGCGGAAGTCGGGGTTTTGCAGGACCACCAGAGCAGGAATGTTGGAAAGTGCAGACAAGGGGTTTCCCCTAAACCAAAGCCAAGGTAGGATGTGCATTTGCCGGTTTCCGGGAACCGGGCCTAGAGTCTTGCAGGAGTTCTTTGGCCTTTGACTGCAGGATGGTGCGGCAGCGCCGTCTCACCTCGTCTTTCCGGCTGTCCAGCCCTTGGAGGAAGTTGCCGACCCTCTGCTGCACCGTCGCCTTGGTTCCCAGGCACAAATTCCCGGTCGCCTCCTCTCTCACCCAGCCCCAGATCGCCTCATCAGCGTTGAAGTCGGGACTGTAACCCGGCAGGTTCACCAGCCTCAGGTTCAGACCAGGTGTCCTGAGGTACTCACGCACCGCCTCCCCCCGGTGAGCCGGAGCATTGTCCCAGATGACCCTCAGCGATCCAGGGTGCCTGTCCCTCAGTTGCTCCAGAAAGGCTGCCGAGGTCCCGGAGTTGCTGTTGCCCTCCAGTTCCATCCACTCCACCTCACCAGTCTCCAGGCACACCGCCGAGTAGTAGCTGGCCTTCTCGCCATACCGCGGACTGGTGGACTCCACCAACGCCGGTTCTCCCCTCAGAACCCACTTGCCCCGCAGTTCCGCATCCGCACGGAAGTGGGCCTCGTCGGCGAAGAATATCTTGGCCCCGGACCCGTGCGCCTCATCCCACAGGGTGGCGTACTCGGCCACGAAGGCCTCCCGCTTGCCCTCATTCGCCTTGAGCAGACGTTTCTTGGGACGCTTGAAGGCGAATCCCAAACGGTGCAGCCAGTTCAGACAACTGCTGCGGCTCAGCCTGATGCCGAACCGCTCCGAGACAAACCGGTGCACCACCCTCCAGTTCCAGTTGGCCATCCCGATTCCCGCCTGCTCCGGCAACTCCTGCACCACTGCCTTCAGCGCCGCCTGCTGCCTCTCGCCCAGGGCGGGGGGGAACCCCCGGACTGCTCAAACATCAAAGCACCCGGACCTCCCTCGCCGAAGGCGGACGCCCACCGGCCTATGGTGTGAGGATTCCGTTCCAAGGCCTCCGCCGTGGCCGAGGCAGTCCAGCCCTGGGCCAGCAGCCAAAGGGCCTGCCAGCGTTCCCGCTCCCGGGGAGTGGGAGCCAGGACCATCCGCCGGCGCAAGTCCTTGGTATCCATCTCCCATTGCCCCAGAAACCGGTCCATCTCCCTCACACCCATCACCATCCCCTCTCTCACTCCGAGACAGACTAACCTAATACCTCCACAACTTTACCCCATGCTTCTGCACATCTCACCTTGGCTTCGACCGGTAATCAACCGGGCTAAGATACTCCGAGCCCAAGCGAGTGGAGAAACGGACGTAGATAACGTGAGTTATGGTTAAGCGACGGTTGGGAGCGCGGGAATATTCTCTCTGCTCAAGGATGGTTTCTTGGGCTGATGGCAATAGGCAATCAACCCGGAGACCAGGTTGACCAAGAAGTTGGCTGGGCTGCGGTGGCGGGTATGCTCAATCTGAGAGATATTCTTCAGTTGGTCGTTAACCGATTCGATGACGGCCCGCTTACGAAGCAGGGCCCTGTCTTCCGGGGGCAAGGGGCGGGGTTTCATATTTCGCTTCAGCCTGGTAATCAACTGAATACCCCGCTCGAACAGTTGGGAGACCAGCTTTTGGGAGATATAGCCCCGGTCGCCAAACAACCGGCCCAATAGGCTCCGGGTCAAGTGGGGGAGCGGCTTGCGGTCATCAACATTACCCAGGGTGATGCGGCAAGCCAACAACTCGCCCCGATCGTTGACCACCAAGTGCAGCTTGAACCCGAAGAACCAGCCCACCGAGGTCTTGCCCCTTTGGGCTATACCCGCAAAGACCCGGTGGCTGGAAATGCGCTGGTTGTGGCAGACGGCTATTGGAGTTGAGTCGATGAAGCTGATCCCGGTGCAGCGTCCGTAACAGTTCATCAGGTAGGCGCATAGGGGGACCAGGAACCCAGGCATCAGTCCAACGAAGCGTTCATAGCTGACCAACCGGGGAAACTCGGAGCGCAAATGCTCCTGCATGTACTCGGTGTAGTAGGCCTTGAAGTGGCGATAGTGGCTCTGATGGAAATGAATCATGATGGTCATTGCTTCGCTGACTGACAGTTGGCCCAGGCGCCGCCTTTGGCGGGAGCCACTTTGGAGCAGGTCTTGTTCCCAGTGGGGCTGGAACCGTTGCCAAAAATCATCGACATCGCAAAATAGGTTTAGTAGACTCATCCCGGGACACCGCTCAGTGGATTAGCATTGAGAAGAATACCTCTTCTCAACCATTGGTGTCCCTTTTTTATCCATAATTCACGTTAATTACCATGTTTGCGACATGCGGAGTAACAATCGCAGGTCTCTTCAGCTAGGCAATGGAGCGACTGTAACCGTTTCAAACCGCCTTCGGACAGGCTTTATCATCCTCTTCATCGGGCGCGTCACCAACCCCAACGGCTGAACAGGAGAACCAAGACAGGAGCCAAAGAGTGAATCTCATCCTCACCACCGGACACTCCAACCTCAAAGCGGCTGACTTCATCAGAATGTTGCAACACCACGGAGCCGACACCGTGATAGACGTCCGGTCCACCCCGGCCAGCCGCTACCTCCCCCACTTCAACCAGCGCCGCATCACCGAACTCCTGGCCAAAGTCGGCATATCCTACGTCTTCATGGGAGACCGGCTCGGCGGCCGCCCGGCGGACAACCGCCGCTACACCCCCGGCGGGCAGGCCGACTACCGGCTGATGGCCCAAGCCCCGGAGTTCCAGAAGGCCATCGAAGAGGCCGGGAAGCTGGCTGAAACCGCATCCCTCGCTCTCATGTGCGCCGAGGGCAACCCCTCCCACTGCCACCGTGCCCTCCTGAACGGACACGCCCTCCACTCCAAGGGATTGCCCGTGGCCCACATCATCCCCGGGGCCGAACGCACAATGCCCCACGAGGAACTGCTGGACGGCCTCAGGAAGAAATGGAGGACGGAGGACACCGGGCTGGCGGTAGCCAAGCAGGCCCAGCACCACGCATACCGGAAAAAATAACCGGTAGAGGAGACACACAGTGAGAGGGACCGGAGTACCAAAACACCATGATGAACATCCATCTAACGGAAACCTTTTTGATCAACGACTGCGACCTGATCTTCGCAGCGGAAGACGGCGAAGCGGAAAAATACATTGCGCTCCACTCGGACGACGTGACCGGAGGATGCGAATACGCCGTGTCCCCGGTGAGCAGGGAATCACTGGATTCATTCGCAAAGGGACAAATGGGCCTCCGGTCACTCATGCTGGAAAGAGGCCAAAAGGAGTGGTACCTCATCACACTGAACCACGCCTCCGGAGAGGTCGAAAGCAGGAGACAGTCAAAACCCATCTCGGAGTCAGACCACCTGCCAAAGGCCGGGTACCATCCCAACCCGGCAGGAAGAAGGGTGAAATAATCTGCATCAAGCGCCTCGGGAACGGCCCGCTGCCAAAGCGGGCCGTTCGGCGTCACACGGCCGCAGGCTAAGAAATCCACATCACAAAGAGAGAATGGGGCAGGAGACTGACCAAATGAACATCAACGACACCGCACGAAGAGCCTACGAAGCAGCCCGGGAACGCGGACACTTCCAAGATGAAACCGGCATAACCGGCTACTTCGCCAGAATCCACACAGACCTGGGCCGCGCCCTCGACGCTCACCGGCGCAACGAACCCGAACTCAGGCACCCCGCACGCACCGGCGCGAGGCCCACCGGACCCCAGACACACCTGGCCGACGCCGCCATCCGCGTCATGACCCTCAGCCACCACCACGGCCTCGACCTCGAACAGGCCGTGCGGCAAAGCCTCGCCTACCGCACCAACATTTCGCCGAAGGAACTGTCGGACCTGGATATGTCCCGGGCGGCGTGGGACAGATACACCGAACAGCACGGCGACCCCTCGGCCGCCAACTTCGACGAGATGATGTGGGGCGGACACCAGACCCTGGCCTCAGACAGCCACCACGTGGTCCGGAGCATCCTGCAACTCGAAGCCAACGGCGTCAGGACCAACGAGGCCGACCAGAGAACGAAGAACAACATCACAACCCATATGGCCCACATGTTCATCTGGCTCCTGGGCGCAGGTTTCCAGATCAACGCCAACCTGCCGGAACTCATCGAGGCCATCATTGAGGCGGATGCCCGCAAACCCCGGCATCCGACAACAACTGAGGCAAAAGCGGAGCACAACAAGGCCGAGTCATGGGCAAGACGGGCACGGCCACCGGCCCCGCCACGAACTCACATTCAATGAGCAGACCCGAGGTGTCGGCAACCAAGGGCAAGCCCCCCACGCGGATAAAAGGTGGTACTCTAGCAACCACCTTCACGTTGCCCAAGCCGTCCAACAAAGGCAACACCAACGGGAACAAGCGCAAGACCAGGAGCCAAAAGGCAACCCCGGCAACCGAGGGTGACAAAGTCAAGCCTCCCTGCTGCAGGCACAGCTACGCCGGAAACGGGACGGGAGCGCAAACAGTCCTCAAGAGCAGAGAACGGCAAACGCCGCAAGGCATCAGGCCTTTGCAAAGACTGTCCGAATCAGACCACCCCAGGATAATCCTGTTGCCCGGCCTGCGCAGGGAAGAACCAGCAACGACACCGCCAGGCAAAGACGCGCCAAGCTCCGATCTTTGCCGGGCGAACCGCCGACTCCCGCCGGGCAACCTCCACAAGATACGGTGTCAATATCCGAGAAACACCGAGAATCGTCTCCCCGTAACAGAGACGGGCAGAGAGTGCCGCCTCGAACGGTTGAAACTACACAGAAGAAACCAGCAAAGGTATAATCCCGTCTGCCAACCCACCGAACACCAGAGGTTCGCCATGACCACCCCCGACGCAACCGCAAAACTGCACAAGGCCCAGCAGCCCTTCCGCCTGCCGGACCCACCCCAACGCGAACCCGACGCGGGGGCGCTCGGCCCAAACCCGCCGGTGGTCCTCGGCGTAGAACCCGGTGAGACAGCGGTCCACCGATGGGCAACAAGCGTCACACTCCTCCCGGTCCCGGCCGGGAGACGGCGCTGCGCACAGCAACTCAGACCAGTCAGCCCACGCGCTGTCTGAATTCTGAAATCGTCTAAACCCGCAGCCCGGACGACCACCGGCAAAGGTGCGAGATATGCGAAATATACCAATCGACATAGGCGGCAACCGCCCGAACGCCTCTGTCCAGGAGACAGAGACGCCGGGCACCTGGACACTGAGCTGGACCGGCAATATGGAACAGCCGCATGCCCGCCGCATGCTGAAAGCCGCCGAAAACGCCATACTCCAAAATGGCGGCGAGCAACTCGTCCTCACCTGCCCCACCGAACAAGAAACCCTGCGCGCCGAACTGGAACGCTGGCCATCATCAATGGTCTCCAAGTCCGGCGACCGCTACAAGGTAGAGCTGATCACCACGGCAAAGGACGGGCGTGTTCACGAGGATGACGACTTCCGTACGACTATGTATCGAATCACCTGTGCTACCTGCGTGGAGCGGATTGCCAGGAGCCGGATCAAGCGACGCGAGGACGCCTTAGGAAAGAGTCGAGGTCCAAGGGAGATAGCGAGGCATAGCCGGCTGATCGCCGAGGCCTACACCCGATTGGCGGAAATCGAGGAGAATATGACAACATAAATAGCACACCACTAAAGCCCGGAGTCACTCTCCAACGGGATGTACGGTGGCCTGGCGACCCATCTGATCTGGACGGAGCATATCCCCCAAAACGTCATGAACGGACTGTGAAGTACAGAACGACGACGATGAACAAGAAGCAGAGTCCAACACGGGAACATCCCTAGAACCGGGCTCCAAGCCGACAGGAGACAGCAGGGGAAGCAGATGCTCCCCGCCGGGGAAAGGTAGCGGCAAACCAGACCCTCACGCACTGGCAGCAGCCAGGGCAGTGCAGGAAGAGGTAGGTCCGGACACGGTGATACTCTTTGGCTCCCGGGCCCGGGGAGACCACCACCCAGGATCAGACCTGGACCTGCTACTGGTCGGAAACGACAGCCCGCCAGGGGAAGCGGAAAGGGTCGCCCGACATTACACGAGAAAGAATCCCCCGGAACTGGAGGTGGAGGTGGTAAGGCTCAGCTGGGAGGAGTTCGCCCGGGCACATCGGGCCAAGCAACACGTGGCAGGCCAAGCGATGCACTACGGAGTAGTCATCAGCGGCGAGAGTCTGAACTGCCGGGCGGAGTGCGACAACAGGTACCCGGAGCACTGGGAGGCCACCAAGCAGAGGCTGGAGAACACCTTCAAGAATGCCGTGGAATTCAACGAGAGGGTGGATGAAGATCGCTGGAACCAAGAACTGACAGGCTTCGCCGCCCAGCAGGCAGTTGAGAACGGGCTGCGGGGAATACTCTCTGCCCGCAACTGCCCGGAGACCTTCCGCCACGACCTGAACGCGATATGGAAGCACTACGAGCAGAACCACCACGACCCTAGGGACACCGGCCTGCAGGCGGCCGTAGAGGAGCTCCTGCACCACACCACAGTCCAAGACCCCGCAGAACCAGGGAGGATAGTCAACTGGCTGACCTCATACGCAGCACGGCACCGGTACAACGGCGCACCTAAACCAAAGCCAAGGTGGGATGTGCATTTGCCGTGGGTTGGGAAGGGGGCTTGGAGTCCCGCAGTAGCCCTTCGGCCCTTGATTGCAGGACGGTGCGGCAGCGCCGTTTCACCTCCTCTTTCCGGCTGGCCAGCGAGGCGAGGAAGTTTCCGGCCCTTTCCTGCACCAGGGACTTGGTCCCCAGGCACAGGTTCCCGGTCGCCGCCTCTCTCGCCCAGCCCCAGATCGCCTCATCGGCGTTGAAGTCCGGGTTGTGGCCCGGCAGGTTCATCAGCCGCAGCCCCAGGCCCGGCGTCCGAAGGTACTCCCGCACCGCCTCGCCACGGTGCGCCGGAGCGTTGTCCCAGATGACGTTTAGCGGCTCAGAGCGCCTCTCTCTCAATTGCCTCAGGAACACGGCCGATGTTTCTGAGTTGCTGTTCCCCTCCAGCTCCATCCACTCCACCTCGCCGGTCTCCAGGCACACCGCCGAGTAGTAGCCGGCCTTCTCGCCATGGCGCGGGCTGCCGGAGTCCGCCAATGCCGGCTCTCCCTTGACCACCCACTTGCCCCGCAACTCGGCGTCCGCCCGGAAATGGGCCTCGTCAGCGAAGAATACCCTGGCCCCGGACCGCCTTGCCTCGTCCCACCGGCGGCGTACTCCGTCACGAAGGACTCCCGCTTCCCCTCGTCAGCCTTGACCGGACGTTTCTTGGGGCGCTTGAGCACGAATCCCAACCGGTGCAGATAGTTCAGGCAACTGCTGCGGCTCAGGCTGATGCCCAAACCTTCCAAGACAAACTGCCGTACCACTTTCCAGTTGGCCAGTTCGATGCCCGACTTGGCGGGCAACTCCTGCACCGCTGCCCTCAACTCCGCCTGCTGCGCCTCGCCGAGGGCGGGGGGGAACCCCCGGACTGCTCGAAAATCAAGGCGGCGGAACCGCCCTCGCCGAAGGCGGCGGCCCATCGGCCAATGGTGTGGGGTCCCGTTCCAGGGCCTCGGCCACCGCCGAACCCGTCCAGCCTTGGGCTAGCAACAGCAGGGCGTACCACCGTTCGCGCTCCCGGGGCGTGGGTGACAGAATCATCCGCCGGCGCAAATCCCCGGCATCCATCTGCCACTGTTCGAGGAACCGCTCCATCTCCCTCACACCCATCACCAACCCCTCTCTCACTCCAAGACGGTTTAACCCAACTCCCCTACAACTTTACCCCATGATTCTGCGCATTTCACCTTGGCTTTGGTTTAGTTAGTTTTGAGATAGTCACTTGGTCGACTAAGCTGTGACGCTCCTGCGGCCCATGCTATCTAGCAGGGGGCGCCTTGGCATGACGCCGGCCCTCCCGAAGCGCAACGAAAACCTTAGCCGACGCCGGACTCAGTCGGCCGGGAAGCGGTGGAAGCTCTTCTGTCCGACGGAAGGGAGGTTGGCTTTTTGGCCACCAGAAACAGCACACCGCTCATCATCCCCAAACCTCCGATGATCAGGAACGCAACGGTGTAGCTTTTGGTCGCGTCGAACATGAACGCCGCGAAGAGCGGGGCGGCCAACATGAACACGTACATGGGGGCGCTGGACAGGCCGGTGATGGTGGCAAAGGCCTTTTCGCCGAAGTAGTCGCCGCGTATCGCGGTGGTAAGCGGATTTCGCCCACCGAATCCTGCGCCGAATGTTACGGCAAAGAGCAAAGCCATCGGGAAGCTATGGACCAACACCGCCAAGAGAAAGCCGCCGGCCTGAATAAAACCGAAGAATGCTATGACGACATTCTTTGGGAACCTGTCCCCCGCGTAGCCGCCGATTAACTGAAAAATCGCGGCCGCCCCCATGACCATCGAAAACACATATGCCGCCGCCTGCAAGGACAAGCCTTGGTCCGTTAACATGGGCACGAGGTGCACGGTCAAGGTCGCGAAAAGTATGGTAGAGAAGGCGTGGCCGAAAGTGATCAGCCAGAATGCGTGGGTCCGTATTGCTTGCCGCCCGGTGAATTGCAGTTGCTCTGGTGAGGACGCTCTCCTGTCGGGTCTTACCGCTTCGCGCACCACTTGCTCCGGCGGGTCCCCGTCGGGGAGTAGGCCATGGTCTTCCGGACGTACCCGGATCAACCGGGACATCGGCCACGCCAGGCACAAGAACACCACCCCAATCCATTGGGCGGTGACGCTCCAGCCGTAACTGCCCGGGGTTACTGCCCACGCCAAAATCGGCACCAGCACCAGCCCGCCCAATGGCGAACCCTCACCGGCAATCGCCATAGCCAGGCCCCGCTTTCGCACGAACCACCGGTTGACCACGGACATATACGGCAACCAAGTACCCGCCGCCGTACCCAGCATAATCAGCCCGTAGGACAGGTAAAAGGTGAAAATGCTCTCGGTACGGCTGAAAAGGAGAAAGCCCAAGCCGGTTATTACCATCCCGATGAGGACCATCCGGCGGGGACCCAGCCGGTCGATCAAGTACCCCATCAATGGCCCAATAATGCTGCCCTCGAGCTGGGCCATGGAAAATGCGCCGGTCAATTGGGCCCGGCTCCACCCGAACTGCAACTCCAAGGCCTTAATCCACACGCCGACACCGCTCCAGACCGGGCCGCTCGACAAGGCGTTAACGAGCAGGGCCGCGCTGACTATTATCCACCCATAGAACAACGTTCTCACCCGTCGGTGAGCTTCGGGGCGGTGGCGATAGTGATGAGCAGGAAGCCCGAGGACAGAATCAGCAGAGCGGTGGTAGTCAAGACGCAGACACCAATATTCCTAGGTCTCGACTTAAGCTCACGGCACCAAGCCGGGTTGGCCGACGCGGCGTTAGCAAAAGCTCAAGCGGGACATATTAAGGACAGATACCGGACCTGTCGCAACCAAGCCGTCTTACGAGCGTTCGGCTGCTCGGGGCCAGAGATTGTTGGTCCAAGAGAGCCAAGTGATAGACCAAGGCTAGCATACCACATTCCGGGCGGACGCCGGATACTGCCGCAAGCGGCTCGGGACCGGAGAACGGTGAGCGGAAACAGGCCTAGGAACTGCGCGAGGCAATAGGATCCGGCGGGGCAACCGGGTTTCGGGCTGGGCCAGTCTTGGCACCGGCCGCGCGAATGCCAGTGCCGCAGCGTCGGAATGCCCCTTTTGGCTGTGGAGGTGCGTCGGGCCACTCCGGAGAAGCCTAAATGGTCAGCTACGAGCCGAGTCCGCCCAACCCTTCAAACCGTGCGTTTCGGCCGTAGGGCTTAAATCCATCTGAAGTGTTCTCGCGCCTGCGTGGGTAGGGGTCCGCGCTCGCCGAGCCGGCCCCAAGCCACCTCAGCCTCCACTTGGTTGAGGCCATCCACCTGCGCCAAGCCCTCTTTCACGAACGTAACCAAGCGGGTCATACCAAAAACTAAAGCATCCCCAATCACTGCTATGCCGTTCAACGCCCTTTAACGATGTGTTTCATGGCCGCCCGGGCACCCTCGAAGCCCGAAAGTAAAGGTCTGGATGGACGTTCCGGCAAGGGTAAGTCCTCCTCATCTCTTTGGTGGTGATAGCTTGTGTAGGCCCATTTTTGCGGCTTGACTTCGTTTCAGTCCCCGGCCATAATCACCGCGACTCGTCAATCCTGAATTGCCCGGGGGCAAGCGTCGCAGTCCGTTCGGATGGGGGTCGGTGCCTTAAGCTCACTGTAATTTGGCACTAGGTTGGAAAATTACCAAAGACTACATTCGGGGAGCTAAGCCATGGCTGATTACAGGATCATTTCGTCTGATAACCACGTGATGGAACCTCCGGATCTATGGGTGAGCCGGATAGATGAAAAGTTCCGGGACCGGGCCCCTCACACCAGGCTGGAGGACGACGGTGAATGGTGGTACTGCGACGGTATGAAAATTTCTACCGGGTTCGGATTCGGTGGAGCACAGACCGGAAGAAGGTTTGAATCGCCGCAGGAATTGACCAGCGGCGATGTGTTTGAAAACGTCCGGCCTGGGGGTTACATCCCTGAAGAGCAGATCAAGGACATGGACTTGGACGGTATTGATGTAAGCATTCTCTATCCCACCCTTGGCCTTCAGTTGTTCAAGGTACCGGATAGTGAGCTACTGTCTGCCGTTTTTGGGACTTACAACGATTGGCTGGCGGAGTTCTGCCAAGCCGCGCCCAAGCGTCTCGCCGGGATCGCCATGATCAACGTGGATGACGTAGAGGTTGCGGTGGCCGAGCTGGAGCGGTGCCACAAACTGGGATTCATAGGCGGCATGATCACGGTTTACCCGCCGGAGGACCGCAGGTACGACTCGCCGGTCTATGAACCCTTGTGGGCGGCTGCTCAAGACTTGGGGATGCCTTTGGGGCTTCATGCCGCGACCAACCGGTTTGGATCGGGGGAGGGCGACCGCACCAGTACCAACCGGTTCTCCGTAACCGTGAACTTCGATCACTACGTCCCGGATGTCGCTTACCGACATGATGTTCTGCGGGGTGTTCGAGCGTTACCCGCGGCTACAAATTGGGGCGGTTGAGCACGAAGTGTCATGGGCAGCCCATTTTCTGGACCGCATGGACTACAACTACACCCAACGGGCCAGAGGGGTGGGCGGCTATCGGTTTAAAGACAATTTGCTTCCCAGCGACTTTTTCGCCGGAACGTTTTCTTGGGGTTCCAGGAAGACGGATTGGGGATTCAGCTTCGGGAGATTATCGGCGTCGATACTCTGCAATGGGGCTCCGACTACCCCCATCAAGAATCCACCTTTCCAAGAAGCCGGGAAATCCTTGAAGAGATCTTGGCTGAATGCACCCTGGAGGAACGGGCCAAGATAGCCGGTGGGAACGCGGCCAGGGTTTACAACTTAAACTAAACTAAAGCCAAGGTGGGATGTGCATTTGCCGTGGGTTGGGAAGGGGGCTGGGAGTCCCGCAGTAGCCCTTCGGACCTTGATTGCAGGACGGTCCGGCAGCGCCGTTTCACTTCCTCTTTCCGGCTGGCCAGCGAGGCGAGGAAGTTTCCGGCCCTTTCCTGCACCAGGGACTTGGTCCCCAGGCACAGGTTCCCGGTCGCCTCCTCCCTCACCCAGCCCCAGATCGCCTCATCGGCGTTGAAGTCCGGGTTGTGGCCCGGCAGGTTCATCAGCCGCAGCCCCAAGGCCGGGTGCCCGAAGGTACTCCCGCACCGGCTCGCCACGGTGCGCCGGAGCGTTGTCCCGGATCACGTTCAGCGGCCCAAGGCGCCTCTCTCTCAATTGTCTCAGGAACACGGCCGATGTTTTTGAGTTGCTGTTCCCCTCCAGTTCCATCCACTCCACCTCGCCCGTCTCCAAGCATACCGCCGAGTAGTAGCTGGCCTTCTCGCCACGGCGCGGGCTGGTCGAGTCCACCAAGGTCGGCTCTCCCTTCAGCACCCACTTGCCCCGCAGTTCGGCGTCCGCACGGAAGTGGGCCTCGTCGGCGAAGAATACCTTCGCTCCAGTATGCCGCGCCTCGTCCGAAAGGGTGGCGTATTCCACTACGAAGGACTCCCGCTTCCCCTCGTCAGCCTTGACCGGACGTTTCTTGGGGCGCTTGAGCACGAATCCCAACCGGTGCAGATAGTTCAGGCAACTGCTGCGGCTCAGGCTGATGCCCAAACCTTCCAGGACAAACTGCCGTACCACTTTCCAGTTGGCCAGTTCGATGCCCGACTTGGCGGGCAACTCCTGCACCGTTGCCCTCAACTCCGCCTGCTGCGCCTCGCCGAGGGCGGGGGGGAACCCCCGGACTGCTCGAAAATCAAGGCGGCGGGACCGCCCTCGCCGAAGGCGGCGGCCCATCGGCCAATGGTGTGTGGGTCCCGTTCCAGGGCCTCGGCCACCGCCGAACCCGTCCAGCCTTGGGCCAGCAACAGCAGGGCGTACTACCGTTCCCGCTCCCGGGGCGTGGGCGACAGAATCATCCGCCGGCGCAAATCCTTGGCATCCATCCGCCACTGTTCGAGGAACCGCTCCATCTCCCTCACACCCATCACCAACCCTTCTCTGACCCGGGACAAGCTAACCCAGTTGCTCCACAAATTTACCCTATGACCCTGTGCATTTCACCTTGGCTTTGGTTTAGGAGGATGGCCCTCTGGGAACAGAAGCAATTGCAAGTGAGAGTAAACGACGCCGTGGAGAAGTTGACAGACACGGCGCACCGCATCAGCGGCACGACGAACGCTGATCTATTCCTAGCAGGGAAACCTTGGGAAAGATAGAGGAACAGATAAAATTCCAATGATGCGGGACGGCTTTGTACTAGGGGCTGTTAACGCTATCGTAGCGCATCGGCGATGAGCGCGAAGTGGATGAAGCCCAGGAAAAGAGCATCCAGCTTGTCAAACCGGGTGAAGACCCGGCGAAATGCTTTCAACCGCCGGAACAGCCGCTCCACCTCGTTGCGTTTGCGGTACAACTCCCGGTCATACTCCTAGGGGGTGTCGTCAAAATAGCCTAGTCCAAATAACCAGAGCCCGGATCTGGCAGATAGCCAGGAAAGAAGCGGACTTTTTGGCGTAACGGGTTGCCACTCCCCGCCATTGTTTGAGCTCCAAGAAGGCGTTTTCCACCAGATGCCTCAGCTTATATAGGTCCCGGTCATAATCCCGGGGGTTCTTGCGGTTGCTTCGGGGCGCAATCACCGGGTTCATACCCCGAGCGGAGGCGGCTGCCACAATTTCATCGCTGTAGTAGCCTTTGTCGGCTAACAGATGTTCCGCCAAAATGCCCTCAATCAATGGAATCGCTTGCGAGCAATCCGCAACGGTTCCCTCGGTCAGGATCAGCCGCACCGGCATACCATGGGAGTCCACCGCCAAGTGCAGTTTGGTATTCAGCCCCCTTTGGTATGGGCCATTTCCTGATTCCCTCCCAGCGCCCCCGCCGCATGAGGATGGACCTTGATATGACTGGCGTCGATCATCAGCCACTCCAAATCCGGCTCATCAATCACTTCATTCAGCAGCTTGCTCCAGACCCCCCGGTCCCGCCAACGGCAAAAGCGGCGATGGGTGTTTTTCCAGTCCCCCAAGTCCGGGGGCAGATCCCGCCAGGGCGCGCCGGTGCGCAAAATCCAGAATACCGCATTCAAAAACAGCCGGTTGTCGAAGGCTGGCCGACCCACCTTACCCGCGATCCCAGGCAAATGGGGTTTCAAATTCTCCCAGACCTGGTCCGATAGGTCGTGCCGACGATGCGATGCTGCCATACGCTACTCCCCAGTCCACCCTTATCGCATCAACTTACCATCATTTCCTTTATTTGACGACACCCCCTAGTGTGAACAGGCCCTAGGTAGTGTTGACATTTCGACTACTTTATAATGGCTGTATGTCAAATGTCACCATATCTCCAAAACAATGGCCGAAGATTCTCCAATTCCTGCGGGAATGCCCTGACGCATACGTTGGCGACGGGGACAGATGCAAACTGTTCGTCGAGGCCATTCTCTGGATCACTCGCTCAGGAGCGCAGTGGAGACTGCTTCCAGCCGAATACGGCAAGTGGAACACCATCTACAAACGCTTTGCCCGATGGTGCGACCGGGGCGTCTGGGAGCGAATGCACGAGCATTTCATTGAAGAACCTGACATGGAATACCTCATCATCGACAGTACGGTCGTCCGGGCTCATCAGTGCGCTGCGGGCGCACCCGAAAAGAGGGGGGCAACCATCACAGGCGCTCGGCAGAAGCCGTGGAGGATTCAGCACCAAGGTTCACGTGAGCGTGGACGGACTTGGCAATCCGCTGAGATTCACGCTGACCCCAGGGCAAAAGCACGATATCACTCAGGCTGAGATGCTGATCTCCGGGTACGAGGGCGAGTATGTGATCGCAGACAAAGGGTATGATTCACACGGGTTCATCCAACACATTTCGGACATCGGCATGGTCGCGGTCATTCCCCCTCGCTCCAACCGCAAGCAGCCACGCTCATACGATGACCACTTGTACCGGGAACGCCACCTCGTCGAGTGTTTCATAGGCAAGATGAAGCACTGCCGCAGGATATTGTCACGGTTCGACAAACTGGACAGCAGATACCTCGGATTCCTGCAATTCACTGCTGTTCTCATTTGGTTGCGGTGAAATGTCAACACTACCTAAACTAAAGCCAAGGTGGAATGCACATTTCTGGGATGGTGAATGACAGGCTAAGGTACCCCGGTGGAGGCTCCCAGCCCGCCCACGAAGCGGGGCCGCTACTTCCCCTGTCCCCCGTAACTGTTCAGAGTTGATGAGGTGAATTTGCCGGGAGGCCGCGGTGTTGCTGAAAAACACTGGCGTCCGTGGCCCGGATGTGGCATAAGAGAAGAATGGAAACGGAAGTTGACTTGGCCCAAGCGAGCCGGGAAACTCTGCTGGCGGTTATCGGGGAACAGCAGGGGATCATTGCCGAACTGCGCCAACGGGTCGAGAGCCTGGAAGCCCGGCTGTCCGGCGGCGGGCGGGGGCCAGGATGCCGGGGCATAAACCGGCCGCCAAGCGGCGGAAGACACCGCCGGAGAAAAAGGAGCCCCGTAAACGGCGGCCCCACGGTTTTGCCCGGCCCCGGATGGAACCCACACAGCGATTGGTCCATACCCCGGAGTCCTGTCCCGAATGTCATAGCGCCCTGACCGGGGGTTGGGTGCAGCGGACCCGTGAGGTCATCGAACTTCCGCTGGTCCCGGTAGAAGTGGCCGAGCACGTATTCATCGCCCGGACGTGTCCTTTGTGCCGGAAGCGGCGGCGGCCACAGGAATCCCTGGACGGGGCAGCCGTGGGCCGCCAGCGGCTGGGAGTGAACCTGGTGAGCCTGATTGTCGCCTTGCGGGAAGAGGGACGGCTGCCCATAAGGACCATCCAATGGTATCTGCGAACGTTCCATCAGTTGAAGCTGAGCGTTGGGGCCATCGTCCGGGCCGTCCACCAAGTTGCCCGGCAGGGCGGGCGGGAAGTGGGCGAGGTACTGGAGCGCATCCGTTCCAGCCCGGTGGTCCACGCCGGTGAGACCGGCTGGCGGGAGAACGGGAAAAACGGCTACGTTTGGACTTTCAGTACGCCCACAGAGCGGTTCTTCCTGCGCCGGGGCCGGGGCGGGGAGGTGGTGGACGAGGTCCTGGGCGAGTCCTTCGAAGGGATTCTAGTGAGCGACTTCTACGTGGCCTGCCACCACTATCCCGGACTCAAACAGCGATGTTGGGCCCACCTGCTGCGGGACATTCACGCGCTGCAGGCGTTGTACCCGGAAGACGCGGTACTGGCCCGGTGGGCTCATGGAGCGCAACGGCTCTACGCCAAGGCCAGGGAGTGGGCGGCGGGGGGACGGCCCCCGCCCCGGGGACAGTTGGCGCTGGAGGAGCGATTGCTGGCGCTGTGCCGCCCTTTCCTGGAAGACCCCTTGGCAGCGCAAGCCAAGCTCTGCCGGCGGATTGAGCGGCACATCCCGGATATAAAACAAGGAACTGTTCGTCTTCGTGTCCCACCCGGAGGCTCCATCTGACAATAATGCGGCGGAACGGAGCCTGCGCCACCTGGTAATCAGCCGTAAAATCAGCGGCGGGACTCGCTCCGAAAGGGGCAGCGACAGCAAAATGACCCTGGCGTCCCTCTTCGGAACCTGGCGGGCCAAGGGCCTAAACCCCTTCCTGGAAACCCGCCGGTTGCTCATTTCTCTTTAACTCTGAACAGTTACTTGACGGTTACTGCGGTTGCATCTTAGGCTATGCGTTGCTGATTTAAGGATGAAGGTTGAGGGCTAGTCGTGGTGAGAGGATTGCCGTCGATAAGCACCGTCAAGACCGACCTGATGGCAGGGATGTTGTGCGGTGTTGTGTATGCACCGACAGCGATGGCCTTTGGCGTCATTGCCGGAGTTGGGGCAGCAGCAGGACTCTACGGAGCGATTGCCGTTGGCCTGCTTGCCGCAGTTTTGGGCGGGACACGGGGAGCCATATCCGCGCCAAACATTCTAACTGTGCTGGTGCTGGCTCCGGTAGTGGCAGAGTACGGGTTAGCCACGGCTTTTTCCACCGTCATCCTGTCCGGGCTGTTACTGATAGGGTTCGGGCTGTTGAAAATGGGGCGGTTCATCATCTATATGCCCCATTCTCTACTGAGCGGGTTCTTCACCGCAGCCGGTATCATGCTGGTAGCGGTACAGATTCTCCCCTTGTTTGGAATGCCTTCTGCCAGTGGTGGTATTCTCGGAGTGGTCAAAGCGTTGCCCGGTGTCGCGGTGAACTTTGACGCGCTCGCCGTCGCCTGCATCACCATCGTTGCCGGATTACTGTGGCGGGGGCGGTTGGTCAGATACGCACCGGGGCAATTCGTGGGGTTGATGGCAGGGAGCGTCGCCGGATTCCTGTACTTTACCGGCGCACCTACGATTGGTGATATTCCGCAGGGGCTACCGGAACTGGCTTTCCCTGCAATCAGTGTGGTTATCATGGTGCCCGCCTTTGCTACGGCACTGTTGGTGGCGTCGTCGGGACTCATATACAGCTTGCAGCTTGACACTATCACAGGAGCGAGGCACCAGCCAACAAAGAACTAATTGCACAGGGAGTGGGCAACACGGTCTCCGGCGTGATTGGTGGGGCCAGCGGTGGCATAACCCTGATTTCGTTCACCAATGCTCGTGCGGGCGGGCGAAGTCCGATTGCCGGAATCACAACTGCGCTGGTGTCGCTGTTGGCGTTGGTGTTTCTACCGCTGTCCGAGATTCCATTGGCGGCATTGGCTGGTATCCTGGTGGTCACCGGCTGGCGGGTGATTGAATGGCGTTATCTGCGGAACCTGTTGCAGGTGCCGCGTGGATATGCCGCCGTTATGCTGATTACACTAGCGGTTGCTGTGCTGATTGACTTTACAACGGCGATTCTGGTTGGCTTGGTGGTTGCCGCTCTGGTGGACGCAAGCCGTTCTGAACGAGGGGAACTGGAACGGCTGGTGTCTGTGCCGTTGCTGGACAGCCAGATTTGGCGGGATGAGTCGGCTGATTTCAGCGCGAGGACGGGGCTGGTTGTCCTGCCGGAGCGGGTGTCCGTTGCGTCAGCACGGGAACTGGTGCGGATAGTGGGCGGGGACATACAGGCCAGCGAAGCGGTGATATTGGACTTCGGGCGGACGACCTTTATCGACGATACTGCGGCGACACTTATCGGACAGGTGGTTGCCGGACGGCGGGTGGTTATCACTGGTATGAGCGTGGAGGTGGCGAAGATGATGGACGGGTTTGCCTCGATTCGTTCCAGTTGGACGGCGACGGACGTGGAACAAGCCAAAGAGTTGATTCGAGTTGCTTTGGCAACTGAGATGGAACAGAAGTAATTCGGGATGATGGGGGCCATCGAGACCGTGGGCGACGGGGTGGCGATCCAGAGGGTCTCGCGGCGCAGGCCGCAGGCGACCGACTTCCGGGTGGTGCAGGGGTGCCTGAACGCCGACGGCCTGGGCAACTTCCTGTCCGGAATCGCGGGGACGCTGCCGAACACGACCTACTCCAGCAGCATCTCGCTCACCGAGGTCACCGGGGTTGCCGCGAAGCGGGTGGGCGTGGTCATTGGTGTCACGATGATGGTGATGGCCTTCTTCCCGAAGGTGGCGGCGGTGCTCATCGCCATACCGGGGCCGGTGGTGGTGGCGCACGCGACGGTGTTCCTCGGGATCCTGTTCGTGCAGGGGATGCGGATAGTCATCGCCGACGGCATGGACCACCGGAAGGCCACCATCGCGGGCGTTACGTTCTGGGTGGGGGTCGGCTTCCAGAATGGATGGATATTCGCCGACAAGCTGGGCGACGGCTTCTGGGGCGTGCTGCTGGGCAACGGTATGACGGCTGGGGCCATCGTCGCGGTCGCGGTGTCGCTTCCGCCGTTGCCGTCGCTGGCAGTCACGGTGATGCTGCGGGTGGGGATGCGGGTGGCAGAGTCGTCCAGGGCCTCATGGTTGGGGCCGGGCGCCCACAACTGGCCCAAGGAGTTGATGAAGAAGAGCGCGCCGTCGGTCCCGCCCACGGACCAGGTGATGGTGTCGTTGTCCGCGTCGGTGGCGGTGAAGGGGCTGCCCACGCGGCTGTTGGCCTCGTTCTCGGCGATGGTCAAGTCCGTGGGAAGGGCGCCGATCACGGGCGCTCTGTTCACCCCGCTGGCCGTGCCGGGGGTGCCCGTGCCGCTGGCCGACCAGGCGCTGTTGCCCTCGGCGTTGCTGGCCCGCACCTGCGCCTCGTATTCGGTGTTGGCGGTCAGGCCGGTGATGCTGGTGGTGGTGGTGTGGGCGAAGTCGCTCCACGTCGCCTCCGGCGTCACGTCCTTCTCGCGGTACTGCACGTCGTAGTCCGTGATGGCCGGGCCGGTGTTGGCCGGCGCGCTCCATCTCAGGCCCAGGCTGGTGGTGGCGCTGGTGGACGTGGTGACCTGCGGCGCGCCGGGGGCCGCCGGGGCCTCGGTGTTGTCGTCGGTCACTGTCACCGAGACGTCCTCGCTGTCCGTCAGTGTGCCGTCGCTGGCCGTCACCGTGATGCTGCGGGTCGCGGTACCGGCGACCGAATCGTAGATCGCCTCGTAGTCAAAGCCCCCCGATACCGTCACCGACAACTGGCCGACGCTGCTGATGGCGAAGGATGAGCCGTGGGTCCCGCCCACGCTCCAGGTGATGCTGTCGCCGTTCGCGTCGGTGGCGGTGAAGGCGGTGCCGACATCGCTGGTCTTGTTCTCGGCGATGGTCAAGTCGTTGGGCAGCGTGCCGATCTCCGGGGCGCTGTTTTCGGCCACTGCGCCGGTGGTCTTGCCGCTGGCGGTCTTCCCGGAGCCGAAGCTGTCGGTGTAGGAGGCGGTGGCCCGCAGGTAGTTGCTAACGTCCCCAGCCACCGGCGTGTAGGAGGCCGACGTGGCCTCGCCGATGACGCTCCACGTCCCCGTAACGGTGGCAGGGTCCCAGTCGGAGGAACTGGCCCACTGCCAGGTGGTCCCGGTGACGCCGCCATCAGGATCGCTCAGCGTCGCGGAGACCGCCTTGCCCACCGTCGGGCTGGCCGGGGACAGGGTCACGCTCCCGTCCTCGTCCACGTTGGTCACGCTGACCGTGACCGTGGTGGTGGCATCCACGGCGGTGTCGGCGGCGGCGTCGGCGTCCTTGCTGTCGCTGACGCTCACCGTCACCGTGTAGCTCTTCTTCGTCTCGTAATCCAACGTGAATTATGGATAAAAAAGGGACACCAATGGTTGAGAAGAGGTATTCTTCTCAATGCTAATCCATTGAGAGGTGTCCCGGGATGAGTCTACTAAACCTATTTTGCGATGTCGATGATTTTTGGCAACGGTTCCAGCCCCACTGGGAACAAGACCTGCTCCAAAGTGGCTCCCGCCAAAGGCGGCGCCTGGGCCAACTGTCAGTCAGCGAAGCAATGACCATCATGATTCATTTCCATCAGAGCCACTATCGCCACTTCAAGGCCTACTACACCGAGTACGTGCAGGAGCATTTGCGCTCCGAGTTTCCCCGGTTGGTCAGCTATGAACGCTTCGTTGGACTGATGCCTGGGTTCCTGGTCCCCCTATGCGCCTACCTGATGAACTGTTACGGACGCTGCACCGGGATCAGCTTCATCGACTCAACTCCAATAGCCGTCTGCCACAACCGGCGCATTTCCAGCCACCGGGTCTTTGCGGGTATAGCCCAAAGGGGCAAGACCTCGGTGGGCTGGTTCTTCGGGTTCAAGCTGCACTTGGTGGTCAACGATCGGGGCGAGTTGTTGGCTTGCCGCATCACCTTGGGTAATGTTGATGACCGCAAGCCGGTCCCCCACTTGACCCGGAGCCTATTGGGCCGGTTGTTTGGCGACCGGGGCTATATCTCCCAAAAGCTGGTCTCCCAACTGTTCGAGCGGGGTATTCAGTTGATTACCAGGCTGAAGCGAAATATGAAACCCCGCCCCTTGCCCCCGGAAGACAGGGCCCTGCTTCGTAAGCGGGCCGTCATCGAATCGGTTAACGACCAACTGAAGAATATCTCTCAGATTGAGCATACCCGCCACCGCAGCCCAGCCAACTTCTTGGTCAACCTGGTCTCCGGGTTGATTGCCTATTGCCATCAGCCCAAGAAACCATCCTTGAGCAGAGAGAATATTCCCGCGCTCCCAACCGTCGCTTAACCATAATTCACGTTAACTCACGTTCAATAGCCATGCTTCTACCTCCTCGGTTTGAAGATCACGATTACGTCTTCGTCCAACAGTTGCCCCAACCCCTCCGGCGTCCGGACCGCCAGCCGCACCAGGGCCAGCATCGCTCCCCCGTTGGGTGCGCCGCCCTTGATGCGCCAGCGCAGAAGCTGGCGCGGGTCCACGCCCAGGCCCACGGACATCTCCTCCCAGTTGAGGTCGAGCAGGTCTCTCACCGCCGTCAGCCGCTCGGAGAAGTCCTCCGGTATCAGGGCGACGCCGGGCGGTATGGAGACGGGGGTGGACGGAGCGCGGTCGTCGCTACACATCGGCCTGCTCCAGGATGAACAGGTCCTCGAAGCGGGTGACGCCAAGCGCCTCCATGAGCCGCTTGCGCATATCCGCCGAGGGGCAGCGCGTCCCCGGACATGAGCTGGGACAGGTATCCCGACGAGGTGCCAACCAGCCGCGCCAGCTCGTTCTGGGTCATGTTGAGACGGTTCAGAAGCTCCCACACCCGGTGGGGGTTGAGCTTCACCCGCGATGAGGGCTGCCTGCGCTTCACGCCTCGCCCTCCTTCCGGGCCGTCTCCCCGTCTGCGGTCGTGCGACCGTTGACAGCGGGAGCAGACCCGTCCCCGGCTGCGCCGTTGCGGTACAGGTGGGGATTGGCGAGGTAGTGGCGCGCGATGATGCGGGCCAGTATCCGCAGGCCCTCGATGCGCTGCCGCTCCTGCTTTGGGGTAAGCCTTTGCTTCCGCTTGCTACTCACGCGATCCGTCTCTCTCATGAAGTCCGGCGCGCCGCGAAGGGGTGGCCCTCGCAGGCGTCGGTGATGTATACTTGGCTACAAATACGAAAGAATGTGCTGTGTGCGTAAGTGTGCCAATACCAAGCGAGCGGAAACAATGGCCGAAAGGCCGTTTCGAGGGTCTTTACAGGGATTCATTGACAATCGCTCGCTCCGATGTAACACGTTATATAGCTGTAAGTTAGCTGCGATGTAGCAGGTACACCGTGCGCGGCACTGTCCGCATCTACGGCGGCAAGGGGAGAGCATCATGGACGAGCTTGACGACAGCCGGGACCTCGACGACCGGTAGGAGATCGAGGGCGACGAGGAGATAGGGCTGCTGCTCCGGCGGCTGCGGGGAGACCTGAGCCTGCGGGACGTGACCAAGCGCACCGGCGTCTCCTCCTCCTATCTCTCCCAGATAGAGCGGGGTGACCGAAGGCCCGGCTCCAACATGATTGGCAAGCTGGCCGCCGTCTACAACGTGGATGAACAGGAGTTGATGAAGCGGGCCGGGCGCGCGGGCACACCGAACCCAAACAGCAACGAGGTCCTGGAGGTGGAGCGGGCCTACCGCTACGTGCTTGACGACCCCCAGTTCCGCGTGGGCACCAGGCCCGACGGCCCCCTCTCCATCAGCGCCAAGCGGTTCATCGTCGAGATGTACGAGCGATTCACCAACAAGAGGCTGCTGGAATGATTAACAGTTCGCGAGACGACTTCTGCCGCGGGCTGCTGGACGACGATTCCCCCAGCTAGACCCTGAATCCAGAGCGTCTGGCTGCCCGCTTCGTGCGCTACTTCAACCTGTCGGGCCGTCCCACACTGAACGAGCTGCGCGTCGTGCTGAGACGGGCCGGGTTCGGGGAGGTGTCGGACCGGGGATGGACGGGCTGACGGGCGCCCAGACCGGCCAGCCCAGGGGCCACTACGACATCTACTACCGCCAGGGCTGGTGGGATGGGAGCAGCACCTATACGGTGCTCCACGAAACCTACGAGATCATCCACGAGACCTTCTGCGACATGGAGTCCGACTACCCGCCGGAGCGGAAGGTGTGCCGGGAGGCCGACCGCCGCGGCGCTGATGCAGCCGGAAGCCGTCGCGTGCTTGGCCGAGAGGTCCCGGCTGGACGCGTTGGCCCTACAGCGGGCCCTCCTCCGCTCCCAGTGGCTCGGTGACCATCCGGCTGACCGAGGTGCTCCGGAACCCGCCGCCCATGGCTGTCCTGTACTGGCGGGAGGAAAACGGCGACCCCGCAGGCTGGGCCGAGACGTCCACGCTTTGGGCGATGTCGCCGCTGGCGTAGCTTGCAATGATGCGGCCCCCGTTCTCACCCGCCACGCCGCCGGTGTGCCGGTCACGCCGCCGGTGGCAGGGTGGTGGGTGATGACCGTCTATTTTGCATAGCGTATAATGGCAGAGGAAGGTTATGAGGGAAGATGGAGCATCTTGGCCGCTCCGCTGGAAGGTTGCAGACAGCCATAACCGGATAAGGAGCAGCCAATCATGAAGCCTCAAGCTTTTCTCCACACCTCCCTGTTGGCCGCGCTTTTCTCGGCCCTGGCATTGTCGTTGATTGGATGTGAGGTAAAGCCATCCCCGGCGCCGGCAATGCTTACACCAACTCCGGAGTTTCAACAGTCGGCCCTCGCGGAACCCAGGTCTGCAATAGCCCCGACGGATATTCCGGCTTCGTCAGCAGCAGCTACACCCTGATCCGACACCGACACCTTCGCCAACCCCTCCATCACGCCCTGTTGCAACAGCGCTATCGACCCCAGAGCCAGTTGCTGCAGTGAAGACCGCAGTCCCATCAACCGCCGCGTCCCCTGATCCGACACCGACACCTTCGCCAACCCCTCCATCACGCCCTGTTGCAACAGCGCTATCGACCCCAGAGCCAGTTGCTGCAGTGAAGACCGCAGTCCCATCAACCGCCGCGTCCCCTGATCCGACTTCGACCCCGGAACCAACACTGCAAGACCGAATAGACAGCCTATTTGTCTCAGTCCAGAGCGACGTATCCTTCAACGACCATCTCAGGAAGCTTTTGGACTACCAAAATCCTCCAGAAGACTTTGCTTCATTTCAGACGCTATCAAATCACGCAATACAAAATTTTGAATTAACAAAAAGAACCGTAATTGCATCTGGTTTTCTTGGTTTGGATTCCAAAGCAGTCAATCAGTATATAGCTCTTATATCACAACACCGTGCAGATAATAATGGATTTGACGATCCTTCTGGATTCGTAAGCACATTAGATGCTTGCGTAGCTCAAGCATACTTAAATACCCCAGGACAAATTACTCTTCTGGACGGATCTAATGTAGATAGAAGGACGCATGCATTATCAACTAAAAAAACCATAGAAACCTTGCTTGCAGCAGCTGACGTATATGCAATTTTTTGCCTTCCAAAATCCGGATTAGATCCAGTTCCTCCGCATATGCAAGGAGTGTATCGCGATAATTATTCACACCAGACAACTTTTCACGGTTATGTAACCTTCAATAGATCCAGTGATATTAGATTCGGTGCAGTTAACTATTCAGATTTTGATCAGCAGGAACTTGCAGAGATGGTGCATAAAGCTATAGATATGTTAGAGTCGCATGAACCTACCATAGAATTCTACGAAAAATGGAGCATAAAAATAGGTGACGAAATTAAAGACATTGATATAGAGGCTGCTAGGCAACTTAACCCAGAAGCTCTGAATAAATTAATAAGTCTTAATATAGTTGCAAGACGAGGAGGCCCAGAAGAATATGGGTTCTACAAATTATTTAATCCTTTAAGAGAACACCACTTAAAAAATTTTAGCGTGATAGAACATCCCTTAGCAGAAAAAGTCAGGGATTTGGCTAAAGACAATTTGGAAGATAATCCTCTTTATTTGTCGTTGAATTCTTATTACATAAGTTCTGCTGTAGCAGAGATGGATAAAATGATGGCAAAGTCACAAGAGATATCAACACTTCCTGTTTATAACAGGAGCTTTGCAGCAAATACGCATGGCATTAATCAAGCATTAAGTAAATCAAGATTTGATGTTGATACACTAAAGCAAAGGCTTATAGAAGACATGGGTGATTCACCTTTCAGGTTCGCAGGCAGAGGAGGTTTAGGCTTTGAAGCACCATCACTCCCTCCAGAAGAAAGAATTCTTTTATATATTACAGGAGTTCAGCACATTGTTGACGACATCTCTGCCGGGAAAAGGTTATACAATCCTGAGTCTTGGGGGTTTATTATGACAACGAAAGACGCAAAAATACCAGGTGGAGATGATCATGTTCCTCAGATTTCAAAAGTATTCATGGAACGTAGATTGCTCGCAATGGGAGAGCTTTACCTCGTACCTTCAAATCCATTTTCCTTATTGCCAGATTTTTTTGTAAATCGTAGCGGAACTGAAGATGACTGGGAGCGATCTATCCAAAGATCAAGTAGGATGTATGGAAAATCCTTTTTGTTACTTCCACACTTTATTGATGAACCATACGATCCGAAAACCCATCCAATTGATTTTAAGGGAAAAATGACAGGATATTGGTTGGAGGTTCATAATAATGTCAGAAATATTCCTCCGGAAAGACAATATGCTATTGGAAATTGATAACGATAAATAGAGGACGGCGGTTAATGCCGACGACTCCGGTGTCGCGGCGCTCTGCCGGGCGTGGAGCGCCCATTCGCCCCGGTGCAGAGGGAAGGCCGCTGCGTACCCCTTGATCTCCTTCGTCGTGGGCAACTCCGCCCGCCGCTGCTCCAGCCGGCCCTCGGCCTCCTCCCGCGCCGCCGTGAGCTGGTCCTGCCGGGCCTTCAGGGACAGGATGCGGGGCGACAGCGCCTCGATGGGCAACTGCTTGGTCTCCAATGCTTGGTAGAGGTTCTCCAACCTGCTGTCCACATCGGCAAGCTCGGCGCTGATGGCCGTCAGCCTGCCGTTGATCTCCCCGGCCAGGTTATCGATCTCCTCGGCCACCAGGGTCCCCAGCTCGGTGATGGTCTCCTCGGTGAGAATCCGCTCCCTGACCTTCTCGATGATGAAATCCTCCACCCTGGGGGCGTTCAGGTAGCGGGCGGTGCAGGCCCCCACTCCCTCGCGGAACAGGCTGCCGCAGACGTAGTAGGCGAACTGGCCGCTCTTGGCCCCCTGGCCCGAGTAGGGCTTTCCGCACACCCCGCACCGTAGCAAGCCGCTCAGGAGGTACTGGCTGCCCACCCGTCCGGGCCGCTGCTTGGCCGGCGCCCGTTCATGCAATCCCTGCTGCACCGCATCGAAGGTCTCACGGGACACCAGGGCGGGCCAGGCCCCTTCAACCCTCACCGGCTCCTGCGCCTTCTCGTCCTTGCTCTTCACTCCCCAGACGGCGGTTCCGGTGTAAGCCTCGTTAGTCAAGAGGTAGTGGACGACGTTCTTCTGCCAGCGTTTGCCCCTGTTGGTGACGCCCCGGCGATTCAGCTCCTTGCAGATTTCCTTCAGGCCGTTGCCCCGGCGGGAACTCTCGAAGATTTCCTTGACGATGGGGGCGGCCACCGGGTCCACCTCCAGGGTGGGGCGCTCCCTAACACCGTCGCTGACCTTGACGCGGTTGTAGCCGAAGGGGGCCTTGGAACCCAGGAAGTAGCCGCGGGAGGCGGCCTCCCGCATCCCCCGCACGACCTCTTGCGCAAGATTTTCACTATAGAACTCGTCCACGCTCTCGATGATGGCCTCCATCAGCTTGCCGGTGGGGGAGTCGTCGGCGTGCTCGGTGATGGAGACCACGCGGATGCCCTTGCGCCGCAGCATGGACTTGAAGGCCACGGCGCGCTCCCGCTTGCGGGTGAAGCGGCTGAACTTCCAGACAAGGATGACTTGGAAGGGGGCGGTGGGTTTCCCACCCTCGTCGATCATCTTGTGGAACTGGGGACGGTCAGCGATGCGGCCGCTCTCCGCCTCGTCCACGTACTCTCGGGCCACGGCGTAGCCGTTGTTCTTGGCGTAGTCACGGAGCGCCCGCAACTGGGCGGCGACGGACCGGCTCTGCCCTGCCCAGGTCCACCCTCAACAAGCCCATGCCCCCGGCTTCCCCCCGCTCCTCCGCCCACCTTTCCAAGCTAGTCGGCGCAATCCGGCGGGCAATTGCATTGACAAAACCCCCGGTTTTGGGTAGCCTACCCGGTGCTTAATATCGCTAGACCGGTTGTTTGTCAACGTCAGGGGCCGGTTCCGTCGGTGCCAACAAGCTGGGCTTTAACTGAAGCAGGAGTCGGATGTTCCAAACTTGAGTCAGGACAAGGAGGGAATATGGCGCCGAGCAATGGGGCCGATGAGGCGGCCTTGGAGAGGTCGTACTCGGTTTTGCAGCCGATGGACCCAGCCACCGCCGCAAGGATGCTGAAGGAAGCAAAGCAGTTCATGGACCAATTGGGCGTGGTTTTCTTTCTTCGTCAGGGGACATGTCTCGGTGCAATTAGGGACAACGGATTCATTCCGTGGGATGATGACTTGGATTTAAGCTCCGTCATCGGACTTCACGGGCTCACCGAGAATTCAATAGACCGCGTTGTGGCTGCCTTCAGGGACAACGGGTATTTTGCCAAAGTGGAACCCAACGACGACTACATAAGTGTGGCGATGGTGAAGTCCAATATTAGGACGGACTGGATCTGCCATCGGATCGTCGACGACAACATAATTCAGTACCCTGGGATCCGAATCCCCGTCGGACTGGTCACTCAACTGAAGGAAATCGACTTCATCGGCGAGAAGTTCCTCGTGCCGAATCCACCGGAAGAATATCTGCGGCGCAAGTATGGCGCCGATTGGATGACTCCTAAGAGGACCGGGTACGAGAAGGATATCCTGGAATTGGTCCCGGAAAGCCCGATCTCAGTGCGAGCCATCCCGCAATCGGGCGACAGCCGGGTCCGGGTTCTTGACCAAGTCGGCGGACCAGTATCCGGCGCGGAAGTCATGGCCACCGGACTAGGCAGTTACCGGACTAACGAGCAGGGCTACGCGATTATTGGTCTGCCTCGTAGTGACTGGTACGCTTTGATTATCAGATACGGCGATCACGAGGAAGTGCTCTACCAAGAGAAGCTGGCCAAAGGCGAAAGCTACGTCTATAACCCAGACCCATTAACCGCTTCAGGACGGCTCTGCGTTTTATCGCCGGAGTGAACTCGCTAGGGAGGAGGTATCCATGCCCGACCAGACCGCAGAATATTTGTCCTCCTTGTACGGTGGATTTTGGGACTTTGAAGTCAAAGACTTTTGTTACATGAGCAACCCCTTTTTCCCTCCCGAGGCTCTCTTGGAGGACCTGGGTACACACTTGACTGAATTGGTCAAGGCTTATCCGTCGACCAACTGGTATGTATCATCATTACTGGCGGGCCCTTTGGGATTAACCGAGCAGGAGGTGGTGGTCGGAAACGGCGCCAGCGAATTGATAGACATTTTGGTCAATCGATTCGTCCGGAACCTAGCCATCCCTACGCCTACGTTCAATGAGTTTACCAACCGAGCCAAGACCTTGGGCAGGAAAGTCAGCCCCTTCCGCCTTCGTGACGAATTCAAACTCGACCCGGAAGCGTTTGTCCGGCACGTAAGAAAAACGCGGGCCAATGCGGCTGTACTCATCCGGCCCAACAACCCCACCGGGTCCCTTATCTCCAAATCTGACCTTGCCTTTTTGCTGGAAGACCTCAGGGACCTGGACCTAGTGTTGGTGGATGACTCGTTTATTGAGTTCGTAACCGCGGAATCGGACCAAGCAGCATCAAACTTAGTATTTGAATTTCCGAACTTGATCGTGTTGAAGAGCCTATCCAAGAATTACGGAATTCCGGGGCTTCGTTTGGGGTATGCTGTATCCGGGAATAGTGAGCGCGTCAAGCAGCTGCGACAAGACCTCCCCATCTGGAACATCAACTCTTTAGCCCAGTTCTTCTTACGCCATTACGGAGAGTACCGAGAGGAGTTCACGGTTTCGTGCTTAAAGGTGCGGGAAGCGACCCAGCGGCTGTTTCAACAACTCCGCGGAGTGCCCTACCTTTACCCCTTCCCCACCGAAGGCAACTTCGTCTTGTGCCGGGTTCTCTACGGCCTAACCGGAGAGGAATTAACTTCAGCCCTTTTCGAGCAGTACAATATTCTGGTCAACAATTGCAGTGGAAAGGAGGGGCTGGAGGACCCTTACATACGAATTGCTTCCCGCACCCAAGCGGACAATACGGCTCTAGTAGCTGCCCTACAGGGACTAAAAGCCGAATCATCTCTCGGACATCCGGATTACACCAGTGGAGGTAGAGGATGAAGGCAGTAATCCTTGCTGCGGGCATGGGCACCCGATTGCGCCCCATTACGATGTCCTTTCCAAAATGTCTGGTCCCGGTCAATTCCAAGCCCATTTTGGAGCATCAGCTGGAAGCATTGTTGACGGCAGGTGTCCGAGACGTAATCCTGGTAGTGGGCTATCTTTCGGAATTAGTGTCCGCGAAGTACGGAATCAGATATGGCGACATGAACATACACTACGTTCAAAATCATATTTATGACCGCACCAACAACATCTACTCCCTGTGGTTAGCCCGACAACACCTGGATAACCAGATCCTCTTGCTGGAAGGGGACTTGGTTTTCGAACCCGAGTTGTTGCAGAGACTGGCTCAAACTCCTGAGCAGAACGTTGCTATCGTCGAAAAATTTCAGCCTTACATGGATGGGACGATTATCCAGGCCAATGGCCCGTGGGCTAGCAGGATGGTCCTCAAAGCGCACCAAGGGGATGATTTCGACTACGCATCCGCTTACAAAACGGTAAATATCTATAAACTGTCTCAAGAGACCTTACAGAACAAGATAGTTCCTCGCCTCGATTCCTACGTGGCGCAGCAACGGTATGACCTATATTATGAGGCGGTCTTCGCCGACCTGATTTCTCAAGGCGCCATCCGTTTGGCCGTTCTCTGTGCCGCGCCGAATAAATGGGCGGAGATTGATACTTTGGAAGACCTCCGGGCAACCGAAAAACTTTTCGCTGCTGAGACTCTGAATCCTGAAAAACCCGGCAAATAAGGCTGTTTTCGCCACCCATCAGCCGGAAACGGGCAGGCGTTTAATGCCAACTAACTCTTGAACAAGAAGGTGCATTTTGGAAAGTGCCAAGGCATGGTCCCAGCCGAGCGCCATCGAATATTACTCCAAACATCGGCGAGAAGTGACCGACCTTTACCCATCGGAGCGGTTTTTTTTGCCTAGAGTTTTGTTTCCGGGGATTAAAGTGCTGGATGTGGGCTGCGCCTCCGGCGGATTCTTCAACATCATGCGTACCCTGGAACCAACAATCGACTATACTGGAATCGATATAGCCAAGCCCGCTGTCGACCTTGCCCGCCAGACCTATCAGGAAGCCCGATTTGAGGTCGCCGATGGAGTGACAATTCCTTTCGCCGATGGGACCTTCGACTTGGTTCACTGCACTAGTGTGCTGGTTATCGAACCTCGCTACCAGGAAGTATGGAAGGAAATGTACCGAGTATCCAGCAGGTTCGTTTTGGCGGATATGCGCCTGTTAAAGAATATCGAAGGACAAGAAGGTCTCCAAGACTCTCACTATCGAATCCAATTCGACGGTCAGGAGCAGGAAGCGGTAGTTCCCTATGTTGTCAGCGACGCCGATCAAGTGATCAGTTGCTTATTGAACCTGGAACCCCGCCCTCGAGCTTTGAGAGGCACCGGCTATTTCCATGAGGTCTCAGAGATGGCGGATACGCGCTACCCCCAAGTTTGCATGTCCATATTGCTCGTAGAAAAAGGCAATTTGGAAACAACGCGAACTGAACTGGACCTAGACAACTTACCACTAGAATTCTCAGCTTCTGCCGGTGAAGACGGTGCCTAAAGACTCATTTCCCCGGAGTAGACGAAATCGTGTTTAGAGCGCATCGGGGCACCGCCGACCCGTCGGTGGACGCCGGGTGATCGAGGTCGCTTGGGAGCTGATGCGCAGCCTGGGCCTCACCGAGATCAATCTCTTGGTCAACAGCATCGGCGACGCCGAGTGCCGCCCCGCTTACATCGCCCTGCTCCGCGACTACTATTCCGGCCACCACGACCGACTTTGCCCCGATTGCCGGGAGCGGCTGGAACGGAACCCGTTGCGTTTGCTCGACTGCAAGGTGGAGACTTGCCACGCCTTGGGCGACGAGGCCCCGCAGTCCACTAGTAGTCCAACAGCTTTGAATTGAGGGGTAGCCGGGATAGCTTGGCGATACTTGGGCAATGTTGCCGCCGGTCAAGATGTAAACTGTTAATGCCATCAGTTCAAAGCTGTTGGACTACTAGGGTCCGTGAGGTGCCCAATCTATTCTGCCGTCCGGTAGTTGGTTATGTACAGCGGCACCATGACATGGTGACCGCGGGTAGGCGTCGGCATGGACTGGTCAAGGTGCTCGTTCCTGGGTAGCGGTCGAGTGTGACGGGCAGACCGTGCGTGGTGGAATTACCGATTATTGGCATCGTGTTGGTGTTCGGGAACCAGAATGACTTGGAAAGGGGCGTTGGCCTTGCCCTCTGGGCCTCGTCCACGTACTCACGGGCCAGGGTGTACCCGTTGGCCTTGGCGTAGTCCCGGAGCGCCCGCATCTGGGCGGCCCCAGTTCCGCCGGATGCTGGACGAGACCGGCAAGACCAACGCCCCCTTTCAGGAAATCCTGGTCTGGAAGTTCTCCCGCTTCACCCGCAAGCGGGAGCACGCCGTCGCATTCAAGTCCATGCTCCGGCGCAAGGGCATCCGGGTGGTGTCCATCACCGAACACGCCGACGACTCCCCAACAGGCAAGCTCATGGAGGCCATCATCGAGAGTCTGGACGAGTTCTACAGCGAAAATCTTGCCCGGGAGGTTGTCCGGGGGATGCGGGAGGCCGCCTCCCGTGGCTTCTGGGTGGCCAGCCGGGTGCCCTACGGCTACAAAAGCTCATGGTGCAGGACGGGGCCAAGAAGCGTCCCACCCTGGAACCCGACCCAGCCACCGCTCCCGTGGTGCAGCGCATCTTCGGCATGGCCGAGGCGAGGAAGGGAATCCTGGACATCACCCGGACCCTCAACGCCGAGGGCATCGCCAACCCCACCGGCAAGCTCTGGTCCAAGAACGGGGTGCATATCATCCTGCGGAACGAGGTTTACACTGGCGCCCTGGTTTGGGGCACCAGGGCCAAGGACAAGACCCCGCCGGTAAGGGTGGAGGACGCCTTCCCCCCCATCGTCTCCCAGGCCCAGTTCCGGCGGGTGAACAAGTTGATGGAGTCCCGCGCCCCCAAGAAGGTGCATCCCCGGCGCGTCGGAAGCTCCTACCTGCTCAGCGGGCTGGTCAAGTGCCAGACGTGCAACCGGGCGCTCTCCGGCCAGGACTCCAAGAGCGGCCGGTTTGCCTATTACGTCTGCCAGTCCCTGATGAAGCGGGGCAGCGGGGCCTGTGACTGCCCCAGGCTCAACGCCAAGCGGTTCGAGGGCCTGATCGTTGAGCAGATTCGCTCCAACATTCTGACCGAGAGCAACATCCGGGACCTGGTGCGGCTGGTGGATGAGGAGATGGACGGGGTGGCCCGGGAGCAACGGCAGAAGCTGGAAACCGTCGAGTCGGAACTGGCGGAGGTGCGACGCCGGCTGGACCGCCTGTGGCACGCGGTGGAGAGCACCGACCTAGAAATCAACGACATCCTCCCCCGCGTCCGGGAGCACAAGGAGCGGCAGGAGCGGTTGGAGACGGCGGCAGACGACGCGCGGGCGCTGCTCTCGGAGCGCCGGGTGGTCTTGGACGACGTGAAGACCATCACGGCCTATGCAGAGGACATGAGCCGATTCCTGATGGAGAGCGAGCTTACCGAGTCGCGGGCCTTCATCGAGTCCTTCGTTAAGGAGATAATGATCAGCCCAGGCGGCGCCGTCATCCGCTACTCCATCCCCATGCCCGACGACAGCCCCATACCCGGCAAGGACGCCGAGGAGGTAGCTCTGCACAGCCCGGTACTGTCTACCGTCAAGTTTGGTGGGGCCTAAGCAGACTGTACTGCGAACTTTCCGGTGGGAGGTCTCGCTGTAGGGATAGCCATTCAATTTACCCACTGTCAAAGCGCAGAGGCGGCAGGCCCAACGACCTGCCGCCTCTGCGCTCTCAAAGCCTTGCTCCCCGGCGGGAGCGGGGACGCCCGCCCGTTAGGGGCAGTCGGGCGACCCCTCTATCAGCAACTGCTGCCAGTCCGTGTAGTCGCCTGCGGCGCGGGTCTTGGGCAGTTGCGTTTCCATGGCTGTGGCTCTTGCCTCCGCATCTGTGGCTAGCGCCGTCAGCTCGTCCGCGGTCGGCGCCAGGGGGTCGACCACGTCAGTGTGCCAGCGCAGTTGGAAGGCCAGCCGCTCCACCGCCAGCACCCTCCTGCTGGCAGATTCGGTCGCCGCGTCCGCCTTCGCCGTGACCAGGGCGGCGTCAATCGCGGTCTTGACTGTCTCCAGCTGGGTCTTCCAGCCGTCAGCGCCGGCGATTATGGCGTTGTGCCGAGCCAGCTGGTCGTCGATGCGCATGATTGCGGTCTCGGCGGGCGCCAGTAGGATCTGGGCGGCGTATTTCGCGGCCTTCGCGTCCGTTACCTGGTCCGCCGTAGAGGTTACATCATCGATGATGACCTGCTGGGCAGTAACGATGGCCTGCTGTGCCGCCTTATCCGTATTCAGAAGACTCCCAGACGCTACTGCGGATTCGGCTTCGGCCTTGTCCGCAACTACAGCGTTGATAGCGATGGTGAGGGCGTTCCTGGGGCCGGTGCCGTACAGCGCGTCCACTTCAGCCTTCGCGCTGATGTATGCTTCTCTCGCCGCCACCGCATCGTAGGCGAACTTCACTGAGTAGTACGACCAGGCCTTGATGGCGTTGATGGCGTAGTGCTCGACGTAGTTGCGCTGCCGGATGACGCTATACAGCCGATCGTTCTCCGAGTTCAGTTGCTGCAGCACATCGTTCATGTACCGGTTGTCGGCGCTCCAGTTCTCGTTGGCTATCGCGTCCACGGCCACCACCCTGAAGAGCGCCGGCAACTCTGACATCGACCACAGCTGGATGACGTAGTCGTAGGCCGGGGTGGCGCAGCTGTAGAACCCCGACGGGTGGCCGACGAGGCCGAAGGGATCCAAGGTCACGGGGATGTAATAGGACGCATAGCCGTCGTGGTCCTCGCCCGCTGAGCTGTCCGAAGAGATGATGATGTTGGTGGTCCCGGCGGCCTCGCCCTTGACCGTCAATGTCTCCACGACGCCGCTGCCGCCCCACTGCGCCATGGTCCAGGTCGCCGACGACGGCGTTATCGTGATCAGCGACGGGTCTGCGGCGGTGAACGTCACGGTGATGTCACGCGCGCCCGCACTCGGGTTGCTCGTCACCCGCAATCCCGCGCTCTCTTCCACCGGGATTGTCAGCAATTCGGGGTCGAAGGTGAAGAAACGCTCCAGTGGGAGAAGATTCGATGCGTCGGTGGTGGCGCCGGCCGTCACCCTAGCGGCGGTCTTGCCGGAGCCGCGGGCGTCGGTGTAGGAGGCATCGACCCACAGGTAGTTGCCCGTGTCGCCGGCGACCGGCGTGTACGACGCATCCGTGGCCCCGCTGATGTCGGTCCAGGTCGTCAAGTCGGGCGAACTGCTCCACTGCCAGGTCGTGGCCGTGACGCCGCCGTCGGGGTCGGTGAGGGTGGCGGTCAGCGCCGTGCCCGCCCGGGAAGTGGTAGAACTGAGGCTTATCGAACCCTCCTCTTCCACGTCGGTCACGGTGACGGTCACCGTAATGGTGTCATCCACGGCGGTGTCGGCGGCGCCGTCGGCGTCCACGCCGTCGCTGGCGCTCACCGTCACCGTATGGCTGGGACCCGTCTCGTAGTCCAGGGCCGCCTTGGTGCGCAACTGCCCGGTGGAGTCCACGATGGCGAAGTCCCCGCCGTCCGTGCCGCCCACGCTGTAGGTCAGGGCGCCGGCGCCGCCGGTGGCCAGGATTGGGTTACCGATGTTCCGCCCGGGGCCGGTGTTCTCCGCCACCGTGCGGGTCGTGGTGGCGCCGTCGGTGAAGGCCACAGGGCTGGGGTCGCCGGCGGTGCCCGTGCTGCTGGGGGACCAGTCGCCCGAGGCCTCGGCGTTCCAAGCCCGCACCTGCACGTCGTAGGTGGTGCCCTTGGTCAGGCCGATGATGGTGCCGGTAGTGCCGGTAGTGCCGGTGGTGCCGGTGCCGGTGTGGGATTGGACGGTCCACGGCTGGTTTGTGCCCGTCACGCGGTACTGCACATTATAGCCGTCGATGGGCGGGCCGGTGTTGATGGCCGGCGCGGTCCAGCTCACGCTCAGGCTGGTGGGGGCGCTCCTGGACGAGCTGACTGTCGGCGCGCCGGGCGCGCCGGGGGCCTCGTTCACGTCCCGGATCTTCACCTGCACTGGGCCCTGGTCGACGACCGTGCCGTCGACGGTGAGGGTGACGTTGAACAGATATTCGATCTGGGACTCATAGTCCAGGGTTTTTCCATCGGCCACGTACAGCTTGCCGTCGTTGGCCGCGTTGGCCGTGTCGGTGACTATCTTGAAGAACGCGGCATCCGTTCCGCTCACGCCCCAGGTGTGGGTGTCGTCGTCGGGGATCACGCCAGGAAATCGTGCAGGACGGTCGTTATGTTCTCGTAGTGGTCCCACAACTGGACATAGGTCTTGCCGTCGATGAACGGCCCCTCGATGAGTTCCACCTCATGGACGGTGCCCACCTCCGTGCCGTATCCCCAAATGATATGGAAGCGCCATACGTACGGAACAAAGGCATCCTGCCGCGAGTACGCGCTGACAAATGCCAGGTCCCGGTTGTCATCGTAATCCGCGTAGTGGTACCGAAGCCCCAGGACCGGAAAGCTCCCAGTAGCCGTGCTATTGGGCTTGACCTGGAACTCCAGGGTCCGCGTACCCCGTTCCCCAACTTCACTCGATCTCCGCCCGAGACGCGTCACGGTGTAGGTCGTGCCGCCATATTCAAAGACGGGGCTCGGCAACAGCGAGCCGATACCGTCAGGGAGCAGATCGGTAGGAGGTTGGTACCCGACCACCGGGGTCGAAAAGCCGGCCGTCATCGTGGCGCACCAGACGCCGCCGCAGGTCCCCAGGACGTTCACCGTCGCCGTCGCGGTTTTCGGTGAGGGGTCATCGTCGGTGGCGGTCACGGTGATGGAGTACAAAGCCGTGGTCTCAGCGTCCAGAACCGTATCGGCGTGCAAGGGAGAGCTGGCCGGTCGCTGAATCGATGGTGAATTTCGACGCGTCCGTGCCGCTCAGCGCGTAGCTCAGCGTGTCGCCGGCGTCGGCGTCGGTGACCGTCACCGGCGCGCCGAATATGGCCCCGCCGGGGGTGACGTCGTACACGTCAATGCTCACCGTTGCCGGGTCGAATACCGGCGCCGTGGGGGGCCGAGGCCGTGCCGGGGGTGCCCGTACCGCTGGCCGACCAGGCCCCCGTGCCCTCGGGGTTCTTGGCCCGCACCTGCACCTCGTAGGTCGTGGCGTCGGTCAGGCCGGTGATGCTGGCGGTGGTGGTTGTGCCGATGTGGGTGAGGCTGCTCCACGTCGCCTCCGGGCTTGCGTCCTTCTCGCGGTACTGCACGTCGTAGTCGTTGATGGCCGGGCCGGTGTTGTCCGGCGCGCTCCAGCTCAGGCTCATGCTGGTGGCGGCGCTGGTGGTCGTGGTGACCTGCGGCGCTGCGGGGGCCGCGGGCGGCTCCAATTCATCGGTTACCACGATGGAAAAGTCGAGGGTGCGCGCGGCGGCCGAGTTTGTGTCCGTTGCAGTCATCGTGAGCGAGTACTTGGTCTTGCTCGATTCATAGTCCAGAACAGTCGTCTCGTTGACAAACACGCTGGCTACCTTACCGGATGACGAGAGGACCATATTGAAGGAGGAGGCGTTGGCGCCGGACAGGGCTAGGGTGAACGTATCCCCATCCGTATCGAGACCCTTCATTGCGACGACTGCGTATGTGGTGGCAAGGGCGTAGTTCTCTACGACTGGGAACTCCGGGTCCGGGTTAAAGAAAGCATTTCCTTGGCTAACGATGAACGGCGCAGTGTTGACCGGCGTTCCGTCGCACTGTCCGACCAGGCGCCGGTGCCCTCGCCGTTGGTGGCCCGCACCTGCACTTCGTATTCGGTGTCCGTGGTCAGGCCGGTGATGGTGGAGAGGAGGGTGGCGATGCCGGTGTGGTCATGGCTGGCCCATGTCGCCAGCGGCGTCGTGTTCTTCTCGCGGTACTGCACGTCGTAGTCGGTGATGGCCGGGCCGCTGTTGGCGGGCGCGGTCCACGTCACCCGCAGCTTGGTGGTGGACCAAGCGGCCACCGTCGGCGTATCGGGTTTGCCGGGTGCCTCGGTGTCGTCGTCGGTCACCGTCACCGTCACGGCGACGCTGTCGTCATCGCTGGACGTGCCGTCGCTGGCAATCACCGTGATGGAGTAGGATGTCTTGGTCTCATAGTCGAGGGTGACGCCGCTGGCCAGCGACAGTTGGCCCCCGCTGATGTCGAAGGAGGTGTCGTCGGTCCCGCCCACGCTCCAGGTGATGGTGTCGCCATTCTGATCGGTGGCGCTGAACGCGCCGCCGATGTTGCCGGTGGTGTTCTCGGCCACCGTTATCGTCGCGGTGTCGGCACCGCCGATGACCGGCGGGTCGTGAGCGCTGCTCGCGCTGGGAAGGTCTGGCGGCTCCTCCACTTCGGTCACCGTCACTGTCACGGCGACGCTGTCGGAATCCGTCCCGTCGCTGGCCGTCACCGTGAGGCTGCGGGTGGGCGCCCACTCGTAGCTGAAGCCTGTGGCCACCCCCACCGACAACTGCCCAGCACTGCTGATGTTGAACTTATGCCCAGCGGTCCCGCCCACGCCCCAAGAGATGGCGTCGCCATCCCCATCGGTGGCGGTGAACGCGCTGCCCACGTTGCCGGTGGTGTACTCGGCGATGGTCAAGTCCGTGGGCAGGGCGCCGATGACCGGCGCGTTGTTCGTGGCGGCGGGCGGCGGGGCAGGGGGAGCGGCGGGCGGCTCCTTCACGTCGGTCACCGCCACTTTCACGGCCACGCTGTCGGTTCCGCCGTTGCCGTCGCTGGCGGTCACCGTGAGGCTGTAGGCGCTCTGCGTCTCATAGTCGAGGGTGGCGCCGCTGGCCAGCGACAGTTGGCCCCTGCTGATGGTGAAGGCGGCTGAGCCGGTCACGCTCCAGGTGATGGTGTCGTCAGCATCCTTGTCGGTGGCGGTGAACGCGCCGCCGATCTTGCCGGTGGTGTTCTCGGCCACCGTTATCGTCACGCTGGGGTCGCCGCCGATGAGCGGCGGGTTGTTGGCCTCGGCGCTGGCGAGGTCAGGCGTCCAGAGCCCGACGGTCAGCAGGGCCGCCAGCAAAACAGCGATCAGGAGCGCCGGGGTGAGGAGAGGCTTCCACCTTGGTGGAGCTTCAGGCATGGGATGGTCGGGGGGTGGTGATTGCTTGTGGCCATCATGTCGCTCCTCTTCTCCCGGAAGACGGGTCAGGAGTCTGTGTGTGTGCCAGCCATGCAATCAGATTGCTGGGTCGGGGCACTGGCCCTGCATCCCCTACGGGACGCCCTCCTTTTGCCTCGCAGTAGCGGCGGCTGCCTGTTCTTGTGTCCTGCTTGCATCAGGGTTAGTTGACCATAACATTTGCGGTAACCCAAAACACATGGTTCACGTTCTGTCAAGTAGTGTAAGAGCGGTCACCCGCGCGGTCTGCCCATGCAGTCCCAGCGGGCAGCATGAGCGCCTCGCCTTCCGGTTGAGCTGATCGGCCCGCGCCGCCGACAGGTGCGGGGCGGCCGCGCGCCTCACCAACGAGGTTGCAGAACCAACTACCCCGGCGCGCCGCCAAGCACGTGGAAATACCAACGTGACACAAGCATAATGGTCAACACCGAAGCGAGAGAGCCACTGCCCATGAAACGCAACAGCAAAAAGATAAAGCATGAAGCCGTTAGAAACTTCGACCGGCCTGCCTTGGGCCAATGGGTTCCAGCGCCGGCACGGAAACACACACGGTGAACTCACCCCGGCCAACGCAGTCCGCTACAGGCTCAATGCCCTCATCAACACCCACTTTGACGAACACCTGATATATATGGAGTCCAGCGAGTGAGGATTTACCGAGGATCACCTCCGACAGGTAAACCAAGTCATGGACACTTTCATCAACCTAGAGGCGAGACAAGAAATCAGGCAACTGGCAACGCAACGCACAACGGAAGAACAGGAACGGCACAGCATAGCCATTCAATGGTTCACCAAAGAGAAATACGACCGCCTTCAAGAACTCCTGGACGCAACCGATGTCCCCGACCAACTGCTGGTGGCCGTGGCATCCGCTTAGAGGGTGTGTGAAAAGCCCGTTGGAGTTATGGTAGTCTGGGACATGAGCAGAAAACCTTATCCCACCGACCTGACCGACGCCCAATGGGAAGAGTCGGCGCCAATGCTGCCTCCTGCCAAGCCTGGGGGGCATCCGCGCACCGTGGAACTGCGGGAAGTGATCAATGGCATCCTGTACGTCCTGCGCAGCGGTTGCTCCTAGTGTATGCTGCCCCATGACCTCCCGCCCTGAGGGACCGTATGGTGGTACTTTCGCCACTGGCGGCAGGACGGCGTGTGGGAACAGATCCACGAGGCCCTGCGGCCCAGGGTCCAAGAGGCGGCGGGACGGCAAACCAGTCCTGCCGCCGCCATTATTGACAGCCAATCGGTGAAGACCACGGGAAAAGGGGGCCTCGCGGCTACGACGCCGGCAAGAAAGTGTGGGGGCGCAAGCGTCATATCGTGGTAGACACCCTGGGATTGCTGCTGGCAGTGGTGGTGCATCCGGCCAATATCCAGGACCGGGACGGGGCCAAGCTGGTTATCAACAAGTTGGCCGGCCGGTTTCCCCGGCTGAGCTTGGTCTGGGCCGATGGCGGCCATGCTGGAAAGTTGGTTGACTGGGTCCATGCCGTTACCGGCTGGACCCTGGCGATTGTCCGGCGTCCCAGAGAGAGCCACCGCTTTGAGGTGTTGCCCCGAAGATGGGTGGTGGAACGCACTCTGGCCTGGCTGGGCCGGTGCCGACGGCTGAGCAAAGACTACGAAGCTCTGACGGAAACCGGTGAAGCTTGGATACAAGTTGCCATGATTCATCTGATGCTCCGGCGGCTCAAACCAGCTTGATTGCTTTTCACACACCCTCTAAGGAAGTCCTCTGCCGCCCGAAAACCTGGAGTAACGCCGATATGTCCGAACCCTTTCCGCCCTACGACGGCCCGCTGACCTTCCGCGACTACTGGGAAATACTGCGCCTTCCGGTTCTGTTCGCTCTCATAGCAATTGCGGGGACCTGGGTAGTTTGATATCTTACGAGTACTACCTGCCCGCCGGAACTGGCGCAAACCACCGGCTGCAACCCGGGACGGGTTGCTCTGTACATCAACATCGACGCCCTGAACAAAATGGTCACTCACGCCGTAGTGGGCGGCGGTGGAGGGGGCCTCTGGAGTTACGCAATGATTACCAGGGAACGCAAAGCCCGCGAGGCCGAACGCAGAGCCCGTGAGGCCGCCGAAAAACGCGCTCTGAAGAACGCGCGAGGGCCGACCAAGAACGGCAAAGGGCCGACGAAAAGGACGTCAAGATAGCTGAGGCCGCAGAAGAGCGCAGGCGATTGCTTGCCCGTATCGAAGAGCTCGAAGCGCGTCAGAACGGCTCTGAAGAAAGCGCCCCCGAAACTACGTAATGATTACCAGGGAGCGCAGAGCCCGCGAGGCCGAGCGCAGAGCCCGCGAGGCCGCCGAAAAGCGCGCTCTGGAAGAACGCCGGCCCAGGAGAGATGCTCCACCCCCGCAGGAATAGGCTGGTTCATCCTTACCATGCCACGTCGCTACGGACTTGTTCAGAGGATTGACGGGTGCCACCGGAGCTCTTGGGAGCCAGGCGAGCCGGGGAATGGCAAGGAATGAGGGTGTGGGCTAACCCTCGCCCATGGCGGCGAGGCGCTGCATCATTTCCTCCGGGGCTACGTCTTCGATGTGGGTGTAGATGGACCATTGGTTGCCGTGAGGGTCGGCGACTCGGGCTAGGCGGTCGCCGTAGAACTGGCCGGTAGGCTCGGCTATTGAGGTGGCGCAGGCGCTGATTGCCTGGGCGTAGACGGTATCGACGTCGGGGACGTACAGGTGGATTAGGGCGCTGGTTACAGGGAAGCCGGGCGCGGTGTCGGCGAGCATCAGGGCGGTGCCGTCGACTCAACCTCGGCGTGGCCGATGCCGCCTTGGGGCATGGGCATTCGCAGGCGCTCGACGGCTCCGAAGGCTTTGGTGAGGAAGTCGATGAATCCGGCGGCGTTCTCGACGATCAAGTAGGGAGTGATGGCGGTGTAGCCGTCCGGGACGGGGCTGACGCCGGGCATGATGACTCCAGTTGGTTGCTGGATTGTCGCCTTCGCGCTTGGCGCGGCAGGGTGTTGGAGAGATAGTACAGCAGACGCCTGTTCCTCTCAACCTGTGTTGGGCTTGTTTCCAGGGGGCTTTGGGGTTCCTCTTCGCAGGGCGCAGAGGACTGTCGCGACGGCGGCGCTCTGCATGTCAGCGGACTGCCGTCCCTCCGGTGGACGCCCCCACCCTAACCCTCCCCCGGCGGGAGAGGGAACTTTTCAAGGCCCTGCGCCGGGAGGTTTTCCGGTCTGCCTTGGGCTGAATGGGCGCAATCAGCCAAGCGGAGACGCCGAATACCCGGCTCCCCAACACACCGGAGTCCCATCTTGACGAAGGCCGCAGGTCTGGAAGAGTCCGGCAGCTATGGACGCCAGCCTTTCACCGGATGGAGGCGAGGCTTGGCCGGCGCTGTCATCTCCCCAGCATTCCGGCGTGCCATCCTGGTGAAGCACGCATACGCGACGATGTCCACTGGCCGGGGTCTTGAATTTTCCGCTCGTGGGCGATGGCACACCTGATGTTCGAAATGCTGAAACCGACCTGATTCCCACTGGCAACGCACCCTTACATCCCCGGAGACTAGCATTCACCCTGGGCCGGTTTTCGGAGTTCAGGTCAGCGCCTTGACCGTCGGCTAGGTGGCCTTCGGCCCCACGGCCCATACCCAGTCTCGCGTTGGCCCAACCAATCTCGTCCCTTCTGCTGCCGGCACTCGGCGTTTCTGGAATATGCTGCGCTGTAGTTCTGGCGAAGTTTGACTAGCGCAATACAATACCTTCATAGAATCCGCAATGAGGGAGGCAAGCATGGCCAGAACACCCGCAGTCACCAGGGAATCCGTGCCCGAACGAGAGCGCGAAGCCTTCGATGCCTTCGTGGCCGACCGGGGGGAAGTGCCGGCCACTGGCCCCGGGTCCGTCATGCTCAACGCCCCTGAGGCCGCCCAGCGCGCCCTCGGCCTGGCCGCCTATCTCCGCACTGCGACGTCGCTTTCGCCCCGCATCCGGGAGTTGGCGATGCTGCTGGCCGCCCGGGAGAACGATTGCCAGTTCATCTGGAACGCCCACGCACCGCCGGCGCGGCGCGAGGGCCTGCGCGACGGGATCGTCGATGCCCTTCGGGACAAGAAGGAACTGCCTGATCTCGCAGAGGACGAGCTGGCGGCAGTCAACTTCGGACGCGAATTTTTCCGGACCCGTCGCGTCAGCCAAGAATCATTCGACGCGGTGGTGGCGCAATTCGGGGTCAACGGCGCCACCGAGTTGGCAACGCTGATGGGTTGCTACGCCATGCTGGCCTTCAACGTCAACGCCTTCGGCGTTGAGCTGCCGGAGGGCCGCACCGAAGAAGCGCTGCCCATTTAGCGACAGCAACGGCAAGAACACCATTTAGGGAGACGACCGATGGGGCTCGGAAAGCTTTTGCCGAGACTGTTATCCGGCTATCCCGGAGGCTACAAGCATATGCGGCGGGGGACCCAGGCCACCGACGGCCCTCCTCCTTTTGAAGTACCCGCCGACCCCCAGGACCGCCGCAGCCGTATTCCCCCCACCGGGTACCGGGAATACTGGTACCCGGCCCTGCCGGTCAAGGACGTCAAGAAGGACCGGCCCGAGGTGCTGCGGATGCTGGGCACTGACCTGGTCTTCTTCCGCGACAGGGACGGAGAGGTGCAGGCCCTCCTGGATCAGTGTCCGCACCGCTCGGTCTATCTGTCGATGGGGCGCTGCTATTTCAAAGGGTTCCTGACCTGCCCGTACCACGGCGCCACCTTTGACGGTGAAGGCGAATGCGTGGCGTTCCTTACCGAGGGCCCCGACTCCAAGATGGCCGGGGCTCCGGGTATGCGGGCCCGCAAGTTCCCTACGGTCAACATCAAGGGGATGGTGTTCGTCTGGATGGGAGACGGCGAGCCGGTTGCTCCCGAAGAGGACATTCCGCCGGAAATGTTTGAACAGCACAGCATCTTCCGGCCATCTTTCACGATGTTCGACTGCAACTGGGTCCTGGTGCTGGAGAACACCATGGACGCCCACAATGCCTTCATGGTGCATCGCAATTCGCTGCGCATCCTGAAGAGCCGCCTGGGCGGCCGCCCCAGGACTCCCTTGGGATACCGGGTGACCCTGGTCAAGGAAAAGACTGTCCATTACCGTCCGGGCGAAGGCAAGTCCCACGTGGAAAAGTACTACGAAGACGAGAACGGCGTGGTCCCATACCAGATGTACTATCCCGGCGTGGACGGAGTTTGGCCCCTTCACCGGTGGCGATTGCTATGGACCTGGTTCTATGACTGGCGGGCCCGCCGACGGGGCCAGATGCCCGGCCGGCTGCAACCCAGGCAGGCTGACAGTCCCGACGTTAACGAGTGGAACGGGACCAGGCTTCCGGGAATGTCCCGGACCGGGGGCAACAACGAGTTCTTCCGCAGCACCCGCTGGGCAGTGCCAGTGGAAGCCAATCTCACGCGAATGGTGTACCTGAACGTGGAACGGTACGCCAGACGCCCCGGCATTGCCCGAAGGTTATGGAGCGGCTTGACCTGGCCTTACCGGAATTGGGAGCTGAACTTCAACTTTCGAAACCAGGACTACGACGCCGAGAAGTACGTTCAATATGCTTCTACCGAGTATCTGTCGTCGACCGATTCGGTCGTGGTGGCCATGCGCCGGCTCTTCGTGGAGCATGCCCGCGACGTGCAGCGCCGCAGGGAGCGGGAAGAGGAACTCCCCCAAGCCCTGGAAGAAACGGAAGCCGATCGGATGGTGCGGGAGGTAGACGCCCAGGTCGCTGAGGCAGCCCAAGCCTTCGACGCCGACCGCCTGGAAGAGGAACTGCTGCGCCGGGTCTAGAGTTCGAAGCCAAGGCGGACACAAAATACACGAGGTCGAGAGGAGGTAAGCGATGTCCAGAGTTACGATGATCCAGCACATCAATATCCAGATCAGCGATAAAGAGCGGACCCGCGAGTGGTTTGAGAAAGTCCTGGGCGCGGAATTTCTGGACCGTGGCCCGGAATTGAACCAACGGCAGTTGCAGTTGCGAATCGGGAGCGGGGAAATCCACAGCACTCATACGCCAAACCCCAATCCATCGGGGCATTTTGCGCTGGAGATCCACGACTGGGACGAGATGATAGCCAACCTCGACGCGCTCGAAGTCCCGTATTCTCCGCCATCGGTTCGAGGGTACAGCGGCGGTCACTCCACCTACATACATGACCCTGATGGGAACATGATCGAATTGGTGCAGCATCCCTTGGGGTTGAGAGACTCAAAAGGCGAAACTGTCGAAGTAGCACATGATTCCAAGGGCCTGAAGTGGGCCCAGCTCCACGGCTACGGCCCTTCCACCTGACGTACCTGTCTTGGTTACGGTGCTGCCGGAAGGATTTAACCTATTGTCCCCTTAGACGGGACACTAATGCTTTGGAGGCGCAGCCATGGCCTTTTTGGGCGTCGGCCCCGGAGTGGAACTCCACTATTTCGACGACGATTTCACCGACCCGTGGCGGTCCGCGCCGACAATGCTGTTGCAGCACGGGTTCTCCCGGAGCGGCAAGTTCTGGTACAACTGGGTACCCCTGCTGTCCCGTGAATTCCGCATCCTGCGTCCCGACATGAGGGGAATGGGCGAGTCCATCATCGCCGAGGAGCAATACGAACCTTCTCTGGATATCTTCGTCGAAGACCTGCGAATCATTCTGGATCATCTGGGGATAGAGGAAGTGATGTATGTGGGAGAATCTTTCGGAGGCATCCTCGGGCTGAATTTCGCCCACAAATACCCCCAGCGGACCCGGGCGCTGGTGCTGTGCAACACTCCCTGCCGCTTGCCTCGCAGGGAGCGTTCCGGCAGGGGAGGGGACTGGGACGCCGCCCTGAGCCAGAGTGTGGGAGCCTGGTCCACAGCCACCATCGACAACCGGCTGGACACCCGGGTTGCGCCGGAGGGACTCAAAGAGTGGTACATCTCCGAAATGGACCGGACTTCTTCCTCCATCGGACGGAGCCTCCAGGGGTACCTCGATACGCTGGACTTCAGCCCCTATTTGAAGGAGGTCGAAACCCCTACGCTCCTCTTGGTGGGAGAGGAATCGCCCACCTCGACCCTGGAGCAACAGCGGTTTATGGCCGAGCAGTTGCCGGACTCAAGGTTGGTGGTCTATCCCGGCCTAGGCCACGGCATCAACGCCATCCACCCGGAGTGGTGCGCCCAGCAAATACGCAAGTTTCTCGCTTCGCTGAGCAGATAAGGAGGAAGCTATGCCTTGGTATATGTATGTTGCCGTGCAAGGGGACAACAAAATATCGGTCTTCAACGTGGACCCAGATAGCGGAGGAATCACCCATCGGGACGATGTGGCGGTTGCCGGCGGGCCGTTCACCCTGGCAATCAGTCCCGACCGCAATCACCTGTATGCCGGCACCCGGGACACCCCGCAGTTGACCAGCTTCCGGATTGACCAGTCCGGCGGGGGCCTCACGCAGACAGGGGCGGTGCCGCTGGAAGGGTGGCCGGTCTACGTGTCCACTGACCGCAGGGGCAGGTTCGTGCTGTCGTCCTATTACCAGGGCGCGCGCGTGGGAGTGCACCCCATAGGGGATGACGGGTCGGTGGGAGAGCCGCCCGTCGAATGGCTGGAAACGGCGACCGGGGCCCACGCAATGCAGACCGACCCGACCAACAGCTACGCTTTCGTTCCCCACATCGCAGGAAACGGCCCCAACGAGATTTGGCAGTTCAAGTTCGACCAGGATACGGGCCATATCAGCCCCAACTCACCGTCCAAGGTGGAGCTGGAAGAGTTCTTGGGACCCCGCCACTTCTGTTTTCATCCCTCCTTGGACGTCCTCTATTTCTCCAACGAGCAGGGGTGCAGCGTGAGCGGCTACCGTCTGGACACCACGGCGGGCACGCTGTCGCTCTTTCAGACCATCACCACCCTTCCCCCCGAAGGGTTTGCCGAGAGGAACACCTGCTCCCAGATACAGATCGCCGCGTCGGGAAGATTCCTGTACGCGCCAAACCGGGGCCATGACAGCATCGCCTGTTATACGGTGGACACCGCCACCGGAGAATTGGCCTCCAATGGCATCGTTGCCTCCGAACCCAGGCCCAACGCGCTATGCCTGGGGCCTCACGACCGGCACATTTATTCCGCTGGCCAGGACTCGGGCCAAATGGCCATCTTCCGGGTAGCGCAAGACTCAGGGGCTTTGACCCTGGCGGATACTGTCCCGTTGGGCAGCGGGCCCTGCTGGATTTCAATCACGGAGTTGCCCGGATAAACGGGATAAAATGGCTCCCTGGCCACGGCGAAATTCTTCCAAATTCTTCCAAATTCTTCCATGGAGGTTCGATCATGGCCTCACCAGAGTTGGACCGGGCAATCGCCATGTTCCGGGCCGGAAAGGCGGAGACCCAGGCCTTCACCACTGTCGAGGAGTTCCGGGTCTGGTACGAACAGTTCACGGGCCAATTCGAACTGCCCGAAGACGCTGTTTTCGAGCAGGTGGGGGCGGGAGGCGTCTCCGCCGAGTGGATTTCCACTCCCGGGGTGGCTGAAGACCGGGTGGTCATGTATCTGCACGGCGGGGGCTATATGATCGGTTCAATGCGGACCCACCGGTCGCCGCTGTCCTACCTGTCCCGGGTGTCCGGCGCCCGGGTGCTGGGGCTCAATTACCGGCTGGCCCCGGAACACCCCTTCCCGGCGGCGGTCGAAGACTCGGTGGCGGCATACCGCTGGCTGCTGGCGGAAGGAGTCTCGCCCCGGCGCATCGTCATAGGCGGGGACTCGTGCGGCGGCGGTCTGACTATGGCCACGCTGGTTGCCTTGAAGTACTTCGGCGACCCTCTCCCAGCGGGTGGAATATCCCATTCCGGCTGGACCGACCTGGCCCACACCGGTGGCTCCTTCACAACCAAGGCGGAAGTGGACCCGCTCATCGACAAGGAGATGCTCGAAGGCATGGCAGCGGCCTACCTCGGTGACCGGAGCCGCACCACTCCCCTGGCATCTCCCTATTACGCCGACCTGCGGGGGTTGCCCCCGTTGCTGGTGCAGGTGGGCACCGCCGAGGTCCTGTTGGACGACTCGCTCCGGTTAGCCGACCGGGCCAAGGAAGCCGGCGTGGACGTTACGCTGGAAGTATGGGACGACATGCCCCACGTCTGGCAGGCTTTCGCGTCTTTCCTTCCCGAAGCCAGGCAAGCCCTCGAACACTGCGGTCAATTCGTCCAGAAACATACTGCCTGAGTTGGCAGTGTAGTCAACCACTCAGCCTGAAGAAGAGAAAGAGGGCCGCCGGGCCGCTCCCTCTTTCTCTGCGTGCGCCTCCGTCTGCGGGTGGCTAGGCCTCGTACACCGTTTTGCCGCCGACTATCGTCTGTTCCACCTGGATGTCCTTGATGGTCATTGGGTCCACCTGCGCCGGGTCTGCCCCCAGCGCCACGAGGTCGGCGAGCTTCCCCACCTCGATGGAGTCCTTGAGGCCCTCTTCAAACGAAGCGTAGGCGCTGTGCCGGGTGTAGATTCGCAGTGCCTCCTCAACGGTCACCTTCTGGTTGGGGCCCCACACATTGCCCCGGCTGTCGGTGCGGGTCACGCAGCTCTGGATGCCCAGCAGCGGCTCGAAGGGGCCGGGGGGATAGTCGGTGGCCCCGGTTCCAACGACACCGTAGTCCAGGAATGAGCGCTGGGCGAACATCCACTGCAAGCGTTCCTCCCCGTAGAAGGGCATCTTCTCGCCGTGGTGGTAGACGTAGGTGCAAAAGGGAGTGGCGATTGTGCCCAGCCGACGCATCTTGCCGAGAATATCCGGGTTCACCAGCGTGCAGTGCTCCACCCGGTGCCGGGGATTGGGACGAGGGTCGGCGGATTGCGCCTTCTCGTAGGCGTTCAGCACCATGTCAACGGCCAGGTCGCCGTTGGCGTGGATGCACACCTGGAACCCGGCCCGGTGCATCTCCATGACGTTCTCTTCGATTTCCTCGGCGGTCATCGCCAGGATGCCGTGGTCGCAGTCGCTGCCGGCATAAGGCTCCGACAGGTAGGCGGTGCGCGCGGCGATGGCGCCATCGGCGACCATCTTGATGCCTCCCAAGCGGAGTATCTCGTCGCCGAAGCCGGTCTTCAGCCCCGCTTCCCGCAACGACGGGAAATGGGGGTGATACATCAGGGCGTACACACGGAGGGACAGGTCGCCGGCGTCCCACCCCTCTTGGTACGTGACGAACTCGTCCCGGACGACCCTGGCGTCGTGGACACTGGTGAGACCGGCCCGGGTCAGCATCCGGCAGATGGTGCGCAGCCCTTCCCGCCGCGTCTCCGGCGTGTCCGAGGGGATGAGTTCGAAGCGCACGTGCTCGATGGCCCGCTCGTAGACCACCCCGTTCAGCTTCCCCGGTGTCCGGGTACCGGCCCCAGTCGGCCGCCCGGAGGATCCGGGGTGTCCTTGGTGAACCCGGCGGCCTCGAGGGCCACTCTGTTGAGGTAGTAGACGTGTCCCGCGCGGTGGGCCACCATGATGGGATGGAACGCGCTCACCGCGTCCAAGTCTTCGCGGAACAGGAAGCGGTTCTCCGCAGTCTTGGTATCGTCGAACTTGAAGCCCTGCACCCACTGGCCCGGGGCGGTGGTCTCCACCCTTTCCCGGAGGGCCGTCTGGATGGCGGTGATGGAGGGCAGGTCGCAGTCGGCGGCCATGGCGTGGCGGATGCCGCTGTTCAATACGTGAATGTGGGCGTCGATGAACCCGGGGAGCACGTACTGCCCGCAAGGTCCATCACCTTCACGTTTGGGCCTATGAACGTCTCCACGCCCTCGTTGCGGCCTAGGCCGATGAAGCGGCCGTTGCTCATGGCAACGGCTTGCGCGCGGGGCCGGTTGGGGTCCATGGTGATGATATTAGCGTTCCTGATGACCGTTTCGGCTTTGGCCGTGGAAGTTGCCATGACGTCCCCGTTGCAAGTATCTGACGGCGTCCCGGTTAAATGTTCAGTTCCAGGATGTACAGTCCGCCCTGCAGCCGGTCTACCACGTACACGATGCCGTTTTCGTCCACGTGCACATCGTTGATGCCGTTGGCGTCAGCCCCGTCGGGTATCCGGGGCACGAAGTAGGCGACCTCTTCGGGCCGGAAGGGATTGGTGGTGTCGAACACCCGGATGCCCCCGTTGAAAAAGGTGGCGTACACCAAGGTGTCCGATTGCAGGGACAGGGGGCCCGGGCGGTTTTCGTGGATGTTGTGCGCCCCGTAGCGTCCGGGACGGTTGAAGAAGTCGTCGGTGTCGGCCATGGGCAGCGTGCTGATTATTACCGGGTTGCTCTCCAACCGGTTGTCCATCAGCCACACCAGCTTGGGGTAGTCCGCTCCCCCCAGCATGGTGGCCTCCTGCGTCACCACCAGCAGGTCGCGGCTGAACAGCGGCAGCACAGTGTGGGTGAACCCTGGGAACGGTGGGGCGTAATTCAGTTGTCCGGCCACCGACGGGCGGGACACGTCGGAGATGTCCAGCGTGATGACGCCCGAGTCTTTCCAGCCGCAGTAGGCCCGGTCGGGGCGGTTGGGGTAGACATTGGTGTTGTGGACGCTGTGGCCGACGTCGAACTGGGGATGCCGGGCCGGCGGCGGGGCGCCGTCCCCTTCCTGGGTGCCGGGCAGCCACCAGCGACCGGCCTCGCGGGGGTTCGACGGGTCCTTCACGTCCATTATCACGTAGAACTGGTCGTCCTTCGGATCGGTGGGACGGGAATCGGGCGTACCCGTGGCCAGGTGTGCATAGTGGCCGTCAACCCACCACAGGCAGTGACAACCGCGCGACCCCGGCCCCTGGGCGTCGTAAAAGGCGATGCGTTTGGGGGCCTCCGGGTTGCTGATGTCGTAGACGCCCATGCCAGCGCCCGGCTGCCCGTGCTCCCGCGACTGGTAGGCCACCAGCATGGCGTCTCCGACAATGGACAGCGAGTTGGAGCGCAGGTGGTTGTAGTCCAGGTCGGTCTGGGCGGCCACCCAGGGGTTGGCCAAGTCGGTGACGTCGACGCTGGTGAAATCCTTGGGCGCGCTCTCGTGGGCCATGTAGAAGATGCGCCGCCCGCTGGCCGTCTGGTGCAGGTCCACTCCCTCGCCCACATTGTTGTGCCCGTTCAAATCGACGTGGGAGATGAGCTTCATGTTTTTGATTTCCGGGACTTGAGTTGACATAAAGCCTCCTTCGGCGTTTCTGCAACGCGACTTCGGAAATTCGCCGGGACGGTTCTCTATGACGCCAGTTTATCATCTTCATTGGCGGCTGCAGCGCCCCTGACCTAGCAGGCCGTCAACGCCAGCGACTTGTTGACACTGGCGGAAATACTCACCGGGGAAGCGATAGTTACGCTGAAGACCGACGTCAACCGGGACGACTTCGCCAGACTGGAATTTCCGATCAGCTTGGAGTAGCGGTAGAGGCGCGGAAAGGCCAGGGTCGTTTAGTTCTCCCTCCCCCTGGAGGGAGAGGGAACTCTTATAAGGCGCTGAGCGGCAGGGTAAGGGCGTAGGCGCGGCAACATCATGCAGCGCCACGTCCCATGTAACCGCCCACGAAGACCAAAACGGTTGCGGCCACTATCATAATAGTCGCCAAGAGGAAGAGAAGATAAAGTGCATAGGCCTCTGACCAAAAACTGATGGTAAGGATAAAGATGAGGAGGGCAAAGACGGACGTTATGAGCAAGATAATCCACGACGCCAAGTTTTGGCTATTAGCCAGCGAGGCCCCCACAATCCCGGCGATAGCCGCTATTGTGGCAATGACCCCGGTCGCTATCATCTTTTGCCGCCATATACAACACTTTCTACACCCTCGTATGAATTCATATCGAAAAGTACGGCATAATCATCTGGATCGCCAGCCTCGTTCAAGACAAAGACGCCGACCGCAACCAGGTATATGCCAAGCAAAAGGGCAATCACCGAGCCGATTATCCCGGCCACCATTCCAGAGTACTCATTTTTTACCTCCCTTCGAGTGACTCAACTCTGTCACGGCACGGCCAAATTCCATTCTCTTCGACTTGGTCTGACTGCCATTCAAGAATGGAACCAAGCGTCTGACAACTTCCAAAGTATACCACCAAGAATTTGCACCGAATATAAACCTTTGACCGCAGAAAACGGAAAACCCCGTCATTTTCATCGAGCTTGGTGAAGTAATCCGTCCTCTTGTGGAACGATCAACTTCGAAAACGCTGTGGAATGGGCCCGGGGGAGGTTGGGGCGGCATTCCTTATTCCTGCCAACACAGAGGGACGGCCCCACCCCCGCTTTCGCGAGGGCAGGCTCTAACCCTCCCCCGGAGGGAGAGGGAATTTGTCACACCCTCGCTTAATAGTTTTTATACTTTTACTCATGATTATAGGCAGACGCATCAGGTTGACCGACTGGGGCCGTCAGTACGGCCTCGATCCACAATCCACTTGGAGAATGCTCAACGAGGACCGGTTGCCCCCCAACCTCCAGGTCGAGAAGGTGGGACGTATCTGGTATATCATACTGCCTGATGCAGAGCCAGCTTTGCTGACCGTGCGATACGCCAGGGTGTCCAGCCACGACCAAAAAGCGCAGTTGCAACCACAGGCCAACCGTCTGTGGGCCCATGCCGGACAGAACGGCATCACATTGGACCGGGTAGTGTCAGAAGTCGCCAGCGGCCTGAACGGCCGGAGGCCCAAACTGCTCCGCCTGCTGGCCGATCCCAAGGTGGGGACAATCTTGGTTGAGCACCGGGACCGGCTGGCCAGATTCGGCACCGGCATGGTGGCAGCCATGCTGCAGGCCCGTGGCGGTGGACTCCTGATTGTTGAAGACAAAGAAATCAATGACGATATGGTCCGGGATATGACGGAGATACTGACCTGCTTCTGTGCCTGTCTCTACGGACGGCGAAGCGCGGCCAACCGGGCCAAGAAAGCCCTCGCCGCAATACGGGAATAGACACTATGGTCAAAAAGCGCAAGTACCAGAAAACCAGCTGCCCCGAGGGCTGGCTCAAGGCTGGCATAGTGGCTCCGGTCGACCTCACGGCCAAGCAGGAACGCTACGCCGCCCGCAGCATCGGCATCGCCCGCTCCGTCTTCAACCAGATGGTCGCCACCCACCGGCTGGCCCGCGCCCACGGTGCCGGACTATGGCCCAGCCCTATGGAATTGGAAAAGACCTTCAACCTGCTGAAGCGCCAGCCCAAGTTCGGGATGCAATACGCTGCCGAGGTGAGCAAGTTCGTGGCGCAGGGAGCCTGCCTAGACTTCCGCCGCGCCTATGAGAACTGGCGCAATCCCGAGCTCAAGGCCCGCAAGCCTCGCCTCAAGAAGAAAAACCGCAACGGCACCGGATTCTTCCTCGCCGCCTCCGGTGTGGACCCAGTCAAGTACGACGGACATCACCGGATCAAGCTGCCCCGTCTGGGCTCGGTGAAACTCAAACGGGAACTCCCGGAGGGAATCCCCTACGAGGTCAGGATCAAGAAACAGAACGGAGAATGGTACGCCAGCGTGAATTACTGGAAGCCGCCCGCCATTGCCGGGGACAAGACCCACGTCTTCGGCGCGGCGGACGTGGGCCAGAACCCCCTGGCGGTGGACAGCGCGCTGGTGCACTACGAGAACCCCAAGGCTCTCTACCTATACCTGTCTAAACTGGCCCGTTGCCAACGGGCATCAGCCCGGCGCACCCCCGGCTCCCGAGGCTGGCACGAAGCACAAAGGCGCGTCAACACCGCTTACCGGCACATCGTGAACCTCCGGCAGAACGCCCACCATCAGCTCAGCTGCCACCTGATCAAGAAGTTCGCCGTCCTCTGCATTGAGACCCTGAACGTGGCCAACATGGACCGGCTGCGGCATCAGGCCCGGTCCATCCGGGACGCCGCCATCGGGGGCCTGCTGCTGAAGATCCGCTACAAGGGACCCTGGTACGGAACCATCATCGTGCCGGCCGGCCGGTTCTACGCATCGAGCAAGCTCTGTTCCGCTTGCGGCTGCCACAACGCCGAACTGGACCGGGAATTGTACTGGACCTGTCCAGGGTGCGGCGTACGCCACGACCGGAACGAGAACGCTGCGCTGAACCTTTTGGCCATAGCGCTCCAGGCAGTTGATGAGCTGCCGGATAAACTCATACTAAACCAAAGCCAAGGTGAAACGCGCAGGCGGATGGGGTAGAGTTGTGGAAGACTGTGTTAGCCTGTTCTGTAGTGAGAGAGGGGATGGTGATGGGTGTGAGGGAAATGGAGCGGTTCCTCGAACAATGGGAAATGGATGCCAGGGATTTGTACAGGCGGATGATTCTGGCTCCCACGCCCCGGGAGAGGGAAAGATGGCACGCCCTCTGGCTGCTAGCCCAAAGTTGGACGGCCGCGGCTACGGCAGAGGCTATGGGACGGGATCCCCACACCATAGGCAGATGGGCTGCCGCCTTCGGCGAGGGCGGTCCGGCGGCATTGATTTTCGAGCAGTCCGGAGGGTCCCCCCCGCCCTCGGCGAGGCGCAGCAGGGGGAACTGAAGGCGGCGGCGCAGGAGTTGCCCGCCGAGCCGGGCATCGAGATGGCCAACTGGAACTGGAAGTGGTCCATGAGTATGTCTCGGGACGCTTCGGCATCGGCCTGAGCCGCAGTAGTTGCCTAAACTATCTGCATCGGCTGGCTGCATCGGCTGGGATATGCGCTGAAGCGTCCCAAGAAGCGTCTGGTCAAAGCTGACGAGAGGAAGCGGGAGTCGTTCGTAGTGGAATACGCCACCCTTTCGGACGAGGCGCGGCGTACTGGAGCGAAGGTATTCTTCGCCGACGAGGCCCACTTCCGTGCGGACGCCGAACTGCGGGGCAAGTGGGTGCTGAAGGGAGAGCCGACCTTGGTGGACTCGACCAGCCCGCGCCGTGGCGAGAAGGCCAGCTACTACTCGGCGGTATGCTTGGAGATGGGCGATGTGGAATGGGAGGAGGCCACCGGTAACCTGTGCTTGGGAACCAAGGCCCTGGTGCAGGAAAAGGTCAACAATTTCCTTGCCGAGCTGGCCAGCCGTAAGGAGGAGGTGAAACGGCGCTGCCGGACCGTCCTGCAATCAAGGGCCCAAAGCCTTTTGCTAGTCCTCCACACCCATTCTCAGCGCACGGCAAATGCACTTCCCACCTTGGCTTTGGTTTAGGTGAAAATCCTCGCCGAGTGCGCGGGAAGACTATCATGCGGCGCATGGGAATGCCGGTTTGGTCGGTGATAAACATCTACTTCGCCTACGAGAAAGACAGGAACAAGGTTCTGAAGTCCTATTCCGGGTGGCTTACTCTCGAGGAACTGGAAGCGGCGCTGGCCTTCTACAGGGACAACCCCGAAGAAATCGAGCGGAAGCTATATGAGATAGCCAATTGATGCCACGCTTCTACTTGGATGAGAATATCTCTGTGAGGTGAGGGATATTCTCACGAGACATTCCCATGACGCGGTTCACGCCTACGATTGGGGAAATCACTCAGCGTCTGACCCAGAGCATCTACTGATTGCGGCAAGAACCGATCGAATACTGGTTACTTATAACCGCCGGGATTTCGGAGAATTGCATCAATTTTGGACGGCCCTTAATGCTTGGGGAATTCTTGACCAGCGTCATGCGGGCATTCTGGCTCCTTGGGGCCAAGTTTCCCCGGATGTGTGGGCAAATCTGGTTCACAATTCGTATCTGAGAGGCAAAGCCTGGATAATCAGATGTGGGAGTGGCAACGGCAGCAACAGGATTGGTACCGCTTCGGCTGGTAAGCTACGCTCGCCGCTCGCCGCTCGCCGCTCGCCGCTCGCCGCTCGCCGCTCGCCGCTCGCCAGGAAGCGTATGGCCCAGATGGCTTGAACTGCTGACAGTAGGCCATTGTGAAACGGTTAAGGGATCTGTAATACTCAGCCAAATCGAGCCGGAGAGTCCGAAATGGCTGACCCTTACCAAGAGTGGCAACCCGTATTGCTTTATCCGTCCCGGCAGTCGGTGGCGATGGCGGTCATTGAGATGCTAGGCCACCAGTCCGGGCTAGATATGCCGACAGGCGGATTTTATCGCCTAAGCGAACTTGATGAAGTGCAAACCTGTATTCTGTATGATGCCGTAGACCGGGCAATTCGCGGAGCTGAACCGGGCGACCGCTTGCAGGAAGAATTGGCATACTTTGAGAGCATCATCGTAAAAGACGCCGTTGAGTGGCTGAAAAGCGGAAAGATAGGGCAGGCCGCGATTGACGAAATCAACTCAGCTGCCTACGTTCGTTATCGTAACAGAAACCTGAAACCAGAGGGGTTAGCTTGATGACACCCGGCAACGTTTCGAATGAGCAGGTGGTCTGGCAGTCAGTTGACGGACAATCCACGTTGTATCGCGGGGAAGCCCTGTCCGTGATGGCCTCGCTGCCGCCGGACAGCGTAGATTGCATCTGGACAGACCCTCCTTATCTGCTATCCAACGACGGCGTGACTTGCGTAGCGGGAAAGCGCGTAAGTGTCAACAAGGGCGAGTGGGACCGCAGCGATGGCGTTTAATGACGGCTTGCAAATAGTTACAACGCCTACATTCGACTGGCTGGCCAAATTCGCACCGGCTTGCAGGTCTCGAATGCTTATCGGGAGTCCGTACGTAAACAGTGGGATATTTGGTCTGACCAACCGAGTTTCCAAGGATGTATCCCGCATCTTAATAACTAGAACTGACCTGCGCGATTTTGCCTTGGGGGCCTCTAGTCTTGACTCTCTCTGTGACCTTGCGGCAGATGGCGTCACGATTAAGACCTTAGGGAATCTTCATGCCAAAATGTACATCTTCGATGATGCCGCTTTGGTCACATCCGCAAATGCCACTGTATCCGGTATGTATCGCAATTTGGAATGCGGACTTGCCACACAAGACGAAAAATTGGCAAACCAATTGGCCACAACGCTGCTGAAGGGATTTGGGTCGAGGCGCCATCCCGCCGAAGTGAAACTTGAAGAACTTGAGGCTATAAGGGCTTCGGTAGAGGCCATTAAAGTTACTTTACCAGTTCATCCTTTTGCACCGGGGTCCCATTATTATTCTGAGGACAATGCGCCAGCAATCGAAGCGCATTTTTCAATCTCTGACGATGCCGCGCTAGTTGAAGGATTCAAGGGATGGACACGACTTACTCTTCAGGGAGTGCTGGCAATGCCGGACAGTGGATTTCAAATCTCAGACTTGCTTGCGGTATGTAGTCCAATGGCGGCTAGGGAATACCCGAGGAATCAAAACGTGCGCCCCAAGTTGCGTCAGCAGTTACAGATTCTGCGAGACCTGGGCTTGGTAGAGTTCCTCGGGAAGGGTTTCTACCGCCGGACAATGAACTAGGGTTGCCAGGCTAATTGGTCATTCTCAATTTGTGCTCAAATCGGCCCTTCGATGACTTGACAAAACAGGCCGATTGATCAACGATCCCGATCTTAAATCGATTCGATGCCAAGATTGGGAGATAAGATGACCTGCGACGACAACTCGGCGTTACCTAAGTATGCCTGCCGCCATTGTGGCTCAGACGAAGTTATGGGGGGTTTAGACACATACCCAGTTTTCCTCGCTGAGGGCGACAAGCTGATTCATCTACGCTCCGAATCCACCGACATGGGGATACTGGCACTTTACTGCCACAGTTGCGGTAAAAATATCGAAGTCGAATATATCTCCGAAATAAAGATAGAATAGTCGAGCTTTGCTCTGTTGCCTACCTGGACAAACGGGCCACTACTCGCGCACCAGCCGCGCCGCCTCGTCGCCCATCTGCGATGTGCTGGCGTTGCCGCCTAGATCGGCGGTCAGCACTCGGCGCTCTTCGAGGCAGCGGGCGTTAGGGAGCGTGAGGATTTGCAGGTGCCTAAAGCAGCGCCACTGATTGGTCATCCGGCAACGGCGCTGGGGCGGGGGAAGATAATCGGCCTGTGGCAGGTGCCTCACCGAAGCGGCAGGTAGCGCACTTGGTTCTCCCATTCGTATTCCAGGCTGCATCCAATTAGGAGCAGGAGGTCATCAATGGCCGGGCCAAGCGGCATATTCCAAGGAACTTGCGCCACACCCGGCATTGGAAGACCGGCACGGAGTCTTTCGTCAATGTAGAAAGGCATATCATCATAGTCGTGTGTCAACAACACCCGGCCCATCTCCGCTGCCCGCTCCAGCACTATCGGGTCCGGGGTTTGAGCCAAATTGACATCTTGGGCGCGGATGAGGTCTATGTCAGGGTCTCGCCTCAACAAACCTTCGATGATGTCGAAGTTGAAATTTTCGTCGGCCAGAAAGCGAGTCACTTGACCGAACCTTTTTCCAGTGCCCGTTCCCTCATCCGTTTTAGCCATGCGACGTATTCAGGTTGGGACTCTATGTGCGCCCTGATTTTGTCTGCCCGTTCACGGCGAATCCTGAGGTACTCATCAACTTCGCTTTTGCGGTCTTTGTAATAGGCAAGTACTCTTTCCAAAGCGGCGGCGCTGGCCGTCGGGTACTGGCTCGAAACCTCTTCGGCACTGTATCCCAGAGTGAACGCGCCTATAACTATATCCAACAGAACGCGGCTGTTTAGCACCCGGACGGTGCCGCGCTCATCCCGGTACAAAGGCGCGCCCTCGGGAATATTGAGGGGTATGGCTTCGAGGTCGAAAATCATACTTCTTTCCTTGACCCAGCAAGAATGGGGTCAGCTATACCTGTCTCCTACCCCTCGCGCACCAGGCGGGCCGCCTCGTCGCCCATCTGCGATGTGCTGGCGTTGCCGCCTAGGTCGGCGGTCACGACGTGGCGCTCTTCGAGGCAGCGGGCTACGGCGGCGTCCACGCGGGCGGCGGCTTCGGCCTCGCCGAGGTGGTCCAGCATCATCGCCACGGCGGATACGGTGGCCAATGGGTTGGCTATGCCCTTGCCCATAATGTCGAAGGCCGCGCCATGCACCGGCTCGAACAGCGACGGGTGCAGCTTGTCGGGGTTGATGTTGGCGCTGGGGGCCAAGCCCATGCTGCCCGACACCACCGCCGCGATGTCCGACAAGATGTCGCCGAACAGGTTGGAGGCTACCACCACGTCGAAGTCCTCGGGCCAGCGCACAAAGTCCATGCAGGCCCGGTCCACCAGCAGCGACTCGGTTTCCACCTGCGGGTACTCGGAGGCCACATCTTCGAAGACCTCATCCCAGAAGACCATGCCGAAGGACTGGGCGTTGGACTTGGTTACCGACGTCACTTTGTTGCGCTTGTTGCGGCGGACGCAATGCTCGAAGGCGGCGCGGATGATGCGCTCGGTGCCGCGGCGGGTGAAGACGTTGCTCTGGATGACCGTCTCGTGGGGCGTGCCGGCGTTGAGGCGTCCGCCCACGGGGGCGTATTCGCCCTCAGTGTTCTCACGGAAGATGACCATATCAATGTCGCCGGGCTGTTTGCCGGACAGGGGCGAGGTAACGCCGGGGTAGAGATAGGCCGGACGCACGCATACGCCCTGGTCGAAGCCTCGGCGCATGGGCAGCAACAGCCCGTGTAGCGTGATATGGTCGGGAATGTCCGGGTCGCCCACCGCGCCGAACAGGATGGCGTCGAAACCGGACAGCAGTTCCAGCCCGTCTTCCGGCATCAGGCGCCCCGTCTCACGGTAGTAGGCGCTGCCCCAAGGAAATTCGGTGAACCGGAAGGCCGGGCCGCCCGAGGAAGCCAGCGCCTCCAGCGTCTTGCGTCCCTCGGCGATAACCTCCGGCCCCACGCCGTCGCCGGGAATCACTGCCAGGTTATACTCCGCCATCGTTTCGCCATCCTTCTTTAATTCACCACAGAATACGCAGAGAGCACCGAGTATTTCTGTGGCTATTCTTACTTCGCGGCGACAATTTGGATGCCACCGCCCAGCATTCGGAAGTGATAGACCGTTTCTGCGTCAGGGAAGGCTTGCTTGGCCTTGAGGTAGGTGGACTTGCCGCGCCGCTGGGTGGCGTCAAGCAGCACGCCGGTCACGCCCTCGCCGTAGCCGCCGTTGACGCCGACCGCTCCGACCTCGCGGGCAAACTCGGCAACCTCCTCCAGACGGGGGCGAGGGGAAACCCGGCTGCCTGCCTCGGAGGCGATAGTCGCGCCCTGGCCCACCAGCGCCGCGCTTCTCTCGGCCACTCCCCGCCGGATCAGGTTGAGCGCCTCGGCGGTCTCGCCGTTGACCTCGCGCCATCGCTGAGGCCGGTCCGACAGGTTGAAAAACCCGGACCGGGAAGAACCGCCGAAGTCCAATGCCACGATTTCCATGGGCGGCGGCGAGCCGAGGCTCTCCCGCACCAGCCCGGCGCGGTGATCGAACAGCGCCAGACCGGGCATCATCACGCCGCCGGTGGGTTCGATGGAGAGGGCAATTTGCGCGATGGTTTCAGGGCAGAGTTCCTCGCCAAGAGCCAGAGCGGTGGCTGCTATGGCGGCGGACAGGTCGGCGCTGCTGCTGCCGAGGCCCCTGCCTCGCGGTATGGGGCTGCTGACGCTCACGGCTGCGCGCACCTTGGCCCGCCGCAGATGGGCCAGCGTCCGGCGCACCGCGGCGACGGTCTTCTCGCAGCCCTCCGTGGCGACTACGCCGGGGCCGTCGCCGCTCACCTCCACCCTGACACGGGAGAAGAAGTCTACGGGACAGGTCACCGAGAAGTGCATCTCGCCGATGGCGCCCTGGGCCAGAACGCCGCAGACGCCCGGCGCGCGCGCCGTCGCCGAGCCGATGGCGGCAGAGGCCGCCGTTGATTCCGCATTGCCAGAAGGGTCGTGAGAAGAGTCGTGACCGGCACTCAAGAATCACTCTCCGGTTGCGATTAAACGGCGGGCGTCAGAACCTCATTATTGCCTGCGCCGCACTGGAACATTCAGCACAGGTGCGAGGCGTCGTTGAACAGCCGCAGAACGGCGTTGTCGTGGTACGTGTCCACGATGGTGAGGGTGCAGTTGCCAAAAACGAAGCGCCAGTTGGCGTCCAGAGACATTCCCAGCAGCGCCATCATGGCCGCGCGCAGCGAACCGCCATGGCCGACCACCAGCACGGTGTCGTCCAGATGGCGCTCCTTGATTTCGTTGATAATAGCAGTCATCCGGGCGCTCACGCCGCGGGTGGACTCGCCGCCCTTTGGGGCGTAATCGAGGTCTTTGGCGACATAGCCGGGATATTCAGAGGGGTAGCGAGACCGGAGTTCAGCCTCGGTCATGCCCTCGAACGCGCCCTTGTGGTACTCGCGCAAGCGTGGTGTGGGGAAGACCGGAACATCGCGCCCTTCCAGTATGGCGGAAGCGGTGTCGGAGGCCCGGCAAAGATCGCTGGCATAGGCCGCGTCAAACCGCACGGTTTTCAGCCGTTGCGCCAGCAGCCCGGCCTGCTCCATGCCCCGCTCCGAGAGCCCGACATCGGTATGACCCTGGATGCGGCCCTCGTGGTTCCAAATAGTCTCACCGTGGCGGACAATAAAGAGTTTACCCATCGCTCTCTTCGGAATTTAGAGTGTGTTCCCAAGCCCTGCGCTATTTTAGCACGCGCGCCGGAAGAATCGGGCGGGACTCGGGGAATGGAACGGCAAGCCCGGAGCGGGAAGTCCCAAATCGGCTTCATTTGGAGTTACACGCCGTTGCAATCGCCAACTTTGCGCGAAAAACGGCTTCAGCTTTGGCGTAATTTCACGCCTACATCATATTGACAGGTAAATAGGCCGTGCCTACAATATTTAGACGCTGCGGGTTAAGGAGCTGCTCAAACATTCCCGATGCAGGTTAAAGAGGTGAGGATATGCCTCCACGGAAGTCCCAGGCCAAGAAAGCTGATGCGCCGGAAGCGGCCATGCCCGTCCTGACTGCCTATTGCACCAAGCTGCGCAAAAAGGTGGAGATGGACCAGATTGAGTTGGTCACCATGAAGAATGGCCGGCCGGCCGCCAGAGGCGTGGCGAAGGAAGACCCCAGCCTGTCGGTGTTCCGAATCCTCAGCAAGGCGGAGGCCGAAGAACTAGCCAAAGCTCTCGCATAGCCAGCCCCTGCGTTAGCTGCCCGGAGTTGACGGGGCGAGCGCTTCAGATGCGCCAGCGGTACAACGGCAATACTTAAGAGGCCGGTGATTTCCTGACCTTTTTAAGGTAGGACGGTAGCTTTTCGCCTCTGCGGGTGGTATTGTTGCCATAAGTCTGAATCAATCTTTGCAAAGGCCGGAGATCCCTCCCCTCCGGCCTTTGTGTTGCCGTCGCGTTTACGCTGCAACCGCGCAAAGCGCAGTGAGTGGCTTGACCTTACCCAAACTCTGTGATTGAATACCGCCCGCACAACAAATTGGAGGGGCTTCGGGCGAGGGAAAGTCCGGCAGACAGTCTGAAATGGACTGGATTTTCAGACATTAAAGTGTTGAATTACCGGACTGGTGTTATGTATGATATTGCCGATGTTCTGAAGACCTGTCTGAACCCTAGGCTGCGAGCGACCCGGCAAGACCCGGATCACGGATTTACGTCCCAATAGCCCGAGGCTGGTTAGGGTAGCCCGAGGCTGGTAGGGAGTGCACCGGACTTAATGGAGACCACATCTTTTTTGGAGCCATACCGATGAGCTTGATTCAACGCAACGCTGTCCCGCTGTTCATCCTGCTGGCGGTAGTAGCCGTGGGGCTTGGGGTGATCATAGTTAGCAGCCCTTTCGCCTCCGGTCAAGAGCCGGTGGACTGCGACACCTCCGCCGTCGGCATATCCATCAGCATCACCAACGGGTCCGGCCGCTCGGTGGCCGTGGTCTCCCACGGCGACATCATCGGCTACACGGTCAACCTGTCCATCCCGGAACTGCCCGTAGGGGAGATCGCCTGTAACTACACCGGCGGCGTCCTGGCGGTTACTTTGCCCAATGGCGAGCAGGTGCCCCTCGCCGGCACCGATGATACCGACGTCATCCCCACCATCCAGGTCGGCTCGGTATACACGGCCCCCCGGGTCGCGTACACCGTCAACCAGAACGACGGCGTCCAGAATGCTTCCGGCAACGTGGAACTGAGCGCCCGGGTCGACTATTCCGGCGGCACCACCTTCAGCCCAGTGGGAGGCGAGGAGGCCGCAGCGTCCCAGTCCAAGCTGGTTCGCATGACTCCGCCTTCCATCGTGATAGAGGTGACGCCCGCCGGGAACCCCGGCGCCGACACCCAGACGGTTTACCAAGGCCAAGAGGCACTCTTTGAAATCACCGTAACCAACACCGGCGGTTTCGAGTTGTCCGACATCACCGTCACCGACGCGCTGGCTCCGGACTGCAATACAACTATCGCAATCCTGGGCGTCGGCGAGTCAACGGCGCCTTATATCTGCGGGGTGATCCCGGATTCGTCCTTGACCAACGAAGCGATAGTGACCGCCAAGGCGACGGCCAAGGACTCTAGCGGCGTACCTGTGGAAATAGAGGCCACGAATTCCGACACCTCCGAAGTCGTTTTCGGAGAAGTGGCCGTCGGCATCACCATCAATCCCGCAGCGCAGGTTGTCCGCACCGGGACTGACGCCGCCTTTAACATCACTGTCACCACCCCGTCGGTCACGGCCCTGAACGACGTCAACGTCACCGTTGTAAGAGTAGACGGGGACGGCGGCAGCTTCGACGTCCCAGAGTGCGGCCGCGAATTTGGCTCGGTGGCCGCGGACGGGGAGGCGTCTCCTTACTCCTGCAGCGCCATCCTGCCCTTGGGGAGGAGCACAGTTACGGCCACTGTCTCAGGCACGTTGCCGGGAACCGCAGAACCTCTGCCCGCAGCGTCCGCTTCCGCTGATGTCCAGGTCATCGCCCCAGGGTTGGCCATCGTAGCCACCTCGGGAGCGGAGACGGTCCGGGGGTTGCCGACGGTTCGCAAAGGCCAAGCGGCGCCCCTCGCCATTGCCGTGTACAACAACGGCGACTCAACGCTGTTCAACCTGTCGGTGGCTAGCAGTGTTGGGTACCCCGAGGCGCAAAACTGCGACCGCAACCTAAGCAACTTGGGGCAGCTTGATGCGGGCGAATCCATAAGCGCCCAGTGCTCCACCGGCAATCTCGGCACAAAAACGGATTTCGTCTTCAACGTCACCGCCACCGCCAGAGACGACAGCGAAGAGAGGGCCGACTCCGAGCCGGTTACCGTTGACATTCTGGATCCCAGCACCGCCATCGGCCTGAGCGAGCATAACACCGTGGTGCTGCGGCTGGTGGTGCAGACCCTGACCGTAACCGAAACCAACGATGGCGACTCCCCGCTCCGAGATGTCCGGGTGGAGCTCCTGTCCAACGGCCTCGTGCCGCTGGCCCGCGAGCCGCTGACCCGCGACTCCATGGAATACGTCGGCGGCGACTTAAACGGCGACCGCAGACTCGACCCAGGGGAGACGTGGGAGTGGCGGGTGATAACCGTCTCTGTGGCCGGCGATGTCGTGTTGCTGTCCGGAGACACCCTGAACTTGGAACTGACCGCCATCGGATACGGCGTCGACGAGTTGGACGGCGCGGTAACTCACCCCGGCGACGTGGAAGAGCTTGGCACCCTGGAAGTCCCGATAATCGCCAACTAGCTCAACCCTAACAGCGAACCCCAGAAATGGCCGGAGGCAGCAGCTTCCGGCCATCCGCTTTTTCCCAAGGTCTTTCAGTTATTCCCTCGCCCTCTTCATGAGTTCGAACGGGGGAGGGTTAGGGTGGGGGCTCCCTTGGCGCGGGCGCAGAGTGATTGAGAGTGATTGAAAGACCATCGGCTTTTCCGCCCTGCGCTGGCAGGGCCGGTGGCTTGCTGGTATCATTTGGCGGCACCATCACCTTTGCCCTTGGGGGCGGGAGGGCTTTATGGCTCAGAGCGAACCCATCGTTTTCCTCAACGGGGAGCTTGTGCCGGAGTCGCGGGCGGGTATTCCGATCCGCGACCGGGGGTTTATCTACGGCGACGCCGTGTTTGACGCCGCCCGAACCTTCTCCGGCGTTCCTTTCAAGCTGACCGAGCACGTGCGGCGGCTCTACGACTCACTGCGATACGTCCGCATTGACCCCGGCATCAGCATGGACGAAATGGAAGATTGGTCACGCCGGGTAGTCGAGCACAACTACCCGCTTCTGCCGCCCGGTCAGGATATGTGGGTGATGCAGCGGGTTACCCGAGGCGTAGAAGGCGGGCCAAGCGATGGGACGCCAACGGTGCTCATCGAAACCCATGCCATCCCCTTCACAGCGCGGGCGCCGCTCTACCGTGACGGGGCCCGGGTAACCACGCCCTCGGTGCCTCGCGTGCCGCCCCGCTTCATGAGCCCGCGGGCCAAGACCCACAACTACCTGAACCTGGTGCTGGGAGACCTGGAAGCCCAAGGAACCGATCCCGGCTCCTGGGCTGTGCTGCTGGACGAAGCCGGCAACCTGACCGAAGGTCGCGGCTCCAACATATTCTTGGTCAAGGACGGCATGGTGGCAACTCCCAAGGGCCAGTACGTGCTGGAGGGCATCACCCGCCGGACGGTGCTGGGCCTCTCGGAAGGTCTGGGGCTGGAAACCGGAGAGCGCGACCTGGACCTCTTCGACGCCTACACCGCCGACGAGGCTTTTCTCACCTCCACCAGCCTGTGCATCTGCCCCGTCTCCGCCGTTAACGGCACGGCCATCGGGGATGGCAGGCCCCCCGGTCCGGTAACGCGGCGGCTGATGCAAGCCTTCAGCGACCTGGCAGGCATGGACTTCGAGGAGCAGTACCTGGCTCACCTATAGGACGCTTTCGCTCAATTGCCTCACCCTCGCAACCCTCGCAGGAGAGGGCGCACTCCACACTCAAATGAACCGGAGGTTGTCATGGCGGACTTGCTACCCGGGATCGTAGAATCGGGCGCGGAAGCGCAGCAGCTTGCCACCGGCTTCGGGTTCACCGAGGGGCCGCTGTGGCACCCCGACGGATACTGGCTGTTCGTGGACATTCGCGCCTCGCTGGTGCACCGGATGACGCCGGACGGACAGACCGAGGTCTTCCGCGACAACAGCGGCGGCTCCAACGGTTTGACCTTCGACCTCGCGGGCAACCTGATTCTGTGCGAGGGCGACAACCGGCAGCTTTCCCGGCGCAATGCCGACGGCTCCTATACCGCCATCGCCACCCACGTTGACGGGCATCGCATCAACCGGCCCAACGACGTCGCGGCCCGCTCCGACGGGTCGCTGTATTTCACCGACCCCAGCGGTCGCCTCACCGCCGAGGAGCGGGAACTGGAATTCAGCGGCGTGCACCGCGTCGCCCCCGACGGAACGCACGCCATCGCCACCCGCGACACCGAGTACCCCAACGGCATCGCCTTCTCGCCCGACGAAAGCGTGCTGTACGTCGCCATCACCCGCCAGGACGACGGCTGCATCGCCGAGAAGGAACGCGGCGAGGTCTGTGAGCATCAGTTCATTCGCGCCTTCGACGTAGCCGCCGACGGCTCCTTGAGCAACAACCGCATCTTCGCCAATATGCACTCCGTGGAGGACGGCGTTCCCGACGGAATGAAAGTTGACGCCGAGGGCCGCGTCTACTGCACAGGCCCAGAAGGATGCTGGGTCTTCGGTGCCGACGGCAGCAGCCTGGGCATCATCCGCCTGCCGGAAATTCCGGCAAACTGCGCCTGGGGCGGCGACGGCAACCGCACCATGCTATTCACCGCCCGCACTTCGGTCTACTCCCTGCGGATGACCACCCCCGGCACGGGCATCCCCCGAGGATAGGACATTGAGATAAGGCGACGCCTTACAGACACACTACGCTCGCCCTGTCCCTCTCCCTCAAGGGAGAGGGAAATTTTTACGGCGGAACGGGAGTTATGAACGAATACGATGCCATAGTCATCGGCGTGGGCGGCATGGGCAGTGCCGCGCTGTACCACTTGGCGCGGCGCGGCTGGCGCGCTCTGGGGCTGGAGCAGTTCGACGTGCCCCACGAGATGGGCTCGTCCCACGGTTATTCCCGCATGATTCGCTACACGCTTCAGGAGCATCCCTCGTATGTGCCGCTGGTGCGCCGCGCCTACGAGTTATGGCACCAGTTGGAGAACGCCTCGCGGGAGAGGCTCCTGGTGACCACCGGCTCCATTCGCGCCGGCCACGCCGAGAGCGAATACTTTCAGGGCGCGGTGGCGGCTTGCCAAGAGCATCACATCCCTTATGAAGTGCTGACCGGGCCGGAGACCAGCCGCCGCTTCCCTGGCTACCACTTTGACCACGACATCGCCGCCGTTTACCAGGCGGACGGGGGCTTTCTGCTGCCGGAGCGTTGCATCGTCAACCACGTCAACGCCGCGCTGGAGGCCGGCGCCGAAGTGCATGGGCGCGAGCGTGTTCTGGACTGGGAGCCGTCGGGCGAGGGTGTCGTCGTGCGCACCAGCAGAGGCAGCTACCGGGCGGCCCGGCTGGTGGTGTCGGCAGGGCCCTGGGCCGCCAAGATCGCGCCGGCGCTGGCCCGGTACGCCGTGGCCGAGCGGCAGGTGCTGGGCTGGTTCCAGCCGGAAAGGCCAGAGCTTTTCCGCACCGACACCTTCCCCGTTTTCGGACTCTACGTTGAGGAAGGGCGTTTCTACGGATTCCCAGCCTATGGTGTGCCGGGCTTCAAGGTGGGCCGCTCCCACCACCTGCACCAGACCGTAGACCCCGACCTGCTGGACCGCGACGTTTACCCGGAAGACGAAGCGGTGCTGCGAAACTTCATCGAGCGTTACTTTCCGGCGGCGGCCGGCCCCGCCCTCTCGCTCAAGACCTGTATGTTCACCAACTCCCCCGACGGGCATTTCATCATCGACCTTCACCCCGACTATCCGCAGGTGTCGCTGGCCTCCGGGTTCTCCGGCCACGGCTTCAAGTTCGCCAGCGTCATCGGCGAAATTATGGCCGACCTAGCGATGTTCGGTGAAACCGCCCACGACCTGGCGCTGTTCCGCCTAGGCCGCTTCGCCGCAGAGTGACGCCGGAGGCATAAGCGTGTGCTAGACTCAAAGGCACCAGATTTGTCCGGCGAGGTGAATTGAATGACCCTTCCCAATGACGCTACGAAAACTGAGCAGACCGCAGACCAGGAACCAGAAGGAATCCGGCGGCTCAGAGAGGAATACAGCCCAGAGGTGGTGGAGGAAATTCTGGCGGGAATACGCCGGGGCATAGACGACGCTGCAAACGGCCGGGTAATCTCGCTGGAACAGTATATGACAGAGCGTGGCCTTACCAAAAATGATGCCAGAAAATAGAGCATCCCTACTCAGAGAAGCATGGGAGAACCTGGACGCAATGCCCCCGGATGTCGAACGGGAAGCGCGCGGGTTGATTGTTGTGTTGGCTGCTTCTCCTTTGGGCAGGCTGCCCAGACGCCTTGATATCGGGATGGCGAACGCGGATGGTCTCAGGATTTGGGCCTATCAAGACGATGATTTCTGGCTCTATTACACCGAAGAAACTGACGGCAGCCTGACAATCGTCCGCATCTGGCAGCGGTGACGGCGACTCGCATCAAAACAAACCTTTGGCCGCCTGTGATAGACTAATTCAGGCAGTCTAACCAGCGCGGGAGCACGATGGACTTTCTTTCCGTTGACCATCTACCGGACCGGAAGCTGAGTACGCTGCTGATCGCGTTTAGCGGCTGGGCCGACGCCGCCGAGGGCGCGACCAGCGCGGTGAAATTCCTCAAGCGCAAGCTCAAGGCGCGCAAGTTCGCCGAGTTCGATCCGGAAGAATTCTACGACTTCTCCCAGACCCGCCCCACGACGACGCGCACCCGCGACGGAAAACGCCACATTTATTGGCCGGCCAACGAGTTCTTCCACTTGGACAATACCGAGACCGGCGACGGCATCATGGTATTCACCGGGATCGAGCCCAACCTGCGCTGGCGCTCCTACTCCCAAGGCGTTGCCCGGCTGGCCCACGAGCAGGGAGTGGAGACCGTCATCCACGTCGGCGCGTTGTTGGACGCCGTTCCCCACACCCGCCCGGTCAAGCTCAGCGGCACGGCGACCCGGCCCGACCTGTCGGAGTTTCTCGAGGGGCGCGAAATTCGTTCCTCCAACTACCAGGGGCCTACCGGCATCAGCTCGTCGGTGATGGACGCCTGCGTCAAACAGGGCTTGGGATATTCGTCCATCTGGGGACACACTCCTCACTACCTGCAGGCGGCTCCCAACTACCGGGTGGCCTATTCCCTGCTGCAGGTCCTCACCCGCCTCTTGCGGCTTCCCTTGGAGTTGGAGGAATTGCGTTCGGCCGCCGCCAAGTTCGACGACGAGGTAGCCCGCGCCGTCCAGGCCGACGACCAAATCGGCTCCTACGTCACCAAGCTGGAGGGGCAATACGACGAGAACGCGCTCACCAATGCCAGTCTCGATCCGGAAGACCTCGTGCGCGACGTGGAACGATTCCTGCGCGGAGAACGGTAACGCCCGCGCATTCCCGCAAGCCGCGGCTTCTCTGCTCAGCATCAGCCCACCGTTGACGGGTTGGCCGGCTACTTTCGCCCGTCATCTCACTGGGACGCCCGGACAGTAGCATTTGGGCATCTATTTTGGTGAGTTTTCCAGCGAATGTTGAATTGAAGCGCTCACGCAGCGAACGCATTGTAGCTACTAATCGGTTCGATATTGCGCATTTTCGTTGTCCTGAATTAGAATAGCCCGGCGGCGAAAGTTCTTGACAAAAGTAGTGGCATACATATAATCCGTGCGGCCCTTCACGCTTAAGGCCGGTTGTTCCGGGCCAAAGGCGGATATATCCCAGGCCAAAGTTTCAATAGCCCACGGCCCAATAAGGAGCGGTAGTGTTTAGCCCAAGAAAGATTTTCTCCAGATTCTGGTTTCCTATCCTGATGCTCTCGGCCCTAGCGCTGATAGTGGCTTGCGGCTCGTCGGCTACAGAGGCGCCGCCAACCGCGACAACGGCGCCGGCAGCGGCGCAGGCCACAGCCCCTCAGGTAGCGACGGATGAGCCGACGCCCACCAGCCAGCCGGGGGCGCCAGCGCCCACCAGCCAGCCGGGGGCGCCAGCGCCAACAGATAGGCCCGCGCAGCCCACGGTTGCGCCGACCTCCACGCCGCGCCCCGCGCCAACCAGAGTTGTGGAAACAACCCACAAACCGGAAGGCGAATTGAACTACGGCGTGAAAGAGACCGGCATCTTTGAGGGCCATCCCCGGTTCATTTCCAGTCCGCGCGTCCAATACTCCGCCGTCACTTTCGGCGAGTCCATGGTTACCATCCAGCAGGACCTCTCGCCTGGGCCGCTGCTGGCCGCCGAGTGGGACATTTCGGAAGACTCCCGAATCTGGACCTGGAGGATTCGGGATGATGTGGAGTTCCACAAGGGCTACGGCAACATGACTGTCGAGGACATCCTCTGGAACTACAAAGAATACTATGAGGGATCCCTCCTCGCTAGGGCCGGCATCATCGGCGATTTTTGGGTGGGTAAAAAAGGCGGCTCCCAGACCATCATCGATAACTACACCGTCGAAATAGACGCCGGCAGGTCATGGTTGCAACAACAGGTCTTCGAGTTCATGCGCCATCTGGGCGGCACCAGCACCACCATCGTCAGCATGAAGCAGACCCAAGAGAAGGTGGAGGCGGCCGGCGGCAGCATGGACGACACTTCGACGCCGGAATACGCAGAAGGCGCCAAAGAGGCCAGCAAGGACATCGCCGCCACCGGGCCTTGGGAAATAGAGTCCCACGACAGCGGGCGAGTCTGGCGCTTTGCGGCTGTGGAAGACCACTGGCGTCAGACCCCATACTTCGCCACCCTGAATTTGTGGTCCATTCCCGAAGAGGCCACTCGCGTCGCCGGTTTCCAGTCCGGCACCCTGGACATCATGGAAATGGCCTTCGACTCCCTGGACGCCGTTAAGGCCGTGGAAGGCACGGAAATCGTAGCTTGGCCCTACGCCGGCCAGGCCGGGCTGAACATCTACGGCCAGACCTACGGAGTGGACAAGGATGGCAACCCCTACGAACACCTGGACTGCAACAACGCTTGGGTGTCATGCAACGAAGACCCCACATCGGAAGAATGGCTGAATGCAGTCAAGGTCAAGAAGGCCATGGCCATCGCCGTCAACCGGCAGGAGATAGTGGACACGCTGCTCTCCGGCTTCGGTCAGCCCCTGTACCTGAGGGACTGGATGGGCCACGAGGCCAAGGCCGACCCTCGCTGGACTCACGAATACGACCCGGAAATGGCGAAGCAGCTACTGGCTGAGGCCGGCTATGGCCCCGGCAACAGCTTCTCCATCACCCTGACCCCTGCCATTCGCGGCGCACCCGCCGAGGTGGAAGCCTGCGAAGCTGTGTCCGGCTATTGGGAGGCCGTCGGCATCGAGGTCAACCTCCAGCGGGTCCCGTACGCAACCATCCGCCCGGAGCTGATTACCCGCAAGTACCAGGGCGCGACCTGCCACACCGTCAGCCAGCGCCTCACCCCGGCCATCGGCGCCTCCAACTACGTGAAGAATTCCACCTACAGCTACGGCACGGAACACCCGTGGATGGAGGAAAACATCACCGATCTGCTGGGCGAAACCAACCCGAACCTAGTATCCGAGAAGGAGCGCAAGGTCTACGGCTGGATGTATGACAACGTCATGTCCTTCGGGATCTATGCTCACGACGGCATCTGGCCTGTCGGCAAACGCCTCGACCCCGAATGGACGCCCCTAGGCTTCAGCGAAGTACGGTCGCCCTCCGGCTTCGAGTACATCAAGCACCGAGCACCGTAACTAGGCATACCGGACCCATCAATGAATACGGCAGGCCCGGCGGGTCGCGCAGTTCAAGTCTCAGCGCGATCCGGCGGGCCGGTAATGTCCAGCGAGCGCCTGCTTGGCAGCAGGCAGGCAATCCATAGCGACATAACACAACATATCTAGTACAATTTCACTAAATTTATCCTCGCAGAAAACTCGATCTTTACCTGTCCCCGGCTGCGGTTTAGTACGCTATGCAGAAATATCTGGTCCGTAGGCTGGCGCTGTCCATCGTCACCATTCTCGCGGTCTCGCTCATTATTTTCATAATGAGCCGTGCTTCGGGCGACCCGCGCCATATCATGCTCGACGACTATTCCACCGACGAAGACTGGGAGCGGATGGGCGAGGTGCTGGGGCTGAACGAGCCCTACTACCAGCAATACGTCATATTCCTGGGCAACGCTGTCAGGGGGGACTTCGGCCAGTCGGTCAAGGAGGGGCGTCCCGTAACGGACGTGATCCTGGAGCGGTTGCCCGCCACCCTCTTCTTGGGGCTGACCGCCTTCGTCCTCTCTCTGCTGGTGGGCATTCCGCTGGGCATACTGTCCTCCATTAAGCGAGGCAGCCTGATTGACCAAGTGGGTAAGATGGTCGCAATGTTGGGCCAGTCGGCGCCGCCTTTCTGGCTGGGCATCATGTTGATTATCTTCTTCGCCGTGTCTTGGGAACTATTCCCGCCATACGGACGGGACGACTGGAACAGCATTATTCTGCCGGCTATTACCCTAGGCTGGTATTACGCCGCGGCCAACCTGCGGCTGGTGCGCTCAGCGATGCTGGACGTTCTGGACTCGGAATACATCAAGTTGGCCCGGGCCAAGGGAGTGCCATACTGGGGCGTCGTGGTGCGTCACGCCTTTCGCAACGCCCTGATACCGCCGCTGACCTTCGCCGGCGTTACCCTTGGAGCGCTGGTAACCGGCTCCCTGGTGGTGGAGACAGTGTTCGCTTGGCCCGGACTGGGCAAGCTGGCGATCGACGCGCTGTTTGCCTTCGACTACCCGCTGCTCCAGGGCGTTGTGATTGTCTTCACTCTGCTCTACGTTCTTGCCGCATTCTCGGTGGACGTGCTTTACGCCTACATAGACCCCCGTATCCGGTACGCATAGGCAGGTGAGGAAAGCGCATCATGGCGGCTGAAGTAACCGGGGTTCTCGACAAACCTTCAAAAGGCCTAGGAGCCTGGCTGACCGGGGCTTATCGCATCTTCCGGCGCTGGCCTATCATCCCCGTGTTTCTGCTTGCGCTGGTGCTGTTTTCTGGCATTGCCGCTCCGTTGATAGCGCCCCACGACCCGAACTTTCAGTCGCTCACTGAGCGGAAACTGCCGCCCTTCTGGTATGAGGCCAAAACCGAATCCGCTACCTATGTGGTAGTTCAGCGGGTATTGCCCGGGCGCGACGCCGAGATATCCTTGGCAGACGCCCAAGAAGTAAACCCCAACGTTGAGATAGGCGACAGCATTGCGGTTGAAAAAGTGCTTCGCGCCAGCGGCAGCTCCAAATTCCTGCTTGGCACCGATGGGCTGGGGCGCGACATACTTTCCCGCATCATCTACGGGGCGCGCATCTCCCTGATAGCAGCGGGTGTGACCCTGGGCGTCGGCGGCTCCATCGGCGTGCTGCTGGGACTCGTCGCCGGCTGGTACGGCGGGATAGTGGATGAGGCGGTAATGCGCTTCGTGGACATCCTGCTGGCCATCCCCCTCGTCCTGATAGCTCTGGTCTTGGTGACCACCCTGGGCGGGGCCTCACTGAGCATCATCGTGGCGGTGCTGACCATATTCATCTGGCCGCGTTTCGCCCGCCAGTTGCGGGGCGAGGTGCTGCAACTGAAGAATATGGATTTCGTGGCGCTGGCCAAAGTAGCCGGGGCTTCCACCCCCCGGATTCTGCTCATCCACATCTTTCCGGGGACGATAAACACGCTGATCGTAGTGGCGACCCTCCAGGTGGGCATCGTGATTCTGCTGGAGTCTACCCTCAGCTTCCTCGGCGCCGGTGTGCCGCCGCCCACGCCCGCCTGGGGCGTCATGGTGGCCGACGGGCGGGACCATCTGGCCGGCGGTTTCTCCAACGGCTCCTGGTGGATTTCCACCTTCCCCGGCGTCGCCATCGTGCTCACCGTGATGTCGCTCAACCTCTTCGGCGACTGGCTGCGCGACAAACTGGACCCGCGGCTGCGCCAGATAGAGTAGACTACCCGCACGAAACAGGGGTTCAATAGACGTCATGACTACCGAAGTAGCAACTGAACAAGACGTGGTCCTGCAGGTGGACGACCTGCGGACTCACTTCCAGACCCGGTGGGGCACGGTCAAGGCGGTGGACGGCATCAGCTTCCACCTGCGCCGGGGGGAAACGCTGGGCATCGTCGGCGAGTCCGGTTCCGGCAAGTCGGTGACCATGCTCTCGCTGATGCGGCTCATCCCCATGCCGCCGGGCCGCATCGTCTCCGGCACAATTACGCTGGACGGCGAAGACTTGTTGCAACTCTCCGACAGCGAGATGAACAAGGTCAGAGGCCGCAAAATCGCCCTCATCATCCAGGACCCGATGACCTCGCTCAACCCAGTGTTTACCATCGGCAACCAGGTTTCGGAAGCCATCAGGATCCACCAGAACATACCGAGACGCTCGGTCATGGAGCAGGCCCTCTCAGTGCTGCGGAGGGTGAACATCCCTGCCGCCGAGTCGCGGATGCGCGACTACCCGCACCAGATGAGCGGCGGCATGAGGCAACGGGTGGTGGGAGCCATCGGCATATCCTGCCAACCGCAGGTGCTTATCGCCGACGAGCCGACCACCTCTCTGGACGTCACCATTCAGGCCCAATACCTGGCCCTGCTGAAAGAGTTGCAGCAGGACTCCAACGTTGGCCTGATTTTCATCACCCACGACTTCGGCATCGTCGCCAAGATGTGCGACCGCGTTGCGGTGATGTACGCCGGGCGCATCGTGGAGCAGGGCAGCGTCCGCGACATCTTCAACCGCCCGTCGCACCCCTACACCGAGGCCCTGCTGGCCTCGGTGCCCAGTATGGAGGAAGACGTGGAACGGCTGTATTCCATCGAAGGCCAGCCGCCCACGCTGCACGACCTGCCCCCCGGCTGCCCCTTCGCCGACCGCTGCCAGTACGTGATGGATCGGTGCCGCGAGGAATATCCCACTCGGGTAACGGTGAGCGAAGGCCACAACGCTTCGTGCTGGCGGTTAGCATGACGACTGTAAACGAGACCACCATCGGGGCCAACCCCTCCGTCGGCAGAGGCGGCGCGCTGCTGGAAGCCGTCGGGCTGAAAAAGCACTTCCCGGTCACCAAGGGCCTGCTCATCAGCAAGACCACCGGCCACATCAAGGCGGTGGACGGCGTGTCCTTCGAGCTTCACCCCGGCGAAACGCTGGGCATCGTCGGCGAGTCGGGCTGCGGCAAGAGCACCACCGCCAAGATGATGCTGATGCTGGAAGAGCCGACCGAAGGCTCCATTCGTTTCGATGGGCAGGACATCCACAGCGCCGGCCCGGAAGCGAGACGGGAATACCGCCGCTCGGTGCAGGCGGTGTTTCAAGACCCGTGGAGTTCGCTCAACCCGCGGATGCGGGTGCGCGACCTCATCGCCGAGCCAATGGTCATCAACTGGGACATCAGCCGCTCCGAGATTCAGGAGCGGGTGATGAAACTGCTGGGCGACGTGGGCCTGAGCGCCTACCACGCCAACCTGTACCCCCACGAGTTTTCCGGCGGACAGCGCCAGCGCCTAGCCATCGCTCGCGCCCTGTCGCTCAACCCCAAGGTAATCGTGCTGGACGAGCCGGTTTCGGCCTTGGACGTGTCCATCCGCGCCCAGATAATGAACCTGCTGAAAGACCTGCAAGCGGAATACAATGTCAGCTATATGCTCATCGCCCACCACTTGGCAACGGTGCGCTATATGTGCACCTGGGTGGCGGTGATGTACTTGGGGCGCATCGTTGAGTTGTCGCCGGTGAAAGACCTGTTCAACAACCCGTCCCACCCCTACACCAAAGCGTTAATGTCGGCAGCCCTACCCTCTCATCCCGACACGCTGCAAGAAGAGATGATACTGATCGGCGAAGTGCCGTCACCCCTGAACCCGCCGACAGGCTGCCACTTCCATACCCGCTGCCCCTTCGTCATGGACCATTGCAGCGTCGAAGACCCGCAGGTGAAGGAAGTATCCCCCGGCCACACCGTGTCCTGCCACCTGTTCTGAAACGCAGGGCCTGTCGGTTCTCAGATACAGTTCCCTCTCCCTCCGGGGGAGGGCATAGGGTGAGGGCATCCCCTTCTGCGCCTCCTCCGCCCTCTCTGCGTTGCCCCCCACCGCTTTTCCTGACACTTCCCCCTTGCCAACCCCTGGCACACCCCAGTAGCATTATTTATGTACCGATCGGGAACCCCCGCCAAGACCAAACCCCGGCCCAAATCCAGCCAGCCACTGAGGCAGCGTGATGTGCTTTGCCCGCAAGCCGTAACCAGTCCGGCCGCTTCCAGCCCCCACCACCGCGCTCCGACGGCCCCGGACGGCCGGAAATGACCGGAAATGACCGGGAAAGTGAAAATTTCCGGCCTCACCCAAGCCCATCCAAAACGCGCCGGAGCTGAAACCATGTCCCTGCCGCATTCCTGCCGAACCTTGAAGCAGCTATTCCGCCAGTGCTAGAATCTGCGCTATGGCGGAGAAGCAAGTAAAGCGCCGCAGCCCAACGATGTCGCCGGCCCGCATTGCCCAGGCCGTTGAGTTGATGGCGCGGGAGTATGGGCCTTTCGAGTCAGAGCGACGGCTGGCCCCAGCCGACGAGATGGTGTTCACTGTCCTTTCGCAGCATACGTCGGACATCAACTCCAGCCGCGCCTACGCCCGGCTGATGGAGCGGTTCGGTACACTGGAAGCGGTAGCGCGGGCCGACGTGGCATCCATCGAAGAGGCCATCGCGCCCGGCGGACTGGCTAAAGTAAAGGCCCCGCGCATCAAGGAAGTGCTGGACAAGGTGCTGGAACTCAATAGCGGCTCGCTTGACCTGTCCTTTCTGCGGGAGATGCCGCTGGACGAGGCCAAAGCGTGGCTGCGGCAACTGCCGGGCATCGGCCCCAAGTCGGCGGGCATCGTCCTGAACTTCTCCTTGGGTATGCCGGCAATGGCGATTGACACCCACATTTTTCGGGTATGCCAGCGGCTCCGCGCCATAGACTCGAAGACCAGCGCCGACAAAGCCCACGAAATTATGGAAGCCAAAGTGCCGCCCGATGAAGTGTTCAACTTCCACGTGGCCTTCATCAACCATGGACGGCGGGTCTGCAAGGCGCAGCGGCCCCTCTGCGGCGAGTGCGTCGTAAGCGGACTATGCCCGTCGCGCAAGCAATTTACGGCGAAAGCCGCCGGGACGGATGACGCAGCAAAAGCGGCCCGCCCGTCCAAAACCGCCCGGAGCGGCCCCGGCCCGCTCCCTCACGTGCCTCTTGCTTCCACCAGCCCGGGGTGAGCTGGGATAACGGCTGGGCAAAAGCGGCACAGTGAAAATGAAAAAACATCTAATCAGTCAGGCCAGCGACTAAGGAGGGCCAGGAAAGTGAAGGTAGGAATCATCAACATTACGGGATACTCCGGCTCCGAACTGGCCCGTATCCTCCGCCGCCATCCCGAGGTTGAAATCGCGTCGGTCACCGGCAGGAGCGCCGCCGGGCAGCAGCTCGGCGAAGTGTTCCCCCACTTGGACAGCCTCGGGCTGACCATCGAGCCGGAACTCAGCGGCAGCCTCGACCTAGTGTTTTCGGCCCTGCCCCACAAGGCCAGCGCGGAAGCCTGCATCCCGGTGCTGGAGCAGGGCGTCAAGGTGGTGGACATCAGCGCCGATTTCCGGCTCAAACAGGCCGACGAATACGAAGAGTGGTACGGCGTGGCGCATCAGAAGCCTTCGCTGCTGGAAGAGGCAGTCTACGGGCTGACCGAGCTGCACCGGGACGAAATCCGCACAGCCCGGCTGGTAGCCAACCCTGGCTGCTACCCCACCAGCGCCATCCTGGGCCTGGCCCCGGCGGTGTCCGCAGGCATAATCAGCCCCGACATCATCGTAGACAGCAAGTCAGGAGTGTCCGGCGGCGGCCGCAGCCTAGTGATGACCAACCATTTCTCCGAGGTCAACGAAAACGTCTTCGCCTATGCCTTGGGCGGGCATCGCCACCTGCCGGAGATTACCCAAGAGCTGAACCCGCTGGCCGATGAGCCGGTTAGGGTGACTTTCCAGGTGCACCTGATTCCGATGACGCGGGGCATCCTGAGCTCCTGCTACGCCCCTCTGACGAACCCGGGCGAGTGGACCGGCGACGAGGGCCAGCAACGGTTGGTTGACGTGTACCGCGACTACTACGCCGGCCATCCCTTCGTGCGGGTTGCGTCCGCTCCACCCCAGACCAAGCAGACCCTGGGCAACAATATGTGCCTGCTGCACCCGGTCATAGACCGCCGCACCGGACGCCTCATCGTCATCAGCTGCTTGGACAACCTGGTCAAGGGCGCGGCGGGACAAGCGGTGCAGAACATGAACCTGATGTCCGGCTTCCCCGAAGACACCTCGCTGGAAGAACTGGCGGTCTACCCGTAGCGCCCGGCGGCAACGTATGCTAGACTGCTGGAGTACAGTGTGCCCCGGTCGTCTAGCCCGGTTAGGATGCCACCCTTTCAAGGTGGAGATCAGGGGATCGAAGCCCCTCCGGGGTACCAACCTCTCGATACGCACAAAACCCCGCAGCGAAAACGTCGCGGGGTTTTAGTTTGCCAACGCGGAGCCGAAAGAAACTCCGTCAAGCGGTGAACCGGGTCATCAACTCCAGATTCGCGCGTACCTCATCCCCCACTACGATTATGAGATTCTGTTGTTTGAGAGCATTTATATCGCGCGTCAGCGTCCGGGTAGTGACGTTCCGGTAAAGGCGCGACAGCGGATGACCGCCAGAGCGAAGCTCTTTCAGCGAGATCGGCTCGCCGGCTAAGTCGGTCAGTAACCGCAGTTGCCTTTCGCCCGCCGGCGTCCCCAATTTCTCGGCATCTGCTAGAGTCCGGCGGGCATGGTCACGGAATGCAAGTATCCTGACCTCTGCCAGCACTTCCGCATGAACCGCCTCTAGCTCCTGAACCAGTCCCGTAAGGGCAAAGGCAACGAACGGAGTCAGGTCAGTCTTACTTTGAATCTGGACCAGGTTCAGACTGTCTATGTATTCAGGGCGGTTTTGGTAGTAATAGTTGGCGAGGGAGTAATAACCCCGGACATTTACCCCAGCTTTGTAAAGCAGGAAACTCTCCACTGCCCTCGAGGTGCGACCGTTGCCATCGCCAAAGGGGTGTATGCTGACCACATAGAAATGGGCTACTATCGCCCGCAGCACCGGGTCCCAGTGCGTTGGCAACCCAGTGTTGAACCAGCGAACGAATTCGGCCATCAACCGCCTGACTTCTTCTCCGGTCGGAGGCGGACGATAGGTACCCACTGTTACCGAATGGTTGCGATAGAGGCCCGGCTCGTTATGCTGGTAATTGATTCCTTCAGTCAGAATACGGTGGAACTCCAACATCAGCGGTTCCGAAATTTGGGCATCCGAGTTGCTCCGGATATACTCGGCTACGTATCCCATCAGTTTATTCGCGTTTCTGGTTTCTTGCTCTTCGCGCTCACGCCCAGGACCCAACGCCGGGCTATCCGGCGGAGAGTCCATTACCAGGCCAACTTCTTCTTCCGAAAGCTCCGTGCCTTCGATGCCGGTAGTGCCGCGAACTGCCCGGAGGATGTTGAGCCGGTCCAAGCGCGCTTGGACCGACGGTGGAATCGGGATGCCTCTAATCACGCTGGCAAGAGCGTGAATCTTAGCAACATCCTCTATGATTCGCGGGTTTCCAACCCGTAGAGTCAAGTCGAAATTCACTTCCCAGCTAGGCAAAATCCACCTCTTAAACTGGACACTATCATGGTCAATGTCCAACTGTTCTCCGTAGCTAAATCATATCTGAAATTATTGGACACCTCAATGGTCAATGTCCTGCCGGGAGTCCTGTCAAAATGAGCGTAACATGGCGGCAATTTGGGTCGGCTGAGCCTGAGTTGGCGGCGCTGGGCGTGGCAATGTTCGCGCGGACGGGGCTGGCGCTGGTGGGGACGCTGCGGAGGGACGGCTGGCCGCGCATCTCGCCGGTGGAGCCGTTTATCGTGGACGGACAGTTGTATCTGGGCATGATGTGGCGGTCGCGCAAGGCGCTGGACCTGCTGCGCGATCCGCGCTGCGTGGTTCACAGCACGGTGTCCGACCGCGAAGGCACCGAAGGCGAGTTCAAGGTCTACGGGCGCGCCGTCGAAGTTACCGGCCTTGACGAACGGCAGCGGTTCGGCGACGCCGTGTACGCTGCCATCGGCCTTCGACCGGAAGAGCCGGAGTTCCACTGCTTCGCGATCGCAATCGAGAGCGTCGTGTTCTCGCAACTCCGAGACGAGCAGTTTCACCGGCAGATATGGAAGGCCGGTTAAACGCAGAGGAAACCAGAAAAATCCCGGCGTCCTCTGCGTTCAATTCCCGTTTAGTCGAAGACGAACACGCACTTGCCGGTGGTCGCGCCGTCGAAGGTCTGGAAGGCTTCAATAGCTTGGTCGAGGCCGTAACGGTGAGTTATCAGCCGGTCCAGCGGCGCTTTGGTGTCCACGAAGAAGCGGGCGATTTCTATCAGTTCCGCCTTGCTGAAGGTCCACGAGCCGAAGATGGTCAGCACCTTGAAAATCACGTCGCGGTTGAAGTCTATTTCCGCCGGGCCGCCGACGCCGACGTAGCAGGCGCGGGCGAAGGGGCGCAGGCAGGATAGCGTCTGTTGCCGCGCCGTGGGGTTGCCCGACGTTTCCAGCGACGCCGTCGCGCCCTGGCCGCCGGTAAGGTCGCGGATGGCCTGCACCGGGTCGGAACTGGCGGCGTTGACCGTGTAGTCGGCTCCCAGTTCCCGCGCCAGCCGCAGCCGTTCGTCAACAACGTCAACGGCAATCACGCGGGCGCCCATCGCCTTGGCCGACAGCGTTCCGCTGAGTCCCACCGGCCCCTGACCGAACACCGCCACGATGTCCTTGCCCGAAACGTCCATCTTGCTCAGCCCGTTCCAGGCGGTGCCGGTGCCGCAGGAAATAGCTGCGCCTTCCTCGAAAGAAAGCTCGTCGGGCAGATGCACCAGCGAGCGTGAAGGGGCAATCATATAGTCGGCGTTGGCTCCGTGTCCGGTGCCGCCGCCAAAGGTGACGTGGCCGTGGGGGCATAGTTGCTCGTAACCCATCGAGCAGATTTCGCAGACGCCGCAGCCCTCATAATGGTGGCACATCACCCGGTCGCCCAGTTTCAGACCCGGAGGCGCACCTGCCCCCAGTTCCTCGATGACGCCGCAAGGCTCGTGGCCGGTAATCATCTCGGTCGGCTCGGCGTCGCGGTAGCGGTGCAGGTCGGTGCCGCACAGCCCGGAGGCGCGAATCCGCAGCACCGCCTCGCCCGGCCCAGCATGGGGCTCAGGAAACTCCTGTATCTCCGCCTCCCGGTTTCCCCGGAATGTAACTCCGCGCATGATTTTCTCCCGTATCAAATGGATAGGCAATGATACCAAAGACAATAGAGCCGGAAAATGACGCCGTCAGAAAGGCGCCACCGGGCAGGCAGTCTTATAATGGCGACACAGCGGAGGGTATTGATTATGACAATGCTGAAACCACGCTCCGGCATGCGGCTGAACGTCGAAGAGTTCATGGAGCTACCCGACACCTGGGACAAGCGGAAGATGGAGCTGGATGAAGGAGAGTTGTACATAATGCCGCGCCCTAGGAAAGTGCACACTTTTTGGCAGTTCAGACTGTATAGGCATATAGACGACTACCTTGACAGCTTCACCGAGCCACCGGCCGAATTATTGGCTGACTTTATTGTCGCCCTGTCCCTTGAACGCCGCACCCTGCTGGCGCCCGACTTGTCCATTGTTCTCCGGGGAAGCGAGGCTGTGTCCGGTAACCGCATGGTTGAAGGCGCACCCGACATCGTGGTCGAAATCCTTTCCTCTGACCGCAATCGCGATTTGGTGCGCAAGCGGCAACTATATGCCGAAGCCGGCGTTCCTGAATACTGGATTTTCGACCCCCTGAACGACACCGCCACGCTCCTGGAACTGCAAAACGGCGAGTACGTCCAGCGGGCCGTATTGACCGCGGCCGACACGCTGACCACGCCGTTGCTTCCCGGTTTGGCCATTCCGCTGGCGGACGTGTTCCGTCACCGCCGCCGCCCCGCGGACGACGGCGGTTAAATCAAGCGACGCCACAACCCCCAAGCACGCTCCAGCAGCCGCTTTCTTGTTCTTTTTAGCCTGTATGCCCGCGCTGGTTGCTGGTATGGCCGCGCAGTTTGGATGTATGATAGAGGTGTCTCGCCTTCGTGCGGGATGCCTCGTTACCTTAAACCGCTCCTTGAGTTTCATTCTTTGGACGAACTGCCCGGACTGCAAGCTCTGGTCTCCGTAGATGAGCCTTTCGACGGCGAGATCGACGCCAGGTGGCTGGAAGACGTGGCCCGGGCCGCGCTGTCCGCGGCGGATGTGCCGGGGAGCGCCGAGGTCAGTCTGCTCATCACCGGCGACGAAACGGTCCGCGCCCTTAACGCAGAGTACCGGGGGCTGGACGAGACGACCGATGTGCTCTCGTTTTCCGCCGACCACCCAGGGCACTGGGAGGGCGACGGCGAGGGGCCGGCACAAGAGCCGGGTGGGGGCGGGTTCGTCCTGCCGCCGGATGCGCCGCAACCGTTGGGAGAAATCATCGTTTCCTGGCCCCAGGCGCAACGGCAGGCTGGGGAGCATGGAGTCAGCCCCATGCGAGAGCTGGCCCACCTCATCGTCCACGGCGCGCTGCATCTGGTGGGCTACGACCATGTGGAGCCAGAAGAAACCGCGCTGATGCAGGCGCGGGAACGCAAGGCGCTCAAGTCGTTGCAGTTAACGGAGTCTCCGCTGCCATGACCTCGCAAGTCTACTATCGCAAGTGGCGTCCCTCCAGCTTCGGCGAACTTGCCGGGCAGGAACACGTGTCCACCACCCTGCGCCAGTCGGTGCGGCAGGGGCGTATTTCCCATTCCTATCTGTTCTGCGGGCCGCGCGGCTGCGGCAAGACCACCACGGCCCGCATCATCGCCAAGGCCGCCAACTGTCTCGACTTGCAGGACGGCGACCCCTGCAACGCCTGCGCTGTCTGCCAGTCCATCAACGAAGGCCGCTTCATGGACATCATCGAACTGGACGCGGCCAGCAACCGGGGCATTGACGAGATACGCGACATACGCGACAAGGTGAACTTCGCGCCGGTGCAGGGCCGCCGCAAGGTCTACATCATAGACGAAGCCCATATGCTCACTGATGCCGCCTCCAACGCCTTCCTGAAGACGCTGGAAGAGCCGCCGGCGCACGTCATTTTCGTACTCTGCACCACCGAAGCTCACCGCATCCTGCCCACCATTATCTCCCGGTGCCAGCGGCTGGATTTCCGGCGCATCCCGTCGGAAACGGTGTACGGGCGACTGTCGGAAATTGCCGAGGCCGAGGGAGTGGCGGTGGAGCCGTCCGCTTTGCGAATGATCGCCCGCTACGCCGCCGGCAGCCTGCGCGACGCTGAGAACCTGCTGGAGCAGCTTGTCGTTTCCTGTCCCGACGGCGTAACCGGGCCGCAGGTGGAACAACTGCTGGGCATGGGCAGCGATGAGACAGCCTTGGAACTGGTCAAGTATCTGCTGTTGAGCAACACCACGGCAGCGCTCTCGGCGGTGAACCGGGCGGCATGGGAAGGCAGCGACCTGCGTCAGTTGCACCGGCAGACCTCCGATCTGCTGCGCGGGTTTATGCACCTGCAATGGGGTTCGGAGGACGCTGTGGACCTGCCCGACCACGTGCGGGCGCAGTTGAAGGAAATGGTGGGCCAGCAACCTCCGTGGCGGATCGTTCACGCGCTGAAGATCTGGGGAGCGGTCAATATGCGCTACGATGCGCCCTCAACGCTGCCGCTGGAGCTGGCGGTGGTGGAGATGTGCGAGGAATCGGCGGCTCCGGCCCCCGTGTCCCAAGCTCCGCCGGCGGCCCCAGCCTCGGCTCCCGCTCCGGCGCGCAGGGCGCCCGAACCGCAGCCGCCGCGGGCCGCACCTCCTCCGCGCGAGCCGCGCCCGGCGGCCCGGGAACGCCCGGCTCCGGCCCCCGCCGGAACTCAAGCCGCCGCGCCGCAACAGGCGGCAGCGGCCAGCAGTGACACGGCCGGCGATTCCAGCGGGCTGTGGGTGCAGTGGAACAACACAGTGAAATCGCTTTCGAGGCACAAGGGCAAGAAGTACAATATGGGGGCGTTGCTCCGGGACTGCAAGGTCAACAGCATCTCGCTGGACGGCCAAACACTGGTGCTGCCCTTCACCAACAAAGCCAATTTGGAGCGTATGGAGGAGGAGCTGGAAGACCCCGCCTCCCGCAAACGCATGGCCGACGCGCTGGTCAGCTCCTTCGGCGAGGGATGCGACTACCGGCTGATCTTGGCCAACGGACAGCAGGCCAACGGAAGCGCTAACAAGACGGCCCAGCAGAGCCCGCTGGTCCGCGCCGCCCTAGGGATGGGCGCGCGAATCCTCCAGGAGCAAGAGGTGGAAGAATGAACCGCAACATGATGCGGCAGGCCCAGAAGCAACTGGCCCAGCTACAGAAGATTCAGGACGAACTGGAAACCTTGACCGTCACCGGCACTGCCGGCGGTGGCGCCGTTAAGGTCGTGATGACCGGCAAGCAGGCAGTTGAATCGGTCACCATCGAACCGGAAGCGGCTGAGGACGTGGAGTTGCTTCAAGACATGATGGCCGCCGCTTTCAATGACGCCGTCATCAAAGCCCAGGAGCTGGCCGCCAGCAAGATGAGCGTCATCACCGGAGGCATGAACATTCCAGGGCTGACGTAGGGGCGGCGGTTGTCTCATCACCCAAGCAGCTCGGGCGTGGTTGAAATGGTCAAGATAAAAATGCGGTATGCCCTGGACGAGCCGGGCGCGCCTGTGAAGATTGCCTGCTTCGCCAAGTATCTTTCGGCGACGACCTTGGACTTCTCGGCATACTTTTCTGTGTCCAGCATCCGCCGGTATACGGGGTTGCAGACCACAGTAAGCAAGATGGGCCATGCCTTCCAGGAAGGCTATATGAATCTGGTTCTACTTTACGGCTTCCTCAGAGGCAGCATCCCACGGTATGAAGATGCCTGTCAGTTCCCCGGCGCACTGGAAAGCCTGGAAAGCGTGGAGCCGGACAAGCTGCCTAGTCTGCTATGGATGGCCTCCAGCCTCGCTCTGGTCAAAGGAATTGTCGGAATGCGCGAACTCGACCCTCAATTTGGGTTCGAGGGGATTAAAGAATATGTCGAGTTGCGGGAGATTGCCGGTGAGAAAGGTTTGGGTTCGTCGGTGCCTGTCCTGGCTGACGAAAGCTCCCTGGACACCGGAGTTGTAGAGCAAGAAATGCGGGCATACCTCGCGGAGTTGACGGTGTCGGTAAGGCTGCGGGCCATCAAAGACCCCTTCGAGCGGTCCAGGGAGCTGGCTAAGGAAATAAGCAAGGACTGGCCTCCGGGATTATCCGCGGTAGACGCCATCCGCGAGCAACGAGAGCGAGATTGGAACCGAGCCCCGTAGCACAAGCAGACTCAAGGGATATAGTCGCGGATACCAGTCTGCTGACGGCCTATTTCTGGGAGTCCGATGCGTTCCACCAATCGGCGCGGGAATTCATTGCCGATTTCGATAATGGCGGCTACAGACTCCACTTGCCGATGCTCGTAATGGTCGAAACCATTTCCGCCATCCGGCGCAGGTATGGGCAGGATTGGCAGACTAGGGTAATTGAGGTCTATGCCACTATTTACGAGTGGGAGCGGCAGGGCAAAGTAGTATTCTATCCGCTTAACCGGGAGCGTATGGAGGGAGCTTTGGGACTCGCTGAAGGGATTGCGCTCAGGGGCGCAGACTCAATTATAGCCGCCCTTTCCGAGGAGCTGGGCATCGCCCTCAAGACCTACGACAACGAAATCTTACGTCGCTTCCAGCGGGCCATCTAATGACCTCTGACAACCTTCCATCCACCTCCCCCTCCATCGCGCGGCTGGTGCAGGAGCTTAACCGGCTGCCTGGCATCGGGCCCAAGAGCGCGCAGCGGCTGGCATATCACATCATCCGTTTGCCAAGCGAGGAAGCCTACGCCTTGGCCGAGGCAGTGACGGCGGTCAAGCGTAACATCATTTACTGCGGCGAGTGCCAGAACCTGGCCGAGTCCACCCCGTGCGTCATCTGCTCTGACCATCGCCGCAGCCGCTCCATCATCTGCGTGGTGGAAGACCCTATGGACGTGCTGGCGCTGGAGCGCACCCGCAGCTTCCGCGGTCTGTATCACGTGCTGCACGGTGTCATCTCTCCCATCAACGGGGTCGGCCCGGACCAGTTGAAGCTGAAGGAACTACTGTCGCGTTTGGTTTCCCCGGAGGTTGAAGAGCTGGTGGTGGCCACCAACCCGACGCTGGAGGGAGAGGCCACCGCCATGTACATCCAGCGCCAGCTCAGCCGTGATGACCTTCGCATTACCCGCCTCGCCCGGGGGCTGCCGGTGGGCGGCTTGCTGGAACACAGCGACGAAACAACGCTGAGCCGCGCCTTCCAGGGACGGCAGGAGTTGTAGCCGTGGCCCCGCCGCGCACCTATCGCTGCGAGGGGCTGACGCTCAGGAAGGCGGCCATCGGGGAGGCCGACCTGGTGGTCACCCTGTTCACCTCCGAGCGGGGCAAGGTGCGCGCCGTGGCCAAGGGCGCCCGGCGCCCGAGCAGCAGGCTGGTGGGGCATCTGGAACCGCTGACCCTGGTCCGGCTTTCCATGGCGCACGGGCGGGAGCTGGACATCGTTTCCCAGGCGCAGGTGTCGGACGGCTTCCCGGCGCTCAAGGATGACCTGACTTTGATTACGCGAGGGCTGTACGTGGCCGAGCTTCTGGATGGCTTCGGCTCCGAAGACAGTCCATCCCCCAGGCTGTTCCGGCTGGCGGTCAACGTGCTGCGAGCGTTGCCCGGGGCAGAGGAGCCCGAAGCGCCGCTGCGCTACTTCGAGTTTCACCTGTTGCGGCTGACTGGAATGCTGCCCGAACTCTACCAGTGCGTGGAATGCCGACAGGAGGTAGCGCCCGACGCCCATCGCTTCAGCATCAACCTCGGCGGGGTTCTCTGCCCCGGTTGCAGTCCGCTGGAGGCCCAGGTGCGTCCGCTGTCGCTCCGGGCGATGAAAGTGCTGCGGCTGATGCACCGGGGCAGTTTGGGCGACGTTGCCGCGCTGAACCTCAGCCCGCCCTTGGCTGCCGAACTGAAGTCCATCCTGATCAATGCCGTCCGCTACTGGCTTGGCAAGGAAATTCGCTCTAACTCGTTCCTGGAACGGCTGCACAGCGAAAGACACACCGGAGTATCTACAGGCGCCGGAATAGATATAGAGGGATAAATCCGTGGGCCGGAAAGGGTGCGTATTCCCGGCGACGCTGTTAATATGTCCGCTAATTATCGCCGGGCCACAGGCATTGCCCGTGCGTGCTTGGGAATCCGGGCGGGGGTTCGAGTGGAATTTGCGGGAAGGGTGCGCTGTTGTTTTCCAAGATTTTGATTGCCAACCGGGGAGAAATCGCCTGCCGAGTCATCCGCACCTGCCGTCGGCTCGGCATCAAAACCGTGGCGGTCTACTCTGACGTTGACGCCGCGTCGCTGCACGTGCAGGAGGCTGACGAGGCTTGCCTGCTGGGCGAGGCGGCGCCGCAAAAGAGCTACCTTAACTCTGGGAAAATTCTGGAGGCAGCGCGCCAGACCGGGGCGGAGGCTATTCATCCGGGCTACGGGTTCCTGTCGGAGAATCCCCGGTTCGCCCGCGAATGCGAGCGGGCGGGCATCTGCTTCATCGGCCCCAGACCCGAAGTGATGGAGCAGATGGGCGACAAACTGTTTGCCCGCAACTTAGCGCGAGAGGCGGGGATCCCTTTGTTGCCCGGAACAGACGAAGCCGTGCCGGACGACGAAGCGGCGGGAATAGCCTGGCGGCTGGGATTCCCTCTGATGGTAAAGGCGGCGGAGGGTGGCGGAGGAATCGGGATTCACGTTGTCGAGTCACAAGAAGAACTGGCGCCCCTCATCGAGCGCGCCCGTCAGGTGGCTTCCGGGGCCTTCGGCAGCACCCGCCTCTACTTCGAGCGCTATCTGAAAGACGCCTCTCACATCGAAGTGCAACTGATTGGCGACAACCACGGCAACCTGATTCATCTTTTCGAGCGTGACTGCTCCGTGCAGAGGCGCAACCAGAAGCTCATCGAGGAGACCCCCGCCTCCGCCAAGCTCACCCCGCAGACGCAGCGCCGATTGGCGTCGCTGGCCCTCACTTTGGGCCAGCGCATCGGCTACAACAACGCCGGCACCGTGGAGTTTCTTGTCTCGCGGGACGGCAACGTCTACTTCATGGAGATGAATACCAGGCTTCAGGTAGAGCACGGCGTAACCGAGCTGATCACCGGCCTCGACCTTGTGGAACTTCAACTGCGGGTGGCGAGCGGCGAGCGGCTGCCGGTCTCACAGGAGGACATCGCTCTCCGGGGCCACGCCATCGAGGCCCGCATCTACCCCGAAGACCCGGAAACCTTCATGCCCGACGCGGGCGATATAACCGGACTGCATCTGCCGGTGGGCGAGAATGTACGCATCGACACCGCACTTTGCGATGGCTACACCGTTGGGTTAGACTACGAGCCGTTGCTGGCCAAGGTGATGGCTTGGGGCGAAAACCGGGAGCAGGCCATCAGAACGTTGCAGCGGGCCCTGCTGGAGCTGCGGCTGGAGGGGGTCAGGAACAATGTTCCACTTTTGCGCAGCATACTGGCCAGCAAGGAATTCAGCGCCGCCGCTTATCACACCGGGTCGGTCCCGCAGTGGGTGAACGAGTTGCAACAGAGGCATCTGGCCCATCAGTCCGGCGCAGTGGTCCACCTGCATCACGGGAATGACAGCAGGGCCAATAGCAGCGAGGACCGGGCTGAAAAGGAAGTCGCCGCCGCCATCGGCGCGGCCTTGGCGATGGCTATGCAACAAGTCTCGCCCGCCGCGGAACCCAGTGCCTGGCGCACTCAGCGCCGGCGCGCGCAGCTCTACTCCCGGAGCATGGGGAGCCGAGGTTGGCAATAACCAGACTTCGCGTCCGAGTTGGCGGCAACTGGTACAACGTCGAGGTTGGCGACCTGAGCCACTCGCCGGTGCAGGTGACGGTTGAAGGGGAGACATTCTCCGTAGAAGTGGACGCCCTCGCCGGCCCGGCCAGCGCCCCGCCCCGCCGGGGACGCACTCAAACGCCCGGTATCCTGGTTCCGCCGCCAGCCAGCCGGGTCAACCCCACCAGCGGTGATGGCAACTTCATCCGCTCCCCCATGCCGGGCCGGGTCATATCCATTCTGGTGCGCCCCGGCGACACCGTGTCAGCCGGCCAGGAAGTGTGCGTTGTCGAGGCGATGAAGATGGAGCAAAGCATCCGCTCCCCCCAGAACGGCGTTATCAAGGAAATCCGGGTGCAACCCATGGACTCCGTCCGCACCAACGACCCGCTGATGGAGTTGCAGTAGGGGCGGACGACTGACAAAAGGGCATTGCGCGCCGTTAGACCAATGTAGTGAAATGGGCCTGTGTGCAATATCCGGTAACTGTGAGTGCATCATTGGTGAACCGAGATTCCGCCAACTCCGGCCAACTGCCATTCCGGTCAAACAGAGGATGCCGGATTCTTCCTATATTACCGCCGTGCCTGGGTGAAGGACCCTTGCTGGGAAAATTCCCGCTGGCACAGCCTTTCCTACCGGGCTATCGATGAATTTGAGTATGTCTACATCTTCTGGAAGCCCGGCATATCGGTCATAGACCGAAACCGCTTGAGCAAGGAAGAATGGATTGAATGGGGATCAAGGGCTGTCTGGAAGATACCTTCGGTACGGAGCAATAGCGAACACGAAGCCCAATTCCCGCTTGAATTGCCCCGGCGGGTAATCCGAATCTTCTCCGGCAAAGACGACCTCGTGATTGACCCGTTCATGGGGCTCGGCACGACGGCCGTCGCGGCAATTCGGGAGGAGCGGCGGTACATCGGCATTGACTACGTTCCTGATTATGTTGAAAAAGCTGCGGCAAGAATCGCCTTGGGGTCGGCAAGGTAAGCAATGACGCTTGACCCTGCTGAACTGCCCGCCAACCTCGATCTGCTGGAATCCATCGAGAAGGCGACGCTCCGGCTCGTAGTTCAAGGCATATATTCTTTCGCCGGAGAAGCGGCGGACATTTTCAGCAATGAACGTGACGACGTACAGGACATCGCAGAGGACATTACCAGAGAAGCAATGGACCGGATTGGCACTTCCGTCATTCCGGTAAGGCTTTTCGGCACCATAGACTATAAACGGGCTCGTTACCTGTTCTCCCCGGACTTCGCCTTGCGCCAAGCCCTGTTCGTGGACTCCAAAGTCAAGAAAGCCGAGGGGGGCCGGGACTGTAACCATCCAGACGTCCCAGACCTCTATGCGGATCCGCCAAATTCGGGCGGGGGTCGAGGTGGACGAGGCTGGAGCGGCCAACCTCTATCCCCGGCGAGACCATGATTGCCTTCATCATGTGTGGCGGTGGGTTCGCCACCATACCGGACTACCTGTCCGATGTTTTCGGCACGCTGCACGTCGGAGCCATCCACGGGCGGTTGCTGACGGCCTGGAGCGTGGCGGGCGTGTTGGGGCCGTTCGCCATAACCTGCCTGCGCGATTTCTCGGTGAAGTGGTTAATCAACGACCTGAGCGCCACGGTTGACCCAGCCGCCTTTGAGGCCAACCTCGGCGCGCCGCTGAACAGCCTGGAGGAACCCATCGCCGCCAACACGGTCACCATCGGCAAGCTGCTGGAGATTGCCCCACCGGGAACGGCAGGCCCCACCCCAAATCTGTACAACATCACGATGTGCGTTATGGCCACGTTGCTGGCCGTCGCTTTCTTCGCCAACATGATGGTGCGCCCGGTGGCGTAAAAGCGCCACCTGAAGAACACCCACCCGGAGCTGGGAGCGTAACTTGGCCCGGCCCGGCCTCAATGTTCCGCAATGCCACCCCAACCCATCGGGGAGATTGTGTATAATGGGCTACCCTGTATCTAGGATGCCTCGGTTAAATGGCGTGGGAAGTCGATTATACCCATGAGCGGTCATCGCCCATTTTCCGAACTGTCCAGGGATTTCTCTGCCGACCGGATCTTGGGCATCAACGCCGAATCCGAACGCCTGAACGCCGAGATTCTGGCCGCTAATCCCAAACTGGCTGACCCTGAATATGTCAAAGCCCGCGCCGAGAAAATTTTCGGCGCTTGGGACAGAGGAGACTGGGCACAAGCTGAAATACTGATAAACGGAGGTTCACGCATGAAGTACGACTACATCGTTGTGGGGGGAGGCTCGGCGGGATGCACCATTGCCACTCGGTTGTCGGAGGACCCGAACAACTCGGTGCTGCTGCTGGAGGCGGGCCCAGACTATCCTGATTTCGAGACACTGCCTGACGACCTTAAGCTGGGCAACAACGTCTGGTTTTCGGCCTACGGCGACCATAGCTGGGCCTACCGGGGCCACATGACCGACGAGATGCCCGACCTGGAGATCCCCCGCGGCAAGGCCACCGGAGGCTCCAGCGCCATCAACGGCCAGGTTCTTTACCGTGGAATCCCCGACGACTACAACCGCTGGGCGGAGCGGGGCAACAGCGAGTGGGGCTTCACCCAGTGCCTGCCCTACTTCAACAAGCTGGAAACCGACCTGGACTTCGGTGGCAGCGACTTTCACGGGTCCGACGGCCCCGTGCCGGTCAGGCGTGCCCCGCGCAGCGAATGGCTGCCCCACGCCGCCGCCTTCGAGAAGGCGGCGTTGGCCGAGGGTTTTGAGATTTCCGAAGACATGAACGACCCGGAGTCCACCGGGGTGTCGCCGCGCGCTCGCAACACACTCAACTTCAAGGGAAGCTCGGGCGTCCGGATGAGCATGGCCCTCAATTACCTGGACATGGCCCGCCATCGCCTGAACTTCACCATACGCGGCAGCGTCACCTGCCGGCGCATCCTGTTCGAGGGCAAGAAGGCCGTCGGCATCGAGGCTGAGAGCGGCGGTGAAGTATTCACCGTTGAGGGCGAACAGATCATCCTGTCCAGCGGCGCCGTCGCTTCTCCGCAGATTCTCATGCTGTCCGGTGTCGGCCCCAAGGCCCACCTCGAGAGCTTGGGCATCCAGGTGGTGCATGACTCGCCCGGCGTGGGCAAGAACCTGCGCGACCATCCCTCCGCCGCCGCCATCTACCAGGCCGAGGGCGAAAAGCCGGACGTGCAGGCGCCGGTGATCCAGGTGGGGTTGCGCTATCAGGTGCCAGGCAGCCCCCTAGAAAACGATATGCAGCTTTCGCCCATGCTGATGACCAGCGAGCACCGCCCGGCCCAGGTGGACATTGACGACGATCTCAACTACGTCGGCATGAGCGCCAGCTTGCAGTTGGCCCTGGGGCAGGGCGAACTCACCCTGCAGGCCAACGACCCGCACGTGCAGCCCTTCATCAACTACAACTACTACCAGGAAGAAGAGGACCTGCGCCGGATGCGCGAGGCAATCCGCCTGGGCGTCCGCATGGCGGAAAGCCACGAATTTTACAAGGACATCATCATCGAGCGGATCATGCCCACCGACGACGAGTTGGCCGACGACGAAGCCCTGAACCTGTGGCTGAAGCGCAATTCGGGCACCTCGCACCACATCTCCGGCACCTGCAAGATGGGGCCGGACAGCGACCCGCTGGCAGTGGTGGACCAGCACCTGCACGTCAAGGGCGTGGAGGGCCTGCGCGTCGCTGACGCCTCCATCATGCCCGACTGCATCCGGGCCAACACCAACGCCACCACCATAATGATCGGCGAGCGCTGCGCCGACTTCATAAGTGATGGCAAGTAGGCACAACTTAAATCTGGTTTAACCACAGAGAGCGCAGAGGGGTTCCCGGTCATTCTCCTCTGCGCTTTTTGCAATAAAAGACGCCTGGAGGGTTCCGATGAGATACAACTACATCGTGGTCGGCGGCGGTTCGGCCGGTTGCGTTATGGCGGCTCGGTTGTCGGAAGACCCGGAAGTTACGGTGCTGCTGCTGGAGGCGGGCCCGGACTACCCCGTGTTTGAGGGCCTTCCCGACGACCTCAAGCTGGGCAACAACGTCTGGATCTCGGCCTACGGCCCGCACAGCTGGGCCTACCGGGGCCACATGACCAGCGAATTGCCCGACCTGGAGATTCCGCGTGGCAAGGCCACCGGAGGCTCCAGCGCCATCAACGGGCAGGTGTTGCTGCGCGGCATACCCGAGGACTATGACCGCTGGGCAGAATGGGGCAACGACGAGTGGAACTTCACAAGCTGCCTGCCCTATTTCAACAAAATGGAGACCGACCTGGACTTTGGAGGCGGCGACTTTCACGGCAACAACGGACCGGTCCCAGTGCGGCGCTATCCGCGCACGGAGTGGCTGCCCCACGCCGTTGCTTTCGAGCAGGGCTGCGTGGCCGAAGGCTATCCCATAGAGGAAGACCAGAACCATCCCGAGTCCACCGGCGTATCACCGCGAGCCAGAAACACCATCGACGGCGTGCGCATGAGCAATGCTCTCAACTACCTAGACACCTCCCGCCACCGGCTCAATCTCACCATACGGGGCAGCGTAACCGCCCACCGGGTGCTGTTCCAGGGTAAGCGGGCAGTCGGTGTTGAAGCAGAGAGCGGCGGCGAGATGTTTACGGTAGAGGGCGACCAGATAATCGTTTGCAGCGGTGCGGTAGCATCGCCCCAACTGCTGATGCTCTCCGGAGTCGGACCGGCGGAGCACTTGCAGAGCTTTGGAATCGAGATTGTCCACGACTCCCCGGGGGTCGGCAAGAACCTGCGGGACCATCCATCGGCGGCGGTATTGTACCGGTCGACGGGTGAGCGACCAGACGTGCAGGCTCCTATGACCCAGGTCGGCCTGCGCTACACCGCCACCGACTCCAGCCTTCGAAACGATATGCAGCTTCAGCCGATGCTGATGACCAGTGAGCACCGCCCGGCCCAGGTAGAAATCGACGACGATAGCAACTACATCGGAATGAACGCGAGCCTCCAGTTGGCTATGGGACAAGGGGAGCTAACCCTCCAGTCAACCGACCCCCACGTCCAACCGTTCATCAATTACAACTACTATCAGGAAGAAGAGGACCTGCGGCGAATGCGCGACGGCATCCGCTTGGGTATCCGCGTTGCAGAACACCCCACGTATCAGGGCATCCTGGAGGAGCGAGTTACCCCCACCGACGAAGAGCTGGCCTCTGACGAGGCTCTTAATCGCTGGTTGATGGGCAACTCCGGCACTTCTCATCACATTTCCGGCACCTGCAAGATGGGCCCGGACAGCGACCCGATGACGGTGGTTGATCAGTACCTGAAGGTCAAGGGCGTAGATGGGCTGCGGGTAGCGGACGCCTCGGTCATGCCGGACTGCATCCGCGCCAACACCAACGCCACCACCATAATGATCGCCGAGAAGCTCTGCGACTTCATCAAGGAAGGCAAGTAGGAATAAAACAGCGGGGCGGTTACAAACCCGCCCCGCTTGACCATAACACACCGTTGATATTCCGAAGTACTCAACTGTCTCGCCAGCCCTCCACCAATTTCCCTTTCGCTTCCCAAAGCGGAACTCTCCCGTAGCAAAATAGGCATTGCGAAACTTTGGGGGACGAGGTTTGATTTAATGCCTGCGGTGGTGGAATGGTAGACACGTATATCTCCGTTTGCGCCTGAGGCTATCTCAGACGCAAACGGAGTAAATGTGGAAACCCCGTGCTGGGTTCGAATCCCGGCGGCGTGTTGAAGCGGAAGCCCAAGGCATTCCTTTCAGCACGCCGCCGCCGGACCAGCAGGAAGCCTAGCGAGCAGTCGGACAGGTGGGAAATATGAAACGTAGCGAAACACGCATCCTGACCACGCACACCGGCAGCCTGCCCCGGCCCGACGGGCTGGTGGAGATGCTGGGCTCGGTGGCGCGGGGCGAGCCGGTGGACGAGGTGGCGATGGCGGAGGCCGCGCGGGCAGCGACCGCCGACGTGGTACGCGCGCAGGCCGAGGCCAGCGTTGACGTCATCAACGGCGGCGAGCAGTCGCGCGTCAGCTTCTCGACCTATGTCACGCAACGGATGTCGGGCTTCGGCGGCTCCTGGACGCGGCGGGGACACCGGGACCAGAACGAGTTTCCCTCCATCGTGCGCCCGCGGGTCGTTCAGATAATGCGGGACGTCCCCATGTGCGTCGGCTCCCTGTCCTACGACCGGCTGGGCATCGCCGAACAGGAATGCGACGACCTGCTGGGAGCCGTGGAGGAATCCGGCGCGGCCCATCAGGAACTCTTCATGACGGCCGCTGCGCCGGGAATCATCACCCTGACCATGAAGAACGACCACTACCCCACATACGAGGACTACGTATTCGCCGTGGCCGAGGAGATGCGGAAGGAGTACGAGCTAATCGTTTCCAAGGGACTCATATTGCAACTGGACTGCCCCGACTTGGCGATGGAGCGGCACGTGTCGTATCAGGACGAGCCGCTGGAGGCGTTTCAAGAGGTGGTGGAGCTGCACATCGAGGCGATAAACCGCGCCCTGAGGAACATACCCCGCGAGCAGGTGCGGCTGCATGTGTGCTGGGGCAACAGCGAAGGGCCGCATCATTACGATGTGCCGCTGGAAGACATACTGCCAATAATCTACCGGGCCAACGTGGGCGCGCTGGTGATGGAGATGGCCAACCCGCGCCACGCCCACGAGTACAAGGTCTACCGGGAACTCCCCCTGCCCGGCGATATGCTGCTGGTAGCGGGCGTCCTTGACACCAAGACCAACTACGTGGAGCATCCCGAGGTGGTGGCCGACCGGCTGCGGCTGGCAGCGCAGGCGGCAGGCGGCGACCCCACTCGCGTGATGGCCGGCACCGACTGCGGCTTCGACACGTCCGCCGGCTCAAACCGGGTCGACAAGGGCGTAGTCTGGCTCAAGCTGCGGGCCATGCGCGACGGCGCGGAGATTGCCAGCCGGGAGCTGTTTTAGGCACAGACAATTGTGCGTCGAACGTTCCCTATTTGCCCGGGTGCGCCAGCTTCCACACCTTTTCTTCGATCGCCTGCTTAATCCAGTCATGTGGAGTGACGCCGTCTTCCATAGCCAGAAGGGTAACCGTGTTGTGGAGTTTCGGCCCCAGATCAAGGTTTAGTTCACCCGAAAACGGTTTCACGGGTTCGATGCCGTCTTCCTCGCACGAAGCCAAGTACTCGTCAACGGAAATCTTGAACTCGCGTTTCAGCCCCTCCACGTCGCACGCCACGAACGTGACGATTGAATAGTTGCCGCTGTTCACGACGTTACCGTGCAGCATATCCGTCAGATCATCATAGCAAATGGATGCCATGTAGCCCTTGTATTCCATTATAGAGTCACTCCGATGCGGGACAAAAAATCGGCAATGTCCCGAATGGTGGGCCTGCCAACTTCTGATCCGGGATGCGGGCGATGGACGACTAAGCTCATTCCGTCTCTTCTGAACCTAACCCTTGAACGGCCCTCTCCATTATTTCCACCCCCAACGCCCGCATCAATGCCTCGACCTCAGCCCACCGGATGTTGGCCGGGGTAAGATGAGTAAAAATCCGTTCCAGTGTCCGCCTATACCTTCCCGTCGCAAGGATATACTACCAGCAGTGGGACAGAGAAAACACGAAGGAATTCATCGGCTCTTGGTCTGCTCACGTCCAAGGCTATCGCATTTGGATTTTGGTGAACTGGGACAGGATTGTGGCCCAGTAGTCATTGTCCCAGCCGGCTCGCTTCAGCTTGCCTCTTATGGAGCCTTTGGAGGGTTCCAGGCGGGCCAGGTTGAGTGCCAGTTTGCGCAACATAGCCAGATTATCCGGGCAATGACCCTTCCGGTTCCGGGCTTGGTCCTCGTTGAACACCACGTTCAGTACCCAGTGCAGACGGTTCTCAATGCTCCAGTGTTCCCGGACGATGTGGTTGAACCGCTCCGGTGAGAACGTCCGGCTCAGCAGGTAGTACCGGCTTTCGACGCTGGTATGGCTTCCCTCCTGACGGCTGGCTGTTATCCTCCCCACTGCCGCCAAGCCAGGCCACTGGTGTCTCTCCTGCAGCCAGGCCACATCGCCGCTTATGCTGGCCGTCCGGGTCTCAATGCGTCCATGCCCCTTGTTGGTCCGGGTTGCCTGAACCAGAGGAGTGGCCGGGCCGTCAAGAAACAGGCGGACATCATCGTTAAGGGTTTCCTGATTGCCCTTCAGGGCCAGCACGTAATCCGCCCCTTGGTCCAGCGCCTGCCGGGACAGTTGCCTCTGGCAGTGCATGGCACCGGCAGTCACCACCATTCCCGGCAAGGCCAGCATTTCCAGGAGCTTGGGCACTGCGGTTATCTCGTTGGACCTGCCGTCCACGGCCAGTTGTCCCAGCGCCAGCCGCTGCTCTGCAGCCCAGGCGCTGACCAGATGCAGGGGCGACTTGGCTTCTGCCCGGTCATAGGAGCGGCGCAACGTCTTGCCGTCCACGGCCAGCACCCCCTCGCAGCCTTGGGCAAACTGGCGCATGAAGCCTAGGAACCACTTAACGGGTGGAATACGTGGTCAACACAACGTGGTTCAACGAGCACTTCCAGGAGGACGTGGACGGGGATGAGATGGAGCGTGACGATGACTGAGGATCCTTGGAGGGAAATCGAACCTCCCAGCATCGCCGAATCGGTCACGGCTCGCCGTGTTGACGCGGAGTTGCCGTGGGACTTCTTCTGGGCCCGCGGCGCGGACCGGAGGGTTCTCCTCACACTGCGGCACGCCGCCGACTCAGCGCTGGTCACCTCCCTGCCCAGGCTGCGTGACATTGAGATTACCCTTTCATCCCCCGATCGGTCAGGTGCACGATTCCTCGCCCTCAAGCTGTTGGACGCAGGGCAGCAGGACATCTTCCGCACTCTCTGTCTGGACATCATTGCCGCCTCCAAGCAGGCCAATTCCGAGTCCGAGGCGGTCTCTATCGCGCTGATGAGGACGTGGCGATGGCGTCATCTCCTGAGGGGTGGAAGAACCTCGCTAACTCCAGATGAGCAGAAGGGGCTGATTGGAGAACTGCTGGTGCTGGAGCGTCTTCTGCTGCCACGGGTGGGAGCCTCTGCTGCGGTGACCGCTTGGCGGGGACCGTTGGATTCTCCCAAGGATTTCGAGATCGGTCGCGTGGCCATTGAGGCGAAGGCCCGTCGCGGTGGAGGCGCGCCCTTCGTCGCGATAACATCGGAGGACCAACTGGATGGGAGTGGCGTTGATGCGCTGTTCCTGCACGTGGTCGAACTGGACGAGGCCCCAGAGGATGCAGTTGATGGCGTAACCGTCACAGATGTGGCCAACCGGGTACGCGAGCGCATCTTTCCGCTGGACCCAGGAGCCGCTGGCGTCCTTGAGACACTGCTGTCGGCGGCGGGCCTCAGGCCGGAGGACGATTACTCCAACCTTCGCTGGCTGGAGGGAGCCAGCCACCTCTATCGGGTTACAGGCGGATTCCCACGCATCGCCCGGGGCGAGCTCAGGACCGGCGTCTCGTACGTTCGCTACTCGGTCTCGCTGGCCGACTGCCAGCCATTCACCGCCTCGGAGAGCGATCTGGCCGAAGCACTGACGCACATGGGAGGTCCCTTTGCCGATTGACATCGCCGAGTACCACAAGGAACTGTTTCAGGAGGTCCACAGCCTCGCCGACGCCAGCGGGTGGTTCGTGAAGGATGCGTTCTTCAATGTCCTTGCGACAATACTGACCGATGCCGGGGAGGTTGAGGCGACGGACCGGGTCCACTATGTCTCCCCCCGGGGCATTCGGGTGGATGGATATGGAGGAGACCCCCGCGAGTCCGATGGAACCCTCAGCCTCATCATCGCCGACCTCAGCCAGAGCCAAGAGATTGCGACGCTGACAGCGACCGACATGAACGCAATCTTCAGGCGGCTACACAACTTCCTCGAACGGTCGCTGGATGAACGGTTCCGAAACAGCCTGGAGGAATCAACCCTGGCATTCGGTCTAGCGGACCTCATCGCCAAGCGATGGCCCGACATCTCCAAGGTGCGGCTGTTCCTCATGAGCAACAGGGTGCCCAGTTCTCGGGTGGACAGTCGCGAGGCAGGTGAGCTTCATGGCATCCCCGTCACCTACAGCGTCTGGGATATCGGGCGTGCCCATCGCTATGTCATGTCAGGGCGTGAGCGTGAGGACACCGAGATCCGCATGGATGAGTTCGGCGGCCCCTTGGTGGTGTTGCCCGCGCAAGCAGGAACGACCGGTCACGAGTCCTACCTAGCGGTCGTCCCAGGTATTCAGTTGGCGAGAATCTACGACCGCTGGGGACCACGGCTGCTCGAACAGAACGTCCGAGTGTTCCTGCAGGCGCGCGGGAAGGTCAATCGAGGAATCCGCAACACCATCACCAACGAACCTGGGATGTTCTTCGCCTACAACAACGGCATAACCGCCACGGCGGAGAGCATGGAGACTAAGGAATCTCCGGATGGGCTGCTGCTCACCGCCATGCGTAACTTCCAGATTGTCAACGGTGGTCAGACCACGGCGTCCATACACGAGGCCCTACTGAACAAGGCGGACCTAGGGCGAGTCTTCGTCCAGATGAAGCTCTCCATCGTCGACCAGCAGGGAGCACTGAAGATCGTCCCTAGGATATCCGAGTACGCCAATACCCAGAACCGCTTGAGTGCTGCCGACTTCTTCTCCAACCATCCATTTCACGTCAGGATGGAGGGGTTCTCGCGCCGGCTCTACGCGCCATCGAGGGACGGGAGCTTCCGCGAGTCGAAATGGTTCTACGAGCGAGCGCGGGGACAGTACCAAGACGCCCGCGGCCATTGCACGGCTGCCGAGAGAGCCAGGTTCGACCTCGAGTACCCGAAGAGACAGGTGCTCACCAAGACGGACCTCGCCAAGTTTCTCAACGTGTGGCGTGGGATACCGGAGGTTGTCAGCAGGGGAGCCCAGAAGAACTTCGCTGACTTCGCGTCATTCATCGGAAGCGAATGGAACAGACGCCCCGACGATTTCAATGAGATGTACTACCGGGAGGCCGTCGCCAAGGCGATTGTGTTCAGGGCGGTTGAGGAGCTTGTGGGAGAGCAACCCTGGTATTAGGGTGGCTACCGTGCAAACGTCGTCGCCTACGCAATCGCCAAGCTCGCCCATGACATGGCCCAGCGTGGGGAGTCAATCAACTTCGACAGAATCTGGCGGGCACAGGGGATCTCTCCCGGACTTCGGGAAGCACTCACTGTTGGTGCCGAGGCGGTGCATGAAGTAATCGTTGACTCACCAGAGAATATGCGAAATGTGACTGAATGGGCGAAACAGCAAGCTTGCTGGAATCGAGCGACACGGCTGAATGTGGCTTGGCCTGTAGCCCTGGAGGTAGAACTGCTCAGCTCGGACGACCGAACGGATGCTAAACGAACTGCGGTCAAGGACCAACGAATGTTGAACGGAATCGAGGCTCAGACGATCGTGGTCCACGCTGGGGCCGATTTCTGGGGTGAGGTCAAAGAGTGGGGAATGTCCGCGAGGCTCCTATCCCCCGATGACACTGGAATACTAGATGTGGCGAAGTCCATCCCAGACAGGATCCTGTCTGAGAAGCAGAGCCTCAGAGCTATAGAGATCCTTCGACGACTCCATGAGGAGGGGTGTGTCAATTGGGGATCAATGTGATCTGACCAGTACATACTAGGGCACCGTCGGCCACGCATCCAGTGGCCAAAAGTACCCGCAGTCCAATGACGGAGTCGCGGAGATTGGAAGCTTACAGGCCCAGCCACAACTCAAAGATGGTACTGCGTACAGTACCGCTTGGCCCATCAACTTGGACAAAATCGAGAACCTTCACACTGCGGTTCCGGTTGGCTCTGTAGAAGAGAAGGCTTCCCTTGTATCATCGCCGACGCCTTAGCCTTGCGGGGGAAGCTCCCATCCAACCTCCTTGTCAGGGTAGCCGATGGTTTACGGATGCCTTGAACGCGACCCTGAATACACGTATACTTTGGAAGAGAATCGGTATACCTATAAAAGGAGGCCGAGTCACAATGAAGCAAAAGCTCACCATCACCGTGGATGCAGAGCTACTCCCGATAGCCAAGCGGTACGCCCGCTCTCGCGGCGTGTCGCTGTCGTCGCTCATCGAGCAGTCTCTTAGGGAGGTTGCGGGAGAGCACGCGCCGTCATTCGCCTCACGGTGGAGAGGCAAGTTTCGGGCAGCGGATCGTGAAAATGATCCGCGTTACGACGCACTGGCGCAAAAGTACCTCCAATGATACTTCTGGACACTGATGTGCTCATCGATGTCGCCCTCGACAGGCGTCCCCACTCGGGTCCGGCCTCGGAGCTCCTGGACCGGATCGAGCACGGCGCAGAGAGCGCGTCCATCGCTTGGCACTCCATATCGAACCTCTATTACGTCGTGGCTCCGGCGCGTGGCGGGATGAGTACCCGCGACTTTATCGTCGAATTGACCCGCTTCGTGGCAGTGGCAACCACCGGCACAGAGGCCGTCCGTTACGCCGCAGAACTTCCGGTGGGGGACTTTGAGGACGCGATGCAAGTGGCTGCCGCCCGTGCCTGCGGCGCTCGGCACATCGTCACGAGGAACGTCAGGGACTACGAACGTTCTCCAATCCGTGCGGTACGCCCGCAGGAGGCATTGAGTGAATTGTTCTGAGGCCAGTGGCGGTAAGCGCGGGCGCGGGCTCCTAAGTTTGCTCCCAGACAGGCGCTTGTGGTCTAGGCCGGCGCTGGGCCGCCAACTTGGTCGGCAAGCCGACCAGGTGCGGGTTTTTGATATCTGGAAATACTCCTGGGCCAGGGCAATCGCGTTATAAGTGGTAGAGTTGGCGAGGCAGGCAAGCCTGCGTATGTGATGGGAAGCGGCATCAGCTGCTGGACATCATCGCGATTGCCCTGACGCCTTCTCAAGGCTGAAACCTCATATCCTAGCTATATCCTAGCCCTAACCTAGCCCTATTCCGGTTTATTTCCGGCCTGCCATCCTGCACAATTTGAAGAGAAGCCCCCGGATTCAGGGCAATCGCATCATAAGTACCAGCCATTCGTCAGTACCAGCCATTCGTCTCTCAGGAACTACGCAAAAGGGAGACTCCCGTATAACGCGATTGCCCTGACTCCCCAGGGCCTTTTAATTCTCTCTCCATCTGAGCCGGGGTGGAGGGGTTACAAGGTCTTCTTAACCTCCCTAACCTTCCTGCGATGCTGCCCGAGTGGCTGGATTTTTTTCGGTTTCCCGGTCAATTCCGGCCATTCCCGGTCGCTTTTTTGAGTTCCGCCGCGAGGCCGGGTTGCGGACGGATTTAGGGCGGGTGTCACGACTCCACTGGCATTATGGTAGAGAGGCGTCACAGGGCATGGCAAGGGGCAACTGTCAGCAGTTTTAGTTTCAGGTTCAGGGCGGTTGCGACGGAACGGAGCTGTGCTGCTGATGGAGGGACGTCTGGCGGGTTATAGCAGGAAGGCGGAAGGTTTTCCTGCTGAGGAGTATGGGGGGGCAGGGGACTGCCAACAACTAAAAGGCCCTGCCTGACTCCCCCGGGGGCTGCGTTGACATTCTCAGGACATTTGGGTAGAGTCCGGTCGTGATTTCGATGATTATGATGCCTAACCGTGCAATCGCGGCGGGGTAGGTGGTTTTTCGCTCGTTGGGTGACCTTTGGGAATACTGATTTCGTAACTTGTGAAGAATGGGCCGCCCAAATGCGATACAGGCTTTTGCTGCGTTCACTGAGTATCGTTGCAGTCTTGCTCTTGGGCCTTGGTGTGGCCACTCTGGTCTTGGCCGATGGGCCTCCTGCTGACCCGCCCTCTGCGCCGGGCGGCAAAAGCGATTCCAAAGTCGGCTCGCTTTTGCAGGGTCTGGTAGGCGGAGAGCCGCCGCAAATCCCAAAAGTTCCGCCGAAATCGGGGCCATCAGCCTATAGCGCCCAAGCGGGAGCGGAAGGAGCGCCTCAAGGGACGGGTCTCCCGTCAATTGGCGCGCCTCTCAAGCCGTCCATCCGCTTTGACGACGCTGGGCGGGTTTAGGTTTACGTATATACCCGCGCCACCGGCGACCCGGAGCTGGCCGCTCTCGCAGCCCAGGGGTTGCAGGTAGAGCTGGCCAACGCGGAATACGGCATCGTCCAGGGCTGGGTCGCCGTGGACGATATTGGCGACGTGGCCGGGTTGTCCTTCGTGCGCCGGATTCCACCCCGGACTACGCCGTGCCCCGTACCGGCGCTGTGAATAGCCAGGGTGACGGGATTTCCCGGGCCGACCAGCTTCGAGCGATCGGCAGCCTGTCCGGCGCCGGCATCAAGGTGGGCGTCATCTCCGACGGCGTGACTTCCCGGTCTACGTCCCAAACCAGCAAAGACCTTCCCGCCGATCTTGACATAGACCCGGACTTCCCCGGGGTCGGTGACGAAGGCACGGCGCTGTTGGAGATCGTTCACGACCTGGCGCCTGGGGCGAGCCTGGCCTTCTCCGGCCCGCGTACCAGCGTGACAATGGTGGAGTCCATCCGCTACCTGGCCTATGACGCTTTTGGCGGTACCGGCGTCGACATCATTGTTGACGACGTGGGTTTCTTTGCCGAGCCCTACTTTTCCGATGGCATGGTTGCCCGGGCGGCCCAGGAGGCAACCGACGCCGGCCGCGTTTTCGTATCCGCGGCGGGCAACTCCGGCCTTAAGCACTACACCGGCGACTTCAACCCCGGACCCGGAAATTACCATACCTTCGGGCCCGGAGATCAATCCCTTACCATCAGTCTGCGTGCAACCGCCCGGTTCTTTTTCCAGTGGAACGACGAGTTCGGCGCCTCAAATAACGACTACGACCTGTATGTCTGTTTCCAAGGGTATGAGCTGACAAACCTCAACATCGATCGCGGCTACTGTGAGTACAGCGACTATTCCCAGAACGGGGATGACGACCCTGTAAAGTACATAGCGTTAGATGGGGTGCTGCCGTCCGGCGTGTTTCCGATTGAGGGGAGACCATCATATTACCTTATGGACGTTTATATCCACGGTTTCGACGTGGCGGGAAGCCCGGCGGGGCGGTTGAAGCTGTTCCTTTTGGGTGGCTTTGTAGTCGAGTACGACGACTACGGCGACGCGGCGGGAAGCATCTTCGGCCACCCGGCAATGCTTGGGGTAATCGCCGTGGGCGCGATCGACGCCGACGACCCCAGAAATGATGACATAGAACGCTTCAGTTCTCAGGGCCCAGTCGAGATATTCTTTCCCACGCCGGAAACGAGGCCCAAGCCGGACTTGGTCAGCATTGACGGCGTGTCCGTCACCGGGGCCGGCTGGTTCCAACAGGTCTTCCACGGCACCTCGGCCGCCGCCCCTCACGTGGCCGCCATTGCCGCCCTGGCGCTGGAGTCAGACCGGCAGCAATCGCCATGCCGCCGCCAAGCGCATCACGCAGCAGATGAAGGATACGGCCGTTGATCTGGGCGCTCCCGGCTTCGATGGCGTTTACGGCGCCGGACGCGCCGATGCCCTGGCCGCCGTTGCCTCCTCCGGCGCCCTGACCGGATCGCTCATCGTGAACTCCACCGGCGACGGCGCTGACGTTGACACCACCGACGTCACCTGCGCCGATAGCAACGGTAATTGCACGCTGCGGGCCGCCATCGAGGAGGCCAACGCCCAATCCGGCGGGACCATACTTTTCAGCATCCCCGGCGCCACGCCGCACACCATCCGGCCCGCCTCGGCGCTCCCCACCCTGGGTGACGACGTGGTCATTGACGGGTCCACCCAAGGGCGGTCCGCGGACGGCTCCACTGCCGTCCTGGTTCAAATTGAGCTTGACGGCTCCAACGCCGGGGCCAGCGTAGACGGCCTGACCCTGAACGGCGCCAACAGCCAGGTTCTGGGCTTGGCCGTCAACCGGTTCAGCGGCAACGGCATCGTGCTGGAAAGCGGCGGGACAGATGCAGTAGTCGAAGACAACCTGATTGGAACCGGCGCCAGCGGCACGACGGATTACGGCAACGGCGGCTCCGGCATTGTAGTCAACAGCGTGAGCGCCTCCATACGCCGGAACGTCATCTCAGGCAACGGCTCCCACGGCATCAGCATTTCTGTCGTGGGCACAGATGACGATTTCATCGTTGTCCGGGCCAACTTCATCGGGACCAACGCCGACGGCTCCGCGGCCCTGGCCAATGGCGGGTCGGGCATAAGTGTCAGCGCTGCCACGAACACCGAAATCGACATCGCAGAAAACCTGATTTCCGGCAACACTTCCCATGGCGTAAGCCTTACCGGAACCAGTCTTGACGTCATTGACATTTTTGCAAATATCATCGGCGCCGCCTCGGATAGGAGCGCCAACCTAGGGAACGGCGGTTCCGGTGTCCATATCGATAATGGAGCCTCGGACACCTACGTGCGGAACAACATCATTGCCTACAACAGCGGGGACGGGGGCACTGTCGCCGGCGCAACATCCGGCCGCAATGAGATGTACGGGAACAGCATCCATTCCAACACCGGCCTGGGTATTGACCTGGGCCCTGACGGGGTTACCGCCAATGACACGAACGATACTGACACCGGCCCCAACAGTTTGCAGAACTTCCCGGTCCTTTCGGCCGCCGCCGCCAGCGATAGCGAAATCTGGATCTACGGCTCCCTTAACGCCAGCACAATCCCAAGCGATTACGTCATCAATTTCTATTACAACACGTCCTGCGATGCGTCCGGCAACGGCGAGGGAGAGAGGCCGTTTGGCAGCACTGCGGTTACCGTAGACAGCGACAACAGCGCGGATATCCAGTTTAGCCAGGCCTTCGCGGGCTTGGCCGGGAAGTACATCACTGCCACGGCCACATCCAATCCGAGTACCGGATTGGGCAACACCTCCGAATTTTCCGCTTGTGTGCTGGCAGCCGCCCTGCCGGCCCTGGATATGCCGGAGGTTGTCTTGTTGGGAGAAGGCGCCACCACCACCTACGCGGTGGCCCTGTCCAAGCTGCCGGCGAGCGACGTTACCCTGGCCTTGTCCAGCGCTGATACGGCTGTCGCCACGGTGACGCCTGCAACCCTCACCTTCACCACCGCCAACTGGGAAACCGCTCAGACTGTAACCGTAACAGCCCCCGCCACTACTGATGACGTTGCCGACGCAGACACCTCTATCAAGCATGAGGTCACTATTGGTGGCAAGTCCTACGTGGCCGGCCGGGTCGAAGTCCGGGTGGCCGACTTGCCGGCGCTGGTCGTTCCAGACTCACGGCTGATAGTGGAGGAAGGGAGCAGCAGCACCTATACCATAGTGCTGGCCGTTAAGCCGGCGTCCCCGGTTACGGTGGTCTTGTTCACTACCGATGCCGTAACGGTCTCCCCCACGTCCCACGAGTTCACTGCCAGCAACTGGGATGCACCCGCCACCATTACCGTGACGGCAGCGCAGGATGCGAATCTCTTTAATGAGGATCTGGGAGTGGACCACCGGGTCCAGATAGGCACGCAGTTCTACGACCTAGGCGTAGTCTTCGTAATCATAGCGGATGACGACCTTCCGGAATTGGTCTTCACCCCGGAAAGCGTGACCGTAGCTGAAGGAGCCGACGCCACTTACACCGTAAAGTTAGCCAGTGATCCCGGCACAACCGTGGATTTTGCTATCTTCATCGATAATACCACCGCCGTAGGTGTCAATACCGAGGCATACAACCCAAGTTTCACCAGCGACAACTGGAGCGCTGCGCAGACCGTAACGGTGGAGGGCGACGAAGATGATGACGGCCAGGACGAAGCTGTCACCATTGAGTACGATCTCGTTTTAGCTCCAATTCCTCCTAGTGTATCAAAGCGTTATTACTCTGCGGGATCGTTGACCGTAACGGTAACCGACCCTGACTCCGACACCGCCCCCTGGTTCACCGAGGGCGCCAGCGCTGAGCGCGCCATTGGCGACGCCGCCACGCCTGGCACAGACGTTGGCGCGCCAATAACCGCCATCGACCCCGACGGCGGCCTCCTGACGTACACCCTGTCGGGGACTGATGCCACCCCCTTCGCCATCGACGCCGCCAACGGCCAGATTAGCTTGGACGCCGCCGTGGACTTTGCGTCGCCAAGCGACGCCGACGATGGCAACGACTACGAAGTAACCGTGGCGGTGACCGACGCTGGCAGCGAAACGGACTCGATCAACGTCACCATCGAGGTGACGGACAGCCCGACGAACAAGGCGCCTCCGGGCCCTCCCACGGCTCTGACGGCGACGCCGGAGGCTGGGCAACCCATCACCGGGCTCGACCTGTCCTGGAGCGCCCCCGCCAGCGTTGGCGCTTCGGCCATCACCGACCACAACATCAGGTACCGCGCCCAGGGCAGCGCGGCCTGGACGGTCATCGACTATACCGAAATCGCCTCCCAGCCGGTCATCCTGCAAGACTTGGACAAGACGACCACTTACGACGTGCAGGTCAGAGCCGCCAACGCGCATGGGGCCGGAGGCTGGTCCCAGACCGCCAACGGAACGACCGCCAACGCCGCCCCAGCGTTCCCGGCGTCAGAGACCGGCGCCCGCTCGGTGGCGGAGAACACCGCCGCTACGCAGAACATCGGCGACGCGGTATCAGCCACCGACGCCGACGGCGACACCTTGGCCTACACCCTGGGCGGAACGGACGTCGCATCCTTCGGCATCGTATCCACCAGCGGCCAGTTGCAGACCAAGGCGTCCCTGGACTATGAGACGAAGGCGAGCTACGAGGTGACGGTCAGCGTCAGCGACGGCAAGGCCGACGACGGCACCGCCGACACCGCCGTGGACGACACCATCACCGTCACGGTCACTGTGACCGACGTGGACACTGAAGCCCCCGGCAAACCCGCTGCGCCGACGGTAACCGCCGCCTCCACCACCAGCGTGACGGTGACCTGGGATGAGCCGGCCAACACCGGCCCGGCCATCACCGACTACGGCGTGCGCTATTGCACCGGTACCTGCGACACCAACACGGACAGCCACTGGACCGCGCGTAGCCACTCCGGCGCCACCACAACCACGAGGATCAGCGGGTTGCCCGCGGGCACGTCCTACCAGGTGCAGGTGCGGGCCACCAACGACGAGGGCACGGGCGATTGGTCGACGCCGGGCACCGGCTCAACCGGAGACGTTGGTGACTACGACCTCGATGACGACAACCTCATCGAGATAGCCACCCCGACGCGGTTGAACGCCATCCGCTGGGACATCAACGGCAACGGCACGCCCGAAAGCAATCAGAGCGACTATGACGCCGCGTTCCCCAACTCGTTGAGCGCAATGGGCTGTCCGTCCACCTGCGACGGCTACGAGCTGACCGCCGACCTAGATGCTACCGGCCAGGACTTCAACGGCTCCTCCTCCTCCGGGAACTGGGATCCCATCGCCAGCGAGGGGTTCACCGGCATTTTTGAGGGCAACGGTCACCGGATCACCGGCATCGACATCAACATATTCCAGGGTCTTGTCGGACTGTTCGCCAAACTCGGCTCGGGCGGACAAATCCGTAATGTCGGCCTAGAGGGGAACACCATAAAAAGCATAGACCTCTCCAAGGAATATTTATCGGTTGGGGCGCTGGTGGGGCGCAACGACGGCAGCATTGTCGCCAGCTACGCCAGGGGTGGCTCCGTTAACGGTTTCCGCCGGGCCGGTGGGCTGGTTGGAACCAACGCCGGCAGCATCACCGCCAGCTACGCCGCTGTCCAAGTAACAGGCAAAATCGTAGGCGGGCTGGTTGGCTTCAGCACCGAAACCGGCAGCATCACCGCCAGCTACGCCACCGGATTTATCGTCGAATCTTCTTCCACCGGCACCACGGGCGGACTGGTCGCCAAGGGCGTCACGGCGACCGACAGCTACTGGGACACCGAGACTTCAGGGCTGAGCGACAGCTCCAGCGGCGTCGGCAAGACCACTGCGGAGTTGCAGACTCCCACCTCCTATACCAGCATCTACGCCAACTGGAACCTGGACCTGGACGGCGACGGGAGCAAGGATGAGCCATGGAAGTTCTTGACAGAGAACGATTACCCCCAGCTGTCGTGGGAGAACCTCCCGCCGGTAATCAGCACGCTTCCCACGGACTTGACCATCGCCGAGAACAAGACCGGCAACATCGGCAGCGCCTTCACCGCCACCGATGCGGACGGCGACAGCATCACTTGGAGCGTGAGCGGCACCGATGGCTCATCCTTCGCCATCAGCAGCGCCGGCCAGTTGTCGGTGACCACGGCCCTCGACTATGAGGACGGGGCCAGCCGCAGCATCACGGTGACGGCCAGCGACGGCACGGCGTCAGACAGCGAAGATGTGGCGGTCAGCGTCACCAACGTGGACGAGGACGGGAGCGTGAGCTTGTCCCCTGCCAGTCCCACGGTGGGCAAGGCGGTGACCGCGATGCTGAGCGATTCCGACGGCAGCGTGTCGAGCGCCACCTGGCAGTGGGCCAGCTCTGCCACCAGCGGCGGCACCTACACCAACCTCTCCAGCGCCACGTCCTCCTCCTACACGCCGGTGGCCGGGGACCTGGGCAAGTACCTGCGGGCCACCGCCTCCTACACCGACGCCCACGGCTCCGGGAAGACCGCGTCTCGGGTGACGGGCAGCGCCGTGGCGGCGGCAGTCACCAACAGCGCCCCGGAGATAGGCACGGTGCCCACGCTGGCGATCGCCGAGAACCAGACCGGCGATGTCGGCAGCGCCTTCACCGCCACCGATGCGGACGGCGACAGCATCACTTGGAGCGTGAGCGGCACCGATGGCTCATCCTTCGCCATCAGCAGCGTCGGCCAGTTGTCGGTGACGGAAACAGGGGGCTTTGACTACGAGGCGATCTACGATTCGGTCGCCGGTACCGCGACCCGCAGCATCACGGTCACCGCCAGCGACGGCAACGGCGGCACCGACAGCGAGGCCGTGACGATCACGGTGACCGATGTGGACGAGCCGCCCGGCAAACCCGATGCGCCGGCGGTCACCCCGACCTCCGGCTCCTTGACCAGCCTGACTGTCACGTGGAGCGTCCCCGATAATACCGGCCCAGCCATTACGGGCTACAACGTGCAGTACCGCCCGTTGGCAACCCCCGACTGGGTTGATGCCAGCCACACGGGAACAAGCGCTACCATCACCATCGGCAGCCTGGATGCTGACACCAGATACGAGGTGCAGGTCAGGCCACCAACGACGAGGGCACCGGCCCCTGGTCGGCCAGCGGCGCGCTCGACGGTACAGGTGTGGTGACGTTCACGCCGCCTGCGTTGAAGTCGGACGTGGCGGTCACTGCTTCCTTGAGCGATCCCGACGGCGGCGTCACTGGCGCCAGTTGGCAGTGGGCTCGTTCTTCCACCAGGGACGGTACGTTCGTTGACATCAGCGGCGCCACCTCGGCGTCGTACACCCCGGCGGCGGCGGACGACGGCATATATCTGCGGGCCACGGTCTCCTATGCCGACAGCCTGGGCTCGGGCAAGTCCGCTGCTGCCACGAGCCTCGGCCAAGTGGACCGCAACGCGGAACCAGCCTTCGACGAAGGCGGCAGCACCGCCCGCTCGGTGGCGGAGAACACCGCCGCTACACAGAACATCGGCGATGCGGTAGAAGCCACCGATGCCGACGGCGACACCCTGACCTACATCCTGGGCGGCACGGACGTCGACTCGTTCGCCATCGTATCCACCAGCGGGCAGTTGCAGACCAAGGACGACCTGGACTACGAGACGCAGACGAGCTACACCGTGACGGTCAGCGTCAGAGACAGCAAAGCCTCCGGCGGCAGCGCCGACAACACCACCGATGACACCATCACCGTCACCATCAACGTGACCAACGTGAACGAAGACGGGAGCGTGAGCCTGTCCCCAGCCAGTCCCACCGTGGGCGTTGCGGTGACCGCAACGCTGAGCGACCCGGACAGCGGCGTCACCGGGGCCACCTGGCAGTGGGCCAGTTCCGCCGACGGCACAACCTGGGCTGACATATCGGGCGCTACGTCGACGTCTTACACGCCGGTGTCAGCCGATCTGAAAAAGAGCCTGCGGGCTACTGTTGCCTATAGCGATGTTCACGGTTTGGCCAAGGCTGCCGACACGACGGCGGACAAGGTCTACAGCACGGAAGCGCCGGGTAAGCCGGGTTTGCCGAGGGTGACGAAAATTGATGTTGCTCAGGGAACGGTTTGGTTGGAGTGGGGCGAGGTGTCCAATACTGGGCCGCCGCCGGTGACCTATTATGTTGCGGTCGATCGGGTTGATGCGTTGGAGAACGTTCTTGTGGATGACATCAATGCTGGCGCCGCGTTGAGCACTTCTATTTCTCCGCTTACCGCGGATACGAAGTATGAGGTGTCGGTAATTGCTCAAAACGTAAATGGTTATGGCGACTACTCTGACAACACCTTGTTTGTGATGAAGGACATGGCTGAAGGCGCGAACGGTCGCCCGGTGATTAACCCGAGGTTGATTGCCGGCATGTCCAAGAAAGAGAACACTCTTGGGTCGGTCGGTGATGCGATTGTTGCCGCTGATCCCGACGGCGACGCGATCACTTGGAGTTTGGGCGGCGCCGATGCCGCTGAGTTCACGATCAGCCAGCACGGTCAGTTGTCAGTGTCGTCGCCTGGTCTTGATTTCGAGGCCGGCGCCACCCGCAGCATCACGGTGACGGCCAGCGACGCCACGGATTCGGACAGCGAAGATGTGACGGTGAAAGTGACCGACGTGGACGAGGACGGGAGCGTGAGCCTGTCCCCGGCCAGCCCCATCACGGGGAGGGCGGTGACCGCAACCCTCACCGACCCCGACGGCGGGGTGTCGAGTACCACCTGGCAGTGGGCCAGCTCCTCCGACGGGTCCAGCGGCTGGACTGACATCTCGAGCGCCACGTCGGCGTCCTACACGCCGGCCGCCGCCGACGTCGGCGAGTACCTGCGGGCGACCGCCTCCTACACCGACAGCTTCGGCTCCGGGAAGACCGCCAGCGGCAAGACCACCGGCGCGGTGGCGGACAACAGCGCCCCGGAGATCGGCGCGATCCCCACGCTGGCGATCGCCGAGAACCAGACCGGCGACGTGGGCAGCGCCTTCACCGCCACCGATGCCGACGGCGACACCATCACTTGGAGCGTGAGCGGCACCCATGGCTCATCCTTCGCCATCAGCAGCGCCGGCCAGTTGTCGGTGACCACGGCCCTCAACTTTGAGGACGGGACCAGCCGCAGCATCACGGTGACGGCCAGCGACGGCACGGATTCGGACAGTGCGACGGTGACGGTGACAGTGACCGACGACAACACCGAGGCGCCCGGCAAACCCGCTGCGCCGACGGTGACCGCCGCCTCCGGGTCCAGCGTGACGGTGACCTGGGATGAGCCGGCCAACACCGGCCCGGCCATCACCGGCTACGGCGTGCAGTACTGCCTCACCTCCGACGACTGCGACAACAATGCGGACAACGATTGGACCGACGCCTCACACAGCGGCACAACGAGGGAAATCACGATCACCGGCCTAACCGCTGCTACCAGCTATGACGTGCAGGTGCAGGCGACCAACGCCGAAGGCGCCAGCGGCTGGTCGGCCAGCGGCTCCGGCACCACGGGCGCGCTTGGACTGGTCATTGCACCAGTCTCGACGCAACCCGCCGCCGCCGACCGTATTACAACCTTGGGCGGTCTCACGATAGCCGCCGAAACCGATGGCGGCGTTGATTACGACCGGGACAATTACCACACGAGTTGGAAAGACGCTGACAGCGACAACTGCAGCGCTCGCGAAGAGGTCCTCAAAGACGAGGCAACCACGCTGACCGCCGTGGCCGGCGACTGCACACTATCGACGAGAACGAGACCGGCGACCTCGGCGACCCGCTCGAATACACCGATTTGGATGCCGGCCACACCATCACTTGGAGCGTGACCGGGACCGGGACCGGCTCCTTCTCCATCACCGGCGGGCAGTTGGCGGTGACCACGGGCCTCGCCTTTGAGGACGGCGCAACGCGCACCCTCACGGTGACGGTCAGCGACGGCACGGATTCGGACAGCGAGGAATTGACGGTCACGGTGAACAACGTGAAGGAGCCGCCCGGGACGCCGGCCATGCCGACGGCTACCATCGCCTCCGCCACCAGCCTGACCGTCGCGTGGAGCGAGCCCACCAACACCGGCCCGGCTATCACCAAGTACGACGTGCAGTACAAGGTGACCAGCGCCGCCGGCTGGACGGACCACACCTACACCGACCTCGCCAGGACCACCACCATAACCGGCCTGACGGAAAACATGTCCTACCAGGTGCAGGTGCGGGCGACCAACGCCGATGGCGTCAGCTCGTGGTCCACCCACGTCACCGCCACCCCCAGCGCAATGCCTGGTGTCCCACTGGAGAGCGCCTTCACCTTCAGCGACACCTCGCTGACAATACCGGTGGAAGAGAACGTGACCTTCTGGATGGAGAACGACACGAATGCGGGCGCGCGGGACATCACCGTGAATCTCGCCGCCAAACATCCGGCGCTGGGCCTGATCACGATAGCGCCGCCGGCGGCGCGGTGGAGCCTGAGCGAGTGGAATAGCGGCGCCGTCAGGAGGACATTTACGATCAAAGCCGAGGCCGCCGGGACCACCAGCATCGTCATCTCTTCGGACGGCATATCGGGCGAAGGGGGCAAGGGCTATGAGTCCTATGAGATCCCCGTGACCGTGGAAACCTTCGGGATCATCGACGACCCGTCGAAATTCTACATCTGCGCCACCCCGGCCTACGACTACGCTATCCAGCTGTGGACGATGTCAGAGCAACAGGCGCTCTTCCGCCGGCAGGCCGTGGAGGCGGTGGCCGACGACAACTCGAGCGCCACCAATATGTACCTGAACACTGCGCTGTACGAATTGACCTCGAAGAACGATTGGCTGTATGACGTCCTCCGGCAGCGCAACAATGCCGAGCACTACGCTCTCAATGCCATCAAGGCCTGGTCGGGTAAGTCGGTGCAGGCAGCTACCGATGCGGCGGCGGCGAGAGACGCGGCCACTAGCGCGCAAGCTGAAGTGGATGCGCTGTACACCGGCGTCACCCACGCCTTCACCGTCGCGATCGCCGCTGTAGCAACGGACAAGGCCGCTGCCGAAGCCGCACTACAGGCTCTGGCAGCGGAGAAGGTGGACTTCCAGGCCATCGTTGATGCACAGCAGCTCATCGTTGACGCACAGCAGGTCATCATTGACGCCCAGCAGGTCATAATTGATAATCTAGCCTCTACGGACGCCGAAATAACAGCAGCTCAGGTCGCAAAAGCGGATGCGCAGAAAGCGAAATTCAAGGCCCAGATCGAAGTATGGAGCTCCGAGTCCGAAATCAAGCGCATCGATGGAGAGGTGGCTGAGCACAACGCCCTAATCGCCGGTGCTGACGGCTGGACGACCACGCTTGAGGCAGTCAAACTCGAGATTGACGCCGCCATAGTCCAGGCGGATGCGGACGCGGTGGCCGAAGTCACCAGCATGAGGGTGTCGGCGGTGGCCGAGCTGGCCCAGGACCTGGCCGGGCACACGGATGAGACTTTGACGGCGGACGAGGTAGAGGCAATAGCCCAAGCCATTGAAACGCAACTGCCCACTACCCGGACCGCAGGCGCATTCACCGACTGGCAGCAGTTACTGACAGAGGGCTCCCCCGGCTGCCCCTAACGGGCGGGCGTCCTCGCTCCCGCCGGGGAGCAAGTCTTGACATCGCAGAGGCGACCGGTCGTTGGGCCGGTCGCCTCTCCACGCTGGCAGTTGTCGCCGAGTCCAGCGTCAGCCCGGTGGGGGCTGAGGGCGGCTCGTCCACGTCCTCCACCACCACTGTTACGCCCTCGCTGTCCGTTCCACCCTTGCCGTCGTTGGCCGTCACCGTGACGGTGCGGGTTTCGGCGACCTCAAAGTTGAAGGCCGTGGTCACCGGCAGTTCCCCGCCGGCGTCGTACAACCACTCTCTGAGATACTGCCGCCGGCATTCCACCCCTGTTGCCCCCACTGGCAAAAGGTATTCAGAGCCAGCCAAAAATCCCCCCTCCCCGTGTTGAAACCGCCCGCCGATTTCCTGACACTTCCCCCTTGCCAACCCCGCCAACATCCCCGTAGCATTATTAAAGTACCATTCAAGAACCCGCCAACATCCAAATCCAGCCAGGAACCAGCGGAATGGCCGAAAATGGCCGGGAATGACCGGGAATCAAAATTTCCGTCCTAACCCAAGCCCATCCAAATCACGCCGGAGCTGAAACCATGTCCTTAGACCCCCCAGTCGTAGCGAGGTTTCCAGGCCAGCAGTCGCTGCGCCTTTTCCGTGCTGATTACGCTGGCGGTGCCGGTCAGACCTTCCCGGATCTCCACCCGGTCGCCAAAGTTGTTTTTGACAAGGTCAATCGTAGGCTCTTTGAAACGACTGGAAGGCTGGGCGATCATGAATGCTTCATACTCTTCTATCTCTGCATCCAGCGCCAATACGTGGGCCTCGGCCACGTCCCTGGCATCGGCGTAGGCCCACATCACCAGTGTCAGGGGGTTCTCCGGTGTAGGGGCCGGCCAAGGGAACTCCGCTTGGACTTCCGGAAGCGCCACATTGGTAAACCGCAGGCTGACCACGGTGGTGTCTGAATTGCGGGCGATCATTCTGCCGATATCCTCTCCAACCTGCTTCGACAGGCCGTAGGGCTCGAAGGGCATCATGGGATGTTCCTCGTCCAACGGCAAGTACAGCGGCACGAAGGCGTTCCCGTCGTGGGCCCACCCCATGCCGAAGGCGCTGGACGAAAACACTACACGCCGCAGTCCCGACTCCGCCGCCGACATCATGACGTTGAAGGTGCTGGCCACGTTATTATCGAATATGACCCTTGGGTCTTCCCGCAGCGGGCCAGGGACAGCTCCCATGTGAACGACGGCTTCCGCGCCCTTGAGAATACCCTCGACGGCCTTGGCGTCCACGAGATCGCAACGCACAAACTCCGCTGGAAGGTCATCGGCAGCCAATTGGTCTGTCGCCAGGACTTCTTTGTTTTGGTCCACCAGCAACTGCACCACCCTCCGTCCCAGCCTTCCTGCCGCTCCGGTTACTACTATCATCTCTTCCTCTCTTCTACTTCCTCCGGCTCATTCCCTTGGTTGATGATTCGATCGGCCCACCGCATTCGGGCCACCGGAATCTCATGGACGGTCAAGCCCGTGGATACCACGGTAGTCGACTGTTGGAGGCGACTGCCAACCTTCCAGGAGCTCCGGACGAGGTTGATAAATCTCGACGCCCAGCGGGTGGCAGGTGTCGACGGGATCGCCGGCGTCTTCTCCCCAGACCTGGACCGACAAGTCTCCGTGGGGACAAGTGGAAATGGCGCAAAGCAAGTCGATCTCGGCGAAGAATTCGAAGTAGTCCCCTTGCTTCGCTGGTGAAGGCTTCACGAAGTAACGGTCGTCCCGGGTAAGTCCGGTCACCTGGAATATGTTGAGCACGTCATGGACATCGCTCTCGTCCAGATGGTACGGAGTGATTGCCCGCACTAGGTTTGAGTGGCAGCAGTAGTCGAAGTCCTCACCGTTTAGCAGCTTGTGAACGTATGGATCGCAGCGGGTGCCCAGCAGGTCGTGACATCCGGCGCCGTCCTCGTCCAAGGGATAGTCCACCGTGTCGCCGGTGATGGTAAGCATGGGTCGCAGGTACGGGAGACATGACCACAGCCGGTCGAATGTGGTGACGTGGGCCCGGTGCAACTGCTTGGTACGGGCCGCCCAGAACCGTTCCCGGGGATTATGCAGGTTCCACGCGTTGAAGTCGGCCACCTGCGCCCCTTCCAGCACGACGATGCGGCATATCTGGCCTGCCAGGACCGGCCAGGCCTTGCCGGAGCGTACCGGCACCACGAACTGATCAACCAGGCTCCGGGTGTCCGCATCTTGACCTAAGCGTCCGTAAAATTCCCGGTCAACGTCAATGGGGCTGCCGGGTTTGGGTTGGTAAATTACTCTAGGAGCTGGCATAGGACCCCCGTTGGGAATGGATTTGACCAATTTCGACGGCCATGGCCGCCCGCGAGCGGACAGGTCTTCTCACTCGCGCCGTAAGCGGCATCAGATTACCACGAAATGGACAAGTCGCCAGCGAAGTACGTGGGCCTTACCATACCCCATAAATTGACCTGACCCCCGAAAACTGGACCGGCGGCAATGCAAGTATGGCGGGATGATCTAAACTGACTGGACAAGGAGGATCGTCTCATGAAGATGCCCCGGTACGGCCCGGAGCAGGTCGCCTTCAACCTGATTCGGGCGGAGGAGGGAATCCCGGTGGTGGAAGTATGCCGCAATATGGGCATCAGTTAGCGGACCTTCTAAAAGACCTGTAGAATTCCCTCCAGGCCAGCTTGCTAGGCCAGCTTGAAGGAGGTCCTGTCCATCATGAAGTTTGCCCTGTTTTTGCTAGGTTCCTGGACAGAGCAGGAAACCAGCGCCCAAAGCCGGATTTTTGGTGAAATGCTGGAACAGGCTGAATACGCCGAGGAGGTGGGCTTCGATTCCATTTGGATTGCGGAGCATCACTCCAGCCGGTACGGCATCTGTCCTTCCTTGATGCCACTGCTCAGCCACATCGCCGCACGCACCAAGGAGATCCGGATCGGGGCTGGCGTCAGCGTCCTGCCTTTCCACAACCCCATTTTCCTGGCTGAAGAGAGCGCCATGCTCGACGTGCTAAGCAATGGCAGGCTGGACTTCGGCGTCGGACGCGGTTCGGCAGATTACGAATACGGCAACTTCAATATCGACTTTGACACCCGGGACGTGCGAACTCAAGAGGCCCTGGACGTTATCTTGGGGCTGTGGACCCAGTCCGATTTCAGTTTTCAGGGGGAGTTTTACCAGGTAAAAGACCTCACAATAGCTCCCCGTCCGGTGCAACTGCCCCATCCCCCGGTGTATCTGGCCGTATCCCGCACCCCCGCCAGCGTGGACGTTGCCGTATCGCGAGACCTGCCCATCCTGACCAGCTTTTCTACCCCGGAGGCCGATAACCTGGGTCTGTTTTCCCTTTATGCGGAACGTTGCGCCGCTGCCGGAAAGGACCTGCCTCTGGAGGAAATGCCCTACTTCCGGTTTGTGTACTTGGAGGAAGACGAACTGGCAGCCCAAGAATACCCCCGGCAGTCCCTGACCTGGGTCCGGGACCTGGGTGGTTATCGGCGCACCTTGACCCACGGCGATGAAATCAATGTGGACTTGGACCACTGGCGCCGGACCCGAACCGTTGAACCGCCCAGCTATGAGTCGGAACTGGAGACTACTGCCTACTTCGGCACACCGGAGCAATGTGTGCAGCGAATCACCAAGTTACGGGACGATCACAGCATCGGGTACTTTGGCGCCAGCATGTCCTTCGGCAGTATGGAGCACTCCAGGGTATTGCGCTCAATGGAGCTCTTCGCCAAGGAAGTGATGCCCAAGTTCCGGCAATAGAACTACCACACCGATCGGTTACTATAGCAATTGTTCAGTCGAGAGGGTCGCCCGTCACCCCGTTAACAGTCAATCGGACACTCTTACACCTTCAGGACACCTTTCACATAGAGGAAGGTACTTATCCTTTGGCATCAAGTTCTAGCCATCAGCTATACTAAAGCATCGGCAACAGTTATTCGGGGGCCCGCCGACCAGACCCCCGTATCCAACGGCTGATCGTTACGGCCTTGGGTGATGCTCAAAGCGTCGTAAACGTGGGTGCTGGCACGGGCAACTACGAACCCCTAGACCGCCCGGTAGTCGCGGTCGAACCGTCGCTTGCCATGATCGCCCAAAGGAGATCCGGGGCCGTTCCTGCGAACGGAGCCGGGGGTGCGGGGAAACGTCATCGGCCAGATGATGACCGACAACCCCAGGAGGTACTTCGAGGGCGTGCGCCCGTCTGACTAACGGAACGCTTCCGTAGGACGATTGCAAAGTCTTTGAGAATCCGTTGATGGTGAGCCTGTCGAACCACGGACGGATTCTGACGCCCCGCCCTTCGACAAGCTCAGGACTAACGGTTTCGGCCCTGAAATGACTTTGCAATCGTCCTGCGCGCAAGACCAGAGCGATTGCAAAGTTCCCTCTCCCTCTGGGAGAGGGTTAGGGTGAGGACGTTCCCCAGACGAAAACTGCCCCGAACGAATGCCGCAGCCCTTGCTTGGTTCCCCTAAACGATTTTATGACACCTGGCCCTTGCCAAGCCCTATGACACCTCCCTATCATAGTCCCTGTATGCCCCTGCCCGTCCGCCATTCGGCCCTCACCACGGCCGCCCAAACAGAATAACCAAATGGCCGGAAATGACCGGGAATGACCGGGAAACCAAAAAAAGCCACTCAGGCAGCATCAGGAAGTGCAGTCATGTCTTTGTGTAAAGTCCTCAAGAGTCCGCTCATAGAGAGCTCCAGATCCCGCCCATGGCGAGCTGGTCGAACCACCAACGCACTCGGACAACTCAGGGCCCAGCAGGGCAATTGCAAAGTCATGTTCAGCCACCAAACCGTTAGTCCTGAGCTGGTCGAAGGACGGTCTCTGAGAATCCGCTCGCGGTTCGACAAGCTCACCAGGAACGGATTCTCAGGGACTTTGCAATCGTCCTGAACGCTTCCGCTGTCCGCATTACGTCCTCGCAGCCCCTGTGATATTCTGGAGCGTGTTATGAGAATACCGATTACAATGTGCCACGGAATCCGTCCCACTGCTGCCGGCGCTCTCCGCAATCCCTTGCCAGAGGAGCGGTTCGACCTGCTGATGAGGACTGCGGCGGAAATGGGGTTCCAGTCGATAAACTACGACCAACTGGCAGCTTGGCGGCAGGGAACGTCCTCTCTGCCGGAACGGCCAATCATGATCGACTTCGACCATCCGGTGGTATCGATGCGCCGGGAGGTATTCCAGACGCTGGAGCGGTACGGGTTTAAGGGGAACCTGTTCATCTACACCTCGCCCTATGACCCGGACTATCCCCGCCCGCTGGCGTTGGCCCAGGTTCCCGAGCACATGCCTTGGTCGGAAGTGCGGGAACTTCGCGACCTCGGCTGGCATATCGGCGCCCACACCATCAGCCATCCCAACCTGTCCAACCTAGCCGCGGAGGACCCGGAGGGAGAGGTGTTGCGGGAGGAGTTGGACCGGTGCAACCGGGTAATCGAGGAAAACCTGGGCTTTGTGCCGCAGGACTTTGCGTTTACCGGCACCAGTTGGAGCAGTGCCGCCGAATCCGAGGTGAAGAAGAGGTACCGGTTTGGCCGACTGTGGATAGTTGGGTCCGAATACGAGGCCGACGGTAAGCCCATACGCTATGCGGAACTGGCCGATTCGCCGGAACCCGACGAGGCCGACGGCGGCCCGCCCCACAGCACAAGATATATTACCGAACGCACCGACTCGCACCGCCTGCCGTCCATGGAACTTCAGGCCCTCATCAATGACCCCGACGCCTTTCGCTCGTACTTGGAAGGCGCGCTGGAAGATTAGGGGCATCGGGGCAGCGGCCCCTAACGTCTTTGAAGCGACGCTCGCGGTCGCATTGGAGGGAGTTGGCGTTATGACGCCTGGCCGATTCAACCTCGTCAGTGAGGAAAGACAAGGAGCGTTCGAGACACTACGCCTCTTGGCAAGGGAACGAAGACGAACTATGTTTGCACAGGCACATGTCCAATAACCTACCAGCAATTGATCCGCAGTCCTTCTGGGACGCCTTGAAGGCCCGAAGGCTGACCTTCTTTTCCGGGGTGCCAGACTCCACTTTCCAGCGCACTTATAACGCTATGGTAGCCGACCCGGAAATCCGCTACATACCGGCCGTGCGGGAGGATGTGGCCTTGGGCGTGGCCAGCGCAGCCTACTTTCATGGCGGATTGGGCGGCGTAATGATGCAGAACTCCGGCATCGGAAACATAGTTAATCCATTGACCTCATTCAATCTCTTGTACAAGATTCCTGCGTTGCTGGTGGTGGGCTGGCGCGGATACGGGGGGCCGCCTAATGACGCTCCCGAGCATTGGATCATGGGGGAGAAGACCCCGGAAATTTTCGATTTGCTGCAGATGCCGTATGAGATCCTGGAACCCGGCGAGTTGGAGTCCGCCCTAGACCTGCTGCTCGGCGCTATCGAGCAGCAATCGGTGCCTGGGGCTTTGCTGGTCCGGTCAGGGGTGCTTGAGTGATCGCCCGATACGAAGCCATCGAGACAATCCTAGAATATGTGGCGGCTGACGATCTGGTCTTGAGTACGACGGGGATGATTTCCCGAGAGGTATTTACCATTCGGGACCGACCCGGCAATTTCTACATGATCGGCTCCATGGGTCTGCTTTCTTCCTTTGGACTGGGAATGGCGCTCCTTGATCCCCAGCGGCGGGTGTTTGTACTTGAGGGCGACGGGAGTGCCTTGATGAGCCTGGGCGCGCTGCCTCTCATCGCGGCAGAACGTCCCGGCAATCTGGTCCACATCGTTCTGGATAACGAGGCCTATGAGTCTACAGGGGCCCAGCCGTCCATCAGCTCGAAGGTAGACTTGGGTGATGTGGCCAAGAGTTGTGGCTACGCCCGTGTAGCCCGGGTGGACGGGACCGAGGGGCTAGGTCAAGCCCTATTGGAGTGCACCCTAGGCGAGGGACCATTCCTGATTCTGGTCAAAGTCGGAATCGCTCCGATTGAGGGGATCCCGAGGGTTTCCCACTCACCCACCGATATCCGAGACCGGTTTAGAGACTCCCTCCAGCGCGGAGGCTGAAGCCATCTTTAACCTGTCCCCTGGGCCGGCTAACATCTCAGAACGGGTCCGGAAGGCCCTCGCTGGTCCAATCAAGCCGACCATTGTCTTCTCCGATGCTTTGTCATATTCGAAGTGAACCCTTACACACCGATCAGGGTATGTGCTCTCGCATGGTTTAAGGTGGCAATAGAATGTCCTCTTGCTGCCAGAACCGTCGTCCCATGTTCGCCTGACCATCTGAACTGAAGAATTACCGGAAAGTTCTTGATTTTGCCCTGCTTCGTGGGGCTGGCGCCGCGCCCCTCGTCCGTCCGCGGTACGCCAGCGCCCGACCCTTCGGCGGCCTAGACCCGGGGCCGGATGTTCTGGTTGTGGCTGAACAGGTTCGTCGGGTCGTACTTCCGCTTCAGGGCTGCCAGCCTCTGGAAGTTGTCCCCGAAGGCCGCCTGTATCGCCTCGGCCCCTTCCTCAGCCTCGGTGCCGACCTGGTTGACGTAGGCCCCCGACGAGAAGGGCAACAAATCCGAGGCGAAATCCCGGGCCCACCGGACGTGGACCTCCGACTCCCCCGGGTCCAGGAAGACCGCATTGACGCCCCACTCGCACAGGGCGTCCCGATGGCCGAAAGCGGTCTCGCCTGCGGGCACCCGCCGGGCGGCGTTGCCGAGGTACTGGAAGAAGACGGCCGAGAGCGGCGAGGTTACCCGGTCGAAATAGTCGAGCATGATGTCCACCGCGTCGTCGCTGACCTGCCTCATGAGGTGGGACTTCAGGTAGTTCTGCCGCCCTTGCGGGGCCAGCGCCAGCGTCTGGGCCTCGGTGTAGGTCATGGGCCGGACGCCGTCGGATAATGGCGGGCCGAACTCCCGGAGTGGCCGGATGACCCGCTCCCCCTCTTCGATGGGGCCGTGGTAGCAGAGCAGAATGGCGCACGCTTTTCCGCCGCCTTCGGGGAGAGTCGTCAGGAAGGCAATGAGGTTCATCTCGTCAGGCATATTGGCTGTCAGCTCGCCAACCAAGGCGAAGAACTCCCTTACCTTGTCGAAGGGGTAGACTAGGAAGCCAGCCAGCACCATAGGGCCGACGGGATGCAGCCGGTATTCGAGAGAGGTGGCGATGCCGAAGTTGCCGCCGCCGCCCCGGAGGGCCCAGAACAGGTCGGGGTTCTCGTCGGCGCTGGCGGCGAGCGACTGGCCGTCGGCGGTGACCACGTCGGCGGAAATCAGGTTGTCGCAACTGAGGCCGTAGCTGCCGGACAGCCATCCGATGCCGCCGCCCAGCGTAAGACCGGCGATGCCGGTGTCTAGGTCGGTCCCTCCGGGCGCGGCGAGTCCGAAGGCCTGGGTCTCGTGGTCGAACGCTCCCCACTTTGTCCCGCCTTGGGCCCGGACCGTTTTGGCCGCCGGATCGACGCGGACGCCGGTCATCCGGGAAAGGTCGATCATCAGCCCGTCGTTGCAAACGCTGTTGCCTGGGAAGTTATGGCCTCCGCCGCGCACCGAAATCAGCAGGCCGTTCTCCTTGGCGAAGTTGACCGAGTTGATCACGTCGGCCGTTCCGCTGCAGCGGGCGATCATGGCGGGCCGTTTGTCGATCATGGCGTTCCAGATCCGCCGGACGCCGTCGTAGCCCTCGTCGCCGGGGCGCAGCGACTCCCCGTGCAGGCTGCCCCTGAAGTTCTCGACCGCCGCCTCGCTGATGACGGCGTAGTCGCCGGAAAGGGTCGCGATATTCAGGTCTGCCATACGTCTGCCCTCCTACCTGCTTTTCGATGCCCTGGAGCCTCTCTGACAATGATGGCCGCGCGCTCCAAACGCATTGGGAGGCCGGTCTTGTCCGCTTTTACCGTTGCCGATTATATGGCCGGCGCGGGACCGCCGCCACTTGAACGTCCCCGATGACAGGGCCTTTTGATTCTCTCTCCATCTGAGCCGGGGTGGAGGGGTTACAAGGTCTTCTTAACCTCCCTAACCTTCCTAACCTTCCTAACCTTCCTACGATGCTGCCTGAGTGGCTGGATTTTTTCGGTTTCCCGGTCAATTCCGGCCATTTCCGGTCGCTTTTTGTGGGTTCCGCTGCGGGGCCGGGTTGCGGACGGATTTAGGGCGGGTGTCACGACTTCACTATCATAACTTCTTGGCATAACTTCTTGGCATTATGGTAGGGAGGCGTCACAGGGCATGGCAAGGGGCAACTGTCAGCAGTTTTAGTTTCAGGTTCAGGGCGGTTGCGACGGAACGGGGCTGTGCTGCTGATGGAGGGACGTCCGGCGGGTTATGGCAGGAAGGCACAACATTTTCCTGCTTGGGAGCATGGGAGGACAGGGGACTGCCAACAACTAAAAGGCCCTGCCCCCGATGACCACCCACCGGCGCGGAGTGCAGCCATCCGCTGCCGGCTCCGGCGGACGCCCGGCAGACCGCGTGATATATTGCCCTATGCCGCTGCGCCAGCCGGAGCCGAATCAAGGAGGTCAGGAAGATGGTCGACAAGGAACAAGACTGGGAGTATGGCCTGCGCGCCGAGGGACACGGGACCGAAGGTGAAAAGGGTGGGCCGGTTGTGATCGGCGAAAACGGCTTCCACTACCGGGTCTCGGGCGAGAACTGGGGCCGGCTTCCCGAAGGGTGCGTCTACAGGGAAGGAACGTCCGTCGCGGTGGACTCGAAGGACCAGGTCTACGTCTTCAACCGCGGGACCATACCGATGATTGTGTTCGACCCCCGTGGGAACCTGCTGCGCACATGGGGCGATGGGGTGTTCGCCAACCCCCACGGCGTAACCATCGCGCCGGACGACACTGTCTTCTGCGTGGACAACGGCGACAGTACGGTCCGGCAATTCACGCCCGACGGCGAACTGCTGATGACCCTTGGCACGCCCCACAAGCCGAGCCCCAAGATGAGCGGCGAACCGTTCAGCGTTCCCGCCCACGTGGCCTTCGACCGGCGCACTGGAGAATTCTATGTGGCCGACGGCTATTCCAACGCGAGGGTGCACAAGTACTCACCCGACGGCAAGCTCCTCTTCTCGTGGGGCGAATCGGGCACTGGGGACGGCCAGTTCAACATCGTCCACAACGTCGAGGTCGACAACGACGGCTGGGTATACGTCGCCGACCGCGAGAATCATCGCATCCAGATCTTCAGCTCCGAGGGGAGATACGAGACCCAGTGGGGCAACCTCTCCCGCGCCGCCGCCATCTGTATAGACGACCGGGTGGGCGAGGAACTAATATATATCGGCGAGTACTTCTGCGGGATCGCCACCAACGACATCGGCACCGATCTCGGCCCCCGCGTGACGGTGATGAACACCAAGGGCAAGGTCCTGGCCAGGGTCGGGCGCGAGAGCTACGGCGACCAATCGGGCCGGTTCTATTCCCCCCACGGAATAGCCGTGGACTCCAGAGGAGACCTGTACGTGGCGGAGGTGTCCTGGACCGACTACGGCCGGCACATGGACCCACCCCGCGAGCTTCGCTCGATGCAGAAGCTGGTCAGAGTTCTGGACTAGCTGGCGCCAGTTGTCCTCCTATGTGGGATCGAACTAGTGCACAGTCCAAGTTGGAATGGCAGGGGTATAGGCGGCGGAGTTTGGCTCTGGCGTCCTTGGCAGCGAAGCGCCAGTTGATGGTGGCTCCCGCCGCGTTGCGCTCCGCCTCATAATGGGTTGCGCTCCGCCTCATAATGGAATGAACCGAAGAACACACTGCCCGGAAGAGGCCCATCCGCTTTCGGGCCATCACCCATTCAGTCATGTGTTGCGTAAGGAGGTATTGAGATGCCACTGCCGCCGAACCGGGTGGACTACCTTCCCATCATAGACCGGCCTGTCATCAAGTGGCCCAACGATGCCCGGGTGGCCCTTTGGATTTCGCCCAACGTGGAGCACTACGAGTACATGCCGGAGAACGAGGGGGTTCGCAATCCCTGGCCTCGGACTCCCTACCCGGACGTGCAGCAGTATTCTTACCGGGACTATGGCAACCGCGTGGGATTCTGGCGGATGCTGGAACCGCTGGATAAACACGGCGTCAAGTGCTGCGTCTCCTTGAATATGGCTGTTCTGGAGCACTTCCCAGAAATCGGCGAGGCCATGGTGCAGCGGGATTACGACTACATGAGCCACGGCATCTACAACACCCGCTACCTCTACACCCACGACGAAGACCAAGAGCGCGAGTTCTACCGTGACACCATCGAAACTCTGCGCCGGCACACCGGGAAACAGTTGAAGGGAATGCTCGGCCCGGCCATCTCCGGCAGCGTGAACACCCCGGACCTGATGGCCGAGGCCGGACTCATCTACCACACCGACTGGATGCACGATGACCAGCCGGTTCCCATCAAGGTCAACAGCGGCAAGCTGGTATCGGTGCCCTACTCCATCGAGCTGAACGACTCGACCATGATGCGGGACAACCACTACGAAGGGGACTACTTCGCCCGTATCTGCAAGGCCCAGTTCGACCAACTCTACCGGGAAGGGGCTGAGAGCGGGCGGGTGATGTGCATTGCCCTGCATCCCTTCCTGATCGGCCAGCCTCACCGCATCAAATACCTGGACGACATCCTGGGCTACATCATGTCCCACGATGGAGTCTGGCAGACCACCGCCGACGAAATTGCCGAGTATTACATCGCCAACTACTACGACCAAACGGTTGCCCACGCCCAGCGGCTGAACGGGTAAATCCCAGACTCGGGCGCAATATCCTATTTCAATACTCACAGAATAAACAGCGACAGGAGGCCGCCGCCATGCCCGCTCAACGCCGCTTCGGGATGGACCATGAACACTATGATTGGTCGCCCCTGAATACCCGGGCCATTCTCCGCTGGCCTGATAATGCGCGCCTTGCGCTGTCAGTAGTGGTCACCCTGGAGCAGATGGAGTGGCTGCCCCCGGAGGGCAGTTTCCAGGCAGCCAACCTTGCGGGGGGCTCGGCGGCCCGGCCTTTCCCGGACTACGCCCGCATATCGCACCGGGAGTACGGCCACCGGGTGGGCATTTTCCGGGTGCTGGATGTGTTGGAACGGCACGGTATACGACCCACGGTTGCTATGGACGCCCTGACTGCCAGCAACTACCCTTACCTTGTGCGGCACTGCCTGGACCGGGGATGTGAGATCATCGGGCACGGCATCTCGGTCAGCCGGATGATAACCGGCAATATGTCGGAGCAGCAGGAACGGGACTACATCCAGGAGTCTATGGACGCTGTGACCCAAGCGACCGGCGTTGCCCCGGTGGGATGGATGGGGCCGGAATACGGGGAGTCGGAACGTACTCCCCGGCTTCTGGGCGAAGCCGGTGTCCGCTACCTGTGCGACTGGGCCAATGACGAGCAGCCCTATCCGTTGAAGGTGCCGGTCGGGGAGCTTTTCGCCCTGCCGGTCATGCTGGAGTTGGACGACGTGGTGGCCATGGCCCACCGCAAGGTCACTATCGACCGCTACGCCACCATGCTCCGCGAGAGCTTCGACGAGATGTACGACAACGGAACAGGCAACGGACGGGTGCTGGTATTGAGCTTGCACCCTTGGCTCATCGGGCAGCCTTTTCGCATCGGCAGCCTGGACGAGGCACTGGGCCACATGATGCGGCGGCAGGGCGTTTGGGCCGCCTCCGGGGCCGAAGTCGTGGACTGGTACCGGACTCATCCCCCGGCTGCGTGAGGAAAGCCTCCAAGCGGGACCAAAAAGGTGTCTGACAAGTCCCCTCTCCCTCTGGGAGAGGGCTAGGGTGAGGGCGTTCCTTTGCTGGACAAGGTTGCCGTTAAAAAGGATTTCCCCCTCACCCCGGCCCACTCCCTCCAAGGAGAGGGAGAATGAAAAGCCCTGAAGGAAAGCGGGCGCCGCGCAGCGCCGGGGCCGTACCCGGCATCTACCAGGTCCGGTCTGCTACGGCCTGGACGGGCATCCGGAAAGTAAAAGGCCCTGCGGTCGATAGCAAGGCCTTTTACTTTTAATAGTTACGCCAACCGCCGATGGAGGAACCGGAGGAGGAACCGGCCCTAGAATCAGGGATGAATCACTATTCGAAGTCTGCCCCAGCAGACCGCCGCGCCGTCTTCCCGCAACCCGCAGGTGTGAAGCGATCCGCTGCTGATGGCGGTGAAGGCCGCACCCTGCGGCGGGGTTGCCTGACCATACTCGTCAAGGCCCCAGCACACCGCCGCGCCGTCTTCCCGCAACCCGCAGGTATGCCGCGATCCGCTGCTGATGGCGGTGAAGGCGGCGCCCTCCGGCGGGGTTGCCTGACCATACCCGTCATTGCCCCAGCACGCCGCCGCGCCGTCTTCCCGCAACCCGCAGGTGTGCCGCGATCCGCTGCTGATGGCGGTGAAGGCGGCGCCCTCCGGCGGGGTTGCCTGACCATCATCGTCTTTGCCCCAGCACACCGCCGCGCCGTCTTCCCGCAACCCGCAGGTATGGCCATAACCGCTGCTGATGGCGGTGAAGGTGGCGCCCTCCGGCGGGGTTGCCTGACCATCCTCGTCCCAGCCCCAGCACACCGCCGCGCCGTCTTCCCGCAACCCGCAGGTGTGCCACCTTCCGCTGCTGATGGCGGTGAAGGCGGCGCCCTCCGGCGGGATTGCCTGACCATACTCGTCATAGCCCCAGCAGACCGCCGCGCCGTCTTCCAGCAACCCGCAGGTGTGGCCCTCTCTGCTGCTGATGGCGGTGAAGGCGGCGCCCTCCGGCGGGGTTGCCTGACCATCCCAGTCAGCACCCCAGCACACCGCCGCGCCGTCTTCCCGCAACCCGCAGGTGTGCCACTCTCCGCTGCTGATGGCGGTGAAGGCGGCGCCCTCCGGCGGGGTTGCCTGACCATCATCGTCTTTGCCCCAGCACGCCGCCGAGCCGTCTTCCCGCAAACCGCAGGTGTGAATCGCTCCGCTGCTGATGGCGGTGAAGGCGGCGCCCTCCGGCGGGGTTGCTTCACCATCCCAGTCCCAACCCCAGCACACCGCCGCGCCGTCATCCCGCAACCCGCAGGTGTGCCCCCCGCCGCTGCTGATGGCGGTGAAGGTGGCGCCCTCCGGCGGGGTTGCCTGACCATCCCAGTCAGCACCCCAGCACACCGCCGCGCCGTCTTCCCGCAACCCGCAGGTATGGCCATAACCGCTGCTGATGGCGGTGAAGGTGGCGCCCTCCGGCGGGGTTGCCTGACCAGACTCGTCCCTGCCCCAGCACGCCGCCGCGCCGTCTTCCCGCAACCCGCAGGTGTGAATCGCTCCGCTGCTGATGGCGGTGAAGGCGGCGCCCTCCGGCGGGGTTGCCTGACCATACTCGTCACTGCCCCAGCACGCCGCCGCGCCGTCATCCCGCAACCCGCAGGTATGGCCATAACCGCTGCTGATGGCGGTGAAGGTGGCGCCCTCCGGCGGGGTTGCCTGACCAGACTCGTCCCTGCCCCAGCACACCGCCGCGCCGTCTTCCCGCAACCCGCAGGTGTGCCCCTCTCCGCTGCTGATGGCGGTGAAGGCCACGGGCGTCCCTCCACCGCCGCCACTGATGGCCGCTACGGTCCTGGTCGCTTGCCCGCTGCTGCCGGACGGGGGCTCCGCAGTCGGCTGCCCGCCGCTGCCGACGGACCGGGGCTCCTCAGTCGCTTGCCCGCTGCTGCCGACGGACCGGGGTTCCGCGGTCGCCTGCCCGCCGCTGCCGCCGGACCGGGGTTCCGCGGTCGCCTGCCCGCCGCTGCCGACGGACCGGGGCTCCTCAGTCGGCTGCCCGCCGGTGCCGACGGACGGGGGCTCCTCAGTCGGCTGCCCGCCGGTGCCGACGGACGGGGGCTCCGCGGTCGGCTGCCCGCCGCTGCACGCCATAATGAACGCAGCGGTCAACAGGATGCACAGCCCCAGCGCCAAACCAGAAAAGCTATATTTCAACATGCTCGGACACCCTCCTTGTCCTTGCTTAAACGCCGGCAAGCTCCGAAAACCCCACCCAACTCCGGGGAGCATCCCGCAAGCCTGGTTCGTGCCCGATGCCGGAGAACCGCAGCTATATCCCACAGAGAGAATACCGCAAAGTCCAGTCAAGGCCCGGCGCCGGACGAGCCGGAACATAGTCTCACAGAGAACAACCGTTTCCCGGCATGGGGTGTCGCCGGAGGCACCTCCAGCGTGGTGTTGAATCCGGGGCGCGACGGCGAAAGGCAAATCCGTCCCTTTTCCGACGATAATCCCTGGCAGGCCGGCGACCTGGTGAGAATCTACACCGCCGGCGGTGGCGGCTGGGGGGATCCCTTGGAACGGGAAATTCACCTAGTCGAAAAGGATGCCCGGGGCGGCTTCGTCTCCCTTGAATCGGCGCGTTCAGAATACGGGGTTGTAATTGACCCGGAAACGCTGAAGACGGACGGCCCCGGCAGCCTGGCCTTTCGGAAAGACCTCCGGCAGGGGCGGGAGCAACCCAAGCTGTTCCACCGTTTCATATACTTCGACGACGACGAAGAGGAGCGGCGCTGGATTGAGCGCCACCTACCCCGGTAGGAGGACCTGACTTGTGGAGACGGTAAGCAATTTTCGTTCATGCACTCCTGACGAAATTGCCCGTCGAAGGCCTCACAGGGAACTATTCTCGGGGAGTCCGGGACGATGGAGCGATCCCACATTTGCGCACGACAAGTCGGAAGTAGTATCATTCCTGAGTGTTATCGCGAAGATTCAACGCGATGATAAAGGCTTGTGGGATCAAAGACGCGCGTTTTCACGACCTCCGCAGGATAAGCAAAACGCCTCAAATTCGTATCTAAAGCCGGTGTAGCTCAGTGGCAGAGCAGCGGTTTCGTAAACCGCAGGTCAAGGGTTCGAATCCCCTCACCGGCTCCATCTTCCCCCTTCCCTCCTGTTCTTGGGCTGCTTCCTCCCGTCCCATTCTCTGCGCTTAGGGAACGAGTCCCCCGATTTCTGCGTATTATCCTGTGCAGCCATCGGGGATTATGCTCTCCACGGCAATGAGTAAAGGGGCAGGAGCCACAGGGATGACGCTGGTATGGAATTCCCTGCCGCCGCGCCGACGTTGTGGCATCGCTGCCCGCACAGCGACGCAGACGCGCCGGGTAGACCAAGCGCCTATTCTCTGTAACCTTTACAGGGTGGGCTCGTCCAATATCCAGACCTGCTTGAGCGGCAACTCGGCTTTCAAGCCCGCGGGCAGCCGGTCGTAGTTCTCGAACAGCGCGTTCAGGAAATCATCCGAGTTCCACAAACGCACGTTGAAGTATGTATTTTTCCGTGCTTCTCTCTCAGTGTCGCCAGTAAACCCACCCCAGGAAACCAACAGGCCATAGTCAGCCCCGAAATTTTTGATGATTCCTTCCAGCTCTCGTAGGACGTTGACATTGGTGGTTTGTACGCCGGACTTCACCTGGACGCAGATGCGCGGCGGGTCGAACCCCATTGGCCCGCTGCCTGCAACGATGTCCACGCCGCCGTCCGGGCCGGGGGGCGCAACCTCAACAGCATAGCCTTGCGCCCGGAGCACGGAGGCCACCAGCCGCGTGAATTCGTGGCCGTGAAATTTGCCGCCGATGTAATCGCGTATCCGGTTATTGGCGTCATCTTCCAAATTGGGCGACGGGTCAACATCTTCATCATCGATGAGGAGACCGGCAGCCGGTGAATCGGGAGCGGGTTCAGTCGGGGTTCCGGCAGCGACAGCCCGCAGCCGGTTCTCGGCATTTGGTGCCCTTGGCTGAAAGACCGTGGACTCTCCCGACAGAGACCGTTTCAAGTCCAAGTCAAGCAAGTCCCGGCTGACTTCCTTGTTAATCCATTCAATGGCCCGGCCATGACTGAGTTCCAAGTGTTCAGGCCGGTAGATATACTCTCCAGACATTCTGCCAATTGATATGGTTGGCTTGCCTTTGTTGGGCATGACAATCAGGTTTCCTATTTCGATTCTGTTCTTGAATGACCATACTTGCCTGGCCCAACTAGCAATCTGATTCGAAGTCGCGCTCTGGTGGGACTGTTGAATCCTATGACTCATATTCTCTCTTGTTAACACGCCGCTAAGGTCATCCTCCATGCCGAAGCCGATGGTCAGCACACCATTTTCCAAGGCTTCCTCTTCGCGCTCTCCATGCCGCCCGCCGCGAACTACCCAAACCGCCATCAATGCCCCTCCTGTCTGTCGTTGCCCCCATAATACCACCGTCCCCGCTCCCTTGCCCTGCTATAATGGCGGCACTATGGTAGGGAGAGGGTTATGAAATTCGGACTTTTCTATCAGATCCAGGTGCCCAAGCCTTGGGACGAGCAGAGCGAGGCCCGGCGCATTTGGGAGGCGTTGGACCAGATTGCCTTCGCCGAGGAAATGGGCTACGACAGCGTCTGGTTTTCCGAGCATCACTTCCGGCCCGAGTGGTCGCACAACAGCGCTCCCGACCTGACGCTGGCGGCGGTCACGCAGCGCACCTCGCGCATCCGCATGGGCATCGGCGTGGTGCTGGCGCCGATTCACCACCCGCTGCACACCGCCGCGCGCATGGCTACGCTGGACATCCTCAGCAAGGGGCGCGTTGACGTTGGCCTGGGGCGCACCGGGTATCCCTACCAGCTAACGCCCTACGGCGCCACCCTGGAGGATACCCGCGGGATGTGGGAGGAGTTCGCCCAGGTTCTGCCCCGCATCTGGACGGAAGAGGAGGTCAGCCACGACGGCCAGTATTACCACATCCCGCCCCGCCAGGTGTTGCCCAAGCCGCTGCAAAAGCCGCATCCGCCCCTGTGGTCTGCCTGCGCCAGCGAGGAAACCACCCGCCGCGCCGGGGAGATGGGGCTGGGCGCGCTGGTCGGCAGCGAAGGCGGCCCCGACCGGGTCGCCGGCACGCTGGAGCTGTACCAGAAGAGCTTGAAGTCCGCGAGTCCAAACGGGGGCATCATCAACAACCAGAACGCCTTGATGACGGCTGGCTACTGCCACGAAGACACCGAAACGGCCCGTACCAGGGGCACTGAGCTCGTGAGCTGGTATCTGGACCAGCAACGGGAACGCGCCCGGCTGGTCTGGCGGGGCGTTGACCCGGCCTCAGTGCCGCCCGACTACCAAGGCTATTACGAACGGGATATGCGCCTCGCCGCCGGCCCCTACGATGGCGACCCGACGGCGGGGGAAGTGGTCGAACGCGGCGCAAACTTCTGCGTCGGCACTCCCGACGACTGTATCCGCTTCGTGGAGAACTACGAGGCCATGGGCATCGAGCAGGTTTTCTGCCTCAGCGCCATCGGCCCGGCCAGCCACGAGGAAACGATGAACACGCTGCGAATGTTCGGCAAGCACGTCATCCCCCACTTCAAGGCCAAGGAAAAGGCCGCTTAGGAGCTGATGATGAAAGCAGGGGTTGTTTTTCCGCAGACCGAGATTGGCGCCGACCCGGTGGCGGTGCGGGATTATGTTCAGGCGGCTGAGGGTTTGGGCTTCTCGCACCTGATCGTCTACGACCATGTGCTCGGCGCCGACACCACCAAGCACGCCAACTGGACCGGCGGCTACACGCTGGAGAGTATGTTCCACGAGCCTTTCGTGCTGTTCGGCTATCTGTCCGGCATCACCACGTCCATCGAGCTGGTGACGGCGGTGCTGATCTTGGGGCAGCGGCAGACGGCGCTGGTGGCGAAGCAGGCGGCCCAGTGCGACCTGCTCAGCGGCGGGCGGCTGCGCCTCGGCGTTGGCGTCGGCTGGAACCACGTGGAATACGAGGCGCTGGGCGAGGACTTCAGCAACCGGGGCGCGCGGCAGGCCGAGCAGATTGAGGTGCTGCGCCAGTTGTGGACCAACAGCGTTGTTGACTTCCACGGGAAGTATCACGACATCACCAGCGCGGGCATCAATCCGCTGCCCATTCAACGGCCCATTCCCATCTGGATGGGCGCCGGGGCGCGGGCCAACCCATCGCCTCCCGACCGGGTGCTGCGGCGGGTGGCCCGGCTGGCCGACGGCTGGTTTCCGCAGGTGGGCCTCGACGACGCTCCGGCTGTCATCGAACGCCTGGCTGTCTTCGCCCAAGCTGCGGGCCGCGACCCGTCCAGCATCGAGATGGAGCCTCGCATCAACTCCGCCGACGGCGACCCGGAGTTCTGGCAGACGCAGACCGAGGCTTGGGCCGGGCTGGGCGCAACCCACATCTCCATCAACACCATGCGCGCCGGCTACCAGTCGCCCCAAGACCACATCAACGCCATCCAGCAGTTCCGCGAGGTGGTGGTGTAGCGATGGAAACCAAAGATAGGGTCAGAGTTTCATTGTTCTCCGGAATTTCAGTCGAAATGTGCTTCGATGACCACGGTGAGCCGCATTTCCATGCGGAAGCCGAATATGAGGTACGGAGCGCAGTTTTCGGCTTGGACGGTTCGCTATTGCAGGGTTCCCTTCCGTCATGGGGCCTCAGGGATGTAAGGGAATGGGCATCCCGGTACTCTGCTGAACTTCAAGAGGCATGGGATCAGCGCCAGCGTGGAGAATCCCCTTCCCCCATTCGCTCTTTGGACGATGATGATGAATTGGTGGGATCTGGCGCACCCTTGCCGAGTCCGGTTGAAGTAGAAGCCCGGGATGGATTCCGCGTCTGGGTCCGGTTCGATAACGGTGTTTTCGGTGAGATTGATCTTTCTGACCTCGCGGGAACAGGGGTATTCAAGGCTTGGGATGAACCCGAATTCTTCCGAGGTGTCTATGTGAGTCCCCACGGCTCGATAGCTTGGGACGAAGACATCGAGATTTGCCCGGATGCTGCCTACATGGAAGTGGCTGGCTTGACTGTAGAGGAAATGTTCCCGGACTTCTTCGAGACACCGGTCGATGCCTGAACTTTGCCGATTCTCTGGAATTTCGATTCAGATGTATCCAAAAGAACATCCGCCGCCGCATTTTCACGCAGTTTACGGCGAAAACAAGGCGCAAATAGTGATAGAAACCTTGCGGGTAAGAGGGAATCTTCCCGCAAGGATAAGAAGGAGGGTGCTCCTGTGGGCCCGCCTCCACCAGGACGAACTCAGGGAAGCATGGAACCGTCGCGAGCGGGGACAATATCCCGGCCGAATCCCACCGCTGGAGTGACCGGGACGTGTGCGGCAGATTCACCCTAATCTCCAACATCAGCGAGTTGCAGGGCCGGTTCGGGTTTGTGATGGAACCGGCGGCCCCGGAGCCGCGCTATAACATCGCGCCAACGCAGCCGGTGCTGGCGGTGGTCAATGACGGCGTCCGCCGGGGCGAGCTGATGCGCTGGGGGCTGGTGCCATCGTGGGCCAAAGACGTCAAAATAGGCAGCCGGATGATTAACGCGATGAGCGAAACGGCGGCTACCAAGCCCGCATTCCGCAACGCCCTCCGGCGGCGGCGCTGCTTGGTGCTGGCCGACGGCTTCTTCGAGTGGCGGCGTGAGGGCAAGCAGCGAGTGCCGCTGTACTTCTTCCATAAGTCGGGCGAGCCAATGGCCTTCGCCGGGCTGTGGGAAAGCTGGCAGTCGCCCGATGGCGAGTGGCTGCGCTCCTGCGCCATCCTGACGACCGCCGCCAACGCCTTCATCGAGCCGGTGCATAACCGGATGCCGGTCATCCTCTCTGCCGAAACCGTACCGTTGTGGCTGGACCCGCTGACCGAAGCCCCGGACACCCTGGAGCCGCTGCTCATCCCCGCGCCGCCGGAGTCGCTGGACGCCCGCGAGGTCTCGCCGACGGTGAACAACGTCCGCAGCGAAGGTCCCGGCTGCATCGCCGCCGCCACGCCATCACCGAGAGAGGTGCGGCTGTTCAGCTAACCTCTGATGCATCCGGGACGCTCTTGGGCCGTTGGCGCCTGTTCATGGCGGGAATGACCCTTGCCGCCCATCTTGCCGCCGGGCTTAACCTTTTCGCCCTGTCGCCGCTGCTGCCGCTAGTCATCGAGGAATACGGGATCAGTTATTGGGCGGCGGGCATGCTGATGTCCCTTCCTCTGCTGGTGGGTGCAGCTATCGGCATCCCCGGCGGTATGCTGATCGCCCGCATCGGTGTGAAGCGGGCCTATTTTTTTGCTTGGGTTGCAATGGCCTTGTTGGCCTTGTCGCCTATCGCGCCCAACTTTTATGTGATGCTTATCCTGCGGCTGGCTTACGGCGTAGGGCTGGCGCTGATGGTCGTCGCTACCGGGCCGCTGGTGATGCAGTGGTTCCGAGGGCGGGAAATCCTGCTCGTAAACGCCCTGAACACGGCCGTACTAAGCTTGGGTGTAGCTGTCTCGGTGGCTGGCGCGGTCCCCTTGGCGGAAGTTCTGGGCTGGAAAGCGACCCTTACCGTCTTTGCCGGCGTGGGAATTATCGGGACTTTCCTTTGGCCCTTCACGCCGAGGGACCGTGACTCGGACCTAGGTCGCGGGAAGGGCATTTCGTTCCGCGAGGTATTCACGGTGCTGCGGGGCCGGGCGGTGGTGCTATTGGTAGCCGCCGATGCCGGAATATTCATTCAATACACCGCTTTGACCACTTTGCTCCCCACCTTTTACAACGAGGTACGAGGGATCTCGCTGTCCGAGGCGGGCTTCTTGACCAGCATACTGCCCTTCGTCGGAATGTTCGCGGTGATAGCCGGGGGGGCGCTTCCCATGCGCTTCTCTTACCGGACGATTCTGGTCTTTTCCGGTATCCTGGCCATCTTGGGCGGGTTGGGTTCCTTCCTCTTTTCCCATCCGGTGGGCATTTACGTTTCGGTGGCGGCGCTAGGCGTGGGATCCTGGCTATACGTGCCTACACTGCTGACCGTGCCGATGCGCTTGGCCGGAGCCACACCGGAGCGCGTGGCGGTGGTCTGGGGTTCGTTCATGACCTTCTCCGGCATCGGGATGTTCATAGCGCCAATCCTTGTGGGGGCGATACGCGACGCCTCCGGGTCATTCCTAATCGGATTCTTAATCTGCGGCGTAGCGAGCTGGGCGCTGCTGCTGGCGGGCGTATTGCTGCCAAAGGACGCGGCGTCCCAGAGCGCAGAGACTTGATTGACAATGCTCGATACCGGCGCGTAGGGTTAGGGCGGTTCGTCCCAATTTGTCCGATTTGAAGGAGGTCTGTCATGGCAAGAATCCCTGCCGCCACGAGAGAAAACGTTCCGCAGGACCAGGTTGCCGAATTTGACCAGATGGTGCAGAACCTGGGCGGCGTCCCGGCCTATGGCCCCGGCTCAGTGATGGTTCACGTGCCAAAGGCTCACCAGGCTGCCACCGCGCTCAACAACTACCTCCGCAACGAATCTTCGCTGCCCGCCGCAGCCCTGGAGCTGGCCATGCTGCTGGCGGCGCGGGAATACGACTGCCAGCACATCTGGAACGCCCACGCCGGAGCCGCCCGCGCCGCCAGTGTGCAGGATGGGGTGGTGAACGCCATCCGTGACCAGCAGGAACTGCCGCCACTCACCGACCTTGAGCGGGCCGTCATCAACTACTCCCGCGAGTTCTTCCAAGACCGCAAGGTGGGCCGGGGCGCATTCCAGGATGCGCTGGAGCAGTTCGGAAAGCAGGGCCTGATCGAGCTGACGCTGGTAATCGGCAACTACAGCTTCCTGGCCTTCGTCATCAACGCCTTCGACCCCGACCTGCCCTCCAACCGCACCGAGCCGCTGCTGCCGGGGTAGGGCGATTGAACACCCCAGAAAAAGTTCCCTCCCCCTGAGGGGGAGGGTTAGGGTGGGGGTGAATGCAAAAGTGAGCGACCCCATATCACGAGCCCGCCGTCTTCGGAAACAATCAACTGACGCGGAGAAAGTCCTTTGGAGACACCTTCGCGGGCACCAAATTCTTGGCCTTCAGTTTCGTCGGCAGGAACCAATAGGTAGGTACATTGCGGATTTTGTGTGCTACCAGCGAAGGCTGGTAATTGAGCTTGACGGCGGGCAACATCAGGAACAGGCAGTCTATGACGCAGAACGTACGCGGTGGTTGAAATCACGAGGATTCAAGGTCATTAGATTCTGGAATGATGATGTGCTGAAAGAAGCGGATGGAGTGTTGGAAGCGATTGCTATAGCTTTGCAGGAGGCGCCCTAGTCAGCGGTCCACCCCCACCCTAACCCTCCCCCTCAGGGGGAGGGAACTAGGCGCGCCACTCCAATCGTGTAGCGGTAGTGGATGCCTCCCCCTCAGGGAGAGGGGACTAGGTCTTGGGGGGAGAGGACTGAATCTCATCAGGAAGAGGAGAAGACGCTATGGCCGTAGAACCCTTCAAAATCGAAGTTCCCGATTCCGTTCTGGAAGACCTTAAAGGTCGGCTGGAGCGCACCCGCTGGCCCGATGAGCTGCCCGGCGTTGGCTGGGACTATGGCTCCAACATGGACTACATCAAGGAGCTGGTGGAGTATTGGAAGAACGGCTTTGACTGGCGCAAGCAGGAGGCGCTGATTAACAGCTTCTCTCACTTCAAGGCGCCGGTGGACGGGCGGAACGTTCACTTCATCCACGAAAAGGGCAAGGGGCCGAACCCGCTTCCGCTGGTTATCACCCACGGCTGGCCCGGCTCTTTCTTTGAGATGCACAAGGTCATCCCGCTGCTGTCGGACCCGGCGGCCCACGGCGGTGACCCGGCCGACGCCTTTGACGTGGTTGCGCCCTCGATGCCTGGCTACGGCTTCTCCGATCCGGCTCAAGAGCGGGGTATGGACGTGCTGAGCGTCGGCGACGTGATGGCGAAGCTGATGACCGAGCAGTTGGGCTACCAGAGGTTCGGAGCGCAGGGCGGCGACTGGGGCGCCAGCGTCACCGCCCGGCTGGGCCATTCCCACTCCGACCACTGCATCGGTATCCACACCACCTCCGTGACCCGCCCGACGCCGTACATGGGGCCAGGGTCGGAGCCGCTGAGTGAGGCTGAGCGTGGTCTGCTCCAACAGCGGGAGGACTGGACGGCTGCCGAGGGCGGGTACTCCCACATTCAGGGCACCAAGCCGCAGACCCTGTCCTACGGTCTCAACGACTCTCCTGCCGGCCTGTGCGCTTGGATCGTCGAGAAGTACCGCACTTGGAGCGACTGCCATGGCGACGTGGAGTCCAGCTACACCAAGGACGAATTGCTGACAACGGTTACCATCTACTGGGTGACGCAGACCATCAACTCATCCACCCGCCTGTACTACGAGACGCTGCGCAAGCCGTGGAATTTCGCCCAAGGAGAGCGCATCAACGTGCCGGTGGGCGTGGCTGTCTTCCCTGCCGAAATCAGCCGCCCGCCCCGCGAGTGGGCCGAGCGTTCCTACAACGTGCAGCAATGGACGGTGATGCCCAGCGGAGGCCACTTCGCTGCCCTGGAGGAACCAGAGCTGCTGGTGGAAGACGTCCGCAACTTCTTCCGGCCCCTGCGCTAGTAGTCCAACAGCATTGAAATGATGGCATAGGCTCCTCACGCTTTGCAGGTGACCAATGTTGCCGCAGCTAAGCTGGGGAGCAAAAACAATTGTGGGAACTCATCATTTCAAAGATTTCGCTCTACTAGGATTAGTCGGTGGTTTCCCGGGTAATTCCCCTCTTTGCCCGTCCTCGTCTGGTTTAATCTGCATAGTGTGGCCCCTGGGTTAAATTACGGTCTACAGGATCGTTGATCTCGAAAAGGACCACTAATTATAGTGCCGCTTTGAGCGACGGGAGCCATGGTTTCAGGCAGGAAAGGCAAGACTGCTCACAATTCCTCATTCGCATCAACGGCCAAAGTTCCATCACTGGCGACATGCGTTGCGTATCGGGAAGGCCTGGGGGATGACGCCGGAGTCTTGGTTGAATCTGCAAAAGTTGTATGATATGGGATTGGCCCGCAACTCTACCGATACCAGCTTCATCAGTCCGCTGGTTCCTGTTCCCCAAGATATCGCTTGATTTTAGCCAACCACTGCCGTCAAGAGGATAGCCCTATGGCAACCGAACAATACGCCCAAGCAGTCCTTGACGCCGAGGAAAAGCTGCTCGATTTCCTGCGAACTTTCGAGTCTATTCAGGAAAATATGCGCGTTGAGCGGCTGGGCGAGTTTCAGGCGCGCCTGCGCCGAGTGGCGCCGGACGGGTTCGCCGGGTTGACCGACGGGCTGGCGCAGGCGGGGCCGCCGGAGACGCTGGGCCGGTTTCACGACGCCTTTCTCGCTGGCATCAGGCACTGCGGGAATGCTTGCGAGGCATTTCTGGGAGCCAGCGAAAGCGGCTACTCCCTTGCCGCCATAGACATACGGCGGGCGCTGTGCCGGGGACTGGACCTGCTGTACGGCGTCCGGACGCACACCCCGGTTTTGGGAAGCTACTGGCTGCTGCCCGACGCGGTGGCGGAGCGCGACGCACTGGAAACACCCTCACCGGACGTGGACGTCCCCGTCGGGGTGATACACCGCAAGCGGGACGCTCCCTTAACCGACTATTCCCTGTACGTGCCGGAGAGCTACACCCCGCGCCGACATTGGCCGCTGATTGTCTGCCTGCACGGGGCCTACGGGCGAGGCGACCATTACATCTGGTCGTGGCTGCGTCCCGCCAAGAGCCGGGGCTATATGCTGCTGGCTCCCAAGTCCATAGACGTAACCTGGTCGATACCGCAACCGGAGAGGGACGCCCGGTCGGTGGCCGCCATGCTGGAGGAGGTGTGCGGCGAGTATGCGGTGGACCGGAGCCGGGTGTATCTGTCTGGTCTGTCCGACGGTGGCACGTTCACCTACCTGCTGGGGCTGAGCCGCCCTGAGCTGTTCGCCGGGATCGCGCCTGTCGCCGCCGATTTTCACGGGATGATGGACAATATGCTGCGGCGGAAGCAGGGGCAGAATCTGCCCATCTACATCGTTCACGGCGCGCACGACCACATCTTCCCCGTGGACTCGATACGCAAGGGCCATGCCTTGCTGTCCCGTCTCGGCTACAACGCGCACTATGAGGAACTGCCGGACTGGGGACATTCCTATTGCTCCGGCATCAACGAGCGGCTGGTGATGCCCTGGTTTGAGAGCTTGGCGACACCCGCGCCCTAACCCTCTGCCATCGAGTCCCCCATTCCGCACTACCCGTCATTCCCGCGAAAGCGGTAATCCACGTGTCTCTCACCGTGTCTCTCACTCGGAAGGCTTTTTTGTGCAATGGCGCCCTGAATTACCGCTTTCGCGGGAATGACGGGAAAGTTCCACATATTCCCCGCTTTGACAGACTCTTGCTTTGGCAGTTAAATACAACCCACGCTAATAATCGTTGAGACAGGTGATATATGAAAGCAGCAGTGTTGCGAGAAGTGAACCGTCCCCTGGAAATCGAAGAGGTGGACATCGCGTCGCCCGGCCCCCGCGAGGTACTGATACGCACCGGGGCCACTGGCGTCTGCCACAGCGACCTTCACTTTGTCGAAGGGCTGTACTCGACGCCGATGCCGATTATTATGGGCCACGAGGCCGCCGGGACCATCGAGGCGGTAGGCGAGCTGGTGGACTACGTCAAGCCCGGCGACCGGGTCATCTGCTGTCTGTCGGTCTTCTGCGGAACCTGCGAGCGGTGCACCGAGGGCCGCACCGTGCTCTGCTCCCGAACCGGTCTGAACCGCAGTCCTAACCAGACGCCGCGCCTGAGCCAGGGCGGCGAGGAAGTCAATCAGTTCGCCAACCTGTCGTCCTTCGCCGAGCAGATGCTGGTGCATGAGAACGCGGTGGTGAAGATCGACCGCGACGTGCCCTTCGAGCAGTTGGCGCTCATCGGCTGCGGGGCGACCACCGGGCTGGGCGCGGCGCTGAACACCGCCGCCGTGCGTCCTGGCAGCACCGTGGCGGTCATCGGCTGCGGCGGCGTGGGCCTAAACGCCGTCCAAGGCGCGGTTCTAGCCGGCGCGCTGCGCGTCATCGCCATCGACGCGGTGGAGACCAAGCTGACCCTGGCCCAAGAGTTCGGCGCCACCGAGGTCATCGACGCCTCCGGCGGCGACGTGGTGAGCAAGGTGCGCGACCTGACCGGCGGCGGCGTGGACTACTCCTTCGAGGCCATCGGCAAAAAGGAGACCGCCGAGCAAGCGTTCCATATGCTGCGGGCGGGCGGCACCGCCACCATCATCGGCATGATACCGCAGGGCACCAAAATTGAGTTGGACGGCCCGTCCTTCCTGCGCGAGCGGCGCATCCAAGGCAGCAGCATGGGCTCCAACCACTTCCGCACCGATATGCCGCAGTACGTGGAGTTCTACCTGCAAGGCCGCCTGAAACTGGACGAACTGGTAAGCCGCCGCCTGCACCTGGAAGACATCAACGACGCCTTCACGTATATGAAGGAAGGCAGCGTGGCCCGCAGCGTGATAACGTTCTAGGTATAGAACCCCTGGAATGTCTGATACTGTGGATTGACGATCCGCGGAGTGGCTGGAGAACGTCCGTCCCGTTCGTCGAAAGAGTTTCGGGAAGGGCCCGGGCATGGCCGCGGATTTGTTTTTGACAAGACTATCGTCCGGCGAGACAGAGGAGAAGCCATCGATGCAAGAGGATTCCGGCTGGGCTGATTATATGGAGTAGAATGGAGTCAGCAGCGGTCGAGGGAATAACAAAATGAAACTGGTAGGAAGAGTCAAGGGGCAAGCCATCGAATTTGATGTCCCTCTGGGATTGCCAGAGGGACAGACCGTGGAGATCGAGATTCGAACGGTTGACGGCACAGCAACTGAGAATGAAAGGGATGCGTCTCTGCGAGATTCCCCTGCGTATCGCACGTTCCGGCCCATACCGGCAGGAGGGAGAGTTGTAACCAACGAGATGGTAAACGAAATCAGGGAAGAATTAGGGATCTAAACCATACCATCTCTCTTAGACATCAATGTCCTTATCGCTCTGGTCGATGAGGCAAATTCGAGCCACAGGACGGTTTCCGAGTGGTTCAACGCCAACCACATAGGCGGTTGGCTAACCTGCCCCTTGACGCAAAATGGATGTGTACGCGTCCTGTCCCAGCCCAAGTATCCGGGTTCAATGAGCATAGCTGCCGCTCTTAACCGATTGCGAACCGCAGTGTCAGCGCCGGAACACCAATTTATCGGTGATGACGTCAGCATTTTAGACGGAACGCTCGTGGACGTTAGGCAGCTTTCTGGACATCGGCAGCTAACAGACGTGTATCTTTTGGCACTCGCGGTAGCGCACAACGCACGGTTGGTAACATTGGACACCCACATTCCTCTTGCGGCTGTCAGGGGAGCTACCGGAGACCACCTCGTGGCGATTTAGGCGTCCTAATACTTCCACTCCGGTTCCCGCTTCTCTAGGAACGCTGTTATGCCTTCGTGGGCGTCCTCTTTCAGCAGGTTGTCTACCATTACTTGCTGGGCCATTTCGTAGGCGGCAGGGCGGTCGAGTTCGATCTGGCGGTAGAAAGCGGGTTTGCCTACGGCCAGAGTTTGGGCGCTGGCGGAGCTTATCTGGCGGGCCAGCGACGCTACGCTGGCATCCAGCTCATCGTCGGGGACTACGCGATTGATCAGGCCGATTTCCAGGGCCTCGGACGCCGGTATGGGAGTGCCGGTCAGCAGCATCTCCATGGCCTTCTTGGTGGTGGCGACGGAGCGGGCCAGGGCCACGCCGGGGGTGGTGCAGAACAGGCCAATCTGCACGCCCGGGGTGGCGAAGGCGGCGGACTCGGCGGCCACGGCCAGGTCACAGGTGGCGACCAACTGGCAGCCGGCGGCAGTGGCCAGCCCCTGCACCTGGGCGATGACTGGCTTGGGCAGCAGCCGGATGGCCTCCATGACCTCGGTGCATAGCGCGAAAACGGCAGTGTAGGCTTCCTCGTCGCGGTTGATTATCTCGTTCAGGTCGTGGCCGGAGCTGAACACCGGCCCCTCGGAGCGCAGCACGACGACACGAACGGCATCGTCATCCTCGAAATCACGCAGCAGCCCCTTGAGTTCGCCCAGCAGTTCGGTGGACAGGGCGTTGCGCCGCCCAGGATTGTTGAGGGTGAGGACGGCCACGCCGTCCTTCAATTCGTAGCGAACAAGCTGTCCGGTCATCCCAAATCTCCTTGATGGTTGGTGTTTCGAGTTTAGCAGATTTATTCATTAAACGCCGAGCGCGCCAAGTACGCCGAGAGGTTAGGGCTTATTTCCAAAATTCTCTGCGGTCTCGGTGCGCTCGGCGTTTAAGTTTGAGGGCGGGACAGTGCCAGCGTGGCAAGCATCCGGGCCACCAGCGGGCCACCAACCCCGGCGAATGCGTCGGCGCGACAGACGGTGATGCTGCGTCCGGGCCGAAGCACCTCGGCGTGGACAATGACCTCGCCGCCGGACGCCGGAGCCAAGAAGTTCAGCTTGTATTCGGCGGTGGCCACCGCGTCTCCGGCGGAGCTGAGGCTCAGGGCGGCCAGCACACAAGCGTCGTCCAGCAGGGCGGCGACGAAGCTCCGGTGCAGCACCCCCGGCGCAGCGGCCAGAGCATCGCAGTAGGGCAGCGCGATCTCCACGACGCCGGGCGAGACGGCGGTTAGTTCGCCGCCCCAGCGAGCGGCGGCGGATTCAGCGCGGAAGGCGGCGGCAACGCGGTCGGCGTAGGCGGGATCGCGGGGCTGGAATTGGGGCATCGGTAACCTTTGCCCTCACCCTCTCCCAGAGGGAGAGGGAACATTGAGGACTGTCCCGGAGGGAGGAGGAAATTATCGGGAGAGGGAATTGTTTCTCATAGTCCCGCGGCGTCCTTAAAGCGGCGCATCATCTTTATGTGTTCGTCCGCTGTTTTCAGCCCACCGCGGCGGTTCTCGATAGACAGGTGGGACGCGCCCATCTCGCGCCAGGCTGCCACTTCTTCCACCCAGTCCTCGGTAGAGACTCCGGCGGTTTTCAGCCGTCCGTCGAGACCCAGCTTCGAGGGGTCACGCCCGTACTCGGCCATGTAGCCGTGCACCTTGTCTTGCAGGGCGCGGCCATTGTCGTCAGGGCCGAAGTTGGGGCACCAGCCGTCGGCGATGCGGGCGACGCGGCGCAGCGACACATCGGGCGGAACGGGAGCGGCGGGGCTGCCGACGCCCAGCCAGACCGGGATGGGCCGCTGCACCGGCAAGGGGTTGATGCCGGCGTGGGTGATGTCGTGCCACTTGCCGTGGAAGTCCACCGATTCGTTGGTCCAGAGCTGGCGCATCACCTGGATTTGCTCGGCGCTGCGGGCGCCCCGGTCGTTGAAGTTCTGTCCTAGCGCCTCGTACTCCACGAAGTTCCAGCCGACGCCGATGCCGAGACGCAGCCGCCCGCCGCAGAGTATGTCGATTTCGGCGGCCTGCTTGGCCACCAGCGCAGTCTGCCGCTGCGGCAGGATGAGGATGCCGGTAGTCAGGCCCATGCCAGGAACCACCGCCGCCAGGTAGCCCATCAGCGTCATGGACTCATGCACCACCGATTCGTGGTTGTACATCCCAAAGAGGGGATGGTCGTAATGGCTGGCGTCGGCCCCCAGCACGTGGTCGGCGATGAACAGGTACGAGTAGCCCATCTCCTGCGCGGCCTGCGCGAAATCGCGGATGGCCAGCGGGTCGGGTTCGATTTCGGTCTGGGGAAAGATAACTCCGATTTCCATGCAAGGCTCCGGTATGTTGGGATGTGTCGTAGCAAGCTGTCCGGGATGCCGAGGGTCACGCCAGCGGGTTGAGCCAGCGGACTCCAGGGAATCGGGCGAAGTCCGAGTCGTTGGAATGCACTTCCGCGTCATGCTCCATTGCTAGAGCGGCGATGTGAGCGTCGGCCACCAAGTTCGTACCGCCGCCTGGAACTCTCAGATTTTGTCTGAAAAAAGCCAGATGCAGGTTGCCGGGATTAAGCGGTGTGACGTGAGAATACTGAAGCCAATCCCTCACGTAATCTGCGGCTACAGAGGGCAACAGGGGCGAACCCACGAACATGGGGTTAGCCATTAATCGGATAAACCCGGTGGATACCACCCAGGGCAAGCCAATTGTCTCGCCGCCCTTCATTAATTCCTCCCACCAGTGGTGGGCGACATTGTGCTGGGGTGCCCCGTCGTTGTAAGCATAAACCAGCAGGTTGATGTCCGGGACAATCATGTTCCTCTTTCTTGCAGCCTCAAGTAATGTTCTACGTCCTCATCGTCCAAGAGTTGCTTCATTCTTTTCGGGTCGTCCATGCCTGGCAAAAAGCCGCTGTGGTTGGGGACCACTCTGAATTTGGGCTTGGCGGCTTTCTGTTCCGGCTTTGAGGCCGCCTCGATGCTCAACACGACCACTTCGCCGTCTTCAAGGTCAAGTGGCTCCAGGGGTGTCAGCACCCCGTTGGCGTACCTGGCGCTAATCCGCTTAGTCATGTACGGCCTCCTGGTGACATTTTACCCCAGCAGGCGGGACTTCTGGGTCTCGAACTCCTCGCGGGTCAGGTAGCCCTGCTCCAGCAGGCGGGCCAGTCGCTCCAAGTCGCCTACTACCGAGGCGGCTGCTGCGCCGGGGTCCTGGGCCACCGAGCGGTCAACCTGCTTCACGTCGGTCACGCCGCAGAGGCCCATGGCGACGCTGAGCTCGCTGCGCAGGATTTCGAGGCAGTGGCGGACGCCGTCCTCGCCACCGATGGAGAGGCCCCAGAAGATGGGGCGGCCCACGAAGGTGGCCCGTGCGCCCAAGGCCAGCGCCTTCAGCACGTCTGCCCCCTTGCGGACGCCGCCGTCTAGGTAGACCTCCAGGCGGTCGCCCACAGCGTCAGCGATGGAGGGAAGCATATCGATGGAGCCGTCGGTGCCTTGCAGGGCGTGGCCGCCGTGGTTGGAGACCACCAGCGCCTCGCAGCCGTTTTCGGCGCAGAGACGGGCGTCTTCGGCGGTCTGGATGCCTTTGACTATCAGGGGCATGGTGGTGATCGAGCGCAGCCATTCTAGGTCGCGCCAGTTGAGGGCATGTTCAAAGCTCTCCGCGAAGTTCCCTCTGTCGGGCAGGTTCGGCAGCTCGATGCCCTGGAAGTTCTTGAGAATGCGCTCCTGGTCCAGGATGTAGGCGTAGCGGTTCTCGCGCTCGCGGGAGTTGGCTCCCAAGTTGTCCACCGTGAGCATCATGGCGGTGTACCCGGCGTTCTCGGCGCGGCGCACCAGAATTTCGGTCAACTCGCGGTTCTGGAAGAAATAGAGCTGGAACCACAAGGGGTTTTCAGCAACCTCGGCCACCTCCTCAATGCTGTAGCTGGAGGCGGTGCTGAGTCCCATGATGGTGTCGGCGGCAGCGGCGGCGCGGGCCGAGGCCAGTTCGCCGGCCGGGTGGGCGCGCTGGTGAGTGCCGGTGGGAGCCAGCATCACCGGCAGGCTGATTTTCTGGCCCAGAACTTCGGTGGACATATCACGCTGGCTGACGTCGACCAGCACCCGGGGGCGCAGCTTGACCGACTCCATGGCCCGGACGTTGGCGGTGTTGGTGGTCCAGTCGGGCGCGTCCAGGTCGCCGAAAAGCCGGTCGAACAGCGCTTTGGGCATGGTCTCTTTGGCGCGGGCTTCGTAGTCGCCGATGGTGAGCAGGGAGTTCTGCGTTGTCATGCTTTCCTCTCATTTCCTTCTGATGATTACGGCTGATTATTGTGGGATCTTTTCCGGAGCCACGCGCTGGCTCCAGGTCACGGCAGGGTCAGGGCGGTGGGGGCTGGCGACGGCGGGCACTCCACAAATAGTAGGCCAAGAAAATGGCTCCCAAGACCAGCAGGCCGGCCGAGACAAAGTTTACTATGCCCATCGTATCCAGCAAGAGGCGAAGGCACCAGAAGAATATGAAGCCTCCGGCAGCGAATGGGACAAGCATCACCATAAGCAGCGCCGCGCCGGCAGCCTCAACGGCAAGGGTAGCGGCGCGCAGGTACAAGCTGGGGGCCGTCCCACGCTCTCCGGCCCCCAGCCTGGGTTGGGCAACTAAAGCTCCAAGCGACCGCTCCTTCCTCAAACGTACCACCAAGAAAACAAATATGATGCCTATAACGATGAGCCCGTTGATCCAGAAGGCAGCCAGAAAGAACAGGAAGAAGAAGAGCGCGGCGACCGAGGCGGCGATGACAAGCAACAGGATTACGAAGGCGGTCGGCAGCCCCGCCTTGATTCCTTCCCCATGGGCTTTGATGAAGGAATTGGAGCGCAGGTATTCGAAAATACCCAACAGGACAACGCCGGATAATGCGACTCCAATCCATATAGCAGCTTCAAGCATCTCGTCATGGTTGCCGCTAACCGGGTCGCCGGTGCGCCCCCTGTGACCCTCAACCGCCCCCACAAGGCCGCGCCGGACGCCACACAAAAGGGCATTTTAACAGCAGCAGGGAAAGAATACGAAGGGGGTACAGGGCAACCGCATTAAAGTCTGGCTGCCCTCTAAACCGTCATTCCCGAGAAAGTGGGAATGACGGAGCAGTACGGGGACGGCGATGGGTCTGCGAAGCTGGCAACGCGCGTTGCCAGCGCCTGCTAAAGCGCGTGGACTGCGGGGATGACCTCCCGGCCCACCAAGTCGATATGTTCCAGCACTTCGGTTTGGGACATTTCGGGGTAGAACAAGCGGATGGCCACGTCGGTGAAGCCCATCTGGTGGTATGCGGCGATCTGCTCGATGCAGTCTTCGGGGCTTCCCACCAGGAAGGTGTCGTCCATCAGTGTTTCCAGGTCGCCGGTGACCTTGCGGGTCAGCTCGCCGTCGCTGCCGTGCAGCCCGTGCTGGGCGTAAACTTCGTACTTCTTGGCGAAGTTGCCTTGAGCCCGCTCCAGCGCCTCCTCACGGGTGGGGGCGCAAAAGAACTCGCGGACGATGACCATTTCCTCGGGCACGTCGTGGCCGTTGGCTTCCAGGGTGCGGTGGTAGAGGTCAATCTGGTGTCGGATGGACTCGTTGGACTGGACCGGGCCGACATAGAGGATTTCGCCCTCGCGCCCGACCCGCTCCACTGCCGGGTCGCTCATGGCCGCCTGCCAGACCTTGGGATAGGGCTGCTGGAAGGGCCGGGCAGTGGGGCGGGCGCCGGTAACGCGGTAGTAGCGGCCCCGATGGGTCACTTCATCCTCGGTCCACAGCCGGCGCATCAGGCCCATCGCCTCGGTGCAGCGCGCGCCCCTTTGCGACATCCGGGTGCCGAAAGCCTCGCATTCCTCGGGACGGTAGCCCAGACCGATGCCCAGGATGAACCGGCCCTCGGCGATGTGGTCCAGCGTCGCCGCCTGCTCGGCCACGTCCACCGGGTTCAGCAGAGGCAACAACAGCACCGAGGTCGCCAGCTTCATATCGCCCGGCTCGGCGGCCAGGCGCGCCAGCACCGGCCACGGCTGGAAGTGCTGGAAGGGGTCAATGAGGTAGTGGTGCGCCCAGCAGTAGATGTCGAAACCGACGTCACGGGACGCCCGGAACTGCGCCAGATGGTTCTGCCACTGTTGCTGATGGCCAATAGAGTCCCGCTGGACCACCTGACCGACCTGATAGCCTACACGCATGGATGGTTCTCCACAGTTGACTTAACCCGGTTTTCTGGGCCCGGATGCTATCCGTTCGTCCTGGGCTTGTCGAAGGATGAACGGATAGGATTCAGATATGGGCGGTATCCGTCTCTAGCTGCCTGTCCATTACCCTCTGACAAGCTCACGATGAACGGCTGATAAGACGCCCCCACCCTAACCCTCCCCCCGGAGGGAGAGCGGGTTTAAGCGCCGGCGTGGCGGTACTTGACCAGCCGGTGGCCTTCGAGGTTCTGGTTGGCGTAGATGTCGCCGTGGGAATCAACCCATACGGCGTGGGCGCCCTGACCGTGTTCCACTTCCACCGGGCTGCCCCAGCGGGCGAGTATGTCGCCGTCCATGTCCAGGATGGTCATAAAGCCGTCCAATTCCGGGACGTAGATTGCCTCGTCGCCGTCGATGTAGATGTCGCAGGGGCGGGCCAAGCCCAGCCACTGCTCCAGAAAGTTGCCGTCGCCGTCGAAAATCTGGATGCGGTTGTTCTCGCGGTCGGCCACGAACACGCGCCCGTCGGTATGCACCCAAACGCCGTGGGGGACGTGGAACTCGCCGTTGCCGGTCTTGCCGGGCTGCCCCCAGGACTCGATGAGCTGGCCGTCGCTGGTGAAGCGGTGGACGCGGGCGTTTCCGTAGCCGTCGGAGATGTACAGGTCGCCGGAGGGGGATATAGCCACGTCGCTGGGGCTGTTGAATGGCCCGGCGGCCCGCTCGACGACATCGCTGTAGCGGCCCGACCAGCCGGTATCCGAGGGCTTGTCCCACTCGCCCAAGGTCATCAGCAGATTGCCCTTGGGATCGTACTTCAGCACCACGTGGCTGTTCTTCACCGGCATAAACAGGTTTTCGTCGGCGTCAATGAACATTCCGTGAGCGTCAGGTAGCTGCCCCTCGCCCCACGAGGTCAGGAAGTTGCCATCGCGGTCGAGGACGATCAGCGGATGCTCGCCGCGATTGAAGAGATACACCCGGTCCTGGGAATCTGTAACGATGGCGGTCTGGCCCAACACCCAACCATCGGGCAGTTTCTCCCAGTTGGGAACTAGCTCGTAAGTGTACTTGCCCTTGCCAACGGTTGCCATGTGCGGCCTCCTAATTTCCAGTCATTGCTTCCGCACCGTCATTTCCGAGAAAGCGGGAATCTATACGCTCTGCTTGTAAGCGCTGATTTCGGACGGCCCCCCCTGTATTCCCGCTTTCGCGGGAATGACAGTGTGGGCGGGAATGACGGTACGGTCGAAAGATTTTGATCGGGTGAACTTGCTAATAGAACGTCAGCGTTTCGATGACCTGCTGCTCCAGTTCGCGGGCGCGCACCGCCACCTGCTCCGGGACCAGGCCGCCCAGCGGGTGCGGGAAGCCCAAGGGCCGGAAGTCGCGGCGCCCGAAGTTGTTGGCGTGGCGGAAGGCCGAGTTCAGGAACGGGTCGGTACAAATAACTACCGTGGGAATGCCCAGGTTCTCGAGGGTCATCGCGTCGTGCACACTGCACGCGGTGCAGGAGCCTCAATCGGCAATGGCGGTGACCACGAAGTCGCAGCGCACCGCCAGTTGGTCGATGATGTCGTCGGCGGCAGGACGGGAGTAGACGTACTTGTCCACCGCCATTGAATCGCCCAGTTCCAGGTTCTTGTCCAGCAGTTCGCGCACGTTCTGCAACAGCAGGCTGGCGTTGGCCTTGCGGTTGCCCAAGAAACCGCCGACCTTGCCGTGCAGCGTGTCCAGCCGGGGAGCGGGCCGCCAGCGGTTGGCGGCGTCGGGGTCTATTGGGCTGAGAATGCCCATCTGTCGCAGGCGTTCTTTGACGTTGGAAGCAGTAGCCATATTTCCCTCGCGTTCCCTCACCCTAACCCTCTCCGCTAGGGAGGGGGATTTCGTTGGGGAGTGAATTTTTGTATCAGATTCCGTCAATCCTGCGGGTGACGGCGCGGGAACCCCAGCCGGGCAGGTAGACCGAGTGGGGGCCGCCAGCGCCTCCGGCCACGAAAATGTGAATGCGGTCGGGTGCGCGCACTACCGGCACCATCTGGTCGTCGTCTTCGGCGTCGATGAAGCGGGGCCAGAAATGCCCGCGGCGGGAGTCGCCTTGGGGCGGGCCGCCGTGCTTCAGCATCCGCACCGGCTTGCGGGCGTGCTCAAAGAGGAACTGCCGGATGTCCCGCTTGTTCCACCCGTCGGCGTGCAGGAACTTGGCGTGCTCCGGCCCGATGGCGACGAAGGTGTCGCCCATCACGTACATCTGCACGTTGCCCAGCGTGCACATAGTGTCGGCGAGCACGGTCAGGAAATCGCGGGAGTTGGAGGCGTGATACATGATGTTGTGGGGCGCTTCAGCGGGAAACACCGTTACCGTGCTGTCTTCGGCGGCGTAGCCCATCTCGACGTGCATCGGTTGCCACGGGTTGGCGGCCTCGTCCTCGGCGACGCAGTAGGTGTAGGCCCCCGGATGGCCGAAGGTGGCCTTGTTGGTCTCACCGGGTATTGCGCCACCCAGGTTGACCAGCGCCAGCTTGACGGCGCGGCCGATGGTGGCGTTAGCCCGCCAGCCGGCCCCGAAGCAGTTGTAGCCACCGTTGATGTCGAGCTTCTGGGCGACAGGCCCGTTGACGATGAGCAACGGTGTATGGATGCCCGTGGAGCACATCACGCCCCGCAGGTTGAAACGCTCGTCCATCATAGCTTGCAGGGCGGTGATGACCACCGGCATATATTCCGGTACGCAGCCAGCCATCACGGCGTTGACCACGATGCGCTCCACCGTGGCCCGCCCGCCCAGCGGCGGCAGCTCGGCGATGAGCTCGCCGCCGTCGCGCCCGGTGTAGTCCACGAAGCGGCGCACCAACTCCTCCGACGGCGGCACCACCGGCAGCCCGTCGGTCCAGCCGGACTCGAACATCAACTCAATAGCGTCGGTAAGCTCGGTAGAAAGCATCATCAGAAATTGCCCGCAACAGTCTCTCGGCAAGCCCGCGCCCGCCGTTTGCGAGTGTAAATGCGGGCGGTAGAGGTGTCAACGCGGCAACGCCGGGCGGCTACCAAGCGGAGGGCTTGGTGATGACGCTAGTCAACTGGCTGGCGGCCAACACGCTGGCTGGCTTTGCTGTTGACCAACTCGGTCCCGGTTAAGTTGAGCAGGTACAACATCTCTTCGATGGTGATAGCCATTATCCTCAACCCAATATCCATGAAGCCGGGGCCGCGTGTACGCCAGTTATTGGCGGCACGGCTGCGGGCCTTACGCTGCCGTCGTTGTGCAAACGGTACCCAGGGCCTACTATAAGATCGCCGGGCGGGGTTTATATGCCCTTTATTACCCCACGATTGGGAACCGTGACACATGACCAACGGCGCCATCAGTAATCCGGCCGGTCGGATCCAAATTTCCGGATCCGGATTAGCTTGGCCTTTCCGCACCGCCGCCCCCGGTAGCCCCGCTACACAGTGTCATGGCGTAAGATGCTGGCAATAGGGCACACTTGCTGCCGCAAGGTTTAGGAGGTCCCAGGTGTACAAGATCGGGATAGACGTTGGTGGCACCTTTACCGACTTTGTCGTAGCTGGCGAAGGGGGGCAGCCGCGTTTCTTTAAGACTCAGTCCACCACTGACGACCCTTCGATAGGCGTCATGACCGGATTGCAAGAAGCCGCCGCCGCCTACGGACTGTCCCTGGATCAGTTACTGGGAGATACGGACTTGGTGATCCATGGGTCGACTGTCGCGACCAACACGCTGGTAGAACGGAAAGGGGCCAGGGTGGGGCTCATCACCACCGATGGTTTCCGTGACCTGCTGGAGATGCGAGAGGGATTGAAAGAGGACCGGTACAACTTGCGGATGACGCCCGTCGAGCCGTTGTCGGCCCGCTACCTGCGGGTAGGCGTCCCGGAACGAGTTCGCGCCAACGGTCTGGTGGAACGGCCTTTGGACGAGGCTGCGCTAGTCGAAAACCTCGAGTACCTGGTCCAAGAGGGGGCCGAAGCGTTGGCCGTCTGTTTCCTGTTCTCATACCTCAACCCTTCCCACGAGCAACAGGCCTGGGAAAACATACTCCGCCGCTTTCCGGATATGTACACTTCCCTCTCCCATGAGGTAATTCCCCAGATCAAGGAGTTCGACCGCCTGAGTACAACGGTGATTAACTCCTACGTCGGCCCGGTGTTCAGCCGCTATCTTTTGCACCTGAATGAGCGGTTCGAAGCATACCCCCAATTGAAAGACGTGCTGATCATGCAGTCCAACGGCGGGGTGGCCCCGATAAACGACTCCAGCCGAATGGCGGTACGGGCAATCCTGTCCGGTCCGGCGGGAGGTGTCAGCGCCGCCGCGCACATCGGACAATTGCTGGAGGAACCCAAGGTCATTGCCTTCGACATGGGCGGCACCAGCACCGACATTTCGCTGATCGAAAACGGGGTCCCCCACATCACCAACGAGAAGTTCGAGGCCGGATGGAAGATCGCCGCCCCGATGATCGACATCCACACCCTAGGCGCTGGCGGGGGCAGTATCGCCAGGGTGGATGAAGGAGGAATTCTCCATGTTGGCCCGGAAAGCGCCGGGGCTGAACCCGGCCCTGCGTGCTATGCCAAGGGTGGAGTCAAGCCTACCGTCACCGATGCCAGCCTAGTATTGGGGTACTTGGATGCGAGCAATTTTCTGGGAGGCAAGGCTAGTCTCAACCCTGCTGCCGCCGAGCAGTCCTTAGCTGAGGACGTAGCCACGCCGCTCAACCTTTCCAATGTCGAGTCTGCGTACGGCGTGTACAAGGTGGTCTGCACCACCATCGCCGAAGGCATAAGACTGATGTCGGTGCAACGGGGTGTCGACCCGCGAGAATTTACCATAATGGGATTTGGCGGCGCTTCGGGCCTCCACGCTTCGGAGGTTGCCCGGCAGCTACAGGTGGCAAAGGTGTACATACCGGCGTCGGCGCCGGTATTGTCGGCCTACGGCATGTTGAACACCGACATCAAGTACGATTTCTTCCGGTCACATCCGGTGAGCCTGGACCGGCTGGACCTGAACGAGCTCAGGTCCATTTTGGGCGAACTGGAGGCCCAGGGACGGGACAAGCTCTTTGCCCAAGGCGTGACCGGCGAAGCGTTGGAGATTCAGTTCTCTGCTGACATGCGGTACTTGGATCAAATCTACGAGGTCACCGTGCCGTTACCCGATCCGACTTTAACGGACTCGGAATTCCTTGCCCGATTGACGTCTAATTTTCATCGAAGATACCAGGAGCTCTACTCCTACAGCCAGCAGGACCAGGAGGTGCGGTTGGTCACTCTTCGGGTGGCGGCAGTCGGCAAGCTCCCCAGAATAGCCCAGCTTGACCGGATAGGGGACGGGAATGCGGCCAGCCCCGTTGGCTCCCGCCGGGTCTATTTGGGTGAATGGCGACAGGCGCCAACCTATGCTGCCGATTCCCTGCCGGCTGGGGCGGAAATCGCCGGGCCGGCGATCTTGGAGTCGGATTTCACAACTATCCTGGTGTGGCCAGGTGACTACGCCACGGTCGATTCCATGGGTGGCATCGAGTTGCGTGTGAACCAGGAGACCGTCCTGGCCTCGCAGGATGCGGCGCCCAACTCCGCCGGAGTGGCCTGCGGGCCGGCCGGCAAGAGGCTCAAAGAAGACAGCCTCGCGCATGACGACCCCATTACCTTGGCGGTGGTGGAGCACCGGTTGGAGTCCATCGCCCAAGAGATGACCGAGGCAATGCTGCGCACAGCCATGTCCCAAATCCTCAACTCCAGCCGGGACTTTTCCACCGCGATCCTAGACGGTGATTGCCAACTGGTGGCCCAAGGAGAAGGCATCCCGGTACACATAAGCGCGCTTCCTGTGGCAGGCGCCGCCGTTCGGGACTACTTTGGGGAGGACATCTCCGAGGGCGACCTGTTTATTCTGAACGACCCCTATTTTGGGGGCAGCCACCTGCCAGACATCACCATCATCCGGCCCATTTTTTACGAAGGAAGGCTGCTGTTTTACGGGGTGAACCGAGCGCACCACAGCGACGTCGGAGGAGCCACTCATGGAGGTTACAACCCCGGCGCCAATGAGATATTTCAGGAGGGCATCCGAATACCTCCGGTGAAGCTCTACGATAAGGGTGTCCCGCGCACCGACCTACTCCAAATGCTATCGGCCAATGTCCGGCAACCGGAGAATTTCCTAGGCGACCTTAACGCGCAGATAGGCTCGGTAATGCTGGCCGCCCAGAGAATCGAATCCCTGCTTGACGATTACGGTCCCGACCGGTTAATGGCGGTGGTAGCCGAAATTTTGGCCGCCACCGAGAGGCAGGTGCGTCAATTCATCTCCGCATGGCCCGACGGTGTGTACTATGGAGAGTCGTTGGTAGACGACGACGGTTTTGACAGCAAGCTGGTGCCGATTCGGGCGAAGGTCACCATTGCCGGCGACTCCATGACTATCGATCTCAGCGAGTCCAGTCCTCAGGTCGAGGGGTTCATCAACAGCGCTTATGCCAACACCCGGTCTCTGGCCCACGCCGCGATCATGTACCTCGCGCCGATGGACGTGGCCCGAAACGAGGGTTCCATGCGGCCCGTCCAGATAATCGCCCCACGGGGACTCGTCGTCAACGCCAACCCTCCCGCGCCGGTGTGTATGAGCACCAACCACTGCGCCGAGGAGGTGGTGGAGGCGGTGTTCAAGGCAATGGCCCCCGCCATCCCCGCTGCGATCTCCGCAGGGTTTTCCCGCCGGTTGCGTTACGCCATCACCGGTTCCGACCCAAGGACGGGGCGCCGGTTCATTTGGCACTTCTTCCTGGCCAGGGGCGGCGGTGGGGCCTCCTACGGCTACGACGGATGGTCCAACGTTGGTGAGATTAACGTGGCCGGAGGAATACGGTCGCCCAGCATAGAAGTAACGGAAGAGCGGTTCCCATTCTTTATCGAGCGCCATGAGCTGCGACCCGATTCAGGAGGAGTTGGCACGTGGCGCGGGGGCTTGGGGGCGGTGTGCGACTTGGTCTACGAAGGAGAAGGCCCCGCCCTGCTCAACACTGCGGGTGACGGCGTGGTTGTGCCACCCTTCGGGCTGTTCGGCGCGACCGACGGTCTGCCGCACCACTACACGATCGTTTCCGGCGGCTCAGAACGGGTGTTGAGGTCGAAGGAAGTGGGGGTCGTCGTCAATCCCGGTGACCACATCATCTGCCTCTCCTCCGGCGGCGGCGGTTACGGCCAACCGGAAGACCGGGACAAAGAAGCGTCGATATGGGACTTGAAGAACGGTTATGTGACCGGGTAAAGAATCAGGGCAGCGGCCAGCCTAACCCTCTGCTGCCACTCTAGGCTCGCCGCCTTCGCCCTAGGGGGTGTCGTCAAAAAGGCGAGAGGGTGGTACATTGCTGGAAACAGAGTGAGTGTGGAAGGTGGGGAGTATGGTGGAAGCGCACCGGCGCCACGATATGAGGAATGACGTTTGGGAGCGGCTGAGGCCGCATTTGCCCGGAGGAGAGGGCAAGCGGGGCCGGCCGGCTCATGACAACCGGCGGTTTATCGACGCCGTGTGCTGGATTCTGCGCACCGGCGCTCCTTGGCGCGATTTGCCCCCGGACTACGGAGACTGGAAGAACACCCATCGCCGCTTCTGCCGCTGGCGGGACCAGGGCGTGTGGGCCGGACTGTTGGCGGCGGTGATGGATGACCCCGATTTCGAGTGGCTGATGATCGACGCCAGCTATATCAAGGCCCACCCCCACAGCGTCGGCGCCCAGGGCGGAAATCAGTCCATTGCCCGCACTAAAGGGGGCTGAACAGCAAGCTGCACCTGGCGGTGGATTCCCACGGAATGCCGGTAAGGCTGGCGGTGACCGAGGGTACGGTTGCCGACTGCACCCAGGCATTGCCTCTGATTGAGGGCATACAAGCGGAGTGGTTGCTGGCGGACAAAGCCTATGACACCAATGAAATCATAGCCGCCGTCCGGGAGTTGGGAATGGACCCGGTGATACCGCCCAAAAGCAACCGGAGGGAAAAGCGGGACTATGACCGGGAGCTGTACAAGTTGCGGCACTTGGTGGAGAACGGATTCCTGGAATTCAAGCAGTGGCGCGGGGTAGCGACCCGTTATGCCAAGAGAACGGCATCATACTTGGCCATCTGCCAACTCCGGGCAGTAATGATCTGGAGCAAACTCTTTTGACGACACCCCCTAGGATGAGGGAGATCCCTCCTCGACGCCCGGCCCCCAGGTTGTGCCGAAGTCGGCGCGGGCCGCCAGTTGCCCGGTAAAGGTGCTGGCGTCCTGCAGGGCCAGGTACACGGCGCAAGGGCCAACGGCGCTGGGGTCTACCCTTTCATGCCAATCGCGTTGCGTCCATGGGATTGCTGCGGAGCCCTCACTGCGCAGCGCGCCGGGGCTCAGGATGTTGACCGCGATGTTGTAATCCCGCACCTCGTCGGCCAAGCAGAGGCTGAACATGTGGACCGCCGCTTTGCTGGCGCTGTAGAGGACGCCGCCGCCCTGGTGGGGGTCGGTGGCCATCCTGGAACCGATGTTAATGATGCTGCCCCTCCGCTGCTCCATCATTATCGGAAGCACGGTCCGGCTGCAAAGATAGGGGCCACCCACGTTGACCCGCATGAGTTGGTCCCAACGGGCTGGGTCAATTTCCAGGATCGACTCCCCCAGCACCATGGCGCCGGCGTTGTTGAAAAGCACGTCGATCTTGCCGTAACGTTCCATCGCTTGACGGACCATTTCATTGACTTGAGACTCATCGGTTGCGTCGCAGTCGATGGCAAAGACTTCTCCGCCGGCGTTCCTGATGTCTATGACCGTCTCCTCGAGGGTCCCGGCCAAGCCGGTTGGGGATTGGCTACGGGCGCAAATGACCACGCTTGCGCCTTCCTTGGCGTACTCCTTGGCTATGGCCCGCCCCAGTCCCCGGCTGGCGCCGGTGACGATTGCGACCATTCCGTCCATCTGACCCATAGTTGGCCTGCCTACACGAATTTGGCCTTGCCCCACCCTTCGTCGAAGAGGGTCCAGAAGTGGGAGGTTAGCTTCAAGTGTTTGAACATCCGGACGCCGTTTGCCCTGACGTACTCTTCGTCGTGCCATGCCGAGCCCCATACCGCCCGGTCGCCGTCTGCGTAGGTGCACGCTTGGAACAGTTACCAGATGCCGGTGGCGGTGTCGCCTTTCACCTCAATAGGGTACGCTAACTGTGGTGGCTCAGGTGGCTTGGCCACCGTCCATTTCTATACATTGTCCCACGATAAACTCGGCGTCTTTGCTGCATAGCCACGCAATGACGTTGCCAATTTCCTCGGGGGTGCCGGCCCGCCCCAAGGGGATCGATTGCAAGCGGTCGTGCCACTCCTGGCTGCGGGGATAGCCGTAAAGCGCGTCGTTGCGGGCAGTATCGGTCGTGCCCGGACTGACAGCGTTTACCCTGATGCCGTGGGGCGCAAGGGCGCGGCCCGCTTTACTGGTGAATGTGTAAAGGGCGCCGCTGGCGGTGGCATAGGCCACGTCGGCAGCGCGAGCGATCTTGGCCTCAACGGAGATAACGTTGACTACGCTCCCTCCCCCGCCCTGTTTGAGAAATTCCTTGACCACCGCTTGAGTGCAAAGAAAAGCCCCGGTGACCTTGATGTCCAACACGCTGCGCCAAGCGTCCTCGGACAGGTCCTCAAGCTGGGCCCAAGCTGCCAGCCTAGAGGCGCTGGCGTTGTTCACCAGGATATCGACCCGCCCGAAGCGTTCCACCGTTTGGTCCACCATGGCTTGGACTTGGTCGCCCTTGGTTACGTTCGCGACCAGCGCCAAGGCCTCTCGGCCCATCTCGGCAATTTCTTGAGCTACGCTGTCAACGTCCTGCCAACCGGCTGACTGCTCATCTTGCGGGTAGGTCGCCGGGTCCCGGCCGGTACCGGTTACGACGACGTTGGCGCCCTCCCGTGCCAAGGCTAACGCAGCGGCGCGCCCGATACCCCTCATGCGGCCCGCGCCAGTGACAAGGGCCACTTGCCCGTTCAGCTTATCCCTAGCAACCGTGGATCCATCATTGTCGATGAGTCGGTGGTAGGTCATCTTTTGGCTCGGTCCTTTAGGCGGTTTGTGTCGCGTGGCGAACATCCGCCACGCCCTCTGCAAAGGCCCAAATGATGGCGGTTGTCCGTCTTTCCACCTAGACAGCGTCTTACCGGCTCTGGATCGGCATACTCTGGTCCCTCGGGTGTGGCTCATTCGATTATATACGCCGGGAAGGGCGCCGCGCTTGTGTCGGGTTTGGAGCTATGGCGCCCTACGATTGGCTAATGCTGGAGATCGTTGGGTTGTTCGGATGCTCGGTGGGTGGAGGGTTGGAGGTTATGTGGCTGTGAGCCGTGGCGTTTACGGGATGATACGCAATACGCGCCCACAACTGCCCCTGAAACAGTACCGACAAGCAACATTAAGAAAACGCCCCTAGATATGGAGTACCTAAACCCTTCGGCGGAAACGGCATCTTCCAGCGTCTCCGAATTGCGAGTGACGTCAACGTAGTAACTTTGCAACGTCCCAAGCACCCGCAATACCGCCAAAGCCTGCGACGCCAGTGGTACGCGATGCTTACACCGCTGCTAGGGATAATCCACGTTGCGGACTCCCAATCAATTTCCGTCCATTCGGCGTTGCGGACTTCATTGGAGCGCGTAGCCGCCAACACCATAAATTCAAAGGCCGCCGCGTGAGTGTATGGGATGGTGAAAGCCTAACCTTTCGGAGCGCGGCGGCAACGTCGGCATAGGGCAAAGCCTTATGGTGTTCCTTTCGCTGGACTCAGGATTTGGAGCTGGAGGGTGCGACGTTCAGTAGAGGCCGTCTCCGTCGCCGTGTCTGTCTGGATGACTGAGGGCCTTTGCGGAGAGAGCTGTCAGCTTGCCCATTCCCACACCTTCGCACATATTTCCCCACACAATATGTGGGATATGATGGCATTTTACGGGAGGCGTGGGACGATTCAAGGGATGAGTATCGCAGAATTAGATACAAAGTTGATAAAATTGAGACCGCTTGGGAGGCTATGGAACAGTAAAGTGGCGGAGAGGGCGGGATTCGAACCCGCGAGAAGCTTGCGCCCCTACGCGATTTCCAGTCGCGCCCGTTCGTCCACTCCGGCACCTCTCCGCGCAAGGACGATAGAGTTCATTATAGGTTCGGCCCTGCTCCATCGCAAGTTTAACCTGCCAGCGTATATGTGGCTCATCGCAGCGAACCGTGAGCGGGCGGCCCTCCGCCCAAGCTCGTGGCGGTGCTGGGATTTGGTTCGCGCCGGGTTGTCTGTGGCAAATCCGGCGAATCGTGGCCTATAATAACCGGCGCAAGAATTCTTTCCAGGAGATGCGCACCTATGGCCGATGCCGGCTTCGTCAAAGTGGCCCAAGTCAGTGAAATCAGCCCCGGTGAAATGATAACGGTGGACTTCAGCGGCGACGCGGTGCTGATAGCGAACGTCGATGGCGTAATCCACGCCTGCGACGACATTTGCTCCCATGCCTACGCCTCCCTGTCCGAAGGCGACCTGAACGGCGCCGAAGTCGAATGCCCCCTGCATGGCGCAGTCTTCAACGTGACCACCGGCGAAGCCCTCACGCCCCCGGCAGAAGCCCCGGTTAAGGTCTTCCAGGTGCAAATCGAGGGCGACGACATTTTGGTGGCCCAGCCCCAGGAATAATCCGGGAAAATTCCGAAATCAAACCACGGGACATCGGCTGCCTCGGTTTCGACCCTCCGCCGGGAGGGGAATCCGCTCAGCCTTACCGTCGTTTCGCTCCCTGACCTTGGGATGGACTGACTACTCCGAACTCAAGACTTGGATGTCCTCCCAAGGCCAGTAGACCAGCCAGACCCGGCCCACGATGTTTTCTTCAGGAACGACTCCCCAGACGCGGGAGTCGTTGCTGTTGCGCCGGTTGTCGCCGATGACGTAGTACCCCTTCTCTCTTAACGTCAGCAGCTTGGCGTTTGAGCTGTCGGGGCGCTGCAGATAAGGTTCCTGCAGTGCTTCGCCGTTGATGTACACCGTCCCTGACCGTACCTCCACCGTCTCCCCGGGCAAACCCACGACTCTCTTGACGAAATCCTTGGACGGGTCGGCGGGATACCTGAAGACGATAATCTCGCCGCGGCTCGGCGGGTCGAAGGCGAACTGCGGGTCGGATTGAGCAACGGTCCAGAAGGGAACAATGCGTGACAGCCGCTCCACGTCCAGCTTCAAGTACGAGACATGGTCCACGACCAGATACTGCCCGCTCTCAAGGGTGGGCGCCATGCTCGACCCTTCCACCCTGAAGTTCCGCACCGTCCCCTGCAACACCACCAAAGCCAGCAACGCCAGCAGCACGGCCTCAAGTATTTCACGAGCTAATCGGGGCATTAGGAACCCTTATCTGCCTGCACCAAGACTGGGAAAACGTAGCCTGACTCCACCCCTGCCCCAAAGAGGTGACACCTGCCGGTAGAGAAGGCTAGAACTATATGGTATAACGGTAATCCGCTCGAATGTAAGCTGAGGCTGCTGCAAACTTCGACAACGAATCAGAGGCAACGATTATGCCGGAGAGAAAGAATGGGGCTCCTTGGATAGGTTGGTGGCCGGAGCCGGAGCCGGTAGACCTGCGAGTCGAACACGTAAGCCAAGTCTCGGCATTCCCCAACGAGTACCTAGTCGGATTCAAGGTCGACGGCTTTGATTTAGTAGCGATCCTGGCATACGATAAAGACTACTGCCTGAAAGCATCTCTCGCCTCTTCATTCCGGATAAAATGCAAGCATAACCTACGCGCCCGCAGGGCGAACATAGGCCGCTACACCCAAAAAATCACTCGTGACCGCCGGTATTCCGCCACTGTTGCCCCCACTAGCAAAAGGTATTCAGAGCCCGCCAAAAATCCCTTCTCCGCCCCCTCTGTGTGCCCTCTGTGTTGAAACCGGGCCCCGTTGATTTCCTGACACTTCCCCCTTGCCAACCCCGCCAACACCACCGTAGCATTATTAGAGTACCGTTCAAGAACCCCGCCAACACCCAAATCCAGCCAGGAACCAGCGGAAGGGCCGGAAATGACCGGGAATGACCGGGAAATCAAAAATTTGGAGGAAGCAATCCGGCCTTTCACTGATACATTCGACGTTCAGGATGGCAACCACCTGATTCTCAGGCCGGGCGACTTCGTGCTGGCCTACACCAGAGAGTCCGTAGTAATGCTTAACTACTTGGCTGCCAGAGTGGAAGGCCGGAGTTCCTATGCCCGGGTTGGCGTTTCAGTGCATCAGACGGCCTCGACCATTCACGCGACTTTCCGAGGCCAAATCAGGCTGGAAATTTCCCATGTGGGGCATCTGCCTTGCCGGTTGTACCCCGGCGAACCGATATGCCAGATGGTTATAGAGCGGCTGTCTAGCCCTGCCGAACGCAGTCTGATTAGCCAGTTTCAGCGTCAGGGGGACAACTAGAGGCTGAGCAGCGCCCTTTGCAGTCCTAGCCTAGGTTTGTGTTAAAATCACTGTGTTTCCCGACGCCTAAATTCACGTCATTTCACGCTTTGGGGTTCTGTTATGAGTTGGAAATTTGAGTTGTTGACCAAGCCTTTGGGCGGGGTCGCCGAAGGGCCAATCTGGGACGGCGAGTCGTTGCTGTTCACCCACATTCCGGCCAGCCGCATTATGCGGATAGACCCAAAGACCGACGAGATCACCGTGTGGCGGGAGGGCACCAACCGCACCAACGGCCTAGCCCACGACGCCGACGGGCGGCTCTTCGGTTGCTGCTCCGGCGGGCGGGGTATCGTGCGCTTCGACCCAGACGGCTCCACCGCTGTGGTGGCCGACCGGATCGACGGGCACCCTCTCAACACGCCCAACGACTTGGCCGTCGATGCCCAAGGACGCATCTGGTTCACCAACCCCTGGAACGCTGCCAACATCGACGCCACCGAGGTCGAGGTTCCCGGATGGCGTTGCGTGCTGCGTGCCGACCCACAGCCCGACGGCTCCTACACCGTCAGCCGTGTCGAGCATGACAGTACCATGCCCAACGGCATCCTGGTGTCCATCGACGGTAAGACCCTGTACGTGGCTGAGAGCAACAGCGACGACCCGTCCATAGACCGCGAACTGCGGGCCTACCCCATCAACGACGACGGCTCCCTCGGCCCCTACGCCATGCTCCACGCCTTTGGCACCGACGGCAGGAACGCGCAGCGCGGCATCGACGGTATGTGCCTCGACCGCGAGGGCAACATCGTCGCCACCGCCGGCTGGCCCTCCTCAGGCCCCGGCCCGCTGATTTACGTCTTCGACCCCACCGGGCGGGTCATCGAGACCCACCCGGTGCCTTGCATCCGCCCCACCAACTGCGCCTTTGGCGGCCCCGACCGCTCGGTGCTGTACGTGACCTCTGCCGAGGGCCATGTGTTCAAAGCGCAGACCGACATGGAAGGCTGGGCGCTCTTCCCCTAGAGTTCCGTTAATAATCCCCTCACCCTCTGGGAGAGGGTGAGGGCGAACCCGGTAGACACGCGGAAACCGCGGAGGGCCGGACAAACGATATGAGCTTGCGAAATTTCGGCTTCGGACGCGACCAGATCCGCCAAGGCGGCGGGCGGGGCAACGGCAACGACCACTTCGATGAACTGGTTGGGGCCACTGAGTTGTTTATCTATCAGACCCCCAACCGCCGTGCCAAAGGCTTCGATACCCTCAAGATGTTCCTCGAAGCCAGCGAGTGCGAGGCTATCTTCACTACCGACGTTCCGCCGGAACTGCGCAACTACGAGGCAATCCGCATCACCCACAAGCAGGGCGAGGCTATCCCCAACGCCGTCTTGCGCCGCTCTCACTCCTGGGCTCACGGACGCAACTTCCTGCACAGCTTCTTCAAGCCTATGTACCGCTAGGGTGGCTGCTCTGTCTTGCGCCGCTAGACTTCCAAACTGGGCGAGGTATCTTCACGGCATTGTGCCCGCGGTTCTGATACTGGCTGCCTGCGCCTCCCCTGAGCCAATGCTCTCATCGGCGCCTCTATTCCCGGAGGCGCAACCCGGGCCGGACTGGACAGTGGTGGTTGCCCCAGGCTGGAGCGATCAACCGGGGTTCTCGCTGATGCTGCCGCCAGGGTGGGAGCTAAATGAGTTGCAAGGGGTAGACTCCTATGTCGGGGAGGTGACCGGAGACGGAGTGCGCCTTATGTTCGATTACGGGATGTATTCCTGGGGCTTGAACCCGGAGGATGAACCCGAATTCGACTATGGATACAAAGAGTCTTACGAAGACATCGGCGGACTTCCAGCAAAGCTGTTGGTTTCTATGGATCCCTCCGGCGGGCACACCGGCGTCTACTTTGAGAACTTGGGCGGCGAGCGCCTGAACCTGATTGGATGGGGATTGACACCGGAGCAGCAACGCCTTGCCGTCGCCATCTTCCGCAGCATCCGAGTTGCGGAGTAAGATGAGCGCTTAACCGGATGCCGATGCTCCATGCGCAAACATAGGGCGCCGGGGTGGGCGGGCGAAAAACACCAGTACCATCGCCAGGCCGCCAAGGATGGCGAAAGCCGTGAATGCCAGCAGGTAGCTTTCGGTGAGATCGAATATCACCCCCGAAACCACCGCGCCTATCGCCTGTCCGAAGCTGGTCAGAGGCTCGGTCACGCCGCGAATGGCCCCCAACGACCGGCGTCCGTAGTAATCGGCGTATGCCACCGGCGGCACGGACAGCAGTCCGCCCACGCCGAAGCCGAATAGCACCGAATATATGAGGATCTCGGCAGTGGAACCGGCAATGATAAAGAGGGCCGACGCCCCTCCCACGGAAATCGCTACGGCCGCCATCACGTAGCGCGCCGGGAACCGCTCCGTAATCCAGCCCCAGAAGATGCTGCCCAGTCCCAGGAACGCGGCATTGAGGCTGATGCCCACACCGGCAAAGGCGGCGTTCAGCCCCTGATCCCGCAGATATGCAGCCAGGTGAGTGTTCACTCCCGCTTGGACCAAGAACACCATGCCCGTCGCGGTGGCGAACATCCACAGGGTCGGCGTCCGCATGGCCTGTCTCAGCGTCCATACCGGCTCCTCAGTTGCGGGAGCCGGTATGGACGCTGCAATTTCGGTGCTTGCCTCGTTGTTTTCTATCTGCGAGATGGGAGCATCGCCGTCGGGTTGCAGTCCCACGTCCTCCGGCTGCTGCACTATCAGGAGGGCCGTGGGAAGCAGCGCGATGGCCCAGACCAGCAGACCCAGGACTATCCAGGCGTCACGCCAGCCGCTGCTCCCGATTATCAGCGAGGCGATGAGTGGAAACAACACCAGCCCCACCAGACTTGACGGTAGACAGTACCGGGGCGTGAAGAGCCAGTTCCTCGGCGTCCATTCCGGGTATGCGGCTGTTGTCGGGCATGGGGATCGTGTAACGGACGACGGCGTTGCCGGGGCTGACGACGATCTCCTTGACGAAGGACTCGATGAAGGCCCGCGACTCGGTGAGTTCGCTGGTCTTCAGGAAGTCGCTCATGTCCTCGGCGTAGGAGGTGATGGTCTTCACGTCGTCCAGGATCACCCGGCGCTCCGAGAGCATTGCCCTCGCCTCCTCCGCAGAGACCTCCAGCCGCTCCTGACGCTCCCGGTGGTCGCGTATGCGGGGCGTCACATCAGCCATGTCTAGGTCGGTGGTCTCCACCAGGTTGTAGAGCCGGTCCAGCCTACGCCGCACCTCGGCAAGCTCTGACTCGATGGTTTCCAGCGTCTGGCGCTGCTCGTGGGCCACGCCGTCCATCTCCTCGTCCACCAGCCGCACCAGGTCCTGGATGTTGCCCTCGGTGAGGATGTTGGAGCGAATCTGGCCGACGACCATCTCCTCGAAGCGCCGTGCGTTGAGCCTGGGAGCGTCGCAGGCCCCGCTACCCCGCTTCATCAGGGACTGGCAGACGTAGTAGGAGAACTGGCCGCTCTGGGAGTCCCGGCCGGAGAGTACCCTGTTGCACGTCTTGCACTTCACCAGACCGCTGAGCAGGTAGGAGCTTCCGACGCGGCGGGGGTGAACCTTCTTGAGGGCGCGGGAGCGCATCAGTTTATTGACACGCCTGAACTGGGTCTTCGAGACGATGCCGCGGAACGCCCTCTCCACCCGCACCGGCTCGGCCTTGTCCTTTGCGGTCGTGCCCCAGACCAGGGCGCCGGTGTAAACCTCGTTTTTGAGGATGATGTGGACGCCGTTCTTGGACCAGAGCCTGCCGGTGGGGTTGGCGATGCCCTCGGCGTTGAGGGTCTGGGTGATGTCCAGCATCCCCTTGCCCGCCTCGGCAAGTGCGAAGATGCGCTTCACGATGGGAGACGTTGCCGGGTCGGGTTCGAGGGTCGGGCGCTTCTTGGCCCCGTCCTGCACCATGAGCTTGCGATAGCCGTAGGGCACCCGGCTGGCGACCCAGAAGCCCCGCGAAGTGGCCTCGCGCATCCCACGCGTAACCTCCTGCGCCAAATTCTCCGAGTAGAACTAGTCCACCGACTCGATGATGGCCTCCATCAGCTTGCCGGTGGGGGAGTCGGCGGCGTGCTCGGTGATGGAGACCACCCGGATGCCCCGCCTGCGGAGCATGGACTTGAAGGCGACGGCGTGTTCCCGCTTGCGGGTGAAGCGGGAGAACTTCCAGACTAGAATCTCATGGAAGGGGGCTTCGGGCTTTGTTGCCTCTTCCAGCATCTTGCGGAACTGGGGCCTATCGGCGATGCGCCCGCTCTCGGCCTCGTCGATGTACTCTCTCGCCACCAGGTAGCCGTTCTTCGCCAGGGTCTTTCGGTTCTCTTAAGGGGCATGAATTCCAAGCAGGGCCAGAGCCCCCAGGGGGCCTCCAGAGGCTGGTAGCTATAGTGGCGCAGCGCTGCCGCGATGTTGGCGGTTCCAGCTTGGCGCAACAGTCCCAGCGCCACGTTGCGTAATGCCGCCATCACCTGCGCCGCCGCCCCGCTCCTTACCTGGGAAGCATCCTCTTTCATGGTCAGGTCCCGCGGCAAGGGGTGACGCCGCCCCAAAGGGCTGCGGGGGTCTGGCACTTCCTGGAATGCTTCCAGCAGCCCCGGTCCTAACTGCTTAACTTTCTCCTTCATCCCCACATATTACTCACTCGCTTCGAGAACCGAAAGACCCTGCCGTTCTTCCTGGCGTAGTCCCTGAGCGCCCTGAGCTGGGCGGCCACCGAGAGGTCCACGTCCTGGCGGTCACTGGAGACCCTAGCGTAGAGGGCCGCCGGTGTGGGGTCCACTCATCGGTGTGTCCTCCTTCTGTGTGTTCCCGTTCATCCTGGCGAGACCTGAGCCTCTCATATCGGACCGTCCTCCGCCACTCCCGCTCCTCCATGTACCAGGACGATTGCAAAGTCATGTCAGCACCCAAACCGTTAGTCCTGAGCTTGTCGAAGGACGGGCCGCCAGAATCTGTTCGTGGTTCGACTAGCTCACCATGAACGGATTCTCAGGGACTTTGCAATCGTCCTGCTCCATGTACAGGCGGAGGGCCTCGCGGAGCAGCTCGCTCATGGTGCGCCCCTCCTCCTTCATCACACCCCGCACCTGCTCGGCCATCTCCGGGGGCAGGGAGAAGGTGATGGTCTTGGACTTCCTCTAGGGCAAACGCATTTGAGAGTGGTGTGTGAAGGGCAGCAACAGTGGTGGATAATGGGGATTCCTTGGGTGGTGCAGTATGAGGTGTGTGGAGGCAGTGTTGATGGGGATACTGGTGGAGGATTTGGATCCCTTGGAGGAGCCCCGGCGCGGAAACGCCGGGCGGCACTCCCTGTATGACATTCTGGTTATCGCCTGGTGCGCCATCCTCTGTGGCGGGGAAACGTGCACTGACATGGCTCTCTTTGGACAGTCCAAACGGGAGTTCCTAGAATCCTTCCTGCCCCTGCGCAATGGAATCCCCAGTCACGACACCTTCTCCAAGGTGTTCCGGCTCTTGGATCCTGAGGCCTTCCAGAAGTGGTTCCTAGGGTTCATGCGCCAGTTTGCCCAAGGCTGCGAGGGGGTGCTGGCCGTGGACGGCAAGACGTTGCGCCGCTCCTATGACCGGGCGGAGGCCAAGTCGCCCCTGCATCTGGTCAGTGCCTGGGCTGCAGAGCAGCGGCTGGCGCTGGGACAACTGGCCGTGGACGGCAGGTCCAACGAGATAACCGCAGTGCCCAAGCTCCTGGAAATGCTGGCCTTGCTGGGAATGGTGGTGACTGCCGGTGCCATGCACTGCCAGAGGCAACTGTCCCGGCAGGCGCTGGACCAAGGGGCGGATTACGTGCTGGCCCTGAAGGGCAATCAGGAAACCCTTAACGATGATGTCCGCCTGTTTCTTGACGGCCCGGCCACTCCTCTGGTTCAGGCAACCCGGACCAACAAGGGGCATGGACGCATTGAGACCCGGACGGCCAGCATGAGCGGCGATGTGGCCTGGCTGCAGGAGAGACACCAGTGGCCTGGCTTGGCGGCAGTGGGGAGGATGACAGCCAGCCGCCAGGAGGGGAGAGCCATACCAGCGTCGAAAGCCGGTACTACCTGCTGAGCCGGCGGTTCTCACCGGAGCGGTTCAACCACATCGTCCGGCAACACTGGAGCATTGAGAACCGTCTGCACTGGGTACTGAACGTGGTGTTCAACGAGGACCAAGCCCGGAACCGGAAGGGTCATTGCCCGGATAATCTGGCTATGTTGCGCAAACTGGCACTCAACCTGGCCCGCCTGGAACCCTCCAAAGGCTCCATAAGAGGCAAGCTGAAGCGAGCCGGATGGGACAATGACTACTGGGCCACAATCCTGTCCCAGTTCACCAAAATCCAAATGCGATAGCCTTGGTCTGCTCACGTCCTTTCCTCATTTGGACAAATACGCGAATATGGTAAACTGCCGACAAATTTAGCGATTGAGACTGTGGAGGGACAGGTTGGCCGACAGCTTGATAACCGATGAGGTTCGCGCTCTAATCGGGTCGGAGACTGCGCCGGAACGGAACCGCTTCGCCATCAGCGAGGAGATGGCCTACGACCTAGCCGACGCCACCGAAGACCCGAATCCGCTCTACGTTGACCGGGAGGCTTCCGAAGCAAGCCGCTTCCGCGGCCTGATTTGTCCCCCGCTGGCCACTTGGAAGGACATAACGCCGCCCATCGGCTACTTCGGAGCAGGGCAAGAATCGCATTTCGAGGTGCCGCTGCCTTTCAACAGCTACGGGCTTAACGGCGGGAGCGACTGGCAGTTCCTCCGCCCGCCGTACGTGGGAAGCTGGATCACCCGGCAGTTCAAAATTCTCGACATCTTTCAGAAGCAGGGCCGATCCGGGCCGCTGGTGTTCGTGGAGCGCCTGGAGACGCAGACCAACCAAGACGGCCAAGTCATCCTGTTGGCCCGCCGCGTCAGCATCCACCGGGCGCTCAATCAGGACGCCGACACTCCGCAGCCGGGCGCAACCGTTGCCAACGATTTGCGTAGCGTTGTCATCTCTCCCCCCGGCCCCGGCGAAGATGTGCCCCGGCCCCAGCCTTCGGACCGGCCGCAGATCTTCTTCGAGGAGGTTTCCGGCGGCATGGAGCTTCCCCCGGTGGTCAAGGGGCCGCTGACCACGACCCACTTGGTGCGGTGGGCTGCGGCCAACGGGAATTACGCCCGGATTCACTGGGACTTGCCCTTTGCCCAGATGCAGCAGGGGCTGGAAAACGTGGTGGTCAACGGCTCCCTGAAGAACCAGTATCTGGGCCAACTGCTGGTTGATTTCGCCGGGCCGGGCGGCTGGCTCAGGCGTTTCTACGTGCAGCACCGGGGCATGGACTATCCCGGTGACGTGCTGACGGCCAGCGGATTCGTCACCGGGGTCCGCGAGGTGGACGGCGTGGGCCACGCCGATTGCACCATCGTCCTCACCAACAGCCGGGGCCACCAGACCGCGGCCGGAGTTGGCACCGTGGCGCTTCCCCGCAGAGGCCAGGAGTTGCCCTTGGTTTGGCAGCTGGAGGAATAGGTTTGCTCGACGGATTGCGTGTTCTCGACCTGGGGCCCGGCGTTGCTCCGTCCTTCTGCGCCAAGCTGCTGGCCGACTACGGGGCCGAAGTCATCAAGGTGGAACCACCGGGGCAGGGCGACCCGGCGCGCCGCATGGGGCCGTTCGTGGGCGACGACCCTCACCCGGAAAAGAGCGTTCCCTTCCTCTACCTGAATACCGGCAAGCGAAGCGTCACGCTCGACTATTCCAGCGAGTCCGGTAGCGCCATGCTCCTGAAGCTCCTGGACGACGCCGACGTGCTGGTGGAAGGATTCCCCCCATCGCAGACGGACAAGTCGCCGCTCAGCTATGCGGCATTGTCCCAAACTCATCCGCGGCTGGTGGTCACGTCGGTCACTCCCTTTGGACAGGACGGGCCTTACCGGGACTTCCAGGCAACCGACATCATCACCTGCGCTATGAGCGGGCTGATGTACCACTCCGGCGACTCCGACCGCGAGCCTCTCCGCAACGCCCTTGACCAGTCCCTCTACGTCGCCGGGGCCAACGCAGCGGCGGCCACGCTGGTCGCGGTATTCGCTAGGCTTGCGTCCGGGGAAGGCCAGCAGGTAGATGTCTCGGTGGCCGAATGCTTGGCCGCCCACCTGGTACAGCCCGTGCCTTACTACAACTACATGGGCGCGACCAAGGGCCGCCGTCCGGTGCGCGGTTCCGGCTTCGAGGAACTGATGCCCGCCCGCGACGGCTACGTTGCGCCGTCGGTGCAAGGCTCCCAACCCTGGGAAGTTGTGGCTGATCTCATCGGCCTGGAGGAACTGCACGACCCGCGTTTCGCTACCGGGGAGGGGCGCATCGCCCACGGGGAGGAGCTGAAAACCTTGCTCATCAAGGGGTTGGCCCAATGGGACCGGCTACCGCTGTTCCTCGCTTCGGGAGAGCGGCGCTTGGTGTTCGGCATGGCCCAAGACGCAGGAGACCTGGTTTCCTGCCCACATCTGGAGGCGCGCGACTTCTATCAGGAAGTCGAGCATCCTGTGGCGGGGCGGGCATCCTACCCAGGCATGGGGGCCGCGTTGACGGAGCGTCCGGCCCAAGCGCCAACCCCGGCGCCTTTGCTGGGACAGCACAACGCCGAAATTTACGGCGAGGAGCTTGGCTACGACGGGGTGGAGCTATCAGCGCTGCGACAGGCGGGCGTGATATGAACCGTCCTCCGCTGGAAAATATCCGCGTAGTCGACCTCAGCCGGGTGTTCGCCATGCCCTTTGCTGGCGCGAACCTGGCCGACCTGGGCGCGGAAGTCATCAAGATAGACACCTGCCAGGCCCAGTTCATGGAAACTACGCGCACCATCACCGGCCCGTTCCCCGGCAACCAGCCCGGCGATTTATGGTGGGAGCAGGGTGGCACCTTCCAAACGCTGAACCGGGGCAAGCGCAGCCTGACCCTCGACCTGCGTTCGGAAGAGGCCCAGGCTATCGTGAAGCAACTGGTGTCGGTGAGCGACATAGTACTGGAGAATTTCACGCCCCGGGTGATGGCCCGCTTCGGCCTGGACTACGCATCGCTGCGAGCGGTGAAGCCCGACCTGATTATGGTCTCCAACACTGGCTACGGGCATAGCGGCCCGTGGAGCAGCTTCGGCGCCATGGCGTCGGCCCTGGAGCCTACCCACGGCACCGGCGCTTTCATGGGCTACCTGGAGGACGACGGCACTGGCGCAATGCAGCCCGGCAGCGTTCCCAACAAGGTGGGCAATTCCTACACCGACTTTCTGGCAACCTGGACCGCCCTGGTCTCGGTGATGGCATCTTTGCTCCACCGGGCCAAGACCGGAAGGGGCACTTGGATTGACCTGGCTATGTACCAAAACGGGGCCTCCTTCATCGGCGAGGGGCTGCTGGCATACTCCTTCAACGGCCAGCGAGGCCAGCGCATCGGCAACCGCCACCAGTCTATGGCCCCTCACGGCTGCTATCCCTGCGCGGGCGATGACCAGTGGGCGACCATCGCTGTGCGCGACGATACCGACTGGCTGTCCTTCTGTCAGGCCATCTTGGCCCCGGAGCTTGCCACAGACACGCGGTTCTCCACTCTCCCGCAACGGCTGCGCTGCCAGGACGAGCTGGACGCCATCGTCTCGAACTGGACCAAGGAGCGCACCTCGTATCAGGTGATGGAAACGCTGCAAAACGCGGGCGTACCCGCCGGGCCGGTGCTGACGGCTGGGCAAGCCCTGGCCGACCCTCACTTCCAGCACCGGGGATTTTTCGAGAAGGTGACTCACCCGGCGGAAACCGGCTTGGGCGACAAGGAATACATTGGCCGGGGCTGGAAGTTCTCGGGAAGCAAGGCAGGCATCACAGGGCCGTCCCCGCTCCTCGGAGAAGCCAACGACTACGTGCTCCGCGAAATCCTGGGGCTGCCCCCGGCACAACTGGAAGCGCTGGCCGGGCAAAGCATAATCGGCTCCCAGCCCATCGACGGCCGTTCGCCGTCCCAGGTACCGCTGGAAACCCAGGCGGAGCTGGGCTGGATCGCCGCCTACGTTCCTGATTTCAACGGCTAGACTGGCTGCTGCCCAACTCTGTCGTCCTTGTATCTGCGCCGTTGCTCGCTGTAACCTGCGCTTTTTGGCCGTGCCTCCGTCCGGGGTATCTCTTCACGTTGAACGCATCACCAACGCTCGCAGGAAATGCGAATTGCGCCGGATGGTTGGGCGCAGCCTGCCACATGGCTATAATAGGCGTATATTGTCAGGAGCCGAACAGCGTATGTCGGAAAACCCGGTTGACACCTCGCTCACCAACTCACTGATTGCGGCAGCCAAGAGCATGGCCCCGGTAATTATGGCAAACCGGGACCGGATAGAAGCCGAGCGCCAACTTCCGCCCGAACTGGCGGCGGCGATGGCCGAGAAACAACTGTTCGGCCTCTACGTGCCCAAGGAGCTTGGCGGGCCGGAAACCGATCCCATCACCGCCTTTCGGGTGGTTGAGGAAATCGCACAGGCCGACGGTTCGGCAGGATGGTGCGTTTTCAACGGCACTGCCGTATCCTCGGCGGTGGTCCGGCTGTCACCAAAGGCAGCCAAGGAGATTTTCGGAGATCCGCCCTGCGTCTTGGGCTCCGGCTCCGCGCGTGCCGGTGGCACGGCCAAACTTGCCGAGGGCGGCTACATCGTCTCCGGCCGGTGGAATTTCCTGAGCGGCATTGACCACTCCATCGCCCTCTTCGTATCCTGCCGGGTAGTAGACGACAACGGCCCGGTGATGAACGGCGACGGCACTCCGCAAATGCGGACGGTGGTGCTGCCCGTAGCGAAAGGCGAGGTGCTGAACACTTGGACCACCTTGGGCATGAGGGGCACGGCCAGCAACGACGCGGAGTTTTCCGAGGTCTTTGTGCCGGACGACCACACCTACACCCGCGGCGCTCCGGCCCATTACGACGGCCCGCTATACACGCCGGCGCAATCGGCCATCGTCCTCGGTTGGACGCTGTCGGCAGCCAACACCCTGGGGATGGCCCGAGGCGCGATGAACACCTTCGTTGACCTGGCCACCGATTCGGGGTCCACCGACTCCCCGACGCTGCTCCGCGACCGGCAGCATATCAAGATTGTGGTCGGGGAATGCGAGGCCATGATTGACAGCGCCCGCCGCTACGTGCTGGACACAGTAGGCGCGATGTGGGAAGCGCAGGTGAGCGGACACCCGGAACTCCCCGAGAGGTCAATGCGGGCCCGTCTGGCCATCACCCACGCTATCCGGCAATCAATTGCCGTGACCGACAAGCTCTTCAACGCCGCGGGCACCAACGCCATTCACCGCTCCCTGGGGCTGGAGCGCTACTTCCGCGACCTCCACGTCCACGGCCAGCACATCTCCGGCCTGCCCCTGAACTTCGAGTTCGGCGGCGCCACGCTAATGGGAGCGACACCTCCGGCATCGCTGTATACTTAGGCGGATGCGTTCATAAAGTTTAGCTGGAAAGGTATTCAGAATTATTGAGGACATCAGGTTTGCCGGGGAGATATAGCGGCGGATGATTACGCTGGTTGAAGCCCTCAACTACTGTTGTTTGCGGTATGTGCATAGGCCCCTGAAGCCCTTCCATGTATTGGTAGGCCCTAATGCATCTGGCAAAAGCACCTTTCTGGATGCTATCGGTTTCCTGAGTGACCTGGTGTCTGAGGGTTTGGACACGGCTTTGTCGGAGCGCAGCCCAAACCCGGAAGAACTCCTGTTTCAGCGGCAGGGTGATAGGCTGGAACTGGCAGTCGAAGCGCAGATTCCCGACACGCAGCGGGAATTGACCTCAAGGACGGAACTGGACACGGTAAGGTATGAGGTGGCAATCGGTTTCGACGAAACCATGCGCCGTTTCGAATTCAAGGCCGAGCGGCTATTATTGAAAAAAGCCAAGATGCCGGAGCCGAAACAGCAACCATTCTTTCCTATGCCCATCAAGATACCGGATTCATTGCTGACTAACATCCGGGAACAAGGAAACAAGATTGTAATCAACAAAGTGCCTGGAGGGAACGACAACTTTTATAGCGAGACTTACGGACGTTCGGGGAGGGGCTGGGCGCCGTCGTTCCGGATGGGCACACAAAGGTCAGCGTTCGGCAACATGATGGCCGATGAAGGCTCTTTTCCTGTAGCTACTTGGTTCCGAGATCACTTGACCGAGGGCGTCCAAAAATTCGTGCTTAACAGCCTCACGATCAAGCGCCCCAGCCCGCCCACAAGGGTTGCTGGGTTTCTGCCGGACGGCTCAAATTTGCCTTGGGCCGTTGCTCGTTTGCGAAAAGAAGACCCGGTACTTCACCAAGACTGGATTGCCCATCTGCGGACGGCCCTACCCGATTTGCTGGACATCGTCGCAATTGAACGTCCTGAAGACCGGCATTGTTATATGGTTTATAGGTATGCAGGTGGGACGGAAGTACCTTCCTGGCTGGTTTCCGACGGCACCCTTAGGCTTACGGCGCTAACTCTGCCAGCATATCTGCCCGACCTTCAAGGCATCTACTTGATAGAAGAGCCAGAAAACGGCATACACCCTATGGCCGTGTCGACGGCCTATGATTCTCTCTTGTCAATGTATGATGCGCAGGTGCTGCTGGCGACCCATTCGCCGGTAGTTCTAAACGAGGCCGACCTGTCTGATGTGCTGTGCTTCGCCAAAGATGAAGGTGGCGCAACCGACATCGTTCAAGGTTCCGAGCACCCTGCGCTCCGGCACTGGCAGGGCGGTGTTGATCCTGGCACGTTGCTAGCTTCGGGAGTCTTGGGATGACCCCGAAAGACCTAGTAGTTCTCACCGCGGACAAGAATTGGATGGCCGCTCTGAAAGGCCTATTTACGAGACCTCAAGCTTTGGGTATTCGTCCAATCGAAACGGAAACTATCCGGCATCCACGCAAGGACTCCGGGTGCGCAAATGAAGGAGTTGCGTTCCTATCCAATTTTTCAGAGCAGTATCATTTTGGCTTGCTGATATTCGACTATGAAGGATGCGGCAAGGAAAAAACTAATTCACCGCGTGAGTTACAAGATGCTTTGGACGAACAACTCGCCCGCTCGAGTTGGGGCACCCGAGCCAGAACCATCGTACTGTCGCCTGAGCTCGAGGCGTGGGTCTGGAGCGACTCTCCCCACGTTGACGACGTGGCGGGATGGAGGAACCGGCAACCCGACCTTCGTCGCTATCTGACTGAACGGGGCTTGCTCCAGGATGGCGAGGTCAAACCGAGCCGTCCCAAAGAAGCATTCGAAGCCGCCTTGCGGGAGGCGCGAAAGCGACGTAGTTCATCCCTGTATCAGCAGATAGCAGAGAAAGTTTCGCTAGATCGTTGTCAGGATACGTCGTTCCTAGAGTTAAAGAATATTTTGAGAAATTGGTTTCCCGCATCGGTATAATAGCGATAAATAATACAGGAGGGAACGCAAATGGCAGATTCATTGCAGCAGGCGACCGCTGCCGAAGTGTCCCGGAACGGGGATGTTGAGCAGTATGACGTGCTAGTCATCGGCGCCGGGGTTACCGGCTTGTATTCGCTGTACCGTTTCAGGGAGTTGGGGTTCTCGGTGCGGGCCTTTGAGGACGCCTCCGGCGTGGGCGGCACCTGGTACTGGAACCGCTACCCCGGCGCCCGCTTCGACTCCGAGAGCTACACCTATGGCTATTCCTTCTCCCAGGAGCTGCTCCAGGAATGGGACTGGAAGGAGCTGTATTCCGGCCAGCCGGAGAACGAGCGCTATCTTAACCACGTGGCCGACAAGTTCGACCTGCGCCGCCACATCCGCTTCAACTCGCGAGTGCTGTCCTGCGTCTACGACGAGGACGCCAACCGCTGGGAGCTGGAGATGGAGGATGGCCACCGGGCGAGGGGCCAGTTTCTGATTACCGCCGTGGGCCTGCTGTCGGCTCACTATGTGCCGGACTTCGAGGGCGTTAACGACTTCAAGGGGACCTGGTGCCACACTGGACGCTGGCCCAAGGAGGGCATGGACCTGGCCGGCAAGCGCGTTGGAGTCATCGGCACGGGGGCCACCGCCGTCCAGCTCATCACCGAGATTGCCAAGGAAGTCGGACACCTGACCGTTTTCCAGCGCACCGCCAATTACTGCGCCCCACTCCGCAACCGCCTCATCGACGATGAGACGCAACAGGAGATTAAGGAGAATTTCCCGGAGATATTCAGGAAGTGTATGGAAACTCCCGGTTCCTTCATGCACGAGTTCGACCCACGGTCGGCCTTGGACGTATCGCCCGAGGAGCGGCTGGAACATTACGAAACGCTGTGGCAGGAACCCGGCTTCAAGAAGTGGCTCAGCAACTTCTACGACGTGATGCTGCCCGGCGAGGCCAACGAGGACTATGCCGAGTTCTTCCGCAACAAGATCCGCGAGCGGGTCCACGACCCAGTGGTGGCGGAGATGCTGGTGCCCAAGGACCACATGTTTGGCTCCAAGCGTCTGCCCTGCGAAAGCGGCTACTACGAGGTCTACAATCAGGACAACGTAAAGCTGGTGGACGTGCGCAAGGCCCCCATCCAGCGAATCACTCCCAAGGGAGTCCAGACCGCGGAAGCCGAGTATGAACTGGACGTCATCATCTACGCCACAGGCTACGACGCCGTCACCGGGTCGCTGAACCGGATGCGCATTCAGGGCGAGGGCGGCCTGACGCTGAAGGAGAAGTTCTCTGAAGGCCCGCGCACCTACATGGGCATCCAGAGCGTGGGCTTCCCCAACCTGTTCACCATCAACGCAGCCTCGGTCGGCAACTTCGTGCGGGCTGCCGAGCCGCTGGTGGAATGGGTGAGCGAATGCGTGGGCTACGTCCGCGAAAAAGGCTATCAGCGCATAGCGCCCACCCAGGCAGCGGAAGACGAATGGACGCAGCACGTCATTGACGGCGGCGCGAAAATCCTCCGCACCCAAGCCGATTCCTGGTTCGTCGGCGCCAACATACCCGGCAAGGCCCGCTTCCTGCTCACGGCCCCGGACAGCGCCCCCATGATGCGAGCCAAACGCGCCGAGGTGGTCGCCAACGGCTACGAAGGCTTCCGGCTGGAGTAACGAAGCCGCGAAAGGCGCGTAAAATTACTCCGCAAAATCAAACAGGGGCGGGTTAGTCCCGCCCCTGCTCTTAGTTCCGGCCCACGCTTTACCGGCTAGGCTATTCGTCCACAGGGGTCCCCTGTTTCCGGGCTACACGCTCGACTAATTCCTCAAGCTCCTGATTCCCTTCCGTGCGGACTGCTTCCAGCAACGCAGTCAATAGCTCGGTGCGTCCTTGAGCGAGTCCCTCGGCTTGGCCTTGAGCGCGTCCTTGAGCGCGTCCTTGAGCGAGTCCTTGCTCAAGGCCCTCGGCCTGCGCTTCTGTGCGCCACCTTTCCCGCCATTTCCGTCTTTCGTCAAGCGCCCAAAACATAACCCGAACCCCTCGCTCCACTAATACGGCGGCTACAGCGTACAGGACTGCACCCAAGTCCACGAGGGACGCGGCTGATTTCAGTCCTTCTCGTCCGTTCCACTGGTCTGGCGCCGCCACATAAGTCAGCAGTGCTATTATGACAATTATACCAAAGGGAGCCGCTATCGCGTGTCGGCGCAGCCATCGCCTATCCCCGCTTTCCCACCACTCGGCCATTACCCTTATCATATCACGACTACCCGGCTCGTTGCAGTTCGCAGTGGTGAGGTGTAATCATATTCAGGAATGGATATACAATGGCGGCCATCACCCGGATTGACCGCGCCTCACCCCGCCGCAATCCGGGTGATGGACAACAATAGCCAGGCCATGATTCCTAACAGAGGGTAGTTACCCGAACTCAAATGCTGACGCGCCTGTTTTCAACAGTTAGCCTTGGGCCGCGGTTGGCTCACCGGACACCCTTCTTTTACGGCTGGGTCATACTGTTCTCGGCGGGCAGCACCCAAGTGGTGCGCAATGCCGCCTCCAGCCTGACCATCGCCGTCTTCATATTCCCGTTGTCGGAAGAGCTGGGCTGGAGCCGCACCCTGATTGCGGGGGCGGCCAGTTTCGGCGGGTTGGCTGCCTCCGGCGTTTCTCCGGCGGTGGGCTGGCTGGTAGACCGCTACGGCGCTCGCTTGGTGCTGGGCGTGAGCATATTCATTCTGGGTCTCTCCACAATTTCGCTGGCCTGGGCCACCGCTCCCGTCGCCTTCTATCTGGCTTACGGCGTAGGACGGGTTATATTCTCCAGCCCGGTGCAGATAGGCTCCTCGGTAGTGGTGTCGCGGTGGTTCGTGCGGATGCGCGGGCGGGCCAGCGGCATCCTGTTCGGCTCTCACTCGGTGGGCCCGGCAGGGATCGAACCAACGGCCTCGGTCTTATCAGGACAACGGTCTCCGGCGTGGAGCAAGGCACTGCAGTATGAAGTGCCTGTCCTACGAAGGTGAATATACTGTACGTTCTTTCCGGCTCAGCCTCCTCCTTGGTTCCACTTTCCATCCGCCAAATAGTCAGTCCATTTCTGCATCAAACCTATTCGAGCATCGAAGAAGTCGGTCCTCTTGTATGCTCGCCGCGTCTTCTTGCTTTCCGTTGCCTGACCCTGCTGGCGGTTTCGGGCTTGCCCGTCCAGATAGGTTCGAGCACGGCCAGCGAATCGGAGGCAGTGATAGCGTCAACCGGCGTTTTGCCGATCATGGGGAAGGCGTAGGTCTCGGGGCAGCCCTCCACTGGGCGGCGTGTTTCGGGTTGCTCTAACTGGGGCGCCGCAGATCTATCCCACGCGCGGCCGCCTCGGCAAAGGTTGGAACGGCTGGTGCGGGCGTACGTGCGACAGCCTGAGCCTCCTTCTTTTCCGCGATCACATCCCGGCCGGCCTTGACCGCCTGTAAGTTGGCAACGGCAGCATCTCTGGCGGCAGCGAGGCTTACGGCAGGATAGCCACCCAACCCGATGTTCCGCTGCCTGCCGCCGATGGTCACCCGCTGGACCCAGCGTTTCGTGCCGGACTTGTCCACCCTGAGCGTCAGGCCATTGCCATCAGAGTGGACGCTTGGTTCGCTGAGCGCCCTCACCTTCAGGGCGGTGAGGGCGTTTGCCTTCGTGCGTGGCATACCAATGCTCCCCGTGGCGTACTAAAACATGTACTTACGACACTAAGAACAAACAACACTTTTCAGCACCGCACAAGACGCATAAATGGGGTGATTCGTAGCTGTTCTGGCTGCGAATCACCCCATATTACGGGAACGTAGGCGGTGTTAGTGGCGGAGGGAGTGGGATTCGAACCCACGATACAGTTGCCTGCATAACGGTTTTCAAGACCGCCGCCATCGTCCACTCGGCCATCCCTCCGCAGGCATGGGCCATACATCTATTGTAGACCCTGGCGGCCTCTAGCGAAACTGGCGTTTACTCTAGGAATTCTCAAAGCGCCCCGGCAATGACGAAAAGTCCCACTATCTCCGAGAGAGCAGAGTTCTTATCGCGGTTTTCGAGGACATTACTCGAACAGGAAGCCCCGGACTACCCTGCTGTACCGCTGGTACAGCAGGCCGCCGGCCACCAGAATCAGCCCTAGCGCCAAGAAGGCTATCACCCGGTACTCCTGCTCCAACTGGAGAGAGTCGAAGGCAAACAGCTTGATTACCGGGACGGCCAGCAGCGCCAGACCCGCCACTCGCACCCATCGCCACCTGCGGGCCACGCCCAGCACAATCAACGCGGCGGCGTAGATGGCCCACAGCAGGCTCAAGCCTAGACTTGCCACGTTTTCGCTCACGTCGTCGGGCAGGTTCAAGAGCGCGCTGTTTGCCGAGGCGATGATTTCTGCCGACAGCAGCCACAGCGTAGCCAAGTTTGCCAGCGCCAGCAAGACCGGGAGAGCCGCCAGCCTTTCCACAACCTCCACGGGCGAAACGGGTTCTACGTTGCGGCGAAGCTCCAGCCAACTCGCCAAGTAAAAGGCCGCGATTCCGGCGGTGAAGGCCAAGAACCGCCAGTTCAACACTGGACGGAAAGTCTCCAGATCCAGGTCGAAAGAGTCCAGCGCCAGCATCCGCAGCAGCATGGCGGACAACAGGCCGTAGCTGAGCCAGCGTATTTCTCTCAGGTTCAGCCGCACCGCCAATGCCAACAGCAACACCGCTTCCACTGCCCAGGCAATGGTAATCCAGACGCCATCGAGTTGTACCGGAACGGCGATGGCGGCGAAGACGACGGACGCCACCGCAAATACTATATGAGCGGACCGTTCCGGCCCTGTCAGATTGTGGCGTTGTCTCCATAACAGGTAGCCGGCTAGGACTGAGGCAAGGATGGCTACGCCATAGTTCAGCATGTACCAATTCAGGAAGAGAGTGAAGTCTTCTTTGAACGCGCCGGGCGTATCCCACACCAACAGCCAAACAGAGAAGGCTGCGAACAGGACGTAGCCGAACCAGCGAAGCTCGCGGGTTTGCAGGGTGAAAGATAGCCCCAGCAGCAACACCGCCTCTGCTGCCCAGGCCACCGTAATCCACGGCCATTCCAACTGCATCGGGATTGCGATGGCGCCGACGGCGGCCGCTCCCACGGCAAACATGGGATAGGCCGCCTGTTCATACCGCGCCAGTTCCTCGCGTTTGTGCCAGAGCAGCCAGGCGGACAGTGCAGAGGCAAGGGCCGCTACGGCATAGCTCAGCATATACCAGTTGATGATAGGCGTTAAGTCATCCCAGAAGGCTCCGGGCGAGTCCACCACGAAAAGCCACATGGGAAACACGATGAACATGACGTAGCCGAACCAGCGCAGCGAGGGCATCCTTACCGCAAAGGACAGCCAGAGCAGGAAAACGGCTTCCACCGCCCAGGCAATGGCAATCCAGATTCCGTCAACCTGTATTGGCACGACGACGACGGCAAATATGGCCGCCAGCAGCGCAAACACGGGAATGGCTGTCTCTTCCCGGGGTTCCAGTTCGGCACGGCGAAGATGCAGCAGATACGCGGCCAGCGCGGGCAGTATAACCGCCGCGCCGTAGCTGATCATGTACTCGTTCCAGAAGGGGGTGAGGTCCCGGCCGAACGCGCCGGGCGTGTCCAAGGCCAGCAGCCACACCGCGGATACGACGAACATGACGTAGCCGAACCAGCGCAGTTCGCGCATACGGAGCGGGAAGGACATCCACACCAGAGCCAGGCCCTCGACTCCCCAAGCCACGCTGATCCACGGCCCGCCCAACTGTATCGGGACAGCCAGGACGGCGAACACCACGGCCAGACCGGCCGAGAACAGAGTCAGGTTAAACTGCGCCGCTCCCCGCATCCGGCAGGCGGCGGACAGCAGCGCGTAAAACGCCGCCACCGACACGGTGAAGCCGCCCATCCAAGGCCGGTAGAGGTCGTAGATGAGCCAGTAGCTGATGCCGTAGAAGGCCGCCGCGTTCAGTGTCATCAGGGCTAGGTCAGGAATGCCCGCTGCTCGCTGCCGCACCACGTGGAAAACTATCGTCGCCCCGGCGAAGATGAGGAATATGGCCGTAATGCCAATCTGCGCCAAGGCTGCCGACGGCCCCAGCTCCTGCTGCCAGAACCCGAAGAGAATCAGTGAGCCGGTCCAGCCCAGCAGGGTGAACCAGCGCCAGTTGCGGAAGCCGGCCAGCGCCAGCACACCCACGTCCAGCACCAAAACGTAGGCCAGCAGCAGCCGCTCGTCCGGCAGCCGCTCTTGCAGCAACAAGGGCGTGGCGAAGCCGCCGAAGATGGACAGCACGGCGACTCCCATCGCCTCGTGGCGCAGGGCCAGGGCCGCGCCGGCCAAGGTAATCAGGAAGAATGCTCCGAAGGCCGTCAAGGGCGAAATCAGCCCGTACAGCGCGAAAGCCCCGAAGACGGACAGGTAGAGTATGCCCAGCCCGCCGCCGGTAACCGTTTGCGCCCAGACGGCATATCGCTTGCGCCAGTACTCGCCTGCGCCCAGAAATGCCAGGCCGCCGGCGAGTCCCAGCGCCACCCGCTCCATCTCGCCCAGCCAGCCCCGGTCTATGGATAGGCTGATGAAGAACGCGACGCCGAAAATCAGCGCCACTATCCCGATGCGGGCCAGCCAGTTGCCTCCCAGGAGCCACTCCCAGTTCCAGTTCCAGTTGACGAAGGCGTCGTTGGACAGATCGGACAATCCGCCCGCGTTCCCAGGGCTTTCTGCCGCCGCAGTTTCCTCCGCCGGAACATACTGGGACGGGCCGCGCCTGGCTCTCCCCAAAGCGGCTTCCGCTTCCCCGACAGGGAGGGGTGTGACTGGCGTTGCCGCCTGCAGCTGAGACAGAGCGGGCGCGCTTTCCGGCTGTGGTGGCGGGATTTCTGCCGGCGGAGGTTGTGGAGCGGTGGGCGCCGCTGCCGGTGGCTGCGGAGGAGCGAGCGGGGTCTCCGGTTGTGGCTGCTGCGGGGCATCGGGAGCGGCACTGCCCCTTTCCAGCGCCGACAGCCGTTGCGACATCCGGGCCAGTTCCGCGTTCTGCGAAGCGACTGTTGCCCGAAGCTGCCGCAGTTGCTCTTCGACCGGCGCGCTATCTTCCGGGCCGGACGAAACTGCCCCGGTTCCTGCGTCGCCGGATTCAGGGAAGTCCGGTTCTGCCGGGGCCGCCCCGCCTGGCTGGGGCTCGCCGCACCAGGGACAGTAGTGGTTGCCGGCCCCTATGTCGAGACCGCAATGGTTGCAAGTCACGCGGCGTTCTCCGTCCCTGTCTTTTCCGTCGTCAATCCCCTTGCTCAGCTATTCCGGCGAGCCGGGACCCGTGCGGCTCTGGGAGGAAGCGACTGCCCGGAATTTCCTTTGGCATGGGTGTAGACAAAAGCAGAGGAGTATTTGCTATAATATACACAAGGCATCTGAATAGTCTCTGTTTTTCCGGTGCCGTTGTGAGCGGAAGTGGCTCAGTGGTAGAGCACCTCCTTGCCAAGGAGGGGGTCGCGAGTTCAAATCTCGTCTTCCGCTCCATTTTTGTGCCCCGCGGATTATCTTCTGCGATTCTTCTTCCGCCCTTACCCGTCCCGGCAATTCATTTACTTCACACGCCCGTGATTCTACTTCACACGCCCGTGATTCTTGACGCTTTTTCCCGGCGTACTCAGTTTTCACCCATTGCCTTGGCTAACGACGCAACAGTTGGTCGCCGCATCGGGTGCAGTAGTCGGCATCGGGGCGTCCGGGGTTGCGGCAATTGCTGCAGATGAGAGCCGATGAAAGGGTGGCGGGTATGGGCCATCGGCAAAACTGACAAAACCGGCTGGTGATAAAAATGCGCCGTCTGCACCTTGGGCACTCCACTTGTGGGTAGTTGCGCCGGAACCGAAACGGTGAGATTCGCTGCGCCCAGCGTAGTCGGTTGAGCGTCCACCACAGGCCTAGCCCTATCAACGGCAAGGCCAGCAGCAGCCCTGCCGACGATAGTGTGATTAGCAGTATGTTGAAGACTCCATGAAACACGGCGGCAATGACTAGACCTGCCGCCAGCCATAGCCATCGGGCGCGCCGCCATTCCTGCGTCTGCATCCCCAAGCCATAGCCCCAGAAGCTGCTGAAGATGACGTGGGCCAGTGTGCTGATGGGGGCGCGGCCAATCATCACTTCCGGGCCGTAAATCAGGATGTAACCGAGGTTCTCCAACGAAGCGAATCCCAGGCTGGCGGCTGCCGCATATACCAGCCCGTCGCGCGGTTCGTCGAAGTAGAGCGAGCGATACGCCCCCAGCCGCACCGCCAGAAACTTGCTTCCTTCCTCCACCGGCCCCACCACGAAGAGCATAGCCGCGGCCACTGTTGCCAAATCCGCCCCGATGTCGATGTCGGTATCGTGCAGAAAAACAAACTCCAGAATACCCGCCGGAATCGTGGACAGCATTCCGAGGAAGAATGCAATGGCCAAAAGCCGCCTGGGGTCGGGCCGGTAGTTGCGACCTCGGACGAAAAACCAGAGCCAGAAGATTCCCGGCGCAAAGGCCAGCAAGGTGTACCCCAGCACTGAATCAGCCTCGCCGCCGCTTTACTACCACGGTGTCGCAGAGGTGGTCGTGCAGCCCCCGCTTGTCGCTGCTGAAACCAATCATCAGGTATCCAACCCCCAAGAACAAAGCGGACGGAATGTAGGCCACGTATCTGGCGAAGGCCCGCAACGGGGTGATTTTCGAGCCGTCGCTCCGCATCACATACAACCCCAGAACCCGCTTGCCGACCGTGGTGGAGAATACGGAAACGCCGACGGTGTAATAGGCGACGCCTACCAGAGCCATAAAGCTGTCATACCAAGTCCATAATGACTCATCCAGAAAATAGGCCTCAATGGAGGTGCCGGGCAGAATGGTGAGCAGGGCCATCTGAACGGTGAGCAGGACAATTGAGTCTATCAGCCAGGCCAGCAGCCGAATCCAGAAGCCCGCCGGTGTCCCTTCGGCAGTAGTTGGTCTTTCCTTGCTGCCGCCAAATTCGTCCAGCGGCAGTCCGCAGGAGTAGCAGAACGTCGCGCCCGGCTCGTTGTCCGCGTGGCAGCGAGGACAAGATACGGCGAGAGGGGATGGAAACGCTGTCGGCGCTCCTGTGCCTAGGCCGGTTCCGCAGGAATGGCAAAAACGGCTGTCCACCAGGTTGGCTGCGCCGCAGTTGGGGCATACCGTCGGCAGGCGGCGGCCGCAGCGCACACAATAATTGGCCCCCGCCTCGCCCGACGCTCCGCAATTAGGACAGTTGATCATAGATAACGCTTCGTTGTCCGCCGGTCCCAGGCCAGGGCTTTAACCCCCGCTGCCCGTTCCGGAGTTTCCCTCCCCTTACGGCTCCACCACCATCTGAAGTTCGTTGGTGGGACGGCACAGTGACTCGAAGGCTCCCTGGATTCCCTCCAGAGGCACGAAGTTGGTGGCGTTCAGCATGTGGTCAACGGACACCCGCCCGGTCCGCATCAGTTCCAGCGCGATGCGCCAGTCCTCCGGCTGAGTGCCAAAGGACGACTGCATCCGCACTTCCCTCGCCATCCAGTTAGGAGGCAACACCGGCGTCGGTTCCCAAGCAATGGCCAGCATCACCACCTGCCCGCCCCGCGCCGAAAGGTCGAGGGCCTGCTCCAGGGTGGAGGGCGCGGCGGCGCACTCGAACACCACCTGAGGGCCGGTCTCGCCAGTGAGTTCCATGACCCTGGTCTCGAAGTCCCCATCGAAGGGGTTGAGTACTGCGTCCGCGCCCAGCCTTCGGGCTGCTTCGGCGCGCCCGGGGGCCGGCTCCGACACTATCACCTTGGTCGCACCGGCGGCGCGGGCGGTCTGCATACACAGCAGACCAATGGGCCCGGCTCCCAACACTACCACGGCGTCCCCCAGCTTGATGTCCGATAGCCGCACTGCGTGTACGGTTACGGCGCACGGCTCGCAGAGGGCCGCCTGCTCATCTGTAACGTCGTCGGGCACCGGCGTGGGCTCCCACTCGTCCAGTAGCACGTACTCGGCATATCCTCTGGGGCGGGTGTTGTGCTGGAATCCCATGGTGCGGTAGTTGAATCGCGGATGCGTCCGGGTAGCCGAGGCCATGCCGGACGGGGGATGCCCGCCGCCGCCCACCACGCGGTCGCCGCTCTTCCATCGGGTAACACCGTCTCCCACGTCCACGATGCTCCCGGTGTACTCGTGCCCCATCACCGTGCCAGGCTGGGCCAAGTCATACATGAATGCGTGTACGTCGGTGCCGCAGATTGCCGAATACCTAACCCGCATCACCACCTGACCGGGTCCGGGAGTAGGGTCGGGTATGTCCTCGACCTGTAACACCTGTTCGCCCTTATAAACCGCTGCTCTCATGGCTAACCTCGCCGGGGTTGATTCCCTCAAGTATAGCCGCTCACCTGCCTGATGCTACTTTTGCCATGGTTTCCCCACTAACAGAGTCTCCGGGGCGTTGCCGGCGCTTCCTCTGCATTCCACATTCGCCCCTGCTGGGGTTAAACTGGCACCCAAAGCCACACAAGCCCAGCAAGGAGGAGGCAGGATGATGAAATCTCTGGGGCGAGTTGCCATTGTTACCGGGGCAGGCTCCGGCGTGGGGCGGGAGTCCGCGCTGGCTCTGCTGCGCGACGGCTATTCGGTGGCGCTGGCTGGGCGCAGGATTGAAACTCTGGAGGCATCGCTGACCGAAGCGGAGGAAATGCGGGAGCGGGCCATCGCGGTGTCCACCGACGTGGGCAACCCCGAATCGGTCGGCAAGCTCTTCGCCCGCACGAAAGAGGCCTTCGGCGGGCGGCTGGACCTGCTGTTCAACAACGCAGGCAGCGGCTCGCCGCCGGTCAACATGGAGGACCTGACTTTCGAGCAATGGCAGTCGGTGGTCAACGCCAACCTGACCGGCACCTTCCTCTGCACCCAGGAAGCCATCAAAATTATGAAGAATCAAGAGCCGATGGGCGGGCGCATCATCAACAACGGCTCCATTTCAGCCTACGTGCCGCGTCCCAACAGCGCCCCCTACACCGCCACCAAGCACGGCGTGATGGGGCTGACCAAAAGCACCTCGCTGGACGGCCGCAAGTACAACATCGCTTGCAGCCAGATAGACATTGGCAACGCGGCCACCGACATGACCGCGGCGATGGAGTCCGGCATCCTTCAGCCCAACGGCGATATACGCCCGGAACCACGCTTCGACGTGGCCCACGTCGCCGATACGGTGGTCTACATCGCCAACCTGCCCCTAGACACCAACGTCCAGTTTATGACCATCATGGCAACCAAGATGCCATTCATCGGGAGGGGGTGACTCACCATGGCTTTGATCGAAGCCGGCGACTTCAGGTTTGACGTTGACGAAAGCTGGGGCAGATTGCCCGACGGTTGGCGCGCGGGCGTCGTAACCGGCGTGGTGACGGACTCGCAGGACCGGGTCTATCTTTGCCAGCAGCAACAGGACCCGCCGGTCCTGGTGTTCGACCGGAACGGAAACTTCCTGGACTCCTGGGGGACCGGTTACGTCGTAGAGCCCCATACGATGTACATAGGGCCCGACGACGTGATTTACTTGGCCGACCGGGGCGCTCACGTGGCGATGAAGCTGTCGGTGAGCGGAGAGGTCCTGCTGGAAGTCGGCAACAGGGGCCAGCCCTCGGACACCGGATGTTTCGAGGACGAGGGAGTCGTGCTGCGGGCGGGCGGCCCGTTCAACCGCCCCACCCGGCTCTCGCCTTCGCCGTCAGGGGATTTGTACGCATCCGACGGCTACCGCAACTGCCGGGTGCACCGCTTCGCCGCCAACGGGCAATTCATCGCATCTTGGGGACGGCCCGGCGGCGACGGTACAGGCGCGTTCTTCTCGCCCCATTGCCTTTGGGTAGACAACGAAGGCCTGATTTACGTCTGTGACCGCAAGAACAACCGCATCCAGATTTTCGACCCCGAGGGAGAGTTCGTTACCCAGTGGACCAACGTGCAACTCCCCACGGATCTGCACATTGGGCGGGACGGGCTGTTTTACTTGGCGGAGCGGGAGAGCAACGAGGCTGCGGAGAACCTGTTGACCGTACGCGACGGCGCCGGCAGCGTGCTGGCCAGTTGGACCACACCGCGCAGCCACCAGATCTGGCCCGACGCCCACGGGGACATCTATCTGGTCAGCGGCGGAGCAACGGACGCGGCCAAGGGGCTGGGAACCAAGTACGTAAAGGTGCGCTAGTAGCCGAACATTTTTGTGTCGAACATTTTTGTATTGATGGCTATGGGAATTGAACCCTCAGGCAAAGGCGATATAGCCCAAGCGTTATGTGATGGTCTCGCCCACCAGGCCAGTACCCAATTCAAAGCTGTTCGACTACTGGCCTACGGTGGGGGATGACCTTATAATGGCCCGTGGCTCACACTCCCAGATTCGTATCCCTGTGGTTCGCCGGTTGCCTGTGGTTCGCCTGTTGATGCAAATGCCCGCGGCGCTGGCTGATCCGGGGGATCGTTCGTTGCAGATAAACTCCTCGGGAGGACGAGATGGTTGACCAACTGGCCCGCCCCAAAGACCAAGTGGAAGTTTACTGGTTTTCCGAGCAACCTCAGGGCTACGTCAGCGACGCCCAACTGGAGCAATTCGACTCAGGACGTTTGGGCTTCCCCAATACATTCTTCGACCCGGACAAGACCCACATCTTTTACAACGAGTACGGTGAACCACAAAACAACCCTGATATCCGAAGAGGAGGAGGAGCGACATGAGCCGCAAGAGAGTTTTCTAGGCGATTCCGCTGGTTGGTATCCTGGCATCCATAGCCATAGCTGTCTTCCTAGGGGCATCTCCAGGAGAGGACCCACCACGACTGACAGGGGAAGACGTTGTTGAGTACGACCACTCCGACAGCTTTGCTATCAAAAACGCCGAGCGTGAGATTGAGCAGGGCGAAATACTCGAAGACGGTTGCAAGTTCACAACGCGACTGGAGCGAGCATTTGGTGAACCCATCAAGGCCGCAAGAACACTGTCTGCTGACTTCACTACATGCGAGAGGCTGGTAGAAAAAGGCACACTCGATCCCGAGGACCTCGTAGACATTGACGAAGGCGGAGAAGGAACCATAGAATCAAGTCCTGCCGAGCCGGCACAGGGTTCTTCGTCCACAAGGAAGACCCGGCATTCGGGTGGTGTGCTCGCCAGCCCACTACAAAGCTATTACAGCACAGCCAGGTTCAGGACTATCTGGGAAGCCCACCAAACGTCGACGTTAACTGGGTACAGTCGGAGGTTGAGTGGTTAGCCGAAGAGGATGAGGTCTTTTACTCCGGCGGAGAGTGCGAGTGGTACTGGCTTCCATGGTGGAGTAACGAGGGAGGACAGCCCTGCACATGATACTACAATTCCGACCAGACGCAGATAATGGTGAAAAAGCCAACCCACGGGTTCGAGAATACCAACTTCCCCTGCCCCGGCGGCGGCGGTGCAGAGACCAGCTACGTCAACAACATAGTGGGCGGGACTCTAATGGGTTCTTGGGGAACCTCCACAACCTCGGCCAGTGGGGACTGCGCGTACCTGCTCAGTAGCTCCCAAATACTAGATTAGCGGGCTTGCCGTGCTGATAACCATGGTAGTGCTGGTCATTGCGGCCCTGATAATACTCTGTGTTGGCGTCGATGCTGTGCGCCGCCGTATTACAGGTTATGTTCCGGCCTTTACGCGACTCCACCTCGTCTGGGTGATTGTCGGGCTGGCGGCGGTAGTAGGGGTTTGCTTCTTACTAACTGCGGTTGCTAGGTTTATCCTCTAACGGCAATACCCGCGTACCCGAAGCTGTACAAGACCCCGCTCGCGTAGTCCGGGGTCTTGCACAGCGAATCAGCCCTCTGTAGCCCCTAGGTCAACCACCCGAAGCGATTGCATTGATGGCAAACTTCGTAGGCTTTGTTCTCCGGCACCGAATTGGCCTCCTCGCCATCTTAGCAGTCCTTGTGCTGGACCAGGTGGCCAAACTCCTGGTCATTCGGACAGTGGCGATAGGCGAGTCATGGCCACCGGACGGTCTCTTCCGCCTCACCCACGTTACGAACTCGGGAGGCACCTTGGAGCTCTTCAGTGGCCACATCATCCTGCTCATCGTAGTGTCCACAATCGGCATTGGCATGCTGATTGCCCTCTACTGGCCCCGTCCAAATACCGGCCCACGGCCACAGATTACCTTTGGGCTGATGCTTGCAGGCGCCACGGGCAACCTCATAGACCGGGTCGCATTCGGCCACGTGACCGACTTCATAGACATCCTCCCCTGGTTCATCTTCAACGTGGCCGATGTCTCAATCCTGATCGGACTTATCGGCTTCGCCTAGGATATCCCGAATGTAACGGCTCGGCTACTTGCTAAGCCGAATGAGTATTCATAGATTCGTGTGGAGAGCACCAGTCTCGCGAGAAGTTGAAGCGCAATCCATTCTCGCTGCGGCACATGCTGGGCCTCTACCGCCTCAATTCGCGTTCCCGGGCCGGTACTTGTCGCCTTCCTCGCGGGTGATGCGGCCCGAGGCCATCAGCCACATCCGGGCGATTTCCGGGCCCATGAACTTGAATGTGCGGCGCAGTTCTTGGGCCAGCGGCGGGTAGTCCTGCCCTTCCAGCGTGTCGTAGAACCAGCGGCAGAAGCTGCCGTGCTCGTCGCGGAGCGACTGTATGCGCCGCGCGTTTTCGATGACAGCCTCGATTTTCTGCCGGTTGCGGATGATGCCGCCGTCCTGCCGCAGCCGCTCCACGTCATCCGGCCCCAGAGCGGACACGGCGTCGATGCTCCAACCGGCGAAGGCGCGGCGGAAGGCGTCGCGCTTGTCCAGCACCATCTTCCAGGTGAGGCCGGCCTGAAAGACCTGGAGACTCATCACCTCGAACAGCGCGTCGTCGCCGGTGGCCCGGCGGCCCCAAATGGTGTTGACGTACCACTCCCGCATGGGGTCGGGCGGCGCGTTGGGGTCGTGGGCTGATTCGTGGGGCATTTGGCCTCCGGGTGCCGCCGCCAATCGTTCATCCTTAGACAAGCTCAGGACGAACGGTTGGCTGTGTACTGTTGGGGTTAGGAACACATCCCGCCTACCGGGGAACGATGGGCAGGGAGACGTGGGACGGGTGGGCCGCATCGTGCAGGATGGTCTGAAGCGCCGGCTTCAGCTCGGTGTCGGCGGCGATGACCCCTCCGGTGTTGGTGTTGCGGTCGAAGCGGGGGAAGTTGCTGCTGGACACTTCCAGCCGGATGCGATGCCCCGCCTTGAACACGTTGCTGGTGGCCCACAGATCAATGGTGTAGCAGTAGGCGCGGCCCGGCTCCACCAGCGACGGGTTGGACATCGAATCGCGGTAGCGGGCCCGGATGATGCCGTCGGTCAGGTTGCGGGCGCAGCCGTCCTCGCAGACGTCCACCAGCTTGGCGGTGAAGTCGGTATCGGTGGCGGAGGTGGCGGCCCAGAGGGTAACGGTAATCGGCCCGGTGACCTCGGTGTCCCGCTCCAGCGTCGGCGTGGAGTAGACCAGCACGTCGGGGCGCGCCTCGATTTCGTTCTGGTCGAACGCGCCGTTGGCGGCAAAGTAGGGGTTGCAACAGAGCTGTCCGCCCCGGGTCGGCACCGGATTGGCGGGGTTATAGAGAAAGATGTCAGGCGGCTCGTCGGCCGGCGCCTCCGGGCTGAGGCTGCCGTCGCCGTGAAGGGAGTTGGCGTTGCCCCCGCTGTGCAGGTAGTAGCCGGTGGTCTGGGCGCGGGCCAGCGGCCACTCCTGCTCGTCGCGCCAGACATCGTCGCCCATCACGAATATCTTGACCGGCGGCTCGTCCAGCAAGCCGTTGTCGGCCCCCTTGAGCCAATGCTCGAACCAGCGCAGGTGAATCTCGTCCAATCCCAGGGCCATGGCGTCGGCGGCTAGGCCGAAGTAGTGGCTGCCCGCCATGCTGGTGCCCCGCGAGCCGTGCTGCCAAGGGCCGATGATGAGCTTCTGGCCGCCCCGGGCGTCTTCGGTTGCGCCGTTCTTCCGCATCCCCAAGAAGTTGCGGATGGTGCCGCCCAGGAAGATGTCGTACCAGCCGCCGATGTTCAGCGCCGGGGTGGTGATGTTGGAGTGCTGCTCCTCAATGCACAGCTTTTTCCAGTAGTCATCGAAGCCGGGATGCTCCAGCCAGTCGAAGTAGTAGTCGGCCAGCCCGCCCTTCAGGTAGGGAAAGTCCTTGAGCGGCAGGTGGCGGAAGGCGTCGGCCATGCCGTCTACGGCCTTCAGCAGGTCGCCCCGGCGTGCCTGCGGCACGTTCCTGACGCCGGAATGGGTCTGGAAATTGGCTAGGGCTAGTTGATTGAGGGTCCAAGAAACGTTGAAGCCCAGCTCAAAGGCTCCGCCCTGGTAGGTCCAGCCGTCATGGTAGTTGGAGGCGGTGACGTTGGGCGCGATGGCGGCCAGGTGCGGGGGCCGGGTGGTGGCCGCCAGCCACTGCGTCGCCCCGACGTAGGACGCGCCGACCATGCCGACCCGCCCGCTGGACCACGGCTGCGCGGCGGCCCATTCCACGGTGTCGTAGCCGTCGTTGATATCGTCAACGAAGCAGTAGAACTCGCCCCCGGAGGTAAAGCGGCCGCGGGTGTCCTGGATAATCAGGGCGAACCCGGCCTTGGCCGCCTTGATGGGGTCAAGCATCTGTGACGCCAGCGCCCCCGACTTGTCATAAGGAGTGCGCTGCAGGATCGTGGGAAACGGGCCGGGGCCGTCGGGCCGGTAAACGTCGGCATAGAGTGTCGTGCCGTCGCGCATGGCGGCGGCCAAGTTGGTTTCCACCTTAACCGAAACCGAATCAGGCATGGCTCTCCCTCCTTATTTTGAAGGGAATTATATCGGATTTTAACCATTTTGCCTCTGCCAACTACCGGACGGGGCAGGACGATTGCAAAGTCCCTGAGAATCCGTTCCTGGTGAGCTTGTCGAACCGCGAGCGGACTCTTGAGGATTTTACACGAGGGATGTAGTTGGAAGGCCGCTGTTTCTGGACCACGGAAGGAGGCAGTGGACGATTTCACTGCACTCGGGAATCCTGCGCTCCCTCCGGCAGCGTTCCAGGTAGTTGTTGAGGGCCATAAAGGTGGTCAAGCGCAGACCGTGGTCGGCAATACGCTTGATAAAGGGATGGGTCTCCGGGGCGGGCTTCCGGTCGGCGACGGCCACGGCGTACTGGAGGCAGAATTCGCTGGCCAAGCCGCGGACCCGGTGGAGGGCAAGCTCAGGGGCGTATTTGCGGCGCAGGGCGTCGATGCGGTTTCTGATTTGGCTGAAATACATGACTGCACTTCCTGATGCTGCCTGAGTGGCTTTTTTTTGGTTTCCCCGCCATTTCCGGTCATTTCCCGCCATTTGGTTATTCTGTTGGGGCGGGCGGCGGTGTCGAGGGCCGAATGGCGGACGGGCAGGGGCTTACAGGAACTATGCTAGGGAGGTGTCATAGGACTTGGCAAGGGCTAGGTGTCATAAAAGCGTCTGGGGAACGTCCTCACCCTCTCCCAGAGGGAGAGGGAACTTTGCAATCGTCCTGCCGGACGGGGTAGCTCGTGCAGCCCGCGCACCGCTGGTCCCGATACAAGATGTTAGGGAAGGACACCACTCGCCCACACCCCGCACAGTGGTATACCATTGGGAAGTTCACATCATCGCCAGGCTTGCCCCTGAAGAATGCCTGTGCCAGTTCCTCGGCCGTCGCGTCTGCCCTCGGCGGCAACGGGTAAACCGGCGGGCGTCCTCTCTCTCTTCTTTCGTGGCATTACGGCTTGAACTCCTTGCTAATTTCTACACTGGATAGCCTATTGCTACTCTACCGCCGCCGCCCTCTCCGTCCTGCGCCCCGCCCCATCCGCAGATTGCTTTCGTTCCTCATCCAACCGTTAGCCCGGTTGTGCTGTTGCAATCCTATCAGCGTGTAGCGGTCGCGCTTTTCCTTGTTGCACGGCGGGCATAGCAGAGTCAGATTATCGTAGGCGTCGGTTCCGCCCTGCGAGCGCGGGTTGATATGGTCAACCTCCAGTACGCGGGGGTCAAAGTTGTAGTCTGCCCCGCAACCTTGACAGAAGACGCCAATATCAGCCAGCAGCCGCCCGTGTTGCGTCCGAGGCGCAGGATGCCGTTGCGCCCGGCCCGCCGGCGTCCGCAGTACCAGCGCGGCCGGTTCGCCGCCGTCCGTTCGTTGCGGTGGCGCGGTCTCCAGGTGAACGTCGCCAAAGGTGAATGTCTGCTGGCCGGCGGATATTGTGGCGTCGGCAACTGCCAAGCCTTCGGAGGCCAGACGGTCCAAAACCATCTGGTGCGCCCCGTCCCAAATGTCCATGCCCACCCATTGCCGGGCCAGCCGTTCCGCCGCGATGGGCGTGGTGGCGCAACCGCAGAACGGGTCCAACACCATGTCGTCGGGGTTGCTGCTGGCCTTGATGATGCGCTCGTAGAGTGCCAGCGGTTTTTGCGTGGGATACCCGGTGCGCTCGCTCGGAGTGCGGCCTACGGGTGTCATATTATCTCTGCCTTCCAGAGCCAATAATCTTCCGGTACTTTCCCCTGGTCCAGGTATGCTCCTACGGTGTCGGCAGTAAGATTTCCGCCGATACCACCCCCTCCCATCTCTTGATGTTGAGTGTTCAATTGTTTGTAAGGAATGCGTACAGCATCCCGATTGAATGGAGCATCGTCGGATTTGACGTAAAACAGCAAAGTGTCGTGCTTTCTGGGGAACCATCGCCGTGTATTACTTGGCCCGGTGTAGGCCCACACGATTTCGTTACGGAAGTTGCGCCGGCCAAACACCGCGTCCAGCAAGCACTTGACCCAAGCGTGGGCGGTATGGTCAATGTGCAGATACAGGCTCCCATCTGTGGTTTATTTAACCAAAATGGGGCATGACCCTTTCGGCGAACAGGTCCATCTGGCGGTAAAGGCCGTCGGCATCGTCGGCCAAGAAGCCGAGGTTGACGTGCTCGACCCCCGCCTCGATCTTCGCTTCTATGGCGCTGGTGCAGTCGTCGGGGGTTCCGGCCACGCAGAGGGCGCGGGCGATGTCTTCCGCGCTGCGTTCCGGCGTCACGTAACGCTCGCCGACGTTGCGGACGGCCAGCCCCAAGGCCTCGTCGCCGTCGGTGGAGATGGCTGTGGGCTGGTTCAGGCCCCAGTGGAAGCCCTCAAGCTCGCGGCCCGCTTCGGCGGCGAACTGGCGCACCATGTCGTTGCTGTACTTGATGCGCCGGTTGGTGAACAGATAGGGATACCAGCCGTCGCCGTGCAGGGCGGCGCGGCGCATCGCCGCCTCGCTGCGCCCCGACACCCAGATGGGCGGGTAGGGACGCTGCAACGGCCGGGGCAGCAGCGTAACGTCGTCGAACTCGAAGAAGCGCCCGCGGTGCGAAACGTGTTCCTCAGTCCACAGACGCTTCATCACCTCGAGCATCTCGTCAGTGCGCCGGCCCCGGGTGCGCGTCGAGACGCCTAGGGCGTCGAACTCGACGTGGGTGCCGCGCTGCCCGCTGATTCCGATGCCGAAGTCCAGGCGCCCGCCGGAAACCTGGTCAACGCTGGCGACCAGCTTGGCCAGCATCACCGGGTGATACAGCGGCACGATGACGATGCCGGTCATCACTCGCAGGGTTTCCGTCGCACCGGCGGCGGCAGCCATTGCGGGCAGGTTCAGCACCGTAGGGCGCGGCGGGTTGCCGTCCATGATGTGCTCGCCCATGGTAACGCGCCGGAAGCCCAACTCCTCGGCCCGCTGGGCAAAGGCGGGAACGTCCCAGTAGTCTTCCACGCTCAGGCTGCACCCGAAAGTAATACCGTCGCCGCTCATGCCGTTTCTCCTCTGCCGCCCCCTTCGTGGTTCGACAAGCTCACCACCGGGGCGGGCCTGCGGGCGAATGACGCCCCAATTCTACCACTGCCGCGCTCCATACGATAAAATCCCCTACTATGGAAGGCAAGACCTGTCTGGTTACCGGGGGCAGCGACGGCATCGGCTACGTTGCCGCCCGCGAGCTGGCGCGCATGGGCGCGCGGGTGGTCATCGTGGGCCGCAATGCGATTAAGACCGATGCCGCCGTGGAGCGCATCATCAACGAGACTGGCAACCACACCGTGCGGTACTTGCTGGCCGATCTGTCATCGCAGCGTGAGGTGCGGCGGCTGGCTGCCCAAGTCAAGGAACAGACGCCACGGCTGGACGTTCTTCTGAACAATGCCGGGGCCATATTCTTGTCGAACCAGCGCAGCGCCGACGGCATAGAAATGACCTTCGCCCTGAACCATCTCGGCTACTTCCTGCTGACCACCCTGCTGCTGGACCTGCTGCGGGCTTCGGCCCCTGCCCGGATTATCAACGTGTCGTCAAGCTCGCACGGGTCGCCGGGGAAATTCCGGCTGGAGGACCTGCCCAAGCCGGGGAGCAATCGCGGCTACCGGGCCTACGGGCGCTCCAAGCTGTGCAACATCCTGTTCACCTACGAACTGGCGCGGCGGCTGGAGGGCGCGGACGTCACCGTAAATGCGCTGCATCCTGGGCTGGTGCGCACCAACATCGCGCGAAACAACGGCATCTTGGGCCGGGTGGTCAACGCCTTCATCGGCACCCGCGGCGTGGACTCCGGGCAGGGCGCGGAAACGCTAATCCACCTGGCCTCATCGCCCGAAGTGGCAGGGGTAACCGGCAAGTATTTCGTGGACTGCCAGGCTGTGCAATCGTCTGCCGCCAGCTACGATGCGGAGTTGGCCGCCGCCCTATGGGAGTTGAGCGAGTCGCTTACAGCAACAGGCGGCGCTCCGTCCGCCTGATATGATGGCGAGACATTCTGAGAATCATAAGCGCAGGGGGTTTGTTTATGAAGCGAGCGGTAGAGTTTTACAGCGAGGGATTCAAGCTCCAGGGCGACGTTTACACGCCCGATGGCCTGGCCCCCGGCGAGCAGCGGGCGGCGGTGCTGCTGTGCCACGGCTACACCGGCGTCAAAGACCTGTATCTGCCCGACAACGCCCGGGTGCTGAACGAGGCGGGCTACGTGGCGATGGCCTTCGACTACAAGGGCTGGGGCCAGAGCGAGGGCATCTCGCCGCTGCGTCTGGCCCCCCACAGCCGCGTTTCCGACGTTCAGGCCGCCATGACCTTCCTCGGCGAGCAGCCGGAGGTGGACGAAGAGCGCATCGGCATCTACGGCACCAGCTACGGCGGCGCCACCGTCTGCTGGACCGCCGCCATAGACCAGCGGGCCAAGTGCGTGGTCAGCGTGGTCGGCATCGGCCACGGAACCCGTTGGATGAGCCGCGTCCGCCGGATGGACGAGTGGTTCGACCTTCTCGACCGCTCCAAGTCCGACCGCATCCAGCGCGCCATGACCGGCAAGTCCGATATGGTGGAGCGCGGCGAAATCCTGCTGCCCGACCGTCAGTCGGCCGCCCTGGCCGCCGCCCAGCGGGCCAACAATCCCAACGCGGTAATGACCATCCCGGTCGAGTACATTGACGACACCATCGGCTTCAACCCGGAGTGGGTGGTCGGCAAGATTGCGCCCCGGCCCGTGCTGTTCATCACCAGCGACCAGGACCGCCTAGTGCCGCCGGAGGAATCGGAGCAGCTATACGCCCACGCCGGCGAGCCGAAGAAACTGGTGATGCTGAAGGGCGTCGGCCATTACGAGGTCTACGAAGAACCGGCCTTTTCCCAAGTGATGCGCCACACCATGGACTGGTATCAGCAACACCTGCCCGCCAAGTGTTAAACTTGGGCATCAGGTGAATGATAGGAGGTGACAGTGATGTCGAACAAGGGATTCTCGCACATCGGCCTCTCCACCCACGACCTTGACGCTACCCGCGACTTCTACGAGAACGTGCTGGGCTTTGAAGTCGTGCGGTGCGACATCATTAAGATCCGGCAAGGCGGCCACATTCGCCACATGTTCGTTGACGTTGGCCGGGACCAGCTCATCGCCTTCATGGAACCGAACAACATCCCCGCTCTGCCTTCGGACTTCGACACCGGCATCAACCGCGGGCTGGGCATACCCGGAGTCTTCTACCACTTCGCCTTCGAGGCCGGCTCGGTGGACGCCTTGAATGCCAAGCGCGCCGAACTAATCGGCAAGGGCGTTCAGGTTACCGACATCGTCGACCACGAATGGGCCATGTCAATTTACTTCAGCGACCCCAACGGGATTTCCCTAGAATACTGCTGCCTGACCCGGGACGTAGGCACCGAGGACGACGTCACGTTCCAAGAGCGGTTCGAGCGGTCAATCCTAATCCGCAACGGCGAACCCGTCTTCGTCCGCGAGGTCCAGCCCGACCCGCTGGAAGCGGTGCTGGCCGACGACTAGCCCTGTTTCGTTGGCGCGCCTGACCTCAGCTTGGCGCGCCAACTCCGGCCACCCGCACCCGGTGGTTGTTGCTGTCGGCGATATAGATGTTGCCGTCTGCGTCCACATCGGCCCCGTGGGGGCGGTCCATGCCCGCCTCGTCGGCCGGGCCCCCGTCGCCCTCTCCGCCCAGATGCCCGCCCGCGACGGTGGTGACGATACCGGTGGCGGCGTCGATGCGCCGGATGGCGTGGTTCTCGGTGTCCACCACCAGCAGGTTACCGTCGTGGTCGCAGCGGATGGCCTTGGGGCCGCCCCAGGCGGTATCCAGCGCCTGGCCGCCGTCGCCGGTGTAGCCGAACTCGCCCGTTCCCGCCAGCGTGGACATCACGCCGTTGGCGTCCACCTTGCGTATGCCGTTGCCCTCGCGCTCTGCGATGTAGGTGTTGCCCGCGTTGTCCATGCACACCGCCCGCGCGCCGAGGATGCTTGCCTCCAGCGCGGGGCGTCCGTCGCCGCTGCGCTGCTTTTCACCGTTACCCGCGAAGGTAGTGATAACGCCCGACGCCAGGTCCAAGCGGCGGATGCGCTGGTCCTGCACGTCGGCAATCAGCAGTCCACCGCGCCCGTCGAGGAAGCAGTCGTTGGGTTCGCGGAACTGCGCCGCCGTTCCTAGCCCGCCGTCTCCGCCGTAGCCGGACTCGCCGGTGCCAGCGACCGTGCTGATGATGCCGGTGGCGGCGTCAATCTTGCGAATGACATAGTTAAGCCGGTCAACGACGTACACGTCGCCGTTGCCGTCCACCTGCAACGAATAGGGCTGATTGAACGTCGCCCGGGTCGCGGGCCCTCCGTCACCGGAGTAGCCTTCGGCCCCGGTTCCGGCGATGGTGACGATGACGCCGGTGTCCCGGTCAACGCGGCGGACGCAGTGGTTCATGGCCTCGGCCACGTACAGGTTGCCAACAGCGTCGAAGGCGCACATGAACGGTTCACTCAGCAGCGCCGCTGCTGCCGGCCCGCCGTCTCCCGCATACCCCCGCTCGCCGGTTCCCGCGACGCTGGTGATGATGCCCGGTTGATAGGTCATGGTGGTTGCTCCTTGGGTTGGCAAGTTTGCGGTTTCAGGGATAGTGTACCCTGAAAGAGCCACTGCGGGGCCGCCATTGGCTGCTATGACCGTTCTGACTCGTTATCCGCGCCGCGCCATGTCCGCAAGCGCGGCAGGAGCCATTGAGAAACGTTTTTCAGGGTGAAAGACACCGCCAACCCTTCATCGTTGTAATGTGCGACGACATCATCGGACATCGCCTCGCCCGTTGCCGGGTGCGTCCCGTCGCCGATTACCAGAGTGTCGATTTCTCTGGAGTATGAACCGCGCAGCTCTTGATATTGAAACTCAACATAGGCGACTTCCTGGGTCAGTTGCGGCAAGAGTATGCGGGCGGCGTCGAACAGGTACACGCCAACACATTTTCCGTCATCTTCTGAATAGAAAGTGTCGAAATCTGGCTTGAACGTTACGGCGTATCCACCCCCACTGTCAGGACCTCCTGGCCAGATCGACAGCAAATCGGCTGTCGCTACATAGTCGATCTTTGCTGCATTTGCGCCCACAGTCGCTCTCCTCTCACTTTTCGTATCTATATGCCGTGAGCATTTGCGTCCCGGATGGCAAGTAATGCAACACCAACACCATCCACCATTTTGAATTCCTCGATTCACTGATGCACCTCTTCGTCCAGCAAACAAGGCAGAAGCATCTCTTTCGCTGAATCGAATCGAATTCCTGAAACATCCCCTCCCGGCCTGCTAAAGAACACAGTACACTCAGGGAAAAGCTCCATACTGTGTTGGATTGGCAGTCCGTTGCCCAGCCACAGGACATCGTCTATGGGCGAATAGCTTATTTCAGGGTAGACCAAGTTACTATTGCCGCCCCATTGGGCCATTGTGTCCATCTGCGACAATCTAACGGGCGCAATGCTGACCAAGATTGGAAGAAACGCTTCTTTGGCCGCTTCAATCACAATATCCGTAACACGCCCGGTTTGGTTATCATAAGACACAGAGCAGCCCGAATAAAGCTCCTCTTCATAAATTGAAGGTAATCCATTAGCCAGCAAGAGAATATCGTCCTGTTGATTGTATTCTATATTGCGGGCTGGATATTTGCCGTCGTCGCTGGTGTTAATAGACATATCAATCCTCCTCTGCCTTCTGTCTTGTCGTCCCGAAATGCTGTGAGCAAAGCTCCTGTGTCGTCCAAAACTACACGAAACCAAGCACCGCCTTTGGCCCTATCAGCGCTTTTAGCTTCTGGAGTATTTGGAGGGTAAAATTTATAAAACGATTGATTTTTTCCTTTCCATCCGCTCTCTATCTCATAGTCAGGGTATTCTAGTGTTTCCATGATTATTTCACGCGTCAATCCGCGTTCGCCAAGTCGAGTGTACCTACTTGTTGCCCAATGGTTACTTTTCGACTTCCGATCGAATTCTCGACGCCAGCGGCGTTTCAAGGTTGCCTGTTCCCTTGCGCGGTTACACCAAGGGCATTCCTTTCGTCTGCCCTGTTTCCGGTAGCAGCTTGGGCCGCCGCATTTGTGGCTCATCCTCATCCTACCATGCCGAAACATGGCCCTCCTCAAGCAAAGTCGAACTGGCCCAGTGGCGCTCATCGCAGCCGTGGGCTGGAGACTGGCCTTGAGGAGGGGACTTACAGCAGGAGAGGGTCGGCACCAGCCAGGCCGGTTGGCGTCGAAGCGAGGGCCCGGCAGCGGGCGCGGAGATGCAGAAGCCTGGCGAGAACCAGGGGCAGGATGCGGCGAGGCGAATTGCGGGAAGCGACAAGGCATCGAGTCTCTGAAACGAATCGCGGCACCCGGGACAGCAGCGGCTTGTCAGGCGGAACTTTAGCTTGCGATTGGCACCAGAGGCCGAAGCAGGTAACTACCGCAAGGCAGAGTGTGAGTATACCTAATTTGGCGATCGCACCGGCCAACGGCAGGGCGGCATCCTGCAGGAAGTCGAAGGCCAGCTCTGCTAGAGGAAGACCGGCCAGATTAGCCATCGAGCCAATCGAGGCGGCGTAAACGCACAGCATGGCCAGCGTTATCAACGGCGTCAGGATCGCCAGCCGCCTGGCTGCAAACGCGAAATCACAAGATGTTGTATGGACTAGGTTCATGCTATCAACATTAAGGGAGTATCACTTCCAAGTCAAGCGCTCCGCGTCAGCCGGCGCCAGCGGTTGCGCTGGTCGCGGGTTTCAGGGGTGAAGGTGGCGGGCGGTGGCTCCGCTGCCGGCTAGGCGACGCTGCTGATGATGCAGGTGGCGGCGTCAATCCTGCGAATAACGTACTTGAGCCGGTCAACGACATACCCGTCGCCATTGGCGTCCACCCGCAACGAATATGGCTGGTTGAACGTCGCCGACGTCGCCGGAGTAGCCCCGCGCACCGGTGCCGGCAACGGTGGTGGTGATGCCCGGTTGGTAGGTGGTCATTGTGGTTGCCCCTGTGATGCGGGTTAGGGATTGCGGGACTGTTTATCTTACAACCTTTGGCAATCAGTTCCCGGTGTGCCGGGCGCGTCCCATTTCCGCATAGATCGCCAGGCTACGGGCCTGCTTCGATACGCTTTTGGATGGCGGCAAGTTCCTCGGCGGTCGGCTCCTGCCATGTTTCGAGGAGGGGCAACAGGATTTTGGCGGCGTTCGCAAAGGTAAATGCGACCACTCTGCCGTGTTCGTTGTAATGCGCCATTATGCCGTCAGCCATTTCTTCTTCGAGAGCCGCAGGCGTACCGTCGCCTATAACGAGTACATCGTCATCTCTGTGGTAGGAACCAACGACATCTTTGTACTGAATCCTCGTTACCGGCGTGTCTTCGGTAAGAGGCGGCAAGAGGATGCGGGCGGCGTCGAACAAGTAGAGCATCACGCACTTTTCGTCTTCCGAGTAGAAAGCGTCGAAATCGTGGACTTTCGTCACATTCACTGCTCCACCGCCAGACCTTTCTGGCTCTCCAATGGCAACTGACAGGATGTCAACGGAGGTCAGGAATTCTATTTTGGCTGTCCTGTCCACTTTATCCCTCCTCTGGGATCTTTGTAAGATGTGACAATTTCAGGTTCAGCGGGTTTGTAGTCAACGACCACTTTCATCCACTCCCCATTACTATTCAATTCCCTGATATATCTCCAGAACACTTGACGAATTCCTTGTTTAGGTTCCGCGAAATCTGGCTTTCGCAAGACATACCTGATACGGGCATTGGTTGCTTCGGGGTGGTTTCCTATGCTGCGGTTGTATAACAAGTGGCTTGTGAAAGCGTAGAACTGTTTGTTGACAGTGATACCTGGTTTCTTGGGTCGATTGCACCAAGGGCATTCCTTTCGTTTGCCCTGCTTCCGGTAGCAACTTGGGCCACATTTATGACTCATCCCAATCCTACCACGCTGAAGCATGGCCCCCTCAATCAAAGTTAAGCTGTCCCGGCAGCGCACAAAAGCGCCGCGGGCTGTAGGCTGTCCTTGAAGAGGGGGCTAAAGCAACAAAGGGCCGGCGCCAGACAAGCTGGCTGGGGTTGAAGAGAGGGCCCGGTTGCGGGCGTGAAGAGGCAAGCGGCCGACAAGAGCCAGAGGCGATATGCAGCGAGGGAACTTGAAGGAGAGATTCAGGGTCAGGTTCGATGCGACGCTGCGCGGCATCCGTGACAGCAACGGCGTCTCAGCCCGCAACCTTGCCTGCGATTGGCACCACCGGCCAAAGGCCGCGACTACGGCAAGACAGAGTGCGGCTATGCCCAGCTTGGCAATCGCTCCTGCCAGAGGGAGAGCGGCGTCTTCGACGAATCCGAAGGCGAACTCGGCGGACGGAAGACCTGCCGATAACGCCAGCAAGCCAAGCGAGGCGGCATAAAAGACGGCCATCGCCAGTGCTACTAGCGGCGTCAGGACGACAAGCTGTCAGGCTACGGCATCAGTATGTTGTATGATGCGTTGGTCCAATGACATACATACAGTATATTAGCCCTCTGCATATAAGGCAAGCAGCCTAACGCGATAAAGTCTCGCCATTCACCCTAAACTGTCCGCCTGCCCCCGTGTCAGCCGCCTCCAGCGGTTGCGTTGGTCGCGGGTTTCGGGCGTGAAGGTCGCTGGCGGCGGCCCGGTGCGGACTCGCTCCAGTTCCGGTAGCAGTAGCTTGACCGAATTCAGGTAAATCTCAATGGAGTCTGATTCCAGCCAGTTTTCGTAGATGTTGCTCCACAGCGCGATGGCCGTTCCGAATTTTCTGGTCAATTGGGGGAGCTTCTGCTCATCCAATACCTGCACGGCCGCGTCCATAACCAAGTCGTGACTGTCATAGTTCCAGCCGCGCTGTACCGCAATCGCCTTAACTGCCTGGGCAATCGCTTCCCAGCCTTTTCTGGATGCCTGGCGTTTCTTCCTTCGCGCCAGGCACTCATCGGCCTGTCGGATATACAACCTGCTGAGTTCTGCGTGTTTGTTGGCTTCCAAGACACTTGGCTCAGAATCTCCCGGTTCCATGCCTCTCTATTCTCTCTCATCCGGGCTTACTGCCCCTTACCAGTCTCCTGATTGTACCAGTCGAGAATCTCGCTGCCGGTCATGAACACGACGCCCTCGAAACGGCTCATGTATTCGAAGATGGCGTCGTAGTAGCGGATGCGGTGGGCCGCGCCGGTGATGTAGGGGTGGGTGGAGATGCACATAACGCGGGCGCTGTCGGCTCCCTCGCGGTAGAGGGTGTCGAACTGGTCCTTGGCCCGCTCGAACAGCTCCGGCGAGCGGTGGTTCTGGATCAGATAGATGGGGATGTCGTTCAGCTCCACAGTGTATGGCAGGGCCACCATCCGGCCGGACTTGACGATCATCTCATAGGGCTGGTCGTCGTTGCACCAGTCGGCGATGTATTCAATGCCCTCCTCGGCCAGCACGTCAGGGGTGTCGAAAGTCTCGGCCAGGCCCGGGCCCATCCAGCCGCGGGGCGCCTTGCCGGTGGCCTCGGCGATGGTGTCGATGGTGCGGCGGATGACAGCCCGCTCGTCCGGCTCCCGGTTTATCACCCGCTGTACGAAGCCGTGGGCCAGTATCTCCCAGCCCGACTTGACGCACTCTTCCACCAGCATCGGGTAGCTGAGGCAGACCGATGCGTTGAGGCTGACAGTGGCGCGGATGCCGTAGCGGTCGAGCACCTGCTTGAACCGCCAGAATCCGACCCTCATGCCGTAGTCGAACCAGCCGAAGTTCGGGATGTCGGGGATGGTGGTGACTCCCTGCGGCGTGGGCAGCACGGTGCGGGCCATCGGCTCATTGATGTCCCACTCCTCCACGTTGATGACCGGCCAGACGGCGACGCGGGCGTTGCCGGGCAGCTTCAGCGGCGGACGGTCGAAGATGGGCGAAAACTCGGCGCGGGGATTGGCCATGACTGCCTCCTGCGGCTTGCGGATTGAGGGCATTCTATACAGGGCCGCCGAGGGCTGACAAGGTAACTGGGGCTGTGTTATCCGCCGCGGTACACCTGCGTCCCCGGGGCGAAGGCGGCCCAGGCGAACCAGAAGTGGTTGGCGTGGACGATGGGCGTAAGGGACTGCCCGGCCAGCGGCCCGGCGACGGCCTGGCCCAGAACGTTCCACACGGAGCCGGTCTGTTCGTCAACGAAGCCGTCGTCCCCAGCGCGGAAGGCCAGTGTTTGCCCGTCAAGCGCAGCCTCGAATACGCCAACCGACCCGACGTCCCGCGAGTCGGCGATGCGTGACTGGTCCAACGCCGACGCGGTGCCGGGCTGGAATAGCACTACGATGTCACGCCCATCCGCCGTGTAGTTGACGGCCCGTTCTCCCTCCAGCGTGAGGAAGGGGAAGGCCAGCGGCTGGCCGTCCAAGACAAGGGCGGCTACCCGCTCCATGGGGAGCAGCCGCTCGTCGGGGCTGCCCTGGAAGAGGAAGGGCGACTGGTCAGCGCGGTCATAGCCACTGTAAGGGTTCCGGCCATAGTTGCGCTGGTAGCCCGTATCGCGGGAAAGCACGTCGGCGTCGGGGAAGGCCGCCTTGAAATCGCGCCACGACACAATCTGCGCCGGCAGCAACTCCAACTGATAGCCGGCGTAGGCCCCTACGATGCCCTCGCCGGTCAACTGCTGCCACCAGCTTTCCGTCTGCCGGTCCCACATCACTAGGTCGCTGTGGCGCAGGTTGCCCGAAACGCCGAAGTCCAGCGTTGCCTCGCCCACCCGCCGGTCGAAGGCCACTGCCGAGTTGCACAGCGGGCAGAAGGTGAGCGATACCGGCACGCTGCCCAGAGTGTCGTTGGCTATTTCGTGCCAAGTGAGTATCGCCAGCGGGTAGGCCCTCGCCGCGCCGTTTATCTCCAGAGCGATGACCGGCTGCACATCCTCCAGCCACAGGTCGGCGTCGGCGATGCTCTCGAAGTTTGGCTCATCCAAAGGTGGAATACCGTCGCGGGGAACCCCACCGGACAAGAACTCGTGGTAAAGAACAGTGTGCAGACTGAAGTCGGTTTTCCATCCACTTGTCCTGAACTGGGCGCGGTCAAGCGCATCCTGGAAATGAGGGTCCGGCTCAACCATTGGCGCGGGGCCGGTTGTGCCTGTAGCCGTGGATGCTGGCTGCGTTTCCTCCGGTCCCGACGCGGTCGGCGGAATGGCTGCCGTTGCCGAAGACGAAGAGGCCTCCGTTGCAGTATCAGTGGCGGCAACCGCAGGGCCGGTGGGCGCAGATGTTGGCGCAGCTTCCGTATTCGGCCTTTCGGGCGTCGGCGAAAGCGTGGAGGTGGCGTTGCCTCCCCCGCAGGCTATCGTCAGCAGGCCGAGGAATGCCAGCATCAGCGCGGCTATGGTAGTGCGCCTGGCTCCCAGGCTAAAAAAGGTTGCCACGGCCAACAGTCAGCCAGTAAAAGACGATGTAGGTGCCGGCTATGATCATAAAGGCGGAGGCGATGGGCTGGATGTATGGCAAGGCGCGGCGCATCAAGCGGACCATCGTTCCCTTGAATATCGCCATTCCCAGGGTCATCACCATTATCACTAGACCCATGCCAAAGGCGTAGAGGAAGAAGTTGCCCACCACCTGCAACAGCGAGTCGGTGGCGCTTCCTATGCCCACCACGGCAATGAAAATAGGTAAGGTGCAGCTCAGGGATGCGGTTCCATACGAGAGTCCGAAGGTGAAGAAGCTGCCGACGCTGACGGTGTTGGGGTTGCCCAAGCGATCGGCGGCGCGCGCGGCAATGCCGGTATAGAGCTTGCCTCCCGTCACCATCCAGGCCCCGGTCCCCACCAGCGCCGCGCCGATGACTAGTCCCAGCCAGGGCAGCAGGTCGCTGATGAACGACGCCGACAGCCCCACTGCGCCGCCTACTACGCCGAAAAGCAGGATGAATCCGGCGGACACCGAGCCGCCCACTACCAGCCCTCTAAGTATCGCAGCCACTGGCCCGGGACGGTCTTCCTCGGCCAGGTTGGAGCCGAGATAAAGCCCCAGGTAGGCCGGCAGCATGGCGAATCCGCAGGGGTTGACTGCCGATGCCATCCCGGCGGCGAAGGCGAACAACGCCGTGCCGCCAATCAGCCCGCCCAGAAACTCCTGCGAGTTCCCGGACAGCTTGCCTTCCACGAATAAATTGACCGGGTCGATCCCGCCGCCGCTGCCGGCCGCCATCGCGCCGCCGACGGCCACGGCCAGCGCCGCCACCGCCACCAGAATCGTCACCGTCCAGGTGCGCCCCTGGCCTGCTAGATACCTTTCCATTACTGCCACTATTTCAACAATCCGTCCGACAGTATGCTTGCTTGGACAATACGCCCGCGGATGCGCTGCGGATTTACGGGGTGCGCCCTCACCCTGTTCTGCTCACTCTTCGCCTGTCTTATTGGAAAGGAAATTAGGGTTTCAGCGGAAGGGCTGCGGGTCGAAGATGCCGGGCGGAGCCAGGCCCGCGAACTGCTCCGGGTGCAGAACTTCGGCCAGTCCTTCCAGCACGTCCACCACTCGCGGGCCGTGGCGGCTGGGAATGCGCCCGTCGAATACGAATGCTTGGGAGTCGCGCACTGCCGGAAGGTCAGCCCAACCCGGCAGTCCCGTCAGCTTGTCCCGCGCTTCTTGCCGCGAGCGTTCGGGGCCGAAGGCGCAGGGCATAATCATCAGATATTCCGGCGCGTAATCCCGCACTTCGTCCCAAGACAACTCGCGGGAGTGTCCTCTAGGGATTGCCAGCCCTTCCTCCCCGCCGGCCAACTCCGAGATTTCCGGCAGCCACTGCCCGGTGTTGCGCAGCGGGTCCAGCCAGTCGAGGCAGACCACCCGGGGGCGGCCGCCGTCAGCAGGAACCCCGCCGGTCACTCGCTTGACCCGTCCATGCAGTGACTCCCGCAACTCCCGGCCCCGCTCCGGGACTCCGGCGGCGTCCGCCAGGTTGCCGATGTTCTGCAAAATGTCGTCCAACCCGTTGGGGCGGATGGTCAGGATTTGCGGCTGATAGTCCAGCACCCTTGCCGCCGTCTCGAAGACCGAGCCGCTGGAGATGGCGCAGACTTCGCAAAGCTCTTGCGTGATTATCAGGTCAGGCCGGAGGCGGGCCAGCAGTTCCTCGTCTATCCAGTACATCGGATTGTTGTTGGCGCGGGCCTGCTGCACCAGGGCGTCAATCTCGCCGCTGTCCAAGTGCTTGATGTCACGCAGGCTGTGGCTGACCACCGGGCGCGAGACCGCCTCATCGGGATAGTCGCAGGCGTAGGAGACGCCCACGAGGTCGTCGCCCAACCCCAAGGCAAACACCATCTCGGTGGCGCTGGGCAGCAGAGAGCAGATACGCATAGAGCATCCCCCGTCGCACAGAATGCAGCCAGTATAATTCCGCCCGCTGCGGGTATACAAGGCCGAGCCGGACGAGAGGACGACTATTGCGAAGCCCCAGCCCTACCTATCCCAAGTAGTTCTGCAAAGCAACCCGATGCGCCTCCAACGCCGCTATTCCAGGGTTGCCCTGACGCTCCCCAATCAGCTTCTCCACGAACTGCAGCAAACTTTCCGCGTTGCGGGAATGATGGTCTTTCCACCAATTGTTTGTGACGAAATACTGTCCCCCATACACTCGGCTCCAATACCGGTTGTGCCCACTAATTGCCGTACCGTCTTCCTGCCGCCGCAAAAGCGCGAAACTGCCAAGTTGCAGGCCTATGCTCCGTTCGCAGTAGTCCGGATCCATCAGGTTCGGCAGGTCTCCGTCGCCAAGCAGCGTCGGATAATCTTCCAGCAACGTCCGCATCAGTTCCTTGACAATATCTTGAAGTGATTGGTTGGTAGTTCCCGGCGTAACCCTTGCCGTCGGTCCATATCCCTTCCGCGTGGCCCCATTTGTTTCTGGATCGTCACCCGACCGCCGGTCCGAATCTGCCCCGGCCAACTCCAGCAACTTGAACGACCGTACAAATAATTCGGAAGTGTCTGCCACCTCCCTGGCCTTGCCCAATGTAGGCTCCAACAACTCACTGGTGAATTTCTCGTTGGTCATCAGATGCCAGTGAACAGACGGGTACTCTTCCCGCAGCCGACTAAAGACATCCTCCAACGGCTGCGAGACCCCGGGATTCACCTTGGGCGAAGCGAAGTAAATATCCCGCCGCGTCCCCGCCGGGCCGTAAGCATCCAGAATCAGTTTTGTCCGCAGCAGCTTTTTCAGAACCCTTTTGTCTGCGCCGCCTCCGTAGTTCAGCCCTGCCTCGTGAAAGGCGACTTCCATCGCGTGAACCCCGCCATCCTGGTCCACGCCCACAACGTCAATTTCGGCCTGCTTCAAAAATTGACTGCTATCCGTTGTCTTCTTGAAGACGGTGCCGTCGGGGTCAAACCGATGCCTCATATTTTGGAACTCGTTTTCCAAAACGCCGTCGGCCTGCGCTTTTTCCCAATGTTCCGGCGCCTTCCAGTTGGTCTGCACCAGCCAGCACTGCTTGACGTGGCGCAGATAGGAATATCCCAGAGACTCGCCAATCTCAATTTTCATAAGCTAATTCAACTCACTCCCTGCCAATGTGTTCGGCATTATAGACCTCAACCCCGCGATTCTGCGCCGGGCCGCGTCCCCAACGCTGTCCCGTGGTACAATTCCGCCACCTAATCAGCGTGGGGAGACCTGCCGTTGTCGGCCAAGATTCTGTCCGGGCGCGACCTGTCGCTGGAGATACGCCGCGAGGTTGCCGCCGGCGTCGTCGAGATGCAGGAGAAGCACGGCGTAACCCCTGGGCTGGCCGCCGTGCTGGTGGGCGGCGACCCAGCCTCGGCGGTCTACGTCGCCAACAAGCGCCGCGCTTGCCAACGGGCCGGGCTTTTCAGCGAAACAGTGCAGCTCCCTGCCACGGCAACCCACGACGAAATTCTGTCCGCCATCGGCAGACTCAACGGCGATCCGCGCTTTCACGGCATCCTGACCCAGCTTCCCTTCCCGGATGGAATCGACCAGTACCGGATTATAGATGCGGTTGACCCGGAGAAGGACGTTGACGGTATCCATCCGGTCAACCTCGGCAAGCTGATGCAAGGACGCCCCGACTTCGCGCCCTGCACTCCCGCCGGCATCGTTGAGCTGCTGTTGCGCAACGGATACGACACCGACGGCGCCCACGTGGTGATCTGCGGGCGCAGCGACATCGTGGGCAAGCCACTGACGGCGCTGTTGATGCAGCGGGCGCGCGGCGGCAACGCCACGGTCACCGTCTGCCACACCCGCACCCGCGACCTGGCCGCAGTAACCCGCTCCGCCGACGTGCTGGTGGCGGCGATGGGCCAACCTGCGGCGATAACCGCCGATATGGTCAAGGAGGGCGCGGTGGTCATAGACGTAGGCATAAATAGAGTGCCAGACGCCACGGCCCCACATGGCTACCGGTTGCGGGGCGACGTGGATTTCGAGTCGGTCTCACGGAAGGCCGCGGCAATTACGCCCGTACCCGGCGGCGTTGGCCCCATGACCATCGCCATGCTGCTGTCCAACACCCTGGCCGCCGCCCGTGTCAGCATCCACGGGCATTAGCCGCTCACGCCCTTCGCCCGTGCGTACCAGCGACTTCGACTATCCGCTGCCCCCGGAGCTTATCGCCCAGACGCCGGTGGAGCCGCGCGACTCGTCCCGTCTGCTGGCGCTGGACCGGGCCACCGGCAAGACGGAGCATCGCCGGTTCACCGATATTCTGGATTATCTGCGCCCCAGCGACCTGATGGTCTTCAACCAGAGCCGGGTAATTCCGGCCCGCCTTTTCGGGGTGCGTAACGACAACGGCGGGCGGGTGGAATTGCTGCTGCTGCGCCGCGAAGCCGGGGGCGTGTGGGAGGCCCTGGCCCGCCCGGCCCGCCGCCTCCGGCCCGGCGCAACCGTGACGGTCATCCCCCCCGACGGCGCTGAGCCCGTAACGCCGCTGTCAGTCGAAATCCTGGAGTCACGCCCCAACGGCGTGAAAGCCGTCCGGCTCTCATCGGAGGACGCCATAGAACGGATGGGGCATACGCCGCTGCCGCCCTACATCCGCCGCGCCCTGGACGACCCGGAGCGCTACCAGACGGTCTATGCCCGGCAGCCCGGCAGCGCCGCCGCCCCCACCGCCGGGCTGCATTTCACGCCGGAACTGCTGTCCCGCATCCGCGCCGCCGGGGTTGAGACTACCTTCGTTACGCTGCACGTAGGTTTGGACACTTTCCGTCCGGTGCAGGGGGAAGACCCGGCGGCGCACCATATCCACACCGAACGCTACTCGCTGGACGCACCCGCCGCTGACGCGCTGAACCGCACTCGCGCCGAAGGCCGCCGCACCATCGCCGTCGGCACCACCACCGTCCGGGTACTTGAGCAGGCCGCCGCCGACACAGTGAATGAGGGACTCACCACCTTTCAGCCCGTGGAAGGCAACGCCAATATCTTCATCCTCCCCGGCCACCGTTTCCGCGCCGTGGACGCGATGCTCACCAACTTCCACCTGCCGCGCTCAACCCTGCTGATGCTGGTCTCCGCCTTCGCCCAAGACGCCACGGACGGCGCAGAGGACTCAGGGCGGGAGATGATTCTGTCCGCCTACGCCGAAGCCGTCCGCCACCAATATCGCTTCTACAGCTTCGGGGACGCGATGCTGCTTGTGTAGTCGGATTGCGGGGCCTCTGGTACAGTTAAGGGACAGTGATTGGCGTACGGGGTAATGATATGTCGGAGAAAAAGCGGCGCGTAGAGATTTTCTTCAATGAGGAAGAATTCGCAATCCTCGAGGAATTGTCCAATGGCACCAAGTGGAGTGTGGAGAAAATCGTTCACGATACGGTATTTCGTGCCCATTTCACTGAAGAGGCTAAGAAACGCCACGAGGCCTTCCGCAGCTTCCTTTCCCGGGAACCGATTGATTGGGGAGCCGACTGGGCAGAGTTAAAGCGTGAAATGGAACAGGATACGGCTTGGCGAACCCTGAAATCAATGGGCCAGAATCAGGATGTTCAATAGTGCTGCTTCTGGACGCAAACATTGCCATCTATGCAGAAGGCCGGGAGCATCGCTACCGAGGGCCGTGTAGAACGATAATACAGCAGGCCAGAGAGAATTCATCGGCTTACTGCATCAATGCGGAGACGCTTCATGGAGATATTGAACTTCTATGTCAGAAGGGGAGAAACTGCCCGCGGCGTAGGTGTGGCCGAAGACCTGCTGTCAATGTTCCTAACTATCATCCCCATCACCGCCGCCGAAATCACTGCGGCGATGCGTCTGCTTGCCCAAACACCGCAACTCTCCGCCCGCGACGCCATCCACGCCGCGGTGGTCATCGAGCACGGCATGGAGGGCATCGTCAGCGCCGACCGGGACTTCGACCGGATTGTCGGCCTGCGCCGTTACGACCCCATAGAACTGGCCGCCGGATAAGAAGACTGGCGTTCAGGAAACACTGAGCCGGATGTCGCCCAGTCCCTCGAAGGTGAAGGCCGCTTCGTCGCCGGGATTCAGGAACTTGGTGCTGACGATGCTGCCGGTCATCACCAGCATCCCCGCTTGCAATTCCCTGCCGCGCCCGGCCAGAGTGTTGGCCAGCCAGGCCAGCGCGTCCAGCGGATGCCCCAGCACGTCGCGCCCGAAGCCTTCCCCGGCGGGCTGCCCGTTGATGGTCATAGCGCCGCGGGCGTTTTCTAGGTCCAGCTTCCGCCAGTCCGCCGCCTCCGGCCCAAGCACCACCCCGGCGTTCCAGGCGTTGTCGGCGGCGACTCCCAGGAAGTAGAGGTTGCTGTAATCGGCTCCCCGGTCGTCCACCAGCTCGAAGGCAGGCATCAGGGCGCCAACGGCCGCTGCCACGCCGTCCCGGTCGTAGGGCGCGCCGCTGGCCGGAAGGCCCGATTGCAGGCGCACCGCAACCTCGCACTCCGCGCCCAACCGGACGTAATCCGCGGCCCGCACCGCCGCCGGAGAGTGATGCACGCCGCTCTCGAAGACCGCACCGGCGCAGGGGGCGTTGAAGCCAACCATCCGCTGCATCACCGGGGTGGTCAGCGCGATCTTGTAGCCGACGATGGCCCCGCGCTCCGGCGCCAGCAGCGACTGGAACGCCTCCTGCATATCGTAGGCTTCCTCGATGGTGGCGGGCGAAATTTCATCGGGCAGCGGTGCATAGGGCTGCCGCTCGCGGTGGGCCTCAAAAAGATATTGCGCCGCCGTGTTCGCCTTGCTCGATTGGGCCATGCCATAGCCTCCACACCAAAAGCTGGTGTTCCATCTCCCTGTGGGCGAGATCCAGTGTGAGGACGTTGCCTCATCACGGGCAAATTATACGAGTTGCAGCAGTTGCAGGGTGTTGCCGTCGGGGTCGCGGAAGGTGGCGACCCAGCCGCCCCAGCTTTCCTGCTCCGGCTGCCGGATGAACTCCACTCCCGCCTCGGCCAGCCTTGACGCAACAGCGTGGATGTCGGAGACGCCCAGGTGGGGCATGAAGCGATAGGGGTCTTTTGACGCGCCTGATACCCGGTCATGCAGCCCGATGTTGAACCGCACCTCGCCCAGCTCGAAGGCGATGAAGTCGGTATGCCGTGAATGCAGGGGCAGTTGCAGCACGTCACTATAAAATCGGTACATTCGGTCCAAGTCGCTGGTCCAGAAAGTGACGCCCACGACCCCCGTAATCATTGCCGGAACCTCCACAAAGCGAAACCGGCCGGTGCATCACACTGGCCGGTTTCCATTCTACTCTTTCGAGACCAGCTTTAGGACAGACTAGACCTCCGCCAGTTCTCCCCGGCGCTTTGCGGCGGAACAGCGTGGGCATAGGCCATAGAAATCGACCCGCTGCCAGCCCACCTCAAAGTCGGTGCTGTCGGCGATGCTGTTGCGCAGGTTCACCACCATGTCATGCACCTCGCTGGCGGTGTCTGCGTCGATAACATTTTCGCACTCGATGCAAACCAGATTGACGTGCGGCTCCATGTTGGGCTCGTAACGCGACATCCGCTGAAAGGGCAGCTCCTGAATCAGGCCGCTCTTTTGCAGCACGCCCAGCGTCGAGTAGATTGTGGCCAAAGTCATCGAAGGGAAATGGCCGCGCACGCGCTCGTAAATCTGCTGCACTGTCGGGTGGTCCTGGGAGTTCAGCACTACCTCGGCAATGGCCAGCCTTTGCGGAGTAACCCGGACGGCCCATTCGCGCATCCGGTCTACCAACTCCTGCTGCGTCAACATAAACTGCTCCGGGGCGGCGATAACACCACCGGGGCGGGTGTTCCTACACCCCGCCTGATGGATTTCGGAATATATACCCAATATATCGTTAAAAGCGCTGGCAGGCAACCCTGCCAGCGCCGGCCCAGCACGATTTCAGGGTTATCCCTAGCCGCCATGAACGTTCTAGCCCGCCAGCGACCCCATGGGATCCCACGGCGGCAGCACTACCGGCTCCAGGTCCAGGGCTTGTTGCAGGTCTTCGGGAAGATAGCTCTTGGGGGCGGCTATTTCGAACATATACTCCGCGAACCAAGAGTCGTTCATCTGGAAAAATCCATTGTCGCCCACTTTGTTGTCCCAACTGTTTTCCACCCGCCAGCGGCGCGGCTTGCCGTCCACCACATCCACGCCGGTGAACAGCATGGCGTGGGTCATTGCCGTCTGGTGGTACTCCAGCCTCTCCTCCTTGCTCATGGAAAACTCGGCGTTATAGACGCTGGCGTAGTCGAACAGTTCAGCGTCCCACAATCCCTTGTCGCGGTGCATCTGCTTGCCTGTGTCGCAGCCCATCCAGACCGGCTTGCCTTCCTGGAGCATCCGCATGGCAATGTCCTTCATCAGCTCGATGTCCACGTTGAGGTACTTGATTCTCGCCCCGTCCACCACGTTGCCCAGATACTGTACCGTATAGGTGCGGCCCGGCGGGTTGGCCCGGCGCGGGTCATGTACCAGGCAGACGTATTCCTCCATGGGTGTGGCGATGTACTTTTCGGCGAACTCCAGCGGAGTCATGCTGCCGTCCCGGTGGAACTCGCCACCCTTGTCCTTCCATTGCCAGTCGAAGTTAGCCGGCGGGTTGCCCAGATGGATGCAGAGAATCTGGTAGACGGAGCTCAGGGTCTCTTCCTTGGTCTGGCGCATAGCAGCCAAGCCGCCTTCCTCGGAATATAACCGGCGGATATTCCGCGCTCCCTGTCGCACCTGGTAGTTGAGGCCGGCGTTCATTCGCGCCGAGTTGCCGGAGCTTTCCGTCTCGGGCATGACGGTCTTGGGGACCACCCCGTGCTTCCTGACCAAGCTGACGAACATATCCCACTGGCCGCCGTCGCCCAAGGGCTGGTGCAGCAGCCAGGCCACCACCCGGTCGTCAACAGGGCGGTCGGCGGTTTCAATTACCGCTTCCAGGATGTAGTTGGCCCGCTCCATCTTGTCCCAGAACATTACATAGCTCTGGCTGAACTCGAACTCCTTGACGTTCAGCAGGTTCTTGCTTTCCGCCCGAAACAGGTTCAGGCCGGCGAACATCCAGCAGCGGCCGGAGCGGGCCTGGTTGGTTACGCCCCAGTCGTCCAGCACGGTGGAAAAGCTGTGGACCGCCTCGGCGGCGATGTTGCGGTTCAGAGCCACGTCGTTCACGTCGTGCTGAGTAACCACGTTCTGCATCAACTGGTGGGCAGGCTGCGACTCAAAGGCTTCCTGAAAACCGGCCAGTGTCGCGGTGTCCAGGGCGCCGGGGTTGGTCTCGGTGGTCATATTGTTTCTGTCCTTAAGGTTGTCTTCAGCGAATTTACGCGGCTAGGCGCGAATGACTGACTCGGTTGCGCGCCTCAACTCCTCGGCATTTTCCGCGCCTATGCCGGTCAGTCGGCGGCAGAGGGAACGGGGGACAAGCTAGCGACCACCCCCTTTATCTCCCCCAGCGCCCGGTCTATTTCCTCTTCGGTGGTGAAGCGGCCCACCGAAAAGCGGAGCGTGCCCATGGCGTATTCCGTGGGAAGGTTCATCGCCGCCAGCACATGGGATACTTCCACCCGGTCGCTGTGGCAGGCGGCGCCGGCCGATGCGGCCACCGTGGGCAGGTTCGCCAGAATCCGGTCGGCTTCCAGTCCCCTGAAGCTGATGCTGGAGGTGTTGGGCAGCCGCCTTTCCGGGTGCCCGTTTACCCGCACACCGGCTCCCGAGGCCAGCAGACCTTGTTCCAGCCGGTCGCGCATTTCCGTCATGTGCCGGGCGTACTGGATCAGGTTTCGCTCAATCAGCTCGCAGGCCTGGCCCAGTCCCGCCATTTCGATGATGTTCTCAGTACCGGCGCGGCGGTTCTGCTCGTGGTTGGCTCCGTGCATCAGCTTTTCCAAGCGGACACCAGGACGGATGTAGAGTGCGCCGATACCCTTGGGGGCGTAGAGCTTGTGGCCGGCGACCGAAAGCAGGTCAACGCCCAAGTCTTCCACCCGCACCGGGATTTTGCCAACCGACTGGGCGCAATCGCTATGCGCCAACGCCCCATATCTGTGGGCAATTTCGGCAATCTCCGCGATGGGCTGAATGCTGCCGACCTCGTTGTTGGCGTGCATTATGGTGACCAGCACCGTTTCGGAAGTGATGGCTTCCTCAACCTGCTGCGGGTCAACCAGCCCATACTCATCCACCGGCAGGCAGGTAATCCGGCAGCCCTGGCCTTCCAGGTAACGGCACACCTCGGTGACTGCCGGGTGCTCCACCGCCGAGGTGATGATGTGATTGCCGCGCTCCCGGTAGGCTCCGGCAACCCCCTTGATGGCGTGGTTGTTGGCCTCGGTGCCGCCGCTGGTGAATATCAGGTCGTCTTCGTCGCAGCCCAGCAGCCCGGCCACCTGCCGGCGGGCCAGGTCAACACCCTGCCGTGCTGCCAAGCCAAAGGAGTGGGTGCTGGAGGGATTGCCGAAAAGCCCGTGGACGTAGGGCAGCATCGCCTCGGCAACCTGCGGGTCAATAGGGGTAGTGGCGTTGTAGTCCAGGTAAATGTCGCCCATTTCCTGCTCCGGTGGGACAAGCTGTCCTGCACTTTTGGGCCATTATAGCCCAAGTGATTCATCAACAAGGAGAACCAAGAGGACACAAACCGGACAAGCGCGATTACGCGCCTGAACCCAAGGCCGGACAACTGCGCTCATCCCTATGCCACCGCGAGGGCTTTTCGCATCAAACTGACGTCAGCAGTAACCCTGCCTGCTAAACCCTCCGGACCTCTACCCCAGCAGTTCCCGCCCCAGCAGCATCCCGCCGCCCAGCACCACCAGCGCGATGACCACGTACCGGAACGCCCGTTCGTTCAGCCGGCCCACCAGCAGCCCGGCAATGCCGAAACCCACCAGCACGCCCGGCGTCAGCAGACCTACGGTGACCAGCGTGTCGCGGGTGTAAAGCCCCGTTGCGGCGTAGAGGGGCACCGAGACCAGGCCGGACAGAACGAACATCGCGGCCAGCGAGGCCCGCACCGTCTGCGCCGGCCACCGTTGGGCCATGGCGTATACCGCCCCCAGCGGCCCTCCGATGCTGATGGCGGTTACTGCCAGGCAGGTTATGAAGCCGAAGAATATCCCGGATCCCGGAAAGGTGGCTATGGGCAGTTGTAAGTCCCGCAGGTTGAGCAGCCCCAGCGCCACTATGACCACGCCGATGATGATGCGCAGCAGCCCCGGCTCGGCAACGTTCAGCACCAACACGCCCACCGGCGCCGCCGCCAGTCCGCCCAGAATCAGCCCCTTGCTGTTTCGCAGGTCCAAGTGCCGCCAAGTTCGCAGCAGCACCAGCGACAGCAGGATGGTGGTAAGCGAGTTGACCACAACGATGGTGGTCTTGGCTTCGATGAACAGCAACAGCGGCGGCGACGAAACCACCCCGAACCCGAAGCTGACCGTTCCCAGCACCACGCCCGCCACGGTGACCACCAGCAGGGAGACGGCCAGTTCCAGCAGTCCGGCCAGTTCAGTGCCGAGAAGCATAGTCAGTCCGGGCGCGGTGTTGTCTGCGCCCAGATGAGGGACGCAGCCATTCCCGCCGCGCTAAACGTGGAACACGCCCGACGCGGCGGCATGACGCAGCGTCGCGTCAACACTGACCACCGGAGGGCCGTTGCGCCGCACCTCGATTTCCAGGAAGTTGCCCGGATTCACCGAAAAGGCCCGCTCTCCGTCCAGGGCTACGGTAGAGTGCCGCCTCTCGACCGCGACGCGCTGTCCGTCGGCAATGCGCTGCCACGACTCGATGCCCACCACCGGCACCGAGCCGGGCGCAATGGGCGCCCGCACGTAAATCTGCGCCTCGTCATCCCGTCCGTCCTGATCTTGTCGAAGGGCGGCTATGCGGTAATGCAGGCCGCCGTCGTCGGCCAGGGAAACCGCCTGCAATCGCGCTCCGATGGAAGACAGGCCGATGGAGGACGGCTCGGCCCGAGTCAAGAAAACTTCGTAGATTGTGTTTATGTCCCAGATGGCGCGGGTTGCCACGAAACGCTCTTTGGACAAAGCTACGTCCACCAGAGCAATGTCCCGGTCCTCGCCGTCCACAATGACCGCGATGGTCTTGCTGCGCACCGCCGCTTCTTCCAGCGGGACAGTGCCGGAGGCCACCAGCCCCGCCGCCATGCCGGCCGTGGTGCCTTCCACCATGACGGGGAAGACGTTGTTGGTGCCGGTGGAGATGGCGACCATAGGCAGGTCGCAGGAGCCTCTGGCCACCGCCCGGTTGGTTCCGTCACCCCCTAGCGTGATGACGCACTTCACGCCCAGCTCCGACATGGCGGCGGCGGCCCGCACGGTGTCGCCCTCGTTGTACAAGGCCGGCATCCGCAGCAACTCCACCTCCACGGAGAGATGGGGGTCATCGGCGGCCCGCTGCACTAGGTGGGAACTGTCGGGCATTGCCAGCACCCGCTCCACGCCTACCGATTGCAAGCCCAGCATTGCCCGCCGGACGGTGTTCACTTTCTCCCAGTCCGGCACCACCCGCCCCTGCGCCACCAGCCGCCGGATGTCCTTGCTCGCCGCCGGGTTGGCGATAATCCCTACTAACGCCAAACGCTGCCTCCTGCGCCATCGGATAAAACGGATTCCCTGAGTAGGCGCGAATACCCACCCACGATGGCCTTTGCCCCGCGATTGCCCATTGTCAATCACGCCGCCGCCTTTTTCAATGGCCCGCCGGAAAGTTATACTGGCTGGGCACAGCAGCAGGATTCCTGACTGGCCGGAGAAGGGAAATGCAGCCGGAAGAGTTTATCGCCAAGTGGCGCGACGTCACCTTCGGGGAAAGGCAGGCTTCCCAAGAGATGTTTCTGGACACCTGCGCCCTCATTGACCACGCCACGCCCGTCGCCTATGGCAATCCCGACGCCTTCACTTTCGAGAAGTGGGTGCCCGGCGGGTTTGCCGACGCTTATCTTGAGAGCCGGTTTGTCTGGAACTTAGAACATCACTGTCAACCGCACCTTTACCAAGGTGGTCTCGGCCAAACGCCTTTATCACTACAAATCGCTGGAAGGTTGGAAAACTCGGCACTGTGAGCGGGGCTAAATCGCTCGATTTAGGACTGTGGTTTAAGCAGACGTTAGCCCGTAGGCAAAGAAGTCGTCTGGCAGGTTGCTCACCGCTGCGATAATGCTTTCGGCATTTGACGGCGGTTCAACCAGTTGCTTGTTCACCCGGTCATTCAGGAAGCTGTACATTTCTGTTAGCGGGCGATTGTTTCGGATTTGGATGAAACCGACCTGGTTGTTTTCGGCAGTCTGCCGGGCGTTGGACTTGGGCCCGATTTGGTCAAATATAACCATGCCTCCGCTGCCCACGCGGTTAATTTTATCTTCGATTACTTCTTGATTGCCCCGTTCAATCAGGCCCATTTCCACCCTGATGCGCCCGCGCCGGCTGGCGATTTCCACGTCTACCTCGCGGGATACTTCGACATCCCGTTGCATATTCAGCCAGAAGTCTATACCTTCTTCCAGCCCTAGGAGGGTAAGTCCGGTGCGGAGAAACGCCCTTTCCAGTGTTTTGCCTGCGCTCGACTTTCGGGAGCCTCGGATAGTCAGAGTAGCTGCTCCGGCCCAAATCATCAGCATCGCATCGTTAAAGGAGAAATCCGGGGCATTTTCCGTGGCTTCTCTGACGTGCTGGGCTATTTCCTCCAGATAATCGCCCCGGTCTTGGTTGCGAACGCCGAGGTTTTGCGCGGTCTTGTTGGTCAGGCCCAGCAGCCACCAGGCCAAATCCCTATGGGCCTGACCCAGTTCAGCTTGGAGGGCGATCATCCATTCATCGTATCCGGCATTTGCGGGCAAGCGCCGCAGGACAGCGATTAGCTGCCGGTAGGCGTCAAGCAGTTGGTTGCGCGTTTGCCCTTCTGTGTACAAGCGATAGTTGTATCCCTGGAACAACGCCGCAACAATTTGCCGTATCCCCGGAACGGAATTCAGGTCATACACGTTCGGCGTCATGATCAGCGCTCCAGTAGTATTGGAGGTCGTCGAAGTCCACGGCGTGGTAAAAGGAGTGCTGTTGCAACTCCCGTCGCATGATGTCGAAATAGGCTGGCTGCTTTTCGATAAGCGCGAACCTGCGGCCCATTGCCGCGGCGACTCGGCCCACGGTGCCAGTTCCGGCGAAGGGATCAAGCACGCAGTCGCCCTCAAATGAGTAATACCGCAGGACGCGGCTCACCAATTCGTCGGGGAAAACGGCGGGATGAAGCGTGTGGTTAGACGGGGTAACGTCCCAGACATTGGTCTTGTCGTACTCCCCCAGGATGCGGGAACGCTCCAGTGCCTCCGGGACGGGGTGGTTACGCAGGTTCCAGTCAATCAGACGATCGGTTTTCTTGCGGTACACCAGCACGTATTCGGTTACAGTGACAGGCTTGTACTGGAGCGGCTGGCGGTCGGCGGCAAAGCGGCGGCCCCGCCCCAGATGCCAGCCGGCCCCCTCGGGCTTGCGCCAGATGATGTCGTCAATAAACTCAAAGCCAATGCGGTCGAGAATTGGGTGCAGGTCAAAGGGAATCGGAAGCCGCTTGCTGGCGGTGCTGCGGGAGGTGCGCCTCACCAGCACCGGGGAGACGTTGACGATGAGGAAGCGGCCTTCGGCGAGTACGTCGTGACAGACTTGGAATGCCTGTCCCAGGAAGTCAAGATACGATGGATAGTCAACATACTCGGCGCATTCGGGCTTGGCGTTGAAATAGGGGGGCGAAGTAAAGACTAACTGGACGCTGTCGGGCGGGAATTCCGGCAATACGGCCCGGCAGTCCCCTAGTATGACCTTATTAGGAATGGGCGGAAATGAGATCCTCGACTTTTTCCCGCTCCTAGCCGGTTGGCTGCTGCTGCGGACTAAATTCAGCCGCTCGTCAACCATAGTAGGGGCAGGAGCGCGGAGAATCGCGCCGGTAGAGTCAATCTGAATTTCGCCAATGGGCTGGCCCGGGTCGTTGGCGGAGACCAGGGCGACACGCCAGCGGTCCAGCCGGTCGTCCCATTCAGGTAGTCCCAGCGATATAATAATGCCGAACCGTCCCGGCAGCCATTCCTGTAGCCAGTTCTGGGCCAAGCGGCGCACATCGTCGGTGAGCAGTCTGACAGCGGTCATATTCCCCGTAACCTGAACTTCAAAATCGCATGGCTGGCATTATATGGGGCGCGTTGGCGGACATTGTACGCACTTCGCTATACTCCTCACAATTGGCAAGTGTCATCTCTATCTATCAATCGCCGCCGTAGCGGACGCCTACGGCTGGCCCGCCAACCTAGACGACGCGGCCATCCTAGAGCGGCTGCTGGCCCTGAACCTGCAACGGAGCGGCTAGAATGCAGCCAAAAACGCCAGAGCCGCCGGAATAGCCAACCAAGAAAGGGCTAGGGGCCTCTGCGTTGAACCCCCCGTCGAACCTCACCGCTTTTCCTGACACTTGCCCCTTGCCAACCCCTGGCACACCCCCGTAGCATTATTTATGTACCGATCGGGACCCACCCGCCAACACCAAGACCCAGCCCAAATCCAGCCACTGGCGAAAATGACTGGAAATGAGCGGAAATGACCGGGAAGTGAAAATTTCCAGCCCGCCAGCCCATCCAAATACGCGCCGGAGCTGAAACCATGTCCTTAAGCCAGACCTTAATTCATGTCAGAAACCGCCTCAATTACCTGCGCCGCAAATACGCCATCCCCCTAGCCGTAGCCCGCCTGCACCCCATCGCCGAAGAATTCTGCGACCAGTGGGCCGTCGAACGCGCCAACGCCAGCAGCAGCCCGGCCCCGGCTCCGGAACTTGGCGCATTGTCCGAGCCCCATCGCTTCATCAAGCGCCTAGCCGACCGAGGCTTCCGCCTAAACACCTTTGCGGATCTCCACCGATACCTGGAACGCTGCCAAAAATCCAACACCTGCCCCAACCCCCTCAGCGTCATACAAAGCCTGTATCCCCAGTGCGGCCCCAACGGCCCGCTGGCAAATTTCGCCCGGTTCTGGTAACGCTATCTGGTAGCGCTATGTAGGGGGACGTTCTGCGACAATCAATAGACCCTGCCGGAATAGCAGCCTGCGGTTGCGCGATTGCCCCACAGGTGCGATTATCAGCCGAAGCCCCCTACCCGGAAAGCCAACCCGTTTAGGAGTTGTGATGAGCAGCGAGCTTGCTTATATGTCCGCCCGCGCCCTGAGCCGGGCCATCCGTGCCCGGCAGGTGTCGGCGGTGGAAGTTGCCGAGCAGTTCTACCGGCGCATCGAGTCGCTGGATCCGCGGCTGAATTCCTACCTGGCCCTCTGCCCGGAGCAGGCGATGGCCGACGCCCGCGCCGCCGATGAAGCCGTGGCTCGCGGCTGGACCCTGGGGCCGCTCCACGGCATCCCCATCTCCATCAAAGACCTAGAGATGACCAAGGGCATTCCCACCACCCTCGGCTCGGCCCTGTTCCGGGACCGCACGCCGGAGATGGACTCGATAGTCGTCGAGCGGGTCAAGGCTGCCGGGGCCATCGTGCTGGGCAAGACCAACACCCCGGAGTTCGGGCAGTCGGGAACCACCGAAAACGAACTGGGCGAACCCTGCCGCAACCCGTGGAACACGGCCCGCACCCCCGGCGGCTCCAGCGGCGGCGCGGGCGCGGCCCTGGCCGCCGGGCTATGCACCATCGCCACCGGCAGCGACGGCGGCGGCTCCATCCGCATTCCGGCCAGCTTCAGCGGCGTCTTCGGCATCAAGCCCAGCCAAGGCCGGGTGCCTCGCTATGGCGGCTACGGACGTCCCGCCGCCAATCACTTCTCCCAGTCCGGCCCAATGACCCGCACCGTGGCCGACACCGCGCTGCTGTTGCAAGTCTTGGCCGGCCCCGACAGCCGCGACGCAACGTCCATCCGTGAGACCCCGCCCGACTTCAGCGCCGGGCTGTGCCTCGGCGTCAAGGGAATGCGCCTAGCCTGGAGTCCCGACCTTGGCTACGCCGGCGTAGACCCGGAAGTGGTTGCGATCACCGCCCGCGCCGCCCGCGTCTTCGAGGAGCTGGGGGCCACCGTGGAGGATGCGCCGCTGAAGCTGGAAGACCCCTTTGAAGCCTTCTTCGATGTGTTCGCCACCGCCGCCTATACCTCCTACGGCCACCTGCTGGAGGAACACCGGGACGAGTTCTCCCCGCCCGGCCTGCGCTCCATCGAACACGGGGCCAACGTCACCGGGGCCGGCCTCTCGCGCGCCATCCTGAGAGTGGACCAGTTGGGGCGGCAGATGGAGGACTTCTTCGACACCTACGACCTGCTGCTGACGCCGACGATGGCGACGCCGGCCTTCGAGATAGGCCAGCGGCCCGCCGTAATCGGCGGCAAGGAAGTTGACCCCCATTGGGGCTTCCTGCCCTTCACCTACCCCATCAACATGACTGGGCAGACCGCCTCCAGCGTGCCTTGCGGCTTCTCGTCCGACGGGTTGCCCATCGGCCTGCACATCATCGGCCCGCGCCGCGCCGAGGCAAAGGTGCTGCAAGCGTCGGCGGCCTACGAGAACGCCCGCCCGTGGGCCGACAAACGCCCGCCGGGGTTTGAGTAGAGAGCGTTCGCAGAGCGCCAGACAAAACCCGTTCATCCTGGGCCAGTCGCGTTCATCCTGAGCCAGTCGAAGGACGAACGGGTTACACAGAGAGACAGATATAAAATCTCTGTGTCCTCTGCGTTTAACTCGCGGCCAGCTTCTCCCGCAGGCGGGGCAGCACTTCCGCCGAGACTCTCCGGCATTCCTCCACATGGGGAAAGCCGGAGATGATGAACTCGCGGAAGCCCAACTGTGCGTAGTCGAACAGCGTGTCGGCGGCCTGCTGCGGGGTGCCGACGATGGCGGTGCCGCAGTTGACTCGCACCTCCGACAGGCCGTTCCAGAGATGAGGGCCGACGCGGTGGTCTGGAGCTTCGCGGGCTTGGGCCTGCTGACCCACCATCGGCGTCCCGGCGATGGCCGCCTGCCGCTGGGCCTTGACCGCCGGGTCGGCGTGGGCGATGAGTTCGTTGGCGGCAGCCCAGGCCTCGGATTCGGTGTCGCGCACCACCAGATGAGTCCGCAGGCCCAGCTCCGGCGTCCGCCCGGTCTTGTGGAACTCGGCCAGCACTTCGTTGTTGCGCTGGGCGGTGGCATCCAGCGGCTCAATCCAGGACAGATGCACGTCGGCCTGCCGCCCCGACAGCCCCAGCGCCCGCGGAGATGCTCCCCCCAAGTAGAAGCGCGGCCCTTCCGGTCCGGGCTGGGGCGCGCAATAGGCGTCGCGCAGACGGTAGTGGTCGCCGTTGAAGTCCACCGGGCCGGGTTGCGTCCACAGCTTGCGGCAGGCGACGATGAACTCCTCGGCCCGTTCGTAGCGGGTTTCGTGGGTGCTTTCCTCGCCCACCCGCTCAAAGTCGTTCTGAATCCCGCCCGGCACGATGTTGATGTCGACGCGCCCGTTGGAAATCTGATGCAGGGCGGCGGCCATCTGCGCGAACAGGCCCAGGGCGATGAATCCGGGCCTCACTGCAATCAGGAACCTGATGCGGCTGGTAACCGCCGCCAGCGCCGTGGCGGTGGTCCAGGTTTCCGCCAGCGGAGCATCCTCGGCGAACAGCCCGTTGGCGAAGCGGGTGGGTATGAGCAGGGAGTAGTAGCCGCACTCTTCGGCGGTTTCCACCACCCGGCGCAGGTACTCGAAATCCGGGGGCCGCTCCGCCCGCATCGTTCCCGCCCTGCTGCCGTCCCCGTCAATGGGGATGAACCAACTGAAGCGTACTCCGTCCGCGCCGTTCCGCCCGTTGAGCATGGCGATTCCCGTCCTTTCACAGAGTGGGATATTGATGGCGGGCGGCGTAGCAGACTACCGCGCTGGGGATTCGGCGCGGTTTGCGCCCTCTTCCCTCTGATACCACATTATCATCACGATACCGGCAGCCACGATGCTCATCATGTCGCCGGGAACCCACAGCATCAGCCCGCCCAACTGCTGGTCGGTCATCAGCGTCAGGCCGTAGGGCTGGGTCACCTCGGTGTAAGCGCTGTATATCGGGCTTCTGGAGAAGGTGATGGCCGCGCCCAGCAGCGTGTTGGGCAGCACAATCAGCCCCAAGTACAGCACTCGCAGCCCGTAGTGAAGCCGCGACCGGTGGGGCGGCGGGTCAATTACCACCCACCAGAACAGGAACCCCGACGCACTCATGGTCAGGTGCATCAGGGCATGAACCTCGTCGTTGCGCAGCGCCAGGTTGAAGGCCCCAGGAAACTGCCACAGGTACAGGCTGCCCATGAAGAACCCGATGGAAAAGATGGGATTGGTCAGCAACCCGTAGAGTTGGCGCACGTAATGATTGCGGGCCAGGGGCCTTATGATGCCCTGTCGCGCCCAAGGCGGCAGTCCCCGCAGCATCGGCGTCAACGGCGCCCCCAGCAGGATGAACATCGGGGCAACCATCCGCAACAGGAAGTGCTGCATCTGGTGGAACGAAAGCAGATGGTCGGAAAGCGGGTCCAAGGGCGACTGAAGGGCGAAGAACACCAAGAACAGCCCGAACATGAAGGAGGCCTTCTGCCAGTTGTTCACCGGATGGCTGGGCCGCTCCCAGTTGTTCAGCCCGTTCAAGTAGGCATAGGCCGCCAGCAGCAGCAGAATCGTCGGCAGTGGATTCAGGTTCCATGCCGTCCACGGTTCCTGACCCGCGTCAATTCCCCCGTGGGCCAGCGCGGGCGGCGCGGTCAACAGCGCAACGGGCAGAATGACGGCAACGGCCAACGCCACAAGCAGCCAACGGGGGCGCCCAATTGCTCTCAGCGCTGAGGCAGATCTCACAGCGCGTCAGCCTGAGCCGCCTGCTTGCGCCGGTAATCCCGGCGAGCGCTCCACCAGACGTAGGCAATGCCGCCCATAATGGCGGCGAAGACTCCGACGAATACCCACGTGCCTTGAGTCAAGCGATTCACCGATGGCACATCCAGCGTAGTCACGTCGGCCAAGTCCGCGCCCAAGGACGAAGAAACGTCTACGCTGACATTCCATTTGCCGGTGGAGTCCAGTTTGAGATGCACGTCGTAGCGTTCAGGAAAGGCAGGCGAGTTAGTGGCGAAAGCCCAACCGGGGTTGCTGTCCGTTTCATTGGCGGTCAGCATCACCACGCGGGCATCCGGCACCGGATCTCCGGTCTCCGGGTGGGTTACGAAGACAGCGAACTGGGCTGAGCCTGCGCCAAGATTGAGGTTCACCGGCACCACCCGGATGTCATGGGCCCCGACGTAGCGTACTTCTTCCCTGCCGCTTTCTTGACCCGCAGCCACCGGGGCCAACAGGGACATGGCAGCAAGGGTCAGCAGAACGGCAAGGGCTGCCATTGCGGCGCGGCGTGGAGTAGGGCAAAGAATTGCAGGGGAGGTCATTTCTGGCCTTGCGTTCCAGCGTATCAGCGGATGGATGGGCTGCGAAAAGGTTGCTGATACCAGTATAACGCGCCGCGGCGGAATACGCACTGCGCGCTTCAGGGCCGGACTAACCCCGACAGCCGGGCCGGGTTATCCTGACGAACGGGACAGAGTTTCCAAGCGGCCGGCGTGGTGGTTTTCGGAGCACTCACTCGCCGATTGGCACAACTGCATCGTCACGTGGTGCAGGCTGTACTTATCTGACGCTATCTGTCGCAGACGGAGCAGCAGTTCGTTAGTGTCTCCCCGATAGGAAGGGTCTACTAGGATGTGGGCGGTCATCAAGTCGTAGTTGGACGTTATGGTAAAGACGTGGACATCGTGAATCAGAGTGACGCCTTCCACTTCCTCTATGTCGGCGCAAAGGGCATAGAGGTCTATGTGTTCCGGCACCCCGCTCAGCAGCACATTGGCCGACTTCAATACCAGCCGCCAAGAACTGACTACGATTAGAAGGGCGATGCCCAGCGACAGGATGGGGTCAATCAGCACCCAGTCAGTGAGAATCACAACGACGCCTGAAATGACGACGCCGACGGAGCCCATCAGATCAGCCAGCACGTGCTTGAAGGCGCCATCCACGTTGAGGCTGTGCTTCGACCCGGCGCGCAGCACGAAAGCGGCGGCAATGTTGACGCCCAAGCCGATGCCCCCGACGATGAGCATCAGCCCGCCTTCGATTTCGATGGCATGGTGGTTTATCAGGCGCTGGATGGCCTCCCAGACTATCCAGCCGGCAATCACCCATAGGCTGAGGGCGTTGAATGCCGCCGCCAGAACCTCGGAGCGCTGATAGCCGAAGGTGCGCTTGATGGACTCGGGCCGCGCGGCAAGCCACACCGCCACCAGCGCCAGCGCAATAGCCGCCGCGTCGGTCATCATATGTCCGGCGTCGGCCAGCAGCGCCAGGCTGCCGGATAGGATGCCTCCGACAACCTCGGCCACCGTAAAGCCGGAAATCAGAACCAAGGCGATGATCAGGCGGCGGCGGCTGGCCTCCCGCAGTTCGGCGGCTTGGTCGCGCGTGCGACCCGCGCGGGGGTGGCTTCCGCTGGCGTCATGTTTAGGGCCTTCGTGCCGACTTTCAGCAGATGTCATAACAGCGATTCCACGATGGAGAATCGGTTTCGAGATTTATGACCCTGGTCAGCTGTCGAACCGGGACGTGGCCTCCAAGTGGCCGAGGTGATGGTCTTCAAGGCATTCGGACGCCGATTCCTCAAATTGCAGTGTCAAATGACGAACCCCGTGTTTTTCGTAAACAAGCTGACGCATCCGGCTCAACAACTCATCGGCACTTCCGTCATAGTCCGGATCGAGAATAACGTGGGCGGTGAAGGCGTGGTAATCCTTAGAAATAGTCCAGGCGTGGACATCATGAATCAGAGTGACGCCCGGCTGGTCCTCAATGTCAGCGCAAAGCCGGTACAGGTCAAGATGCTCCGGGGTTCCCTCCATTATGGCGTAGAACACCTTTAGGATTAACCGCCATGAGCTGGCAGCAATTAGCGCCGCAATGCCTATGGAAACCAGCGGATCGACAATCGTCCAGCCATTAACCTGCACCAGCACGGCCGCAGCGACGACGCCAACGGAACCTATGAGGTCAGCCAGCAGATGCCAAAAAGCCTCATCCGCCCGCTGGCTGCGCTGGGACCCCATTCGGAGAATCAGTCCGGCAACTATGTTAACACCCAGCCCGGCGGCCCCTATTGTCAGCATCAGACCGCTTTCGATTTCCAGTTCGGAATTATTCCGAAGGCGGCTGATGGACTCGAAGAGCACCCAGGCGGCCACCAGCCATAGGCCCAAGGCGCTGAGCATGGCGCCCGCCACCTCTGCCCGATGGTAGCCGAAGGTGCGCTCTACCGAGGCCGGGCGGCTTTCGGCCCATGCCGAAAACAGCGCAATGCATATGACCGCCGCAGAAGCCAACATGTGACCGGCGCCGGACAGCAATGCGAGACTGCCGGAAAACGCACCGCCGATGACCTCGGCAACCACCACGCCGACAACCAAAACCAGCGCGATAATCAGGCTGAACTGTCCTGCATTGCCGCCCTCTTGACCGCTGTCACCGTTCTGCCGTTGCGGGCCCGTCGTCGCCATAGACGCTCTCCACAGGGGTTGGCACAATTTAATCCGGGCGCCCGCTTATCCAGACGCCCGGCGGCTGCGTCCTGCGCCCTACAACTGGAAAGTCTTTTTCCAGATGCCAGGCGAACCGGCGGCGTGGGTCATGACGTCCCGCATACTCTGATTGTCGGGGTGGATGTCTCGCTGTCGCAACCATTCGTCGGTCTGCGATACCTTCTCGTCCTCGAATTCATACACGGTGGCATAGGAAGGCGCGCCCCGGATAGTCTTCCAGCGTCGGCCCCGGATGCAGCCGGGAGCCTTTTCGTAGTTGGGCACGTAGACGCCGGAGTACCATTCGTTCCAGGCCGCATCCTGGTCGGAGGGAACGTCCATCCGGCCGATTTGCAGCGCGGGCGCCATGTCGCTGTTGGCGATGTCGCCGCTGAGTTCCGCGGGGTGAATCATCTCGTAGACGTTGTTCATAAAGTTGGAGCCGATGAGGCTGGGGCTGACCCGCTGGCCCCACTCCGTCCGGGGCCGGCTGGTAAATGCCTCGGTCTCCACCACTGCCGGGCTTTCCAGTTCGTAGACCGCCATGTGCTTGGGGCCACTGCTGGTGGCCTCGTAGCGGGCCGCGTTCAGTACGCCGGGCACTGACAGCAACTCGGCCAGATGCTCCTCGTTGTACCATTTGTTGAAATCGCCTTCCATTTCTGCAGGAATGTCGGCCCACACAATCATCAGTCCGGTGCCTTTCCTGGCCATGTCTACCTCCGATCTTTGCCTATCGATAAATTGTTGCGGCAATAATAACCGCGCCGCCGCGATTTTGCATTACCCAGCCGCGCCTTGCCTGAGCAATCGCGCCTTACCAGATAACCTGGGCCTGCTCCAATTCCTGCACCTCTTCGGGCGGCAGGCCGAGTATGCCGGAAAACACTTCCAGATTATGCTGCCCCAAGCCGGGCGTCCACTGGTCGATGCTGGCCGGGGTTTCCGAGAAACGCCAAGGCGGGGCGACCGCCCGCTGCCGCTCCCCCGTGGCGGCATTGGAGACCGTGGGGAAGGCTTCCCTCGCCAGCAGGTGAGCGTCCCGCATCATCGCGTCCGGGGACAGCGAAGGGTGGGAGGCCACACCGTGCCTTTGCAGTCGCTGTGTCGCCTCCTGGGCGTTGAGTCCGCTGGTCCACGCTTCGATATGGGAATCCAGTTCATCTTGTTTTCGCCAACGCCGGTAGGCGTCACCGAACTCGTCGCCCGCCGCCCAGGGTGGGGAGCCAATGGCCGCGACGAAGCCCTGCCACTCCGCTTCCGACGCCACCGAGATGCTGATCCACTCGTCCTCGCCCCGGCAGCGATAGACGCCTTGCGGAGCCTCAGCTTGGCCGCGGTTGCCCTGCCGGTGCGGCTCCCGCGAGTTCATAGCGACGTCCAGCAGCTCCGGCCCGATGAAGGAAGTAGCCAGATCTCGAACCGACACGTCGACGTGCTGTCCCAACCCGGTGCGCTGCCGGGCCGAGATGGCGGCGACGGCGGCAAGGGCGGCCAGCATCCCGCCGGTATGGTCCATGGCATGGCGCAACTCCACCGGCGGGCCGTCGGCATAGCCGGTCAGGTGGCCCAGCCCGCCCAAAGCGGCGAACATGGGCGCATACCCGGCATAGTTGCTCTCCGGCCCGGTCTGGCCGTTGGACGACAGTGACACCAAGATGATGTCGGGGCGGACTTCCCGCATCGCTTCGTAGCCCAGCCCCAACCGCCGCAGCACGCCGGGCCGGAAGTTCTCCAAAGCCAGCTCAGACACGCTGACCAGTCCCAGCGCCAACTCGACCGCCCGCGGCTCCTTGAGGTTGAGGCACACTGACATCTTGTTGGCGTTGATCTGCTCAAAACTGGAGGGAGGCTTGCCATACATCGTATGCGGGCGACGGGTAATGTCCAGCCGGGCCGAGCTTTCCACCTTGATAACCTGCGCCCCCAACTCCGCCAGCATCAGACCGGCGAACGGTCCGGCGGCGTGTACCGAAAAGTCTGCGACCCGGATTCCGGCCAGCGGCCCAGCCGCTCCTTGTGCGCTCATTTCTTTCCCGTCTGCTTCGTTCATCAGATAACCTCGGCCCGGCCCAAAGTCGCCAATTCCTCCGGCGAGTACCCCAACCCCCGGTACACCTCGGCGTTATGCTCGCCCAGTAGCGGCGGGCGCCGTAGCGTTGGCGGCGTCTCGCTCATACGGAAGGGCAGCCCGGCATAATCGTGGCTGCCGGCCTCTGGGTGATCGATGTTTACGAAGAAGCCGCGCTCCCTCTGTTGAGGACTCTGGTAGACTTCCGCCGGAGTGAGGTAAGGCGCGATAGGCACCCCGTGGGCTTGGCCTTCGCGGTAGAGCCATTCCCGGGTATGCTCCGCGCTCCACTGGCGCAGGTTTTCGTTGATAGCCGCGCCGTGGGTCGCCGGGTCGTGGAACTTGTCGATGGAGGCCCATTCCGGTTCTCCCAGCAACCGGGCCAGCCCTTCCCACTGTCGGGGTTCCAGCGTGAGCAGTTCGACGAAGCCGTCGGCGGCGGGCATAACGCCGCCCATCCTGAAGAACCTTGAGAAGCGAGTTTCCACGAATCCCTCGGCTTCCAGCCGCTGGATGGGCAGATAGCCGAGGGCAATCTGAGCTTCCTGCATCGAGCAGTCCACGGCCTGCCCCGGCCCGTCGTTCCCCGGCTCTTTATTCCAACGGGCCACAACTGCCCCTAGCACGCCCACCGCGGCGGTCAACCCGCCCTGGTACGACGCCATCATTCCCCCGGCGGCGACCGGCGCGCGGTCAGGGAACTGGTCGAGAGCTAACCCGTTGGGCAGCAGGTTGCCCTCGCCGCCGGCGTGGAACACGTTCACGTCGTGGGCCGCGTACCCGGCGTTGGGGCCGAAAGAGCCGAAAGGCGTAATGGCAGCGACAATCAGGCCAGGGTTGATTTCGGCCAACGATGCCTGCTCCAGCCCAAGCGCCATCGCGACGGCGGGAGGCGAATCGTGGATGATAACATCGGTTCCGGCAGCTAACTGCCGCAGCATCTCGCGGCCTTGCGGGTCGTCCACATCCAGCGTAACCCCGCGTTTGCCGGTGTTCAGATATAGAAACAGCCCGCTGCGTTCCGGGTGGGGCGCATCGCCGGGGAACGGCCCGCGCCGCCGCGAAGGGTCGCCAACCTTGGGCGGCTCGATTTTCACCACGTCGGCCCCCAGCGAGGCCAGCAGCTTGCCGCAGTAGGGCGCCGCCACCATACTGCCCAGCTCCAGCACCCGCAGGCCAGCGAGGGCAGATGGGCCGGACGAATCTGACGGCGTCATAGTGTGAACCTCACAACCTGCACTCGGTCATAGCATATAAGGCGGGTGATCTATTACGTCGTCAGGCACATCTTCGAGCCGTTCGCTCACCGGGTTGACACGCATCCGCATAGACTGAAGCATCTCGTAGCCAATCAATGGTATGGGAGCAGGAGCTACCATCGTGACGAACGCCTTACGCCCCCGCTCGCCAGCCAGCACCCTTCCTCTGATTAGGTACGTGTCCAATTCGACGACGCCCGTGGCTGTCAGGAATCGAGTCTCTCCCTCCGGGATCAGCTCCAGACCTAAAACGTCAATTTCTTCCTGCGGCAACCCCATCATTGCTGACCCAGTGTCGACCAGGAAAGAATATCTTCTGCTGTCCGAGGGGCCTGTGATGATAGCGTCCACTAAGGTTCTGCCCATTGGTTGTTGTCCTACCATTTGCGGGCCCGGGTCGGTAATGACCACGGCGACAACCATTTCGTCCAAGTCATCATACCACCGCAGGAAGAGTACTCCATCATCCGTGGTATTGCTGCGAAGCACTCGGTCTGGATAGGCTAGGGTTTCGCCGACGAGCTCCGAATATTCAGGAGCCAATTCTGAATGTCCCTCCAGCATGTGCGCGTACCGCTCATCAGTGACCTGCTACCTCGCTGCCCAGATAAGGACACGGATGATACTCTGGCATCCCGCCGTTACTCGGGCAAGATCGGCGGCATACTCTCGCTGCGGGATGCGTCGCGGAGGTTCAGTGCGCGGCCGTCGGTGAACCAGGGGAGGCGAGGGTCGCGGGACGGGAGCATCACCGTGGCCTGGCCCGGCGCGGTTACTTCGCCGCGCTGGTTCTCCGTCCAGATCTCCAGGTCCACCAGCGGCGCGCCGTCGTGAACGTGCTTGCCGATGACGCGGCCCTTGCACCACTGGGTATCGCCGTAGACGTTGAAGCGGCGGCATTCGACCCGCAGGCGCTTCAGAAAGGCGTCGTCGCCCATCCAGTTGGCAACCAGCGTTCCCATCCACGACACCCGCTGCGGGCCGTAGTCGTAGGCGCCCGGGACGCCTACCGCCTCGGCCACAGAGTCGCGCAGGTGGCCGATGCCGGTGTATTCCAGCCCACCGCCGGACTCCGGGTTGCGAAAGAAATGGTCGGGGTGGCGCAGCGCCTCCCGCAGCAGCACGCCGTGGGCGCTGGAGCGTCCGGTGCCTACCAGAAAGGCCGAGACGTCCTGCAACGACAGCGGCCCGCGCACTACCGGCTCCAGTTCGTCGCCGATGTTGGTGTCCTCGAAATACCGAGTGAGGCCGCCCCTAGCCTTTTCCGCCAGCACCTGCTGGTCAATGGCTTCCAGTTCGTCGGGGGTGTATTCGTGGCGGCGGGGCACGCTGGCGTACTTGCCCCGTTCCCGCGAGGCGCGGCGCTGGTGGCGGGTGCACCATCCGACGACTCGGGCTACCAGTTCATCCCGCTGGTTGGTATAGATGGTTTCCACGAACTGGATTACCAGCGTTTCCGAGTAGCGGCTCTGGCGTTCCTGCACGTCAAGCACCCGCTCGACGCAGTTGACTGCATCGCCGGGGCGCATATTGCGGAAAAACTCCCAATCGTTGCCTGCGAAGAAGCCGTGGACGCCGGGGAGACCCCAGCGAGTACGCCCCGACCAGTGGCGCATATATGGCGCGCAGGGATGGCCGATGATGGAGCCGTACTTGGAATAGGCCGCGTATTCTTGGTCGCGGAAGATGGGGTTGGTGTCCCCGATGCCGTTGACGAAGTTCAGCATCGCGCCCAGCGAGGCGTCGCGGACGAAGTTCTCGGTGCGAAGCCGCGCTCCAATCATCGCCTTGGCGCGGGCGACGGCCTCGGGCGAAATGCCACCCTCGACCTCGGGCAGCGTCTCGACTACACGCTCGCGTTCGTTCTGGCTGGTCATTCGTTCCTCTCCGCAGGGCCTGGGCCAAATATTTCTACCAGATTACCTGTTCTTCTTCCAGCCGCGATACCTCTGCATCGTCCAGCCCCAGCAGGCCGCAGAAGACCTCGCGGTTGTGCTCGCCCAGCAGCGGGGCGTGGCGTTGGATACGTGGCGGGGTGCGGCTTAGCTGCCACATCAGGTTGAAGATTGGCTCGGCTCCCAGCGCCGGGTGTTCGATGTCCGAGTACAGGCCGCGTTCCTGGAAGTGAGGGTTGAAAAGCCGACCTTCGGCGCCCAGCACCGGAAAGGCCGCCACGCCGTGGGCTTGCAGCAGTTCCGTGGCCTCCCACGGCGTCAGTTCCTGCGTCCACTCCGACAGTCGGGCGTCCAGCTCCCGCCGGTGATTCAGGCGGGCGTAGCGGCTGCCGAAATTCGGCTCACCTGCCCACGCCGGATAGCTCATCGCTTCCACCAGCCCGCGCCACTCCGATTCGGTGCGCACGGCAATCGAGACCCAGGTGTCCTCGCCTAGGCAGGGGTAGTTGCCGTAAGGAGCCATCACCGGGTCGTAATTGCCTCTCGGCTGAGGAACCCTGCCCGTGAGTTCGTACTCCATCAGCCCCGCGCCCATCGTCGCCACCGTGGCCCGCAACATGGAAACGTCGATGTACTGGCCGCGCCCGGTTCGCCGCCGTTGGTGCAGCGCGGCGGTGATGGCGAAGACGGCGTGTAGCGCGCCGCAGAGGTCGGCATAGGCGTGCTTCAGGCCCAGCGGGCGGCCTCCCTCGCCGTCGGCTGCTTCGTAGCCCATGGTGCTGTCCAGCCCCGAGAGCGCTCCGATGGACGGGGCATAGGCCCGCAGGTCGCGCAGCGGCCCGGTCTGGCCGTTGGAGGTAATCGAGGCCATGACCAGCCGGGGATTGTGCTGGCTCAGCGTTTCGTAGTCTAGTCCCAGCCGCTCCATCACGCCGGGCGAAAAGTTTTCGATGACCACGTCGCACTCCGCCGCCAGCCGCTGGGCCAGTGCCACGGCTTCCGGGCGGGTGGTGTTGAGCGTGACGCTCCGCTTCCCCCGGTTTACGTTGTGGAACATGGGGTTCTGTTCCGGGTCGGGCTGGTCGCCGATGATGGGCCGTCCTAGGCGCATATAGTCCATGCGCTGGCGGGTTTCCACCTTGATGACCTCGGCGCCCATATCGGCCAGAACCATGCCGGGCACCGCTCCGGCCAGCACCCAGCCGAAGTCCAGAACGCGATAGCCGTCCAAGGGGCCGGGTTGGATGTTCGTCTGTTGCGTCATTCAAGATTCCCGTCGGCAAATGCGTCTTGAGCTAATCGAAGCTGAAAGGCGGGTAGTCGTCCACCAGTAGCATACTGTAGGCGCTTACTCTGTATACCCAACGGTTCATTCCCATGATGATGTCGAACAGCGATTCGGGATAGCGTCCGGTGAACAGCGTCGCCAACAGCGCAATCAAGACCAGTATGTCTCTTATCATTCCCAAGAAATAGATGATTATCCAGTGAGGTATGACCAGCAGCCAGCGGAAAAGGGCCGTCAGGCGCGACGAACTTTCCGGATATTCGATAATCAGGTCCGCCGGGTAGTCGTCCCTCGACTCGAAGGAAAAGGGCGGATACTGGTCGGTGTTGCCCGCTTCGTAGGTATAGAAGTTGACTCGCCAACTCCACCGCAGCAAGCCGGTGTGGTAGCCCCATAAAAAAGACAGGTAGCGCCCCGTGATGATAATTGCAAGCCATGACAGCGGGATGGTTAGGATGATGGGAATTGAGAGAAGCCCCAGAACAACGACGTGGGGAATGGCCAAAAGCCACTTGATTAGCCACAGCACCCGGTTGACCCGTTCCTCGTACTCGCCGGCCAACTCTACCGGGTAGGCGCCATATCCAGCCATTTGGAAACCTCCATGACCCGGATGGGTAACGCCGGACTTCGGTTGCCGCTGCGCCCAGCCTGCAACTGCGCCCCGCTGGCGCGCCCGCGCCGGTTTGCGTCGGGCGTTCAGTATATCCTAACAGCCCCGCGGCAACGCCCCTGCGGCGAAACCCGTCAGATAATCCCGGTCCGGTAGAGTTGAGCCACTTCTTCGGGCGTGTAGCCCAGCTCGCCGCAGTAAATTTCGCTGTTGTGCTGTCCCAGAGTCGGGGCAGCGCGCGACGGCCCTTCGGCAGGCTCAGGATGATGGGCCAGGCCGGACAATTCGTAGGGCGGGCCGGGGTAGGCGATAGGGCCATTGCCCGGATGGTCTATTTCCGCGAACAGGGTTGCCAGGCTGGGATCGGCGCGCACTTCGTCGAAGCCGCGCACCGGGGCTAGGGGGATGCGGTGTTCTAGGGCCAGTTCCAGCAGTTCGGCTTTGGTGCGTTGCAGCAGCCATTCCTCGACGTAACCGTCCACCTCGTCGGCATATTCGTTGTTCATCACCGTGCGGTTACGGAAGCGGGGTTCCTGTGACCATTCGGGACTGCCCATCAACTCCAGTAGCCGACGCCACTGACGGCCTTCCGGCGAGCCGACGAAGATGTAGCCGTCCTTGCAGCGCAGGATGCAGTTGGGATAGGGAAAGTCCAGCGCGTGATGCCCGGTGCGGCGAGTCAGGCGCCACTGGTAGACCGCCATCAGCGCCTCCGGGCCGTTGTACAGCCCGGCCATCATCTCGATTTCGGCGATGTCAATGTGCTGCCCCGGCCCGTTGTCCTCCATCGAAAGCAGCGCCATTACGATGGACGACGCGGCCGCGCTGCCGGCGAAATAGCCTACTTCCGGCGCGCCGAAGGTCAGCGGCTCGCGGTCGGGACTGCCCAGCCCCTCGCAGATGCCGCCCCCGGCAGCCAGGTTGATGTCGTAGGCTTTCCAGTTGCGGTAAGGCCCGGTCAGCCCGAAGGGGGTGATGGAGGCCATGACGAGGCTGTCGTTGTACGACCGCAGTGTTTCGTAGTCCAGCCCGGCCCGGTCCATCTCCGTGGGGTGAAGGTTGTGTACCAGCACGTCGAAGCGGGAGAGCAGTCCGGCAAGGATTTCCCGCCCGGTGGGAGTTTCCAGGTTGAGGGTAACGCCGCGCTTGTTGGCGTTCAGGTAGAGGAACAGCCCGCTGCGCTCCCGGTGGGGCAGGTCGCCGGGGTAAGGGCCGTAGTCGCGCGCCCAGTCGCCGCTGGCGGCTCGCTCGATTTTCAGAACGTCGGCTCCCATGTCGGCCAGCAGCTTGCCGCAGTAGGGAGCGGACACGAACTCGCCCAGCTCCAGGACCCGGAGTCCGTTCAGCAGGCCGTAGGTCATCGCTACACGCTTGCCGCGGCGTACCGGGCCAGCCCGTCCAGATGGCGGGCCAGGTCCTCCGGCGCGCACAGGAAGGGGGAGTGGCCGGTCTGCATTACTATGACCTCGGCGCAAGGCAGCGCGGTATACATCTCGCGGGCGCGTTCCGGCGTGACGGCGTTATCCAGCGCGCACTCGATGTATACCCGCGGCACACGCCCGAAGTTGGCGGCGGTGGTTTGCATGGGCGTTACCAAGGGGCCGACCGGCTGCGGGACCAGCATGGATTGCGACCAGGCCACATCCTCCGGCGAACAGTCGTTATAGAAACGATCGGGCGCCAGTTCCGGCTTGTAGACCACGTGGGAAAGGTCATCAGCGATATGCCAACTGGTCCTGGTTTCCAAGGCCCGCCGCACCTCGTCCGGCTCGGTGGACGCCGCTGGAGCGAAGGTATCCCCCGCCTCCAGCAGCAGCGCAGTCAGGTAGACCAGAACTGCGACGCTGTCGGGCCGCAGTTCCGCCGTCCGGCTGATGGATATGCCGCCCAGGCTGTGGCCCACCAGCACCGACGGCCCGTCCTGCGCGTCCAGTACGCCGCACAGGTATTCGGCGTAGGTGTCCAGCGTAATGTCGGCCAGTGGCGTATCGTCATGCCCGTTGCCTGGCAAATCCACCGCCGTCACCTTATGCCCCCGCTCCCACAGCAGCGGGACGACCCGCTCCCAGCACCAAGAACCGTGGGCCGAGCCATGCACCAAAACGTAGTTCGCCATTTCGCTGTTCCTTGAAACTATTCCCCACTCCCAAGAAGAGAGGGTTATTCATTATTATTCCCTCTCCCTTTGGGTGAGGGCGTTCCCTGGCCTACTCCAGAAGATTGCGCCGCAGCCGTTCCAGTGTTTCTCCGCTCACGCCGTGCTGCCGCAGGTATGACTCAGCGCCGCCGTATTCCTGATGCAGCGTGTCCTGAAAGCCCTGGAATGCGGCGGGTTGGGCGGCAAGGGATTGCGTGGTGGGCGAGGCATGGGGCTGCATCGTCTGAATGCGCCGCAGTATCCCCTCCACCGCCTGATTGGTCAGCAGGTAGTCGGCGTGGAGGGTATCGGCGTCAACGCCCAAGACTTCCAGAATTAGGGCGGCCATCAAGCCGGTGCGGTCTTTTCCCGCGCTGCAATGGAATACCACCCCGCTGCGCCCTGCGACAGGCTCAGGATGAACTGAAGCGGCGATGGCGTTCACTGCCTCTGCGACACGAGGGCCTGAGTTGTGGATGAGCCACTGATAGGTGGACAACAGCCGCTCCACCACGTCGCCGCCGGTAAAAGGCGGGAAGCCGCGTTCTTCGAGGAGCGGGAAGTGCCGGTATTCCACTCCTTGTTCGGGCAGCGGCCCCCGTCCATCGCGCCCCGCTTCGTCGGAGTTGCGCAGGTCAACCACCAGCCCGATATTCAGTTCCTCGATCGCCAAAGTGGTATCGGCGTGGGTCAAGTCCTGCAATGCGTCGCTGCGAAACAGCCGCCGCCACCGGACGGTCTGCCCTTCGTGATTGCGGTAGCCGCCAAGGTCGCGGAAGTTGACGCACCCCTGCATGGGCAGCCACCGAGAGAAATTCTCATCGCTCACGCTCCCGGCACCCCCATTTCGCGGGCCATTTGGAGCATGGCGCGGGCCGTTTCCTCATGGGCGATGTCCACCATGTCGCCGCCGAAGGTTACTGCCGCGCCCCCTTGGGCCCGTTGCGCTTCCATCGCCTCAATCAGCCCCTTGTAGTGGGCCACTTCTTCCGCCGTGGGGGTGAACACCTCGTTGACGACGGGAACGTGGGACGGGTGAATCAGGTGCATTCCGGTGTAGCCCAACTGCTTGGCCTGACGGGCCGAGGCCCGCAGCCCGTCGAGATCGTGAATGTCCATCCAGCCGCCGCTCATCGGGTATGGGATTCCGGCGGCGCGAACGTCCACCAGAACCTTGGAGCGTAGGAACAGCGTTTCCATACCTTCGGGAGTCCACTGGAAACCGATGGATCGGGCGGTGTCGCCACCCTTGCCGCCTGCCGCGCCCATGTGGGCCACCCGGGGCGAGGCGTTGGCGATTTCCCACGACTGCCGGATGCCCGAGGCGGTCTCCAAGGCCGGGTCTATGAAGATGCGGCCCACCTCCAGCCCCTTCTCCCGCTCGAAGTGGCGCAGCAGCGTATCGACTTCAACGACATCCTCCGGCCCCTCGACCTTGGGCAGCAGGACGCAGTACAGATGCGGGCCAACGACGGCCTCAAGGTCACCGCCGGTCAGTCCGGTTTCCAGCCGGTTCACTCGCACCACGATGGTCTGTCCGGCCTCGCCTAGTTCCTGCGCCATCCGGCCCACCGACTCGCGAGCCGCCGGTTTCTGGTCCGGCGGCACCGAGTCTTCCAAGTCCAGAATCAGCGCGTCGGCCCCGAATCGAGGGGCCCTTCGCATCCAGTCTTCCTTATTTCCCGGAACGAACATCTCGGTCCGGATGGGTTTGGCCTTGAATCTCACCCGTGTTCCTCCCGTTTTTCTCATGTATTCCACACCCCAAACCTCACCCCATCGTTGTCCGGCACTGACCCGGCATTCCCGCGAAAGCGGAATCCATTCGTCCACGCTGCGGAAAGGCAGGTGTCTGCCAGACGCTCTGGATTCCCGCTTTCGCGGGAATGACGGAACGGCTGAAAGGCGAAAGGGACGAAATGCCGGCCTATACCACGCCTTGCGTTGCTAACTCCGCCAGTTCGGTGTCGCTCAGCCCCAGAATCCCGGTAAAGATTTCGTTGTTGTGCATCCCCAAGGTTGGCGCGCCCGGCAGCGGAGGCAGCTCGCCGCCGGAGAACCTGACGGGGAAGCCTGCGGCCACGGCTCCAGCCACCGGCTCCGACATGGCGGCGTGGCGCATTGGGGCCAGGCTGCCCCGGTCCCAGAAGTGTCCGTCGTTCATCACCTGCTCGGCGGTGCGAACCGGGGCGCAAGGCACGTCATGGCTTTCCAGACACTCTAGGGCCTCGTCCAGGGTCATCGGCCCGATGCGCTTCTGGATTTCCTGCCGGGCCTCCTCCACGTTGTCGGTGCGGCTCACGTAGGTGTCGAATCGGGGGTCTTCCAACAACTCCGGGGATTCTAGGGCGTTGCACATACGCCGCCACTGGTCATCGCTGGTGACGGTGATGGAGATGTCGCCGCCGGTGGCGCTGTACAGTCCGGTGGGGCCGCTGCGGCTGATGTTGCCGGTGCGCAGCGGCAGACCGGCCTCGATGCTCTCCTCAAGGTTTTCCATGAACATCAAGGATACCAGCGTGTCCATCATGGACACGTCCAAGTATTGACCTGTGCCGGTGCGGTCTTTCTCTCGCAGCGCCGCCAGAATCGAGTAGCAGGCGAACATCGGCGTAACGAGGTCGCCGATGTAAAAACCCACCTTGGTGGGCGGGCCGTCGGCGTCGCCGTTAATGTCCATCAGCCCGCTCATGCCCTGAATTTGCGGGTCGTGGGCTGGCTTGTCTTTGTACTGCCCGGTCTGCCCATAGCCTGAAATCGAGGCGTAGACGATGCCGGGGTTGACGGCCGCCACTTCTTCATAGCCCAGCCCGGCGCGGCGCAGCGAACCGGGGGCCAGGTTTTCCAGCACTACGTCGCTTTCCTTGGCCAGCTCCAGAAACAGCTCCTTGCCCTTGGGATGCTTCAGGTCAAGGGTTACGCTCTTGACTCCCTGGGTGCGCTTAAGAAAGCGGGTGGAGATATCCTCGTCGGAATTCCGCCGGGCATGGGTTCCCTCCGGCCCGGCGAAGGGGCCGTTGCCTCGCACCGGGTCGCCGCGACCAGGTATCTCCACTTTGATGACCTCGGCGCCCAGCCGGGCCAGGTTCATAGCGGCGAACGGCCCGGCGAGGTAGACAGTGACGCTGAGGACTCGAATGCCGGCCAGTGGCTGCATGGTGGCCTCCCCCTACTCCATCTCTATCTCTGCCGCTTCAAACTCGGATACGTCGTCCACTGTCCCCGACGAGTAACGCTCGATTACCCGCCGGAACTCGCCCAACTTTTCGTGCAGCCAGTCAATCATGTCCGGCCAATTGTCGCGGTCGTTGGTGTCGATGCGGAGAGATTCTGAAGAATTGCCCAAGTTGAGTTGCAGGCCCTCCCGGAAAATGGGCGTGGTCGGTATTTTCCAGTTGGTTCTCGATTACCACCCGGCTGCCATTGGCCGGGAAGACGGCCAGAATGTCGGCGCTGAGTCCGTCAACTGACACTTCGGTATCGTCCGGCTCGACGGCGATGCCGAGAACGCGCGACAGACGTTGAAGGTTGTCGGACAGCCACGGAGTGAAGTCGTCGGCCTCGTTGGGCCAAGCTTCTCGCAAATCTATGTCCCTAAGCTCGTTGAAGCCCATTACGCTCTCTGGGAACAAAACATTTGCGGCTATTCTAACACCCCGCCGCTGCGCTTGTGGTACAATCCGGTTGCCTCGCCGGGTATCCGGATTCAGGTTCCCGGCCGGGATTTCAACCCTGTGTTTCAAGGCGGGTTTTAAGACTCTGGGCTATAAAGATTCTGGGTATCCAAGACTCCGCGCGAGGTGGATTCGCTATGGCAACCAACATCGTCCTGTCCAACACCGATTACAAGGTCGTCGGAACGCGACCGGTGCGGCACGACGGCACCGACAAGGTCACCGGCCGCGCCAAGTATGGGGCCGACTTTGATGCGGCGGGGGCGCTCTTCGCCAAGGTACTTCGCAGCCCCCATGCCCACGCTCGCATCAAGTCCATTGACACCAGCAAGGCCGAGGCCGCGCCGGGCGTCCGCGCCGTCATCACCGGGCAGGACATCCCTGCCGACAACGCCGCCGCCCACAAGGTGATGGCCCGCGACAAGGCTCTCTACAAGGGCCACCCGGTGGCTGCCGTCGCCGCGGTCAGCGCCCATCAGGCCGAGCTGGCATTGGCCCTCATCGAAGTGGAATACGAACCGCTCAAGGCTGCTACTGAAGTCCGCCAAGCAATGGCGGACGACGCCGAGCTGCTCCACGAAAACCAAACCACCGACGAACTGGGCGAGAAGTCCGACAAGCACAGCAACATCGCCACCCACTTCCGCTACGAACAGGGCGACCTGGGGCAGGGCTTCGCTTCCGCCGACATCATTGTGGAGAAGGAATACTCCACTGCCACGGTTCACCAAGGCTACATTGAACCCCAGAACGGCGCAGCCTTCTGGAACACCAACGGCGAGCTGACCATCTGGGTGAGCACCCAGGGCGCATTCACCACCCGCGACGCGCTGGCCGGAGTGCTGGATCTGCCCGTTTCCAAAGTCAGGGTCGTACCCATGGAAATCGGCGGGGGCTTCGGGGGCAAGATTCCCATATATCTGGAGCCGCTCACGGCCCTGCTGTCCAAGAAGGCAGGCGTTCCGGTCAAGGGAGCCATGTCCCGTGCCGAGGTCTTTGAGGCCACCGGCCCCACTTCCGGCTCCTATATGTGGGTCAAGATGGGAGCCACCAACGACGGCAAGATCGTGGCCGCCGAAGCGTCCCTTGCCTTCGACGCTGGCGCATTCCCCGGCTCCCCGGTGACCGCCGGGGCGCAGTGTATGTTCGCCTGCTACGACATCGAGAACGCCCGTGTTGACGGCTATGACGTGGTGGCCAACAAGCCACCGGTGGCCGCCTACCGTGCGCCGGGCGCGCCCATCGCCGCCTTCGCCTGCGAGACCGTGGTGGACGAACTGGCGGAGAAGCTGGGCCTGGACCCCATCGAGTTCCGCGCCCGCAACGCTTCCAAGGAAGGCACTCGCCGCGTTGACGGTCCTGTCTTCCCCAAGGTCGGCAACGTCGAGCAGTTGGACGCCGCCCGCGAGTCTGATCAATACCAGCGGAAGCTGGAGGGCCCCAACCGCGGACGCGGCGTGGCCTCCGGCTTCTGGTTCAATATCGGCCTCCAGTCCAGTGCGGCCATCAGCGTTCAGGCCGACGGCACCATTTCACTGGTAGAAGGCTCCACCGACATCGGCGGCACCCGCGCCTCCATCGCTATGCAGGCCGCCGAGGTGCTGGGAATCCCTGCCGAGGACGTGGACCCGAGCGTGGGCGACACCGATTCGGTGGGCTACACCTTCCTCACCGGCGGCAGCCGCACCACCTTCGCCACCGGCTGGGCCGCCTACGAGTGCGCCCAGGAAATCAAGCAAAAGATGATCGAGCGGGCCGCCAGCATCTGGGACGTTGACGTCGCCGACGTCGACCTCGTGGACGGCGTGTTCCAGCACGGTTCTGACCAAGAACTCAAGCTCAGCTTCAAGGAACTGGCCGGCCAGTTGAACCGCACTGGCGGGCCCATTTCGGCCCAGGTGAGCGTTGACCCCCGGGGCGCGGGCGGCGCTTTCGCCACCCACATCGTGGACGTGGAAGTGGACCCCGACACCGGCAAGGTAACCATCTTGGACTACACCGCGATCCAGGACGTCGGCAAGGCCGTCCACCCCAGCTACGTCGAAGGGCAGATCCAGGGTGGAGTGGTCCAGGGCATCGGCTGGGCGCTGAACGAGGAATACCGCTTCAGCACCGACGGACGGATGGAAAACTCATCCTTCCTCGACTACCGGATGCCGACCAGCCTCGACCTGCCGATGATTGGCACGGTCATCGTCGAGGTCGCCAACCCCGGCCATCCCTACGGCGTCCGCGGCGTGGGCGAGGTGCCCATAGTGCCTCCCATGGCCGCCGTGGCCAACGCCATCTACCACGCCATTGGCGTGCGGATGAACAAGCTGCCCATGTCCCCCGACGCCATCCTGGAAAGCCTCTGGGCCAAAGACGGCGAACCGGCAGCCCTAGCGCAGGCCGCCGACTAGGCTTCGGACCGAAGCAAGACACCGTAAGGCTGAGAGCGGTCAATGAATAACGCTAGGTAAACCCGCCCATGCTGGAATGAGCCTGCCACCGACGCTGGTGGCAGGCTCATTTTCGGAGAACGTGAAGGTAGACTTCGTAGCTAACGGTTCCATAGAAGGCGCGCAATGGATGATAGCAGGCACAAGACGACTGGCAGAAAGATTCTAATCGGCGCTTTGATAGCCCTATTTGTGGCCGCACTGGGTGGCTCGGCAGGCGCTGTTATTTTGACCGTTGGCCTTGATTCCTTTCCCGGAGCCGAAGAGACCCCAACCCAGGAAGCCTCCCAAAGAAACCGGGACAGTCAGCAGGCCCCAGAGTCCACTCAGGAAGCAACTGCAGCCACTCAGCAAGGCTCAGAAGACGCGCCCCTGGAAATTGCCCAAGAAATCCAGCTGGTGGATATCATCCCGTCGCCTCGAATCATCACGTTAAATGGCGCTGGTGGTTCACAGCGGCTGACTGTACAGGGTTTCTATTCCGACGGAAGCATCGGCGAGCTTGAGGCCGACTCAGGAGCGGCGTTTTCCTACACGTCATCCGATTCAGAGGTAGTACAAGTAAGTTCTGATGGTGTCGTGAGCTCCATTAAAGCCGGAGGGGCCGACATCACGGTAACCTACGGCGATTTCGACTCCACCGTGCCCGTCCTAGTCTGGGGCGAGGTGAGGCGCATCCCGCCCATAGACCCGGAGCGGCTGCTGCCAATAGATGACGACGGCACCGCTATCGTGCTGAACCGGGTGATGGCCCGGCTAGAGCCTGGTTATAGTGTAGAAGATGCCGCCGAGGTAGCGGCCAGCATCGGCGGCGAGGTTGTATTTGAGTTCCGGACTTTCCCAGGATACGTTATTGACTTCGACGCCCGAACTGAGGAAGACTTGGAAGCAGCTCTTGCAGTGCTTCAAGCCGATGAACGTGTCACCCATGCGTACCCAGATATGCTGATAACCGCAAGCGGCGGTGGACCGGTTGACATTGAAACCTTGCTACTGCCCGTTGGCCAAGGGGAGGCATATCTGTATGCAGGCATGGAAGAGGCTTGGAATCTGATGAACAGTACTCCCAGCCTAAAGCCGGTTGTTATCGCCGTTGTGGACGGTGGCTTCGCGATTAATTCGACTGACTACAATATCGAGGATGTGCTAAGAGCAGAGTTTGGGAGTATAATAAATATCCCCGAAAAACAACTAGCCAAAGATGATGATAAGTTGAGCGTTGCGGTTGGCAATAAATATGTAATAGATCTAGACACTGATGACAAGAATGTAAGTCATGGTACCGCAGTAACCAGTGTCATTGTAGCAGCGAATAACAACCCACCAATCAGTAACAGTTTTAGTGGTGTAGTTTCCAGTGTCAATGGTCTTGCGTACGCGCTAGTTTTTTTGGGAGTGGGTCATGCTCCATGGTATGAAGAAACACTCCTTGTAGAAGATTTTGTAGGGGATAAAGAGAAAGAGAATATACATGAAGGCCATACCATTCGTGCATTAGAAATTATTAATAGATTGGAATTTGTGCAAGAGTACAAAGACTAAATTGACGTAGTTAATATGAGTTTTGCGCTTAGTATCAACAAATTTGGTTTCAACAATTATAGTTTATACAGAGAATTTCACGAGCTAATTGAATCTATGGATGGGACTGTATTTGTAGCCGCAGCAGGTAATAATAAAGAAAACGTGGGAAATAATATCGTTCCTGCTGCACTTACAACAGACTTTACAAATAAGACTGAATATTTTCCAGGCTTGGACAATGTAATTACAGTAGGTAGCGTTGATTACAATCTCTCTACTGGAAACCCTGGTGATTTTAGTTACTTTTCTAACTACGGAGACACTGTAACCCTTGGAGCGCCTGGAGACAATGTGAGAGTTGTGGATATAAATGAGAGTGATGGCTATAGTTCACTATCCGGTACTTCGTTTGCCGCCCCACTAGTAAGCGGTACGGTAGCATTGATACGAGCGTTATATCCGACAGTAACACCGCTTGAAATTAAGAGTTTGCTCGAACATACAGGTAAAAAAAATCATAGCGTGTATAAAGACAAAGGGAATAAACAAAAACTGCCGGTACTGGATGCTGGAGCGGCAGTCGAGGCAGTGACTTTAGTCGCTGCTGAAATTAGAAGCGAGGACATCAATCTTAAAATTCATCCTCGGCCAGACTGTGGCTATCTATCTATACTTGTGACTAACACTGGTTCCCACACATGGCTGTTCCAAATAGAAGGGAGTGCTGATTCGAATTTCGCTTCTAATAAAATAAAATCGCAGCGGCTCTATGTTCCGCCAGGTTCCATTAACCCGATTAAATTGTATCTTTGTGCCAACAAGAGCGGTAAAATGAGCGGCAAAGGGAAAGTGCGATTTGAAATATACCAAGTTGCGGATTTTACTTCACCTCGAGACCCAACCGCGCAGCCTTTGGACACGAAAAAGAAGCTGACCGTAGAGATAGTGGTAGCCACGCCGACGCCCGCGCCCACCGCCACGCCACCGGCAACACGGCCCGCGCCTGCCGCCACGCCGCGCCTTACCAACGCGCTGCGCCCTGCCAACACGCCCGCCCCGGCTGCTGTACCGTCCACTGGGACATCGCCTGAAACGGACAGGGAAGCACTGGCCGCCCTCTATAATGCCACTGGCGGACGAGACTGGGTGCGCAATGATAACTGGCTGAGCGATGCGCCGATCGGCGAATGGTATGGCATCGCCACCGACGCCGATAGCCACGTAACCCAGATATTACTGAAGGCAAACCAGTTAAATGGTGAAATACCACCGGAACTAAACCAACTCACACGCTTGGAAATTCTGGAATTGGGAGATAACCAATTAACAGGCGAGATACCACCGGAGTTAGGCAACCTCGTCAACCTAATAGGCTTATGGCTTTACGGTAACGCATTGAGCGGTGAAATCCCGTCTGAGTTGGGTAATCTCGCCAGTCTTGTAGTGTTGGTCCTCGATGGTGGATCTAGTTTAATCGGTTTTAATAGCGGCAACAGTCTGAGTGGCGAAATGCCTCCAGAGTTAGGCAACCTTGTCAACTTGAGGATGATGTCCCTCAAGTCTCACCGATTGAGCGGGGAGATACCGCGGGAGTTGGGCAATCTAGTAAATTTGGAAGTGTTGAACCTCGATATCAACGACCTGAGTGGTGGGATCCCCCCGGAACTCGGCAACCTCTCAAATTTGAGAGAACTGCACCTCCAGTTAAACAGGTTAGGCGGCAGGATACCGCCTGAGCTGGGTAATCTGGCCAACTTGGAAGTGCTGATCATCAACGGCAATAGCTTAACCGGTGAGGTACCGTCAGAATTGGGCTACCTTACAAACTTAATCTACCTGAATCTCGGATCCAATCAATTGAGAGGGTGCATCCCAAACAGGTTGCAATACCAAGTAGAAAGCCTGAAATACTACGCCAACACAGGAGGTCTGCCGCTCTGCGCGAATTGAGGCAGGTTCAGTTCAGGCCATTTTCATAAGGAGTACGAAATGACCAGAGTGCCATTCGCCACCCGCGAGGGTATGGACGCCGCCGGGCAGGCCGTCTGGGACGAAATTGAGACTTCCCGAGGCGGCGTGGCCCGCAACTATGCCGCGTTGCTCAACAACCCGCAGGCCGCCGGTGCGTTGGCCGGGCTGGGCGGTTACGCCCGCTACGAAACGCAGCTGCCGCCGCGTGTCAAAGCCCTGGCCGTCCTGACCGCCGCCCGCGAAGCCTGCGGCCACTACGTCTGGACCGTCAACCAGACGGCGGCGAAGCAGGCCGGGCTGTCCGACGAAATCATCGCCGCCATCCGCGAGTACCGCGCCCCGGCAGGCTTCGACGCCGACGACGCAACGGTGGTCCAGTTCGTGCTGGAACTGCTGCGCCAACACCGCATCTCCGACGCCACTTTCGAGGCGATGCGCCAACTGGTGGGCAACGACGGGGCAGTGGACACCCTGATAGTCAGCGGCTACTACCACACCCTCGCCCACTGCTTGCAGGCTCTGGAAGTGGAACTGCCCGACGGAACCACAACGGCGCTAAACTACTAGCCGTCCGGTTTTCACGGCCCTCAAAAGCAAAAGACAAAAAAGAGCGGCCGGTTCGCCGAAGCGAAGGAGCCGCTGAAGGAGCGGCTCACAGCCGGTCGCTGAAGGAACTATTGTAGGCTCCGGGCTGTTCGGAGTCAACGGAAAGTTGGCTTGATAGGTCGGCCTTTTTCTATTGTTCTCCTCCGGTAAGGTCGAATGAATGGCCTCCCTGCCGAATATGAGATGACGAAATGTTAAACTGGCGCCGATTTGCCTTTGCCACAGTTGCTCTTCTCCTGATTTCCTTGGTGTCCTGTTTCGGCGGCGGATCGGAGAAACTGGCCGGATTAAGGGCCGGGGTGGACTCTCTTCGGCAGGACGTGGCGCTGTTAAGGGATGACTTGGCCGACTCATCCCAGACCGGGACGGCAGACGCCGAAGCGGACTTCACCCTTCAGTTGCTCCACGCTTCGGATATGGACGGGGACACCAGCGCATTGCAGAACGTGGAGAATTTCTCGGCGATTCTGTCCGGGTTTCGCGCTCAGTTTCCAGACAACACCCTCGTTTTGAGTTCGGGAGACAACTATATTTCGGGGCCCCGGTACTTCGCAGCGGGCTACGCCGTCAATGACTCGGTCTTGGGGATAGCCGGCAACGGGCGGGGGGACATCGCCTTCCTCAACGCTATGGGTTTCCAGGCGTCGGCGGTGGGCAATCACGAACTTGATAGAGGAACCGCCGAGTTCGCCTCAATCATTGGCGCGGAGACTGGAGAGAGCGGGACCTACCGCGGCGCCATGTTCCCTTATCTGTCCAGCAATCTGCTGTTCGCCGCCGACGAGCACCTGGAGGGGCTGGTAGTCCCGGACGGGCAGGAGGCCATGTTGGTCGGCGGCAGCCTGGCTCGCAGCGCCGTAATCACCGTTGGCGGCCACCGCGTTGGGATAGTCGGCGCAACTACTCCGGCTCTGGCGGCCATCACCGCTGAGCCGACACCCTATAGCCTGGACGGTCTGGCCGTCATCATCCAGGATGCGGTGGATGCCATCACCGGCCAGGGGGTGAACAAGGTCATCTTGCTCGCCCATCTGCAACGCATTGACGTTGAGCAGGCGCTGGCGGCAAGACTTGAGGATGTTGACATCATCGTCGCTGGTGGCTCCAATACGCTGCTGGCCGACGAAACCGACCGGCTTCAGCCCGGCACGAGGCCGCCGGAACCTACCCGCTGCGGTACGAATCGTCCACGGGCGAGCCGGTGCTGCTGGTCAACACCGATGGCGATTACAGGTATTTGGGAAGGCTGGTAGTTGACTTCGACCAACAAGGGCGGGTCATCCCCGGCTCCATAGACCCATACGTCAGCGGAGCCTACGCCACCGACCTGCAAGGGGCGCAACTCTTCGCCGGCAGGCCAATAGCTGAGGTGAGCCGTGTCGCAGGGTCTTTGCGCCGCGTGCTGCAAGAGCGCGACGGCAACATCCTGGGGCGCACCGCCGTTTATCTGGCTGGAGGACGTGGCGACGTGCGAACTCAGGAAACAAACTTGGGAAACCTGACCGCCGAAGCCAATCTGTGGCTGGCCCGCCAGGTGGACCCTGAAACGCAGGTTTCCCTGAAAAACGGCGGCGGCATCCGAGACGACATCGGCATGGCGATACAGCCGCCCGGCACGACGTCCCCGGGCGACGTGAAGTTCCTGCCCCCGGCGGCAAACCCGGCGATCGGCAAGGACAGCGGCGACGTTTCCCAATTCGACATCGAAGGCTCGCTCAGGTTCAACAACGGGCTGACCATAATCCCGCTGACTGCGGAGCAACTGGTTGACATTGTGGAACACACCGTCAGGTTCGACAGCGTTGGAGAGATTCCCGCAGGCAGTTTCCCTCAAATAGCCGGGATGCGGTTCAGCTTTGACCCCGCCGCGCCGTCCGGGCAGCGCATTCGCTCCCTAGCCATAGTGGACGGAAGCGGAACAGTGGCCGACCGGGTGGTGGAAAATGGCGCTCTGTCCGGCGACCCGGAACGGCAAATCAAGGTGGTTACTCTGTCGTTCCTGGCTAACGGCGCTGGCGGGTTATCGTTCCCGCTGCCCCACCCGGAGAGGATTGACCTCCCCGGCGAGGCCATGCAGCCCAACCCGCCCGACCCGGATTTCCCCGACACTAACGGAAATGGAGTCATAGACGGCCCAAATACGGCAGACCCCAGACTGTCCGACTTCGCCGCCGCCGGTACGGAGCAGGACGCCCTAGCCGAATATCTGGCCCATTTCTTCGCCGAAGAACCATTTGATGAACCTGAAACCAGCCCATTGACCGACAGGCGGATTCAGAACTTGGGCATCACCGGAAAAACGGATACCGTGTTCCTGCCGGACGGGGATAACTGACCGCTGCGCTCTCTTATTATCGGTAGGCCTTGGTTGGATTGGCTTACAGGGCGGCGTTGACCTTTTTCAGGAAGTCTTCGGCCCCGATGCGCAACAGGCCCCAAGCGGAGACGGTGACGAAGTTCGCGCCCTGATTGATGAACTCGGCGACTCCGGCGGTGTCGGCGGGATTGTTGCCGCCAACCCCGACGGATTTTCCACCGGCCCGGACCCGGGGGATGACCTCGCTCATCACGCGACGGACCTCAGCCACTCCGGGGTTGCCCATGCTTTGGCCTAGGTCGGAAGCCGCCACGTGGAGAACGTCAGCCCCGGAAACCTGAAGTATGTCGTCCAGGTTCCCGACGGCTTCGATGTCTTCGACCATGGGGATTACCAACACCTGTGAGTTGACCCAGGACGTCGCCTCGTCCCGGGTGACGCCGATGCCGTAGTCCTGGGCCCGTCCGCCGCCCATTCCCCGGTTTCCATCGGGGTAGTAGCGAGCGGCGCGGGCCACGGCGGCAGCCTGCTCCCCGGTGTTGACGTGGGGCACGATCACCCCTTGGAGGCCGCGGTCGAGGAACCGTAGAATGGTCGGCTCGGAGTGATCAGGGACGCGGGCGATGGGAGTAATGCCAAAGGATTCGGCGGCGCGAACCATGTGTTCGACCTGGTCCAGATCGGCGGGCCCGTGTTCGCAGTCAATCATCACGAAGTCGTAGCCGAGAGCGCCGAAAATCTCCACCATGTCGGGGGCGTAGCGGGTGATGATGGCCCCGAAAACGACTTTGCCTTCGTTGAGTTTGGCCTTGGTGGTGTTGGTGCGCATGAGTTTTCCCCTCTACCGAGAAGTGTTCTGGACTGCTGAATATGGCTGGCTGATTGGGGCCGTTGGCGTTGCGAGGCCTATAACGAGCCGTCTATCACCACGTCCAGAAGGGCCGGTTTTCCCGACGCCAAAGCCCGGTCCACGGCGGGCTTGATTTCGGACGGGTCGGTGATGCGCTCGCCGTGGACACCCATGCTGTTGGCGATGGAGGCCATGTCAAAGGGCGTGGCGAAATCGGAATAAAGGAGCCTGCCCCCGGAGGTTTCCGGCAACTCTAGGACTTCTTCTTGGTAGACGTTGAAGTTGACCTTGAGAACCCGGTACATACCGTTGTTGCAAATGACGAAGACGCAGGGGATGTTGTCGTTGGCGGCTGTCCAAAGCCCTTGAACGGTCATCATGGCGCTGCCGTCGCCGATGACGCCGAAAACTGGGCGGTCCGGGTTGGCGCATTGGGTGCCCATGGTCGCCCCGATGCCGCCGCCGATGGACTGGCCCCGGACGCCCCGCAGGTCGCCGCGGCGGGCGGCCTGGAAGTAGTGGCGCATCGCGCCCCGGTTGCTGATGGAGTCGTCAACGACTATGGCGTTGTCCGGGAGGGCGGCGGCCAACTCGGACATCATGCGGGCCGGGGTCATCGGCTTGTGGTCCCACTTTTCGGCGACGGACGTTTCAAAGGACTCCCGGTTGCTCCGGGCCTCGGCCACGACGTCCTGCTTCCGCTCCTCTATTTCCGGCATATCGCCCGGTGACAGCCGCTCTTTCAGGGCTGCTATCAGGTCGTCAAGCGCCAGCCCGCAGTGGCCTACGATGCCCACGTCGGTGGGCTCCGACCGCCCGATGCGGCTGGCACTGGGGTCGATATGCACCAGCTTGGCTTCAGTGGGAAGGATTACGTCTCCCCAATAGAAAAGCTCCTCGAATGGGTCAGCGCCCACGGCCAAAACCAAGTCAACCCGCTGAAGGACGGCGCGCTGTCCGGCAACCCGCAACGAAAGACTGCCGAGAAACTGTCCGTGCGTGGTGGGGAAGGCCACCTCTGCGCCCCGGGCCTGGTAAACCGGCAGCCCCATCAGTTCGGCCAACTCCACAGCCTGTTCCAGGGCGCCATCGTCGGAGAGCCGGTCGCCCACCAGCATCATGGGCCGGCTGGCGTCGAGCAGCAATGAAGCGGCCTGGGCGATTCCCTCCCGGCTGGGATGGGGATCGTCATAAACCGGACGGGAGGGCACTATGTTCATCTCGGCCATCCCTTCCAGCGCGTTGGAGGTGAACCCAACGTAGACTGGCCCCTTGGGGTGGCTGTTGGCCTCGTTGAAGGCGCGCCGGATGACGCTGGGTATCTGGTCGGCGCGGGACAACTCAACCGCCCACTTGGTCACTGGACGAACCAGTTGCGCCAAGTCGGTTATGGTCTCGTTGACCTTGCGAATGTCGTAGTTGGCCGACGTCACTACCATGGGAGTGCCGGTATTCAGGGCGTCGAGCATAAGGGCGATACCGTTGGCCAGCCCGCTGTCCACGTGGAGACTGACGAAGGAAGCCTTCCCGGTGGCGCGGGCGTAGGACTCGCCCATTCCCACCGCGACGCTTTCCTGGAGGGCCAGTATGTAGCGGAACTCAGGGTAATCGCCCAGCAGGTCAATGATTGGCCCCTCGCTGGTTCCGGGGTTGCCGAAGATGTACTCGACCCCCTCCGCCTTGAGCATCTCCAGCAGGGCCTGCTTGCCGGTCATCATTTGGGACATGGGAGCCTCCGGTAATGTACTGCCCGCAGGAACTGGCGGCGGGCAGCCGTAATTTCAAGCAATTCTACAACAACCGGCAGGCCGGGGCGTCCTGCGGCAAACCGGGTACGGACAGACAAAGAAACAGGGGCGCACCCTGCGCGCCCCTTCTGGTGGTCCATGCGCCGGGCCGCCACTACCCTTGCAGGTCGTGGTAAGCGGCGAGGGCGGCGGTGATGCCGTCGCCTACCGCGGCGCCGAGCTGGCGAGTGGAGTCGGCGCGAGCGTCACCGCAGGCGTAGATGCCGGGGACGCCGGTGCGCATGTGAATGTCGGTATAGACGTGGCCCAAGGCGTCCATCTCCAGCAGGCTCTTGAGGTATTCGGTGTTGGGATGGAAGCCCACGTAGATGAAGGCCCCGTTGGTGTTATAGTCGTAGATCTCTTCGGTCTTGAGGTTTTTCACCCGCGCCGTTTCCAGGGCTTCGTTGCCCGTGAACTCTTCGACCACGTGGCTCCAGAGGAATTTGACCTTTTCGTTGGTGAAGGCGCGCTCCTGCAAAACCTTGGTGGCCCGCAGTTCGTCGCGGCGGTGGATGTAGGTTACGGAGTTGACGATGCCAGTTAGATAGTGGCCCTCGTCCATTGCCGCGTCGCCGCCGCCGACCACCACTACATCCTGGCCGCGGAAGAAGTTGCCGTCGCAGACCGCGCAGTAGGAAACGCCGCGCCCGGAAAACTCATCCTCACCGGGAACGCCCAGCTTGTTGTGGGAGCCGCCGGTGGCGATAATCAGGCTCTTGGCGGTGTAGCTGCGGTCGTCGGTATGCACCGTCTTCACCGGCTCGTCGGCCCGCTCGATGCCCTCCACTTCGGCGTATTCGATTTCCGCGCCGAAACGGGTGGTCTGCTGCTCCATCATCACAGCTAGTTCCTGACCTTTGACGCCTTCGGGGAAGCCGGGATAGTTCTCGATTTCGTCGGTAATCAGCAGTTGGCCGCCGGGCCCTAGCTGCTCAATGATCAGCGTCTTGAGCATCGCCCTAGTGGTATAGAGACCGGCGGCAAGGCCCGCAGCGCCGGCCCCCAAGATAATTGCGTCATAGTCTGTAGCGGGTGTCGCCATATTTGTCGCCTTCCTATCAGTGTTTTATTGTTATCGAATCTATCCGTTATACTGTCCGGCACGTTGCCGGGTTTGCTGCGGTTGACCGGCGGCGCTGGCCTTGCGGGGGAAATTTAGCGGACGCCTGCCTCCGCTAGGCTGCTCCGCAGATGCTCGACGGTTCGGGCCAAGCCGTCGGTGAGGCTGGTCTGGGGCGTCCAGCCCAGTTCTTCCGTAGCCCTCGAGCAGTCCAGGCTAATCCGGTAGACGTCGCCTGCCCTGGCCGGGCCGTGCTCGGCCTCCCAGCGGAAGCCGGTGATTTCCTTGAGCAGTTCGTAGAGGCTGTTGACGCTGGTCAACTCCCCAGTCGCGATGTTCAGCGCCCTGCGGTGGCCGCGATAAATGGCGGCCATGTTGGCCTCCACAATGTCGTCTACCGACACGAAGTCGCGCGTCTGGTTGCCGTCGCCGAATATCCTCGGGCGCTTGCCGCTGAGCATCGCGGAGATGAATATGGCGACCACGCCGGCCTCTCCGAAAGGGTCCTGGCGCGGGCCGTAGACATTGCCATAGCGCAGTGTGGTGAAATTCTGCCGGTACTGGCGGGAATAAAAGTCCAGGTATTGCTCCGCCATGTACTTGGACATCCCGTAAGGAGAGATGGGCACGACCGGCGCGTCGTCAGGGCAAGGCACCACCTCAGGATCGCCATAGAGGGCGCCTCCGGTGGAGGAATAAATGATCTTCTCCACCCCGGCCCGCCGCGACGCCTCCAGCAGTCTCAGGGTGCCAAGCACGTTGACTTCGTTGTCGAGGATGGGGTCCTTGATGGAGCGAGTAACGCTTGACTGCGCCGCCATGTGGAACACTAGGTCGGGCTTCTCACGGTTCAGCACGTCCGTCAGGGAGGGCTGGTTGAGGCTCATGTGGTGGAAAGTGGCCTGATGATTCAGGTTCTTCAGTTTCCCGGAACTGAGATCATCAACAATCATCACCCGGTAATTTTCTTCCACCAGCCGGTCAACCATGTGGGAACCGATAAAACCGGCCCCCCCGGTGACCAGTGCCGACTGCCTGACGGCCATTCAACGCGCTCCTGCTTTCCGCGGGCGGTTGGAAAAGCTCGCCACAGGCTCCGGTGCCGCGCCCGCTCAAAAATTCCCCGGCGCACCGCCGGAGAATACTGTCTCCATGATAACCCGGCAGGCCATACAGCACAACGGGCCCCATCAGCCAGGGCAGGACGATTGCAAAGTCCCTGAGAATCCGTTCCTAGTGAGCTGGTCGAACCGCGAGCGGATTCTCAGAGACCGTCCTTCGACCAGCTCAGGACTAACGGTTTGGTGGCTGAACATGACTTTGCAATTGCCCTGCTGGGCTTTGAGTTGTCCGAGTGCGTTGGTGGTTCGACCAGCTCGCCATGGGCGGACTCTGGAGCTCTCTATGAGCGGACTCTTGAGGACTTTACACGAGGGCATGACTGCACTTCCTGATGCTGCCTGAGTGGCTTTTTTTGGTTTCCCGGTCATTCCCGGTCATTTCCGGCCATTTGGTTATTTTCCTGTTTGGGCGGCCGTGTTGAGGGCCGAATGGCGGACGGGCAGGGGCATACAGGAACTATGCTAGGGAGGTGTCATAGGGCTTGGCAAGGGCCAGGTGTCATAAAATCGTATTAGGGGAACCCGGCAAGGGCTGCAGCATTCGTTCGGGACAGTTTTCGTCTCGGGAACGCCCTAACCCTCTCCCAGAGGGAGAGGGAACTTTGCAATCGTTCTGCAGCCAGGGCAGGGCCTTTCAATTTTCGCCGCGGAGCCACTTCCCCGTTTGCCCTGAGCTTGTCGAAGGGCCGTCCGCTCATGGTTCGACAAGCTCACCACGAACGGACTTGAAGCTCACCACGAACAGACTCGCGGGCGGCAATGGAAAATCGAATGACCCTGGTCGCTCGCAGGGCGAGCGTTGGAGAGGGGAGCGATGTGTGATACAGTTTCCCCGCCCCGGCAGACAACTTTGACCGCAACGTCCGGGGCGTCAATCGAAAACCAGGAGGCCTGAAGATGGCCGAAAAAATCGGTTTCGTCGGTTTGGGCATTATGGGCAAGCCCATGGCCCGCAACTTGCTCAAGGCCGGGTATGAACTGACCGTTTACGACATCGTGGGCGAGGCGGTGGAAGAGGTAGTCGGCGACGGCGCCACCCCGGCATCGTCCAGCCGGGAGGTGGCGGCGGCCACTGACAAGATTATCACCATGCTCCCGGACTCGGCGGACTCGGAGAAAGTCATCCTGGGACCCGACGGCGTGCTGGAGGGATCATTGGCCGGCAAGACCATTATTGATATGAGTTCCATAGCCCCGCTGGTGTCGCAGCGCATCGCCGCCCAGTGCGCCGATAAGGGCGTGGAGATGCTGGACGCGCCGGTCAGCGGCGGCGAGCCGGGAGCGATCAACGCCACCCTGGCTATTATGGTCGGCGGCAAGCAGGAGATTTTCGACCAGAACTACGACCTGCTGAAGACCATGGGCGGCAACGTGGTGCTGACCGGCGACGTTGGGGCCGGCGGTGTTACCAAGCTGGCCAACCAGATTATCGTCGCCGCCAACATCGAGGCGCTGGCCGAGGCGCTGGTGCTGTCCACCAAGGCGGGCGTGGACCCGGAAAAGGTCTTCAACGCCATTCGCGGCGGACTGGCCGGCAGCGCGGTGATGGAAGCCAAAGCTCCGATGATGCTCTCGCGCAATTTCCGCGCCGGCTTCCGCGTCCGGCTGCATCAGAAGGACCTTCGCAACGTGCTGCAGACCGGACAAGAACTGAACGTACCCCTGCCGGTCACCGCGCTGCTTCAGCAGATGCTGGGCGCGCTGGTCAACGAAGGCGAGGCGGAATCCGACCACTCGGCGCTGCTGAAATTCGTGGAAGGCCTGGCGAAGGTCGAAGTGAAAGCCGGGGGATAGAATCCCCCGCTCCAGATTTTGCGTAGGGGCGCACAGCCGTGCGCCCTGCGACGGTTCCCCAAACCTGTTCCGGTATTCGCATACCAAGGCGCACAGCCGTGCGCCCCTGCAACACGGGTCAGTCCAGTTCTTTGAAGCGGGCGTCTCTCCAGCTGAGGGCCGCCCGCAAGCCTTTTTCGGCGGCGACGGCGTTGAATTCGTCCTGCTCCGGGCTGGTGCTGGTGTCGAAAATGGTCATCAGTTCCAGATTCTGGGAGACTGCGTTGAGGAAACCCATGTTTTCCAGAGCGCGGTTCACTGCAATCTTGGTCATTTTCACGCCGACCTGAGACAGCAGGCACATCTTGCGCGCGACGCGCTCGCATTCGGCCATCAGCCGGTCGTGAGGCACCACGCGGTTGACCAGGCCAATACGGGCGGCTTCATAGGCGTCCACCGTGTCGCCGGTGAGCAGCAGTTCCTTGGCGTTGGCCAGGTTGACGCTGTAGGGAGTGATGAGCAGCGGCGCGCCGAAACCGGCGCGTATTTCCGGCTCGCCCAGCACGGCGCGTTCCGAGGCGATTTTCACGTCGCACACCTGCACCAGCTCGCAGGCGCCGCCCAAAGCATAGCCGTTGACCGCGGCAATGACCGGCTTGGGGAGATTCCACACCTTCATAAAGGTGTCTATGAGTTCCTGCAAGTGACTGCGCCAAGCGTCGGGAGTGCTGTTGTGGGGGCCGGGCGAACCGGGGTCAGGCTGGATGTCGAATCCGGCGGAAAAGGCCCGGCCCGCGCCCGTGATGATGACAACCCTAACGTCCGGGTCTGCCCCGGCCACGTCCAACGCATCCTGCAAGTCGGCCACAAGACCTGAGTTGAGGGCGTTCAGCTTGTCGGGGCGGTTGAGGGTGACGTAGGCAACGGCGTCCCGCCGTTCGTAGATGATGTTCTGGAAAGCCACGAAATGCACTCCTGAGACAGGCGCTGTCGCTGTACGAGATTCCGCTACTGGCGGGGCGACTGGATGATGTCAATGCGCTCGATGACCACTCGCTGGAGCGGGGCGCTGCGGGCGTCAGTGACAGCGTTGGATATGGCGTCCACCACGGCCTGACCCTCGGTTACTACCCCAAAAATGGTGTGGTTGCCGTTGAGGTGAGGGGTTGGAACCGTCGTTATGAAGAACTGGCTGCCGTTGGTGCCGGGCCCGGAGTTTGCCATCGCCAGCTTGCCGGGGGCGTCAAATACCAAGCCGGGCACGATTTCATCCTGGAAACGATAGCCGGGGCCGCCGGCGCCGTTGCCGGTTGGGTCGCCGCCCTGAATCATGAATTCCTCAATGACCCGGTGGAAGGTCAGCCCGTCGTAAAAGCCCTGCTGGGCTAAGAAAACGAAATTGTTGACCGTCACCGGCGTCTGGGCCGCGAGCAGCTCCACCCGGAAGTTGCCGTAGTTGGTGCGGAAGTCGGCTACGTAGTCGGCTGATGCGTCCAGCGCCATTTCGGGCGGGCTGGAATACTGCACCCTTCCGGCAGAGCCGACGGCTGAAATCGTGAGAGTCGGTAGCTGGGTAATGGTCGGGTTCGCTGGCGTTCTGGCGGCAGGGCTGGCATCCGGCGTCGCTTCAGCCGTTTCCGTGGTTGAGGGGGTCGGGGTCTCGGCGCCGCCCGGCGTTTGCAGCACACACGCCATGAGCGCAAACAGGGCAATGATGATGGCAATCATAATCGGAATTCTCATAATGCTATATTTCTGCCTACACTAGTGTTCCTGGTTATTCCGCCACTGGGCGGAAGTGCGATATGTCGGAGAGTGCGCCCGCTCGCTTTTCGGCCCACACGGGTTCCACCGCCATACTGGTGCGCACGTCGGCGGGAGCCACGCCGCCCAGCCGGTGGATCAGCCCGCCCCGGATTCCGGGCCACTCGATGACCGCCACGACCTGGGGCCGGTCAAGGGGCTGCTCGTCTAGGTCCCGGTGCAGGACGGTGAAGCTGCGGACACTGCCAGGCCCGCTCACTTCAATCCATTCCTCGCCGGTTTCCCGGAAGCAACGCTCGCAGTACATCTTGGGCGGCAGCAGCGCCACGTCGCAGCGGGCGCAGGGCGACGCCAGCAGGCGGCCTTCGTCCCGAATAGCGCGGAAGAAGCGCTCCCCGGCCACGCCCAAAGTATAGCGGTGATGGATGGGGATGGTTCCCGCCACCTGCCGCATTCCGCTGGTCTGCCCGATCTTGTCCAGCATCCGGTGGTCTCCTGTTGATCTGGTTAATTGTCCAACGCTTGCCGGCTCAGCCGGAGGAACCGGCTTTGCAGTTCGGCGCTGGCCTCGAACCGGCCGCCAAAGGCTGTGGTCTCCACGGTCGTCTGACGGCTGCTACGGCCCTCTACCATGAGGCAGAGGTAGTTGCCTTGAAGCAGAACAGCCGCGCCCGCAGTTTTCTCATTGAGAATATCGCATATCTGGCCGGTCAACCTGTCCTGGAGTTGCAAGCGCCGGGAGAGGGCGCCCACCAGCATCGATACATCGCCAAGCGAGCCCTGCTCCTTGCAAGGCAGATAGCCAACGTGGGCCATGCCAAAGAAGGGAAGCAAGTGGTTCTCGCAAGAACTCACGAAGGGAATGCCCGGCAGGACGACCATGCCGCCGTCCGCCGCGCCCTCCGGCCCTGCGGGCCCGCATTGCAACAGCCCGGCGACCTCTTCCCCAGTATAGCGATAGCCGGAATACAGCTTATCCCAAAACTCGACAACCTGCCGGGGCGTATCCTCCAGTTCTGGGCGGTTGGGGTCTTCTCCGATTTGCTGGAGCATCCTGGTAACGGTGTTTTCGGCGTCTTCGGCAAGTTCCGTGCCTTCCCACGGAAACACTATCCAGTCGGTGTTTTGTTTAACCAGCAGCGGCTCCAGATTCAGGTTGTACTTTTCCTGCACCATTCGCGCGGTGCGCCCGCTGTCTATCAGGTCGTCAACTGCGATGGTGGCCTCAGAGAGGTCGGCGGTGATAGGCACGCCGTGCTTGCTCCGAAGCAACGCCGCCACCACGCTTCCCCCGCGAGGAACGCCCCAGCAGCAACTGCCGGGCGGCAGCCGGGCGGCCAGTCCGTCGACCAGCCGGTCTATTTCCATCCAACTTAACGTCTTTACTCGCAAGCAACCCCCCTGAAATACACGGTCGGCACGTCTACTCAGTAGGACGGAAGTATTCTATATCGGTTATGGCCCCTTCCCGGCTTTCGCGGGGCTTCCAGACCGCCTGTACCGGCATTCCGAAGCTCAGCCGGGCCTGGATTTCCTCCAGCGTGTCGCCTGCCTCGCCCATCTTGTGGAGGATGGACATTCCGGGGCTGGCCCCGTCTATTTCTATGACTACCGGAATTTCCGGGGTGCGGCGGCGGGAAGCGTCCCAATTGACGTAGGAAATGGAGAAGGTGTTGATTCTGCCGGTGTCCTGAAGCTCCACCCATTCGTCAATGGGGCGGAAGCACAGCTCGCAGAATCCCCGGGGCGGAACCATCGTGCGGCGGCACTGAGGGCAGCGCACGCCCATAATCTTACCGTCTCGGAAACCGTTGAGGTAGCGGCTCATGGCCGCGCCTGCGTCCCAATGGTAATCGGCCTTGACCCGCCAGTGCGTTACCAGCACATCGGAGGTCAGGGCAAGGTCGCTCAGTGAACTGCCGCGGAATTGACGCATATCTCCATTCCTGTTCCTGCCGGGCCTTACTGCCGGGGTTTACTTTCCCATTACAACGACGGTGCCGACCTGCATCAGGTCTCCCCAAGCTTGGGCCAGCCCGCGGCGTACCTCGCGCTTGACCTGACGCGGCCCGGCCTCGCCCTGCAACTGCCAGTAGATTTCGGCGCACTTCATCAGGCCGGCGGCGGCGATGGGGTTGCCCACACCCAGCAGCCCGCCCGATGGACTGGCCGGGATGCCGTGCTCGGTGTCGCGGTCCCAGAACCCTTCTTCCAGCAACTTGGGCGCCTGCCCCTTGTCGGCCAGCATCAGCCCTTCCAGGTGATGCAGTTCTTTGTAAGCGAAGGGGTCATAGGGCTCTGCGACGTGAATGTCGCGGCGCGGGTCGCTGATGCCGGCCATTTCGTAGGCCATGCGCGCCGCCTTCTCCACGTAGCGCGGATAATACAGGTCGCGGTTGGTCCAATAGGACGTGTCCAGGTTCCAGCCCACGCCCTCAATCCAGACCGGGGACTTGCTCATGCGGCGGGCAAAGCGTTCGGATGCCAGCACCATCGCGCCGCCGCCGTCACTGACCGGCGACACCATCAGCCGCTGCACCGGCCAGGCCATGATCTCCGAGGCCATGATGTCTTCGATGTCCAGGTCTGCGGCCACGCCGGACTGCGCCGAGGGATGGTCCAGCCCGTTGCGCTTGTTCTTCTGGGCGACGCGAGCGAATGTCTCCATTGGGACGCCGTAGGTCTGCATATAGCGGTTCATTTCCAGGGAGAAAATCCACAGCAGATTGACGCCCAGGGGCCGCTCGGTGAACTGGTCATAGATGGCGTTGAAGCACCCTTGCGGATGCGGCAGCGCGGGTGACATCTTCTCTTCGGCGACCACCAGGCAGGTGTCGAAGTGGCCGCTGGCGATGTGATACCAGCCGGTGACCAGCCCGAACACGCCGGAGCCGCCGCCGACGTAGGTACGCATATAGGGCTTGCCCCAAGCCCCCGCGCCGTCGGCAAAGTATTCCCCGTTCATGTGAACGCCGTCGAAAGCCTCCGGCGCGGTCACCGACACAACGCAGTCAATGTCGTCGATTGTCAGCCCTGCATCCTCCAGCGCGGCGCTGGCCCCCTCGAAGGCCAGCTCCTTGGGCGTTTCCAAAGCGCGGCGCATGAACTTGGTCAGGCCCGCGCCGAGCACGGCAACTCTGTTCTTATAGGGCATAGGTCTATACCTCGACCGTTACGGCGGTGATAAAACTACCCGATCCGGAATCCCCTTCCGGCACGGGAATTCCGCGGTCTTGGAGAGTTAGAACATATCCTTCTATAGCTTCTTTGGCGTTGGCCATGGCTTCTTCCAACGTGTCGCCATCAGTAATGCAACCCGGCAGGGCAGGCACCCTGACATAGTAGCCACCCTCGTCAGCTTCACACGGAGTTAGCAAGATTGTATAGGTTTTGTTCATTTCAACCTCTATAGCAATTCGACGAATTCCCGAATGCTCAAGTCCGCGAGGTTTAGGATGCCAGCTAAGGTTCCGGGCCTCACGGGCCTAGTATGAACTGGTACTGGTATTATGCGTCCAGGTCGCTGCTGGTGCACCATTATGTGGTGTGACCCTCGGATTCGCTGAACCTCCCACCCGGCACGGCGCAGCGCCCGGACAACCCTGGCGCCATTAACCTGCGGGAGCCGCTGCGTTCCCACTGCTTACGGGCATCTCATTCTACTCTACTCCACCCCCAGAACCGCCACGCCGCCGGTGGCAGTGGGTATGCCGCGCCACGACTGCGCCAGGCCGGTTTTGACGCCGGGTATCTGCCGCTCGCCCGCTTGAGCGCGCAGTTGCAGCACAACCTCCAGCACACTCCGCAGGCCGGTGGTGTCGTGGGCCGCGCCGCAACCCAGCGCGCCGCCGGATATGTTCACCGGCAGGCTGCCGCCGACGGCGAAGGCGCCACGTTCCAGCATCTTTCCAGACTGACCCCGGGGAGCTATCCCCAGGGCTTCCAGATGCTGCAACTGCTTGTAGGCGAAAGTGTCATCCACCTCGGCGAAATCTATTTCGGCGGCAGGATCGCTGATGTCCGCCATCCGGTAGGCGCGAGCCGCTGCCTGTTCAGCGTAGGCGGCGCGGGAAAGGTCTCGCTCCTCAATGTTGGGCGTGTCCTGGCTCCAGCCGATGCCTCGGATGAAGACAGGCTTGCCCCCCACTCTCGTCAGCATAGACTCGCGGGCCAGGACCAGCACGATTGCGCCGTCGGACAGACCGGCAGCCTCCATTCGCTTGAGGGGCTCAGCCTCCGGCGGCGACGCCATCACGTCGGCAGCGGTAAGGCGAGCTGGGTAGGCCGCCAGCGGATTGGACAACGCCGAGGCCCGATTTCGGGCAACCACTTCGGCGGCCTGCTCTTCGGTGTTTCCGGTGGCCTCTAGGAACCGGCGCATCTCCAACCCGGCTAGAAAGCGGGGATGAAATGCCAGCGGACGGACAAACACCGGGTCGAGGGCAAAGGCCTCGATGTGGGCCGGGTAGTCTATGTTCGACGCCTTGCTGTGGCCCTCAATGACGGCGATGTCCAGTTGCTCGGTATGCAATTGCATCACCAGCGCCCCCAGGCCCGTGATGCCGTCGGAGGTGACGGTATGCACCGGCTTCAGCACCGCGCCAAGCTGGTCGGGCACGTACTCGTCGGCGATGGCAGTGCCTTCGATGTAGTCTTCGGTGATGGAAACGAAGGTTGAGACGTCGTTGGGGCTGATTCCGGCGTCGTTGTAGGCCTTGACCGCGGCCTCGAAAATCATCTCGCGATAGGAAACGTCGGGGCTGACCGCTCGGAAGGGAGTGTACCCGGCCCCGATTATGGCTACCCGCTCAAACATAAATCCTCAAACCCCGGCCCTGCCGGATACAGGGTTGGGCTGTACGCCCACCGGACCCGTAACGCCCGTCCCTGGCAATAGATCGCTTCCGGCGATATTCACGGGCAAGAATATACCAGAAAGCGGCGGTAACACAAAAGCTGAAGCATGACCGAAGCATCCATTTTCGGCGGTAAGATGAGGTAATAGGACAGGCGAAATGGACATTATGGCCAACGCAGGTCACTCGTTCTCCCAGTCAGGTACTTCCCGGTCGCGCCACGAGTCAGCCGGTTCTGGGCTTCTCCGGCGAAGCCGCCGGTAGGCGAAGCGAAATGCGACCGCTGCGGCGGCCAGCAGGGCCACCCCTGTCAGCACCCAGACGTCAATGAACAAGAATGGCGATGGCCCTTCGCTCCGCTGCGCCGGCGGCGCGGGGGTGGGAAGGGACGGCTGCAAGCCGTTTGGCCCCGGTCCAGGCAAGGCGGGTGTGGATTGCTCTGCTCGGACGGCCGATGTGGTGGCTTCGGCTTCTGCATCGGATTTCCGGCCTGAATTCGGAGCTTCCGGCGCCGCCGTTGGCCGCTGGCGGGATTGTGGCCTTGACGTGTCGGCCGGTGGGCCGGGAATGGGAAGCCCGGCCCAACTGCTGTCTAGTCCGTGCTGATCGAAGCCGTAGACGTTGATCAGCGCAGTTTCGATTGTACGGCCCGCGCCAAGTTCGCCGAGAAGGCGATGGAAGCTGTCCTCTCCGTATTTTTCAATTAGATGAGCGACGACGCTCACCGACTTGTGGTAGAAGAGAGGGATTGTTTCGGGGGTGCCTGACAGGCTCTGCATGGCCGGCAGGGGCGGCGTGCGGCTGTACAGGTCGCCGCTGCTGCGCACCCTAACGTTGGGCTCCATGTAGGTCGCGAACCCTTCGTTCAGCCAGTCGGGCAGGTTAACGGCTCTATCGCCTAGAGCGTCCCGGAACATAAGGTGAACCGACTCGTGGACGATGATTCGGCGGTCAAGTCCTTGGCCCACGAAGACCCCCTGCTCCGGGAAGGCATACCCGGCGAAGGTGCCGTGGTCGGTAGTGGTCTGGCTTTGAACGGGAAAAGCCGCGTTGGCGTCGGCGTATCTCTTGTAGATGACGCCCTTGAAGCTATCAGGCTGATCCAGCCGAAGCAGTTCCTCGACGCGGCGCAGGTCTTCCCGCAACTGCTTGGCGGCCTCCTTGACCTCGCTGTCGTTGATGTCTTGGTATACCAGCTCCAGAGGGCCGATGTTCATCCGCCGCCAGTTGAACCGCTGGTCCAGGTATTCTACGATGGCCTTTTCCGTTCGGAAAACGTTGCCCTGAACGTCTCGAATTTCGTAGAAATACTCTACGTCTGCCCCAGGTGCTATGTAGGTGGTATCCCTGACAGGAATTGACTGTGTGGCGACCACCCGCGCGCCAGGATTCGTGCTAGGCTCAAAGTCAGCGTAGGCATACCCCCATTGCCGCGACCCGGCGGGGCGGTAATACACCCGCACCTCGGAGATGGCGGCATCCGACTCGACGGTGATGGTCACGCCCACACCGGAAGGGTAATTGACCCGCTGTCCCGTCTCCACTATCCGAATCGGCCCACCGGCGGCCCTGACCGTAAACGGCGGCCACGGCGCCGTCTCCGTGCCCTTGAGATACGGAAGGGCCATGAAGACGGCCACGGATAGCAGAAACAGCCCAAGAGCTGCGGCGAAAGTCCTTATGCCGACGGACAAGTCCTGCCCTCCCAACTGTATAGGCGCACATCCATGCGTCCGTACTGATGCCGATTATACGCCGGGGAGGTAAACCCGGACTTACCTGTCTTTAAGCGCACTCACGACCGGACTGCCTGCGCTCCATGGCCAGCAGGGCCTCTTTGCGGTGTAACCCCCAGCGATAGCCCGCCAGCCCGCCGTCTTTTCGCAAGGCGCGATGGCAGGGGACGATGGGAGCCACCGGGTTGGTGGCGCAGGCCCGGCCCACGGCGCGGCTGGCCTTGGGATGCTCCAGTTCCTCTGCCAACTGCTGATAGGTCCGGGTCTCACCGACTGGTATAGCCTGCAACCGCCGCCACACCCGCCACTGGAACATCGTGGCCTGCACGTCCAGCGGCAGGTCGATGTCGGAGCGCCTGCCGTCCAGATATTCCAGCGCCGCGCCGGTCCAGCGCCGCAGGCCCCCGGACTCCGGGGCGCCGTCGTTCATGCTGGCGCTTTGGAGTGTGGCCGCCGGGAATTCCTGCTCCAGCTCGGCAATCAGGGCGCCGGTATCGTCTCCCAGCTTGACCGCGCATACCCCGTGCGCAGTGCCCGCCACCAGCAGGCCGCCCAGCGCCGAATCGGTGACAATATACCGGATTACCGCTCCGGCTCCGCCCTTTCGGTAGCTGGCGGGCGTCATGCCCAATTGCGCTGCGGCGTTTTCGTAGAGGCGGCTGGACGAACCATAACCTGCGTCATAAAGAGCCTCTGTTACGTTCGCGCCGTCACGCAGCAGTCCCTTGAACCGTTCCATTCTCTTCCCCCTGGCGTATTGCGAAATAGTGAGGCCCGTCTCCTGCTTGAAAGCCCGCTGCAAGTGGGATGGAGTGGCCCCCAACGCCTCGCTGACTTCCGGCAAGCGTGGCGTGATGTCGTGCGCCTCAACATAACCCCCGACATAATCACAGGCGCGCCGGACCAATTCCGAATCGGTGTAGGGCCGGTCGGGCAGGCAGCGAAGGCAGGCGCGATAGCCCGCGCTCCGAGCCTCTTGCGGCGCGGCGAAATAACGCACCTGGGCTTCTCGCGGGCGACGGCTGGGGCATATCGGGCGGCAATATACGCCGGTGGAGCGGACAGCGTAGACAAAGCGCCCGTCAAGGCTGCGGTCGCGGGACAGCACCGCAGTCCAAAGCCGTTCAGGGTCGAGCGGTTCGGGTACGGTTTGCGCCATGGTCATGGCAGTATCCTCCAGGGGCGGCTTGGTTAGTCAGCTATTGGTCGGCCTCACGTCGCGCGGGGGGGGGGGAACGAAGTGGGTGGAATTGACCAGCGCCAGAAGCCGCCCGTCGCCGTCGGTTATTCGTGTGGCGGCTGCCACCAAGGTGCGTCCGGGGTGAGGGATGGACGCCTCGGCCACCAGCAGCCCTTCGCGGATGTTGCCCACTATCTGGCTGGAGATGGACACCGCCACCGGAAGCTGCTCCGGCTCAAGGTCGCCGCGATAAGCCGCCACCGATGCCAGCGTTGCGGCGGTATCGGCCAAGGAGAGCATCACCCCGGCGTGGATGTAGTGGTGCGGAGTGTAGAGGCCGGGGTGAACCGGCAGTTCCACCACGGCGCGCTCCGGCCCTACCTCAAGCGCCCGCATTTTCATTTTCAGATGGTTCATCAGCGTTTCTTCGCCGTACTGCCGGTTTAGCCAATCCGCCAACTCCTGCGGCGAAAGGTCTTTGGGCCAATCTTTCACGAACATTCCTCTTCTTTGACTCGGCAATTATCCTTGACAGCCACAGATTAGCTGATGCAGGCGGTCAATTCTATCCGGTTTCCGCACTCGAATTTGGAACTAGCGAACGGAACATCTGACAGAAGGCCCTTATGAAACCGTACATAAGTTCTGTATAATTCAGACAGCGGAGCGTAATCGTACCGGACTGCTACAAGCGAAAATGCCTGAACAAACATCAGAATTGTCTGTTGCCTGCGTCCTGGTTACTCACCTGCCGGTGGAGGCGGAGAGGCGGCGATACCCGGCCCTGCTCGGCAGGCCGCTGGTGATAGTGGAGAGACACGCCTCCGGGGAACTGGTGCTGGACTGTTCCGCCGAGGCCGCAGGCGTAGCGGCTGGAATGCCCCTGGCTGAAGCTCTCGCCCGATGCCCGTATTCGGTAGTGATGCAGGCCGACGTTTCGTACTACAGCGACACTTTCGACCGGCTGGCGGACTCGTTGGCAATGCGGTGCTCCGCAGTGGAGAAAGGGCAGTTGGGCTGCCTTTATGCAACCATTGAGGGGTTGAGCCAAGTTTACGGCGGCGAGGCCCGGCTGGCCGCTGCGCTGCTTCAGGCAGTGCCGCCGGGGTTTCGTCCGAGATTGGGGGTATCTTCCGGCAAGTTAGCTGCCTATGCGGCCGCAGTCACTGCTCCCGATGGGAGGGCCGTCAAAGCGTCCAGCGAGGCTGTCGCCTTTTTGAGCGATTGTTCCATAGGGAGCGGGCCGATGGAAAAGATGGAGCCAATTCCGGCGAGTAGCCGTTTGTCCAGCGCGGTGAACCTAGGCAGCGGAGACCGGGCATTGCCATCGCGGGCATTGCCATCGCGGGCATTGCCATTGGAGGAGGGCATGATTCGCCAGACTCCCCTTTTGCCGGCCCGTAGCTTCGCAGGCAAAACAATCGCCCTGATATAGACAAGGGCGAAATAGAACCGGCCTGTGGAAGGCAAAGGCCGGTGCCGGTTGATGTGCTTCCCCACTGACGATTTCCTGAGTTAAGCCTCCTTCCTCATCTCCACGTGGGGAATGTCCGCCTCTAGGAACGGCTCGCCGTGTTCGGTGTAGCCGTGGGCGGCGTAGAAGGACTTGACGTACTCTTGGGCATGGAGGACGTATTCGGTCGCGCCTTGGGCTTTGGCTTCGGCTTCAAGGAAGCGCAGCAACAGACCGCCCACGCCTTGCCGCCGGTGGGAGCGGTCAACGGCCATGCGTCCGATGCGGGCCACTCCGTCGCGGATGACCGCCCGCCCCGTGCCGACAGCCAGTCCTCCTTCCAGCGCTATGGCGTGGGTGGCGATGGCGTCGTCTTCGTCCAGCTCTATTTCCGGAGGAATCGACTGCTCGTCGACGAAGACCCGAAAACGAACGCCTATCGCCGCTTCCATGTCGGCTTCCGTTTGCACCAGCTTGACGGTGATATCGTTCATATCGTCATTCCTGCGAAGGCAGGAATCCAGACGCCTTTTCGGTCAACGCCCCCACCCTAACCCTCCCCCCGGATGGAGAGGGAACCTTTTGCCCATCCCGGCTAGAAGACGATTACGCCTCGCCCGATTTCGCCCTTGTCCATGTCGTCGTAGGCTTCGTTAATCTGGTCGAGGGTGTAGTGGCGCACCACCAGGTCGTCTAGGTTCAGCTTGCCGGCGTGGTAGAGGTCGGTGAACTTGGGCATATCCACCCGGGCGTGGGTCGAGCCGTAGTAGGTGCCGCGAACGGTCTTTTCCATCCGCACCATGTCCACGGCGTTCAGCGAGGCCTCGGCGCCGAAGGGCGCGATACCCACCAGCGTCACCACGCTGGACTTGCCAGCCATCTCGTAGGCGTTGCGGATCGTCTCCGTCGTGCCCACCACCTCGAAGGTGAAGTCTGCGCCGCGCCCACCGGTCAGTTCCTTAACCCGCGCCACCGGGTCGCCGTCGGAGGCGTTGACGGTGTGGGTCGCGCCGAACTTCATGGCGAATTCCAACTGGCTCTCGCGCAGGTCAACGGCGATGATCTTGGTAGCGTTCATCAAGGCCGCGCCCATGATGACATTGATGCCGACGCCGCCGCAGCCAACCACCGCCACGGTGCTGCCGGGCGTGACCTTGGCGCTGTTGACCACCGCGCCGACCCCGGTAGGCACGCAGCAGCCGATGAGGGCCGCCTGGGGCATGGGCGTGGGCATATCAATGGGCACGCAACCCATTTCGGGCACCACGGCGTACTCCGCGAAGCAGGCCACCTTGCCCATGTGGTGGATGCGCTGGTCGCCCTTGTGCAGCCGCTGGGTGCCGTCCATCATGTTCGGCCCGGTAGCCATGTGGTTGTCGCACACTTGGGAGTTGCCCGACAGGCAGGAGTTACAGCGTCCGCAGGCGGGAACGAAGGACAGTATCACCTGCTGGCCGGGGCGGACCGAGGTCACGCCGGGGCCGACGGCCTCCACGGTTCCTGCTCCCTCGTGGCCCAGCACCACCGGCATGGCGATGGGGGCGTCACCGTGCATGAAGTGACGGTCGCTGCGGCAGATGCCGGCGGCGCCTATTTTCACCAGTACCTCGCCCTCCTTGGGGTCGTCCAGCTCCACGTCTTCGATCACCAGGGGCGTCTTCGCTTCGTACAGAACGGCGGCCTTCAATGCGGGACTCCTATGTCGAAAGTATCGGTCAGCCTTGAACCGGGGACGTTTAATCGGGAAGTTGAATCGCCGTCTATATTCCACCCGGCGCGGGCCGGTGTCAATCGCAGCCTTGGGAGGCGTAGGGCTTTCGATTTTCAGAGAAAGCCCCCTCTCCCTCTGCCCCTCTCCCTCTGAGAGACAGAATTATAGGAGATTTGATGGGTTGGTGGAGTCCCACCAGCCAAAGGGATAGCCTTCAAACGGTGCATAACACGCCATATCATCCGCCATATCATCATGGATAGGAATGATTGCTATAATTTAAGACGCGATTGCCTTGGCCTGGCCCGCCAGGCTTGGCGTCTTACCCAGGACTGAAGCCCAAGATCGGAGCAAGGAGTGCCCCCAATGCCCAAACCGCGTCCAGGGGCCCGACCTTTGCTAGGCATTTTCGTCCTTTCAATGATTCTTCTGACCGCGCTCCTAGCCTGTAGCTCGGATGGGCCAACGGAAGTCCCCGTTCTCCTTCCTCTTCCTCCGAACGCTCCACCCACTCATTCGTCGCAATCGTACGGCTCTCCCACCCAGGAAGAAGCCAAGCCCACAAGCGCCGCCGCGCCTAACACGCCGTCCGCACCGGCCACGCCCACGCCGCCGCCGACTGCGACTGTCGCGACACCCGAGCCTACTCCTTCCCAATCCACTCCCACCCCTGTCACTGCTACTCCTGCTCCCACACCACCCAGGCCAACACCCAGCCCCACCCCTGGAAACTTCCGCCAAGGCTGACAGAGAAACACTCGTCAATTTTTACAACTCCACTGGTGGCAGAAATTGGAAATCCAGGAGTGGATGGCTAAGTGATGCTCCACTTAACCAGTGGGAAGGCGTAACCACCAATGAGGATGGTGGAGTCGTCGAGCTAAGCTTAATCAGAATGGGGTTGGATGGGAATATTCCAGGGGAAGTGTTGGGCAACCTCGCCAACCTAAAAGTGCTGAAACTCTACGGGAACCAGTTGAGGGGGGAGATACCGCCGGAGTTGGGCAACCTCACCGCGCTCACAGTGCTGCACCTTTACGGAAACAACCTAATCGGGTGTGTACCAAGCAGCTTGCAAGAGCAGTCGTTGGATGACAAGTTTGGCAGCCTCGCGTTGGGCGGCCTGGAGTTCTGCCGATAGACTCCGGCCTGTTCCGCCCTCAATGTGTCAATCGCAGGCTTGTGGGGGGAAGGGTCCGGAAAAAGCCCTGGCTGGCGGCAGAACGATTGCAAAGTTCCCTCTCCCTCTGGGACAGGGTTAGGGTGAGGGCGTTCCCCAGACGATTTTATGACACCTGCCCCTTGCCAAGCCCTATGACACCTCTCTAGCATAGTTCCTGTATGACTCTGCCCGTCCGCCATATTCGGTCCTCAACACGGCCGCCCAAACAGAAAATAACCAAATGGCCGGAAATGACCGGGAATGACCGGGAAATCAAAAAACAAGCCACTCAGGCAGCATCAGGAAGTGCCGTCATGACTTTGAGCCAAATCAGAAACAGCGTCGACGCCCTGTGCCGCAAATACGCCCCTGAGCTCGCCCTCTACCGGGTCCGCGGCTTGGCCAGCGAATTCTGCCTCCAATACACCGTGGACGTCGCCGACCGGAAGCCCGCCCCGGAAACCCATCCCTTTATCAAGCGTATTGTCGGCCACGGTCTGCTCTTAACCACCTTTATGGCCCTCAACAACTACCTGGAACGCTGCCGGAGAGAGAGCAGGATTCCCGAGTGCAGTGAAATCGTCCACTGCCTCCTTCCGTGGTCCAGAAACAGCGGCCTCCCAACTACATCCCTCGTATAAAGTCCTCCAGAGTCCGCCCATAGAGAGCTCAAGAGTCCGCCCATGGCGAGCTGGTCGAACCACCAACGGACTCGGACAACTCAGGGCCTAGCAGGACAATTGTAAAGTCCCTGAGAATCCGTTCATGGTGAGCTTGTCGAGCCACGAACGGATTCTGACGGCCCGTCCTTCGACAAGCTCAGGACTAACGGCTTGGATGTCTGTTTGACTTTGCAATCGTCTCTGGCTGGCGGCAGGCGCGGTTGACGGCTGACTGCCTAGTGGGTATACCTGTTGGGGGGCATTCCCGCGGTCGTGCGCCGCTACTAACCGAAGGAGACATAAGATGGCAGAACTCAGCCCCGCGCGGGTGCTGGAGGAACTGAAGAACAACGGCGTTACCCATGTGGTCTGGTTGCCGGACAGCGAGACCAATTTCCTTTACGTGCTGATGCGAGACGACCCGTCCCTGGACTTGGTGCCAGTAAGCCGGGAGGGCCACGCCTTCTCCACCGCCGCCGGTCTGGCCGCCGGGGGCAAAAAGCCGGTCATCCTCATCCAGAACACCGGCATGATGGAGTCGGGGGACTCGCTGCGCGGCTGGGGTCTGGGCATGAACACCCCGGTGGTGATGATGGTGGGCTATCGCGGATGGACCCGCCACGGAATCATCACCGATACCGCGGCTTTCTACACCGAGCGGTTCTTGCACGCCTTCAACATCAACTACTACTTGGTGGAGTCGGACGAAGACGCCGACCGCATATCGGTGGCTTTTGCCGAGGCCTCGCGGGAAAAGCGCCCGGTGGCGGTGCTGGTCGGCGACGAGTACCACGGGTTCAACGTGAGCCGGTAAAGGACTTGGCCGTAAAGGAACTTGGCCGTAAGGGAACTTGGTCAAGGAAGTGAACAGCATGATAAAGACAGCCGAGATGCTGGAAGTATTCAACAAGCTGCGGGGAGACGCCATCGTGATTCCCGGTCGCGGCGGCCGGTCCTGGGTCAATATCAGCGGCCAGCCCAACCGGGACCTCCCGCTGGGCGATCCGGCTATGGGCGGCCACGCATCCTTCGCTCTGGGCTTGGCGCTGGCGCTGCCCGAGCAGCGAGTCGTCCTGTTCGACTCGGAGGGCGACGTACTGATGGGAATGGGCGCGCTGCCCACCATAGCGGAGAAAGCCCCCCAAAACCTGTACCACTTTATGCTCGACAACGGGGTGTACGCCACCACCGGCGGCCAGCCCGTGCCCAACGCGGACGTGATGGCCTATGACGTGGTAGCCCAAGGCTGCGGCTATCCGGCCACCTATTCCATAGATAACCTGGAAGACTTCACGAACCAGATAGAGGAAATCCTGAGCCAGCCCGGCCCGGTCTTCGTGGCGCTGAAAATCGATCCCGAAATCATCAATGAGCCGATCAACGCCCGCCCCCAGTGGCAGCGCAAGACCCGCAACCAAGCCGTCGCCGATATGAAGGCCGAGCTGGGAATCGGTGAGTGACGCCATCATTCACCGATTCCCTCTTCCTAAAGCAGGGCGCGCTTGCGGCGGCTCGGCTCTTGCGGCGGCTCGGCTCAAGGTATGAGAGGTGAGGCCGGAATTCTGAAAGCTCGTCACCCGCCCACGAACGTCGCAATGAATTGGCTGACGCTTTCCCCGTCGCCGTCCGCTTCTACCAGTCCGCTATCAATGGCGGCTCCCAGCTTTTGCCTTCCGAAAATCACCATGGCGTAGGTAGCCGGGGAGCAGCGGAAAATCACGCCGGGCTCCGGCGAGGCGCCAATCTCGAAGCTGGTGCCTTCCGCCGCCAACACTACGTCAACCGCCGTAGCCTCCGGGCCGCTGAGAGCAAACCTGTAGCGGACCGGGTGTGTTCGAGCAGGGTCTGGGCGGAAGGCCCGCCGCACTGCCCGCCCGGACGCGCTCACCAGCCCCGGCAGACTATCCTCGGCCAGAGATGCGTTGCGGTCGAAGGCCCAATGGATGTCCCACTCGTGCATCGCCAGCTCGGCAATGCGGATGTCCACCTTGACCCGAACGGTTTCTGGCCGGAGGCGGTGGTAGCACAGTTTCTCCCAGTCATCCGGCCCGGCCAAGCCCAGCACGCGGTCAAACTCGCGGTTGAGACGGGCGAACTCATCCAGCAGGCTGTCGCCCAACTCATGCCGGAGCGCGACGGCGCTGTGATCCAGATCCTGCCGGAACTGGTCTTCGTTGGCAGGTGGGTCGTTGGAGGTTCCCGGCGTGGGCGAAATGTCCCCTCTGAGGCCTCTCTCAATCTGATCGGGAATGGGGCCGCCCCGTTCCACCAGATGGGCTACGACATCGGCGACCGCCCAGCCCTCGCACGCGCTCTGCTGTGCCAAATCGTCCGGCCCCAGGGTTTGCAGGAAACCCTCCAGGCGTTGCGCGGCTCTGGCTATTTCTTCCCTTCGCGCATCGTCAGCGTTCATAAATTCTCCAGCTTCAGACTACCCGCGTGTGGAGTGGTGCCAACGCCCGGCGCTTTATCCCATAGAGGCTTCTTTTCGCGGATTTTATGGATTGTCAGGTTCATCCGGCGGCACTGTCAACCGCAGGCGGAAGCCCGCCCCTGCCGGTGAGTTTGGCCCGGCATCAATTCCTGCTTGGGACACCACTCCCCTGCCATCCCCCTCTCCGCAGCCTGTCCCTGGGTTTTCGTTGTTTCTCCCAACCCGGATATGGTAGATAATGGGGCGTGGGATTCCCGGAATGTATCTGCGAGGTGGCGAACATGGCTCAGCTTAGCGAACTAGCCGCGCCGGTGGGCGCGTTGTTGAAGGAAACCGGACAGAGCATCAGCGTGGCTGAATCGTCCTGCGGCGGGCTGATTTCGGCGGCGCTGGTGGCCATCCCCGGCGCATCGGCCTACTACGTCGGCGGCAGCGTCATCTATACGCGGGTGGCGCAGAAGGGCCTGCTGCTGGTTCCTGACGAAGCGATGGAGGGCCTGCGGGCCAGTTCCGAACCCTATGCGCTGCTGAATGCGCGGACGACACGGCAGTCGCTGGACACGGTCTGGGGGCTGGCCGAGACCGGCGCCAGCGGCCCCACTGGCAACCGTTACGGCGACTCGTTTGGCCATGCCTGCGTGGCCGTGACCGGCCCCGTGGAAAAGGTCATTACCATCGAGACCGGCGACAGCGACCGCGAGGCCAATATGTGGGTCTTCGCCGCCCGCGCTTTCGAGCTGCTGGAAGAGTGCATCCGCGAGTCGCGGCAGTAGGCGGGGCGGCGATGACAGACGTTGAAGCAAAGCTGGCGGAATTGGGACACGAATTGCCGCCTCCGCCTGACCCGGTGGGAAACTACCTTCCGGCGGCGCGCAGCGGCAACATCATCTGGCTGGCCGGGGTAGGCTCCCGGCGGGCCGACGGCTCGCGCATCTCCGGCAAGCTGGGCGCTGAGCTTACCGTAGCGCAAGGATACGAAGCGGCGCAATGGGCGGCTCTGAACCTGCTGGCCCGCATGAAAGCCGAACTGGGCGACTTGGACCGGGTGAGCCGTATCCTGAAAGTAGTTGGCATGGTCAACAGTGATCCTGCCTTCACCGAACAGGCTGCGGTGGTTGACGGCGCGTCCGACCTGTTTGTTGCCCTGTACGGCGAGCGGGGCCGTCACAGCCGCTCCGCCCCAGGCATGGCCGCCCTGCCCGGCAACACCGCCGTAATCTGCGACTGCGTAATCGAAGTGGATGGCGGTTAGGGCGCGGCGATGCAAAATATCCTGCTGTATGACAAGCTGGCCTATCTCTGGCCGGTCATCAGTCCGCCGGACACCTACGCCGAGGAAGCGACGCACTGGCGGAAAGCCCTCCGGCATCGCCTCGGCCCCGGGCGGCATCGCCTGCTGGAGCTAGGCGTGGGCGGCGGACATAACCTGTCGCACCTCACTGCCGAGTTCGACGCGGCGGCGGTGGACCTTTCGCCGAAGATGCTGGAGCTCTCCCGCCGTCTGAACCCCTCCGTGGAGCATCACTTGGGCGACATGCGCAACGTGCGCATAGGGCAGATTTTCGACGCCGTGCTAATTCACGACGCCATCTGCTATATGCAGACCGAGGACGACCTGCGGGCCGCGTTCTCCACCGCCCGCGCTCACCTGCGTAAGGGCGGCCTCCTGCTGGTGGCCCCCGACCTGGTGCGCGACACTTTCCGGCCCGGCATGAAGCTGAGCTGGGAGAGCCAACGGGACGGCGTGGAGGTGATTACCGAGGAAACTGTCCACGGCCCCAACCCCAACGATACGACGGTTGAGTCGCATTTCACCTACACCATCACAGAGAAGGGCGCGCGGCGCGTGGAGCGCGACATCCACGTGACCGGCATTTTCCCCATAGCCGCCTGGCTCTCGCTGTTGGAAGAAGCCGGGTTTGATGCGGAGCTTATCCCGCTGCCAGGAGACGGCGACGGCTGTGGGGAGCAACTGTTCTGCGGGGTGCTGCGTCCCCACCCTATCCCTCTCCCAGAGGGATAGGCTGTAAGGGGGACGATTAAGCTCTAGCGCACCAGTTCCTCGGCCATTTTCTCCAACTGGTCGCCCATTTCCTGCTCGGTTTCGCAGTGGTTGGGCCAGACCGACACCCGGAGAGCGCCGGCGTTCAGAAAGTCTTCCACCTGCTGACGGGTGGTCGTGGGTGCTTGGCCGAAGACCGAGATGGTGATGGACTCAGGGTCGCGCCCGCGCTCATCGGCCAAGGCGTCCAGCGCCTTGCGGCTGTCCTCAATCTGGCCGGGAGTGGCCCGGTTGGGCAGCCAGCCGTCACCCCACCGCGCCACGCGCTGCAACACGTTGCGGGCGTTGCCGCCCAGCAGCACGGGCGGGTGCGGCTGCTGCACCGGCTTGGGGTACATATAGACCGGCGGGAAGTCATAATATTGGCCGTGGAATTCGGCTTCGTCCTTCGTCCACAGTTCCTTCAGCGCGGCCACGGCTTCCCTGGTCTGGGTCCAGCGGTGATCGAAGTCACCGCCCATCATGGTCGTCTCTTCCCGGTTCCAGCCCGCGCCGATGCCGAAAACGAACCGGCCGTTGCTGTGCCGGTCCAGCACGGCAACCTCCTTGGCCAGAATCAGCGGGTTGCGCTCCGGCACTAAGGTGATGCCGGTGCAGAGCTTGATTTTGCTGGTGACCGCGCAGGCCATGGCCAGCGAGATGTAGGGCTCGGAGAAGTGGCCGTAAGTCCAAGGAATCTCGCCGCCGGTGGCCGGAAAGGGACTCTCGCTTTTCACCGGCAGGATCGGGTGCTCGTGATACCAGATGGACTCGAATCCCAAGTCCTCCGCTTTCTTGGCGATGAACGCCGGGTCTAGGGTGTAGGCCGGCAGTGGCACTATAACGCCAACGGACATTTCCTTCCTCCAGGCAAAAGTTCCCTGCCCCTCCAGCAGAGGTTAGAATGAGGGCGTAAACCCCTATATGGTCGCCCCCAAGATTACCATGATAACCCCTCCCACGCTCAACAGGGTGCCAAAGACCAGCATCGGGTCAACGAACTCGACGCGGCGCAGGAACACGTAGGCCAGCCCCAGCGCCAGTATCGGCTGGCTGGCGTGGATCGGGCTGACCACCGTTACCGGGGCGCGGTTCAGAGCGTGAAACAGCATTGCGACTGCCAGGCCCTGCAAAATGCCGGCGGCGGCGCAGATAGCCAGATAGCGCGGCGGAGCGTCCCGAAAGCTGCTCAGGATGCCGCGACGGGCCAGAATGAACAGTATCGCCCCTCCGATGGCCAGCGCGAAGCCGGAGGCGACGAAGGGCGGTATTACCCCGGTAACGAAATGGCGGCTCACCGAGTCGCGGGTGGCGAAGGATGCCGCCCCGCAAAGGGCCAACAGGTAGCCCAGCTTGCGAACGCTCCCGTCCGTACCACCAGTGGCGCGAGCGCTGCGCCGGGGTATCATCACCAGCAGCAGCCCCCCCACGATTAGCGGCGTGCCGAGTGTTACCAGCAGGTTGGGACGCTCGTCCAGCAACAGCACCCCAATGCCGAAGGCGATGAGCGGCTGAACCGACGTCACCGGCACCGCCCGCGTCGCTCCCACCATGGAGATGGCCGAGTTGTTGAAGACTCGCGCCATCGGATAGGCCAGAATGCCCATCAGGGTTATCAGCCCGAAGTCGAAGAGCGACAAGGACTTGATTTCCTCGAAATTGAGGGCGAAGGCAATGCTGCATATCAGGACCGCGCCGGTCAACACGGTCATAAAGGTAGCCACCGGCGGCGCGACCTGCTGCATCCCAACCCGGATGAGAATCGTCCCCGAGGCGAATCCGCAGGCCGACAGCCAGGCGAAGAAGACGGCTAACGCCATCAGCCCGCCCGCAATACCCGTTCACGGTTAGACAAGCTCACCACGAACGGGCTGGTCGTTCCCACTGCGAACGGGGCGGCCGTGTCTATCACGAACAGGGCGGCCGCTCTCACTGCGAACAGGGCGCGGTCGTGCCCAACCGTCCGTCCTGAGCTTGTCGAAGGACGGACGGTTGGGCCCTGGAAGAGCTGACTAGGACAGCCATTCGGCCACCCTTTCGCCAACCATTATGGCCGTGGCGTTGGTGTTGGCGCGGGGAACTATGGGTATCACCGACGAATCGGCCACCCAGACGCCCTCAATTCCCTTGACCTTGCAGTGCTGGTCTACGACAGTCATCGGGTCGTCGTCCGGGCCTATCTTGCAGGTGCCGGAGACATGGCGGGCTGAGCCCACGGTGCGCTTCATCCACAGGTCCAGGCTGTCGTCGTCGTTCAGCACGTCGTCGGCGGGGCTAATCCGACCGTCGCAAATTCGTTGGTAAGCATCGCTTTCCAGCATACCGGCGGCCAGACGAACGCCGTCGCGCATCCGGCGCGTGTCTTCGGGGTTTTCAAAGTAGCGGTAATTGAAGGACGGCTGCTCCGTCGGGTCGGCAGAAGCCAGTCGCACCCAGCCCGAGCCTTCCGGCAGCTCCAGTACGCAGGATACCCGCGCCGTCCCGTCGGCCATAACCTCGCCGGTCAGCGCGTTGAAGATCGAGCTGGTGGTCATCATCATATCGCTGACATGAGGCGACCCCTCGGCGGTATAGCGCAGGGCGATACGGGTGCCCAAGTTGTCGGCAGCCAGCGGAACATCGTCCTTCACCCGGAAAGAAATCGTGGTGATGGCGTGGTTCCAGAGATTCTGCCCCACGCCTGGCGCCTCATGCACCACCGGAATGCCGAATTGACCCAACTGGTCGCTGGGGCCGACGCCGGACAGCATCAGAATATGGGGCGACTTGAGGGCGCCAGCAGAAAGCACTATCTTGTCGGCCTCAACGATGAAAGTCTCCCCTCCGCTCTCCGCTTCGACGCCGACAGCCTGGTTCGCATCAAAGACAATGCGGCGGACGAAAACGTCGCCGCGCACGGTGAGATTCAGCCGGTGGCGTGCCGGGCTGAGGTGGGTCAGGGCGGTGCTCATGCGCACGCCGTTCATGTTGTTCATCGGGACCAGAGCCACGCCCAAGTGCTCAGGGCCGTTCATGTCGTCGATTGGCTTGTAGCCTGATTGGAGGCAGGCAGTATGGAACACCGCCTGGATTTCCGGCCAGTTGCCATCATTGTTTCGGCGGGTGATGGGCAGCGGTCCGTCGGAGCCGTGGAAGTCGTCCTGAATGTCCCGGTCGGTCTCCATCTTGCGGTAGTAGGGCAGGACGTCCAGATACGTCCACTCCCGCGCTCCCCGCGACACCCAGAGGTCGAAGTCCTCCGGCAGCCCGCGCAGGAATACTTGGCCGTTGATGGAGCCGCCGCCGCCGATTACTTTCCCCTGCGCCACGTGCGCCAAGCCCTGCTCCTCGGACAAGATGCCGCGCAGCGCCCAGTTGTGCTTCGAGTCCTCGGCCTCGGCGGCGCGGGTGTGGCCCCACTGAATATCGTCGGGCAGGTTCTCAGGGTCGGGATAGTCCGGCCCCGCCTCCAGCAGCAGCACCGAGGTCTGCGGGTTCTCCGACAGCCGGGCCGCCACAACCGACCCGGCCGACCCGCCGCCAATTACAATAACGTCGTACTTCATTTGGCCTCCTCCATCATGCGTTTGTTTATGATTTTCAAATGGCGCGAAATTGCTCAATGTTTCGATATTTCCGTTCCGCCGCGGTTGCGCCGTAACCCCGCCAGTATACTAAAAATTCGGCTTCGTCTCTGAACACCCCGTTTCCTTGTTGAAAATCGGCCAACTTTCCCCGGATGCTGCCGATATTTGCCGTGTTGCCACTTCCGGGCCTGTCGCCCGCTATTTTCCACTTTTCCTGCATAAAGACTTCCACGTCGGAAAACGGCGTTGGAATTCCCGCAAGATCAGCAATAGTATATTGCCTGCTCGCTGCACTGGCGTCAATGGAAACACGGTGATAAACGAATCCTATAATCAAATGTTCTTTATATTGATTGAATGGGAACATTATATTCTTGGTTTCGTTTCGTAGAAAACTGGTGTAACTGCCCAGAGTAAACCCAAAATTATCGTCTGCATTGTTCTTGTATGTCGTCTTGACATCAATCGCAATTTTATCCGAGTCTTCGCGATTGATACCTAAAGTAAAATCCGGATAGTAGTTTTGCTTGTCGGCATCAATCAACAAGAGCTGCGCTTGCCTAGCGTAGTCGGCGACTGATTGCCTAGCAATAATCTCAAATATGGTGCTAAGTACTTTTGTGTCTGTGCCCAAAGGATAAACGCGCCTTCGACGGTCTATTATTCCGCAAATGCTATATCCGTTTTCAATGTTGGCTAGATGGCTGAGGATATGCTCTTTCATCCGATTACCAGTCCCTCCTGCATTTCATGTCGCAGTCCCTCTGTTGCACCCAAATGGTAGTAGTGAGAAAACGTAGCGATTCGATAGCTAGGGAAACAGTCAAACAGGCTATGGTTGCGCCGGTAGACGTTCTCAACCCAGGAAGAGAGTAAAAATCGGCACGGGGCGCTCTTCAGCGCTTGGGCTAATTTCCTAGCGTCAGCTTCCTTCCACTGAGTATAGTAATCGGCGTGTCTACCCGCATAGGGCGGATCCGCGTAAATAAAATCTCCCGGAGCGGCTTGGTCAAGGCCCACTTTCCAGTCAGCGCAGGCAAACTCCCAATCTTTATCGTGCATCACGTTTCTGGCCCACTTGACTTGATTGCAAATCTTGGTGGTATAAGCCCGGCTGAATCTTTCGGGTTTCCTGCAGAAAGGAGTATTAAATTGCCCTTTCTGATTAAATCGAATCAAGCCATTGAAGCAAGCCCTGCTTAGAAACAGAAAATCCAGCGGACTTCCAGTGTCGTTGAACCGCTTCCGAACCGCATAGTAATGAGATTCGCCTTTGGTTCGGAGCATTTCCCCTTCAGCTACTAGAAACGCTTCAACTCCGGCGGCAGTAATTTCGCCGGACTGCAAAGCCTTGTAAAACCTAATGATAGGAGCGCAGGAATCCGCGACAAAAGCCCGGGGAGGCTGAATGTTAAGCAGCACCGTCCCGGAGCCTAGAAACGGCTCTATCCAGACTCCGCTCCAGTCCCAATCCACGTGCCTTGCGATAAAAGGTACCAGCTTGGTCTTTATGCCCTGAGTCTTAATGGGCGGCGCTTTGGGGCGCGATGCGGTTGGGATCATCCCCAGCCGCCCAGTAGACAACATCTCATCAGTGCCTATGTCAGATATGTAGTGCATTGCTGGTTTCACCAACAGTTAAATCGCCGCTAGGAACTCGTCGGCGCTGATCACCGTGCCTTGACGCGGGTACACCTTCTCGGTGAGGACGCGGTGGACTTCGGGGTCGGCGTCGGAGCAGGCGTCAGCGACGACGATGAAGCTGTAGTTGACGTCAACGGCCCAGCGGACGCCGGAGAGGACGCAGCCGCTGGTGGCCACGCCCATGATGATGAGCGTGTCCTTGCCCATCTCGCGCAAGCTCACGTCCAGCGCGGTGGTGGAGAAGGGGCCGGGCTTGGTCTTGGTGATAACGCGCTCGCCTTCCGCCGGGGCAACGCCCTCATGCAGCTCCACGTCGGGAGCGTAATCGGCGAATGGCCCGCCCCGGTGCACCACGTAGATGACCGGAATGCCGGCGGCGCGGGCGCCATCGAGGGCGCGGGCCGCGTTGCGCACCACGGCCTCCGGCTCCGATGCCACGTTGTTTACGATGCGCTGCTGGAAGTCCATGATCAGGACTGCGGACCTGGCTGCGTCGATTTTTAGAGCTGTTTGAGTCATATCACGCCTCCGCGTTTTTGGTTTCGATCGAGGGGGTGCCCTCACCCTAACCCTCTCCCGGAGGGAGAGGGAATTGTTACGTTAGCGGAACCTCCGATTGTGCTATTCAACCTCGCCGTTGGCCCATGAGCGAATCAGGTGGTGGGCGATGGCGGTGGGGCCGGGTATGGCCAGTATCTCGCTTTTTTCGGCGAGGGAAAGCAGCACCTCATCACGGGAGAACCATTGCACATCGGCCATCTCCTCGGGGTCGAAGTGGATGTCAGTGGTGGCGGCGTCGGCGTGGCACCCGATCATCAGCGACGAGGGAAAGGGCCACGGCTGCGACGAGTGGTAGCGCACCGCCCCGACCTGGATTCCGGCCTCCTCCATCACCTCGCGGGCCACGGCCTCCTCGATGCACTCGCCCTGGTCCATAAAGCCGGCGAGGGCCGAGTACCGGCGCATCGCCACCAGCCGCCCACGCGACTGCCCCAGCAGACAGCGGTCGCCGTCGTGGACCACGGTGATGACCACCGGGTCGGTTCGCGGGTAGTGCTCGGTGCCGCAGCCCCCGTCCTCTTTCGGGCGGCAACGGCGCACCTGTCCGCCGCGGGCGATGCTGGTGGGGTGGCCGCAGACGGCGCAGAAGCCGTGCCGCCCGTGCCAGCTCAACTGCGCCCGGGCCTGGGCCACAATTCCCGAGTCTGGGCCGCTCATGTACTCGGCGGTGGTGCGGGCGTCTTCGAAGGTCAGTCCGTCCCGCTCGATGCCGCCCCGGTCGATGGCCGAAACGTCGACCACATAGTGCGCTCGCCCGCCGTGCAGTCCCAGGAAGATTGGTTCAGTGTCCACATTGAGCCGCCGGATATCGTCGGCGTTCAGCCAGGTCAGGGCGTGCTCTGCGGACACCGGCACATTCAGTTGCCACATGGGGAGCATCAGGCTGGCGGGGTCGCTGGACTGGGCTGTCAGCCACTCCTCGTCCCGCCGTTCGACCTCGCCACGGCTCAGGGGGTTACCGGCAAAAACGTGAGGGACGCCGAATCGCTCGTTCATTCTTCACCCGCTGTAAGACGCGGCCTCAACCGGGCCGTCGAGTGTATTGTGGTATGGAAAACGGAATTCGTCTACTAGTAAGAATGGTTACAGGATATTATTGGTTACAATGGCCCGATGAACCTGGAATCCATCCTCCTTGCGGGGGCAGGCGGCTTCCTGGGCGCGATTGCCCGTTACCTGGTCGTCCTCGGGGTCAATCAGACTCCGCTGGCCGCTTCCGGCTTCCCCTATGGGACACTGGCGGTGAACGTTGCCGGATGCCTGATCATCGGGCTCGTGGGCGGGCTGGCAAGCTCCCACGGCCTGTTCGCCGCCGGGTCCGGCGCCCGCGTGTTCCTGTTTGTCGGAATACTGGGCGGGTTCACCACCTTTTCCGCCTTTGGCTACGACACTCTGATGCTGGCCCGGGAAGGGAGCTTCCTGCTGGCCCTCGGCAACGTGGGCCTGCAGGTAGTTCTTGGCCTGGGGGCCGTTTGGCTGGGCTACAGGCTGACTGCCTGATGATCTTTTTAGGATAACACCGTGGTTGGAAAAATCCATTCTGGCTGCGTAGCGTCTGATTGGGCTTTAGGTTGGGGCTGGAGGGCGGAAAGTCGAGAGTACTAGACATAATCAGAACAAATGTTGCTTTTGGGCGGCCAGTTGTGCTAACTTATGTGAATCTTGGCAAGGGGCAGGACGTGACGGAACGCAGTGATTTGCTGGCATCCATAGCTGATACCGTCAAAGATTACCGTGCAGAGGAAATCGCGGAACCCACGCCCGGCCACGTTGACCGCTGGATTCGCCAATTCGACGGAGACGTGCAAGTTCCGATGCTGCGCGAGTTGGATTACGTGTTCAGGTATAACTACATTTCAAAATCCCGTATGCAGCAGTTGCTTGGAAACATTGCGTCCAGCGCCTCGTGCGATTCTTGGAGAGCGAGGCACATACTGAGCGTCCAACGACAGGGCGGGAGTCAAGCCACCCTTAGAGAAATGTTCGGAGTTGCCTTGAAGGAACGATGCGGTTCAAGCATACATTATCAAGGTTCCTCCGATGGCCCTTTCGTATATCTGGATGACGTTATATTCACTGGGAATCGCGTCATACAAGATTTGTCTGCCTGGATTAGCAGGGATGCGCCCCAGGGCGCGCAGCTGTATGTATTCGTAATCGCTGCCTATCAATCAGGAAAATACTGGATTGAAGCCAATAACAGTCTCAAAAGTTTGAAATCGCGGAAACAGATTCGTGTGGTAATAAGGCATTTCGAGAGTTTCGAATTTGAGAGCAGGCTTACCTACCGCAATCAATCGGATGTTCTTTGGCCTGTTGCTGGAGTCTACGACGACGAGTCATTTTCCCCTCGCACACCACAGTCGAGAGTGAGCAACGTATTTTCCAGTGAGCAAGGTCGGCAGTTGTTGGAGCGGGAGTTTTTGAACGCCGGTATCCGAATACGCGGATTTGCCCAAAATCCGAGCCCTCAACTCAAGCCTCTAGGGTTCAGCCGGTTCGAGCCTGGTTTTGGCTCGTTATTCGTAACCTTCCGAAACTGCCCGAACAATTGCCCGCTGGCTCTCTGGTACGGCGATCCGTCATCATACCCGGATAGTCATCCATTGGGCCGTTGGTACCCGTTATTTCCACGCAAGGGTTACTCGGAATAGGAGAGCCTGCATGCCTTCAGCAAACAGCAATCATGGCGATGGGCGAATGCGAACTTATTATCGTGAAGAATCCGCCGTCTTTCTGAAGACCAAAGAGGAATTTGGCGGTCTGTCCAACATGGCCGGAGGGTTTCCGTTGCTCGTCAACGGCGTCTACATTCGCACCTCCGAGGCGTTATATCAGGCTTGCCGGTTTCCCCACAAACCCGATTTGCAACGCTTGATTATCGAGCAGCATAGCCCTATGTCGGCGAAGATGAAAGGCAAGCCTTACCGGCCCGAATCCCGCAGCGATTGGGACGTTGTCCGAGTCAAGATTATGCGCTGGTGCCTAGCGGTGAAATTAGCCCAGAATTGGTACGCTTTCAGCGAATTGCTGGAGTCAACCGGGGAGAGTCCGATTGTCGAGCAATCCCGGAATGATGATTTCTGGGGCGCCAAGCCGGTGGACAGCGACACGTTGATCGGGGTCAACGCCCTGGGGCGGTTGCTAATGGAACTAAGAGAGAAAGTAAAGGAAGAGCATCGCGATTCTCTGCTGTGCGTTAAACCTCTCCCCATGCCGAATTTCCTGCTCTACGGAACGGAAATCGCCGAAATAGACGAAATACCCTACTACCTGGTGGAGCCAGCGTCCATCCCCGCGCCAACGTTAGACTCGGATGAGTCATCAACGGACGCCGAACCTCCAACCGAATCCACAGAGACTAACGGCCCTGTACCTGCGTCTTGGCAATATGCTGTGATTGTCGATTAAAAGGTTCACCAAAAAGTGTGGCGCCATCCGAGGCGATGGCGCCACATTCATTGGCCACGCTCCAAGGTAACTCACAGGTTCAGCGGGTGTTCCTCGTAGTCCTTCACCTTGTCGTAGACTTGCAGGCGGTGGCGGGCCGCCTCCAGCACGAAGATGCGGTCGTTCTCGTCCACCTTCACCGCCACGGGGCGGCGGAAGCGCCATTCCGGTTCCAGGTCAACCCGGCGGCGGGCCTTGATAATGTCGGGATTGGCGTCAATGTAGGTCTGCGTCCAGGGCGAAGGCTGCTGCGCGTCGCCTACCAGCGAAGTGATGAAGCGCCCGTCGGAGTCGTAGACCTGCAATTGGTGGTTGCCCCAGTCGGCCACGTAAACGTCGCCCTCGGAGTCCACGGCCACCCCGGTCGGTCCGTGCAGTTCGCCGACGCCGGAAATGGAAGCCTCGAATTTGACCAAGAGGTTGCCGTCGGCGTCGAACTTCTGCACCCGCTGGTTGCGCCAGTCGGCCACGTAGATTGCGCCCTCGGAGTCCAGGCAGAGACCCCACGGCATATCGAACTGTCCGTCGCCGCTGCCGTGGCTGCCGAAGCCGCCGAGATACTCGCCGTCTCGGGTGAACCGCTGAACGCGGTGGTTCAGACTGTCCACGATGACCACGCTGCCATCGGCGTCGAAGGCGATGCCCGCCGCGCCGTTAAGCTGACCCTTGCCGCTGCCCGGCTCGCCCCAGCTTGAGAGGAACGCGCCATCGGCGTCGAACACCGAGACGCGGTTCAGGAAGTCGTCGGTGGCGAACACGTTATTGTCGCCGTCCAGAGCGATGGCGCGGGGCCAGATAAACTGACCGTCGCCGCGCCCGTAGGCTCCGAATTGCCCGAGAAACTGGTGGTCCAGCGTGACGCGGCTGATGCGCTGGCCCAGTTCCTCCGCGCCCCGGTTAATGATGTAGACCACGCCCGTATCCCCGTTAGACACGGGGGCCAGGGCCATGTCTTGCGGTGTCCAGAACCCTTGCCCTGACATTCCGTACATACCTAGGCAAAAGCTGTAATCAAACACTCTGCCTGCGGCCACTGTCGTCAGCATAATTGCACCTCGGGGATTTTGTAGAGGCGCATAGCCGCGCGCCCTTGTGCCATTGGTTCCGTAGGGGCGCATAGCCGTACGCCCTTGTGCCATCGGTATTGTAGGGGCGCACAGCCGTGCGCCCCTGCGGGTGCTTTCGGCGCGCTTGGGCCTACACGAAGTCCAACTGCTCGAACTTGCCGCCGACGATAGGCACCGGGTCGAGGCCCAGCCAGCGGTCTAAGACGGTGGAGTAGAAGCCCCGGAAGTCGTAGTTGGGGGCCAAGTCGCCTTGGCTCAGGTCTTCGGGCTTCAGGGATGGATACTGGCTGTACATTCCGCCCTTGACCTGGTTGCCGATGACGAAGGCCGCGCCGGCCGCGCCGTGGTCGGTGCCGGTGCCGTTGTCCTTCACCCGGCGGCCGAACTCAGTGAACAGCACCATAATCAGGTTGTCGCCCGCGTCGTGCTCCTTGAGGTCGTCGAAGAAGTCGCTGATGGCGCGTGACATGTCAATCCACAGCTTGGTGTGCATCGGCGGCTGGTTGAAGTGGGTGTCGAAGCTGCCGTTCTGAGTGTAGAACAACTGCGTGCCGAGGTCGGCCAAGTAGACCTGGGCGATGTCGCGCAGGTACTTGGCAATGGGGGTTTCGGCGTACTCGATGGTGGAGGAGTAGCGTTCCGGCGCGGAACGCACGATGTCCGCGCCTTCCAGCGCGTCACGGCCGGTCTGGCCCAGATAGTCCATGACCGCGCCGGTTCCCACCGCCGGGGCGTACATCCGGGCGAACCGTTCCAGAATCTGGGCGCGCTCGGCCTCTGCCTCCACGCCGGGGACGCTGGACAGCACGCCGTAGGACTCCAGGCTGGAAACCGACGTCACCGGCACGCCCCGCAGCGCCAGGGCCCGCGGCAGCCCCTGCCCGAAGTTGACGCACTTCAGCACGTTCTCGGCGTTGGGGTCCAATTCGCGGATAACCCGCCCGGCCCAGCCCTCGGTGCCGACGATGTCCGGCTCGCAGGTGTGCCAGATGTCCATCGAGCGAAAGTGGGATCGAGGCGAATTTTCGTAGCCGATGCCGTGGATGATGGCGACCTTGCCCTCATCGTACAGCTTCTTGATCGGCCCCATGTTGGGATTGAAGCCCAACTCGCCGTCGATGGGGATAACCTGGTCTTCGGGGATGCCGACCCTGGGGCGGGCGTCCCGGTAGTGCGGGCTGGTGTACGGGATGATGGTGTTCAGGTAGTCGTTGGCGCCGGTCATTTGCAACACCACCAGCACCGGGTCCTTCTTGGTCGTTGCCATCATGCTCCTCCGTCTTCGGCTGTCTGGTTATCGTAGGCTCGTCCGTTCATCCTGAGCTTGTCGAAGGACGAACGGACGATGCGTTTCTAGGCGAACTGGAAATCCCGGGATGCGGCGATTAAGGCCAGCATCAGGCCAGCGCGCCGCTCTGACTCGGCGCGGTCGGCCTCGCTGTCCCATCGGACGTCGCCGCCCTGCCGGGCCTGATCCAGCAGTTCGGCGTGTGTAGTCTCGCCGACTTCCACCGGGCCGGCCAGCTCCAGGCACGCCTCAACCAACTGATTGGGCGTCATCGTCCCGCGCTCCCGCAGGTTGCCGATGATGGCCTGCACGCCGGGCAGCGAGGTGTTGCCCAGCAGACCGGCGGCGAAGTTGACCCGCCGCACCAGCGCGCCGCCGTCAATCCACTCCGCGCCGGTGTGCCAGCTTTCCACGCTGGGCGGGTTCAGCAGTTCCTGGCCCTGATAGGCGCACTCGAAGGCCAGTTGATTGAAGCCGGGGCGCGGCCCTTGGTAGTTGCCGGCCAGCCGGGCCGTTCCGATAACCAGCTCGGCAGGACTCTTCACCCGCGAGTACCGCGCCGCCTTGAAGAAGTCGGAGTTGAACAGCGTCCGCAGCATCGCGCGTATGTCCCCGCCGGAATCGTCATAGGACGCAATCAGCGCATCAACCGCCGCCGGGTCGTTGGGTGGCGTGATGTTCCAGCTAGGCACCTGCGGCTCGTCGGCCACAAAGAAATTGTAAAGGTGGCGGGCCAAGAACCGGGAGCTGGCCGGTTCCTTCACCACGATGTCGATGATGTCCTGCCCATCGAAATTCCCGGTTTGCCCCAAGAAGGTCTTTTGGCCATCGTCGTGGTCTTCGGGACGGTACTCGAAGTTCCAGTAGAAACGGCCCAGCGGATTGCGCGGAATCTTGGGGCCGATGGTCCAGCCGGTGAAGGCGCGGGAGGCTTCCTTGATGTCGTCCTCGGAGTAGTTGCCCACTCCCATGGAGAACAATTCCAGCAGTTCCCGGCCCCAGTTCTCGTTGATTGCGCCGCGGTGGTTGCCGTTGTTGTCCAGCCAGAAAATCATGGCCGGGTTGCGGGCCAGTTCCACCAGCAGGTCACGGAAGGTGCCCATGCCGTGCTCCCGGAACATGGCAATCTGCTGGGTTATCTCCGGCGGGTTGTCCACCTTGGAGTTGCCGGTGGCGAAAAGCTGGTGCCAGAAGAGGGCCATCTTTTCTTCCAGCGGCCTGTGGGTGTTGATCATCCGGTAGACCCATTCGGCCTGGTTCAGGGGCGGGCCCAGCGCGCCCTCGTAGCCGGGCATGAACCGGTAGAGCAGTTCGGTGTCCACGGCCTCCTGCTCCTCGGGGTGGAGCAGTTCCTCCACCGTTGCCTCGTATCCCTTGGCGGCGCGAGCTTCCAGCTCTTCGTGGGTAGCGCCGAAGCCGGCACGGCGCATGAGGTGGCCCATCAATGCGATTTGCTCTTTATCGGGCATTTGAGACCCTCCTTCAGCTAGGGTTAGGGGTCTGTGCGTATTTAAGAGAGAGTGCGCGCGACTTTCCTCGCTGGGGCATCTGCGTTAATCCTATGATTTGCGCCCTTCTCTGTCAATGGAATAACGTAATGGGTGCATCCACCCGTTACAGAGGGGGGTTTATTGCCAGTTGGATTAGGCCGATGATTGCTCCCAGACCCGCTCCGAACCAGTTGATCCACCGGAGATGACGGCCAGAGATTGCCAGCACCAATTGCTCAACATCCTTGACATCGAAGGCGTTGATTCGGTTCGTAACGAGGGCTTCGATGTCCATAATTTTGCTCAGTCCGGGTAACTGCTCGCCCAAGAACCCTAGGAGCTGGTCCGACAGGTATTGGTCCATGCGCTCCGCCGTTTCGTCTGACAGCGGAATCAGCGACTCCAGGGTGACGGGGCCGTCATTGCCTTCTCCGTTGGTTCCCATTTGCCAGGCAAGTTTGCTGATGTGGCCTGGGGTGCCGGGGTCGGTCAAGTAGTTCATCATCAGGTTTGCCGTCAGTCCTGATACCGCCCCGGTTTGGACGCCCAAGGTTCGCTCCGCCATCTCTCCCAGTGTTGCTCCGGAATTCTTTTCGTAGAATCGGCCCGCCGCTTCCCGCACGCGAGTTTCGGAAGTTTCGGCCAGAGCGGTGAATGCCTGCCGGGTTGCCCGGTCGGCCATCCAGTAGATAGTCTGCTCGTTGCGCCCGATTATTCCCTTGATGCGCCTGCCGGAGATTCGCTCCAGCGCGACGCCGCTGGCGTCGGAAATCAGGTTTCGCATCTCCGCCGTGCTTAAGGCGTGCTCGGCGTCGTCTATCACCTTCGCTATGATGTTGGGCATATCCCGGATGGCTTCGTCTTTCTTGCCGCTGATGCTCAATATGACCCTGGTCATCAGGCTCTGATGGCTCAGTGTGTCTACCACCAGGTCCTGCCCGATTTTCACCAGCTTCTCCGACATATCCGGCTGGCGCAGCCAGTTGAATATCATCCACGTTACCGTGGGGATGTTGTTTCGGATTAGCTCCTGCAACGCCTCCTGATTGGCCGGCGTAAGATACTCTTTCAGCCGTTTGTTCTGCCTGAACTGGTCTCGCAGCCAGTTGCTGACTAACTCGGATGCAGTGTCGCCCAGCTCCTCGTTTTTCAACGCGGGCAGGACGCTGCCATACACGAGGTCTGTCAGTTGTTCGGTGCTGGTTACTTCCGAAAGTCGCTTGTTGCCTACATCCTGCGTAATCTGCTCGGCCAGCGATTGCACCATGTGGGCGCATTGGGGGGAGTTGAGCAGAGCCGTCAGGATTTCTTCAAACAGCCCTTCCAGCGGCGCTTCGGCTTCGGTCAGCGCCGTTTCGCTCCCGGGGCTGGCGGCGTCCGCCGTTTTGTTCCCAGGCCCGACGGAGTGGCCGTTGGCCCCAGGCAGACCTATGGGCCGCTGCATCAGCGCCCGGCGCCGCTCGCCGACCCAGCGCGTCAGGTTGTCCCGGAACTGCGGGCTTTCCAGTTGCTCTTTGAGGGCTTGGGCCGACAGCAGTTGCTCCGATACCATGCGGCCGATGGTCCGGGCGAGGTCAAAGCGGTTGCGAGGTATGACGCCGGGGGTCAGCGGAACGCGAACGCCCAGTATCCGCTTGGGGTTCAAGGGGCGGAACAGCATCTTGATGGCAATCCGGTTGGTCACGTAACCGATGATTGCGCCGAGCAGCGGGGGCAGTATCCAGGGCAGGATTGCGAGGGCCGTGTCCATCGTTACATCCTTTCCCTGTTCTGGTCTGTCTGACAACCAGGGAGCGGGGCGGCTCCATGCGGAGCCGGGAGCGTGACCCTGCTGTTCAGTTTTACTCCTCTTACCCCCGGACTTCAAGTTTCGGGCCGGTGGTCTCGCAGGCGCGGTGGGCGGCTCGCCCGCGGCGATGCTGCGGGGGCCGTCCTAATCGTCGGCCACCGCCGATTCGTCGATTAGACTCACCTCCGATTGCAGCCGGACAAAATCGTACTCATCGCCAGCGGCTGCCAAGCGCCGCAGGAGGACCACCGCCGCAGTGATGGCCGACGAGATGGTCAGGGCAAGGGCGAAGGACCAGAACATCTGGCTCCCGGTGGAGGGCGCGGTGAGCAGCATCGGCGAGACCAGGTCGGGTTTGGGGTAAAACAGCGCTCCGACGATGATTCCTGCGCCCCCGGCCAGCAGCACCGCCCACCCGGGCATCCGGGTGGAGTAGAGGCCGGTCAGCATCGGCACGGCGATGGCCGCGCCCAGCAGGTCCGCCACCAGGAAGACGTACAGCACACTGAATCCCTGGGAGGCCACGATGATGGCTGGTATCGCTATCACGGCGGTGACGGCGCGGGCCTGCACCATCAGGGCGCCACGCGAGACGCCGATGCCGGCTAGGTCGGTGGCCAGTCCGCTGGCGAGGCCGTTCATCAGTGTGTCCAGGGTGCTCATGGCCAGCATCAGGGCGCATACCAGCATCAGGAAGTGCATCCACAGAGGAAAGAGGTCTGTGCCCAGCGCGAACAGCGCAGCGGAAACATCGGGGTACACAAAGGACTCCACCGAACCGTTTCCCACGGCGGCTATACCGGCCATACCCAGCAGGAAGGTTATCGGAATGGCCAGGGCCATCGCTCCCCAGAGGCTGCGGTTCAGCGCCTTCTGGCTTTCCACGGTGTAGACCCGCTGCCACATTCCGGGATGAAAGGCGTTGGAAGCAATGATGCCAATAATCAGAACGATGCCGAAGAAGTAGCTGCCCTCCGAGCTGACCGACAGCAGTCCCGCTTCCTTCGCGGCCTGCCAGGCTCCGGTGCCGCCGACCAGCGCCGCCGCCACGATCACCAGCAGCAGCAGCACGGGCATCAGTACCCAGAACTGTATGCGGTCGGTGTATATGGACGCCCGCAGGCCGCCGTAGGCAGTATAAGCAACCACCACGATACCGACGGCTATGGCAGTGGCCCACGCAGGCGACCCCGTCAATATGTGGACCGCCGTGGTTATCGCGGTCATTTCCGCAGTGATGAAGATGCCCATTATGAAGATGATCACCACTGAAATGGAAACGAAAGGAACAGTCCCAAACCGGTGCTTGACGTATTCGGTGACCGAGTGCCCGTTGGGCATCAGCTCACGGAGGCGCGGGCCGACGACCATGTACATCGCCGCAATGCCCGCCATTCCGATGGCGTATCCGGCCAGTGAGATGATGCCGAAATTGGCGCCCGTCTCACCGGGGCTCAGCAGCACCCACGTCCCGAACATCGACGCCACCAGCGTGGCGATGCCCACGTTCACCGGCGCGTGATTCCGCGACACCGTGTAGTCCTCTACGCTCTGGCTCCTTCTTCCGACGTGAGTAATCCCCAAGTACAAAAACGCGACGCACACCAGCGCCATCGCAGCAATGCCAACCCCGGTGTCCAGCATAATCGTTCCCTCTTCCGCCGGTATGCGCGAGAAGTGGTTCCAGCAAATTATATTACTAAACTAATGGTATCATTGCCCCTACTCCATTACTGCTTGCGGAGGCCAGCGATGACGACATACACCGGCCAGTCCATCAAGCGATTTGAAGACCACCGCCTGCTCACCGGGCAATCGTCCTACGTGGACGATATGAAGCTGCCTGGGATGCTGCACGCCTTGATTATCCGCAGTCCCCACGGCCACGCCCGCATTCGCGGCATTGACGCTTCTGCGGCCACGGCCCTGCCGGGCGTGGTGGCGGTCATTACCGCCCAAGACATCGAAGGTCTGGCACAGCTTCCCACCCGCGAGTCCTCCGACGCCGACGAAATGCGCTCGCCCCGGCACCCGGCGCTGGCCGTGGACAAAGCCTGCTACGCCGGCCAGCCGGTTGCCATAGTGCTGGCCGAGGACATTTATACCGCCGGAGACGCGGCGGAACTGGTGTCCGTTGACTACGAGATTCTGCCCGCCGTCATAGACCCGCTGGAAGCGGCCAGCGGGAACGCCCCGGTGATTCACGAACATCTGGGCAGCAACATTGTGCTCCGCACGGTAAACGCGGGCGGCGACCTGGACGGAGCCTTTGCCGCCGCCGATTGCGTCATCCGCCAGCGGTTCAACGTGCAGCGCCTCGCTCCCGCCCCGATGGAGCCGCGCGGCCTGATTGCTGAGTACGACGCCGACATTGGCGATATGGGTTTGCTGACAGTGTGGGACTCGACCCAGCACCCCCACGAAATCCGCGAGCATCTGGCGCGCCTGCTGGAGCGTCCCCTCGAATCGGTGCGGGTGGCCTGCCCCGACGTGGGCGGCGGCTTCGGCGAGAAGGGCTGCTTCTTCCCGGAAGAGATAGCCATTCCCTACTTGGCAATGAAGCTGGGGCGGCCCATCAAGTGGGTGGAGAGCCGACAGGAAAATATGCTCTGCTTCCACGGGCGCGGCCACAGCATTGATCTGGAAGCGGCGGCGCAGAACGACGGGACGCTGCTGGGCATCCGGGTGCGAGTCACCGCTGACCTAGGCGCTTACTTCTTCATGTCCACCCCAACAGTGCCGATTCTTACCAGCCACCGGCTGACCGGCCCTTACCGCACCCCAGCGATGTCGGTGGAGGTGGTGGGCGTGGCGACCAACAAGTCGGTGACCGGCGCCTATCGCGGCGCGGGAGGGCCGGAGGCGGCCTTCTGCATGGAGCGCGCCGTTGACCTCGTGGCCCAAGAGTTGGGCATGGACCCAGCCGAGGTGCGCCGCCGCAACTTCATCCCGCCCGAGGCCTTCCCCTACGACACTCCCACGGGCATCACCTACGACTCCGGCAACTATGCCGCCGCCTTCGACCGCTCCTTGGAAATGGCCGGCTACCAAGAGTGGAAGGAACGCTCCCGGCAGCAGGCGGAGGCAGGCGGGCCGCTCATCGGCGTGGGGCTGGCGACGGTGGTGAAAGGCTCCGGGGGGCGAGTAACCTTCCTCACCGACCACGCCCGCGTCATCATCGGCCCCGACGGCGACGTGGAAGCTCACACCGGCGTTTCGCCCCACGGACAAGGCACGGAAACAACCTTTGCCCAGATGGCCGCCGACGAGCTCGGCATCGCGCCGGGCGACGTGCGGGTGCGGCACAGCGACACTGCCGTGCTTCCGGAGGGCGGGGGCACCTCGGCCAGCCGGGGCCTCATCGCCGGCGGCACCGCGCTTCACCTAGTGTTGCAGGAGGCCCGGCAAAAGCTGGTCTCCATCGCCGGACATCTGCTTGACTGCCCGCCCGATGACGTTTCGCTGGCCGACGGCCGGGCGGTTAGCCGCAGCAACCCGGCCCGCAGCGTACCCTTCGCTCAGTTGGCCGCAGCGGGCCACAACGAGGAACTGTTGCCGCCGGGAGAGGAGCCCGGGCTGGACTTCGTAGGCTCCAACACTCTGGGCAAAAGCCCCTACTCCTTCGGTTCTCATGTGGCGGTAGTGGAGGTCTCCCCCGAGAACGGGGCCATCAAGATTCTGCAATACTCGGCGGTCCACGACTCCGGTAAGGTCGTCAACCCTATGCTGTTCGAGGGGCAGGTACACGGCGCAATAGCCCAAGGCATCGGTCAGGCCTTGCTGGAAGGTATGGTATACGACTCCGCCGGGCAGCCCCTCAGCGGCAGCCTGATGGACTATGCCCTGCCCAAATCCATTGACCTGCCCGATTTCGTCTTGGACAGCACCCTGGAAACTCCGTCGCCCATTACCGCCCTCGGCGTCAAGGGCATCGGAGAACTGCCCACCCTGGCCGCTCCGGTAGCCATCGCCAACGCGGTTATGGACGCGCTCTCCGCCGCCGGCGTGAAGCACATAGACACCCCCCTAACGCCGGAAAAGGTGTGGCAGGCGCTACGCGAGGCCGGCGCGGCGTAGTCTTGGTCGGTTCGAGTCGGCAGGCGGCGTCGGTTATTAAGGGTTCTTGCCATTGTCAACCAGGGCAGGCGTTTTGCTGCTCCTGCCCTGGGCAAAACTGGTCACGGAAAGGACGGACTGAATTATGTTATGTACAGCGTCCCCTAAAGCGTCGGAGCAACTGTCAATAATCAAGGCATTACCATCGAAAGATGCGCCGTAAAGTCTGGCTATGGAGCGGGTGTAATCAGGCACAGCCAAGTCTGCCGTCAATCCGTTAACGTACAGGTAGCCTAAAGTATCGCCCATATCGCTTAGACGGAAACTTTCGTTGCCGAGGGCAGTAATTTCCAGTCCAATGGCTTCGCCATCCGGTCGTATAAAGGGCGTCAACAGGTGACAGCCATTTTCTGAGGGAATGATACCTAGATCGTTTGACAAACGAGTCAGATATTTTCCCGCAACGCCTTCACATAGATTAGAAACCGCCATGCAAACTTCTCCTTATCTGGGCCGAAAGAACGGTAGGCGCTGATAGGAACCATGCAGAGATATATTACATTCTTGTAGAAAGTCAAATAATTCATCATTCGGATCGCCTATTCGTATATCGTTAGGCAAATACACTCTTCTGTCTTGATATTCATCATCCCAAGTGTGCTTGTGAGGGTCTGTTATCCGTTCTCGTGTTACGGGGTCTATATGCCACGGATGAACTGTGAACTTCCGAATTGGCGTGTTTCGGTACAGAAGCGCGAAGCTCCGATTTTGAGTTCCGACGTACCCGCGGAGGTTCAGGAGTTCTCCAGACTCCTCCGTCAGTACATCGGCTTCCAGTCGATATGTGTCACTTACAGGCTGCCAAGTTAGATCTACTGCGATTACCTTATCTTCCGCAAGGATGGTTTGAGCTTCCGCTTCTGTGATCATATTACAAAGTCAGCCTGATGGCGTAGCCGATAGCAGTACCAGCGAGGCAGGGACGAGTCTGAAACCCGCCCCTGCCTCCAACGCAGGAATCAGGACACCGCAACTGTAGCTTCCTGGTAAGCCTCTTCCACGAAGCCCGGTATCTGCGTCCAGCGGGGGTTGCCGGTGTCTTGGTGCAGGCCGACGGCTTCACCCTCGGAATCTTCCAGCCCCAGCGGGTGGAAGACCAGCTCGATCAGGTTGCCGTCAGGGTCGGCGACGTAGGTGTAATGCTCGCCGGTGTCCTCACGGCGGCCTTGGTGCGGGTCTTCGCCGCCGGTGCCGGTGAACGCCCCGCCGCCGGAGCGCGAATAGGAGACGCCCAGCGCGTCCAGGTTGGACAGCGCGGCGTCCCAGTCCGCAACCTCGATGGCGAAATGGACCCGGGGAATCTGGATGACCTCGGTCACTTCGCTGGTGTGTATCTCGCCGTTGCCGATGCGGAGCTGGAGCATCCGCCGGTTGAGGGCCGGGCCGCGGTCCAGCAACTCGGCTCCCAGAACCTTTTCGTACCACTCGCGGGTCTGCTCCCGGTTGGTAATCTGGATGTTGACGTGGTGAATCATGTTGACTTTGGACATGACTGCGCGCCTCCTCTCCTCTTTGTGTGGTTGTTGGCTGGTCGTTGCGTGTTTGTTTGGCGCATTATCCGCCAACATCCGGCGGCGGGCAAGACTTGCCATCTCTCCAGTCAGAGCGATTACAAAGCCAGTGTGACGGCGCGCTGGCCTATCCTCCGCCGCCGCCTCCTCCGCCGCCGCCGCCGCCGCCGCCGCCGCCGCCCGCCTCTGCCTCTGCCTCCGCCGCCGCCGCCGCCGCCGCCGCCGCCTCTGCCTCTGCCTCCGCCTCCGCCTCCGCCTCCGCCACGACTTGAGCTGAAGATACCCACAAGAACACCAAAGATGGAGAAGATCGATATAACCCCACCATACATCGGAGACCATAAGACCCAGGTGATGATAGCAACCAAGAGGGCGATGCTAGAAATTACAAGGAAATGTGGATCCTTCGCCCAATCTATCCAATCATCTTGCTCGAAATGAATTAACAAAAGCACCACAAGCGTCAGAATCCCTATGCCAGCGAAGGTAGCGATGACTTGATTCAAATTCCCATAGTATCCGCCGATAATGAATGCAATAATCACGACCGCGATACCAGCGAAGACTAGAATCCGGCGACCGGCCGGACTCTGCACTATCAGCAGCAATAAACCCAACAATCCAATTCCGGCAACGGCGGCCAAGGCGATCAGGATGTATTTCCATGGAATTGATCTGCCGGAGAAGGCATCGTTGGGGAAGGAATCGCCGGGGAAGGCGACTTGAACTTCCAGTTCCTGGCCGGGAGGCATGGGGCCGTGAGTTGTGAACTCCACGGTGCGAGCGTCTACGTACCGGGCGTCGGCGGGCGCGCCAAAGCTGCGGTAATGGCCGATTTGGCCGGCCAGCGTCTCGGGCAAGCGCACGGTTGCCCGGCCCCCGAGGATGTCGGCGTCGCGTTCGGCGAACAGCGCCTTCCAGTACACCATGCCGACATCCCCGTCGCGCTGGAGCCCGCCCCGGACCCGGTACTGTATCTGGAAGGTCAGCGTTTCCGGCGGGTTCAGCGGGTGGGACCAGCGAATCCACCGCTGGCCATCTTCAACCTCCGTCTGGCTCTCCAGGATGCGGCCCTCCTGAGAGACGCTGATGTTCTCGATGCCGTCCACTTTGTCAGAGGTAGGTAGCGGTAACGCTGGGTAGTGTGAGGCGCGGTGAAAACGTAGGTCTGCGTTTCCCAAACCAGCATATCGCCGTTTTCCTAGACATCGATCTACACATCAATGAGGTCCCAGTGAAAGGGAGCGCGGCCTTGCGAGGTCGCCGCGCCGGGAACCAGCGCAATCAACAGCGCAATGGCGGCCAGAATTGGAAGGGTGAGCAATAAGCGCCGCATAATTTCCTGCCTCCACTCCGCTCCAGCCAAGACGATTGCAAAGCCGGCAAAGATGCCTGTCGCCCGGCGGCGGGCAAGTCGTAAAAACCCGGAGACGCCCTCACCCCAATCCTCTCCCATAGGGAAAGGGAACATTGAGATTCCCTAACTATCCAGCGTCGCCACGCTGAACACAACGGCGAAGGGGTAGCAGTAGATTACCACGCTCTTGTGGATGGAAACGTCCACGCCGTCCGGTATCGGGTAGTTCTGGTTGCCGCGGTTGCCCTTGAGGTCTCCGAGGTCAACGTAACCCTCCTGCTTCACCTGCTCGGAGCGCTCCGGGTCGGGATGGGTCGAGAGCACCACGTGCAGGGCCGGGCCGTTGGTGACCTCCAGATTCTCAAGGCGCAGGACTTCAGCGCCGTCGGGCGTGCGGTAGATGGTGGCGGTGCCGCTGCCCCGGTGGAAGGCGTCGGCGTCCTTGAAGCTGCCCATGCCAACCGCCTGCACCTCGTTGGATGCTGCGGGCTGCGCCGCCATCTCCGACTGCTCGATGGCTTCCTCCATCATTGCTACGGCTTTTTCCGTCATCGTAGCCGCTTCGTCCATGCTGCCCGTTTCGAGCGCTTCCATCGCCATTGCCATGCCATCCTCCAGGTCGGCGCGGCGGGAAGGTGTGATCACCACCAGCGCGTCCTCTGCGCCAGCCGCGTCTGACGCCAGCGCGGCCCCGGCGTCAATGGCGGCAGGGGCGGGCATGGTTTCCATTACCGGGCTGTCCACCTTGGCCATGCCGGAAAAGATTCGTTCCACGTCCTCCCGCTCCATGCCCGCCGGTACCGTGGCGGTTGCGGCGAAGGGAAACGCCTCATCCACCGTTACGTTAGTGAACAGCGGCGACCCCAATGACCAGCCCAGCCACAGCGTGATTAACAGCAGCGGCACGGACACGATGCCCAGCGGTTTGCGGTATCGCCAGGCCGTCAGATGCCAGCCGCGCCACCAAGCGAATGCCAGAACCGCGACGATGAGTGCCAAGACAGCCGCACCGATGGCCCATCGGTAGGGATATAGGTCGGCCAGTGCTCTTTCCAGATCTCCGAAGGTAGCCATAAATCCTCTCTATCTCCCGTCCCGCCCTCTCGCCTGAGTCAGTTTTGGAGCACACTGGGATAAGTCATATTATAGAAGCGCAGTTTACGGGCCGCCATTACTGGCCGGTATGCGCTATCATTGCGTAAAACTTGATACCGAAAATTATCTGGCGGGAGGCGGCGTGGAGCCTTCAGAGCTTGGCGACAACAATGACCGGTTTGTCGGCGCATCGGTTCGGCGCAAGGAGGATTTTCGCCTGATTCAGGGCGAGGGACGGTACGCTGGCGACGTACAGCCCCGGGACGCGACGGCAATGGCCGTCTTGCGCAGCCCCCACGCTCACGCCCGCATCAAGGGCATAGACGCCGACGCTGCCCGGAGCCTGCCCGGCGTGCTGGCCGTGATCACCGGAACGGAATTCAACGCCCTCTGCCATGCCGAGCTTCCGCTGGCCGGAGTCCGCGAGCACATGAAGGCCAAGAGCCGGTGGCCAATGGCATCGGACACCGCCAAGTATGAGGGCGAGCCGGTGGCCGTCGTGGTGGCCTCCGACGCCTACGTCGCCCGCGACGCCCTGGAGCTAATCGAAGTGGATTACGAGCCGCTGCCCGCCGTGGTGGACCCCGAGCGGGGGCTGGAAGACGGCGCGCCCCTGGTCCACGAAGACTTAGGAACCAACCTGTGCGTCGGCGGTTCCCGCAGCATCGGCAACCCGGACACCGCCTTTGCCGAGGCCGACGGGGTTCTGTCGCTGCGGCTGGTGGAGCCGCGTCTGGTTCCCAACGCAATGGAGCCGAGAGCCGTCACCGCCACCTACGACCGCGGCGTCAGGGAGCTGACCCTGTGGCTGTCCACCCAGGCCCCGCACATGGAGCGCCGCGCCGTGGCGGGGGTTCTCGGCTTGGCGGAAAATAGGATACGGGTGCTTTCCCGCGACGTGGGCGGCGGCTTCGGCGCGAAGATCGACACCTACCCCGAGACCATCATCGCGGCGGCCCTGGCGATACGGCTCAACCGCCCGGTGCGCTGGACGGAAGAGCGGCAGGAGGAATTCACCTCGACTATCCACGGGCGCGGCGAGGTGCAATACGTCGAAGCGGCCTACCGCAATGACGGCAAGCTGCTGGCCCTGCGGATGCAGTTCTACACCGATCTTGGGGCCTACTGTTTCGGCGGCACCCACTCGGTGGCCGAAACCCTCACGCCGTCGGGCGCAGCCGGGGCCTACACCGTGGAAAACCTCGAATGGTCGGTGTATGGCGTCTACACCAACAAGATGTCGGTCGGCCCCTATCGCGGCTACGGGCAGCACGCCACCGCCTATGCCGCCGAGCGCGTGATGGACGGCATTGCCCAAGCGCTGGGCCTCGACCCCGCCGAGGTGCGGCGGCGCAACCTGATTCCCGCCGGAGCCTTCCCCTACCGCACGCCCACAGGCCGGGTCCACGACAGCGGCGACTATCATCAAGGGCTGGAAATGGCCCTGGAAATGGCCGGCTACACCGGACTGCGGCAAGAGCAGGCCCGGCTCCGCGAGCGCGGCGAGCTGCTGGGCATCGGCATCGCCACCACCGTAGACGCCTCCGGCTTCGGGCCGTCGGGCGCGCTCAGCGTACGGCCCGGCTACGAAACGTCTACGGTGCAGGTGGACTCCACCGGGCACGTCACCGTCTACACCGGCTCTTCGCCCCACGGCCAAGGCCACGAGACCACCTTCGCCCAGATTGCCGCCGACGAGCTGGCGGTGCCGCTCGAAGACGTGGACGTGGTGTATGGCGACACGGCCTTGATTGCCCAAGGCACCGGCACCCGGGCCAGCCGCTCGATAGTGGTGGGCGGCTCGGCGGTGGCGACAGCCAGCCGCCAGGTAAAAGATAAGGCGTTGAAGCTGGCCGCCGCTTTGCTTCGCACCGAGCCTCAATACGTCGAACTCGGACGGGGCGGTTTCTTTGCCGAAGACATCCCCGGCCGCTACGTCACTTGGCGCGACGTGGCCGAGATGTCGGCTGGCCCCCAGCCCGTGCCGGAGGGAACCGAGCGCGGCCTAGAGTCCAGCGTGTACTGGGAGCCGGACAGCTACACCTTCCCCTACAGCGCCAACGTGGCCGTGGTGCGGGTGGACCCGGACAACGGCGCGGTGCGGCTCACCGGGTTCTTCTCGGTGGACGATTTCGGCGTCGTCGTCAATCCGATGGTGGTGCACGGCCAGATTCACGGCGGCCTGGCACAGGGCATCGGCGCAGCCCTGCTCGAGGAAGCGGTGTGGGACGAAAGCGGTCCGCTGCTCTCCGGCAGTCTTATGGATTACGCTATGCCCTTGGCCAAGCACCTTCCCGACTTCACCATCCGGCTGATGGAAACCCCTAGCCCTCTCAACCCGCTTGGGGTCAAGGGCATGGGCGAGACCCCCACCATCGCCGCCGTCCCCGCAGTGGTCAACGCCGTCGCCGACGCCCTGTCCCACTTGGGCGTTACGCGCCTCGACATTCCGCTAAAGCCGGAGCGCGTGTGGCGGGCGATTCACGAGCAGGCGAGCCGGTAACGGCCAAAAGCCCGGCGCTCGGCTCGCGGTGTATTGACAACGAAATTCGGACGGCATACACTGAAATAGCCGGGTCAGCGGCCCGGTTTTACCGTGGCCCGGTGGTGTAGCGGTTAACATATTGGCCTGTCACGCCAAAGATCGTGGGTTCGAATCCCATCCGGGTCGCCATCTCCAACCGCAGGCTTTAACCAGCGGATAGCATGGGATGGCGGCGATGACACTACTGAAATGGGGACGCGCGGGTTCGACAGGGGCGTCCAGTAACGGATTGCAAGCCGAGGCGCCATCAACCTCGTTAATCAGGTGGCAAAAATAACTGGCGAACGTGAATTCGCTCTAGCCGCCTAAAGTGGCTACGTCTGCTCCCAGCTATTCCCGGAGGAGGGGATGTCAGGCGCCATAAGTCCGGGATGCGGCCAATCCAACGCCGGTAAGGGCGGCCAAAGATTAACCGGCTGGGTCTCTTCAGGTTGCGTCGGCGGTATCTGAAGAAGCCGAGAACAAACCGGCGGACAAGCTTGTAGCACATCCGGTTTATAGGCTCTTCTGGACGGGGAGTTCGACTCTCCCCCGTCTCCACCATTCCATCAAGTCCACGTAAATCGCCTGCAACATGAAACTGAGCAGGCGATTTCTTCGCTCTACCGGCACGCACTGCCAGAGCGCCCCAAACTCGTCCAAGACCTTTGAGCCGTTCGGTGCAGTGCTACAGGGAAATTGGCTAATTCATAAACAATTGATAATTTCCCTAACTTCGCAGTGTCCGGTGTCCAGTGTCCGGTACTGCCGTCGGCCCCGCTATCTGCTGACCACTAGCCACTGACCACTGGCTAAAGAAGGGAGTCGCTGTCGAGCAGGGAGCGTGCGAGGTCGTCATCGTCGGTCGTGACGGCGACAATGGCTTGTCCTGCAAGCCGGTGCACGATATGGATAGTGCGCACGTTGATTTGGCTCTGGCTAAAAAGCTGCGCGACGCTGGCGAGTGCGCCGGGCCGGTCAGCCAAGCGAAAGACCACGGCATCCGACGTCACCGCGCGCAGATCAGCTCGCAGCAGCGCTTGTAGCGCAGCGTCGTCGTCGCTAGTCGTGAGCGTGATCACGCCAAGCTCCCCGGCCAGGCGTCCGTCGATAGATTCAATGTTGATTTCCGCTCCGCCGACCGCCTCTGTAACCTGCGCCAGCGAGCCAGGCTCGTTAGGCACTATCACCATGATGCGGCGGCGCGCTGTGTCGCCGGGGGGATGCTGGCTCATATACCGTCTCGCGGCCATTCGAGGTAATCTGCGACGACCTGATCGATCATCTCGCGTGTGACGTGGGGCATGGTGATCAGGTGAGCAAAGTCGCCCAGCGGGGCAAGCTGCCACTGGAAGAGCACATACGGCGAGGGGCGCGGGAAGACCACTGTGGCGCTGTTCTTCGCCCGCCAAGCGGGAATGCCATTCTCATTGAATCGCTGCACCGCATATTCAGCAGTATCAAGCATCTTCGCCACTATCCGGCGAAAGCCGTCCTTCCCATTCTTGGTCAACGAATACCAGATGATCATCGGGGTGAAAGCGTTGCGCGAACCGAGCAGCGTGGTATCCAGAGCTCCCACATACTCGATTGAGCGGCCGATTTGCGCCGTGTACTCTCGCCTCGTTACCACCACGCCGCAGGGCAGAGGCGATCCAATCAGCTTGTGGCCTGAGATCGCAATGCTGTCTATTCCGTAGTCGAAGCCGAACGGCTGCGGATCGTCAACGAAGGGCAGAATCATCCCGCTCAGTGCTGCGTCGGCATGGATATAGGAGCGCGGCAGGGCCAGCTCCTCGATTATGCCCCGGATGCGGACGAGGTCGTCCACCGCGCCCTTCATCGTGGTGCCAATGTTGGCCACAATCAGCGCCGGCGTATCCCGGTTGATCCGGATAGACTCGCGCAGATCGTCGTAATCAATCTCACCGTTCTCTTGGCTGCGGATCATTATGTTGCGGATGTTCAAGATATGCAGGATCTTGATCACAGAATAGTGCGTGTCCTGCGAGAAATAGGCGATCGGCTGGCGCAGCATCTCGCGGCCCACGTAGATGCCGTACATATTGCCTTCAGTGCCGCCCGCCGTGACGTATCCCCAAGCCTCTTCGGCTGGTAGCCGCATCAGCTCCGCGATAGCGTGGACTACCTCCCGTTCGGTCTCGTGGGTGTTCGACTGATAGCGCGAGTGACCGAACGGGTCGCCCAAATTGTTCGCGGCGAAGGCCAACAGCGGGTACAGCTCAGAGTAATCAAACTGATTGACCGGATAGCCCGCAGAAAACGGGCCCAGCAACTTGAACTCAGAGAGCACTTGGTGAATGCGCTGGTCGAGGTCGGACTGTCTCAAAGGACGCTCTGTTGCGACGGACTGTATGGATGGGTCAAGGTATGATTCGGCCCTCGCTCGCTGGCCACGCAACATACCCTCGCGGTTGACTTGCCCGGCAGACCCGGCGTCCACACCGAACGTCGGCCACATGAAAGTCGCAATCCGCGATTCCCACCCTAGGAGTCTTCAGGTTCATCGGATAGCCTGCTAGGGCAACAGGATTATATGGAGCATCCGCAGGCTGGTCAATACTCGGCTTGCCCCCGCCAGGGCCTAGTATCTCGGCAGGAGAGGATGCCGCTGTCAGGCCACCCTTTGCAGTCTGGGTTGCATTGGGAGGATGTAGCCCTGCTATAACCCGCCGGACGTCCCTCCATCAGCAGGACAGCTCCGTTCCGTCGCAACCGCCCTGAACAACTGCTGACAGTTGCCCCTTCCCAAGCCCTGTGACGCCTCCCTACCATAATGCCAAGAAGTTATGACAGTAATGCCAAGAAGTTATGACAGTGAAGTCGTGGCAGTCCCGCCGAAAATCCGTCCGCAACCCCGCCCCGCGGCGGAACTCAAAAAAGCGACCGGAAATGGCCGGAATTGACCGGGAAACCGAAAAAAATCCAGCCACTCAGGCAGCATCGGGAAGTGAAGCCATGTCATTGAGCCAAATCAGAAACCGCAGCACAGCCCCGTTGCGGCGCAACCGCCCTGAACCTGAAACTAAAACTGCTGACAGTTGCCGGTTGCCAAGCCCTGTGACGCCTCTCTACCATAATGCCAAGAAGTTATGACAGTGAAGCCGTGACAGTCCCGCCGCAAATCCGTCCGCAACCCGGCCCCGCGGCGGAACTCAAAAAAGCGACCGGAAATGGCCGGAATTGACCGGGAAACCGAAAAAATCCAGCCACTCAGGCAGCATCGGGAAGTGAAGCCATGTCGCTGTTTTTGCAGGAAAGGCAGACACGATCACAGCTTGATCCTTATGAATCTAGGGCATTTGCCACACACCCTTTAAGCCTCAGCAGCGCGCAGGGCCTCTACGTTCATGCCGTAGTCTTCCGGTTCGCGGCCTTGCATGGCGGCCAGCACTCGCTCCGCGCTCAAAGGGAGGGTGCGGATGCGGACTCCTACGGCGTCGTAGATAGCGTTGGCGATGGCTGCCGGAGGGCCGAACCCCGGTGGCTCGGCTACTGCGCGGAGGCCGAAGGGCCCGTCCTCGCTGGGCACTTCCACCAGCACGGTTTCGATGTCCGGCATATCGATAGCCAAGGGCATAAGGTAGGTGGACAGCGACGGGTTGCGTACCTGGCCGGAGTTGGGGTCTATCAGGATTTCCTCGCTCAGCGCCCGGCCGATGCCTTGCACCGCGCCGCCTTCGAGCTGCCCTTCCACGCCCATCGGGTTCACCGCCAAACCCACGTCCTGCGCCTGCACGAAACGGGTGACGCGGACCTGCCCGGTCTCGCGGTCAACCACGACCTCCGCGCCCTGGGCGTTGAACACAGGGTTGTAAGGCATACTGGACAGCGATGCCATGCCGACAATGGGGCCGCTTCGGGAAGAGAGGCTCATCCTAGCCAACTGCCCCAGCTCCATAGATTGGGGCGGGTTATCCAGAACGTAGACCGCGCCTCCGCCGCATCCGAGAGCATCGGCCGGCACACCCAAGCGGTCGGCGGCCAGCGCAAACAGCTTGTCCCGTGCATCCTCGGCGGCCATCTGCACCGCCTTGCCCTGGCTGTAGACGATCCGGCTGCCCCCGCTGGGGCCGGTGAAGGGAGCAAGATCGGTATCGCGCTTGGCGACGACTACCTGCTCCATCTCCAGGCCCAGCACCTCGGCGGCGATTTGCGCCAGCGAGGTATCGCTGCCGGAGATGTCCACCGAGCCGGTCAGCAGGCCCACCGTGCCGTCCTCGTTGACGCTTATGGACGCAGTGGACGGGCCGCTGCCGCTGCGCCATTCCCCGACAGCCACGCCCACACCGCGGGCCATTCTGGTATCCGCCGGGGCGGGTTCCGAACCTGCTCCGGCGCGAGGCAGGTCCATCTTCTCTTTCAGCGCATCCATGACCTCGGCGAGACCGTGGCGGGGAATGGGCGCCCCGCTGACGCTTATGTCCCCCTCCTTCAGGGCGTTCTTGGTCCGGAACTCCAGCGGATCAAGGCCGAGCTTGTTGGCGATGACGTCCATGTGCGACTCGACGGCGAAGGTCATGTCGGCCACGCCGGAAGCGCGATAGGAGCCGACATACACCTTGTTGGTATACACGCCATACGACCGCAGCCTGAAGTTGGGAATGCTGTAGGCGCCCAGCCCGTGCCCCACACCGGAATTGGGGCCCGCGCCCAGGTAGGCGCCCACGTCGAACACGCTGCGGGCCTCCCGCGCGGTGATGCGTCCGTCGCTGGTTACGGCGGTCTTCAGGTAGACGTTGGTCTCCAGGCGCGGGCCGTTCAGGGTGAAGGTCTCCTCACGGGTGTTCACCAGCTTGACCGGGCGGCCCGTCTTCATCGCCAGCATCGCCGGGAAGGCTTCCAGGGCCAGCCGCAGCTTGGCGCCGAACCCGCCGCCAAGTTCCATGGCGATTATCTTGATGTTGCCGATGGGCATATCCAGCACCGAGGCGAGCTGCGCCCGCACTTGGTACGGCCCCTGCGTCGAGGCCCAGACCGTGAGCCGCCCGTTGGCCTCCTCGTTGGCGACGCAGGCCATCGGCTCCAGGAAGCCCTGGTTGATTGGCTGAGTGTGGTAGGTCTCCTCAATGATGTGGTCGGCCTCCCGGAAGGCTTCATCCACGTCGCCCCGGTCGGCGTCCAGCATGGTGCAGTTGTTGCCGCCGAGGGCGAAGCCGTAGCCCTCAAACTCCGGCAGGTCGGGGTGCACCGCGGTCGCGTCCTCCGAGATGGACGCCATAGGATCGACGATCCGCTCCAGGTCCTCGTATTCCACGTGAATCAGCGAGAGCGCTTCCACCGCCGTTATCTCGTCATCGGCGGCCACCGCCGCCACCGGCTCGCCCACGTAGAACACCTCGTCGCGGGCCATTACCCGGCGGTCCCGCAGCGCGCCGGAGCCGAAGAAGATGTCAGGGAAGTCCCTGCCGGTGATGACGCCCCGTACACCGGGCAGCGCCTCGGCCTCGGCCGTGTCTATGCTGACGATGCGGGCATGGCTGCGAGTGCTGGTCAACACCTTGCACATCAGCATCTCGGGCAGGTAGACGTCGCCGGCATAGGTGGCGTGGCCGGTTACCTTGTCCAGCGCGTCGACGCGAACATGGTTCTTGCCCAGAACATTGAACTCCGCCATTTCTGCTACTCCGTCTCCCTCGAACTTTCCACGGCGGCCATCACCGCCTCGATTACCTTGGAATAGCCGGTACACCGGCACAGGTTCCCGCCGAGGCCGAACTTCACCTCTTCCTCGGTGGGGTCGGGATTGCTGTTGAGCAGCCCCACCGTAGCCATAATCAGCCCCGGTGTGCAGTAGCCGCATTGCAGCCCGCCGTGTTCGGCGAAGCTGCGCTGCACCCGGTGAAGCTCGCCGCCCGGCGCCAGCCCCTCCACGGTGGTGACCTCGGCGTCGTGGGCGCTATGGGCCAGCACTAGGCACGAGGTCACTGGCTGCCCGTTCAGCAGCACGGTACAGGCCCCGCAATCGCCCTCGTCGCATCCCTTCTTTGTGCCGGTGAGCCGCAGTTCATCCCGTAACATATCCAGCAGCGAGTAGTAAGGCTCCACCAGAATGGTGCGGCCCACTCCGTTGACGGTTATTTGGACAACCCTCTTCATGCTATCGTCCTATCGAGACTGTTGATTGGCAGGGTCTCTTAATAGTTCCCTCTCCCTTGGGAGAGGGTTAGGGTGAGGGCGTGTAGCGCCCGCAGGCTGTGTAAAAGCCTGCTATTCCTCAGAAGGCCACCTGAATAGAGAACCGGCGGTGGTCTTCGTAAGCGAGCGGAGTTCCAGTGGCCGATCCGGTTGCTTGCTCCAACGTCCGGCGAGTCAGCACCCCGGACATCTCGCGGCGGTAGCGGGCCGTGCCCCGGACATCATCTATCGGGCTGGTCTGCGACATCGCCTGATCCGCTGCCGCCTGCAACAGCTCCGCGTCGAGTTCCCGGCCCCGAAGCATATCCTCGGCGGCGTAGGCCCGCAGGGGTGTGGGGGCGATGGCGCCCAGGGCGATGCGGGCGTCAGTGCAGACGCCGGAACGGCGGTCCACCGTCACCACTGATGCCACTCCCACGGTGGCGATGTCCATTGCCCCGCGCGGGCTGTGCTTGATGTACAGCGAGCCGGTGTTCGGCGGAGGCGGAGGCAGGCTGATTTCGGTCAATATCTCGTCGTGGGACAACACTGTTTGCCCCGGCCCGGTGAAAAGCTGGTCCAACGCCACCCGGCGATGTCCGTCCAGGCCCGACAGGCGGCACTCCGCGCTAAAAGACAGCAGCGCAGGCAGCATATCACCCGACGGCGAAGCGTTGCAGATGTTGCCGCCCACTGTCGCCAGGTTCCGCACCTGCACGCCCGCAAAGGAAGCGGCCGCTGCGGCCAGCGCCGGGTAGTGTCGGCGGATGACCGGGTGCTGCTCCAGCGTCTGAATCGTCACCAGCGCGCCCAGCCGCAGCCCGTTCCGCGCGCTGTAAGTCACCCGGCTCAAGCCAGGAATGCGCTGGATGTTCACCACGTAGTCGGGGTGCCAGAACCCGGCCCGCCACCGGACCAGAAAGTCGGTGCTGCCCGCCACAATCCGGGCCTGCTCGCCGTGCCGCCGGAGCATCCCGACCGCTTGCCGCAGCGTCCGCGCCTCCAAGTACTCAAAACGCCTCATGCCAACCTCGTCCTTTGAACTAAGCGCGAGTGTAGAGAGGGGAAGCGGTCAGTGTCAACGCAGGGTATGAAGAACACAAGGTTTTGCAGTTTTCCGGTATGGACTACCCGGTTTCCGTCCTCCCCCGTCGTCCACCTGTAAAAAAGGGCAGCGAAAGTCTAAACTGCACCATACGCTTGAATCATCTCCGGGCGATTGCGCCGCCTGCCCGGAACAGAGGATTAACCGGATGAGCCAACCTCACGACACCAACGCTGTTTCCTGGCGAGACTGGAACGAGGAAGCATTCGAGGCCGCCAAGTCCGAGGGCAAGCCGGTGCTGCTTACCCTGGGTGCCACTTGGTGCCACTGGTGCCACGTCATGGACCAGACTTCCTACTCCGACGAACGGGTCATAGAGTTGATTAAATCCCGGTTCATCCCGGTGCGCGTCGACGTGGACCAACGGCCCGACATATCGCTGCGGTACAACCAGGGTGGTTTCCCTTCGGTGGCCTTCCTGACCGGGACAGGCGAGTTCCTCGCCGGCAGGCCCTACACGCCGCCGGACGAGATGGCCGCCCTGCTGGAGCAGGTGTCCAGTGGCGAAATGCCTCCGGCAGACGGATACGCCGCAGACCGTACCGCATCGTCGGCCCACTCCGGAGCCAACGCTACCGGCGATGCGGTGCTGGGCCGGCTGATAGAGCTTTACGACACGCAATTCGGTGGTTTCGGGTTGGAGCCCAAACAGCCCCCTTGGGAGGCGCTGCGGTTCCTCACCGCCCGTTATGGCCTCACCGGCGACCGGACCATCCTGGAAGTGGTCGAGACCACCCTTCAGGGGATGTGGCACGGCATCTACGACCGGAAGGACCAAGGGTTTTTCCGCTACTCGGTCAGCCGCGACTGGAAGGTGCCGCACTACGAGAAGATGCTGGTCAGTAACGCCAGCCTGTCGATGGTCTACTTGGAAGCATTCCAGCTCACCCGGAAGGTGGTCTACAAGACCGCCGTGACCGGAATCCTGGACTACCTAATGACCACGCTGCTCAGTCCGGCCCAAGGGTTGTTCTTCGCCAGCCAGGACGCCGACGAACCCTTCTACCAGATGTCTTGGAAGAACCGCGACGTAACTGCGCCGCCGCCCGTTGACCGCACGTTCTACGCCGGTTGGAACGCCCTGGCCGCCGATGCCCTGCTTCAGGCAGCCAACGTGCTGGGCAGCCCGGCCTATCGCCGCCTCGGCTCCGACATCCTGGAAAGGCTGTGGCGGGATAGCTGGACATCCGCCGGAGGGTTGCGCCGCCGCGTGGGCGAGTTGAGCGACGCTGCGCCCATCCTGACCGACCAGGTCAATTTCCTGCGGGCATTGCTGACCCTTTACCAGTCCACGGGCCGGCCGGATTACCTGGCCCGGGCGGTTGAAGTCGCCGGAACCATACAGCGGCTGTTCGGCGCGCCCAACGGCGGCTGCTACGATACCACGCCGCCCCGGTCCTTCGAGGCGGGATTGCTGCCCCGGGAGCAACCGGCGCTGGACAACGGTTCGTGGGCCGAGGCGCTGGTGGTTCTGTCCCACCTGACCGGCGACACCGGGTATTTCGACCAGGCCGCCGCCGCCCTGGTAATTTTTGAGTCCGTCGTACCCGGCAAAAGCTACCTCGGCGCCCACGCCTCCCGCCGCATGGAGGAAGACGAGGAAGCCTTGTTCCTGCCGGCGGGTGCTGCCTGGGGACGGGCGCGGGACCTGCTGACTCATGGGCCGGTGAGCCTGGTGCTGGTGGGTGATTCGACGGCTCCGGCCTATCGCCGGCTGCACCGGGCAGCGCTGCGGGCCTATGCTCCCCATCGGGTCATCCAACCGCTGGACTCGGAGCGGGACGCCGGACAAATCCGCGAATTAGGATTCCCGCTGCACGAAAGCCCGGCGTTGTACGCCTGCATGGGAGACCGCTGCCTGGCCCCCATCACCACACCCCAGGGCGTCCGGCAAATGGCCCGGTCCCGCCCTTGGGCCACCACGTAGGTTTCGGAACCTTTCCCACGTAGGTTTCGGAACCTTTCTAAGGAAGTCCTTCGATAGCCTCAGGCCCTGCCTCGGCGACGGAGCAGGGCCTTTCGACTGTTGGGAAAAATTGTCAGGGCCGATGCGAAAATGGCGAAATGATGCCATTGTCCAGCGATTTGGTCGGTGTAAGTGGTCAGCTGGCCCAGCCCGGAGTGGCCGCCCTGGTGCGCGCCATCTACCAGTTTGGAAGGTCTATTCCGTTGGGTCTATGATTATATCCGGGTGAGTATCCACCCCGTAGCGGTCGAACACTTCGTCAATCCGCTCCATCTCCACAGCCGACAGGGCCCACTCCAGACCCGCAATGTTGTCTTCCACCTCCTGAACGGTGCGAGTGCCAACCAACGCAACGCTCACGGCAGGATTTGACAGCACCCAACGCAAGGCAAGATGCGGCATCTTTTTGCCTCGTCCCGCGGCGATGGGTTTCAGTTCTTCCACGACTCGCAAGTTGCGCTGAAAGTGCTCCTCGGCAAACACGCCCACGTTCCAACCCGGCCGCCCACCCGTGGAGCGCCAGTCGTTGCTCCCGAAGGTGGTATCCGGTGTAAGCGCGCCGGTCAGCAGCCCAAACGCCAGAGGGCCGTAAACCATCACGCCGGTACCCTGCTGCTGGCAATAGGGGAAGATTTCCTGCTCCATGCGCCGGTCGAACATATTCAGGCCGTACTGTACGATGTCCACACTTCGTACGGAATCGCATTCCTTAATCTGGTCGAGAGTAAAATTGGAGACCCCAACGGCTCGGACTTTCCCCTGACGCACCAGGCTGTCCAGCGCGTGCATGGTCTCATCAAAAGGCGTGTTGACGTCCGGCCAGTGAACGAGCAGCACGTCAAGGTAATCAGTCTCCAGATTACGCAGGCTCTGCTCAACGGAGGCGTAAATAGACAGCATCCGGCTGTCCCTGCCCTTGGGCCGGTCCGAATAACCGACACCGCACTTGGTAACCACGACCACATCCTTCCGTCTTGTCCCCAAAGCCCTGCCCAATAGAATCTCAGACTCCCCGCTGCCGTATGCCGGGGCCGTGTCGAAACAGTTAATGCCAAGGTCTATGGCGCGGTTGACCGCGGCGGCGACCTCCGGCTCGGTAACGTCGCCGTAGGTGCCTCCCATCTCCCAGCAACCGAACCCGAGGGCCGAAACCGTCATATCCGTTGGCCCGAATCTTCGATATTCCATCGACGTACCGCTCCCATCGAGTATTCTCAGCGTGTGTTGGTAATGGGGTCGTTCTGCGCCTTTCCGTCATTCCCGCGAAAGCTGAAATCCACAACGTCTTGCTCAATAGCGGCTTTTGACGCCACAGGACCATATAGATTCCCGCATTCGCAGGAATTACGGGGCTATTTGGCATTACCAACACGCTTTTAGAATAGCTTCCACTGAGTTAAGGGGTTAGATCCCCGATTCTAGTGCTACGATTCTGCCTCATACAACCTGTCAGTCCGTTGACAATGGCAATGCCCCTTGCTAGATTAGGCTCAATATCGTCCCGAAACAACCCTCCGCATTGCTAATTAGGAGGCCCGTCTTGCCAGTCCAGAGATTCAGGCCAATGACCAAAGATTTCCCCACCTTCGACTGCGACGCCCACATCGTGGAGCCGGCCAGGGTCTGGGAACGGGCCGCAGACCGCCTCACCAAAGACGAGCTGGAAGCCCTGAAGTCAACCATGTGGTACGACGCCGAAACGAACCAGTTGCTGGTCAACGGCAAGGCGGACGTGAACAGCTTTTCCCCGACCCCAAAGACCGGTCCCGGAGCAATCGACATCGTAAGGCTGGCCGGGCCCGGTCTCAAACACGACATCCAGCGCGCCTTGAACGTCCGCAACCTCAGTCCTGAGACTGCCCTGACCCAAGAGCAGTCGGATTACCTGGCCCACGCCGGAGCCGACGAACCCGGGCCGCGGCTGCAGGACATGGACGTTCAGGGCATCGACCAAGTGATGATTATTCCCACCAGCATCGACACCTATCCTTGGCTGCAGAACGCCCTCGGAGCCAGGGCCATGTGCAAGGCCTACAATGATTGGGCCTATGAGTACACGCAGGAGGACCCGGAACGGCTCTTCTTCGCCGCGCTCATCCCGATGCAAAATCCCCAATATGCCGCCGAAGAGGTCTATCGCGTGGCCGCCAAAGGCTGCCGGGTGGCCCTCATCCGGCCCATGGACGCCATGGGCAACTACCCGATTCAGCCCAAGTACGAGGGCGTGTGGAACGCGCTGGAAGATACCGGACTAGTCTACGGTATGCACCCCTTCCCCGCCCAAGGGATTGCGAAACCGCCCGGCTACTCCGACCAGTATTCGGGCGCGGAGCTTATCAGGAAGACCATCTCGACCTCTGGCCTGCCTCATACTCTCCTGTCGAACGTGCAGAACTTCCAGGCCGAGGCCGCCCTCTGGGTGACCATGGTGCTGATGTCGGGGTTCTTCGAGCGGCATCCCAGGATTCAAGCCGCGGTGTTTGAGGCCTCCTCCACTTGGCTCAGCTTCCTGCTGGACGAATGCGACAAGACCTACCGGCTCTACCGCAACGACCGCAGGCTGCCTCCGTTGAAGCAACTGCCCAGCGAGACCTTCTTCCAGCATTGCGTCACCGGGTTCGAGGGAGACGAGGCGCCGCCGTCGCGCCTGCCCAATTTCTACCGGGACATACTCGCTTGGGCCTCCGACGTCTACCACCACGATGGAGATGACGTATGGAGGGCCATCGAGACCATGGAGGAGTGCGAGTTGCCCATTGACGACCAGGCCAGGTTCCTGGGAGCCAACGCGCGCAGACTGTACAATATCGAGCCGCCCAACAAGATAATCCGCGACCGGGTAACCGAAATTCACCGCCCGGACTGGTGGCCCGACGAAGACGAAATCAGGGACGCCCTCAAGCCGGAGGCGTCGGTGACGCGCCGGTAGCCGTAAGCCCGTTGGAACAGGCACGATGACGACCAGCAAAGACTTCGAGGTCTTCGACAGCGACTCCCACGTAGTAGAGCCCCGCGAGGTGTGGGAGAAATATCTGGAACCCGAGTACCGGGTTCTGGGTAAACACGCCCTCTGGCGTGAGGAGGGGCGGTTCGACTCGTACCTCAAAATCAACGGCCAAGTGTTTCGGGACAGCGGCAACCCCAACATCCCTCGCCATGCTATTTGGAAGCCCGGAATGACCTGGGACTCCGTCGGTGAGCTGGACCCGGATACCCGCCACCCGATGAGTGATGGCGCCTGGGAGCCACAGGCGAGGCTCCGGGACATGGACGCCATGGGCATAAACCAGACCTTCGTTTACCCCACGTGGTTTGCCGAAGGTTTTCATTTGGTGGAAGACCCGGACGTTTCCTACGCGCTGGCGCGGGCCTACAACGACTGGATTGCGGACTTCTGCCAAGCCGCGCCGGACCGCCTCTTTGCCGCCGCGATGGTGCCTCTCAGGAATATGGACTTCGCTTTGAAGGAGTTGCGCCGCGTCGCCGGAATCCGGTGCTTCCGCGGGGCCTTCATCCGCCCCATGTTCATGGAAGGGCATTACTTCACCCATCCCTACTATGATCCCCTCTGGGCGGAGATGGAGAGCTTGGGGCTGACCGCAGCCGTGCATCCCTCCGCCGGCTTGTGGAACCCCGAATGGACTTCCCACGGGCCTTTCATCGAAAAGGTCAAGGGCCGGCTCACGCAGGCTGCGGCCCTCGGAGGCGGTGGCGGCGGGGCCTTTGCCGGCGGTAGCACCGACGACCGCAACCGGGTGTCTCCGGCGACCGGGTTGGTTCCCTTGGGTCACCCCTTGGCGCCGATACTGTCTCACTGGCTGGACAATCACCTGTTCGTCGCGTCCACGCTAATCGGCTATACCGTGATGCAGCGGTTTCCTGAGATGAAGGTGGTCATGGCCCACGGGAAAGCCTCCTGGATGGAAGAAGTCTTGGAGAAGATGGAGGCTTCGACGCGGGTTATTCCGCTTCAGCATTACTACCCCGTCAGGACCGACCCCGAAGAGATGTGGGAGGAAGGCCACGTCATGCTCGGGTTCGACGCCGAGGAGCGACTGATTCAGGAACTCCCCTATTCCTACGAAAAGAAAATCGTCTGGGGCTCCCGCTATCCCCACCACGACACATCCAGTGCTTGGGAAGCCATCCAGAAGCTGACCCAGGCAGACGTGGATCGGCCCGTTATCGCTCGCATGATGGGCGAGAACGCCAGAGAGCAGTTCGGCCTGGGCTAAGGTCCGCTCTCCCGCTGAGCGTCAAGGCGCCTCGAATGCCCTGCCTGTCATCTTCAGGCAATCGCGCAGGCCGGTCCTTCTTCTTGGGGCCGGCCTGCGCGATTTGCCGGAGACGTCCCCGGGAGCGCTTGAAGAAAGGCAACAAGAATACCTGACTTAACCGGAGCGAAAGGAGGCCAATATGTCCAGCGAGTCTGGCCGCACGGAAAAACTGGGCTTCGAGGAATGCAGCGTACCGGAGACCGGCGTCAGCGTTTACGAGGCCCTCTACCGTCGGCGCATGGCATGGAGCTTCACAGAGCAGCCAGTGCCCAAGGATGCACTGGAACGTATGTTGGACACCGCCATTTGGGCGCCGAACCATCGCCTCACCGAACCTTGGCGGTTTTTCGTTTTGGAGCAGGGGAGCGCGGCGTCGGAGAAGGTGGCCGGGCTGGCCCATGACTTCGCCCTGCAACGCAGCGGCAACGCGCAGCGCGCCGAAGCCACCCGCGAATCTTTGCTCAAGACCCCGGTGCTTATCTATTTGTACTCCACTCCCGGACGCGATGAAGAAGGCACCCAGGAGAACTACGCGGCCGTCTGTTGCGCTGCCCACAACATCGCACTGGCCGGAGTGGCTGAGGGCTTGGCAGTCACTTGGGAGACCGGCGGCCCGACCCGCCACCCGGATCTGGCGAAGACTCTGGGCGCGGAAGACGAATGGATGCTGGCCACCATGCTTTCCATCGGCTACCCCGACGAAGACCCCAAATCACAGCGTACCCCTGTAGCCAGCTTCGTCCGGTGGTTGGAATAGTTCACGCCTATCCAACATAGAGAGGAGGCGCCATGCCCATTATCAGGAGAAGCGACTGGAACCAGAGAGAAGAGGCAACCTCTCCCGGCTTGGAGTCGTTCAGCATCGTCGACGCGGCCCGCGGCAGCGATTTCCTGCGACTTGGGGAAGTGACCATCGCCAGTATGTCCCGCGTGCCGCGCCACACTCACACCAACACCGAAGAAGCGATGGTCTTGCTGGAAGGCACGTTGGAGGCGCTGGTGGGTTCGCAGCGAATGACCATCGAACCCGGCGATTTGGTGCTCGCGCCTGCCGGCACGGTGCATGGTTTCGTCAACCGCTCCGAAACTCCGGCCCGGTTGTTGTATGTCTTCCCGGTTCACGAACCCGACCGGGTACTGTCGACGCCGCCCAACGCCCCACCATCGGGGTTCCCGTCGGAACAAGGCCTGTCCGGCTTCAGTTCTCCCCACGACCGGCCCTTGGAGCGGGAATCCTAGACTTGACGGGCGTAATGCTGTTGGGTATGGTGACAGCAGTAACAAATCTCCCAAAAATGAGGGAAGGTAATGGCGGAATACGACAAAATTATTCGCAACGGTACGATTGTCGACGGCACTGGCGGGATGCCTGCTTTCCGTGGCGATGTCGCCATCAAAGATGGCAAAATCGCCATGATCAGCGGTCGGATCCAGGGATCGGCCAAGGAAGAGCTGGACGCCACGGGCTGCATCGTCGCTCCGGGGGCTATTGACCTGCACACCCACTACGATCTTCAGCTCAACTGGGAACCTTACGCCACCATGTCCGGTTGGCACGGCGTCACGTCGGTGACCATCGGCCAATGCGGATTCGGCTTCGCTCCGTGCAAGCCCGAAGACCGCGATGCGGCGATGCGCTTGATGACCAGGATCGAGGCCATCCCCTTGAGGACGATGGAACTGGGCCTGCGCTGGGACTGGGAAACCTTCCCCCAGTGGATGGACAGCCTGGACAGCCATCCCCTCGGCGTCAACGTGGGTGCGCTGGTACCGTTCAACACCCTGCGTATGTACGTGATGGGCTTGGAAGAATCCCGCACGACGATACGGGCTTCCGACCAAGAGATCAGTCAAATGGAGAACCTCCTGCGCGACTCGATGAAGGCCGGCGCCTTTGGCTGGTCGGCGATGAAGACCCTCGCCAACCGCCCCGACGACGGACGTTTCATTCCCAGCCAAGTGGCCTCCAACGACGAGTTCCTGGCACTGGCGCGGGTCCTGAACGAATTCGGCGTCGGTCACATCGGCTGGACCCGCGGCCCAGCGGAACGGCCGTTGCCCCCCGGTGAGCCGGACCTGATTGGCGGCGGCGATCCCGGCGCGGTTGTGGCCGCGGTTACCGGACAGTCCGCGATTCTGATGGACGCGGTAGAAGGGGACGCTCCGGGCCGGGGCCGCGAGGACTTCCTCATCGAGATGTGTCTGGCCTCTGGCCGGCCCATCCAGTGGGGCGCGGTGTCCTTCAACGAGAACGCTCCCGGCCGTTACAGGGAGCAGTTGGCGTTCTTGGAGAGGGCCCGGCAAGAAGGCGCGCCGATGTTCGCCCAGACGACGGCGTATTCCCCCTCCCCGGTGTTCGAGCTGGCCGAATACAACGGCTTCGACGCCATGCCCAACTGGATTGACCCGTTCGTCGGCACCCCCGAAGAGCGGATCGCCAAGTTGAGCATCCCGGAGAACCGGGACAAGATGCGCCAAGACGTTGGCGCATATGCCGGTCAGGGCGGCGCCGCCGACGCGGCCTCAGAGTGGTCGAAGATGCGGGTGGTGGAGGTCCGGGAAGAGCGGAACCTGAAATACGAGGGCAAGAACATCGCCGAATTGGCCGAAATGATGGGCACGCACCCCATGGACGCCTTGCTCGACCTGGCCATCGACGAGGGGCTGCGCACCGAGTTCACCTTCGACTCGGCCCAAGGCACCGACAGGAAGGCGGTGTCCGAAATCCTGAACCATCCCTTCACCCACCCCTGCGTCTCGGACGGCGGGGCCCACACCAGGTACCAGACCCTCGGCTCTTGGCCGGTCAACATGATTGCGGACCGGGTCAGGGACCAAGGGATGATGAGCCTGGAGAAGGCCCACTACAAGATGAGCAGTCTCCCGGCGACCATCGCCGGCTTCACCGACCGCGGCATCTTGAAGGAAGGGTTCGCCGCCGACATCATGGTCTACGAACTGGACAAGCTGGGGCTCCAGTTCGACAGCCCAGTCTACGACACCGACTTCCCCGGCGGGGAGCGCCGCATCATCCAGAAGGCCAAGGGAATCCGCTTCACCATCGTCAACGGTGAGGTCACCTTCACCGAGGGCACGGTGTGCACCGGAGCGACCCCAGGGAAGCTGCTGCGCAGTTACGACATGGTAAACCGCTAACCACGGTCGAGCCGGGCAGTCTTACGAAGGGCTCCTATCGCAGGAGCCCTTCGCCTTTTTCCTGCGGGAGAGGGGTTTCTGGATGGCGTTCGGTCTGCCAATCTGCCGGCCCGTTGCCAGTATGTTTGTTGAGCAAGCAGGGGCGGATTTGCTTCGGGATTTCGAGAAAGCCCGCCGCGCCACAACGCCAAAATAATCCCCAAAGGAAATCTCCCGCATAAGTAAACATAACCTGGCGGATGCGGCCTGAATTTACCGCGGCCGATTGGGTGCATGGGCGGCGGGGACTCTAGCCCATGAAGCGGCTGGCCACCGGCTGATGGCCGGCGTTTTCCATGTAAGGTTCTTCCCGGTAGAGGGCCATGTCCTTCATCACAGGGATGTCTTGGATGGAGAACAGCACAGCCTCCTTGCCGGAGTCGTTGGCGTGCTCGTGCCAAGCCCACGGCGGCACTACGAAAAAGTCGCCTTCGTTCCAGTCGAATCTCTGCCCGTCGATGACACTGTATCCCTCGCCCTGGTACACCTGGTAGACGGCGCAACTGGTCTGGCGATGCGCCAGGGTGCGGATGCCGGGCCGAATCAACTGGGCCCAGCAGGTCATGGTGCGCAACACAGGCCCGCCGGTGACCGGGTCGCTGAACTCCATAGCCACGTCGTCGAAGGGACTGGCGTCAACCTCTGCCAGCCGTTGCAGAGCCTCGTAGGTCTTGTCCCACTTGTAATGCCATAGCGCGGAATAGGGCTGGCGGGGGGTCTCCCAAGCGGGACGCAGGGCCCCGGAGGCGAACTTTCTCTCCGACTCGGCTACGCCGACGATTGGTTGCTGGTCCTCGGGATACGCCTCGTAGAAGTTGGCCCTGAGGTACCGGACCAAGGGAACGTCCAGCCCGTCCAGCCAGATCATCGGTTCCGAGCCTTCGTTGTTATGGTCGTGCCAAGTCCAAGAGGGAGTCAGAACCAGGTCGCCAGGCTCCATGTAACATTTGTCGCCTTCCACGGTGGTATAGGCCCCTTGGCCTTTCAGCACCCACCGGATAGCAGTGGGTGTGTGGCGGTGAGCGGGAGCGCACTCGCCCGGCAACAGGAGTTGCAGCGCAGCGGTTATGGTATGGGTGGTGCCGCGGTCCAGACCCGGCGTCGCCAAACGCAGGGTGCGCCGTTCCACGTCCCGGTCCGGGGTTACCAGCTCGCCGCTCTTCAATACCAGCGGCTCGACTTGAGACCAGCGCCAGAGGTAGGGTTCAATTTCAGGCAAAGGCTGACCTTCTCCCTGCATCCAGCCAGGCTTGATGCGAATCCGGTCGGCAGTATCGTAATACTCCCGGGCCTCTTCCATACCGATCTTTTGCGGTACTGCCATCGGTCTGCCTCCTCGGTGAGATTCGGTTCGGCGATTCAGTGGGCTGCCTTGTATCGCTGCTGCGAGCCTAGTTGATTTTGCTTTCAGGGGATTTTAGCCCCTTTTTCCGCAAGATAACACACTCAGGGCGGGAGAGCGCAGGACGATTGCAAAGGTAACTGTTCAGAGTTGATGAGGTGAATTTGCCGGGAGGCCGCGGTGTTGCTGAAAAACACTGGCGTCCGTGGCCCGGATGTGGCATAAGAGAAGAATGGAAACGGAAGTTGACTTGGCCCAAGCGAGCCGGGAAACTCTGCTGGCGGTTATCGGGGAACAGCAGGGGATCATTGCCGAACTGCGCCAACGGGTCGAGAGCCTGGAAGCCCGGCTGTCCGGCGGCGGGCGGGGGCCAGGATGCCGGGGCATAAACCGGCCGCCAAGCGGCGGAAGACACCGCCGGAGAAAAAGGAGCCCCGTAAACGGCGGCCCCACGGTTTTGCCCGGCCCCGGATGGAACCCACACAGCGATTGGTCCATACCCCGGAGTCCTGTCCCGAATGTCATAGCGCCCTGACCGGGGGTTGGGTGCAGCGGACCCGTGAGGTCATCGAACTTCCGCTGGTCCCGGTAGAAGTGGCCGAGCACGTATTCATCGCCCGGACGTGTCCTTTGTGCCGGAAGCGGCGGCGGCCACAGGAATCCCTGGACGGGGCAGCCGTGGGCCGCCAGCGGCTGGGAGTGAACCTGGTGAGCCTGATTGTCGCCTTGCGGGAAGAGGGACGGCTGCCCATAAGGACCATCCAATGGTATCTGCGAACGTTCCATCAGTTGAAGCTGAGCGTTGGGGCCATCGTCCGGGCCGTCCACCAAGTTGCCCGGCAGGGCGGGCGGGAAGTGGGCGAGGTACTGGAGCGCATCCGTTCCAGCCCGGTGGTCCACGCCGGTGAGACCGGCTGGCGGGAGAACGGGAAAAACGGCTACGTTTGGACTTTCAGTACGCCCACAGAGCGGTTCTTCCTGCGCCGGGGCCGGGGCGGGGAGGTGGTGGACGAGGTCCTGGGCGAGTCCTTCGAAGGGATTCTAGTGAGCGACTTCTACGTGGCCTGCCACCACTATCCCGGACTCAAACAGCGATGTTGGGCCCACCTGCTGCGGGACATTCACGCGCTGCAGGCGTTGTACCCGGAAGACGCGGTACTGGCCCGGTGGGCTCATGGAGCGCAACGGCTCTACGCCAAGGCCAGGGAGTGGGCGGCGGGGGGACGGCCCCCGCCCCGGGGACAGTTGGCGCTGGAGGAGCGATTGCTGGCGCTGTGCCGCCCTTTCCTGGAAGACCCCTTGGCAGCGCAAGCCAAGCTCTGCCGGCGGATTGAGCGGCACATCCCGGATATAAAACAAGGAACTGTTCGTCTTCGTGTCCCACCCGGAGGCTCCATCTGACAATAATGCGGCGGAACGGAGCCTGCGCCACCTGGTAATCAGCCGTAAAATCAGCGGCGGGACTCGCTCCGAAAGGGGCAGCGACAGCAAAATGACCCTGGCGTCCCTCTTCGGAACCTGGCGGGCCAAGGGCCTAAACCCCTTCCTGGAAACCCGCCGGTTGTTCATTTCTCTTCAACTCTGAACAGTTACTTGCAAAGTCCTTGAGAATCCGTTCCTGGTGAGCTTGTCGAACCGCGAGCGGATTCTCAGAGACCGTCCTTCGACAAGCTCAGGACTAACGGTTTGGTGGCTGAACATGACTTTACAATTGCCCTGCTGGGCTTTGAGTTGTCCGAGTGCGTTGGTGGTTCGACCAGCTCGCCATGGGCGGACTCTGGAGCTCTCTATGAGCGGACTCTTGAGGATTTTACACAAAGACATGACTGCACTTCCTGATGCTGCCTGAGTGGCTTTTTTTCGGTTTCCCGGTCATTCCCGGTCATTTCCGGCCATTTGGTTATTTTCTGTTTGGGCGGCCGTGGTGAGGGCCGAATGGCGGACGGGCAGGGGCATACAGGAACTATGCTAGAGAGGTGTCATAGGGCTTGGCAAGGGCCAGGTGTCATAAAATCGTATTAGGGGAACCCGGCAAGGGCTGCGGCATTCGTTCGGGGCAGTTTTCGTCTGGGGAACGTCCTCACCCTAACCCTCTCCCTCTGGGAGAGGGAACTTTGCAATCGTTCTGCGGGAGAGCGGGCCGCTCCCTTCTCTCTTGGGACTATCCTCTTGACGGGTCCGGCATCACGAGGTGGTAAAATCGCCCAAGCGCCGTTGCGTTTTGCCACCCGGCGTACATTTCAACGAGGCCAACGAGGCCAGCACAATAAGACTTGAAAAGCGAGGGAAATCATGGCCAGAGTACCCATAGTAACCCAAGACATGGTGCCGGAAGAATTCAGGGGAGCATTTGACGAGTTAACCAAGGACACCGGAGGAACCATCACTGGAGGGCCCGGCTCCATAACCTTAAACAGCCCGGAGATGGCGCTGCGGCGCGGGCGCCTCACGTCCTACCTGCGCTTCGAAAGCACTTTCCCGAAAAGAATACAGGAGTTGGCGATTCTGACGACGGCTCGCGCCATGGATTGCCCCTACATCTGGAACGCCCACGCCCCGGCAGCCCGCCAGGAGGGTGTCAGCGATGCCTTGGTGGACGCCCTGCGGGACCGGCAGCCTCTGCCGCCGATGGCCGGCGACGAGAAGGCGATCGTCGACTTTTGCAACGAATTCTACGGGAACCACCGGGTATCCGCGGCGACCTTCCAGGTTGCCCTCGAACAGTTTGGAGTCCAGTACTTGGTCGAGCTGACCGCGCTGATGGGCCACTACGCTCAGACCGCTTTCTTCCTCAACGCCTTCGAGGTGCAGCTCCCCGAGGAACGCGCTGAGCCGGTCCTGCCGGTGGTGTAGATTGGCCGGCTCCGTCAGGGTGCCTCGCCTTATCACTCTTACCGGCGGTATTCGTCTCCACAGTCGCCGATCATCTGGTAGAGGTCACGCGACTGCCCGAGGACGGCTTCGATGGCTTTCAGGTCTTCGGCGTCGAGTTGGATGCGGAAAACCCCAGCATTCTCATTGATGTGCTCCGCCACTCCCAACCTGGCGCCGACGATGACACCACCGACGGCCGGACGATCCAGGACGTAGCGGACCGCAACGTTGGCGATGTTGGCGTCGTGCTTGTCGGCGACATTCCTGAGGGCCGATAGTAACTGTTGGAAGAGACTCCAGCCGCCCCAGGCGTCAATCATCTGCTTGTACTTTTGCAGGCTCGCGGTATTCAACGCGGCGGGTATCGGTTCCGGCCGGCCAAGGTACAGGTCGGACAAGAGGCCGCCGCAGAGCGTGCCGTAGGCCAGCAACGAGATTTCATGCGCTTGGCAGAACCCGGCCATGGCGACTTCGGGGCGGCGATCGATCAGAGAATACTGGACCTGGTTGGACACGACTCGAACCCCGTGGCCGGCAATGTCCTGCATCCGCCGGGTGTCAAAGTTGGTCAGGGCCAGCTCCTGAATCTTGCCTTCGTCCCGCAGATCGGACAGGTGGGATAGGGCATCCAGGTAGCGGCTGTCCCGGTAGTCCCACCAGTGGAATTGCAACAGGTCCAGCCGCTCCATTCCCATCCGCCGACGGGAAATGTCGACGTTGTTCTCGACGACCTGACGAGCCATCGGTCCTGGCCGGGGCACCCACTTGGTGAAGGCTTGGATTCTGGACACGGCTTCTTGGCCGCGGGCCGAGGACAGTTGACGCCGGAACTCGCCGACGAAATCTTCCGCAGGGCCGTAGTGGTCGGCCAGGTCCCAAGTGGTAAACCCGGCGTCCAAGTAGTCGAACATACTGCGGACTGCCGCATTGGGATCGATGGCGCCGTGAGCGCCGGAAACCTGCCACATTCCGTTCAGGATGCGGCAAATCGGTAGACCGCCCGTCAAATTGAATCGGCTGGCTTCAGGAAGAGTCATCATCACCTCAAGGGGATTATACTCGACCTCCCGCCCCTCCGTCGTCAGCCGGTTGCCCAGACCCAAGAGCAGCGCCAGACGCTCCGAGTTCTTCCCAAGTCCCTGGCAGCGTAGCCGAACACCTGCTTTACCTTCAGGAACGGATGCTCCACTTTGGCCCTCACCGATGCCTTGCTCATCCTTTCGGTGGAGCGACGTATGGGAAGGACCCAACGGTGTTAGAATACAGCGCAGCGACAATTCTGGGAGCGGCTGATTATGAATGTTAACGATGCGGTAGCCCGGATTCTGAAGACCGAGGGTGTGGAATGGGTCTCGTGCTTTCCCTCCAACAACCTGATCGAATCGGTGGCCAGTGAGGGGATTCGGACCGTCATGTTCCGCCAGGAACGGGGAGCGCTGATGGCCGCCGACGGCTACAGCAGGATGAACGACCGCCGCAAGTTCGGCGTGGCCATCACCCAGGGCGGCCCCGGCTCGGAGAACTCCCACGGGGGCATCGCCCAGGCCTTCTCGGACAACATTCCGATCCTGTATCTGACCGGCGGCCCTGCCTTGGGCCAGTACGCCGTGCGGCCCAACTTCTCGCCGGTGCGATCCTACCAGTCGGTGTCCAAGCACGCCGAGATCATCACGGCGCCCGGTCAGGTGGCGGCGGCGATGCGGCGGGCCTTCCACAACCTGCGCAACGGCCGCGCCGGGCCGGTGATCGTGGAAATCCCCGCCGACGTGGGCGGGCAGGAAGTGCCGGAGTCGGCCCTGTCTTACCAGCCGCCGAAGCGGCTGCTCCAGGCTCCTTCCCGCGGCGAGGTGGCCGAGGCGGCCCGGCTGCTGCTCAACGCCCGGAAGCCAGTTATTTGGTCGGGTATGGGCGTGCTGTTCGCCTCGGCGACCGAGGAATTGAGGGAACTGGCGGAGCTAACCCAGATTCCCGTTTACACCACCATGCCGGGCAAGTCGTCCTTCGACGAGCGGCATCCCCTTTCGCTGGGGGCGGGCAGCGGCGCGACCTCCCTCCCTGCCCGCAAGTGGCTGCAGGAGTCGGATGTGCTGTTCGCCGTGGGGTCGAGCATGACCCGCACCAGCTACGGGCAGCCCATCCCCGACGGCAAGGTCATAGTTCACAACGTAGAGAGCATCGAGGACATCAACAAGGACTTCTACGCCGATGTCGGCCTGCCCGGCGACGCCAGGCTAACCCTGCAGGCGCTGATTGACGAGGTGAAGAGCCAGGTCGGAGAGGCGGGAAGGCCCGCCAACGGCGTTGCAGAGGAGATAGCCGAAGTGCGGAAGGGCTGGCTGGCCGAGTGGGCGCCACTGCTGGAAACCGACGAGATGCCCATCGGCACCTACCGCGTGATCAACGAGCTGGAGCGGAACCTGGACCGGGAGAACAGCGTGGTCACCCACGACGCCGGAGCGCCCCGCGACTCGATCATCCCCTTCTATACCGCCACCACGCCCCACAGCTACATCGGCTGGGGCAAGTCCACTCACTTAGGCTACGGCATTCCGCTGATGATCGGGGCCAAGCTGGCCGAGCCAGACCGCTTCTGCCTGAATTTCATGGGCGACGGCGCCTTCGGAATGTCGGGGCTGGATATCGAGACCTCGGTCCGGGCGGGCGCGCCCATCACCACCGTGCTGCTGAACAACGGCGGCATGGCCACCTACCCCGGCGGTTACCCGGTCGCGAACGAGCTGTTCGGACTCACCCGCATGGGCGGCGATTACGCGAAGATAGCCGAGGGGATGGGGGCCGTTGGGATCACCGTGACCCAACCTTCGGAAGTCGGTCCGGCCTTGATCAGAGCCCAGCAGCTTAACCGCGACGGACGCACTGTGCTGCTCGACATCCACACCAACATGGAAGGCCGCAAGTCCACTTTCTGAATGTCCCTGAATGGGCCCTTCGGCAATTACCGCGTTCGCGTTATCCCAAGAATCGCTGATTTTAGGAGACCAGACATGACACTGCCCGGAAAGCCGCCGGTTGCCACCGACCTGGTGCATCACATCGGGATCGCAGTTGCCAGCCTGGACGAGAGCATCGAGTTCTACCGGGGACTGTTCGGCTTCAAGCCTGGGCAGATCATTGTCCGGGAGGACATCGGTGTGCGCGGCTGCTTCGTGCCAGTTGGCGAGACCAACCTAGAACTGCTGGAAGGCACTGGTCCCGACAGCCTGATCACCACCCACATCGCGCAGAGGGGCGAGGGCCTCCACCACGTCTGCTTCGAGGTGGAGGAAATCGCCGACAAGCTGAAGACCCTGGACGACCTCGGCGTACGTCTGATTGACAAGGTGCCGCGCACCGGTCTCATGGGAGGAGACATCGGCTTCCTACACCCGTCGGCGGCCCGCGGCGTCCTGATAGAACTGGCCCAGCACAGCCACTAGCTGGGTGACGGCGTTCCCCGAACGTAGCCGGGGAGGCGCTCAAGCACTGGGCAAGAGGCCGGGAACCACCATTGGTTTCTGCGTGTTTCCGGCCTCAGCGCGCTAATTGATTGCCCCCACTCTGCCGAGCCACTCCCGGCCAGCTTTGGCGGTAAACTCCGGCCCTGACGTGTTTGACGAAACGGTGACGGTGGGCAGGGTTTGGGGCTTCCCGCATCCGCCTCCCGCAAGGGCCTGGTTGTCAAACGCCAGTTCCACTGCCGCCCTCTTGATCCCACTGTTCTCTGTCTCCGGCTGCTTCAAGCGCTGGGCTATAAACCTGCAGCGTATAGTATACTGAGCCGCAAATTGGGCATAAAGAGACGGGAGGCAAGCGATGAGTAATCGTGAGGAACTCAGACGGAAAGGGATTGAGATAACCGAACGCTTACAGCATGGCACGAACCCGAGCCGGGAGCGGCCTAGGGCGGTGGCCAGCGTTCCTGGTCTCAGGTATTACACTAGAGAGTCGATCTTCGGAGCGGTTTGGGCCCGCCCCGGCCTGGAACTTCGCTATCGAATGTTGGCGACGCTTTCCGTCCTATCCTCGCTTCAACGCCTCCCCCAGCTTGGGACCTATGTCCACAGCGCGCTGAACATGGGCTTAAACGCGGAGGAGATTCAGGAGGCACTCATCCACTGCTCCCTCTACGCCGGTTTCCCGACGGCAGTCAACGCGCTGGAGGTGGCGCACGATGCCTTCCGCGAGAGGGGCATTGAGTTGCCGCAGACAGAGGTGCCTGAGGTTAGCCTTGACGAGATGGAGACGCGGGGCCGCGAACTACGGGAACAGTTGATGGGCGTCCAGGATCAGGGGGCCTACGTGGACGCTATGGCTGGCCTCGCACCGGACCTGCGGCGACTTACTCTCCAGTTCTCGTTTGGCGAGATCTACTTCCGCCCAGGGCTGGACTTGAAGGACAGAGTGGTGTGCGCCACTGCCGCATTGACAGCGCTGCGGGCCGATGCCCAGCTCCGGAACTTTCTAGTGGCCGGCCCTCGCGTAGGCTTTTCCAAGGAGGAAATCGTGGAGGTCCTTATGCAGACCGGAGGGTACGCGGGCTATCCGGCTGCGTTGAACGCGATCTCCCTCGCGGCTGAAGTCTGGGGATGAGGCACAGGAAAGGGGCTAGGCCTGTGTCTAGGGCCTGTGGTTAACGCTATCGCAGCGCATCGGCGATGAGCGGGAAGTGGATGAACTCGGAGGACTTACAAGGCACGACCAATTCAAACATGGTGCTGCCTACGGTCCCCTTAGGCTCACCAAACTGAACAAAATCAAGAACCTTCGTGATTAGGTTCAGGTTGGTACTAATATAGGCCAGCCTCTCGGCGCTATTGTCCCGGAAGGCGATACCGCGGCTTATGGCCGGGCGATAGCGCTGTCGGAGACGGCTTTTACCGGCTCCACTGCACCTATTTTCCTCAAGTTGGTCGCCGTCGTCCGTTGGCCGGATGTTGCGGGTGTCCGGTTCCGCGCGCAACTCCTCTCCAAGCCAGCGCTATACCGTGTCCCGCAATTTCTTGAGACGAGTGGCCTGCAAATGGGACTGATATGCAGCTTCATCCTGGTGTACTTCCTGGTGCACTTCGCAGACCCAGACCAGGTTGGCGTCCCCCCTCGTCCTGGATGGCGCCGAACTGGGAGCAGCCTGGTTCGTTGCTTCCAAGCCTCTCCAACATCGTTGTACCAAACCTTGCAAGGCTCTGCTACACTAATTCCGGCAGGCCGTGCCCCTCATGTCATGACACACTCCGAACGGTTCTCTTGTGCAGTACAACCACGGGCCACTCACTCGGGAGCAGTTGACATCAAGATGAAAGGAATCCGATATGAACTCGATACGTAAACCTGTCGCCGTCGTGGTGGGGGCGACATCCAAGTGGCAGTCCGATGGCCGCAATACCAAACTGGCGCACGGTAAGGCGCTCGACGACAGCGACTTGCCCGTCGGTGTTCGCTGGGGCATAGGGGGCGCCATAGCCCAAAAGTTTGCAAAAGAGGGCTTCTTCGTCGTGCTGACGACCCGTAATGCAGCCAATGCGTCTGCGTTGGAGAAAGCAATCCGGGAGCAAGGCGGCGAAAGCATGATTGTCGAGCTGGACCTCGTGTCGCGCGACTCTATATCAAATGCCTTCGCCCAGATTCGAGACCAAGCTGGCGACCCGGATGTCCTGGTTTACAACGCGGGCTACTTGGAGGGGCGTGACCTTCCGCCTGAGAAAGAACTGCTCGAGCACATCCCGTTCGAAATGTTTGAAACCGCGCAGCACATCTCCAGCAGCGGACCGTTCTTGGTCGCCAAGGAGGTGTTGCCCGTCATGCGGGAGCGAGGCGAGGGATCTATTCTGATTTCCAATAACTCGTCGTCGTTGCGGGGAAAAAAACGGTACACCGGACAGTCGCTATACTATCCGAGAGTAATGATGCGTACGCTGGCGCAGGCGCTAACGGAGGAATACTCCGAATTTGGCGTGCACGTAGCGAACGTCGTGATAGACGGAACCATTGACTCTCCAGGCACTCGCGCCCTGCCTCGTGCCCAGCAGCAGCCTGATCTGGTGATGAATCCCGTCAAGATCGCTGAGGCTTTCTATTACCTGCACACCCAAGACAAGTCCTGCTGGACGCATGAGCTCCAATTGACTCCGTTTTCGACCAAGCCGAGCTTTTAGGGGCGTCAACTTGCCCATAGTTCGAGGCACCCCACAGAGCCGTGCGCTTGTGGGGCTGGTTGATCCGGGAAATCCCGATCGAAGTAGGACCAAGGAGCGTTTTGTATGGATGTCGGAATGATGATGATCTTTTCCAGTTACGGCTGGGAAGAAGGGTCGGACGGCCAGATGTGGGAGGAGGAGTTGCGCCTTGGTGAAATCGCAGCCGATTTGGGGTTCGATTGCCTTTGGTCCGCAGAGCATCATTTCAACGATTATTCCTTCGTGCCGGACAATATCCAGCTAATGACCCACGTTGCAGCGAAGCATCCTGATATCGATGTAGGGACAGCCGCTGTGATCCTTCCGTGGCATGATCCGTTACGTGTCGCGGAAAACGCTGCCGTTCTTGATTTGTTGAGTAACGGCCGGCTCCGGCTCGGGTTCGGGAGGGGTCTGGCACGGCGTGAATTTGAGACCTTCGGCGTCAGCATGGACGAATCGCGAGCGCGTTTCGACGAATCGGCGCCGATGATTGTCGAGGCTCTCAAGACAGGGTTTATTGAGGGCAACGGAACCTACTACAAGCAGCCCCGCACGGAAATCAGGCCCCGGCCGCAGCATTCATTCGACGGCCGTATTTACGCCGTCGCCTCCAGCGATGATTCTGTTGACTCCGCGGCTAAACTGGGCGCACATATCATCATGTTTGCGGACCGTCCCTGGGAAATGCGGTTGCCGGGGATCGAGCGAGGTCGTGCCTTACACCGGGAGTATCACGGCACGGAGCCACCCACCCTGATGCTCAGCGAATTCGTCGTCTGCGGTACTGATATGGCCCAGTGCGAAGAAGAGGCCCGCCAATATCAAGGCAAATTCGTCGAGAGCAATTTTTACCACTACGAATTTCTCAGTGATCACTTCAAATCGGTGAAGGGTTACGACTCTTACCAACAGAAGGCCGAAATCGCGCGCTCCGCCGGTCTCGAAGGGGCAGTCGACGGTTTCATGCAGGCGGCGAGCTGGGGCACGCCGGACAAGATTTTGCGAGGGCTTGAGGAACGCCGGAATCTGCTCGGCAATTTCGAGTTGAACGTCTCTTTCCGCTTCGGTGGTACTCCTTCTCATGTTGCGGAGAAGGGCTTGAAGCTCTTCGCTAAGGAAGTGTTGCCGGTTCTGAAATCCTGGTAGATGTCAAATATGCTGCCCCGTCCCCTCAAGTATAGAGGGCGCCCGTTTTTCAGGCAACGCCCGGACTCGATATGGATGGGCCCACCAAACTGGACAAAATCAAGAACCTTCGTTTTCAAGTTCTCTCTGAATATGGTTGCTTCAATCAATGGAAAGCATACCGGGCCGACAGCCCGCATGAGGCACAGTGATGAGCGGCAGACAGGGTAACCCCCGCAGCGACGGCCCGAAGATTCCCTTGCCAGGCGCTCCGCCCCTGTTCCTCGCCATACTGCTGATGGCCTTGGCCCTCGCGCTGGCCGCCTGTGAGAGCGGCGGGAGAGCGCAAGTCAAGTACGCCTCAGTCAGCGCCGGGGCGCACCACAACTGCGGAGTGAAGACGGACGGCGCCGTGGCCTGCTGGCTGGCCGGTAGTGGTAGCGGCATGGCCACGCCGGAGGGTGAGTTCGCCAGCGTCAGCGCCGGGAGGAACCACGCCTGCGGAGTTATGACGGACGGAGCCGTGGCCTGCTGGACTAATGGGGGCGACGTTCTCTTTGGTGACCGTGGTAACTCTCACGGCCAAGCGACGCCGCCGGAGGGTGAGTTCGCCAGCGTCAGCGCCGGGGCGAACCACAACTGCGGAGTGAGAACGGACGGAGCCGTGGCCTGCTGGGGCGATGATGATAACGGTCAAGCGACGCCGCCGGAGGGTGAGTTCGCCAGCGTAAGCGCCGGGTCGAGCCACACCTGCGGAGTGAGGACGGACGGAGCCGTGGCCTGCTGGAGCGATGATGACAACGGTCAAGCGACGCCGCCGGAGGGTGAGTTCGCCAGCGTCAGCGCCGGGGGGAACCACACCTGCGGAGTGAGGACGGACGGAGCCGTGGCCTGCTGGGGCGATGATGACAACGGTCAAGCGACGCCGCCGGAGGGTGAGTTCGCCAGCGTCAGCGCCGGGGAACACCACACCTGCGGAGTGAGGACGGACGGTGCCGTGGCCTGCTGGACTAATGGGGACGACGTTTTCTTTGGTGACCGTGGTAACTCTCACGGCCAAGCGACGCCGCCGGAGGGTGAGTTCGCCAGCGTCAGCGCCGGGTGGCTCCAGACCTGCGGAGTGATGACGGACGGAGCCGTGGCCTGCTGGGGCGATGATGACAACGGTCAAGGGACTGGGTAAGAATGGGTAGTTCCGGCTCGACAGCCAAGAGCAAGGTCAAGGGCAGCGACAGCTCGCCAGCCAGATCCCGGACGTATGGCAGGACCTGCTCCGAAAGTTCCGAGCCGTCCAGTGGCGTTAGAATCCGCGTGTACATTCCGGCTTGTTTCTCCTCGAGGGGCCGCCCGGCCTGTTGGATTTACCCTGACCTGTTACCAGCCCTCGCAGTACCCTTCCTCCGACCCCTGCCCCGAATGTACCACATTTATGAGGGGCCTACTGCCACAGTGAGGCCGCCTATTGACCGGCAGGTCAGACCTCGAAAAACCGGCTTCCGCTTTCTCCGGGGTCTTGCAGAGCCGCTCCGGCTTCGTTTTGCCAGCGTCCGCTGTGACGCCGGTTTCTATAATACAGGCTACGGTGGCGGGGACCCCGGCCAGCAACACTGGTCCGATTGCAAAGCCGCTATTGCGGCAGTAACGCTAACTATCATCAGCGGCTAAGGCTTCTTGCAGCTCTTCCCAAGCGCTGGAATCGTCCTGTCGGCCCCATCCGTCGAAATGTACCAGGTCGCTCAGTGGCAGCCGGTCGCGCCAACCTGCGGACTGTAGCACAGGCTCATCAGGAAAATTCACCGGGTACCCCAGGCAGAGGTAGGCCACCGGGATAATGTGGGGTGGGATACCCAGGATTCGGCGCAGTTGGGGCAGTTTCAGGATGCTGACCCAGCCCACGCCCACGCCCTCTGCCCGTGCTGCCAGCCAGAGGTTTTGCACGGCGCAGCAGGTTGAGTAGACATCGGTTTCCGGCATGGAGTTCCTGCCCAACACCTCCTCGCCCCTAGTGGGATCACAGGTGACGCACAGATTCACCGCCGCCTCCGTAATTCCCTCCAGCTTGAAGGAAAGGTAATGGGAACGGCGGGGCTCGTCGAAGTATTGGGCCGCTGCCCGCCGCTCTCGCTGGAACAGGTCCTTGACCCGGCCCCGCGTCTCGGCGTCGCTGACCAATATAAAGTCCCAAGGCTGCATGAATCCCACCGAAGGGCCGTGGTGGGCGGCCCGGATGATGCGCGCCAGCGTCTCGGGCGGCACCGGGTCATCCCTGAAGGCCCGGATGTCCCTCCTGGTGTAGATGGCGCGGTAAAGCCCCCGGCGTTGTTCCGGCGGAAAGTCAGCTCCTGTCATGGCTAATACTCCATGCCGGCCAAATGCCGGAAAATTAAGAAGCCCCCGTCCTGCAACAGGACGGGGGCTTTTATGGCGCAGATGCCTGCCCGCTCAATCCACGAAGCGGCTGGGATCATGCGCGGCAGGTCTCCTGACTGATGGGTCTACGCCCCTCGACGCCTTCCCGCCTGTCGCCAGGCAGTGACCGGATAAACCATGCCGAGGGACTCCCCAATTACAGTGGCGGGCCCGTGCCGGAATTACACCGGCTTCCCTATTCTCCCCACTGCCTTGGCGAACAAGACAGTGAGGCACCGCACGCTATTCTGTTTCCATCGCCAACATTAGCGGCGGGGGCGGCAACTGTCAATGGGCTGGGTTAAGGGGGAAAATCAAGCAGTTTGTTCTGGTCTGGCGATAGCTGGGTGTCTCCTTCGTGAGAACGCTAATGGTAGAGGATAGCAGCGATTCGGGTTATGATGAGGCCGCAAGCAAACGGAAATCAGGAGGGTCGAACCATGGCCGAATACATACCGTCAACCTCGGATTGGGTACGCGAGCAGGTGGAAGTTTACGAGGGCAGCGGGGGAGCTGAGGGAACCACGCTGCGCGATACCGGGCTGCCCGTCATTATCGTGACGAACAATGGGAACCAGACCGGGGCAATCCGCAAGACGCCGTTGATGCGGGTCAAGGACGGGAGCAACTATGTTTTGGTAGGCTCTCGCGGCGGTGCTCCGAAGAACCCGGTGTGGGTGTACAACCTTCGGGCAGACGGCAGCGTCGAGGTTCGGGACGAGGCCGAGGTGCACACCATGCAAGTGCGAGAGGTTAGGGACGCGGCAGAACGGGCGCGGTTGTGGGAGTTGGCAGTGGCAGCGTTCCCGCCGTATGAGGAATACCGGAACCGGACGTCGCGAACGATTCCGGTGTTCGTTGCGGAGCCGGCTTAGCAACCGGTTGTTTTCCGGTGCTTCAAAACCCAGGAACCCGCGACATCGCCGCGGGTTCCGTCTTCATGTTGGGGCTGGATTTTCTTATCCGCCTTCCAGTCGGCCAAAAATGAACTGGAACAGGATTTGCGCTGCATCTTCGGTGGTGTGAGAGGAATCTTCACCTCAGATACCCAGGACTGCGACGATTATCCCGTTAATGATCAGCACCGGGATAAGAGCGATAAGCACTACGAAGAAGGCACGCCAGAGGGAGTTGTAGTCCAGGGTTTGCCGTATGGCTATCAGCATGGCCGCCAACTGCCAGACGAAAACTACCACACCAACTATTTGGCCCGCTATTGGAATAAACAAGAGGACATTCAAGAGGCCCGGCGTCTGGGCGAACCCGGTGCCGCGGGCGACCTGTCCCCAGTCGGCGTGAGTCTCGGGGGTCTTCAGAATCGTGGTGCCGATCAACATTGCTACCAGGGCCCAGATAGCCCAAGACAGGATGCCGCGGATTACGCCGAAAATCAGTCCCCGCACCAGGTCGGTGTCGCCCGCCAGCAGGCCCCCGATGCCACCGGCTATCGAAACCATGATGACGATGAGCGCCGCCTGCAGGGTGGCGCCGCTGTCGTGTTCTACTTCCTCGTAGGTGTTCGGATTCAGTAGGGCCGCGCCCAGTATTCTTTTCAGCATCAGCAGACCTCACCAAAGCGACCGGACAGGTTCTTACTATCGGCGTTGTTTTGCTTCCGGTACGGTCAGGATAGCAAACTGGGGCCGGTGATTTATACCCATTGGACAACAGTTGGTTCGGGAAATTCGCCGCCAAGCCCTTGCTCGCACGCCTAGTGGTTCTTGATGCGGTTATTTTGGGTGGCGTGACGCCCCAGCCTATTCCGGGTTCCAGACTTGATGCTCAAATCTTGGTTATAATTGCTGTCGATTCAATCGGTCTGATTTCAAAGCTGAAAGTCTGAGGAGGACCCATGAAATATGATGTCATAGTCGTCGGAGGGGGGGCGGCCGGTTCCGTATTGGCCGGCCGGCTTTCCGAAAATGAGAACCTCTCCGTTCTGTTGCTGGAGGCCGGGAAGGACTATCCCGACCTCGACGTTCTTCCTGACGAGATCAAGTACGGGCACACCCGATTCGCGGAGTCCCCGGAGTCGGATCATAACTGGGCCTTGCGGGGAACCATCACCGAAGAGCAGGGCGAAATTCACGTCGCACAAGGCAAAGTGATCGGGGGAGGGTCATCCATAAACGGACAGGCAATGCAGAGGGGATTGCCCGAAGACTACGACACTTGGGCTTCTCTCGGCAATGACCAATGGTCCTACACCAACGTGCTGCCCTTCTTCAGAAAGATGGAAAATGACCTCGACGTTCGCGACGATTTCCACGGAACGGAAGGGCCGATTCCGGTGCGGCGGCGCCAGTCAAATCCGGCAGCGCCCATCCAGAAAGCCTTTCGTGAAGCGTGTCAACAGGCCGGATACTCCACCATTGAGGATACGAACGGCGCAAATCCCACCGGCGTAGGCGTGTCGCCCACCAACAACTTGGGCGGGGTAAGGGTCAGCGCCGCCATCGCGTACCTCAACCCCATGCGGCATCGCCTCAATCTCACCGTGAGAGGAGAGGTCTACGTCCAGAGGATATTGTTTGAGGGATCCAAGGCCGTTGGAGTGGAAGCTCAGAGCGGGGGAGAGGTCTTCACCGTTATGGCGGACCGCATCGTCCTGAGCTCCGGCGCTCTCAGGTCGCCCCAGTTGCTGATGCTCTCGGGTATCGGCCCCAAGGACCATCTTGGCGAGTTTGGAATACCCGTGATTCACGATCTCCCCGGAGTTGGGCAGAGTCTCTGGAACCACCTGAGCGTACACATCAATTACAAGGTCAAGGATGAAGTCTCCTTGGCTCCGGACCTGGACGCCCCCCACTTCAGCCTGCATTACACCTCCGACGGGTCAACGGAAGTCAACGATATGTTGCTGCGAACCAGCAACGTAGTCGACGAGCGAGAGGAGCGGGTTCGCGGCTTTCGGACCCGATTCCTGACGGGTGACGTTTCACCTGATCAGGCGGCGCGAATATCCTGCACCCTTGGGCTGCCCCAAGGATCGGGGTATGTCAGGCTGGCTTCCGCCGATCCCGGAGTGCAGCCCTCCTTCAACTACCGCTACTTGCAGCACCCCAACGACCTTCGCCGGGTGAGGGAGGGAATCCGGTTCGGGGCTAGGCTTCTGGAATCAGAGGCTTACAGGGACGTTGTTGATCAGCGAATCAGCCCGACGGATGAAATTCTGAACGACGACGACGCCCTTGATCTCTGGATGCGCCAGACTGTTGGTACCGCCAGACACGTGTCGGGTACTTGCAAGATGGGGCCTGATTCAGACCCCATGACGGTGGTCGACCAGTACTGCCGGGTAAAAGGAGTGCAGGGGGTGTGGGTTGCTGATGCCTCGGTGGTTCCGCAAATTCCGCGGTCGGGCGGCCTGCATCCCACGGTCATTATGATCGGGGAGCGTGTCGTTGACTGGGTGGCAAAGGGGTAGCCCTACTCTCCCTAGAACGATTGCGAAGTCTTTGAGAATCCGTTGGCGGTGAGCCTGTCGAACCACCAACGGATTCTCACAACCCGTCCTTCGACAAGCTCAGGACTAACGGTTTGGGTGCATGACTTTGCAAGTGCCCTGCTGCTCTCCGGCGACGCGAAAGCAATCGCCGCCATTTACCGGAGGAAATGAGAAGGCGATTACCGTGCTTTCTCATCCCCGCAGATCTTTCCCGCTGCTACTGCGCGGTGATGCCGCCGTCGATAATTAACTCGATGCCGGTAATCCATGCCGATTCGTCGGAAGCCAGGTAAAGCGCGCCGTAGGCAACGTCCTGCGACGTTCCCAAGCGGCCCAGCGGCACTTCGTTGGTGCGGACGCTCAACATCTCCGGGTTGTCGGTAACTCCGGCCAGCATTGGGGTGTCCACCGGGCCGGGGTGGATGGAGTTGCAGCGGATTCCCTCGGAAGCGTGCTGGATGGCGGTGGACTTGGTAAAGGTTCGCACCGCGCCCTTGGACGCGCTGTAAGCGCTCCCAGCCAGCCGCCGGCCCAAGATTCCGGCGATGGACGAAACGTTGACGATGGAGCCGCCCCCGGCGCGGCGCATGGCCGGCAGCGCCTTGCGGGTGCCGAGGAATACTCCCTTGGTGTTCACTGCCATCACTTGGTCCCACAGCTCTTCGCTGGTCTCCTCTATGCCCGCGCCGCGCGCGATGCCGGCGTTGTTGACCAGCACGTCCAGCTTGCCGTAACGAGCCTCAGCCAGATCCATTGCCCGCGCCCAGTCGTCGTCGCTGGTGACGTCGAGATGCACGTACAGCGCCGCGCCGCCTGCCTCAGTTATTCGCCGCTCAACCTGGCGGCCCTCGTCGTCCAGCACATCGCCAAAGACCACGCTGGCCCCCTCGGCGGCGAATAGCTCCGCCTCCAGCGCTCCTTGACCTCGCGCCCCGCCCGAAATCAGCGCTACTTTTCCGTCCAGCCTGCCCATGTCGTTCCTCCGTCCAGTCATCGGATTAAGCGCCCCCATTCTACCAGCGTCCACGCTGGCGCAGCCCGCTATTTCCGGCAAAGGCGGGAATGACGGCAATGGGCGGGCGGGATATAATCAGAGCGATCGCCTTCCGGCAGGCCTCAGCGAACGGCCGAGAGCGGATGTTGTTGAGGTGAGGCCGGAAAACCGGCGGAACTGAAAGGGGGCCAGCTTATGCCGCAGCGCACGTTGTGGATGCACGGCGCAAATATGCAGGTGGAATATCCCAACCGCATCACCTCGGTGCGGGCTACCGGACCGTTCGTCCGAATTGAGGGCGCGCGCGGCCAGAACACTTGGCTGCACTTTCCGCTGCCCACCCCGGCGGTAATTGATGGCGCGCGAATGCGAATAGACGGCGCGCTGGTCAGCTTCCGCACCCGAGATAATGCGTCAGTGCACGAAGTCATCGTATATGACGGCGACCAGCGCATCGCCGAACACATGGACCTGGACCTGCGCGGCGAACACCCGGAGCATCGGGTAGACGTTCCCGGCAGCCCGGAAATCAACCGGGGTATCAACGTCGTTCTGGGAGTCCGCTTCGACAGCGCCGCGCCCGATGCCCGCTCCATGCAGATCGAGATCATCGGCGTGGGTCTGGAATACACCGGTTAAGAGGGCAGGCCCTCACCCCGTCCCCGCCCTCCCGGGGAGGGAACTTTACATCCAAATCCGTCCGCCCTGAGCTTGCCGAAGGGCGGGCGCAGTTATGGAGAACTTGAATGACCGCGTATAAGAACTACATCGGCGGCCAGTGGGTGGAATCGGTTTCTGGCCGCACCTATCCGGTCTACAACCCGGCCCACAAGACTCAGGTCGTCGGCGAATTTCAGACCTCCAACGTCGAAGACGCCGGCGCGGCAGTGATCGCTGCTCGCGAAGCGCTGCCCGGCTGGGCCAACACCCCCGCGCCAGGCCGGGCGGCGGTGCTCTTTCGCGCCCTGGAAATCCTGGGGCGCCGCGCTGACGAAATCGCCCGCGCTATCACCACCGAGGAAGGCAAGCCCATCGGCGACTCTCGGGGCGAGGTCCGGCGGGCTATGAACATCATGGAGTACGCCGCGGGCGAGGGCCGGCGGATGTTCGGCTACACCACGCCGTCGGAACTGCCCAATACCGTCGCCTATACCATAAAGCGACCGCTGGGAGTGGTGGGCATCATCACGCCGTGGAATTTCCCCATTGCCATCCCGGCATGGAAGATTGCTCCGGCGCTCATCTGCGGCAACGCGCTGGTCTTCAAGCCAGCCTCTTCGACCCCGCTGTGCGCGGTAAAGCTGGCCGAAGTATTCGAGGAGGCCGGGCTGCCGCCGGGTGTGCTGAACCTGATAACCGGCCCTGGAGCGCAGGTAGGCAACGCGCTGGTGGAAGACACCCGCGTCAACGGCATATCGTTCACCGGCTCCACCGAAATCGGCACCGACCTCTACGCCAACGGAGCCCGGCGTCTCAAAAAAGTGCAGGCTGAGATGGGCGGCAAGAACGCCGTCATCCTGCTGGCCGATGCCGACATGGACAAAGCGCTGGGCGGCATCGTGCAGGGAGCTTTCGGCTCCACAGGCCAGCGCTGCACTGCCACCAGCCGGGTAATCGTGGAAGAGTCGGTCTACGACGAATTCGTTGAGGGGCTGCTGGAGCGCACCGCCGCCCTGCGCGTCGGCGATGGCATCGACCCGGAGATTGACGTTTCGCCCCTGTGCGGTCAGGGCCAGTACGACAAAGTGGTGGAGTACATCGGCATCGGCGCCGAGGAGGGCGCCAACCTGGCTTTCGGCGGCCGCGGGCTGTCCGGCGGCGAATTTGACGAGGGCTATTACGTTGAGCCGACGGTCTTCACCGAAGTATCGCCGGATATGCGAATCGCCAAAGAAGAAATCTTCGGCCCGGTGCTGACTGTCTTCAAGGCCAAAGACCTGGAAGAAGCCATCAACATCTCGAACAGCGTCGAGTTCGGCCTGTCGTCCTCGGTCTACACCCGCGACCTGACCCGCGCCTTCGAGTACATCAACACCGTCGAGACCGGCATGGTTCACGTCAACGCGCCGACTCTGGGCGGTGAAGTACACCTACCCTTCGGCGGCCTCAAGTCTTCGGGCGTAGGTCAGCGGGAGCAGGGAACCGAAGCATTCGACTTCTTCACCGAGACCATCACAGTCTACATAGACCACGGCGAAACGGCCCGGCAGCAGGCCCGGTTTATCTGAGGGGAATGGGGGTAAAGTCGTTGGGGAGGAGGAGGCGCAGGCTCTCCATTAGGGGAGTCAAGTACATCGTCACCACTCCCCAAAGAGTATCCAGGTTAATGTCGTGGTATCGGTGTACCAAGTGTATCCGCATTCCGATGATTCGCCGCCAAGGGATGTCAGGAGCTCTGCTCCGGGTAGCCTCCGAGACTCGGCTGGCAGCTTCTCCCACGATTTCGACTGCTTTGACTAGGGCAAGGAATAGCTCCAATCTCTGTTCAATGTCTCGCAGGCTGTGCCCTGCCTCAATGGTCAAGGCCCACCCGGATGCTTCCAACATATGGCCCAGTGGAATCAGGTCTTCCTCTGGGGTGGTCATAGCACCTTCGTAGCCTGGTATAGCGGTTTGGCTGCGGCTATGGCGTCGTCCACGGCTTTAGTGCGGAAAAACGGGTTGATTCCGGTAGATGAGTGCAGGTATACCTGCTCTTTCCCCAACATCAAGGCCAGTTCTTCCTCCATTCCGATGAGGCCGGGGCCGCCAGACATATCGAAGTAGCCGGGTATGTGGCCCGGCGCGAAGTCCACTATGAAGTCGAGCACGCTCTCTTTCTCGGCGGCGGTGAGATTGGGATTGGCGTAGCTCAGCATCCGGGTGATGTGATGCTTTTGGCAAAACTCAGCTATTGGAGATGTCTCGATTTCCATAAACCGCCTCCATCAAAGCACTAGCCTTCGTCCCTTGTCCCTAGAGCGGCTGGCGGTGGTCGAAGCCGCGGTCGGTTTCGTGCCAGAATCCGATGCTTTCCTCGCCGCTTACCCAACAGAGGTAGACTTCCCGGCCGTCGCGCATGTGGGGGAAATCCGCCAGTCCTTTGGGAATGTCGCGGATGATAATGCCCTCGGCGGCTATATCGTCTACGATGCTCTGAAGTTCCTTCCCCAGGTCGTCCAGTTCCGCTTGCATACTATTGATCTCGGTGTACCGCTCAAATGTGCCGTTGAGCCGCCGTTGCTCCCGCTGAATCTCGGCCAGCCGCTCCCGCAATGCCTCCAGCCGCTCCATGGATGACGTCAGGCGCTGGAAAGTCCTTTCCAGCCACGGGACCATGTAATTCGCTTCTTCCAAGGTGAACAGGCGTCGCTGCATACAGCCCCATTCCTTCCTAGCATAGCAATTCAGAGAGAATGTATCCTAACCGGGGTGGATGGCGCAATCGCCATGCCTTCCTGCGGCCAAATGGCGTACAATAGGGTGGTCGGCCGGGGGCCGCCCCTGCGGCCCAGACCTCTCCGGCGGCGAGGACGCTATATGCCCATCATTGACCATCGCCAAACCCCCGAAGTCCCTTGGCGGCCCGGCTATCGTAAGTGGGACATTACCACCCATGAGCATGGAGTTTCCACCTCCCTTAGCCTGAATTACGCCGAACCAGGAACCGGCGCGCCGCTGCACACACACGCCATCGACGAGCTTATCGTCATCTTGTCCGGTACGCTGGAAGTCCGAATAGACGGCGAAACGCACCGTGTGGGAAAAGACCACACCTTGGTTATCCCGCCGGGCGCGGAACACGCCTTTACTGTGGTGGGCGAGGAAAACGCCGATCTGATCGTGGTATTCCCCGACATGGATCCTTACGCCGCACACAACACGACCTATCTGGAAGGCAGCCGGCCCGTGGCCTACACAGAAAGCAAACAATCGGCCCCGGCCAGCGATTAGGCGAATCTCTTGAATGAACCGTTAATTCAAACTGGCAATGGATCGTCTCCCGTTCCCGGGACCGACCCGAACTACTTTCAGCCCGGTGATTTGGCCCTGTTGCTGGACCGCAAGTCTCGCCGCTACATGGTAACGCTCGACGATACGGAGACATTCCACAGCCATCTGGGGCGGCTGCGCCACGACCAGCTCATCGGCGGCAGTGTTGGCGGCTGGTATCGCACCGACCGCGGCCATACCCTGCTGGCCGTGCGGCCCACGCTGGGCGACTACGTGCGGCAGATGCCTCGCGGCCCACAAATTATTTACCAAAAGGACTTGGGCAACATAGTCAGCTTTGCCGATATCTTCCCCGGAGCCACGGTCATAGAGGGAGGGCTGGGTTCCGGGGCGCTCACTGCCGCGCTGCTACGCGCTGTGGGAAGCGAGGGACGGGTAATCACCTACGAGATTGACGAGAAAGTGTTGCCAAAAGCGATGCGAAACATCGGCCGCGTCATTCCTGACACCTCCAACCTGGAAGTCAAGATCGGCAACATCTACGAGGGCATAGAAGAGTGTGGCGTAGACCGCGTGGTGTTGGATGTTCCCGAGCCGTGGCAGGCAGTGGGAACCATTGCCGACGCGCTGGTTATGGGCGGTGTGATGCTCAGCTTCCTGCCCACCGTGTTGCAGGTCCACCGGCTGGCCGGAGCGCTGGAGCAGGACGGACGCTATCAGTTGGTGGAGTCGCTGGAAACATTGCTGCGGACCTGGCACGTCACCGAGCGCAGTGTGCGCCCCTCGCACCGCATGGTGGCCCACAGCGGCTTTCTTACCACAGCCGTACGCTGCTTGCCTCGCCCAGGTTGGCGGCCTGCGGCCGGTGCAGACGCCAGCCCGGCAGACGATGCCCCCGAAGACAACACGGAGGAACGTAGCGATGGACCTCATGAATAGGGACAACACGCTGGAGTTTCTGAGCGGCCACGTGAAGACCGATATGCTGATGAAGCATCTACTGTCAGTAGAAGCGTCCATGCGCGGCTATGCCCGCAAGTTCGGTGAAGACGAAGACCGCTGGGCTATCGCCGGGCTGCTCCACGATTTCGACTGGGAGATTTGCCCCACGCCGGAGAGCCATCCTACCTACGGCGCGCAGATTCTTCGCGACGCCGGTTATCCCGAAGACATAATTCGCGCCGTGCTGACCCACGGCGAACATACCGGCATCCCCCGCGAGTCGCTGATGGAGCATACCCTGTTCGCCGTTGACGAACTGTCGGGCTTCGTCCGCGCCGTGGCTTTGGTGCGCCCCGCCAAGAGCTTGGACGAGGTCGCTCCACGCTCGGTGCGGCGCAAAATGAAGGACAAGGCCTTTGCCAAAGACGTGAACCGCGACGACATCCTGAAAGGCGCTAACGAGTTGGGCGTAGACCTGGACGAACATATCGCCTTCGTGGTCGAAAGCATGAAGCCGGTTTCCACCCGCATCGGTCTGGCCGAGCCAAGCTAGAAATACGGATGGGAAACCCGTTCATCCTTCGACCAGCTCAGGACGAACGGTTGGGCGTCGGCAATCCCTGCATAGTGTTCACTGCTCGCTGGGCCATAGCGCATCCCACGCAATCTCGAACTCCGCTTCCGCCATTGGGTAGCGGCCTGCCAGCAAGTCCAGATGTTCGTGAGTAGGCAACGGCGAGGGCATCCGTTCCGCCAATGCAGCCGGTTCCCCGGAACGGTGAAAGCCCCAGAGATCGAGCTGCCCGACGTTCTTCCCTTGAGCCATAACCTTGAAGTCGCCCAGCCCGCCGGGTTTCGCTAGTTCCCGTAGACCCATACCCCCCGCATGGGCCATCCGCGGCGGGCCGACGGGAGGGCGTTGTCGCAACCGGTCCAGTCCTAGGTTATGCAGGAAAGCTGACTGATTGGCGTAGTCGAGAAAATCCAGCCCGGCTTGCCGTCCGGCTCTTGCCAGCGTGGTGAAGTCAACCTGCGCCGACATATCCTGCTGTCCGATTCGTTCCAGGGGGCGGTCAGTTTGCAGATGGTGGTGAAGGGTGGTCAGTGTCCCCGGGAATCGCTCCGTCGCTGAATACAGCTCTTCGGCTGGGCGTCCGTAGTCAATGGTCAGCACAAACCCGCTCTCTAGCGATTGCGCCGCTGCGTCGGCCCAGCCGTCCAAAACCAGGTTGATTTCGGCTGTCTGCCCCTCGGCCAGTTCCACGCCCAGACCCTCCAGCCTCTCGGATAGCAACGGTGTTGACGGCTTGCCGGTTTCCGTTGCAAACCCATCGCCTTTCAGAGTCACGTAAACTTCTTGCAGCCGCCCATGCTCCAACGTGACCTGATGCACGGGCATGGCGTCCAGCAGTTCATTGGACACTACGCAGCCAACCATACCGCGCAATGGCAAAGCCGCCGCTGCTAACCTGCTGACTCCCGACAGCCCGCGTTCGTATCCGCAGGCGCTGCGGCGGTCGAGGCATACGTAGCGCAGGCTGCGTCCAAACCCTTCGGACAGTCCGGCAGCAGCGCCCACGATGTCGCGGCACAGCAGGCCGTTGCCCGCCCCCGGCTCGGCGACAGTGAACTGCTCGGGCTGTCCCAACAGTTCCCACATCTGAAACAACTGGACTGCCAGCAGCGCGCCGAACGCGGGATGGACCGACGGGCTGGTATAGAAGTCTCCCCCTGCTCCGACTCGTTCCCCTGCCGTGTAATACCCGCCGTTGGGGTGATATAATGCCACCTCCATAAATTCGGCGAAGGTGATGGGGCCGCGCCCGGTGATGCGGTGGCGTATTTCGGCTTCGGCGGTCATGGCGTTCAGTCACTCTACACCCTGCGCGCCGCCTATCGCTATAATGTCACGAAAGATGGCACGCGGCGCTCAGCCGTCGCCGCTACTTATCGAGGCCAATTATGACCACGAAGCCAGCTAAAACCAAGATGCTGCCTTACCGTCGGCAGGGTGAAATTGACTATGGCAGCCTAGCGTTCGTCGCCGACGAGAAGGAGCTGCCTCCAGACCACATGGAACAAAACCGCGAAATAGATGAAATCATCGGCCTTCTCACGGCTCGCTTCACTGACTTCAACCGTCGGCCAGACGTGTTTCTGGACCGTGAAACCTTCGTTTGCTACAACCCTAGCAACCTGAACGTCCGCGTTGCCCCGGACGTGTATCTAGCCTTTGGCGTAGACGCCGAAGCTATCCGTCCGCGCAAAATTTACCTGCCTTGGGAAGTGGGCAAAGTGCCGGACTGGGCACTGGAAGTGGCCTCGGAAAGCACCGCCCGGCAGGATGTCAACCGGAAACCTGCGGTCTACGCCCGGATCGGCGTCCCTGAATACTGGCGCTTTGACCCCACGGGAGGGCGGTATTACCCGGAGCCTTTGTACGGCGGAAGGCTGGTCAACGAACTTTACCAGCCCATCGGGCTGACCACCGAACCCGACGGCATCCTCAAGGGATACAGCGAGGCGTTGGGACTCAGCCTGTGCTGGGACGAAGGCTGGCCCCGGTTCTATGATCCAGCCACCGGCCTATACTTGGAAAACTGGCGGCAAACATGGGCTCAACGCGCTGAAGCCGAAGCCAACGCCGCCCTAGCCGAAACCCATGCCGCTCAAGCTGAAGCCCGCGCCGCCCGCGCCGAAGCTGAACGGGATACCGCTGAAGCCCGTGCCGCCCGCGCCGAAGCCGAACTGCGGCGGCTGCGGGAACGGCCCGGCGAGTAGTAGCAGGTTATTGCCGCCAGGTCAGGTTGATTTGGTGATTAAAAAAGAAAGGGGCCGCAATAACGGCCCCTTGACGTTTGCTTTGACCGGCGCGCCCTGCGCTAGGCTCGTTGCTCGATCGGCACGTACTCCAAGTCCATTTCCCCGATGTACTGCAGCAGGGGGCGTATCAGGATGTTGTCCTTGTACTGCTCGACGCACTGGAGGGTCCAGCCGGGGATGCGGCCTAGGGCAAAGATGGAGATGAACAGGTCTTCGGGGATGTCCAGCAGGTAGTAGATGGCCCCCGCGAAGAAGTCCACGTTGACGCAGATGCCCCGGTCTCGGTAGGGCAGCATGGTCTTCTGTTCCAAGTGGGAAAGAATTTGGAACCATCGCGGCTCACCCTTCTTCTCGCCCAACGCCTGGGCGCGCTCACGAAGATGGCGGGCCCGGGGGTCTTCGGCCCGGTAGACGCGGTGTCCGAATCCCATGATGCGCCCGCCGGACTCCAGATGATTGCGGGCATACTCCTCGGCGTTCTCCGGGTTGCCTATCTCCAGAGACATCTTCATCACTTCTTCGGCGGCTCCGCCGTGAGCCGGGCCCTTCAGTACGCCAACGCCAGTGGTGACCGCCGAGTGCAGGTCGGAGATTGTGGAGGCGGTGACCCGCGCACCGAAGGAAGAAGCGTTGGCCCCATGCTCGGCATGGAGGATGAAGTCCACGTCCAGTAGGCCGGTTGTCTCCTCGTCGGGAACCTCTCCGAACAGCATATAAAGGAAGTTGCCGGCATGGTTGAGTTCGGCATTGGGGGCCAACGGCTCCAGCCCCTGACGCAGCCGGTGATGCGCCGCCACGATGGTCGGCCCTTGAGCTGTCAGCCGAATGCCTTTGCGGATGGTGGCTTCAATGGAGTTGTCGGCCACTTCGGGGTCGAACGCCGAGAGCGCTGAAATTCCGGTGCGCAGCGCATCCATGGGGTGGCCGGCCTTCACTAGGTCCAGCACCTGAATGACCTCGTCGGGGATCCGCCGGTTGGCGCGAAGCTCGGCGTCGAAGTCCGCCAACTGCTGCCGGTTGGGCAGGCTGCCGTAGAGCAGCAGGTATACGACTTCCTCAAAGGTGGACTTTTCTGCTAGGTCGTGGATGTCGTAGCCACGGTAAAGCAGCTTGCCTACCTGGCCGTCAATAAAGCTGGACTCAGTGGTGTCCAAGTAGACATCTTTAAGTCCCTTCACAATTTCGGGCATGGCCTATTCTCCTTTCCGGTTTGCGCCGCTTCGGAACTGTGACGGCGCACGTCTGCCACTTGCGACAGAAGCAGAGGATGGCTTGAAAGGCAACGAAAAACCACCGTAAAGCGGCAACGGAATTGACAAAATTCTAGCATCGGCCCCCATGAGTGTCAACCGGAGATCCGGCGAGAGACACGGGGGCGATTATAGATCCGAACCGCTTTTCCAGCCCAATCCGGGCTTTGCAGAAGGGTCGTTTCCATGCAGTCAGACGGGTCTGCCACCCACGGGCTGCTCCGTGCTTACCGGCAGTTGCAGTGCCCCGGCATTCCTTTGGCATTGGTGGATTTCGGCCATAATCCGACGGCACAGGGCAAATGTAGTAAATGGATTAAAGTGAGCAGGGCAAGCAGTTCAGAGGTAGGACGCTGTACTCTGGTGGAATGAGATCATCATAAGTCAGGAGAGCACGAGCGCTGGCCCCCATTACCTAAAGGGTGCAGTCTGCCGGGGGTATCCGGCATATATGGCGCATACTACACAGGCAATCAGAATCGGTATCGGCTGCTAAATCGCGCCGTCCGGGGGCAGGCCGAGGGCCACCCTCCCGTATTGCAGGCCGCCCAGGTCCATAATCAGTCCGTCGCGGTGGGCCACTGCTTGGGCGTCGCGGTGGAAGCGTTGCAGGGATTCCGAATCGAAGAGAGCGTGGCCGCCGCTGAGATCGAACAGCCGGTTTACTGCCTGAAGGCAAAGCTGAGTGATGAACGCCTTGTCCCGCCGGAACCGCGCCCGCTCCAGCACCGTAAAAGGCTCGCCTTCCTGTCCCTTCCGCATAATCTCATGGATGTCCCGGTCCATCAGCGCCCGCGCCGCGTCAGCTTCCGCGGTGGCTTGGGACAGACGCAGATGGATGGCCGGGGAGTCGGCTGTCCTGCCGGGGCCGGATGTTCCGGCCAGCCGTCCGGTAAACTCGTCTATCATTCCTTGGGCTATTCCCAGCATGGGAGCCACCAGGTCCCATCCCAGCAGGACGGGAATCGGCGCCCGGTAGCGGGCCTGGCCATGCAATTCCCATCCGTTCCAGTCGCCGTCGCCTGCGGTGGTCACGTCCAAGATGCGATGTCTCGGCACGAAGGCGTTGTCAACCACGATGTCCTTGCTGCCGCTGCCGCGAAGTCCTGAGACGAACCAGGTGTCAACTATCTCGTAGTCTCCACGCGGCACTAGCGCCCAGTTGCGCTCGCCGATGCCGGGCACCCCCAGCATCAGCCAGCTTGCAGAGTCGCAGCCGCTGGAAAACTCCCACCGCCCGGACAGGCGGTATCCGCCGTCCACAGGCGTGCAGTTTGACTTGCCGACGTTCAGCGAGCTGGAGCAGAGCGCGTCCGGTTCCGATCCGAACACTTCCTCCTGCGCTTGCAGGGGCCAGTAGCCAACCAGCCAGGCGTGGGCCGCCCAAAGGCCATAGCACCATGAAGTCGAGGGGCAACCCCGGCCCAACTCGGCAGCCACGTCCAGAACGAGGCCGTAGCTCACGTCAAGGCCGTCGAACCGCTTGGGAACCCCGATGCGGTAAAGTCCCGAGGCCAGCAGGTCGCTGACCGTCTCGGCGGGGACCTGCCGTAACTGTTCTGTGCGGGCCGCCCGCTCTTTGAGGACGGGTAACAGCGCCGAGGCTCGGCGCAACAGTTCCGGGCCGGTCGGCGTTTCCGGGCTAGTGCCGGGTTTCTGGTCACGGAGTTGCATCGTGGCTGGGTCAGGCTAATCGTCGGCTGCGGCGACGGGTTCTTCCAGTTGGCGAGGGAATTGGTTGCCGAAGAGACCCTTCTCCGGGTGGCGTTCCCACTGGTCTTTGGGCAGTTCGTAGTAGACCTCAATTTCGTTGTCGTCCGGGTCCAGCAGGTAGACGCCCATGGAAACGCCGTGGTCGCCCATGCGCTGGATTCTGACGTTGTTCTCCTTGAGCCGGTCGTAAAGCTCCTGAAGGTCCTCGAAGGTCTCCATCTGCCAAGCCATGTGGGCCTGCCCAACGATGGAGTGGTCCGGCCCGCCGGCGTCCATGCCGATGGCCCGGATGGCCAGCTCGTGGGACTTCTCGGTGTTGGCCGACATGAACACGGTTCCGCTGGCGGTCTTTTCCATGATGGTCAGGCCCATCACTCTGGTATAGAAGTCCAAGGAACGGTCAATGTCCCTTACCCGCATGACTAGGTGGCCCAAGTTTTTCGGCGTGTACGACATATCGTTTCCTCCTGTTGAGTCTGATTCCAGGCCAGCTCACCTCTATGTGTTAGCGCTTGCTAACGGGAAAGTCTCACGGCCAGTCTTCCCGTTCCAGGAACTGCCGGACCTTCCGCTTGAATGGTTCCTTGTCATAGTTCTGGTACAGGGTCACGGAATTTCGCACTGGGTTGCCGCCAAACATCCGCTCATACAACACCTGCCGGCCGCTAAAGGCGCTGCACGAGGCGTCCCAAGCCAGGTGGAACAGCTTGGCACGGTCGCGCGCGTTGGTGGAGTCGGTGGCGAAGTAACGCTCCAGTTCCGGCGCGATGGCGGCGTCGAAGTCGGCTTCGGCGGGCAAGGCCATCAGGCTGCCGGTTCCCAGAAGCTGAATTATTTCCACCATGCGCGGGTACATGGAGCGGCCAAACATGGTGCGCCCGGCCCGGATGGCGTTTATATCCGGGCACATCATACCCCACTGGTTCATCGTGGCGTCGGCCTCCGCCGCCCGCAGGCACGCCCGCAGCACGTCCCGGTCAGTAATCAGTTCCGCGACCTGTTCCTGTACGTGGGGGATGGTTCCCGACCCCAGGGTGTCCACGATCAGGTCGGCCAGCCCCAGGGTGAACTCTGACTTCACTAGGCAGCGGTTCAGAATCTGGTGCCCGGTGTGGGCGTCCGACTGAGTACCTGCCGCGTAGCCGTTGCACAGCTCCACGTCGCCCAGCAAAAAGACCCGCTCCCACGGCACCAGCACGTTGTCGAAGAACACCACGGAGTCCATCTCTTCAAAGCGGGAGCCGAGCGGGTGATTGAAATGGGAGCGTCCCAAGTCGAAGCTCTCCCGGCAGAGGAACTTCACTCCGGGGGTGTCGCAGGGGATGGAGAAGGAGAAGGACTGCCGCTGCGCGGTTTCGTCCAGGCGGTGACTAGCCACCGGATAAATGGCAATCTCGTCGGAAATGGGTCCCAAGGTGGCCAGAGTCCGGCTTCCTTTAACCACGATGCCAGCGTCCGTCTCCTTGACCAGCGTCAGGGCCACCTCGCCGCTCAGCAAGTCGGTGGGCCCTACATTCCGGCGGCGTTGCAGGTTGACCAGCGCGTGGGTGAGAGTGACGTCGTTTTCTCGGATGAACTCGTGGTAGTCAAGGATGTTTTGCTTGAATTCGGGCCGGTCTTGGGCAAAATAGCCCGCTGAGCCAGCCCAAGCGGAGAAGATGGAGTTCATAAAGTCGGGGGAGCGCCCCATCATGCCGCAACTGGCCCAGGCCCAGCGGGACATCATCTCCCGCCGCCGCACCAAATCTTCGGCGGTCCGGGGTATCAGGAAGGACAACCCGACCGGCTCGCCGCTAGTGGGAGAGGCGAAGGTCATTTCCTCCCGCAGCGACGGGTCGTGCTGCATATCGTAAAGGGCGGCCACCGACTGCACTCCGTTGCGCAGCGCAGGGTGGGCGGTCACGTCCTTGACCCGTTCCCCGTCGAGCCACACCTCCCGGGGACGTTCCTTGAGGCCTTTGATGTATTCTTGACCGGTACGAGCTGGCATTTCCGTAACCCCCGCAAGGCAAGTCGGCCAATGGTGTAAGCACCGCCACTATGCTACCCCGGAATACGCCATGTCAACACTGACTCAAGGACTCCAGGCCTTTTCATTATCGGGGAAAGTCCCCTCTCCATCCGGGAGAGTGTTAGAGCCTGCCCCCGCGAAAGCGGGGGGCGAGGGCGTCCCCAAGCAGGAAAACCTTCCGCCTTCCCTGCTACAACCCGCCGGACGTCCCTCCATCAGCAGCACAGCTCCGTTCCGTCGCAACCGCCCTGAACCTGAAGCTAAAACTGCTGACAGTTCCCCCTTGCCAAGCCCTGTGACGCCTCCCTACCATAATGCCAGTGAAGAATGCTAGTGAAGTCGTGACACCCGCCCTAAATCCGTCCGCAACCCGGCCCCGCGGCGGAACCCACAAATGTGAGCGGAAATGACCGGAAATGGCCGGGAAACGAAAAAATCCAGCCACTCAGCCGGAAATGGCCGGAAATGGCCGGGAAACCGAAAAAAATCCAGACACTCAGGCAGCATCGGGAAGTGAAGCCATGTCATTGAAGCGCTCCGCTGGGACCGCGCCGCAATGTAGGCGCAACACAGGAAGGTCTTGTAACCCCTCCACCCCGGCTCAGATGGAGAGAGAATGAAAAGGCCCTCAAGGACTCTTCGGTTTTAGAGGCCGTTGACACCGTCCGGGCCGTTGCCTAACATCCGTTGAAACCAACCCAATTTTCCAGGCCCGATTTTCCGGGAGGCATGATGAGTGATTTCAAGACCGGCTCAGTGAGCGCCAATGGAATAAACTTTCACTATCTGGAGATGGGCGAAGGGCCGCTGGCGCTGTGCCTGCACGGTTTTCCCGACCACGCCTATTCCTTCCGGCGCCTGCTGCCCGATCTGGCTGCGGCAGGCTTCCGGGCGGTCGCCCCGTTCATGCGGGGCTATGCCCCCACCGAAGCGCCGAAGGACGGACAGTACCGGGCCGTTCTGCTTGCCCGCGATGCGGTCGCCCTGGTCGATGTCCTGGGCGGTGGAGAGGCCTATCTCATCGGCAACGACTGGGGCGCCGGAGCGGTAACGGGCGCGTCGGTCCTGGCTCCGGAGAAGGTGAAGAAGCTGGTCATCATCGCGTCGGGCCGTGTCGACCGGGAACTGGCAATGGACTACAACTACTTGAAGGGGACCTGGCATTTTTACTTGTTCCAGATGCCCTTCGCCGAGCAGGTGGTCGCCCACAATGACTACGGCTACGTCGAGGAGTGGTGGCGCGACGCTTCGCCGGAATGGGACATTCCCGCCTACGCCCTCGAAAGCATCCGCGAGACCTTTCGCAAGCCGGGAGTGGTTGAAGCCGCATTAGGCTATTACCGGGCGAGGTTTGGCCCGCCGCCGCAGGATCCGGCGTTGCTGAAAGACGAGGAACGGATCAATGCCGGCCCGGTGACCGTCTCGACCCTCGCCCTGCACGGCACCCGGGACCGGCCCAAGCGGCTGGAGTCCTTCGAGAGCGAGGAGATGGACCGGTTCTTCACCGGCGGGTTGGAAAAGGTGATCATCCCCGGCACAGGCCACTTCATGCACCAAGAGAAGCCGGAAGAGGTCAACCCCAAGATAGCCGAGTTCCTCACACGGTAAGCCGGCTCCCATCCTAATGCCCCGCAGTCGCTCCATTTCCCTATCGGATAGGCCCACAAGGTGTTCTGCCCGTTGAACAGCGCCCGGCCGCCCGCGACCCTCGCGGGCCAATCACCGAAATATCGACTGATTTGGGCACAATCCAGCAGACGTTGGGTGACGGTTACCGAAGGACTTGGACTTCCAACCTCACCCGATTCCAGAATGTGCTTGACCAAGGCAAGCGCCATCCTCGCACACCGGGATGGCGCCAAATGCCGTATAGTTTAGGAACGAATCAGGAGATAATCTGGAGGCGGCATGAGATACGACACTATCGTCATCGGCGCCGGGTCGGGTGGCGGCGTGGTGGCGACGCGGCTCAGCGAAGACCCCAATCGCTCGGTGCTTCTGTTGGAGGCGGGGCCGGATTACCCAGAATTTGAGCATTTGCCCGAAGAGATCAAGTTCGGATTCGCGTCGGGTGTTGACACCGTGACCACCCATCACAACTGGGAGTTTTACGCCCGCGGCACCGACACCAGCGGCGAGCTTCAGATCCCGCGCGGCAAGGTCACCGGAGGCACCAGCGCCATCAATGGTCAGGTCTTCCTGCGGGGGGTGCCGGAAGACTACGATTCTTGGGCGTCCGAAGGCAATGACCAGTGGAGTTATCAGAATCTGCTGCATTACTTCCGGAAAATCGAGACCGACACCGAGTTCGGCGGCAGCGACTTCCACAACTCCGACGGCCCCATCGTATGCCGCCGCTTTGGCCAAGCGGAATGGCGTCCAGACCAAATGGCCTTCTACACCGCCTGCCGGAGCCTGGGCTTTGACGACGTAGCCGACTTCAATCATCCCGACGCCACCGGCGTCGGCCCGGTGCCGCTGAACAACCCCAATGGCATCCGAATGAGCACTGCTTTGGGCTATCTGAGCATGGCCCGCCACCGGCTCAACCTGACCATCCGCCCCAACTGCACCGTGCATCGCATCCTGTTCGACAATGGTTCGACCGGCTCACCACGGGCGGTTGGCGTTCAGGTAGAGTCCGGCGGCGAGACCTTCGTGGTCGAGGCCGATGAGATTGTCCTGAGCAGCGGGACCATCGGCTCGCCCCACATCCTGTTGCTGTCCGGCGTCGGCCCGGCGGATCAGCTTGCCGCCGTGGGCATCCCGCAAGTCCACGAGCTGCCGGGCGTGGGCCAGAGCCTGCGCGACCACCCCATCGTGTTCATCCCCTTCAGGACCAAACCGGGCCACGAGCTTGACCCCCACGCGCCGCGTATGCAGGTGGCCGCGCGCTGGACGGCGACGGGATCCGAGTTCCGCAACGACCTGCAAATCCTGATGAGTTCGCTGATTAACCCGCGGATGTATACCCCCGAAGACGGCGGCCGCCTGGCCGGCTTGGGGATGTATACCTTCATCAACCTAGAGGCGGGCGCCGGCGAACTGCGGATAACCTCGGCCGATCCCTACGCTTCGCCATCGCTGGACTTCAAGTTCTTCGAGAACGACTTTGACCTGCAACGCTGTCGCGAAACTGTCCGCTTGTGCGCTGAGCTGGGCCAGCATCCGGCGTTCAACGGCATCATCGAGAAGCGGCTGCGGCCCTCCGATGACGAGCTGGCTTCCGACGAGGCCCTCAACGCCTTTATCCGCCGCAGCGTGGTGAGCGGACAGCACCTGACCAGCACCTGCAAGATGGGGCCGGTCTCTGACGGCATGGCCGTCGTCGACCAGTACGGGCGAGTCCACGGCCTGGAAGGGCTGCGGGTTGCCGACGCTTCCATCATGCCCAACTGTGTACGGGCCAACACCAACTGCACCACAATGATGATAGGCGAGCGCATCGCCGACTTCATCCGGCAGGGCGGTTAATTCGTATCTGCCCGCTGGCTCATTCCGCCAAGCAAGATGAGCGCAAGGTTCTTGATGCCCCTGCGCTCTTGGTATTTTCTGGGCGTTTTCCGGGTTTCAATGCAGGCTGTGATGGTTTACAGCGGGGCGCTGAACCGGACCCGCCAGACCTGCCAAGAAAGACCTGTTTGCGGGTTGCCTGCCGGGGTACAATCTAACCCGGAGTACAATCTAACGATGATGTTCAGAATCAACACCGGCAAATCGGACCTTTATCGCGCCGCGCTCATATTGGGAGGACGGGTCCTTCTAGGGCTGGGATTGAGCGTAGTGCTCAGCATGGTTGGTTTAGCCATTTCCTGGGGCCTCTTTCTTTTCTCCGGGGCTTCTTCCAAAACAACGCTCTTGATAATGTTTATGGCCGGGGCCGGTATTGGAGCCGGCATCGGCGCTTACACTGCTTGGCTTAAACTGGACCGGCACCAATGGTCGATTATCGCCCTTACCTTGCTTCTGGTCGTTGCCGGCGGTGTCATCGGCGGGATGGGCGGGTACCAGTATGGGGCTAACCGGGAAATCGAATGCTGCGCTGAACCGCAGACAGCTCCCTTCACCTACACAGCCTTTGGATCGGCCATAGTAGCCAATGCGGTCATGTACCTGATAGCCGCCAGCAGCGCTGCCGCTCGCATGATTCGCTCCGGGCGCAAGGCCCTTTCGGGATAACACTTTTGGCGCACCGCCTCGGCGTGAGGCGTGACTGGAAAGGGGCGGGAAATACACCCGCCCCTTTCCGTATGGGTCAACGCGAACCAAGCAGGCTAGTTGGTCTTGACCACCGAGCCGTCCGCTTCGATCCGCAGTCCGACGATCGGTCCAACCTTGCCGTTGAAGCTATCGGCGATGATGGTATGGCTCGTGTCTCCAACCCGGTTCACCCAAGCCGGCACCACGTGTTCCATAACCGCCGTGTTCAAACTGCGGAAGTTCATCTCGTCGGAGAAGGGGACGAACTCCATTGCATCTATTCCCGCCCCGCGTGGATCGTCTGAGGTGTTCTTGAGCAACCCCATCTCGTTCTGGATGGCTGCGATGCGCAGTGCCTCCAGTTCCGACTTGGCGGCCTCTTCAATGATTATCTGTTGCAGGTCATCAGGAATAGAGGCCCATTTAGCGCCGTTAATCACGTTGTTGTTGGAAGGAAAGCTGAGTAGCGGGCCGATGATGTAATCGGTCACTTCGTACCAACGCTGGCCGAATCCGGCGTCGGCGCCGGTCACGCCGCAGTCCAGGATGCCGCGCTCGATGGCCGTGTACACCTCGGCAAAGGCGAGGAACTGAGCGTCAGCGCCCATGCCGTTAATCCAGTCGGACAGGGCCGCGCTATGGCTGCGGGTCTTCTTGCCCTCAAACCCGTCCAGAGAGTCGACCTTTTCCCGGCAGAAGAAGAACTGGTCGTTTCCGGCGTACCAGTTGTGGTTCATTATGACCCCGCCGGTCTCGGCCAGCACCAGTTCTTCGATGTCCTTGATGATGGCCTGGGTGGCCTCGAACTCCTGCTCGCGGGAGGAGTAAATGCCCCAGAGATTCTGAATCTCGATGGGAGGCATTTCGCCGCCAACGTAGCCGCCGTAGATGGTGGCGGAGTCCAGTGTGCCGCTGGTGACCAGGCTCAGCGTGTCCGGCCCGGCCAGCCCCAGCTCCGGGAAGGAGCTGGTAATAAACTCCACCTTCCCGTTGGTGCGCTCCAGCAGGTTGGGCGAGAAGTAGGATTCCAGCGCCACGCAGGGCAACAGCGCCCTGTTGATGCAGGCGTGCTGAATGGTGATCGTGTCGCCGTCGTACGTCATCGGTGTGGGGTCGGTCAGCTTGGCCTTTTCCAGTAATTCCTCGTAGAAGGGGCTCTCGTAGACCCAGAGATGCCTCTCCAGTGATTCCAGGGTCACGTTCCCGTCGAAGTCTCCCTGTTCTACCGTTTTGGCCGGGCCGACCAACTGCTTGATGTCGCCGAGGTAGATGGCGCCGGGGCCGCCGGCTTTCTCAGCGGCATACATTTCCAGGGCCGACATTGCGGCCGGGGCCTGGGTGGCCTCATCTTGCGTCATTGCTTTTGTGGGTTGCGCCATTGCTTCCGTGGGTTGCGCCATTGCTTCCGTGGGTTGGGGCGCGGTCGTGGCCGTTGGGGGGGCAGCGGTAGGCTCTGCCGCTCCGCCACAGGCGGCCAACAGCCCCAGTATCAGAATCAGGGCAAGTCCAAGGAATAACGGGCTACGCATATTGGATCTCCTTCTCTTGAGCGTTCGCAAATACAGAAGCGGCCAAACAAGACGTGGTGCGTTATCTGGTTCCCGGATTCCTGTTTCCAATCGCGCAACCTGCGCGTGGACTGAAAATAGTGGCGTTTATCCTCCTGTTTGGCCGCTGTTTCGACCCCTTGGAATTGCGGCTCGCTGATCGTGGCAACCTGGGGCTTTGCACAATTTCTAGCCGAATTTCCCGGTTCCGTTGCGGGATTTTTCAGCCTTTGCCGTGATTTCGGCTGAATATAGCACAATGTAAGCCAGATTGTAAATTATAGAATATATCAATTGATATATCATAGTAGTATTACGATTATGTATTACGAATTCCAGCATACACAACGAATATGAATGTAAGGGATATGGGGTTATCTGCCGTCCGGTTGAAAGAACCGCGGATTGGTTGGGAGAAACGAAAAAGAGGCCCCTCACCCGGCGCTGGCCGGGGAAGGGGCCGAAGGTTGGCCTAGCGGGAAAGCCCTCGCCGCAGGGACCGCTGCAAAAGTTAGACGAACTTGCCGCTCACCATCAGTTCCAGCACAGTGACGCGATTCACAATCTCCCGTAGCTGGTCCATAGCGTCGCCGTCGACGATTTGCAGCAGCCGGTCTGCCCTCGCTGCCGCGTCGCGCAGGGCTTGGGGCACGTGGTCTATGCCCGACGGACTGGCGCCCTCGCTGGCAACCCGCTCATCCAGATGTTGCTTGTATTCCTGCACCAGCCGGACGACGGTGTCCAGGGCGGCAGCTATTTCATCGGTCTGCGGATGTCGCGCTCCTTGTGACTCTCCAGCGTACACTGGCTCTTCAGGTACCGGGAACCGCCGCCAGCGGTAGGGCAGCTCCAGGATGGTTCCGGGCGACTGGATGTCGGCGGCGGCCTGCAAGACCCAGCGCAGAATCGTCCGCTGCTGGATGGGTTTGCCTGCCTCGCCAACTTGATTGCCGGCAGGATAGCGCAGGGTCACTGCCCTCGGAGCGCCTACGGCGGCGGTGATGTGAGGCTGCACGGACATCGAAATAGTAGAGACGCCGACGCCCTCTATGTGGTTCTGTACCAGTCCCAAGGACCGGTGGCAGACCGGTCAACCGCAGGTCATAAACACGAGGTCGGCGCCGCTCTCCCGGAACCCTTGGGCCAGAACCGGCGCGGTGCGCGACATCAAGTTGTCCGGGTCGGGGTTGAACCCCATGATGCTGTACGCCATCGGCGCAATGCCGCCTATGATGCCTTCATCGCGCAGTTCCCGCAGCCGGTCCAGCGGGAACATACAGTTCACGTCCCGGTCGGCGTCCACGTGGTTGTAATGGGAGTGAGTGATGGCCAGATCCCGGGTGTCAACGCCGGTGGGAATCTCGCGGTGAGTCCAGTCGCCGTGAGCGCTGTCTATGTCGAAGGGAGTATCATCCCGCAAATGCACCCCGCCGGTGGTGAACAGCGAGACCACGCACTCCGAGAGCGGCTTGCGAAGCGGCGTCCAGTTGACCGAGTCGTTGCGAACGTCGGCCGTCCCGGTGTGGCCGACCATGATTCGCGCCAGCCACTCGTCGAACTTCCGTCGCTCGCCGTCAGAAAACACCCACGGGCGGTATTCGCTGGTCATGTATCCAAACCTCTGAAGATGGCGCTGTGTCCGGCGGCTAAACCTGCCGCAACTTGGGGTCAAGGCGGTCGCGCAACCAGTCTCCCAACATATTGAAGGCGATTACCAGCAGCATTATCGCTACCCCGGGGATTGCCGAAACCCACCAGGCACTTACGATGTAATCCCGTCCCGACGCCACCATTGACCCCCAGGCCGCTGTCGGAGGCGGAACTCCCGCGCCGAGGAAGCTCAAGGACGACTCTACGATAATCAGAAAGCCTACTTGCAGGGTAAGCAACACTACCAGCGTGTTAAACACATTGGGGAAGATGTGGCGGGTGATGATTCGTATGTCGGAAGCTCCAGACACCTTTGCCCTGGCGATGTAGTCTTGGGTCATTATAGTCAGCACTTCGCCCCGAATCACTCTGGCGTAGCGCGCCCAGATGACCAGGCCAACGGCGATAATCAGGTTAATCAAGCCCGCCCCAATAATTACCACCAGCAGGATGGCGAACAGGATTATAGGAAAGGCAATGGTGATATCGGAAGCCCGCATGATAATCGGGTCCAAGCCCCGGTAGTAGCCGGAGATTAGTCCGAGAGCAGTCCCCAACACACCGCCGAGGGCCAGAGTGCTGAGGGCTATCAGCAGGGAAACACGGGCGCCATAGGCCAGCCGGGCCCAAATGTCCCGTCCCAGCGGGTCAGTTCCCAAAGGATGGGAAAGGCTGCCGCCTTCCTGCCAGAAGGGAGGCACGTTCTTTTCCGGCAGGTTGGTCTTGGTGGGTGAATAAGGGGTTACCAAGGGGGCAAAAATTGCAATCAGCAAGAAGAACAGGATAATGCCCAGCGGGATAACCAGACCTTTCCGCATTCGGGCGATGGGCGTTCCGATCCGGCTTATCCCGGCTCCCAGCGATACCCTGATTGGTGATGCAGCGGCCATATTTCTTACCCGTACCTGATTCGCGGGTCTATGTATGCGTACAGAATGTCTACCACCAGATTGGCCCCGATTACCAGCGCCCCAGCCAGAATTACCATAGCCTGAACCACTGGGAAGTCGCGCACTACGATTCCGTCAAAGAGCAGGCGGCCCAGTCCTGGCCAGGCGAACACCACTTCGGCCAGAATCCCGAACGTTATCAGCGTAGCAACGTAAGTGCCGCCGAAGGTTACCACCGGCACCAGCGCGTTCCGCAGAGCATGTTTCCAAATGACCTTTGCTTCAGTGATTCCCTTGATGCGCGCCAGCTTGATGTATTCGGTATCCAGCGTTTCCAGCATACTGGAGCGAAGCAACCGCATAACCCCGGCGATGACGAACAAAGACAAGGTTACTGCCGGCAGGATGTAGTTCTGGGGGCCTCCCATCCCGGACGTTGGGAGCAAGTCAAGCCGCACCGCGAAAATTTGAATCAATACGATACCCATCCAGAAAGCAGGCACCGATTGGCCGGCCACGGCGATAAACCGGGCGATGGTGTCCGTTATCGTTCCTTTGTTGACCGCGGCTACTACCCCCAGCGGAACGGCAACCACTAGGACTATCAACAGAGCGGCGGCGGCCAGCTTTACTGAGGGCATTATCCGCGACATTATCAAGTCTTCTACCGGAGTGCCGCCCCGGATGGAGTTGCCGAAGTCTGCCTGAAGAAAATTACGGGCGAATATCAGGTACTGCACCGGTATCGGCTTGTCCAGCCCTAAAGCGGCTTCCAGAGCGATACGGTCTTCCTCAGTGGCCTCTTCGGAGAGCAGCAGCGTAAGGGGGTCGCCCGTCAGCCGCACAACCACGAAGATGATAATAGAAAGCAGGAATAGAGAAAGTACCGCTTGAAACGCGCGGACGAGAACGTATCTGCGCATCCCCTCGCACCATATCGCGCAGGCCCGGAATATGCCTTCGTGGCGGATCGGGCCTGCGGAAGTTAAGAATCAGCCTTTGAAATTGTTTCTGGAATTCCCTATCCCTCGGGGATAGGGAATTCGCTTATGACGCTGGGTTGCTATCGTGCCCGGACGACATCATTGAAGTTGGGCTCCCATGAACGCCCGGCGAGATTCCAGTCGGCAGGCACTCTGTCGTTGGCGGCATAGGGTATGTCTATGTCCAACAGGGTGAGATGCGTAAACTGCTCATGGTATCGCCGGTAAATCCCCAGGAAGTGTTCCTCTGCTTCTTTGGGGTCGAGAGTCCCTTCCATTGCCTCAATCAGCCGGTCAAATTCCGGGTCCTTGGTGCTGGTGAAGGCGCTGGTGGAGTGCTGCAAGGCACGCATCAGTCCAACGAATCCGGGGAACGGACGGTTGGGAGCACCTAGATAACCCATTTCACCGGGGATGGTTTGGGCGCGCCGTCCGGTCCGGTACTTACTGTACTCCGTGGGCAAGATGTTGACCTTAACCCCGATTTCATCGAAATATCCAGCCAAGGCTTCAATCATGCGCGGGCCTTCCGGCACGTCCGACCTAGGATAGGAGTGGACTGTGACCTCAAATCCGTCGGCGTATCCCGCCTCAGCCAAGAGTTCTTTGGCGCGTTCCGGATCGTAAGAGTACGGTTGCAGCGATGGGTCGGTAACGGGCGCGCTGGCCGGCACCGGGTAAACTGCTCCCGGCGAAGCCAGTCCGCCGAACACGAACTCGGCCAGCTCTTCCCGGTTCACCGCGAGGTTCATTGCCTCCCGTACCAGGATGTTGGCGGTTGGCACATCATCCCACTGCTGGTGGAAGTAGAAACCGACGATGGCCTGTCCTTCCCGCAGGAAGACCTGTAGACCGGCATCCCGAATCTGAGGGACGTTTTCCCGGCTTACTGTAATAATGTCGGCTTCGTCTGTCTGGAGGGCGGCGATTCGTGTGCTTTCTTCAGGCACCTTTCGCAGACGGATGGTCTCTACTGTGGGGGCGCCTTCCCGCCAGTGATCTTCCACGGCCGTCAGCTCCATGTAATCGCCGATACGCTGCTCGGCGAAACTGTAGGGCCCGGTTCCGATGGGATTCTTGGCAAACCCCTCATCACCCACGCTCTGGTAGTGGGCTGCCGGAACCGGCATCCCCAAGGCGCCCTGAGCATCGGTCAAGTCCCAATGCAGCCAGATGTCCGGCGTCCCGGTCTTTATCACCAGCGTGTAGGGGTCCGGGGCTTCCATGCTCTCCACGAAAGAAGTGAGCCGTTCCTTGTAGGAACCGACCGACTCCGGTTCCATCCACTTGTTGATAGTGAATATCATGTCGTCAGCAACGAACTCGTCGCCGTTGTGGTACGAAATCCCCTCCTTCAAATTGAAGGTCCACTGCTTACCGTCGGGAGTCATGTCCCAACTCGCAGCCAGACCCCAATCGGCGGAAAGATTGTTTTCATCGTCGAGCCCAACCAGGGCGTCATAGATGAAGCGCATGGCGGCTTTGCCACCCGCCACGGTCTCATTCCACCCCACAGGCACCTCGAAGCCCAAGTCGGGAGACATGATGACCAGTTCGCCTTCCGGCTTTGCCGTTGACATTGCCGGAGGTTGCGTAACAGCCGGAGCTACCGTAGGTACGGCAGCGGCTCCGGTCGGGGCAGCCGCCGTGGGCTGGCTTTGGGCAGGAGCGGTGGTCTCTTGGGTGGGCATCGCGGCGGGAGCCGCTGTGGTGGCGGTCGGCTCCGGCGCTTTGGTGGCCGACGAGCCGCAGGCGGCCAGCAGGGCTAGAGCCAGTATTGCTACGGCTGGCAGCAACAGACGCCGCCATCGTGAGAGTGTAAGGTAAGCGGTCATTTGTCCTCTCTAGTTGTGCATTATAGTGTCCGAGGATGCCAACTATAAATAATAGCTTTTCGAGTCCAGTTGTCAACACGCACCTACGGAAAGGCCAGAACGATTGCAAAGTTCCCTCTCCCTCTGGGAGAGGGTTAGGGTGAGGGCGTTCCCCAGACGCTTTTATGACACCTGGCCCTTGCCAAGTCCTATGACACCTCCCTAGCATAGTCCCTGTATGACTCTGCCCGTCCGCCATATTCGGTCCTCAACACGGCCGCCCAAACAGAAAATAACCAAATGGCCGGAAATGACCGGGAATGACCGGGAAATCAAAAAAAGCCACTCAGGCAGCATCAGGAAGTGCCGTCATGACTTTGAGCCAAATCAGAAACAGCGTCGACGCCCTGTGCCGCAAATACGCCCCTGAGCTCGCCCTCCACCGGGCCCGCGGCTTGGCCAGCGAATTCTGCCTCCAGTACACCGTGGCCGTCGCCGACCGGAAGCCCGCTCCGGAGACCCATCCTTTTATCAAGCGTATTGTCGGCCACGGTCTGCGCTTAACCACCTTTATGGCCCTCAACAACTACCTGGAACGCTGCCGGAGGGAGAGCCGGATTCCCGAGTGCAGTGAAATCGTCCACTGCCTCCTTCCGTGGTCCAGAAACAGCGGCCTTCCAACTACATCCCTCGTGTAAAGTCCTCCAGAGTCCGCTGATAGAGAGCTAGGGATACTCTGAATAAGTCCCTAAAACCCGTGATTTTACGCCGGCACCCTGAACTTGGACCCTAGTAGAACAACTCAGCCAACTCAAGGCCCAGCAGGACGATTGCAAAGTTCCCCCATCCGTTCATGGTGAGCTTGTCGAACCACGAGCGGATTCTGGTGGCCCGCCCTTCGACAGGCTCAGGACTAACGGCTTGGATGTCTGTTTGACTTTGCAATCGTCCTGACGGAAAGGCTTTAATCCGTGGTCGAAATCCGGGCAGCCGCAGTCCGCGTCCGCGGAGTTACGGGTAAGCCGGTTTTGCTGTAAAGTGAAGGGAGCGTCAGCGCCGCCAAAGTATGGCCCGCGGGGGCGGCGCCGCTCATTATGCAGGAGGGACAGTTCGATGCAGTACAACATCAACCACGTTCATGTGCGGTCTTCCGACCCTCACGCTTCGGCGGCGTGGTACGAAAGGTATTTCAACGCCAAGAAGCTGTGGGCCCGCGAAATCATGCCCGGCACCGTAACCGTCAGCATGGAAGTCGGCGGGCCGGTGCGGCTCAACATATCGTCCAAGCCAGCCGGGTCGTCCGACGACCGGAGCGTCGCCGAGCTGAACCGGCTGGGGCTGGAGCATTTCGGCTTCGACGTGGAAGACTTGGAAGCGGAACTGGCCCGGCTGGAATCCGACGGCATCCGCGTGGTGCTGCCCCTGACCCACACGCCCACCGGCTCCCGCCTAGCCTACATCGAAGGCCCCGACGACGTGCTGATTGAGCTGGTGCAGCCCGCGCATTAGTCCGTATATCGGTTTCCTCTTCCTAACAGGAAGAGGTTCAGGACGAAGGAAGAGGGCGGAAGAAGCGCTACCGCTCATCCTTCAACAAGTTCAGGCAACAGGATCAGGACGAGCGGTTGAAGACTGGGGCGCAGGTGGGCGGGGCCTAGCCGGAAAACTGCGGCATAACCTCTGCGGCGAAAAGCTCCAGAGAGTCCAGCACTTTCTGATGCTCTATGCCGCCAAAATTCACGAAAAATATCAGGTTCTCCGCGCCCGAGTCACGAAGGCGGCCGATGCGCTCGGCGATGTGTTCCGGGCTGCCGAACAGCATTACGTTGTCGCACATGGCGGCGTAGTCGAACCCGGCATCGGGCGAGTAGCGGCCGCGGTAGGCTGAGTATTCCTCGGGCAGCAAGTCCACCCGGCGGCCGGGCGGCGCGCTTACTTCCTGTCCGGTCTGCTTGAACCACATGAACGGAATTTCGGCCTCGCGCCGCGCCTGCTCCGTGCTGGGAGCGGCGTGCATCGCCCGCGCCACTACCACTCGTTGCGGCGTGTAGTCCGCTTCGGCCTCGGCCAGCGCATCCTGATAGAACTCGATTTGCCCGGCCACTTGGCCGTGAGATTCTCCTTGCCCGATGAGCAGGTTCCAGTCGTTGCGAACCACCCGCGCGACGCTGTCGGCCCCTGCCGCCGCCACGTACACCGGCGGATGCGGCTGCTGCACCGGCTTGGGCTGGACCGTCATGTCGTTGAAGCTCCAGAACTCGCCCCGGTGGTCGAAGGGTTCGGTGGAAGTCCAGGCCCGGGTCAGAACCTCCATTGATTCCTCGAAGCGGCGGCTGGCTTCGTCCATCGGTATGTTCATCCGGTGGAACTCGCCCCACTGGTAACCCCGCCCCACGCCAAGGTCCAGCCGCCCGCCGCTCAGCACGTCCACAGTGGCCGTCTGTTCGGCAAGCTGGACCGGGTTGTGGAAGGGCAGCACGGTCACAGCCGTTCCCAGCCGGATGGTGCCGGTGACACCGGCCAGATAGGCCAATAGCGATAGCGTGGCCGACACGATGCCGTGCCGGGTGAAGTGATGCTCGGTGAACCAGACCGAACTGTAACCCAACCGCTCGGCGTGGAGCACCTGCTCCAAGGCCTCGCGGTAGTAGCGCTCCTGCTCCGAGGGGTTAGGCAACTGCACCGAGTGAAAAAGGCCGAACTTCATTGAAAATCTCTGCTGTTGATTAACTCTGGGAAACCCAGTCGGCCACCCGCTCGCCGATCATTATGGCAGTGGCGTTGGTGTTGGCGCGTGTTACTTGGGGCATGATGGACGAGTCGGCCACCCACACGCCGCTGACGCCTCGCACCCGGCATTGCTGGTCGGTGACCGCCATGGAGTCGCCATCCGGTCCGATGCGGCAAGTTCCGGACACATGGCGAGAGCTGCCCAGCGTCTGGCGAATCCAGCTATCCAGCTCGTCGTCGCTGGACAGCGTTTCGTCGGTTGGGGCGATGCGGCCGTCGGAAATGCCTTGGTAAGCGTCTGACTCCAGCAGGCTGCAAGCCAGGCGTACCGCGTCGCGCATCCGGCGCATATCGTTTTCGTTGTGCAGGTAGCGGTAGTTAATCGAGGGCTGAACCGCAGGGTCGGCGGACTGCAAACGCACCCAGCCGGAGCCGTCGGGCAGTTCTAGGGCGCAGGCGATGCGAGCCGTTCCCGACGGCACCATTTCGCCGGTCATCACGTTCCAGATTGACAGTGTGTGCAGCATCACGTCGTTGGGGTGGGACGGCGGTTCCGAGGTGACCCGCAGCCCGAACCGCAGGGCTTCCGCGTTGGCCGTCAGCCGCACATCGTCCTTGACCTGGAAGGATACCGACCCCATTGGATGGTTGAACAGGTTTTGCCCGACGCCGGGCGATTCCACCAGCAACGGGACTCCATGTTCCTCGAGCTGCTCGCGGGGACCTATGCCCGACAGCATCAGGATATGGGGCGACTTGAGGGCGCCGGCGCAAAGCACCACCTGGCCGCATTCCAGGGTGAATATGTCGCCGCCGCTTTCCGCCTCGACGCCGGTCACCTGCCCGCCCTCGATAATGACGCGGCGGACGAAGACGTTCCCCCGCACGGTTAGGTTCAGCCGGTGACGCACTGGGTTCAGGTGAGTGATGGCGGTGCTCATCCGGACGCCGTTGCGGTTATTCATCGGAATTGCGCCGATGCCGCTTGAGTTCGGGCCGTTCAGGTCGTGGTTGGGCGGATAGCCGCGCTCCATGCAGGCTTCGTAGAAGGCCTGCTGCACTATGGGCCACTCTTCGTTTTCCCGGCGGACTATCGGGAGGGGGCCGTCGGTGCCGTGGAAATCGTCTTGGATGTCCATGTCGGTCTCGGCCTTGCGATAGAAAGGCAGTACCTTCAGGTAGCCCCATTCGTCGTTGCCGAAGGACTCCCATCGCTCGAAGTCTTCGGGCAGGCCGCGCAAGAACACTTGGCCGTTGATGGAGCCGGAGCCGCCGATGACTTTGCCTTGGGCGATGTTTATCTCGCCTTGCTGGTCGTTGATGACGCCGCGCAATGACCACGACACCGGCGAGCCGATGGCCTCGCCTGCCGATGAGTGGCCGTTGCGGACCGCCTCCGGCAGATACTCCGGGTCGGGGTAGTCCTGCCCCGCCTCCAACAGCAGCACCGACCGCTGCGGGTCCTCTGACAGCCGGCTGGCCACCACCGACCCGGCCGAACCGGCGCCAATTACAATAACGTCGTACTTCATAGCCATTCTTCTCAAGAATCCCCTCTCATAAGAGAGGGTTAGAGTGAGGGTAATTACCGCGCCGATTCTACACCCTGCCGCCCTCCGGGGCTACACGGGCGGCGCGTTCCGCAGGACAATGCGTTTTAAGTTCCGGCGCCACTTCGCCCATCATTCTTCCCGCTTTCGCAGGAATGACGGTGTAACATAGGGAATGACAGTCGAGTGAGATCCAGAAGTCAAAACGCGATTACCCTGGTTCCGAAAGGCATCCCGTTGACGTTGCGCTCTATGCTAACTATCATTGCCCGCAATCAGTGAGTCCGATGGTTCGGGAAAGAAACTCCCGTGAGGAAGTGAGATGATTACCGATCTGCCGACGCTGTTGCGCTACTTTGACCGCTTCCACCAGCGCACCGTGCGGGACGTTGCTGCGCTGCCGTCCGCCGCCGAGTTCTGGCGGCCGCCCCGGGGCGAGGGAGAAAAGGCATGGAGCATCGCCGAAGTCGTGAATCACATCGCCGAGTCCCGCCTCTATTTCGCCAGCGCCTACTGCAACCGGGGCTGGCTCTACGACTGGCCCGTTCCCAGCACCGAGCGGCAGTCGGGCTGGATTCCGGCCATTGAGGAATCAGCTGCCGAGTTCCACCGGCGCTTGGACGATAGCCCGCCGGAGTGGTTGCAACGCCGCGTCAAGATGATCGACACCGACGGAATGCTGAGCGGCTGGCGCATAATGATGATGCTGTTCGAGCACGAGGTGCATCACCGCTCGCAGTTGGACACTTACGCAGGACTGGAGGGCTGGGACGTGCCGCACATCTACGGACGCTCCAGGGAGAGCATCGACGATCTGCAAGAGGAGCAGCGCCGAAGGGCCGGGCAGTAGCCGTTCAAAAGGGAAATCGGGAGCGTGGAATCAGCCTTTCGCCAGCCGGGTCAACGACGAGCAGCAAGGTCTCAAGAGCCAGCGATCCTAATAGAGGATTAGTGTACTCCTCGTTGAATATGATATGCGTCATTACCTCACGCCCGTTCATTCTGAGCCATGTGTAGGCGACGTTTACGGTTTTTTCTGTGCCGTCGGCCAACTGACCAGTCTCGGTCATAGTGGGAACAACCCCTAAACCCCGCAGCACTGAGCCTGGAACGGCAGACATAAATGTTCCAGTGTCAACCACCGCCGACAGGTCTCGCCACTGCCTGCGCTCGCTGTCCCCGACGGAAATGTCGACGCTGAAAACGCTCATATATCACCTGTTCCTGTTGACGGGAACGGCTACAACAGCAACCCCTCGACAGGAACCAACGTTCGGTTGACAGGATTCACAGCCAAATAAGCACTTTCCAACGCCAGTGCGCCCAACAACGGCGTAGTTCCTTCGGCATTGAATACTACTTGGGTAATAAATTCCTGTCCTTCAACCCTGATCCAAACTTGACCAACGTCCAATGATCTGACTTCTCCTTGCGCGAAACGAAAATTCTGCTGCATTATTGGGGCGATGCCCAATTGGCGTAGGAGCGATCCGGGAACGGTTGTGGTAGATGCGCCGGTATCAACCAGCGCATCCACGGAAACCCAACTCGCCCGGTCTAGGTTAGCCAGAGCAATTTCGACCGTAAAAGTTCCCATATTCCAGCCAACTCCGAGAGGATTTCCAGAGCCTTCGCGCTAGGCTTCGATAATCCCTGCGCTGATGGCCTCGCCGCGCAGGTCGCCCTGCTGCTCCAGGTGGCTGCGGATCAGGCCGATAGCGGACTGTAGCATTTCGGCGTTCAGCGACCCGGCAGCTTCGCCGTGGTCGGCCTCGGTAAGCAGATCGGCGGTGCGCTCACTCAACTGGGCCAGTGACCAGTTCACTTGATCCGCCACGGCGACGATGCCCTCGGGGAAGTCGCGGTGTGATGCGCCGGGGGAGCCGGAGCGGTCATAGCCGCCGCCGTGCCAGTGGCCGGGCCGGTCGTGGCAGTCGAAGCGGATGATCTCCTCGTTACCCACGTCGACCCCGATGGTCGGCCCGCCGCACCACGAGCCGCGCACGTTGAGCGCCCTCACCGGCCACACGTAAGCCATTACCTGACCGTCCTGCGACAGCGGCAGGTGCAGCTCATGCCCCAGATACTTCTCGCCATTCCTTTTGGTTGCCATAAAAACACTCCGTAATTTGATTTGGCCTCAATTTGGTCTGAAATAATTCCGAAACTACCACAGGGGCGCGTTGAATACAATCGCAGCCCCGTCGGCCGGCACTACGGGTTGATAAGACTGTCGCGCTTCTCGACGATAAACGTCTCGCGCCGCTCCGCGTAGTCCAGCACCACGTTGGTCAGGGCGTCGGGCCGCTCCACCGCGATGGCGTGGCCCGCGTCGTAGACGTAGCAAACGTTGCAGTTGGCAACCTGCCCACCCCACAGATGGCCCGCTCCTCTAGAGACCAGCCGATCCTCCTGTCCGAACACCACCAGCGTTGCACAGCGCAGGTTCGGCAAGTCTACGGCAGCGTCGCCGCTTGCCTCCCGCCACTGTTTCGCCAGCCCGGACAAGACCGCAGTCCGCCCGGAATCCGGCGGAAGCTGAGTGGCGTTTTCGGGATGGGCCAGCATTGCTTCCGCCGCTTGCGCCGGGGTATCCCAACGGGGTGGCTCCACAGGTACGATGCAGGTGGGCGACACCAGGGCCATTGTTGCTACGGATGCAGGCCGCTGCACTGCCAGCCGGAACGCCACGTCCGCCCCCAGCGATACGCCGATGAGTGTATACGAATCCAGCCCGGCGGCTTCTGCAACTCCGGCGGCGGCGGCGGCTGTATCCTCCACCGACAGGGCAAGCTCAACCGCTTCGGGCGGTTCGATGCTGACGACGCGGTATCTGGCGGCCAGCGCGTCCGCAAGCGCCGTCGTGTTCCACGGCGTCCAGTCAAGCAGCAGCACCGGGTCGCCGTGCCCGGACTCGTTGTAGCGCAGGATATTACTGCGTGATGCCATAGATTAGAATTCCTTGATTCGTGGCAGGACTTCCCGCCCGAACAGGTCGATTTCGGCCATGATGTCGCGGTGGTCGAGACTGGGCTGCTGGAAGAACAGGTCGATAACGCCTGCTCCGCAACGGTCGTGGTAGGCTCGTATCTGCTCCGTGATGGAGTCTGGCCCGCCTACGAAGGTCAGCCCCGGAGCGCCGCCCACGATGTCGCCCGCTGCGCTGCCAGCGAACACATGGCCGTAGTCCACGGCCTGCCCCGTCCGCTGCGCCTGTATCACCTGAGCCACCGACGACCGCATCCCCATTCCCCGCGCACGGCCTTGGTCTTCCTGGCGGTGGAACCACTCCCAGGCTTTTTCGTCCGTCTCGGCGAGGTAGATGCTGCCGCGGAAGACCACTTCGTCAGGTTGCGGTGTCCACCCGGCTTCCTCGCACCACTTGAAATACTTGCCGGTAATGGCTGCCACGTCGTCCACCGGCAGGAAGGACACGCCCAGCCCCAGCCGGTGGGTGGCGGCGTAGTGGACCGCGTCGTCGCTGCGGGTGGCCACGATGACCGGCGGCAGTGGCCGCTGCACCGGACGAGGCCATACCGATACCGTTCGGAACTGGTAGTAGCGTCCCTCCCAAGCGAAGGGCTGCGGCTCGGTGAGGGCGCGCAGGATGAGGTCCATCCCCTCCAGCATCCGCCCGCGCCCCTCGGCAGGGTTGACGTTATAGGTCTGGTCCTCGTTGGGGGTTCCGCGCAGGAACCCCATGACGACACGACCGTTGGTCAGGTTGTCCAGCAGGGCCAGCTCTTCGGCGGCCCGCACCGGGTTGTTCAGCGGCAGCAGGTGGCCCAGCAGGGCGATGCGGACTTTCTTGCACCGCTCGGCGACAGCGGCAGCCATCACTGACGGGGTGCCAGTGGCGATGCGTCCCGAATAGTGATGCTCTGAGAAGCTGACCCACTCGAAACCCATCTCCTCGGCGAACTCGCACTCTTCGATGCCGTCCTGATAGCTCTGCACCGATAGCGCCGGGTCGTTGTAGGCCGGCGGCGTGGGCCAAGTGGGCGGAAAGCCCCGCCGCAGCGCGTAACCCATCGCCCCCAAATAGGATGCTTTCATCTCAGCTCCCGCATGACTGACTTGCCGGGTTGCCCCGAAGGGTGGGCTACAGTTCCACCAGATCGTAGGGCAGGGTGTTGAAATTTTCGGAGCCGGTTTCGGTTATGAGAATCATATCCTCAATCTGGTAGGAGCCGAGGCTGGCGGAATAGTAGGGCGTTTCCAGGCAGAATAACATCCCCGGCTGCAACTCACTGTGCTCGGTGGCGCTGATGAAGGGCGGCTCTTCGACGAAGGTGTCAAGCCCGATGGAATGGCCGTAGTGGCCGCGGCTGTAGCCGGGGAAGCCGCGGGCCTGCATGATTTCGTCCGCTGCCCGGTAAATCTCTGATATGGGCGTTCCGGGGCGCATTAGCTCGCGGGCGGCGGCGTGGGCCTCTGCCAGCGTGTCATGCACCCGCCGCTGTTCATCGGTGGCACGGCCAAAGGCGAAGGTTCGCCCGCAGTCGCTGTAGAAGCCGCCGACGGCAACGCCGCAGTCGAACTTTATCAGGTCGCCGGACGACAGCCCGGTTTTGCCGCCGAAGTTGCTGCCCGCGCCCGTGCCGGCGCTGATGAACCCAAAGGCCGACTGGAATTCTCCCAGCGATGGGTCGGACATTGCGGCCTCCAGCGCGCCGGCCTGGTAGCGATACTTGATGTCCTGGGCGCTGTGGCCCTCCCGCGCCTCGGCGATGGCCCGGCGCAGCCCAGCCTCGAACAACCGGGCCGCGTTGCGGTGCATCTCGATTTCCTGCGGATACTTGATGGCCCGCAGGCCGTAGAGCATACCGGTCACATCCACGAAGCGGCATTCCGGGTTGTTCTGTTGCAGCCGGAACAGCGAATCGGCATAGACATAACGCAGGTCTATACCAATTGTGGCGGCGGACAGGCCCCGGTCGTCCAGAATCGCGGTTAACGTTTCGTCAATCTCGTCCGGGTTCCACTGGGGTGGACGGGAGATGCGCGCTCCGCCGCCTGTCGGCCCGGCGATTACGTCCAAGTCGCGGTTCTCTACCCACATCCGGTAGGCGCGTATGTCCTCGATGGACGTGGTGGCGTAGGCCGCCGGAGCCGCGAAGTCGCTGGTAATGAGCGCCGGGGCCAGAGACGGGTCAGTGGGAATTAGCGCCATATCGGTGCCCATCAGGCGGAAGGACAGGTTCACCACCGGGCTGAAAAAGCCGGTGGTGTAAAAGATGTTGGCCGGGGTGTAGGTCAGGCAAGCGTCAATTTCGAGCCGCTGCAACTCTTCCCGAACCCGGCGGCGAACGTCGTCAAACATTGGCGGAACCTCCAACAGTGCCAGCCCAATTCTACACGGCGCCGGGCCTCAACGCACCGGCAGGGACCTGCGGGAAACTCCTTGAACCATTCTGTGCGCGCCGTGGACAAAGAATTGGAGCGGGATTAGTATTCGCTTATTACTTGGGATTGGTGACGGAGACGGAAATGAACCTGCTGAAAGGTAAAGTATATTACGGCTGGTTGGTGACTATCGGTTGCGCTTTCGTTGTGTTTGGCGTAGCGGGCGGTCAGTTTTCGTTTGGCGTCTTCCTGAAGCCGATGACCGAGGAGTTCGGCTGGACTCGGGCAACTTTGTCGCTGGCCTTTGGCGTCACGTTTATGATATCCGGCCTGCTGCGTCCGCTGGCCGGCTATCTGGCCGACCGCTACAGCCCGAAGTGGGTGGCTTTGTCCGGCGTTCTGATTATGGGCTGTATGCTGGTGCTGATTCCGGCGCTCGTCAACAACCTGTTCCAGCTCTATGTCATATTCGCTGTTATGAGCATCGGCGTCACTCTGGGCACCGGGCCAATCCTGACCAAGATAGTCAGTCAGTGGTTCGTAACGAGACGGGGGCTTACTCTGGGGTTGGTCAGCGGCGCAGGGTCCTTCGGCGCGATGATTTTGGTTCCGGGTACGTCCGCTTTCTTGGTGGTGTTTTCTTGGAGGGAGGCATATTTCTTCCTCGGCCTGTTCTTGATTCTCATTGTGCTGTCTATCGGGATCCTGCTCATCCGCAATCGCCCCCAGGACATGGGGCTAAGACCTTATGGGGGCGGCGACCGGCCTGATGCGCCTGCAGGAGGGCGGAATTCTGCGGCCATTGCCGGTAATGATGCGCGAAGCGCTACATTCGCCGAGGCCATCCGCACTCCGCTCTTCCAACGCCTGACGTTCGGATATTTCGTTTGAGGGTACTCAATGAGCTTCGTGAATGCTCATTTTGTGACCTACGCCCAAGACCTCGGTTATCATCCCTTGGTGGCAGCTTTTGGGTTCAGCACTATCGGCGCGACTGCCATCATAGGCGCATTGCTGTTGGGACATCTCTCGGACAAACGCGGCCGCCGTCAACTGCTCGCCTTTTCCTACCAACTGAGGGCGTTGGGATTTATCGTAGTCCTTCTTTCCATGGGGATACCATTCTTGGGGGTACCGTCTCTGGGGATAGTTGCCTTGGTGGCGGGAGTCCTGCTGGTCGGATTCTCGTGGAACTCCGTGGTGGGCATTACCGCCGCCTTTGCCTCTGACGGATTCGGCACAGCCAATCTGGGCAAGATTTACGGCACCATGTTCGCCGTGATGCCCTTGGGCTCCGGCATGGGGGCGTACTTGGGCGGCCTGCTGTTCGACGTTCGAGGGACTTATGACATAGCAATCTGGTCCAATGTGGCGCTTCTGACTGCCTCAGCCCTTGTGGTCTGGTCTATCGGAGGCAAGCGGCCGCAGCCGTTGGGTGGCCCAGCCGCAGCGGCCGGAGATGATTAGCATCCGGCGCCATCCCGCTGCTCACATTATTTCAAAGGGGAAGGCCCCGGTTACCGCCGGGGCCTCGTTGTTTGCGCTGCGATTGGTCCTTTGGCTACCGGGTTATCGGGACGGATTCGGTCGTGCCGTCGGAGTTGATTTTGACGCCAACGATGGGGGCAATCTCTTCGTTGAACAGAGCGATGATAGCATCCTTGGAATCAGGGTTCTGTCGTCTGACGAAGCCGGGGACCACATGCTGGGTAGCCACCACATTCCGCATATAGTCCATTAGCTCGTCGGAGAAGGGCTGGTACTCCAGACCGGCGTCAATGTTCCGCTGAATCCAGACTTCGTTCCACGCCGGGGTTACGCGAATGGCCTCCAGCTCGTGCCGGGCCCCTTCTTCGACCATAATCTGCTGGATGTCCGGTGGCAGGTCGTTCCAGACTTGGGCGCTCAGAATCACGGTGTTCAGCAGTTGGCTGGACAGCGGGCCGACCATGAAGTCGGTCACCTCAAACCACCGCTGGGCATGGGCGGCGAAAGCCACGGTAACGCCGCAGTCGAGGATGCCGCGTTCCAGGGCGGTGTAGACTTCGACGAAGGCTACGAACTGGGCGTCGGCGCCGAAACCGTTAATCCAGTCGGAAAGGGCCGAGCCGTGGCTTCGGACTTTCCTGCCCTCAAAGTCGTCAAGGGTCTGTATGCCTTCTTTGCAGAAGAAGAACTGGTCGCCGCCGGATACCCACATATGGGAGATTACCTGGCCGCCTTCGGTGTTCTCGCTAAACAGGAGGTCAAGATCGGGCTGAATCGCTTGGGTCACCTTGAACTCGACTTCGTGGTCGGGATAAAGGCCGTACATGATGGCCAGTTCGGCCTCCGGCATATGGCCGGAGACGTAGCCGCTGGTTATTTCGGCGAAGGACAAGGTTCCGCTGGTAACCTGGTCCAGCGAGTCCGGCCCGGCAATCCCCAATTCAGGGAAGGACGTAATGGGGACGACTACTTTCCCGTTGGTGCGGGCTTCGATTTGCTTGCGGAAGAAGTTGTCCCACAGCTCGCACGGCGCCACCGTCCGGTTGATGCAGGCGAACTGGATTTCGATCGGGTCACCGTCGTAGGTCATTTTTGTGGGGTTGGCGAAGTTGGCTTTTTCGACCAAATCTTGGTAATACTGCGAGTCGAAAAGGTAGCTCTCGCGCTCCAGCCCGGCTAGGTTGACCATATCTTGCTCGTCGCCCAGGCCCTCCGCCGGGGCCGGGCCTACCAGCCTGCTGAAGTCGCCGTCGCCGAGGTAGAAAGCGCCTGGGCCGCCAGCCCGCGCATCGGCCGCTGCCAGCAGGGTTGCGTCAGTGTCGCCGGTCATCACTGCCGGCGCCGCGGTCGCCTCTACCATTGCCGCTTCCGTTGCAGTAGGCGCTGCGGTGGGATCTTCCGCCGGAGCCGCAGTGGGCGCTGCGGTGGGATCTTCCGCCGGAGCCGCAGTGGGCGGAACGGACGTGGGTTCTGCGGCGCTTCCGCAGGCCAACACAAAGGCCATTAGCAGGATAAGGACTCCGCCTAATAGAAAGGGTTTGAGCATTCACGCACTCTCCTGGGTAATTTCGCCTGCCGCGCGCCGCCGCCGGTTGACCCGGTTACATCCGGGCGCAGCCGCTCGTTCCTCCTGAGCCTGTCGGAGGGCGGCCTTGAGTGGTTGCCCGCGCGGCCCTGCCGAATATAGCAAATTGGAATCCCGCACACAAGCGGGTTTCCGTCATCCACCAAGGTCTTTTGATTGTCGCAGAACGTGCCGGCAGATAGCGCTACCAGAACCGGGCGAGATTTGCCAGCGGCCCGTTGGGGCCGACCTGGGGATAGAGGTTTTCTATGATGCTGAGGGGGTTGGGGCAGGTGTTGGCTTGGCGGCAGCGCTCCAGGTATCGGTGGAGGTCGGTAAAGGTGTGGAGGCGGAAGCCGCGGTCGACTAGCCGCTTGATGAAGGGCTGGGACTCGGGCAAGGAGCCAGGTTCTGGAGCCGGGGCTCCGCTGCTGCCGGAGTTGGCGCGGGCGACGTCCCACTGGTCGCAGAATTCCTCGGCGATGGGGTGGAGGCGCGCTACGGCTAGGGGGATGGCGTATTTGCGGCGCAGGTAATTGATGCGGTTTCTGACCTGGATCAAGGTCTGGCTTAAGGACATGGTTTCAGCTCCGGCGCGTATTTGGATGGGCTGGCGGGCTGGAAATTTTCACTTTCCCGGTCATTTCCGCTCATTTCCGGCCGTTCCTGGTTGTCGGGGCTGGATTCTGCGGAGCGCGGTTCAGGTTGGAAGCGGCCGGACTGGTTAGGGCTTGGGGGCAAAGCACATCACGCTGCCTCAGTGGCTGGTTGGATTTGGGCCGGGTTTTGGTGTTGGCGTGGGTTTCCGATCGGTACGTTAATAATGCTACGGGAGTGTTCCAGGGGTTGGCAAGGGGGAAGTGTCAGGAAAAGCGGAGGGGCTTTCAGCAATAATGCTACGGGGGGCAACGCAGAGGGGACGCAGAGGACGCGGATGGTACGCGCTTGGCTTGGCCCTCGCCTGGGGGGAGGGAACTGTATTTGAGAACCGAAAGACCCTACGTCATCCGCTATTGTGAAATCCGGTAACTATCAGACGAAACCAGGATCAGTTTGATTCCAATAAGTTGTCGAAAGAGGTTGTCGAAAGAGGTTGCCGAAAATTCACCCCGTGGAATTGGCTTTTCCCGTAATAGAAAAGACCCCGGCGGATGGCCGGGGTCTTGGGGTTTGCCACGCTCAGGGCTGGGGGGTAGCTGCCGCCACCACCGAACCCGCTGAGAATTTCCGGTTATTCTACTGGAACAATGGAGCCGTCGGGTTCGATTCGCACCTTGGCCCAGGGGGATACTATATCGTTCCAGAGGGCGATTTCTTCCGGCCCGACGCGCTTTATCCAGTTGGGCAGCACGCGGCCCAGCGCCACTTCCTCGTAGACGAACTTTTTCATCTCGTCTGACCAAGGCATGAATGTCATTCCCTTGTCGGTGTTGACTTGCACGCCGGTCTCGTTCCAGACGGCGGCCAAGCGGAGGTTTTCCAGCTCCATCTTGGCGCCCTCTTCGATGATGATGGCTTGGAGGTTGGCCGGGATGCGGCCCCAAGTGTCCTTATTCATGGTCTCGAAACCCATTGGCATCGAAATGAACGGGCCGATGAGGTTGTCGGTGACTTCGTACCAGCGCTGGCCGTGGCCGGCGTGGGCGCCGGTTACACCCGCGTCCAGGATGCCGCGCTCCAGGGCGGTATACACCTCGGCGAAGGCCATGAACTGACCCTCCCCGCCTAGGCCGTTGATAGCGTCGGTCATGGTGGTGCCGTGGCTGCGGGTCTTCAGGCCATCGAAGTCCTCTTTTTCCGCGCCGCGTTTGGAGAAGAAGTACTGGTCGTTGCCGCCGTACCAGATGTGGTAGATCAGCTTCCCGCCGTCGGTGTTGTCATAGATGCCTTGGTCGAGGGCTTCCAGCAGGCGGGTGTTGGCCTCGTGTTCCGACTTAAAGTCCTTCCATAGGCCCCAGACATAGATGATGTCAATGGTGGGCCAGGTGCCGCCGACGTAGGCCGGCTGAATCTGGGCGAACTCGATGGTTCCCTGCTCCACCAGTTCCATCATATCGGAACCGGCCAGCCCCAACTCGGGGTAGCTGGAAACCTCGAAGTCCACCTGCCCGTTGGTACGGGCTTTGATGTTCTCGGCGAAGTAGATAGTCTGTAGCTTGCAAGGCAGCAAAGCGCGGTTAATGCAGGCGTACTGAATGTTGACTTCCTCTCCGACGGAGGTCAGGGGCGTCGGGTCGGTCAGTTTCGCCTTTTCCAGAAGGGAGGCGTAGTAGTCGGTCTCGAAGATGTGCTTATTCTTTTCCAGGTAATTCAGGGGGACCATGCCAGTGCCGTCGCCCAGGGCCTCTTCGACGCCGCCGGGGGACGGGCCGACCAATTGGCTGAGGTCGCCGACGTAAATCGAACCAGGGCCGCCGGCCAGTTGGTCGGCGACGGCTTGTAGGGCCTCATCGCCGGTCATCATCGCCGGTTCCTCGGTGGCTTCCTCCATTGCCGGTTGCTCGGTGGCTTCCTCCATTGCCGGTTGCTCGGTGGCCTCCTCCATTGCCTCTGCCGTTGCGGTAGGCGCTGCGGTGGGCGCTTCCGTCGGAGCCAGAGCCGCGGTGGTCGGAACAGCAGTCGGTTCTGCGGCGCTTCCGCAGGCCAGCACAAGGGCCATCAGCAGTATAAGGGCGCCGCCTAATAAAAAGGGTTTGAACATTAACACACTCTCCTAGGTAATTTGCCGTTTTCATACGGCGCGTGCCTGCGTGTTCGCAACAGCAGACTGCCTTTCGGAGTCCAGGCTACCCGTATGGTTCGGCGGAATATATCAGATTGGATATTGGCACGCAAGAGAAATTCCGATATGCAGAGCCACGAAAATCGGTCAAGATGTTATATTTGACGAATCCGATAGTATGGTTACGAAAACATCCTATAAAATCTTGAATAGTGCTATTGAAAGAATGCAGCAAGCCCAGGGTCTTTCGATTCTCTCTCTTGAGGGGGAGGGAACTGTATCTGAGAACCGAAAGGCCCTGTGAGCAAGCTCGGACGCAGTTTCTGGCAAAAGATAAAGGCCCCGGCGCTCCCGGGGCCTTTGAGTCTGCCGAGCCGCTGTTTGGCGGCTAGTTGTCTATTAGCGAGGCGGTGCCGTCGGGGTTGATTTTGATGCCGGCGACGGGACCGACGTTCTTGTTGAACAAGCGCACGGCTTCGGTGTCTGGGCCGCCGACTCGGTTAATGCAGGCGTACTGGTGTTATCCGTTATTTAACAGGAACGGATGAGACTGTGCCATCGGGGTTGATTCTCATGCCCACTATGGGGCCTACCTTCTCGTTGAAAATCGTGACTTCCTCAGTATCCACTCCGCCTACCCGGCCGACCCAGTTGGGCAATGAGGAGTTGATGGCGGTTTCTCGAATGGCTTCCCTCATTTCCGGCGTGAAGTCGCTGTACACCATCCCAGCGGCTACGTTTTTATCCACGCCATCCTGATCCCAAGATTCCACGAGTCGCAAATTTTCCGCTTCGGTCTTGGAGCCCTCTTCTTTCAATAGGTCCTGAAGGTGTGGTGGAAGGGAATTCCAGATATCCAAGTTCATGACAATGGCATTGTGAGGATGAGCGTAAAGAGGCCCCACAAGGTATTCGGTAACTTCGTACCACCTCTGCCCGTACCCCGGACCGCTGCCGGTAACCCCCGCGTCGAGAATGCCCCGCTCCAGGGAGGGGTACACATCGGCGAAGGTTACGAATTGAGCTTCAGCGCCCAGGCCATTGATCAAGTCTCCTAGAGGAACGCTGTGAGCGCGGGTTTTCAGATTCTCAAAGTCGCTGAGCGTATTGAGGGGCCTCTTGCTGTAAAAGAATTGGTCAGGGTAATAGTCGTAAAAGATAACCTCCCCACCGAAACGGTCCCTGATGATTCTGACCTCATCATCCCGGACCGCTGCGAAAATCTTATTCTGAGTCGCCGTATCCGGGAAGAGACCGTAGAGTTCAGCTACTTCGATGAAGGGCCAAGTCCCGCCGACAAAGTTGCCAGGCAGCTCAGTGAATTCTACGGTTCCGGCTTCCAGCAGGTCCAGCATATCGGTTCCGCTGATCCCTAGCTCGGGGAAAGAAGTGATTTCAAGCTCAAGTTGGCCGTTGCTGAGTTCATTGACCCGTGCGACGTACTCAGTGAACAAATCGCAGGTCTGCAGGCTGCGATTGATGCAAACGAACTGCATTTTGAAAACCTGGTCAGGTTCCTCGGTTGCTTGATCGGAGGTTGCGCTGGGCTGTTCAGAGGTTGCGGCTGGTTCCGGTGTAGCGGCTGGTTCCGGTGTAGATGTGGCGGATGAGCCGCAGGCGACTAAGAACAAGACAAGGAGCACGGGTACGATAGCTAGATACAATGTCCGCATCAAAGATCTCCTACAGCTGACTACACCCGGGATTTCCCATATTGGCAGTCTTCAGGCTCAAAGGGCAGTCCAAACGAGATGACAGGATTATATTCAGGCGCTGCGAAGCGTGTCAATATTCAGTCCATATAATAAGGGATACGTTTGCAGTCGTAAAGCACACCTGTTATCCATTTTCATCGTCATCTTATATTGTGCTGAAATGTATAACAATAATGCAGAAATAAATTTGCACGACAATCGCAAAAGATAAAGGCCCCGGCCAATGCTCGGGGCCCTTTCTCCACCGGGTTCCAGTGGGCGGCTAGTTGTCGATTAGCGAGGCGGTGCCGTCGGGGTTGATTTTGATGCCGGCGATGGGGCCGACGTTCTTGTTGAACAACCGGACGGCTTCGGTGTCTGGGCCGCCGACGCGCTTCACCCATTGGGGAACCACGTATTTCAAGGCTACTTCTTCAAAGAGGAAGGTGCGCACCTCTTCGTTGAACGGGTTGTAGATTATTCCTTCGTCCAGCAGTTTCGGTATGCCCAGGCCCGACAGCACGGGAGTGACCCGGAAGAACTCCAGCTCGTACTTGGCCCCTTCTTCCAGGAGAATTGCTTGGAAATCGTCGGGCAGGCTTGCCCAAACATCGGGGTTGAAGGTGGCGTTTTCCACTGTGAAGAGGGGCAGAGGGCCGGCCATGTAGTCGGCCACCTCGTACCACCTCTGGCCGTAGCCCGCGTTGGCTCCGGTTACGCCGCCGTCGAGGATGCCACGCTCCAGGGCGGTGTACACCTCGGTGAAAGCCACCCATTGGGCTTCCGAACCCATGCCGTCAATCATGTCCGAAAGCGCGCCTCCGAAGCTGCGAACCTTCAGCCCTTGAAAGTCCTCCAGTTCGATGATGGGTTCCTTGGAGAAGAAGAAAATCTCGTTCTCCGGCACCCGCCACATCTGGAAGATGGTTACGCCGCCGCCGGTGCGGTCTGCAATCAGCTGGTCCAGGTCGGGGATGGAGACCACCGTCGCCTTATAGAAGGTCTCGTTGTCCTTGTAGATTCCCCAGAGATACTTCATGTCCATGGCCGGGAGGTCGCCGGCGGTGTAGGCCGAGGGCAGTTCTGCGAAGGACAGGGTGCCGTTTTCCAGTAGATTCAGCACGTCATCCCCGGCGATGCCCAGTTCCGGGTAGCCGATAATTTCGATTCTCAATTGCTGGTTGGTGCGCGCATAGACCTGGTCGGACCACCACTCGGCAATCTTGCAGTGGGTCAGAGCGCGGTTGATGCAGGCAAGCTGATACGAGAGTTCCATGCCGGTGGTGGTGGTCTCGGTCGGGTTGAGGTAGTTGGCTCGCTCGACGAGCGTCCGGTAGTAGTCGGAGTCGAAGACGTACATATAGTCTTCCAGCCCCTCGTAGGGAACGCCGTCATAGTCTCCGATGTCGTCCCGATGGGTTCCGGGACCGGGCCGATCAACTGGTTCAGGTCGCCGACGTATATCGCGCCCGGCCCGCCGGCCAATTGGGCGGCCACTGACTTGAGGTCTGTGGCTACCGGCGAGGTGGTTGGGTTGCAGTTGCGGCCGCTACGGGCGTTTGGGTTGCTTCCATGGCGGCCTCGGTGGGTGTTTCAGGAACAGCAGTGGCGGTGGGCGCATCGGTGGGCGCCGGGGGATCCGTGGGAGACGCTGCCTCACCGCAGGCGAGGATAGCCGCTATCAAAAGGGCCAGTATCCCGGTTAACGCGAATTTCCTGATCATAAAGACACTCCTGGATGATTTTTCCCAACCGGCAGCGAGTTTTTGACATCCCTGCCGATTGCGCGGCAATATACCAAACGCGATTTGACCGTGCAACCCTGCATTCACTAATAGATAATTGTGAAAATAGTAACAAATATATGAATACCGTAAGATAACCAGCGAATATCGTAAAGAAACTAGCTTCATGCCGGTCGCGCAGCCTGAGACAGTCCTTGACAGGGAAAACCCGCTCGCCGCGAGCCGGGCGAGCGGGTGAACAACGGTGGCGGAGCCGAACGAAGTTCCAGGCAGCGCAACGCCACCCTGCTATTGGGTTATTGGAACCCTCTCCGCGGTGCCGTCGGGCAATACCTTCAGGCCCACGATCGGGGAGATCTTCTCATTGAACAGCTCAATCATGTTGTCCCTGTTGTCCTCGTCCTGGCGAGCGATGAAGCCTGGTATTACGTGTTCAGTGGCCACCACGTTCGCTTGGTGGTCCAGCAGTTCGGGTGAGAACTCCTGGTATATCATGCCGGCCTCAATGTTGCGCGGGATCCAGACCTCGTTCCACGCTGGGGTCACGCGCAAGCCCTCAAGCTCGTGCCGGGCTCCCTCCTCGATCAGGATTTGCTGGATGTCGGGCGAGAGACCCTCCCAGACCCGAGGGCTCAGCATGACGGTGTTCACCGTCTGGGTGGGAAGCGGGCCGACCATATAGGTGGTCACCTCGTACCATCGCTGGGCGACTGACGCGAACGCCACGGTCACGCCGCAGTCCAGGATGCCGCGCTCCAAGGCCGTGTACACCTCGGCGAAGGCCACAAACTGGGCGCTGGCGCCGAACCCTTCGATCCAGTCGGAAAGGGCCGAGCCATGACTGCGCACCTTGCGTCCCTCAAAGTCAGCCAGTTCCTCTATGTTTTCCTTGCAGAAGAAGAACTGGTCGGCGCCGGATATCCACATATGTGAGATAACCCTGCCCCCATCACTGTTCTCCTCGAACAGGCCGTCCAGCAACGGTCCTATTGCCTCTTGGACCTTGAGATAGGCTTGGTGGTCTGCGTACACGCCGAACAAGATGAGCAGTTCAGCCTCGGGCATGGCTCCGGAGACGTAGCTGCCGGAAATCTCCGCAAAGGACAAGGTGCCGTTGGTCAACAGGTTGAGGGAGTCCGGCCCGGCAATGCCCAGCTCCGGGAACGAAGTGATGGGCACCAGCACCTTCCCGTTGGTGCGCTCTTCGACCTGTTCCTTGAAGAAGCTGGCCCACAGCTCGCACGGAGCAACAGTTCGGTTGATGCAGGCGAACTGGATTTCTATGGGCTCGCCGTCATAGGTCATCTCCGTGGGGTTGGTGAAGTTGGCCTTCTCCACCAAGTCCTTGTAGTACTGGGAGTCAAAGATATAGCGCTCACGTTCCAGGCCTTCCAGGTTCACCATATCGTTGGCGTCGCCCAGACCTTCTCCGGGTGTGGGGCCGACCAACTGGTTGAGGTCTCCGATGTAGAACGCGCCGGCCCCGCCGGCCAACCGTGCGGCGGCGGACTTGAGGTCAGCGTCGGCGTCCATCACTTTCGGCGCTTCGGTGGCGACCGCGGCGGCCTGGGTGGGCGTTGGAGGGATAGCAGTGGCGGGCGCATCGGTCGGCGCCGGGGGTTCTGTGGGAGACGCTGCCTCACCGCAGGCAAGGATAACCGCTATCAAAAGGGCCAGTACCCCGGTTAACGCGAATTTCCTGATCATAGAGACACTCCTGGATGATTTTTCCCAACCGGCAGCGAGCTTTTGACATCCCTGCCTATTGCGCGGCAATATACCAAAGGTATTTTCACTCTGCAAGCTCACATTAGCTAATAGATAATTGTGAAAATAGTAACAAATATATGAATACCGTAAGATAACCAGCGAATATCGTAAAGGAACTAGCTCCATGCCGGTCGCGCAGCCTGAGACAGTGGCTGACAGGGAAAACCCGCTCGCCGCGAGCCGGGCGAGCGGGCGAGCGGGCGAACAACGGTGGCGGAGCCGAAGGAAGTTCCGGGCGGAGTTGCGCCGCCTGGGACAGCGTCCAGCCTACTGTATCCCTACTCTATCAGCGAGGCAGTCCCGTCGGGGTTGATTTTGACGCCCACTACGTCGGCTGCCTTCTCGTTGAACAGAGCCACTGCGTCCGAGTCTGGCCCGCCAGTTCGTTCCACCCATTTGGGGACAATCCTGTTGAGCACCACCTCGTTGAATATGTAGTCCCATAGCTCCGGGGAGAACTCGCTGTACTCCAGGCCCGTCGCCACGGCCTTGGGGATGCCAGTCTCGCCCAAAATAGGGGCAACCCTGAGAATTTCCAGCTCAAACTTTGCCCCCTCCTCCAAGAGAATCTGCTGGAAATCGGGCGGGAGGCTGTCGAATTGATCCTTGTTCTCATAGCTCTCATAGCAGCCGTGCCTCCCGTTTCAAATGAGAAATCAACAGCGCCCGGATAATTGAGTTTGCTATGCTACCGCTTTAACGGCTCCTGCGGGTGTTTCCAGACCTCCCAACCAATAAGCGCGTAATCCCCTCTCCCGAGAGGAGAGGGGAGAGGGCCAGGATGAAGGCGACCCGGCGGCCACCCCTCACTGTCCGGTATTGGTTACCGAGCCGTCGGGGTTGATGTGCAGGTCCACCAATGGCCCCACTCTTTCGTTAAATATGCCGATGATCGGCTCTTCGGCGCTCCCTACGCGGTTAACCCACGCCGGGATTACGTGTTCGATTACCGACGAATTCAGGCTTCGCTCATTGACCTCGTCGTCGAACTCTTGCAGTATCAGGCCCTTGTCCAAGTTCCTGGCCAAGCCCATCTCGTTCTGAATTGAGGCGATTCGCAGTGCTTCAAGCTCGGATATGGCGCCCTCTTCGATGAAAATTTGTTGCAAGTCAGGCGGGAGCTTGGCCCACACATCGCCATTGATAATGTTATTGGTGGAGGGGAAGCTGACCAGAGGCCCGGCCATAAATTCGGTGACCTCGTACCACCGCTGGCCGTGGGCGCCGTCGGCGCCAGCCACCGCCGCTTCTAGGATGCCCCGCTCTAGGGCGGTGTAGACTTCGGCGAAGGCCAGGAATTGGGCATCGGCGCCAATTCCCTCAATCCAGTCGGACAGGGCCGCGCTGTGGCTCCGCGTTTTCAGGCCCTGAAAGTCCTCTAGTGTTGCCAGCGGTTTCTTGCTGAAGAAGTAGAGGTCGTTGCCGGAGAACCAGTTGTGGTTCAGCACGAACCCGCCTGTGGCGTTCGCCACCAGCGCTTCGAGGTCGGGAGTGATGGCGATGGTGGCCCGAAATTCCGTTTCCCGGTCCGGGTAGATTCCCCAAAGGTTCTGAATTTCGATGGGCGGCATTTCCCCGCCCACGTATCCGCCGTAGATGTTGGCCATCGCCAGCGTCCCGTCGGAGACCAGCGTGAGCGTGTCGGGGCCTGCCAGCCCTAGGGAAACTCTGAACAAGGCCCGTGAAGGCCTGAATTACATCTGACGGATCGGCAAGTGGGCGAAGGCCACCTTACCGGCCCAGCCGACTGGCGCTCAGTCCCTTGCCTTTCGTCTCCTGACAGGGTTGGTTGGAAGCCTGGCACAAACCGGAAGGCCGGTCAGGATCGCCGCAGGGCCCGCTACCACCTCAGTTGTCCCTCCGCCGTCAGCAGGTTGCCCAGCCCGAACAGCAACGCCAGCCGCTCCGCGTTCTTGGCCAGCCCCCGGTAGCGTACCTTGGCGTAACCGAACAGCCGCTTCAGCCTCAGGAAGGGATGCTCCACCTTGGCTCTCACCGATGCCTTCGCCTTCTCCGCCAGCGCCTCCCCGCTCCCCGGATCCAGCGTCCGCCAGCGCCCCGGACGCATCGCCACCCGCCATTCCACCTCCAGCCCCAGGTTCTCCTCCCTCTTGCCCACACCCTGGTAGCCCGCATCACCCCACACCACCGTCTCCCCGCCGTGCAGCAAATGGTGCGCCTCCGTAACGTCGTGGACGTTGGCCGATGTCGTGCTCATGCTGTGAACTATGCCCGTCTCCGAATCAACCCCGATGTGCGCCTTCATCCCGAAGTGCCACTGGTTCCCCTTTTTGGTCTGGCGCATCTCCGGGTCCCGCTCTCCAGCACGGTTCTTGGTGGAGGACGGCGCCTCGATGATGGTGGCGTCCACAATGGTTCCCTCCCGCAGCTTCAGTCCTTGGGATTCCAGGTGGGCATTGATTTCCCCAAGCAGACCCGGACCCAGGTTGTGTTTTTCCAGGAGGTGGCGGAAGTTGAGGATGGTGGTCTCGTCGGGCAGGGGGCCTGAGAGCTTCAACCCCGCGAAGCGCCTGACCGGGTCGGACTCGTAGAGCAGGTCTTCCATGCCAGGGTCGCTCAAGTTGTAGAAGAGCTGGACGCAGTGGGTCCGCAGCATGACCGACAGCGGGTAGGGGTGGCGTCCCCGCCCAGGCTTGGGGTAGAAGGGGCGGATGCGGTCCTCCAGCCTCTGCCAGGGAATCAGGCCTTCCATGCGCTCCAGGAACAGTTCCCGGCGGGTCTTGCGCTTCTTGCCCTGGTATTCCAGGTCGGCAAAGGTGGGCTGGTCCATCGCTCTTGCCTCCAAAAAGCATCCACTCGCACACACTACTATGCCACATCGCCAAGGACTTGTTCAGAGGATTCCTAATTCCGGGTAAGAGCTGACCACAACGGTCAGCATCCCGTTGGTGCGCTTTTTCAGGTTGGGCGCAAGGTAGGTCTCTATCAGCACGCACGGCAGCAGCGCCCGGTTGATGCAAGCGTGCTGAATCGCGATGGGGTCTCCGTCGTAGACCATTTGGGTGGGATTGGTGATTTTGGCCTTTTCCAGCAGGCTCCGGTAGAAGTCCGACTCGTAAATCCAAGTGTGCCGCTCTAGGGCATCCAGGGGGACGTTGCCGTCAAAGTCGCCCTGTTCCTCGCTGGGAGCGGGGCCAGCCAGTTGATTCAGGTCACCCAGGTATATTGCGCCTGGCCCACCGGCGCGTTCCGCGGCGTATTGCTCCAGCGTTATCGGTGCCGGTGTTGCCGTGGGCGCGGGCGCGCTCGTCGCCGGTGCAGCGCCTTGCTTGGGCGCATCCGACGCCCCGCAGGCCGCCATCGCCAAAAGGAATATCACTGCCAAGACCAGCAAAAGTAATTTTCTCATCAGCCGCCTCTAAATAACGATATTCGTAGATTATTTATCAAAGAGAATTTTATTAGGGGGTGTCGTCAAAGTAATTTAGTCCAAATCGCCATGGCCCGAATCTGGCAGATGGCCAGGTAAGAAAGGGAGTTCTTGGCATACCGGGTCGCCACTCCCCGCCACTGCTTGAACTCCAGGAAACCGTTCTCCACCAAATGCCGCAACTTGTACAGCGCCCGGTCGTAGTCCCGCTTTTCCTTCCGGTTGCTCTTGGGCGGTATCACCGGATTCATCCCCCGGGCCGAGGCCCCGGCCACGATTTCATTGGTGTCATAGGCTTTGTCCGCCAGCAGGTGTTCCGCCTTGATGCCCTCAATCAGGGGCAGCGCTTGGGAGCAGTCAGCCACAGTGCCTGCGGTCACCGCCAGCCTTACCGGCATTCCGTGGGAGTCCACCGCCAGGTGCAGCTTGCTGTTGAGCCCCCTTTTGTGCGGGCAATGGCTTGGTTGCCGCCCCGGGCCCCGGCGCTGTGGGGATGGGCCTTGATGTAGCTGGCGTCAATCATCAGCCATTCATAATCAGGGTCATCCATCACCGCCTCCAGCAGCCCGGCCCAGACGTTCCGGTCCCGCCAGCGGCAGAAGCGGCGGTGGGTGTTCTTCCAGTCCCCGTAGTCCGGGGGCAGATCCCGCCAGGGGGCGCCGGTGCGCAAAATCCAGAACACGGCGTTGATGAAACGGCGGTTATCTTGGGCCGGCCGGCCTGTCTTGCCCTTGCCGCCGGGGAGAAGGGGTTCCAAGATTTCCCATACCCGGTCTGAAATATCGTGGCGCCGGTGCGCCGGGGCTACGGCTACTGCTGGCATTGCCCAATCCTGCTGCACTAATTGCAATATCAGCTTATTATCACACTCTCACTTTGACGACACCCCCTAGTAGAAATCATATATGTCAATTGCGTTAATGATAGTTAGATATCTGAAATAATAAAAACAATTCGTGTATTTCAGATAGGCCAGACCGAAGTGGTAGGATATATCCATGCTGGGGCATGAGAAAAAACCGCTCTATTGGGAGAACCACGAAGGGTTTCGACGCCTGCTGATAATCGGCAGCATCTCTGTGGTTATCGGCGTCTTTTTCGGAGACAAAGTGGGGTCGGGCGAAGCTTTCTCTTGGCTTCAGGGGTGGTTTCCCATTCAGGGGTGGTTTCCCATGTTGATGTGGATTTCGGGGTTGTTTATCCTGGCCTTGTGCTTCTTGGTCCACCCCCGGCGGTACTCTATTTACACGGACTGCCTGGCGGTTGAATGGTGGCACATCCGGCGAAAGGTCATTCCATTCGACGAAGTGACCGAGCTCAAAGCCTGGAGCAATATGGGCCGGAGGCAAATTATCGTGCTTAGCAAGGGCAAGGACTACGATTTCGGCTTCCAGGCCATCGCACCCCGCCAGATAGAGCTCTTCGCCCAGCGGCTGGAAGAGGCGATGAACCGCCGCCGGTTCTACGCAGGCCGCGACCCTATCACCATCCAGATGGAGAGCTCCCGTAAAGACAAACAAAGAGGGCCAGGCGCGTCCTAGCCCTTGAGCTTGCCGAAAGGATGTGAGAAGCGTCTCCACCGGCACCGGCAGGCGCGGCGCAGTCAAGGTGGACTCAGCGGGCGGCAAGAGGCGGCGGGCCGGAAAGTCCGCCCCCGGCCAAGGCCCGGTGCACGGCCACGACGGAGCGGGCCAGCGATTGCAGGTCGGCGACTGCTTGGGGGTCATGCAGTTGGCCGTCCTGGAAGTGCCTGGATTGCAGGTAGACCATGCCAGGCACGACGTGCGCGCCGAACCATGCCAGCACCGGCCGCAGTTGCGCGTCGATGCTGAGGTAGTGATGGTCGGTGGCTCCCATACCGATAAGCCCGCAGGCCTTGCCTTGCAGCCCCTCCACCGGGATATGGTCCAGCAGATTCTTCAGCGCCCCGGTGAAGGAAGCCCGGAAAACCGGCGTGGCGATAAGGTACATATCCGCAGCAGAAACCCGCTCCACCACCGCCTGCGTGTCATCATCGTAGCCAGATAGGGGCCGTCCGTCGGCGAAGGAAATCCGGTAATCGCCCAGATGGAGCGTTTCAGCGACGGGCGAGTCCGGCCCTTCCAGCCCCGGCAACGCCGCTTGTATTGCCTGATACAGCCGCCCCGGACGAGTTACGGTTCCATGAATGGCGAGCAGGGTTGCGGGCATGACTTCTCCCAGACTGGGTACAGTTGCAGGGACGCCCTCACCCTAACCGTCTCCCGGATGGAGGGGGAATCTTAACGGGGCGCACCGGCCTTTCGCGCGGCGGTGTAGCGGTTTTCCGGTTTGGGCAGGCCCAAGTTGCCGCGCAGAGTGTTGGCCTCGTACTCCGTTCGGAAGAGGCTGCGGTTTTTCAGGATGGGCAGTACTTGGTCTATGAAGTCGTCAAAGCCTTGGGGAAGAACTGCGCCGCTCAGCATAAATCCGTCGGCTGCGCCCGACTCGAACCAAGCCTGCATGGTGTCGGCCACCTGCTCAGCCGTGCCGATGAACTCGTGGCGTGGCGTGGTCACCTGTAGCGCCATCTCCCGCAGCGTCAGCTCCTTCTCGCGGGCGGTCTTTTTGATGCTGTCGGTGGAGCTTTCCCATCCGTTGCGCCCAAAGTCGCCCAATTCGGGGAATGGCGCGTCCAGTTCATACTGCGTGAAGTCTAGGTCGTTGAAATAGCGGCCCAGATAGTTCAGGGCCGAGTTGATTTCCACCAGACCGGCTATCTCCAGGTACTTCTCTTCGGCTTCCTGAGGCGTGCGGCCCACGATGGGCGAGCAGCCGGGCATAATCAGGAGTTCCGACGGATTTCGCCCCGCCGCTGTGGCCCGGCGTTTCACGTCGGAGCTGAACTCCTCGGCGCTGGCCCTCGTTGCTTGGCCTGTAAACACCGCGTCGGCCACGGACGCCGCGAAGCCCCGCCCGGCTTCCGAGGAGCCGGCCTGTATCAGCACCGGCCGCCCCTGCCGGGAGCGGGAAATGTTCAGCGGCCCCTGAACCGAGTAAAACTCCCCGACGTGGCTGAGACGGTGCATCTTGTCCGGCTCGATGAACTGCCCGCTGGCCTGGTCGCGGATAAAGGCGTCGTCTTCCCACGAGTCCCACAGCCCCTTGGCAACCTCGATGTATTCGGCGGCCATGCGGTAGCGCAGGTCGTGGGCGGGATGCTCCGGCTTGCTGTAGTTCAGAGCCGAGCCTTCGAGCGGCGAGGTTACGACGTTCCAGCCGGCCCGTCCGTTGGAAATGTGGTCGATGGACGAGAACTGCCGAGCCACGGTGTACGGGTCGCTGTAGGAGGTGGACAGGGTGGCTGCCAGCCCGATGTGAGTGGTATCCATCGCCAGGGCGGCAAGCAGAGTCAGAGGCTCGAATCGGTTGAGGAAGTTGGGGTGCGACTTTTCGCTGATGTACAGCCCGTCGCCGAAGAATGCGAAGTCCAGCTTGGCTGCCTCCGCCTTGCGGGTGAGCCTGCGGTAGTAGTCTAGGTTAATGGCAGCGTCCGTCACGGCGGTCGGATGCCGCCACGACGCCATGTTGGAGCCGGTGCCGGCCAAGAAAGTACCGATGCGCATCATCCGACGTTCAGCCATGACTCTCTCCGTTCCTTAACGGCGTTATATCCCGCCCGTGCAGGGGCGCACAGCCGAGCGCCCCGGCACCGTTAATCGCCTAATCGCTCGTGTCGTTAAGGCCGCTGATCAGCCCGCCCAGCAACTCAAAGGAGTGCAGACGCTTCTCAAAGTTGTCTATGGCGGTCACCGCGACAATCTCGTCGGCCCCGTATTGGCTCCGGACGTCCAGCAGTTGCCGCCTTACCGATTCGGGCGCGCCATGGACCACGCCGGCCTGCCGCACGGTTATTTGGTAGCCTTCTCCCGACTGCCTCCCGAAATCCTCGCCGGCCTCGACGCTGCCGACTGTGAGCGTGCGCCCGCTGTCGAGCGTGATGCGGACCACCTGGATTTTCTCGGCGTATCCGGCGGCTTCCTCGTTGGTTTCGGCTACGATGACAGGCAAGGCCAGCATCGTTCGGGGCGGCGAGCCGTTGGTGTAGTTGAACCCGGTCTGGTAGCGCCGCACCGCCTCGGCCATCTCCGCTTCGTCGTTGTTCAGGAACAGCGCGAAGACGTAGGGCATTGCCAGTTCCGCCGCCATGTCGCCGCTGGAGCGCGTGGTGCCGAGCAGGAACAGGTCGGGTGGCTGCGGTGGCATCGGGCTGGCCTGCAAGCCGTAGAGCGGATGCTCAGGCTCCATTTCGTTGGTCAGAAACCGCCGGAGCTCGGTCAGCTTTTCCGCCAGCGTCATTGCCGGTTCGCCGTCCCCCCGGCGCAGGGCAGTGGTGGAGCGGGGCAGTCCCCCTGGCCCGCGGCCGATGCCCAAGTCAACGCGCCCTGGGGCCAGTGATGACAGCACGTTGAAGTTTTCCGCCACCTTGTAGGGGCTGTAGTGCTGCAACATCACCCCGCCAGAGCCGACGCGGATGCGCGAGGTACGGGCCAGCAGATGCGAAATCAGCACCTCGGGCGACGACCCCATCACCCGGTTGGAGCCGTGATGTTCCGCCACCCAGAAGCGATGAAAGCCCCATTCCTCGGCCTTGCGCGCCAGCTCGATGGTGTGGCGCAAGGCGTCGGTTGAGCTGTCCGATTCGTGAATCGGGCTTTGATCAAGGATGCTTAGCTTGAAGTCCAGGGCGGTCACCGGCAATGAGTTGGATGTTGCTTGACAGCTTTCCGAATTCTACCTTACGGGGTGGCCCCCGTCATTCCCGATATTTCTCGTCATTACCCGCGAATGTGGGAATGACGGAAGGGCGCGCGGGAATGGCGGCAAGGGGCGGAGCTTGTGCTATTATTCGCGCAAACACCCCTCATCCTGAGTCTGTCGAAGGGAGCAGCGAGTTATGACGGCAAGAGGCAACGAATGGCTAGCCTTGACCAGCGAGGATACTCTGGAACCCGGAATACCCATCTGCGACCCACATCATCACTTCTGGGAATACCGGCCGGAGCCGGTGGACTATCAGCGCTATCTGCTGGAAGACCTGGCCGCCGACATCAACAGCGGACATAGCGTCCGCTCGACTGTGTTTGTCGAAGCCCGATCCAGCTACCGGACCGACGGTCCTGAGGAGATGCGCTCAGTGGGCGAAGTGGAGTTCGTGCAAGCCATCGCCGACGCCGGGGCCACCGGGCAGCATGGCCCAGGCCGCCCGGCCCACGGCATCATCGGCCGCGCCGACCTGAAGTTGGGTGACGCCGTGCGTCCGGTGCTGGAGGCTTTGCAGGAAGCTAGCCCCAACCGCTTCCGGGGCATCCGCCATTCCGTCGGCTGGGATCCCAGCCCGGAACTGGACAACCGCGAAGTCGAGGGATGCCTGTTGCGCGACGACTACCGCGCCGGGGCCCGCGCGCTGGCGGAAATGGGCCACGTACTGGAAAACTCGCTCTACTTCCCCCAGCTTCACGACCTGGCCTCTTTCGCCAACGCCGTGCCGGAAGTTACCATCGTCCTGAACCACCTCGGGGGGTTCTGCCGCATCGGCCCCTATGCTGGGCGAGACGAGGAAGTTATGGCCGAGTGGCGCCGGGGCATCGCCGCTGTGGCCGCCTGTCCCAACATGGTGATGAAGTTGGGCGGCATTGGTATGCCCCGCATCGGCTTCGACTGGCACGAGCGTGAGACCCCAGTCGGCTCCGAAGAGATTGCCGGCTCCATCGCGCCCATGATTCACTACCTGATAGAGCAGTTCAGCCCGGCCCGCTGTATGTTCGAGAGCAACTTCCCGGTGGACAAGGTGTCCTTCTCGTACCATGTGCTGTTCAACGCCTTCAAGCGCGTCTCGGCGGGCTATTCTGCGTCGGAGCGCGCCGACCTGTTCCATGACACCGCCGCCCGCGTCTACCGTCTGGACGCATAACCCGTTTACCTTCTGGGAGGAAAGTATTATGGAAGCAAGGCCCTTCGAGATTGCGATAGACGACGCCACTCTGGACGACCTACGTCAGAGGCTGGCCGACACCCGCTGGCCTGACGAAATTCCCGGCGCCGGCTGGGACTACGGCAGCAATCTGGACTACATCCGCGAGCTGTGCGAATACTGGCGCACCGACTTCGACTGGCGCGCCCAAGAGAAGAAGCTCAACGCCTTTCATCACTACAAGTCTGAAGTGGAGGGGCAGGACATTCACTTTATCCATGAGAAAGGGCAGGGCCCCAACCCGATGCCGCTGGTGATAACCCACGGCTGGCCCAGCACCTTCTTCGAGATGACCAAGATTGTTCCCCTGCTGTCCAACCCGGCGGCCCATGGGGGAGATGCCGCCGATGCCTTCGACGTTGTAGCGCCGTCGCTGCCGGGCTTCGGATTCTCCCAGGCGTCCCGCGAGCGAGGGGCGGAGATTGGAAGGGTGGCCGACCTGTGGGCCAAGCTGATGACCGAGAACTTGGGCTACCCCCGGTTCGCGGCAGTCGGCGGCGATATTGGCGCTGGCGTAACCTCGCGGCTGGGCTACTCCCACGCCGACAAACTGCACGGCATCCACCTCACCTCGGTCACCCGGCCCACGCCCTACCTGGGGCCGGACTCGCGCGCCCTGACCGATGCGGAGGAAGCGCACAGCGCACAGCGGGAGCAGTGGTTCCAGGACGAGGGCGGCTACAATCACATTCAGGGCACCAAGCCGCAAACCCTGTCCTACGGACTGAACGACTCGCCAGCCGGGGTATGCGCCTGGATTGTCGAAAAATGGCGGACCTGGAGCGACTGTAACGGCGACGTAGAGAGCAGCTACACCAAAGACGAGCTGCTCACTACGGTCACCATCTACTGGGTGACCGGCACCATCGGCTCGTCCGTGCGTATGTACAAGGAAAACCAGAGTCACGCCTGGACAATGGAGCAGGAGGAGCGGGTTCCGGCTCCGGCGGGCATGGCGCTCTTTCCCCAGGAAATCGCCCGCCCGCCCCGCGAGTGGGCGGAGCGCTCCTACGACGTGCGCCGCTGGGAGGAAATGCCTCGCGGCGGTCACTTCGCTGCCTTTGAAGAGCCTGGACTGCTGGCCCACGAAGTCCGCGAGTTCTTCCGCCAGTTCCGTTAATGTCAGTCCTGTATAATAGGCTTGACACTGGGCAGCCGCTTTCTGCCGTAACCAAACTGAATGAATGACCAGCAACCGGAACGAGAGTCAATCTGGAGCATCGGGCGAAAGTGGCTGCCCTGGTATCTGGGGCTAATCTTCGTATTAACGATTGGCTGGACGGTGTTCACGGCTTGGCTCGAAGTTACCAGCGGAAAACATGATGGCGTTCCCGTAATCGCCAACGCCGTCGTTCGAGGCACCGCAGCGGCATCCCCGCTAATTCCCATATACGCCTTGCTGCTGATAACAGTCATAGATTTCGCAGGAGGGGCCACGATGGTTACAGCACGGTACTTGGGAGACAAATTCCTCAAACCCCTGATAGAGAAGCGGCGTGAAGAAGGCCGGAAACAAGGTTTGGAACAAGGCTTGGAACAGGGTTTGGAACAGGGTTTGGAACAAGGCCGGGAAGAAGAGCGGCGTAAGTGGGCTGCCTGGAACCAGCGGCGAGAGGAAGCGGCGATGAGAGGTGAGCCTTTCGAAGAAACGCCGCCCGCCGCCTGAAAAATTCTGCCTGAAAAACTCTGAATGCAAGAGAGTGAACCATGCCAGTCACCAGGCTTGAAATCACTTCGCAGCGCCCCTTTGCCGATGGGCAGTCTTTCGGCCCGGTGGGCGCATACACCCAAATCGACGGGACAGCCCACTTTGCCGTTGACCCGCTGCATCCGGCCAACGAGACCATCGCCGACATCCGGCTGGCCCCGCGTAACGGGCAGGGGCAGGTGGAATTCACCGCCGATTTCCGCATCCTTCAGCCCGATGACCCAGGCAAGGGCAACCGTCGGCTGCTATTGGACGTGCTGAACCGAGGCAAGGCGCTGGCCCTGCGCAACATAAACAGCGCCCCCGACATTGCGCCCGATGCGCCGCTGCATCCGGGGAACGGCTTCCTGATGCGCCAAGGCTACACCGTCGTCTGGTGCGGCTGGCAGCACGATGTCCCTGATTCGCCCGGCCTGCTGCGAATCAACCCGCCTGAAGCCCTGGAAGACGGCAAGCCCGTGTCCGGCAAGATTGTCGTGACTTTTCAGCCCAACGCGCCCGTCGACGTTCAGTATTTGTCGGACCGGATGCACCGCGCCTATCCGTGCAACCACCTTGAAGATTGGGGGTCGGCGCTGACCGTCCAAGAAGACGAAGACGCGCCGGAGCAGGTCATACCCCGCGAACAATGGTGGTTCGCGCGGCTGGAGAACGGCCGCCGCATCCCAGATCCTTGCTACGTGCATCTCGCCGGAGGCTTTCAGCCGGGCAAGGTCTATCAGGTGGTCTACACCACCACCGGCGCTCCCGTCGCTGGGCTGGGGCTGCTGGCCACCCGCGACATAGCCTCCTACCTCCGCTATGAGGGCGCATCCAATGGCGCTGAGGTCGCTGGTATGGAACGGGCTTATGCCTTTGGAGTGTCGCAAAGCGGGCGATTTCTGCGTTCTTTCCTATACCACGGCCTGAACCGCGACGAGGTGGGCCGGGTGACCTTCGACGGTTTTATGCCCCATGTGGCCGGGGGCAAGCGAGGCGAGTTCAACCAGCGTTTCGCCCAGCCTTCCAGCCAAGCCACTCGCAGCGTCAACAGTCTGTTTCCTTTTGCCGACTCCCCCCAGGCCGACCCTGACACCGGCCTGACTGACGGGCTGCTGTCGCGTCTTGCCGATCAGGGCGAGTTGCCCAAGGTGATGTACACCTATACCTCGTCGGAATACTGGGCCGGCCACGGATCGCTGGTTCATACTGACCTTGAAGGCAGGCAGGACGTGGAGCCGCCGGACGCCGTGCGAGTCTACGCCTTCGCTGGCACTCAGCACGCGCTGGGCGCTCTGCCTCTCGCCGACGTTGACCCTGATGGATACCGCGGGGCCCACGCCTTCAACTGCCTGGAGTACCGCGCGCTGTTAAGGGCGGCGCTGGTCAATCTTGACCGCTGGGTCACTACCGGCGAGGCGCCGCCGGCCAGTCAGAATCCGAGTATCGCCGACGCCACCGCCGTTCCGCCCGCCGAGGCCGCTACGAACCTCGAGGTGATTCCCAGCGTGAAGCTGCCTAGGCCGCTGCGCAAGTTCACCCGCTTGGACTTCGGCCCCGACCCTGGCGTGCCGTCCGTCGTGCCTGCCGCCATAGGCCGTGACTATCCCGGCCTAGTCTCGCAGGTGGACGCTGACGGCAACGAAGTGGCCGGTATCCGGCTTCCGCTCGTGTCCGTGCCGCTGGCGACTCACCTGGGTTGGAACCGCCGCCACGCCGACATCGGCGGCGAGGGGCAGACGCTTTCCACCGGCGGCGCTTCCGGCGGCACCCTGCGCGGCTCATCCATTCCCTTCGCGGCTACCCGCCGCGAGCGCGAGTTGTCCGGGGACCCCCGCCTTTCCATCGAAGAGCGCTACCCATCCCGAGAGCGCTTCTTGGAACTGATTGAGGACGCCGCCCGCCAACTGGTTACCGATGGCTATCTGCTGGATGAGGACGTGGAGCCGCTCGTGTCGCAAGCCGCCGAACATTACGCCGCAATGGCTGGCAGCCTCGCCGAAGCCCAGCCCGTCGCCGACTGATATGAACCTTCTGCCCCTGTTCCCTCTCTATCTGGGAGAGAGAACAGTCTGGGAGAGAGAACAGGGTGAGGGCGTATCCTCCCAAGATTAGAAACATCAAGAGAACCGGAGTACGTAATGAAATACGATGTGATTGTGATAGGAGCCGGTTCCGGCGGGGGCGCTCTCGCCACCCGGCTTGCCGAAGACCCCAACCGCTCGGTGTTGCTGCTGGAGGCCGGGCCGGACTACCCCGACCTGGAACAGACGCCCGACGACCTGAAGTTCGGATACGCTCCCAGAGCGTCGGAAATGGGGGCGCCGCATAACTGGTCCTTTACCGGCAAGGGAAGCGCGGGCCGCTCCGAGGACGTGGTGGTGCCGCGCGGCAAGGTGGTCGGCGGCACCAGCGCCATTAACGGTCAGGTCTTCCTGCGCGGCGTTCCCGAAGACTATGACAATTGGGCCGAGTGGGGCAATGACGAATGGTCGTTCGTAAAGTGCCTGCCCTTCTTCCGCAAACTGGAAACCGACACCGACATCCGCGACGATTTCCACGGCTTCGACGGCCCGGTGCCGGTGCGCCGCCACAAGCGGGAAGCCTGGCTGCCCTTGCAGGAGGCCTTCCACGTTTCCGCCATCGCCACGGGCTACGTTGAGGTGTATGACCACAATCACCCCGATTCCACCGGCGTCGGCCCGCTGCCGATGAACAACCCCAACGGTGTGCGCATGAGCACCGCCCTCAGCTACATCAACAACAACCGGCACCGCCTCAATTTCACCATCCGCGCCAACGTGCTAGTGCGCCGCATCCTGTTCGACAGCGGTTCGACCGGCTCGCCTCGGGCCGTGGGGGTTGAAGTCGAGAGCGGCGGCGAAGTGTTTACCGTCGAGGCGAATCAGGTAGTCCTCTGTGCCGGCGCGGTGGCCTCGCCGCAAATCCTGATGCTTTCCGGCGTCGGTCCGGCGGCCCATTTGCAGGAAATGAGCTTACAGGTGGTTAAGGACCTGCCCGGTGTCGGCCAGAATCTCCGCGACCACCCCCTATGCGCCGTCCGCGTCAAGACCAAGCCGGAGTTCCCGCTGGATGCCGAAGCGCCGCGCATCCAGACCGTGCTGCGCTACACCGCCGAGGGTTCCGGCCTGCGCAACGATATGCAGATTCTGCCGTCGTCCTTCTCTACGCCTCTGGGCGGTGACCCCTTCGCCGAAGAGGGCATTCGCTTCACCTGCATACTGGAACTGGCCAAGAGTTCCGGCGAAATCACTCTGCGCTCCTCCGAACCCGGCGATATGCCTTCCATCAACTGCCGCCACCTGGAAGAACCCTTCGATCGCGAGCGGATGCGCGAGGCGGTGCGGATGTCCTTCAAGTTCATGGAGCACGAGTCCTTCCGCGACATCGTGGAGGAGGCCATTTCGCCTACTGCAGAGGAGGTGGAATCGGACGACCTGCTGGACGCTTGGATGCTGGGGACGGTGGATATCGGCCAGCACCTTTCCGGCACCTGCAAGATGGGGCCGGGCAGCGATCCGATGGCCGTAGTGGACCAGTATGGCCGCGTCCATGGTGTCGAGGGCCTGCGCGTAGCCGACGCCTCCGTTATGCCTGACGTCATCCGCGCCAACACCAACTTAACCACCATTATGATTGGCGAGCGAGTCGCCGACTGGATCAAAATTCAAGGGAGCTAAGGGGCTGGCGCCGGCCGCCGCAACATAGCTCGGAGCAGGGAAATTTGGACAAGCAAGAAATTGCCGAGTTCTTGTCTGGGATCAAAATGGCCGTGATGGCGACGGTCAACCGGGACGGTTCGCCGCACCTAAGCCCCAACTGGTACTACTATGACGGGGAGCGGCTCCACTTCGTCACCACCAAGGAGCGGTTGAAGTTCTTCAACCTGAGACGCGACGACCGTATGTCGGTCTGCGTTTATGAGCCGCCGATGGCCTCGGAATACGTTGTGGTGCAGGGGCGGGCCACCATCGACGACCAAGAAATCTGGGACACCGTGCGAATGCTGGTGCAACGCTACGTCGCCGCCGATCAGGTGGACGACTACATCGGCCGCTGGAAGCAGCAGCCTCGCATCCTAGTGAGCATCACCCCTGACAAGATATACACGCGGTACTGATGCACCATCAGGGGTATTATGCAAGGCGTTCGTCACCCAGCTATGCCGCAGCCGGTAAACCGTCTCTTCGACCTGAGCGGCGGGCGCGGCCTCTTCGACTCGGCGCCGCTCCAACGGTTCCACCGGGACACCCAGGCAGTAGCCCACCGCGATGTCCTGACAATGGACCTCGGCTGCTAGGGATATTCTGAACAAGTCGGAGCCAACGATTATTTTCTGTCGTAATCGTAGCTGGCTAACCCCTATGTTGCCCTATCCCACCGACTTATTCAGAGGTTCCCTAGAACTAAGGGCGCGTAGTCTTGGGGATGGACCCTGACGGCTTCATCTGGCGTGCCGCCGGCATGGTAGTCGCAAACGAAAGGGGGAGCCGCTGCCGGCTCCCCCTTCGTTTGCGGACCGGTGATTTTGCCCGTGGTTAGTAGTGGCGCAGTTCCACCACGTTGTCATCGGGGTCATAGACATAGAGGGAGATGCCGTCGCCGTGGGATCCCCACCGTTTGCCGGGGCCGGCCTGAATTTCCACCCCCAGATCTTCGAACCGGCTCTTGAGCTCTTCCATGTCGGTTTGCTCGATGACCATGCAGAAGTGGTCCTGATTCTTGGCCCCTTCTTTGCCGATAGGGTCCTGGTCGCTGCCGAAGAAATCGATGATGGTGTCGTCGTTGAGCCGGGCCGAGGGGAACCGGACCTCCCCGGCCCGCCACTGCTCCACACGCTCCGGCTTCAGCCCCAGCACCTCGACGTAAAACTGCAACGATACCTCCACGTCCTTATTCCGCAGCACGATGTGGTCCATTTCGGTAATCTTGACCAAGGGTTGCGTCTGGATCTCGAGCTTTTGCATATCAATAGCCATCTCGGCCTCCTGACGGTGCATTTTCTTGCCGCTATAGTAATAGAATCGCGACGGTTTGTCAGCCTTGGTTTTCGTGTCCAAGCGATTTCATTCCCCAGCCAAGACGCCCGAGGTGTTGAACTGCTTGACACAACCCCCGCTACTGTACCAAACTGCCCCCTATGCAGAGATATATCATTATACGGTTTGCTTGGGCGATTGTGGCCCTTTGGGCGGTAAGTGTTCTGGTGTTCGGGTTGGCCAGAATTACAGGTAGCCCTACCGACACCTTGCTGTCTTTCGAGGCCAGCCCTGAGCAGCGGGAGCTGATGAAGGCCTACTGGGGCTTGGACAAGTCCCTGCCGGAGCAGTATTTCACCTTCATCGGAAATGTCTTCACCGGCGACTTAGGGGACTCGTTTAAATGGCGACAGCCGGTGACGGAACTGGTGAAAGACCGGTTCCCGAACACCATTATCCTTGCTGTCCTTGCGATAGTGCTGGCGACTGTCATTGCTGTGCCGATAGGCGTCTTGTCGGCAGTGCATCGGGATACATTTTTGGACTCCTTCGGCAAATCACTTGCCTTGTTCGGTCAATCGGCGCCGCCATTCTGGGTGGGCTTAGTGCTGATGTGGGTATTCGCCGTGCAACTTGATCTTGTGCCCACTTCCGGCAAGGGAGGCCCCCTCTCGTTCATCCTGCCGACTGTTGCCTTGGGCCTGTTCTGGGTGGCGGCACTGATGCGGCTCATACGGTCGGCAGTGCTGGACGTCTTGGACAGCGAATACATCAAGTTGGCGCGGATCAAAGGCTTGGCTGAATGGCGAGTGATCTGGAAGCACGTCCTTCGTAATGCCGCGGTCGCCCCGCTAACCTATTTCGGCATAATCCTAGGGAGCTTGCTCGTGGGTTCCGTAACCGTCGAGACCGTCTTCGCTTGGCCGGGACTTGGATACCTGGTCTTCGAGGCGGTAATCATCCGGGACTACCCGCTGGTGCAGGCCATCGTATTGATCTTCAGTGTGTTGTTCATTATGGTCAACCTGATCGTGGACATCCTTTACGCTTACCTCGACCCGCGGATCAGGTACCACTAGGCTCCACAACCGACAGCGCCTGGTTGGCGGGCACGTTCTCCAGCCGTTGCACCTTGCCGCTGGGCCAGTAGACTTCGACCATACCCACAGTTTCCGCCCCGCCTAGACCGAAATGCACCGGGACCACGGGGTTGGACATATGGGACTGACTGGCCCCCATCTCCCTGACTTGCGTGCCCCCGCCGGTTGAAACGACTACCCTCGCCCCGATGCCGGAGCGGTTGCTAACGGTTCCCGTAGTAATCACTTCTAGCCAATTATTGTCGTTGTCCGACGTGTTGAGGAACAATCGTGAGGCGCCGGGTTCTCCATCCCGGGTTCCCATGTTGACGACGAAGAGGTCGAGCAGACCATCACCGTTGAAGTCGCCGTGAGCCACTCCTCTTCCGGTGCCGGGGTCGTCTGCTCCCGAAGCGCGGGATACGTCCGAAAACGTCCCGTCGCCCATATTGGCAAACAGAGCATTGGGCTGGTTTTGCATATTGAAGCAGGGGACGTTGTCCATCTGCCCGGCGACGGTGTAGAGGTCCAACCGCCCGTCGTTGTCCAAATCGGCGAACACCGTTCCCCAACCCACGGCCATACTGTCGAACCAGTTGCCAGCGATTTTCCCTCTTCCGGTACCGGTGATCTTGGTCTTGTTGACGAAGGTGCCGTCGCCCTGATTTTCCAAGAACTCACCGTCGCCGATGTCGGTCATGTAGAGGTCGAGATCGCCGTCGTTATCGTAGTCCCCGGCGGCCAATCCCATGCCGAAGATTTCGAGATTTGCCCCGGACTCCATGGAAACGTCGGTGAAATTCATTGTGCCCGAGGGGTCTTTGCCGTCGTTGCGCCATAGGACGTTTGGATAGTTGGCTGCCCCGAAGTCATTGACGACGTAGATATCCATATCGCCGTCGTTGTCGTAATCCAAAAACGCGGGCTTGAATCCGGCGCCTTTCACTGGGCTGGGATACTGGAGGTCTTCGCTCAGCAGTTGTGTCGTATTCTGGAAGGTGCCGTCGCCCTGATTGTGAAACAGAGCCAACGGTCTTGACGCGCGGGCCAGCCCTTCCGTATCCAGCGCCAGCTTTCCGCCGATCTCCTTCAGGTGCCGCACCACCAAAAGGTCGAGGAAACCGTCATTGTCATAGTCGCCCCAGGCAACGCCCATCGTGCGGTGGTCGCTGTCCGGGTCGCCAACGCCCGAGGCGGCGGTTACATCCGTGAAGGAATCGTTGCTGTCGTTTCGGAAGAGTTTGCTATCGCCGTAGTTGGCGACGAAGAGGTCCAGGTCGCCGTCGTTGTCATAGTCCGCCCAGCCCACGCCGTAGCTTGTGGCTTCCGGCTGGTCTACCCCGACGGCCACGGCCACATCGGTGAAGGAGCCGTTGCCGTTGTTGCGGTAGAGGGCGTTGGGGCCGGCGGAGTTCGTGGCATAGAGGTCCAAATGGCCGTCCCCGTTGTAGTCACCGGCAGCCACCCCTCCTCCAAGGTTTATGGCGGCATTGTCCCGGGTGTGACGAAAAGCCGCCCCCGACTGTTCTGCTCGTTCCTCGAAAGTGATTGGGCTCGTACTGGCAGGCGCAGATGTGGACGCCGTAGGCAAATCGGTATTGAAATAGGCGAACATTGCGCGGATCGAATCGAACCAAGCGTCGTTGCACTCGAACTCCAACTCTTGTGCCGTCCCCTCGCCAGGTGGAGTGTAGGTCCTGGTGTGCGCCAGTTCTGCGGGCGTGAGACATTCCACCAAGGCTTTGAGAAGAGGAGTGAACATCGCTCCAGCTTCGAGAGTATCGAGCCGGTCCCCCAGGCAGCGCACGGTGGACTCGCTGAGCGAGTCCATCGGCGGGATTACCTGAGTGCGCGCAACCCCTGTGGCGGAATCGGAGGGGGATGGGACTGCGGTGGCAGTCGGCGGGATCCCGGTGAGGAGCTGCTCCCTGGTTCGAGTGGGGGTTGGCAGGGTATCAGGGGGTGTGGTGGGCTGCGATTGCGTATCGCAGGCCAACTGGGCGAGCAGCGCGATTCCTATGAGAGCGGCTATCGGAAGGCAAGCAACTTTCATCGAAAGTTTCCGGCATTAATAAAGTGAAGGGGCAAGCCAAAGGCCTGCCCCTATCTTACCTGGTTTCACCTAGGGGCCACGGGCCCACGTTACCTAGTTGTAGCAGGCCTCATCAGTCAAGCACGCCGTGATCAGGTCGAAGTGGCCGTAATTGGCCCCGTCCGACCCAGGGAACTCCCAGTTGTCGATGATATTCGGGTTGGCCACGAACTCAATGAAGATGTAGTAGAAGGGCAAGTAGGCGTATTCGTCGTAGAGAATGTTGCCCATCTCCCTCTGGATTCGGTCGCGATCGTCCACGCCAACGGTAGTAGACAGCTCGGCGAACAGCTCATCCAGCTTAGGCGTTTCGTAGAGGTGGATCGCCCCAGACGACCGATTGAACAGGCTCAACTGAGCATAAACGGTTTTGAACGATGGCGGCGCAATCCAGAGACCGAAAGACTCGGGCTCCTTGTTCGTCCAGGAGGAGAAGTAGTTGGAAAATTCCCATTCCTCCAGTTCCAACTCGATCCCAACTTCCCTGAAATAAACATCGAGAGCCTGCATGAAGTCAGCCGACTCCGGGAAGCCGAACACGTTCATCAGGATGCCGCGCACCTTGAAACCATCCGGGTATCCGGCTTCTGTTAAGAGATCCTTGGCCCTTTCAGGGTCATACCCGTAGTGTTCATCGTACTCTTCCAGCCAACGCGAGTCCCAGCCAGGCAGGCTTTCATAGAAACCGATCTGAGGGCTAGTGGTGACGCGACCACTGAACAAGGTGTTCTTGATGGTCTCCTTGTCAATGGCCCTGTTCATAGCCTCCCGTACCCTCACATCGGTGTACGGATAGTCGGTTGCGAACGGCGGCTCGAAATTGCCCACTTCAGTAGGGATAAGTCCTTGGAAGACGCCGTTCAACTGGTTGCCCGGGAAGTTGCTCTGGATCACTTTGAAACCGTGATCAGCGACTGCGGCGTCAGCAAGGTCCCGAGTCAGCTCGGTAAGATGTATCTCTTCCGCGAGCAGCCCAGCGTTCCTGGAAGCAACTTCGCGAATCCAGCGCAGGTCAACTTTCGCAAAACTGGGTGGCGGATTATTGCGTCTCCAGTGGTCGTCCAGCCTCTCGTAGGTCACGTTAACCCCGAAAGCGCGGTCCGTGTAGCGATAGGGTCCGGTGCCTATCATGTCTGCTTCATAGGCTTTGTCTCCGCCGGCTGCGTCTCCGCCGGAGTCGTACTGGGCCTTGCTCATTATCAGGCCGCCGCCGCTTGGGGCGATGTAGAACAGGTAGTCGGGGTTGGGGTTCTTCAGCTTGATGATGATCTCGTGGTCGTTGATTTTGGTCGAAGCGTCGAGGTCGATCTCTTTCCAGTCGGTCGAATATGCGAGGATGGCATCGTCCCGCTGGTACATAGATACGGTGTGGAAGACATCGTCGGCGGTGAACTCGCCCCAATCGTTATGGAACTGGACTCCCTCCTCGAGGATGAAGGTCCATTCGGTGCCGTCGTCACTGAGCTCCCACGACTTGGCCAGCTCGGGAACCCAGACGTTTGTGGTGGGGTCGATGTCAACCAACACTTCCATGACCAAGTCCATCTGCTGATGGTGGTCAACCGTGCCAGCCCAAGGCAGGTTGGTCTCCCCGGCCGAGGGGTCTACCGAGATAACCAACGTTTCAACCTTTGGTTCGGCTTTCATCATGGCCGTCGGCGCCGGTTCCGCAGTTGGAGCCGTTCCGGCGGGGGTTGGAGTTGCTCTGAAGGCCCCCGTCGCTCTGGTTGCGGTTGGTTGGGGCCCGGCTGACGTGGCGGCAGGTGCCGGAGGAGCCGTCGCCGCCGGGGCCGCGGTCGGCGCCGAGGTGGCGGGAGCATCGCCGTCTCCGCCGCAGGCCACTGCAATAATACCCACAGCCATCACCAGAATAGCCAGCAAAACGGTAGGCTTGAATCCAAATCGTAACATCGCATCTTCCTTGGCCAAGGACAGAATCGGGGCCACCAAATTAAGCCTTGCGTCGACACCCCCCGTATAACGGCAATATATCAGGCCGTGCTAGCCGGGTAACAGCGAGGCCTCATTAGGGGCATCTCGGTAACGAATCTAGCAGTTTGGTCATTTAATGTCAATTACGCTGGAGTTTATATTACATTGAGTAGCGTTTCGTTTTAGTGGGTGGCGTTTGATTTGAGGTGGTTTAGCTCGTCTAATGAGGTAAATGTATGGTTATTATGTTGAAAATAATCACTACTGAGAACGAAACCATCTAAACTAGAATGCTGCATAGCATATATTCGTTCTTGACAAAGCAAGGCGAAAACCTGTAAGGTTTCGATGCCCTCACATTAGGCGTATCCGGGGCAACGGAATCAGGACTCATACGTTTCGAGGCACACCGCATTGGCAGCAGAAATTCTGGTCAATAAGCGCCCGTGGTACACGTCTCCTAAAGTATGGAGGGTGTTCGCGGAAGCCAAGCGATACCCTGTTATCCCGATGTCCGTGATACTCCTCTTTTTGATCGTACCTGCAATCGGCGCGAACTGGATTGCCCCACACGACCCGTTCGACGGCGACTTGAAGCAGCGTTTACTGCCTCCGGTATGGGTTGGTGAGGAGACCAATACGAGAACGGTAGTTGACAGGATCACCGACCGGCCAAACCAATTCAAGCTTCAAGAAGCGGTCAGACAGATCCAAGGCGGCGGAGCGTCACTGATCGCTGCCGCCGGAGACGATCCCAACAGGGATATCGTGGTGGGGGACCAGATTCTCGAGATAAAGCAGGTGGGCGGCTCCGGCAAGTATCTGCTGGGCACCGATAAAGTGGGCCGCGATATTCTGAGCCGGATTATCTACGGTTCCAGGATATCGGTCGTAGTGGCTGGCATCGCGATTTTGATATCTGGGGCTGTCGGCTCTAGCCTGGGGATTGCGGCTGGCTTTTTTGGGGGCTGGATCGACTCTCTAATTATGCGGTTGGTGGATATTTCCCTTTCGATCCCGATCATCTTGATGGCCTTGGTGCTGGTCACCGCGCTGGGTGCGAGCTACGAAACTATCGTGATGGTGCTCATCATTTTCCTTTGGGCCCAGTACGCCAGGCAAGCCCGTGGGGAGACTCTGACTGTCCGGGTGCAGGACTTCGTTGGCCGGGCAAGAGTGGCCGGGGCGTCCGACTTTCGGATCATGCTAAAGCACATCTTCCCCAATGTGTTCAACAGCTTGGTAGTGCTCGCTACACTACAAGTTGGATTTGTGATTATACTAGAGGCCAGCTTGAGCTTCTTGGGGGCAGGGATTCCCAGACCGAATCCGGCTTGGGGACTGATGGTTGCCGACGGTCGGGAGCTCATAATTTCGTCATGGTGGGTGACACTCTTCCCAGGTGTGGCTATCCTGTTGGTGGTAATGTCTACGAACTTGCTGGGTGATTGGCTTCGGGACAAGTTGGATCCTAAGCAGAGGCAGGTGTAGCCATCGCTACGAATTTTGGCGCTACCGTTTTGGAGGTTAAAGACCTCCATACCTACTTCTTCAATCGCTGGGGCACCACCAAGGCGGTTGATGGAGTCAGCTTCTCTTTGCGGGAAGGCGAGACCTTGGGCATCGTGGGCGAGTCCGGCTGTGGCAAGACCATGACCGCCTTGTCTCTACTGAGGCTCATCCCCAGGCCGGCCGCGCGGATTGTTTCCGGCGAGATAATTCTTGACGGCGAGAATTTGGTCGAGAAGACCGATAGAGAAATGCGCCAGATTCGGGGCCGCAAAATCTCCATGATTTTGCAGGACCCGCAGACCTCTCTCAATCCGGTGTTCACCATCGGCAACCAGTTGCTGGAAGCGGTTGGCATCCACCAGTCCGGCGGACGGAAGGATTTGCTGGGCCGGGCGGTGGACGCGCTGCGCAACGTCCGGGTGGCAGCCCCGGAGCGCCGGATGGATGACTTCCCCCACCAGATGAGCGGAGGCATGAAGCAGCGGGTTATCGGGGCCATCGCCATATCATGCGCCCCCAAGGTCATCATCGCCGACGAGCCGACCACCGCCCTTGACGTAACCATCCAGCTCCAGTACCTGCGGCTGTTGAAGGACATCCAGGCGGAGACGGGGCTGGCTATCATATTCATCACTCACGACTTCGGTATCGTGGCGCGGATGTGTGACCGGGTGGCGGTGATGTATGCCGGGCGGGTGGTGGAAGACGCCGGGGTGAGGGACTTGTTCAACCGCCCCCAGCATCCTTATACTCAAACCCTGATGGCGTCTGTGCCACAGATGGAAAGGACAGACCGTCTCTTCGCTATTGAAGGCCAGCCCCCGGCCTTGTATGATTTACCCGAAGGTTGCCGGTTCGCCGAGCGCTGTCAGCACGCCCAAGATATTTGCCGGCGTGAATACCCGGAAAACACTCGAATCTCCGGAGCCGTGGACGGGGCCGGGCACACCGCCAACTGCTGGATGCTTGACTCGTCATGGACGGAACCCGTACTTGCGGGGTCACGGGAGTAGCTCCATGCCCACAGAATTATTGCGGGCGGAAAATCTCACCAAGTATTTCCCCGTCACCAAGGGGCTGATACTGATGAAGACCGTCGGTTACGTGCAGGCGGTTGACGGCATCACTTTCAGCGTCAACGAGGGCGAGACGCTGGGGCTGGTGGGCGAGTCCGGTTGCGGCAAGACTACCACCTCCAAGCTGGTGTTGCGGCTGGAAGAACCTACCGACGGCGACATCTACTTGAGCGGTAAGAACATTAAGGACTTTCGCGGCCCTGAGCTCAAAGATTTCCGAACTCAGGTGCAGGCCGTGTTTCAGGATCCGTGGTCTTCTCTAAGTCCCCGGATGCGGGTGCGCGACATCGTGTCTGAGGCCCTGGTGGTCAACCGCGATGTCACCAGGAAGGAGCGCGACGACCGGGTGGAAGAGGTGATGAACCAGGTGGGACTGCGCAAGGCCCAGGCCGACCTCTACCCGCACGAGTTCAGCGGCGGACAGCGCCAGCGGGTTGCCGTTGCCAGCGCATTGGCTTCTTACCCCAAGTTGATAATTCTCGACGAGCCGGTGTCGGCTCTCGACGTGTCAATTCGCGCCCAGGTGATGAACCTGCTGGTTGACCTCCAGCAGGAAACGGGGGTTGCCTACCTGCTGGTGGCCCACAACCTTGCCACGGTGCGCTACATGGCCCACCAAACGGCGGTAATGTACTTGGGCCAGATTGTGGAGTACAGCCCCACTGAGGAACTGTACGAGAATCCGCTACATCCCTACACCAAGGCTCTCTTCTCTGCCGCGCTGCCCTCTCATCCAGACGTTGAGCGGGAGGAGATTGTGCTGCAGGGTGAGGTGCCATCGCCCATCAACCCTCCGGCTGGCTGCCGGTTCCACCCAAGGTGCCCGTTTGCCATGGACCGTTGCTCTGTGGATGTGCCGGTGCAAAAAGACGTGGGCAGCGGACACTTGGTGAGCTGCCACCTTTACTAAGAGGCGCAGGTACTAAGAGGCGCAGGCCTTGGGCGTTTTCCGAAAAGAGAGACCAGTTTTTTTCGGTGCACCCTTGTTGTTCCGATTGACAAATCTCATTCCCCAAAGAGACCCCGGCAAATGGGGTTTCTTTTTTGCCCCGCCTGCACCTTTCCGCCTCGCTGCCGGAGGATAGATGCGGCTCAAGCTGAATCAGGTTCCCGCCAACTTTCTGGCTTTCGCTGTCCTTTTGCTCGCGGGTATGCTGACCTTGGCCGTCGTGGCGTGCGGCGGCGATGACCCCACTGTCGCCCCGGGCCTGGAGTCTACTGCTCCGGCTTCGTCCGGCTCCGGTTCGGCCCGGGAGCAGGTGGCCGGTCTCGAGGGAGACATATCCATTGACGGTTCCAGCACGGTATTCCCGATAACCGAGGCGATGGCCGAGGAATTTGGCAAGGCCACCGATGGCAACGTTAAGATAACGGTGGGCGTGTCCGGCACCGGCGGGGGCTTCAATAAGTTCTGCTCCGGTGAGATCCAGATTTCCGACGCCTCGCGGCCTATCAAGCAGTCCGAGGTTGACCTCTGCGCCGAGAACGGCGTTGAGTACATTGAGCTGCCCATGGCCATTGACGGCCTCAGTGTGATGGTCCACCCGGAGAACGACTTCGTGGAGTGCATGACGGTTGAGGAACTGCACACCCTCTGGGCGCCGGAAGCCGAAGACGTGGTGACCAAGTGGAGCCAGGTGCGGGACGGATGGCCGGACGAAGAGGTCCGGCTGTACGCTCCGGGCGTGGACTCCGGCACGTTTGACTACTTCACGGAAACAGTCAACGGGGAGTCCCAGGCGTCGCGTGGCGACTTCCTGCCCAGCGAAAACGACAACGTGCTGGTGACCGGCATAGCCGGTGACCGTGGGGCGCTGGGCTACTTCGGGTATGCGTACTACGCCGAGAACGCGGACCGGCTGAAGCTGGTGGCGATTGACGGCGGGGCGGGCTGCGTAGCTCCGACGGAGGAAACCATCAACAACGGGAGCTACTCGCCGCTGTCTCGCCCGCTGTTCATCTACGTAACGGCGGACGCGCTGAACCAGCCGCACGTGAAGGCGTTCGTGGAGTACTACTTGGGCGCAGCCAACCGGCAGTTGGTCAGCGACGTGGGATATATTCCGTTCCAGGACACCATCTACGACCTGGCGATGAACAAGTTCCTGGGAGGTAAGACCGGCGCGGCGTTCGGCGGCGATGGCCGGATAAGCGGCACCGTCGGGGAAGTTCTCCGGGCCTCCCAGTAACCCGACGACCATGGATGTGAGGCGGCTAAGGCCCTGACGGGAAGGGGCTGAGGCCGCCCATTTTTTCTCCGGCCCAGGGAACCCGTAGTCAACACGACAGGGGCGCAACTGGCGTGCGCCCTTATGGCGAGATAAACCCACTTTCCTTGCTCAACTGAGCTTTGTCAAAGAATCTTTGTCTTTGACGCCCGGCCCCGGCGCGGCTACACTGGCAGCCACAGCTAGGAAGAGCGCAGGAGGGTTAAACATGGGAATCGCCCGACTTTACACTGGCGACGATGGTCAGTCCCACATCGAAGAGATGAGCCCGGATTCGCACCCGGAGCTGGCAACCCTGCAATCCACTACCGGCATCGTGTTTCGCACCGTTGAACCCGGCTACTTCAGCGACTGGCACACTGCCCCGCGCCGTCAGTTCGTCATCACGCTGGATGGCGAGGTGGAAATTGGTCTCGGCGACGGGACGGTGCACCGCTTCGGCCCCGGTCAGGCTATGCTGGCCGAAGACCTTACCGGTCATGGACACACCACCCGCGCCGTTGGCGACCGTTCCCGCGTCACCGCCACCGTTCCGCTGGCCGACTAGCGGAAGAGTTCCCTCTCCCAAGGGGAGAGGGTTAGGGTGAGGGCGTCCGAGTCTCTCCTTGCCCTCAGGGTCGGGGTTAGCGGCGCCCAATCAGATAATGCGGTGGAGGGTAATTATGCCTATCGTGGCTCATGATCCTGGGTTGGAGAGGATAATCTCGACAGCACAGCCGATCAACGAACTGGCCGGTGGCTTCGGCGGCGAACAGGGGCCGGCGGAAGGCCCGGTCTGGTGGCAGGAAGGCAACTACCTGCTCTTCAGCGACATCCACAACAACCGCAGGATGAAGTGGGCCGAAGGCGAGGGAGTGACGCTGTTCAGCGAACCCACGAACCGCGCCAACGGACTGACCCGCGACCCCCAGGGCCGGCTGGTCGCAGCCGAGCATGATGGGCGCCGCGTCTCCCGTCAGGAGCCGGATGGCAGCATCACCGTCGTGGCCAACAGCTTTCAGGGCCGCCCGCTAAACCGCCCCAACGACGTGGTGGTCAAGTCCGACGGCGCAATCTACTTCACCGACCCCAACGCGGGAATGCCCCAGCAAACGCAGTTCGACCTCAATTTCCCCGGTATCTACCGAGTATCGCCCGACTTGGGGACGATAACCCTGCTGGTCCGTGATTACGTCGGCCCCAACGGTCTGGCCTTCTCGCCTGATGAAAGCGTGTTGTACCTCATAGACTCCCGGCGCGGACATCTGCGGGCCTTTGACGTTCAGCCTAATGGTACGCTGGCCTTGGCCACCAGCCGGATTTTCAGCCACAACCTCGGCGACCGGCCTGGCATTCCCGACGGTATGAAGGTGGACACCGAAGGCAACGTCTACGTGGGAGGCTCCGGCGGCGTCTGGATAATAGACCCGTCAGGCAAGCACCTGGGCACCATCGACACCGGCGCGCCGCTCCACACCAACATGGCCTTCGGCGGCGGCGACTGGCAAACGCTGTTCTTCACCAGTTGGGACCGGCTATGGTCGGTTCGTGTCAATGTCCCCGGCATCCCGGCGCCGACGCCCCGGCCGGCCTAGCCGGTCCGCTGGCGCAGATCGGGAATCGCCGAGCCAGAAAATGCAAACGGGAGGATCACCCAATGGAATTTGGACTGTTTATGATGCCGCTGCATCCGCCGCGCCGCTCGCCGTCGGATTCTTATGACCGCGACATTGAGCTGATTGTCCAGGCTGACAAGCTGGGCGTACGGGAAGCGTGGGTTGGCGAGCATATCACTGAGACTTGGGAAAACGCCCCGGTGCCGGAACTGATTATCGCTCAGGCCCTGGCCCTCACCGAGAACATAATCCTGGCGACCGGCGTCACCATGCTGCCCTTGCATCATCCGGTGGACACCGCCCATCGTATTGCCATGCTGGACCACATGGCCCGCGGTCGTCTCTACTGGGGCATTGGCCTGCGTTCCCTGCCCACCGACCTGCAACTGTACGGAGTTCCATACGACAGCATGGACGATGTGCGCGAGAGGGGCCGGGAGGCACTGGAGATTATTCTGGGTTTGTGGGAAGCCGCCGACAGCGGAAAGTTCGGCTATGAAGGCAAGCACTATCAGGTTCACGCGCCGGAAGGAATGTCCGACTTGGGACGCCGCCTCTACTTCAAGCCCTATCAGCAGCCCCACCCGCCCATAGGCGTTGCCGCCTCTACACCAAACACCGAGAGCATTCGCATGGCCGGAGAGCGGGGCTGGATTCCGATGACCAACCTGCCCAACCGTTTCGTCCCCGATCTGTGGCACACCTGCGAGCAGGGCGCCGAGAGCGCGGGCCGAGTCGCCAACCGAAGCGAGCTTCGATTGGGCCGCGACATCTACGTTGGTGAGACCCCGGAATCGGCCCGCGAGGAGGCCCGCATCGTCTTGGGCCAGCCCTTTGAGGAACACCAGTGGAAGAACCGCAAGGCCGGCGGCATCCTTGGCCATCTCAAGAACGACCCGGGTATGTCCGACGAAGCCGTTGACGTTGACTACATGATGGAAAACATCTGGATTGTCGGTGACCCCGCGGAAGTGGCAGAGAAAATCGAGCAGACCTACGAGGAAACCGGCGGCTTTGGCATACTGCTGGGAATAACCCAGGACCCCGACGACCATACCCTGGTGCAGCGCTCGCAGCGGCTCCTCATGGAGGAGGTCGCCCCCAAGGTGGCGCACCTCAATTAGCGCGCAGCCCGGAGATTGAAATGACAACGCTGAACGAACGTTTTCAGAAAGGGCAGGAAATCAGGTCAAAATTTGTCGGAGGCGGCCCCATCGGAAGCGGCTCCGTACCCGCGTCCCAAGAAATGGCCCCTGACCTGCATCGCATTGCCGGAGAGGCGCTCTTTGGCACCATCTGGCAGCGCCCCGGCTTGGCTATCCAGCGGCGGGAGATGATTACCCTCTCGGCGCTGACCGTATTGCAGCGGGAGAATCAGTTGACCCGGCACGTGGGCAACGCCCTCAACCTGGGCCTGACTCCCCAGCAGGTCATTGAGGTGATGATTCATGCCTCTTGGTACGGCGGAGTTCCCACCGCTTTTAACGCGATGGGCGTGGCCAAAGACGTGTTCGACGGCCTCGGCATAGACTTCAAGCCGCAACTGGTTTTTGACCCGTCGGAAACGCCCGAGGACCTGTACCAGCGCGGCGCGGCCCGGCGCGAGGAGCTGATGGGGCCGCCGCCGGGTGATGCCCGCCCCGGCCCGGTGACCCAGGCCGAGCGCGACTTCAACCGCCTGAGCACCGAATACTACTGGGGTTCGGTCTGGAACCGCCCCGGCCTGGCCCTGGCCGACCGCTCCATCTGCACCCTGGCCTGCCTGACCGTGCTGGGACGCGAAGGGCCTCTGCGCAGCCACATTGGCGGGGCGCTCCATATCGGCCTGACTCCCGAAGAAATCGTCGAGGTGTTCATACACGCGACTTTTTACGGCGGCATCCCGTTCACCCGGGCTGCCATTGACGCAGCCAACGAGATTTTCCGTGCCAGAGGGTTGGGCTGACCGCCATGACCCTGGACAATTAGGCGCGTTATGGACGGCGATCTTCCGCCCACGAAATCCGTTATGCCCGCGGCGTCTGTCGATTTGGATGAGTTCCGGTTCGACTGGTCAGTATTGCCCGCCGTTACCGGGGGTATTCCCGGAACCGGCGGGCGGACTCGTGTTTGCCTTGATGATTTCGTTGTGTCGGAGATTCCCCGGGCCGCTCCTGACGGCGAGGGCGATTACGCCTATGCCTACGTCGAAAAGCGCGGGCTGAACACCCACGACCTGCTCGCCGCGCTTCGAGAGCGGGGCGTACCTTACAACGAAGTCGGCGTGGCCGGCCTAAAGGACAAGCACGCCGTCACCCGCCAGTGGCTCAGCGTCCCCGTACGGTACGCCCACAGCCTGGAGGCGCTGGACGGCCTGGAAGGCGCCCGTGTACTGGAAACGTCGCGCCACGACAGCAGGTTGCGGCGGGGACACCTGCGCGGCAACCGCTTCGAGGTGCGGGTGCGCGCCCCGGAAGCTGACTGGGAAAGTCGCGCCCGCGCCATCATCGAACGTCTGCGGAGCGCGGGGCTGCCCAACTACTTCGGCCCGCAGCGCTTCGGCCGCTTCAACAGCAATGCCATTGACGCCGTGAGGCTGCTCCGGGGCGAGAAGGTGCCGGGCGGGCGCCGGCTCAACGATTTCTTCATCTCCGCGCTCCAAGCTCACCTGTTCAATTGGAATCTCAAAGGGCGTATCGAAGCGGACGTGTATAACCGGCTCTTGGCCGGCGACCGCGCTCGCCGGCACGACACCGGAGGAATGTTCATCGTGGGCGATTCCGCCGTAGAATCGGAGAGGGCGCAACGCTTGGAAATAAGCGCCGTACTTCCACTCTACGGTCGCAAGGTGTCCGGCGGCCTAGAAGACGCAGCCGCGCTTGAGGAGGAAACCCTGGGGCGTTTTGGTCTCCGGCGCAGCGACTTCCGCCGCCACGCCCGCGGCAACTGGCGAATCAGCCGCGTCTGCCCTGAGTCAGTGGAACTGCATCCCGAATCCGACGGCTATCGGGTGGCCTTCACCCTCCCCAACGGCAGCTACGCCACCTGCTTCCTTCGAGAGCTTACAAAGTCCGCCCAAGACTCCACCATGCCGCCTGCCTGAGATGCCCGGCTGCCGGTGGCCAGGACGCGCGGTTTTGGCTGACACCGCAGGGGGATAATCTGTCCTGAGTCACTTGAGGATCGTCTCACAGCGCCGGGGCGCGGTTTGCCCTACAGGCCCAGCAGGCTTTCGATATTCCCGCCCAGTATGGCGTCTTTCTCCGGCTCCGTGAGCTTCGCCATGTTCCGCACCCACGAAACCGGCTCGTCTATTGCCATGTCGAACGGCCAGTCAGTGCCGAACACCACGTGGTCGATGCCAACCATGTCGATCAGCAGTCGCAGGGCGTCCTCGCTGTGGGTCAGGCAGTCGTAATAAAACTTGGTTAGATAGGCGCTGGGCGGTTGCTGTATGTTGACCCTGGCCTCGGAGCGCACTTGCCAGCCGCGATCCATGCGGCCCGCGCCGAAGCAGGTGTAGCCGCCCCCGTGGGCCAGGCAGACCTTCAGGTCCGGGCAGGCGTCCATCACGCCGCCGAATACGAAGGACGCAAAGGTCACCGCGCGGTCGGCGAGGTTGCCGATGGTGTTGGGCAGGTGATAGCGGTCGCTGCGCGGGCTGACAACCGTGTCCCCGGCTTGATGGATGAAGATGACTGCGCCCAGAGCCTCTGCCGCTTTCCAGAGCGGCAGAAAGGACGGGTCGTCATAGGTAACGCCGTTAACGTGGTCCCCGATCATTGCGCCCTTGAGTCCCAGGTGACTAACGCCGCGCTCCAGCTCGGCGATTGATACGCTTACGTCCTGCATCGGCAGCGTGGCGAATCCGGCGAAGCGGGTGGGGTGGTCCTGGGTCAACTGCGATACATAGTCGTTGCATTCGCGGGTCATAGCCGCGATGGCGGTGGCGTCTCGCTCGTAGAAGTAGAAGAAAGAGTTGGTGGAGAGCACGTGAACGTCGACGCCCAGCTCGTCCATCTCCTTCAAACGCTGCTCTGGAGTCCACATTGTGCGGGGGGTGTACTCGTGAATTGGCAGCATCCCGGCGTAGGAAATGCCGTGCCAGTCCCGCCCTTCCGCCATGGCCTTGACCATGCCCTCCGGGCTGATATGGGCGTGGATGTCAATAGTTCGCATCTGGTGGGGTTGCTCCTGATCTGTTGAGGTAACCGTGGACGGAATTGAGACTACGAATTATATCCAAAATCCCTACTCGCTGACGGCTGAGTCCGGGGTAATCCCTACTCGCTGATGAAAAAAACGAACTCTCCTTCTCCCTTGAGCGATAGGGGACTGCTTTCTGAAAACTGAAAGACCCTAGGCGTAAACCAACCGAGCGTTGCGCGGATAGGCGTGCCGTGCTAGTGTTGCGTGAATTTTCGGCCTCGGAGGAATGATGCCAGAAGAATCAGAAAAGCCTCAGCCCAACTACAATCCCTTTTCGCCCGGCCAGTCCAGCCGATCGATGGTCATTGAGCTGGACGTTGAGGATATGGGCCAGATGCTTCGGCGGGCCTTCGTCAACACTCACGGCAAGTTCACCATCTACTGCGACGAACCGGAGGGCATCGGCGGCAACAGCACTGCCCCCGCGCCGCTCCACTACTTCGCCGCGTCCATCGTCTTTTGAGAGATGACCCAGATTGAGAGGTACTCTCAATTGATGAAAGTCGAAATCAGCAGCGTCAAGGCCCATGTGGCAGTGCATTTCGGGCTGCAAGGCTCGGTGTTGGCCGGCACGATTCAGGCCAGCGCGCCCAAGGTAGAGACCAGCTACGAAATCGAGTCCTCCGACGACCGCGACCGGGTGGCTGCCGTGCTGCGAAATGCCCGAAATGGCTGCTGGGTACGCGCCGCCGTCGCCAACCCCACGCCGTTTGAGGACAAGTCAACCCTGAACGGCGAGCCAATCTATTTCGACTGAGGCCCCGAACCTTTTGTACTGAACGTAGGGGCGCACTGCGGTGCGCCCCTACAAAATTTCTGCGGCCTCTGTATTGAAACCCCCTGAGCTACCAGCCCAAACTTTCCGGCACTAGCACCAGCGAGATGCGTCCCACCACCGGCTCGTGTTCCATCACCAGCAGCTTGCCGATGGGCGTGGGGGCAACGCCCCGGTCCTCCAGCCAGCGGTCGTGGCGCTCCAGCGTGAAGCCGCGAGTGCGGGCCACGGCGTCGGCGCGGGTGGGACAAATCTTCTGCGTCCCGGCCACCAGAACCACTCGGCGCGCGCCGTAGGAATAGGCCCCTATCTGGCTGCCGGAGCTGCTGGCGATGACGATTTCGCCGGTCTCGGCGATGGCCTGCACGCTGCCTACGAAGTAGTCGGCGGTGGTGGTCTTGCGCCGGAACTCCCGCTGCGCCGCCGGGCCGGGCTGGGCCATCATCGCGTCGTGCAGGTTCGCGTAACGGTCGTTGCCGTGCATATATTCCGTGTAGCCGATGGTGGCCAGCGTTTCCGAAGTGTTGACAAACACCTCGGAACCTTCCGGCACGAGTTCCAGCAGCTTGGCCAAGGCCGCTTCCCGGCTGGCTACCAAGAAAGCCTCCACGTTACGCGCCGCCAGCGCCTCGATGGCCCGCCCGATGGATTCAGCATTCGCCGTAGTGGTGGGGTTGCCGGTAGACATTGTTGCGTCTCCTACCTAAAGAACCCCTCTCCGTATCTGTTGCAATCTGTTGCATATTGTTTTCCCCTCACCCTAATCCTCACCCCAAGGAGAGGGAAATTAGGAGGAGGTTGGCCGCAGGTTGGGCATCACTTCGTCAACGAACAGCCCCATGGAGCGCATCACCTGTTCCGGGGTCAGGTCGCCCCAAGCGAAGATGGGACAGAAGTAGTTGATGCCGGTATCATCAACGGCCCGCTGCACTCGTTCCCGCACCGTGGAGGGGGAGCCGGCGATGATGATGTCCGCAGCATCCAGGCCGTCGAAGTCGCGAACAAAGCTCAGGAAGTCGGAGCCGGCCTTGTTCCACAGGTAGTTGATGTTGTGGAACCATGCCTCGAAGGCGGCGCGGCATTCAGCCATAGCCTGCTCATCGGTGGGGGCGATGTATAGGTGGCGAGTCAGCCCCAGCTTGGGCAGGGCCACGTGGCGGTTCAGGCCGTCATCCTTGCGTTCCGCTCCCCAGACCTGCTTGTAGAGGTCGAAGTGGGTTTTGGTGGTGGCGTTGTCGGCGAAGACGTGGCAGGTGTTGAAGCCATGCTGCGCCATCCACGGCACGGTTTCCAGGTTGTTGCTGGCGTACCACAGCGGCGGATAGGGCTTCTGGTAGGGCCGAATCCATATCTCAACGTCTTCGTAGTTGTAATGCTTGCCCTTGTGATTGAGCATTCCGGTGGTGAAACCGCTGGTCAGTATGTCCATTTCCTCATTGAATACTTCCCAGCTAATGCCGAGGTCAACGTCGAATTTCTCGGCTTCCATCGGCACGATGCCCCGGCCCACGCCCAGATCCAGCCGCCCGTTGCTGAGATTGTCCAGCATACAAACTTCGTGGAGCAGGCGGATGGGGTTGTAGAAGGGCAGCAGATAGACCAGCGGCCCCAGCCGCAGCCGCGAAGTGCGCTGGGCCGCCGCGGCCAGAAACACCGTCGGCGACGGCGAGATGCTCAGCGGCGTGATGTGATGCTCGGCTAGGTGATAGGAGTAGAAGCCGCTGCGGTCGGCGAACTCCAGCATCTTGAGACGCTGCTCGTAGATTTCGTGAGGCGCGGACTTGTCCCACTCAATCCAGTCGAACAGCCCGAATTGCAGGGTATCGTTAAGCGAGCTGGCCTGCGTCATAGCTTTCCTCCTGCCCAGGGCAATCGCATTCTACGATTAGGGATAAGAGAGGATGAGCGTGTCTACTCCCTCGGCGATTGCCAAGTCGTGCTGCGGGCCGTTCAGGATGGCCGTGACGACGAGTGGCGTGACGGCGCCCCCGGTTGCGTTGCTCAGCGACTCGGCGCGGGCTTTGGCTCTTGAGATGTCGTCATTGCCAGCGGTGAGTGAGACTTCCGCCGCGATATGACGGTTGTTCTGGTCCGAAATGATAATGTCGGTGTCTGTAAGGTCGTCGGCTTCATCTCGGGAGATGGCGCCGCTGTTGACGGCCCGCGCGAGGGCGCTGCTCAGTTGGGGAGCCTCCGGGTCGCTCTGGGTCAGCGCCAGATAGGGATTGTCCAGCCCGAACCGGCTCCGGGCGCGGGACAGGACCCGGTATCGCACCTTTCGCTCGTAGTCGCTGCCTTCCAGGTTTCCCAAGCGACCTTCAATCAGGTTGAGCCTCTGGTAGTTTTCTTCAAATCTCCGAATGGTGAGCTGGTAGTTAGACTGGGTCAGGTTGACGAACTCGGCAAACTGGCGGGAGTGCTCTTCAAACCGGCTGGAAAGCTCGGCAAACTGGCGAGAGTTCTCGCCAACCTGGCGAGAGTTCTCGGCAACCTGCTGGGAAAGCTCGGCAATCTGGCGAGAGTTCCCGGCAATCTGCTGGGCGAGTTGCTGGGAAAGCACGGCAATCTGGCGAGAGTTCTCGCCAACCTGCTGGGCGAGTTGCTGGGAAAGCTCGGCAATCTGGCGAGAGTTCTCGGCAACCTGCTGGGTGAGTTCAGCAAACTGCACCGGCAGGTTCAGCAGCTCTTTGCTCAGCAATATGCCGCGAATCACGTCAACCCAATCTGGATGCTCTTTCAGGATTCGCACTAGGTCGCTTATGTCGTTGATTCTGGTCATGGGTGTGTTTGCACACTCTTTGGACTGATTATGCTAGGCGCCGGAGCCCCATGCTCTACGACCTTCTATTCGCATGATACGCCCCCCGCGTTGCAACCGCAAATGGCCCCGCCTGCCGTAGCGCCGGGGTAGTGGCGGGCCTGCCTGCGGCATAGTAGTATCTATGTTCGGCGAACTGGCAGATAGAATCCGGCGCGGTGTACTGGCACGAAATAGATGAAGAAGACCTGAGACCGGATTGAGGCGACATATAGAATGCAAAATCAGGGGCGGGTTCCAAACCCGCCCCTGGGCTGTCAATAACCTCTGCCGGTGAGGGTTCGTTCCTACCCCCGCTGCGCCGGAGCGCCGGCGATTATCATCGCTGCGAACTCTTGGTCTATGCCCCGCGGCCATTCGCGGCCCGACGGGTCGGAGATGTTGATGTACAGGGGTGGGCCGAGGCCCTCGATTTCCATTCGCAGCACGTCGCCGTTCTGTATGGCGCCGATGTGCTGGTGGTTTACCCCGGTGGCGATGACATCGCCCGGCTCCAGGGTGGTGATTTTTGAGATTTCCGAAATCAGTTCGGGAATCTTGTGGGCCATGTCGCTGGTGGGGAAGTCATGGCGCGGCTCGCCGTTGTTCCACAGCCGGACCTGAAGCTCCTGCGGGTCGGCTATCTCGTCAGCGGTGACCAGCGCCGGGCCCATGGGCGCGAAGGTGTCCCAGCATTTGCCTAAAAAGAAGCTGTTGCCCACCGCGCCCGGCAGCCCGCGGGCCGACATATCCAGAAAGTTGGTGTAGCCGAAAATGTAGGAAAGCGCGTCTTCCTGCTCAACCTTGCGGGCCTCGCGGCCGATGACGAAGGCCAGTTCCGGCTCGTGGTGGAACACCGACGCCGGGGCGGGCGGCAGTTCGCAGGTGTCGCCGCTGCCGATGACCGCCGTGGGCGATTTCAGGAAGGCGTCCAGCACCGCCGGCTCGCGCTGCCCGAACTCTAGGTAGTTGACTGCGGCGCAGATAAGCTTCGGCGGTCGCGGCACGGGTGGGCGCAGCCGCACGCTGCCCAAGGCCACGCCGGCCTGCCCTGCGACGGCGGCCTCAATGCGGGGCCTCATCTCGTTCCAGTTGATGATGACCTCTTCCATCAAGTCCTGGGGCCGACGGAAGCTCATCCCCTCCACCGCGGACATGGCGTCGGCAATCCGCTCCCCATCAATCACTCCCAGCCGGAAATCGTTGAAAAGCGCAAGTTTCATCGCCAAACCTCCCGTTTCAGTGGCGTACCGGGGCGTAGTGTCGCACGGGCCGCGCGTAGGGGCAACAGCAACGATGGCTGGGCGGTCTTGCGCCTGGAAGGATTGGCAGGTAACTTAACCGTATTCAGCAGGAAATGGCGGAGATACGGTGATACTGTGGACCGACGGATGCCGCCCGTTCTCCAGCCCGTTCTCCAGAGGGTAATTTAATATGCCCGGCGTAAGCTACGAACTGCGCGGTCACACCGCCTACATAACCATCCGGCGCCCGCAGGCGATGAATGCCCTTGGGCCGGAGCAGCAGGTTGAGATAATCGAGGTCTGGGAGACCTTCCGCGACGACCCAGAAGCATGGGTCGCGATAATCACCGGGGAGGGCGACCGGGCATTTTGCGCTGGCGCAGATCTCAAGACCTACACGCCCGTCTTGGGCGAGCGCGACATCTACGACCTGCGGCAGGACGCCGACCGGCCCGGCTTCGGCGGCATTACGCGGGGGCTTAATATATGGAAGCCCATCATAGCGGCGGTCAACGGCTACGCACTGGCCGGAGGGCTGGAGCTGGCTCTCGCCTGCGACATACGCATAGCGTCGGAGAATGCCATGTTCGGCTGCTCCGAGGTGCAGCGGGGCTTCCACCATTGTGACGGCGGCACGGTGCGTCTGCCGCTAATCGTAGGCTTGGGCAACGCCCTGCGGATGCAACTTACCGGCGAACACATCAGCGCGGAAGAAGCGCTTCGCATCGGCTTGGTCAGTGAGGTGACGTCCCTGGATGGGCTGATTCCCGCAGCCGAACGCTACGCCGCCGCCATTGCCGCCAACGGTCCCTTGGGGGTTCGCTCGGCCAAGGAGTCCATGATCCGCAGCTTGGGCCGCGCCCTGGAGGACGCCCTGCGCTACGAAAACGTGCTCTTCTCCACTCTCACCCGCACCGAGGACTTTGTCGAGGGCCCGCGCGCCTTCGCCGAAAAACGCCCTCCGGTGTGGAAGGGACGTTAGCCGGGCTTTTCAGATTTGATTGTATGAATCAGAATATCCGGGATTTGAGATTAGCTGGAGGGTTGAAATATGGTTGAAGCCGACAATCGCACCCCCTTGGACTGGGATGCCCTGGAAGTGGGCGAGACCTTTGAGAAGTTTGAGTATATGCTGACTCAGGAAATGATTGACGGATACCGCCGCGGCGTGATGGACCCGGAAGCTGCTTTCCCGACCATTTCCCACAAGGTGGATGTGCGGCAGTTCAATGCCAAGTACTCCGACAGCGGTTCGGTCAACGCCCGCTGCGCTTTCCACTGCTACAACTCGCCCATACCCGGCAAGAAACTGACCGTCACCGCCTGGATTGCCGACAAATACTTGCGCCGGGGAAAGAACTACATCGTGACTGAAGCCGTGTCGGTGGACGAGGACGGCCGGCTCATTGATCGCGTTATCACCCATGAGTTGAAGCAGCCTTCGGAGGTGGGCAAGAAATGGGGCGGCTAGAACGAGGCTACGCCGAGGGCGACCCGGTAGGGCCGCTGGTTAAGGAAATCACCCAAGAGGCCATCAACCTGTTCGAGGGCAGCGCTGGGCACTCCGGCCCCTCGCAGTTCACTGACGAGGAGGCCGCCCGCGAGACTCTGGGAACCAGCGGCACGGTCGCCTCCGGGCGAATGTCGGTGAGCTTTGCCTTGGAGTTGTTGCGGCGGCACTTCGGCAGCGAGGTTTTCAACCACACTGGGACGGTTGACCTGCGGTTCATCCGCCCGGTGCGACCGGGCGACACCGTTACCTTCACCGGAGAAGTTGCCGGGACTTCCCGGGAGGCCAACGGTCTCAAGGTGAACGTAAAAATCGAAGCGCAAAATCAGCGGGGCGATACCACGGGCGTGGGCAACGGCAGCGCGGTAGTCCCCAACGCCTACCTTCCCCCGGAGGAGTAGCCCCCGGAGGAGTAGCCCCCGGAGGAATAGGGACGGACTTGGAACGTCTTGGAACGCTCGTAAAATTCGTAATCAGGAATCCATATCCTGATTGTGCACTGATTGCGCGCTAATGGTATAATGACGGTGGTGCAAGTTAGGGTGTCCTGCTGTTGGTAACAGATTCCGTACCGCTGCCTCGGATGACCTGGACTGAGCCACAAGTTTCCTCAAATAGTTTGGAGGTTATCCGAAATGGCGTTGGCAGACAAAGAATTGACGTGTGTGGAGTGCGGTGGGCCCTTCATATTCACCGTCGGAGAGCAGGAGTTCTTCTCGTCCCGCGGCTACACCAACGACCCGAAGCGGTGCTCCCCGTGCCGGAGCGCCCGCAAGAGCCAGCAGCGTGTTGGCGGCGGCATGGGCGGTGGTGGCGGAGCCCGGGAGATGCACCCGGTGGTCTGCGACCAGTGTGGTGTGGACACCATGGTTCCCTTCGTACCCCGCGGCGATCGCCCGGTCTATTGCAGCGACTGCTTTAGCAGCATCCGGCGGTAGCCGACCCTCCCACTGAACGTGGGCCAGAGCCACTCTCTTGGGAGTGGCTCTTTTTGTTTTGTGGTAGAGTTGCGCCGGAGGTGATTGCATGACTCACGCCATAGGAATCGTCGGATGCGGCGCCATTGGCCGGGCCCTGCTGCAGGCTGGCGACGCGGGCGATTTGGGCGTGGCGGTAGCCGGTGTTACCAGCCGTTCGGTGAGACCTGCGCTGGAATTCCTGGACACTCTGGACTCGCCGCCTCCGTATTTGGCGCTGGACGAGTTGGTGGAGAGGTCGTCGCTCCTGATTGAAACCGCAGGCGGGCACGTTGTGCCTTCGCTGGCTGCGTTGGCTTTTGAGTCAGGGAAAGACCTGATGGTCATAAGCATCGGGGCCCTGCTGGAACACCCGGAGGTTATCGAGCAGGCACGGACGCTAGGACGTCGGCTGTACGCGCCGTCGGGGGCCATCGCAGGGCTGGACGGCATCAAGTCCGCCTGCCAAGGCCAGGTCAGCCGGGTGGAAATGGTCTCCCGCAAGCCAGTGGCGGCGCTGGAGGGCGCGCCCTACCTTGTCGAAAACGAAATCCCCGTGGCCGGGCTGCGGCAGGAGCAGGAAGTGTTCTGCGGTACGGCCCGTGAGGCTTGCCGCGGCTTTCCTTCCAACCTCAACGTGTCTGCGGCCGTCAGTCTGGCTGGCATCGGCCCCGACCGCACAATGGTGCGCATCGTCGCCGACCCTGCCCTCAGCCGCAACTGCCACGACATTACCGTCGAGGGCGAGTTCGGCCTGCTGCGCGTCCACATCGAGAACATCCCCTCCGAGAACCCAAAGACCGGCAGGCTCACCGCGCTGTCCATCATCCGCTCGGTGCGCGACGTGTTCGACCCGGTGCGTATCGGAACCTGATATAGTCTGCGGCTGATGATGGAAAAGCGCGAGACGACAGCCAGCAAAAGTGAGTGGCCCGAAGCCGGCGGCCGGTATATGCTCTCCGGCCTGGCTGTCGGTCACGCCACGTTCCACTGGATTCTCCAGAGCTTCGCCGTCGCCCTTCCTGAAATTCAGGCGGCCTTCGGGCTTAACAGTGTAGGAGCGGCAGGAATTATGTCGGCCCGGGAACTGGCGGCGGGGTTAATCGCGCTGCCGGGCGGCGTGGTGGTGGACATCCTGCGGCGTTACTGGGGGCTGTTGCTGGCGGGATGCTTGGGAATGGCGGCCCTCGGCTCCTTGGTTATGGGAGTGTCGCCGGTGTACCCGTTGCTGCTCATTGGGATAGGGGTGGTGGCAATTTCCCATTCCGTGTGGCATCTGCCGGCTTCTGCGTCGCTGTCCCACCATTTCGCCGAACGCAGGGGCATGGCTTTGGCCTTCCACGGTGTCGGCGGAAGTATTGGCGACGTGGTGGGGCCGCTGGCCACCGGGGTGCTGCTGGCCCTCCTGAGCTGGCGCGGACTGCTCAGTATTTACGCCATCGCGCCGTTTTTCTTGGGGTTCATGGCAGTGTGGGCCTTCCGGCACATCGGCCGCGTGGACACCGAATCAGGTGCGCCGGCCGATCCCCCGACGATGGCCCGGCGCATGGAAATGACCCGCCGCCTGCTGCGTAACCCGGTGCTGTGGGGGCTGACCTTTGTGCGGGGACTGCGGAGCATGGCTCTGGTGTCCCTGGTTACGGTGCTGCCCCTATACTTGGGCAACGAGCTGGATATGAGTCCGGCATTGCGCGGATTTCACATCGCGCTGCTGATTGTCATCGGACTAGTGGCAAAGTCTGGGGCCGGGTATCTGTCCGACCGGTTGGGCCGCAAGCAAGTTCTGGCGCCGGGCCTGTTGTGGTCCTGCCTAGCGACGCTGGCGCTGATACCCTTCGACAGCGGCATCGCCCTGACGGTTACAGTGGCATTACTGGGGCTGTTCCTCTACCCCGACCAGCCCATACTGACTGCCGCCGTGTTCGACGTAATCGGGCGGGAAGTAGCCTCGACGGGCTTGGGCGTGGTGGCCTGCGCCGCCTTCCTAATGTCGGCTGCGTCGGCACTAGTCGCCGGGGCGATATACGAGACGATGGGCTTTAGGGAAACGATGTATTACATCGCGGCGTTGTTTGCGATAGCCGCGGTAGCGTTCGCTCTGCTGCCGCTGTCCCGCCCTGCGACAGGACCAGAGTGAACGAGAAAGAACAGCGTCCGTGGCGTTAGGCGGACGGAACATGAAAACGCGAGGCTGGGGAATGACCGGAGTTACCGGGGACACCATTGCCGAGGCGGAGTTCGACAAGAACATCACTTGGTGGGTGCGACTTGCTGTTACTGGAATCATCTGCATCACGGTGGTTGGCATCCCGCTGATACCGTTCTGGTGGGCGTTCAGCTTCTGGTATGGGCCGGAGTATTTGCGACGGGTGTCGGCCAGGTTGACCACGCAGGCACTAGAAATCAAAGTGGGGGTATTCTTCCGCAAGGAGGCCACCATTCCCCTTGACCGCATCACCGACCTGCGGCTCCACGATGGGCCGGTCATGCGCCACTTCGGTCTGCGAGGGCTGAAGGTTGAGACCGCCGGCAGCGCTGGGCAGAACGCCAATTCCGAAGGCAATCTCATCGGCGTCATTGACGCCGAGGGCTTCCGAAACGCCGTCCTGGCCCAGCGTCAGCGGGTGATTGACGCTGAAACGAGACGCGCGCCAGCCGCCGCCGACACCGCTGCCCCGGCCAGCGACACCCTGCTGGAAATCCGAGACATCCTCGCCCGCATCGAAGCCCGGATGGCACAGGGAGAAGAGTAGGGGCGCACAGCCGTGCGCCCCGTCTATCAACTTTGTTCCGTTGTTCGTGATGGCCGATAAGGCCACTCCGATATTCTGTTCAATGCGGCCCGGCAGGGAACGCCCTCACCCTAACCCTCTCCCTATGGGAGAGGGGATTTCTTTGGCCTTCCCTAAAGCAGCCTGGCGCACTCGTCTAGGATGGGAGTTACGGTATCGGCGTCTGCCGATGGCAGGCTGAAGAGCACCCGGTCGACGCCGTATTCTTCCATCTGGGCCAAGTTGTCCGGGTCGGGCCGGGCGCCGAAGATGGTGATGTTGATGGAGTCGGGGTCGCGGCCTACGTCTTCGGCGCGGCGCTTCAGATTGGTTATCTTTTCCGGCAGGCTGGGGCCTTCCGCGGTGCGGCCGCTGATGGGCATCCAGCCGTCGCAATACTCAAGCACGCGGTCGAAGGTGGTGGGGCCGTCGCCGCCCATCAGGATGGGCGGATGGGGCTTCTGGGCGGGCTTGGGCCAAGCCCACATCTTGTCGAAGTTGACGTGGCGGCCATGAAACTCTGGCTCGTCCTGCGTCCAGATTGCCTTCATGGCTAGGATGTTCTCCCGCAGGATGCGCCAGCGACGCTGGTAGTTGGTGCCGTGGTCTTGCATTTCCTCGGCGTTCCAGCCCCCGCCGATGCCGAAGATGAACCGGCCGTTGGAAATGAGGTCCAGGCTGGCGACTTCCTTGGCGGTGGTGATGGGGTCGCGCTCAATCATCAAGCAGATGCCGGTGCCTAACTTCAAGTTTGTGGTGGCCCCGGCGGCGGCGGTCAACGCGACGAACGGGTCGTAGGTGTGCCAATACATTTCCGGCAGGTCGGGGCCGCCGGGCCAAGGCGAGACGCGGCTGGCCGGGATATGGCTATGCTCCGGCACCCACAGCGACTCAAATCCGCGCTCTTCCAGCATCCGCCCCAGATCGTCGGGACGAACCGAGTAGTCGGTTACAAACATCATTGCGCCTATGTCCATTGCATACTCCTGAAACTTCTCCCTTCCTCGGGGAGAGGGTTGGTGTGAGCGTGGCCCCGCCTCGCTATTTGGGCGGCAGTGACGATGCGTAAGCGATGCCCCGGCCAGCCCACGCCGACAGGCCTTCGCCGGTAGCCAGACCTTCGGCGGCCACGTAGACGAAGCTGCGCATGGGGCGGCCCGTCATATCGAAGGGCCGGGAATGGGGCTGGGAAAGGGCATCATCCAGGTTCTCGCGCCCCACTCGAACCACGAGTTCGTTGCCGAGGATGCCGGATGCCGCAGGCCATGTTTCCGTTAAGCATAAAGGCTAGTCCGCCGAACATCTTCTGCTCGCGGACGCCCATCCTTCCGGTGAACTGATCCCTAACGCGGTCTGCCAGCTCCTCTTCGTAGGCCACCTAGAACACCACAACCGAGCGCAGCACCTCGCCGCGCTCCATCTTGTGGAAGGCTTCTTCCACGTCGCCGATGCCGATGGTCTCGGAGACGAAGCGGTCTAGGTCGAGACGGCCTTGCAGGTACAGCTCGATAAACATTGGGAAGTCGCGGGTGGGCAGGCAGTCGCCGTACCATGATGACTTCACTGCGCCGCCGCGCCCGAACACTTCGATGAGGGGCAGTTCAATCTTCATGTCGGGGCTTGGAACGCCCACCAGCACCACCGTTCCGGCGTGGTCGCGGGCGTAAAATGCCTGCTCGAAGGTCAGCGGGTTGCCCACCGCTTCGATGGCGACGTTTACGCCGTTGCCGCCGGTCAGGTTCCGCACCGCTTCCACCGGGTCGGTGTTGCGGGCGTTGACGGTGTGGGTTGCGCCGAAGTCCCGCGCCCATTCCAGCTTGCGGTCATCAATGTCTATGGCGATGATGGTGTGAGCGCCGGCCAGTTTGGAGCCGGCGATAGCAGCGTCGCCCACGCCACCGCAGCCGAACACGGCCACCGAGTCGCCCCGGCTCACGCCGCCGGTGTTGACCGCCGCGCCCAGCCCGGCCATGATGCCGCAGCCGATGAGGCCCGCCGCTGCCGGACTGGCCTCGGCGGGAACCTTAACCGCCTGCCCGGCGGCAACCAGGGTCAGCTCAGTGAACGCGCCGATGCCCAGCGCAGGAGACAATGGCGTACCGTCGGCAAGAGTCATTGGCTGGGCGGCGTTGCGGCTGTCGAAGCAGTACCAAGGACGGCCCCGCACACAGGAACGGCAGGCGCCGCAGGGCGCGCGCCAAGCGATGACGACGAAATCGCCGGGGGCCACGTTATCCACGTCCGGCCCAACGGCCTCCACCGTACCCGCTGCCTCGTGTCCTAGCAGGAACGGGAAATCATCGTTAATCGCGCCCTCCCGGTAATGCAGGTCGGTATGGCAAACGCCGCAGGCCTTCACCCGGACCAGCGCTTCTCCCGGCCCGGGGTCCGGCACGTTGATGGTCGTGAGCCGTACCGCGGCTCCCCGGGCTTCGGCTATTACTCCCTGAACCTGATGGGCCATTGCGTTTCCCTCGAAGTCTCAATTCCGTATTGCCTTTGGCATAGTAATTTGGGCTGTTGGCTTTGTCTACTCGCTGCCGGTCGCTGCTATCCGGCCAATGCCCGCTCTATCTCCAGCGCGAAGGCGATGAGCGTTTCGTCGTCGCCCCGGTTGCCCATCAGTGACAGTCCTACGGGCAAACCGTCCACCTCGGCCAGTGGGAGCGTCAGTTGGGGCCGCCCGGTGGTGCCGCCGGTGCAGGTCAGCCGGACGATCCGGCCCTGCGCGCCCCTGCGCTCCGACAGCCGCTGGCCGCGCGGTGGCGCAACTACCGGAGAAGTGGGCAGGCAGAGGAAACCGCCGCCGGTGAATATCTCATTCATTCGCTGCCGCGCCGCGTCCCGCGTTGCCCTCGCCTCGTCAATCTGCGCCTGTGTCAGAGACGCCACCAGCGTATATCGCTCGGTCACCCAGTAGCTGAAGCGGGGATTTACGGCGTCAATCCAGTCGGACAGCGTTTCCCAAGCCTCGATGGATTGCAGCACATTTTGTTGCGACGCCCATGCGTCCAGCCCGCCGGGGGCTAGGCGTATCGCCTCAGATTCCGTCGCCATGCCTGCGACTTTATCTGCCACCGGGCGTAACGCGGCGGCCACTGCGGGGTCGCACTCCTCAAACAGGTCTTCGGCGATGACAACGCGACTTGGCGTACCCGGCGTAACAGCCGAGCCGAAAACCGCCTGTGCCACTCGCGCGAAGGTGACGGCATCGCGGGCGAACCAGCCAATAGTGTCGTAGCTGGGGGCCTGCATAAGGATACCCTCCAGCGGGATGCGCCCGTGGGTGGGGCGCAGGCCGTAGAGCCCACAGAAGCTGGCCGGGATGCGCACCGAGCCGCCAGTGTCGGAGCCGAGGGCGAAATCCACCAAGGAGCCGGCCACCGCCGCTGCCGACCCGCTGGACGAGCCGCCCGGAACCCGGCCCGGAGCGCGGGGGTTGACCGGAGTGCCGTAGTGAGCGTTCTCGCCCAAGATGCCGCGAGTCAGTTCGTCGGTGTGCGTCTTGCCGACCATCGTGGCCCCGGCGTCCGCCAGCGTCTGGATAATCCAGGCGTTGCGCTCCGCCGGGGGATGCGTGGCCTTCCAGTCCGGGTTGCCGCCCCCTGTGACGTGGCCTGCCACGTCGAAAATGTCCTTGGCGGCGAAGGCCAAGCCCGACAATGGTTCGCCGGAGGCTCCCTCTAAGTAGGCGTCGGTGTCGGTGCAGAAAGCGTCCAGCGTATCGTTCAACGGCGTCCTTTTGGCGGTCATATCGGCGTCATCTCCACGTTTGAGATTCCCTTGCCAGTATAGTCCAATGACGGCTGCCGGGTGCGGTATACTGTCCGCGTATTCCGCATCCGCCGAGACGACTTATGACTGCCAAAACACAGCACGTCTTTCTCCCCTATCGGCCCGATGGATCCGGTATTTTTTACCCGGAGCAGCCAGACCCGCTGCCTGACGGTATGTATCAGTTTCGCAAGTTGGTCCACTCAATGGATATTTTGGCGTGGCGCTACGATGGACGCGAAGATGTCCTTGTGAGCGGCAACAACGCGGTGTATTACCAACAGGGCAACCCGAGGGTCCACCGTTCCCCTGACGGCTTCATCGCCTTTGGCGTAGACCGCGACGCCATTCTGCTGGAAAACGGCTACAAGGTCTGGGAGGTGGGCAAGCCGCCGGATTGGGTCTTGGAAATCGCCTCACCCTCTACCGCTTCGGTGGACTTGGGGATAAAGAGGGAAATCTACGCCAGCATAGGAATCGGCGAGTACTGGCGTTACGACGCCTCTGGCGGCCGTTACTACCACGAGCCGCTGGTGGGCGAGTACCTGGAGGGCGGGCGCTACCGCAGGTTTGAAGTCAAGACATCGGAAGAGGGCGTTGCTTGGGCCCACAGCCCCGCGCTGAACCTGGACATACACTGGGACGAAATCAGGTTGCAATACTACGATCCAGTGGAAGGCGTATGGCTGCTCGGTTTGAAGGAGGAGCAGGCCGCACGCCGGGAGGATCTGGACGCATTGAGGGCAGAACGGGCCGCTCACGAGGAAACCCGTCGCCGCCTGCGGGAGTTGGAAGAAGAGGCGCGCCGCCGGGGCCAGCCTTAATTTGTCATACGCCCGGTATCTTCAATATGCCTAGGCGAAAATTTTTCTCCCTAGCGATGGGAGAGGCAACATTTGGGAGGACTGTCTGCCATGCTGACCGCCGAAGCCAACGAACGACTTACCCGCGTCGGGCCGGGCACTCCGATGGGCGATCTGATGCGCCGCTACTGGCTGCCAGTCCGCCCCACGGCCCAACTGATGGAAGAGGAAGTTATGCCCGTCCGCCTCTTGGGCGAAGACTTGGTGCTGTTCCGTTCCGCTGACGGGCAGATGGGGCTGGTGGGCGATCGCTGCCCCCACCGGCTCACCGAGCTGAAGTACGGTATCCCTGACCAGGGCGGTCTTCGCTGCTGCTATCACGGCTGGATGTTCGACCCTGCCGGCCGCTGCGTGGACACGCCGCTGGAATCGCCCACCGAGCCGTTCAAAGACCGAATCCGCATCAAGGGCTACCCGGTGCAGGAGATGGGCGGGCTGGTCTGGGCCTACATGGGGCCGGAGCCTGCTCCCTTGCTGCCGCCTTGGGACCTGTTCGTGATGCCCAACGCCATCCGGCAGATTGGCATTATGAACCTGTCGTGCAACTGGCTCCAGTGCCACGAAAACACCGGCGACCCCACCCATAGCGTCTACTTGCACGGAAACCTGTTCGAGTATGTGCTGCGGAAGCAGGGCAAACTGGAAGAGCGGGCCGCCGACGGCCAGATGCACACCCTCTTCTCCCGTATGAACCTGGGCCAGGGCATCGAGTCCCTCTACGTTAACGCCACCCGATATGGCATGGAGAAAGGCATCAAGTATTCCAAGGCGCTGGGCGCTGACCGCGACAACGTATCCCGCCACGCAACGGTCATCTTCCCGTTCTATACGCAGACCGGGGGGCCGGGGATGGTGCGCCAGGAATTCCAGATAAGGGTGCCGGTCGACGACACCAACACCTACCACATCAACTACGGCTGCTACACGGCCCCTTACGAAGTTACTGCGCCGGTGCAGGAGACCATCCCCTACTACGACGTGCCGCTGTTTGATGACGATGGCCGCCCGATCCTCGACTTCGTGCTGGCCCAGGATGCCCACGCCTGGATTTCCCAAGGCCCGGTAACCGACCGGACGCAGGAACACTTGGGCCGCACCGACCTGCCCATCGTGTTTATGCGCCGCCAGTTCGAGGAGCAGATGCGCATCGTTGAAGACGGCGGCGACCCGATGAACGTCTTCCGCGCCCCCGGCTCGATGCCCGCGCTAATCCACGGCGGCCACTGGGACGAGGAAGAGGAGGAAGGCAAGTCAGCCCTGACTGGAGCAGGCAGCCCGCTGTCGTCCTTCCGCTCCGCCTACCACAAGGGCTACGCTATCGACGACGCTGACCGCTACGGCCCGGCGATGCCGATGGTGATTGACATGATGCGGCGAATAGACGAGGCGTAGGTAACTTCTGCATAGGATGCAAGCTCCCCTTTTCCCTTGGTAGTTACGGATAGCGGCGGTCCTAGGCCAAGACGACCTAATAGTGTTCGCTACCGGTGATTTTTGGCGACGCGGATGCTCCCTCCGAAAGATACATCGGCGGATGAGAGGGCATCCGTCTCGTTTTTGACGACAGGGAGGCGCTACACAGTAGCTGTAGTCAGGCCGATGTTTGTTGACCACCCCTGCGCCCTTACATATAATCCCTGCCAGCCATAAAGCGAAAGCGCACGGTCAGGCGTGTCGCTGTTTCGGAACCGCAGACGAAAGAAAACGACAGGAGGCCAATGATGGCAACTACCCGCGCTCCGTTTCTTTCCACCAAATACGGCGGTTACTATCACTCGCAGGTTACCAAGGAAGACGATGAGCTGACGCACGTCGGCCCCGGCACTCCAGCCGGCGAATACCTGCGCCGGTTCTGGCAGCCGGTCTGCTACGCCGACGAACTCGGCGACGTTCCCGTCGGGCTGAAAATCCTGGGCGAAGAGCTGGTAGCTTTCCGAGATTTTAGCGGTCGCGTCGGGCTGGTGGAAGCCCATTGCCCGCACCGCGGCACTTCCCTGGAGTTCGGGCTGGTGTCGGAGCGGGGCATCCGCTGCTGCTACCACGGCTGGCTCTTTGACGTGGACGGCACGATCCTGGAGACGCCCGGCGAACCGGCCGGATCCACTTTCAAGGACCGGCTGTGCCACGGCGCTTACCCGGTGCAGGAGTTTTGCGGCACAATCTTCGCCTATATGGGCCCGCCCGAAAACGTCCCGCCCTTCCCCGTCTGCGACAGTTGGGAGCGGGAGGGTTACAAGCTGATTCCCGGCAAGCGCTACGACTACTCCTGCAACTGGCTGCAAATCCTGGAAAACGCCATGGACCCGGTGCATACCTCCTTCCTGCACACCATCGTCAGCGGCTCGCAGTTCACCGACGAGTTTGGCGTGGTGCCGGAACTGGACTTCATGGAAACGCCCATCGGCATCATCTACATCGCTACCCGCCGGGTCGGTGACAACATCTGGGCTCGCATGGTGGAGAATGTTCTGCCCAACCTGCAGCAAGTCGCGCCAATCTGGGAGGACGGGAAGGAAGTCCACCCCTTCGATGGCCCGATGATGACCCGCTGGATCGTGCCGCGGGACAACAATAGCACCATGCTGCTGGAGTTCCGCCACATCAGCGAGGCTGAAGAGAAGGAGCCAGCGTGGTGGATTGACCGCAACCAGATGCTGCCCGCCCAGTTGCCGGTGTCCGATGACCTGCGGGAGCAGCAGCTTCAGCCCGGCGACTACGAGGCCCAGATATCGCAGCGGCCCATCGCCGTCCACGGCATGGAGCATCTGGGCGCCACCGACCGGGGCATCACCATGTTCCGCCGCCAGATACGCCGGGGCATCCGGGCGGTGGAGGCGGGCGACGACCCGACGCAGGCACTGGCGCCCGACGACACCGGCCACGTACCTACTTTCTGCAACGACACGGTGGTCTTCGCTCCCGCAGCGGCCACGCCCGAGGAAGACGTCAAGATGATGCGGGAAACCGGCCGCCACCTTGCGGAGGAATACGTCGCTACCCGATCGTCGTCCAACGGCAAGTAGCCCAATCACCCCACCGATACCGGCGGCCCCGATGCGAGTCGGGGCCGTTTCTTTTGGCGGCGTTTCTTCTATCGGATGTTAAACTGACCGAAATCAATCGCAGATAAGGTGCTGGATTATATGCGCGCTGTTGTTATTACCGAGCCGGGCGGCCCCGATGTTCTCCGTATCCAAGAGGTTGACGACCCTGTTCCGGGGCCGGACGACGTTCTGGTGGAGGTCAAGGCGACGGCACTGAACCGGGCCGATACTATGCAGCGGCAGGGCGGCTATCCCGCGCCGCCGGGCAGTCCCGACGACATCTTGGGGCTGGAGTTTTCCGGCGTGGTGCTGGGAACCGGCGCTCACGTCGCTGATTTGTCGGAAGGCGACCGGGTCTTTGGTCTGCTGGGCGGCGGCGGTTATGCTTCGCGGGTGGTGACTCACTCGCGCATGGCTATGCGTATCCCCGACGGGCTGGACTTTGTGCAGGCAGCGGCGTTGCCCGAAGTGTTTTTCACCGCCTATGACGCCATCTTTAACCACTGCGAGCTCGCAATGGGCGAGACGCTGCTGGTCCACGCGGCGGGCAGCGGCGTCGGGACGGCGGCGGTGCAGCTCGCCCACAACGCCGGGGCCTACGTTTTTGGCACTGCGGGCAGCGCAGACAAGCTGCAACGGGCCGCGGCGCTGGGCATGAACGTCGGCATCAACTACCACGAGCAGGATTTCAGCCAGGTTGTCCGCGAGCATACCGACGGCGTGGGGGTTGACGTGCTGCTGGACGTTATCGGCGGCGAATACTGGGAGCGCAACTTGGCCTCGCTGGCCGTCCGGGGCCGTATGGCGCTGGTCGGCACTATGGGCGGCGGCAGCGTGGACGCCGACCTGCGCCCCCTGCTGTTCAAGCGGCTGCGGCTGTATGGCACGGTGCTTCGCTCCCGCCCCATAGAGGAGAAAATCGCCCTTACCAACCAGTTCAAGCGCCACGTACTGCCGCTCGTGGCCTCCGGGGCCATCAAGCCGGTGGTGGACTGCGTATATCCGCTGGCCGACGCGGCCGAGGCGCACCGGCACATGGAAACCAACGCCAATTTCGGCAAAATAGTCTTGGCGGTGGACTAGGCCCTCGCCCTTGCGGCAACGTTCAGGGCAATTGCGTCTTACAGTCTGGAGGCCCTACCCGTCATTCCCGCGAAAGCGGGAATCTTTCCTGACTTGCCGCCGGAAGACCAGCATAGGCGGGGATACTCTGGATTCCCGCTTTCACGGGAATGACGGTCGTAAGCAGAGTTGATTCAATTAGTGATGCAATCGTTCTGGCCGTAACGCCGGGCCGGTTAGCCGCCTACCGGCCCGTCTGCTATCATTAGCCAACCTCATCGGCTAGTCATACACCAGTCACATCGGAGGTGCGCAATGGCAGAAATCTTGGGCGTTGGCTGCACCCACTACCCGCCGCTGATTACCCCGGACGAAGACCGCGGCTTTCCTATCAACGTGACCCTGAACCGCGACGAGCGGCTGCCCGAAGAGCTGAAGAACCCGCTCAACTGGCCCGCGCCGATGCAGGCGGAATACGGCGACGACCAAGGTATGGCGTCTGCCGCCGTCCACCGCGGGCGGCTAGTAGAAGGATTCCGGCGCGTCCGCAAGGAAATCCTCGACTTCAACCCTGACTTCGTCGTCATCTTTGGCGACGACCAGTATGAGAACTTTCGTGAAGACATAATCCCGCCGTTCTGCGTGCTGGCCTACGACGGCTTCCAGTGTACGCCCTTCACCCGGCACGATGGGACGCCCCGGCGCAACGTTTGGGACGAACCCGCCGACAAGACTTTCGCCTACCGGGGACATACTGAGGCGGCGCGTTTACTGGCCGGGGGGCTGCTGGATTCCGGCATTGACATGGCCTACTCCTACCGCCCGCTGCACGAGCCGGGGCTGGCCCACGCCTTCATCAACACGCTGCTTTATCTCGACTATGACCGCGAGGGATTCGACATCCCGGTGATACCCTTCGCCGTCAACTGCTATGGGCGGGCCGTCATCAGCAATCGCGGCGGCATCCTGCCCCACAAGGTCAACGGGCAGACGTTGGAACCCGACCCGCCCGGCCCGTCGCCCAAGCGCTGCATGGAAGTCGGCGCGGCCGCGGCCCGCGTGCTGCGGGAAAGCCCCTACCGAGTTGCGCTGGTGGCGTCGTCCAGTTGGTCCCACGCCTTCCTGACCGCCAAGAACAACTACCTGTGGCCCGACGTTCCCGCTGACCGCGCCCTGTACGAAGAGCTGAAGCAGGGCAACTACGATGCTTGGCGCAGCCGCACCACGTCCCAGATGGAAGCCTCCGGCCAGCACGAACTGCTCAACTGGGCCTGTATGCTGGGGGCCATGTCCGAGCTGGGCGCCAAACCCGCCAGCATAGATTTCGTCGAGTCCCACGTATTCACCTCCAATAAGGTCTTCGCCACCTTTTCAGCCTGACGGTTGGGAACGGCGTCGACCGGCTTTCTCAGCCATACAACTTCGAGCAGACGACTTCAGGAGGAACGAACATGGCGAAAGACATCACGATTCTGGTTGGAACCATTGGCGCAGGCCTCTGGGTCAGTCCCGACGGCGGACGAGGCTGGGGGCGCGCCGGCGGCATCTGGGGAGATATGCGCGTCTATGGCCTCAAGGTTGACCCCACGGATCCCGCCGTGGTCTACGCCGGCACCGACGAAGGCATTTTCCGCAGCATCAACGGGGGCAAGGCTTTCGAGCGTCTGGACTCGCCGATGAACTCCATGCAGGTCTGGAACATCGCGGTCAGCCCGGCGGATTCCTCGACCATTTACGCTGGCACGAGCCCGTCGGCCCTGTTCCGCTCCACCGACAGCGGGAAGAGCTGGGAGCAGTTGGCCGTGGATATGGCCGAGGAATGCCCCAACGTCCGGGTGCCCCGCGTCACCGCCCTGGAAGTTGACCCCAGCAGCCCCAACGTCGTCTGGGCCGGGGTGGAAGTTGACGGTGTCCGGCGCAGTCTGGACGGCGGCGAGAGCTGGTCTCGCATCAACGGCGGTCTCAACGATCCCGACATCCACGGCATGACCGTCAGCGCCGGAGCCGACACGACGGTCTTCACCAGCACGCCCGGCGAGGTTTTCGCCAGCGCCGACACCGGCGAGAGCTGGCAGGGCTTGGGCGTCGGCGCCGTCTTCCCCCTCCGCTACTGCCGGGGGATTACGGTCAAGCAGGACGACCCCAACACGCTGCTGGTGGCGACCGGTGAGTCTCCCTTCGGAGTAACCGGCGCAATCCAACGCTCCACCGACCGGGGGCAAAGCTGGGAGAAGCTCGCCCTGCCGCAGGAACCCAACACCCCCATGTGGGCTTTCGCCACCCATGCGTCGGACGCCGATTTCATCCTGTGTTGCAGCCACTACGGCCAGATATACGCCACCGCCGACGGCGGCGACTGGTGGGTCAAGCTCCCCCGCGAGTTCAGCGAGGTTCGCGGCCTGGCCTGGACCCCCAACTAACGCGAACTGCCACTCCCTCTTTCCCTGCCCGTCTCCTTCTGGGAGATGGGCAAGGGAGAGGGCGCCCCAGCGTCGGCGTACACCGTAACCCGGAGGAAGCCCGCGCCTGGGCGCTGCTTTTTGTGCCTTGTAGCCAGTACGGTTGTATATCTGTCATCCTGAGAGAGCAAGGCGACCTAAGACTCCCGGATTCGATGCTGAGGTTCTTCGATCTGTTCAGGATGACAGGTATCGAAGTGAAAGATGCTCGAAAACAAGGATGTGAAACCGCGGCCTTGTAAAACCTGTATCGGGCCTCAATGAGGGACGGCGGGCCCTAGCCCATCGCCCATTTTCTATTTGTAAGCGACTCAATAAAGAAAAAGCCGCAGGGAAACGAAAACCAGCGTGGGAGCATAGACCGATGACTACGCGGAGACGCCAATCTGCTGACTCCGGCCAGCCCGGTTCGCGGGCTTGGCGTAACAGCATCCAGAGCATCAAACAGGAACTCAACGCTCACAACGGCCGGCTTATCGGGGGACTGGAAGAGCAAGACTCCGAAAATGCCGAGGAAATTCGCCCGTTGACCGACTTGGCCGAGTCCCTGCACATCGAAGAGCTTCTTTCCTATATCAACGACACTCTGCTGGACGGCCAAGGTGTCGTTCAGACTTACTATTGCTGGGAAGAAGGGCAGGGTTCAGAGGACGAGGACGACGAGGACGACGAGGACGACGAGGACGAGTTTTATCTGTTTGTAGTGTTTACGGTAATGCTGTCCTGGAAGGAAGGCGGGAGGTTGCAGATTAAGGTTGATATTCAGGAAGAGGAAGAAGGCGAAATCGAGATGAACGTAAATGGTTGGGAAGTTGCCCCGCCAACGTCCCGCAATCTGCAATCCGTATTGGTCGAGGCTTTCCGGGAGCAGATGGATCCGGATTATGGGCAGGACGAATAACGGTGGCGTTTGCCACGGCCAGCCAACGCCGCTAGGATAGAGCGAGTTGCCATAACGCAAAGCCCGGCGCTCCATTACGCGGCGCGGGGCCGACATTCGGAGGTACATCATGCCGCTGGACCCGCAAGCACAAGCAGTAATCGACGCAGTAAATGCCCTCGGCCTTCCCGCCGTGTGGGAGGTTTCGCCCGAACAGGCGCGGATTAACGCGGCCTCCCGCCCCCGTCCCGCCGGCCCCGAGGTAGGCGCCGTCCTGAACCTCAGCATCCCCGGCCCGGATGGCGACGTTCCCGTTCGCATCTACACGCCGGACGGCGATGGCCCCTTCCCCATACTGGTCTGGTTCCATGGCGGCGGCTGGGTGATAGGCGACCTGGATTCCGCTGACCCCTCGGGCCGCAACCTCTGCAAGGGCGCCGACTGCGTGGTGGTGTCGGTTGACTACCGCCTGGCCCCCGAGACCAAGTTTCCCGGCCCTGCCGAAGACTGCTACGCCGCTACGGTGTGGGCCGCCGCCAACGCCAACAGCATCGGCGGCGACGCCTCCCGCATCGCCGTGGGCGGCGATAGCGCCGGCGGTAACCTGGCCGCCGCGGTCGCGCTGATGAGCGCCGACCGTAATGGCCCGGATATTGTCCATCAACTGCTGGTCTACCCGGTCACCGACCGCAACTACCAGACCGCTTCCTACGTGGACAACGCCGAGGGCTATATGCTGGCCCGCGACGCCATGCGCTGGTATTGGGACGCCTACCTGGCCAACGAGGCCGACGCCGCCAACCCCTACGCCGCGCCGATGCAGGCCGGCAGTCTTGCCGGGCAGCCGTCCGCGCTGGTCATCACCGCCGAGTTTGACCCGCTCCGCGACGAAGGTGAAGCCTATGGCCGCCGCCTGCAAGAGGCCGGGGTCGAAACCACCATAACCCGCTACGACGGCATGATTCACGGCTTCTTCGGCATGGTGGGCATAATGGACAAGAGCGGCCAGGCCGTAGACCAGGCCACCGCCGCCCTGCGCTCCGCCTTCGCCAGCGCCGCCGTCCCCGCTCCCGCAGACGACTAATTCAACCCGGAGAGCGCAGAGGTCGCAGAGAAGCGTTGCTATTTCTGTGTCCTCCGCGCTCCCTGCGCCTCTGCGTTAAAATCGATTTTCAGGAAGAGAGAACTATGGTTGCATCAAACCCTGTCGAGGTCACTGTCTGGCACGACTACACTTGACCCTTCTGCTACGTGGGCCTGGGCAGGCTCGACATTGTTGCCAAGGAACTCAACATCTCCATCGAACGCAAGCCGCTTCTGCTGAACGCTGCCAAGCCACCCGAAGGTGAGCCGCGGCGGATTTTCGATGGAGAGACCGAGGCCGAACTCAACCCGGCGATGCAGGAACGCGCCCGCAGCGCGGGTCTCACCATGCGCCGCCCGCAGTGGTCGCCCAATACCCTCTACGTCCACGAAGCCACCCTGTTTGCCAAGGAGCAGGGCGGGGACGCAGATGACCGCTTCCACCACGTCGCCGCGGCCGCCTATTGGGAGACCAGCGCCGACCTGGGCAGTCTCGAAGTAGTCAAAGGACTGGCCGAGACCGCCGGTCTGGACTGGGCGGAGCTTGGCCCGCGCCTGGAATCGGGCCACTACCGGCAGGCGGTGATGGAGTCCAACGAGACTGCCCGCGCCAGCGGCATCGGCGGCACGCCCACCTACCTAATCGGCGGCTGGCGCAAGTTCGGTGACCTCAGCGCCGACGAACTCAAGACCATAATCGAGGCGGTGGGCCGTTAGGCTCGCTAGGGCTGCTTCATGTCTACTCAACGCTCCATAGTCGTTGCGGGTGCCGGCATCTTTGGGCTGTCCGGCGCCCTCGAACTGCGTAGCCGGGGTTATGCCGTCACTGTGGTTGACCCCGGCCCGGTGCCTCATCCGCTGGCCGCGTCCAACGACGTCAGCCGGATGATACGAATGGACTACGGCGACGACAAGCTGTACAGCGACCTCGGCGCCGAGGCCATAGAGGGTTGGCACATCTGGAACGAACGCCGGGGGCGCCCGCTGTACCACGAAGACGGCTTCTTGGTTCTGAGCAGCTTGCCGATGGAAGCGGGCAGCGTCGAACGCCAGTCCTTCGACTTGCTCACCGCCGCCGGGTGGCCGCTGGAGCGGGTTGACTCCGATTCGATCGCCCGGCGCTTTCCTTTTTGGAACGCCGAACACTACACCGACGGATACCTGAACCCGCGTGGTGGATGGGGCGAAGCCGGCGAGACTGTGGCCTACATGGCTTCCGAGGCCGCCGCGTCCGGTATCGAAATCCGTTCCGGGTTTCGTGTCTCGTCGGTCCTGCTGGAGTCTGGGCGGGCTGCGGGTTTTCGTTCAGCCGACGGCGATGAAGTTCGCGCCGACGGGGTAGTGGTGGCTGCCGGCGTGTGGACTCCGCGGATAGTCCCGGAGCTTCAGGATATGATGTGGCCGGTGGCGCAGTCGCTGTTGTACTTCCAGCCGCACACTCCCGCCCGGTTCAGTCCGCCCGCATTCCCGCCGTGGGCCGCCGACATTCCCCGCACCGGCTGGTATGGCTTCCCGGTGAACGCGGAAGGCGTGGTCAAGGTGGCGAACCACGGCCCCGGCCGCCGGGTGGACGCCGACGCGCCGCGCGAGGCCACGCCTGAGGATATTGAGTCGTGCCGGAAATTCTTGGCCCATTCGTTGCCGGAACTGGCTCAGGCGCCGATGGCAGGCAGCCGGGCCTGCTTCTACTGCGACACATGGGACGGCAACTTTTACATCACTCGCCACCCGGACATAGAGGGACTGACCGTGGCCACCGGAGGCAGCGGCCACGCCTTCAAGTTCACTCCGGCGCTGGGCAGAGTGGTGGCCGACGTGGTGGAGGACCGCCCTAACCCCTACGCCGAGCGTTTTGCCTGGCGTCCGCGCGGCGAGGTTTCCGGCGAGGCAATCCGCTACGGCGGGGAGTAGCTCGCCTGCTTCGTCCCGTCATTCCCGCGAAAGCGGGAATGACGGATTAGTGTCTTGGGCAGTGTTCGCCTACACTTTCGCCGGGGTTGCCGGATTGAACGCTTTGAGTTCCGGCATCACCTCGGCAGCGAACAGGCGCATACTGGCTTCGGCGTCTTCGTAGGGCATACCACCGTAGCTGAAGGCGGCCACCAGCGAGTCGGTTCCAGTATAGCCGTGGATGTCCATCACCTTCTGGTAGCACTGCTCCGGCGTGCCCGTTACTTGCAAGCCGACGAAAAAGTCCTGCACGCCGCGGTCGCCGTAAGCGTTTATTTTTTCGGTGAAATTGCCGTAGTATTCGTAGCCTCGTGTGGTCTTCAGGTGGTCGCTGCGAAACTCATAGTGGCGCATGACCGAATCCCAGTAAGCGCCGACGTAGCGGCTCGCCATTTCCTGCGCTCGCCCCTCGTCTTCGTCGCAATAGGCGAAGGTGACCACCACAGGCGCGGGCGGTTCCCCGTCATTGACTTCCTGATAAGTGGCCCGGTAGGTCCCCAGTTCCGCCTGCACGTCATCCCAGGGCTTTTGCGGGATAATCAGCACGCCCACACCCAGCTTTGCCAGGATGACGGTGGACTCCGGCGAAATGGCGGCAGCATAGGTGCGGCCCTCGAATGACCGGAAGGGATTTGGGCGGATTTCCACACGCGGCTGCCGTATATGCTCGCCGTCATACTCGGCAAAGCCTTCTTCCAGCGCATTGACCAGCAACTGCGCCGATTCGTTGAAGCGTCCGCGAGACTCGCCCATATCTAGGCGGAAGCCCGCGTACTCCACCCGTGCCAGCCCGCGCCCCACGCCGACGATGACGCGCCCGTCGCTGAGGTTGTCCAGCATCACGAACTCTTCGGCCACGCGCACCGGGTCGTGCCAAGGGAGGACCACGACCATCGAGCCCAGCTTGGCCCGCTCGGTGCGCCCTGCCATGTAGGACAGGAATTGCAGCACGTCGGGGCACATGGTGTAGTCGGTGAAGTGATGCTCTACGCCCCAGATAGACTCATATCCCAACGGCTCGGCCAAGTCTGCCAGCCGTAGCTCGTTGCGGTAAACGTCGTAGTCGGATAGATGCTTGCCGGGGTTCTGGAACACCGTGGACATTCCTACGTGCATGGTTGACCGTCCTAGTTGGGTTCGGCGCGTTGAGTATGGCGCTGACTGCTTGAATGCCCCGTCGCCACTAGTCGTCCCCTAGCAGGTTGCCGGCTACGTCCACCCGCAGCTCGGTTTCGAGACGCTCGCGGATGTTTTCGCTCAGCACGCCGCACTTGAACAGGTTGTTGACCAGGGTATTGTGCATCTCACGCTTAAAAAGCTGCCGGAACAGCACGAAGTCGCTGCTCTGCGCCTTGTCGCGGCGCATCTTGCGGATGTTGTCAATCTCGTGGTTGTTGAAGCCCATATCCAGGTAGGCTTCCTTGGGGAAGCCGCCGGTCAGGGTGTTGCGAAGGAAATGGATGGTGAACTCCTCCATTTCCTCCCGCTCGGTGGGCGAAAGCTGCTGCACTTGCTCGGGCAGGCTGAGCATCCCGAAGCCCATGTGCCGCGACTCGTCCCGAAGGATGAGCTTGCAGCCTTCCCGCAATAACTCGTCCTTGGCTGTTTCGGCCAGCATCTTGAACAGCGCCACCGCGAAGGTCTCGCCTACCAGTTGCAGGCCAATCACCTTGATGTACCAGCGCGGGTCGCCCAGTATGTAGTCGAACAGCTCCTGTCCCACCGGCGACTGCCCGTAGACCAGCCCAACCCGCCCGTGCAGGTAGCGCTGGAAGAACTCGGTGTGCCTGGCCTCGTCCATGACTTGGGTGGACATGAAGAACTTGGTGTCGGCGTCGGGCAGCACGTTGGCCAACTGGGAGCAGACCAGCGTCGCCGCGTGCTCGCCGTGGAATAACTGGCTGAGCCGCCAGGCGGAGAAGTGCCGGTTCATCTCCCGCTGCTCGGCGGCGTTCATCTTGCGCCAATAGGGGGAGTCGTAAATGTCTATCAGCTCATCGGCGACGAACCCCTGCTCCGGGTCTACGGGAGTTTCCCATGCGATGGCGGTGGATGCGTTCCACTGGTCGCGTTTGGCGTTCTCGTACAGCCGACGCATATCTTCTTTCTGCACTTCGTGGTCGTGCAGATAGACGGTATCGTATTTAGAGTGAACCACGTGGGCAGGGCCGCTCCAGAGATTCATCGCTCACCTCGCAGGGACGGGCAAGATCACTAACTTAATTATAGACATGGTATCGGCGCCCACGTCGAATGTAAACCGCTGAAGAGCCGGGCGTGGCGGAAACTGCCTATCTCGCAACTTGCCGAAAACGGCGCTGCATAGTAGATTGGGGGAGGTGAAATTCCGCAACCCGCTGTCGCGGACAGGTTGCCACATTGCCCTTACCGAAGGATGCAGAGCATGACAAACAACAAGCGCGAAAAGGGACTGATAGTTATCCAGCTCAGTGGCGGGAACGACGGCCTGAACACGGTCGTGCCTTACGGCGATGGCCGTTACTACGATTCCCGCTCCACCGTGCATATCCCGCAGGACAAGGTTATCCCCCTGAATGACGACCTGGGTTTCAATCCCAGCATGGGGCCCATGAAGGCGCTGTGGGACGAGGGGAAAGTCGCGGTCATCAATGGCATAGGCTACGACAACCCCAACCGCTCCCACTTCCGCTCCATGGACATCTGGCACACCGCCGAACCCGATGCTATCGGCACCGAGGGATGGCTGGGCCGGGCCATCCGGGACATTGACCCGCAGGGCGACAATGTGCTTACCGGCATCAACTTCGGACGCGGCCTGCCCCGCGCGCTGGGATGCCCCGGCGTCTCCGTCGCCTCCGTGGGCGACCTGGCCACCTACGGCCTCTTCCCTGACATTGAAGATGAAGAACTTCGGATGTTCACCCTCGAAGCCTTCTCGCGGATGTATGGCAACGTTGCAGGCCGCGACCCGGTGATGTCTCTGCTGGGCAAGACCGGGCAGGATGCCTACACCGGCGCCGACATTCTCAGGACCGCCCCGGCGCAATACTCCTCCAACGTGGAGTATCGCAGCGACTCCCTGTCCAAGAACGTCCAGAGCATCGCGCAGGTATTTCTGGCCGACCTGGGCACCCGCGTTTACTACACCCAGCACGGCAGCTTCGACACCCATTCCGGCGAACTGCTCACCCACGCCTCCCTGTGGGACGACGTGGCCGGCGCGGTGGGGAGCTTGATGGACGACCTGAAGGAGCATGGCCGCGAAGACGACGCGGCGGTGCTGGTGTTCTCCGAGTTTGGCCGCCGCATCAAGGACAACGGCACCGGCAGCGATCACGGCTCCGGTGGCGTCGCCTTTCTCATCGGCGGAGCGGTCAACGGCGGTTTGTACGGACAGTACCCGTCGCTGGCGGAAGCGGAACAGTTGAATGGCGACCTTCGCCCCAACAACGATTTCCGCTCCACGTATGCCGCCATCCTGGACAAGTGGCTGAATCTCGACCCCGACCCAATCGTCAACGGCCAGTTCGAGCAGTTCGATTTGTTCCGCGCCTAGCCCTGCCGGGCTATGATGTCAACGCCGGAGCCGGAGTCGCGCACTTCAATCTGGAGTGTTCCGGAAAGGTGGCGAAAGCTGTTCTTCGCCATCTTTTCCATCCAGACGGCGGGTATAATCGGTTTGGCCGTTTGGTTCGAGGTGTTCGCCAAAACGGAAGACTCTTGGCTGGAAACAATATTCGCCATCGGGAGCGACGCAGCTCCGGCGGTTGCCGTAATCGCAGCGGAAAGCATCGTAGTGGTGGATCTTGTCATGATACTGACGCTTCTCTACGAAGATTACCGGAAAAAGCAGTACGCCAAGGCCCTGGCGCAAGGCGAAGCTCGTGAGCGAGAAAAGTGGCAAGCCTGGAACCAGCGGCGGCTGGAGGCTGAAGCCAACGGTCAGCCGTTTACGGAGCCACCACCGTCAGTGACGCAGGCTGAAGAAAAAGCAAACAGGTAGAGCAGACAGAATTTCGGCTGTTCGCCGAAATTGGCGCAAATACCTTGAAAGCGAGGTCTGTAATGAGCGATAACAACATCGCCTTGATGTCCCACCTTATCCGCCGGGCCGGGTTCGGCGCCAATCGCGACGAACTGGAGCGTTGCCTGGCGCAGGGTTATGAGGCGACGGTCGAGGAATTGCTGGATACTTCCAACCCCAACAATATGCCCGACGACCTGATTCGCCGCTACCACGTGGAGCAGTCGGAACTGCGTGACCTGGCCGGTTCCGCCGCCTACTGGATGTACCGCATGATCACCACCGAGAGCCCGCTGGAAGAGAAGATGGCTCTCTTTTGGCATGGCCTGTTCGCCACCGGCTACGCCAAACTGAACCAGGCCCGCTCCCAGCTCAACCAGGTCGAGATGTTCCGGCGCACCGGACTGGGCCGATTCGATGAGATGCTGCTGGAGATTTCCCGTGACCCGGCCATGTTGGTCTGGCTGGACAACAACGACAACCACGGCGACGCCATCAACGAGAACTACGGACGGGAGTTGCTGGAACTCTTCTCCATGGGCATCGGCAATTACACCGAGGACGACATCAAGGAGTGCGCCCGCGCCTTCACTGGATGGACGCTTGGCAATGCCGAATACATGGCCGTTCGGGCCTACAAGGACTCCATCTGGCCCTATGGCCGCATTGCCTGGCATTTCGACTACCGCGAAGAAGACCATGACGACGGCGAAAAGACCTTCCTAGGCGAAGCGGGCAACTTCGACGGGGAGGACATCATCAGGATAATTTCCAAACAGGACGCTACTGCCGAATTCATCTGCACCCGGCTATTCCAGTTCTTCGCCGCCGACGAGGTGACCGAGCAGGGCGGCCGGGCAATCGCCGCCATGAAAGAGACCTACTTCGAGTCCGGTTATCAGGTAAAGGACGTGCTGCGGACTCTGTTCAACTCCGAATACTTCAAGTCTTCCGACGCCCGGTTTGCCCGCGTCAAGGGGCCGGTGGAGCTGGTGGTCGGCGCAATCCGTATGGCGGGCAGCCATCAGACCCCTGCGCTGGGCATCGAGCGCGTCTCCAACAATATGCTCTACATGGGGCAGGGCCTCTTGCAGCCCCCCACCGTAGAGGGCTGGCACGAGGGGACGGAATGGATTGACAGCGGCGCTCTGGTCGAGCGGGTCAACTTCGCCGCCAAGGAACTTTCCGAAGTCAACAGCCCCGGCGTGCGCTCCATTATTGACCGGCTGGCCGCGTCAGGGAATGGCGTGCTTACCCCCGCCGAATTCGCCGACGGCTGCGTTGACCTGCTGGGGCCCATCGACGTCAGCGAAGATACTCGCGCGGTGCTGGTGGACTACGCCTCCGGCCGGGGCGACCTGGACCTGCGCGGCCACCAGCCCGGCGACTCTTCCGAGCAGCGCGTGGGCAGTATGCTCCGCCTAATCGCTGCCACCCGCGAGTACCAGTTGGCCTAAGAAATTCCGACAAATTCTCCCTCTCCCTCGGGGAGAGGGTTGGGGTGAGGGCAAGTGACCACCCAGATACAATCCCCAAGCATTACACTGGACTACGTAAAAACCATCGGCATCGTCAACAACGGCCTGAACGGGCGGGGTTTCGCCAACCCCTTCGACCTTGCCGTCAGCAATGACGGGCGCATTTTCGTGCTCAACCGCTGCGACCCCGCCCGCGCCGTCGCCATCCGTGTCGGCGTCTGCAATCTGGATGAGGACTACCTGTATGAATTCGGCGACGGCGCGGGAAACGGCGACACTCAATTCCGCTGGCCCGTGGCCCTCGCTTTCGACAGCCAAGAACGTCTCTATGTCACTGACGAGCAGAATCATCGGGTGACGGTCTTTGACAGCGAAGGCAAGTTCCTCCACAAGTGGGGAATGCCGGGCAGCGGTGACGGCGAGTTCAATGGCCCTGCCGGGGTCGCCGCTGGCCCTTCGACAAGCTCAGGGGGCGACGTGATTTACGTCGTTGACCAGCACAACGCCCGCATACAGAAATTCGCCTCCGATGGGACATTTATCGGCAAGTGGGGATCGCAAGGCAGCGGCCCCGGCCAGTTCAACCTCCCATGGGGCGCGGCGACCGACGCGGCGGGAAACGTATACGTCGCCGACTGGCGTAACGACCGCATCCAGAAGTTCACCGCCGATGGCGAATTTCTGGCTTCCTTCGGCTCTTCCGGCGATGGCGAAGGGCAGTTCCAGCGGCCCACCAGCGTCGCCGTGGACGGTGAGGGGTACATCTGCGTGGCCGACTGGGGCAACGAGCGAGTGCAGGTTCTAGACCCGGACGGCGGGTTTCAATTGCTGCTGCGTGGCCAGGCCACTGTGTCCAAGTGGGCGCAGGAGTACTTTGACGCCAACCCCGAAGAAAAGGCGGAGCGCGACCGCTCCGACCTTATGCCCCAACTGCCCCCGCACCTGAACACGCCTTACCACATATCATCGCAAACCGAGCCTTATTTCTGGGGGCCGGTGTCGGTTTCATTGGACCGCGAAGGGCGCCTGTATGTCGTAGAGACTAACCGCCATCGCTTCCAGGTCTATCAGAAGCGGTAATACAGGGATTCCGGGCAAGGTTGATTACAAAAATGTAGGGGCGCACAGCCGTGCGCCCCTACTCCGTTAGCCGCCAGCGTTTAACTCCCTACGCAGTAGCCGACAGCCCGGCGGCTTCGATGCCGACCCGGGCGGCGTCTTCGTCTTCCTGCGCGGTGCCGCCGCTGCCGCCGACTGCGCCCACCAGCACGCCGCCCTTGAACACGGGCAGAGCGCCTTGGCCGGGTATCATGTGGCCGCCTTCCATCGCCATCAGGCCGCGAAACACCGGGGCCATGGCGTTCTCGGTCAGCTCGCCGCTGGCGCGCCCGAAGCAGGATGCCGCCACGGCTTTGGCCCGCGAGATGGCCGGCGTGCGCCAGGAGGCGCCATCAGTGCGCATCATGGTAATCAGGTCGCCGCGCGGGTCAACCACCGAGATGCTCATGTTTGCTCCCATTTCCAGCACCTTGGCCTTGGCCGCCGCCAGTATAACTTCCGCCTCCGATAGAGTCAGGCTGGGCATAGTTCACCTCCGAAATCGTAACCGGATTTGACCGCCCATATTGTAGGCCAGAAACGGGCTAATAGGAATGCGAAGGCCGAAAACCCTGCGCACCGCTCCGTCGGCTGGAACCAAGCGGAGAATCTACGGCGCGAAAATATCCGTGTGCGGGTAAAAAGCGAACCACCCGAACCAGTAGGCATCCCGCGACGGTAGCCGCTCCAGCCGCTGCTCCGGGTCTTCGGCGTTTACCAGGGCGTCTTCAAGGACTCGCCACTGCTGGCCGCGTCCGTCCTGTAACTGTCCATCAGGGGCAGTCTGGAATTCCAGGCCGCTGCGGTCATAGGCGCGGATTCCGCCCCCTGCCACGGTGATGATGACCACATCCTGCCCGCCTACTCTGTCGTTCAGCACCGGCGTCCGGGTCAGAACGGGACGGGGATAAGCACGGGCTTCGTCCCCGAAGGCCAGGCCGAACACCTGCTCTTTGATGGGCAGGCCGTCGTCCTTGACTGCTACCGGGAACATGGTGCCGGGGTCGGCGCGGTAGGAGGAGTAAATCGAGTGCAGATCATCCTCGGAACTGTAAGACTCCGCAGGATAGACTCCGGTCTCGTTGCTGATGACGGTGGTATCGGGGTGTTCGTCCAGCCAGATTTCCCAAGTGGTCAGGACGTTGGGCAGGATTTGCAGGCGGATGCCGCTGCCTGCCAGCGGACCTACCACCGGCTCACCCCGGAACTGATGCCAAAGCGTCTCGGTGGCCCGGTCATACATTAGCTTGTTGCTGCGATAGAGCATTCCCGAAGTGCCGAATTCGGTTGTCTCGCCGTTAATCTCGGTGGAATACACGATTCCAGAACCGCACAGCGTTCAATACGCCAGGGCGAACTGCACCCCTCCAACTATGTCATTGGCCATCTCGTGGGCATTGAGGACGCGCAGCGGATAGGCCCGGTGCTCACCGTTGATGGACACGCCGAACACCCGGTCGCCCGGGTCCAGGTAAGACGCTTCTTCGGGAGCAATGTTAGGCGGGAAGCGCAAGTCGGGGATGCCGTCGCGCCGCACTCCGCCCCATACGATTTCCTCCAGCCGAATGGTCGCAGGCACACCGCTATACATAAACTCGCCCATAGGCTGGTCTATGATGCTGAAGAGTTGTCCTTTCCATCCGTCATAGCCCTCCGGCGGCGTAGCCTCCGGGTGCAGCGCCAGCCATTCCTGCCACCAAGCCCAGGTGTCCTGCCCGGACGGCACAATGGCGAACCCTCCCTCTGGTATGTCGTCGCGGATGCGGACTAAGAACGATGCCAGCGTAAGCTGTGATTCCTCATCCTGTTGGAACCTCATAAACTCCAGTAGCACAGGGATGAAGGCGTCGTTGTGGGAATATGCCATCTTGCGCCCCACCTGCGACAGCGGATGCTCCAGCGTGGCATACATCAGCTCGGTTGGATCGTCCGGCAAAAAGTCCAGGTCGTCAGCGTTCAGCGGCGAAGGGGTAGGAGGGTAGGCTGGCGGAGTCGTTGGCGCCAAAGTCGCCTCCGGTGTAGCGGTCGCCGTTGGCGGCGGGACCAGCGTGGCGGTCGGCGAGAGCGGCGCGGGTTCTGCGGCGCAACCCACGGCTGCCGCCGCCAGCAGGGCGCACAGAGCGATTACCAGTATGTCATGCAGCGAACGATGTCGGCCGCTGCTCCGCCTAGGCCCGGTGAGACCGTCGAATACCTGCTCCATTTTCCCCATCACGCCTTCCTCCATCCCATGGTTTCCTTCTCCTATACGCCATCGGCAGCTTACCCGTATTCTACTCAGCGCCTCTTTTCTGGTGCGATAGCCCTGCGCATGAAGGCAAAATGGGTTGACCAGCAGTATTAGTTTCGAGGTACGCTGGAATAGGAAGCCAAAGAATGATCGCACGCTGTCTTTCAAGCTGGCTCCGGCTAGGTGGAACGGTGGGAAGACAGCCGTCGCCAAGCGGGGAATTACATTTTCGCCAAGCAGCCATACCTTCACCCGCGATAATTGGGAGACGCCGGTTACGATCACCATTACCTATCCGGAGAATAGCACCGACATACGCGACCTGGACATGAGGGTGAGGCACAAGGTTGGGAATGACGGGAAAGGCACGCTGTTTTTGGTTGACGTAATAGACAACGACTGAACGCAGAGCCTTTAACCGGGGGCACAATTATGGCGCGAGTTTGATGCCCGCGCCGCTTTGCTTTCCATTGTCTCACGCAGTTTCTTGGAACAGCTCGCGGCCGATGAGCATTCGGCGGATCTCGCTGGTGCCTGCGCCGATTTCGTAGAGCTTGGCGTCCCGTAGCAGACGTCCGACGGGGAAGTCGTTAATGTAGCCGTTGCCGCCTAGGGTCTGGATGGCCTGAAGCGCCATCTGGGTCGCCCGCTCGGCGGAAAACAGCAGGCATCCGGCGGCGTCTTTGCGGGAAACCAGCCCGCGGTCGGCGGCACGGGCCACGGCGTAGGTGTAGGACTGGCAGGCCGACAGCGAGGTATACATATCGGCCAGCTTGGCCTGTATCAACTGGAACTCGCCGATGGGTTGGCCGAACTGCTCCCGCTGGTGGACATAAGGCACCACGGCGTCGAGGCAGGACTGCATAATGCCCAGCGGCCCGCCGGTAAGGACCAGCCGCTCGAAGTCCAGGCCGCTCATCAGCACCGCCACGCCGCGCCCTTCGTTGCCCAGCACATTCTCTTCCGGGACTTCGCAGTCCTCAAAGACCAGTTCGCTGGTGCTGGAGCCGCGCATCCCCAGCTTGTCCAGCTTGGGCGACGGACGGAACCCATGAAAGCCACGCTCTACCAGGAAGGCGGTTATGCCCCGCGAACCGGCGTCCGGGTCAGTCTTGGCATAGACCACCAGCGTGTCAGCTTCCGGGCCGTTGGTAATCCACATCTTGCTGCCGTTCAGAACGTAGCGGTCGCCGCGCTTTTCCGCTCGCAACCGCATGCTAACAACGTCGGAACCGGCGTCTGGCTCGCTCATCGCCAGAGCGCCGACGTGTTCGCCGCTGATCAGCGGTGGCAGGTAGCGGCGCTTTTGGTCTTCGCTGCCGTTTCGGGAAATCTGGTTGACGCAAAGGTTTGAGTGCGCGCCATAGCTGAGGCCGACGCTGGCAGAGCCACGCGAGACCTCCTCCATGACCACGGTGTGGGCCAGGTAGCCCAAGTCCGCGCCGCCGTATTCCTCAGAAACGGTGATGCCCAGCAGGCCCAACTCGCCCAGCCGGGGCCACAGGTCGCGGGGGAACTCGTTGGTCTGGTCAATTTCGTCCGCGCGGGGCGCGATTTCGGCGGCGGTGAATTGGCGCACCATTCCCTTTACTATGTTCACAGTCTCGCCCAAATCGTGAGCCAGCGTGGCCCAAGCCGCGCTGTGTGAAGTCATTGCCCTATCCCTCTATATCCCCGCGCTTGCGGGGGAACTACTGTGGACATCGTTCGGGAAACGGTACGCCACGGTCTACCCCCGCCCTTGCGGGGAAACTAATGCGAGTGTCCCGTCAGATGGTGCGCCGGTCGATAATGCGACGGGCCTTGAACTGTGTACGCTCAAATTCGCCTGCCGGTTTCAACTCCACGGCCACGCCTACGCCGAGAGCGCGGCGCAGGGCGGCGGTGATTTCCTCGCGGACCGGCTCAAGCGCCGCCGGGTCGAACTCGCGCCCGGCGAAGGTTTCGGCCAGCACTTCGGTCTGAACCGTAAGGCGGTCGAGCTGGCCCGGCTCCCGTTCCAGCAGCAGCCGGAACTCGCCGCCGAATACGTCCATGCTCCGCAGTATGTCCTCAATGCGGGAGGGAAAGACGTTCTGGCCGCGCACGATAATCATATCGTCGGCCCGCCCGTAGATACCGCGGGTCAGCGTCGGGTAGGTGCGTCCGCAGGGGCAGTCAATCATTTCCCATTGCGCGATGTCGCCCGACCAGTAGCGAATCATCGGCTGAGAAGTGCGCTCGGTGTGGGAGTACACCGGCACTCCCTCGGCCCCCATCGGCAGATTCCGCCGGGTTTCGGGGTCTACCAGCTCGGTATAAACGATGTCCTGCCACAGGTGCATCCCGGCGGACAAGTGGCGGCAGCCGGAGTTGCTCATCCAGGGCGTCATCTCGGCCATGCTGCCTTGGTCTACGACATAGCAGCCGTAGGTGTCCTCGATCAACTTGCGGGTGGCCGGCACGCTAGCGCCGGGCTCGCCGGAGAAGAACATAAACCGGAAGGCGAAATCATGGCGTGGATCGAGACCCATCTGCCGGGCGGTCTCGGCCAAATAGAGGGCATAGGACGGCGTGCCGTACAGGGCCGTCGGCTTGACCATAGCGGCCCACTCGGCAGCCCGCTCGGTCTGTCCCGGCGCTCCGCCGCCGAACGGGAAGCAGGTTGCCCCCAGCCGCTCGGCCCCGACCAGCGCCCCCCAACTGCCCACGTACAGGCTGAACACCGCGGCTACCATCACCAAGTCATCGGGCCGCAGTCCGGCCCCCCACAGGATGCGGGCGTGGGCCTCGGCGATGCGCTCCCAGTCGCCGCGCCCGATGCCGAACACCGTGGGCCGCCCGGTAGTCCCCGAAGTCCCATGCACCCGGAAAACGTCGGTGGGCGGCACGCAAAGAAACCGCCCGTAGGGAGGATACTCCTCCTGCTCGCGCCGGATGTCCTCCTTGGTCAGGATGGGTAGTTGGGCGAACTCTTGCAGGCTGCCCAGGTTTTCCGGGTCTACCGGCGTATCGCGGTAGAACTCGTGGTAGAAACCGGAATTTTGAAAGGCATAGCGGACCTGCTCCCGGAGCTTGGCGAGAATGAGCGAGTCCCGGTCTTCGGGCGGCATGGTTTCCGGCCCCGGCGACCAGTGTTCCTGCCCGGCGGGTGGAACGTAGTTGGCTGGATAAACAGGAGGCCAGTTCACTTCAGTCATGCGTCGCCTCCGGGCCTACTGCGCCCGGTGGACGTTGGCGAAGATGAAGTCAATCATATCCGTGGTGAAGCTGCCTACGGGAAAGACGCCATTCACCCCCATATCCTGCAATGGGGCCACGTCATCCTCCGGTATGGTGCCGCCCACCAACAGCAGCACCTCGCCGGTCAGCCCTCGCTCGCCCAGCGCTTTGGCGAGCCGGGGCACCAAGCGCATATGCGCGCCGGACAGGATGCTGATTCCCACCACGTCGGCATCTTCCTGCAAGGCGGTCTGGGCCACCTGGTCGGCGGTAACGCGCATTCCCATATAGACCACTTCAATGCCGGAGTCGCGCATCGCTCTAGCGATGACCTTGACGCCCCGGTCATGCCCGTCCAGCCCCAGCTTGGCCAGCAGTACCTTGGGCGGCGTTTGTTCGTTGCGATTAGTCAAAACGGAAAGCCTCTATTTCCTTCTTCGATGGCCGTGTTTTGGCAATCAGTTCTTCCTGAATTCCCAGTCGCCGTTTTCGTTTTCTACCAGCGTCCTGCCGTGAGCCCTGGCGATGGCGTGGTGCTTGGCGGCGAGAGCCGTGGGGGGGCGGGAGAACACTACTGTTGCCCTTGGATGGCCGCAGTCGCGGGCATACTCTTCCGCGACCAGCAACGCCTCGTCCAAGAAGGATGGAGCCACTCCCTCGGCTCCGGAAAAATCCAAGTGCAGGCTGCTATCCCAGGGGGATTGTTCGCTTTCAAGGGCTGTCTTGATCTTCCGGGCGGACTGTCGGGATGTCAGTAGGGGAATGCGTTTTTCCACCGCGTCAACTACTCTAACTCTTTTCATGGCAGGACCTTTAGGATGGCATGGAAACAAATACGAGCGTACCGGGAAACAGATTTGCCCGGACCATCCTGGCTTGTGAATCGCTGCTCAACTGGACAATGCCCCTTCCCGAATGAATTGTCAATTCCCTGCCGGGACGTTGAGATTCGTCAAAGGCGCTGAAGAGGCCAATGCCACGATTGGCATTCAGAGTGCCGCTCACCAATTCTTCGGTGGCTTTCCGTATAGCGGCCCACTCGAATCCGTAATTTCCCTGATGCCTTGGATTGCGTTCGAGGGACGAACGTATTCCAAGGCCGCCATCGGCCACGGCTATGAGAAACCGGCGTTCCTGTCCCGTAGAAAAAAACTGGACAAATCCGAAAGAGCCTATTTCTGATTCGGAATGCTCTGACGCATTGTTCGCGAGTTCCGAAAAAGTCTCCACTATGTCAGCGTACAAATTCGCGGAACCACGCCTGTGAGTAGACAACGAGATATGCAGTCTATCAGTTAAATCTTCCGCAGACGATGAGTCAAACCTAGTGATGGGCAGGATCATTTCGGAGGTTGCGATGTTGTCTACGCTCCCAGGTTTGACAGTAACGTTGTCTTCGGAAAGCACATCGAATAAACCCGCATCCCGCAGAGCCCCGGTAGTGTCCGCGTCATTTGGGGTCAGCAATGAACACTTGCTGCCTCGCCGCTTGGCCAGCAGGAGATAGACCGCGCACCACAGCGCGGCGGGCGGGCGAACTGCGGTGCATTCCTTCAGGTTAACAATCACCTCCCGTTCATTGAAGTTGTGTGAACGAGGATCGTATCTGCTGAACCTGGCCGGTATGCTGCGGGCGTCTCTGAAATCCTTGCGGGGGACGATTTCCATATCTATCTCAAGCTGGCATAACACCCGCTAGAAAAAGCGGGCGCGGATGCGTGGCGTGGGTATCAATTGTTCGTTCACGGGATCTGCGGCCAACCGGAAAATTTCCAGCGTTGTCGCTCCAAGCAGGGGTGTATTGTCGGGACGCACAAAAACTACGGGCACAGGCAAAGTACGGCCTTGCAGCCGAATCGTTGCGCTGCCGATCCAGTATTCCACCAGGCTGTCGTCGGCCAATTGAAAAATATCGGACTCCAGACGCTCCACTCCCAGCCGCTTCAGCAGGTCTTCGGGCAGCGTGGTATAGATTGCCCCGGTATCCACTAAGGCTTCGACGGCGACAAATTCCTCGCGCGCCGCGTTGCCCACCTCAAGCTCTACGCTAAATACTCCCACAAGTTTCTTCCTATGCCGAAAATTGGCCCGGCCTAAAACACCCCCGGGTCTACGTATTCCCCGTAGACTTCGCGGAGGGTGTCCAGGATTTCGCCCTCGGTGGCCAAGGCGGTCACTGCTTCCAGCGTTGGGGGCATCAGGTTGGCGTCGTTGCGGGCGGACTGCTTGAGGGCGCTGAGTGCGGCGCGGACGGCGGCGGGGCTGCGGCCGCTGCGGGCTGCGGCCAGGCGGCCCTTCTGCCATTCCTCCTCTTCCGGGTCGAACTGGAACAACTCCAGCTTCTGGGCCGTTTCCGACTGGTACTGGTTGAGGCCGACGATGACCTGCCGCCCAGACTCAATGCGCCGCTGGTACTCGTAGGCCGAGCGGGCAATCTCGCGCTCGATGTAGCCGCTGCCGATGGCTTGCAGGATGCCGTCGCGCATGGAGCCTGCGCCCATGTCGTCAATCCGGCTGATGTACTCCAGGGCGGCGTTCTCAATGTCGTTGGTGAGGGTTTCCACGAACAGCGAGCCGCCCAATGGGTCGGCGGTGGCTGCCGCGCCTGACTCGTGGGCCAGTATCAACTGCGTCGCCAGCGACATCCGCATGGCGTCTTCCGACGGGATGTCGTAGGCTTCGTCATAGCCGCTGACGTGGAGCGATTGGGTGCCGCCCAGCACGGCGGCCAGCGCCTGCAGCGCGCCCCGGACGATGTTGTTCTGGGCGTCCTGCCGCATCAGGGTCGAACCTAGCGTTTGCGTATGGAAGCGCATTCGCATGGATTCTGGCCGGGTGGCGCCATAGCGTTCCTTCATCACCCTCGCCCACATCCGGCGGGCGGCGCGGAACTTGGCGATTTCCTCGAATAAGTCATTGTGTACGCCGAAGAAGAAGGACAGGCGGGGCGCGAAGCTGTCCACCGGCATTCCCCGGGCAAGCGCCGACTCCACGTAGGCCATTCCCTGAGCGATGGTGAAGGCCAGTTCCTGCACTGCGTCGGAACCGCTCTCCCGCGTGTGGTAGCCGGAGATGGAAATGGTGTACCAATTGGGAACGTGGGCCGTGCAGAACTCCACGATGTCGGTGGTCAGCTTCAGCGAAGGCTCCGGCCCCAAGGCAAAGGTCTTCTGCCCGTGGAACTCTTTCAGCGAGTCGTTCTGCACCGTTCCCCGCAGGGCGTCCCAGTTGACGCCGCGTCCTCGGGCCACGGCCAAGAACATACTGAGCAGCACGATGGACGGGTGGTTGATGGTCAAGGAGACGCTGACTTGGTCCAGCCGGATTTCGTGAAACAGGTCGTCCATGTCGCGCACGGAGTCGATGGCGACGCCCAGTCGCCCCACCTCGCCCTCGGCCAGTTCGTGGTCCGAGTCGTAGCCGGTCAGCGTGGGGTGGTCGAAGTCGGTGCTGATGCCGGTCTGTCCGTGTTCCAGCAGGAACCTGTAGCGTTCGTTGGTGGCCTGCGCCGTGCCGAAGCCGGCAATCTGGCGGCGAGTCCACAGCCGCCCCCGGTACATATCGGGATAGGGGCCGCGGGTGAAGGGAAACTCGCCGGGGCGGCCAATATCTCGGTCGAAGTTGATGCTCCCGGCGGCTTCCGCGCCGTACACCGGCTTGACCTCTAGCCCTGAAAGCGTCCTGTGTTCCGGTTGCCGGGCGTCTGCGCCTTCGCTCATTTCCTTTCCCCTTGTATGCCTGGAATGCGTCGCCAGCACTCTGGCTTCCCCCAGACCGTCCGCCCTTAGACAAGCTCAGGACGAACGGCCTTTCATAGTCCGATTACCCGACCCGGACGTACTTGTCGATGCTCTTCTCGGATGTGAGGGCCAGATACAGGTCGCCGTGAGCGTCAACCCAAGAGCCGTGGGCCGAGCGCGATGGGAACCGCTCCAGTACCTTGCCTTCGCCGTCCAGCACGCTCATTTGCGGTGGTTTGTTCTCTTCGGGCCGCTCGCTGGTGTAGAAAATGCCCTCGCTGTCCTGCGAGATGTCCAGCGGGCGCTGCATATCGGTCCACATGGTGATGTACTCGCCCTCCGGCGAAAAGACCTGCACCCGGCTGTTCTCGCGGTCGCACAGATAGATGCGCCCGTCTTGGCCTACGATGAGGCTGTGGGGCAGGTGGAACTCATTGGGGCCGCCCTTGCCCGGCTCGCCCCACGACGAAATCAGATCACCGGCGGCGCTGAAGCGATGTACGCGGGCGTTGCGATAGCCGTCGGATACGTACAAATCACCGCTGGGCGAAGGCACCAGCTCGGTCACATAGTTGAACGGGCCAGCGGAGCGCGGACAGACCTCGCCGGCCACTTCGCAGCCGGTGTCGGAGTATTCGCCGGGCGTGCCGATGGTCAGCAGGGGCGTGCCGTCGAGACTGCACTTCTGCGCGATGCTGCCCTCGCGGTCGGTTAGATATACGATGTCGTCGGCGATGTAGATGCCGTGAGGGTTCTCAAAACGCCCCTCGCCCCAAGCGCCCACGTGGTTGCCTTCTCGGTCGAAAATCACGACCGGAGGCTCGGCGCGCTGGAAGGCATAGACCCGGTCCTGTGAATCCGTTGCCACGGCGCTGACGGTGCCGAAGGCCATGCCGTCAGGCAACCGCGCCCAGTCCGAGATTAGCTCATAAGTGTACTTGCCGCTTCCTACAGTAGCCAAAGCAGACTGCCTCCTCATTCCTTAGTTCGTCTCGGCGGCTGGCCGCCGCTAACATACTACCATAGCCCCACGGAAACGAATTGGCGAAGGCGACCGGATGGCGTTACGCCCGGCCGTTGTACAGATAATGCGGGCCGTCGGCGGGCGGCCGCCAGTCGTTGTAGAACTCATGGATGTAGGGCAGCAGCCGCGCCGCCATTTGCCGGGTTGCGAGAGTTTCCGGTTCGATGGGGCGGGCGAGTTGCTGGCGAAGTTCCTCGGTAATCTCCCCTTCGTCGGCCTTCACGAACCGGCCGTCGCGCAGCACGGCCTCGCCTTGAATTATTGCTGTATCCACGTGGGCTGACTTGCCCCGGTAAACCACGGCGTCCACCACACCCGATCCGGTGTCGCCGGAGTCTTCAAAGTAGGGGGCAGTCATAGCGTCCCAGTCCAGCAGCACCATGTCGGCGTAGCGGCCCGGCTCCAAAACTCCGATGCGCCCTTCGAACCCGGTGGGGCGGGCGGCGTTGGTGGTTGCCATCCGCAGGGCTTGATGGGTGTCCAGCGCCGGACGGTCCAGGCCGGGCTGCCGGTGCAGCTTGGAGGCCAAGCGCATTTCTTGGAGCATATCATCGTCGTCGTTAAGGGCGGTGCTGTCGGTGCCTAGCGCCACGTTGACGCCCCCGGCCAGCATGGCGTTGACCGGTGCGATGCCGTTCTTCAGCCGCAGGTTGGAGCTGGGATTGTGGCAGACCGTGGCCCCGGCCGCTGCCAGCAGTTCGATGTCTTCCTCCGTCAGCCACACCGAATGAGCGCAGGAAAGCTCCGGCCCGAGAAAGCCCAGTTCCGCTAGGTGCGCCACCGGAGTCTTGCCCCAGGCTCGGATGCCGTATTCCTTCTGATACCAGCTTTCCACCAAGTGCATATGGATGGCGGCGCTGTAACGGGCAGCGTACTCCTTGGTGCGAGACAGGAAGCCGTCTGTAACCCACTGGGCATTGCTGGGGCTTAGCAGTACGGAAATCAGTCCGCCCGACGCCTCTGCCCCGTGGCGTTCCTGGAGCGACTCGAACAGCGAGAAATAGTCCGCCTCCGGCAAGTCCGTCGCCGAGACATACCGTCGAACCTCTCCGGCCAGGTCGGCTGGCAGCCCGGACAGGAACGCCTCATCGTCGTGATAGACCACCCGGTTTTGGCCCCGGTAGTAGACCGAAAACGCCGTCCGCATACCCGCCGCGCCGAATCCGCGGATCACCTGTTCCGCCTCGTCGGCCAGCCCGTCCGCGGGCGTGTGCGGGTGGTTGTACATTACCGTGGTAGTGCCCGACTTGACCATCTGGATGGCGGTGTACAGGGTCATCAAGTAGTGGTCGACGGAACGGCGGCCCCAGCCTTCCACAATCCAGGATTCCAGGCAGCCGTCGGTGGTGCCCATCTGAAAAGTGGAAATGCCGCGCCCGTGGTGATGCGAGTTGACCAAGCCCGGCATAACCACAAATCGCGGCCCGCCGATTACTTCGTCGGCCTGCCGTTCCTTCAGGTCGTCATACGTTCCCACCGCTTCGATAACCCCGTCGCGCTGGAAGACCGCGCCGTCGCTGATGACCCGGCTGCCGCCGGCGTCGGCGCCCGCCTCGCAGATGACGTATCTTCCCCGAATCAGCGATGTCGCCATACCGTCCCCCCTTTTATGTCTGCCTGAACCGTTGCGCCTATGATAGAGCCGCCCGGTGGCCTGTCAAGGCGGCGCGTGGAGTATAATAACTAGGCGCAGTGGCGGTACTTGCGGGAGCGAGTGCGGCTACGGCGGCAGGGTACGCGCCTAGATGATATGGACCTCTTCATTGCCGCCACCGCGCTGCGTCACGGGCTTGTTTTATTTCGCAACAACCGGCGCACTTTGGATTAGTAGAAGGGCTGGAAATCAGATCCGTATAAATAGTAAATCAGCGGAGGCTTGAAATGGCAGGACTGGAAGGCAAGGTAGCGTTGATTACCGGCGCAGGAGGGATGCGCGGCGTGGGTCGCGCCACGGTGATGAAACTGGCCGGCCTGGGAGCCGACATCGCCCTGAGCGACGTTCACCGCGAGACGGAAGACCTGCCGCCCGCCGAAGTCCGCAACAGTTGGCGTGGCATTGACGCCGTGTCCGAGGAAGTGGAGGCCGCGGGCTGCCGTGCCTTTCCGGTCTACTGCGACCTCAGTGACAGCGGCCAGATCGAGCGCATGGTCGAGCAGGTAATAGCCCATTACGGGCGCATTGACATCCTGGTCAACAACGCCCGCGCCATTATAGGCAGGGACAAGGTGCCGGTCACCGAGCTGGAGCAGGACGTTTGGGAGCACTTTCTTAGCATCAACACCACTGCGCCCTTCCTGCTGACCAAAGAGATTGGCCGCCGGATGATTGAAGCGGGCAACGGTGGGCGCATTATCAACATCGCGTCCAACGCTTCCAAGCAGGCCAGCGCGACCGGCGCGGCCTACAGCGCCTCCAAGTTCGCCGTGCTGGGGCTGACCCAGGCGTCGGCCCTAGACCTGGCTCCTTATGGCATCACCGTCAACGCCGTCTGCCCCGGCCCCATCAACACCGACCGCATGAGCTATTGGGAGCGGGACCAGGCAGCCGAGCGGGGCATCACCCAAGAAGAGTTTCGCGGTCAGATAGTGCAGAACAGCGCCCAATCCACTCCGCTAGGCCGCATCGCCGAGCCGCAGGACATCGCCAACGTGGTCGCCTTCCTCGCGGGAGACGAAGCGTCGTTCGTAACCGGGCAGGCATACAACGTAAACGGCGGCCTGCTGTTTCATTAGGGGCTTTCGGCTCCGAAAACTGCCTTCCGCAGAGTATCGTTGAGCCGGACGTGCCAGTCTTGGCCGGCCTCGTCAAGGAAATGGCTGAGCAGGTCGTTGTCTATGGCGATGGTAACGTACCCTCTGGCCGAGGGTTGTTCCTTGCAGCGTTTCCTGAGAGACTCCTCGACAAGATCCGGGAAGACTTCGATTGCCGGGCGCATCCGCGCGAAATCTTCGGCGGTTAGTTCCCGCGTATCCGGGTCTCTGGCGATACCGGCATTGATGGCAACTTCCTCGCCATACTTTGCTTCAATCTCATCGAATGTCATGTCGCTTGCGGCAATCTCATTGAATTGTTCTTTCGTCAATTCAACTTTGGCGGAACCTGGACTAACATGGTTCGTCTTAAGCTTGGGCATAATTCCTTTCCTCTCGCGGGTTGGCCTTGCGCAGGCTGATAATGCGCCGCCGTTCGCCTCGCTCCGTGAATACTATGCAATGGAGGCGGTCAGCGATATACCCTGTGGCTATCCAGCGCGGTTCCCCGCGCCTGGGACTAGGCTCAATTACGGCAGTGTCCCACTCGAAGGCTTTCACATCCTCGAAATCAGCTCCATGCTTCTCCAAATTGGAAAGACGCTTCGATTCGTCCCATTCATAAGCCACGCTGTTATCCTACCCGCAAAGCGCGCCGCCAACAACATCGCCGTGCCGTGCCGGGTGAGGAGAAACGGAATTCAGCGCGCCGTAGCGCCGAGCGGTTGCCTGTCCCTGCCGGGCCGCTCCCGCACCGCCAGCGTCAGCCCAGTCGCCGCGAGCGATAGCGCCAGCATCAGGGCGAACGCCGCGTTGTAGCTGCCGCTAAAGTCGTAAATCCAGCCGCCGGCCAGCGCCCCCAAACCGCCCGTAATCTGGTGAATCATCGAGATTGTGCCTGTCATGGTTCCCAACCGGGCCGGGCCGTAGATGTTGCCGAGGAAAACCACCGTCAGCGGGGCGGTTATCAGGAAGGTGAAGCCGTAGAGCAGCCCGAAGGCCATGATTGCCGGGGTGCTCTGCAGCGGCAGTATCAGAGCGAATATCCCGATTCGCATCAGAAAGCACAGAGCCGTTGGGCGCGATGCGCCGAAGGCGTCGGCCATCAGACCAGCCACCAGTATTCCCAGCAGGCCCATCACTCCCATCCACGCCAGCAGGTTCCCAGCCAGCACGTCGCCGACACCCTGGTCCTGGGCGAAGGCTACGATGTGGGTGGCGACGAAGAAGTCCTGGAATCCGCAGACCGCGTAAATCCCTACCAGCAGCAGGAACTGGCGGGAGGTCAACGCTTGTTTCAGCGTCAACGGCTGCGGGACGGGTTCGCTGTTGGCGACAGCAGGCGTCGCGCTGTTGCCGGACGGAGGGCCAGGCCGTATGACCAGCAGGGCCAAGGGTAACAGGACTACGACGTTGGCCGCGGCGAGGATGGTGTAGGATGTCTGCCATCCTATGGTCGCCAGCGCCGACGCCAGGACGGCAACGATGACAAGCTGTCCGATGGCGTTTCCCGATACGGCGACGCTGGTTGCGATGCCCCGGCGGTTGACGAACCACTGGCTTACCATTACAACTACGGGCGCGATGGACGTGCCTGAATTGCCTAAGGCATAGACCACGCCGTAAACCACAAAGACTTGCCAAGGCGATTGGACTTGTCCCATCAGGGCCAGGCCCACCGCGCAGATGACTGCCGCTATGGCGATGGTTCCCCGCAGACTCCAGCGGTCCACCAGCCGCCCCACGAAAGGCATAGCCACCGCCGAGACCACCATGAACATGGCGACCGCCAGCGACAGCGTGGAGCGGCTGACCTCCAAGTCCTCCGACATCTGCTTCAGCATCAGCCCGAAGACGAACCGCGAGCCGCCGCTGAAGAACAGGACGGTGAACCCGGCAGCCAGGATCACCCTACTGTAGTCCGGTCGTCTCATCTGCGGCCTAATTGATGCTCCACGCTGAATAGGTGAATCCCTGCAAGAGGAGGAATTAGGGGGAAATGGCGGGGATTGCACACAGGGGCAGGTTCAAGACCTGCCCCTGTGGATTCTACTACGCGGCAGAGAAAGGGGTGCTTACCGGAACAGCCCCTTCACGGTGTTGATGACGCGCTCCTCGTTGGGCAGGTAGATGTTCTCGAGCGCCCGGCTGTAGGGTACCGGGGTGTGGGGGGCGGTTACGCGGGACGGCGGGGCGTCGAGGTAATCGAAGCCCTCTTCGGCTATGCGGGCACAGATTTCCGAGGCCAGGCTGCAAACCGGCGTGTCCTCGTCCACCACCACTAGGCGGTGCGTCTTGCGCACCGACTCCAGCACGTGGTCGTAGTCAATGGGCGAGATGCTCAGCAGGTCAATCACTTCGGCGTTGATGCCTTCCTTCGCCAGCTCCTCGGCGGCGTTGTTGGCGATCCAGGTCATCTTGGAGATGCCCACCAAGGTAACGTCGCTGCCCTCGCGCACCGTCCGGGCCTTGCCGATGGGGAAGATGTACTGCTCTTCCGGCACCGGGCCGCGGTTGGTGTAGAGGCCCTTGTGCTCGAAGAACACCACCGGGTCGTCGTCGCGGATGGCCGCAGTGAGCAGTCCCTTGGCGGTATAGGGGTCGGAGGGCGCCACTCCTTTCAGCCCCGGTATGTGGCTGAAGATGGAGTAGTAGGATTCGGAGTGCTGGGCGGCGCTGCCGAAACCGGCCCCGATGCGGGTGAGCATTACGAAGGGAACCTTGACCTGCCCGCCAAACATATAGCGCATCTTGGCGGCGTTGTTGAGCATCTGGTCCATGCAGACGCCGATGAAGTCGACGAACATCAACTCGGCGATGGCGCGCATTCCGGTGGAGGATGCACCGATGGCGGTGCCGACGAAGGCGGCCTCCGAAAGGGGCGTGTCCAGCACCCGCTGGTTGCCGAACTGTTGGATCAGGCCGACGGTAGTGCGGAACGGCCCGCCCCAGGCGTCAACGATGCCCAGATGCTCGCGGCCCGCGCCGCCGGCGATTTCCTCGCCCATGATGATGACCGTTTCGTCGCGCTCCATCTCTTGGCGGATAGCCTCGTTGATGGCCTCGCGGACCTGCAATTCTCTGGTGGCGGTGGCTGTCGTCATCGCTCGCTCCTGTGGCCAGATGGGGCGCACGGCTGTGCGCCCCTACATCAGATTGAATGCGCTCCTGCGCTTGATTGCGTTCGCAGCCCTAGGCGGGCATATTCACTCCGCGGCGCATCATGTCCAGCGGGTAGTCGACATAAACGTCTTCGTAGAGTTCATACGGCTCGGGCAGGGGGCTTTCATCAGCGAACTTTACCGCTTCTTCCATGAGGGCGGCGACTTCGGTGTCGATGGCGTCCAGCTCTTCGGCGGAAATCTCGCCCTGCGGCACTACCGTCTCGCGGAAGAGCTTGAGCGGGTCGCGGCCCCACCAGTAGTCTTCCTCTTCCTTGGTGCGGTAGGACAGCGGATTGTCGAATACGGTATGCCCGTAGTAGCGATAGGTGCGGCACTCCAGCAGCGACGGCCCTTCGCCGGCGCGGGCGCGGGCTATGGCTTCGCGGGCCGAGTCATAGACGGCGAAGACATCCATTCCGTCCACGTGGATGCCGGGCATATCGTAGCCCGCGGCGCGGTCGGACACGCGGCTGGTGGACAGCGCATACTCCACCGGCGTGGACTCGGCGTAGCCGTTGTTCTCGCAGCAGAAGATGACCGGCAGCTTCCAGACCGAAGCCAGGTTCATGCACTCATGCAGCACGCCCTGGTTGGCCCCGCCGTCGCCGAAGAAGGCCACGGCCACCCGCTGGTGGCCGTACTTGAGCTTTGAAGTCAGGGCTGCGCCCACGGCCAGCGGTACGCTGCCGGCCACGATGCCGTTGGTTCCCAGCATCCCCTTGCTCATGTCGGCGATGTGCATCGAGCCGCCCTTGCCCTTGTTGGGGCCGGTGGAGCGCCCGAACAGTTCCGCCATCATCCCCTTGGGGTCAACCCCCTTGGCGATGCAATGCCCGTGGCCCCGGTGGGTGCTGCCGATGTAGTCGTCGTCGGTCAGGTTGGCGCAGACGCCGGTAGGCACGGCTTCCTGCCCGGCGGAGGAATGCACGGAGGCCGACATTCCGCGCTGTCCGGTTTCCGGGATGCCCCGCTCCTCAAAGTGTCGGATGGTGGTCATGGTTCGGTATAGCTGCAACAAAGTGTCGCGGTCGAGGTCCATATTCCCCCCGGATGGCGAATTATGAATGTGGAATGAGCGTCAGTATGTGCTGGATCGAAATTGCCCCAATACTAGCATGAGGGCAAACTATGTCAATAGAAAGGCGGCTACGGAGAGGCGAAGGTTACCGTCACCGGCTCGCCCGGCCTAGCTGACAGCGTCGCGGCGGCGCTCCCATTGGGGACAGCGACTTCGAGGTAGCCGTGGCTTCCGAACAGCGCCACCAAGTCCGGCGTTGGGGAGCCGCCCAGGTTATCCAGAAAGGTGCGGCTCAGGCGGTGAATGACACGGCCCCGGATGCGTACTCCGCCGATTTCGCGGCCTTCCAGCAGGCTTGCCGGGATGCTGCTGATCAGGTTGCCATATACATCGCAGTAGATGATTTCCCCACCGACCCCTTCTGCGGTAATGCGCGGTTGCGGTAGTGGCAACCAAGCCAGTTCGCCAATCTGCCCCCCCAGCGACTCAGGCGCAACGCCCAGCGACAGATGGGCCGCCACCGGCGTGAAAACGTCGCGTCCGTGGAAGGTGTGGCTGACCGGATGCAGCCAATAGTCCGGGTTGGTAAGGTGGAAGGCCCGCACCGTCGGCGGCACTTCCGCCATTCCCGGACGGTCCGGCGGCTTGGGCAGGTATTCGGACAGAACCCGGCTCAGCAGCCCGTTGTCCGGCGCGACGAAAGAGCCGTGGGGCGTTTGCAGCAGGACAGGGCGTCGGCCAGTGCCAACGCCAGGGTCAACCACGGCGACATGGATAGCATTGGAGGGGAAGTAGCGATAGCTGATGCCCAGCACAAATGCGCCCTGCGCGACGTTCTGCGGCGCGATTTGGTGGGTCAGATCAACCAGACGAGCGTTGGGGTTGATGCCAAGGGCCACGCCCTTCATAACCCCGGCATAGGAATCGGCCAGCCCGAAGTCGGTGGTGAATACCAGCAGCGGCCCGCTCATCGCGCAGTATGCCAGTCAGGGAATCCCCTACCCATCCGGGAGATAATCAGGGTGAGGGCGGTTCCCTCACAGGTCACAGCCGCACGACTATTATGGAGATAAGCAAAAAGACCAGCGCCAGCCCGATGGTAATCTGGAAGAGCGTCTTTTCCGCCCCGCGCCGGGTTCGCACGGTGGATTGGGCCGAGCCAAACAACCCGCCGCTGCCTTCTTTCACCTGTGCCAGAATAATCAGCACCAGTATCACCGATACCAGTAGCTGCACAATCAGAATGACTGTATCCATCCTACAATCCCTTCTTACAACACCTTCGTTTCTGCGAAGGCAGAAATTCATCCGGCTCTTGAGGTATGCCTTCACCCTCTCCCGGAAGGATAGGGAACTAGGCAGGTTCGCCTTTGAGCCGCTCCAGCGCGTCGGTCACCAGTTGATTGACCAAGTCGGGCTTGGCTTGGCCGCGGGTGAGTTTCATCACCTGCCCGACCAGAAACTTGGCCGCTGATTCCTTGCCGCCCAGATAGTCTGCTACGGCGCGGGGGTTGGCGTCCAGCGCCTCGCGCACCGACGGCTCCACTGCCGATGTGTCGCTGATCTGGGTGTAGCCCCGTTCTTCGACGATGCGCTGGGGCGATGCCCCAGAGGCGTAGGTTTCTTCCAAGACTGTCTTGCCCAGCGTGACGCTGACTGTGCCGTCGTTCACCAGCCCGATTAACTCTACCAGATGCTCCGGCGAAACCGGCGAGTCGGCGATGTCGCGGTTTTCCAGATTTAGCAGGCGGGTGAGGTCGCTGAGCATCCAGTTGCTCACCTGCTTGGCGTGAGATTCCAGCGCCGCGCCCGACTCCGGCCGCAGCCCAACTGCCCGCTCGTAGTAGTCGGCCATCGGTTTGCTGTCGGTCAGGAGGCGAGCGTCGTACTGCGGCAGCCCATAGTCGCGGCAAAGGCGGGCGCAGCGTTCCGGGGCCAGCTCCGGCAGTAGCGTCCTGATTTGCTCCACCCACTCCGGGGCGATGTCCAGCGGGGGCAGGTCGGGTTCGGGGAAGTAGCGGTAATCGTGGGCTTCTTCCTTGCTGCGTTGCGAAACGGTGACCGCCCGGCCCTCAATCCAGCCGCGCGTTTCCTGCACCACACGCCCGCCGCCCTCCAGCACTCGCTGCTGCCTCTCGACCTCGAAGTTCAGGGCCTGAAAGACCGACCGGAAGCTGTTCATATTCTTGATTTCAGAGCGCGTGCCGAGCTCAACGCTGCCCGTCGGACGCAGACTGATGTTGGCGTCGCAGCGGAAACTGCCGTCCTGCATATTGCCGGTGGACACGCCCAGATATTGCAGCAGCGAGTGCAGCGTCATCAGATAGGCGCGAGCTTCCTCCGCCGAACGCAGATCAGGTTCACTCACCACCTCCATCAGTGGCACGCCGGACCGGTCAACGTCCACTAGGCTGTAACCGCCATCTTCGCCGGGGAAGTGCTGCATCTTGGCTACGTCTTCTTCTAGGTGGACCCGGGTCACGCCGATGTCCCGCGTGGTCCCGCCGGACTCGATTGCCAAGTGACCGCCAACGGCGATGGGCAGGTCGTATTGGGAAATCTGGTAGCCCTTCATCAAGTCGGGGTACGGGTAGTTCTTGCGGTCGAACTTGGTGAGCCTGGGAATGCCGCAGTTCAGCGCCAGCCCGGTCATAATGGTGTACTCGACGGCGCGCTTGTTGATGACCGGCAGCGCCCCCGGCAGCCCCAGGCATACGGGGCATACCCGACTGTTGACCGGGGCGTTCTGGTAGTCCGCGCGGCAGGAGCAGAACATCTTGCTCTGTGTCTGCAACTGCACGTGGACTTCCAAGCCGATTACGGTTTCGTATTCCATTCCCCTTCCATTAGTTGCCGACTGGCAGAGGCGTTAGACTGCGCCCGCGTCTTGACGGGGCTAAACCGCCTCTGGCGATAGATTGGTTTTTCCTTTGGGGATATAGACGAAAGAATCGCTGAAAAACAGGCCGTCCCCTAGTTCCGACCGCAGCTCCGCGAGACGTTGCAAGTCTTGGCGGTTCAAACGCAGGCTTGTCATGCCAGCCGCGCGTCAGGCCGCGCCCACGGTGGCGTTGGACTCCACGAACTCGATAATCCACTGCCGGACGGCGTCGGCGGTCTGCTGCTCCACCGGCACGTCGTGATATGCCGCGCCTTCCAGGCACTCCTGAAGATAGCGGGCGGCGCTGGTGGCGTGGGCGGCGTCGGCGCCGGGGATGATGACCGCGGGCGTCCGCAGGGCCAACAGTTCTATGGGTTCCGGGCCGGTGGCGGTGTCGCGGTCGAACAGCGTTTGCCCCATTAGTGCAACCATCGCCAGATAGCGGCCTTGGTCTTGCCCGGCGAAGTCGCCGGCAAAGGATTCGTCGGCGCAGATGGTCGAGGCCCAGGGGCCCGCCTTGGGCTCGGCCCAGAAGCTGCCGCCTTTCTTAGCCAGTTTGACCACAGCGGCCAGTCCGTTCTGCTTGACGTAATCAACGTGGGCCTGGAACCGCTCCAGCCCGTTCTGCCGCCAGCGCACCCCGCCCACCGGCCAGTGCAGCACCAGCCCCAAAGTGGCCTCCGGGTAGGTCACGGCGAAGGCAGTGGCGGTGGAGCAGCCCATGCAGCCGCCCATCACGAACGCCCTCGGGATGCCCAGCACATCCAGCAACCCCTTGGCCTCGCGGGCGTAAGTGGTCCAGGAAACCCGCTCCACCTTGCCGCCGGAAAGCCCCGCCTCGCGGCGGTCGTATGCGATGCAGGTGTAGCGGCTGGTCAGAGTTTCCAAGGGCTTCATGCCGGCCCAGATGCCCGACGTGGTCCACTTTTCGATAGTCGAGTCGAAGCCGCCGGGAGCCATCATAAGCAAGGGAGCGCCGGCGCCGCGGACTTCGTAGTGGATGTTTATCCCGTTAATCTCGGCGTAGGGCATACCGCCTCCTTGATTCTGTGGCCTGGCGAGTGCCGCTGCTGTTTAGCCCGCCTTGCCCCCTGGGTGAAATTTGGATATAAACCCTTGAGTACGCTGGCGAAGCGGAGGTTAGCCAGACAGCCCGCTGGAACGGAGCATAGCCTGGGCTGTCGTGCCAATGTCGGCCGGGGTGGGGATGATAGTCGCGCCGGCTTCGCGGAAAGCCCGCACCTTGGCTTCGGCTGTAGCGCTCTCGCCGGTGATGATTGCCCCGGCGTGCCCCATGCGCTTGCCTGGTGGAGCAGAAGCGCCGACCACCAGCGTAGCGATGGGCTTGGTGAACTCTTCTCCGATGTAGGCGGCGGCGTCCTGTTCCATGTTGCCGCCGATCTCCCCAATCAGCACCACGGCGTCGGTATCGCCGTCGGTCTGGAACAGCCGAAGCACTTCGACGAAGCTGGTGCCGATGATGGGGTCGCCGCCAATTCCGACGCAGGTGGACTGACCGATGCCCAAGCCGGTGAGCTGGCCGACCGCCTCGTAGGTTAGGGTGCCGCTTCGTGAGACGATACCCACCCGCCCCGGCAGATGAATCGCCCCTGGCATGATGCCCACCTTGCAGCGCGCGCCGGGATTGATGATGCCGGGACAATTGGGGCCGATGAGCCGCACGGTCCGCTGTTCCAGGTAGCGGGCCACCCGCACCATGTCCAGCGCCGGCACTCCTTCCGTGATGCAGGCAATCAGCGGAACGCCAGCATCAGCCGACTCGACTATCGCGTCGGCCGCGAAGGGGGGCGGCACAAATATCAGCGACATATTGGCGCCGGTTTCGGAGACGGCCTCATCCACCGAGTTGAACACCGGCACCTTGTCCTCGAACAGGACACCCCCCCGCCCCGGCGTTACGCCGGCGACCACGTTGGCGCCGTAGGCCATGCAGTTGCGGGCGTGGAAGCTGCCTTCCCGCCCGGTAATTCCCTGCACAATGATGCGAGTGTTTTCGTCAACCAGAATGCCCATTGGGGGATGCTCCATCTGTCCGGGATTTTCGCGCGGCTTACTCTATGACCGGCCAGTAGACCCTATTCAAACTCGGACGCTTTTACGAGGAGCATTGCTGTCTCAGCTCCGCGCTGGCTTGCGAGCATAGCCTGTGTAAAGTCGGCGGAAGGTTCATCCTTGTCTGGGTATATCCGTAAAGGATGTATCGGGAAACCTTCGGTGGAATCGTCGTGTTTGACAGGGCCAATCCCCCAGCTCATCGAAACAATCCCCTGATTCAGGAAATGGTCGGCGAGGTCGTTATGATATTCGGCGCGAACAAACCATATAGGGGCATCTAGCAGTTGTACGCTGTTCATCAATCTCTCTTTCTTAGCACCTTCACCCTTTCGTCGCGGGAAGGGTGATTCTCTGCTAACCCGCCCGCTTGATGGCGTCGGCGGCTTCGGACAGGGTTTCGGTGAACACGACCGGCAGCCCCGACTCGCCGAGGATGCGCTTGCCGTCTTCCACGTTGGTGCCCAGCATCCGGACGACTATCGGCAGCTTTGAGCCAGTGTTCCTGTATGCCAGGACGATGCCCTCAGCCGCAATGTCGCAGCGCAGGATGCCGCCGAAAATGTTGACCAGCACCCGCCGCACCTTGCTGTCTGACAGGATGATGCCGACGGCGCTGGCGACCTTCTCGACGGTGGCGCCGCCGCCGACGTCCAGGAAATTGGCTGGGGCGGCCCCTGCTGCCGAAGTGACGTCCAGAGTGGCCATGGCCAAGCCGGCTCCGTTGACCAAGCAGCCCACGTCTCCATCAAGGTTCACGTAGGCGATGTCAAGGTCGGCGGCCTGCGCTTCAAGTTCGTCTTCCTGCGCTTGGTCTCGCAATTCCCGCAAGGCCGGGCGCCGGAACATGGCGTCGTCGTCTACGCTAATCTTCGCGTCCAGCGCCACCAAACGCCCGTCGCCGGTGACAATGAGCGGGTTGACCTCCACCAATGTGCAGTCGTTGTCCACGAAGACTTGGTAGAGCGAATTGAGCAGCCCCGGCGCGGCGGACGCAGCCGTGGCCTCCAACCCCAGCATCCGCGCAATGCGGCGTGACTGGAAAGGCATCAGTCCCAGCACCGGGTCGATGGGTTCGGTGTGGATGCTTTCCGGGCTGGTGGCGGCCACTTCCTCAATGTCCATCCCGCCCGATGAGCTGACCAGTATCACCGGGCGGCGCTCCACCCGGTCAACGGTGAGAGCCAAGTACATCTCTCTGGCGATGTCGGCCAGTTCCTCCACCAGCACCTGGTTGACCGGCACGCCCTCGGGCCCGGTCTGGTTGGTGACCAGGCTGGTGGAGAGCATGGCTTGGGCGGCTGCCTCAGCGTCGCCAGGAGACTGCGCCACCTTGACGCCTCCCGCCTTGCCCCGGCCGCCAGCGTGTACCTGGGCCTTGATGACGGCCCGGCCCCCGAGGCCCTCAGTAGCGCTTCGCGCTTCAGCGGGGCTGGCGGCCACCTTGCCCTGCGGCACAGGAATGCCGTACCGGGCGAAAATCTCTTTGGCCTGATACTCGTGCAGCTTCATCCTGATTCCTGGCTGGCTGATTACTGAGTAGCGTATGCCGCCGTAAGACGCGCCCAGCATCGCGCTATTGTCTTCATTTGCCCATAGCAATGTAGGCGATTTTGCCCCATCCGTCAACGCAAATCCGCCCTGGTGGACAATTGGCCCAGCCCAAAGCATAATCCCGTCGAGTCCCAAACTGAACAGCGCTTTGGCTGATAGCGCGGGCCCATTGGGGCAGGAGGGATTATGGTTCGTTACAACAAGGTCATTGAATTATTGGAACAGGACAAGCCGGTTTTCTGCTCGGGGCTGGTCTGGAACGGGAATCTGGACGACCTGGCCTTCGTGGCGGATTCCGATTACGACATGACCATCATCGAGATGGAGCATCAGGACTTCAGCTTCGACAAGCTGCGGATGTCTCTGCAATTCCTATTGTCGCGCAAGAAAATCTCGGAAGGGGGCTCGTTGCAGGCCGACCCGGTACCGCTGGTGCGAGTGCCGCCCAACTTCCGGGAACGTAATCAGTGGGTCTTGAAGCAGGCCATGGACACCGGCGTATATGGCTTGGTGCTGCCCCACCTTAACACGGTGGAAGACGCTCAGGCGGCAGTGGTGGCGGCCCGCTACCCGCAGGTTCCCGGCTCGGCGGACTTTGAGCCGGAAGGCGAGCGCGGTTGGTGGTATCGCATCGCCCCGCGCTACTGGGGCCTGACCCCGGCGGAGTATTACGATGCCGCCGACCTCTGGCCCTTGGACCCCGACGGAAATATGCTGCTTATGGGCATCGTCGAAGAGCCGCACGGGGTGGAGAACTTGAAGGACATACTGCGGGAGGTCAAGGGCATCGGCGCCGTCTGGGCCGGGCCGGGCGATATGTCAGTGGCAATGGGACACAAGGGCAATGCCGGCCACCCGGATGTCCAGGCCAACCTGTTGCGAATTCTGGAAACCTGCAAGGATGCCGGCGTTCCCTGCGCCACCGGCGCAACTGCCGCCGAGGTGCCGATGCGCTTGGAACAGGGTTTCCGCATCATCATCACCTCCCCCGAAAAGACCACCCACGGTCTGGCAGAGGGCCGCCGCTTGGCCGGGCGTTAATATCCCCCTCTCCTGCTAGGCCTTGGCGCGATCCCCTCTCCCGGAGGGTGGGGACGTCCTCCGGCCATTGGTTGTTACGGTAAAGCAACAGGGGCAGGCTCCATGCCTGCCCCTGAGTGTGTCAGCCGATGCCGCTTGTGTCCGTCACCTTCCGCTGCTCGTAGAATCAACTTCGCCCGCTCCTTGCAGGAAGCGGAACAGGTCGGACTCCGACGATAGAATCATGGTGGATTGGGTGCTCAGGAACAGCCGGTAGGCTTCCAGGCTGCGCCGGAAGGCGAAGAAATCCGGGTCTTGGTTGAGCGCGTTGGCCAAGATGGCGATGGCCTCGGCTTCGCCTTCACCACGCAAGCGGCTGGCGTCGCGGTCAGCTTCCGCTATGATGACTTCCACCTCGCGGTCGGCGGCGGCGCGGCGGGTGCGGGCTTCCTCCTCGCCCTCGGCGCGCAGGCGGCGGGCGATTTTCTCACGGTCGGAGCGCATCCGCTCGAAGATGCGGCCGGCCACTGCGGCAGGGAAGTCGGCCCGTTTGATGCGTATGTCTCTCATGTCCACGCCGAAGCCGGGTTGCTCCCGGGACAGGTCTTCTTTGACTGACGCCAGCACCTGTTCCAGAATCTCGGTCCGCGTGTTGGTTGGCTCCACCTGGGAGTTGCCTTCGGCATCGGTGATAGGTTCCCCGTCATCATCCAACGCTACGTCGCCGCCGATGATTTCCTCGCGGCTGCGCTCGGCGATTTCGGCGCGCAAGGCGGCGTTGATCCGCTGTCCCAGCACACTACTGGCGTTTTCCTGGGTGTTCAGCGTTTGCAGGAAATTGAGCGGCTCGGTAATGACATAACGAGCGTATACGTCAATTTCCAGAATGTTGAGCGCCTCGTCCAAGAACGGCCCAGGCGCCGCGTCGATGCGCAGCACCCGGCGGTCGTAGGTGATGACGCGGTCTACGCCGAAGGGCGCCTTAAGGTACAGGCCGGGCGACGTTTGAACGGCGCGCACATCGCCGAACCGCGTGACCACCGCCTGCTCGGTCTCGTCGACCACGTACAGCGAGGTGAACAGCGTTATCAACGCTACCAAGACTACCACGCCCGCGATAACCAGGTTTCTCATTGGAACCCCTTAAATATTTGTCGTCAATTGACTACCGTTATTGATTGGCCGCCGGCCGGCCGTTGTGAAGGTTATGGGCTGGGGTTGGGGCCGACCGGAACCGGCACCACGCCGTCCTGTCCGCCCAGAATCAACACCGATTCTACCTCCGGCGAAACGATGATCTTGTTGACCGCTGGCAGAATTTCCTCGATGGCCTCTAGGTACAGGCGCTGCTGAGTGACCTGGCTGGTGGCCGGAACACTGATGTCTTCCAAGTTCAGATACCGCACGGTGAAGGATGCGCCGGGTTCCAGCGTCTCTTCGCGCTGCACCGAAAAGGTGAGTATGTTGGTCAGGGGATTGAAGCCGGACACCGACAGGTCAATGCCCGGCGCCTGCCCACCATCCGGCCCGTCCACCACCGTGAAGTCGCCGGCGGTAATGCCCGTGGTCAAGTCGCTGTCGCCGTCCTGATTGTCCAAGTCCAAAGCGGAGTTGCTCAGCCGGACGCTCAGGGAGCCGGAAGTGGCGAACTGGGGAACGCTCAGGTCCTCATTGCCAAGGTATGCAACACTCAGTTCCGTGCCGCTCTTCGGGTCGGTGTGCTGCCCGTCGATCGACACCGTGAAACCGCAGAGCTGGGTGGCCGCTGTGGACTCCACTTCTCTTGCCGTGAAGCCGCAGTTCGGAGCGCCCAGCGTCAAAAGGTTGGAAATAATCAGATCCGGCCCGTCGCCCTCCACGTCACGGGAGGAAACTATGGTCACGTCTTCAATACCGATGCCGGTGCCGGAATCGCCGTCGCCGTCTGACCCGTCGGTGTCTTGCAGTGTGTTGGAGAGCCTGACCGACCGGTCGGAATACTGCTTCAGCACGGACAGGAATTGGTCGGATTCACCTTGAGCCCTTTCGATACGGGCGCGCTTGAAGGCTTCGGCCGGCTGGATTATCTGTTCGGCGCGGCCCCTGGCTTCAGGGATGACCTGGTTCTCGTAGGCCTGCGCCTGGTTGGTGGCGGTCACCTTGTCCTGCCGGGCTTGTAGCACGTCGTTGAAGGCGGCCCGCACGTCTTCCGGCGCTTCCACCTTCTGCAACTCCACGCTAATCACATTGATGCCAGCCTCGTAGCTGTCCAGAATCTCCTGCAACTTCTCTTTGGCGGAGTTTTGCAGGTCAACACGCTGCTCGGCCAGCACCTCGGCGATGGAGCGCTGCCCGACCACCAGGCGCAGGGCCGCTTCCGTGGCGTCTTTCATAGTGCGGCCATCGGGCCGGCCTACCGGTATGTCGCGCAGCCCCCCATCATTCTCCCCCGGGTCGTCCACCTTGAACAGATAGTGGTTGAGGTTTTTGATGTTGTACTGGACCACCATCTGCACGTCGATGATGTTCAGGTCGCCGCTAATCATCTGGGCCTCGACTGCCACCGGGGTTATGGCCCCGCCCTCGCCGCTGCGGAAGCCCAGCTCCATTCTCCGTGTCTCTACAGTTTGCACCACGTCACGGCGTCCGACCGGAGACGGCCACCACCAGTGCAGGCCGGTTTCCGTTACAGTGACAGGCTGGGCCGCGCCGAATAGCCGCAAGGCTGCCTGATCGCCGGGTCTAATGGTGTAGATGCCGGTGGCGGCCCAAATGATGATAATCAATCCGCCAATCAGCACGATGGCCAAGCCGACGCCTCCGCCGCCTAGCCGGTTGGAAATGCGGCCCAGCATACCGCTAATCCCGGCCAGGAGCTGGTCAAAGTTCATCTCGGGTTGTCTGGGCGGTTGTCCTCCGGGTTGGTACATACTCGACATTTCCTCGCCGCGCCGGTTCCGTCGGCGCGCGGCCTGCCAGTGATAATAACACTGCCAAAGGCATACGACTATAACGGCAGGCCGGATTCAGGGTTATAATACCCGCCGCACCAGCCGTCAACGTTCAGGGATAGACATGGATAGATATGGATACAAGGCCGTCAAACGGATTAAATCAGCGAAAAGGACGTGAGGAAGGATGACCACTCTGGCCGGCCTGGAAGTGAAGCTCAGCGAAGATATGACCCGCATTCACGCGGTATGCGAACACCAGAGGGGGCTTATCTACGTGGTTCCTGCTGAGCGCAGTTGGGTCTGCTCTGCCGAGTCTATGCCGGCCCATGCGCTGGCCGGATTTTTTCGCGAACTGGTGGCTCTGAAGCACCCGGCCGTGGAAGACCTGATGAAGCAGTGGGGCATTTATTACCGGCAGCTCCCCGCTCCGCCGGAGGCTGAGCCGACGGCGTAGAGAGCCTGGCCGCCAGACCACCGCGCAGCATCCGCATCAAAGAAACAGGGCGGGATTAAACCCCGCCCTGTGGCATTTGGTCCATTTGTTTGATCAACTCAGGAGATGCGGCCACAGGAGATGCGGCCAGAGGAAAGCGCGCCCTCGGCTCACCGGAGCAAATCTTCGGACTGATCATCCTGTCCGCTGGTGGACGGCAGCGTGGGCGCGGGCCGGGGCTGTATGGCAGGCTGCGGCCGCGGCGCGGTGTAGGGCGGCGGGTCCGGCGGCGCTGCCGGGACGCCCTCCGGCTTGCTGCCAGGCCGGTCCTCGTTGAACAAGTGGTTGAGCGCCTCACCCGACACCGTTTCGTGCTCGATGAGATACTCGGCCAGAAGCACCAGCTTCGGCTTGTGGGTAATCAGGATACCGTTGGCCTCGTCGTAGGCCCGGATGATGATACCCTTGACCTCTTCATCTATTTCCTCGGCCACCTTGTCCCCGTAGTCGCGCTCCTCGCTGAGTTCACGGCCAAGGAATATCATCTCCTCCCGCTTGCCGAAGGTGCGGGGGCCGAGGGAGCGGCTCATTCCGTAGCGCTTGATCATGCCCAAGGCTATCTTGGTGGCGCGCTCTATGTCGTTGCTGGCTCCGGTCGTGACCTCGTCGAAAATCTGCTCTTCGGCCGCCCGCCCGCCCATGGTTACGGCTATCATGTCGCTGAACTGGTTCTTGGTCCACAGGTAACGGTCTTCATCGGGCAGGAGGGACGTATGCCCGCCCATGGCGCCGCGGGAGACGATGGAAATCTTGTGAACCCGGTCGGCGTGAGGCAAGGCCCAGGCCACCAGGGCATGGCCCGCCTCGTGGTAGGCCGTCATCTCCTTCTCACGGCGGCTGATGAGCCGGCTCTTGCGTTCCGGGCCAGCGATGATCCGGTCTACGGCTTCCTCGAACTCCGACATGAAAATGGACTTCTTGTTCTGCCGCGCAGCCAGGATGGCTGCCTCGTTGACCAGGTTGGACAGGTCGGCCCCGCTGAATCCTGGGGTTTCCTTGGCCACCGTGTCCAGTAGGACTTCCGGCGCCAGCGGCTTGCCGGAGGCGTGAACTCGCAGGATAGCCTTGCGGCCTTCCAGGTCTGGCAGGTCAAGGGTTACGCGCCTGTCGAAGCGCCCCGGGCGCAGCAGCGCAGGGTCGAGGATGTCGGGGCGGTTGGTGGCGGCAATGACGATGATGTTGGTATTGGTCTCGAAGCCGTCCATCTCCACCAGAATCTGGTTGAGCGTCTGTTCCCGCTCGTCGTGCCCGCCACCCAGTCCAGCGCCGCGATGGCGTCCAACGGCGTCAATTTCGTCCACGAAGACGATGCAGGGGGCGTTGCGCTTGGCTTGCTCGAACAGGTCGCGCACCCGGGCCGCGCCGACGCCGACGAACATTTCAACGAATTCGGAGCCGCTGATGTGGAAGAAAGGCACGCCGGCCTCGCCGGCCACGGCGCGGGCCAGCAGCGTTTTGCCGGTTCCGGGAGGCCCTACCAGCAGCACGCCTTTCGGGATGCGCGCCCCCAAGGACAGGAACCGCTCCGGGAACTTGAGGAACTCGACGATTTCCTGAAGCTCAACCTTGGCTTCATCCACTCCGGCCACGTCGGCGAAGGTTACGCCGGGCCGGTTGAAGGTCATCATCCTGGCCCGGCTGCGGCCAAAGCTCAAAGTCTGGTTGTTGCTCCCTTGGGCCTGCCGCATCATAAACAGTATCAGTCCGCCGAAGAATATCAGCGGCAGGAAGTTGAGCAGCAAGCCGAAGAGGCTGGACAACCCGCTGGAACCCTTGGAGAAAATCTCCACGCCGGGTTCGCCGATTTCCACACCGCTTTCCAGCAACAGCGAGGTGATGCTGTCGCCCTTCTCCAGCTTGCTCTTGAACGGTTCACCGCCTAACCGGTAGACGGTGAGGTTTTGTCCGTTCACCTCGATCTTCTCGAGCTGGTTATTCTTGGCCAACGAAATGACTTTGCTGACCGGCTCCTCATCGCTGCCGCCGATAGGCAATAGCGTATAGAAGATGACAATCACGCCGATGATAATCATCAGGTACAAGAAGCTGTTGCGGAGCCACCGGTTATTACCCATAAAGTCCCCTTGCCGGCCGGCCTTTTCCTGCCGTATGCCAGCATTCTCGCTCTTGCTGTAACCTATATTATCCAAGCCTTTCCCAAATTGCAAAATCCCCGGCAAAAGCCTTGGGGCCTTTTAGTTGTTGGTAGTCCCCTGTCCCCCCATGCTCCCAAGCACGAAAGCCTTCTGCCTTCCTGCCATAACCCGCCGGACGTCCCTCCATCAGCAGCACAGCTCCGTTCCGTCGCAACCGCCCTGAACCTGAAACTAAAACTGCTGACAGTTGCCGGTTGCCAAGCCCTGTGACGCCTCCCTACCATAATACCAGTGAAGTCGTGACACCCGCCCTAAATCCGTCCGCAACCCGGCCCCGCGGCGGAACTCAAAAAGTGAGCGGAAATGACCGGAATTGACCGGGAAACGAAAAAATCCAGCCACTCAGCCGGAATTGGCCGGAATTGACCGGGAAACCGAAAAAAATCCAGCCACTCAGACAGCATCGGGAAGTGAAGCCATGTCATTGAGCCAGATCAGAAACCGCATCAACGCCCTGCGCCGCAAATACGCTATCCCCCTCGCCGTCAATCGCCTCCGCCCTCTGGCCGAGGAATTCTCCCACGCCAGATCCAAGATACAAGGCCCCGGCAAAAGCCCTAGGAGGAAACACTCCCTTGCCGGCTGACCGCTGCTCCTGGCAACGATTGCGCCGATTGTCGCAAGCACGGATTTCGGATCATATTCCCTGCCCGATGGTTGGGGCTGCGGGAGCCGTTGATGTTGCGATACAATGCCAGTGTAATTTCGACGGTATTTCAAACGGGTCATATCACATCTCATAAATCTGAAATGAAGAGGGAGTTTAGCATGGCGGATTACGCTCATCCCGAATCTCTGGTCAGTACCGATTGGGTTGCAGAGCATGGCGGCGGCAACGTCCGGCTGGTGGAGGTGGATGTGGACACCTCGGCTTATGAGCAGGGGCATATCGCCGGGGCCGTCGGCTGGAACTGGCAGTCGCAGTTGCAGCAGCCGGTGCGCCGCGACCTAGCTTCCAAAGAGGAAATCGAGCAGCTTCTCGGCAGTTCCGGCATAGGCAACGATACTACGGTCATACTTTACGGCGACAACAACAACTGGTTCGCGGCTTGGGCTTTCTGGCAGCTCAAGTATTACGGCCACGCCGATGTACGCCTGATGAACGGCGGGCGGGCCAAATGGGAGGCCGAGGGCCGCCCGATGACCACCGACGTTCCCGCGCCCGCGGCCGCTGCCTATACCGCCGGCGAAGGTGACCAGAGCATCCGCGCCTACCGCGACCAGGTGTTGGCGCTGGTCAACGCCGGCAGCGTGGCCCTGGTCGACGTCCGCTCCCCTGCAGAATTCAGCGGCGAACTGCTGGCCCCGCCGGCTGCGCCCCAAGAAGGCTCGCAGCGCGGCGGCCACATCCCCGGCGCGTCCAGCATCCCTTGGGGGCAGGCGGTGGCCGAGGACGGCACGTTCAAGTCGGCTGACGCCCTGCGAGAACTTTACGGCGGCCAAGGAATTGACGGCAGCCGGGAGACCATCGCCTACTGCCGCATCGGCGAACGCTCCTCCCACACCTGGTTCGCGCTGACCCAACTGCTGGGAATGGAGAACGTGCGCAACTACGATGGCTCCTGGACCGAGTGGGGCAGCATCGTCGGCGCGCCCATCGAGAAGTAGCGGGACATCCCACAAATCCTTCTCCCCGGTCCTTCTCCTCGGAGGGTACGGGAGAAAATCAGGGGCGGGTTGCGATACCCGCCCCTGATTTCTTAATGCCCGCCCTTTCTTCTCTTACCCCGCTTGCCGAGGGCGGCGGATTATGTCTTATCAGTGCGAATTATGTTTATTGATGACATATATGCAACGAATTAGACGCATTATGTAACATTTTGGCAATAATTTGGACAAATCCTTGTAACACGTTGGAAATTCGCTTGTAATATCCGAGGGTTAGATTTTAGGCTGTTATCATCCCAACTGCCCCTTAGCGGGCAAAAATAAGGAGGACAGCGATGCTGGCTCAGGTAGCCACCTACTCCAGAAGTTCGGCGGTGTTACGGCGGGCTCTGCCCTTCGCCATTGCCGGGCTGGTTGCTGCGGCGGTGCTGGCGGGTTACAACATCGCCTTTGCCCAGGACATCACTTCGGACGCCGACAAGCTGGATCAGGAGTCCAACCTCATCTGGATGACGGGCGCGTTCCTGGTCTTCTTTATGCAGGCCGGCTTCGCTTTCCTGGGCGCCGGGCTGATTCGCTCCAAGAACACCACCAACTACATGACCAAGAGCTTTATGGACTTCGCCATCGCGTCGCTGTCCTTCTGGGCTTTTGGTTTCGCGCTTATGTGGGGAACCTCTGTGGCTGGCATCACCGGAAACACCAACTTTTTCCTGACCGACGCCGCCGACGGGCAAACCTACGTTGATTTCGTGTTCCAGATGGTGTTCGCCGGCACCGCCGCCACCATCGTGGCCGGGGCCGTCGCCGAGCGCACCAAGACGCAGGCATACCTGGCCTACAGCTTTATGGTTGGCGCAATCATCTACCCGCTCTACGGCCACTGGGTCTGGGGCGGCGGCTGGCTGGGTTCCCTCGAGAGTATTGGCCTGCCGGCGGTAGCCGACTACGCCGGCTCCGGCGTGGTGCACGCGGTGGGCGGCTTCATCGCCTTGGCCGGCGCGGTCGTGGTTGGCGCACGGACCGGCAAGTTCAACGCCGACGGCACGGCCAACTTCTTGCCCGGCCACAACGTGCCTTTCGTGATTATCGGCACTTTCATCCTGTTCTTCGGCTGGTTCGGCTTCAACATCAACACGGGCGATTCCATCGGCCTCAACGCCATTAACACCCTGCTGGCCGGCGCCACCGGCTCAGTCGTCGCCCTCTACATCCAGTTGGTGCGCACGGGCCAGACCGACATCCTGATGGCTTGCAACGGCGCTTTGGCCGGCTTGGTTGGCGTAACCGCTCCGGTGGCTTTTGTCGAGCCGTGGTCGGCCGTCGCCATCGGCGCCATAGCTGCGCCCATAATGATGGGATCGGTCATGTTCATTGAGAACGTGCTGAAGATTGACGACCCGGTAAGCGCCATCTCGGTGCATGGCACCTGCGGCCTGTGGGGTATCCTGGCCGTCGGCATCTTCGCCAACGGCAACAACGGAATCGAGGGCCTGGTGGCCGGCAACGGCAAGCAAATCGTCTCGCAGCTCATCAGCATGGGCGTAGTGCTGGCCTGGGCGCTGGCAACTGGCTTTGCCTTGTTCCTGCTCCTGAAATACACCATGGGCGTTCGCGCCTCCCGCGCCGAAGAGGAGCAAGGCCTGGACCTGTCGGAGCACGACCTGCCGGCTTACGACTACTAGCTCCGCTTCCTGCTTCTCCCCTCCGGTCAGCATGACTGGACAATCAAGAGGGCCGGTTACCCCCCGGCCCTCTGATTTTGGATGAAAGCCGCCGCTCTACCGGGAAGTTCCCTCTCCTTCTGGAAGAAGGCTGGGGTGAGGGCGTCCCCCGTCCCGCGGGCGCGTAACAGACAATTTACTTGAGCGAAAACCCGCCGTAACAACTGCCTGCGATACTTGAACCATAAAGTTTGGCACAGATTTGGGAGGCAGGAAGGATGATTGCTCTAGCTGCTGCGGGCGCTTTTCTGGGATTGTTCACGTTCTGGGTTGTAATGCCGAGGAAGCTCACCCGCAACAAGTAGCCCGCCTTCCCAACGTCCGTCAGTTGAGGCGGGCTAGGCAGTTCCTTTCCCCGCATCGCCCCAGGGCGGTTCCATACCAGCCGACGGCGGAGAGACGAACGGAGGCGCCCCTGCACGTAACAAAAATTTAACACTCACGTAAAGGCCGCGTAACAACCCAGCTTGATACTATGGTCATAACGATTTCTAAGGAGCGCCCAGAATGATAGCCATAGCCGCAGCCGGAGCATTTATCGGACTGTTCGCTCTCTGGGTGATTCTTCCTCGGAAGTTCATGAAGAACAAGTAAGAGCGCCAACGCCCTAGCCGCCTGCACCGGCAGGCGACAAGACTCTCCCCAGTTCATTCCGCGCCGGGCAAAGCGTGGAGTGATTGTTTTTCCGGCGTTCTGGTCCATTCCCCGGTCACTCGCGGCCTCTGGAGCTATTGGGGGGCCGTTGCCCAGGTTTCAGGGACTCCAGGTGTGTAACAAACATTTAACATCTATGTAAAAGGAAGGGCTGTAACAACCCGGCGTGATACTAGGGTCATAACGATTTCGGAGGACGCCCAGAATGATAGCCATCGCCACCGCCGGAGCCTTCATCGGACTCTTTGGTCTCTGGGTTGTTCTTCCCCGCAAGCTCCTCCGCAACAAGTAGATTACCCGACGGTCTGCCCGCTAGGACAGGCGGGCCTTCAAGCTGACTCCTTGCTCGCTCCACGCTTCTTTTGAAGGCGCGGAGTGTTTGCTTTCCTAGGCCTTAGCCCCCCTGTCGCCCCACCCTCTTCACCCCTACCTCAATTCTCCACCATCACTCTATTTCCAGACCATTTGGTTGCAAACATGCCCGTAGGGTGAGGGCGTAATCCCCTGTTTCGCTCGCGGCTCCACTGGGGCCACGGGCGATTCTCTATTTCCGGGCCTAAAGATGGAACGATTCGGACACTGGGCGCATATTATCAATTAACAGCCCCTATCCAATACGGAGCTTGAGGGCAGCAATGACTGACAACGAAGCCATCGTGCGCTGTCAGGATGGCGAGCGCGACGCCTTCCGCCATCTGGTGGAGCAGTACAAGGACGTGCTATTCGGAACGGCGGTGCTGATGACCGGCAACCGCGCCGTCGCCGAAGAACAGGTGCAAGAAGCTCTACTTTCGGCTTGGCGGGGAATCCGTAAGTTCCGCCGGGGAAGCCCGGTCAAACCCTGGCTGATTCGGATTCTGGTCAACGCGGTGCTGGCCCAGCAAAGAAAGCGCACGATCCCGGCAATGTATCTCGACGTCAATGATGCAGAGGAACCGGCTGCTGACTATGCCGACCCGGCGGAAACGCTGGACGCGCTGGAAAACCGCCTAGAGCTTCGCCGGGCCATCGCCGGCCTCAGCCCGGAACACCGGCAGGTGGTAGCCCTGCGCTACTTCGCCGGGCTGACCGTGCCGGAAGTGGCCCGGACGCTGGGCGTGCGGGAAGGCACCGTGAAATCACGCCTGCACCGGGCTTTGGCGCTGCTGCGCCAGCGGTTGGATGACCCCGGTTTCGAAACGCCAGAACCGTCTGGCAGGCAGGGAGGTTAGCGAAATGGCCCACAACGATTCGCCAGACCGGGACAATGACCAAGAAATGGAGCGCGTCCTCCAAGAGCATTTCGACGCCGAAGGCTCCAGCCTGCGCGCTCCCAATGATCCATGGGAGTGGCTGGAAAGCCGGATGGACGAACCGCCGGCCCCATCCATACTCTCCCGCTGGCTGAGCAGTCTGTCCCCGATGCGGGAAGGGCGTCTTTCCCCGGCCTTTGCGGTCGCGGGGGTGGCCGTTGTTGCGGTGGCGGTGGCCGCCGTAGTCTGGGCCACCTCCGGAGACGGCGGGCAGAGTCCCGACGGCGGCGACGGCGGGTTGGCGGCAGTTTCCTCCACGCCAGCCCCGTTCCCTACGGCTGCGCCGGCCGCAACCCAAGCCCCGTTCGCCACGGCGCGAACAGGCCGCGGGATTATGGGCTCTGCTGGCTCTGCTGGCCCCGATGGCGCGGCGGGTGAGCAGGGGGTTACAATTATGTCCGTCCCGACGGCTATCGCCATGCCCGCCCCGGGGGTTACCGCCATGCCCGCCCCGAGTGGTCCCGCCATGCCCGCCCCGGGGTCTACCAATGCCCCGGCGCCCGCTCCAACCGCAGCCGTGGCGGCCATGGCGGCGACTCCGGCCCCTTCTGATAGGTTCTCCTCGGTGGCGTCGGAAGCGCAGGCTGCGACTGCTGACTCATATAGGCGGACGGAGAGCGGGGGCAGCGGCCAGCCGCCGGACACGGCCTTCCGAGACTACCAGCGGCAGCCCTTCGTGGCGGCGTCGGAGGACAACGTCTCAACCTTCAGCCTAGACACCGACCGCACGTCGTATCACTTGGCGCTGAGCTGGGCCCGTTCCGGCTATGAGGTTGACCCGGACTCGGTGCGGGCCGAGGAATGGCTCAACGCCTTCAACTACCAGTACGACCCGCCTTCCGGCAGCAGCGAGTTTGCGATTGTCGGCGACCTGTTTCCTCACCCGCTGGACGAAAACAAGCGGCTGGCCCGCATCGGGTTTCAGGCCCCGGAACTGGTGGACGACAAGCCGCTGAATGTCACCCTGGTGCTGGACGCCTCCGGTTCGATGGCCGATGGCAACCGGGTGGACATCGCCAGGCAGGCGGCGGAAAGCATCCGTCAGAGCCTCCGCGCCGAAGACCGTATCTCTGTCGTCCACTTCACCGACGACGTGCTTGACCAGTACACCGTCAAACACCGCGCGCCGGATGACGGCCGAGTTAGGGACTCCATCAACTATCTGCAACCCCACGGCACCACCAACGTGCAGGCTGGGCTGAACCTGGGGGTCAGGCTGGCCGAAGACGCCCGCCGCCAGCGTCCCGACGCCTACAACTACGTCATCCTGATGTCCGACGGGGTAGCCAACGTGGACGCCACCGACCCCTTCTCCATACTGGAAACAGCCTACGACGCCAACGCGCGAAACCCGCTGCGCCTGATTACCATCGGCGTCGGCATCAACAACTACAACGACCTGCTGCTGGAGCAGTTGGCCCAGCACGGCAACGGCTGGTATCGCTACCTGGACAGCACCGGACAGGCGCAGGCGACGTTCAGCCGCGACAACTGGCTGGCGCTATCCATTCCCTTCGCCGACCAGACCCGGGCGCAGGTGACGTGGAACACCGGGACAGTGGAGCGGTGGCGCATCATCGGCTACGAGAACCGGGTGACGCCCGACGAGACATTTACCCAAGACCGCAAGGAGTTCGCCGAGATTTACTCCGGCGCGGCCACCACCGTCCTGTACGAACTGGAGCTTTCGGAAGCGGCCTCGTCTCTTTCCGGCGTTCCGTTGGGCATGGTGGAGCTGCGCTGGGTGGACCCGGACACCGGCGACTCCCGGAGCCAGACCGCAACACTGACGGGCAGCCCCAGCGCCGTATTTGGGGGGCGAGAAGGCTCCCTGGCCCACTTCGGCGCTATCGTGGCCCTGTCCGCCGACCTGTACGGAGTCTTGCCCAACGCGCCGGATGACGCCTATCCTGGGGTCCACGACGGCTTGTCGGCCCTGCTGGGCCAACTGCGCTCACTGAGCGGCGATCTGAGCGCGCTGGACTCCTACCATGACTTCCTGTTCCTGCTGGAACACATCGTCGGCGGGGTGGAGGGCAGGCTCCCGCCTTCCACCCCGTCAGGCTACAGCCGGTAGGGCAGAACGCAGAGCGGGGAATGGCAGTCCCATTCCCCGCTCTACCAGCCGCATCCGCCAGCCCGCCGCCAATAACCTAAGGATGCTCTGGACCAGGCCCTTCTGGACTACGCCGACGTCGAACGGTGTATCAACGACTTAGGGCAAACAGCAGAACGCTGGAAGGAAAGACTAATTCCCCCTTGCGCCTTCCGCGCTCCCGGCTCTTACCGGGGGGCGAGCTAGGTAGAGGAGACCAGCCGCAGCCAAATAGGCCGCCACCATGACCACGAACAGCAGGGTGTAGCTGCCTGAGACGCTCCGCGATAGGGAGGACAGGGACGGCCCCAAGCCCAGCGCCGCCGTCTGGAAGGGGGCAAACAACCCCAGCAGCGAGCCGTAGGAGCCGCGCCCGTAATACTGGGCCAGCATCATGTTCTCCATCGAACCCACTGCCCCGGAAAATACGCCCCAGACCAGCGCGAACACCAGCGCATCGGCCAGCGAGTCCACCATGGTCAGGTAGGCCAGCAGCGCCCCGGAGCCGACCATCGTCACCATCAAGCAACGGCGCGGCGTGAAACGGTCCGACAGGTAGCCCCAGCCCACGTTGGCAATTGCCAGCACCGTTCCGAAGCTCAGCACCCCGGCGGCCGCTCCAACGCTCAACCCCGCGCCTTCCACCAGATAACGCACTAGGCCGAAGCCCACGCTGCTTGAAGCCATGGTTCCCACGGACGCGGTGGCGACGATGAGCCAGAAGGACCGGGTGCGTATCGCCTCCCTCACGGTCCAACTGGCTTCGGCGGGCAGCGCCGCCGGACGGCCCGGAGCGGCCGCAGGCGTGGAGAGAGCTGCGCCGTCAGGCTGGAGGCCGATGTCCTCGGGCCGCCGCCGCATCAACAGCACTACCGGAATAATCAGCGCCAGGCTGGCTATGCCCAGATAGCGGTAGGTGTCGCGCCAGTTGGCAATCAGGACAAAAATCTGGATATTTATCGCCCCGGCGATGGGCCGGAAAGTCGAAAGCAGAGCCAGCACGATGTTGCGGCGGCGGCGGAAGAAGTTGACCGCGGCAGTGCGGGGCACCAGCCCAATCAGCACCGGATTGGACACCGCTCGCGCCACCACGTAGGCACCAAAAAACTGCCATACTGAACTGACGCCGGACAGCAGGAGAAAACACACACCGGCGACCAGAAGTCCGGCAGGCATCAGCCAGCGGGGACCGTAGCGGTCGGCCAGCCGCCCGATGAAGGGCGCAATCAGCCCTGAACACCAAGTGCCGGCGGTTGCCGCGTAGGAGAAGGTGCTGGCGCTCCAGCCGGTGTCCTCGCTGACGTATACCTGTATTCCGCCCAGCACCACCTGCGATACGCCGGTGGCAACGAAGGTGGCGCCGGACGTGATGCTAAGGATGAGCCAGCCGTAATAGAAGGGCGTACGAAGCCGCCAGTTAAGCAGAGGGTCGAGCATTCCTTTCGCGCGAGCGCCGACGTAGGAGCGGGCCCGGGGATCGCCCATCTCCGTCCCTCAGTGGGTTTGTTGCGAGAATCATACAGCAACGCCGCCCTTTTCGTGCGCCGCCGAATGCGCTACATTGTGGAAACATTTCGCATCGAGGACTGTCCATGCCCCTTGACCGCGCCCAAGTGCGGCACATCGCCGCCCTGGCCCGAATCGGAATTTCCGAATCTGAAATCGACGTCTATGCCGAGCAGCTTTCGGACATCATCGACCAGTTCGAGTCGCTTAACGAGCTGGACACCGCCGGAGTCGAACCCACCGGCCACGCCGGAGAACTGCGCGCGGTGATGCGCGAGGACGACCCGGCGGAGTCGCTCACTCCCGGCGAAGTCCTCAGCAACGCCCCGCGGCGCGAGGGCGAGTTTTTCCGCGTCAAGGCGGTCCTTAGCGAGTAGACAACCCATCCCGTCATTTCTCCGTCTGGCCCGCTATCCCTGCTTTCTAGGGAACGGTGGGGTTGTGAGTAGAGACTTTGCCCGAATATAACTGGCTGACCGCCACCGAAGCCCGCGACCTCCTAGCCCGGCGCGAGGTCAGCTCCGTCGAGTTGACCCGCGCCTGCCTGGAGCGTATTGAAGCTGTCGAAGATTCCGTGCGCTCCTTCATCACGCTGACGCCTGAGACCGCCCTGCGGCAGGCGGAGGCCGCCGACCGGATGCTTGCATCATCTTCAAGTTCTGGCGGCGAGGCGTTCCCGCTGACCGGCGTTCCAATGCAGATTAAGGACGTTATGAGCACCAAGGGGGTCCGCACCACCTGCGCTTCGCGGATGCTGGCGGACTACGTGCCGGTGTATAACGCCACGGTCGTGGAGCGGCTGTTCCGGCAGGGCGCCGTGATGCTGGGCAAAGGGAACATGGACGAGTTCGCCATGGGATCCTCCTGCGAAAACTCGGCGTTTCACCCCACCCTCAATCCTTGGGACACCGCCCGCGTTCCCGGCGGCAGCAGTGGCGGAGCCGCGGCCTCGGTCGCGTCCGGGCAGGCGATATACGCCCTCGGTTCCGACACCGGCGGCAGCGTCCGGCAGCCGGCCTCGCTGTGCGGTGTCGTAGGACTCAAGCCGTCCTACGGCCTGGTCAGCCGCTACGGCCTGGTGGCCTACGCATCGTCGCTGGACCAGATTGGCCCCATCGGACGCAGCGTCGCCGACTGCGCCCTGGCCCTTTCCGCCATCGCCGGCCACGACCCCCGCGACGCCACATCGCTGCCTGCCCCCGCCGCAGATTACTCAGACACGCTGGGCCGGGGAATAGAGGGGCTGCGGCTGGGCGTGCCGAGCGAGTATTTCGCCGAGGGCATTGAGGACGGGGTGCGCAGCGCGGTGGAGCAGGCCATCGCAACGCTGGAAGGGCTGGGCGCATCTGTCCGCGAAGTCTCCCTGCCGTCAACCAAGTACGCGCTGGCCTGTTACTACATCATCGCCCCCTCGGAGTGTTCGGCCAACCTGGCTAGGTACGACGGCGTGAAATACGGCTATTCCGACCAGCAGGCCGCCGATATGTGGGGGGCCATGGAGCAGACGCGGCAGCAGGGCTTCGGCCCCGAGGTGACCCGCCGCATTATGCTGGGAACCTTCGCGCTGTCGGCAGGATACTACGACGCCTACTACCTCAAGGCGCAGCAGGCCCGGACGCTGATTCGCCGGGACTTCGACACGGTCTTCGAGTCGGTGGACGCGCTGGTGACGCCCACCTCGCCGGTAGTGGCCTTTCCCGTGGGAGAGAAGACCGGCGACCCGGTGCAGATGTACCTGATAGACGTTTGCACTCTGCCGGTGAACATCGCCGGCCTGCCCGGCCTGTCGGTGCCTTGCGGCTTTGTGTCCAGCGATTCCCACCCGCCCCTGCCGGTTGGGATGCAGCTAATCGGCCCTCACCTGTCGGAGCCAACCCTGTTGCGCATCGGCCACGCCTACGAGCAGGCTACGGAGTGGCACAAGCAGCGGCCGGATTTGTTGTAGGCAGGCTGCCCGTTCGTCAAAATCAAGGGGCGGGCCAAAAGCCCGCCCCTGCGGCGAAAGTCAGCTCCTGATCGTCTGGCTAGAGGCCGAGATTCCGCCAGTTGCCGCTGTCCATCTGGTAGTGGGCGTAGTCGCTGGACCACCTGGTCACATAGGCCAGCAGGCGGGCCACGGGGCCGGTGTGCAGCTTGGGATCCTGCTCTGCGGCAGAGAATTCGGCGGCGTTGGCATTCCGGGAAACCTTGTCGGGGGTGAACGTAGCCATTGGGGCCTCCTGTGCGGTCGGCTGACCACTTTGATATGACTGCTTGCTTTACTGTGCTATGGTGTCAATGCCGGGGCGGCTTTTATTTGGCCCCGGCACTGCGCTCCTAAAGGGCCAGCTTCCGCCAGACGCCGGCCTCCATCTGATAGTCGGCGTAGTCGCCGGACCACTTGGAGACCTTGGCCAGCAAGTGGGCGACGGGGCCGGTGTGCGCCTTCGAGTCCTGGGGTGCGGCGGGGAATTCGGCGGTGCCGGTGTTCCGGGAAACCTTGTCGGGGGTGAATGTAGCCATTTCGGTCTCCTTCGTGGTCGGCTGACCACTTTGGTTTAATTACTTACCTTTGAGCTTAGCAGGCTGTTTGGGTAGTAACTAATAATAGATTAGTACATAATCACTCAGATGTCAAGGGGTTGATAGTGGCTGATTTTAGATTAGTGTGCTAGTATCCCCGAAAACCCAAACACCAGCGGAATTGGGGACTGCCATGGACTCTGCGATGGACTGCCTGGAGCCTTGCCCGCGTTACGACCGGGCGATAAGCATCCTCGGGAAAAAGTGGAATTGCATGATTATCCGCTGTATGTTGTCGGAGCCGCGCCGTTTCAGCGACATCTCCAACTACGTTGAGGGCCTCAGCGACCGCCTGCTGTCCCAGCGCCTTCAAGAGTTAGAGGAGTCAGGAATAGTCGAGCGGCGGGTCTACGACAGAAAGCCAGTGTTGGTGGAGTATGCCCTCACCGAAAAAGGCTCGGCCTTCCGCCAAGTGGTGGAGGCCATCCAGCGGTGGGCCGACCAGTGGGAAGCGCACCCGCTGGAAGTGGCGATTACGCGAAAACACCTCTGATTCCTGATTAAACCCGCCATAATCTCGGTCTTTAACCCATTCGTCCTGAGCTCCGGCTATGCCGGGAGTCTCGGTGAAACCTGACCTGTCGCAGGACGACCCAGCACCCCGTCAGGAGCCGACAGATGCAAAGCACCAGAATCCGGGACATATTCGCCAGTGATGCCCCCTTGGGCGAGGTGCTGGTGCAAGGGTGGGTGAAGACCCGGCGCTCGTCCAAGTCGGTGACCTTCGTTCAGGTCAACGACGGCTCGACCCTGCGCGACTTGCAGGTGGTCGTTGATGAGACCAGCGCGGATTACGGCGCCGCCAATGCGCTGACCACCGGATGCAGCGTCAGCGTTATCGGCCAGGTTGTGGAATCGCAAGGCAAGGGGCAGCGGTTCGAGGTGCAGGCCCGCAATCTGCAAGTGCTGGGCAGCGCCGACCCGGAGACCTACCCGTTGCAGAAGAAGCGCCACACACCGGAATTCCTGCGGGAAATCGCCCACCTACGGCCCCGCACCAACACCTTCGGCGCCATGGCTCGCGTCCGCAGCGCCGTCGCCTTCGCCATACACTCGTTCTTCCAAGAGCAGGGCTTTCAGTACATCCAGACCCCGATTATCACTGCCAGCGACGCCGAGGGCGCGGGTTCCATGTTCCGGGTAACCACCCTCGACCTCGACAGTCCGCCGCGCCGCGAGGGCGCCGTGGATGTTGCGGAGGACTTCTTTGGCCGCCCGACATTCCTCACCGTCAGCGGACAGTTGGAAGCCGAAATCTTCGCCATGGCCCTGTCCAATGTCTACACCTTCGGGCCGACCTTCCGCGCCGAGAACTCCAACACCTCGCGGCACTTGGCCGAGTTCTGGATGGTGGAGCCGGAGGTGGCTTTCTGCGAACTGGAAGGCCTGGCTGATCTGGCGGAGGACTTCCTCAAGCACATCTTCCGCCACGCCCTCGACAACTGTGGTGAAGACATGGAGTTCTTCAACCGCTGGTACAACCAGGAAATCATCGCCACCCTGGAAGGAATCATCAACTCCCAGTTCGAGCGCATTACATACACCGCGGCGGTGGATATGCTCTTACAGTCAGGAGAGTCCTTCGAGTTTCCAGTACAATGGGGCGTGGACCTGCAATCGGAGCATGAGCGTTACCTGACCGAGAAGCGCATCGGCCGCCCGGTCATCGTCACAGACTACCCCAAGGAAATCAAGGCGTTCTATATGCGCCTAAACGACGACGGCACAACGGTGCGGGCCATGGACGTTCTGGCGCCCGGTATCGGAGAAATCATCGGCGGCAGCCAGCGCGAGGAACGCGGCGACGTTCTGCGCCAGAGGATGCGGGAGGCCGGGCTGAACGAAGAGGAATACTACTGGTATCTGGACCTGCGTAGCTACGGCACCGTCCCCCACGCCGGTTTCGGCCTAGGCTTCGAGCGCACCGTGCAGTTCATCACCGGGATGTCCAACATCCGCGACGTAATCCCATTTCCCAGAACTCCAAAGAACGCCGAATTTTAGGGGCGATTCGTGACCACAACTCCCGACTTACGCCTGCTGTCGGCGGCCCTCGGCCCCGACAGCCCCGCTGTCCTCCGGGCTATCCGGCGGCTGGAAACAATCTACACTGACACCGAGTCCATGGCCCCGGTGGACAACAGCTATCGCGGTTGGGCCGCCTGCCGACCGCTGGACGGCGACAGCAGCCCCGAAGCATTTATTCGCCATACCTGTCTGTCTCTGCTGTGCCGGCTGATGGCCTACCGCTTTCTGGAGCCGCGCAGTTCCGAGCGCGACTTGTGGGACGTCATCAGCGGCGACTACTTCGCCGGCGCCGGTCTGGGCAACTTCCTGGGCGAGGACTTCTTTTCTTGGCCGTTCTTTCGCCTGTCCATGGGAATCGGCGACGACGCGCCGTCCATGGACACGGCACGGTCTTTGCTGGCCGCGCTGGAATCCCTCAATTTCGACCAGCCTCCGCCCGCCCTGCTCTCCGGCCTGTACCGGGATTTTCAGGGATCAACTAACCGGGAAGACGCAGAAGCGCCGCCGCCGGAGCTGGAGGAATATGAGCTGCCATCCTGCATCGCTCCATATTGCGGAGACGGAACCGCGCTGGCCCACGCCGTTCGCGCCGCCATGGACGCGCAATTGGTATGGGGGCGGATTCCGCCGGACGTGCTTCTGGACATCTCCGTAAATTTCTTGGGCATGACTGCTGACCCGTTGGCCGCCACGGTCGCCAGCGTATCCTTCCTGCTGGCCTTGGGGGAAGAAGTGGCGGAGCCGCATCCGCCCATTCTGATTCCGGTATACCTGGCCGACGCCGCGCAGATTCCCACGGAGCGCCGGGACGAGGACGGCGGCACCTCCTACGTCATCGAAGCCGCGGGCGGCGTGGCTCTGCCGGAGCGGGTGGCCGCTGACCCGCTGTATCTGGACTGGCTGTTCGGGCGCTTGCCCAACTACCAGCGCGGCGCGGCCCTGCGCCTGCGGGCCCAGCCGGAGGACGTGGCGGTGCAGGAAGTCCTGAACGCTTGGTACAACTATCTCACCTCCCCCAAGACGCGAACACCCATCCCCGAGCCGCTGACCCCCAAGTCCGCAGACGTGATGGTCGAGGCCGCCCGGACGCTCATCCTAGACTACATCGCCGGTTCAGGCCCTGGGCCGCTGCATCTGGTCCGCAACGCCCCCGCGCCACTGTTCGCCTCCCGCCGCCAGTTCGACCTGACGGTTTAACGTTCCCTCTCCCGCAGCAAGAGCGGCAGGGCGAGGGCATCCCTCTATCTCAACACCGTCATACTAGCGAAGGCAAAACAAACTTGGCAATGCGCGACCGGCAAGGGGCCGCTCAAAACCGCGCGGCCCCTTGCTGTCCGGGGACTCGGCGGCGGACTTGCCTCAGGAACTCTGACTGAGGGCGTTTCCGGCAGTCCCCGCCACTGCCCTGCCAGGTCTCATCGCCCGCCAGGAGCGGCGCCGCTACGGGGTGGCGGTGGCGGTGGGCGCCGGCAGCACTGTTACGGTGTAGTCTCGCCACAGGATCTGGCCCTGATACAGCCCCACCGATACCAGGCCGACCTCGCAGCCCAGCAACTCCACCGTGAGGCCGTTAAAACTGGTCTTTGCGGCGTCCACGGCCCCTGGACACTCCCCGGCCAAGGACAGGTTCCCGGTATCTCCGGCAGCGTTCACCTCGACTCGGATGCCCAAGAACGTTGGCTTAACCCCCAGGGTAAAGGCCGCCGTTTCGCCAACGGCAATGGTCAAAGGCGTCGGCGACAAGCTCGTTACGATCCCCGATACCCCCGGCGCCGACGTAGGCGTCGGGCCGGGGCGTAGCCGTCGGCGCGGAAGTAGGGAGCGGCGCCGGCGCAGGCGTAGCCGCAGGCTCGGGCGTGGGCGGGAGAATCGGCGTGGAACCCGTCTCACGGATGCGCAGCATCAGGTGGTCGCCGTCCTGCCACGGCTGGGAGGCCACCGGCCAGCTCAGCTTGCCGCTGGCGGCCGTCGCCGTCGCCGCGTCCAGACTCAGCGACACCGTGCCGTCCACTGCGAAGAAGTCCAGCAGATAGCCGGTCAGCGTATTCTGCGGACTCAACGTCAGCGACACGGTGCTGTCTTGCCACTTCAGCTCCGTTATCTCCGTCGCGCCGACGCCTTCAATGCTGAACCCGGCGGGCTCCAAGCTGTCCGCGCCGCCGTCCGCCCCCATCTCCAGGAACGCCTCGTGCAGCGTGCCGGTCACCGGCGCGACTATGATGTTTGGCTCATCCCAGCCGGAGTAAATACCGGTAAATGTGCCGGAGAAACCACCGGGGAATGAGTCTGCATTTTTGCCGGGAGTCATGTGTACTGTTACCTGAACTATCCGGCCATCTGCAATCCAGACGTCTCTCTCTATTTGGCTAATAACATCCGTTCCGTCAAGAGAAAATACTGTTCGGTAGTGACCTGTTTCAAGTCCTTGAATTTTTGCACTTCCAATGTATTTGGCTTCTGTAAATTCACCACAAAATAAGGCTTCAGTCTTGTTCTGGCTATTTCCATCAGATGCAATGTGAGCATTAGTGAGATCAATTATTCGCAAGACTGGGATTTCCCAAATTCCCCACTGCCCTGATTCATTGCGCCTACGGTCATATGTAATTTCAGAATTCGGATTCGTAATAACCTGGCTATTCATTGCAGCTGAAGCTCCGGCTACTGTGTTTTCTGGAGCAGAGCTAATAGTAATGCTTTCAGATAATTCATCGCCATCAGCATCATATTCTAGTGAATGTACGTTGTTGTTGCTGTTCCAACGGATATCAAATCTGCTCTGACCTGTGATGAATTCGATTTCAGTAGTAACATCGAAATCGCGATTTGATGTCAACATATTTAATTCTTTACATGCGTCTTCCACAATTGCTTGAGCATCTGCTATATCTCCGCTCACAGTTAGGCGCCACACGACAGCAACAATTATTGCTCCAGCCAAAACCATCATGAGAACGCCAATCATATACCGCCTTGAAATGACGTTAGTCATTTGTATCCCCACTCTTGCAAAACTTGCCTGTATAATAGCTGTCAAAGCAGGCAACAGTCTGAATTGCTATAGTAGCCCCTTCAGTAGTAGTAAATGTATGGTCAGTCGCCGCGCGAATTGTATAATGATAGCCCACCATGGGAATTCCAAATAACGGACTTTCCCATACACATATGGATTCGTCTTGATTACAGTTCGCAAAGAAAGTTTCACGCATAATATATTTCGGTTCAGAATCGATACTCTTTCTGCCTAATTCGATGGTAATCTGAACAGAAAGAGAACTTTCTTTTGTTGGAGGTGAATGCGATGCCACAATGTAAGCACAATATAATCCTGGATCTCTAGAAGGCAGAAGAGAGCCCAGGAGGGCATTAAGAGTCGTTCCTACGCCTACGACCGATTGAACGTTATAGCGTATACCATTGAGTTCACCTTCAAAACCGTGGGCGTCACCCGAACCTGAAACGACTGTACAGTCATTGGACAAGGGACGGATAGGCAAATCCGGCAGCCTAGGCGTAGGGGTAGGGGCAGGGGTAGGTAAAACAACCTGCACAGTCTTAGTGTCAGTGGCTATAAAATCACCCATACGTTTTATATTATACAGGCTCGCCTGTAGAGTTCCGGCACCCGGATCACAAGACCATACAGTGAATTTCCTAGTATACCAACTTCTCCCGGTGAGTCCTTCCTAATTTTCTTTTCGGTCGGTACAGTTGGAATCGAAGGCAAGTTCGCCCCCGGCCGTCAATTCGACTCTAAACTCAGCTGTCTCCGAAACACTGTCCGAGATGGAAATTGACACGTCATAGCAGCTCTTTGGTTCTAAAACAGAAAAGGAATTTGGGAAAGCTATCTGTATTATCTTCGCCTCTGGGCTAGCAGCACTAGCCTGTCCCTCCAAGTTCACACACTCTTTTGAAGAAAGTAAGGTTGGCGTGGGTGTCAACGTTGGTGTGGGCGTGTTGGTGGGCTGCGGGGTAGGCGTCGGCGGCAAGATTATTGTCGCGGTGTCGCTATCCGAGCCTACCAGCCTGCTTCCGTGATACAGGCTGGCCGTCAGGGTCCCCTCGCCTGTTGCCGTGGCGCAGGCGTATATGGGGAACTCTCTGCTATACCAGCCCCGGCCATGCAATCCGGACCAGGTGTACTGATGGGATTGACCGGAGCCGCACTTGTCATTGAAGGACAGTCCGTCATCAGTCGTTAGTGTGACGTGGAGGCTGTAGCCTGGGTCGTAGCTGTCTGGGACGTAAATGGTGACGTCGTCGCAGTCCCCATGTTCAAGAACCTCTTTCAGGAACCAGACATTGACGGGTATGTTGGAGGGAACAACTGCGGCAGCGGCTGCATCCTCGACGTCGCAAGTGACCGAGGAAATTTGCGTAGGCGTAGGCGTGGGCGTAGGCGTGGACGTGAGCGTACCAGTGGGCCGTGGCGTCGAAGTGGGCCTCGGCGTGTTGGTAGGCTGTGGCGTCGAGGTGGGCCGCGGCGTGTTGGTAGGCCGTGGCGTCGAAGTGGGCCGCGGCGTGTTGGTAGGCTGTGGCGTCGGTGTGGGCATGGGGGTGCTGGTGGGCTGTGGCGTCGGTGTGGGCTTGGGCGTGCTGGTGGGCTGTGGCGTCGGTGTGGGCTTGGGCGTGCTGGTGGGCCGTGGTGTCGAAGTGGGTCTGGGCGTGCTGGTAGGGTAAATGCAATGCAAGGGATGGCAGTGGGTGGGCGGCGGTGGCTTTTTGGTGGCGGTCGGATGGGGGTCGCAACCCCATGGATCGCACGTGTGCCCCGCTGCCGTGGCTTCGTCGCCCTCCTCCGGCGGTGGTTCTTGGGCCAGCGCCCATTTGCACGATTGCGGCGGCGGCGAGAATCACGCCACTACAATGAATACTATGGCGCCTTCTGGCAGACCTGAAGCCATTGCCCTCTTGCGCCGTATAGCAGTGTGAAACTGCGCCTATGCTTGCATGGCTTTGCTGCGGTGTCAATGAGCGGCTCCCTTTCCGTCAGTGCCTTTTCATTCTCGGGGAAAGTTCCCTCTCTCGGAGGGAGAGGATTAGGGTGAGGGCGTCCCTCCATCAGCAGCACAGCTCCGTTCCGTCGCAACCGCCCTGAACCTGAAACTAAAACTGCTGACAGTTGCCCCTTGCCAAGCCCTGTGACGCCTCCCTACCATAATGCCAGTGAAGAATGCCAGTGAAGTCGTGACACCCGCCCTAAATCCGTACGCAACCCGGCCCCGCGGCGGAACTCAAAAAGTGAGCGGAAATGGCCGGAATTGACCGGGGAACCGAAAAAATCCAGCCACTCAGCCGGAAATGGCCGGAATTGACCGGGAAACCGAAAAAAATCCAGCCACTCAGACAACATCCAGGAAGTGAAGCCATGTCATTGAGCCAAATCAGAAACCGCATCAACGCCCTGCGCCGCAAAGTAGACGCAACGCAGGAAGGCTAGGAAGGTCTTGTAACCCCTCCACCCCAGCTCACATGGAGAGAATGAAAAGGCCCTGCCCTTTCCGTCACTCCCGCGTTCACCCGTTATTCCGGCCTTCGCTGGAATTATGAGGACTAACCGGCCAAGCCCGGTTGCGCGACTATTCCGCCGCATCATTTGACGGCATTTCCGGGCAGTGAATATAATGGGCGCGTCCCGCCGGCCTGTCCTTAGGCAAGCTCAGGACAGGTTCAGGGTGACCAGCAAGTTCAGGGTGGCGGCGGGCCCTTCGGCAAGCTCAGGAGAAGGAGCGCAATGACTACTCAAGAGGTTGTACTGCATCCCGCCTCGGTCATCGAGGAACTTAAGAAGAACAACATCTCCCACGTGGTCTGGCTGCCCGACAGCGAGACCAACTTCATGTACCAGTTGCTCACCGGCGAGCCGTCCCTGTCGCTGGTGCCGGTCTGCCGCGAGGGCGAGACCATGGCCATCGCCGCCGGGCTGTGGGTCGGCGGCAAGCGGCCCATCGTGCTGATTCAGAACACCGGCATATTCGAGTCAGGAGACTCCATTCGCGGGCTGGGTCTGGACGTGAATCAGCCGCTGGTGATGCTGGTGGGCTACCGGGGCTGGAGCCGCCACGGCATCACCAACGACTCGGCGGCCCGATTCATCGAGCACATCCTCCACGCTTGGGGAATCAACTACTACCTGATTGAGACCGACGAGGACGCCGACCGCATCAGCGTCGCCATCGCGGAAGCCGACCGCACGCAGAGGCCGGTGGCAGTCTTGGTAGGCACCGAGTTCGGCTCCTAGTTCACCCATACGCCCGAAGAGAGACACCCCCACCCTAACCTCCGGCTTTGTGCCGAGAGCCTCGATGCAATCGGGCCTCTCCCGGAGGGGGAGGGAATTAAAGGAAGCAGTCTTATGATTGACAATCAGGAAGCAGTCAAACTGATCGACGCCAACCGGGGCGACGCGGTAATCATCGCCACCATGAACGCCAACAACGTCCGGTTCGGCCTGCCCACGGTTACTACCAAGGAACAACTGGATATGCCGGTGTCCGGCGCGATGGGCAAGGCCTCCAACGTGGGGCTGGGATTGGCTCTAGCCCAGCCGGACCGCAAGGTGCTGGTGCTGGACGGCGACGGCAGCCTGTTGATGAACCTCGGGGCAATGGTCACTCTGGCAAACCAGACGCCGGAAAACCTCTGCCACATGGTGTTCGACAACGGCGTCTACGCCGTGACCGGCGGGCAGCCGGTGCCGGGGGCCGGCAGGGCCGACTGGGAAGGCCTGGCCAAGGCCGCCGGCTACGCCGCCACCTTCTCTTTCGACAATCTGGAAGACCTCGCCACTGGCATCGGCGAAGTCATGGCCGCCACCGGCCCGGTATTCGTCCACCTGTCCGTCAAGCCCGAAATCGAGAACACGCCGGTGCAGTTCCGCCAGCGGGCCAACCGCACCATGCAGACCGCCATCCGCGAGATGCCGACGATTTTCGGCAACTCTTAATCATCGCTTCCCGGTTTCAAGTCCGCCGTTTGGCAATAGCCTTGGGGCAGGTTTTCAGCCTGCCCCATTTTTTAGCCTACGGTATGTTGTTGCGAGCGGCCTTTCGGCGCCGCTGAAGCAGGTTAATCACCACCCGGAGGGCTGCATACAATGCTTGGCGGGCTGGGCAAGGGATTGCTCCTGCGGCTGGGGTCTTACGCCCTGTTCGTGTGCGGATTCTGGCTGCTGTATCAGGCATTTGAAGGCCCAAACATCGCTATGGGAGTAGGCGGCGGCGCGGCAATACTGGTGGCCATGTGGGCGATGGCAGGCTTCCGGCGGTCGCCACACCTCAAGTCGAAAACGACTGAGGATGAAGGCAACCCCGAACCTGAGGACAAGACAACCCTATGAACACGTCTGATTCCAGCACTCATCACGATCATTCTTCGCCGGGCATCCCCTACGGCGAGGCGGCCCGGGCTGTGAACTACCACCGGGGCGAGGCGCTGGTGGTCTCGACCTCATCGGCGCTGCGGGAGTGGAGCCGGGTGTCGGAGCGGCGGGACTTGGACCTAGACCTGATGGACTGTATGGACCGCGCGCCGGCGGTGGGCCTGGGGCTGGCGCTGGCGATGCCTTCGGGCAAGGTGCTGGTGCTGGACTGCGACGCCACACTGCGCACCAATCTGGGCGGACTGGCCACTATCGGCGAGTCGCGCCCGGCGAATCTGGTGCATTTCGTGTTCGACGACGCCTCGCGCGCCTCCACCGGCGGCCTGCCCATCAAGGAACTGGACCATCTGGACCTAATCAGGATGGCCGAAAGTTCAGGCTACTCGCGCGCCTACCACTTCGACCGGCTGGAAGAAATGCTGATTGGGCTGGAAGAGGCGATGGAGCAGGATGGCCCGGTCTTTGTGCTGGTGAGCGTCTATCAGGAAGGCGAAGCGCCCGCTTTCCCCGACCGCACCATGGCCGAGGGCTGGGCGCAGGTACGGGAGCGGCTGGCTAGGCAGGAATGACAGCCCCCTCTCCTTATCGGGGGAGGGTTAGGGTGGGGCGTCCCAGACGCGCTTAGCATATCCCAAACAACCCGGCTGTCCGTAACCGTTCATCCATTGACAAGATCAGGACGCGCGGGTTTCGTCAAAGAATCGGCGCAGCTAGGCAGGGCGGACCACTATCTGGCTGGCAACGGTGTAGCCGATAGAAACCTGCCCCCGCTGGGTGGCGACCTCCATCACCCCAAGGAAGGGCGTGGCGTCGGCCACGGAAATTTCACGCTCCGGCACAATCTGAGAGTCGGAAAGAAACTTCAGCAGTTGCGGGTCTTCCTCGGGCACGCGATCCACGACGTAAGCGCGGCCCGGCATGGCAGTGTCCAAGCTCAACGAGTTGGGGGGAATCTTGGGCTCACCGGTGCCGGGGATGGGCCGTCCATAGGGAGATCTCGTGGGATTGCCGAGCCGCTCCAACAGCTTCTCAATCAACTGCGGCGACATTCCGTGTTCGAGGCGGTGCGCCTCGTTGTGGGCTTGGTAAAGCTCCATACCCAGCAAACTCACGACCATCCACTCGGCCAGACGGTGACGCCGCGCAATGTCTTCGCCGCCCTCCATTCCCTGCTTGGTAAGGCGGATGCGCTTGTCCCCACCAATGTCTACCAGACCCTGCCGCGCCATCCGGCGTATCATTCCTGCGACCGACGGCACCGAGGTTCCTAACCCTTCGGTCGTCGGCAACCGGCGCAGGGCGTCGGTCAACTGGGTGATGGTGGGAATCTCGTCGTCTTCCCACAATCGGTACAGGCACAGCAAATAGTTTTCGGTGCCGGGAGACAGCCGGCCATTCTGGCCTTCACCGTTGTCCGGGTCGCTTTGTGCAGCGGCCTTTCTGGGTCGTGGCATCGGGGCCCTCGCCGGTAAGATTCCGTAACCGCTGGGCAACCAAACTCCCAGCGGACTAGCGCGGAAAAAGTATACCAGAACGAGGGAAGATGAATGGAGCGGCGCAGTAGGATCAGCAGCGCTGGTAAGAAAGATTCACCAAGCGGTCGTTGCAGAAAAGCCGGACCTGGTGGCCTTCCCGCATTCTTACGCATACGGACGCGCCAACGGGAATTTCGTCGATGTGAGAGAGCAGGCACCGGACTTCCCGGCCCGAAGAGAGCCGCACACGGTAGAGGTAAAACGCGCCCCGGAACTCACGGTCGACAATCGTGCCCTCGCCCTCGTCGTCCGGGAAGCATTCGATGCAGTCGGGGCGCACCATAATTTCCAGCCGCGCAGAGTCAGGATAGTCTCGGCTGTTGAAAGCTGAGCCATTCATCAGAGCGAGAGGGCCCAGCTCGGTGGTCAGCCCGCCGTCTTCAACGTGAACGGGCAGGAAATCCACGGTGCCCAGAAATTCGGCAGCGTATCTGGTCGCGGGCGAATGAAATACGCTGGAAGGAACGCCTATCTGTTCCAGACGCCCCTCGTTCATCAACGCCACTTCATCGCCTACCTGAAGCGCCGCCTCCTGGTCGTGGGTGACAAACACGGCCGTCACCCCGCTGGCCCGCAGGATGGCCACGACGTCGTGGCGCAGCTGCTCTCCCAGCTTGGCGTCCAGATTGGAAAAGGGTTCGTCCAGCAACAGTATGTCGGGACGCGGGGCCAGAGCGCGGGCCAAAGCCACCCGTTGCTGCTGGCCCCCGGAGAGTTCATGGGGAGTCCGGTGACGCATCCCGGAAAGCCCGACCAGGTCCAACGCCTCGGCGACCCGGACGGAGCGGCCAGCGTCCTTCCGCAGACCGTAGCCGATATTCTGTTCGACGGTCAGATGGGGAAAGAGCGCCCCTTCCTGAAAGACCATTCCGATACGGCGTTTTTCTGGAGGCAGCGAGTTTGAGGGAGAGCTTACGGAGCGGCCCCCGATGCGAATCTCTCCTTCGTCGGGGTGCTCGAAACCGGCGATAAGCCGAAGGGTCGTCGTCTTTCCGCACCCGCTGGGGCCCAGCAACGCCAATATCCGGCCCGGCTCCAAGGCCAGATCCAAGCCAGCCACCGCCTGAACGCTGCCGAACCTTTTTGACAGCCCGGAGCATTCCAAGGCAACACCGGAAGACCGCCCCGCACCATCGGGGGCGTCGAGAACGGGAGCGGCTCCCTTGCTTTTCGGTGCGTTTACCATTCCGTCAATGCTGTGCTTTTACTGCTTACGCGGAATGCAATTAGTATACTACGTCAAGGGATATATGGAATGTCAGTCAATGCGAGTGCGGCCTAGTGTAGGCATTGGATGCGTTTGTGTCAATCCGCTTACGGCAAGAATCACCCAACACTGGTTGTGGCGGCCGATTCAGTGGCCGGCAGACCTTGCTCGGCGCCTTCTTCAGTCCATGGGTGATCTTTCCATTAGGGCGGCTATAGCCCACGATTCAACCCGTTGACAGTCAGCTTGGCCGATGCTACCGTTTTGCTAACACAATCGCGCATATTTAATTTTGGTTACAGTTTAGACACTTTTCCCCGCGAGCAGGCCTTCAAGTTCCGGCATTTGGAGACCAGGACACCTTGTCCTGAATTGCTTGCCTGCATTCCATAATGAGGCCACTTAGGCCTGCCTGCCCAAGTAGCGGCAGCTCCCACGCCACGCCCGGACGGATTGAGTGAGTGAGAAACCCCATCGTCACCTATGGGCGGCTGTGGACGGGATTCGCCTTTAGAAATTCCCCACCGCTGGTAATCCTGCTCCCCGCCCTGATTGTTGGCGCAGCCCTCCTGCTGCCGCCGGTGTACTTGGCGGTGCGGGCGTTTGGCGGGGGCGAAGACCTGTGGGATCTGTTGTTCCGGGAAAAGGTGGCGGCGATCTTGGGCCGCACTCTGTTGCTGGTAGCAACCGTCAGCGCCGCCTCGGTCGTCGTCGCGCTGCCGCTGGCCTGGCTGACGGCGCGAACCGACCTGCCTTGGCGGCGGGTGTGGGCTGTGCTCACCTCTTTGCCGCTGGTGATTCCCAGCTACGTGGCAGGATTTGTCGTCGTGGTGGCCCTGGGGCCTCGCGGGATGTTGCAAGGCGCATTGGAAGGGCCATTCGGCGTAGAGCGGCTGCCCAGCATTTACGGCTTCGCCGGGGCGATGCTGACCCTGACCCTCCTGAGCTATCCCTACGTTCTGCTGACCGTCAGGGCGGCTCTACAACGTATGGACCCAGCCCTGGAGGAATCGGCGCGAGGGCTGGGGCTGGGGCCAGTGGCGACTTTCTTCCGGGTTGTCGCTCCGTTGCTGCGGCCTGCCATAGGAGCAGGGGCGTTGCTGGTGGGGCTGTATACGCTGAGCGACTTCGGGGCGGTCTCTCTGCTGCGCTACGAAACCTTCACCTGGGCCATATTCACGCAATACGAATCGGCCCTTGACCGCACTTTGGGGGCCGGCCTGTCGCTTGCCCTCGTAGCGCTGGCGCTGGCCTGGGTGGCGCTGGAGTTCGTCAGCCGGGGCCGCAGCCGCTACTACTCCACCTCATCCGGGACGCCCCGTCCGGCTGCCATTATGCCCCTGGGACGGTGGCGCTGGCCCTCGGCAGCGCTGTGCGCCCTGGTTACCGGCGTGTCGCTGGGCTTGCCGGTGGGAATCCTCGCATACTGGGTCGTGCGCGGCGTGGCTGCTGGCGAATCCCTGGATCCCTTGTGGGAGGCGGCCCGCAACTCGGTATACGTTTCCGCGCTGGCCGCGCTGGCGGTCACGGCGGCGGCGCTGCCGGTTGGCCTGCTGTCAGTGCGATACCCTTCGACCGGCTCGGGATGGGGGCTGCTGAGCGGCCTGCTGGAGCGTCTGGGCTACGTCAGCTTCGCCCTGCCCGGCATCGCCATCGCCCTGGCCCTGGTGTTCTTCGGCGCCAACTATGGCGGATTCCTGTATCAGACCATCTGGCTGCTGCTGCTGGGGTACTTGGCGCTGTTCCTTTCGCCCGCGCTGGGGGCGGTGCGGACGACATTGCTGCAAATGAACCCTCGCGTGGAGGAAGCGGCCCGAGTGCTGGGCCGGTCACCGCTGGGCGCGTTCACGTCGGTGACGCTGCCGGTCGCCCGCCCAGGCATCGCCGCGGGGGCCTCGTTGGTGTTCCTGCTGACGATGAAGGAACTGCCGGCCACGCTCATCCTTAGCCCCACGGGTTTCACCACACTGGCGACTTCGGTGTGGTCGTTCACCTCGGAGGCGTTCTTCGCCCGCGCCGCCATGCCGGCCCTGCTGCTCATCGTCCTGTCGGGCGTGCCATTGGCGCTGCTCATGTTGCGTGAACGACGATAGCTCGATAATCCCCCTCAGTGGGGAAAGGGCCTCGGCCCGCGCTATTCAGGGCCTTTTCATTCTCGGGGAAAGTTCCCTCTCCTGGAGGGAGAGGATTAGCAGGAAAACCTTCCGCCTTCCTGCCCTAACCGCACTGGACGTCCCTCCACCAGCAGCACAGCCCCGCTCCGTCGCAACCGCCCTGAACCTGAAACTAAAACTGCTGACAGTTGCCCCTTGCCAAGCCCTGAGACACCTCCCTACCATATATGCCAGTGAAGTTGTCTCAGTGAAGTTATGCCAGTGAATTCGTGCCAGTCCCGCCCTAAATCCGTCCGCAACCCGGCCCCGCGGCGGAACTCAAAAAAGCGACCGGAATTGGCCGGAATTGACCGGGAAACCGAAAAAAATCCAGCCACTCAGGCAACATCGGGAAGTGAAGCCATGTCATTGAGCCAGATCAGAAACGCCATCGACGCCCTGTGCCGCAAATACGCCATCCCCCTCGCCATCTATCGCCTGCGCCCCTTGGCCGAGGAATTCTCCCAGCAGTGGTCCGTTGCTGAGGCCGACAGGAAACCCGCTCCCGAATCCCATCCCTTCATCCGGAAGATTGCCCTCGCCGGATTCAGCCTCCCCACCTTCATGGAACTCCACAAATACCTGGAGCGGTGCCGGCGCAACAGCGCCTGCCCCGATGTCAAGGGAATCATCCGCTGCCTTCTCCCCCAGGCCGAAGAGCAAGGCTGCCTCGAAGCGCTCCGCTGGGACCGCGCCGCAACATAGGCGCAACGCAGGAAGGTCTTGTAACCCTCCACCCGGCTCAGATGGAGAGGAATGAAAGGGCCTCGGCCCGCGCCATTACTTCGCAATCCCAACCACCGCCAATGCCTGCTATAATCAGTCCCCACGGCCTCGCGGGGGAGATGCGGACATGACCGATTCTTTCATCCCATTAACCATAATTTTGCCGGGCAAGTTCATAGACGGCGTGCGGAACGCGCCCCAGGAGGGCATGGCCGTCGCTATCAGCGGGGGCAGCATCTTGTGGATTGGCCGTCGCGGGGAACTGGAAAACTCCCGGAGCGACGCCCCGCGCGAAATTCTGGAATTCCCTGATGCCACACTCCTGCCCGGCCTGTTCGACTGCCACACCCACACCAATATGCCAGGCGACGCGCGGACCGGGGAGGAAGTCGACCGCGACGACTCCGACGACGTACGCCTGCTGCGTTCGGCGCGCAACGTGAGCGACGCGCTGGCCACCGGAGTAACCACCCTGTGTGACTGCGGCTCGTGGAACCGTACTGCCTTCTCTCTCAAGGAAGGTCTGGCGCAGGGGCTGGTCAAGGGGCCGCGGACTCTGGTATCCGGCCCGCCGCTCACCATAACCGGAGGGCATCTCTGGTTCATGGGCGGCGAGACCGACGGCATTGACGGCATCCGCGCCACGGTCCGGGAGCGAGTGAAACAGGGCGCCGACTTCATCAAGGTCGCGGCGTCGGGCGGCAGCACGCTGACCAGCGACCCATATCGCGCTTCCTTTTCTCTGGAAGAATTGCGGGCACTGGTGGACGAAGCCCACAACCGCAGCCGTCCGGTGCTGGCCCATTGCCGCTGTACCGAGTCCGTCAACTTCGCCCTCGACGCCGGGGTGGACGCCATCCTGCACTGCTTCTTCGCCGAAGCCGACGGCTCCTACCGCTACGATGAGCCAACTGCCGACCGCCTGGCGGAGTCGGGAGTGTACCTGAATCCTACGATGCACTTGGGCCGGGTGTCGCGGGCCTACTTGCAGCGAACTATGGAGCAGCGCCCGCTGACCCCAGCGGAGCAGGAGCGCTGGGAGCGTTCCAACCGGATGGGCGGCGTGTCTATGGAGCAGTTCGGCCATCTGATTCGCGCCGGTGTCAGGCTGGCCGGCGGCTCGGATTGCGGCTGGGGCAGCTATCCCTTTGGGGACTTTCAAGGCGAGATTCTGGCTATGGCCGAGGCCGGGCTTACACCGATGCAGGCCATCCAGGCCGGAACCCGCAACCCCGCCGCGGCGCTGGGGGTGCTCTCTCAAACCGGCACCATCGAACCCGGCAAGTCAGCCGACCTGCTGATTGTGGACGGCGACCCGGTGTCCGACATCGAGGCGCTGCGCCGGGTGAGGGCCGTCTTCCGGCAGGGCATCGAGGTAGAGTCAGCCCGACCGGTCGTTCCAACGGCCTGACCCTTCGACAAGCTCTGGGTTAGCGGATATGCACCATTGGGAAGTCGGCGGCAGCATTAACATCGGCTGGCCGGACTACAATGTTCCTGAGCGGGCCTATACCATCGTGGAGTTCGACCTCTACGGGCCGGTGTTTCGCGCCCGCGTTTCCGACCCTTCCAGCGATGGACGGCAGGGCGGCTTCCTGGTGGTGTTCGGCTGCCCCGGCGTGGTGCTGGATATGCTGGCGGAACAGGCGACGGACAAGCTGGGATTCCGGGTTGTGGTATCGGACCTTCGTTGCAGCATAGAAGGCGCCACACTGCATAGCTTCGACTACGAATGGTATCCGACGCCGGAATTTGCCGAGCGCCCCGGCGCGTTGGCCCGCACCATCGCCGAGTCGCTGGAGGAAATGCGCCGCAGCGGTTGACAAGAGACGCCGCTCATTACTGCCCATCCTGCACTTGCCGAAGTACGGGCGCGGCTGGACTATGGGGCGGGGCGAATGTATCATTGTTGGCGATAAAGTCCGCCGTGAATCATCCGGGCCGACGGCGGCTGAATTTACCAGAGCACAACTAATATCAGGAGATTAGCGATGAAGAAAGTAACCATGAGCGACGTGTCCAGGACCAAGGCCGATATGGCTCCTCTCGGCAGCGGCGGACTAATGACCGGAACGCAGGTTTGGCGTCAGTCCATTCTGGACCCGTCGGACTCCAACAACTTCAACTTCGCCATCGTGGCCTTTGACGCCGGCTCCCGCAACAAGTTCCACAAGCATTCCGGCGACCAGATTCTGGTCGTCACCGAAGGCACTGGCAAGGTAGCCTCCGACAACGAGGTTCTCGAGGTCAGTGAGGGCGACGTGGTGGTCATCCCTGCTGGCGAAAATCACTGGCACGGCGCGCCCGACGGCACAGCGATGGCCCACATCACCATCACCGTCAAGGGCAGCCAGACCGAGCAGACCGAAGCGTAAGCGCCGCTCTTCAAAGCAGCAAAGCCCAGGACAAGAACAGCCCCGGCAAGTTTGCCGGGGCCTTTGTTTTGTCAAGACCCGAAGCCAGAGTTCCCTCTCCTTCCGGGTGAGGGTTAGGGTCGGGGCGCTCCCGATCAGTCGCCCTCGGTCTTGACCGGCTGGGCTGACGAGGCGATTCCCGTATCGGAGGATGCCACAGGTGCGGCTCGCGGCTCGCGCCGACGTACAGCGGCTATGCGGGAACGCAGATTAGAGTACACCAGCACCGTAGCGAACAAGCCTGATTCGACCAGTACCACCGTTGCGCCGGAAGACACGTCGATGAAGTAGCTGAGATATATGCCCAAAAACCCGCAAAGCGCCCCGAACCCGGAGGACAACAACAGCATACGAGGGAAACTGTCGGTCAGCATTCTCGCTGACACCGGAGGGATAACCGTGGCTCCGGCGATAAGCAGCACTCCCAAAACCTGGAGCGAGACGACGATAGTTCCGGCCAACACCAGCGAAAACATGGCCTCAACCCATCCCGTCGGGACGCCGTAGAACTGGGCGACGTCGCCGTCGAAGGTGGTAAAGAGGAATTGCTTGTAGGCTAGGAATAAGACCATCGCCACTGCGGCGGTGACTACGGCCACTGCCACCAAGTCCCCAATTGTCACCCCCAAGATATTTCCGAAAAGCGCGGCCTCGAAGTCGCGGGTGAAGCTCTTATAGCGGCTGATAAGCGCAATGCCAAAGGCGAAACTGGCGGTGGTGATGACACCTATAGCCGCGTCGTAGGCTATCTTGCGTTTCTTGGTCGTAAGCGTAATCAACTGCGCGCAAACGAAGCCCCAGACCGTCGCGCCAACGTAGAAGTTAAATGACAGGACAAAGGTGACCACCGCACCGCCCAGTACGGCGTGGGACAGCCCATGGCCGATGTAGGCCATGCGCTTCAGGATTATGTAGACGCCAATGCCGCCGCAAAGCGCTCCGGCCAGAATGGCCGCGGCCATTCCCCGGAGCATGAAAGAGTACTCAAAGGGTTCAAGCATGTCTGTGACTGTGCCCGGCAGCCGTTCCCTCTTCCCGCGCGCCGCCGTTGCGGGCGTAACGGTGGGGGCTTTCGGCGACTATGGGCATTCCTTCGTAGTGAATTACCGGCATATCCGCGCCATAGGTCAGGCGCAGCAGTTCAGTGGTGATGACCTGGGATGGAGGCCCCTCGGCCAGCACCCGCCCGGCCAAGCAAACCAGCCAGGGCAGATGCACTGCCACGGCGTTAATCTCATGGGTCGTGATGACGATGGTAACTCCCTCGTGGTTCAGGTCGTGGAGGAGGTGCATCACGTCATCGCGGGTCTTGACGTCGACGCCGGAGGTCGGCTCGTCAAGCAGCAGCAGCGAAGGACTGCTGACCAGGGCGCGAGCCAGGAAGGCCCGCTGTTGCTGTCCGCCGGACAGCTCCCGGATGTGCCGTCCGGCCAATTGCAAGATGCCCAGCCGGTCCATCATGTGATCGGCAAGTTGTTTCTCTTCCCGCCGGTACCAAGGAAAGAGGCGGTTCTCCATGGTGCGCCCCATCATCACCACTTCCCGCACGGTCACCGGAAAGTTCCAGTCGATGGTCTCCAACTGCGGCACGTAACCGATCCGGGGACGCTTGCGCGTCGCGCCCACACCCTCGACCAGCACCTCGCCGCTGTAGATGTCCACTGCGCCCAGCATAGCCCGTAGCAAGGTAGTCTTGCCGGAGCCGCTGGGGCCGAGTAGGCCAACAAAGTCGCCTTCAATGATGCGCAGATCGACGCCGCTCAGTACCTGTTGTTTCTCATAGCCGCAAGAAAGCCCGGAAATTTCCACCAGAGGAGTCCCGGAGCGGCGCTCATGGGGCAGGGGATGCAGCATAAGTTATGTTCAGCCTTCCGTCCTATTCGATGTTCGCTTTTTCGGTGTGCGTCTTCAGTGTTGGTGATGGTGGCCGCCGGGCAGGTTGGGCCAGTCAGCGGGCAGCGGCGCATCGTGGGCTTCGTGCCCGTCCGGGACCTGGTTATGGCCGTCGCCGTTGGTCGCGCCGACCAACTGGGTGGCGACAAGCTGGGCATACAGGCCGTGACGCTCCAGCAGCTCGTGATGGCTGCCCTGCTCGATGGCCTGCCCGTTGTCCAGCACCACTATGCGGTCTGCGTCCCGTATGGTGGACAGCCGGTGGGCGATGACCAGCGTGGTGCGTCCGTGCATCAGCAGTTCCAGGGCCTGCCGGAGCTGGCTTTCGCTGACCGCGTCCAAGTGAGATGTTGCCTCGTCCAGAATCAGCACCGGCGCGTTCTTCAGCAGAGCGCGGGCGATGGCCAGGCGCTGACGCTGCCCGCCGGAAAGCTGCATACCGCGCTCGCCGACGATGGTGTCGTACCCGTCGGGGAACGCGGTTACAAAGTCGTGGCAGTTGGCCTGCCGCGCGGCCTCTTCCAGTTCGGCATCGGTGGCGTCAGGCCGGCCCAGCAGTATGTTGTCGCGGACGCTGGCGTTGAACAGGTAAGTGTCCTGCGACACCAGCGCAATTTTCTGCCGCAGGTCATCCAGCTCGAAATCTCGGATGTCGTGCCCGTCCAACTTAACCGCGCCATGCCCTGGGTCCCAGAAGCGCATGACCAGATTGGCGCAGGTGGTCTTGCCGGCCCCGGAACGACCCACCAGCGCGACGGTGTGGCCCGGCTCCACCGCAAAACTCACGTCGCTCAACGCCTGCGGCTCCCCGGGACCGTAGTCGAATTCCACGCGCTCGAAGACCAAGGACGGGGCCGCGGCCCGGTTCTCGTCGTGATGGTCATGCCCATCGTGATGGTCATGGCCGTCGTGATGTCCGTGGTGGTCATCGTGGCGGCGGACACCGGGGCCGTCGGCCACCGGCACCGGCTCGTCGTGGATGGCGAACAGCCGCCGCGACGCTGCCAGGGTCTCCATCAACTGCTTCATAGTCCGGGCAATGTCAGCTACCGGGGCAAAGGCCGACACCGACAGAATCACGGCCAAGATGAGCTGCGGGCGGGATATGTCGCCATTGGTCAGCAGCCACACTCCCACAGTCAGCACCACCAGCCCACCCAAGGCGGTCATAGACTCGATAAAGCCAATCTGAAAGGCGCGCTCCTTGAGGAAGCGCAGTTGGTATTCGGCGAACCGCCAGCTATTGGCCACCATCTCGGCAGTGCGCGACGGGCCGCGCCCAAAGGCGGAGATTTCACGCATTCCCTGAATGCTGTCCACCATGTGAGCGTGAACGTCGCCCAACTGGTGGCGCAGTTCCTCACCCAGCCGCTCGGAACGGCGCTGGGCAAAGAATGGACTGAGAGCCACGGCGACCAGAAAGGGAGCGACAGCCACGGCCATGGGCCAAGCGATGACCGCCAGCACCGCCACCACTACGCCCGGCACCACGATGGCGGTGAAGGCCGGGGTGATAGTGTGGGCGAAGAAAAACTCCACCGTTTCCACATCCCCGCCGACAATACTGACCAGATCGCCCGACCGCCGCCGCGTCATGTATGCCGGAGCGAGGGGGTCCAGCTTGCGGTACACATCCACCCGCATTTCCGCCAGCAGCCGGTAGGCCAGATCGTGGGCCACCCAAGACTCGGTCCAAATGAAGAAGGCGGCCACCGGCGTCAGCACGCCCAGCAGTATCAGCATCAGAGTCAGCTCGCCGCCGGTAATCACCTGCCCCACCAGCAGAGCACTGACCACGCCAACGCCAATGACCCCGCTGTGATGCGCCACACCCAGAAGGAAAGTCAGCGCCAACTCCATGCGCCACGGCTTGACCAGTCCCAGCAGCCGCACCCACACCGCGATGATTCCCGGAGGGGTTTGCCCGTGGCCATGCCCGTGGCCGTCGTGGTCATTACGGGCAGCCGGTGGGGCATGGTGGTGATGCCCGTCCCCATCATGTCCCGGGCGTGGCATGAACGCTTCGGCGTCCGCCTGCCGAGCTTGCCCGTGGCCGTCGGCATGGGCTTGGTGGGTTTCAGGCTCGTGGCTGCGCCTGTGTGCCTGCGGGGGCGCGTGGTGGTCATGCCCATGGTGCCCCGCCTGCGGGATGAACGCATCGGCGGCGATTGGCGTGGTTGCCGCCCGCTCCGGTTCTGGGGTGGGATGGACGTCGAAGTCGATGCGCTCCTGTTGCTGCGCCATGAGACCGGTGTATACGCCTCCGGCGGCGACCAGCTCAGCATGGCTGCCTGATTCCACCAGACGCCCGTCGTCCAGCACCAAAATGCGGTCGGCGTTGACCACGCTGGACAAGCGGTGGGCGATTATCAGTGTCGTCCGCCCTGCCATCAGCCGGTCCAGTCCTTCCTGTATCACCGCCTCGTTTTCGGCGTCAACGCTGGACAGAGCCTCGTCGAGGATCAAGATGGGAGCGTCCTTCAGCAGGGCGCGGGCGATGGCAATTCGCTGTTTCTGGCCGCCGGAAAGCCGGACGGCGCGCTCGCCAACCACCGTTTCGTAGCCGTTGGGCAGGTGGTGTATGAAGTCGTGGGCATTGGCGGCGCGGGCCGCCCTCTCCAGGTCCGCCTGCGATGCTGACGGGTTGCCGAAGCGCAGGTTGTCGGCAACGGTGCCGTGGAACAGGTAGGTGTCCTGAGTTACCACCGAAATCTGCTCCCGGAGTTCGCTCAGAGGAATCTCCCGCAGGTCGCGCCCACCCAACCGGATGACGCCCTGCTGCGGGTCGAAGAAGCGCAGCATCAGCCACACCACGGTGGACTTTCCCGCTCCGCTGGGGCCGACCAGGCCCAGGGTCTCGCCCTCGCGCAGGGTAAACGACAGGTCATGCAGCGCCGGCCGGCGTCCCTCATTGTAGGCGTGGCTTACGTCCTCGAAAGTGACTTCCGGTTTGATTATTTCCTTCCCACGTTCCCGCTCATCCTGTCCTGGTTCCTGCCCATCCTGAGCTTGTCGAAGGACGGGTTGAGCCGCCGGGTCGGCGACGGCTACCGGGGAATCCATAATGGCGAAAATGCCCTCGGCGGAAGACATGGCAATCATGCCGTCGTGGTACAACTGCACCAGTTCGCGCAGCGGGCGGAAGATTTCTACACCCAGCATCAGCACGATGAGCAACGCCCTCAGTTCCAGTTCGCCGTCGCTGACCCGCACTGCGCCCCAGCCCAGAGCCACCGCAGCGCCGCCGGTTATGCCGAGGACAGTCAGCGCGCCGGTGGCGGCGTTGGCTGCCAGCACGCCCATGGTGGTGCGAAACAGGTTGCGGGCGCGCTGGGCCAGAAGTTCCCCCCGAGCGCGGCTCTGTCCGAAGGCTTTGAGCGTAGTCAGCCCCTGAACCGCGTCCAGAAAGTCCGCCCCCAAGGCCCCGTAGGCGTCGCGCCGCGCCATACTCCGCTCCCGGGTCCAGCGGTGGAACAGGTTGGGAATTACCAGCGTCAGAAGCGCGAAAGCCAGGAAGACCAGGCCAGTACGCAGGTCAATCCAGGCCATGAAGGCGAAAATCACCACGGGGGCCAGGGCAGCCACAATCATCTGCGGCAGATAGCGTCCAAAGAAGGCCTCCAGCCGCTCCACGCCCTCGGCCAGCGACATCAGGACGTCGCCGGTGCGGGACGAGTCGAAGTGTCCCGGCCCCAACGCCAGCGAATGCTCGTACAGCCGTTCCCGCAGCTTCACCTTGACCATGCTGGCGGTGTGATGGCTAATCACCTCCTGCAAGTATTGCAGGATGGCGCGGGCCACGATGAGAGCCGCCATGACCACCAAGGGCCAGGTCAGCGACTCGAAGGAAGCGTTCCCGCGGACTACATCGACGATAATTAGCGCAGCCACGGCCAGACGGGCCACGCCGGCGGCCACCGCCAGCATACCCACAAGGGCCGAGATTATGATGCGCCAGCGAACGTCCAGGGCCAGCGACAGCAGCCTCGGATGCAGATACATGACTACATCTCCCTAGGACGGATCATTAACTTGGCATACCTTCTGTCCGGCAACCCGCCTACTGCGGGTAGACCGCGCCGCTGATTCCCTCGAACACCGGGCCTACCTCAACGGCGTCCAGCGCCGAGGCGTTTCCGCCCAGCGCGGGAATCATTACTTGCATATTCCGGCGTATCAGTCCGAGATAAGAATGCTCCGGGTCGCCGGGGCCGCCGGGCAGATCGTCGTCCGACAGTTTATCTATAAAGATGGTGTTGGCCTCGCGGGCGATGGTTTCCAGCACGTCGCTGGGGAATTCCGCGGAGCCGAATACTGCCGGCAGTCCTAGTTCCTTGACCTGTTCAATGATGGAGGCCACTTCCCGGGCCGAGGGGTCTGCGAAGTCCGACGGTTGCACCGCCCCGATTACCTCCATCCCATAGGAGAGGGCGAAGTATGCCCATGAATCATGGTAGGTGACGAGGCGGCGGTTCTCCGGCGGAACGCTGGCCACGGCCTCGCGGATGGCCGCGTCCATAGCTTTGATGCGCTGCCGGAAGACTCCTAGGTTTTCGGCATAGTAGTCAGCGTTGTCGGGGTCCAGAGAAGCCAATTGATCCTGCACAAGCTCGGCGTAGCGCAGGCCCAAGTTCGGGTCGGGCCACAGGTGCGGGTTGGGGTGGCCTTCCGACTCGGGGAAGCTGAAATCAAACTGCCATCGGTCGGGGCTAATGGCCCGGTCACCCAGCAACAGCACCGGCGCGGCGTTCTTCTTGTTGGCTTCGGCCAGCTTCAGGGTCGGCTCCTCCAGAAACAGCCCGTTGGCTACAATAAGGTCGGCGTCGGCCAGTACCCTGACCAAGGAGGGCTGCGGCTCGAAAACGTGAGAATTAACGCCCTCCGGCACTACTCCCTCCACACGGATACGGTCGCCGCCGATGTTTTCGACAATGCTGGTGATGGGCGAAACCGTGGTAACTACGTTGAGTCTTTGGTCAGTGGGAGCGTCGCTTCCGCAGGCCGCTACAACGACCAGCATGGCCAGGGCGTAAAGCGCCCCGGCGCAGCGGAGCGCGAGCATTTTGCGGCGGAGAATCTCCTGAATCATCTACTGAAGGCTGCGGTTTACTTTTCCCCGTCCTGATCCCGGCATCCGGCGCAGACGCCGGTGACCGAGAAGTGCTCCAGGTCGGGCTGAAAGCCAAATTCCTGCGCCAGCGTCTCCCGGAACTCCGCCAAGTAGTGGGGGCTGAGGTTGTAAGCGCCGCTGCAAACGCGGCAAACCATGTGGTGATGGCGGTCGCCGGGTTCGGTCATCTCGTAATGCAGCCGCTCCCCGATAGCCACTTCGGTAACCACTCCTACGTCCTTGAACAGGTGCAGGGTGCGGTAGACGGTTGCGATGTCCATGAACTGATGGACTTCCCGGGCGCGGCGAAACACCTCGTCTACCCCCATGTGCCCCTCGCCCTCCGAAATGACGGAGAGAACCAGAAGCCGCTGCGGGGTGAGCCGATGCCCCTGGATTCGGAGCGTTTCCAGCGCCTGTTCGTATCTCAGGGTGCAAACCGCCGTTTTTGCAAATGGTTGCGGATAACAATTCTAGCATCAGGCGCAGTAAAGTCAATGAAAAAATGGAGCGCGGGAAAATGGAGCGGGCATTTGCGAACAACAGCGGTCAGGAGGCGATGCGGATGATGGCGTACATATGCCGGTACAGGCGCCACGCCTCGCCGAGCAGCGCCGCGATGCCGCCGCCGCTGGGGCGCACATGATCGAATGCCAGCACCTCCGTGTATCGCACATCGCCGCGGCGCTGCATTGCCGCCACTAGGCGCCGGGACTCGGCGGCAGGCACCAGCCGGTCGTTCCTGTCGTGCATTACGAGGAGCCTTGCCTGGATGTCGGCGACATGGGCCGAGGGCGAAATTCTAGCGAGGTCTTCCCGGAACTCCGGCGGCAGCGTCTCATAGAGCGCCTCGGCCTCCTGCGGCTCCACGCCGTCCAGCAGCCGCGCCACCGTGCGCCCTGGCGGGGACAGCGCTTCCAGTTCCGCCGGATTCGCTGGCTGACCATTGAGGTAGTGGCGGGTCAGCGTGTCCACGTCGTCGGGGTCCTCCAGCGTTTCAATCAGTTCGTTGGCCAGGACCTTCAGGGTCAGCGAGTCCGGCTCCCAGGGGCTTCGCTGCCCATCGTAGATCACCGAGCGGGACGCCGCTTGCCTCAGCAGGTCTCCGGCGTCAAAGTACGGCCCGAAGGCGTTCACGAAATGCACCCGTTCGCTAATTCTGGAATCGGCGGACGCAACCAGAGCGAAGGACGCCCCCACGCAGAATCCGCCCAATCCGACGCGCTCCCGGTCCACATAGTCCCGCTCCGCCAGGTACTGGTAGGCCCACACCAGGTTGTCCAGCTCGGAAATGTCGATGTTGGCCTGGAGGGCCATGGTGGGCGACCAATGGAACATGGTCACGTAACCGGCCCGGGCTAGGGCGTTGCCCAGCCTGGCAACGTCGGCGTCGTCGCGGCCTGCGGCGTTGGCCCCCAGGAACAGCAGCACCGCCGCGCGGGGTTCGCCGTCGGGCAGGCGGTACACGTCGGCCACGGTGGTCCCATCGGCCGACTGGTAATGCACCTCGTGGCGCAGCGGCTCGCCGGTGAACCAGGGCTGAGGCTTGAAGGGAATGTCCAGCACCTGCGTTACGAACAGGGCGGTGTGGAATCCGGCGCGGCCTTGGGGAGTCAGGGCAATGAACAGCGTAAGCAGCGCCCCGAATACCACCAGCGCCTGAAACAGCCAGGAGGCGCCCTTGCGAAGCGCCCGTTTCCAGCGGCCACGATTGGGTGACGCCGATTCCGGGCTTCCGTTCACGCGCTAGACCCGCACGAACCGAATCATAAACACTGAGACGACCCGCGTCGCGGCCATGGCCAGAAACACGATGGGCCACGGGCTGCCGGTCATATCCAACACCACCCCGAACACGATGGCCTGGGCGCCAGCGTAAAGGTAACCGTGGGCGTCCAGCAGACCTGCAGAAGTTGCGGCCATCCGCCGCCCGCCCATGTCTACAGACACCGTAGACATGGGCGACATTCCCATGGCCACTCCTCCGGCCAGCAGCAGCACCGCACCCAGTATCTCGTTGGACGGCGGCACTAGGGCAATGACCGCGATTATCACGGCGCTGGCCACGCAGGAAGATATTACCAGTGGCCGACGCTGGCTATTCAGGAAATGATCGGAAATAAATCCCGACAGCGGGGGCGCGATCAGGTAGCCCACCGGCAGCAGCACCGTCACCAATACCGTGGATTCGATGGACAGTCCGCCCATCTCGGAGTAGTAGATGGCGACCCAGGTGGTCAGCCCGTAGCGAACTACATTCTCCAGCCCTTTGACATGGCAAGCCAACTGGAAACGAGGGTTGCCCAGCAACACACGGTACGGCCCCAATCCCCGAAGTCGTTCCGGCTCTATGGACTCCGGAGTGGCAGATACCTCGTCCTCTTCGATGTACTCCGGAAGCCCCACGTCCGCAGGCCGGTCGCGTACCAGAAAATAGAACGCTATTCCCAAGACGGCGCTAATCAGCGGCAGGTACCGGAAGGCATTGCGCCAGCCCCATTCGGCGCCCACCCAGCCGGACAGCGCCCACATCAGCAGCATCGCTCCGCCCGACGCGGTGCCTACGATGCCCATGGCGACGCCACGGCGGCCGCGCGGCCACCATTGGGAAATCATGCTGATGGCGGGCGCCCAGCAGGCGGCGTTTACGAAACCGGCCAGTCCCAACGGGATGGCCATTGTGAGGGGCGAGGTAGCGAAGCTGGTGGCCCAGTTGAAAACGGCAGTAAGCACCGCGCCCAGCATTACAAACAAACGCAGTCCGAATGCCTCAGCCAGTCGCCCATGGAGCACATCGCCCAGCCCGAAACCCCAAAACAGCATGGCCCAGATAAACGCTATCTCGACGTTACTGAGGGCCAAGTCGGCCTTGACCAAGGGGCCCAAAGGGTAGAGGCTAAACCGCCCCAAGTAAGCGAAAAGGTAAAAAACTGCGAAGACCAGTAGCACCCGCCACTTGAAGACGTGGTAAGTACGAGGCAGGTCGTCGAATCGAACTGCGTCTATGCTGGTCATTCCGTTATTGTTTCCTTGTCCCTTTTATGGCTTGCCCTTTTTATGGAGGAATAAAGGTTGTAAGGAAGGCAGAAAATGGACGAACCCGGACAGCCGCGCGGCTGTCCGGGTCCGCAGTTACGGCGCTTGCCCAAGGTCAGGGGTTAGTTGGCCGGGATGGCGGCCTTGGCGATGCCGATCAGCTCCTCGTTGGAAGCCTCCAGGTCGATGAGGTCGCCGTGGGGCTGAGGGACATCAAAGCCGGTCTTGCAGTACAGCTCGACGCGGTTTCCTTCCGGGTCGAAGAAGTACATCCCGAAGGCGTTGCCGTGGCTGACGATACGGTCTATCTGCACGCCCTCCGCCTTAATCCGCTGGTGGTATTCCTTCAGATCATCCAATCCTGGGACGATGAAGGAAATCTGCTGGATGACCTTGTCTCCATCGGACGAAACGCGGCCCTTCATCAGCACGAACTCATGGTGTTCGCGCTCGGGGTCGGAACTGAGGAACGTCATCCCCCGCCCTTCCAGGTCCTCGTCGGCGATTTGCAGGCCGAGCACCCGAGTGTAGAAATCGCGTTGCTTCATAATGTCTTCGGCATAGATGCCGACGTGTCCCAAACCTTCAACTTTAGCCATTGCTCCCCCTTGCCGGATTGTTGTCTTGCCGCCGGGCGGCTCAGGTTTCGGGATTATACACTATTCTTATCCTTACCTTGGGATAGAGCAAGAGCTAACCCAGAACGATTGCAAAGTCAGAGAGAAAGGTCTATATCTAGGCAGGTAGGGAAAAGAGAGATGGGAGTGTGTGGATATGGAAGCGGCGGAATCTCTGTTCCAGTGCTTGGAGCAGGTGCCGGACCCCCGGAGGGCCCGTGGAGTGCGCCACCCCCTTCAGGCCATTTTGCGCCTGACCCTGCTGGGCTTGGTCTGCGGGCAGACCACCATGGCCCATATCGCCCTGTTCGCTAGGATGCACTGGCCGGTGCTGAAAGAGCCTCTGGGGTTTCTCAGGGACCATCCGCCCCACGCCACCACCATTTCGCGCACCCTGGCGGGGGTGCCCTATGAGCAGTTGCAGGGGGTCCTGACCGGCTGGGTCGCCGGCGTGGTGGCGGACCAGGAACTGAACGCCTCGGTGGACGGCAAGTGGGCCAAGCAGTCCGGGGACAGCAAGGGGAATCCTCTGGTGATGGTGAACGTGCTGGCCCATGACCTGAAGTTGTGCTTGGCCCACAGTGGCCGGCGTCGGAGAAGCGGTACGAGCCCGGGGTGTTGGGGGAGCAACTGGGGCAACTGTTCGAGGACTATCCCGGCCTGCGGCTGCTGACCATGGACGCCCTGTATGCCGAGCGGGACCTGTGCCAGGCGATAGTCAGCCACGGACGGGACTACCTGGTGCGAATCAAGGGGAACCAGCCGGAAGTGCTGGCCGCCCTAGCCGATGGGTTTACTGCCGAGGAGCTGGGGGAGCCGCAGGCGGAGACCGTGGAAAAAAGCGGGGGTGATCGAGAGGCGGCGGATTTGGGCTGATGCCGAATTGGCTGATTATATCCGGGAGGAGTTGGGATTTCCCGGGGCGAGGCAGGGGGCGATGGTGGAGAAGGGGAGCGTGGATATAGCCACCGGGGAGGTGAGCCGGGAGCGCTGGTATCTGCTGACCAGCCTGAGTTCCCGGCGGTACGGACCAAAGGAACTGCTTCGAGTGTTCCGCAGCCACTGGAGCGTTGAGAACCGCCTGCATCACGTGAAAGACCGCAGTTGGGATGAGGACGTCCACACGCTGCGGCGTCCGGGGCTGGGCGAGGTATTCGCCACCCTGGTCAACACCGGGCTGAACGCCCTGCGCCTGGAAGGATGGTTTCCCTCCCGGATGTCCATGCCACTGCGAGCCAAAAGCTGCGCCTTCCGCCCAATGCAGACCATCGCCCGCCTCTACGGACGGGCTTCCTGACTTTGCAATCGTCCTGAGAGCTAACCGGATCCGTTGGCTAGGTTCACCGCAAGCTGGGCTAGGGTGCGGGCCGGAGCGCCGGTTGCGCCCTTGACCAGGTAGCCCGACGCCTTTTCCGAAGTGGATGTTCCGGCGATGTCAAGGTGCGCCCAGGCCGCGCCGTCAACAAACTCCTTGAGCAGGAAGGCGGCGCTGATGGAACCGGCCTGGCGCCCGCCGCTGTTCTTCATGTCGGCCACGTCGCTGCGAATCAGCTCCTTGTATTCGTCGAACATGGGCAACTGCCAGAACTTTTCGCCGGTTTGCTTGCCGGCCTTGATAACGTCGCCAATGAGAGCGTCGTCGTTGCCCATTACACCGGTGCAGGCCTTGCCCAAGGTGGTGACCATCGCGCCGGTCAGCGTGGCAACGTCCACCAACCTTGTGAGTCCCCGCTCGCGGGCCAAGCAGAGGGCGTCGGCCAGCACCAGACGGCCCTCGGCGTCGGTGTTGATGACCTCGATGGTCTTGCCGTTCATCGCACGCACCACGTCGCCGGGACGCTGCGCGGAACCGCCGGGCATATTCTCGGTGGCCGCCACCATGCCGGTTACGTTGATGCGGGGCCGGAACTGGGCGATGATTTGCATGGCGGCGATGACCGACGCGCCCCCGGCCATGTCGCCCTTCATCGACTCCATTCCGGCAGCCGGCTTGATGGAGATGCCGCCGGTGTCGAAGGTAATGCCCTTTCCTATAAGGCCCAGATTGTTGCCAGGGTTGTCCGGGTCGCCTTCGTAGGTCAGGATGATGAGCTTGGCCGGTTCGTCGGAACCTTGGGCTACCCCCATGAAGGCTCCCATGCCCATCTCTTTCATCTCTGCGTTATCCAGAGTCTCGAAACCGAGGCCGTGTTCGGCGGCCACCCGGCGGGCAGTTTCGGCCATCGCGGTGGGGTTCATCACGTTGGCCGGCTCGTTGACCATGTTACGGGCAATCAGGGTGGCCTCAGCAATCGTCTGGCCTTGAGCCACGCCGGATCGAATGGCCTCGGCGCGGCTTTCGTCCAGCTCGGCGATGGTCAGCTCGGCGAACTCGCTGTCCGCGTCGTCGCCGTTGGTGTGATAGCGGTCGAAACGGTATAGGCCCAGCAATGCCCCCTCGGCGACGGCGCGTCCGGCCTCCACCGGCGACAGGCCGCCGATACCCGCGCCGTGGGCGATGGTCACTGCCTTGCAGACGCCGCGCCGCCTCAGGTAGCGCAGGACCTCCGACGACACGCGGCGCGCGACCTCAACATCGAAATCCTCCTGCGCGCCCAGCCCGGCGACCACGACACGAGCCGGGACAATCTTGCCCATGGTGTGCAGCAGAGTTAGTTCGCCCTGCCTGCCCTTGATTTCACCGTCCTCAATCAAGCAGGTAATTGCCCCGTCCAGGGCCTGGTCTACCGCCCCGGTCGCGCCCCCCGGAGTCTTGACCCCCTTGAACAGGTTGACTACCAGCGCAGGCGTGTCAACGGTGGTGATGTCGGTTGTCTCCACGTTGATTTTCATTTCGTTATTCCTGCCGTGTGAGAATGTCATGGCCCAGAGGTTAACCGATTGACCCTTGCCGTGCCAGTGGGGAAAAGCGGATGGAACCGGCGGCGGCCCTATGCTTTCGCCCAGTTCAAGACCTGCCGCAGAGCGGGGGTTATATCCTCGGAAGTGTCCACCAAGATATGAGGTCTCCTCACCGGTTCCCAGGCCGGAGCCATGCGGGAGTAGATGAGCCAGCTCGCATCGGACCAGGTATTCGTGTCCAGCCCCGCCTCTCGGTCGCGGAGGCGCTGCCGGACGATTTCGGACGGCGCGGTTACGACAGCGACGGCCAACGGCACGCCCCGTTTTCTGGCAATGGCGTAAACCGGGCGGCGGTTCCGTTCGCCCAGATTGGTAGCGTCAAAGAGCACCGGATAGCCTTGCGCCAAGAATTCGTCGAGGAGCCGGTGGCAGGCCCGGAAAACCCTGGCGTGCTCTACGGGGGTGTATTGAGGTTGGCCCACCAGCGCCTTGCGCAGCCGGTCGGATTCCAGGACCAGGAACGGAACACGCGCCGTTACCTCGCGGGCGAATCGGGACTTGCCGGCGCCCGGCAGCCCTGCAAGCATCAGCAATCTGGGGTTTCCGGGGCGCAGATTCGAGGCGCGAGCGTCGGCCAGCAAGAGTTTCCGCAGGCGGGATACGTCGGCTTCAAGGCTAGGCCGTTGGGGGCGGGCGTCCAATGCGGGTGACGTCGGACGCGACTAGGGCGTGTCCGAGAACCAGTGGACGCCGTCGTCGTTCTGGCCGGCCATACCCAGACGTTCGCGGCGATTAGCCTGCGCTTCCAGCATCGCCGGGGAGAACAGGAAGACCACCGAGGCCAGAATCATCAGACCCACCGCCACGAATCCGAAGTCAACGGGCAGCGACAGCGCGGTGATTACGATGAGTATGGAAGTTATCAAGGCCAGCAGCCCGATACGCAAGAGCCGGGGGCCGACTTTCAGGAATACCGCCGTAGTCACCGCCAATGCCAGGAAGATGCAGGCGCGCGCTGTATCAGACTGTTGCATCCGCTCGGCGTGGTCGCTCCAAAGCCCGCCCGACCAGTTCATAAAGAGCACCCATGACGTAAGGAAGGGGAAGGGAAGAGCTGTCAGCGACACCAGCAGCCAGTCGCGCTGCGCAATCTTCGACACCACGTTGAACACAATCCACATGGAGAAAGGCACATAGCCGACCAGCAGGAAAAATAGCACGACGTTGAAGGGCAACTGCCCGGTGGTCAGCAGAGTCCAGCCGCCATAGCCCAAGGTTATAAGGGACAGCAGCCAAGAAATTGCTGGAGCAGCCAGCGTGTAGCCCATCCAGGTGTATGACCACTGGCTGGGGCGGCCGGCCCGCCAGTTGCGCCAGGTTACGAAGGCGATGCACACCAGCACGACCGAAACAAGGAAATAATGGCTCCAGAGGTGCAGGGCAAACAGCGCGGCGAGCAAGAAGTGGGGTAGCATGGCCAGCACGACGTCGCGCCATACGCCGGCGGTGCTGTGGACGGCGTACATCCGGCTGGCAAGGACTCTCGGCGCGCCCATTTCCTCGACGGCGCAGGCAACGGCAGACTCGCGGTCGAGGCCCTCGGCCTCCATTTCCGCAGCCTTATCTTCGATGTGGGCTTGCAACTCCTCCAGGATCTCCTGCTCGCGGTGCGGGTCGAGATGGAGGCGTCGGGCCAAGGAGTTAAGGTAGTTGTTGATTGAGCCCGGCATTTTGGCAGCGCCCTGACGTTTGGCTATTGAGTCTCGGCCAGCATGACGGAATCCATGGCGCGGCTGAACCGCCGCCACTCGTGCAGCCGGTCGCTTAGTTCTTCCAGGCCACGGTCGGTAATGAAGTAGTAGCGCCGGCGGACACTGCTGGGCGTGTCCTCCCAGCGGCCTTCAATCAGCTTGGCTCGCTCCAGCCGGTGCAATGCAGGGTAGAGCGTCCCTTCCTTGAAGGCAAAATAGCCACTGCTGCGCTGGTTGACTTCCTTCACTATCTGGTAGCCGTACATCGGCTCATCCTGCAGGAGCGCCAGCAGCAGTGTATCGGTGTTTCCCTTGAGCAATTCTTGCTGTTGCATTAAATCAACCGGTATGAGGGTACTGAGCCAAGTTTATGGCCCACGGCCCGCCGGGTCAACCTGCGACTACAATCTAGCCAGGACCCTCTGAATAACTATAAGGACGATAATCACTACCATCGGGCTGAGGTCGAGGCCTCCGAAACTGGGCAGCATCCGCCGAATTGGAGCCAGCAGCGGCTCGGTAACCGTAAAGAAGAACTGATCGATGGTTACCAGAAACGAAAATCGCTGCCGGTCCACCATGGGCATGACGAACGACAGGATTGCCCTGGCCAAGATGGCCACGGTGATCAGGGTTAATATGAGGTTAATCAGCCAGATCATGGAGATTGCAGGCTACCCTTGTCCGAGCTGGACCGATTTTCGGAAGGCAGCATCAACGGCGGCGACGATGGCGGCCGGCACGCCCTGCTCTTCCAGCACGCGGAGGGCCTCGGCAGTGGTGCCGCCTGGCGAGACCACCATGTCCTTGAGTTCCGCCGGGTGCTTGCCGGTCTCCATTACCAGCCTGGTGCTGCCGAACACCGTTTGGAGGACCAAGGTGCGGGCCATGTCTCGAGGCATACCCACGTATACCCCGGCGTCAATCAGCGCCTCGATAAACAGGAACACGTAGGCCGGGCCGCTGGCGCTGAGGGCCGTGGCCATGTCCATGTACTTTTCGTCTGAAACGTATATTTCCTCGCCAACGCTGGACAGGACTGCCTTGGTCATATCGCGCTGCGTTTCGCTGACGCCGGGCGAGCAGGTCCACAGCGTCATCCCGCTGCCCACCTGGGCTGGCGTGTTGGGCATGACGCGAACTACCGAGCCGTGATTCAGACCCTGCGAGAGGGTGGACATCCGGGCGCCGGCGACGATTGAGAGCGCGGCCTGCTCCGAATTAAGCGATCCCTTCAGTTGTCCCAGCACGGCCCCCAAGTCCTGGGGCTTGACGGCCAGCACCACGAGGTCTGCCCCGGAGGCAGCCTCCAAGTTGTCGGATACCGGAGACACACCAAACTCAGAGGAAAGGAAGGCGCGCCGCTCGGCAACCGGTTCGCCAATTGAAATGTCGCCCGGAGCGGCCAACTTTCCGGCCAAGACCCCGTGGACGATAGACTCGGCCATCTTGCCGCCGCCGATAAATGATAGCTTCATAAGTTCGACGCCTTTACCGCTGCCGGGTGAAATCACTTTCCCATCGCGGCGGCGGTTCCGTAATAAGTCCGGGTTAAGTCCGGTCTGAGATTGGCAGCGCGCCGGTTACGCCGGCCGGGGCGGGCATAGGTCCACGCCGACCATTTGGCGCTTTCCGGGACATCCGGGCAGGAAATCTGACCGGGCGGTTTTCGACTGCCCAATCAGAAGCCGGACAGGCCGTCGCCCTTGGCCAGAGCGACCGCCAGCCGGATGGACTCCAGCATACTGGTATGGGAAGCCACACCCTTGCCCGCGATGTCGAAGGCGGTGCCGTGGTCCACCGACGTTCGCACGAAGGGCAGGCCCAGGTTGGCGGTGATGCTTTCCTCGAACCCGTAGACCTTGACCGGGATGTGGCCTTGGTCGTGATACATGGCGAGCACCGCGTCATAGCGGTCTTCAGCGGCGTGGTGGAAAACGATGTCGGCGGGGATGGGGCCAACGACGTTGATGCCTTCAGCTCGGGCTGCCTCCACTGCCGGGGAGATTTCTTCGGCCTCTTCATGGCCCAGCAACCCGCCGTCGCTGCCGTGGGGATTGAGCGCGGCGGCGGCGATGCGCGGCTCCGTGAAACCGTACTTTACAAACGCCTCATGGGTGAGGCGCAGGTAATCCAGGATGCGGTCTTTCTTCACGTAGTCGCAGGCCACCCGCAGAGAGCGATGAGTGGTCAGATGCACCACCCGCAGGTTGCGGGCCATGAGCATGGTGGCCACGGTACGGGCGCCGGTAAGCTCCTGCAGCAATTCCATGTGGCCGATGGACTTGTACCCGGCCAGGCTGGCAGCCTCCTTGTTCAGCGGGGCGGTGGCCAGACCGTCAACCGCGCCGGCTATGGCCAGCTCACCTGCGCGAGTCACCCACTCCATGGCGGCCTTACCGCAGGTTGGGTTTATCTGGCCTACGGTGATGTCTTCGGGGTTGAGGTTGCCGATGTCCAACACGTCTATAACGGCGTTGTCCTGTCCGGCAGTGGCCGGGTCTTCGGGCTGGCTGACTCTTAGCGGCACCCCGGCGAGGGCCACGGCCTGCTCCATGGCGAATTTGCTTCCAACGACCACCGGACGGCAGGAAGCATACACGCGGGGGTCGGCGAGGGCCTTGGCGACCACTTCCGGGCCAATTCCGCAGGGGTCTCCCATGGTTATCGCGATTCCAGGTTTGTGGCCGCTGTTCATAGCTGCTTCCCTTTGTCATTGGGTTGCCGAATTATAACACGCACCCGTTTCAACGCAGAGGACACGGAATAAAACGCAGAGAGCGCAGAGAAACTGGTTAGCCTCTGCACTCTCTGCGTGTCCTCTGTGCTAAAAAGCTATTCGCACTTGTTCCAGCCGCAGGAGAGGCACATCAGGCAACCCTCTTGATAGATGACCGGCGTGTTGCAGTCGGGGCACCGGCGGCCGGTCAACTGCACACTCCCGTTTCCTTGCCGGTTGCCGTTTTCGTTGCCGTTGTGGACCACCTCTGGGGCAAAGGCCATTTGCACCCCCTGGTCTGTCGCAGGGTGGCGACCCTCTCTGCCGTAGGTCTGACGCTCCAGCGCCAGCGCCACTGCATCCGGGCCGGAGCGCACCAGCGTCCCCTCATCCCAGGCGGGGCAACAGGTAATGCCGCGCAACTGTTCCAGCACCACGCTGGGGTCGATTCCCGAGCGGAGGGCCAGCGACACGAGGCGGGATATGGCTTCCAGTTGGGCCGAGTCGCAGCCGCCAGCCTTGCCCAGATTGCCGAACACCTCGAAGGGCCGCTGGTTTTCATCGAAATTGATGGTGACGTACATATTGCCGTGGCCAGTGCGCACCCGCTCGGTTACGCCCTGGATGGTCTGGGGGCGGCTGCGAGGGGTGGCCTGCACCGGCATGGGAGCGGGCTTTTCCTCCCGTGCCTGCGCGGTATCGCCAGTGCTGAGAACCTGCCCGTCCTTGCTGCCGTCACGGTATACGGTGATGCCCTTGCAGCCCAGCTCGTAGGCCAGCATATAGGCGTTGGCCACGTCGTCCACCGTGGCGGAGTGGGGGAAGTTTATGGTCTTGGAGACGGCGTTGTCGGTATGGGCTTGGGCCGAGCCCTGCATTCGCACATGCCATTCCGGCGAAATGTCGTGGGAAGTGCGAAATACGTCCTTGACCCACTGAGGAACATCCAGCCCCTCGAGCGTGCCGGTCCGGGCGATGTCCTCGATGAGCTGCTCGGAATAGAAGCCTTCGTGTCGCGCCACTGCCTCGAAGTAGGGGTTGCCCTCAACCAGCCGGGTGTTGTCCATCACGTTGCGGACATAGCCGAGGGCGAACATGGGCTCGATGCCACTGGAAGCCCCGGCGATGATGCTGATGGTGCCGGTGGGCGCGATGGTGGTGGGCGCAGAGTTGCGCATCCGTCGCACTTCGCCGCCATCTCCACCGTTGTAGGCGCTGCCCTCCCAGGCCGGGAACGGCCCCCGCTCCAAGGCCAGCGACATTGAGGCCTGATGAGTCTGCTCGCGGATATAGCCCATGACGCGCTCGGCGGTATCCAGCGCTCCGGGTGAGTCATAGGGAACCGCCAACTGGACCAGCAGATCGGCGAACCCCATCACGCCTAAGCCAATGCGCCGGGTCTTCTTGCTCATTTCCTCGATTTCGGGTATGGGGTACTGGTTCATGTCTATGACGTTATCCAGCATGTGGACCGCCACCTGCACCGTCTCGCTCAGCCGCTCCCAATCTATCGCGACATCGCCGTCGGCGTACTGCACCATCCGGGACAGGTTGATGGAGGCCAGGTTGCAAGACTCATGGGGCAACAGTGGCTGCTCGCCGCAGTTGTGGACGTAGAGGCCATTGGCATCAAAGGCGTTTACGCCCGGCACCTGAACATCAAACACTTCCTCATAGCCGTCCGGCTCCACCGACTCGACACGGGCGGCGAAATCCTCCCGGTATGGACCGCGCCGGTAAGAGGCAATCATCCGGTTCAGCCGCTCCCGCTTCTCGGTGTCGCCAAAGCCAACGACCTCGGCAAAACGGACAAGGTTCTCTTTGGAAACGCACAACTCGTGGCTGGCCTTGATCGGATAGGACGCCAAACTGCCCCTGCCGTCAGGCAGCAGCTTCTCTCCAGCAGGTTTGCGGTTGCAGTATACGGACGACACTATGCCTAGGCGCAGCATCATTCGCTGAACCGCCTGAAGGTCATCAAGATCACTCTGCGACAATCGGACGCTCACGCCCTTTTCCAGCAGCGTGCTGACCGTCCCATCCGCATCGAAAAGGCCGCGCAAGAACCCGACGTGAAACTCGCTGGAGGCGCGCTCCATCTGCGGCGTGACGTGCTTGTGTCCGTTACCAAGCCCCAAGCTATGAGCCAAATCGTAAACGGCCTTCGACTTGAGCCGCCGCTCTCCCCGGCCCTCGACTTCGGACCAGTTGGCAACGGCGCGGCTTCTGGGCAGAGTCGCCACTGCCGCTGATGCCTCCCGCATCTGGCCCAACACGCCCGGACGCTCCCATTCGCCATCCTGCATCCGGCCAGGCCATACACTGAGCACCGCGGTTTCCTTCTTAAGGGACCCGTCCTTAAGGGACCCGTCCTTAAGGGACCCGTCCCCCAGAAGCAGGCCCAAGGCATACCCCTCGGCGCGGGTGTACTCGCCGTCCCAGTGTGCGTTGCTGCGGTGGTCGCTCAACTGGATCATGTCCCCCGGACGCAGTTCCCCCACCGGAACCCAACTCTTTTCAGTGCGATATCGGGAACTTACTACTACTTTACGCACCAAGTGGTCTTCAGTCAGCCTCAGGCTGTATCCTTCTGCCGTCCGAAGGCGAAGCACTGGCTTGACTCCGGTACTAAAAACGCCGTTCGCTCCAGCCTGGCAATGCTCGCCGTCCACTTTCAGCAGTACGGGATGGCCCACCAGTTCCTGCATCTGCCTTGCGCCGTTGGCGGTCATCACCCACGTATCGCCAGTGATGCATGGGTTAGTGCTCTCGATTTGGCCCAGTTGCGGGTTGGGGTTGTCGCGGTTGATAACGTCGAGGAAGACTAGGCCGGGGTCGCCGGTCTTCCAGGCCATCTCGGCCAGCAAGTCGAAAACCTCGCGGGCGTTTAGCCGGCCGGTGGTCTTGCCGGTGCGCGGGTTCACTAGGTCGTAGGACTCGCCGCGCTTGACTTTCTCCATGAAACCGGCATTGACAGCCACTGAGATATTGAAGTTGACCAGCGTGTGCCCGTCTTCCTTGGAGCGAATGAACTTCAGGATGTCAGGATGGGTGACGTCCAAGATGCCCATGTTCGCGCCGCGGCGGGTGCCGCCCTGTTTCACCACGTCGGTGGCGGTGTCGAAGGCGCGGATGAAGCTGACCGGGCCGCTGGCCACGCCTCCCGTGGAGCCGACCACGTCGCCCTCGGGCCGCAGGCGGCTGAAGGAAAAGCCGGTGCCCCCGCCACTCTTGTGAATCAGCGCGGTCTGTTTCACCTTGTCGAAAATCCCGTCCAGCGAGTCATCAACGGGGAGTACGAAGCAGGCGGAAAGCTGTTGCAACTCGCGGCCGGCGTTCATCAGCGTCGGCGAGTTGGGCAGGAGTTCCAAGCGGCGCATTGACTGGTAGAAACGGTCTTCGGTGGCCTGCCGTCCCACCTCGTCAGCGCCGTAGATGGTATCTGCTTCCGACAGGTTGCGGGCCACGCGGCGGAACATCCCGTCGGAGTCTTCCAACACGTTGCCATCGCGGTCTTTGGACAGGTAACGGCGGAGCAGCACCACCTCGGCGTTGGAGCTGAGATTGCCGGATCGCCGGTTAATCTGCCCAGCGATGCCGGCGGCTTCCAGCGCGGCGGCGATGCGGTGGCGGCTTCCCGGGTTGGGGTTGCTCAGGCCCGATTCAGCGGCAACGTCTCTGGTGGCAACCATAAATTTCTCTCTTCATCAAAAATGATGGCGCGGACCAGGCAGCGCTTAAACACAACCCATCCACGCCATATACTTAATTAACCACGTTCCTTGCCAAAGTTGCTACCGGCAAGTGTCAGTAGCCGCGCAGCTCAAAACCTCGACAGGAACGCTCAACTGACACAACATAATGTATTTGTATGTCAGCATAACGCAATTTATGGTATGTAATTCTAGTCAGCGGCCGTCAGTTTGTCAATGGAATTTGGGTTAGGAGTTTTCTAACTTGTGGGCCGCAAGTCAGCCGACACCGGGGGAGCCGTCCGCGTCTTCCGTGTCATTGTCTTCTTCGAGGTCATAGCCCTCGGTAAGCCAGCAGGTGGCCAAGCTGGCGCGTTGGCGAAGATCAATGTCGTCCTGAAGCTCGGCGATGCGGCCGGAGAGCGGCTGGCGCATCAGGGTGGTTCGCAGTTCGTGAATTTCGGTGTTGAGTGTCAGCAGTCTAGTCAGAGAGGGAAGTTGCAGGCTGCTATCCATGGGGGTCTACTCCTCGTCGCCTCCCATCGTCCCCACAACCTCACCAATACTTTCTAATTCAGATTCTTCGAGGCCGTTGTTTCCGGTCTCGGCGGTTTCCTCAGCCGTGCTGCTTCGCCCCGCCGCGGCCGCCTGGCCAACGCGGCGGCGTCCCCTGGCTGGAGGCCGGGACGGCGGCATATCCAGCAGCGGCAACTGCTGGGTATCATTGCGAAGGTCGCGCACCGCTTTCTCGAAACTCTCTATCTCTTGGAAGTTGCGGTGCACGCTGGCGAAGCGGATGTAGGCCACGCGGTCCAAGTCGCGGAGCCGGTCCATGATGGCAGTGCCCAGCGTATCCGACGAGACTTCGCCGCTGCCCCTCTGCTGGAGCTCCGCCTCGATCTCGTCAACCATGCGCTCGATTGCGCCGGGGGTGACCGGGCGCTTGGTGCAGGCCGTGCGCAGCCCGGATATCATCTTGTCCCGGCTGAACTCCTCGCGGCGCCCGTCGCGCTTGGACACCATCAGGTGGGCGCTGTGCACTCGCTCGTGGGTAGTGAAGCGGCGCTGGCAATCCAGGCACTCACGGCGGCGGCGGATGCCCGCGTCGTTCACCCTGGAGTCAGTGACCTTCGAATCTTTGCCGGAGCAGTAAGGGCAGCGCATAAAACTGTTGCTCGTTCCCGGATTGCTCCGAAAACGCATCTTTAAGGATTATGTACGCTATTTTGTGCCGCCTCTGAAAGGCGGTACTATTGATAGTAGAGGCATTCTAGTTTAGACAGCACGGCAAGTCAATCGCCCCGCAAGCAAAGAGAAAGGCCGCCCCTTAAGCGGGAGCGGCCCGATGATGATTCCCGGCGCCTTGTTTGATACCGGAATATGTTGCCGGAATATGTTGCCGGAATATGTTGGATGAGTGCTTCAGGCTGCCGAGAACATTACTCCAAGGATGGAGCGGGGGATGGAGCGGGCGGGCCAGCGCCGTTGCCGGCGTTAAGGTCCCCGCCCGCGTTACCAAGTGGCTTACAGGATGCTGCCCCGGGAGCGGCCGGAATTGCGCCGCAGGAAGCTGGGCACGTCCAGGTCGTCGTCGGAGAGAGGGACGACGTCGGAGAGCAGGCGCTCCAGTTCCTTTTCCCGCATCTGCCGGGTCTCGGCCAGCACCGGGAAGGCTGCCGCCACCATGGTGATTTTGATCTCGTCTTCCAGGCGCGGGTCCCGGCAGGTGCCGAAGATAATGTTGGCGTCGGGATCCGACATATCCTGGATTACCTGGGCCGCGTCCTGCACTTCCTGCAGGGTGAGGCTGGCGCCGCCGGTGATGACGAACAGGATGCGGCGCGCGCCGTCCATGGTGATGTCCAGCAGCGGGCTCTTGGTGGCCATGCGGGCCGCGTCTATTGCCCGGTTCTCGCCATGGCCCTTGCCAATGGCCAGCCAGGCCGCTCCGGCGTTGCTCAGGATGGTGCGGACATCGGCAAAGTCGACGTTGATTTCGCCAGGAACGGTGATGACCTCGGCGATTGCCTGGATGCCCTGTTGCAACACCGAGTCGGCTATCTTCAGAGCGTCTTCCCAAGTGTGGTTCTGATCATCGGTGTCGGCCAGATGTAGCAGACGGTCGTTGGGGATGACGATGAGGGTGTCGACGTGGTCCTTCAGCTTGGCGATGCCTTCCTCGGCGTTCTTGCGCCGGGTGTTGGCTTCGAACTGGAAGGGCCGGCTGACTACGCCGACAGTGAGGGAGCCGGATTCCTTGGCAATCTGGGCCACCACGGGGGATGCGCCGGTGCCGGTGCCTCCGCCCATGCCCACGGCGACGAAGACCAAATCAGCGCCTTCCACGGCATGAGCGATTTCGTTCCGGCTCTCCTCAGCCGCCTGCCGGCCAAGGTCGGGGTTGGCGCCCGCGCCCAGCCCGCGGGTCAGGTTGCTGCCGATGGCTATGCGATTGGGAACGTCGCAACGGAACAGGTGCTGGGCGTCGGTGTTGATGCTCCAGTACTCCACCACCGGGAGTTTGTCCTTGTACATACGGCTGACTGCGTTGGAGCCGCCTCCGCCGACGCCGAACACCTTGATAGAGGGCGCTCCCGCGTTGACTTCCTGCACCATCTCGAAAGTGTTTTCCGGTTCGTCCATGGATTCCCATGCCGCCGAATTGCCTGATGTCATTACGATTCCTCCCCGCCTGTGTGATATTTTGGTGCGGCCCGTTTGAGGCCTTCTGATAAACCCGGTTCGGGATTGCTCCGCCTAACGGCTGGCTAATCTGCCTGCGCTCCGGCCCGGCGCCGGCCCGGGGCCCTGAGCCGCCATCGCCTTGACTTTGATTCCTTGGTGTTCTCGGACCTCAGTTCCTGGCCACTGCCCTGGTGCTTGATGCCCCACAGAAGCAGGCCCACAGCCGCCGAGAAGGTCGGTTTGCGCAGTTGGACCGGCAGCCCGGAGATGCCGTATGGGTAACCGACGCGCACGGGTTCTCCCACTATCTCGGCCATCAGGTCCGGCAGCCCTTCCATCTGGGCGCCCCCTCCGGTGATGACCGTCCCGCCGATGGGCCAGTCCTTGATGCCGGCCTGCCTCACCACGCCCACCGCCATCTTCAGGATTTCGGTCATGCGGGCGTTCAGCGGCTCAGCCAGGGCGCGCCTTGGGATTGGCCGCTGCCAGTGCTTCTGCATACCGGGGATCTCCACGGTATCATCGGCCGGGACGGTCTCCGGGTGGACGCTGCCCCACTTGATCTTGATCTCTTCGGCTATATGCAGCGGCGATTGCAGCGCCGCCGCCAGGTCGCGGGTCAGCGAGTGAGCCCCCAAGGGCAGCACCGCCGAGAACCACGGGGTGCCCTGGCGATAGATAACGATGTCGGTCGTCCCTGAGCCAATATCTAGCAGCACCACGCCCATCTCGCGCTCGTCACCGGTCAGGGTGGCCTCTGCCGAAGCTACGCCCTGCAGAACCAGGCTCTTCACGAAAACGTCTTTGGATTCCACGGCCTTTATGGTGTTCTGCAAGACTACGGACTCGCCCACCACCACGTGCGCCTCGACCTCGATGAGCTTTCCGGCGAGGCCCAGCGGGTTTCGCACCCCGGACAGACCGTCAACCGTGTAGCCCATGGGGATTACGTGAAGAATTTGTTGGCCTTCCTCAACCTTCGGGAAGGAACCCCGCAGCATACTGTCAAGCATCTTGGCGGAGATGTCTTCGGGGCTGGCCTGGTTGTCCAGGATTTCCTTGCGGTTGAGGCTGGATATGTGAGAGCCGCTGACGCTGACGTAAGCGCCGCTGGGGTCGGACTCGCCGATGTAGCGTTGAGCTTCGGCCATGGCAGCCTCAACCGTTGCCCTGACCTCTTCGATATTCTCAACACGCCCTTTCTGTATCCCTTCGGAAGGGACGACGCCGGTGCCAAAGACTTTCAAGTCGCCTTCGGTTCCCACCCGCGAAACCAGAGCGGTAACTTTCGACGTGCCTATATCTATCGCTGTATAAAATGTGTCTCTCATTGTGTCATCACCTTCCCATTCCCAGAACGTAGGTCATTCCAGCTCGTGGCGGGACTCGATTCTCCGAGCCAGACGCAGCCGGGCGCTCCGGCTGCGAGGGTTGAACGTGACTTCTTCGCCGGAAGGCCGGATGATCCTGCGGTTGATAATGGCCAAGTCCGGGTTATGCCCGCAGATGCACACCGGCAGTCTGGGAGGGCAGACGCAGGCGGCGGAATAGTGCGTCAGAAAATTCTTGACAATTCGGTCCTCCAGGCTGTGATAGCTGATTACCGCCAGCCGTCCCCCCGGACGAAGCAATTCGACGGCGGCCTCAAGCCCGGCTTGGATATTGTCCAGTTCCCCGTTGACGGCGATGCGCAGGGCTTGGAAAACCCTGGTGGCGGGATGCAGCCTGTGACCGGGCCGTCTGCCGGCGGTCCGCTCCACCAGATCAGCCAGCGCCCCGGTGGAAGCAATGGGACGGCTCGTCCGTTCCCGGACTATGGCGCGGGCAATGGCCCGGGCGCGGGGTTCTTCCCCAAAGCGGCGGAACAGTTCTGTCAGTTCCGATTCGCTGGAGGAGTTGACCAGGGCGGCGGCGTCCAGATCCTGCCCCGCGTCGTAGCGCATATCCAGCGGCTCATCGGTCAGGAAGCTCAAGCCATAGCCGGGGCGGCCAACCTGCCGGGAAGAAAAGCCGAAGTCCAGAACCACCCCGTCCACCTGCCTGACACCGCGCTCCGAGGTCAGGGAAACCATGTCAGCGTAGTTACCTTGCAACGGCAGGAAGCGAGAGCCGAACCGCGCCAGCCGTTGGCCGGCGGCGGCAACGGAACGCTCATCCAGGTCAATCCCGATAACCAGAGCCGGACCAGCCGAGGCATTCTGGCTAGACTCTAGGATGGCTAGGGAGTGGCCCCCCTCACCCAGGGTTCCGTCGAGGTATACTCCGCCATCCGTGAGCGCTAGGCCGCCAACCACCTCGGCCACCATAACCGGAAGGTGATATGCTGGAGGAAGCGTACCGGCATCGTCTGCGGCAGAGTTCACGATTCCCTCCCGGAGGTCGTCCGCCGCTGCGATTGTTGCGATGTCCGCTGACAGGACCACTTCCTCACCAAACCTCCGCCTCACTTGGCAGAGCCGCCTCGACATTCAGGTTCTAGGGCGTCGGCGCTGGCGCCCTGAGATAATGCTTGATTGAAATTAACAACTCAGCCTTACAAATGTCAATCAAATTTTAAGAATTTTTCGAGTAAATTCTTAAAATTAGTACAATGAACGGCGCCCCCTGTGATCCGGCGGCGAGAATCGGCGGTGTCTGGCGGCTAGTTGCTTCGCACGCCCTCTGCGTCTGCGCGCTTTCGCGGGGCCTTTCATTCTCTCTCCACCTGAGTCGGGGTGGAGGGTTGCAAGACCTCCCTAATCTTCCTGCGTTGCGCCTGCGTTGTGGCGCGGTCCCACCGGAGTGATTCGAGGCAGCCGAGTTCTTCGGTTTGGGGGAGAAGGCAGCGGATGATTCCCTTGACATCGGGGCGGGTGTTGTTGTGGCTGCGCCGCTCTATGTATTTGTGGCGCGGGGTATTTGTGGCGCAGGGCGTTGATGCGGTTTCTGATTTGGCTCAATGACATGGCTTCACTTCCCGATGCTGCCTGAGTGGCTGGATTTTTTCGGTTTCCCGGCCAATTCCGGCCATTTCCGGCTGAGTGGCTGGATTTTTTCGTTTCCCGGTCATTTCCGGTCATTTTCGCTCACTTTTTGAGTTCCGCCGCGGGGACGGGCTGCGGACGGATTTAGGGCGGGTGTCACGACTTCGCTATCATAACTTCTTGTCATAACTTCTTGGCATTATGGTAGGGAGGTGTCACAGGGCTTGGCAATCGGCAACTGTCAGCAGTTTTAGTTTCAGGTTCAGGGCGGTTGCGACGCAACGGGGCTGTGCTGCTGATGGAGGGACGTCCGGCGGGTTATGGCAGGAAGGCATTAGGTTTTCCTGCTGGGGGACGCCCTCACCTCCCGCTTTCTCGGGGGCAGGCTCTAACCCTCTCCCGGAGGGAGAGGGAACCTTTCCCCGAGAATGAAAAGGCCCTGTGCGCTTTCGCGGAAACGCTTTTGCGGCAACCATGACTGTGCTATAATTTACCTCGTCCCATGTAACGACGTGGGCAAGCCACGCGCCAGCGAAAAGGCGGGCGAGGGCAAGTATCAAGACGAAGAGGGTAGCCGGTGGAAGTTACGCGGGAATCGGATAGCTCAACCGAGGTAACGCTCAACATTTCAATGGATTCTGAAGACGAAGAGCCGTTTCTCAACCGCTCCTACCGCCGGTTGGCTGGCCGCGTCAACATTCCAGGTTTCCGTCCCGGCAAGGCGCCGCGCTCCATAGTGGAGAACCACTTGGGCCGCGCCACGCTGGTACAGGAAGCGCTGGAGTTTATGATCCCTGAATCCTTGGACCAAGTGTTGCGGGAACATGAAATTCGAGCCTTCATGGAGCCTCAATTGGAGGTTCTGGACTTGGAGCCGGTGTCCTTCAAGGCCGTCGTCCCCTTGGAGCCGGAAGTGGACTTGGGCGAGTTCCGCTCTATCCGCCTCTCGTCAGCCCCGGTGGAAATCGGCCCCGAAGACGTCGACCGGGTTCTGGAAAACCTGCGATACGAGAGCGCGCCCTGGGAGCCGGCCGAACGTCCGGTGGCCTTCGGTGATCTGGTCAACCTGAACGTGCAGGGAACCATCGCTGGGGAAGACGCCATCGACGATGAAGGCGTGGACTACATTCCCCAGATGGACAACGACCTGCCCTTGCCCGGCTTCTCAGTGTACCTTGAAGGCATGACTGAGGGGCAGGAAAAGGAATTCACCCTCTCCGTGCCCGACGACTACCCCCAAGAAAACTACGCCGGCAGGGAGTGCCGCTTCCACGTTGAGGTCGTATCGGTCAAGGAGAAACGGCTGCCCGAACTCGACGACGAATTCGCCAAGGGCGTCCGGGATGGGTTTGAGAGCATGGAAGCCCTTTCCGAGCACATCCGCCAGCGGCTAACCGAGGAGGGCGAGGCCACCGCACAGCGGGAGCTGGAGCGCAACATCCTCGAGGAAGTCAAGAAACTGGCAACCGTCCAAGCCTCGGAGCTCATTTACCAGCGCGAGATGGAATCCATCCGCGAGGACCATGAGCGCACCCTGCGCAACCAGCGGCTGGACATGGAGACCTACCTGCGCTTCGTGGGCCAGACCGAGCAGCAGTGGCAGGAGCAGCTTCGCCCCCAGGCCGAGGACCGGCTGACCACCTTCTTGGTATTGCGCAAGTTGGCGGAACAGGAAGGCGTGGAAGTGGATCCCGGTGAAGTAGACGCCGAAATCGACCGTATGATGGAAAACTCGGCGGAAGAGTCGGCGGCAAGCCTGCGCCGGCTGCTAAACGCGGAGGACTCCCGCGAGTCAATCCGCTCACGGTTGCTGAATAGCAAGGTGCTGGCCCGGCTGGTGGAAATCTCAGATGCCGATAACAAGCCGGACGCCGAAGACAGCGAAGAACCAGAGCCGGAAGGGTCGGAACCGGAAGAACCCGTAGCCGAGTCCGCATCGGACGACGAGGGCGTAGCTGATGAAGGCGACGCTCTCAATACCGGAGAGCAGTCAAATGGCTAACGTCCCCGCCCACAACGGGCTTTTTATTCCCCAAGCAATGATCCCCACGGTCATCGAGAGCAGCCCAAGGGGCGACCGGGCTTTCGACATCTATTCCCTGTTGCTGCGGGAACGGATAGTCTTCCTGAACACGCCCATCAACGACCGGGTCGCCAACACTATCATCGCCCAGCTCCTCTTCTTGGAGCGGGAAGACTCGGACCGCGACATCAACCTGTATATCACCAGCCCGGGCGGGGTCATCCGCTCCGGGTTGGCGATTTACGACACTATGCAGTTGATCACCCCCGCAGTGTCCACCATCTGCCTGGGGATGGCGGCCAGCATGGCCTCGTTCCTGCTTGCAGGGGGAGCGAAGGGCAAGCGCTACGCTCTAACCAACTCAACCATACACACCCACCAGGCCATGGGTGGAGTGCAGGGCCAGGCGTCGGACATCGAAATTGCCGCCAGAGAGATTATTCGTCTGGAACGGCAGTTGAACACCATCCTGTCTGAGAACACCGGCCAGCCCTACGAAAAAGTGGCCCAAGACTCCAGCCGGGACTTCTACCTCACAGCAGAGCAAGCCCTGGAATACGGCTGGATTGACGAAATCCTGACCTCAAAGAAACAGGCGGCGGAGAGCGCCTGACGCTGGCGCCTTCCCTCATTCCCGAAAACCGTTTAAGCCCCCGAAAACCGTTTAAGCCAAGGAAGCAAATAAGGAGACTATCCCATGCCTGACACGCCCCACACCAATGGATTTTTCGTCCCCCAGAGCATTATTCCCATGGTCATCGAGACCAGCCCCCGGGGTGAGCGGGCCTTCGATATCTATTCTCTTCTGCTCAAAGAGCGGATCGTCTTTCTAAACACCCCCATCAACGATCAGGTCGCCAACATCGTTATTGCCCAGTTGCTCTTCCTGGAAAGGGAAGACCCCGACAAGGACATCAACCTCTACATCAGCAGCCCCGGGGGAGTGGTGAGTGCCGGCTTTGCAATCTACGACACGATGCAGTTGATTTCCCCTGATGTTTCCACCATCTGCCTGGGCATGGCGGCCAGCATGGCCACGCTGCTGCTTTCGGGCGGCACCAAGGGTAAGCGCTATGCCCTGCCCAACTCGACTATCCATATGCACCAGCCCTTGGGCGGCGCTCAAGGCCAGGCGTCGGACATCGAAATCGCCGCGCGGGAAATCATCAGGCTCCAGGAAAAATTGCGCACAATGCTGGCGGAAAACACCGGCCAGACCTACGACAAGATTGCCGTAGACACCGACCGGGATTACTACCTGACTGCCGATCAGGCCGCCGAGTATGGGTTGATTGACGAAATACTGGGCGCAAAGAAAGCGGAGGCAGAAGCAGAAAAAGAGGGCGCAAAGAAAGCGGAGGCAGAAGCAGAAAAAGAGGGCGGTTAGGAACTCAGAGAACGGTTCCGTGGTGCTGAGGGCAGCCCAAATGCGACGCTGCGTGTGGGGGAGATGACCGTTGACTACTGACCGTAATTGTCCGCGTCTGACCCAGTGTTCTTTTTGCGACAAGCCGCATTCCCGGTCGGATATCCTGTTGTCCAGCCAGGGACACGCGGCAGTCTGCTTCGATTGCGTTCGCTCCTTGGCGGAAGTGGTGGCCGAGGAAGAAGACGTAATGCCGGACCCTCCCCCTCCTCTCCGGCAAACGACCCCTCGGGAGATTTACGCCAATCTCGACGCCTATGTCGTGGGCCAAGAACGGGCCAAGAAGATATTAAGCGTCGCGGTGTACAACCACTACAAGCGCATTCGCAACGGCTTCCACTTTTCCGCTGTTGAAATACAGAAGGCTAACATCTTGCTTATTGGCCCCACCGGCTGCGGCAAGACACTGCTGGCCGAAACCTTGGCTCGCACTCTGGACATTCCTTTCGCGGTCTGCGACGCCACCTCCCTCACCGAGTCCGGCTATGTGGGCGAGGACGTGGAAAACATACTGCTCCGGCTGATTCAGGCGGCAGACTGGGACATTGCACGCGCCGAGCGGGGCATCATCTACATTGACGAGATGGACAAGATCGCCCGCAAAGAGGGCGTAAACCGCTCAATCACCCGCGACGTGTCCGGTGAGGGAGTGCAGCAGGAATTGCTCAAAATCATTGAGGGCTGCGTCGCCAACGTGCCGCCCCAGGGCGGCCGCAAGCACCCGCATCAGGAATTCCTGCAAATCAACACCAGCAACATATTATTCATCTGCGGCGGCACGTTCGACGGCTTGGAACAGGTTGTGGAAAACCGTTGCAACGCCGGGTCCGCCCGGTTGGGTTTCCTCCGCAGCGACCAGGCTCCTTCCGGCAGCGTAATGGCCGGAGTAACGCCCGATGACTTGCTGGAGTTCGGCTTCATCCCGGAGATGGTGGGCCGTCTGCCGGTTACCGTAACGCTGGATCAGCTGGACCGCGACTCGCTGATGCGAGTGCTCATCGAACCCAAGAACGCAATTCTGAAGCAGTACCAGCACCTGTTCCGGATGGACGGCGTGGAACTGGAATTCACCAACGGGGCCTTGGAGGCAGCGGCCGACCGGGCGCTGGAACACCGCACCGGAGCTAGGTGCCTGCGTTACGTTATCGAAGACACTCTGCTGGATGTCATGTATGACCTGCCGTCTGTGAATGGCGCGGCGCGCTGTGTAGTAGAGCGCGACAATGTTGATGGATTGGCGCCGCTCAGTCTGCTTGGTCCCAACGGCGATGAGGTGTCGCTGGTCATCGAGCCTGTCCGAAAGTCAGCCTAAAACGCGCCGTCTCGCCGCATCGCATCTTCGATTCGCTGGTCAAGGCAAAGCCCTCCAAACTGCTCTGCGTCGCTCTCCATCCCGCTCACAATAGCCACTTCGCTGCCGGGCGCGCCAATGTCCAAGCGAATCTCCCCTCGGCTTAATGCCCTCAGTGTTTCCAGCAACAGGTGAGGTTCCCGCCGGTATTGCTGGGCGCGAATCAGGCGGAACATTTCATAGTCCTCCCCTCGCTCTTTCCTCACTCCTGCAACGTCGCGGTCGCCCAGTTCCTGCCAGTGTGGTTCAAATTCCGTGGTGTTCAGGGGTACGGTCACGTAGGAGACAAGCGGCCCCCGGTCTACTTCCTCGGTAGCCAGATGCGTCATCGCCCCGGTGCGGGCGGCCCGCTGGCCAATAAGCTGCCAGACCACTTCCTGCCAAGTCCCAATGGGGCCGTCGGGAAGCGCCGGGTGCAGGTTCAGCAGCGGGAAGGCGCGGCATAGCGCGGAGCTGGCAATGAGCATATAGCCTGCCAGCACGCAGATGTCGGGCTGGCGTCCGGCCAGCAGTTCCAGGACTTCAGCATCGAATTCGGCCCGCCCGTCGGCGAATCTCCCGCCCCTGCGCCGCCGGAATTGAGCCGACGAATGGGTTATCAGCGGCAGCCCATATTCCCGCGCCAGACGGAAATACTCGTCGGAACCCTCTTGCTCGCCGGGGGCACGGTTGCTGAACACGAAGTTGATTCGCGCATCGATTTGTTGGGAAAGCAGCCTCTCATGGACAAAACGGAGCAGCCCCCGCGAGCCTTCTCCCCGCCCGGTGGAAAACCATCCGATGCTCAACATACTCAGCCCAGCAACTTCCTCAGTTTGGCGTATCCTGGTGTCAGCAAGAGCGCCGGGTTGGGCCTCCGGCCCACGCAGACCCCGGCGCGAATGGCCCGCATCAGTCCCTCTGGCGTACCGTCCAGCTCTCCCCCCGGAACCTCGGTGTATGTGCGGCCCAGCTCCAGCGCGGAATGGGAGTCGCTGCACGACACCACCGGCAGAGAGTGGCCGGCGGCGAACTCAATGCCCCGCCGGTTGTCGGCGGGCAACATGGTATGCGCGTTATATCCCTCAAGAAAGTCCACCCAAGGCAGGATCTCCAGCAGCGCCCGCCGCCCCATCGCGGTGGGACGGATACGGTCGAAGGGATGAGGCACCCCGACCAGTCCTCCCTGAGCCTTGACCCGCTTCACCGTTTCCAGGGGCGGCAAATGGGGCGGCACCGGCTCATTCAGAAACAGGCCAATTATGTCGCCACGGGCCGATTTGATTTCTTCGCCGACGATTACCGGGAAACTGCTCATTTCCCGGGCTTCCAGCCCGCCGCGTATGTTGTCGTGGTCGGTGATGGCCACCAGCCCTAGGCCGGAGCCGCGGCACCGCTGCAACACCGAGGCCACCGGCGCCGCCGAGTCGTGGGAATGCTTGGTGTGAACGTGCAGGTCGATCCTGACCGGGCCGGTCATCCTTGTCATAGCCTTTGACTCATCGCTCCCGGTTTGCAGTTCTCCCAGCGGCTGGAACTGGAACGGGCTAGAACGGCAATTCCTCTTCTTCGTCCACGGCTTCGTCGTATGGGGCATCGCCGTAAAACGGCGGCTCAGCGCCATTCTGGTCCGCCACAGGCGCGGGTGGACGCTGGTAATCCTCGCGGAGGGTGGTAATTTCCAACTCCGCCGAATCAAGCAGGTGGTTGCAGCGCTGCACTAGCTTCATGCCCTCCTCGAACCGGGCCGTGGCCTCAGCCAGCGTCAGCCCGCCCGCCTCCAGCCGCTCCGCAATCTCGGTCAACTGGCGAAAGGCGTCCTCGAAGCCGATCTGGTCAAGGCCGGAATCTGAAGGCAAGGCATCATTGGCGGTCATAACCAGCGTCTCCGGAGCAGTTGAGGGATAGAGGCGAGGGCCACCGGCCGAAAAGCATGGGATTCAACGGAAGAGTCTATAACAGCAGGGACGAGGCGGGCGGCTCGGCTGTCTTTGCCTTACGTTTCCTCTTCGGAGGAGTGGAAGGGGTTTCGGCGAGGGCGGAGACTGCGGGCGCTGCCTGCCCCGGTTTCCCGGCCACTGCGGGAATCTCGCCGTCGGATACGACAATCCGCAGTTCGTCGCCCGTCGCCGCTTGCGCCGTGCTGGTCAACGCCCGCCCGGAAGCGACCAGCTCGACCACAGAAAACCCGCGCCGCAACGTGGCACGGGGTTCAAGGCCCCGCAACCGCTGGTTCACGCCGTCCACTTCCAGCCGCCGCTGCTTGGACAGCGACACAGCCGAGGCCCCGGCGATGCGGGAAAGGTCGTCAATGCGCCGCCGCCAAGTGGCGATGTCGGGCAGGCCGGCCTCCATCTGTCGCCGCAAACGATCGATGCCCGCCCGCTCCTGCTGCACCCGGCCGGTCAGGCTGCGGTTCATACGCTGGAGCAAGTGGGACATGGTGGCTTTCAGGTCGCGGACGTCAGGGACAATCAGCTCCGCCGCCGCAGAAGGCGTGGGGGCGCGCACGTCGGCAACGTAGTCGGCGATGGTCTCGTCAGTCTCATGGCCCACCCCGCTGACAACCGGGGTGCGGCAGGCGTATATGGCGCGAGCGACCACTTCCTCGTTGAAGGGCCACAGGTCTTCAATAGAGCCGCCGCCACGGGCAACAATTATCACGTCGCAGCCGCCGTCCCGGTCCAGGCTTTCCAGCGCAGAGGCGATGCTCTCTGACGCCTGCTCGCCCTGCACCTGAGTAGGGGACAAGACCAGCTTTACCAGCGGATAGCGGCGGCTCAGCACGTTTTGTATATCGTGGAAGACGGCCCCCGTAGGCGAGGTCACCACGCCAACGACTCTGGGGAAGGCAGGCGGGGGACGCTTGCGGCTGGGGTCGAACAGGCCCTCGGCAGCCAGTTTTTGCTTGAGCCGCTCCAGTTCCAAGGCCAGTTCGCCCAAGCCTTGGGGCGCAACCACGTCAACCATAATGTTGAGCGTGCCACGAGGTTCGTAGAAGGATATGCGCCCGTGGGCCGTTACCAACTCCCCGTTGGTCAGCAGGTTGATGCCGCGCTGGTTGCGGAACATTACCGCCTGGAGCACTGCCTGACGGTCTTTCAGGTTGAAGTATGCGTGTCCTGACGACGCGATGCTGAGGTTGGATACCTCGCCTTCAATCCACAAGTCGGCCAGATGCGGGTCGGATTCCAGCTCGCTCCGAATGTAGGTGGAAACCTGGCTGACTGTGTAGGTTGGCACGCCCTCAGCTCACGCGCTCTGTGTAGGCCCCGGTACGAGTGTCCACTCGCACCACCGTGCCGGGGGTGATAAACATGGGAACGTTGACGCGCAGGCCGGTCTCGAGGGTGGCCGGCTTGTTGCCGCCCTGAGCAGTGTCGCCCCGGAAGGAAGGAGCTGTCTCGGTGACCGCCAACTCGACGTGAGTCGGCAGGCTGACACTGATGGCTGATCCATTGTAGAACACCACTTCGACAGCGGCATTCTCCTTGAGGTAACCCAGCGACTCGCCCAGAACATCGGTGGTCAATTCGTACTGGTCAAAGGTCTCCTGGTCCAGGAAGTAATAGAACTCACCGTCGGTGTAGAGATACTGAGTCGGGCGGTTGTCTATGTCGGCGACGGTGAAGCCGGTATCGTAGCGCTGGAAGGTGCGTTCTACGACGGCGCCGCTGAGCAAATTCTTCATCTTGATGCGAGTCACCGGCGCCCGTTGCTGCATCTTGTGGCGCTCATAGTCCATCACCATCCACGGCTGCCCATCCAACTCGATGACCAAGCCACGATTGAGGTCGCTGAAGTTTATGCTCATTCAGACCGCCTGTCGTTTTTGCGCCCCTGGGCGCAGGGTTGGGAAATCGCCTACTTGGAAGCCTTGCTCAGCGGGGTTGCGCCGCCTTCTCCGAGGATAACAATGTCTTCGATGCGAACCCCACCCCAGCCGGAAATGTAGATGCCCGGCTCGACGGTAAATACGGAATTGACATCCAGCGGGTCCGTGGATCGCGGGCTGACCCTAGGATTTTCGTGGACGGCCAGACCGACCCCGTGGCCCAAGCTGTGGCCGAAGTTGTCGCCGTAGCCTGCTTCTGCGATAACCTCGCGGGCTAGGGCGTCGGCTTCCTCGCCGGTCATGCCGGTGCTGACCTTTTTGATGGCAGTGAGCTGCGCGTCCAAAACGATGCCGTAAATCTTGTGGAACATCTCGTCCGGCTCGCCCACGATCACCGTCCGTGTGATGTCGGAGCAGTAGCCGCCAACCCGGGCGCCCATGTCGATGACGATGGGTTCGCCGCGCCGGATGACCCGGTCGGTGGGCATATGGTGGGCCATCGCGCCATTGGGGCCGGCAGCCACGATGGTGTCGAAGCTGATGCCGTCGGCGCCGGCGTCACGCATCGCCATCTCCATCCGCCAAGCAACTTCCCGCTCGGTCATGCCCTCGGTGATGGCGGGGCAGACCTGTTCCATCGCTAGGTCGGAGGCGTCAATTGCGCGCTGAAGCAGGACCAATTCGTCGGAGTCCTTGATGCTGCGCTGCCCGTCGGTCAGGTCGGGAACCGGGACCAGCGTTACGCCGGACAGCTCGGAATCTTCGTTGATTGCTCCCGACAGGCTGTTGTAGGTCAGCACGGTCATAGCCTGGCTCTCGAAGCCCACCTGTTTCGCGCCGGACTCTTTAAGCTGAGTGATGAGCCAGTCCCAACCGCTGCGGACTTGCTCGACATTGAAGTGGACGGCCTGGGCGGTGGCCTGTTCGGTGTAGCGGAAGTCGGTAGCCAGATGGGCCCGCTCGCCGGTGATGAACAGGTATCCGGCCGAGCCGGAAAATCCGGACAGATAGCGCCGGTTCTCGGCGCCAGACACCAGAACGGCATCCAGTTCGCGGTCGGGGAGTTGGGCGACGAAAGTTGCCAGTCGGGATTGCATCATTGGGACTCTTCCTCCACCAGAGCGGCGAGTATTTCCAAAGCCGCAGTATAGCTTCTCCACCCAAAGCCTGCAATTTGACCGCGGGCGATGTCTGACAGCACAGAGTGCCGCCGCCATGCGTCGCGGGCCAGCGGGTTGCTCAGGTGCACTTCCACAAAGGGCAGACGGCAATCGATGAGGGCATCCTTGAGCGTGAGACCGTAATGGGTGAGCGCGCCGCCGTTGACTATAAGTCCGTCAATACGGCCCCAGTTCTCCTGAATGCAGTCCACCAGCGCGCCTTCGTGGTTGGACTGGAAAAACTCGACCTCGACCCCCAACCGGGCGGCGACGGCGCTGATTTCGGCGTTCACCTCTTCCAGTGTCTTGACACCGTAGAAGCCGGCATCGCGGCGGCCCAGCATATTCAGGTTGGGGCCGTTGAGGATCAGGAATCGGGCCATCGGCAGCCTATTCCTCCTCGTCCGGTTCCTGCGGAATGACCGTGGCGGGGGCTGTCGGCTCATCGGCCCGGGGGTGATGGGCCAGATAGGCCTGGAGCGCCTCGGTCTTGGTTACGTGGGTATATATCTGGGTGGTTTGGGGGCTGGAGTGGCCCAGGAGTTCCTGAATCACCCGCAAGTCCGCGCCGCCCTCCAGCATGTGAGTAGCGAAGGTGTGGCGCAGAGTGTGGGGATGGACGTCGTCCCGCGCTCCCGCCGCCGAGCCGTGCCGGCGCACCAGACTCTCGATGCTGCGGCGGGAGAGGCGCTGGCCGTAGCGATTCAGAAACACGGCGTCGGTCTTCTCGGAAGGGGCAGCCTCGTCGTTCAGCAGTGGGCGGGCCTCGTTCAGGTAGCGCAGCAACGCATCCTCGGCGGGGTGTCCGAAGAGAGTCTCCCGCTCCTTGTTCCCCTTGCCCCGAACTAGGATCGAACGCTGGCCGAAATTTATGTCGGCCAGGTTCATTCCGTGAATTTCAGCCAGCCGCACGCCGCAGCTGTAGAGCAGTTCCAGTATGGCCTTGTCCCGCATTCCAAGTGGGGTAGTGTCGTCGGGCGCGTCCAGCAGCCGCCCGGCCTCGCGGTGGCCGAGGAAAGTAGGCAGCCGCTTGGCCACCTTCAGGCGGAAACTTCGCCCTGACGGGACGGGAGTAGAGCGGAACATCCCTTCCTGGACCAAGAAAAGGTAGAAGGAACGCAGGACAGTCAGCTTGCGGGCCACGCTGACCCGCTCGTAACCCTTGCCGCCGTCGCGCTGCGGGGTAGCCAGCCAGGCCAGATAGCCCCGCAGGGTAGTTCGGTCCATGTCGGTCAGCGACAGGTTTTCCTTGACCAAGTATTCACGGAAGGACTGGAGGTCGCTCAGATAGACTCGCTCGGTATTCTCGGAGAGACCGCGCTGCCCTCGCAGGTAGAGGGGAAAGCGGGCCCGGCAGGCGTCGAACTCGGCGACGTTTTCCGGGACGGGCGGCTCGGTGGCTGTGCGTTCTGCTGCGGGGCTAGTCGCCAACGTTCACCAACTCCCCGGCCTGTCCGGCCTGAGTCCGCTCCGGCGGTTCCGGCTGCTCACCCGCGGCTTCCTGATTCACCGCTTCCTGCCAGTCGCAGGAGGTGCAGGCGATGGTACTGCGGTTCAATTGCGCCATCAGCTTGCCGCACTCCGGGCAGGGAGTGGGAAGCGGCCGCCGGTTGAGGATGAACTCACAGGCAGGGTAGCGCGAGCAGCCCCAGAAAGGCCGGCCTCCGCGCCCTCGCGCCCGGCGCTCCACGAGATCGCCGCCGCAGTCCGGGCAGGCCACGCCGATTTTGTTGAGCAGGTTACGGCGGTTTTCGCAAGGATTTTCTTCGGCGTTATAGCCGGTGCAGGCCAGGAACCGGCCATATCGCCCGGTCTTGATGACCATCGGACGCTCGCACTTCTCGCAAATCTCGTCGGAGGCTTCCTCGAAGGGCACACCGGGATTATCGCCCATGTCCTTGGTGTTGCGGCATTTGGGATAGCCGGTGCAGGCCATGAACCTTCCGAAGCGGCCCGTCTTGATAGCCATAGGTTCGCCGCACTTCTCGCATACCTCGTCGGTCTCTTCGGCGCGGGAAAAGGTCTCGTTAGCCTTGTTGACCGCCTCGTGGAACGGGTCATAAAAGTCCCGAAGCATCGGCACCCACTCCCGTTCACCCTGGGCCACGCCGTCCAGCTCTTCCTCCATCTTGGCGGTGAAGTCCAGGTCCATGACGTCGGTGAAATGCTCGGTGAGCAGGTCGGCCACCGTGATGCCCAACGGGGTAGGGGTCAGGCGGTTACGCTCGCGCTCCACGTAGCGCCGCTCGACCAGGGTGCCGATGGTCGGCGCGTAGGTGCTGGGGCGTCCGATGCCTTTTTCCTCCATCGCCCGAATCAGCGTGGCCTCGGTGTAGCGGGGCGGCGGCTCGGTGAAGTGCTGATTGGCGTCCAGCTTGGCGCAGTCGAGAACATCGCCCGAGTTCAGGGGGGGCAGCAACTTTCCGCCGTCGGCATCATCGGCGTCGTCGCGGCCTTCGAGATACACGCTGCGGAAACCGGCGAACTTCAGCACCGAGCCGGTGGCGCGGAAATTATAGACGTTTCCAGACTGTCGGCAGGCCGCGTCTATGTCCACCGTAGTGGCCTCGGAAACAGCGTCGGCCATCTGGCTGGCCAGCATTCGCTCCCAAATCAGCGTGTAAAGATTAAGTTGCTCGCGGGACAGGAAGGGGCGCAGGGAATCAGGGTGCCGGCGAATCGAAGTTGGGCGAATGGCCTCGTGGGCCTCTTGGGCCGACTTGGAGCGGCGAGAGTGCGTCCGCGGTTTGTCGGGCATGTGGTCTTTGCCATAGCGCCCTGCGATATACTCCCGCACCTCGTCCACGGCTGAGACGGCGACCTGGGTGGAGTCGGTACGCATATAGGTGATGAGGCCCACGGAGCCGTCGCTGCCCAACTCCAGCCCTTCGTAGAGCTGCTGCGCGATGGACATGGTGCGCTGGGCGGTCAGCCGCATCTTGCGGCCCGCGTCCTGCTGCAAGGTGCTGGTGGTGAAGGGTGGCGCCGGGCGCTGGCGGACATCCCGCTGGCGGACATCGGCGACCTGATAGGACGCGCCGGTCAACTCCGTTTCCAGGCTGCGGGCCTGCTCTTCATTGGGTATGTTCAGCCGGCTCCGCTGTCCCTTCAGCGAATGCAGTTGGGCGCCGAACTCGGTGGCGTCGCCCTGCTTTTGCAGCATGGCGTCCAGCGTCCAGGACTCCACAGGGACAAAGGCGTTGATTTCCCGCTCGCGGTCGGTGACCATGCGGAGAGCCACCGACTGCACCCGCCCGGCCGACAGGCCACGCTGCACTCGCCGCCAGAGCAGCGGGCTTATCTGGTAGCCCACCAGCCGGTCGAGGATGCGCCGCGCCTGCTGGGCGTTGACCAGTTGCATATCAATTTCGCGGGGGTGGCTGAACGCCTCTTCCACGGCGTCCTTGGTGATTTCGTGAAACACCACCCGCTTGGGCAGGGCATCGCGCCCGGCCCAGTTGGCCGCCGCCTGGAGGTGCCAAGAGATAGCCTCCCCCTCACGGTCGGGGTCGGTGGCGAGGTAGATGTCGTTGGCGGCGTCGCCCGCCGTCTTGAGTTCCTTGAGCAGCGAGCGCTTGTCCTGCATCACGACATAGGACGGCTCAAAATCCTGCTCGACATTCACGCCGATTTTGCTCTTGGGCAAGTCGCGGACGTGCCCCTGGGAGGCGGTGACCACGTATTTGTTGCCCAGAATCTGACCAACGGTGCGGGCCTTGGCCGGCGATTCGACGATGACCAGGTCCTTCCCCTTGGTATTGGCGGGCGCGGCCCGGGACGGCGATTTGCCGCCCTTTCCGGAGGCTCGGGCCGTAGTTTTTCCGCCCTTGGCGGCTGCCGCTCCGGCCTTCTTGCTCCCGGCTGCCTTGCCGGCCGCGGTTTTGCTTCCGGCAGCGGCTTTCCTCCCGGTGGGGGCGGAAGCCGTGACCTTCTTCCCTGCGGCCTTGGCGCCAGCGGACTTGCCAGCGGCCTTGGCGCTAGCCGTTTTTCCTGCTGTTGCGTCTGACTTAGCTGCCATGCGTCACCCCCACGGCAGACGCCCGGACATAGTGCATACTGCCAACCTGCGTTACTTTTCCTTTGAGTTCCAACAATGTCAACATACTCGTAATAGTTGCTATGGGCAACCCGGATTGGCGGCAAAGGTCGTCAACGTGAACCGGCTCGCCGGTAAGGTGGGCCAACAGCGACAACTCATCCTCGTCAACGTCTTCGTCTTCCGGGCGCTCCTCCTCATCATAGTCACTGGGAAATTCGGATGACTCGGTGGCGTTCCGGGGGGCGCGGCCATCGCCCGCCAATTCGCCGGTTTCGCCGCTGATGTCGGGCAGGTTCAATTCTTCCAGAATATCGCTGTAATCGGCAACCAGTTTCGCGCCCTCTTTGATCATCCGGTTGGTAAACCGGCTGGCCGGAGAAAATATGCTGCCGGGCACACAGAATACCTCGCGGTCCTGCTCCAGAGCTTGCTGCACTGTCCAGCGGGTCCCGCTGCCCTCTCCTGCCTCGACCACTAGAGTACCCAGGGTCATGCCGCTAATCAGGCGGTTGCGGCGTGGGAAGTTACGGGCGTCCGGGCGAATGCCCAAGCGGTGCTCGCTGACAACCGCGCCCCGGCCCTGAATCTGGCGGAAAAGAGCTGAGTGTTCTTTAGGATAAACTGAATCCAGCCCCCCGGCGACCACTGCGATAGTCCGCCCTCCGCATTCCAGCGCAGCGCGATGGGCCACGCCGTCGATTCCCAAAGCCAGCCCGCTGACTACCGTGATGCCGGCCAACGACAGATCACGGCTGAGAACGGTGGCCGCCTCCCTCCCGTAGGAGGTAGGGTTTCGGGTACCGACGATAGCTATCGAACGTTCGTCTTCCGGCACAATTGTGCCGAGATAATACAGCACCGGCGGCGGGTCGGAAATTTGCTTGAGTCTGGGCGGGTAATCCTCGCAGTTCCAGTTGGTTGCGGTAACGCCGGCCTGGGCCAGGGATGCCATACCGTCGTCCAGGTCCACCTGCTGCCTCGCCGCTACCACCTCTTGAGCAGTCCGCGAATCCAGCCCGGCGTCCCGTAGCTGGGAAACACCGGCGCGCCAAGCATACTCCAGGTTCCCGAAATATGATTCCAGCCGACGGAAGCGGGCGACGCCCAATTGCGGAACCGCATCCAGCGCCACCCAGTATTTGATCTCATCCATCATGCCGCCGATTCTAGCACAAGGCTGAAAAGCCCAACAATGCGCTCAGCGTCACAGCGCGGGGGTATTTCGGCCCTAAAGATTTTGGGCCCATGCCGCCGTGGGACACGTTGCGGTAACTGTTCAGACTGGGGCGAGATGGGGTTTGGAGAGGATGGATTGTAGGGCTTGGTAGGGGTTGCGTTCTTGCAGGCGCCAGGTTCCGAACAAGGAAGCCAGGATGCTCTTGGTTTCGCTCCCCCGCTCCGAACGGGTGCCGCCGCTGATCTTCCGGCTCACCACCGGCGGGCGCAGACTACGCTCCGCCGCGTTGTTGTCCGCGCTGGCCCGGGGCTCGGCGACGAAGGTGAATAGCTCCGGCAGGAAGCGTTCCACCCGCTGGCACAGCACCCTCATGGGCGCGTCGCTACCCAGGTAAGGCTTACAGATGGACCATAGCCACTGCTGGTAGCGTTGTTGCCGCTCTACCCGCTGGGCCCGTTGCACCGTTTCGGGCAGGTTAGGGTCAGGTCCGGGGTAGGCCTGAGCATGGTCGTACACCTCACGGACCTGTTGGGACCATTTGGCCAGGTCCTGATTCTGCGGGTGTTGCTCCTTCAGTTGGTGGGATGTCACGCAACAGGTGGGTCCAGCATCTCTGGTGCGGCCCCTGGCACACGTTGTAGGCCCCGTAGAAGTCGCTGACCAACACCCCCTCGAACTCATCCCCCAACACCTCCTCCACCACCCTCTGGCTCCGGCCCGGCCGGTAGAGGAAGTAGCGCACCTTGGGAGTGCTGAAGCTCCAGAGGTAGCCATTACGGCCATCTTGACGCCAGCCCGTTTCGTCCCCGTACACCACCGGGCTGGCCCGAATCTCTTGGCGTAACCGGGTGTATTCCTCTTGGCCGCCTCCATGGGAGCCTAACACCAACCAGAATAAAGTCACAGTTGCCACGGTGTCAACTGTCGAGGCGGCAATCTACCCTGTGAGGCATGGGGCGTCTTCAAGTCCCGTCCGATCCGATTACCGGGGGCCGTCCCGTGCCACGAACTCGGCCAGGGTCATGTCTGGCCGCAGCCTCTTCGGGTCTCCATGGGAGGCGATGTACTCGTCCATGACCCGGGGAGGAAATGCGTCCATTACGTCCGCCAGGCAGCGAGGACAAACGATCATCCTGTTTGTTTTGCTACGGTCGGCAGGCGGCCCGCCGTCCCCGGTGAGATAGATGGTTTGCCAGCCTTCAAGCGGCGGGCCTTTCGCGTATGCCCTCTCCTCGAGGCCACAACCGAAGCACCAAGTCGGATAGGTGCCTCGTCCCAGCAGGGTGAGGAAAAGATTACGCAGGTGGCCCCAAGGTGTCATCTCTCCGGAGGACTTGGGTTTCCTTCCAGTCATGGCGGCACCGCTCCTTGTTGTTTTACATTGCTACCTTAACGCCGAGGGTGCCGCTCGGCAACCAGATGGGTCAATACGAATCGGACTTTTGAAAACGTCTCGGTGACGTAACAGTTCAGACTGGGGCAGGTAGAGGTTTAGACAGGTAGAGGTTTAGAGAGGAGGGAGTTCAAGGCGAGGTAGGGGTTGCGTCCTTGCAAGCGCCAAGTGCCGAACAGAGAAGCGAGGATGCTCTTGGTCTCGTTTCCCTGGCCTGAACGAGTGCCGCCGCTGATCTTCCGGCTCACCACCGGCGGACGCAGACTGCGCTCGGCCGCGTTGTTGTCCGCACTCGCCCCAGGCTCAGCGATAAAGGTAAAGAGCTCCGGCAGGAAGCGTTCCACCCGCTGGCACAACACCTTCATGGGCGCGTCGCCACCCAAGTAAGGCTTGCATACAGACAGTAGCTGCCGCTGGCACTCTTGTTGCCGCTTTAGCCGCTGGGCTTGGCGCACCGTGTCCGGCAGTCCCGGATCAGGGCCAGGATAGGCTTGGGCCCGGTCATATACTTCCCGCACCTGCTGGGACCATTGGGCCAGCCCCTGGTGTTGCGGAAAACGCTCCTTCAGTTCGTGTATGTCCCGCAACAGGTGGGTCCAACACCGCTGATGGGGCCCCTGATACACGTTGCAGGCCCCATAGAAGCCGCTGACCAGCACCCCTTCGAACTCATCCCCCAACACCTCTTTCACCACCGTGTTCGCCCGGCTAAGCCGGTGGACGAAGTAACGCACTTTGGGGGTGCTGAAGCTCCAGAGGTACCCGTTTCGCCCGTCTTCCCGCCAGCCCGTCTCATCGCCGTACACCACGGGAGAGGCTCGTATCGCTTCTCTTAGCCGGTTGTACTCCTCCCGGCCCCGCTCCGCCGCTCCCCGGACCAGCCCCACCAGCTTGCCCAGGCTCAAGGCCAGTCCGTAGCGCCACCTTCAGGTAGCGCTGAATCACCCTGAAAGGGAGCCGGCACTCCTCCCTCAGCATGCTTACTTCACTCTGCACCGAAACGCCGAACCGTTGGCGGCCCACGGCGATGGACTTCCAATCCGGTACGGAGGTCCATCTCTTCTTGCACTTCCGGCAGGTCCGTTCCAACACCAAGTGCTCGGTTACCCGCGCCCGTACCCGGGGTATGGATATCACCTGGCGGCGCTCAACCACCTTCCCGCCTGCCAAAGGGATGGCACAGTCGGGGCAACTGGCCGTGGCGTGTTCCATCCTATGGGTCGGCTCCTCCCTAGGCCGGCCAAAGCCGTGGGGCCGCTTCTTGCGTTCTCCCTTGGAGCGGGCGGGCCGGTTGGCCTTGACCCAAGACGGCGGCTTCCGCTCCTTCCCGGCATCGGGTGGCGGCTTTTGTTGGCCTTCCAACTCGGCGGTCCGGGCTTCCAGAACTTGGATATGACCAAAGAGCCGGCCAACTAGCTCAATCAATTCCTCCCGGGAGAACCCGGCCAATTCCTCAGGCAAACTCATGCCTTCAGTTTACCCGCGTAGTATCTTCTTCCATTCGTGGCCTCAGCGCGGATTAAGCCCAGTCTGAACAGTTACACGTTGCGTAATTCGTTGACAACGAAAAATGGGCGGTGTATAGTCCAGTAACTTAGACCTCCGCAATGCACCAGGTTGGAAAGTTGGGCCGTGCGAGCGCTCAGCGGCGCCAGCTGGGCCTCTATGGGGAAGCACCCGAAAGCCGTCATGACCGCCGCACTTAAACAGCCTAGCCTACGAAAGCAGGCTTCCTCTTATTCCTCTCCGGCATCATTTTTCCTTTTTCACTTGAACCCTTCGCCATTGTGGTTGTCTGCCAATTTTTTCCGCTCCTCACAGTGAGCTGGGAGAACCCCCCTTATGCAAATGCGAGATTTCGTCGTTCGTTTCGCCGGTGAAGGCGGGCAGGGTGTCGTAACTTCCGCTGAGGGTTTGGCACAGTCGTCAACCCAGGTTGGTTACCACGCCCTGACTTTTGCTACTTTTCCCTCGCAAATCCTGGGCGGCCCCACTTGGACTCAGGCCCGCATCTCGGTTGACCCGGTTCAGGCTCCCGGAGACGACGTTGACGTTCTGGTGGCTTTCAACCGGGATGCCTACGACAGCCACTGCGCCGATGTCCGCGAAGACGGCGTGGTCATTTTCAACTCCACCGAGTTTGAGTTGGAGTTGGAGGAAGATTCTAGGGCCTTCGGCCTGCCGGTTGAGGAGCTGGCCCGCTCCACCGGCAACAACCGCGCCGCCAACATGGTCATCATGGGCGCGCTGGCCCACTTGGTGAATATGCCTCACGAATATCTGGAAGAGTTCGTGGAACAGCGTTTCAGCCGGGGACGTGACGGCGACGAGGAAATTATCCGCTCCAACCTCCAGGCCCTGCGCTTGGGGCGGGAGCACATCGCCCTGAGCGGCTTGAGCCTCGGCGAGTTGGCCCCCGCCCAGATGCCGGAGTACCAGCAACTGATGCTGAAGGGCAACGAAGCGCTGTCGCTGGGCGCTATCGCCGGCGGGCTGGAGTTCTACGTCGGATACCCCATCTCCCCAGCCACGCCCATTCTCCTGTACATGGAGCGCAACCTGATCGGCAAGGACCGTTTCGCGTATCAGGTAAGCTCGGAAATCGAGTCCATCACCGCCATCCTGGGCGCCGGGTTCGCCGGGAAACGGTCTATGACCGCCACTGCCGGCCCAGGCGTCTCCCTGATGAGCGAGGGACTGGGCCTTAGCTGGATCGCCGAAATTCCTCTGGTGGTGGTCGACGTTCAGCGCGGCGGCCCAGCCACCGGACTGCCCACCAAAACTGAGCAGTCCGACCTGATGAGCTGTATGTTCCCCGCTCATGGCGACGTGCGGATGCCAATCATCGCAGTGGGGACGGTCGAGGAGTGCTTCTACGGCGCGATCAAGGCCATCGAATGGGCCGAGAGGTACCAGGGGCCGGTAATTCTGATGTCGGAGATGGCCCTGGCGGAGCGCGCCCAGAACATCCCCAAACCCGACCTGAGCAAGATCAAGCCGGCCAAGCGCCTGGTCTACGAGGGCAACAACGGCTACAAGCGTTATGCCGGCAACGAACTCTCGCCCATGCCGCTGCCCGGAGGTCCAGGAGCCTACGTGGCCAACGGCAGTGAACACGACGACATGGGCGACACGACCCATTTGCCGGAGCGCCACATCCAGATGACTCAGCGCCGTTTCGGCAAGGTCAAGCTGCTGGAAGAGGACGAATACGAACGCGACGGCACGGAACACTCCATCGCCATCATGCCTTGGGGCGGAAGCAAGGGCCCGGCTCTGGAGGCCTACAATGAGCTCAAGCGGCTGGGCGCGCCGGTGGGCTGGTACTACACTATGTTCCTCAACCCGTTGCCGCCCAAACTGCTGGAAGAACTGAAGCAGAAGGACCTGGTTATCGTTCCCGAGCTCAACTATCAGGGGCAGTTCTCCAACATTCTCAGGGGCGCAGGGGTTAAGGCCGAGTCAATTACGCAATACACCGGTCTGCCGTTCAAGGCGCGCACCCTGGTGGAGCGGATTTCTGAAATAACCAACTTCCGGTTGACGGAGGCAGTAGGGGTATGAGCAAGAAGAACGCGGAATACGACTTCAAATGGTGCCCCGGCTGCGGCGACTTCGGGGTTCGCCGGGCCTTGGAATTGGCGATGATTGACCGGCTGGAAGAGACCGGCTTGCCTATGGAGAACAACGTCGTGGTGGCTGGTATCGGTTGCTCCGGCAATCTGGTCCACCTTCTGGAAGGCGACCAGCCCTACGGAATGCACGGAATTCACGGGCGCTCCCTCCCCATCGCGCTGGGCGTGAAGATGGCCCGCCCGGAGCTTAACGTCGTGGTGGTAGCCGGCGACGGCGACTTCCTCAGCATTGGCGGAGAGCACATCGGCCCCCAGGCTGCCCGCAACCTGAACATCACCGCCGTCATCATGGATAACGGCGTCTATGGCCTGACCAAGGGCCAGAGTTCGCCGACGACCAAGCTGGGCGTAATCACCAGCTCGACACCCTACGGCAAGATTGAGAGCGAGATTAACCCCCTCGAACTCTATCTCACCCTCGGCGTTTCCTACGTGGCATCCGGGTTCTCCGGCCAGCCGAGGCCGCTGTCCCGCCTCATCAAACAGGGCATGGAGCATCCGGGGTTCTCCATCGTGCATGTGCAGTCTCCCTGCACCACTTACAACGACACCTTCGAGGAACTGAAGGGTAACCCCCGGAAGGGCATCGAGCCGACCCTCTGGGAAATACCGGACGACCACGATGTGAGCAGTAAGGGCGCGGCCTACGACTTGGTGCAGCGCGGCGGCCTGCCGGTGGGCGTGGTATTCAACGACGAGTCCCGCCCCGCCCTGGAGCAGCGCGTGGAGCATATGTGGGACACCGCCCGCGCCCGCTCCGCCGAAGAGCTCATGGCTGCCTTCGAATTCTAAACTGGCGGCGGCACATCACAGGTTCAGCAGACGTCAAGACTCCCCGCCGCGCGGCGGGGAGTCTGATTTTGTGCGAATCGTTGACCTGACACTGACAGAGAGTGTCGGGATAAAATCGCCGGCGGTCAGGTAGTGGAGTAATCCGGCTGCTCTTCCAACTGGTCGTCAAGATCTTGGTACTTGGAGGGGCACTTGACCAGGATTTCGTTGGCATGGAACACTTGGTCCGCGCTGTAGCTCCCTTCCAGTATGATTTCAGAATGCGGGTTGAAGAACAGGTCGGGAAGCACGCCGTCATAGCTGGCCAGCAGCACCGACGCGCCAGTGCTTTCGCCGTCCTTGTCGGTCAGACGGAAGTGGGATAAGGTGGATTTGTCGCCGCGGTCAAAGGTGCCTTCCACCAGCTTGCCCGAAACACGCACCATCTGACCGTCGTGAATCTCCGTCTTGTTGTTAAACTCGCTAACCGTAAGGAAGTAGCGCGTGTTTTCGCCAAAGGCAGCCCATATCATAAACGCCAGCGCCAGTACCACAACTCCGGCTACGATGATAAAGCGGGTGCGGTTGGAGCGAGTGCCGGCGTCTTGAAGTTCTACGCCCTGAACGTCCAATTTCGTCTCCGGTCCGGGCGGTCACGCCGCCACGACATTGTGATAATGATAACAAATCGTCTACCGGCTGCCAATGCAGCAGAGCGGCCTTGAGCGCGGAACGCTCCGGCGCCGCCATAGTGGTCGAGGGCCTAGAGAAGAGTTACCGGGAATGGCCTGTGCTCTGGAACCTGGACCTGACGGTCCCGTGGGGCGAGACGCTGGCCCTCTTCGGGGCAAACGGCGCGGGCAAGACCACCCTGCTGCGCATCCTGTCCACCAGCGCCCGCGCCGACGCCGGGTCGGTACGCATCGCGGGCCGCGACCTGCTCCGGCAGACCGCCGAAGCGCGCCGCAGGATCGGCGTCGTGGGCCACCGCAACTTTTTGTACGAAGACCTGACGCCGCAGGAAAACCTGACCTACTACGCCCGGCTTTACGGAATTACCGATAGGGAGGCCCGGGTGAAAGCCGTGCTGGAGCGCGTCGGGCTGTCCGGCCGCTCCACCCACCGGGTCCGCACCCTCTCCAACGGGATGCAGAAACGCGCCTCTATCGCCCGCGCCATCCTGCACCAGCCGGAGGTGCTGCTGCTGGACGAGCCGGAGGCGGGCCTCGACCGTGATTCCCGGCAGATGCTGGGGAAACTGCTGGCCGACTGGACCGCGGAAGGGCGGTCGGCGGCTCTCACCACCCACGACATAGACCTAGGGATGGCCTGGGGCCACCGCGCCGCAGTGCTGACCGGAGGGAAACTGAACTTTCCCGCCGGAGGCGCGGCAGAGATACAGCGGGCCTTGTCTCAGTCCGCAACGGACGGGAGCGAGACGTGAAAGGACTGCTGGGGCCGATGGCAACGATGGTCTGGAAAGACATCGTTCTGGAACTCCGGTCGCGGGAACTGGTAATCTCCGTCATTGTTTTCGGGCTGCTGCTGGTAGTGGTGTTCAGCTTCGCCCTCGACCCCGCGCCGGGGCAAGCAAAAACTTTGGCTCCCGGCATTCTGTGGGTCGCCTTCGCTTTCGCCGCCACCCTGGCGATGAACCGTGCCTTCGTCCGGGAGCAGGAGGCCGGGGCGCTGGAAGGACTGCTGCTTGCGCCGGTCAGCCGCGACGCCATCTTCTTGTCCAAGGCGGCCACCAGCTTCATCTTCATGCTGTTGGTGGAGGCGGCGTTGCTTCCGGCCTACGCCGTGATGCTGGGCTTTTCTGTGTTGTCATGGACTCTGGGAGTGACCATCATTCTGGCAACACTCGGCTTCGCGCTCATTGGGACCTTGTTTTCGGCATTGGCGGCGCAGACCCGCTCGCGGGAAATTATGCTGCCGGTGCTCTTCTTCCCCATCGTGCTGCCGGTCATCCTTGCCGCGGTGGAGGCGTCCACTCGCGCCATTGGCGGGGATACATTCGTCGGCCTAGGACGGTGGCTGCCGCTTATTGGGGTTTTCGACGCGCTATTTCTGGTAATATGTCCTTGGGTATTTTCATTTGTCGTAGAGGATTAGAGCAACTTGGAAGACACCGAGAGAATCGCCGGGCGCACCGGCGCATCCCGGACTGCCAAACCGGGGTGGCGGCTCACTCCCAGGATGGTTGTCGGCGGAATCGCCGGCGTGCTGATGCTGGTCAGCCTGTACCTGATATTCTGGGTGGCCCCCACCGACGCCAACCTAGGGAACGTGCAGCGCGTTCTCTATATTCACGTCCCCATTGCCCTGATGTCCTTTCTGGCTTTCTTCATTGTCTTCGTCGGCAGCCTGATGTACCTGATCAAGCGGAATAACCGATGGGACAGCATGGCCCTGTCCGCCGGGGAAGTGGGGGTGGTGTTCGTTACGCTGGCCCTGATAACCGGCGTCATCTGGGCCAAGCCGGTCTGGAACGTATGGTGGACCTGGGAGCCGCGCCTCACCACGACGCTGGTGCTGTGGCTGATCTACGTTGGCTACCTGATGGTGCGGGCATACGCCCCCAACCGGCCAAAGGCGGCGGTCTATGCTGCCGTAGTGGGCATCATCGGATTCGTTGACGTTCCCATCGTCTATTACTCGGTGCAGTGGTGGCGCTCCATTCACCCGCCGCAGGTGGTGGGGCCGCTGGCCGACAGCGGTTCACTGAGCAGCACCATGTCCTCGGTTCTGCTGGTATCATCCATCGCCTTCCTGTTCTTCACCGCCTGGCTGGTGATGGAGCGGATGGCAGTGCGCGACGCTGAAGACGAACTGGGCCGCATACGGTTCGCTATGCGGCGGGCCGGCCAGTCGTCCGGCGGCGACTAACTTTCCCTTAACCGCGCTGGCGTTGACCGTCTGCGCCCAATTTTCTGAGCAAAAAAGATGTATCTGCTTTTACAAACCACCCTGCCGCCCTCCAACCTCTCTTACCTCATTGCCGCATTTATGGTCACCGGGCTGGTCTTCTTGGGGTATGTGTTCTTCATCTTCCGCCGCCGTCAGGACACTCAAAGCGAAATCAACCGCCTCGTCCGCGCGGCAGAGGCAGACGAGAGCGCCCGACGGGACCAACCCTGATTCCCTGAGCGTTGTAATTCGTCTTCACGGGAGAAGGAACGCCCTAACCCTATCCCGGAGGGAGAGGGGATTATGGGGCGTGCTCACCCTGACCCTCTCCCGGATGGAGCGGGCAGCCCTTAACCACCGGGCTGGTGGTCCTGGAAGCGTTCGCGGAGCACCTTCTTGTCGAACTTTCCCACGCTGGTCTTGGGAATTTCGTCAATGAACACCACGTCGTCGGGCATCCACCAAGATGCGAAGCGTGGGCGGATGAAGTCCAGCACCTCGCTCTTTTGCAGCGTGTCCCGGTAGTCGGCGTTGGGCACCACGCAGGCGATGGGACGCTCCTGCCAAGTGGGATGAGGCACCGCGATGACCGCCGCCTCCAGCACTCCGGGATGGGCGATGATCGCAGTCTCCAAGTCGACCGAGGAAATCCACTCCCCTCCGCTTTTTACCATGTCCTTCACGCGGTCGCCAATCTGGATGTTGCCCATGGAGTCCACGGCCGCGATGTCGCCGCTGTGATACCAGCCGTCAACGAAGGTCTCTTCGCTGCGCGGGTCATTGTGGTATTCGGCGGCAATCCAGGGGCCGCGGAACAGCAGTTCGCCGCGCTGTTCGCCGTCCCATTCCAGGTCAGCGCCGTTCTCGTCCACTAGGCGCATATCCACGCCATACACCGGCGCGCCCTGCTTGCCCAGCTCGGCCAGCCGCGCATCGCCCTCCAGCCCGTCCAGTTGGCTGGGCAGGCGGTTAAAGGAAACGAGGGGCGTGGCCTCGGTCATTCCGTAAGCCTGCACCAGGTCAATGCTCAGCCGCTCCTTGAAGGCCTGAATCATGCTCCGCGGCACCGCTGATCCGCCGCTGATCACCATCCGCAGGCAGGAAAGGTCAAATTCCTCGTCGGTGCGGGACAGGAATTCCAGCATACCCACCCAGATGGTAGGAACGCCCAGACTTATGGTAACGCGCTGTTCGCTGATGAGGCGGCAGATGGCGGCAGGGTCGGGCCGCACGCCGGTCAGCACCTGGGTCGCGCCGGTCATGGTGGCGGAGTATGGCACGCCCCAACTGTTGGCATGGAACATCGGCACTACCGCCATGACAACGTCGCGCTCCCGCACACCGGCGGCGTCGGCGCTGCATTCCATCATCGCGTGCAGAATCTGGGCGCGATGAGTGTAGGTCACTCCCTTGGGCCGCCCGGTGGTGGCCGAGGTGTAGCAGAGGCCCGCCGGGTCGTTCTCGTTCAGGGACGGCGATTCGTATCTGTCCGACGCCCCGGCCAGCAGTTCCTCGTATATGTGAACCGACGGAAGCGAAGTTTGGAAGCCGGTGTCGCCGGTCATTATGACGAAATGCTCCACCGTCTCCAGTTGCGGGGCCAGCGGTTCGAGAATGGGAGCGAGGTCGGGGTCTACCAGCAACACCTTGTCGCCGGCGTGATTGAGTATGTAAACCAAATCATCAGCGGAAAGGCGAATGTTCGTGGTGTGAGTAACAGCGCCCATGGACGGGGGCGCAAAATACGCCTCCAAGTGACGGTAAGTATTCCAGCCGAATGTACCGACTCGGTCGCCGCGGCCAATACCCAGCCCGGCCAAGGCATTGCACAGCCGGTTCACCCGCCCCTTCAGATCCCGGTAGGTGTAGCGGTGAACGCCGCTCCCTTCGCGGGTGATGATTTGCTTGTTGGGAAAATAGGTGTTGGCCCGGTCCAGCAGTCCCGGTACCAGCAACTGATAGTTCATCATGACGCTTGCCTCCGTCGCCGGAATTTGTGGGCATTGGGGATTAAACGTTCAGCCGATGCTTTCAGGAAGCGATGCTGACTCCGCCGTCAACGGCCCAAGTCTGGCCGGTAATATAGGCCGCCGCGGGAGAGGCGAGAAACACGCACAGGTAGCCGGGTTCCTTGAGTTCGCCCAGCCGTCCCAGCGGCACCTGGCCTTTCGCCTGCTCCTGCCGGGACTGGTAGGCTTCCGCCGACATCTGGCCGGGGTCAGGGAAGTAGCCCGGGGCCACGGCGTTGACGCGCACGCCGTAGGGCGCCCACTCTTGGGCCAGGCTTTCGGTGAAGCGCATCACGCCGGCTTTGGCGGCATCATAGGCGGCGGAACCGGCGCGTCCCCGGAACGACGCGAACCCGGAGATGTTAATTGCGCTCCCGCTGCCCCGCTCCAGCAGGTGCGGGCCGAGGGCGCGGCAGCCCTGGAACGCTTCGGTCAGGTTTACGTCGACCACGAAGTGCCATTCTTCTTCGGTCATGCCTTCCGCGCCATCGGGCATCCTGGCCACCGGCTTGCGGATGGCGTCGCCGACGCAGTTGACCAGCGTATCCACCCGCCCGAACTCCCGGAGCGTGTCGGCGGCGATGCGCTCCATGTCGGCGGCCTTGGTGGCGTCGCCGGTCAGCGGAAGCGCGGCCCGGCCCAGCGCACGCACTTCTTCGGCCACCTGTCCCACGGTGGCGGCGGAAAGGCTGGTGATGGCCACGTCGGCCCCCGCCTCGGCGAAGGCTAGGGCGATACCCTTGCCTATTCCGCGTCCGGCGCCCACTATCAGCGCCTTTTGGCCGCTAATGTCAAATTCAGACAGGCTCATTGATTAACTCCCTCCAGTCGTCCCAAATCGTAGGCAGCGCCTTGATGACCCGGGATTCGTCCCACGGTTCCCGTCGAGACCAGCACTCGGTCACCGGACAGCGGGAACACTCCGGCGTTCTGGCGCAACAGACCTGCCCGTGCAGCCGAAGTATCTCGTGAATGTCCACCATCCTGACGGACAAGTCCGAGAACCGTTGAAAGTGCATAAGATAGACGCATTTTAGACCCTCGCGCAATGACGCGGGTGTCCGGCGAGGCCCATCCGGCCCGTCCGAGCCGAACACCCGCTCCAGCACCCGGACGCAGTTGGCGTCCAGAGGCAAGGCTTCTTCTCCCCAGCCGTAGGCCAGGACGCACTCGGCGATTTTGTCACCCACGCCTTTTATTCGCAGCAGTTCCTCCCGTTCTCGCGGAACTCTTTCCTGCAAAGCCTGCGCCATAGATACGACGAAGGGCAGTTGGCCGGGGCGTACAATGCCCTGGGCTTCTTCCGCCACAGCCTCGCGCCGTTCGGCCAGAGTAGCGGCGTCTGGAAACCTGCGGAAGAAGTCGCGGCACATTTCTACCAGCAGCGCATCTTTAGTCCGGGCACTGAGACCAAACAGCGCCAGCGTCCGGTATGGGCTGCGGCGCGGGCCGGCCTCGGCCCAGAGAGACGACTCCCAAGTAAAGCCGTCGTAGGCGGCGCTCAGCTCCGCCAGAAGTCGCAGCACCCGGTCTGCCGGAAATGGGGTCATGCTCTCGCTTCGCTTTGACGCTGGGTTACAGCGTGAGTATCATTTCGGCGGGACTAACGGCATTTTACTCCCTTGTGAAGTAGCATGGTGTGAAGTAGCGCGGTTATTTGCTTCGGCTCTGATTTTATACGGAGGGACACCAATGAAGGCGGTTTTTATTAACGAACACGGCGGCACGGACAAGCTGGTATATGGAGACCGGCCCGATCCGGAGGTCGGCCCCGGCGAGATTATGCTCCGGGTAAGGGGCAGCGCCCTGAACCACCTGGACCTCAACCTGCGCGAGGGCCGCACCTACAACGGCCCGCTGCCCAGAATAATGGGCTGCGATGTCGCCGGCGAGGTGGCCGCCATCAGCCCCGCTGCCGCAACGTCGCTGAAAATCGGCGACCGGGTCATCCTGAACAACCGCGTAACCTGCGGCAACTGCGAGAATTGCCAAATGGGCAACGACCAGTGGTGCGCCAACCAGCTGCGCCTAGGCGTTGACCTAGACGGTGGTCACGCAGAGTACATCACAGCCCCCGCGCTCAACGCCCACGTCATCCCCGATACAATGGACTTCGCCGAGGCTGCGGCGCTGCCAATCGCGGCCCACACCGCTTGGCACTGCTTGGTGACCCAAGCGCAGATTCGACCCTGGGACGACGTGCTGGTGCAGGCCGCGGGCAGCGGCGTCGGCAGCATGGCCATCCAGATTGCCAAGATGATGGGCGCGCGGGTCATCACCACCGCCGGCAGCCAGTGGAAGCTGGACACAGCGAAGGAATGGGGCGCCGACGAGGTTATCAACTACCGCGAGACTCCCAACTTCAGCGAACGGGTGAAGGAACTCACCGATGAACAGGGGGTGGACCTGGTCTTCGACTGCGTTGGAGCGGACGTTTGGGAGCAGAATCTCCTGTCGCTCAAGAGCGGAGGCCGTCTGGTCATCACCGGCGTAACCTCCGGGGCGCGGGCCGACCTGAACCTGTCCCTCCTGCAGGGCAAGCCGCTGCACCTGATGGGCAGCGGAGGCCGCAGCAACCGCACTTTCGCCGACTTTATGAAGGTGGTGCGCCACGGCTCGCTGCGCGGCATCCCGGGCCGCGTATTCCCGCTGGACGACGTGGGCGCGGCCCATCAGGCAATGCACGACCGGGACTTCTACGGCAAGATTGTGATTGAGAGCTGATCCCGCATCAATTCCCTCTCCCTAGTAGGCAGCCGGACAGCGCTGGAGTGATGGCGTACTCCCAAGTCAGAGAGAGCGCAACGCTGGTAGCCAACGGTGGCGGCAGGCGTTAGAATTGTCCGGCAAAGACGCCGCCGGAGCATGACGTTCCGGCCTATTCAAACACGTTTAGACAAAGCCAGGAGGAACCTATGAAAATTGCCCGCTATGAGGCCCACGGACACATCCACTACGGCGTAGTGGACGGCGATAACGTTACGGCGTTGAGCGCCAGCCCCTTTGAGGAACACACCCTGACCGACCACGTTCACAAGCTCTCCGACGTTAAGTTGCTGGCGCCGGTAGTGCCGGGCAAAATCTTGGCAATGGGCCTGAACTACACCAGCCACATCGGCGACCGGCCCGCCCCCGAGTACCCGATGATATTCCACAAGACGCCCACCAGCGTCATCGGCCCCGAGGACACCATCATCCGCCCCAAGGAAGTGGAGCGGTTCGACGCCGAGGGCGAGATGGTTCTGGTTATCAAGGACACCTGCCGCTACGTTTCCAAGGAAGACGCCCTGAACCACGTCTTGGGCTACACCTGCGGCAACGACGTCTCGGCCCGCGACTGGCAGCGCAAGGACCGCAACGAAAACAACTCGGACTGGTGGCGGGCCAAGTCGGCCGATACCTTCTCGCCAATGGGCCCCTGGATTGAGACCGACGCCGATCCTCACGCCCAGCACCTGCGGACCCGGGTGAACGGCGCCGAACAGCAGAACGAGACCACCGCTCACCTGATTTTCGACGTGCCGACGATGATTGAGTTCATCACCCGCTACGTCACCCTGAACGCTGGCGACTGCATCTTCACCGGCACCCCCGGCACCACCCAAGACATGGCCGACGGCTCCATCTGCGAGATAGACATCAGCGGCATAGGCGTCCTACGCAACCCGGTAAAGCTGGAACAGTAGAAACGAGGACACCGGCGACCTGTCCCGAATGCGCCGATGGTGGTATCCTACGACTGTCGGCGCATAGCTTCGGGATTATACAGGCCAGCCAGAGAGAGTTCGTTATGAAAACCGTTTCTGTAATCAACTACAAAGGTGGTGTGGGTAAAACAACGATAACTGCGAATCTCGCAGCCGAACTCGCTTGGCGAGGATACAAGGTCTTGTTAATCGACTTGGACCCTCAAGCCAGCCTTACTTTTTCGTTTATTACTGTGGAGTTTTGGGAGCAGAATTATGCCGAAAATAAGACAATTCGTAACTGGTATGACGCCTACATAGATCAGGATCAAAACCTTGAACTATCTTCCTTGATTGTCGGCTCATTACAAACCAACCGATATATCGAAGATAATTCTGGAAAAGACGGATGCGCTGACATTATCTGTTCACACTTGATGTTGATTAACATAGATTTAGAACTAGCGACCAGACTAAGTGGTGCCAACCCACGTCAGAGTCGAAACAATTTCCTGAGACTGCATTCAAGATTGCTTGATGGTTTGAAATCTGAATCTATTGAAGAACGGTACGATTTTGTAATAATTGATTGCCCACCAAACTTCAACATCGTAACAAAAACAGCGATTGTTGCTAGTGACCGTATCCTAGTGCCAGCAATCCCAGACCGCTTGTCAACTTTGGGAATTGAAGAGATGCAAAGACATATAAGTGAGCTCGTTAAGAATTTTAACGAGTATGCAGGCCAAGAAGTTTCCCCGGCCCACAGCAAGATAGCTCCATCAATCATGGGTGTAATCCCCACAATGGTCTAGGTATACGCTGGTGGGCCAATTAGCGCACAGGCTCCTTACATCAGAAGAATTAGAGACGCTGGTCTGTCGGTGTTTGACACATACATAAGGCGAAATAACTCCAGATATGGGAGCGCTCCTCAATATGAAGTTCCATTAGTGTTGCAATCTGCTTCTGGAGACACGTACCAAGCGGTCCGGGACGAGTTGGGGGCATTGGCTACCGAGTTTCTCAGGCGAGTTTGATGGAGCAGTGCAAATGTGTGATTCAAAACAAACTCTATCTAGGTTGTTATCTGCTTTCGCTGATGCCCTAGATTCAATGGATGCGCGCGAATTTGACCTACTTATTCAAGGCAAAGCAAAACTTCGTATCGTCGAAAATCATAAACCCAAGAAAGTGTTGCCGTTAGATGACTCTTTCCTCAACGGAGCCATCTCCGAGACAGCCCAGAGGCTCAACGCCGCAGAGTCGCGCGAAGCTGCGGCGAGTTTGCTTGCCTCTATCAATCAGCCGCGGAAAAAAGACTTCCTGATGCTTCTAGCCAAGTCTTGCAGCGTAAGAGTGGAGTCGAGGGACAGCATCGCAAGAATCGAGCAGAAGCTGGTTGAGAACGTAGTTGGCGTCCGACTGGACTCCGAAGCCATAAGGAAAGTGGCTTTCTGAAAGACAGAGGGTTAGGACAGGGGGATACGCCGCAGCGTGGCGGCATCCCCCGCCATTATCTCGGCAATCCTCGGCGGCAGACCGCGAAAATCGTCGGTCGCCGCCGATATTAGTCTTCCGGTCAGCCCTCCGCTGTCGTCCGATGCCAGCCATACGCCCAGTTCGGCGCACTCGTCTATGGACGCGCCGCCGCCCGACGTTACCCGCAGCCCGGTTTCGTGGATGAACGTTGCTCCCGCCTGGGCGGCGTCCTCGGTCATCTTGTCCCACATAGTGGTGTGGACCGAGCCGGGGCCTAGGGCGTTCACCGTTATGCCCTGATGCTCAAGTTCTTGGGCCAGCACCTCGGTCAGGCGCACCACGGCGACCTTGCTGGAGCAGTAGGCCGACATATTGCTCCAGGCGTTGGCGGCCCCCGCGCCGGACAGGTTGATGATTTTCCCGCTGCCCTGTCCGATCATCACAGGAATAACGGCGCGGCAGACCAGAAAAGTGCCGGTGAGGTTGACGTTGATAGTGTCCACCCATTCCGCGATGTCGTTGTCCTGCAACGGGCCGATGGGGCCGGAGATACCAGCGTTATTGACCAGCACATCAATACGTCCGAACCGTTCCACCGCGGCCTCAGACAGTCGTTCCGTATGGGCCTGGCTGGTTATATCGGTGGGAACGGCGATGGCCTGTCCGCCCATCTCCGACACCGCGGCAACGGTCTGCTCCAGCTCGGACTCGCTGCGCGCCGCCAGCGCCAACCGCGCTCCCTCACGGGCGTAGGCCAAGGCGATGGCCCGTCCGATGCCGCGCCCCGCGCCGGTGATAACTGCGACTCGCCCATCCAGTTTCATACCGTTTCCTCGCTAGAATAATGTGAATTAAGGGAATTACTGCCGCCACGGGTAGACCAGCCTTTCGCAGCGAAGCCTCGGGGGCCAGACGATCACCTTGCGCCCCTGCCGCCACTGTACTATCAGCGCGGGCTTTCCGATGGGCCGCCCGGTTTCGGCGTCTATGCAAAATCTCCCGTAGAACGTCGTGAAGTCCAACGAAGCCGCCGCCTGGCGCAGCGCGGCGCCGTCGAGGCTGCCGCATTCTTCGGCGCAACGCTGTATCACCACGCCGACAGCGTAGGCTTGGGCCATCGGATAGTCAATGACGGGATGTCCGGCCCGCCGCCCGCTTGTCCTGAGCCTGTCGAAGGACGCCTGAACCTCGGTTACGCTTGGGCCGCAGTCCACGGAGTAACCGGCCTCCGGCTCCCACTGGCTGGGGCCGATGAAGTTCTCGGCCATACCGCCCAGCCGTTCCCGGAAAGCGTCCACCCCGGCGGCCACCACCGCCACCGCGCCGACGGCCGGGGCAGATTCGGCCAGCAGTTCCGCCAGCTTCAGGTCGTTCTGAAACCGACCGGCCACCACCAACACGTCGGGAGCAACCCGGCAGACGGCCCGGACAGTCTCGCCAAATTCTTCCGCATTCGGGTCGAACTGTAACGACAGGACGGTGCGGAATCCCAACGTCGAGGCAGCCCGCTCCACCCCGGCGGCCACGTCGCGCGGGAAGGCGCCGGTCGCGGCCCGGACGATGGCCACGGTGTCTGCTTCCGGGCAGGCTTCACGCACCGCCGGCAGCAGTCCCGCCAGATATTCATCGGCAGGAGTCAGCGTCCCAACGACCCAGGGGTTGCCCCGCTGATAGACCAGCGGCGACGCTCCTCCCTGGTTCCACAGCAACTTGCCGTGCGACTGCGCTACCTCGGCGGCGGCGTTGGTCAGCACAGCGGAGTAGGGGCCGATTAGCAGGTCTACGCGGTCATCGGCAATCAGACGCCCGGTAATCGCTCGCGCCTTGTCGCGGAGGCTGCCATCGTCGCGCCAAATGAGTTCGACGCAGGCTTTGACCCCGCCCACACTCAGGCCTCCGGCGCGGTTAACGTCATCGGCCCATGCGCGGATACCAGCCAGCGTTTGCGCGCCCTGCAAGCTGAACTGGCCGGTAAGCGAAACCGGAATGCCGACCTTTATGGTCAATTCTCGCCCTGCAGGACGCCCTCACCCTAACCCTCTCCCAGAGGGAGAGGGAATTTTACACCCTGGAGCGGAAGAGGCCGAAGGAACTGGTGTATCCGTGCAGGAAGGTGGTTCCGCCCACGGGGCCGATTTCGCCGTTGCAGAAGAAGCCCCCGAGGGGCACCTGTCCCAGTTTTTCGCGGAAGATGTCGGTGTCGTGGTTGGGACGGCCATAGAGGTGCTGACCGCGCCCCAAGCAGGAAAATAGAAGCGCGCCCGGCACTTCGTTTTCCCGGTTCTCAGCGGCGTAGCGTTCCAGCACGAAGGTCAAATCCTGGGCTGAGGTGTCGGCGTCGCGCAGGTGGAATTGCACCAGTTGGCCTTCCTTCAGCATCTCGCCGACGGCCAGGCTGCCGGTTCGCTGGTCCATCCCGACCACGTTGCGAATCAGGAAGTCTCCTTGCACCGGGTTGTCCAGCAGTTCGTCCATGACCACGCCGAGGAACAGCGAATGGCCCATCAACTGCCGGTCGCGCTCCGACAAGGAACGGTAGAGGTCTTGCAGCACGGTCATAGGCGGGTGTCCGTCCAGCTCTGCCAGCACGTTGCGGCGGCTGGAGGTGATACGCATAGCCTCGCCGATGGGGCGGCAGCCCTGGGCCACCACGGTATCGACTGTGATGTTGCCGTGCAGGGCCAGCCCTATCGCGCCGGTGTCGTGGATCTGTCCATCGAGGAAAAGGGCGTTGTCTCCGGGCCGTTCCGCCCCGCTGGCAAGGCCGCCGATTTTAGCGGCGCGGGGAAAGGCGAAGTCGAGTCCCATAATCAGGTTCTGCACTGGGAAGGAAAAGGGATCGGCCAGCAGCACGAAGTGCGGCTCCTGCGCTTCCGGGACGCCCACTAGCTCCCGCCAAGCATCGGGGCCGGCGTCCAAGTCCGGCAGCTTCTCGCCGTCCAAGTGGAATGCCTTGATCTCCACGCCGGGCAGCGTAGCGGCAGTTACCGAAAGCGCGGCCCGTTGCTCCACTTCCGTGCCAGCGCCAATGATCCCGCCCCCGGAGCAACCGAAGGTATGCTCTGCCCCCAGCAATTCGCTCAGCATCGGGCCGACGCGGCCGTAATCAGGTTGGTAGTGGGGAGACACGAAGGCCACCACCAACTGCGGCGGCTCTCCCAACTGTCCCCGAATCGAATCGGCGCACTCGGCCAGGGCGCCGTCCAAGTTGGATTGCTCAGATATGGCCGACGCCCATTTCATCAGGCCACCTCCTCCAAAATGCCGGAATGTTTCGGGCCAGTATAGCACTACACAATCGCCGGGGGCGTTGACGCCGTACTTTCTCAACTCTACGATTGCCAAGAAGGCTAAGGAAAACTACATCCGCCAGCGGGCGCAAACTGTTACGAGGAGCCGCCAATGGCAGAGCAACGACTTTCCGGCGAAGACCGGGTGCGGGAACTGGCCCGGCTTTCCGGCATTCCCATCCCGGAGGATGAAGTGGCCGAAGTAGCCAACCGCTTTAGCAGCCTGATGCTGGAGCTGGACCGGCTAAGCGACCTGGACCTTTCCAATGTCCAGCCAATAAGCGTTTTCCCGGACGAGGGTTAAGCGCAGAATCCCTAATCTCAACAGAGAGGGCAATTTTATGGACGGTAACGACATCGCCTTTCTGTCCGCCGCCGCTACCGCTAGGGCGGTGCGGGCCGGTGAACTGTCGCCGACGGACGCGGTGCAAGCCTACCTAGAGCGCATAGACCGGCTGGATTCGCGCTTGGCCGCCTATATCACCGTAACCCGCGAAGAAGCGCTGGACGCCGCCCGGCTGGTCGAGGAGCGGCTGGCGCGGGGCGAAGACGCGGGCCCGCTGGCAGGCGTGCCGATGGCGATTAAGGACCAGTTCTGGACCGACGGCATACTCACTACCAACGGCTCCAGGGTCTACCGGGATTTCGTCCCCACCGAAGACGCCACCATTGTGCGGCGGCTCAAGGAGGCGGGCGCGACCCTGCTGGGCAAACTGAACCTGAGCGAGCTGGCGATGGGCGGCACCCAAGAGCCGCCCTGGGGCATTCCGGCCAACCCGTGGGATCTGGAGCGCACGCCCGGCGAATCCAGCAGCGGCTCCGGCGTGGCTCTGTCGGCTCACCTCTGCGCCGCATCTATCGGTGAAGACACCGGCGGGTCCGGGCGCGGCCCGGCGGCCTACTGCGGCGTGGTAGGCCTCCGGCCCACGTTTACGCGGGTGAGCCGCTACGGTATGACGCACATGTGCTGGTTTATGGATGCAGCGGCGCCGATGACCAAGACGGTGGAAGACTGCGCCATCGTTCTGGGAACCATTGCCGGATACGACGAGCGCGACCCCTACACCAGCCGCCGGCCCGTTCCCGACTACACCAATGCTCTCGGCGCCGGCGTCGAGGGAATGCGCGTGGGCCTCATCCGCGAGCTGCACCACAGCCCCGATATGCACCCGGATGTCAGGAGCGCGGTGGAGGCGTCGCTGGACACGCTGCGCGGCTTGGGCGCGGAAGTGCGGGAGGTGTCCATCCCGCTGGTGGAGCTGGCCGGGGCCATATTCGTCGGCGTCGCCGACACCGAAGGGGCCGGAGCCAGGGACGAGATTCTGCGAAACCGCGCTGGAGAGCTGGACCAGGCCAGCCGCACCCGTTTGCTGTCGGCGTCGCTGGTGCCGTTCAAGGTCTACAACCGCGCCGCCAAGGCCAGAGTGCTGCTGCGCCGTCAGTTCATGGCGGCCCTCAATGACGTGGACGTGCTGGTGTCGCCCACATCGCCCTATCCCGCTCCGCTGCATACGGCGCTGACGGCGCGGTTCGAGAGCGCAGAAGACGTCAGGGCGCGCTTCTTTTTCCGCCGCGCCTACACCGGATGCTATTCGCTGACCGCGCTGCCGGCCATATCCATCCCCGGCGGCTTCACCAGCGACGGACTGCCCATCGGTCTTCAGTTGGGGGCGCGGCCCTTTGCTGAGGAAACGCTGTTCCGCGCTGCCCACGCCTACGAGCAGGCCACCCACTGGCACACTCGCATCGCCCCCGCGGCCCTAGCATGAATTCACAGGAGTTGCTGCAATGACCAACAAAATTCGCGTAGGAATCATCGGAGCCAACGCCAACTACGGCTGGAGCAAGCGGGCACATTTGCCGGCGCTGCTGGGGATGCCCGATTTCGAGCTGGCGGCGGTCTGCACCTCCCGCCCCGAGACCGCCGAAGAGTCCAAAACCTTTTACGGCGCCGGTCTAGCCTTTCACGACTACACCGAGATGGCTAATCATCCCGATGTTGACCTTGTGGTGGTGTCGGTCAGCGTGCCGGCCCACTTCGGGATGGTCACTGCGGGATTGCAAGCCGGAAAGCACGTGTTCTGCGAGTGGCCGCTAGGGGCCAACACCGCCGAGGCGGCGGAGCTGGCAGACCTCGCCCGCGAAAAGGGCGTCCGCACCCTCATCGGCTTGCAGGCCCGCGGCGGCCCGGCGCTCCTGCGTCTCCGGGAGCTGGTGGCTGAGGGTTACGTCGGCGAGATGCTGGCCTGCAACATGACCATGTTCCTGCCCGGTCTGTTGCAGCGGGGCGCCGACCGCGCCTGGATGGCCGACCGGACCAATGGGGCCAACACCCTGAGCATCGCCTCCGGCCACGCCCTTGACATCTTCTGCCACTGCGTCGGTGAGTTCCGCGAGTTGACCGCCCAGGTCAGCGTCCAGCAAGGACAGTGGAGCGCGGGAGACGGGAAGACGGTAGCCGTGGACGCGCCCGACAACGTGGTGGTGAGCGGCGTGCTGGAAAACGGCGCAGCCGCCTCGGCCCACATCGCCACCATTCCCTGGAACGGCAGCGGCTGGCGCATGGAAGTCTACGGCACGGAAGGAACCCTGTCGGCCCGCTCCGAAGAGATGGTCCAGTACGGCAACGTCCACCTCTACGGTGCACAGGGAGCCGGGCAGTCCTTGCAGCCGCTGGAAATCCCGGCCCGCCTGTCTCTGGCCCCGGACGCTGTCCCTCCCGGCGAACCCTACAACGTGGCCCAGCTATACCACATCATCGGCGACGCCATCCAAAACGGCGGAACGCCACAGCCCGATTTCGACTCCGCCGTATCGCGTCACCGCTTCTTGGACCTGCTGCAACAATCGTCGGACGAAGGCCGGAAGGTCTCGGTGGGGCAGTAAGACCAAGAGTCAATGATCAGATTATCCTGCTGACAGTTGCCCGTTGACGCCGCCACAGTCAGGTTTGTAACCTGTCCTAGTCATTTAAATAGGGGGCGTGGCGGCGTGGCGATTTCGTCTGAACCGGACAACGGCCGGGATGGTACAATAAGAGCACCGGACTCACCGAGCAGACTGATAGACCGGGGCGTTGGATTTCAGGCTGCCGGGTTTACTCTGGTATTATTTATTAGCGTAGTAGTACTGGAACTGTTCGAGGGGTCAAATTTCTGGCTATACCAGTGGTTTAAAAGGGCAGCCACGGAAATATACTGGTCGTCCTTGGTCCCATTGGGAGCATTGTTCGATTGGGTGAGAAAGATGTTTGAAAGCGGAAAGGCCATACGGGAAGCGAAAAAAGCGGAGATACGGGAAAAGGGACTACGGGAAGGCCGGGAGAAAGGCCGAGAGGAAGGCCGCCGGGAAGCTGAGCGGATAAAGGCCTTGCTGGAGTCGCCCGGCGTGAACCTGCCTCCGGAAATAGCCTCGGCCATATTCGGCGATACCTCCAAAAACGGCTCCTGAACCCGCCATTTCTCCTGGCATCCCCGTTTGACTGGACCCGTTTGACTGGATATGAATTCGCCTCCTAACCGCCTGATGTTATTGCTCCGGCTGCTGAGCGGACGACCGCGCCGCTGGAACACGCTTAATCCGCTGAACGCCGAGCGGATTCTGGATGCTGGGCCACGCATCACCGTCATCGGCGGCGGCACCGGGTTGCCCAGCTTGATTCGCGGCGTAAAGCACTACTCTCACAACATCACCGCCATCGTAACGATGGCCGACGATGGCGGCAGTTCCGGTCGGCTGCGCAGCGAGTTGGGCATCCAGCCGCCGGGCGACATCCGCAACTGTCTGGTAGCGCTGGCCGACTCGGAAGCGGTGATGCAACAGTTGATGGACTACCGTTTCTCCTCCGACGGGCAGTTGAACGGCCACAGTTTCGGCAATATGCTCATCGCGGCCTTGGCAGGCATTGGCGGAGACTTCTACCGGGCCGTGGAAATAGCCGGCGAACTGCTGGCTATTCGCGGGAGGGTGATACCCTCCACCACCACTGACGTAACCCTGATTGCCAGCACCGAAGCGGGTGAGACTCTCACTGGCGAGACCAGCGTAGCTTCCGCATCAGCGCGGCTACAGTCATTGTCACTCTCGCCGCCCAACCCCCAGGCCCACCCGGAGGCAGTGGCGGCCCTGAAGGAAGCCGACTTGGTTATCATCGGGCCGGGAAGCCTCTACACCAGCATCGTTCCCAACCTGCTCATCCCTGGCATCGCCCAGGCGGTTGCGCAGTCGTGGGCGCTGAAGGTCTACGTCTGCAACGTCGCCGAGGAGCCGCGTCAGACCGAGGGCTACTCAGTCCAGGATCACCTCGACGTGGTGCGCCGCTACGCCGGGGACGCCTCGGTACACGCAGTAATCGCCAACAGCACCATCCCCTCCGGCCTCACCCCCGCCGGGCTGGACTTCATTCGCTCGCGCCATCCGTGGGAAGACCCCGCACTGCTGATCGAGGCCGATGTCATTGACGAGTCCGCCACCGCCCGCCACGATTCTACGAAACTGGCCAACATTGTAGCCGCCACCTACCGGCGGCACCGGGGCAAGCGGCGGCGGCTGCCGTGGCGCAGGCTCACGCTCGCTGCGCCTCATCCCCGGCCCGCGCGCGTCCCCGCCGAGGAAGCCACGGCGCGGCGGTAGCGCCAGCCTCCACGCTCTCCAAACTCGGCCTCTTCCGTTGGCAGAATGATACCAATCAGGGCAGGGGATGCACTAATATATTTCCTATACCCTTGCCGGAGACATGGCTGAGATGGCTCAGGAAACGCCCGCCCAGTGCGCCGAGGAACTGCGGCGCCAGCTCAACTACCACAACCACCGCTATTACACGCTGGATTCCCCGGTCATCACCGACGGGGAGTATGATGCGCTGATGCGGAAACTCCGGGCAATCGAAGCGGAGCGCCCAGAGCTTTTGACCGCCGATTCGCCAACCCAGCGGGTCGGGGGCGAGCCGTCGGTTGCCTTCGACCAAGTGGAGCATTCGCGGCCGATGCTCAGCTTGGGAAACGCTTTCGACTTCGACGAACTGGCCGCTTGGCACAAGCGTATATCCGGGCTGCTGGAAGACACAGCCTTCGATATGGTGTGCGAACTGAAAATTGATGGGCTGGCGGTTAACCTCACCTACGAAAACGGCGTCTTGGTCCAAGGCGCAACCAGGGGCAACGGCACGACCGGCGAAGACGTGACCCGCAACCTGCGTACCATCCGCTCCATACCTCTATCGCTGGTATCGCCGGAAAACGCGCCGCCGCGCCTGGAAGTGCGCGGCGAAGTTTACCTCCCCATCCAAGAGTTCCGCCGCCTGAACGCGGAGCGGGCCGAACGGGGCGAGCCGCTGTACAAAAATCCCCGTAACACCGGGGCGGGCAGCATTCGCCAGCTTGACCCCAAAGTCACCGCCGCTCGCAATATGGAGATTTGGGTCTATTCATTAAGCAGCACCGAAGGTATGGCGTTTCTAGTGAGTCACGAAGAAGCCCTGGACTTCCTGAAGAACGTGGGCTTCCGTATCAACCCGGAAAACCGCCTTTGCCGAACTCTGGACGAAGTGCAAGACTACTATCAGGAGTGGCTGGAGCATCGCCACGACCTGCCCTACGAGGCCGACGGTGTGGTGGTGAAGGTGTCGCCGCTGGAAATGCAAGAACGGCTGGGCGTGGTGGGCCGCGAGCCGCGCTGGGCCGTCGCCTACAAGTTTCCGGCGGAACGGGATACGACAAAGCTGCTCCGCATCGGCGTCAACGTGGGCCGCACCGGCAGCCTGAACCCCTACGCCGTGCTGGAGCCGGTGGTGGTCAGCGGCGCGACGGTGCAGCACGCCTCGCTGCACAATGAGGAAGACATTCATCGCAAAGACATCCGCGTCGGCGACACGGTTATCATCGAGCGGGCCGGCGATGTTATCCCCCAAGTGGTCGGGCCGGTCACCGGCCTGCGCACCGGCGCTGAGATGGAGTTTCGGATGCCGGAGCGCTGCCCGGAGTGCGACTCTCCAGTGGTGAAGGCCGATGACGACGCCATGCACCGCTGCCCCAATCCGTCCTGCCCGGCGCAGTTTTACGAGCTGCTGAAGCACTTCGTCAGCAAGGGAGCGGCCGACATTGACGGGCTGGGCGAACGCTGGTGCGGCATCCTCATCGAGCAGGGGATGGTGTCCGACGTAGCTGGCCTGTACCGGCTGGAAAAGGAAAAGCTGCTGGAACTTGACCGGATGGGCGACAAGCTGGCAACCAAGATTATGAACAACATCGAGGCCAGCAAGAACCGTCCCCTGCCCCAGATGCTTTTCGCCCTAGGCATCACCCACGTGGGCGCGGAAGTGGCCGAACTGCTGGCCCGCAACTACATCAACATTGAAGACCTGTCTGAAGCATCCGAAGAAGACCTGACTGAAATAGAAGGCATCGGCCCGAAAATCGCCGAAAGCATCGTGGCTTGGTTCCAGGACCCAGCTAATCAGGCCGTCGTCGAAGCGCTGCGGGCCGCTGGAGTCCGGCTGGAGCAGGACTCCCTACCCATAACCGCCACGGCAACACCCTCGGATGATGCGCCCTTCGGAGGACTGACTTTCGTGGTAACCGGAACGCTGTCAGCTTTCTCCCGCAGCGACGCCGAAGCCAGTATCAAAAGGCTGGGCGGCAAGGTCACGTCGTCGGTCACCAAGAAAACCAGCTACGTCGTGGTGGGCGAGTCGCCGGGATCGAAGGTTGCCACGGCGGAGAAGCTGGGCACGCCCGTTCTGGACGAAGACGCCTTCCTGCACCTGCTGGAATCGCCAGCCGAGGCGGCTGACGGGGCGGCGCTGGACGAAGCGCAGCAGGGCAGCCTTGTCTGACACCAGCATCATCGTGGGTCTGGGAAACCCCGGCCCCCGCTTCGCTGACACGCGCCACAACATCGGCTGGCGCGTCCTGGACCTGCTGGCCAGGCAGCTCGGCGTTGCGGTGAACGAGCGGCGTCCCAAAGCGGTGCTCGGCGTCGGCTACTTCGCTGGCGGGCGGGTAGTCCTGGCCAAGCCGCGCACCTTTATGAACAACAGTGGCGAGGCAGTGGAGTATCTGCTTGCGCGCTTTGGCGGTGGCGCGGCCAACCTGCTGATAATATACGACGAGATGGCGCTGCCCGTGGGCCGCATCCGGCTCAGGGCTGCCGGCAGCGACGCGGGACACAACGGCATACGATCCATCATCCAGGCCGTCGGCGGTGTGGACTTTCCCCGGCTTCGCGTCGGTATCGGCGGCCCGCCGCCGGGCGTCGTTCCCCGCGACTACGTTCTCGGCTCCTTCGCGGACAACGAATCGGAGGCCATCGCCGGAGCCGTTGCGCGGGCGGCCTCCGCAGCCCGTTGCCTGCTGGAAGAAAACATCAACGCCGCCATGAACCAATTCAATCAAGACCCGGCGTCCAGCGACTCATCGTCCGGCGGGTGAGCATCAGCACAACTCCGAACCCGTCCCTAGCGCTACCCCCGTCCACGGCGTTACCAAGGGCCGACTGCCAATACTGCGGCCACCGCCGCCACGATGGGCAGCGCCACCAGCAGCGGCAGGCAGCCGAAGCGCCGTCGTCTGCCGGGGCCTCTGCCGCCGCCCTCGCCTCTGCCGCCGCTCCGTCGTCCGGCTCGCCTGTTGGTGCATTGGACGCAGGTGCAGGCCGGAGGGTGCGTCCCCCGCAACCGGTTCACGTCATAGGACATACCACAGACTCGCATCCATCCGGTTCACCGCCGCGACCGTATCACCTAGATTATAATGCCTGACGCACTAGGGCTTGTCGCGCCCGGCGTCCGTGAAACGATGAAGAATTCAGTCTGTGGGACCCACAGGGAAATGACCGCGCTGGTGCTGCTTGCAGTGGGACTGCTGTTGCTGGCAGGGTTGGCTGGGTGTAGCGGAGAAGTCTTATCGGAACCTCCTGCCGTCCGTACCAGCCCCCCGCCAATCACAGCCGCCGCGCCGCTGGAAACTGCCCCACCAGCCACGCCGACGCCCGCTCCCTTGCCGACGGCCCTGCCTTCCCCGGCTGCCACGACGAGGGCAGCCACGCCGCCGATGACCGCTGCGATGGACGCCGCAGACCATTTTCCGGCGCCACCGGAGAGAGACTTCTACCGCTTGGCCAAGGAGCTTTTACCCGGAGCCGGCGAGGTTGACCCCGTGGTCAGACACGACGCTCCGACCCTTGAGGAGGGCCACCGGGAAACCTTCAAGCTGGTGGACCTGGAGGCGCCGAAGTTGTACGAAAGCGACTTCGTGCTGCGGCTGGTTACCCCCAGTGCCTACTGGTTCGTGGAGGAGGGGCTGGAGGTGAGTCAGGAAGCCATCGAGCGGTCGGCTTCCGAGTTCGAGAACAACATATACCCACGGGTAACCGGCGCGTTCGGCGGCGAATGGAAACCCGGCGTGGACGGCGATTCGCATCTTTACATTTTCAATGCCAGTCTGCGCGGTATGGGCGGTTACTACAGCCCCGCCGACGAATACCCGAGGGAAATCCGGCCCGTCAGCAACGTGCACGAGTCAATTTACGTCAACGCCAGATACCTGCGAATCGGGACCGAATCTTATTCAGAAGTGCTGGCCCACGAACTCCAGCACGCGGTGCACTGGAACGCCGACGTGTCGGAAGAAACGTGGGTCAACGAGGGCCTGTCTGAACTGGCAGTAACCTTGGCGGGCTTCCCGGAACCCAGCATGATGGTCTTCAAAATCGCTGGGCCTACTTCGCTGATAATATGGCCTGCGGGCGACGTAGGCGGCGCAGAAAATTACGGTGCGGCCTCGCTGTTCATGCACTACCTGACCGAGCATTATGGGGGGAGCGGAGACCTCCGCCCGCTTCTCTCGCAGCCGGCCGATGGCGTCGAAGGAATAGACGCCTTCCTGGAAAGCAGCGGCTACGAAGTCGGGTTCGCGGATGTCTTCCGCGACTGGGCAGTGGCGAATCTGCTGGACGAAGACGGCGGACGCTACGGCTATGCCAACATGAATATCTCCTTTCCGGTCTACGGAAACCTGAAGAGTGGCGCGGAGTTGTCATCGGCCATACCCCAATTCGCCAACGATTACGTCCGGCTGGAACAACTTCCTTTCCCCACCCGCCTGACGTTTCAGGGCAAGGCCGTAGCCCCCTTGCTGCCGGTGGACACCGGCGCGGGATGCTGGTGGAGCAACAAGGGAGATGCCATAGACTCCACGCTGACCGCCCGCGTCGACCTGAGAGAGGCAGAGCGCGCATCCCTGTCCTATCAGGCATGGTTCTCAATCGAGGAAGACTGGGACTACGCCTATGTGGAAGTGTCGGAAGACGGCGGACAGAGCTGGACAATTCTCGAAACCCCGCTGACCAGCAGCGACGACCCCCTGAACGTCTCATTCGGCCCGGGCTACACCGGCAGCAGCGGAGGCTGGCGGAACGAATCGGTGTCACTGGAACAGTGGGCCGGGCAGGAAATCATGGTGCGGTTTCAATACATCACCGACGCAGCCATCCACGACCACGGCCTCTGCATCCGCGACCTGAGCGTGTCGGCGGCTGCCGGGGAGCCGGACTTGCCAGTGGAGTGGACGCCTAACGGTTTCGCCTGGACCAACAACCTGGTGCGCCAGAGCTTCATCGTTCAAGTGATTTACGAGGGGTACGACAATTCGGCCAACCGCGTTGTGCCAATGAAGCTGGACGGAACCAACCGGGGCGAAATGACGCTGGAGGCCGACCCGGACGCTCGCCGGGTTGTGGTGGTGGTGCAAGCGCTGGCGCCCGCCACCCGAATGCCAGCAAACTACTCGCTGAAACTGGAACCGGCAGGATAGGCTGTCTAACCTGGATACAGGGAGGAGAACATGAAGTTTGGGCTGTGCATCATCGGCTGCGGGGCCTTCGCGCGGACTTTCGCCTCTGCGGTTCAGGGCGAGTTGGACGACATCGACCTGTATTTTGCCAGCCGGGACACAGAGCGGGCCGCCGCGTTTTCCGCCGAGTTCGGGGGACAAGGCAGTTTCGGATCCTATGAAAGCGCGGTCTCCGACCAACGGGTGGACGGCGTCTACGTCTGCACACCCCACCATCTGCACCTGGAGCACGCCCGGTTGTCCGCAGACGCCGGCAAGCACATCCTGCTGGAAAAGCCACTGGCCCGGACCGCTGAGGAAGCGCAGGCCATAGTTGCCGTTGCCGCAGACGCGGGCGTAACCCTGATGGTGGCCGAAAACTACCGGTTCATGCCGCCGGTGCGGGCCGCGAAAGAGATGGTTAGCCGTGGTGAGTTAGGAACGCTGCGGCTGGCGCAATTGCAGGAGGACTTCCCTTTCCAACCGTCGGGATGGCGCAACGACGCGGTTCTGAACGGCGGCGGCGTGCTGATAGACGGAGGTATCCACAAGGCCAGCATTTTGGCTTGCCTGGCCGGAAATCCCACCGAAGTCTACGCGGCGGCGGTCCCATCCGCGCAACCGGGCCTGGCCGCCGAGGACGGGGTGGTGGCTATGCTGCGCTATGCCGACGGCATGGTGGGCATCATCAACCATTCTTGGTGCGCGGGCCCACTTACCGCCCGCCCGTGGGTGACTGTATCGGGATCGGAGGCCAGCGTCGCCTTTGAACTGGGCGACTGCTGGATTGACACCATTGACGCCTCCGGTCGCCGAAGGGAGACGCTGGAAAACGACCCGTCCGGCATCGCCACGATGGTCCGTGAGTTCCGGCTGAGCGTTCAGGAAGGCCACCCACCCGCCATGACCGGCGAAGCGGGAGCGCGGGATGTTGCGCTCGTGCAGGCAGCCTACGAGTCAATGCGCACGGGCGCGCCCGTTCCCTTTAATATGCCCTCGCCTTCCGGGAATCGTGAGGATAGCTGAAAGCCCAACCGTCCGTGCTTCGACAAGCTCAGGGCGAACGGTTGGACGGCGGACGGGATGCCTGCAAAAAGCGAAATCCGCTCATCCTTCGACAAACTCAGGACGGGCGGATTTCACCGGGTGCCTCATTTGACGCCTTGACCGGAACGGCGCTTAGGCGTCGAAGTCCTTGAAGAACTCGTAGGGATGGGGGCGCAGGCGCAGGTCGTCCACGTCGTTTCTCTTGGAATCCAGCCGGGTGCCGATGCGGATACCCAGAAAACCGGCGCCCCTTCGCTCGCGCCTAGGATGCACCGTTGCCGCTGGTTGGTCCAGCCTCTATCCGCGCCAATTACATAGTCCACGGACGAGCTTCTAGGCAGTGGCTGCGGCGCCCACAGTTTCCATAATTAACCCGGTGACAGTGTATGGGTCACAGTTTGCGTTGGGCCGGCGGTCTTCAATGTAGCCCTTTCCGTCCCGGGCCACCTGCCAAGGAATCCGTACCGAAGCGCCCCGGTCGGATACGCCATAGCGGAACTCGCGGTAGGAGCAGGTCTCGTGCTGGCCGGTCAACCGCTCCTCAATCCTGTGGCCGTAGTTGGCGATGTGCAGGTCGTGGCGGCCCTTCAGTGCCTCCGCTGCTGCGAAGCAGGCGTCGAGGTTCTCCCGCATTCGGTTGGTGGAGAAGTTGGTGTGCGCCCCGGCCCCGTTCCAGTCGCCCTTGACCGGCTTCGGATCCAGAGTGGCGCTGATGCCTTTGCGTCCGTCAACGGTCTCCACGTCCTCTCCGATGCGGTAGAGCAGCCAGCGGGCCAGCCACAGGTGGTCGGCAGCGGCAGGCGCGCCGATCGGGCCAATCTGAAATTCCCACTGTGCCGGCATAACCTCCCCATTGATACCGGCAAAGGCCAGGCCGGCATACAGACAGGCGTCCATGTGCTGTTCCACCACGGGCCTGCCGAAAACCTCATCGGACCCCACGCCGCAGTAGTAGCCGCCCTGGGGTGCGGGGAAACCGTTGTCCGGCCAGCCCAATGGCTTCATTCCGTCAAAGAAAGTGTACTCCTGCTCGATACCGAACCAGAAGTCTAAGCCCGCGTACTTCTCCGCCGCGGCGGCGCAGCCGGCCCGGGTGTTGGAGGGGTGGGGCGTCATGTCCGTAAGCAGCACTTCGCACATCACCAGCTTGTTGTCGCCGCCCCGCACCGGGTCTGGGACCATCAAAACCGGATTAAGTACGCAGTCCGAATTTTCTCCAGGGGCCTGGTTGGTGCTGGAGCCGTCAAAGCCCCAAGTGGGGGGATCTTCCCCGTCGGGAACAATCTTGCCCTTGGACCGCAGCTTGGCCGTGGGCTGTTGCCCGTCAATCCAGATGTATTCCGCCTTGTAACTCATAGGTCAACCCTCGCCTGTCAGATTTTGCTGTAAATTATAACTGAACTTTGCTGTCATTTTGGAGTCATAACGCGCCGAGGATTGGCTGGTGCAAGCGCCCTCGCTGTGCTGGGACAGGCCCAACGCCACATCTCTAGCCCTCGGCGATGTTGCCTTCGGTGAACTTGCTGAGCGGGAGCGAGAGGTGCTGCAAGGTGCCGGGCCGGCCGGTAAACTTGAGGTCAATTATGCCTATGCCGTTGTCGTGACAGAACTTGATTGCTTCCTGTGGGGTTATTTCCTCTGGCCTCCTCTGGGGCTGGGTTTCGCGCCCCGAAGATGTTGCCGGTTTTAGAGAAAAATTAGCCCATGCCTAGAGCCGATGTGCCCAGCATGGGCTAATGATAACAGTCGGGGAGATGGATGCGCGTATGCGTCCGAAGCTGTTACTTGTTGCGGAGTAGCTTGCGGGGAAGAACCACCCAGAGACCGAATAGTCCGATGAAGGCTCCGGCGGCAACGATGGCTAACATTCTGGGCATCCTCCGAAATCGTTATGACTCTAGTATCACGCCGGGTTGTTACAGCCCTTTTACATGGATGTTAAATGTTTGTTACACACCCGCCAGCCCGAGAAAAGCCGGAGGATGGGGCGCCAAGGGTGCCAAGTCCCGGAAAAGCAATCACTCCGCGCTTTCTAAAGAACGCGGAGTGAACGAGGGGTCAGCTTAAAAGCCCGCCTGTCCCCGCGGGCAGCTCATCGGGAAACCTACTTGTTGCGGAGCAGCTTGCGAGGAAGAACAACCCAGAGACCCAAGAGTCCGATGAAGGCTCCGGCGGCGGCGATGGCTGTCATTCTGGCCATAGGGCGTGTTTGCAAACTATATCCAGAGGAGGGTTGATGCGATTTGCAGCATTGCCGGATAGTTCTGGGCTTCCTTGTCGTGTCTTGCCGCTATCCGGCGGAATTGCTTCAGACGGTTTATTGTCCGTTCCATTGGCTTTGCAAACACGCCCTAATCTTCTCCCGGAGGGAGAGGGGATAGAACCGGGGATCAGTTCATTTCCGAGCCGCCGGAGACGCTGATTGACAGGCCGGTCATGTAGTCGGACTCCGCCGACGCGAGAAAGGCGGCCATGCGGGCGATGTCGTCGCCTTGGGCGATGCGGCCCATGGGCACCCGGATAGAGCGCTCGGCGACCATCCCGGCGCGGTACTCCTCGCTGGACTCGCCCGCCGGGGCCAGCGCGGCGGCGATGAAGTCCACCCGCTCGGTATCCACGAGGCCGGGACAGATGGCGTTGACGTTCACCCGGTGCTGCGCCATTTCCTGCGCCATGGCCTGCGTGAAGCCGATGATGGCGAACTTGGAGGCGCAGTAGGCGGCATAGCGGGCGATGCCCCGCTTGCCCGCGCCCGAGGAAATGTTGATGATCTTGCCGCCGCCGCCCCTCCCCGTCATGTGCCGGGCCACGGCCTGCGAGACCAGGTAGGTGCCGCGCACGTTGACCCGCATCACCTCGTCAAAGGCTTCTTCTTCCAGTTCCACCACCAGCACCCGGTCTTTGCCGGGGCGTGACCCCGCGTTGTTGACCAAGATGTCGATGCGCCCGAACTTGGCCAGCGTCTGCCCCACCATGTCGTTCACTTGGGCACTGTCGGAAACGTCGGAGAAGATGGCGAGGGAGTCGCGGCCCAGGCCCTCGATCTCGGCGGCGACGCTGTTCAGCCCCTCCCAGCCCGCTTGCCGGTCTTCGGCGCGGATGGCGTCCAGGCTTTGGGGTACGTCGGTGACCACGACGTTGGCGCCTTCGGCGGCGAGGCGTGTGGCAATGGCGCGGCCGATCCCGTGCCGCCCGCCCGCGCCGGTTACTATGGCGATCTTTCCGTTCAGGTCATACATATCAGGCCCTCTGGCGTTGCAGAATCCCTGCCCCCTTCCGCTTCCAGCCAATTGACAGAATGAAAAAACTGAAAGCCACCAGGGCCATGACCGGCCCGGAAGGCAGGTTGAAGTGGTAGGAAAGATACAGTCCCGCAACGCCGGACGCAACTCCGATGAGAGCGGCAACCACCATGGCCGCCGTGAAGCTGCGCACTAGTAGCAGGGCCGCTGCTGCCGGGGTGATGAGCATCGAGATAACCAGAATTATACCCACCGCCTGCAGTGCTACCACCACCACCAGCGCCAGCAGCGCCAGCAGCAGGTATTCCAGTTTCTCCGTGGGCAGACCGATAACCGAGGCTCCCGTTGGATCAAAGTTGGAGAAGACCAGCTCCTTGTGCATCCCGTAAATCAGGAAAAGCACCACCCCGGCGACTCCCAGGGTCACATACATTTCCGTGGCAGACACTCCCAGCACGTTCCCCAGAAGCAGATCGTCCAATCTTACGTTTACTGGAATCCCTTGGGCTGTGGCCACGCTAATCATTATCACGCCTATGGCGAACAAGGCGGCGAATAATATGCCCACGGAGGCGTCTTCGCCGACGCCAGCCCGTTTGATGAGGTAGCCTATGAGCAGAGCCATAACAACGGCCATAGGCCCGGCGCCGGCAAAGAAGACGGTTCCTGCGATAGAAGCCACTACTATCCCAGGCAGTACGGAGTGGGCTAGGCCGTCGCTCATGAATCCCAGACCGCGAGTAACCACGTAGATCCCTGCCACCGGACACATAACGCCCACGATTACGGACACAATCAGCGCCCGCACCATAAAGCTATACTGAAACGGGTCGATCAAGGCCTCAGTGATGATGTCCATGGTCGTCTCCCGCCAGTCCGTGTCCGTGGCCCGGAACCACCCCGAACAGGCCGTAGAGTTGGGTCATCACCTCCTCGGTCAACACGTCCTGGGGCGGGCCGCAGGCGCAGACGTTGCAATTGAGGCAAAGGCACTCATCGCAGTAGTGGGCCATGTGGTTGATGTCGTGGGAGGACATCAGGATGGTGCGGCCTTCATCTCGCAGCTCCAATAGCACATCCATCAGGGCGGTCTGCGATGCGATGTCCACGCCGCTGAAAGCCTCGTCCAGCAAAAGGATGTCAGCGCCCTGGGCCAGGGCTCGGGCGACAAATACTCGCTGACGCTGCCCGCCCGAAAGCTCGTAGACCAGCGACTTGCGCCGCTCCCACATTCCAACGCGGTTGAGCGCTTTCTCGGCGGCCTCTCGGTCGGCCCGGCCGGGACGCCTGAACCAGCCGGCATGGCGAACCCGTCCCTGCATCACCACGTCCCAGGCGCTGGTTGGAATGCGAGAGTTCACCCGCTCGTACTGGGGCACGTAGGCGACCACTCCCCGCGATTCCTCCATGGGATTGCCATGTATCATCACCCGTCCCGAAGTGACCGGTTGAAGGGCGGTGATGACGTTGAACAAGGTGCTCTTGCCTGCTCCGTTGGGTCCTACGACTCCCATTATGCAGCCGGGGCCAGCGCTGAAGCTCACGCTGTCGAGAATTTTGACCCCGCCAAACTCCACCGTAACGTCCTCCGCGGCCAGCGGGGCAATGGATGCTGTGGCTGTCATGGCTATCGCAATGCCTCCACGATTGTTGTGGTGTTGTGTCGCATCAGGTCGAGGTAGGTCCCTGCTTGGCCGCCCTCTTCGCCCAAGGAACCGGTGTGCAGCCCGCCGATGAGGGTCGCGCCCGTTTCCTCGGCGATGCGCCGGGCCAGCCGGTCGCTGTGGCTCCTCTCTGTGAACACGGCGGATACGCCTTCGTGTTCGATGGTTTCAATAATCCCAGCGAGGTCCTTGGCCGTAGGTTCGGCGTCGGTGCTGACCGGGAATATCGCCCCCGCCACCTCGAATCCGTATCGCAAGGCGAAGTACTGCAAAGTGTCGTGGGACGTCACCAGCACCCGATGCTCCTCCGGCAGCGTCGCCACCTGATCCTCTACCCAGGCGTGCAAGTCGTCCAGTTCCCGGTTGTAGGCGGCGGCGTTGTCGAGGTAGAAGGTCTGGCCCGCCGGGTCAACGGTCGAGAGCTGTACCGCGATGCTGCTGACCGCCTGCTTCACCCGCCACGGGTCAAACCAGAAGTGGGGGTCAATCTCGCCGTGGCCGTCCTCTTCCGTCTCTTCATTGCTCCCTTCATCGCCGTAGCCGACGGCGTGTTCGTCAAAAATCTCCATAATGTGGATGGGGTCTACGGCCTCTCCCAAGGCAACGATAGCTTCCGGGTTCTGGGCGGCGTTCTCTATCAGCTTGTCCAGCCAGCTCGCTTCTAGGGAGAGGCCGACGCTCAGCACCAGGACGGCGTCAGCGACGCGGGTAATGTCCTGCGCGCCCGGCTGGAAGGTGTGCGGGTCGGCATTGGTGGGCAGCAGGGGGAAAACGTCCACCCGGTCCCGCCCGACGGCCCGCGTCCAGTCGGCCACAATGTTGCTGGTGGTTACCACGCTTATCTTTTCCGTTGGCTCGCTGGCCCTGGCGGTAGCCGGGGCGATGGTGGCGGACAACGGGGCAACCGCCGTTGGCGGGCCCACCGTCGCCGAATCGCCGCTGCAAGCGGCTGCGAAAAGCAGAACCAGCGGGGTTATCAGGATGACAAACAGTTTTGATGCGTTCCGAGCCATGCTGTGAGTGGTCTCTCCAAGAATTTGCGCCTGTGTCTCAATTGCCCATGCTAATCAAGACTATGTATCAATAACTAAAACTAGTTGATATACAGTCTCACTTAAATGGAATAAGAGATACTAATTTAAGCTGCGGCCTGTCCGCTTTCGAGGCAGTCGCGGCAACGGCCGTAGACTTCCAGCCAGTGGCCGCTCAGCTCGAAGCCGTGGCGGGCGGAGGTGCTGACCAGTGCGTCCTCGATATCGCAGCCGGTCAGGTCTTGGGACGAACCGCAATGGACGCAGAGCAGATGATGGTGATGACCTTGATGGCTCAACTGGTAGTGCAGATCGCCGTCCTCCAGCAGAACGCGACACAGCACATCGGCGTCGACCAGTATCTTGAGGGTGCGGTAGACGGTGGCCCGCCCCATCTTGGGCGGCAGTTGCCGTCGCAATTCCTCGGCAGTGAAATGGCGCTCCTGCTCCCCAATGGCCGCAGCCAGAGCTCGCCGGGGCGCCGTCGAGCGGTATCCTCTCTCGTTCAGAGTCTCCAGAATCTGCTCGGTTACGGAAACACTTCGTTTCGTCAACGCCATAATCAGCTACCGGAACATTATTGAGACTTCGTATCTAACTGCGCTTCGCCATTTTACCCTGCTGGTTTTGGGCCGTCAACAGAGGTTGGCCGGGCCGCCCGGAACATCTCTGACAAACTCAAGGTAGCCAGGGAAAACGGATACGATATTAGGCTCCCCAAAAGCATAGGAGAGGGCTGGCGCCATCTTTGGCGCCTGATTCTTGGTGCTATAATTGAACTCGTGCTGTGGGTAGATCCTGGCAGCCGGTGGTCAGCTTGTGAGGGGCCGCAGGGAGGAAAACACAGGAATTATGATGACGCTCTTGCGGGCCGTGGCAGGGCTGGTACTCGGGATGGTTATTTTCGCCGGCCTGCTTTACTTTCTGGTGGTGGTCAACTTCTCAAAACGCCTGGAAAACCCCGAGGTCTATAACGTCGCCATCAGCGAGACCGACGCCTACAACCGCATTTACGACGAAGTGCTGGTGGATGAGGCGTTGCAGGACCACACCGGAAAGCTATTGGGCGATATAGACATCTCGGTCAATGATGAGGCGATTGATGTTCTGCGTGACGTCATGCCGCCGGCCTACCTTCGAGAGCAGACCGAAAACAACATAGACCGCTTCACCGGCTTTCTGCGCCACGACAGGGATAATTTGGAGCTTTATGCCGACCTTGAGGAGCCGCTGAAGCGCGTCGAACCGGCGGTGCTGGGCAAAGTACACCAGATTATCGAAGAGCTGGAGATAAACGAGCCTGCGTCTTCCGAATGCTCGGCGGTGGCCCTGCAGCGGCTGGCCGCCGAGTCTGCCGCGCCGTTTGCCCAGTTCTCCAACGGCAAGCTGCCGGAATCCGCGCCTTCCCTGAAAATACTCACCCAAGAGTGTCGAGAGCGGGAGTTCGACCGCTGGTTTGACCTCGTTCTGAACGACCCTTCGATGAACTCTCAGGCTGCGCTGATTCTCGACGGCGAGAAGGAGAATCTGCGCCAGCATTTCGTCGCTGGCGACACCAGAGTTTTCCTCAAGGCGGTTGCCGACCCTCTGGTCAAGCCGCTGATTGACGACGCCGTCGCCGACATACGCCGGGAACTGCAACGCAACGACCGGTTTGACGTGCTGGAATGGCTGGCTGATGAATCCGGAGACCTCACCAGGGCCGACATAGAAGAACAGGCCGAATCCCTGCGGGCAGTCGTGAGCGCCGCCAACGGTCCGAGAAGGCTCGTCGCGCTGGCGATAGTGGTGCTGGGCAGCCTGCTGTTGGCGGCGGTGCATCTCCCCAAGCCTGCTGAGATGCTGCGCTGGCCGGGCGTCACGCTGGTGATGGGCGGGGGCGTCTGCCTGATAGTGGGGTTCGTGCTGAATTCGGCTATCCCCGGGCAGCTGAATTCGGCGATAACTAACTCGGCATCCTACTCACCCGACGTGCCGGCCGCGGCGATTAACCTGGCAGGCGACTTGCTGGAGTCCTTCGGCAGGCAGGCCACCGCCGGTTTCATCCCTGCGGCGGTGACTGTGATGTTTCTGGGCGGAGTCCTGATAGTGGCGTCCCTGTTTTCCGGCGCGCTGTGGTCGTTGGTGAGCAGAATTCTGCCCGGCTCCGACGGCAACCGCCGGTAGCGACGGGAACGGTAAGATGGTCGTATTTGGCAAAAGTTCCCTCTCGACAGCGAGAGGGAACTTTCCTGTAGCCATATCCCAGCTAGAATAGAGCGATGGGGTTGACCGGGGAGCCGGTTACGTTGCGCAGCCGGAGAGGGGCCAAGGTGAGCATGAACTCGTAGCGGTTGCGCTGGGCGCAGGCAGCAGCCAACTCTTCCAGGTTCGCATTGTCTATGAACCACAGCCCTAGGCTTACCAGGCAGATGGTATGCAGCGGGTTGCCGATGGTCTTGTAGGGACTGGGCCTCGCGTCGTTGGAGGTGTCCGTCCCCATCATGGCGATGCCGCGCTCCTTGAACCACGGCGCGCAGGCCGCCTGGTGGGCGGTCATAGCGTCTGATGGCGACAGCGGCCCGCGCTCCAGTCGCATCCGGTAGTTGCCGGTGCGGGTGAGCAGGATGTCGCCTTCCTCCACCTTTACGCCTTGTGCCTGTTCCGCCGCCTCCAGGTCTTCGGGCATCACCGGCTCCGTGGGGTCCAGCCAGTCCACGCCTCTGAGCCTGGGCAGGTCCAGCAGGATGCCGCGGCTGACGATGCCCTCGTAGGCCGCCTCGATGTTGTGGGACTGAGCGCCCTCCCTGGAAGTGATGCGGCTGGCGGGAACGCCGTTGTACATCAGGCCGTTCCAAGAGTAATGCGACATGGCGTCTATGTGGGTGATGGTCTGGCCGTGGAACACCATGCCGATGAACTCGGCGGCCCCGCGCCGGGTGAACCGGCGCTCCGGCGGGTCGGTGTCGCGGCCCTCGCCGCTGTCCACCATAAACCGTTGCACCTGAAAGGTAACGTCGGAAGCCATCTCGGTCGTGATCGGGCGGGCGCAACTGACCGGCACGCCCTCCGCCACCAGTCCCACCGCCCGCTTCCGTTGCGTCGGGCCGATGAGGTTCAGGCATCCAAGCTGGTCATCGGGGCCCCAGCGTCCCCAGTTGCTCAGCGAGTCCAGCCATTCCAGCACTTGCGACTCATCCGGGATCGTTCTCGCCATTTCGCTGTTCTCCTGCTCTACAAATTCGTTTCTTGACTGCCTAGGCGCGCGCCCAGGATTTCGGGATAACCCCTCAGGAACTCGTCGCCGGTGACGGTGCGCCGGCCTTCCAGTTGCACCCGGTCAAGGGCCAGGGTTCCCGCGCTCGTGGCAACGCGCAGCCCCTTCGCGGAACCGGCTGTTACGACCTGCCCTGCCGCAGTTGCCCCGGACTCGCAGTCCGGCAGCACGGTCAGGCCCATCAGCTTGAGCGTTTTACCCTGCCACTCCGTGTACAGACCAGGCCACGGGCTATACGCTCTGCATTGACGCGCCAATACCTCCGCAGCCAGGTTCCAGTCAGCCAAACCGTCAGAACGCTCCAGCTTACGGGTTAATGTTGCCAGAGCGTCATCCTGCGGCTCGGCCTTTAGCTGCCCGCTCACCCACGCGCCCAGATTGTCGCACAGCAATGCGCCGCCGAGGTCAAACAACTGGCCAGTAAGTCCTTCGGCGGTCTCGTTGCCCGCCAGCTTGACTTCGGCGCGCGCGATGACCGGTCCGGTGTCCATCCCTTCGTCCAGCAGCATCAGGGACACCCCGGTGACCTCATCCCCGTCGAGTAGGGCGGTAGCAACCGGCGAAGGGCCGCGATGCCGGGGCAGCAGCGAGGGGTGCAGGTTCAGGCAGCCGTTAGGAGGCAGTTCCAGGACCTGCGGCGGCAAGAGCCTGCCATAAGCCGCCACTACGATAACGCCGGGGGACAGGGCAGCGAGTTCCGCCTGCGCCCCTTCTTTCCGCAAGGTGGGCGGCTGCAACACTGGGATGCCCAGCCTTTGGGCCGATTCCTTCACTGGCGGCGGTTCGGGCTGCCGTCCTCTTCCCCGGGGCCGGTCGGGGGGCGTAACCGCGGCCACCACTTCGACGCCGGGCATTTTGTGCAGACTGTCGAGCACCGGGACGACGGAAAATGGCGTTCCCATGAAAATCGCTTTTATCAAGCTAACCTTTCAAGTCAAGACCGCAGACGGCGCCAATTTGGAAAAGCGGTGGAATTGCGGTTGACATTGCTGAATTTGCCGGGGTAGAATGCATTAACCGCTTGGCGGAATTTGAAGAAGGAGGTGATAGAATTGGATGATAGTTTAGCACGCAGGGGCGATGGTAGGCATCAGTCTGGACGCGACGAGGTGATCGTTTCGTAGCTATTTGCCACGAAATCAGAGAACCCGAACGTCGGGCCCAGGCCAATGTCTACCATCGCCCCTAGGATCCGGGATGGATTTTCGGGCGAGTCTAAGCCAGAGTTGGCCGGGCCCGATTTCTTTGCCCAAGTTCTCTAATTCAAGGCCAGCGGCAGCCGCGGCCAATTGACACACAACTACGCAATTCGTACAATCGCGCCGTCACATAAGAACAGGCGCAGCGTCTTGACCGAGGCGCTCCGGAGAATTAATGCTAAGGATTCGGCTCAGCAGGGTTGGCAAGAAAGGAAAGCCCGCCTACAGAATTGTGGTGGCGGAGGCCAAATCGCCGCGCGACGGCGCCTATCTCGAATGGATTGGCACCTACGACCCGATGCAGGACCCCCCGGCCATAACCCTCAAGCAGGACCGTGCCCTGCACTGGCTCAGTGTCGGCGCCCAGGCGTCCGACCCAGTACAGCGCATCCTGGACAAGAACGGTGTTATGGAGTTGGCGGGCAGCCCGGCCGGTGCCGGAGCGGAACTAGGCTCCGCCGATGAGCCGGCCGAGGAATCCGAGGCATGAAAGAACTCATTGAATACATCGCCGTTTCGTTGGTCAGCAACCCTGAAGCCGTTCAGGTGATCGAGTCATCGGAGGGAGGCCGGACCCTTTTTCGCCTCCAGGTCGCCTCGGAAGATAAGGGCAAGGTCATAGGGCGGCAAGGCCGTGTAGCCCAGGCAATGCGAGCCCTCCTCCGTGTCGCCGCTGTAAAAGACGGCTCTCAGGCCGTCCTCGAAATTGAGTAACCGCTCTCTCCATCCGTCGGCCAGTTTTGGGTAGCTCCCACGTTGAGACCAACGGCGAAACCGGCGACACAGTGGTCGTAGCGCGGGTTTTAGGCCCCCACGGACGCGACGGCGGGATCAACTTACAACTGCTTAGCGACCTGCCCGGACGTTTCGATCCCGGGCGTGTCCTCTTGGTCGACAGCCACCCCTACCCCATCTCTATTTCTCGCCAGACTGGGCCGGACAGCGCTCTCGTCTGGCTTGAGGGCATTGCCACACGGCAGCAGGCCGTTCCCCTGACCGGCAAGTACCTTGCCGCCCGCCCCCTTGAAGAAGCGACCCTCGAAGAAGGCGCATACTTCCACTACCAGCTTATCGGAATGCGTGTGCGCACGGAAGAAGGCGAAGACTTGGGCGAGTTGCAGGAAATTCTTGAGACGGGCAGCAACGACGTTTACATCGTCCGGGGAAGCAGCGGTGAAATCCTGGTGCCGGCCACGGCACAGGTGGTGCTCGAAGTGGACGTAGCAGCCAGCGTCATGCTGGTCCGCCTGCCCGATGGCCTGCGCTGACCGTTCAGCTTTGACCCTGACTAGGGGCCGATGCTAAAATCGTGCTTACCTTTTGCCAGGTCGGGAGGTAGTGCAATGTCCGGTCATTCCAAATGGTCAACCATCAAGCACCAGAAAGGCGCCGCCGACGCCAAGCGCGGCGCTCTATTCACCAAGCTCAGCCGCGACATCGCCTTGGCCGTCCGCGAGGGTGGCGGAGCCGACGCTGACATGAACTTCAAACTGCGGCTGGCCCTTGACCGGGCCAAGAGCAACAATATGCCGCAGGACAGCATCAGCCGCGCCGTCAAGCGGGGCAGCGGGGAAGGCAGCGACGGCGAGTCTTTGGAGCAGATCACCTACGAGGGCTACGGCCCTGGCGGAGGCGCGATCCTCTTGCAGGCCGTAACCACCAACCGCAATCGCACCGCTGCCGACGTGCGTTCGACTTTCAACCGCGGGGGTGGCAACCTCGGCGAGAGTGGCTGCGTCTCTTGGAACTTCGAGCTCCGCGGCGTGGTCACCATTGATATGGACGACGAGGAGCAGGCGGAAGAACTCGGTCTGCTCGCTATCGACGCCGGTGCCGAAGACATCCAGATTGACGAGGGTGTGCTGGAAATATACTCCCCGATCGAACTCTTGCAGGACGTTCAGAAATCCATAGAGGCCGAGAACGTTGCCGTCCGCTCTGCCGAGATGTCCATGGTTCCCAAGGCCACCGTAGCCCTGGGTGACCGGGAAGCGGAGCAAACCCTTCGTCTGCTGGACGCTCTGGAAGACCTCGACGATGTGCAAAAAGCCTTCACCAATGCCGACTTCCCGCCCGAAGTCCTAGAACGCTACCAGTCGGACGGGTAATCCTGACTCGAACCGCCTTTCGCCGGGGTGCCGAAGGAGAGAATTACCCCTATGTCCATGGAAGAACGAATAACTACCCTGGAAGAAGTATCTCAGTTGGTCATTACCGCGCTACGAGCCTTTAATGATGCGATGCGCCGATATGAAGCCGCGGCTGCGAGACGCGAAGAAGCGGTACGCCAAGCGGTGCGCCAATATGAGGCCGCGGCTGCGAGACGCGAAGAAGCGACGCGCGAATTGGCCGGCACAATGGAGCGATCAGAAGAACAGACACAAGAATTGGCCGACGCAATGGAGCGCCAAAACGAGGCCGTTCAGGCGTTGATGGCGTTCGTGCCGGTCACTCAGGCCGAGATAGTCTGTCTTGACAGCCGGATCGACAGAATCGACGGCGCATAGGCGCGCTTAGCCGCAGCACTCTGTCTTTGGAAACATTCTAATCCTTCGACACGAGGCGGGGAGCCGAGAATGACCATACTGGGAATTGACCCCGGCACCCTGCGCATGGGTTATGGCGTGGTCGTTGAGCGTCCCGCCATGGAAGCAGCGGATTATGGCGTAATCGCGCTTCCGTCTTCCATGGCTCTCGAAAAGCGGCTTTATCAGATGCACACCCATATTCTGAACCTTATCGCAATTTTTCGACCCGATGCCGTAGCCGTCGAGGAACCCTTTGTAGGGCGGGGAGAGCGCAGTTTCCCCGGTTCCTCTCTTGCTATTGGCCAAGCGCAGGCAGTGGTGTTCATCGGCGCGGCCAGCCAGGGCATACCCATCCACAGGTACGCTCCGGCCCAGATAAAGCGGGCGGTGGCCGACCACGGCGCGGCTACCAAGGAGCAGATGCGCGGCATCGTAGCCGCCACTTTGGGCCTCCCTCCTATTTTGGAGAGCGACGCCGCCGATGCTTTGGCGGTCAGCCTGTGCCACCTGTCGCATCGCCAGGCATCCGGCGCGCTGCTGACCGAAATCCCGCCGGGACGGGAACGGTAGCGCGCGGTTCGCGCCCTGCCGAGCCGCCGAACTTCAGGTGATTGTCGGAATACGAGGAACGCTCTCGTCCGTCGGCCCGGACTGGGTTCATGTCGCCGTAGGCGGGGTAACGCTGCAAGTATTTGTCCCGTCCAACGCCATATCCGCGTTGGGTGACATTGGCGAGATTGTTTCGCTGAACACCCTGCTACGCATTCGCGAAGAACAGCCAACCCTCTACGGATTCCCCGACCAGGCCTCGGTTCAGTTATTCACCTTGCTTACCGGAATTTCGGGCGTCGGTCCACGCTTGGGACTGGCGTTGCTGTCGACGTTGGACGCGTCATCGTTGCAGTTGGCGGTGGCCTCGGGCGACGCTGAGGCGCTGTCCGCCGCGCCGGGTGTGGGCCGACGTATCGCCAACCGCATCATCTTGGAACTGCGAGGGAAACTGGACGCCATCGAAAGCGAGGGAGCGACGGGGGCTGCGCCCGGGGGCAACAGCGAAGTGCTGGCGGCGCTGGCGGCCTTGGGCTACTCCGCGGCGGAAGCCCGTGCAGCCGTTGACGCCATACCGGAATCCGACGGTCTCACCGTCGAAGACCGCATCCGCTTGGCCTTGCAACAGTTCGCCCGGAGAGGGTAGCGGGCCTGCAACAATGGTATACTCAACACACTTCCTGTTGGAGGGCACGAATGCCGAAGACTCAAGGGGTTCCAGAAATCTACGCGGATCTTACCCAGATTGCGACCATCAACTTGGGTACTTTTCTGGGATTCCACGCATTTAGCGCAACGGACGTATTGACGTCGGGAGCGAGTGACTCCGAAACGGAACCGGAAATTACGTATGATTTGAAAGCGGTAGTGCGCTTGACCCATGAGGATGCGAAAATTTTTGCCATAATGTTAAAACGCGCTCTGAAAGACTATGAGCAGGACTTCGGGGAAATCATTCTCCCGCAAGAGTTTATTGCGTTGGTTGACCTGACTGCTAATGAGTGGTAGGGATGTTCGAGCGTCGCATTGAGGCTTTATCACTAGCCGCTTTTTCTGGAGGTTTACGATTCAGTACGCACTACTACTCCATGTCGTTTACACGTCCCACTCCAAGCGAGTCGGAGATACGTTTCCTTCTGTGGGATGACGAGCCGGAAGTGATAGAGGATTATCCGAATGACCCGCGGGGCAGCAGTTGCCTCATCTTGGGAACGACAGATGCCGGTGGACGTATAGGCCATGTAGTATGCGCTGACCAGACTGAGCCAACAGTCATCACTGCATATTTTCCAGATGAGACCCGTCCAGACAAATGGAACGACGGGTATCGCAGCCGCAAAGAGAGGTAAACTCAATGAATTGCCATTATTGCAACGGTGTCGACACCGTAGAGGAAGAAACTACCAGATTCTGCGCATGCGATATTCCGCAACCTTTCGTCGTTGAAAATGTACCCGCATTTGTCTGCTACCTGTGCGGTGACAAGTCGTTTTTGGGTGGAGCTATCAAAGCGATGGATAAAATTAAGCGTGGAGAAGCGAGAGCCAATGGTTCGCGATATATTCGAGTTTTCGATTTTCGCCAATTAGCGGAAGACTCTGAACCTGTGCCCAATGGTGGACTCAGGAGCACTTTCGTAAATCCGAATTCGATTGAAACTACTGCTATCATTAACCAAGAAACTCCAGTGCGACTGCATGGAGCAGTGCAACATATGAGACTGCGGATGTTTCAAAAGGCTCAAGACAAGGTCTACATCAATGTTAAGATGGAAGAACTTTGGAAGCTCAACCTCTTACATACGCAAGTTCAACAGGTGAGCAAGTATGACTACCTACGCGCGTGGCAAAAAATGGGCTGATGCCGGACTGGAAGTCAACGAGCGGCGTAATGCCGCCATCGAGGCCCGGCCCTTTCAACTGGTGGCCGACTTCGGCATGACCGGCGACCAACCCGGCGCGGTGGCCCGCTTGACCGAAGCCGTCGAGAAGGGGATGACTCGGCAGAGCCTGCTGGGCGTCACCGGCAGCGGCAAGACCTTCACTATGGCCAACATCGTTCAGCAGGTGCAGCGGCCCACGCTGGTCATGGCTCACAACAAGACCCTCGCCGCGCAGCTCGCCTCCGAGTTCAAGGAGTTTTTCCCCCACAACGCCGTCGAATATTTCGTTTCCTACTACGACTATTATCAGCCCGAAGCCTACGTGCCGCAATCCGACACCTATATCGAGAAGGACTCCAGCGTCAACGAAGAGCTGGACAAGCTGCGACTGTCGGCCACTACCTCGCTGCTCACCCGGCGCGACGTGCTTATCGTCGCCTCCGTCTCCTGCATCTACGGTCTTGGCGACCCCAACGACTACTTCAATCTGGTTGCGCAGGTAAAGGTGGGTGAAATTCGCAACCGCAGTCAGTTGGTGCGGCAACTGGTCGATATGCAGTATGACCGCAACGACATGGAGCTTTCGCGGGCGAAGTTTCGTGTCCGGGGCGACGTTCTGGAACTGGTGCCGGCCTACGAAGAAGCGGCAGTGCGTATCCAGTTCTTCGGCGATGAGGTGGAGCGTATCGTCCGGCTGGACCCGCTGACCGGCGAGATGCTGGCAGAACTTACCGAAGTCGCCATCTACCCCGCCAATCACTTTGTAACCACTAAGGACAAGCTGGACCTAGCGGTCGACGGCATTCGTCTTGAGTTGGAGGAGCGGCTGCGGGAGCTGCGGGACGCCGGCAAAATTCTGGAAGCAGCGCGCCTGGAGAGCCGCACCAACTACGACTTGGAAATGCTTCAGGAAACCGGGTTCTGCTCCGGGGTCGAAAACTACGCCCGGCACCTTTCCCAGCGGCCAGCAGGAAGTGCGCCGTGGACTTTGCTGGACTACTTCCCCGATGACTACCTGCTGTTCGTTGACGAGTCGCACATGACGCTGCCCCAGGTGCGCGGTATGTATGCCGGGGACTACTCGCGCAAGCGGACACTGGTGGACTTCGGCTTCCGTCTGCCATCGGCGCTGGACAACCGCCCACTGAATTTCAACGAATACGAAGAACACATTAACCAGGTAGTATACGTGTCGGCCACTCCCGGACCATTCGAGTTGCAGCACAGCCATCAGATAGTAGAGCAGGTCATCCGCCCCACCGGACTGCTCGACCCCACGATTGAGGTGCTGCCCACGACTGGCCAGATAGACGACCTGCTGTGGAGAATCAAGGAGCGGGTACAACGGGCCGAACGGGTGCTGGTGACCACCCTGACCAAGCGCATGTCCGAAGAACTGGCCGACTACCTGTCGGAAATGGGCATCCGCAACACCTACCTGCACTCGGACATCGAGACCCTCGACCGAATCGAAATCCTGCGCGACCTGCGCCTCGGTGTCTTCGACGTAATCGTGGGCATTAACCTGTTGCGGGAGGGTCTGGACCTGCCGGAGGTGAGCCTAGTCGTCATTCTGGACGCTGACAAAGAAGGCTACCTGCGCTCCGAAACCTCAATGGTTCAGACCATCGGCCGCGCCGCCCGCCACTCCAACGGCCACGTAGTGATGTACGCCGACCGGGTGACAGACTCCATGCAGCGGGCCATCAACGAGACCGCCCGCCGCCGCCAGTTGCAAAGCGAGCACAACCAACGCCACGGGATCGAGCCGCAGAGCATCCAGAAGGAAGTGCACGACATAACCGAGGGCATCAAGTCCATTGCCGAGAACCGCGCTCGCTACAACGTGGTGCGCAAGGAAATGTCCCGCACCGATATGTTCAATGTGGTCAAAGACCTGGAAGTGCAGATGAAAGACGCCGCCAAGTCGCTCCAATTTGAGAAGGCCGCCCAGTTCCGCGACGAAATCTTCGAGCTGCGCCGCCTGCTGGCGCTGGAAGAGAAAATACTGGCCCCGGCCGGGGATTAGGCCGGCTCCCATTGGAGCTGCCGACAAAGCCGAACTTGCGGTTACTGTCGCCCCCTACTCCTCCAGCGTGCGAATGTAGTTGACCATGTGCCAGATTTGATCCTCGCTCAGCCGGTCGCCCAGCGGCGCCATGGCGGTGCCGGAGATCCCGTCGCGGATGAAACGAAAAAGGTCGGCCTCCCCGTGCAGCGGGACGTGAACCACCAAGTCAGCGGGCGGTGGTTCCAGTCCTACGGCGGCGGGGCCATCGCCGCGCCCGCTGACCCTGTGGCAGGCCAGGCACATCTGGGTATAGGTGGCAGCCCCTGACTCCAACGATTCCGGCATGGGCGGGAAGGGATTCCGCAGGACTTCGCCGCCGCCCAATCCCAACTGCGCGTTGAACAGCAACAGCAGCCCTGCGGCTACGCCGGCTACTCCAAGAGTCATGACTCCCGCGCCGGAGCGCGAGAACCACCCGCCCAAGGGCAAACCGGCTGCCATGAACAGCAGCCCCAGAACCAGCAGCCCAGCCCCCAGCAGCAGGTACGCCGTCTCCGGGGATGGGGAGATAGCCGCGCTGCCTGCGCTTCCGGCGGCGGCCACCTCGAACCGGAATGCGGTTCGGGCGTCGAAAGCGTCGGGGCGGCGCACTACCAGTTCCGCCTGCCAAATCCCGGCGATGCTGAATTGCGCGTCCTCTCGCCGGTACGTCCCATCGCCCAGCGAAGCGGCGGCTAGAGTGTCGTCGCCCAAGTCTGATTCCACGTAGACCAGCCGCACCACGACCTCATCGGCGTTGGCGATGGGGCGGCCCAGACGGTCTGTGAGGGAGACAGTAAGGTCGTTAGAACCAATCCGCCCAGGCGAAACCTCCAGGGCTATGGTGCCGCTGGCCACGGTATCGCTGAAAGTAAGAGACTGCCGGGCTTCGGCCAACTCTCTGGACGCCACCTGCCGGGCCGGTTCGAGACTGGTGAGCATCCCCACTGCCGCCAGGATCAGCACACCCAGCGCCGCCTCTCCCAGCAACAGCCGACGCAGCCATCTCGCCGATGACGGGTCGCGGCGCAGCCGGGGCCGAACCCATACCAGGTTCAAACCACCCAGCAACAACAGCGGCAGAACCAGCGACACCTTGGCGATGAGGGTGATTCCGTAGGGGGTGCCTAGCGCCTCCGGTGCGGTCACCTGCGCCCAGGCGCTGAAGACGCCGGTGGCCACGATGGTGGCGACGCTCATCGCGGCTACCACCGAGAAGCGCGGCACTATTTCCGCTAGGCAATTCCGCCTGTCTTCGTCCGGCAGGGCGAGCAGCAGCGGTATGCCGAGGGCGAAGTGGAACAGCGCGCCGACCCAAAACGCCGATGCTGCGAGATGCAGAAAATCGGCGGCCAGAGCCAGGTTCCTGATGTCAACAGTGGCCGCGCCGTGGCTGGTCAGCCCCAGAGTCCACAGAGCCGCGCCGCCCAGGCCCAAGGCAATCAGCTTGACTGCCGGCTGCCACAGCTCCGATGCGAATCGCAGTCCGGCCAGTGCAATGACGAAGGAAATCGCCGCTGCCATCCGCCAGAGCCACACACCGCCCCACTCGGTGGCGGTTACAGGTCTTTCAGGGGGCCGCCGAAAACGCCCCACACGGATGTTTCGTGGGTGATGGTGGACAGCAGCAACAGTTGGCCCACAGAGGCCGCGATAAACACCGCGACAGCCAGCCGGATGAGCCGCAGCGACCGGGTTGACAGCGCGCCGCCCGCTGCCCGCACTGACTCGGAGGCCCGGCTGCCCAAGAGCGCCGGGCGGACCACCAGCAATTCGAACACCAGCCAGCCCACCATGGTCAGCGCACCCAGCAGTGTCAGCCATCGCAGCAGCGGGGCGACGGGCGACTGCAACAGCGGCTGTTCCACCACTTCGACCGGAGCGCCGGTTAGCGCCTGCCCCACCGCAAAAACGAAGGAGCCGCGAACCTGGTGTCCGTCAACTGTGGAGACATTTCTCCACGCCACGGTATACGTCCCGTCAGGGACATCGCCCAGGCTAACCGACATCACCAGCGGGTTGAGGTCGTCAACAACGCTGTTGCCCTGGTCCACCTGCTTTCCCGTAGCGTCCAGCGCCCGGATGTCGCTGAGGCCAGGTTCGATTGGCTCGGTAAACCAGATGATGATGCGGTCCGGCGCCGATTCCAGTTCGGAGTTGGGCGCCGGGTCCGCAGACGCCAGGTTGGCGTGCGCCGACACGTCCTGCGGTGTCAGCCACCACATGACGGCCAGCAATACCGTGAGGGCGGCCAGCGTAAACGCCAGACGGTTGCGCCGCCCTCCCACTGAATGCCGTTCAGAGTCCGGTTCGAACCACGACAAAGCGGCCAATGAATGCCTCGCCCGCTAGGACTGCCGTCCCCGCAGGCCCATGAAGATACCACCGGCGCCGAGGACTGTCCCTGCAATGCCAACTATCAGCGCAACGATGGCCAGGGTATTGCTGCCGCCTTCCTGCGCGGCCAGGGCCGCGTCCTGTGCCTGCTGAGCGGTTTGCAGCGCCCCCCGCACTCCGCTCTCGATTTCGCGTATTTCGGGCAACTGCACCGGGAATTGCAGCTCCGCCGAGGTCCTGATGTCGTCGAAGTCTCCGCCCGCGCCCTCGGAAACGAAAGTTTCGTCCACGGGCATTCCTTCGATTTCGCCGAAGACCCGAAACTCGTAAACCCCGGCGGCGGTGGGAATCAGGGCTGCGGTGTAGTGCCCCGGCTCGCCCAAGACGGCATGGAGGTCCATCGTCCGCGCCGCCCCGCTGGCGACGTGCGTTACCTCGACCTGCAAGGCCCCTTCCAATCCCTCTACCGGCACGGCTGCACTGGTCTGCCCCGCTACGCTGGCCAGCGGTTTCGCGCTCCCCGCCGCTGCCGACGATTGGCGGCCATCGTCATCGGCGTCCCGGTCATCGTCCCTGTCTTCGCTGCCGTGGTGATTTTCTCCCTCTACGCTATCTTCGCCTTCGCTGTCGCCGTGGCCGTTGACCTCTTCGCTGCCGTCGTGGTCTTGTTCTTCTACGCTATCTTCACCTTCGTTCGTTGTCGTCGTGGCCGCCTTCTCCGGACGTGCCTTCAACCAGTTTGTTCACCTGGATGGAAACCGCGTTTTGCGCACCTTCTTAGGCGGGTTCTTCAAGCCAGCCGACTATGAGCCGGTAGTCTCCGGCGGGCCGGCCCTCGTGGGCCAGAACGGCCCCGATGGTCAGCCCCAGAACTAGCAGAGACGCCGCCATGAGCCAAGCGGCTTTGCGGAAATGCCAGTGCATAAACACTCTCCTTTCCGCAGACCGTCAAGAAATGAACTTCTGCGTCTGCCCCAATATCCGCAGTCCTAGAGACAGCCGGAAAGCGGGGAGACGGAAAGGAGTTATGCCAGTGGAGGGCGCTCCGGCGGAGGGATGAGTGCGCCGCTCGGGACTGCATCGCCGTAGATGGCAGGGCGCAGCATCGAATCACCGTCGCCGCGAAAGAGAAGGGGCTGCGTGACCGGCGGAATGGCAAGGTCGGCTGCGCCGGAGCCTGTCGCGTCGTTGGGGGCGAAGAATATCATGCCTGCCGATGTCGAGCCATCCCATGCCGTGGCAAGCGAACCGTACATACCGGCGTCATAGTGAGCGTGGGAATGCTCGAAATCATGGGAATGCTCAAGGGAGGCCGAGCCGATGTAGGTGATGATGACCCGGATGCCGCTCAGCGAAATGATGGTCCAGCATCGGCCCAAGGGATGACATCGCTAAAGCCATGACCGCCAGCGGGGCCAATGATTGCGCCCCAAGCTGGCGCAAAACGCAGGTCAACGAGCGATGATCCAGGCCATCGGAGCGCAGGGAAGGAGTCATGGCGAGCCGGGAAATCACTGGATGTCAAACATAGCGGTGATTCCCGATTACCCTGCGCTAATCAGGCGTGCTTCAACTAGCTGGTGAAGCCGGGCCAACAGCGCGCCGTTCTCTTCCATGCTGAAGTTGTCCACTGTCGGCACTGCGTCGCCGGTGGTGCCGTCTACCGCTCCGGCCTCGATCATCCCGCTCACCATGTGGGCTTCGTCTTCGGGGGCGGGCAAGAGGTTCTTTCCGGCGAGCTGCGACAGCGCGGCGGCCAGCCCGTAGCCGCCCCAGTTGGAGACGCTGGCAATGATCAGGCGGTCAACGCGGCTCACCGCCGGTTCGTCGGGCAGGCTGTCCACCGAGGGGATGAAGTCAATCAGGTTGCCCATGCCAATCTCGTTGCCGCCGTCACCGATGCCCACCGACGGGACACCGCCGTCAAACAGGTAGTCTACCCTGGCCGTTTGAGGCGTGATGTCCCTGGCCCTCATGTTCAGGTACTCGTCGTTGCGGTTGCGCCCGCAGCGCTCGATGGAGATGAGCAGCGATGGCCGGAGCTGTTCCAGCAGCGCCGCGGCGTGGTTCTTGCTCTCTTCGACACCGGCGATGGGAAACTCGATGACGCTGGATTCTCCGGCCCACTGGCGCAGCACCGGGGCAGTACAGTCGTCGGTAACGTAGCTAACCTGCCGCCCCATAGCTTGTAGCGCGCGGCCGATGGCGATGGCGCCGGGCGGGCCGTCGGTCTCCGGCTTGCCTGCCATCAGCACATAGAAGCCGGTAACTATCAGCGTATGCCCTGGGTGGTCGAATACGAACCCGGCCGCCTGGCGGCAGAAGTCGTCAGGCAGGTGAGGCCGCAACGCCAACATTCCCCGCTTGTCATAATCCAAAATTATGTCTTCGATGGTCTCAGCCATTCATGCCCCCACAAGGCCGGAAAGTCCGGTTCGCCCTGAGTTTGCCACCTAAGTTTGCCGCCTGAGCTTGCCCAAAGATGGGCGATTGGCGGCAATGTTCTACAGCACCGCGTAATCAGTGTCGCGCTGGTCGGTTATAAACATCCTTCCGGGCGCGTGGGTAATCATCAGCGGAGGCTTGCAGTTGAGCGCCACTGCTTGAGGGGTTACGCCGCAGGCCCAGAAGACCGGCTCTTCATCGGACTTGACTTCCACCGCTTCGCCGAAGTCCGGCAGATCCAAGTCGCGGATGCCGATGTCGCGGGGGCTGCCGATATGCACCGGCGCCCCGTGGGTCGCGGGGAAACGGGAAGTTACCTGAACCGCCCGCACCACCTGTTCCCGCTTGATGGGCCGCATACTGACCACCATTGGCCCAGAGAACACTCCCGCCGGGGTCGTGGGGACATTGGTGATGTACATCGCTACGTTTTTGCCCTGCTCCTGATGCCGCAGCGGGATGCCGGCGTCAACCATGGCCGCCTCGAAGGAGAAGCTGCAACCCAGCAGGAAGCTGACCAGGTCGTCGCGCCAGTAGTCCTCGAGGGTGTCTACCTCGGCGGTTAACTCGCCGTTGCGGTACACCCGGTAGCCGGAGGCGTCGGTGCGTATGTCCGCGCCCGGAGCGGTCAGCGCCGGCTCCACGCTTCCCTCCTCAATGACCTCCAGCAGCGGGCATGGCTTGGGGTTGCGCTGGCAGAACAGCAGGAAGTCGAAAGCCAGGTCCCGGGGCAGGATGGCCAGGTTGGCCTGCACATATCCGGGAGCAACGCCCGACGTTATGCCGCGCCACTGGTTGGAGCGGATGCGTTGGCGCGCCTCTTCAGCCGCGGATGCGATAACCTGTACGCTCATTCCTGTCCCTCCGTTGTTCAGCAATAGCCGAATGCCTTAACTCGGCGCAGTAGAAATGCGTTTCCGAGTCGGGTTCCATCATAGTTTGCAGTCGCGGGAGCGTCAAATTTGGCCCGGAGCAGTGTGGGGCAAGGAGTCGCGCCGTTGGTGTCTTTGATATACTGCCATTTAGAATAGTAAAGTAGGATAACAGAGGGCAATGATATACTTGACTCACGCAACAGGCAGTAATTTAGTATAGATGCAATGGTAGGGATAGATATTACATACAGCCAACGGGATTACTGCAACCGGGCCGGAAACCGGCGGCTGGAAGCGGTGCTGGACGATTGCCGGAGCCTCTACAACGCGGCCTTGCAGGAACGGCGCGACGCCTACCGCCAACACGGGCATACCGTGACTTGGGTTGACCAGAATCGGTCTCTGACTGACATCCGGGCCGACTGGCCGGAGCGGGAAGGGGCCGTTGACCGGCGAGTTCAACCCGGCGTGTTGCGGCGTCTCGACCGGGCGTATCAGTCGCTATTCCGGCGGGTCAAGGCGGGTCAAAAAGGCGGCTTCCCTCGTTTTCAGTCTTGGCACAGATACCGGACGATAGGCGTGGAAGCACCGACGGCCCCGATGCTCCGGGTACGGGCCGACGGGTTGAAAGCGTGGGTGAAGGTCAAGGGACTGCCGACAGTGATAATCCGCCCCAGCCGTCCTTTGCCGCCTGCTGCGGCGTTGAAGTCGCTGCGGCTGGTATCCCGGCGGGTTGGGGTAATGCGGGAAGTGAAGAATCGCGGCAAGGACAAGCTGGCATGGGACGTTGACCTGGGCTTTCGGGTTGAGCGGGAGCCGTTGCCCAAGACGCCGGTTGCCGTCGGGATAGACATGGGAGTAACGGATAGGCTGGCATTGAGCAACGGCGAGTTGATAAGTGGGGCCGGGCGTCCAGGCCCCGAATCTTCGGATTCAGAAACCCGTATCTGCGGTATACCTACTATTCCGCAGGAAGGGGCGGCCCCGCACATGGCGGAGACGCCGGAATGCTTGGCCTGTCGGCAGGCGGATACTTCGGCGGCCCCGCACATGGCGGAGACGCCCGCCTCGTGCGTGTGCTACCTGCGGGGTAGACAGGCGGCCCCGCACATGGCGGAGACGCCCGGGCTATCCAGTGGGTCGAGACCGACGGTACCGGCGGCCCCGCACATGGCGGAGACGCCCTTGGGCCGAGACTGGAAAGGGCGGCCCCTGCGGGCGGCCCCGCACATGGCGGAGACGCCCCTAACCGGCGCGAACCTATCCGGTGCGAACCTGGCGGCCCCGCACATGGCGGAGACGCCTTACCTTGTACAGTCAGTTCAGGGAGTTCACGAGGCGGCCCCGCACATGGCGGAGACGCCCCGGGATATACAGGCAATCAGGTGTTTGGAAATGGCGGCCCCGCACATGGCGGAGACGCCCCAACTCGCGCTGGAGCAAGCGATAGCCCGGTGCCTGAAGAGAAGCAGGCGGCAGCGGAAGCTGTACCGGCAGTTGGCGCGGCTAAGGCATAGCGAGCGCATCCGCAACCGGAACGAATGCCACCGGATTACGACGGATATAGTGCGGCGGTTCGGGCGGATAGCGATGGAGAAGTTGGCAGTTCAGAGGATGCTGAAGTCGGCCAAAGGGACGATTGAGAATCCTGGGGTGAACGTCGCGGCGAAGGCCGGCCTGAACCGGAGTATCCAAGCGCAAAGTTGGGGCCTCATACGGCAGCAGCTTTCCTACAAGGCAGAATGGGCCGGCAGGGAGTTCGTAGAGGTGGACCCCCGTTACACATCCCGGCTGTGTAGCCGTTGCGGACTGGAGGGCGAGCGGAAGGGTAAAGCCTTCACCTGCCCGACGTGCGGCTTGCAGTGGGACGTTGACTTGAACGCTGCGGTGAATATCCTGCGGCGGGCCTTCGGGCCTACCGGCGGGTATGTGCGCCGTGGTTCTCCGGGGGGCGATTTGCCGGAGCAGGCGTATCTTATGCCTGCGGAAACGCAGCCTGACTCCACGTGAGTTAGGTATGTTATCGCCTAATAGAGTTGCTCCAAAACGGAGCGTGAGAGAAAGGCGGAGTCCTGGCAGCTTCCAGCCGCGGGACGCCGATGCCGAGGGTTGGGCCGGATAGTTGTATAACGTTGTAGTCCTGGTTAACCATGGCGGCAGCGGCGGCTTGGCCGATGCCGTCGGGCGTGCCGGTATGGAATGCCGGGTTAAAGACAGCAGCGAACTTCTGCAGGAGACCAACCTTTCGGGCACGCAGGACGCTGTGATTCTTGACTTGGCGTCTCTGGAAATCTCCGAGGCGCGCCGGGCGGTGGCCCGGTGCCGCGAACGGAAGGTGCCGGTGCTGGCGGCGCTCCCCAGGGAGTCCGTGGCGAATTACGACCCCGCGCTGAACCCCGACGAGCTGGTGATTTGCCCCGCCTCCGACGACGAGTTGTCCCTGCGGGTGAAGCAGGCGGTCTACCGGGTAAACGGCCCGTCAGGGTCGCACACGCTTTCGATTGGCGACCTCAGCATCGATTTGGAACGCTACGAGGTGTCAGTGGCCGGGCGGAGGGTGACGCTGACCTACAAAGAGTTCCAACTACTGGCCCTTCTGGCCTCCAATCCGGGGCGCGTCTATACCCGCGAGGCGTTGCTCAGCCAAGTGTGGGGCTACGACTATCTCGGCGGCACCCGCACGGTGGACGTACACGTAAGGCGCTTGCGCTCCAAAGTGGAATCGCCGGGGCGCTCTTTCGTCGAAACAATCTGGAACGTCGGATACCGCTTCAAGGCTGTGGCGTAGTATAGCCAAGATACGTCCTCACCCTGTGGCCCTCTCCCTCTGGGACTAGGGATTGCGCAACAGCCCCTGATGGCCGACGTATTCAGTCGGAACCGGAAGCGGCCCGGCTGACGAAGCGGGCAACCTGGGCGGCCAGGGCGGAATGCTCCGGGGCTTTCAGTTCCGGGTCTTCGGCGGCTATTCTCGTGGCGAGGTCGCGGGCCGCTTCCAGCAGGCCGCGGTCGGAGAATTGGGCCATCCGCAACGCAGGGAGGCCACTCTGCCGGGTTCCGAAGAAGTCGCCCGGCCCGCGCAGCTCCAGGTCTATCCCGGCAAGCTCGAACCCGTCGTGGGTCCGCTCCAGCGCCGCCAGCCGTTCCTTGGCCGCCAGCGATTGCGTATCCGACGGCAACAGCAGGCAATAGCTCTTATACTGGCCGCGCCCCACCCGCCCGCGGAACTGGTGCAGTTGCGCCAGCCCGAAGCGCTCCGCGCCCTCAATTAACATAATGGTGGCGTTCGGCACGTCAATGCCCACTTCGACCACGGCGGTGGTCACCAGAACGTCCATGTCGCCATCGCTGAAGCGCCGCAGTATGCTGTCCTTGTCTCGGGGATTCATGCGGCCGTGGAGCAGGCCAACCCGCAGGTCAGGAAAGACCTCGCCCGACAGCCTTTCGTACTCCTCGGTGGCGGCCCTGGCTTCAATGCTGGCGGACTCGTCTATGAGCGGGCAGACCACGAAAGCCTGTCTGCCTTCCTGCACCTGATTGCGAACGAAGCCATAGGCGGCATTGCGCTGCTCCGGCGCAACCCATCGGGTGCCTACTTCCTGCCGTCCGGCGGGCAGTTCGTCAATGGTAGAGATGTCTAGGTCGCCATAGAGAGTGAGGGACAGGGTGCGGGGAATGGGAGTGGCCGACATTATCAGCGTGTGGGGGTTTTCGCCGCCCCGCTGCCGCAAAGCCGACCGTTGCATCACGCCGAACCGGTGCTGCTCGTCGGCGACTGCCAGCGCCAGGCCGGGAATGGACACCCCTTCCTGAATCAAGGCTTGAGTTCCGAAAACCAGGTCGAGGGTGCCGTCGGCTGCCATTGCGGTAAGCATTCGCTTCACCGGCGCCCGCACGCTGCCGGTAAGCAGGCCGACGCTAACCGGGCGTTCCAGACCATCGAGACGGACCGAAAGCAGATTGTCCTCTTCCACCGGCCGGGGCAGACCCTCCAGCAGGCGGGATGTGGAGCGGAAGTGCTGCTCGGCCAGCACCTCCGTGGGGGCCATCAGCGCGCCCTGAAACCCGGCTGCCGCCGTCGAGAGCAACCCGGCGAGAGCCACCACAGTCTTGCCGCTGCCGACTTCGCCCTGCAGCAGCCGGTTCATGGGAGGCGCGCCGCGCTTCATATCCTGGGCAATCTCGGTGATGCAGCGCGCTTGGGCCGTGGTCAGCTCGAAAGGCAGAGAGCGCAGGAAGTTTTCAATCACTCCGGCGGGCGGGCTGACGGAAACGCCTCTAATTTCGGCCTGATTCTCCCGGCGGCGGGACAGCACCGCCAGTTGCAGCGTAAGCAGCTCGTCAAAGGCCAGGCGCGACCGAGCGGCCGGCCAAACCTCCGCGCCGTCAGGAAAGTGTGCCTGGAAAATCGCCTCCCGCAACGGCATGAAGCCAGCCAGAGCTTCCGAGTCGGCAATTCCAACAGGCAGGGTTTCTTCCACGCCGCCCAGCCAATCCTGCAGCGCCTCCCAAGTGAAACCGCGCATTGCCCGCGCCGCGACCCCTTCGGTCAGCGGATAGACCGGCACCAAGCGGCCTGTATGGATGCCGGCCTGCCCGGATTCGGCAGGTTCCACCGCCGGTGATTCAAAAGAGAACTGCCCGCGAAATAGCTCGGCCTTGCCGCTGATGGCGACGCGGCGCCCCGGGGGGAGAGTCCGCGCCAAGTATCGCTGCCCGAACCAGATGGCGCGGAGAGTGCCCGTTTCGTCGCCCAGTATCGCCTCGGTGTCCTGACGCCGCCCTCTGGCTCCCTGCGCCACAACCCGCGACTCCCAGACCGTGGCAACCACGGTGCACTCCTTACCCGGCGCCAGCTCGGAGATGCTCACCACGTCGGAATAGTCGTCATGCCGTCGCGGAAACAGGTAGAGCAGGTCGCGCACCGTGGCGACATCCAGCCGCTCCAGCCGGGCCGCCATCTTGTCGTTCACGCCCTTCAGCTGCCCAACCGGCGCGTCAACGCTCTGCCCGGCAGGGGGCAGGCGGTAGGCCGGGGCCGGCTTGTCCAGAGTGCGCGGCCCCCGGAGAGCGGAATTCGGAGGGCCTAGCGGCAAAGGCCCGGGTTCCCTGTCCAGGAGCGCCCTAGGGGGTGCAACAGCCGGAGGTGGAGAGACAAACGGCCCGGCGGATTCGACCCCGATGAGCCGGAGCCATTGCGCCGCCCAAGTCTCCCGTTGTTCCGGCGACATCTCGCCGTAACTGCCTCGCAAGAGGGCAGCAGAATCAGCGGCGTCCCCGGCCTTGGCTTCCATCTCCGTCTGCCAGCGATGGCGAAAGCGGTCCAAGCCGCCGATTACCGCGCTGTCGTCGAAGCCGTGTTTCGCTTCCAGCTCGACAATCTTGCGAAAACTGTCGGCCCATTCGGGCAGATTTGCTCTTGGACGGGTCATCGGACAAAAATCATGCGAGCCATCGTGGGGGCGTCACCAATCGGCACGGACACCGGAACCGTGGCTACCCTTCCTCGGCGCTGCCCTGAGTTACCGCCACGCCCAGGGCGTTGGGGCCAAGATAGGTGCCCAGCACCGGGCCAAAGCGGGACTCGATGAGATGCTCCGGGTCCACCAGTTCGGCCAGTTCGGCGCGAAGGGCCAGCCCCTGCACCCGGTCGGTGCTGTAGCTCACGTTTACTTGGCGAATGGGGGCCAAATCCCGGGCAATCTGAATAATCCGGCTCTTCGCCCGTTCGAGGCTCCGGGGACGCTCCAGCGGGTGGACTTCGCCGTCCCGTATGGTCAGGATTGGCTTCACCTTCAGAATCCCGCCGACGAAAGCCTGCGCCTTGCCGATGCGGCCGCCCTTCTGCAAGTATTCCAGGGTATCCACCAGCACAAAGCCGTGATTTCTCACAATTGACTGCCGCACCCGCCGGGCGACCTCACGGTAGTCCGACGTTTCCCTGGCCAATTGGGCCCCGCCGAGCACTACCAGGGCCATGGGGGCCGAGGCCATCTGGGAGTCCACGATTTCAATTTGCGCCAAGTCGCCCAGCGACGCCTTGGCCTGGGAGGCGGAGTTGACCGTGCCGCTCAGCTTGGCGCTGACGTGAATGGAGACTATCTGATGCCCTTGGTCCAGCAGCCGTTGGTACACTTCCTGAAAGTCGGCTACGGAGGGCTGCGCGGTGGTCGGCAGACGAGAAAGCCCTGCGAGGCGGGAGTAGAAACGGTCGGCGGTGATTTCCACTCCGTCCTTATACGTCTCGCTGCCGATAATCACGTAGCAGGGCACTACCGTAATGTCGTGGGCGCGAGCCAACGCCGGGGGCAGGTCCGACACGCTGTCAGTAACTATTTTTATCGCCATGGGGCCTCCAACTCAGTGTCGGGCATTCCGCCCTGCTCTTTCACCCAGGTCTTACTCCCAGGTCTTATTCAATGGACGCCAGGTAGTGATAATGCGGCTGGCCGCCAAAGAGCCGGTCAACCTGAAGCCCCGGCGTGCGGGCTTCCAGAGTTGCCGCGCAGGTTTCGGCGGCTTCGGAGTCCGCATCCGCGCCCCGGTATATGGTCAAAATCGAGCCGGAGTCCACGCCCGCGAGTCCGATGGCCTGCTCCAGGGCGTCCTCCGCCGACTGCGCGGTGACTACCAGCTTGTCGTCCAGAAGCGCGATGTAGTCCCCGAAGCTGACCGCCACGCCGTCAACGCTGGTGTCGCGCACGGCCTGGGTTATCTCGATGGTGGCCACCGTGGGCAGCGTTTCTTCCATCGCCGCCAGATTTTCCTCCAGCGAAGACAGCGGGTTGTAGGCCAGCAGGGCCGCGACGCCCTGGGGAATGCTCCGGGTCGGGACAACGTGCACCGCGGGGTCATTGGCGGCTACCTGCTGCGCCGTCAAGACGATGTTCTGGTTGTTGGGCAGGAAGATGGTATTCTCGGCCCCGGCGCGCTCCACTCCCTGCATAATCTGTTCCACGCTGGGGTTCATGGTCTGGCCGCCCTCGATGACGTGGCCGCATCCCGACTCGAAGAACAGCTCCGACAGCCCTTGCCCAGCCGCCACGGCCACCACGGTCAGCGGCGCGCCGACGCTGGGCGCGGGAGCGCTGTGCCCGGCCACCCATTCCACGTTCTGGTCGTCCATGTTCTCGACCTTGACGTTGGAGACGGTGCCCAGAGCCACGCCGTAGCTGATGGCCGCCCCAGGGTCTTCGATGTGCAAGTGCACCCGCACGTGCTGCGAGTCGCCAACGACCACACTGGAACGGCCCATCTCTTCGCAGTCCTTCCGGACCTGCTCCAGGCTCAGGCTGTCGCCGTTGATGATGAACTCGGTGCAGTAGCCCCAGTCGGCTTCCAGCGTGGAATGCAAATAGCCCGGCTCCTGGGACTTGGCCTTGTCGCCCAGCGAGGCCATGCTGCTGTCTATGATAGCCTCCAGCCCCGCCTCCGCGCTCACCGCGCGAGAACGCTCCGGCGCCAGGGCCTCCAGCGCCCCTCCGACGATGATGACCACTCCCAGCCCGCCGGAATCCACCACCCCCGCTTCCTTCAGTACCGGCAACTGCTCCGGCGTGTTCTTCAACGCGACGCACGACGCCTCGAAAGCGGTCTCCATTACCCCCGTTACTCCAACCCCCGTTACGCCGCCGCTGCCGGATACTTCCAGGGCCGCCTCGGCGGCCCGGCGAATCACCGTGAGCATGGTGCCTTCCTTCGGGCTTCCCACCGCGCCGTAGGCCGCTGCTCTCGCCATGTCCAGCGCTTGGGCCAAGTCGGCGGCGGAGCAGGTTTCCCGGCCCTCCAGGGCATCGCCGAATCCCTTGAAGAACTGGGAGAGGATCACCCCGCTGTTGCCCCTTGCGCCGAAGAAAGTGCCTTGGGCCAACTCCCGCGCGACCTCCCCGGCGGTGAGACTGTCGTCGTCCGGGCACCGCTCCACGCCCGAACGCAGCGTTAGCGACATATTCGTCCCAGTGTCGCCGTCCGGCACCGGGAAAACGTTCAGGGCGTTTACCGTGTCTCGGTATTCTTCCAGCCGCTCAAACGCGCTCCGGAACGCCCGGCGCAATTCGGCTCCCGACAGATGGTCTCCCTGAATTGACGTCAATCCAGCGCCTCCCAGAGCGTTTTCCGGCGGTATGCCAAGCGCGTTTGTTATATTACCACTCTACGGCGGCTTTTACGCTGACGCATTGGTCTTGTTGCGCCTGATTTCGCCCAGCCCGCCCGGCCGGACTGCATTCCGCACCCAGCAAGGTCTTCCAATTGCCCAGAAAAGCCCCCTCTCCCCCCGCGAGAAGGTTAATGTCCCATCTCCCCCCAGGGCCAGGCCGAGCGCGTCCCCCTCTGCGCCCTCTGCGTTGAACCTCCCCGTCGAAGGGCCGTCCGTTTATGTGTTAGTATCCAGCCGCGCCACACCACAAGCAGCCACACAGTAAATCAAAGCCAGAGACTGACAAAATGCCCCAATACTTGCGACTTGTCCCCCTCTGTACCGCCCTCGCGCTGATTCTATCAGTCTCACTCCTGTTAGCCGCCTGCAGCGGGGGCGACGACCCAACGCCACAACCCGGAAGCACCCCGACCGCCACCACCACCCCCGCGCCCGAAACAGAGCCAACGCGCCAGCCCGGAAGCACCCTGCCCGCAACCACCACCGCCACTCCCGAACCCACGCCGACGCCGACGCCGACGCCGACGCCCACACCGGAGCCGACGCCCACGCCGGAGCCCACACTCACGCCGACGCCCACGCCGGAGCCCACACCCACACGTACTCCCCCCCCACCTGCGATGACCTCGCCCGAAATGGACAGAGCAGTGCTGGTTGCCCTCTACAATTCCACTGACGGCCCAAATTGGAATTTCAACGATAACTGGCTGAGCGACGCGCCACTCGGCGAATGGGACGGCGTAACCACCGACAACAACGGCCGTGTCGTTGAACTGAGGTTCTCCCACTACCAGTTGAGCGGGGAGATACCGCCGGAGCTGGGCAACCTCGCCAACCTGACAGGGCTGGTCCTCTACGATAACCAGTTGGGCGGGGAGATACCGCCGGAGTTGGGCAACCTCGCCAGCCTGGAAACGCTGTGGCTCCGCAAGAATCAGTTGAGCGGGGAGATACCGCCGGAGTTGGGCAACCTCGCCAACCTGACAGTGCTGCGCCTCCACGGGAACCAGTTGAGCGGTGAGATACCGCCGGAGTTGGGCAACCTCTCCAACCTGACACATCTGTTCCTCCACGGGAACCAGTTGAGCGGGGAGATACCGCCGGAGTTGGGCAACCTCTCCAACCTGACAAATCTGGATCTCAGCAGCAACCAGTTGAGCGGGAAGATACCGCCGGAGTTGGGCAACCTCGCCAACCTGATAGCGGGGAGATGGCTGGGCCTCACCGGCAACCGGCTGACGGGCAGCATACCGCCGGAGTTGGGCAACCTCGCCAACCTGATATGGCTGGGCCTCACCGGCAACCGGCTGACGGGCAGCATACCGCCGGAGTTGGGCAACCTCGCCAACCTGACAGTGCTGGCCCTCGACCTGAGCTGTGGCTCCAACCAGTTGATCGGGGAGATACCGCCGGAGTTGGGCAACCTCTCCAACCTGACAGTGCTGGCCCTCGACGAGAGCCAGTTGATCGGGGAGATACCGCTGGAGTTGGGCAACCTCGCCAACCTGTCATGGCTGGACCTCGGCGAGAACCAGTTGGGCGGGGAGATACCGCCGGAGTTGGGCAACCTCGCCAGCCTGACACGGCTGTTCCTCCACCAGAACCAGTTGAGCGGGGAGATACCGCCGGAGTTGGGCAACCTCGCCAACCTGACAGTGCTGGGCCTCAACGGGAACCAGTTGAGCGGTGAGATGCCGCCGGAGTTAGGCAACCTCGCCAACCTGACACATCTGGACCTCGGCTATAACCAGTTGAGCGGGGAGATACCGCCGGAGTTGGGAAAACTCGCCAACCTGGAAGCGCTGGCCCTCCACAATAACCAGTTGAGCGGGTGCGTACCAGCCAGTCTGCTAGACCAGTTGATCCGGTTCGACCTCGGTGGCTTGCCGCGCTGCGAAGGCTGAGGGACTTGCGGATGCCCTGTGTTCCCTATGCGTCCCATGCGTTGCCCCCAGCTTTTCCTGACACTTCCCCCTTGCCAACCCCTGGCACACCCCCGTACCATTGTTTATGTACCAATAGGGAACCCCCGCCAGCGCCAAAACCCGGCCCAAATCCAGCCAGCCACTGAGTCAGCGTGATGTGCTTTGCCTGCAAGCCCTAACCAGTCCGGCCGCTTCCAGCCTGAACCGCGCTCCGCAGAATCCAACCCCGACAACCAGGAATGACCGAAAATGGCCGGAAATGTCCGGGAAAGTGAAAATTTCCAGCCCGCCAGCCCAGCCAAATACGCGCCGGAGCTGAAACCATGTCCTTCAAAAAACCCTGCCGCACCCAGTTGAATTGTTGACAGGCGGGGTTGCCTGGCTTACTATTGGTCGTCGAGGTTTGCATGGAATACGCGGTTTTCAAGACAGGCGGCAAGCAATACCGGGTGCAGCCCGGAGATACTCTGGATGTCGAGATGCTCCCCAACGAGGTCGACTCGCTGGCAGAGTTCGGCGAAGTGCTGGCGGTTTCCAGGAACGGCGAGTTGACGGTGGGCGCGCCTAACGTGCCCGGCGCGAGGGTCGTCGCCCAGATCCAGTCGCACTACAAAGACAAGAAGGTCATGGTCTACAAGTACAAGGCCAAGACACGTTATCGCCGTAAGCGCGGGCACCGGCAGTCCTACACCCGGGTTTTGATACAAGACATTCTCACCGGCTAGAGCTGGCCTAAGCGACAGCCGGGTTAAGGCAGGACTCATGGCGCATAAGAAAGCGGGCGGCAGCACCAATAACGGGCGAGACAGCAATGCGAAACGCCTGGGCGTGAAGTGCTACGGCGGACAGCGCGTAACCAGCGGCTCCATTCTGGTACGGCAGCGGGGCAGCCGCATCCGCCCCGGCAACAACGTCGGATTGGGCAGAGACTACACCCTGTTCGCCATGACCGACGGCGAGGTCAAGTACGAATGGGCCGCCAAGGGCCGCCGCCGGGTCAGCGTTTACCCAATGGCCCAAGCGTAAGCATCCAAACAGAAACCGTAAGCGCCCAAATAGAAACAAGGAAGCTCCGGCATGAAAACCGACATACACCCCCGTTTCTTCAACGCCACCGTTGTCTGTTCCTGTGGTCACACCTTCCAGACCGGAGCCACCAAGCCGCAGCTCCGGGTGGAAATATGCAGCAATTGCCACCCCTTCTACACCGGGGAGCAGCGCATCGTGGACACCCAGGGACGCATAGAGAGATTTAACCGCCGCTTCAACCGGCGGTAACGGCGGCAATAAAATCGAGAGCAGCCGGCCTTCGATTCTACTTTCGCCCCTCGATCCTATTTTCGGCCCTCGATTTTTCTTTAAGAATCCCTTCGTCCGCTTCCCTTTTCCCACATTATCCCCAGCCAGCCCTAAAGTCCGGTTTTAGAGGCGACTCCTTGGCGAACCAGCCCGCCCACCTGTATGGCGGCCAGGCCGTAATCGAAGGCGTAATGATTCGTGGCCGCGACTACTTCAGCCTCGCCGTGCGCCGCGAAGACGGGAGCATCGAAGATCTCCAGGAACGCCTCAACCCGGTCTACAATGGACGCCTGCGCCGCTGGCCCTTGGTGCGCGGCTTTCTGGCCCTGCTTGAAACCCTGATTCTGGGTATCAAGTCCCTCCAAATATCAGCAAACCTGGCCTCGTCCAATCCGAGCCAGCCGAAGGGCGGCAGCGAGGGCATTCCAAGTTGGATGATGGCCGCGACGCTGGCGTTCTCCCTAGTCTTCGGAATCGGGCTGTTCTTCCTGCTGCCCTTGGGCGTGGTCCGGCTGCTCGAACCGGTGGCAGGCAGCGGCCTGCTCAGCGAAGCAATAGAAGGGGCGCTGCGGCTGGCGATCCTGGTTGGCTACATCGCCGCCATCGGAATGATGTCCGATATTCGGCGGGTCTACGCCTACCACGGCGCAGAGCACATGACGGTCCATGCTTACGAGGCCGGGCTGCCCCTGAACGTGGATAACGTGCGCAGGTTCGGCACCCCCCATCCCCGCTGCGGCACCGCCTTCCTTCTGACGGTGGTATTGGTATCGGTGGCGGTGTTTATCGCTTTTGCCCTGCTGGAATCTTCTTGGTGGTGGCGCATCGCTTCGCGCGTGCTGCTGCTGCCGGCAATCGCGGCGGTGAGCTACGAGGTCATCCGGTTCAGCGGGAGGCACCAGACCGCAATTATCGGCAAGGCCGTGGCCGCCCCCGGCCTGTGGCTGCAGCGCCTGACCACCCGCGAGCCCGACGACGCCCAGATTGAAGTCGCCATCCGCGCTATGGAAACTGCCGTCGCCGCCGACTCGGGCCGCAGGGACTAAACGCCGGGAGCACCAAGAAAGCCGGGGTTTTCCTTCAGAAGAAAGCCCCGGCAGAAAAAGCCCCGTCGCCCCGGCGTTAAAGTCGCTGGCTTACCAGAGGTTCCAGCGCGGGTTCGAGGCGGCCTGCTCCTGGAGGTAGGGAACAATCCAGTCACGGACTTCCTCAGCTATGTAGAAGGTTGGCTCAATCAGCTCGCTTTCGTCGGAAATCAGCCCTTCCTCCAAGGCCAATGCGGCCACGTCGGTGCCGGGCATGATGCTGACCCCGACGCGCAGGTTGGCGAGGGCGGGGTTGATGCGGCGCAGGAAGTCCAGCTTCTGCTCCACGGTCTCGCGGGTCTCTCCCGGCTCGCCGAAGGTGCGGGCGATGGTGTAGTGCAGGCCGCCCTCCTCGCACAGCCGGGGAACCTCCAACTGAGCCTCCATTCGCTCTTCCAGCGACCCGGCGCCGTCGTGGGGGTCGCCGCTCCGGTTGCCCATCAGCACCAGCGCACAGCCCGCGTCCTTCATCAGGCGCACCAGCTCCGTGTCGCAGTTGAAGGAGGCAAGGTTGGTGTTCCAGCGAACGCCGAGGTCGGCTTCGATAAGGGCGCTGCACAATGACTTGGCGTGGGCCAAGGGGAAATTAAACCCGTTGTCCACGAAGAATATCTTGCGAAGCCGATACTGCTCCCAAAGCTCCTTGACCTCGGCCACCACCTCATCTATCGGCCGGATTACTCGGAAGTCCGCTTCGGTCATCCCGGCCGTGGATCCCGGGGTAGGGTAGGAAAAGCTGCCCAGCTTGGTCAAAACGCCGATGCCAAACCCGGCGTTGCGGTACTTGTCCATCTCCAGGTCGTCGAGGCGGGGGCGGCTGGCGAAAGCCGACACGCACAGCCCCTCGTTCAGTACCACTTCGCCGTCTGTGGCGTAGACCACGCCGGGCAGGTCGTAGACCGGACGCTCGCCCACCTCGATGCGGTTGCAGGCCTCGGCAAAGGTCTCCCCGGCGTCGCCGGCCACTCCCAGGTCGGGCTTCAGGAATTCGTAGCACTGCTTGGGGAGCAGGCTGAAGGCCGGCCCGCCCACTATGATAGTGGCGTTGCTGTGTTCCCGGATACGGTCGATAACCCCTTTGGTGATGGGCAGTGCCCATTGGGTGTTGAGATAGCTGTGGTTACTCAGGTTCCGCAGCGAGATGCCCACCACGTTGGGCTGAAATTCCCGCACGGTATTCTCGATTTCGGTTAGATAATCGTCGGCGAACATCAGGTCAACCACCTTGACCTGGTGCCGTTCGTGGTCGAGATGTCCCGCGATGTAGGCCAGGCCGATGGGCATGGGCTGGGCGTTCATGTGGCTGTTCATCCGGTCCTGCCGGTTGGTGGCGACGAGAAGGATACGCATTGCAATCTCCCGCTGCGCCCGGCATTCAGGCCGGGCAAGTTGCCTCATTATGGATTATGCAGGCGCGTTTGACAAAATGCGAACGAAATCCGTACAGTGTTGCTTGACATCCGTTTACGCTTGCCATAGAGTTTCGGCAAATTAAGCGACGTCGGTGAGGTTATGGTAACGACCTTCAACGAGAATATGTTTGCCCCCGAAATCATGCACGACCCCTATTCCTACTACGGACAGCTCCGGGACGAAGATCCGGTGCACTGGAACGAGCTCTATGAGCTGTGGGTCGTCACCAGGCACGACGACCTAGTCTGGCTGACCCGCAATCACGAGCTGTTCTCCAGCACCGTGTGGCTCAACGACCCACGCGGGCCGTACCCCGCTATCAACGAGTCCGACAGCGAGCTGTACGAGTTCGTCCGCAACTACCAAGGCAAGCAGTTCATCCAGTACGACCGCCCCGACCACCTGGAAATGCGGAAGGTCGTTCACGCCTACTTCACCCCCAAGTCCATGGAAGAATGGCGCCCGCTGGTAAAGTCGGCCATCAACGAACTGCTGGACGCCGCCGAGGAAAAAGGCGAGTTCGATTTGATGCGCGACCTGGCGACGCCCCTGCCGGTGCTGGTTATCGCCGAGATGATGGGCGTGCCGAAGGCCGAGCGCCCGCACATCCGGATGCTGGCCGAGAAGCTGCTCAATATCGCCCGCGGCGAGGCCGACCGTCTGCCCAAGCTGGTGGAAGGCATGGAGGGGATGCTGGAGTACGTCAACCCGATGGTTGACGAGCGCCTCGTCAACCCCAGCGACGACTTCATCTCGGTGCTGGCAGGCGGCGAGAAGGCCGGCGTCTTCACCCGTGAGCAGGTGCTGGTCAATACCTCGCTTTTGCTGCTGGCCGGACACGAGACCACCATCAACCTGATATGCAACGGCAGCTTGTCCTTCATGCGCAACCGCGACCAGTGGGACCTGCTGAAAGCCGACCCCGAAGGCATGATGGTGCGAGCCAACGAGGAAGCGCTGCGCTACGACCCGCCGGTGAAGTCCATCCAGCGCCTTGCCTCGCAGGACATTGAGATGCGCGGCAAGCGCATCCGGGAAAAGGACCGCATCCGCTGGTTCATTACTTCGGCGAACCGCGACCCCGACAAGTTTGAGCGGCCCGACGAAATGGACATCACCCGCTGGCCCAATCCGCACGTGGCCTTTGGCGCGGGCATCCATCACTGCCTAGGCGCCACCATCGCGCGCGTGGAGGGGCAGGAGGTCTTCCGCGAACTGGCCGAGCGCTACCCCGACATGGAGCTGGGGCGGAACGAGATGGACTACGAATCCAGCATCACCTTCCGCTCCATCAAGCAGATGCCCATCATCACCAACAAGTAGCCCGCCCAACCCGCGAGATTCGCAAAGCAGGCCCCCCGGCGTCATCCGCCGGGGGCCTGCTTTTTGCGTTTGGGGGCGTCGCGGGGTGGGTCAGCGGCTGCCGAAGCGGTTGAAAGAACTGACCTCGTCGGCAGGTGTGCGGACGGTAGGGCCGAAGCTGCCCCTAGGATAGCCCAAGGGCGTCAGGCACACGGTTTCCACGTGTTCGGGAATGCCCAGCCATTCCTTGATTTGCTCTTCGCCCCGGATGTGGGTGGTGGTGATGCGAGTGCCAAGGCCCAGAGCGCGGGCTGCCAAAAACAGATTCTGAATCGCCAACCAGATGGATGAGGCGTAGCGGCCCCGTTCGACGGGCTGTCCAGGCGTGTAGGGGGCCGAGCCGCGGGTATGGTCGGCGCACACGAGGATCATCGCCGGAACTTCGGGCATATGGTTGGCGAGATAACGGGCCGCGCCGTAGACCGGACTCTCGCCGGGACCCGGCTCTGCGCCCAGAGAGCCCAGCCAAAGGTCGCGGTAAAGCCCGCCTATCTTCTCGATCAGTTCCCGGTCGGTGATGGCGATGAAGTGCCAAGGCTGGGTGTTCCCGCCGCTGGGGGCGCGAATTGCGGCGTCGATAATCTGCTCGATGGCCTCGCGGGGCACTGGGTCGCGGCGGTAGCGAGTAATCTGCCGCTGGCTGTAAATCGCTTCCAGCAGTCCTATATCTTCTGCCATGATGCACCTCCCAATGGAATGGGTTGGAGAAAAGCGGGAGACATCCGCACACTTAAATGGGCGGGCGGCGCGTGTGCCAGCCGGTGGCTTGCTCGTAAGCGTGGGCCACCCGGAACAGGGTTTCCTCGGCAAAGGGCCGCCCGACGATTTGCAGACCCAAGGGCAGCCCGGAGTCGGTGAAGCCGCAAGGTACGGAAATCGCGGGAACTCCGGCCAGATTGAAAGGCCCGGTGAAGCTGATGCGAGCGTTCAGCCCGGCCAGCGCGTGTTCCTGACTCTGGATGCCAGGCATACTTTCCACCGGCGGCGCAGGCCCGATGCCGGAGGGCAGGGCCAGCACGTCCACCTCTTCCAGCGCAGCCAGCACCTGTTGACGCAGCAGCGTCCGCAGTTTCTGCGCTTTGTTGTAAGCATGGGCCGGGATGACGCCGCCGGTGAGGAAGCGAATCTGGTTGTTGTAGTCCATCTGCGCCAGATTCGGCTCGAAGGCCGGACGGTGCAGGTTGGCCCATTCCACGCCGATGATGGTCATGCTCAACGCGCCGGCGGAGGGAGCCAGCGGAATCGACACCTCGCGGGAATCGGCTCCCAGTTCGCCCAGAGTTCCGATGGCGGCGCTCACAGCGTCGCGCATCTCCGGGTCGAGGTTGGGAGCGTCCATCCGTTCGCCGATGACGCCGACTCTCAAGCCGCTGATGTCGCCGGTGAGGGCGGCGCGGTAATCGGGAACCGGAACGTCCCAGGTGTATGGGTCTTTGGGATCGTGGCCCGCGATGGCCTGAAAGGTTATGGCTGCGTCTTCCACGGTGCGGGAAATTGGGCCGACGGTATCCATAGACCAAGAGCCGCCCATCACCCCATAGCGGCTGACCCGTCCGTAGGTTGGCCGCAGGCCCACCAGACCGCTGAAGTTGGCCGGGCCGCGAATAGAGCCGCCGGTGTCTTCTCCCAGCGAGGTAGCGCACAGAAACGCGGCGGTGGCGGCCCCGGAGCCGCTGCTGGAGGTGCCGGGGTTGCGGGCCAAGTCCCACGGATTGCGCGGCGTGCCGTAGGGATGATTATAGATGTCGGCCATGGCGAACTCGCTCATGTTGAGCTTGCCCAGCAGCACGGCCCCTGCTTCTTTTAGCCGGGCCATAACCGTGGCGTCCTCGTCCGGCACAAATTCGCGCAAGATTGTGGAGCCGCCGGTGGTGAGTATTCCGGCGGTATTGAACTGATCCTTGACTGCTACCGGCAGTCCGTGCAACGGCCCGCGGTAGTTGCCGGCTGCAATTTCCGCCTCCGCTCGCCGCGCCGCTTCCAGCGCATGGTCGCGGGTGACGGTAATGTAGGAGTTCAGCTTGCCGTCCACCTCGGCGATGCGCTGGAAGTAGGCTTCGGCCGCTTGCACCGGCGACACCTGCCGCGACTCAATGAGCCGGGCAAGCTCTGACGCGCTGAGGAAGGGAATTTCGCTCTGCTGCATAACTCACTCCGGGCCGCTTATGTTCCCTCTGGTGCGTGAGGTGGTTGCGCAATTCCCTCTCCATGAGGGGAGAAGGATCGGGTGAGGGGCGCTTTAATCTTCCGGCACCGTGGCGATGAGACGCCCGCCTTCCACCGCCACCGGGAACGCGGTCATGCGCGAGTTGGGGCCGTTGATGCAGACGCCCTCAGTCTTCTCAAAGCGCCAGCCGTGGTCGGGACACATGAACACGCCGTCCCAGTCCACCACCTCGCCCATCTGGTGCGGGCAGACGGTGGAGAGCAACTGGTAGGTGCCCTTGCGGTTCTTTGCCAAGAAGTAAGACCAGTTGCCAACGTCCACCGGCGCTGGCAGCTTGTTGAATGACGATTCGAGGCCCAAGTCAACCTTGAGTTCCCTGTATTCGGCCATAGCCGTTCCATCCTGCCTTGTTGAAAGCAACGGCCGGAACGATTCAGCCGAAGCGAAGTCAGTATAACGCAGGCCGGAGAATTATTCATTTCTGCATCCCACCATAAAGGGCAGGGCCTTTTCATTCTCTCTCCATCTGAGCCGGGTGGAGGGGTTACAAGGTCTTCTTAACCTCCCTAACATTCCTACGTTGCGGCGCGGTCCCACCGAAGCGCTTCGAGGCAGCCTTGCTCTTCGGCCTGGGGGAGAAGGCAGCGGATGATTCCCTTGACATCGGGGCGGGTGTTGTTGCGCCGGCACCGCTCCAGGTATTTGTGGAGTTCCATGAAGGTGGGGAGGCTGAATCCGGCGAGGGCAATCTTCCGGATGAAGGGATGGGATTCGGGAGCGGGTTTCCTGTCGGCCGCAGCAACGGACCACTGCTGGGAGAATTCCTCGGCCAGGGGGCGGAGGCGATAGATGGCGAGGGGGATGGCGTATTTGCGGCACAGGGCGTCGATGGCGTTTCTGATCTGGCTCAATGACATGGCTTCACTTCCCGATGCTGCCTGAGTGGCTTATTTTTGATTTTCCCGCCATTTCCCGCCATTTCCGGCCGTTTTGGTTATTCTGTTTGGGCGGCCGTGTTGAGGGCCGAATATGGCGGACGGGCAGAGTCATACAGGGACTATGCTAGGGAGGTGTCATAGGGCTTGGCAAGGGCCAAGTGTCATAAAAGCGTCTGGGGAACGCCCTCACCCTAATCCTCTCCCAGAGGGAGAGGGAACTTTCCCCGATAATGAAAAGGCCCTGGCATAACGCGGGACTCATCTTGACGGGTGGGGTGTTAATCCCGCAGTATGAAGCGAACTCAAACATTGCATCCCCTGCATCGCCGGGGCGCATCATCGGAGGCAGATATGGCTGACTTGTCGAGAGAGGACATACAGGCTCTGGGCCGCGCCGCAGGTCTGGACATTCAGGAACCGGAACTGACCGAGGTCATGTATAGCCTGAACGCCCTGCTGGAGTCCCTGGACGCCATCAACCCGCCGGGCCTGGAAGAGGTAGAGCCGTTGCCCATCATATTGCCGCCGGCTTAAAGAGACGCTTCTCCTCCGATTTCCCAAACCGTCAACTCGGAGTGGTTTATGGATAAGTCCGAGCTTCCTTTCCTATCGGCGTCCGAGCTTTCGCGGCTTATCGCATCGCGCGAGGTTTCGCCCGTCGAAGCTACAGAAGCCTACCTCGAGCGCATAGATTCCCTAGACTTCAAGTTCAATTCTTACCTGACAGTTACTCGTGAGTTGGCAATGGATGCGGCCCGGGAAGCAGAGCGGGAAATCACCGCCGGCCGATACCTAGGGCCGATGCACGGCGTGCCGGTGGCGGTGAAAGACCAGTTTCACAGCGCAGGCGTTCGCACCACCGGCGGCTCGCGGATACTGGCCGACTTCGTGCCGGATGAAGACGCCACTGTCATAGCCAACCTCAAGCAAGCCGGGGCGGTCCTGCTGGGCAAGACAAACCTGACCGAATTCGCCATCACGGGCTTTTCCCACCGCTTCAGCACGCCGCGAAACCCTTGGGACCTGAACGCTTACGCCGGGGGCTCCAGCAGCGGCTCCGGGGCAGCCACCGGCGCGTACCTCTGCGCCACGTCGCTGGGCGAGGACACCGGCGGCTCCATCCGCTTTCCAGCAACTTGGTGCGGTTTGGTCGGTTTGCGACCCACTTGGGGATTGGTCAGCCGCTACGGCGTGATGCGGGGTGTCTGGTCAATGGATACCGTAGGCCCCATCTCTCGCACGGTGGAAGATGCCGCCATTACCCTGGGCGCCATCGCAGGCCACGACCTCAAAGACTCCCACACGTCAACGGCGTCCGTGCCGGATTACCGGGCCGCTTTGGACGGCGGTATCGAGGGCTTACGAATAGGAGTCGTTACCGAGCAGATGGAGTCCGAACTGGTGGAACCTGACGTGCGCCGGGTAGTTAACCGAGCTGTGGCGGTCTTGGGCGAACTGGGCGCGACAGTGGAGGAAGTATCGCTGCCCCTTTCAGCTTTGGCCGGGGCAGTGTCGGGAACGTTGCTGGCGGTGGAGCCAGCCAACAACCACGCGACTTGGATTCGGGAGAACCTCAGCGAGTACGGCCATGACGACCGGATATTGCTGCTTACCGGAAGCGTCATGCCCGCCCACTATTACTACAAAGCCCAGAAATTGCGCGATATGGTTCGACAGCAGGTTATCGAAGCCTTGGGCCGCTACGACGCGCTGGTTTTCCCCACCGCCGGAAAGTCGGCACAACCGATTGAAGACGACCCGCCGGTAACCAGTAAGGCGAATGCGTCGCGCCTGCCCTTCCTGTTCACCCGCCTGTTCAACCTGGCCAGTTGCCCCGCCATGTCGGTTCCTTGCGGGTTCGATGACCGGGGGATGCCCGTTGGGCTCCAAATCGGAGGCCGCCCCTTTTCCGAGGGGACCCTGTTCCGCATCGGCTACACCTACGAGCAGGCCACTGATTGGCACGACATGCGACCCGCAGCAGTGGCCTGACGGTCTTTCTGTCGTCAGCTTGAGGGGCATTCAGAATACGCCAACCGGGCCTGGAGAGGGGCAATGACAACGCCTGATTTAGTGCTACCAAAATTCATCAGTCTGAAGAGCGACCCGACACGCAACGAAAAGTGGCTACAAGAGCGGCTGATGGAAAACCCGTCCTTGCTGGGATTGGGTGAACTCGAAGTGCGCAGCAACGAACGCCGTCAACCGAGCGGCGGACGTCTCGACCTGTTGCTGCAAGACATAGAAACCTCAACCCGGTACGAAGTCGAGATTCAGCTCGGCCCACTGGACGAGTCGCACATCATCCGCGCCATTGAGTATTGGGACATTGAGCGCCGCCGTTACCCGCAATACGATCACATCGCCGTGATCGTCGCGGAAGATGTTACCAGCCGGTTCCTGAACGTGATTTCCCTGTTCAACGGGTCAATCCCGCTAGTGGCGATTCAAATCAAAGGGATTGAGGTGAACGGGGCCTTTACTCTCTGGTGGCAACCCGCGTTGTGGACCTGGTCCGGCTGGGCACCGAGGCAGAAGATGCAGGAGAAAGTGTAAACCGAGCCTATTGGGAGCAGAAGGCGTCTAAGGAATCGTTGCCGATTATGGATGAGCTGGTTGGGCTGATTAAGAAAGTACGGCCTGAAATCAGTCCAAATTACAACAAGCACCACATCGGCCTTGCGTCCGGCGGAGCAGCGCAAAATTTCGTTACATTCTATCCCAATAAGTCCATTCTCTGGGCCAATTTCAAATTGCCCAATGAGCAAGATTTGACTGCCTGGATTGACGATACTGGGTTGTCGATTGGCTCATACGATACCCACAACAAATACTACAGGGTGCGGGTTCGCAAGGGTGACCCGGACCAGCATCGAGCCCACTTCATTGAGCTCATCAAGAAGGCCCACGACTTATACTTCGGTTGAGATCCTGTTTCAGCCAGGCACATAGCGCGCGACGCTGATTTCGTCGGCGCGGGTGCGCATCTGTGTTGCGTGATGCCAGGCTTGCATCCGTAGCAACATATCCATACTGACGCCAAATGCTTTCTCTATCCGCAGGGCCATATCCGGCGATAGAGAGGAGTTGCCGTTCAGCAAGGTCGAAAGCGTTGCCCGCCGAACTCCCAGAATTTCCGCTGCCCTCGTTACACTCAACCCCAACTCTTCGATGACCTCCATGCAGATGAAATCGCCGGGATGGGACGGTGTCATGTTTACTTTTATGCCATCGGCAGCCATCAGTGATAGTCCTTCCAGATTCAAGCGGTCGATATAGCCTCTGTCTTCTTTAAACGTAGTCCGCCAGTTACCGGATACCGAAAGGCTACATTCTTCTCGCCGTCCGCCGGAGAGTCCAAGGGAAACGGCCCGCCTGATGTATGGCGGGCCGTTTCAGGGTCTCGCCAAAATTTCCGCTTACCCCGCCGGATACATCTGTCCGGCCAGCGCTTCCTGCCAGACCTCTTCGGCGGGCAGGATACTGTCTATGGCCCGGAGGTGGTAGTAGCTTTCGGACAGACCGGGCGGGTCGCCGCCGTCGGACACCGTGTCGGCGGCTCCGAGGAGCATCCGGCGGGCTATCACGATTGCCATGTCGCTGGCGCCCAAGTTTTCCGTGCTGCGGTCTACGATGGGGCCCATGCTTTCCTGCACTGCCTGGTCCTGGGTGTTGATGCCCTGGATGCCGGTGAATGTCTCGTACTTCTGGACCTGGCGGTCGATCATCCAGTCGTTATCCCGGTTGCGGAAGGCCCGGTAGTTGGCGTCCAGATCGTCGGGGCCGCGTCCCAGTTGCCGCTCGAGGTCGCGGTCTGCTTCCGAAAGCGGGTCCTCGCCGAAGCTGTACATCCAGTTGAAGACCATCGAATTTTCGTCGTCCACCGGCACCCAGCAGTGTCCGGCGATGAGGGTGCGGGGCGCTTCCCCGGCGAGACCAAACTGAGACGGGCGCATCTGGTGGAAGGGCAGAACGAAATGGTAAGCGCGGACGAAGTTCTGCTCGTGGTCGCCCAAGGCGCGGATGCCGGCATAGCGGTAACCGTAGTCGGTGCGGTCGACTTCCACCTTGGGGGCCTTGCCGGTAACAAATGCAGTGTCTACACCGAGACCAGGACGGGTGGTGTTCTTGGTGATGCGGCGATGCAGAATGGGGGCATGAGCCGTGTCTATGCCGCCCTCCAGAGCCTGAAGCCAGTTGCACTCCTGCCGGTTCTTGGATATCAGCCGGTGGCTGTCGGGGACCTGCGTCCACTCGAAGCAAGGCAGGGGCGGCTGGCGGTCGGCGGGCCCCATGTAGGCCCAGACGACGCCGCCCATTTCCACCACCGGGTAGGAAATGGCTTTGACCTTGGTGTGATAGTCGCTGTCTTCCGGCTCGTTCATCATGTGCAGGCAGTTGCCGGTCACGTCAAATTTCCAGCCGTGATAGATGCAGCGCAGCCCGCCCTCTTCGTTGCGGCCCAGGAATAGCGAGGTGCGCCGGTGAGGGCAGAATTCCTCCAGAAGCCCCACCTGCCCGGAGGTGTCGCGGAAGGCGACCAGTTCCTCTCCGAGCAGCCGCACACGCACCGGAGGGCAGTCAGGTTCCGGCAGTTCGTCGGCCAGCAGGGCCGGCAGCCAGTAGCGGCGCATCGTCTCGCCCATGGGCGTGCCCGCGCCAACGCGGGTCAGCTTTTCGTTGTCCAGCCTGGATAAAGTCATGAATAGCCTCCTTCCACAGCCCTCGCGCGCGAGGCTGGGAATATCCTGCGCCCAGCCTTGCCAGCATTGGAACTGCCTTCATGCCAATAGCTCTCTGCTCGAATTGTACCGGCGCGCCACCGCTATGTCATCCCGCTAGGGACATTTGACAACGGCGGGCGGCGTTCCTAGAATCGAATGGCTGTGATATCGCAATTGGGGCAGAGCGAGAGTGGATGACGACCGTTAAGCTGTTGTACGCATTACAGGAAGTGGACCTTGACCTCGACCGGGTTTGCGGTGTTCTGGAGCAGGCCGAGGAAGAGTTGAAAACCGGGGTTTCCATAGAGAAGCTGGAAACTGCTCTCCGCGACGAAGAGGAACGATTGCAGGAAGCAGAACTTCGTCAGCGTGACAGCCAGATCGAATCCGAGGCGCGCCGCGAGCGCTCGGTAACTCTGGAAACACAGCTTTACGACGGTTCGATGGTAAATGCCCGTGACCTCGAAGCCCTGCAACAGGAGGCGGCTAACGTCCGCCAAGTGCTGGAGCAGGATGAGGCGCTGTCGTTGGAGCTGTCAATTCAGGCCGAGGAGTCGCTGGCCCGCTGCGCCAGCCTCAGCCAGCAACTTGCCGAAACCAGGGCCCGGTGGGAATCGCAGCAAGCCGAACTGGCCCAAAGGGTCGCCGAATTGCGCGCCGAGCAGAACGAATACGAAAAGCAGAGGGAGTTGCTCGCTGGCAAAGTAGACCAGGCGACTCTGCAAAGGTATGAGACTCTGCGAAAATCCAAAGGCGGCCGCGCTGTCGCCAAGGTGGAGCGCGACCTCTGCCAGGGCTGCCGTATGTCGCTGCCCACCCAACTGCGCCAGCGAGTCAAAAGCGGCCGCCAGACGGTCAATTGCAGCAGTTGCGGGCGAATGCTGTTCGTCGAGTAGAGCGGCAACGCACTGTCCGAACACGTATCAAACGGCGCCGGAACTACGGCGCCGTTTTTCGTGGCTCAGCGCGAATACCTGATCAGGGGCTTTCCTTTCTCTTCACGATTGGATGCCCTGCGTGATGCTATACTGAGGACTGGTTGCCGCTGGCCCTCAACTTCGAGAACCGCCAAAGGAGGCCGCACCCGCCCGGGCGGCTTGGCGATGTTGGCCTTCATCGCTCACTTCCCGGACGCGCGGGACTCGCAATTTATGACTACTGCCAAACCGCCTGCTATTGCGCCTGACATAACGTTGCCTTACCGGCTGGCGCTGAATATCCGCGCCGTTGAAATGACCGAAGAACAGTTTTTTCAGCTTTGCGCCGACAACGGTGACCTTCGAATGGAGCTTACGGCGGAGAGGGAGTTGATTATCATGCCCTCTGCGGGCCTGGAAACGGGTTGGCGAGAGCTTGAATTGGCAGCACAGTGGTTATCTGGGCGAAGCAGGACGGCACCGGCCGAGTTTTCGGATCAAACGCAGGCTATACCTTGCCCAACGGCGCAGTGCGTGCCCCTGACGTTTCGTGGATGCCCTTGTCGCGGTGGGAATTACTTAGCAGGGATGAGCAAACGAAGTTCGGCCATACCTTCCCGGACTTTGCCATTGAGCTGCGCTCGCCGTCGGACACATTGGCCGAAGTGCAGGAGAAGATGGCGGAGTACCTGGAAAACGGAGTCAGCCTGGGCTTGCTCATTGACCCGCAGAACAAGCGGGTGCACGCCTACCGGCTTGGCCAGACTGTAGAGATTCTGGAGGAACCCGGCAGCGTTTCCGGTGAGCCGGTGCTGCCGGGTTTCGTGCTGGACCTGGCAGTAATTTGGTAGGCCAGGCCTTTGTCGGGTTTCAAGTTGACCGCCCCAATGGCCTATGCTAGATTGGCGGAGGAGAGCCAGGCGGACCGGGTGGCCGCCCCAGTCGCCCTGAGAGGGGTGATTTGGGGAGGAAAGTCCGGGCTCCACTGGGCAGGGTGCTGGGTAACCCCCAGGCTTCCGCAAGGGATTAGTCCGGCGCGGGGGACGGAAAGTGGCACAGAAACATACCGCCCCGATAACCGTTCGGGAATCGGGGTAAGGGTGAAATCGGGCGGTAAGAGCGCCCGGCGGCTGCGGTGACGCAGCGGCGGCCAAACCCCACCTGGAGCAAGGCCGAATAGAGGGACTATGAGCGCCCGGCTCGTCCCCGGGTTGGCTGCTTGACCACGGCGGTAACGCCGTCCCGCTCCGGCGGGTCCCGACGCAAGCCGGGAGGCTAGATAGATGGTCACCGTCCCGGCTCCGCCGGGATACAGAACCCGGCTTACAGGTCCGCTGGTCCTCCCGCTTTGCCTCGCCTCTGCCCTCTCCTGTAGGGAGAGGAACCCAAGCTACACCCACTTGGAATTACGCCTATGGGATACCCTGAAGACGCCTGCGCCGCGGTCATCGAAGGCCTGAACGCCGTCGGCGTCGAATACTTTATCCACGTCCCTGACAGCTTCGGAGCCTCGGTGATCGCTCATTTTGAGAATGATCCCAACGTTCGCTCCTTTCCCGTGGCCCGGGAAGAGGAAGGCATCGGCATCGCCTCCGGACTGGCCCTTACCGGCAAGAAGAGCGTGATGTTCTACCAAGACACGGGGCTGGGCAACTCCATCGGCGCCCTGACCACCTACGCCATGGCCTACCACGCGCCGATGCTGCTGCTGGCGGTAAGGCGCGGCGGGTTCGGTGAGTACAATGCCGCCAACTTCCAGTTTTCCGAAATGGCGGTGCAGATGGTGGAGACCATGCGCATCAAGGCCTTTGTCCTAGACTACCGGGTGCCGCTTGACGCCTGGCCGCGGGCCATCAGCCAGGCCTTTGAGTACGCTCAGATGACCAACCGGCCCATCGTGGTGTTTCTGAACCTGAAAGAGTGAGCGCCCCATGCCTGCCAGCCGCTACGACTCCCTAGCCCTGATTTCCCGCGCCTTTCCCCATGACCCGGTGGTGCTGACCTGCGGAGCCACCTGCCGGGAAATGGCCGCCGCAGACCGCCGCGACAACCACTATTACATCGTCGATACTATGGGCATAGTCACGCCCGTCGCCTTGGGTCTGGCCTTGGGAATGTCCGGCCAGCCGGGCCGCAAGGTGGTGGGAGTGGAGGGCGACGGCGGAATGCTGACCAACCTCAACTCTCTGACTACCGTCGGTTACCTCAAGCCGGAAAATCTGCTGATGGTGGTGCTGGACAACGAGAGCTACGCCTCCACCGGCGGGCAGTACACCTTCACCACAGAGCTGGACTTGGCCGACATCGCTGCCAGTTGTGGGCTGCGTGTGTGGAGGGCCGCGGACCTCGAATCCCTCCAGTCCGCCCTGTCCGAGGCGACGGAAACGCCCGGCCCCGGCTTTGTACACGTGAAGATCAGCCCCGGCAACGCCCAGGTCCCACTGCTGCTGGACGACCCGGTAACGCTGGGCGACCGCTTCCACCGCTGGTTGGCCGAGAGCATGGTAGAATAGGCGCCAAAAGGTCGCCGCGTAACTTTTCTGCTGTTCACTTTCCAAACTCAGAGACTCGGGATTGCCAGATGACTACAGCCCAACAACTGATTACGGCAGACGAACTGCTGGCTATGCCCCGCGGCTATGGCAAACGGTACGAGCTTATCCGTGGAGTATTGATAGAAAAGATGGGCACCGGCGACCCGCACCGCATAGCAGTGAGCAGGTTTGACACTGCTCTGGGAAACTACTCCGACGCCAACGACTATGGCACCGCAGGCGCAGGCGAACCCGGCTACCGGCTGGAACGAGGCCCTGACACGGTGCGCTGCCCCGATGTAGTGTGGATTGCCCCCGGCCGCATCCCGGAAGGCACGCAAGGCTATCCTGAACTGGCCCCCGACCTCGCTGTGGAAATCAAGTCACCCGGCAACTCCAACGCGGAGATGACCGCCAAAGCCTATATGTGGCTCAGCTATGGCTCTCGGCAAGTCTGGGTGGGCGACCCGGATGCCGTCACAGTCACCGTATACCTGCCCGGCGCAGAGCCGGTGGCGTTGGGCGAGGACGATACCCTCGATGGCGGCGAACTGCTGCCCGGCTTCAGTTCCCCCGTCTGGCGGCTGTTCCGCCGGCATCGCTGACCGCTACGGCATAAACCGTCAATTCTGCGCTGGCAGAAATCCAGGCAAGCCGTCTTGAGGCGTGCGTGGATAACCTTCCGGCGCGAAGCCCTGTATTTCAAGTTCAGATGGTTGGGTTGCCGGATTGGGTATCGTTGTTTATGATAGTCGGCGTAGCCGCTTATCATTCTTGCGGCGTATAGAGGAGTTCGGCCAACGTGTTTTTGGATCTGCATTGCCATTCCGTTTCCTCTGATGACTCCCGCTCCACGGTGGAGCAGTACGTGAAATGGGTGCAGGTGCTGCGCAAGCGGGACTACGTGGTTGACGGCATAGTCCTCACCGAGCATCGCAAGTTCGACTTTGACAAAGACTATTCGGCGCTGGCCGAACAATACGGTCTGCTGATTCTCAAAGGTTCGGAGCTGGACACCCGGTACGGCCACTTTCTGGTCTACGGGGTCAGTGAGGGCATGACCAGCGAAATCGATTTCGGCGACGTGCGAATGGACGCCCGAGAATTGATGCGGGTGGCGAGACAGCACGACGCAGTGGCAATCCCCGCGCATCCGGGACGCTTCGGAATCGGGCTGACCGAATACATCCAGCAGGGCGAATCCTTCCCTGACGTGGACGTGGTGGAACTGCTCAACGGAGGCGGCCGGGCCGGGGAGAACGAACGGGCCGACGAGCTTTGCCAGCAGTTCGGCTACCTCGGTATCGGCGGAAGCGACGCCCACTTCACCAGCGACATCGCTGCCTGCATGACCGAATTTCGCGCTCCAATTGCCAACGAGCGTCAGTTGGTTGACGCCTTGCTCAGCAAGCAGTTCCAGCCAGTGCGCCTCGAAGAAACTGCCACTGTTGCGTCAGCCTGACACGACTGCCCTCTGCATTGCCGCTGGCCCCTGTATTTGGGAAGCAGAACTGGGAAAGCCGGAGAAAGCACCATGACTATGGAGTTGAATTACGACCGGTCTCTGCACGGTAAAGAGCACCGGGCGGGGCCATTTGAAATTACCGCCGACATGATTGCCTCGGTGAACGCCAGCCTTGGTGAGCGAAGCGCGGCCTTTAGTTCCGACGAAGGGGCCAAGGATCAGGGCTTCCGGGGCATGATAGCCCCGCCTACCCTATGCTCCATCTTCGTGCGTGAGGTGCAGTTGCCCGACATAGGGCTGGAGTTCGGACGCACGCAGATGCACGCCGGTCAGAGGGTGCAGCCCATTGCGCCCATTTATGCCGGCGACAGCATCACTGCCTCATCTCACCTCAAGGACGTTTACGCCAAGACTGGGCGCTCCGGCACCATGGTGTTCGTCGTATGGGAAACCACCTTCCGCAATCAGGACGGGGATGTAGTGGCGGAAGTACAGGAATCCTTCGCCCGCCGCGAGTGATTCCCTAACGGCAAGACAGCCCCGTAGATCCCGGTTGAATCGAGACAGGCGAGAGACGAATTGCCTTACTTTGAAGATGTAGACTTGGGCGACCAGATAGGCCCGGTTGAGACCGTAGCCACCGACGAAGAGGTGGCCAGCTTTTGCGATATATGGTCGCCGCCTACACCCAACCGCTTTACCGACGCCCAGACCGCCCTCGATTCGGGCATGGCCGGCCCCATCGTTCCCGGCATCATGGCGATGGCGATGATGGCGCAATTGCTGACCGACTGGGCTGGCCCCGACGCCATCCGGGACCTGGACGTGGTGTTCCGCCAGCCCGTGCCTCACAACCGGCCCCTGACCCTTGAAGCCACCGTCACCGACCTTCGCCAGGAAGACGGTCAGAATCTCGCCGAGTGCGACATCCTGATGGTAGGCGAAAAGGGCGAGCGCCACGTCGGCGGCAAGGCCATCGTGTCCCTGCCCAGCCGCGGATAGCCCCCTAAATTCCCACGTTCCGTCAAGGAGAAGGTTGGGGCAACTTTAAGCTATGCTGCACCGCTTGCGACAGATTAACTTCGTGGTCAACGACCTGGCCCATGCGTCCGGTCTTTACGAAAAGTATCTGGGCATGAGCAGCGTGTACAGATACGAAACGCCGGACGGGCAACGCGCCGTTTTACCCGCCGGCGACGGCACCTTTGTCGAGCTTTGGCATCCGGATCTCGGCGATGCCGAATCCGCGGTTTACCGGGAGAATCGCGGGCAGGGGCCGTATGAGCTGGTGTTCGAGACCAAGGAGCTTGACTCCTTGGTGTCTCATCTCTCCAGGCTCGGCGTGCGGGTCAGCAGTGTGGCGCAGCGGCAGGGCTGGCGTAGCGTGGTGGCAGACCAAGACGGGGCGCGGCTGCGGATCGTCGAGGTCACGCCCGGCGGCAATCCTTGGCCTCTCGCCGGAGAAAACTGGGCCGATGCGCCGGAGCCGCGAACCCTTCGCTTGCGGCAGGTTGCGGTTCTGGTCCGCGATTTGGATCAGGCGGTGGCGCGGTGGGGAGAGATGTTCGGGATACGAGCCACCAAGCGGTTTCGAGTCAGCTTTACCGACTTGGAGATAGCCGTCCTGCCGCTGACGGGGCGAGACACGTTCATTGAGCTGGCCCAGCCAACCGGCCCGGACGCACCCTCGCAGCGATTCTTGGACCGGTATGGCGAAGGTCTCTACCTGACCATCTACGAAATCGCCGACTCGCTGGCGATGGACGCTCACTTGGTGGAGCAGGGCGCGCGGTTCACTTCTTCGCGTCAGACTGCCAACTACACCAATCTGGGATTCAACAGCATCTGGCTCCACCCGGCGGGGTTCATGGGGGCCTTCACGCAGCTATCCCAAGTGTTTTCGCCCGGCAACCCCTGGCCTCCGGCGGGCGACGACTGGCACTTGTCATAACATTCGGCCTTCTGTGGGTGTCCGTGGCGGGACTGCCTTGTCGAGGTTGGTTGCCGAATTGACACCGCCATTTTGTTGGTGATATGTTTCACATAGTCTGGCGACCCAATCGCGCGGGGATTTTTTATGGCTCTGAAAATCGCGGTTTTAGCCAAACAGGTTATAGATCCCGAAATGCCGATGGCGGCATTTCGTATTGACGGGGACGCCAAGCGCGTGGTTCCGCCGGCCAATATCCCCCCGGTCGTCAATGGCTTTGACGAGAATGCCGTTGAGGCTGCCCTGCGGATCAAGGACGCCCAAGAGGCGACTGTAACGGTTATATCCACAGGTGCCAGTTTTGCATTGGACGTGATGAAGAAGCCCTTGTCCATGGGCGCAGACGATCTGGTGCTGTTGCAGGATGACGCCTTCGACAACACCATTGACAGCTTTCTGACCGCTCAGCTTCTGGCCGCCGCCGTGCGCAAACTGGAGGGGTTTGACCTGATTATTTGCGGGCGGCAGGCATCTGACTGGGACAACGCCCAAGTGCCGCTGGGAGTCGCGGAGATTCTCGGCCTGTCCTGCGTCTCGCTGGGTAAGAAGGTCGAGGTCGCCGACGGCAAAGCCATCGTCGAACGCATCGTGCCGGACGGCTATGAAGTGGTCGAAGCCTCTCTGCCTGCCTTGGTCACCGTCAGCAACGAGTTGGGCCAGCCGCGCTATCCCACCCTGCGGGGCATAATGGCCGCCACCCGCAAGCGGCCAACTGTCTGGAGCAAGGCCGACTTGGGTCTGGACGACTCGCAGTCGGAAGCCCGGATAACCCTGCGGCGGCTTTTCATTCCGGTCAGCGACCAGGAATGCGAGATAATCGAGGGCGAAGACGCCGCCGACTCCGGCCGCCTGCTGGCCCTCAAGCTGCGGGAAGCCAAGATTATTTAGGGAATCGCATCCCGGCCCTTTCTCCTTTGGGGGAGAGTGATGGCGAGGGCCATTCTCCGCTAACTTTCTTTTCACGATTTTTCGGGAGGCCGCAATGGCTGACGCCACGGGGGTTCTGGTAATTGGGCAAACGTCGAGGGAAGGGCTGGACTCTACCGCCGCCGAACTGCTGGCCGCTGGTCAAACCGTAGCTGCCGCGCTGGGCGAAGAGCTCTCCATTGCTCTGCTGGGAGACACGCTGGACGTTCCGGCGCAGCAGGCCATCGCCCACGGCGCGGACCGGGTGTACGCAGTCACCAACCCGCTGCTGGCTGACTACCAGCCCGACCTGTATCTGGCAGCGCTGGATGCCCTGTGCCGGGAAGTAAACCCTAGAGTGGCGCTGATTTCCCGCACCGCCGAAGGGCGGGAACTGGCCCCACGTCTAGCCTTCCGGTTGGGTGTTGGTTTGGCGCAGGACTGCCTTGAAGTGTCAGTAGACGAGTCTACCCGCAGCTTGCTGGCCAACCGTCCGGTATACGGTGGAAACGCCATTGCCGTGGTCAGTTGCGAACAGACGCCCCAGATTGCCGCCATCCGCCCCAAAGCATACGAACCGGCAGAGATGGATCAGTCGCGTCAGGGGCAGGTGGTGTCCTTCCCCGTGGAGCTGGACGCATCGCAGGCCCGGACCCGTGTCGTGGAGACGGTGCGGGAAGAGTCCGAAGGCGTGAAGCTGGAGGACGCCCGCATAGTGGTGTCCGGCGGGCGCGGTCTGGGCGGGCCGGAGCCTTTCTCCGGGCTGGAAGACTTGGCCAAGATACTGGGTGGGGCCGTAGGGGCGTCCAGGGCGGCAGTTGATTCGGGCTGGGTGCCTTCGTCGTACCAAGTAGGGCTGACCGGCAAGGCCATCACCCCGGACCTCTACATAACCGTGGCCATCTCAGGGGCCAGCCAACACATGGCCGGCTGCTCCGGGGCCAAGTGCATCGTCGCCATCAACAAGGACGCCGCCGCCAACATCTTCAAGGATGCGCGTTACGGCGTGGTGGGCGAGTGGGAGAAGGTGCTTCCCGCGCTGACCGAGGCGGTCCGCGAGCTGGTGGACAGTTAAACGCCGTCGCATTTAACAGGGACGCATTCGACAAGATGACGATCTAGGGGCGCACGGCTGTGCGCCCCTACTCTAATATGACGTTATCAATCAATCGTATCGTCCCCAGACGTGCCGCCGCTGAAAGCATGGCCCCCGGCGTGGCTCGCTCCAGCTCTTCCAGCGTTTCGGGAGCTGCGACGCTCACGTAGTCTATGCCGCCCAGCAGCGGCTCGGCTTCCAACTCCTGTTGCACCGCGTTGCGAATCGCTGTTGCGTCCGTTTCTCCCTGCTGCCACGCTGCCTGTCCGGCTGACAGGGCGCGAAAGACCGCCGGTGCCGCCCGCCGTTGCTCCGGGTTTAGACGCACGTTCCTGCTGCTCATCGCCAGGCCGTCGGCTTCGCGCACTGTGGGCAGCACCTCAACCTTGATGCCCATGTCCAGGTCTCGCGCCAGCTTGCGGACGACTACGGTTTGCTGCCCGTCCTTCTGCCCGAAGTAGGCGCGTTCCGGTTGGACGATGCCGAACAGCTTGGCTACTACTGTCGCCACTCCCCGGAAATGGCCGGGACGCGCCGCGCCCTCCAGCCGTTCGGCGACCGGCCCCACGTCCACCCAGGTATCGAACCCCGGCGGGTAAATCTCCGCCACGTCGGGAACAAAGACCAAATCAACGCCCCGCTGCCTCAGCATCTCTAGGTCGCTGTCCAAGTCGCGGGGATACTTGGCGAAGTCCTCGTCTTCTCCGAACTGGGTGGGGTTCACGAAAATGCTGACGGCGGCGCTGTCGCATTCGGATCGAGCGCGGTCAACCAGCGACAGGTGGCCCTCGTGCAGCGCGCCCATCGTAGGCACTAGCCCCAGGGGCCGGGCCGCGTCCCGGCAGGCCCGCCGCATCTCTTCCTTCGATGTAACAATTCGCATTGCGCGCTAACCCTGCGTCGCGGTGTTGCCCGGAAGCTCCGATACCGCCGGGATGCCGCCGAGTCCGGTGGCGCAGCGAACAGCCCGCAGCACGGCCTGAGCCGTAACCTCGACGGCCGCCGCTCCTAGGGAGGTCAGGTCGGCGGCGCCATTCGACTCGCCGGTTGCCATGGCAAACATCGTGTCGCCGTCGCGGATGGTGTGGCAGGGGCGGATGGTCATTGCCAGCCCGTCGTGACTTACCCGCGCCAGATAGTTGGCCTCCTCGCGGTTGAGCCTGGCATTGGTGGCTACTACTCCGATGGTGGTGTTCACCGGCCCCGTTGGGGATGCGGGCGGTGAACCGTCCAGCAATACGCCCACCGGATCGTCGAAACCGCCGCCGTCCCGTCGCGGGCCAGCCACCAATTGCCCGGTGTTGTAGTCCCATATCCCGCCGATGGAGTTGACCGCGACCACTGCGGCCACCGTAACGCCGTTAGGTAGCTGCAAACTGGCCGAACCCAAGCCGCCCTTGACTGCCCGCGATGTCCCGCCAGTCTTGGCGACGGTGGCCCCGGTGCCCGCGCCGATGGTGCCTTCGGTCAGCGCGCCCTTTGACGCGGCGGCGCAGGCTGCCCGCCCTTCCCGTGGGCCGGGGCGCACTTTCGAGGTCACCAGTCCTAGGTCGTAGATGATGGCCGAGGACACTATGGGCACGATAACCTCCGCCGACACGCGGAAGCCGATGCCCTGCTCTTCCAGCCAGGCCATCACCCCGGACGCTGCGTCCAGCCCAAAGGCGCTGCCGCCGCTTAGCGATACGGCGAAGAGCTGGTCCACCCGCCGGGCCGGTTGCAGCAGGTCGGTCTCCCGCGTTCCCGGCGAACCGCCGCGCACGTCCACACCGCCCACCGCCCCCTCGCGGCACAGCACGACGGTACAGCCGGTGGCGTTTGTCAGGTCGGTGTAGTGCCCGGCCTCAATGCCTGGTACGGATGTTATGGTCTGATTCAATTGGACTCCCCCATCCTAGCCCTTCCCCGGAGGGAGAGGGTATTTGGGGACAACGGGGTCAGGCCGGTTGATTCTTGTAGTTTGGGAACGGCGTCAGCACTACGATAGCTGCGGCAACCGCCGTAAGCACGCCCACGTAGATGTACATGGAGCCATAGCCGCCGAAATTTTCTATGATGGTGGCGACTAAAAGGGTGGAAGCAAAGCCGACGGCGCCGTTTATGCCGAACACCAGCCCGGCCACCGTCGCCTCGGTGCCGCGAACTACGCTGTCGAGTATCGCGGCCAGCATAATCTGGTGGAGCGCAAAGCTGAACAGCCCCAGCGCTGCCATCACCACCGGCACCAGGAAGCCGTCTCCGGCAGGCACAATGAAGAACGGCAGCACCGCCGCCAACGCCAACCCTGGCACCAAAATCAGCTTGCGGCCCAGTTTGTCCGAAAGCTGTCCCATAATCGGCGACGAAACTGCACCCGCCCCGGTAAGCAGGGCCATTTGGAAGCCGGTCCAGAAGTAGGAGAAACCAAGACCACCGTCTTCCGGAGACCGCTCCAGGTAGAAGGGAGTCCATTCGAACATGGCGTTGTTGGCCACGCCCCGCAGGGATGCCGCCACCAACAGCGCCAGCATGGCAGGGTTCTTGAACAGGCTCAGTCCGGCCAAGCCCAGGGACTTCAGTGTACGCGATTGTCCCGCTGCGGCCTCTTCGTTTTCTTCCCGTCCTAGGTCTCGCAGAGACCACCAGACGAAGAAGGCGACGATTGCGGCCGGGATGGCGTAAAGGAACAGCACGTTTCGCCAGAGAAGGAAGGAGAGGAGCAGTCCGGCAACCAGCGGCCCCAACGCGTTGCCGACAGTGGAACCGAAACTGTGGATTGAGATTGAGAAGGCGCGACGGTCAGTGAATCTGCGGGAGAGGGACGCAATTGCCGGAAGGTGCCACAGCGAGCCTGGAATCGAGATAAGGGCTACGCCAATGACCAGAATCGCTAGGCTGGGGGACAGCCCGATGACCACGAAGGCTATGACGTTCAGCACCATGCAGGCGGTAAGCATCATGCCCCATTCGTTTCTGAACCGGTCGACCAGTACACCGGCCCCCATGCTGACGATCCCGGACCCGCTGGTGCGTATGCCCAGCAGGATTCCCAACTGGAATGTGCCGAGGCCCAGGGAGTTGGCGATGGCGGTGAGGAACACCGGGAAGCCGAGGTCGTACAGGTGCGCTACGCCGTGTCCAAAGGTAAGCGAGCCGAGGATGAATGCCCGGTTCTGCCTATGTCCGCTGGATGCCTGGACCGCTTCGGCCATTGTTGCCCGCCCAATTGCTGTTTGCGCCCGTCGGCCTTCGTCGCTTCAAGGCTGACATTCCGGCTGATTCTATTCCCGCATCCGCAACGGCGCAACCCGGCAACGGGGGCGGAATGCGGAATACCGTCTTTCCTGTGCTATGCTACGGCAACGAAGGAGTATGCCGTCAGCATACGGAGGGAATGATGGCCTATTCGGGGTTTAGCCTGGAAGGAAAGGTTGCGCTGGTGACCGGCGCGGCCCGCGGCATTGGGGCCACTCTAGCCGTCGGGCTGGCTGAAGCGGGGGCCGACGTGGCCGTTTCCGATATGGCGTCGCGGCTGGAGTTAGCCCGCGACACCCAAGCGCGGGTGGAAGCGGAGGGAGTCAGGAGCGCCGCCTACGAACTGGACGTGCTGGACATTGGTGGCATCTCGCCCGTCATCGAACGAATCGTTGATGACTTTGGCAAGCTGGACATCCTCATCAACAACGCGGGCATTCGCATCCGCAAGCCGGCCCTGGAAGTGACCGAAGCCGAATGGGACGCCACCGTGGACACCAACCTCAAGGGGCTGTTTTTCTGTGCCCAAGCCGCAGCCAGGCCGATGATTGAACAGGGCTGGGGCCGCATCGTGAATATAGGCTCCCAATTCTCGGCGGTTGGTTCCGTTGACCGCGCGCCCTACATTGCCAGCAAACACGGCGTCGCCGGACTCACCCGTGCCCTGGCCGCGGAATGGGCGCAGTTTGGCGTTACAGTGAACGCTATCGGCCCCGGCCCCACCGAAACCCCCGGAATGCTGGCCTCCGACAACCGCACGCCGGAGCAAGTGCAGGCCGACCTGGACTACCGTATGCCCTTGGGCCGCCGGATGCAGCCTGAAGAACTCATCGGGGCGGCCATTTACCTCGCTAGCCCCGCTGCCGGGGCCACCACCGGCCACCTGCTGCTGGTGGACGGCGGCTGGACTGCCTTGTAATGCACAACTCCCTGTTTCCCATCTCCCTCTAGGAGAGGGTTAGGGTGAGGGAGTTCCCGGGAGTCGCGCAAAGCCGAATCAGGAGGGAACGTATGCCGTCAGAAGACCTGGAACGAAGAATCCAAGTTCTCGAAGACATCGAAGCAATCAAAAAGCTGAAGCACAGCTACTGCGGGTACTGCGACGACCAGTATGACGCCGACGCGCTGGCCGGCCTGTTTGTCGAGGATGCGGTGTGGGATGGACGCGAGCGGGGACGCAACGAGGGGCGGGAAGCCATCCGCACCTTCTTCCAGAACGCCCCGCAGCGCCTTCCCTTCGCCATCCACATGGTGCTGAACCCGATTATCGAAGTGAACGGCGACCGGGCCACAGGCGTCTGGTATCTGTTTCAGCCCTGCACCTACGCCGATGGCGACCGGGCTGTCTGGGGTTCGGCCCGCTACGACGAGGAGTACGTGCGGATTGACGGCCAGTGGAAGTTCCAGAACCTCACCCTGACCTCCCACTTCTGGACGCCCTTCGACGGCAAGGGCTGGTCTGAGGTCAAGTTCGCCTGACGGTCAGCTCAACTCCCGCAGTTGGGCGATAATCTCGTCGTTGTCAGGCCGGTCAGTACGGGAGGTCTTGCCGATGTACTGCCAGCTAATGGCGCCTTCCTTGTCCACAATAAACGTCGCCGGCGTTGCCAGGTCGTTATTGTGCAGGTTGAACACGCCATAGGCTCTGATTACTTCGGCGTCCGGGTCGGACAGAATTTCGTATTCAAGGCCGAGGGAGTCAACCACCCGCGCCGCGCCCGACAAGTCGTCCACGCTGATGGCCAGGATTTCGGCGTCCAGCCCCGAGATTGTCTGGTAGTCTTCCTGCAACTCCACGAGTTGCCCTTGGCAGGTGGTTCACCAGAACCCCCGGTAGAAAACGAGTACAACGTTCTTGCTCCCGGCGTAGGAGCCGAGGCTTACCGTCTCGCCTATTGCATTGGACAGCTCGAACTTGGGGGCAGTATTGGACGCAGGTTCAGGCGCTTCCATAGTCGCGGCCGAGTCTGCGCCGGGCGTGGGCACGGCCGTAGCCGGTGGAGCTGTTGGCTGGGGCGAATCCGGCGTTGACTGGGCAGACTCGCTGCCGCAGGCTGCCAGCGCCATAACCACCAGCGCCAGCGCGACGGCCAGACCTGCCAGCCTGAGCTTGCTCAATAATCCGGTGGTCATTGAATTTTTCACTGTCGCTAATTTCCTGAAAAAATCTGCGAGTGTCAGTTCAACTTGTCCAGTTCTTCAATAATCTTGCTGTTGCTGGGACGATCAGTATAGCTTCTTCCAATGTACTTCCAGCGAATATTACCTTCCTTGTCAACGATAAACGTCGACGGTGTTGTACGTCCGGTGCCGTTCTGATTGAATACCTCGTAGCCATTGATTACTATTTTGCCGGTGTCATATAGGATAGGAAACTCCAGTCCCAGTGCTTCCACTGCATAGCTTGCTTGGGATAGGTCATCATCGCTGATAGCCAGTACTTCGGCTTCTTTCGCGGATATGGCGGCATAGTCTTCCTGCAGCTCACCGAGCTGCCCCCGGCAAACGGGTCACCAGAATCCCCGGTAGAACACCAGCACCACGTTTCTGTTCCCTTGGTAATCGCCGAGGGTGACCGTTGCGCCGGTGGCGCTGGGCAGCGAGAACCCGAGGGCGGATTCACCTTGCGGCTCAGGCAAGGGAGTTGCCGTAGGCGTCGCGGTAGGCTCGGGTGTAGGGGTAGCCGTCTGTGTAGGCTGGGGCGTCGGTGTGGATATATGCGCGGGGGTAGACGTGGCTCCCATCGCAGGCGTCGCAACGGACGGTTGCGCTGGCGCAGGCTCTGCAGTCGGGATAGGAGTGGGCGGAATCTCGGTAGTTGCAGCGGGTTCGCCTTCCTTCCCATTGCTGGTTGGCGGCTCAGCGGTTGCCACGGCCGGTTGAGACTCTGTTGGCGAAGGCAGCGGAGTATCTTGCGGCGGCGGCGCGGCGGTCTGTACGACTTCGCTCCGGACGGGGGCGTCAGTCGGGCCGGGAGCAGCGGTTGCAACTGGAACGCCCGTGGCCGATGGAGCAGACGTAGCCGCCGGTTTCTGTGCTGCCCCGGTCTGTCCGCTCGCCGTTGGGGGCTGTGTTGCCGGGGTCTGACCGTCCGGTGTTGGATTCGATGGCTCGCCGCCGCAGGCTGTCAGCAGCATTGTCGCCAGCGCCAGAGCGGCAGGCAGGACTAACCGGCGAAGCTTGTCTATTGCGCTTTGGCTTTTACGGCTCAACATTATTGGCGGCAGCCCTGCGAATTCACGGATTCCTGTTACTTTACTACGCTGGCAGCCGGCGGCGCGGATTGCATCGCGGCAGCTAGGCCAGGCAGCGGACGGGTTGACCGCCGTTGAAGGCCACCATGTCGTCGGCGATGGGGCCAAGGTCCAGCACCGTTCCCAGAGGCTCGCCGCGCAGTTCGGAATAGGCGCGGTGCAGATTGCCCGCGATGCGCTCCGAGTCGTGCCATCCGGCGAAACGTCCCAAGTCGGTCTGACGGGCCGCTTCCAGAGGGGAGAGTCCGGACTCGAAAGCTGCTTTGGCCGTATCCTGCACGAACCGCAGGTAGGCTTCGAGGCCGTCCATCACTTCCGGGCCGCACACTGAGCCGTGGCCCGGCACGATGGTCGCGGCGTCCAGTTCCCGCAGCCGCTCCAGGGCAATCAGCGAGCCGGCAATGGACCCCATCGCGACGAAGGGCGTGCCTCCATTAAACACCAGGTCGCCGGTGAACAACAGCCGACGCTCCGGTAGCCACACCACCACGTCGTTGGTGGTGTGTGCCGGCCCCAGGTAGCGCAGTTCCAGCTTCAGGTCGTCTACGAACAGGTCGAGCCGGTCCTTGAAGGTGATGAAGGGCGGCGCCAGTTCCAGGTTGCCCCAAACCACGTTGGGAAACAGCGGGCGCAGCGCGTGGATGCCGGTGTCAATCACGGTCTGGCGGCAAAGCTCATGCCCCACTATGGACGCGCCGGGGAGCAGATAGTTTCCGTGGGTGTGATCGCCGTGGTGGTGGGTGTTGACCAGCGTGCGGATGGGCAGCCCGGTAACGCCGCCGATGGCCCGCAGGAAGGCGCGAGTGCGGGCTTCGGTGAAGCAGGTATCCACCACTGAGACAGCATCCCTGCCGGTGATGAAGCCGGTATTGTTCAGGCCCCAACTGCCATCCAACTGGATGTACGCATACACGCCGGGGCTGACTTCCTCCACTGTGGGCTGAGGAATCTCGTCCGCGTCGTGGGTGTGTCCCGCGTTGGCGTTCTCCGGCATGGCAGAGACCTCCCGGTGGGTTCGGCTCAATATACGGCCCAGCCCGCAGGTGGTCAACCGGAGTACGCATACAGCCGCCTCGCTCGGCAGTAGTCTCAAAAATGGAAAACCTGGACGAAGGGTTGTATGATTTCCGGCGAACTCGTTTGGAAACATCGCAACGGAGAGATGCCGCTATGCCAGTTACCGCCCCCTATGGCTGCTGGAAGTCGCCCATTACCACCGCCCTGATTGTATCCGGCGCGGTTGGGTTGGGGCAGATTGCCTTGGATGGCGACGATGTGTATTGGGTTGAGATGCGGCCCGCAGAGGGCGGACGCATGGTCATCGTGCGCCGCAGCGCGGACGGTGCGACCGTTGACGTTACGCCCGGACCTTACAGTGTCCGCACCCGCGTCCACGAATACGGCGGAGGGGCGTTCTTGGTGGCTGATGGCGTGGTGTTTTTCTCCAACTTTGCCGACCAGAGGCTTTACCGGCAGGATCCTGGAGCCGAGCCTAGGGCCATAACGCGGGATGCGGCCCTGCGCTACGCTGACGGCGTGTTTGACGCCGGGCGCGGGCGCATAATCTGCGTGCGGGAAGACCACACCGTAGAAGGCGAGCCGGTCAACGCCATAGTAGCCGTGGACGTCGAGGGCGCGAATCCGCAGGAAACCCTGTTTGCCGGTTCCGACTTCTGCGCCGCCCCTCGGCTGAACCCCGGCGGCACTTCGTTGGCCTGGCTGTCCTGGAACCACCCCAATATGCCGTGGGACGGCACGACGTTGCTGGTGGCAGATTTCGACGCGAGTGGGCGGTTAGGCGAAGGGCAGGCTGTAGCGGGCAGCCCGGACGAATCGGTCCTTCAACCCCTCTGGGCTCCGGATGGCGAGCTTTACTTCGTGTCGGACCGCAGCGGATGGTGGAACCTGTACCGCTGGCGTAATGGCGAAGTCCAGTCCGTCCTTGAAATTGAAGCGGAGTTTGCCCGGCCGCAATGGGTGTTCGACCCGGCGTCCTACGGGTTCCTTGACGACGGGCGCATCGTTTGCTCCTACGTCCAGCGAGGGGTCTGGAATATCGGGGTCATTGACGTGGAGGCGGCGACTCTCACACGGTTGGACCTGCCGTATTCCGAGATGGGACGGGGCGAACTTCGGGCCTCCGGGGAGCGGGTTGTCTTTTCCGCAGCCGCGCCGGACAGGCCGATGTCGTTGCTTTCGCTGGACATAAAGTCGGGAGCCACAGAAACGCTGCAACAGGCCCACACCCTTGAGGTTGATACTGCCTATCTGTCTGCGCCGGAGCCGGTGGAATTCGATACGACGGACGGCAGGACGGCCCATGCCTTCTATTATCCGCCGCGCAACCCCGACTTTGTGGCTCCCCAGGGCGAGAAGCCGCCACTGCTGGTCAAAAGCCACGGTGGGCCTACGGCAGCGGCTTCGACTGCGCTGGATTTGGGCATACAGTTCTGGACCAGTCGCGGCTTCGGCGTGGTGGATGTCAACTACGGGGGCAGCACCGGCTACGGCACGGAATTCCGGCGGCGGCTGAATGGCGCGTGGGGCATCGTTGACGTTGACGACTGTGCCAACGCGGCGCGGTTTCTGGCCGCCCGCGGTGACGCCGACCCGGATCGCCTGGCCATCGATGGCGGCAGCGCCGGAGGATACACTACCCTGGCGGCCCTGACTTTCCGTGACGTGTTCAAGGCTGGGGCCAGCTACTATGGAGTCAGCGATCTGGAGGCTCTGGCCAAGGAAACGCACAAGTTCGAGTCGCGCTATCTCGACAGCCTGGTCGGCCCGTACCCGGAGCGGCGCGACCTCTACGTGGAGCGCTCACCCATCAATCACACAGAGCTTCTGTCGTGCCCTCTGCTGTTGCTGCAAGGACTGGAGGACCAAATAGTGCCGCCAAATCAGGCGGAGATGATGTTTGAGGCGGTGCGGGACAAGGGATTACCGACGGCCTACGTTGCTTTCGAGGGGGAGCAGCACGGCTTCCGCAGGTCGGAAAACATCGAGCGCGCGCTGGAGGCGGAACTGTACTTCTACTCGCGGGTCTTCGGCTTCGAGCTGGCCGAGGAAGTGGAGCCGGTGGAGATCGAAAACCTGCCCGGCTGAACGGCATAAGCTCCCGCTACCGTCTGGAATCAGGGCAGCGGCGGTTGCCCAAGTCCGTTTTTCTGCTGGAGTATGACTGGCTGGAGTATGACTGGGGTGAGGGCGGTCAGTTGGCGGATAGGCTGGCTTTGTGGTCGCGGCGGTCGGCGCAGTTGCGGCACCAGCCGTAGAAGTCTATTCTCTGGCCGGTAAACTCGAAATCGCTGGACTCTTCCAACTGCGACTTGAGCCGGGTGACTATATCCTGCCCTGCGCTGGAGTCCACCACCCCGCCGCAGCCGACGCAGACTAGGTTGGCATGGGGCGACAGGTTGGCGTCGTAGCGGGACTGCTTCTGAAAGGGCAATGCGCGCACTATACCCGCCTGCTCCAGGGTTTCCAACGTGGAATAGACTGTGGCCAGGGTCACGTAAGGGAAGAACTCCTTGACCCGCTGATAGATTTCCTTCACCGACGGGTGGTCGCCGGAGTTGACCACCACCTCGGCAATGGCCAAGCGCTGCGGCGTCTGGCGAATGCCCAGCGCCTTCAGTTTTGAAGCTAACTGTTCTGGTGTTGTCAAATATCCTCGACCGCCGGCAGGGCGCCAATCGGCCAACTGTGGCGGATTACGAAATCATAAAGCGCAACGAAGGGGGACAGTGAAGTCCCCCTTCCGGGTATGCGGTTCCGCAAGAAGGGAGAGGGAAGCGGCCTAGAGGCGGCCCCCGAAGAACATGGGCTGCTGCTTGCGGTAGACCTGGATGCGGTTACGGCAGGACTCGACCACGAAGATGCGGCCTTCGTCGTCCACTTCGACCGCGCAGGCGCCCCAGAACAACTTTTCGCGCTCGATGCCCTGAGCGATTTCCCGCTCCTGCCACATCTCGGAGTTCGCGTCCAGCTTGTCCTTGCCCCACTTGGATATGGTGGCGTCGCCGGTCAGCGTGGCTGCCAGTTCGCCTTCGGGGCTGTATATCTGCACCCGCTCGTTGCCCCAGTCGGCGACGTAGACCAGGCCGTCCTTGTCGGTGTCAACGCTGGTGGGGCGGCTCAACTCGCCGCTGCCGAACTGCTGCAGGAACTGTCCGTCGGCGGTGAACTTCTGCACCCGGTCGTTGCGCCAGTCGGCGACGAAGACGTTGCCGTCCTGGTCTATGGAAATTCCCCAAGGCAAGCCCAGTTCGCCCTCGCCGGCGCCCTCGGAACCCCAAGCGGAGATGAACTTGCCGTCCGGGGTGAAATGCTGCACCCGGTGGTTCTTGCTGTCCACCACCAGCAGGTTGTCGTCGGCGTCGAAGGCCATGCCGGACGGGCCGTCAAGCTCGCCCTCGCCGCTGCCCTTGACGCCCCACTTGCCCAGCCATTCGCCGTCGCGGTCGAACATGGATATGCGGTTCAGCCACTCGTCGGCGATGTAGACGTTGCCCTTGCTGTTGATGGCAACGGAGGTGGGCCAGATGAGGGAGCCGTCGTTTTCGTTTTCTTCGGTTTCGCCGGCGGTGTGGACGCCGCGGGCGAACTCGCCCACATAGTCCTCGTCAACGGTGCACACGGTGATGCGCTTGCCGTCAGGCCGGTATTCGTAGGAGCGGTTGACGACGTACATCGTGTCGTCCTCGCCCCGGGCCATGGCGACGGGGTTGCGGAAGCCAGGGCCGGAGAACTCTCCGCGCCCGATTGTATGGCTGTACTGGAAGCTGATGCCGATAGTCTGTGTAGCCATCGTTACCTCGCTTGATTCGACTGTCGCCTATGCCGGTTGATTCCCCAACCCCCGGAGCGAGACGGCTCAGGGGTTGGGGATTCGTTTCCTTATGTTAGGCGGCGATGAAGTCCATCTGCTCGAAGGCCCCGCCGACAATCGGCTTGGCGTCCAGGCCCATCCACTGCTCCAGCAGAGTGGAGTAGAGGCTGCGGAAATCGTTGTTGAAGTGCAGGTCGCCCTCCAGGAGCTTGTTGGCGGCCAGCGAAGGATACTCACCGTACAGCCCGCCCTTCACGCGGTCGCCGACGACGAAGGCCACGCCGCCGGAGCCGTGGTCGGTGCCGGAGCCGTTGTCATGGGCGCGGCGTCCGAACTCGGTGAATACCAGCAAAACGACGTTGTCGCTGGCCGACTTTTCGCTGATGTCCTGGTAGAAGCTGGAGATGGCACGGGAGGCATCGGTCCACAGCTTGGCATGACCGCTGAGCTGCCCGGCGTGGGTGTCGAAGCTGTTGTAAGGCGCAGTGGTGTAGAGGAAGCGGGTGCCAAGACCGGCCAGATGCACCATGGCGATGTTCCTCATGTACTGCGCCACCGTGTCGTTGCCGTACTCCACCGTGGAGGAATACATCTCTGGCGCGGTGCTGAGAATGTCGGCGCCCTTCAGCGCGTCCATGCCGGTGTGGGACAGGTAGTCAACCACGTTGCCCCGGCCTATCGCCGGAGAGTACATCCGGGAGAACAGGTCCAGGGCCTCGTCGCGCTCCTCTTCCTCGATGCCGGTCAGTACGCCGTAGGTCTCCAGGTTGCCCACCGAGGCCACCGGGACCTGGGGGGCCGCCATGGAGCGGGGCAGGCCGCGGCCGAAGTTGACGCCGGTGAGCACGTTCTCGGCCTTGGGGTCTATGTCGCGGATGGCCCGGCCAATCCAGCCCTCAGTGCCGACCTTGTCGGGCTCGCAGGTGTGCCAGATGTCCATGGAGCGGAAGTGGGAGCGGTTGGGGTTGGGGTAGCCGATGCCCTGCATAACCGCCACCTTGCCTTGGTCATACAGCTCCTTCAGTGGAGCCATTGAGGGGTTGAAGCCCACGTAGTCGCTGATGGGCAGGACCTGCTCGTCGGACACCCGCACCGTGGGGCGGTTGTCGGCGTACAGCGGGTCGCCGTAAGGCACCAAGGTGTTCAGGCCGTCGTTGCCGCCCGAAAGCTGCAAAACCACCAGTACGGGGTCTTTCTTGGTAGAAGTCATAGTCTGGCCACTCCTTAGTAGGTCTCTTGTAGCCGTGTTTTGTTGTCTTATCAGGTTATGGCGGCGTCTACTCGGCCGTCGTGCCGCCGTCAATGACCAGCTCGGAGCCGGTCACGAAGGAGGACTCGTTGGACGCTAGGTAGATGACGCCGTAGGCGATGTCTTCCGGGATACCGACCCGCTTCAGGGGCAACCGGCGCATCCGGGCCTCCCAGCGGTCGGGATCGGTAAAAGTGTCTCGAATCATGTCGGTGTCTATTGGGCCGGGATGCACCGAGTTGCAGCGTATGCCGTCGGAGGCGTACTGAATCGCTGTCGACTTGGTCAGCAGGCGGACGGCGCCCTTGGTGGCGGTGTAGCTGGGGGAACCCTCCAGGCTGCCCACCAGTCCGGCGGTGGACGAGATATTGACGATGGAGCCGCCGCCAGCTTCGCGCATGGCGGGGATGGCGGCCTTGCTGCCAAGGAATACTCCCTTGGCGTTGATGTCCATTATCCGGTCCCAGTCCTCTACCGTTGTGTCCTCGATTCCCTTGCGGATGAGGATGCCGGCGTTGTTCACCAGCGTGTCGAGATGGCCGTGGGCGGATACGGCGGCCGAAACCGCGGCGCTCCAGTCCTCTTCGCTGGTGACGTCCAAGTGGACATAGGTGACGTCCAGCCCGGCCTCGGCCAGCTCGGCTTCCACCTGCCGGCCTAGGTCGTCCAGTATGTCGCCGATGACGACCTTAGCGCCTTCCTGCGCCATCATCCGGGCCTCGACGGCCCCCTGGCCTCGGGCCCCACCGCTAATCAGAACTACCTTGCCATCCAGTCTGCCCATGCTTCTCTCCGGAGTGGGGTTGTTTGAAGCCGGGAGTGAGAGGCAAAACTCCTCTCACTCTGCTACATCTCGTTGCTACGCGAACTGATATTCCTGCGTGGCGACGATGAGCTGCAAGGTCTGGCCGACCCGGCGCCCGTAGTCCTCGGTGCCGGTCTGCAACTGGCCGCCCTTTTCGACGTGGTCCACCAAGTAGTCGCGGGTCTCGTCGGGCAGTTGGTAGGAGCCGAGCATGTCCAGGCAGCGGTCAACGAAAGCCTGCGGCTGCGTGACGCCCTCGGACGAGAGGCGGTCTATGATGGCCCGGATGCCCGGCAGACTGGTGTTGCCCACCTGGTCGGCGGCGAAATTGATGCGCTCCACCAGCGTGCCGCTGTCAATCCACTCGGCGCCGGTGTGCCAGCCCTCGACGGTGGGTGGGTTCATCAGGTCCTGGCCCATGTAGCGGATTTCCATGGCGATGGGGTGCAGGCCCGGCTTGGGGTGGGTGAAGTCCTGCACTAGGCGCATGGTGCCGGCCACGGTCTCCGCCGGGCTCTTCACCTTGGCGAAGCGGGCATTCTTGAAGGATTCCGAGTTGAACAGCGTCCGCAGCATGGCGGTCAGGCTGTAGTTGGACTCGAAGTAGGCGTCTTCGAGCATCTTGATGGCTTCGGGATCACGGGGCGGCGTCTCCTGCCAGGCCGGCACCTGCGGCTCGTCGGCCACGAAGTAGTTGTACAGGTGGCGGGCGACGAAGCGGGCCGTGGCCGGCTGGCGGGCGATGATGTCGATAATTTCCTCACCGCCGAAGTTGCCGGTCTCGCCCAAGAATGTTTTTTCACCCTCGTCGTGGTCAGCGGTGTTGAAGGCGAACTGGGAAGCGTATCGCCCATAGGGATACCGCGGGATGGCGTTGGTGATGGTCCAGCCGGTGAAGGCGCGGGCGCACTCCTTGACGTCATCTTCGGAGTAGTTGGCGTGTCCGTCCATTCCCACGCCCATAGAGAACAATTCCAGAAGTTCACGCCCGAAGTTCTCGTTGATGGCGTCCTTGTGGCTCATGCAGTTGTCTAGGTAGAACACCATTGCCGGGTCGCGGGACAGTTCCAGCAGCAGGCCGTGCAGGCTGCCCATGCCCAGGGCGCGGAACATATCCAACTGGTCCTGAATCTGGCGGCCATGCTCGCACTTGGAATTTCCAGTGCAGAATATGCCGTGCCAGAATAGGGTCATCTTTTCTTGGAGCGGCCGCTGGGTGTTAATCATCCGGTAGGTCAGATACGTCTGGTTGATTTCCAGGGCGTTCATCTCTTTCCAGTCCACGAAGTACCGCTCGAGGAGGTGGCGGTCCAGGTCGGGCTGTTCCATAGGGGAGAGGAGTTCTTCGACGGTGGCCTCGTAGCCATTGGTCGCTCGCCGCTCGATTTCCTCGTAGGTGGCGCCAAACCCGGCTCGGCGCATAAGGTGAGCCATAAGCTCAATATCTTGATTGGCCATGAATGTCTCTCCTGCCTTGAAGTCTGGCCGGTATGGGTGTCCGGGAACACTAAAACCAATTCGCGCCCCACTGGGGCGCGACTCGGCGGTCTGCCCTATATCTGGGTTGATTATATTGATTCCAAACTAAGATTGTCTATGCCTGAGGGGAAACCCGCAGGGCCTGTCGGTTCTCAGATACAGCCCCCTCTCCCTCCGGGAGAGGGTTAGGGGCCTCTGCGTCCTCTGCGTTCAACCTCCCCGTCGAAGGGCCGTCCGTTTATGTGTTAGTATCCAGCCGCGCCACACCACAAGCAGCCACACAGTAAATCAAAGCCAGAGAGCGCAAAATGCCCCAATGCTTGCGGCTTGTCCCCCTCTGCGCCATCCTTGCGCTGATTCTATCAGCCTCGCTCCTGTTAGCCGCCTGCGGCGGGGGCGATGACTCAACCCGCCGACCCAGAAGTACCCAGTCCGCAACCGCCACCCCCGCGCCCGAAACAGAGCCAACCCGCCGCCCCAGAAGTACCCAGTCCGAAAAAAGGGCTCCCCCCACTCCCAGGGGCACACCCCCACTGGTGAAACCTCGCCCGAAACGGACCGAGCAGCGCTGGTCGCCCTCTACAACTCCACTGACGGCCAATATTGGTCTTCCAAGAGAAACTGGCTGAGCGACGCGCCACTCGGCAATTGGCACGGCGTAACCACCGGCAACAACGGCCGTGTCATTGAACTGGACCTCCACGAGAACCAGTTGAGCGGGGAGATACCGCCGGAGTTGGGCAACCTCGCCAACCTGGAAAGGCTGTGGCTCTACGAGAACCAGTTGAGCGGGGAGATACCGCCGGAGTTGGGCAACCTCACCAACCTGACATACCTGGCCCTCGACGAGAACCAGTTGAGCGGGGAGATACCGCCGGAGTTGGGCAACCTCGCCAACCTGACAGTGCTGGCCCTCTCCCAGAACCAGTTGAGCGGGGAGATACCGCCGGAGTTGACCAACCTCGCCAACCTGACAGTGCTGGCCCTCTCCCAGAACCAGTTGAGCGGGGAGATACCGCCGGAGTTGACCAACCTCGCCAACCTGGAGGGCTGGACCTCAGCTTCAACCAGTTGAGCGGGCAGATACCGCCAGAGTTGGACAACCTCGCCAACCTGGCAGTGCTGTCCCTCTCCAACAACCAGTTGAGCGGGGAGATACCGCCGGAGTTGGGCAACCTCGCCAACCTGACACAGCTGTGGCTCCACGATAACCAGTTGAGCGGGTGCGTACCAGCCAGTCTGCTAGGGATACTCTGAACAAGTGGGGAAATCAGGGTGCCGGCGTATCTAAAATCACGGGTTTTAGGGACTTATTCAGAGTATCCCTAGGTCATTTGATCAGCAATTTTTCCAACCTCGGTGGCTTGTCGTCCTGCCCAAACGTGATCAGGTCCGCAACCGCCACCGCCGCGCCCACGACGCCCGCCAGTCCTTGGCCCACAACCCCACCCACACCCACACCCGCGCCCAGGCTCGCGCCCCCACTGGCGATAACCTCACCCGAAACGCACCGAGCAGCACTCGTCGCCCTCTACAATTCAACTAACGGCCCCAATTGGTCTCGCAAAGATAACTGGCTGAGCGACGCGCCAATCGGCGAATGGGAAGGCGTAACCACCGACAACAACGGCCGTGTCGTTCAACTGATCCTCCAAGAGAACCAGTTGAGCAGGGAGATACCGCCGGAGTTGGGCAACCTCGTCAACCTGATAGGGCTGTGGCTCCAAGAGAACCAGTTAAGCGGGGAGATACCGCCGGAGTTAGGCAACCTCGCCAACCTGACAGTGCTGGGCCTCAGCGAGAACCAGTTGAGCGGGGAGATACCGCCGGAGTTGGGCGACCTCCCCAACTTGACACATCTGTTCCTCTACGAGAACCAGTTGAGCGGGGAGATACCGCCAGAGTTGGGCAACCTCTCCAACCTGACAGTGCTGCGCCTCTTCCAGAACCAGTTGAGCGGGGAGATACCGCCGGAGTTGGGCAACCTCGCCAACCTGACAGTGCTGCGCCTCCACGGGAACCAGTTGAGCGGTGAGATACCCCCGGAGTTGGGCAACCTCGCCAACCTGGAACTGCTGGCCCTCGGCTCTAACCAGTTGAGCGGGGAGATACCGCCGGAGTTGGGCAACCTCGCCAACCTGACAGGGCTGGACCTCGACGAGAACCAGTTGAGCGGGGAGATACCGCCGGAGTTGGGCAACCTCGCCAACCTGATATGGCTGGGCCTCACCGGCAACCGGCTGACGGGCAGCATACCGCCGGAGTTGGGCAACCTCGCCAACCTGGCAGGGCTGGACCTCGACGAGAACCAGTTGAGCGGGGAGATACCGCCGGAGTTGGGCAACCTCGCCAAACTGAGATGGCTGTACCTCCGCGATAACGAGTTGAGCGGGGAGATACCGCCGGAGTTGGGCAATCTCACCAACCTATACAGGCTGGAAGTCGGCGGGAACCAGTTGAGCGGGAAGATACCGCCGGAGTTGGGCAACCTCGCCAACCTGACACGGCTGGACCTCGACGAGAACCAGTTGAGCGGGTGCCTACCAGCCAGTCTGCTACGCCAATTGGATCTATCCAATTCCGATCTCGGTGACTTGCGGTCCTGCTAAGGCTGATGGACTTGCGGATGCCCTCTTGTCCCCTATACGCCCGGTAGTTAAGCGGCTATGCGGTGTCAAGGTCTTTTATTGTCGAGAAAAGGCCCCTAACCCTCCCACGGAGGGTTAGGGGCCTCTGCGTCCTCTGCGTTGCCCCCCGTCAAACCCCACCGCTTTTCCCTGACACTTCCCCCTTGCCAACCCCTGGCACACCCCCGTAGCATTATTAACGTACCGATCGGGAACCCCCGCCAACACCAAGACCCAGCCCAAATCCAGCCCACTGGCGGAAACGGCCGGAAATGAGCGGAAATGAGCGGGGAAGTGAAAATTTCCAGCCCGCCAGCCCATCCAAATTCGCGCCGGAGCTGAAACCATGTCCTTAAGCCAGACCTTGATCTACGCTAGAAACCGCATCGATTACCTGCGCCGCAAATACGCCATCCCTCTCGCCATAGCCCGCCTGCACCCCATCGCCGAAGAATTCTGCGACCAGTGGGCCGTCGAACGCGCCAACGCCAGCAGCCCGGCCCCGGAGCCTGGCGCCTTGCCCGTGTCCCAGCCCTTCATCCAGCGCTTGGTCGCCCACGGCTTCTCCCTAAACACCTTTACCGACCTCCACCGATACCTGGAACGCTGCCAAAAATCCAACACCTGCCCCAACCCTCTCAGCATCATAGAAAGCCTGTTTCCCCAGGTCGGCCCCAACGGCCCGATGGCAAACCCCGCCCGGTTCTGGTAGCGCTATCTGCCGGCACGTTCTGCCACAATCAAAAAAACCCTGGGGAAACCCGCAAGGGCCGTGTCATTCCCTTTGGACGAAATGGCATTATTATACTGGAAACATACTTATCTTTACGTAACATTGACAAGATTATTAAATCAGAGATAATAACTGACACATTGTTATGGTACGTAAGTCGTAATCATAATGGTGCAGGGCTACCGTATTCGGGCAGGCGAGAAGGGAAGGGATTCAACATCAGAGAGGAGCGTTGCGATGAGAAAATTTCTGTTGATGGGTCTGACGGTACTGCTGCTTATGGTAATCGCCGGGTGCGGTGGGGCTGCGGAAGCTCCGACTGCTGCCCCGCCTACCCAGCCGCCTCCCACCGACACCCCCGCTGTGGCGAAAGAGGAAGAATCTCAGGCGACCGGAAGCGGAGTGTCAGCAAAGCTGCAAGCCTACGCCGATGAGCACGCCAACGGCCCCGGGGCCATTTTCGTTGGAGATCTGGGCCAGATGGACGGGCCGGCGCCGGACGCTGCCTTGGGCGACTTCGACGGAAATGTTACGGCGGAAGCCGTACAGAAGCACAGTTACGTATTCAAGTCCTCTTACTACCAGACTGTGCTGGAGCGGGCGAACTTGGAAAACCCCACGCCCTTGGTGAGCGAGGGCGAGAGCTTCGAAATTCAGTACGCTTGCATTAACCGCGCTCTGCTGTGGTGCTCGCTTAAAGATGAATTTATGTTCCCCAGGGTGCTGGAACGCACCAATGGGCAACTGCGGCTGGTCACCACCTCCTTCCCGGAGCTGGGCATTGCCGGCCCCGACGTTCACACACTGATGGCAGACGGAACGCTGGCCATGGCCGACATCGCGCAGTACATCGCCGGGGCCTTCCCGGCCATTGAAATCGGCAGCTTGTTCGGGATATATCCCAGCCTGGAACACAACTACATCGCCATGGCCAACGTTAGGCCGGAACTGAGCGACCTAGCAGTGGAGTCCACCGAAGGCGGCTAGTACATCACCCTCAACTGGCACTCCGGCAACAACGTATTCTTTTTCAGCAAGGACCCTTTGGACACCGTTGAGGCTTGGAAATGAGGCTTGGAAAAACAAGAAAATTCGGACGCCCACCGCAGCCATGTCAAGCTGGCTTCGGGGAATGGAAGCCGACGCTCAATTCATGGCATTCACCGAGGTGTACACGGCTCTGGAGCGGGGAATCCTAGACGCCGCCATGACCGGGGGGGACGCGGGCTTCGGTCAGCGTTGGTATGAGGTGACCGACTACATTAACGGCCCGGTAATTAGTTGGGACAACTCGGCCGTGGTGATGAACCAGGACCAGTGGGCCAAGCTGCCGGAGGACTTGCAGCAGATTCTTCTCGAGGAAGCGGCGATCAACGAGCTGGAAGAACTGCGGACGGCGACCATCCAGCACGAAATGGGCCTGCTGAAAAACACCGACGCCGGTCTGGAATACCGGGCATTTTCGCCGGAACTCCAAGAGTACGCCTTCGAGAACGCGGTGCTGGGCGCGCTGATGCCTAGCTGGGTCGAGCGGGTCGGCGGCCCGAACGAGCCCATCATCGCGGTATTCAACGAAAAGGTCGGCCCTATCGTGGGCGTGAAAATCAACCCCGACGGCTCGGTGGTGGAAGCGCCCGTGACCCTGCCTCTGGACAGCTTCATCGCCCCGCAGTACGCGAAGTGACGGAACAGGCAACGGAATGGTAACAGGTGACGCATTAGGGCAGGCTTGAAGCCTGCCCCTGTGGCCCGACATCGGGCAATGACTCCCCATGTCGTTTGTGCTGAGCTTGTCGAAAGACGGAAGGCGGGGTATGGAAGTGCCCCTTAGCCCCCGCCAAAGCGACGCTTGTGCTGGCGCAGGGCGCAGTCGTTCATAATCACCGGAATCCCGGCGGCCTCGGCTTTGGCCTTGGATTCCTCGTGGATTACCCCGTCCTGCATCCAGATGTAGCGGGCTCCCACCTCGATGGCTTCGTCCACCACCGGCGGCACCTGGTCGGAGCGGCGGAACACGTCCACCATGTCAATAGGCTCCGGCACCGACCTGAGGTCGGGATAGCTCTTCTCGCCCAAAGCCTCTTCGATGACCGGGTTCACCGGAATGATGCGGTAGCCCTGGCTTTGCAGGTAGCTCGCCACCCGGTGGCTGTCGCGCTCCGGGTTGTTGGAAAGCCCGACCACTGCGATGGTCTTGCTGTTGCGCAGTTGCTCGTCCACCAGGTCAATATAGCCGCTGGCCATCATGTTCTCCCGCAAGACTGATTTGGAGAGTATAGAAAGGGTGCCCTGCTTGGTCTACCCCCAAGATTTGCTGGTGATGTACCGGCAGGCGGCGATGGCCGCGGTTGCGCCGTCGCCCGCCGCCGATACCAGTTGCGACGATGAATGCTGCCGGATGTCTCCCACGGCGTATACCCCCGGAACGGCGGTCTCCATCGAAACGTTGACCGGAATGTGACCGGCGCCGTCGGTTTCCAGCAGCCCTTCGACGACGCCGGCGTTGGGGGTCAACCCCACGTAGACGAACAGGCCGGAAAGCTCGCGCGCCTCCTGTGCGCCGGTGGCGAGGTTGGTGGTACTGACGCCGGATACCCTGTTCTCTCCCAGCACCTCGTCTATGACCGTGTTCCAGACGACCTCGATTTTAGGCTCAGCCAATACCCGGTTGACCAGTTCTTGTTGCGCCCGCAACTGGTCGCGGCGGTGGAAGAGCAGCACCTTCTCTGCGTACTGGGCCAGCACCAGGGCTTCGTCGGCAGCCGAGTCGCCGCCGCCGGCGACTCCCACCACCTCGCCGCTGTAGAGCGGCCCGTCGCAGGTGGCGCATTGAGATACGCCACGGCCCGTGAATTCCTCTTCGCCCGGGATGCCAAGGAGCCGGAGCGTAGAGCCTGCCGCTATGATCACTGCCTTGGCCTGTAATTCACCCGCGTCGGAACTCAACACGAGGCAGTCGTCTTGGGACGAAATGGCCGAGACCTCTCCCATGAGGAACTCCGCCCCGGAGTTCATCGCCTGTTCCTGAGTCATCGCGGCGAGATCAGCGCCCATGATGCCTTCGGGGAAGCCGGGGAAGTTCTCGATTTTCTCTACGTTGATAATGGAGGCGCCCCCCATCATCCGCTCCACAATTCCTGCGCGCAGCCCGTAACGCGCCGCGTACAGCCCCGCGGTCATTCCGGCCAGCCCGCCGCCAACAATCAGAACATCGTAGTCAGTCGCCATGCTATCCGCCCCAGATCAGGATGTCCCTTACCGCCCATCAGATTATACGCTACCCCCGCGCGCCTGCCCACAGATACGCTGCCAACCCTGGGGCTGCGCGCCGATTTTCGTTGACAGCGTTGGAGGCCAATCGTAGACTAGGATTTAGAAAGAACAAGCCAATGAGCCTCGCCGTGGAGATTCACAGACCGTTCTTCCGGAGTTTTATATGCCGTCGTTAGCCGAGCTGGATCCGCAGGTTGCCCAAGCGCTGCAAGGCGAAGACCGCCGGCAACGCGAATCCATCGTCCTTATCGCCTCGGAGAATTACGCCAGCAAGGCGGTGCTGGCCTCCGGCTCCAGCGTCATCAGCAACAAGTACGCCGAGGGCTACCCCGGACGGCGCTACTACGGCGGCTGCGAACACGCGGATGTGGTCGAAAGCCTGGCCATCGAACGGGCCAAAGAACTGTTCGGGGCGGAACACGCCAACGTGCAGCCCCACAGCGGCGCGCAAGCCAACATGGCGGTCTACTTCGCCTTTCTGGAACCCGGCGACACCGTAATGGGAATGCAGCTTGACCACGGCGGCCACCTGACCCACGGCGCGAAGGTCAACTTCTCCGGCAAACTCTACAATTTCGTTTCCTACGGCGTGGACCGGGAAACGGAGACCATTGATTTCGATGAAGTGGAGCGGCTGGCTCAGGAACACCGGCCCAAAATCATTGTAGCCGGGTACAGCGCCTATCCTCGCCTCATAGACTTCCCCCGTTTCCGGGTCATCGCCGACGGCGTGGGGGCGTATTTGATGGTGGATATGGCCCATATTTCCGGCCTGATTGCGGGCGGGGCGCATCCGTCGCCGCTGCCCCACGCCCAGATAGTGACTTCCACCACCCAGAAGAGCCTGCGCGGCCCCCGCGGCGGGTTCATTATGTGTACCGAAGAACTGGCCCGCGACATTGACTTTGCTGTCTTTCCGGTAATGCAGGGCGGGCCGATGATGCACACCATAGCCGGAAAGGCAGTCTGTTTCGGGCAAGCGCTCAAGCCGGACTTCGCCCAATACGCCCATCAGGTGGTGGAAAACTGCCAGGTCCTGGCCACCGGGCTCTCCGAGGGAGGGATGCGGCTGGTGTCCGGCGGCACCGACAACCACCTTCTGCTCGTGGACGTGACCCCGCTGGGAATCACGGGCCGCCAAGCGGAGCAGGCGCTGGAGTCCGTGGGCATCATCGCCAACAAGAACGCCATTCCCTTCGATACGCGCCCGCCCCGGGTTACCAGCGGCCTGCGGCTGGGCACCCCGGCCATCACCAGCCGGGGCATGGGCACGGCGGAAGCCGGCCAGATTGCTTCGATGGTGTCCCGGGTGCTGACCAACATCAAAGACCAGCAACTGCACCAGCAGGTAGCCGCCGAGGTGCGGGAGCTGACCGCCGGTTTCCCGGTGCCCGGTTTAGATGACTAGTTGAGACCGTCAAAGGGCAATGCTATAATCAGCCCACTAATTCATTCGAAAGGGGAACCTTTGCGTCATTACGAACTTGTAGTTGTGCTTAGCCCGATGATCAGCCCAGGCGAGGCCGGCCAGGCTTGGGAGCGAATCAAGGGCTACATCACCAACCGTGAAGCCGACATCGTTCACGAGGAACGCTGGGGTACGCGCCGTCTGGCGTATCCGGTAAAGAAGGGGCAGTACCAGTTTCTCGAGGGCAACTATCACCTGACCCGGTTTACCACCGACCAGTCGTTCAACCGGGAGCTGGAAAATTACCTGAAGCTGGACGACCAGGTGCTGCGCTCGCTGGTGACGGTCACGCTGTCGGAGGAAGAGCTGGCGGCCCACGCGGCCCAGACCCGCGCTCCCCGGCCCCCGCGTCCCCCGGCCGGCGCGCCTCCCGTCGGCGCTCCGCCTGCTGGTGCGCCTCCCGCCGGTGCCGCGCCAGCCGCCCAAGCGTCTGCTCAGCCTGCTGGCGACGTCGCTCCGGCAGCCGAGACCCCGCCGCCCGCCGCCGAAGCCCCGGCTCCGCCTGCTGCTGAAGCTCCACAAGCCGAGGCGCCGCCCGCCACCGAAGCGCCTGCTGCGCCACCCGAGCCGGAGGCCGCGCCGCCTGACAACCCCCAGCCGGAACAGCCGTCAGAGTAGCGGGGTTAGACGTGAACAAGATTATCGTCATCGGCAACTTGGGGAGCGACCCTGAGATGCGCTATACGGCTAACGGCCAATCAGTCACTTCTTTTAACATTGCTTCCAACCGACGCTACCGGACTGCGGACGGCGAGCAGCGTGAAGAAACTGAATGGTTCCGGGTCAGTGCTTTCGGTCGGCTGGGAGAGACCTGCAACCAGTACCTGACCAGGGGCCAGCAAGTTTATGTTGAAGGCCGCCTAAAAGGGCGCAGCTATTCCGATAGAGACGGTCAGCCGCGCTATTCCTTGGACATAACGCTGACAGAAATGCAAATGCTGGGCCGCCGTGGCGACAACGAGGGTGGCGGTGGCGGCTACGGAGAACGCGACAGTTATGGCGGCGGCGGTGGAGGCCAGGGCACGGCCGACGCCGGTGGAGCTCCGCCCTACGACGAGACCGACGACTTGCCCTTCTAAACCGGACTGCTCAAGCTATATTGAAGTTCTGAGGGACTGAAAACGTATGACGACCGAAGCCAGCAACAGGCCGCCTAGCGGACCGCAGGGGGGACGATCTCCCGGAGGGCCGGGCGGGCGCCCCGGAGGGCCGGGAGGCAGGCCGGGCGGGCGCCCCGGAGGACGCCCCCGCGGGCGGTTCGTGCCGCGCCGCCGTGTCTGCACCTTCTGCGTCGAGCACATCAAGCTCATCGACTACAAGGACATCGACAAGATTCGGCGGTTTGTTTCCGACCGGGCCAAGATCGAACCCCGCCGACGCACCGGTGTCTGCGCCAAGCACCAGCGGGCGCTGCGCATCGCCATCCAGCGCGCCCGGCACATCGCCCTGATTCCATTCGTGGCTCATCACTCATTTCCCAGTGTCCGCCGCTGACCCTCTGTTGCATCGAAGGCAGCCAAAAAAATGTCTTGCGGGTGGCGTTTCGCGCTTTAACCTGTGGGACGGGAACGTGTTATGTCTTTAGCCCGGCTTATCGGCGGCCGTTTTGGCGGCAATGCGCCGGGCCGGGCCGGACGGCGGCGACGCGCCCGGTCCGGCGCCGGAGAGGGGCAGCGCACAGACGCGCCAACTCCCGCGGAAAGGCGCGCGCGGCGACGCCGGTACTGGTCTATTGGCATCGGCGTATTTCTGCTGGCGGTGATATTTGCTGTGGTAATTTTCGGATATTACCGCGAATTCTACCGCCCGCCGCGTGTCTGGGCCGGTAATGTCAACAACGTCGAGTTCACTATGGGCGATCTAGTGCAGCGGATTCGTGTGCTCCAGGGGGTCAACCGGTATGAGGGTGGGCGCGTTGACCTCAGCAGAGTGCCCTTTGAGTATTTGCAGAACCTCATAAACGCGGAAATTCTGCGCCAGGCTGCGCCGGGCCTAAACATCAACCCCAACGCCGAGGCCATCGAGAGCGGGTTGCGCCGCCAGTTCCAGCCCACAGTGCCGGAAGGCCAGGAAGTTGACCCGGGGCAGTTGGAGCGCGAGTTCCAGAACACCTATCAGACCTTCCTTACCGCCACTGGCCTTACAGACTCGGAATACCGGGTGATTGTCGAGGAAGAAATAACCGAGTTCGGCCTTTTCCTGTTGCTGGGTCAGGACGTTGAGAGTACACAGGAACAGGTTGAAGTCCGCTGGATTCGTCTGCCCGTAGATCCGAGCGAGGCTGGCTCCGATGGCTTGCAGCCGGACCAGGTGGCCCAGCGGTTGGAGGTCGAACCCTTTGAAACGGTCGCTCGTGAGGTGTCGCGTTCGGCAGGGTACGCCGACTCTTCCGGCTATGTGGGCTGGGTGCCAGAAGGCGCTTTCCCCAACTTGGACCCGTTGCTCTATGGCGACGAAGAGCTGGGGACTGCCGCTCTGAAGCCCGGCGAGGTGAGCGGGCCATACTATGCCAGAGACGGCATCTTCATCGTCGAAAAGCTGTCCGGGCCAGAGCAGAGAGAGGTTGATGACCGGATGGCTTTTAAACTGACGCTGGAACTAGCCCAAGCCTGGAAGGACAAGGCGCTCCAGGAAGGGACCAGCAACGGAACAGTGAAAATGAACTTCAACAGCAGGCTGTACGGCTGGGTGGCCGACCAAGTGTTCGTGACCGCTCCTCGCCTCCCGGTCACCAGCCAGAGCGGGCAGTAGGCGGCTCGACGATGGGCAGCGATTCCGGCATTAACGTGGGTCTCATGGGTCTGGGCGTCGTCGGCGGCGGCGTGGCCTCCGCGTTGCTTCAGGAGCCTTCTCCGGTAGCCGGGCGTGTTGGGCGCCCGGTCAATCTGCGCCGCGTGCTGGTGCGTGACCGCTCCCGTCCGCGTGACGTGGAACTGCCGCCCGGACTTCTGACCACCAACGCCGAAGACATCCTGGACGACCCGGAAATTGATATCCTGGTTGAGGTGATGGGCGGCTCCGACCCGGCGGCGAGCTACTTTCGCCGCGCGTTGACGTCGGGCAAACACGTGGTGACCGCCAACAAAGAGGTGATGGCCAAAGACGGAGCGGAATTGATGTCGCTGGCCCGCGCCAACCGGGTTGGCCTGCTGTTCGAGGCCAGTGTCGGCGGCGGAATTCCCATCGTCGGCTGCTTGATGAACGAACTGGCCGCCAACGACGTTTATTCCATCCGCACCATCATCAACGGCACTACCAACTACATCCTCACCCGCATGGCTCACCAGCGGACCGCCTTCGCCGAAGCGCTGGCCGAGGCGCAGGGGCTGGGCTACGCCGAAGCCGACCCCACTAACGATGTCGAGGGAATCGACGCTGCCTACAAGCTCACCGTGCTGGCTACGCTGGCTTATGGCCGCCGTTTCCGCCCCGAAGACGTTTTCCGGCAAGGTATTTCCGCGCTGGAGCCGCAGGACTTTCGCTACGCCCAAGAGTTCGGTTACGCTATCAAGTCGCTCGCCATTGCCGACCGGGACGGCGGAGAGGTGCAACTGCGGGTGTATCCGGCCTTGGTTCCGGCGGAAAATATGCTCGCGAACGTCAATGGCGTGTACAATGCGGTTGAGGTGCACGGCAATTTATGCGGGCGCGTCCTGTTTCACGGGATGGGGGCGGGCCGCGGCCCCACCACCAGCGCGGTGCTGGGAGACTTGGTGGAGACTGCCCGTCTGGTGCGCGACGGCGCGGTGCCCGGCGGACTGAGGGAACTGTCGCAGCAGTTGGGCGTCCGGCCCATTGATGCTCTGCAGACCCGGTATTACATCCGGCTGATTGTGGCTGACCAGGCCGGGGTGCTGGCCCAGATTGCCACGGCGCTGGGCGACGAGGACATCAGCATAGCCTCGGTGCTCCAGAAGGACTCCGACGCGGAGACGCATAGCGCGGAAATAGTAATTATGACCCATCCGGCGCGGGAGTCGTCGGTGCAGCGGGCGCTGATGTCCATCACCGGGTTGGCTCCGGTGCGGAGGATGGGTAATATGCTCCGAATAGAGGAGTAGGCTAACTTACGTCACTAGTTCTTTGTCCGCATGGCGCGGGTAGCTTTTGGAGCGAGCGGGTAGCTTTTGGAGCGAGATGGGTGTTGGCGTACTGAAAACTTATAGGGACCTGTTGCCGCTCACTAGCGCGACGCCCATGATTACACTGGGCGAGGGCGACACGCCGCTGGTGAAGTCCAACCGGCTGGCTGCGGAATTGGGTTGCCCGGAGCTGTATTTCAAGCTGGAAGGGTGCAACCCCACCGGGTCGTTCAAAGACCGCGGCATGGTCGTCGCCATCGCCAAGGCGCTGGAAGAAGGCAGCCGGGCCATCATGTGCGCTTCCACCGGCAACACCAGTGCCTCCGCCGCCGCTTTCGGAGCCTACAGCGGCCTTCCCGCGCTGGTGATTATCCCCCGGGGAGAGGTGGCTATGGGCAAGCTGGCCCAGGCCATGGCCTACGGGGCGAAGATTATTATGGTCAACGGGAATTTCGACACCGCCTTCGAGTTGGTGCGCTCCTTCACCACCAAGCACGAGGTGACGCTGGTCAACTCGGTCAACCCCTATCGTCTGGAAGGGCAGAAAACCGCCGCTTTCGAGATTGTGGACTCCCTCGGCGACGCTCCCGACTATCTGTTCATCCCTGTGGGCAACGCCGGCAACATCACCGCCTACTGGAAGGGATTCCGGGAATATCACGAGCTGGGGCGCAGCAAGACGCTTCCCAAGATGATGGGCTTCCAGGCCGAGGGCGCGGCCCCAATCGTGCGGGGTGAGCCGGTTAGCAACCCGCAGACAATCGCCTCCGCCATCCGCATCGGCAACCCGGCGAGCTGGAAGGGCGCGCTGGAAGCCCGCGACGGCTCCGGCGGTACGATAGATATGGTGTCGGACGACGAAATACTGGAAGGGTACCGGCTGCTGGCGTCGCACGAGGGGATTTTCTGCGAACCGGCGTCGGCGGCTTCCTTCGCCGGCCTGGTCAAACTGCACAAGCAGGGACTGGAGCTGTCCAACCAGCGGGTGGTCTGCGTCTTCACCGGCACCGGACTGAAAGACCCTGATCTGGCGATCACCAGTGCTGCCCCGCAAACCATCGTGGTCGAGCCGACTCTGGAAGCCGTGGAGGCAGTCGCTCTTTCCTAGCAGAGAGTGATGTTGACCACAGAGATATGAGGGGGAAGTCACGGTCGAGCAGAGCCGGATACAGCAGGCGGTAGCCGACATTCTGGAAGCGGTCGGCGAAGACCCTCGCCGGGAAGGTCTGGAACAGACGCCGGCCCGCGTGGCGCGGATGTATCAGTCCCTCTTTGCGGGAGTGGGCGCGCGCGCTGAAGACGCCATTGACGCCGTATTTGAGACTGGCGCCAGCGACCCGGTGGCGCTGAGCCATCTGGCGTTCTATTCGATGTGCGAACACCACTTGATGCCCTTTTTCGGAGAGGCCCGGATTGGCTACGTGCCAACAAACCGGATTGCCGGTGTTAGCAAGCTAGGCCGTGCGCTGGAACTGGCCGCAGCCAGGCCGCAGGTGCAGGAGCGTCTGACCGCCGAGGTGGCCGACGCCATTTACAACGCTTTGCAACCTGAAATTGTGATAGTGGAACTGGAAGCAGAGCATTTGTGTATGTCGATGCGCGGCATACGCAAACCTGGAGCCCGGATGCTGACCTCCGCTGTCCGGGACACGTCATCCACCAAGGAAACGAGAGAATCATTATTAAACCTGATGCACAACAGCTAGCCGTGTCCGTCAATCCCGTCACCTCTTTTCAGGACTCGCGGGAAGAATGGGATTCCATGTTGCGTGACTCACCTGTCGCCAGCATTTTCCTTTCCCCGCAGTGGCAGGAAGTATGGTGGGAGAACTTCAGCGACGGACGCGAAATGACCGGCTTCAGCGTTCCCGCTGCCAACGGCGGGGTGGACGCCCTCGCTTCGCTGGCCCGATCGGGCGGCGCTATCGGCTTCGTAGGCGCCCCTGACACCTTCGACTACAATGACTTCTTGGTGCGGCCCGGGTTTGAGGAAACTTTCTACCCGACGCTGCTGGAAGTTCTGGACGGCTGGGACTGGAGCGAGGTTCGGCTCGACTCACTGATTGAGGACTCGCCCACTTTGGCCCATTTGCCCGCGCTGGCCCGGGAGCGGGGCTATTCGGTGGAGGTGGAGTACGAGGATGTGACCTCCGGCGTCGCCCTGCCTAGCGACTGGGAAGAGTACCTGTCCCTGCTCAGCAAGAAAGATCGCCACGAACTGCGCCGGAAGCTCCGCCGCCTGGACTCGCAAACAGAATGGCGGTGGTACGGCCTGACCACGCCCGCCGATGTGCTGGGCCGATTCGACGAGTTCCTTGCCTTGATGCGAATGAGCCGCGCCGACAAGGAAGAGTACATGACCCCGGAGCGGGAGCGCTTCTTCCGCGCCTTGGCCGAGCGGATGGCCGAGTTGGACCGGATACGGCTGTTCTTCATGGAGATAGACGGAGCGGTGGCCGCGGCCAGCCTGTGTTTCGACTACGGCCCGCAACGCCTGTTGTACAATAGTGGATATGACCCCAGCCTTTCGTATTACAGCGCCGGACTGCTGCTGCACGCCATGTGCGTGAAAGACGCCATCGAACAGGGCCTCGGCTATTTCGATTTCCTGCGTGGCCCCGAACCCTACAAGGCGCACCTCGGCGGACGGCAGAAGAGTCTCTACAGAATGGTGGTGAAGCGAAGTTGAGCCTTGAGCGAGTTGCGTTCATTGCGTTCCACGCCTGCCCCCTGGCCGCCCCCGGACAGGGCAAGTCAGGGGGTATGAATGTATACGTCCGGGAGCTCTCTCGGGCAATGGGCGAATCAGGCATTCCCGTTGACATCTTCACCCGCGAGCACGACGGCGCCGGATCCGCTATTGAGTGGATTGCGCCGAACGTCAGGGTCATACATCTGCCAGGCGGCCCCAACGAGGCGACCGTCGGCGAACTCTACGCTCACCTGCCCGGATTTCTCGGGGAACTGCGTGCTTTTCGAGAGAAAGAGGGGCACGATTATGATGTGGTGCACTCCCACTACTGGCTCTCCGCTTGGGTAGGGCAGAGGCTGTCGCAGGGTCTTGACATCCCTCACTTGGTGACTTTTCACACCCTCGCCTTGATTAAGATGCAGTCCCGGGCCGGTGAAGTGGAGCCTGCGGAACGTCAGATGGTGGAGCGGGATGCGATGCTCAGCGCCGACCGTATCATCGCTTTCAGCGGCCACGAGCGCGACGCCATGGCCCGTCTTTACGGGGCAGACCCGGCCCAGGTCATGCTGGCCCCCTGCGGTGTTGACCTCGCCAAGTTCCGCCCTCTGGACCAGAAGGAAGTCCGGCGCAGGCTGGGACTGAACGGCGAGAAGGTGCTGCTCTACGTGGGGCGAGTGGAGCCACTGAAAGGACTGGACCTGTTGGTGGAGACCGCGGCGCAGATGGAGGCCAGCGAGGAGAACGTCCGCATGATAGTGGTCGGCGGAGGCGGTCCGGGCGAGCCGGAGACCGACCGGGTGCGCCGCTTGGCCGAAGAGCGGCATGTTGACGGACTGATTGACTTCGTTGGGCGCGTCGACCATGATGACCTTCCCCTTTACTACAACGCCGCCGATGTTTGCGTGGTGCCATCCTATTACGAGAGCTTCGGGCTGGTTGCCCTGGAGTCAATGGCCTGCGGCACACCGGTGGTCGCCACGCGGGTGGGCGGCCTGCCCACGATCGTCCACCACGGCCATACGGGTTACCTGAAGTCCTGGCGCTGCCCGGAGGCCTTCGCCAATTCGGTGGAAATGATAATCTCCAGTTCCGGCCTTCAGGAAAGTATGGGCGCGGCGGCCAGGAGGCGAGCGGAGCTGATGGGGTGGGGTAACGTGGCGTCGATGATTTCAGAAGAATACCGCGCTCTGGTCTCCAGGGAGCGCTGATCCGCCGGGAATTGTATATGAACACGCGGGCGCTGACCCTCCGCTTCGATTGCCGAATCACGCCGCCGACTGCGGCGCGGCCTAGCAGCGGTCCCTTGGCTCTTTCGCCGGAGGACTCCGCATCCTCTCTTTTCCGGCAAGCGCCTTGACGCCGCGCCAACCGGCTGGTGGGCAATCGGGTCCCGGCGGGGTTGAGCCAAGACGCCGCCTGTCGGTCCTGAGACGAATTGCCCGTCATTTCCAGCGGACGCTAGTCGCAGGGGTACTGGTGATGTTGCCTGTTGGCATCACCGCCCTGGTGCTGAAGTTCATATTCGACCTGCTGACCCCCATCCTCCAGCCGGTAACCGACTTGCTGCCAGGGCCTGACATCAGAGGCACAGGGCTGATCGCCCTGCTGTTGCTGATTTACATTATTGGCCTGGTAGCAGCCTTTGTGGTGGGCCGGCGCATCATAGGCGTGGCCCATAGGGCCATGGAAGTGATTCCGGTGGTTAAGGGCATCTACAGCACCACGCGCACGGCCGTGCAACTGCTGTCCAACAACAGCCGTTCCGGTGATACGAGCGACATCGCCAGCTACAGCGGCGTTGTGCTTATAGATTTCCCGCGTCCCGGAATCCGCTCCATTGGCCTGGTTACTTCCCAGATGTACGACGCTGGAGGCCAGGAAGTGCTGGCGGTCTACGTTCCTACCACGCCCATACCGTCTTCCGGCTTTCTGGTAATCGTTCCGTCCAGCCAGGTGGAGCATCTGGATATGTCGGTGGAAGACGCGATGAGCGTGGTGGTCTCCGGGGGCATACTGTCCGAGCGGGTGTTTCAGCGCTCCGGGTTCGAGCCCCGCTCCGGGGAAGACTTTGACCAGGAGTGATCCAATGCCTTCCCGGAACAGATGCACACCAAAGCCGTTGCGCACATGAGGCCTTGACACTGGGGGGCGGCTGTAGCAGAGTGTTCAGGCTCAACAAGGCTTGCCGGTTAAGGGCCATACCACAGCGAATAGTTGCAAAGGACATTCTTGGCGCTTTCGTAATCCGCTGGGAGTAGGAGACATTCCTTCCCGGCGGCTCCTTTTGCCACCGAGGGCTAATGCCCGAGGTTGGCCGCAAAATTCCAGTATCTTTCGCCGGTCAAGGAGGTTTCAATAGATGGATGAGACGCCGCAGCGTGTTCTGGTGGTGACTCCGCACCCCAATGACGCCGATTTTTGGTGCGCCGGCAGCATTTCCCGTTGGATCGCTGAAGGCGCATCCGTGCGCTATGTGGTCTGCACCGACGGCGGGAAAGGGACAACCGACCCCGGCGTTTCTGCAGCCGAGCTGGCGGCCGTACGCGAGCGGGAGCAAGCGGATTCCGCCCGCGAGTTGGGGGTGCAGGAACTGGTGTCTCTGGGCCGCGCCGACGGAGGGCTGGAGGATACCGGCGATTTCCGCCGGGAACTTGTACGCCAGATTCGCCAAGTGCGGCCCGATGTCGTCGTCTGCCCCGAACCCTACCGAAAGAACCTGGCTTGGCACCGTGACCACCGTATCACGGGACAGGTGACGCTTGACGCCGTTTTCCCTTGCGCCCGCGACCACCTGCACTTTGAAGAGCTGTGGCGCGACGAAGGGCTGGAGCCGCACAAGACCGGCACCGTCCTTTTCTGGGGTACGGAGACTCCTAACACTTTTGTAGACATCGGCTCATTCATCGGCTCCAAGACCCGCGCCGTCAAGGCCAACAAGAGCCGGATGGCGGGCCGCAACGAGGAGGAAATCAACGCCTTCATCCGACAGCAAGGCGAGGAAGGCGCCGGAGAATCGGGCGCGAGCTACGGCGAGGCGTTCCGGAAGATTACCTTCCGCACTTAGGCCGCGGCAGCCGCTAGAGCGGCGTACCTTCCTGTTCCAGCATTATCGCGCGCAGTAGTGGAAGCGGCGGAGCGCCAAAGGAGAGCAGGCTGTCGTGGAACTTCCTCAATGAATACCCGCCGTTCTGTTCGCGCCGGAAGTCCTCCCGCAGCTTGAGAATCATCAGCTTGCCCAGGGTGTAGTTGAGGTAGCCGGGGTCAAAGGTGCCTCGCAGCGCTTCCCGCCGCGAGGGATGCTCGCCCATATAGGCGTTCTCCATGAAGAACCGCGTGGCCTCGTCCACCCTCATGCTGCCGGTGTGCATGGCCACTGAGCAAACGTAGCGGCAGTTTCGCACCAGCGCCTCCAGCAGTTGCGTCAGCAGCAGTTCCGGCCTGCTCTTGCCGTACTCCGTCTCCAGCATCATCTGCTCGGTGTAATGCGCCCACCCTTCGGTGAAGGCGTAGGAAGTAGCGGCCCTGTTGATTAGCGGCAGGGGCCTGCCGTACCGGTTGTGCAGGTGGTGTACGAAGTGGCCGGGATACACCTCGTGGATTGAGATGATTTTCAGAGTGTTGTAGTCGAACTTGGCTAGCCATTCTTCAGCCTGCTCCGCCGTCCAGTGGTCTTCCACCGGCGTAACGTAGTAGAAGGACTCGGTGGCCCGCGTTTCCAGCGCCCCTGCGCTGTCCATGGCGGCGAAGGCGTAGCGCATATAAGCCGGGGTTTCCACCACCTGGCAACGGTCCTCGGATGGCAGGGCAATGATGTCGTAGTCGGCCAGGGACTGCCGGATGTCTTCCAGCATCTCGCGGGTGTCTGGAATCAGGCCGGCGGCGTCGGGATGGTTGCGGCTGATGTCGTCAACGATGGCCTGCACAGGCTTGCCGGGCGCTATTGAAGCCGCCACTTCCCGAAGCCGGGCCAGGTTTTCTTCTAGGTTGGCCTGCCCCACGGCGGCGATGCGCTCCAGCGGCAGGTCCAAGCCCTCGCCGGTAGCCAGCATCCGGGAATACAGCCGGTTGCCGATGGCGAAGTCGTTATCGCCGCCGCGGGCGCGCTCTTTGAGCTTGCCAACGAATCCATCGAGGGCTGCTGCCGCCTTCTGGATGGCTGCGGTGAATTCGGCGCTGATTTGCCGGTCACCGACTCGGTCGGCGAAAGCGGCCAGGTCGGTGCGGTAGAAATGCGCCATTCCGCCGTAGCTTTCCACGCTCATGTCCACCATGTGGCGGGAAAGGCTGTCGCGCAGCGCGGCATCCAGCGTTTGCAGAAAGTCTGGCACCTGCCCCAACGCGGCAGTCGCCGACCTGAGCCGGTCCTCCAGCGGCGCGTAGTCCCGGCGGACATAGCCGCCCATGTTCAGGAAGCCGGCCTGTCGCATCGGGTTGTTTTCCAGTGGGCGCATCTCCTCAAAGGTGAACAATTCGCGTTGCAGGAACAGGCCCAAAATCCGGCAGGAAAGCTGCTCATCCGCTCCCAGCGCCGAGGTGTCCAGCACTTGCAGCTCCGCCATTCCCCGGCGAATGTCCTGCTCGCGGCGGCTGACTTGCGCCGGGGACAAGTCGGGCAGCCGACCGTCATATTCGTGCCGCCCGATGCGCGACCCGGTGGTGGGATAGAAACTCCAGTGTTCTCCGATGAGCCGCTCCGACAGCGCTTCAAACGCCGCGGCGGCTGACGGGCCGTTTCCGCCTGCCTGTTGTGTCATAGCTGGTCTTCCTTACCGGGCAGTATCCGTTGAGTTTGGCGTGCTGCGTTTCTGCGCCACGGCCGATAACATAAACAGGCGGCCCGGAAGCCAGGCCGCCCACATCGAGTTCGTTCCGGCTGACGGGCCGCCGCCGGGACGTTACAGGACTTCGCTAATCTGGAACTGCGGCGCGATGTCGGTGTAGTTCTTGATGTCCCCCAGAATTTCCCGGCCGTGAGTCCTGAAGCCCTCGTGAACTTCATCGGCGGTGTTGAAATACAGAGTGGCCATGGCCAGGAAGGGCGCAGGGGCGTTGGGGTCGGCGGACGACACTCCCTTTTCCAGTTCACTGCGACTCAGGCCCATGGGGTCGAGCAGGCGATGCACTGTTTCCATGTGCGTACCGGTCCAGTAGTCGAAATTGAATGTCTTGCCCTCTTCGTTGGGGTAGAGCACGGTAACCTTAATCATTGGCGTTTTCTCCTTGTTTATGGCCCGGCGTGATGACCGCCGGGTTGATTGCCTGTTGTCTGGCGGCGGAACACCGCTTAACGGCCAGTGTACATTCACCCCGTCGCACTGGCAACGCTCTCCGGCATATTCCCGAACCCGCAATTTGCTACAATGGCAAGCGTCCGGACCCTCACGATTTCAGGACGTTGCTTTGTTGCCTGCCTACACACCCTGCTTCGTTTTCCGTTTCACGCTGATTGCCTCTGCAGTGCTGGCCCTCCTTTTTGCGATGGCCTGCTCGTCCGGCGGCGGCGATTCCGGCGCCGTAGAGAGCACCGACGATCTCGCGCTGGTATGGGAGGCTTGGGACGCTCTTCACGCCAATTATGCCGACCCTGACGCGCTGGACCAAACCGCGGCAGCCGGTGGCGCGATCGAGCGTGTCATGGAGCTGGGCCGCCTGGAACCATATCCGTTCCTGACTGACCTGGGGCGCATGAGAGGGCAGGCGCCCGCCGCCGTGCCTGCTGGGCTGACAGACGTGTGGCGGGCGACGCTGCTCTATCGCCAAGCCAACCCGGAGGTCGAGACGGAAGAAGTGGTCCAGATGCTCAACCGGGGTCTGATGGACGGGTTGCCCGATGCCGCAGCGGCCTACCTGACTGCCGAACAACTGCCGGACGCGGAAGAGCGGCTGGAGCGGAGTATTGAGGGTTCCTACCTGGGCATAGGCGCCCGTGTAGTGCCACAGGAGAGCCGGATTTTCCTATTTCCCTTTGACGGCTCCCCGGCGCAAAAGGCAGGCATCGAGTCTGGCGACGTCCTGCTGTCTGTGGACGGCGTGCCGGTCGGCGACGCCACGCCATCTGAAATAGGCGACCGCATCAAAGGGGAGGAAGGCACCAAGGTTCGCCTGCAACTGGAACGGCTCAATGAAACTGAGCCGCTGGATCTGGACGTGTTTCGCGGCAACGTACAATTGCCCACGGTGTCCAGCCAGCTTCTCCAGGGCGGGATCGGATACATCAGAGTCTCCCGCTTCCGCGACAATACCGGGCAACAGGTACTTGAGGCCCTGGAAAATCTCAACCGCTTCGATATGCTGGCCCTGATCCTGGACCTTCGGCGTAATCCCGGCGGCTCGGCGGACGCTGCGGCGGAAGTGGCGGCGCAGTTCCTGCAGCCTGGCGGCCTGTTCCGCCAAGTTGAAGACCGGGAGGGAATGCGCAGCGAGCACCGGCTCCCGGAAGACGACAGACGCCTTTCCATAGACGATTTGCTGATGGCGGTGTTGGTTGACGAACTCTCCATCGGCGAGGCGGAAGCCGTGGCTGCCGCGTTACAGGAAGCGGAGCGCGCCACAGTGGTTGGCGTCCCAACATTTGGCGAAGGGTCCGACTACAGCTTTGTCCAACTGAGCGACGGCTCGGCGCTGTACATGCCAACCTCCCGCTGGTACACCCCAGGCGGTGACTGGGTGGGCGAAACTCCGGTGCAGCCGGACCTGTTGGTCGAATTCGAAGAGGTGCCGGCGGGCTTGGGGGGCGAGAGGCAGTTCAACACGGCCTATGAATTCTTGGACAGTCAACTGCCGCTCTTCCGGTAACCGCCGGTCTGCAATCTCTTTCCCACTGGGAGGGAGCTGGGGTGAAGGGGCGTTTCTGCCGGGTCTCACTGCCGGTCGATATAGGATGACCAAGCCAACAGTCAGCAGGGAATGAGAACAAGGGAAAAACGCCAAGAGACCACGCAGGAACTACCCCCTGCGTGGTCTCTCTTGTGCGCGGGACTCGTGGATGGGCGCAACCCACCGGGGTCAGGCCGGCTGCTGTTCTTCCTGGCAGCGCAGGCACACGTAGGCGTTGCGGTCCTCCGGCAGACTGTCCACGTTCACGTTGCGCCGCCGGCTGCAAACCGAGCAGGTTACCGACTCGGTTACCAGCGGAGGCGGGGGAGCGACGGTTGTAGTCGCCGATCCCCGGAACCCCTGGTAGTCCGGGTTGGCCTCTTTCAGCCGGATGAATCGCTCCCGGTCTTTCCGGCCCATAGCGCGCCTCCAGTCCTGGTGGTTAAGGCTACTGCACCTCGACGACTGCGCCGGCCTCTTCCAGCTTGGCCTTGACCGAATCCGCCTCGTCGCGCGGGACTGAATCCTTGACGGCGACAGGGGCCGATTCCACCAGTTCCTTGGCCTCGCGCAGGCCCAGGGAGGTGACTTCGCGCACAGCCTTAATGACGTTGATCTTGTTGGGGCCAATCTCGCGGATGGTGACCTCAAACTCGGTCTTCTCTTCCTCGACTGCGGCGGCAGCTTCGCCGGCAGGGGCGGCGGCCACGGCAACCGGCACGGCGGCGGTGACCCCGAACTCCTCCTCCAGCGACTTGACCAGATCGGCCAGGTCAACCACGTTCATTTCCTTGATTGCGCTGATCAGTTCTTCTTTCGTCAGTGGCATTGCTCGCTTCCTCTGTTAGATTTTGCATGTGAGCGCTGGGCTATTAGTCTTCCAGTTGGTGCATACGGGCGCGCAGAACGTTGTCCAGGCTTTGCACCGGGCCGTTGAGAGCGCCCACTAGTCGTGCCATTGGCGCCTGGAGCTGTGCCAGAAGCAAGGAGATCATTTGCGGCCTAGGCGGCAGGGTGGCGAGGCGGGTAACGCCATCCGGCCCCAAGGATGAGCCGTCGCCCATGACCGCGCCCCGAATGGAGAAGGAGTTGGCGTTGGCCCGGGCGTAGTCGGACATTACCTTGGCGGCGGCGGCAGGGTCGTCGTAGCTGAAGGCTATGGCGCTGGGGCCTTGCACTATGTCCTTGACCTGGGGCTGGCCTGCCTGCTCGGCGGCTAGGTACATCAGGGTGTTTTTCACCACGGTGAAATCAATGCCCCCGGCGCGCATAGCGCGGCGCAACTCGGTCATCTGGTTCACTGTGGTCCGGGTGTAATCAGCGCTGAAGGTGATGGTGCTGCGCTCCAACTGTTCCTTCAGTTCCTGTACCCGGTCGATTTTTTCCGGTGTCGGCAAATTTCACCTCCAAAAGGATATTGGCCAAAGAAAAGCCCTGCGCCGACCAATAAGACGCGGCGCAGGGCAACATTACCCGGTTTTATCATCGTCGCGCCTCGGCGGGCGGCTGGGCCATTATCCCAATGGGACCCGCGGTCTTAGGCGTTGGCTATTCGATTGTCCAGTTAATGTAGCAGGCTAGTTCTCGGGACGCAATGCCTGAAGATCTGTCAAATCCATCTGGACGCTGGGGCCCATGCTGGAAGATACATAGGCAGAGCGGAAATAATGCCCCTTGAGCGCAGCCGGACGGTCGCGGGTGATGGCGTCGGTCAAGGCGGCCAGGTTGCCGAGCAACATCGGGGTCTCGAAGCTGATTTTCCCGATGGCGCAGTGGATGATGGCCGTGCGGTCGGTACGGTACTCGGTGCGCCCGCCCTTGGCTTCCTGAATCGCGCGGGGCAGGTCCTGGGGCTGTACCATGGTGCCGGAGCGTGGGTTGGGCATAAGACCGCGGCGACCCAGGATGCGCCCCAACTTGCCGATCTTTGGCATTACCTGCGGGGTGGCCAAGCCGATGTCGAAGTCTACCCAACCGCCCTCAATGCGCTCGATCAGGTCATCCTCGCCCACGAAGTCAGCGCCGGCCTGCCGGGCGATTTCGCTGCCGTCGGCGCCTGTGAATACCAGCACCCGGACGGTCTTGCCGATGCCGTGGGGCAGGCCGACTACGCCGCGAACCATCTGATCGGCGTGGCGCGGGTCAACGTTGGTACGCAGATGGAATTCGACGGTTTCGTCAAACTTGGCAGTGGAAAGTTCTTTGAGCAGGTCAATTGCCTCGGCGGGGTTATAGAGCCGGTCCGGATCAACTCGCTCGGCAACGCTGCTGTAACGGCGGCTGCGGCTGGACATCGCTTACTCCTCCGACACCTCGATGCCCATACTGCGGGCGGTGCCTTCGATGATTGCCATTGCTTCATTGACGCTGCCGGCGTTGAGGTCGGCCAGCTTGGTCTGGGCAATTTCACGCAGAGCCTCGCGGCTTATGGTTCCCACTTGGCCGCTGCGTACTTCCGATGCTCCGCGTTCCACTCCGGCGGCCTTGCGCAGCAGATCCGAGGCCGGCGGAGTGCGTGTAACGAAGGTGAACGAGCGGTCTTCGTAGACCGTCAGGTGCACCGGCACAATGGTTCCGGCGTCGTTGGCGGTGCGGGCGTTATATTCCTTGACGAAGCCCATAATGTTTACGCCGTGCTGACCCAGGGCCGGGCCGACCGGCGGCGCAGGGGTTGCCTTCCCCGCTTGCAGTTGCAGCTTGATGACTGCGCGAATTTTCTTCGCCACTTGGTGCTCCTGAGGGCCATGGCCGACGGTCGTTCGCCAGAACTGGCGGCTCCGGATTGTCGGCTAGATTCGTTCGTACTAAATTCGTTCGACCTGGAGGAAGTCCAGTTCCACCGGGGTTTCCCGCCCAAAGAACGATACTAGGACACGCACTTTACCCTTGCCCTCGTCCACGTCGTTGATTGCGCCGATAAAGTCCACGAAAGGGCCCTCGGTGATGCGGACGGTCTCGCCCCGTTCAAGGGAGATCTTGACCCGGGTGGAATCGGCTTCCACCTGACGCAGAATGTCTTCGATCTGCTTGTCTTCCAGCGGCACCGGCTTGGGGCGGCTGTCCCGTTCGTCCTCGGTGGATACGAAGCCGGTCACTCCCGGCGTGTTGCGAACCGCGTACCAGCTTTCGTCATCCATGCTCATGCGGACGAGAATATAGCCGGGAAAGAGCTTTTTGCGCTCGGAGCGGCGCTTTCCGTCCTTGAAAACGACCTCTTCTTCGGTGGGGACCAGCACCTGTTTGATGCGGTCTTCCATATCGAGGCTGTTGATACGCAGGTTGAGATTTTTCTCTACCAGGTCCTCTTGGCCGGAGTAGGTGTGCACTATGTACCAGCGCAGGTCTTCAGGCTGCGCTTCAATCTCCGATATTTCGTTAGCATTCGTCATACGGGCCATCCGGACTGATGAATCGCGCCCCCAGCCCATGTGTCAGGCCGGGGGCGAGGTTTCGGGCGTGAGTGAAAGCCGGGATCCCCGGGCCTAGAGTCCGAAGATCACCCGGTTGAACAGCTCGGCGAACACCCGGTCAAGACCGCCCAGGAAGAACCCGGCCGCCACCGACAAGGCGATGACTACCATGGTCAAACGGGCGGTTTCTTCCCGGCTGGGCCAGACGCACTTCCTGAGTTCATCGTACGTTTCACGGATGAACTGCGCGGGGGTGATGCGCCCGCCCCCGGTGGGGGCGATAATTCGCTGCGCGCGCGAGCCGGCCCTGGCCATGTTGCTACCTCACCTCACGGTGGGTGCGGTGGCTGCGGCAGCGGGAGCAGTACTTGCGCAACTCCATGCGCTGCGGGTCGTTGCGCCGATTCTTCATCGACGTGTAGTTGCGCTCGCGGCACTCCCCGCATTGCAGGGTGATAATCTGCCGGATGTCGGCGGTCTTTCGTGCCATGTTAGTCCATCACCTCTGTGATCACTCCGGAGCCAACGGTGCGGCCGCCCTCGCGGATAGCGAAGCGCATCCCGCTTTCCAGAGGCACCGGGGACATTAGTTCGATGTCCATTTGAACGTTGTCGCCTGGCATCACCATCTCCACGCCTTCCGGCAGCCCGATGGAGCCGGTGATGTCGCTGGTGCGGATGTAGAACTGGGGCTTGTACCCGCTGAAGAAGGGGGTGTGACGCCCGCCTTCCTCGCGGCTCAAGATGTAAACCTCAGCCTTGGCCTTGGTGTAAGGGCGCATCGAGCCGGGCTTCACCAGGACTTGGCCGCGCTCCACTTCGTCGCGGTCAACGCCACGAAGCAGGATGCCCACGGCGTCACCCGCCTGGCTGACATCCAGCGACTTGTGGAACATCTCCAGTCCTGTGGCCACCGTGGCGCGGGTATCGCCGAAGCGGATGATTTCCACCGCCTCCCCGACCTTGACGGTGCCCCGTTCTACCCTGCCGGTCACCACGGTGCCGCGGCCCTTGATGCCGAACACGTCCTCAATAGGCATCAGGAAGGGCAGATCGGTGGCCCGCGGCGGTATTGGAATCCACTCGTCCATTGCGTCTACTAGGTTGACGATGCTCTGCTCGTACTCGGGGTCGCCTTCCAGTGCCTTCAGGCCGCTGACCCGCACGATTGGAGTGTCGTCGCCAGGGAAGTCGTAACGGTTGAGCAGGTCGCGGATTTCCAGCTCCACCAGCTCCAGAAGTTCCTCATCGTCCATCATGTCCACCTTGTTCAGAGCGACGAGGATGCGGGGAACTTCCACCTGGCGAGCCAGGAGGATGTGCTCGCGGGTCTGGGGCATAGGGCCGTCTGGTGCGCTCACCACCAGCACCGCGCCGTCCATCTGTGCCGCGCCGGTGATCATGTTCTTGATATAGTCGGCGTGGCCAGGGCAGTCCACGTGAGCATAGTGGCGAGCGTCGGTTTCGTATTCCACGTGGGCGATGGCGATGGTTACGCCGCGGGCCTTTTCCTCCGGGGCGTTGTCAATGGAGTCCATGTCCAAGTACTTGGCTTGGCCCCGGCCAGCTAGCACCTTGGTGATGGCGGAGGTCAGAGTGGTCTTCCCGTGGTCCACGTGCCCAATGGTTCCCACGTTTACGTGATCTTTCGACCGGTCGAACTGCTGTCTGGCCATTTTGCGCCGTGCCCTCCTTAATCCCCTGCTACTGCTTTGGTCATTATTCTGGAGCCCAGAGGCGGGATTGAACCGCCGACCCCGTTCTTACCAAGAACGTGCTCTACCGCTGAGCTATCTGGGCTTGTTTTAAAGTTGTGAATGCCGAGCTGTTAGCAGCGAACTCTCGAATCTGAGCTTGTCAGCTCTTGCTCCCAATTCTGGACTTAATGGTGGAGGGGGCAGGATTCGAACCTGCGAAGCCCTTCCGGACGCCAGATTTACAGTCTGGTGGCTTTAACCACTCACCCACCCCTCCAGAAAATCGAGCCTATCCATATTCGCACATTCACTACTGGGGACGCAATCCGTCCCGCCCGGAGCCTGTCAGGCCGCCGGAGCGCAGTAGACGATTGGAGCCCCAGAGGGGATTCGAACCCCTAACCTGTCGATTACAAATCGACTGCGCTTCCATTGCGCCACAGGGGCATCAACGAAGCCCGATGAAACCCAGCCCTGGATTCCGGGAAATAGATACCCGCCTCGTGCGGGGAATCGGCGCCTGCTGCCGGGGCCGCAAGACAGCCCGTAGTTTGACACTGCAAAATAGCCCCACTGTCGCGGGGCTATTTGAACAACTGGCATTTCAGCAGGCCAACCAAAATACTTCAATCATTATATTGATTATCGGGCGTCAAGTCAAACGGCCAGCCTCGCGTTTTCCGGGAACTCCACTGCGTTCCGAAGCAACGTCTGACAGATTCGGGTTGACTGGATTGGGGGCGTGACTTAAACTGCCCGCGCCGCCAACTCCGTAGCTTGCGGCGCGTCTTCGCACCCTTAGCAGGGCTGGGGACGCTAGTGGCAATACAGGTGGCAAGGCATATAATGGACCTCAAGGACTACATTCGCGACATCCCGGACTTTCCCGAACCGGGTATACTGTTTCGTGATATAACACCGTTGCTGGCCAGCCCGGACGCCTTCAGCCATACTATCGAAGGGCTGGCCGAATGTTGCGGCGCGACCGACTTTGACGTTGTGGTGGCAATCGAGTCGCGAGGATTCATCTTCGGAGCGCCGCTGGCCCGCGAGCTTGGAAAGCCCCTAGTTCCGGTACGCAAGGCAGGCAAACTCCCTGCCAATACCCACTCCGTCGAGTATGACCTGGAATACGGCTCAAACGTCCTGGAAATCCACGCCGACGCCATTGTTCCCGGCCAGCGCGCTTTGATCATAGACGACCTGCTGGCCATTGGCGGCACGCTCTCCGCCGCTGCCCACTTGGTGGAAACCTGCGGCGGCGTGGTGGCCCGTCTTGCGGTGGTCATAGAACTGACTTTTCTGGACGGGCGCAGCAGGCTGGCGGGGCGCGACGTGGTCTCCCTTGTTCAATACTAGATTTATCCCGCCCGGAATCCAGCGCCCTTCTTAAAGAAGCGGCCTGAAACTCGTCTGATGCTGCTCTATCGAGTGCGGCTAATCCAATTTCGCGCTGATTCGCTGATTTTAGGAGGCTTGGCATGGCAGGCCAGATTACCATCGGCAACGTAGACATAGTGGCAGTGCTGGACATGGTTCCCCCGCCTCGCGACCCGTGGATGATGTTCCCGACTACTGCAGCGCCCGACTGGGAGGATCACCAGCACGCGCTGGAGTGCGGGCAGCTTCAGTTGTATTACCTCCACTTCTTCCTGCGCTCGGAGGGCAAGACCATCATGGTGGATACCGGCATGGGGCCGGGACCGCACCCTGATCGCGGCAACCGGACCGGCGACCTGGTGAACCAGTTGCGGATCAAGGGCGTCAACCCCGAGGACATCGACGTGGTAGCCCACACCCACCTGCACGGCGACCACGTGGGCTGGAACGTGGACTATACCGGCGAAAAGCCCGCCCCGACCTTTCCCAAGGCCCGCTACCTAGTGCCCCGGCTGGACTGGGAGCATTTCATCAAGCCCGACGTTATCGGCAGCGCGCCCCAGGTGACCAACAGCGTCGTGCCGCTGGAAGGCATGGGCGTGATGGACCTGGTGGATACCGAGCACACCATCACCGGCGAGGTCAAGATGCTCACCGCATCGGGCCACACGCCAGGGCACATGGTCATTGACATCACGTCCCAAGGCGAGCGGGCGATGGTGGTCGGCGACCTGTTGCACAGCAAGGTTCAGGTCGAGCGCCCTGACTGGACCGCCGGGGTGGACACCGACAAGGAAGACAGCCACCGCAACCGGGAGCGCATCCTGGAACGGGCCGAAGCCGAGAACATCGTAATCGCCGCCGGCCACTTCCACCCCGACGACCACATCGGCCGGGTGGTTCGGATGGAAGGCCGCCGTTACTGGCAGATTCTGTAATTCACCGCCCGGGAATCGGGACCGGAGGGCGCCTTGACCACCGAATTCGACGACGAAGACGACTCGTATCTTCGTCCCTATCAACCAGGCTTGGCAGACGAGGAGAATGAACTGAAGGACGAAGATTCGGACGAAAATATGAGGGGCCTGGACGAGGCCGCCGCTGATTTCCGTATGCGCTACTACGGGGCGGAGAATAATCCGCAGCCTCCGGCGGCGATGGCCGAATTGGCCCCGGAGGTAATGCGTCTGGTCGACTCGGTGGTCTATGGCGAGATATACAACCGGCCCGCCGTGGACCTGAAGACGCGCAGCCTATGCACCATCGCCGCGCTGGTGGTTTTGGGCCACAGTCCGCAGATGATCAAGCGGCATATAACCGGCGCACTGCACATCGGCGTCACCGAGGAAGAAATCTCAGAGATCATCGCCCAGATGGTATTCTACGGCGGGATGCCTGCGGCGGTGAACGCTTTCCGCATCGCCAAAGAGACCTTCGACGAGCAGGAAGCCGGGCATTCAACACCCAGGCCCCAACCGGACCGTCCTGTTGCTGCTGGCCCCCGTCCCAGCGGCTACGCCCCGCCCTATCGCCGCGAGAACGTCCGGAACGACGAGCCGGAAGCGATACCGGAGGGACGGGAGTCCCGGCCCGAACCGGGACGCCCCTACGTAGGGCCGGGCCAGGAAACGCCCCGTCCGGCGGGCATACCGAATGGCAGGCCTTCGCCCCGGCCCGGGCCGGGACGGCCACGAGTAGGGCCGGGCCAGGAAGCGTCCCGTCCGGCGGGCACACCGGGAGGCAGGCCTTCGCCCCGGCCCGAGCCGGGACGGCCACGAGTAGGGCCGGGCCAGGAAGCGCCCCGTTCGGCGGGCACACCGGGAGGCAGGCCATCGCCCCAGGCCCAGCCGGGACGGCCACGAGTAGGGTCAGGCCAGGATACGGGCAGGCAGGCAAGCTCAGGGCGGCCCGCCTTTGACCGCGATAACCGCGGTGGAGGCCGCGACAACCGCGACCAGGGACAACGGGACAGGAGAGAAGGGGATGAAGATAGGGTTCATCGGAACCGGCAATATGGGCAATCCGATGGCCGCCAACCTAATACGGGCCGGCCACCAGCTAACCGTGCACGACCTGCGACGCGAAGCGGCAACCAACCTGCTGGAGATGGGCGCCGACTGGGCGGACAGTCCCAAAGGGGCCGTCCTGGGCAACGAGGCGGTGCTAACCAGTCTCCCCGTTCCGCGGGACGTCGAGGCGGTAGTCCTGGGCGAGGGCGGAATCCTGGAGGGCGCAAGTAGCGGCTCGGTAATCTTCGACCTTTCCACCAATTCGCCCACCGTAATCCGGCGGCTGCATGAAACCTGTGCCGAGCGGGGCGTAACGCTGCTGGATTCTCCGGTCAGCGGCGGCGTCTACGGCGCGGCGGCGGGAACGCTGGCCGTGATGGTCGGCGGAGACCGCGCCACGTTTGAGCGCTTTGAGCCGACTCTGGGGGCTATCGGCAGCCACGTGGTCTATTGCGGCGACATCGGCGCCGGATCGGTCTGCAAAATCTGCAACAACCTGATGAGCATGGGTATCGGCGTCCTGCTCGCCGAGGCTCTGACCATGGGCGTCAAGGCGGGCGTTGACCTTGCTACCCTGGCCGACGTCATCGCTCACAGTTCCGGGAGTTCGCGGCGGCTGACGGAAAAATTCTCGCGATTCCTGTTTCAAGGTAACTTTGAGCCTGGGTTCGCCACCGCCCTGGCCGCCAAGGATGTGCGCTTGGCCACTGACTTGGGGCGCGAATACGGGGTGCCGATGGACCTATCCAATCTGGTCGACCAGCGCCACGTGGAAGCGATGTTCCGGGGCTTCGGCAGCGAGGACTCCGACGCAGTGGCCCGGATTCAGGAAGAAAAGGCAGGCGTACAGCTTCGGCTGAATGTGTAGACGCAGTCACAATCTTCCCTCTTCCCAAGGAAGTGGGGAACAATAGTCAATTATGGATGGAAGCGGAATATGAATCGTACCGACGCCATCGAATTCAGCGACACCGTGGAGATCATTGAAGAGTGCTACCGGCTGGGCTGGAGCGATGGCCTGCCGGTGGTGCCGCCGGTGGAATACAAGGTGCGCGAAATGCTGGAGCTTTCCGGCTTCACCGGCGAAGAGGAAATACTGTCCCTCGATATGCGCCGGCGGGTTCTGACGGCAGAGAACGCCGCGGCCAACGCCGTCATGGCCGGCTGTCTGCCGGAGTATTTTCCGGTGCTCACCACCGCTCTGCGTACACTTGAGGAAGAGAAGAACTACGTCAACATGGCGGCCTCGTCGACCAGCTCCCCGGCTATCCTGATGATAGTCAACGGCCCCATCCGGCACACGCTGGAGATGAACTCGCGGGACGGAATTTTCGGCCCAGGCAACCGGGCCAACGCCTGCCTTGGCCGGGCGGTGCGGCTCTGCTTTATGAATGGCTTTGAAGCGCGGCCAGGCACCCTCGACCGGGGCACCTTGGGCAATCCCAGCAAGTACACCTTGACCTTCGCTGAGAACGAAGAGGACTCCCCATGGGAGCCGCTGCACGTCAGTCGCGGGTTCAAGGCCGAAGACAGTTGCGTAACCGTCGCCGTGGCCTACAATCCCATCACCGTCAGCAACGCTTACGGGCATTCCGGGGAGGTAATCCTGGCCTCAGTTGCCGACACCCTGAAGAGCGCCTGCCTGGCCTGGCGTTTCCCCGCTCAGTGGGCGCTGGTCTTCGGGCCGGAACACGCCATCACGCTGGGCGGCGACGGCTGGACCCGGCGCGGCATTCAGGAATACCTCATCGAACACGCCGCCCGCCCGCAGGCCGAGCTTATACGCCTCGGCATTGCGCAAGGCCCGGAGCGCGAGGGCGATGAGCAACTGTTGCGCCGCTGCTCCCGTGAACCCGACGACATCCTGATTGTCATGGGAGGCGGCACCGGCGGGCGCAACAGCGCCATCATAGACACCACCAATTACCGGATTCGCACACGGAAGGTTGAGATTCAGGGGTAGCAGCCGAGGGGCTTGAAAACTGGCCCCGGTTGTTGTTCACTCATAGGGTGAAATGAAGCGAATACGAGTGAAGCGAATACGAAGGAGGGCATCATGGCGGACACAGTGACGGTCAGAAACGTCAGGATGGTGGATCCCAGGGGCGTTGAGTTGCCGGTGGGCGATTTCCGGCTCAACGACCGGCCGAACTCGCTGGAAGGCAAGACGCTAGGGCTGCTGGAAAATGCCAAGGCCAACTCCGATAAGGTGCTCAATGAGCTGGGCCGCATATTGCAGGAGAAATACGGGCTGAAAGAAGTCCGCAATTTCAGCAAGCATTCGGCCTCGCTGCCTACCAAGCCCGAAACCATTCAGGAGATGCTTGACGGCGTGGACGTGCTCATCACCGGGGTGGGTGATTGAGGCTCTTGCAGTTCGTGCAGTGTGCACGACGGTATCGAGATGGAGCGCCTGGGCATCCCCACAGCGTCCATTATCACCCACGTTTTCAACAACACTGCAAAGGCGATGACTCGCATGATGGGTGTGCCGGACTACGAGTACGCAGTCGCGCCGCATCCTCTGTCCAGCCTGACCGATGAGGAATGCACGCGGCGGGCCGAAACCTTGCTCCCGGACGTAGAGCGCATTCTGCTGGGCAGCGTCGCCCGGGTCGAGTAATTCAGCCGTGGTGGCCATACAATGGCCGGGCCTGAATCCAGGCTAAATCTTCTGGGTCAATCATTGGGAGGGCCGGGTTGAATACCCGTCCCTCCGCTGTGTGTATGGCTTGTGCTACGTAAAGTAAGCTCGCAGTATTATTGAATCGGCATTGGCCAATATGGTAGTATCACACAGATTGTTAATTCTTTCACGAATAAGCTGGTGAGTCTGGTGTTGACTGGCGAAACCGGACATGACTCGCCTGACTTTCTGCCTAGGAGTCCGTCCGATGGATGGTCTGGAACAGCGAATTGACCGGGCCGTCCGTGGTCAGACTCAGCCTACGGTTACCATGCTGTCCTCCCTGCTGGCCGTCGAAGACGAGCTGCACTACATCCCCCGCGAAGCCGTCGAGCGGGTAGCTGACTTTACCGGCGCAACGGTCAACGACGTATGGGCGGTCGCTTCCTTCTACCCCAACTTCCGGTTCCAGCCGCCCGCAGCGCGCCAGGTCGAGGTGTGCTGGGGCACTTCTTGCCACCTCATGGGCGCGATGGCCGTAGTGAACTCGGTGCTGGAAGCGGCCGGCCTGGAAGAGGAAGGAGATCGCCTCGACCATCGGCTTTCGGTGCGCTTAAACACTTGTCTCGGCGCCTGCGCCCAAGCCCCGGTAATGTCTGTTGACCATCACCTTGCCGGGCGTGTCAACCCGGCCTCCGCCGCCCGGCGAGTCTCCGAACTATTACGAGAGGACGCGCCAGGTATAAAGGCTCAGAGTGAGGTTCATGCCGGCTGATTTCGAGCAACTCGAAGCGGAAGCCCTCCGGCGCTGGAGCGCCGAGGCCGAGCGTCCTTGGCTGCGTGTCGGCACTGCTCTCTGCGGCCAGGCTGCCGGAGCCGACGCCGTGGTTTCCGCTCTGCGCGGGGCGCTTGACAGTCAGGGGATGGACGCGCGCCTCACGGAAGTTGGGTGTTTGGGCCTTTGCTACGCCGAGCCGCTGCTGGACGTGCAACTGCCTGGCGGCCCCAGAATCTTCTATGGGAATTTTGACCCGGAGCGAGCCGAAGAGATTGTGGCTTCCCACGTCGCCGGTGGGCAGCCCGTGGAAACGTTGGCTCTCGGTTATCTGGCTCCCCCGGACGCCGGGGACGATTTTGTTCCCCCGCCGGGATTGCGGGACTTGGCGCTGCATCCGATGCGAGCTTGGGAGCACCGCATAGCCCTGCGCAACGCTGGCAACATCGACCCGTTGGACATCTACCAGTACATCGCCAACGGGGGCTATCGCGCCCTGAGCCGGGCGTTGCTGGAAATGACGCCCGAAGACGCTTTGCAGCAGGTGAATGAGTCCGGGCTGCGGGGACGGGGAGGCGCGGCTTTCCCGACCGCCACCAAGTGGCGCTTTCTGGCCGGAAACCCCTCAAGAGACAAGTACGTTCTCTGCAACTGCGAGGAGGGCGATCCGGGCGCCTTCAACGACAAGGCAATTCTGGAAAGCGACCCACATACGCTGGTGGAAGGGGTCATCCTGGCGGGTTACGCCACCGGCGCCAGCAAGGGCTACGTCTTCATCCGCCACGGGCATGACGGCCCCATTGACCGTTGCCGCGCCGCCGTGCGGCAGGCGCAGGAACTGGGGCTGATGGGCGAAGACATATTGGGGTCCGGGTTCAGCTTCGACGTTGAAGTTGCGCTGACCGGAGACTCCTACGTGGCCGGCGAGGAAAGCGCGCTAATGGAGGCCATCGAGGGCAAACGGGCCATGCCGCGGTTCCGCCCCCCCTTCCCGGCCCAAGTGGGGCTGTTCGGTAGGCCCACCAACATCAACAACGTCAAGACGTTATCCTATGTGCCGGAAATCATGTCTAAAGGCGGGAAGTGGTTCGCCAACATCGGTCACGAACGCAGCACCGGGACCGCGATCCTCTGCCTATCCGGGGCGCTCAACTACACCGGAATGATGGAGGTTCCCCTCGGCATCAACCTGAAGGACGTGCTGTACGAAGCAGCCGGGGGAATCCGGGGCGGCAAGAAGCTGAAGGTGTTGCAGACCGGAGGGCCGCTGGGCGGTGTGCTGGGCGCGGACAACGTGGACATCGTGTTGGATTTCGAGGTGCTGCGCAACGCCGGGGCCATTCTCGGCTCCGGGGGCATCATCGCTGCCGACGAGGACACCTGCGTGGTAGACCTGACCCGTGCGCTGGTGGCGTTCTGCCAGTACGAGTCCTGCGGCAAGTGCTTTCCCTGCCGCATGGGGATGAGCCACTTGCTCGAAGTTCTGGAGCGTATCTGCGACCTCAAAGGCGAGCCGGAAGACCTGGATTTGATGCGGCGCACCGGCGAAAATATGCAGGCCGGTTCCCTGTGCGGCCACGGGCAGTTGGGCTTTAACCCCGTGGCTTCGGCGCTGCGCTATTTCCCTGACGAGTTTGAGGCGCACATCCTGGGGCACAATTGTCCCACCGGGACCTGCAACGGCCCCCGATTCTCCCCTAGCCGGTCGCGGCGGTAGCTTTTGCCGGTTAAGCACTGGAGTTAAGAAGCGAAATGCCCGACGACATCACCATCAGCATCGACGGGGTAGAGGTAACGACCCAGCCCGGAAAAATGGTCCTAGAAGCGGCCATAGACGCTGGCATTTATGTGCCATATTTGTGCTACCACCCCGGCATGAAGCCCTACGCCGCTTGCCGGATGTGCGTCGTTGAGGTGGAGGGGCAGCGGGGCTTTCCCGCCGCTTGCACCCTGCCGGTGGCTGACGGCATGGTGGTCCACAACCAGGTCGATGGGGTTGACCAATTGCGGCGCTCGGTGATGGAAATGCTTATCGCCGAACATCCCAACGGTTGCCTGACCTGCCATCGAATCGACATCTGCGGGCCCAGTGATGTTTGCCTGCGCCACGTCTCGGTCAACGACCGCTGTGTAACCTGCCCCAAGAACGAGCGGTGCGAACTGAAGGACACGGTGCGCTATCTGGGGATGAACCTGGAATCGCCGTTGGGTTACAAGTACCGCAACATCCCTCTGGAAGTGGCCGACCCCTTCTACGACCGGGACTACAACCTGTGCATCGTCTGTGGGCGGTGTGTCCGGGCCTGCGAGGAGTTGCGCGGCGACGACGCTATCGGTTTCACCGAGCGCAGCGGTCAGGCTCTGGTTGGCACATCGTTCGGGAGCTCGCTGCTGGAATCCGGTTGCGAGTTCTGCGGCGCCTGCATAGATGTCTGTCCTGTGGGCGCTCTGGTGGAGCGGGACCACAAGTGGGAGAAGGCGCGGCGCGTGGAGCGCTCCATCTGTCCCCACTGCCCAGTAGGCTGCCAGTTGAATCTCGAGTTCAATGGCAAGGATGAACTGATTCGCGCCGTACCTGAAATCAACTCGCCGGCCAATCAGGGCCAAGCCTGTTTCAAGGGAAAGTTCGGCTTGGAATTCGTCAACGACTCCAGCCGCTTGACGGCCCCGCTCATCCGGCGCGACGGCGCTCTGGAAACTGCTTCCTGGGACGAGGCGTTGGACTACGTGGCGGGCCGGCTGTCGCAGATCAGCGGCCCGGAGTTCGCGTTGCTTACGTCGGCCACCAGTACCAATGAGGAGCATTATCTGGCCCAGAAATTCGCCCGCGTGGTGATAGGATCCAACAACGTTGACCAGTCATGCAACGTCAACCCGGAGTTGGTGCTGGGTCTGGAGTCCTCCCTGGGCATCGCCGCCGCCACCAATCCCATCTGGGAACTGGAGCAGGCGGGGTGCATCCTAGCTTTCAACGCCAATGTAACCGAGGAACAGAACGTTGTCGCTGTGCCCATCAAACGGGCCGCCCGGAAGAATACCAAGCTGCTTGTCATAGATTCCCGTGAGGTAGAACTCACCCGGTACGCCCACCTTTGGCTGCGCCCGGCGCCGGGCACGGAGTTGATGCTCTTGGCCGGGTTGCTTCGGAGCATTGCCGACCAGGGGCTGGAACAGCAGGAATGGCTCGACGAAAATTGCGAGAGTCCGGCTACTCTTTACTACGCCCTGCGCTCCCGGGAGATGGAAGAGATCGTGGAGATTACCCAGGTCTCATCCGATGACATCGCCGAGGCGGCGCGTCTGTTCGCTCAATCAGGGGCTGGCGCGGTGGTCTACGGGCTGGACAACATTCCGCCTGCTCACGAACGGGACTGCGTGGTGTCGCTGGTCAACCTGGCGTTGCTCACCGGCAATCTGGGCAGGCCGGGAACCGGGTTGTATCCCATGCGCCGGGGCGCGAACGAACAAGGGGCATGGGACGTCGGCTGTCTGCCGGATCGTCTGCCGGGGTACCGGCGGGTCTCCGATGCTTCGCACCGCGAGGCGATGGAGGCCGTATGGGGCGCGCCAGTGCCGGAAACTCCGGGGTTGGGTCTGGCACAGACGGTTGAGGCTGCCCGTGACGGCCGTCTCAAGGCGGCTTTGGTAATCGGCAACAGCCCGAATTTCAGCAACGGCAGGCTCGGCGATGCTCTCGACGCTCTTGCGGGCTTGGACCTGCTGGTGGTTCACGACACATTCCTGACACCCTTGGCCCAGCGGGCCGACGTGGTGTTTCCCCGGGTCACTTTTTCCGAAAAGGATGGCACCTATACCAACCTGGAACGGAGGGTGCAGCGAATCAAGCCTGCTGCAAGCAGGAACGACGGCCCCCAGCCGGAGAGTTGGCTGTTAACCCATCTGGCAGCCCGCTTGAAGCCGGAGGTCTTTCCGGCTCTGACACCTGCCGAGACGATGCTCGAAATCGCACAGGTTGCGCCAATTTATGCGGGCATCTCCCACCGCAGGCTGGAAAGCGAGGGGTCGCTGGTGCTGCGCACGCAACTGGAAAGCCCACAGCCGACGCAGGTGCTGTACGCCAGCAAACAACACCGGGGCCTGCAATGGCCCTGTCCCGACTCCGGCCACCCGGGCACGACCTCGCTGTATTCGGGCGGGTTCGCCGAGAACAAGGCCGTGCCTCTAACGCCGTCGCTCTATGCGGCGGCCCCCGAACCTCCAGCGGAGTATCCGCTGTGGTTTACGCCGGGACGAGTTCTGCTCCAGCAGGACCGGGAGATGGAGGTCGTCAAAGGCAAGCGCAACCGCATCAAGCGGGAGGAATGGGTGGAAGTGAACCCGGCTGACGCTGCCAGCATGGGGTTTGCCGAGGGGGACAAGGTCGCCGTCGAAACCCCGGATGGCCTGGTGCCTGGGGTAGCCCGATTCAACGCCTTGATGCCAAGGGGTGTTGTGGCCTCCACATCCCTGTTCGGCCAGTTGGCTATTGATATGCAGGCCAGCGAAGAATTCGACCCCGCTACCATGCTCCAGGGCTTGGAGGTGCGTCCGGCCCGCTTGGTGAAAGGACTGACATATTAACCGGCGTCTTGGCTTTCGGGGGTGTGATCCCCGCGTTCCGCAGTTGCCCAGGCGCTCAACGCAAACAAGGAAGCAGGAGACTGCAATGGCAGATTCAATGACTACCGGCAGAGCAAAGGACGCCGATCTCACTCCGAATCCTGCCTTCCCCAAAGCGCGCTTGGTGGAGCGTACCGACGTCACCGAAGAACTAATGGTCGTTAAGCTGGCGCCGGAAGAGGGCGGTGCCTTTAACTTCAAGCCCGGCCAGTATTGCACCTTGGGACTCGGCTCCATTGAGCGAGCCTATTCCATCGCTTCAGCTCCCCACGAGAATACGCTGGAGGTCTTCGTGGAATTGGTGCCGGACGGCGAGTTGACGCCGCTCATGTGGCAGCTCCAGCTTGGCGACGCCATGTCCATTCGGCCACGAGCCAAGGGCATTTTCACCATGGACCAGAAGGCTCACCACCACTTCATGCTATCAACCGTAACCGGCGTTTCGCCATCGGTCAGCATGGTTCGGGACTACCTCCATAACAATGGCGACGGACATATTTTCTATATCCTTCTGGGAGCCAGCTATCACGACGAACTCACCTACGACGCTGAATTCTTGGAGTTGGCGGCCAAGCATCCCAGCGTAGTCAAATTTGTGCCAACGGTGAGCCGCCCCGGCGACCCACGCAACCAGGGTTGGGACGGCCCGGCCGGCCGCGTCAATGCCATCGCTGAAGAATACTTGGATAAATTCCAGCTTCCCAAAGACGACACGCTGGTCTACGCCTGTGGCCATCCCGGCATGATCGAAGAAATGAAGGACAAGCTGCCCGCTCAGGGTTGGCGCTTCAAGGAAGAGCGATTCTGGAAGGAATGATTCTTCTCGCGGCCTTCCATCTCAGCTTCGCTTTAACCCCCTCCCTCAAGGGAGAGGGAACTTTTTTCTCAACTCTGTGCCTTTAATTTGCAGAGAATTGACGCAGCATCCGCCTGACGTAGTATAGAATTACGGCATTCAACCCAGACGGACACGTGGGTCTGTGACACCGATTCGCCGCCAGTACCTCAAGATCAAGGAAGCCTACCGGGATTCCATAGTCCTGTTTCGCATGGGCGATTTCTACGAGACCTTTGACGATGATGCCCGCCTTGTTTCCCGCGAATTGGACATAACCCTCACCAGCCGCAGCCTGGGCAAGAACCTGCGGGTGCCAATGGCCGGCGTTCCGGCCCACTCCCTGGACACTTACCTAGTGCGGCTGGTGAAGAAGGGCCATCAGGTTGCCATCTGCGAGCAGCTCAGCGACCCTGCGACCTCCAAAGGGATAGTGGACCGGGACGTGGTGCGGGTGGTGACGCCTGGCACTGTTTTTGAAGACTCCCTCCTCGACCAACGGGCCAACAACTATCTGGCTGCCGTCACTGTGCGCGGTGAGCAGGCAGGGCTGTCCTACGCCGACATAACCACCGGCGAATTCGCTAGCACCCAGCTTCCCTTGGCGCAACTGCCGCTGGAGTTGGGCCGGGTGGCTCCCGCGGAAGTGCTGGTGCCGGCTGCCGACGCTTGGGCAATAGACTTTCCAGACGCTTCATGGAGCGCAACTCCCGTTGATGAGGCCGCCTTCGAGCATAGACGGGCCGAGGCCGCCCTGCTGTCCTGCTTTCGCATCCAAACGCTTGAATCCTTTGGATGCGAGGATTTGCCGCTGGCTGTGTCCGCCGCAGGCGCCATCGTCGACTATCTGGACCGCACGCGAAAGTCGGCAAAGGTGCAACTGAACAACCTGGCCGTTTACTCCGCGCAGCAGTACATGGCGCTGGACGCCCGCACCCGCCACAACCTGGAGCTGTTTGAGGGCGGGCGGGGCGAGCAGCGGGACCTGTCAGTGCTGGCAGCCATCGACCGCACGCGGACCGTCATTGGGTCGCGTCTGTTGCGCCGCTGGCTGGGGCAGCCCTTGCTGGACCTGGCCGCTCTGGAGCGTCGCCTCAACGCGGTGGACAGTTTCTACCGGGACGGCCTGGCTCGCGGCGCTGTGGCTTCGGCGCTGGCCGCCGTGGCCGACCTGGAGCGCATCATGGGCCGGGTGGTTGCCGGTTCGGCGGCCCCACGCGAGTTGTTGGCGCTCAAGGCCAGCCTGGAAGCCCTGCCGGAACTTCGGGAGCGAGTCGGCGGCCTCGGAGATGAATTGCAATGGTTGCATACCGAGTTGCTTCCCGCGCCCGAAGTGGCGGCGCTCATCGAAGCCGCCATCGAACCGGAACCATCCGGCAGTATCGGCGAGGGGAGCGTGATTCGGAGAGGATTCTCCGACAAGATTGATGAACTGAAAAGCGCCAGTGTTGACGCACGCCAATACATCGCCGGTCTTGAGCAGAAAGAGCGGGAACGCACCGGCGTCCGTTCCCTGAAGGTGGGCTACAACCAGGTCTTTGGCTACTACATCGAAGTCACCAAGTCCCAAACTGGCAGCCTGCCGGACGACTATATCCGGCGCCAGACGCTGACCAACGCCGAACGCTACATAGTTCCCGAACTGAAAGAGCACGAGTCGCGGGTGCTCAATGCGCGAGAGCAGTTGGCCGGAGAAGAGGAAGAAGTTTACCGCCGCGTCTGCGCTCAGGTGGCCGAGTCGGTGACGCCCATCACCCGCGCCGCGGTGGCGATCGCGCAGGTTGACGTGTTTTGCGGGCTGGCTCAGGCGGCTGTGGACAACCGCTATGTGCGGCCGGTGGTGGACGACGGTCCTGTCATCCGTATTCGGGAGGGCCGCCACCCCGTGGTAGAGCGGGTACTGGCCTCCGGCGTGTATGTCCCCAACGACGCCGAGCTGTCCGGCGAGGCCCGCGTGCTGGTGCTGACCGGGCCCAACATGGCCGGCAAGTCCACCTACATCCGGCAGGTGGCGCTGATTACGCTGCTGGCCCAGACCGGCAGTTTCGTGCCTGCCGCAGAGGCCCATATCGGCTTGGTGGATCGCATATTTACCCGCGTCGGCTTGCAGGACGACCTGGCCACGGGGCAGTCGACCTTTATGGTTGAGATGGTGGAGACGGCTGCCATACTCAACCAGGCCACGCCCAGGTCGCTGGTGATTCTCGACGAAATAGGTCGCGGCACCAGCACCTACGACGGCCTCTCCATAGCCAGGTCGGTCATCGAACACCTTCACAACGATCCGCGGCTGGGCTGCAAGACGCTGTTCGCCACGCATTACCACGAACTGACCCAACTGGCGGCTGCGCTTCCCGGAGTCCGAAACTTCAGCGTGGCCGTGGCCGAGGATGGGAACGACGTGGTGTTCCTGCATCGCATCGTCCCCGGCGGGGCCGACAAAAGCTATGGGGTGCACGTTGCGCGTTTGGCTGGACTGCCCCGGGGCGTGATCGACCGCGCTTGGGAAGTGCTGGCCGACCTTGAGTCGCAGAGCGACGGGAACCGCAGGCGGGTCACCCGCGGCGCGTCCCGCCCGGCAAGCTCAGGGCAGGCGTCGCAGCAGTTGGCGCTGTTCGCTCCCGGAGCGGCGCTGGCCGACACGGTTCGCGCCCTGGACGTACCCAACATGACTCCGCTGGAGGCCCTGAACAAGCTCTACGAGTTGCAGGAGCAAGCAAACTCCCTGCCATAAAATTGATACACAAAGGGTAGCCACTCCCGTTTTTCCGACGCCGCCCAACGGTATAGAATAGTGGACAGAGACCCGTTTTATCCCGAGTCATTTAGCATTGCTGGTCGAGGACGTTATGAGTCAGCCGGTGCATTTTTTCTGGTGGCCCCGTTGATCCACCTGCCGGAAGGCAAGAGAGTTTCTCTTGCAAAATGAGGTAGTCCTTATGGAACGGGACTATTTCAAGGAACCGTTCACCGAGGAAGAAGTCCGGGACATAGCCGCGGTGGCCGGCATCGGCAGATATTCGCCCGGCGCAGTCCCAGTTTGAAACAGATGGGACTGGCCGGACAAGAACTGTCCGAAGATGAAATGGTCCGGCTGATGTTGCAGGAGCCGAAACTGGTGCGAAGGCCAATGATGCGCGTCGGAGGCCAACTGTTTGTCGGCGGCGGCGCGTCTGTCCTGGACTCGGTGGTTGCCGCGACCGCTTGAGATTAGGCAATTGCTATTCTGCATCTTCATACTTCAGCCGACATAAGGCTGAAGCATTCGCCGGAATGTAATATACTTGTTTAGTCCCTCGGTTCGGTGGTCGATTGTTGTTGGCGTCGGCCGGGGAGATCCGGAAGAGGGAAGGGACCTGGACTGCCAATGAAGATCTTCTTTGACGTCGACTACACGATTCTTGGTCTGGACAACAGCCTGCGCCCGCAGACCAAGGAAACATTCCAGGCGCTGCTGGACGAAAACCACCAAATCTACATCTGGTCAGGGATGGGAGAACGTTGGGAGGTTATCGAGAAGCACCAACTCAACCCCTACGTGAGCGGAGTGTTCGAGAAGCCAACGCATCACTTCCACGAACGGTTGGAGGAGTTGGGCGTGCCTTTCGAGCCGGACTTCGTTATCGACGACTACCCGGAAGTCGTAGCCGCTTTCGGCGGAGTGTGGGTGCCGCCTTATTTCTTCAAGCGCTCCCCCGATCAGGAGATGGAGCGGGTTTACCGCATCGTGCAGGACTTCGTCGCCACCGGAACCTCGGAAGACAAGCAGTACCGCGCCAAAGGCACGATAGTACCCCTCTTCTAGTGATGGCCCATGCAGATTAAGGTCCTGCCGCCCGTCCTGGCCGCCCTCATTGCCGCCGGCGAGGTGGTAGAACGCCCTGTGTCGGTGGTCAAGGAGTTGCTGGAGAACTCGATAGACGCCGGGGCGGCCCAGATAACGGTGGAGATACGGGCCGGCGGGCTGGAACTCATCAGGGTTATAGACGATGGTTCGGGCATCCCTGCCGATGAAGTGCCGCTTGCCTTCTACCGCCACGCCACCAGCAAGCTCGACTCCGCTGACCAGCTTGACCGCGTGGCGACTATGGGGTTCCGTGGGGAAGCGCTGCCCAGCATAGCCGCCGTCTCCAAAGTGGTCGTGCAGACCCGGCCTCATGAAGAGACCGCCGGTTACCGGCTGGCCCTGCAATGGGGAGAATCGGTGGACTCGGGCAGCGAGGGGTGCGCTCCGGGAACCATTGTTGAAGTGTCCGAACTCTTCGGCAACCAGCCGGCGCGCCGCAAGTTCCTGCGCTCGGCCCAAGCGGAAACGGCGCGGGTGCAGGAACTGGTCAGCCGCTACGCCCTGGCCTTCCCGGAAATCCGCTTCCGGCTGGTCAACGATGGCCGCGCGTCGCTGAACACCCCCGGCAATGGACAGCCGCGTGAGGCGCTGCTGGCTGTTTACGGCTCCCAAGTGGCGGCGAATATGCTGGAAGTCCATTCTGAAGACGCAGAGACCGGCTATGTCGTTGAGGGGTTTGCCGCCGCTCCCAGCGTCAGCCGCGCCAACCGCACCTACCTGACCTTCTTCGTGAACCGCCGCCTGATTCAGAGCCGGATGCTGTCCTTCGCGGTTGAGGAAGCCTATACCGGGCTGATGCAGGTGAGGCGCTATCCCGTTGCGGCAGTCAACATCGTCCTTCCCTACACCGACGTGGATGTGAACTCACATCCGGCCAAGCGGGAAGTGCGCTTCCATCAGGAAAACCGCGTGTTCACACTGACGCAGCGGGCGGTGCGGGCCGCGTTGATGACAGACTCGCCGGTGCCAACGGTTGTCCCGCCGGGCGGACAGTCCGCGTTCAGCGCCTATGGGGGCGCGCAACGCCGGCCCGGGGGGCCGGGCGTGTTCCCCGGCTATGATGGCGGATCCGCCCGGTCCCCGGAGCAGGCGGGATTCACGGGCGGGGAGGCTCTGACGCTTCTGGGGCGGCCCGCCATTCCGCTTCGGGTGGTCGGCCAGCTCAAGCTGACCTACGTCGTCGCCGAGGGGCCGGAGGGTATGTACTTGGTTGACCAGCACGCCGCCCACGAGCGAACGCTGTTCGACCGAATATCTGAGCGCAGAGGCGAACAGGACGCCGTTTCGCAGCCCCTGCTGTCGCCGGTAAGCGTGGAGCTGACGCCTTCCCATGCCACGACGCTGCAGGACAATCTGGAGAACATTACGGACTATGGGTTTCTGCTGGAGCCGTTTGGCGAGCGCAGCTACCTGTTGCGGGCCGTGCCGTCTGTCCTGTCCGCCGCAGATCCGGGTAAGACGCTAATAGACATCCTTGACATGGCAACACTGGAGGGGCTGACGCGGCAGAAAGAGGACGTGATGGCCGCGTCCATCGCCTGCCACGCCGCCATCCGGGCAGGGCAGGCGTTGAGCGAGCCGGAGATGCGGGCGCTGCTGGAACAGCTGGAGGCCACGCCCAACCCCCACACCTGCCCCCACGGGCGGCCCACGATGGTCCACTTCAGTTCCTACCACATGGAGCGGGAGTTCGGGCGGCGCTGACACTGGATGATATTCCCTCACCATAGGGAGAGGGGTTAGGGTGAGGAGAGCCTGATTCGTCAGGAGACCAGTTGCCAGTAGCGGCGGCCCTCGGCGCGGGCGACTCGCCCAAATCCCCCGTGGTGGCAGATGGCAAGGATGGCGTCTTCCGTTTCGGCCCGCTCAATCATGGCGCTGCGGGTGGCCACGCCCTGATCGGGATCCATGTCGAAGCTGAACTTCCAGCCGGTTTCCGTGATTTGCGCCGGGCCGTGGAAAACGTCTCCCAGGATGTAGGCGCGCTGCCCGCCGGAAACTATGGCCAAGCTCATCGAACCGGGCGTGTGCCCCGGCGTGGAAATGGCGGTTATCTCCCCGGTCAGCGCCCGCTCGCCGTCCAGCAGGTCCAGGACGCCCAGATCTTGCAACGGCCCCAGCGCCAAGTCCCAGTGCGGCGGAAACAGTTCCATCACTTCCGGCTGCTGGAACACGTCCCAATCTGCCCGGTGGGCCAAGTATCGCGCGTTGGGAAAGGTGGCGCGGGGGCTTTCGCCGTGGGTAACGTTCCAACCCACGTGGTCGAAATGCAGGTGGCTCAAGAAGACGGTGTTGATATCGTCCGGGCTGACCCCTGCGGAGCGAAGTTCTTCCAGCAACCTGCCGTCAACGCCGCCGGCCATGCCTTCCACGGCGTGAGGATTGCTCACTGCGCCGCCCAGCCCGGTATCCACCAGGATGGTCTGACCCTCCGAGCGAATCAGGTAGCACTCGAAGTGGGCCAACAGGTGCTCCGCGCCGCTGAAACCACTGGGATACTGCTGCTGATAGGGCGCCCAAGCCTCGGCAGGCACCTCTGGGAAGACATCGCTCAGCGGGAGAGTAGCCTCATTGTCGTTGAGGGAGAGGATTTCCACATTGCCGACAGTCAACCTGGCTTCGGGCATAAGTCATCCTCCCCAAGGTAAACTCATTAAGGTAAACTCGGTTATTGTGATGTACCGGCTCTAATTGTTAGCGGGCCAACACGCGAATGCGATCAACGCGCCGGGTTAGCCGTGGTTAATGCGCCGGGGGGTCCTGTCGAGGATCGGAAGCAGGGTGAAAGATGGAGTCCTCGTCAGGAAATTCGTGGGCGGTTGCGCTGTTATTCGAGCCGAGGCCGCGCACTGCGGACAGAGGGCCGGCCACCAAGGCCAGCGCCGCCGCGCCAATGCCGAGTTTGGCCAAAAAGCTGCGGCGACTCTCGCCGGACTTCTTGCTAGTCTGTTCTGCAGGGTTAGTTGGTTTAAGCTCGGACGCCACGTTATGCTCCTGCCGCCGATAGGTATTCGCTGTTTTAGACCACCGTAGATTGTACCCGACGGGCGCACAATTGCAACATTTCGGCGTTGCCTCTCATCCCGCGCTGTCCATTACCATGCGGGCCACCTCGCGGCCCATGCGAATGGAGTAGTTGGTGCCGCGGTCTTCGGGGAATATCTGCGTGGTGTTGGCCAGATACAGGCCGCGAACGGGGGTTTGATGGGGTGGGATCCGCTGACTGTAGTTCCTGCCGATGATGGGCTGCGCTCCGTCCACCCGATGATGATGATATTCTTGCACCCACGAACGGTCGAAGTCCGGGTTGAGCTTGCGGAGATGCGGCACGAACAGTTCCAGCAGCTCCTCCGGCTCCATGCGGTAGAGCTCGCTGTTGCGGTCGGGGTAGTTGCTGATGTAGACGATATGCTTTCCGCCGTAGAGCGACTTGTCAATCATGTTGGTGTGCTCGATGACGGCGACGAAGGGCATATCCTGGTCGGCGATGTTCAGCCAGTACTTGGCGGTCAAGGGGCGGTCCAGTTCCAGCACCAGCAACACGGCGGACAGGTAGTTCACGCTGGTCAGCATTGACTGGTACTCCTCCGGCATTGGAGGGACCAGCCGGGTAAACACGTAGGACGGCGTGGTAGCGATGACGGCGTCGTATTCCCGGTTCTCCGCTTCGCTCCCGGCAAGCTGCACTTCCAGCCCGGTGGCTGCTTCTCCTTCTATCAGCACCCGGTTGACGCGGGCCGAGATATGCACGTCGCCGCCCTGCTCGCGGATGCGCTCGGCCAGCTTGTCGATGACCTCGCCAAAGCTGCCCATGGGGTAGCCCAAGCGCTCCTTTTGTAGAGCCTTGCCGCGGGACGCGACACGGAGCCGCACCTTGCCCCACAGCCAGGTCATGCTCACTTGGTCGTAGTGGTCGCCGAACTTGCCCCGCAGCAGGGGCTCGAACAGCACCTCGTAGGCTTTGGCTCCCATGTGGCGCGACAGCCAGTCGCGGGCCGTGACGTCCTCGAAGCGGCGGTAGTCGGCGGTGCGTTGCAGGCGCAGCGTCCATAGTCCGACCCGAAGCCGCTGCCACAGAGAGAGGGGCGTGAAGCGCAGCAGGTCCATGGGGGTGGAGAAGTCCCATATCCTGCCTTGGTGATACAGGCCCACTTTGGATTCCAGCCAAGCCAGCCTGTCGCCCAAGCCCAGCTCGTGAATCAGCTCGGTGATGGCGGTGTCACTGACGAAAAGGTGGTGGTAGCCGCGCTCCAACTGCCCGCCGCCCACCGGGAAGGTGGAAGCCTGGCCGCCAAGGAACGGGGCGACCTCGAACGTTTCAGCGTAATGCCCCAGTTTGGTCAGTTCGTAGGCCGCGGCCAGCCCGGCAACGCCTCCGCCGATGATGCCCACCCTCATGAGTCGCCCCCTGCCGGCCTAGAATTGGCGGCGGACGCAGCCGGGGGCGGCTCGCCGGGCGCTGTCGCAGGTTCGCGGGTTAGTTGCTTCAGGTTGAGATTTTGCTTCCAGAGAATTGCCAAGCCCACGACATTTACCGGCAACCACAGCGCCACCAGATGGACGACCAGGGCATAGTCAACGGCCACGTCAACCGCCACGCCCAAGGCCGCCAGGGTCTGTTGCGCCACCACCTCAAAGGGGCCGATTCCGCCGATTGCGCTGGGTATTCCGGTTGCCAGGTTGGAGGTGGCGGTCAGGAGCGCGATCGCCAGCAGGTACACGCCCGCCGAGTCGAAGTGGGAGCCCAAGTCGAAGGAGTAGGACACCAGGAAGTAGACCACAAACTCGCAGATCCAGATGGGTACGGACAGCGCAACCAGCGCCAAGTGCTTGCGCGGCGAATTGAGAATGCCCAGAGCGGAAACAAAGGAAGTAAAGAACCGCAAAGCAAACCCGCCCAGCTTGCCCGGCAGCAATCCCAGAAGCCGCTCCACCGCCCCGGCGAACCCCGGCCAGGCGGCCAGCAGCGTGAAGACGGCCAGAAAGCCGCCAAAGACCAGCACCACCAACACAGCCAGGACGGTCGCGGTGGTGCGGGAAATGCTCGCAGTCCAGTCGAATTCCCCCAGCAGTAGCAGCCAGGGCGCAGTCACGGCGACCAGGGCGATAAGCGTCAGACCGTCGAATACCCGTTCAACGGCTACACTACCCAACGCTGAACTGGCGCTGAAATTTTCCTGCCGGGCCAAGTAGTAGGAGCGCACCAGCTCGCCCAGACGCATCGGCAGCAGGTTGTTGGCGGCGTAACCGATGACCACCACCGGGTAAAGGCGCTTCACCGGAAATCGCCGCATCGGAGACAGCAGGTATTGCCAGCGCAGGGCGCGGAACAGCACGCCAACGAAGTAGACCGCCACCGCCGGAATCAAGAAGACGTAGTTGGCCTCGGCCAGCTCGTCAATCAGCCCCGACGGGTCATCAATCCGGTATACCTGCCAAGCGAGAAAGAGCAGCAGAACTACGCTTACTGCGATACCCAGCCACAGATGCCATTTGGCGGCGAACAACTATACGGCCCCTGATTCAGCCGGGTATCGGGATTCGTTGGCAGCTATTCCCGATTCGTCGGCCTTTAAGTATAGACTTTCCCAAAAGCTGCCTCAAGGCAGATAAGCGTAGTACCCGGAACTGTACCACGGCTTTTCCAGCCTGCGGAAAAGCGCGTAGTCCAGAACGGTGGCCCAAGACTCACGGCTGGAAACCGAATCCCGGAAGAAGCCGAAGTCCTTGGCCAACTGGGTGTGCATGGCTTCTTCCTGCCGGTTCTCGTCGGGACGGCGGTAGGTCTCCGGGAACCAGAGAAGTTCTTTGAACGGCCCCTGGCGCCGGTAGCGCTGTTGCACTTCCCCGTCGTCACTGACATGGGAGTCCTTGACCACCAACCCTGCGACGTTGCCAAAGTCATAGGTGCCGTCATCTTGCTGGCTCCCTGCCAAAACGATGCAATTGGAGTCTTCCTTTTCCGCCTCTTCAAAGCAATGGAAGTTCAAGCGCCCGTCGCCGACATGATTCCGAACATACCACTGGAGGGGATACCAAACGTCGTAGTCCACCTTGACCGGCTCGATACCCTCGCCCAGAGGGTAGACTTCCTGTTCCAGCGAACGGTAGGTTTCCTTGACGTCTGCTGAACCTTGGGCGTAGACCATTACCTCGACATTGGAGTCGTCGTAGGTGTAGGCGGCGCGGAACGCCCCCCATGAGCCGAAGGCCAGCAGAAGGGCGGCAAGTCCCAGCACGGCCACCGGGGCCGCCCTTTCCGGCCCGGAGAGCCGATAGACGAAGGCGGCCACGAAGGCTGCGGCTACCACTGAGGCCAGCAACAGCCAGTGCTCAGCAATAAAGGGCCGAGCCGGGTCAATGAACTGGAGGAACAAGAACACGGCGGCCACTGCGATCAGGGGCGCAAGCACAAACATGACCACCGCCCCGGTATTGAAGAGGGAACGCCCGTCACGCCCCAAGATTGACCGCCAGCCCACTCGTCCAGCCACTTCCCCTAAGTGCTTGGCAGCCACGAAGATGAAGGGAGTGGTGATATTCACCAGCAGCCACGGCATTTTTTCAGTGGCTATGGTGTAGGCCGCCAGCGAGAGAACGGCCCACAACGCCAGAGCCAGCCCCAGAACGTCCTGACGCCGGAAGAAATAAATTATCCCGGCGATGCCAAACACCAGCGGCAGCAGTTCGTAGACCGACAGGCCGACGAAGTAGTAGTACCAGGGCTGGTTGCCTCGCCCCACGTCCTGCTGGGCAATCCAGTATCCCATCCCCTGCCATGAGCCGGTGAATATCCCGGAAAGGTTGGTGAACATCGTGGTGTACAGGGCCGCCCAGATGAGGTAGAAAATGCCAGCGCAGATCAGCCACGCCCGCCCCAGCCACCAGACCCCAAGAGCAGCCGATATTGCTAGGGCGCCCACCAGCGTCGCCAGGGCCACGACGTAATTGGCGGGAACTCCCGCGCCTCCGGTTTGGATGCTCATGCCGCCTGGCAGCACCGTATCCACCATCGCCTGAACGTCAAGCGCCGACGTAAATAGCAGGCAATAAAGCACGGTCACTACCGCGGGGATCAAGGCCAGCAGGGCGGCCCGTCCCAGCGAGATGCGGCTCCAGAAGAGTAACCCCAGAGTACCGGCCAACGCCGCAAGGAATACCGTCCAGTCGATGGCCAGCAGTATGCCATTGGTCGGGTCCACGCTGGTGTAGGGACGGAAAAGCAGCCAGGCGAATGCGAAAGCGCACACCAGCGGGGCGCCAATAAGCCCCGCCACGCGCTCCGGTTTCAGCGGGCCACGGCTTTGCATCCAGAACAGCGCCGATAGGCCCACGACTACCGCGGCGGCGTGGAATATCCATGGAACGCCGCCCACCGGAAGCAGCAGGGTGCTGCCCTGCCAGGCGGGCGCACCGGTCATTCCCGCCGCGCCGCCGACGGTGGCGACGTTGTTGCCCGTCAGGGGATCGGGATTGGCCAGCGTTAGCCCGAGGAGTCCCTGAAATAGCGCGATAATGGCCGACCATTGCGGCAGGGTCAAAGTAACCAGCAACAGCAACAGCGCCGCCGGCCCGCCTTCCTTGGTCAGTGGCGCCCGGCGATTTGCCCACGCAATCAGATCCGGCAGAGCGGCCAGGAAGACGATCAGGCCAAAGATGGCCACCAGAAGATAGGCAGTCTCCTTGGTGGCGAACATTAAGGCCAGTATCGCCGAGGCCGCGTAGAGCTGGAGCCGTCTGCCGCTGTGCAGGTAGCGCCACATCAAGGTGAACAGGGCAACGGCCCAGAACATCATGATGATGTCGTTGCGTCCGAACCGGCTGAAGTACAACAGTGCCGGAGAAAGCGTCAGCATCACGGCGGCGATCAGCGCGCCGTGGCGTCCGATGTGGTCGCGCAGGAAGTAGGGCAGGCCCACCAGCGCCGTCCCGAACAAAGCGTAGCCGAGCCGGGAGGTGAAGTCGGTGTCGCCAAAGATGGTGAAGATGGCCGCCGTCATCTCGATCTGGAACGGGCCGTGCATCCAAGCGGAGTGAACGTAGTCGGTGCCGAAAATCCAGGGCCATCCCAGCAAGGCTCCGGCGCTGTTGGCCAGCTTCCAGCCATAATGCAGGTGGATGGCCTCGTCGTAGTGCATCGTCCGCCCGCTGAGCTCGAACAGCCGCAGGCCAAGGGCCACCAACATGACGGCGAGGAACGCAGCCTCCAGCGCGCCCCACCGTCGCGGCGTCCCGGTGGACTCTGACGGCTGGGAGCGAATGGAATCCGTCGGCTCCGCTGTGGGAGCTTCTTCCCTGATTTCGAGGAATTCTGTTTCAGATTCGGTCATGGCCCGGTGTCTTCCCAAACTTCATACACTATTACGCCGTCCTGCTGGAAAACGGTTCTCAAAAATTCGTGGTATTCCGGCAGGGCGGACACGCCGTAGCGCTCCCGCTCCCGGCTGCCCAAGTAAACGTAACGCACATCATAGCTTTCCATCAACCGCAGGGCTTCGGCGGCATCTTGACCGGAGTATATGGCGGCAACGTCCTCCTCGCGTCCGGCAAAGGGTTCGGAGGACCCCCGCCACTGGAGCTCGTGGCCTTTCCAGCCGAGCAGGGTGGGCAGGCCAGTGCTGGCCGATATGTTGCCGTAGCGGGTATAGTCGTCGCCCACAGCCTCCACGATGCGGCCCGCCGGCGCCTCGTCGCGGAGCCATACGATGGCGGCGAATTCGCCAGGTTCCGCCTGCCGAAGGTAGGCCAGCCCATCCAGCGTGCGCCCCTCGGGCGGAGCGCCATTTGCCCCGCTTCGCTCCAACGTCGCGCCGAAAGTGTAGTAGAACGATGCAGCCAGTAGCAGGGCCAGCCCGGCTGCTCCCCCGTAGCGGCCGGCCGCTACGGCGATGGCTCGCCAGCGGGGATTCGTCGTCCCCGTCGTCTCATTCGCCCGGCTCGACCACAGACTATACACTGCGAAAGAGGCGGTGATGCCCAAGAGGAGCCAGGCCTGATAGTAGACCTTGAACACCGTGTTCATCCGGCGCCAGGCTCCGCCGAAAGAGTCCACGATATGGAACAGCTCGGCGGTCGTTATCAGGAACACGCCCAACGCAAACAGCAGAAGGGCGAACGATGAAGCCGGTTCTCTCCCCTGCCGCGCCAGCAAGGCTGCGCAGTAAGCGGCGGCGGCCACGATGATTGCGCCCGGCGCAGCGAGCGTCAACCGCCGCCCCAGGTCGGCGAAAGCAGCCCCGGCGCCACCGGTGACCAGGGCGAACGGAAACGCCGACGCCATCCAGATGCCTAGGGGAATTACGGCCAAGAGCAGGGCGACCACAGCCACCGGAGCATCGGCAGGTTCTGGCCGCCGAATCCGAGGCAGCAGCTTGGCAAGCAAGGCAAGGGACGGCAGAATGAACAACCCCATGACCAAGAACAGTTGGAAGGGCCGGGTGGCGACGTCCCGCAGGGGCAGCACGCCGGAAGTCTGCCCGCTAAACGTGAAATATACGGGCCAGAACAGCGCAATTGACAGAACGAGCAACGGCAGAAAAGCCGCCGCCGCAGCGTTGGCGGCCTGAAGCAGGGAACCGGGGTAGTCCCGGCATCCCTTGAGCAACAGCGCAGCCGCCAACAGCGCCAAGAACGTGGGGAAGTCCCAGAAGTTTATGAAGGCCAACGCGCCGCCCGATAACGCCACCGCCGCCGCCTGCGCCGGGTGCCGCCTCAGCCACGCCAGTTCCAGCCGTTCAGGGGAGCAGTAAAGATTCAGCGTCGCCGCGATGGCCAGCAGGAAAAAGGGAATGGCCAGCACGTGGGCGTGCAGGTCACCCAGCAGGAAGCTGAAGGCCGGGAATTCGGTGATGGTGTAATCGAGGGTTCCCCCATCGGAAATTGTTCCTATTACCCGGGTACTGCGAAACCACCACCAGAACTCATCGGGAAAGACGCCGCCCGCAGCGGGCCCGGCGTCCAGGCCGTCGATGGCGACCCAATCCCAGAACCTGGCGCCGGCCCATCCCTGGATTCGGACAAATTCCAGGGCGCCCATGAGGTTGCCGGCCAGCAGCAATAGCGCCGGAGCTATCGCGCCGGCCCCCAGCGCCCAGCGAGCACTGCCCCCGGCCAGCCTCACCAGGTTGTACAGCAGCCCGAAACAGACGGCCCCGGCCAGCGCGGGCAGTGTGGCGATGCTCAGGTTATAGCCAACAGAGGTTGCTACCCCGCTCAGCTTGGACAGAGAGGCCATGATGATGTGGCCGAAGTAGTAGTAGCTGACCGAGTGCCCGGCCAGCCACGGGTCTTCCGGCGGAAAGAACCGGGTCTGAAAAGCTGCGTTGAGCAGCATCAGGTCCATCGGTTTTTCCGTGTGATTGATGCCCGGCGAGCCGGAAACCACCAACGCCCACGCCACGAACATCCCGATAAAGATTAGCTCGGCGACGATCAGGACGGCCCATTTTCGTCGCAGGAACTCCCTTAATTCTCCCCAGCGATGTCCGGCCAGCCAGGCCGATCCGACAGCGGCGCACAGGAATATCGCCCAGATGGTTAGCTGCGTATTAGGCAGTACATGAGTCAGTCCCAACACCCATAGCGCGTAGGAGAGCAACGACAGGGCAGCCGGCTTGGCCAGCGTAATGCCGCGGTCGGGCAGAAAGCGGAAAAGGAAAAAGACCCATGGCAGCGCCACCAACCCCAGAGCTTCCAAGACCAAGAACCATAAAAGGGCTTCGGCCATGGGTCACCCGAAGTGGCGGCGCAGCGTAGCCGGGAGCAGTCGGCTACGGAACTGGCGCAAGGAGGGCGTCCACGAAGTCGTTGGCGTCGAAGGGAGCCATGTCGGACATCCCTTCCCCGGTGCCGATAAACAGGATGGGGACTTGCAGCTCCTGACGAATGGCAAGGACTATGCCGCCCCGCGCCGTGCCGTCGAGCTTGGCCAGAAAGATTCCGGTGCAGTCCACGGCTTCGCGGAAAGATTTGGCTTGGGCCAGGCCATTGTGTCCCGTTGTGGCATCCAGGGTCAGAATCACCTCGTGGGGGGCGGTCGGGTCTTGGCGTTTCAGCACTCGGTGAATCTTGCGCAGCTCTTCCATAAGGTTCGTCTTGGTATGAAGCCGCCCGGCGGTGTCGATGATTAAAATGTCGGCCCCGCGAGCCTTGCTGGCCTGGTAGGCGTCGTAGGCAACGGCTCCGGGGTCTGCGCCCGATGTGTGCCGGATGACGTCGACGCCTACCCGTTCTCCCAGGATCTCCAACTGCTCGGCGGCGGCGGCGCGGAAGGTGTCGGCAGCGCCCAGAATTACCTGACGGCCCGACTGAGTGAAATGGTGCGCTAGCTTGCCAATGCTGGTGGTCTTGCCGACCCCGTTGACCCCGACCATTAAAATCACGTAGGGACGTGCCGCACCGTCCCCGCCCGGTAGCGGTTCCTCTGCGCTGTTCGCCGTCAGGACCTTGGCCAGCGCCTGCCTCAGCGCCTCAGTAACCGCTTCGGGCGATTCAAGCCGCTCTTCCTTAACCTGCCACTTCAGCCGGTCAATGATGTTGAGCGAAGTTTCTACCCCGACATCAGAGGAAATTAGAATCTCCTCTATCTCGTCCCAAACCGAGTCGTCCAGCCGGGGGGAGCGAAGCAAACCGACAATGCGGCCAAACCAGCGTTCCCGGCTGGGCTTGACCGCTTGCTCGGTTGCCTTGATTTCTTCTTGGCGGTTACGCCGGAACAGTCGCAGCATTGCTCACCGAGATAAACGTTTCCGGCCTAGGCCGAGCCGCCGCAGGATGCGCGGCGCTGTCCCGGAATCTTCGCCGGAATCATGGGCGGAATGTGGGGGCGGGAGTTCCACTGGGTCTTTGACATCGCTTGCGTGTCGCGGGGCCCCGGCCGCCCCGCCGCGTGGCGGCGAGTCTTCTTTTTTACTGCTGGCCACCGAGGGCGCAACGTTGGCGCCGCCATTGGGCTGGGCCGGATCGGAAAGCAACTGGGCCAATGCGGCCTGCGCAGCGGCCCGTTCGGCCTCCGCTTTCTTGCTGCCTCGCCCAGTGCCGATTACTTCGTCGCCGACCAGCGCCTCGACGCTGAAGACGGGGTTGTGGTCGGGGCCTTCTTGGTGAGACAGCCGGTAGACCGGCGTGGGCCGACCCTGCCCCTGAAGTAATTCCTGTAGCCGGGACTTGGGATTTTCCGGTGGTGGGCCGCTGCGAATGATCTCCGCCAACTCGGGCGCCATGTGCCGGCTAACGAACTCGCGGGCTGCCTCCAGCCCCTGATCAAGATATACCGCAGCCAAGACGGCCTCCAAAGAGGCGGCCAGAACCGAATCCTGGTATCGCCCGCCGGAGGCTTCAACTCCGCGCCCAACCAGCAAGTGCTCGCCCAAGCCCAACCGCCTAGCGACCTGCGCCAGCATTTCCCCGCGCACCAGTGACGACCGGACCTTGGTGAGCTGACCTTCGTCAGCGTCGGGAAATTGACGGAACAGGTGGGCCGAGATGGTCAACTCGAGAACTGCATCGCCCAAAAACTCCAAGCGTTCGTAGGACTCGGAGGCGTCCAGCCCATGTTCGTTGCAATAGGACCGGTGTACCAGCGCCCGTTGGAAAAGGCTGGGGTCCCGAAATTGGAACCCCAGCATCAATGCGGGACCGCGGGCAGTCGGGAGCCTAGATGAGCCCATGAGGCCAAGGCGGCTGCGGGCGCTTTAACTCGCCGACATGGGCGAACTCGCTCATCGCCTTAGTCAGGCTCTCGTACATCTCCACCGCTTGGTCATCGGGTGGGATGAACATCTTGAGGAATGCAAAGTTGCCGCTGTCATAGACGAAGGTAGGCACACCGAAGGCGCCGTACTCATCCACTGCCTTGGTGTGGCTCTCCGCCAACTCGCGCAGCAGATCAGGGTCGGATATGTCTTCCCGGAAGCGCGCCATGTCGATACCGGCCGCGGTGCCGGCGGCGTCAATGACCGCTTGGTCGTTCAGGTCGGCCTTGTCCTCATGGCGGGCCTTGAGCAAGGCCATGAAGTAGTCCTCGAAAGCCTCTTTCCCCTGACGCTTGACTGCCAGTCCAGCCTTGTGGGCCAGCAGGATGGGGTCGTTGCCACTGATGACGTCGGCCCTCTCCCAAACGTTATCGCCGTCCTTGTTGTTGACCTGCGACAAGGAGAAGGGCTGCCAGTCAATATCGATGTCCTGTCCGGTCAGCTCCCGGACCTTTGCCAACCACATGTTGGCATTGTAGACAAAGGGTCAACGGAAATCGTAGTAGGTTATGAACTCAGCCTCGGCCATCTCATGCCTCCTGCTGGTTTTGGCGGCCTCACTCCGTCGGCCGACGGAGCGGGCCATCCTTCCCTGAATTGTAGCCAAGCCCTCATTCATTGTCAAAGCCGTGCCGACAATACAACCATGCTGATGCTGCAACAGGGAATTCGCGGCCTGTCGAGAGCCGAATCCTGCAATTCGGCTGTGCTATAATTTTTCTCCACGGCTTGGCCGGCCCGCTCTCATTCTGCGCTCCGCCGCTGTTGTATGGAGGCCCTCCCACGTCGCTCCTCGCCCGCCGCTCGCTGTCTCTTTCCTCGCTGGCCGACGGCCTTGAGGATGGTCGGCGCTTGGCTTTGGAATCCGTGCGCCGGGTGGCCCGCGACGCGAAATTGCCGGTCTATCTGGTCGGTGGGCCGATACGGGACGCACTGCTCGGCGTGCCGGTGCTGGACTTGGACTTCACGGTCGAGGGCGACGCCGTGGCTCTGGCGCGGCAACTGGCGGAGACGGCGGGAAGCCAGGTAACGGCTCACGCCCGCTTCGGTACGGCAACCGTTGTCATGGAGGGGATCCGCGTAGACTTGGTGACCTCCCGGCGCGAGACCTACTCCCAGCCGGGGCAACTGCCCCGCGTTACCCCAGGCAGCGTCGCCGACGACCTTGCGCGCCGCGACTTCTCCGTAAACACGATGGCTCTGCCCCTGTCGCCGGACGAGGCCGGGTTGATTGACCCGATGGGCGGTCTCGATGATTTGCGCGCCGGGGTCATTCGTGCTCTCCACAAGCGAAGTTTCGTTGATGACCCGACGCGAATGCTGCGCGCCGTCCGGTATGAGCAGCGGTTCGGTTTCCGCATCGAAGGGGCTACGCTGGAGGGCATGGCAGGGGCCGTAGAGGCGGGATACATGGACGCGGTAAGCGGCGACCGCTGGCGGCATGAGCTGGAGCGGATTCTCGATGAATCCCGCCCCGGCCCGCCGCTGCTCCGGGCAGCGGATTTGGGACTGCTGGCGGGCCTGCATCCGGCGTTGGCGGGCGGCGATGGACTGAGAAGGCTGGCAGCCGCTTCCAGCGAACCTGCGCAAGCCGACGACTGGCTGGCGGCCCTGTTCAGCCCGCTGAGTGCATCAGACACGGAAAGCGTTATCCAACGGCTCCGCTTGTCTGGGCGTCGCGCTGCGCTGGCGCGTGATACCATTGAAATCAGGGATTCTGAGCAGAGAATCCGGGCGACGGCCGACCGCCCCTCGGAACTGGCCCGGATGCTGTCGGGGCTGGATCTCGCGGCGGAATCGGCTTGGGCCAAGCTGACCGTTGACCCCGTGGTGGCCGCCGCCTTGCGCCGGTATGCGGACGAGCTGCGCTACGTGAAGCCCAGCCTGTCGGGAGTGGAGGTGCTGAATATGGGCGCGCCGCAGGGCCCGGTGGTAGGGGAAATCCTCGCCCGGCTGCGCGACGCGAGGATGGACGGTCTTGTAAAAGGTGAGGAAGAAGAACGGGACTTGGCGCGGGCGCTGCTGTCCGCTTGCCAAGCGGACGTTACGAAGTAGGGATGATGGCCGAACTACCTATTGAACAAGGCGAACAGGACGAGCAAGGCGAACTAGAATCTTGCGTGATCTGTGGCGAAGCCCTGGACGGCTTCAACGAAACATCCTGCCAGATGTGTGGCGGCAAATTCCACCAGCCGTGGAGCCAGAACTCGCTCTCGCCGCAGTGCGGGCGTATCGGCAGTCACGAAGACGCCCTAGCCATTGTGTTTCTTTGCGATGACTGTTTTTACGGGCGCCGGCCCTAGCCGTCGGCGATTGGCGTATCTGAACATGAGCGACAGGAAAACCAGAGGAGGCAACTACTGATGCAAGCGGTGTACATCGAGGCCCACGGCGGCCCCGAAGTCCTGACTTTCGGCGAGCGCCCCGAGCCGGAAGTTGCAGCCGGACAGGTTAAGGTGCGGGTGAGGGCCACGGCGCTGAACCGTCTCGACCTCTACACCAGGGCAGGTGACCGCGGCCTGGAGCGCCAGTTCCCGCCGCCGCTGATTCTGGGCGGCGACTGCGCTGGCGAAGTGGCCGGAGTCGGGCCCGGCGTGGCCGGCTTCAAGGAAGGCGATCGGGTGGTGATAAATCCCCGTCTCTCGTGCCAGCAATGCCCCGCCTGCCTCTCCGGTCAGGATGATCTCTGCCGCGGCTCCCAGTTCCTCGGCAGCGCCCTCGACGGCAGCTACGCCGAGTATCTGAGCGTTCCGGCGGCCAATGCCCACGTCATCACGGAGGGAGTGAGCTACGAACAGGCCGCCGCCATCCCCACCACCTACCTGCCGGTGTGGAATATGCTGGTGCGCCGGCTGCAGCTCAAGCCTTGGCAGACGGTGCTGGTGCTGTCGGCGTCGGCAGGCGTGGGCACCGCTGCCATCCAGATGGCGAAGGACGTAATCGGGGCGCGGGTCATCGCCACCACCAGCACCGCCGAGAAGGTGGCCAAGGCGCGGGAGTTGGGCGCGGACGAGGTGATTAACTACACCGAGGAAGACATTCGCCAGCGGGTCCGCGAGATTACCGGCGGGGCCGGGGTGGACGCGGTGGTTGACCACGTGGGCGGGGACTTCTTCGGGCCAGCCTTTGCGTCGCTGCGGCCTGGGGGCCGCTACGGCATCTGCGGCGCGACCACCGGCCTGCGCGCCGAGCTGCACCTCGGCCTGCTGTTCAGCCAGCAGAAAGAGATCTATGGCGTCTACATGGGCACCAAGGAAGATATGCGACAGATCGTGGAGATGTTGAATCGTGGCGCAGTGCGTCCCGTGGTAGACCGCGCCTTTCCGCTGTCCGACGCTGCCGCCGCGCATGAGGCGATGGAGGCCACCAGCTTCTTCGGCAAGCTGCTGCTGACGCAGGCGTAGCCAGGCGCGGAAGCGCGGGGCGGGTTCCAAGATGCAACGCAGCCGCCCGGTACAGGTGCAAGTGGTCGCGGTGCAGGACGGCGATTCGCTGATTGTGCGTCCGTCGCAATCCGGCAAGGACGAGCAGTTTCGGGTCCGGCTCTACGCCATTGATGCCCCGGAGAGTGATCAGCAGTACGGTCAGGAAGCGCAGGACTACCTGCGGCGGCTGGTCTGGAACCGGACGGACCTGATGATGGAGACAGTGGACACCGACCAGTACGGACGGCTGGTCGGTGTCCTGTATTACCGGGCGGCAGACCGCCGCCGTTCGGTCAACCGGCTTATGGTAGAGCAGGGGTTGGCCCGCTGGTACAGCCGTTACGGCGGGCATGGTCTGGGGCTGGAGCAGGCGGAGCGGGACGCCCGCCGCCATCGCCGCGGGGTCTGGTCAACCCGCCGTTCCGTCGCCCCGTGGGAACACCGCCGGGCGCAGCGGGAAGCAGCGAGGAGGGCCGATACTGCTGGCTGCCTGAAGTGGCTGCTGCTGGGAGCGGCAGTTGGCGCGGCGGTTTTGGTTGCCGTTACACTGCTGGCGAGACACGCCTAGCTGCTTCCCTGCTCCGCTGGTTTCTTGTCGCGCAGCCGCCTGCCGTGGAACAGGTATTGGTTGGCGTACCCTGCGTAGTGGCCGAAGTAGTCCTGCGCCCATTCCAGCAGGACGCGGTTGGTGGGCGTCTTTTGGCCGGGGAAATACCATTCGGCGAGGGCGCGCCGTACCCACACGTCTATGGGGAACGCTTCCATTTTTTCCAGGGACATCAGCGCGATGCAATCGGCGATTTTGTCGCCGATGCCCTTGAGTGTTATCAGCTCCGCCTTGGCTTCAGGGTAGGGCGCGCTGACCAGATGGTCGAGGTCGAGGCGCCTTTCAGCCACGGCGATGGCAGCCTGGTGGACGTAGGGGGCGCGGAACCCCAGCTTCAGCCTGCGCAACTCCATTTCGCCTGCTTCCGCCAAATCAACAGGCGTCGGGAAGGTGTTGCGCCTTATAGTTCCTTCTCCCTCCGGGGGAGGGTTAGGGTGGGGGAGCGTTAGCGGCTCGCCAAACTCGTTGGACAGCCGCTCCATATTGAGGTGGATGGTCTCGATGTTGGAATTGGCGGAACAGATGTAGGCTACCAGGCACTCCCACGGCTCTTGCCGTAGCACACGGAGGCCGGGGTATCGCTCCACTTGGGCGGTCACGTTTTCATCATGTTTTCCGTTGGGGCGGGTGATGTCCGCGTAGATGGCCTCAAGGTTGTCGTCCAGCCGCAGGTGCTCCCGGATTCGAGTTACCAACGCCCCGGGGCTTGATGGACTGCTCCGAAACTCGATATCGCCGCCATGCTGACGGATAAGCACCAAGTCGCCCCGAAGGACTCCGCTGTACCATTCGCCTTCGCGTTTCCAGCGGTGGGCCTGGCCTCCCAGCAAGCTGGCTTCCAGGTCCAGGGGCTGCCCCGCTTCAAACCTAGCGGGGGCGAGTTCCACGTCGCCCTCCTTCCAGCCACATTTCCGCCAGCATCCCCACGTTGGAGGTCAGGCAGGGCGTATGGTGGCATGGGGGCATCGAGTCGCGGAACGAATGCCCGTAACCGTGGGTGGAGATTCTGGAATCCAGCACCACGATGGTCCCCCGGTCGTCCTTGTTGCGGATCAGGCGTCCGAGCCCCTGCCGAAAACGCAGAACGGCGTTGGGAATCGAGTATTCGTTGAAGGGGTTGTCATACAGGGCAGAGCGTGACTGTACGATGGGGTCGGTGGGCACCTGGAAGGGCAGGCGGGTTATTACCAGCGCTTTCAGCAGTCCGGAAGGCAAGTCCACGCCCTCCCAGAAGCTGGCGGTTCCCAGAAGCACACTGCCCGGTTCCTCGCTGAAGGCCGACATCAGGTAGGGAGCCGAGCCGTCAACGCCTTGGGCCAGTACCGGTATGCCATGGGGTTCCAGCATGGGACGCAGCCGCTGCGCCACCGCCCGCAGCGACGAATGCGAGGTGAACAGCGCCATCGTCCGCCCTTGCAGCCGCTGGCCCAACTGGGCCAATACGTCGCTGACGGCGCCGACGTATCCGTTGGCATTGGGTGGCGGCATATCTTCGGGTATCAGGGCTTGGGCAGCCCGCTCGTAGTCGAAAGGAGAACCGACCAGCAGTTCGTCAGTCTCTGCGCCCACTCCTACGCGGCGTTTCAGGAATTCAAAACTGCCGTTGGCGCTGAGGGTTGCGCTGGTCAGAACGACGCAATCTTTCTCTTCAAACAGGCGTTCCGCCAGCACGGGGCTAACGTCAAGGGGCGCGGAATGCAGGGTGATGCTGGCTTGGGAGGGGTTGACGCTGACCCAGTTAATAGCTTCTTCCGAAGCCTCGTCCAGTATGGATTTCAGGCGCGCGGCCAACACCATAACGCTGTCCAGCAGCGAGGCGGACTCCACCACGAGAGCCTGCTGGTCCGGCGAAGCGGGCAGCCGCGTTGCCTCCAGGAAGTTACGCAGATTCTTCAGGGCAACCTCTGCCTGACTGAACCTTGCATCCAGGTTTTCCCAGGTGAGATGCAACTCTCCCCAAGTGGGAGCATTCCGCACAGCGGGGGTAATCAAAAGCTGATTTTGGTCGCCTTGCTCCCGGTTTCGACCCTTGCGCTGACCGGAATGCAGCATTTCCAGCGCGTCGAACAAATGCCCCCAGGACTCGCGCAGGCGCGGCCCCTCGATCTCCACTGCCATTGTAGTTGCTTGGCCCTGCGCGACTGCCCCGGCGTCCGTTGCATCGGCGGTTAACGCGCGTCGCACCTCGCCGACCAGGCGGCCCGCGGGTTCCCAGGCGGTTTCTAGGTCGCCCTGCGACAGCTCGAAACCGAATTGGTTGGTGGCTGCGTCTTCCAGGTGGTGGGCCTCGTCTATGATGATGTGCTGATAGTCGGGAATGAGTCCGCCTCCGATGGCCAGGTCACTCATCAAGAGGGCGTGGTTTACGACAATGATATGGGCCTGCTCGGCCCTCTGCCGGGCTGCGCGCAGGAAACAGGGGGAGCCGTCGCGCATATCCAGGCAGAAGCCCTTTTCGCCCGCCGAAACGTGGTTCCAAGCCGCGAAGTCGCGGCTCATCAGGTTGATTTCCCCCCGGTCTCCTGACGCCGTTTCTTGTAGCCAGATCGAGGTTTTGGCCAGCAGCTTGGCGTCGTCCACGGTCAGCGTGTCGCTGCGGGACAATTGGCGCCAGCGACGCAGGCAGAGGTAGTTGGTCCGGCCCTTGAGCTGCGCCACCTTGAGCGCGCCGGGTTCCAGAAGGCCCGACTCTTCCAGCACGTTTTGCAGCGCCGGAATATCCTTGCCGATTAGCTGCTCCTGAAGGTTGATGGTATTGGTGGACACCACGACCCGCTGACCTTTGGACACGGCAAAAAGGGCCGCCGGCAGCAGATAGGCCAGGGACTTGCCCACGCCGGTGCCGCCCTCGATGACGAGGTGGCGCTGGTTGTAGATTGCGCCGGCCACCGCGCTGAGCATTTCCTCCTGCTCCGGTCGGTGCTCGAAACCGCCGAAGGCTCTGGCGAAAGGCCCCTGTGGCCCCAGCATCCCGTGAATTTGCTCTTCGCCGATGTGCTCCAGGTCTTCAGTGGGGCGGCGGTTCTCCGGCGCGGTGTCTCCGTTCAGGCTGCGTGAGCTGAGCCGTTGGGCCAAATGCTCCAAGTTCAGGCCGGCAGGGCCCACCGATGAGGGCTCGGTGGAGCGGGCGGCGGCTAGGCCGGACAAGGCTGGATAGAGCTGCCAGTTGCTTCGCCGGGCCAAGTCCGACATATAAGCCAGCAGCCCGCCGTCCTGCTCACCGGCGAGGCGGAGCAGCCGGATGAAAATTTCCTTGCCGCCTACGGCGTCGTCCAAGGCGCGATGGTTCCGAATGTCCACTCCGAAGTAGCCGGCCAGGTGTTTCAGGGAGTAGCGGCGCGACTGGGGCAGGAACACGGTGGCCAAGTCCATAGTGTCGTAGGCAGGGCTGGTCAACTGAAGGCCGTGCGACGCCAGGAAACGGAGGTCGAACTGGATGTTATGCCCGACGACGGGATGGGCGCCCATGAACTCCGCCAAGTCTGCGGAGATGCTAGAAAAAGAGGGGGCGCGCTCAACCTGCCGGGGCTTGATGCCCGTCAGCCGCTGTATGTGGTCGGGAATCGGGCGGCCCGGATTGACAAATGTCTCGAAGGTGTCGAGAACTTCGTCCCCCCGGAAGCGGACCGCGCCTATCTCCAGAATGGTGTCGCGGTCGGCGTCCAGGCCAGTCGTTTCTAGGTCGAGGGAAACATTAACCTGTTCCAGCGGAGAAATAAGCCGGTGAATCGAGGCCATCACACTTCCATAATGCTCCGCCCTGGGGCGCGGCAAATGGGAGTTTAGCACGGAAGCCCCCGGTGTTCGAGGGCAAACTGTCAGCAGGGCGGAGGGTAATCAGGCAGAGTAGCGCTTGATGGCCCCGCTGCGGAGTCCGACCACGGGATGGTACTGGCCGGAATGCAGGGCCTTGAGGAACTCGGCCTCGGTAGTAATCTCGTCGTGGAATTCGGTTACGAATTTTCCCAGGCCATGCAGCGAGTGGGCGTCGCTGCCGCCGGTTACCGGCAGGTCCAGCAACCCGGCGACCTTGAGCGCAAACTCGTTCTCGCGGTCTACGGTGCCGCCGTTGGCCACCTCGACGGCATCGGCCAGCTTGAACACCGGATGCTCCAGCGCGTCCTCTGGCGATTGCGGCAGTTCGTCCGGCACTGACTGATAAATCAGGGCGCGGGCGCGGTTGCCGTTGCCGCTCAGAACCCCGCGGAAGGGATGTGCGGTGATGACAAAGCCACCGGCGGCGGTGGCGGCCCGGCGCAATTCGGCAGCCTTGTTGAAGCCGGACTGGTACCGGTCGAGACCGAAGGCCAGCATGTGGCCCATGTCGGTCTCTACTTCCATGGCCCGTATCAGAACGACGCTGTGGAGGGCGGCGAATTTCTGAAACTCGTGGCGGTCCCACGGACCGGCGTGTTCGGTGATGCAAAGGCCGCGCAGCCCCAGCCGGTCGGCTTCCAGCACCATGTCTTCAGGGGTAAGGCTGCTGTCGCTGCTGCCCTTGGTGGTGTGTATATGCAAATCGAAAAGTCGGGCCATCGGGCGATGCCACCTCCGTTTCTCCTGAGACTGGCTAAGGGCGAGACTCTTGGCAATTCTATGCCCTGCGACGATTTCCGTCAACGGCTGGCTTTTTATATCCGCGCCAACGCAAACCCGGTCTGGCTGGTCAGTGGGGCGCGGGCCGTTCGCTGCGCTGCGCAAACGTTTTCCGTGGCCCCTGCCGCGGAGACCGTTGGCGGGACACCCATTTCCTGGAACTGCCGCAGCAGACGGTGGGGACGCAACGTGGCGCATAGGTCCTTGTCTGACGTACTCCCGCTTGGGACAGCGGCTATCGATACCCAAGCAATTCCCAGTTTATCTCACAATAGAGAGCAGCAGGGCTGGGCGGCAAGCTGGATCCATCGCATTTTGCCTTGAAAGTGTTTGCTATAGGTTTCCAGCTATCGGCAGTCGCCTTTGCAGTGGTGTTATGCCCCCAACTGCTAACCTTTGAATGGGTATATCAGCCCCAAGTTTTCGCCCAAGGGTTAGAGACCGTCATGTCGGAATCCAAAAGGACGCAAAGTTTATTGTAGTAGAACCACGGAGGCGCCTTGTGATTCCCATAGCATTTGCTGTCAGGGTCGGTCGGATCGTTCACCGAGCCGCCGCCAGTAATGTCCTGAGTTTTGAACTCGAAACTGGTTGTTGTGTCTGTCAGGTCATCAACCTCATTAAGCCCTTTTACTTTGGCGTGCGCTTCGATGAGCCGGGTTCAGCCAGGTGAGCTTCGACTTTGATATGGCGAATCTCGCACCGAATCTCGCAGGCGCTCCAAGTTGTCGGGGTCCAAAAAATCTTCCCAACGGGCATCCGTGATAATCTCAAGAACAACCACGTTGCATGTCTTCGGCTCCACTCCAACGGCCACAGAAGATACGGGTCCGCTCAACTCGATTTCCAACCTTGGGACTACACACTCGTCATCAACCCATTGACCTTGGCCCACAACGTCACCAACAGCCAGACCTTGCTGTTTGGCTCCTTCACCCACACGAACCAATACGCTCTCGGACCCTACAGGCGGGTTGGGTTCTGCCGCCAATCCCGGCAGGGCATATTCGGTGATGCCCAGCAAAACCAAGCTATTGAAAAGCAAGAAGAACCTGAAAAAATTCTTCGTCATCTCTACTTCACCTCCTGGTTTCTACTTTCCCCAATTCCCTGACCAAAAATGACTAGAAGCGATTATTTCCTCCGTGTACCATATTACAAACTCTTCAGGGAACCTAGGGATACTCTGAACAAGTTATAAGTCTGACGGGGGTGTGTGGCATAGTAAGGCAGGACCAGCCGATGCCAGACGGGGTGAGAATTGATGGACCAGCCGACTTTTGCTCACTTGGAATACCAGGGTAAGAAGCGCAAGACTCGCCGCGAGTTGTTCTTGGAGCGCATGGACGGCCTGATTCCCTGGCAAAAACTGGAAGAGCGTATCCGTCCGGTTTACCCCAAGCCGGGCAAGGGCCGCCGGCCCTACCCGCTGCCGGTGATGCTGCGAATTCACTGCGTCCAGCTGTTCTACAATCCCTTCGGCAAGCTCAGGACAGGCTCAGCGACCCCGGCATGGAGGATTTGCTCTACGAGGCCGAATCAGTCAGGCGTTTCGTGGGCCTGAACCTGACCGAAGCCCTGCCGGACGAGACCACCATCCTCAACTTCCGCCATCTCCTGGAGCGGTGCGGCGCGATCCCACCGGAGCGCTTCGAGGCAGCCTTGCTCTTCGGCCTGGGGGAGAAGGCAGCGGATGATTCCCTCGACATCGGGGCAGGTGTTGTTGTGGCGGCACCGCTCTAGGTATTTGTGGAGTTCCATGAAGGTGGGGAGGCTGAATCCGGCGGAGGCAATCTTCCGGATGAAGGGCTGGGATTCGGGAGCGGGTTTGTGGTCGGCCTGAGCAACGGACCACTGCTGGCAGAATTCCTCAGCCAGGGGGCGAAGGTGATAGACGGCGAGGGGCAGGGCGTATTTGCGGCGCAGGGCGTTGATGTGGTTTCTGATTTGGCTCAATGACATGGCTTCGCTTCCCGATGCTGCCTGAGTGGCTGGATTTTTTTCGGTTTCCCGGTCAATTCCGGCCATTTCCGGTCGCTTTTTTGAGTTCCGCCGCGGGGCCGGGTTGCGGACGGATTTTCGGCGGGACTGTCACGGCTTCACTGTCATAACTCCTTGGCATTATGGTAGGGAGGTGTCACAGGGCTTGGCAATCGGCAACTGTCAGCAGTTTTAGTTTCAGGTTCAGGGCGGTTGCGACGCAACGGGGCTGTGCTGCTGATGGAGGGACGTCCGGCGGGTTATGGCAGGAAGGCAGAAGGTTTTCCTGCTGGGGAGCATGGGGGGACAGGGGACTGCCAACAACTAAAAGGCCCTGGCCTCCGAAATCCCCTTTCCTTTCTGAATAGAGAGCTAGGCTGAATAGAGAGCTAGGCTGAATAGAGAGCTAGGCTGATAGAGAGCTGATAGAGAGCTAGGGTGAGGGCGTTCTTGCCATCGCGTTCGCCAGCGCGGGGAAGCAGGAAAGGGGCAAGACTTCGCCGGTCTGCTCGTAATGGCCTATCAGATCGCGCAGGTCATCAGGCACACGGCGAGTGGCTTCCGTAGTGGCGTTGTATCCCACGTATACCGCCTGCACCACAGTGAGAAGCAACTCCGGGTCAGGACGGTAAAGTTCCATGTCCATAATCAAGCTGGTGTTGCCGATATGGGACACGCGGACATAGGCTTCGATGATTTCGTCCACACGGGCCGGGGCCTTGAATTCCAAAGTGGTCTTAACCACGGCTAGGTCGAAGTAGCCGGACTTGGGGATGTGGTAAATGCCGACGCCCAGGTTGCGGTAATACTCGGCTTGGGCGACTTCGAGATAGCCTAGGTAGGCGCCGTTGAACACGATGCCTTGGGCGTCGCACTCCATCCAGCGTACGCGAAGCTCGGTGCGAAACTTGAAATCAGACTTGGGCAATTTCTTTATGCCCCGGGCTCGTATCCCAAACTGGACAGATACCGCCGGTCGTCGTCGGTGAGCGGGGCAGTCCTGAGAAGGTCAGGGCGATGGGCCAGGGTGCGCTCCAAGGACTTGCGCCGCCGCCAGCGGTCGATTTCGGCGTGGTGGCCCGACAGCAGCACATCGGGGGCCGACATCCCCCGGTACTCGGCGGGCCGGGTGTAGAGGGGATGCTGCAACAGCCCGGTGGTGATGGAGTCTCCAGCGACGCTTTCGGGCGAGCCGACCACACCGGGGAGCAGCCGGGTTACGGCGTCAATGATTATCATGGCCGGCAACTCACCGCCGGTAAGCACGTAGTCGCCGATGCTGACCTGCCGGGTCGCCAGCCCCTCGGCGATACGCTCGTCGACCCCGGCATAGTGTCCGCAGATGAGGGCGATGGCCGGGGCGCGGGCCAGTTCCTCCACCAGCGTCTGCGTGAGCCGTTCGCCCTGCGGGGTGAGGAGGATGACCGAGATGTCGGCGCGTTCGGCGGCGGTGTAACCAGACAGGGCGGCCTCGGCGGCCTCGAAGACCGGCTCCGGCTTCATTACCATGCCATGCCCGCCGCCGAACTGGTAATCGTCGGCGGTGCTATGAGCGTCGTGGGTATAGTCGCGGATGTCAGTGACCTCTATGGCAACCTGCTCCCGCTGCACCGCCCGCGCCACGATGCTGAACAACCAGCCAAAACCGCCTCCGCGCTCGAGTTCGCGGGGGGGCAGCCCGAAAGCCTCAGGAAACAGGGTCAAAACGTGAAAGCGCATGGGGTTATGATAGCAGGGAATCTGGGGGGCAGGTGACGGACAATGGGCTGCTGCCTATCTTTTCCTGCCACAAGATCAGGATGGGGTGGCTCGTGATGCAGGGGTGCGGATTTACTCATCGGCCTCAATATCAATAAAATGCATTCTGTTGCCGGTACGCACCGTCTGAACTACTACCGAACGATTTACCATCGGGCCGATTCGGTCATCAACTTCTTCTTTGGCACCCTCGATTCTCCAATTATTTGGGCCATCTATGACCTCAATCCGATCTTCATCGAGGTGCAATGCGCGCAGAACGCCGCGAATCTCTGTCTCTTCTCCATCCGGCAAAGACGGCCTGCTTTCTTTTATGACATCGTTGATTGCCTCTCTGGTCGCGGGAACCAGAATAACGGGATGGTCAGCATCAACTGACCTGATGTCAAGTCTTCTGAACCGATTTTCCTTCTCAGTAGGCGCCAAGTCGCGCGTGATTTTAAGGAATGTATTCCTGTAATTGACGTCTTGCACTGCCTCTAGTAATCTGTCTCTCGGGGATTCGGCACAGGCTTGCAGTATGCTAAATGACTTATCAATGATTTGCTTGGGAAGCATATCATTGGCATCAAACATATTCAGTTGTCTTATCGCCTGTACCGATGCTGAGAATTGGTAACTATTCGGTTTAGCCTGAAAGAGCCACGGCTTATATGAGTCTCGGATGTCCTTGCTAGGTTCCCCACGCAGACGATGATGGATACCTTTCAGGTACTCCACGGTTCGGTATAACAGAGATTTTATACTTTGACTTTTTGACACGATTAAATCTAAAGGAGCTCCTCCTGGCACAATTTCGCCGCCTGTTATTGAGATTAGAATATGAGAGGAATCAAAATTGACGCCGATCTGTTCCGCCTTGATTGAGTCAAGCAGGTGATCCATTTGGTGATAAGCAAAACCGGGCAATCGTTCAGAGCCGAGGCAGCGATTAGCCAAGCTGCGGGCAACCTGCCATTCAGCCGCCTTGAAATAAAGCGATACTGCGCTTACGGCGGTGATGCCATAAGTGCGCGACTTGGCAGACTCAACTTCCTGGAGCGCCTTTTCTTCGGTCTGTGCGGCCTCTTTGTAAAGCTCCCTAGCCCGCGCACTATCGCCCCAATAGGCAGCAACCTCTGCATCGGACGCCAGTTGTTCGCTTTGCCGGTGATATTCCAACCAGCTCACGTATCCTCCAGACGGGCTAGACGTATTAGCCGGACATGAAACCCCACAACTCCAGCGATTGCCGGGAGGTTGCTGTTGCCTCTCGCAGCTTGGGCGAGCTTCTCGTTCAGCGTGCGGGCAATCGTTGCGGCACTCCCTCTGCCTCTTCCCGCCACTTCGAGGCGAATGCAACTCTCGAAGTCATCAGCATCTGTACCTAGCGGGGCAACATAATAATCGGCTCCAGTCTCGGTTTCGGCGCGCCGTACGGTTATCAGACCTTCCAGTAATTCCACCGCTGCCAGAGCAAAGGCGCAGGCTCCTGCTTCTGTGGCATCTATCGCATTCGCCCATGCGGATTTAGTGCGCACATCGGTAGGCTGCCATTCTGCAACTGCGTTGACCGTCCGTGTCAAACCCCTGACTTCAAACATAGCGGGAGACTGGTGGTGCCTGTCGAGACATACACGTGCACCCTCTGTCAGATACCCGGCAGTAGCTTGCGAGAGCCCGTTGTGCCGTGTCTCCATGTTATGGGTAAGAAGTTGGGGGTTCTGCATATGATGACGCTCTTTGCTGGCGCGTCCGTTTCTTTTTGACAGACACTTTGCTGTTCTTTGGTTGCTGAACACTGCATTCTACCGTCGGTAGGATCAGGATGAACGGGCAGCGAGCTCAGCGGGAGCTTTCGCGGGCAGCTTGTCCACATAGGCCACGCCGCCCTTCATCACTAGCTTGATGGCTTCTTTGTTGCGCAGGACGCTTATGCTCTTCAGCGGGTCGCCCTTCACGGCCAGCAGGTCGGCCTGCTTGCCCTGCTCTATCGTGCCGATTTCCTTGCCTAGGCCGATGCACTCGGCGGCCCAGCCGGTGGCGGTCTGGATGGCCTGCATCGGGGTCAGGCCGCGCTCCACCATCAGTTCGATTTCGCGGGCGTTGTCGCCGTGGACAAAGCCCCCGGCGTCGGTTCCGGCGGTAATCTTGGCCCCGGCGGTCACAGCGCGGTGCAGGCTTTCCTGGTGGGTGTGGAACAGCGTCTCGGCGCGAGCCTTGACGTGGGGCGCGCTGATGGTGGAGTGGAACTCGTAGACCTCGAAAGTGGGGGTGAAGAAGGTGTTGTTGTCGGCCATCATCTTCAACAGGTCGGGGTCGTCGGCTAGGTAGCACCCATGCTCGACGGAGCCGACGCCGGCCTCGATGCACATCCGCAGGCCCGGGCCACCCAGGGCGTGGCACATGGTCAGCTTGCCCTGAGCGGCAGCCTCGTCCACAAGGGCCTTGACCTCGTCGGGGCCGAAGGCCATATCCATTGGGCCGTGGCCTTGGCGGGAGCTGGCCCCGCCGGTGGTGGCGAACTTGATGACGTCTGCGCCCACCCGAACCATCTCGCGGACGATGGAACGGACTGCCTCGGGGCCGTTGGCGACGCCGATGGGACGCATGGGGTCGGTGGCGAAGGCCGTGCGGTGGCCCGAGGGCGCAACCCGGTCGCCGATGCCGCCGGTTGGCGAGATGATGGACACTGCGGTGAGCAGCCGCGGCCCCTGCAACAAACCCTCGGCAATGGCCTGCTTGAACCCGGCGTCCAGCCCGCCCGCGTCGCGGATGGTGGTGTAGCCTGCCGCCAGCGAGTCCTCGATGGCCTGGGCGGTCTTGAGGTGGGCCAGCGACGCCGGTTCTTCGATTTCCCAGCGGGACAGCAGGGTGTAGTTCTTATCGGCCAGGTGGTCGTGGGTGTCGATGAGGCCCGGCAAGAGGGTCATACCGGAGAGGTCAATTTCCTCGGCGCCGGGCGGGATGTCCACCGCGCCGCGCGGCCCCACGGCCCGGATTAGCTCGCCGTCGAGCAGCACGACGGCGTCAGTCAGCGCTGGGCCGCCCGTGCCGTCAATCAGAGTCGCGCCGGCTAACGCTTTCATGGCAGTGCCTCCCCCGATCCAAAACTGAAACTTGCGGACAATGCTAGTTAGCGGCGGCGCTCCCTGTCAAGGCGGCGCAAACCGGCCAATCGCCGCCGCCGATGTGCCTGCAACCCGCCGTTTCCTGTGCGCCAACGCATACCCAGTCTTCCCCCGTGGTTGGGCGCACGCCCAGCGTCCCGCTGGTTTACTCCCTGCGGGGGCCTAGCGTTTCGCGCTTCCCTGCGCGTTCCTTCCCTGTGCGCCTTCCCCCTGTCAAGGCGGCGCAAACCGGCCAATCGCCGCCGCCGATGTGCCTGCAACCCGCCGCTCATCCGGCTATAATTTGGACATAATTGCGGTAAGGCTGATATGGGGGCGGTGGCGGATGTTGTTGGATAGCCAAACGGTCAGGAAGTCGTCCCTTGCGTTTGGTCTGGCCCTTATGGTTGCAATTGCCCTCGTGTCCTGCGGCGTGTTGGGTTCCTCGGACCGTCCGATAGTATACGTTTCCGAAGTTGACGGGAACCCGGACATATACGTCATTGACGCCGATTCCGGCGAGCCGAAATCGGTTAAACGCAGCCTGTCTGCGGAAACCGAGCCGTCCTGGTCGCCGGACGGCGAGCGGATCGCGTTTGTGACCGAGGACGCAGGCAGCCGGGACGTGAACGTCGTCTTGGTCGAAGGCAAGGGAGCGACTCTCCTGCTCTCGCCTGAAGACGGAGGCAAGGGGAGCAACGAAGGATCACCGCTCTGGGACGCAGCCGGCGACCGAGTGGCCTACGTCTCTGAAGTTGATGGCCGGTCTGACATCTACGTTTCCACCTTGGAAAACGGCAGTCCGACTCGTGTAACGTCCGGCGACAGTGGCGAGTCCTTGGGTGACTGGTCGCCCGACGGTGAGTGGCTGGTCTTCTCCCGGCAAGGAGGGAAAGACGTGCAGGGCCTTTGGCTGCGCAACCCTGCCGGGGTCAACTTGCTGCGGCTTACTGAAGGCGCCGACACCGACCCGGTGTGGTCGCCGGATGGCGATGCCATCGCCTTCGTTCGCAACGACCTGGGCAACAGCGATATTTATCTGCTGGAACCGGAGGACGGCGACGACTGGCGCGGCAAGGTGGTGGAGGATCGCTGGATAAATTCGCCCGAAGAGGACCATTCCCCAGCCTGGGCCCCCGGCGGTGACATTCTCGCCTTCGTGACCACCCGCGACGGGAACCCGGAGATCTACATCGCCGACGCCAATGAGGGCGCGCCGCCCCAGCGGCTCACCATCAACGAGGCAGCGGACACGGATCCCGTGTGGTCGCCCGACGGCAACCGGATCGCCTTCGTTACCGACCTGTTCGGCGAGAGCGAGATACTGGTGATGGATGACGACGGCAGCCAGCAGAAGCGCCTGACGCACAACGACGTCAAAGACTACTCCCCCGACTGGTAGCCGCCCCTGTCCCTGCCCTGATCATGGTTCGACAAGCTCACCATGAACGGGTTATGCTTGCCCCAACCGTTCGTCGGCGGGCGCACGGCTGTGGCGCCCCTACACCGTTCGTCGGCGGGCGCACGGCTGTGCGCCCCTACATCTCCGTTCGTCCTGAGCTTGCCGAAGGATGAATGTTTGGATGCCGAATCAGTATGGATTACGGCAAAATTGCGCCCATTATGAGCAATCTCTGGTCCCCCATCGCTGCGGTTTCCTCTCGCTGGCGAGGGCAGGACAACGCGCAGATTTGCGTGTCCATCGGCGGGGCCTCGATAGTGGCCGAGCGGCCCCGGGTCGTTGTGCAAATCTACAAGACGAACCACAGCCACGGGATGATTCTGGGCAGCGGCGCTTTCGCCCTAAATTTCCCTAGGGCCGGGCAACTGGACTGGATTCGGGACTTTGGGCTGCATTCAGGCCGGGATGGCGACAAGCTCGGCCCTTCGGCAAGCCCAGCATTCGAATACTCGGCGGGCGAGACCGGCAGCCCGCTCTTGGCCGACTGCTGGGGCTGGCTGGACTGCCGCGTGGTCAATGCGATGGACGGCGGCGACATGACCTGCTTCCTGGCCGAGGTGGTGGACGGGCGCACCGTCGGCCCCGGACAGCCGCTGTGGTGGCGTGACGCCCGCCAGCGTATCCCCGAGGAATGGATGCGGGCCTGGAATGAGAAGCAGGCTGCCGAAGTGGCCTATTCCCGCGCCCACATGAGCGACATTGTCCGCTCATCCTGAGCTTGCCGAGGGATCGCCGTGGTCTTGCCACGTACCGGAAACCCAAGTACCGGGAACCCAACGCATTAACCGCTCATCCTGAGCTTGTCGAAGGATCGTCGCTCCGATGCTTGAAACCATACGCCCCCAAATTGAGCAACTTCACGCTACGCCGCACAAGACCGTGTTGGCTGTGTCAGGGGCCGGCACGCAGGCCGTGGCCTGGCTGCTGGGGGTCAGCGGAGCGTCCCGCACCATATTGGAAGTGGTTGTTCCCTATGGCCGGTTGTCTATGAGGGACTTCCTGGGGTTCGAGCCGGTCCAGTCGGCAGCGGCGGAAACCGCCCGGCAGATGGCCCGGCGCGCCTTTGAGCGGGGCCGCGCCCAGCTTGAAGACGACTCGCCGGCTGTTGGCCTGGCCTGCGCCGCCACCATCGCCACCGACCGGCCCAAGCGCGGCGACCATCGCGCCTTTGTGTCGGCTTGGGATGCTGCTACGGCCGCCACCTGGTCTCTCACATTCCACAAGGGGCTGCGCGACCGCGCCGGGGAAGAAGACGTGGTTAGCCGCCTCATCGTACTGGCCTTGTCGGAATTCTCCGGGCTGAACCCGGAATTGGACTTGAGGCTGACAGCCGGCGACTCACTGGACGTGCAGCGCGTTAACCATCCCGAACCGCTGGAGCAACTGCTGGCCGGTGAGGTCCGGTGGATCGTGCGGCGCCCCGGCGGCGAGATGGAGGTCGAAGGCAGTACCCCTCCGGTGCTGATGCCCGGCTCCTTCAATCCGTTGCATATCGGCCACCGGGAGATGATGGCCGCCGCCGCTCGCGCCACGGGGGCGCTTGGCGCCTTCGAGTTGTCGGTCACCAACGTGGACAAACCGGCGCTGGAAAAGGGCGAGACGCTGCGGCGCCTGTCCCAGTTTGGCCCGGAAGATACCGTAGTGCTGACCCGCGCCGAAACGTTCCAAAAGAAGGCGGCGCTCTTCCCCAAGAGCGTTTTCCTGCTGGGGTGGGACACGGCGGTGCGGGTGGTGGCCTCGCGCTACTACGGCGGCGAAACGGAAATGATGCTGGCCCTAGCCAGCATGATGGCCGGGGGCGCAAGGTTCCTCGTAGCCGGACGGGCCGATGGCGGCGCCTTCCGAACGCTGTCGGACGTGGACGTTCCCGCCGGGTTCGCCCCCATGTTCAGCGCCATCACGGAGCCCGAGTTCCGCCGGGATATATCGTCTACGGAACTGCGGCAGGCTGGTGGCGCAGGATAGAGGAGGATAGGAAGCCATGCCCAGAGACAGCTTTCCCGCAGGGGTCGCGGAACAACTAAAATGGTACGTGTATCGCCTGATTGATCCACGCAACGGCGAAACTTTTTATGTGGGCAAGGGGCAGGGAAACCGGGTTTTTGACCATGCCAGGGGGGGTGCTTACCGGCGAAGCCGAAGGAGTCTCGGATCCGAAATTGCAGCGCATCAAGGAGATTGAGGTTGCTGGTCTTGAGGTGGCCCACGTAATCCACCGGCACGGAATCGACACCTCCCGAACCGCCTATGAAATCGAGGCTGCACTGATTGATGCCTATCCGGGATTGACCAACAAGGTCAAGGGCCGCGGGTCCAAAGACCACGGCAGCCGCCACGTAGAAGAAATCATAGACGAATACGCGGGGGAAGAATTCGAGGTCGGAGAACCGCTGATGGTGATTTCCATCGGCAGGACGTTTTATGAGTTCAGCAATGTCTATGATGCCGTGCGCTGCTGTTGGAAGGTAAATGTAGACAAGGCCGACCGATACAATTTGGTACTTGCGAGCGTCAGGGGTTTAATTATGGGGGCCTATCGTCCCGAGAAATGGCTTCCAGCCACTAAAGCGAACTTTCCCGACCTTGAGGAGGGCGCGCCTGTCCGATGGGGGTTCGTCGGCGAAACCGCCGAGGCAGCGGTCTGGAATCTGTACGTGAGGAAGCGAGTGCCGGAGCAGTACCGTGGCAGCCAAAGCCCAATCCGGTACTGCGACCCCGGATGAGCATGGCCCGCGAGCGTGTGCCATCTCAATTGACACTCCCATAGGCTGGTGATATAGTCCCGTGCGCCGGTAGCAGGTATTTTGCAGCGAAACGCGCCGCTTTCGAGGTGGCGTTTCGAGGACGAATAAGCCTTCATTTTTATGTTGCTTCAAGTCTTCAACGCAGAGATTTTTACCGAGAACTGGACGGCGGTTGCCGTTTCGGCGCTGGTTGCTACCGTAGCCATTATCGGGATGTTTTCCGCCTCCCGGTTGCTGTCGGCCCGGCGGACTTCCGCGGTCAAGCTGACGACCTACGAGTGCGGCATTCCGGCCACTCCCTACATCTGGTCCAACATCAACGTCCGCTTCTATGTCTTTGCCATACTGTTCCTGATTTTCGATGTGGAAGCCGTGTTCCTGTTCCCTTGGGCGGTGATATTCATGCAGGATCAGGTGACGTCCCTGCCCTTCTACGCCATGATGCTGTTTCTGGCAGTGCTGGGGTTCGCTATCGTCTACGCTTGGCGGAAAGGGGTGCTCGAATGGCAGAAATAATTCTCGGCTCCGGCAACCGGCCCGGGCCCAGCCTGTTTGATCAGACAGTGGGCGGCAAATTGCCCGGCGTAATCACCACCAGCACCGACCAGCTTTTTGCGATGGCCCGCAAGTCGTCGTTGTGGACCCTCAGCTTCGGCTTGGCCTGTTGCGCCATTGAGATGATTTCCACCTACATGGCCCACCACGACTTCGACCGCTTCGGCGTGGTCACTTGGCCTTCGCCACGGCAGGCTGACGTAATGATAGTGGCCGGCACGGTGGTAAAGAAAATGGCGGAGCCCATCCGCCTCCTCTACGAGCAGATGCCGGAACCCAAGTGGGTCATCGCCATGGGGAGCTGCGCCACCAACGGCGGCCCGTATTACCGGTCTTACTCGGTGGTGATGGGCGTAGACCACATAGTGCCGGTGGACGTTTATGTCCCTGGGTGCCCGCCCCGTCCGGAGGCGTTGCTCTACGGCATCTTGAAGCTCCAGGAAAAAATCATGCAGGACGCCGGCAAGCAGTGACGGAATCCGGCGAAGTCCCCGAGGAAGTTGGCGTAGAGGAACTGAGCGTCCCCGGTACAAGAGCTGGGGAGCCGGAACCGGAAGGGCCGGATCTCAGTTCCCTCGGCCCCGGGGCGCGCGCGCTGTTGGACTCCGCCCTTGAGGTCCTGCAATCCTACGACCCGGAGCCGGGAACCCTCGGCGACCTCCCTCAACTCACCGTGGACCGGCGGCACATTGCGGACGTATGCCGGGTGATGAAGGACGACGAACGCATTGGGGCCAAGATGTTGCTGTGCCTGGCGGCAGTGGACTACCCGGAGCGGTTGCAGGTCGTGTACTTCTTGCAGTCGCTGGAGCCGGAGCGCACCTTGGTGCTGAAGACCGAAACGCCCTACGATGACCCCGTTGTGCCGTCGGTCACTTCGGTATGGCGAGCCGCAGACTGGCACGAACGCGAAGCCCACGATCTGTTCGGAGTGTCTTTCGAGGGCCACCCCGACCTTGCGCCGCTCTTGCTCTACGATGGTTTCGAAGGTTACCCGGGGCGCAAGGAATTCCCATTTTACGAATACCGCGAGTTCTAGGAAGTAATACCCAAGAGCATGGCTGAAGTGGAGCGCCTGACACTGACGGCACGGGTGGAGCAGGAGAACGCCCGGTATGTGGCCCGAATCGACGGAATTGACATCCGGGGCGAGGGCGAATCACCTGACCTGGCCCGGGAGGAGCTGATTCAGGCGATGTTGTCTTGGATTTCCAGCCGCGACTGCTCCGAAAGCATGGCCGGGGAGCTGGCAGAGGCCGGCTTCCCGGAAATTGACGACGATACCGAGTTACAACTGGAATTCGCCGACTTTCCGGCGGAAGTTTCTGTTGATGAGCCGGGGAGTAATGGCTGACAATATAGACGACGGCATGCCAGAAAAGAAGCAGGAAGAGGCCGAAGACCAGGGTTCCGCGAAGGACAGGATTGTCTATCAGATTGAGGAATCAAGGGCCGGAAGCGCATTCCAGGCGGTTTGCCCGGAACTCTTGATAACCGCTTTCGGCGATACCCCGCAGGAGGCCAGGAACGCGCTGCGGCAACAGGTAGCCGAATACCTGGAAGACTGCGATAATCTTGGAGCGCTGAACGCGGCGCTAATCGAGGCCGGTTTTTATTTCGACCCCGGTTCCGGTACAGAAGACGGGGTCTGGATGAGCAACGAGGTCAAGCCGGTGAAAGGGCCGGACATAGTAATTCTGTAAGAAAAGCCTTCTCGCCCCACCCAACCCCCCGGCGCACGCAGTGCGCCCCTACGGCGGGAGAGGGATATGAGGCCCGGTAACCGAAAATGGTTGAAGCTGCCAACAACATAACCGCCCACGTCTCCCGTACAGAAGCGGGGGAACCGATTGAGATGCTGCTCAACATGGGGCCGCAGCATCCATCCACCCACGGCGTCTTCCGCATGGTGCTTTGGGTCGATGGCGAGAAGGTAGTGGACATGGTGCCGCACATCGGATACCTGCACCGCGGGTCGGAGAAGCTGTGCGAAGGCGAGCAGTATCACCAGGTGATTACGCTGTTTGACCGGCTGGACTACATCGCCAACTTCAACAACGAGCAGGTATACTGCCGCGCCGTCGAAAAACTGATGGGGCTGGAGGTGCCGGAGCGGGCGGAGTACGTCCGGGTCATCCTCTGCGAACTTAACCGCATCGCTAGTCACCTGCTGTTTATCGCCACCATGGGCCTGGACGCCGGGGCAATGACCCCGTCCATGTTCTGCTTCCGGGGACGGGAGCGGATTCAAGGGCTGTTCGAGGCAGTCTCCGGCGCCCGTATGATGCACAACTATTTCCGGGTTGGCGGCCTCAAGGAAGAAGTGCCGGAAGACTTCATGCCCCGTTTGAGAGAGCTGATGCCCCTGATCCGGGAGGACCTGGAAGAGTCGGACAAGCTGCTGAGCTTTAACGAGATTTTCCTGGCCCGACTCAAGGACATCTCCCCCGTAACAGCGGAGGACGCCATAGACTACGGGCTGACCGGCCCTTGCCTGCGGGCCTCGGGCGTGGACTACGACGTTCGTAAAGCCGCTCCATATTCAATCTACGACCGCTTCGACTTCAACGTGCCTACCGGCCTCGATGGCGACTGTTGGGACCGCTATTACCTGCGGGTTCAGGAGTGCTATGAGTCCATCAGCATCATTGAGCAGGCGATGGAGCAGATGCCCGCCGCGTCCGATCCAGTACGAGGCAACGTGCTTTCCTCGCTGGGCCGCCGCCTGATTCGACCGCCGGCGGGCGAGGTTTATGTGCGGGCCGAGAACCCCCGGGGGGAGATTGGCGTCTATCTGGTCAGCGACGGAGCAGACCGGCCCTACCGCCTCAAGGTGCGTCCCCCTTCTTTCTGTAACCTTTCCGCCATCCGGCAGATGCTGATCAACACTTGGGTGGCCGACTCGGTGGTAATCCTGGGGTCGCTGGACATCGTGATGGGCGAGGTTGACCGCTGATGTCCGGACCCATACCGGAAACAATGCTTAATTACACGGGGCTTAATTACACGGGGCTGTTCATATCCTGGGCCGACCTGGGCTGGATTGCGCTGGGCTTGTTCCTCTTGTTCAACGCGCTGTCGATCATCGTGCTGTCGCTGACCTGGCTGGAGCGCAAGGCGCTGGGGCGGTTGCAGCGGCGGCTGGGGCCAACCCGCAGCGGCCCCATGGGACTGATGCAGCCGGTTGCCGACGCCATCAAGCTGATAATCAAGGAAGACATCATCCCGTCATCCTCAGAGAAAGCCATCTTCTGGGGCGCGCCAATCATCGTGATGCTGTCATCCTTCATGATCTGGGTGACCATTCCCGGCGCGCAGAACGCGGTAATCAAGAACTTGGATCTGGGACTCTTCTACATCATTGCCTTCTCGGTTGTGGGCATCCTGGGGCTGGTGCTGGCGGGCTGGGGGTCGGCCAACAAGTATGGCACGCTGGGCGGGCTTCGCGCGGCGGCCCAACTGGTCAGCTACGAAATCCCCATCATCATGGTGGCGGTTTCGGTGGCGATGCTGGCGCAGTCGCTAGACCTGCGGGAAATCGTGGCGCAGCAGAGCAGCTATCCCTTCGCGCTGGTGCAGCCTCTGGGACTGGTGGTCTTCTTCATCGCCGGGCTGGCGGAAGTGGGCCGGACGCCCTTCGACATATATTTCGCCGAGTCGGAAATCGTGGGCGGGCCGTTCGTCGAATACAGCGGGGCCCACTGGTCGCTGTTCTTCCTGGCGGAGTACATCAACACCTTCGCCATTGCCGCGCTTACCGTCATACTGTTCTTCGGGGGCTGGTTGGGGCCGGGCCTGGCGGGCTACTGGGCCATTATCTGGTTCATGTTCAAGGTCTACCTGGTGCTACTGGTCATATTCTGGATTCGGGGCACTTTCCCACGCCTGCGCATCGACCAATTGATGGCCTTCGCCTGGAAGGTGGTTGTGCCTCTATCCTTCCTGACCGTGGTGATGACGGCCGTCTATCAGTTCTACGGGTGGCCGGCCTGGTCGCTGACGCTGATGTCGTTGGCCGGTCTGATATGGGTGGCCTACGCAATACACCGCCGGATGGCTGGCCCGGCCAGCCGGGTGGCCCAGGTCAAGGCGCGCCAGGAGGCGCTGATGGCCGCACGCAGACGCAATCCCAAGCCTGCCGAACCGGTATAAGAGACGGGCCGAAGGAGCTAGAAGCCATGCTGAACAGCATCAAGGGTATGTTCATAACCCTGCTCTCGTCGGCCAAGGGGCTGCGGGAGCCGGTTACCCGGCAGTATCCGGCCACCGGCAACTTGTTGCAGCGGGAGGAGGCCCCCACGCCGGTGCAGCCTCGCTTCATGGGCTTTCCGGCCCTGACGTGGGACGGGGAGGTGGGCGAGCCCTACTGCACCAGTTGCATGGTGTGCATCCGCCACTGCCCCACCCAATGTATGTCGGCGACGATGCAGGACAATCCCGGCTTCTTATTGGATGACGGGGCCGAAGGCAAGAGCAGCCGGCGCAAGATTGTTCAGAGCTTCGAGATAAACCTGAACCGTTGTATACTGTGCGGAATTTGCGTGGAATGGTGCAACTTCGACGCCATCGTGATGTCGCACGAGCACGAAATGAGCACCTACGTCCGCAACGGCGACCGCGTTGACCTCCCGGCGCTGCTGGAAATAGGACAAAAGCATCAGCGGGAAACCGACTGGATTCCGCCCACGAAACGCGCCAAGCCCGAGACGGCTGATGCTGCATAGGGCCCCGCTCTGGTACAAAAGCATAGGGGCGGAACCGGCAAACCTCAGCGCCCGGCAGGGCCCACGCGCCGCCCTGTGCGCCCGTGTAATCAAGCATGGAGGGCATCTTTGTGTCCGGGCGCACAGCCGTGCGCTCCTGCGCCCCGCTCTGGCACCAGCAATGGCCAGGCGCGTAATCAGGATGGTGGGTCGCTAGATGTCCTTGGCCTTGTTCATCGTTCTGGCCGTGCTCACGCTGGGCGGAGGGCTGGCGGTCGTGGTCACCCGCAACGTGGTGCACGCGGCGCTGGCCTTGCTGGTGTCCCTGGTGGCGGTCGCCGGGGTGTATCTGTTGCTGTACGCCGAGTTTCTGGCGTTGGTGCAGGTGCTGATATACGGCGGCGCAATCGTCATTGTGCTGCTGTTCGCCATCATGCTGACCCGCAGCGCGGAATACCCGCGCACCTCCGACAACCGGCAGTGGCCGCTGGCGGCCGTCGCGGCTCTGGGCTTGCTGGGCGTGTTGGTTCCGGCGTTCCTGATCAACGCGATTCGGGATACAGAGGCGCATAACGCCCCGTTCACCAGCATCGCTGAATCGCTCTTCACGACTTGGGCGGTTCCTTTTGAGATTGCCTCGCTGGTGTTGCTGGTGGCCCTCATCGGGGCAATAATCATCGCCCGCTCCGGGCCGGGAGAGAACTAGGCAGTGGTTGATCTGGTCTGGTTCCAACTCCTGAGCGCCGCCCTTTTCGTGATCGGGCTGTACGGTGTGCTGGCTCGCCGCAGCGCGGTGCTCATCCTGATGTCCATAGAGTTGATGCTGAACGCGGTCAACATCAACCTGATTGCCGCCGCGTCCCACATGGAGGGCATCGGCAGTTTCAGCCGCTTCGACGGGCAACTGATTGCGATTTTCATCATCACAGTGGCCGCAGCCGAGGTCGGCTTGGCGCTGGCCATCATCCTGCGGATGTACCGGAACCGCTCCACGGTCAACGTGGACGAAATTGACTTGATGAAATGGTAAATATCCTGGTGAGAATCTCTTTGCTGCGGTCCACCCCCACCCTAACCCTCCCCCTCAGGGGGAGGGGATTGTTGGTATCTCCCTGATGCAGTGGGCTTGGCTTATCCCGGTCTTCAGCTTCGCTGCCGCGCCGGTCATCGTGGTTATTGGCAACCGCCTGCCCGGCAAGGGCGCGCTGTTGTCCATTGCCGCCATTGGCGCGGGATTCGTCTTCTTCTGGATTGCGCTTTTCGGGTGGATGGACGCTTCCGCTGCTACAACGTCAGGGGCCGGGTCAGAGGCCGTGCATTGCCAGATCGCCGCCGGGACCGAGGCCCTTACCTGCAACTACGAACGCACCTGGTTCAACGCCGGACTTCCGGGGCTGGACGGGAGCGTTGTCCTGACTTGGGGATTCTTCGTTGACCCGCTGACCATTGCCATGCTGGGGCTGGTGACCTTCGTGGCCCTGATGGTGCAGATTTACTCGCTGGGCTATATGCGCGGCGACCCGCGTATCAACTGGTACTTCGCGGTTCACGCGCTGTTCGCCGCCTCGATGCTGACGATTATTCTGTCCGACAGCTTCCTGTTGCTCTACGTGGCTTGGGAGCTGGTGGGTGTCTGTTCCTATCTGCTCATCGGATTCTGGCACGAGCGGCCGGCGGCGCGGGAAGCGGCCAAGAAGGCGTTTATCGTAACCCGCATCGGCGACGTTGGGCTGCTGATCGGCATCCTGCTCTTGTGGCACAACGTGGGCACCTTCAGCATGACCGACGCCTTCGAGGCGGTGCAAGCGGGAACGATAAGCGAGGGCGTGACCATTGCCGCCGCGCTGCTGCTGTTCCTGGGGGCGATGGGGAAGTCGGCGCAGATTCCCTTCCACGTCTGGCTGCCCGACGCGATGGAAGGCCCGACGCCGGTGAGCGCGCTGATTCACGCGGCGACGATGGTGGTCGCCGGGGTGTTCCTGGTGGCCCGCGCCTACCCGCTGTTCGAGGCTTATAATGCGGTGCCGCTGCTGGTGGTGGCCATCGTGGGGCTGGTTACCGCGCTGGTAACTGCCACCATTGCGCTGGTGGCAACCGACATCAAACGCATCCTGGCCTATTCCACGGTCAGTCATCTGGGGCTGATGATGCTGTCGCTGGGGGCTTTCGGCTACACTGCCGCCATATTCCATCTGCTGGCTCACGGATTCGCCAAGGCATTGTTGTTCCTGGGGTCGGGAAGCGTCATCCACAGCACCGGGGAGCAGGAAATCTCCAAGCTGGGCGGTCTGCGCCGGGTGATGCCGCTGACCACCATCGTGTTCGCCATCGGCGCGATGTCGCTGGGCGGCATACCCATCCTGGCCGGCTTCTGGAGCAAGGACGAGATGTTGCAGGCGGTGAGCCACGGGCGCAATCCGGCGTTCATTGTCTTCGCTCTGATAACGGCCCTGCTGAGTGCGCTCTACATGGGCCGGGCGCTGTTTGCCACGTTCTTTGGCCGTTTGCCTCACGAACTGGAGCATACCCACGAATCGCCGCCGGTGATGACCGTTCCGCTGATGCTGCTGGCAATCCTGGCGGTGGGATTCGGGCTGATTAGCTGGAACTGGCCGGGGGCTTTCGGCGGGTTTGGATACTTCGTGTTCTACCCGTCCCATACAGGTGCGGGGGGCCACGGGTTTGAGTTCACTTGGTGGATTGGGATTCTGTCTGCGGCTATGGCAATCGGCGCCTTCGCGTTCACCTACTTGGTCTATGAGCGAGGCAGCATATCGCTGGACTCCACTCGGCAGAGGTTCGCCACAGTGCTGCGGGTGGTGGAGAACAAGTATTACTTCGACGAAGTCTATCAGTGGACGATTGACCGCGTGGTGCTGGTCTTCGCCGGATTCGTGGGCTTTTTCGACCGGGCCATCGTCAATGACGTGGGCATCAACGGCCCGGCGGACGTGGTGCGCCGCTTGGGCATAACCCTGCGGCTCCATGTGACCGGACACGTGTACAGCTACGCGCTGGCCATGGTTCTGGGAACGGTGGCGATGGGAGTCTTCTGGTGGCTGTTAACCTCGTGAGCGAAATGAGCCGCAATCCCCGCCTCCAACAAGAGACGGCACCCGCATCCGTACAAGCCCGTCCCGGTACAAGTGCGGGCGTCATGGCGCGAAAGCAATGAGCAACTTCGACCAAGTGGCGCTGCTGCTGTTGATTCTGGTTCCGCTGGCCGGGGCCGGGCTGATGATGTTTATGCCCGCGTCTGGCAACGTACCGGGCGGCGCGGTGGGGGGGAACGGGGGATCCAAGGATTCGTGGTATTTCGCCCTCTTCATTGGCGCAATATCACTGGTCCTGTCGGTGCTGATATTCGCCCGGTACGATTACCAGTCCGGCGGGTTCCAGTTCACGCGGGTCTATGAATGGCTCCCCGGCCCGATGGACATCAACCTCTCGCTGGGCATAGACGGCATCTCGGCCCCGCTGCTGTTGCTCAACGGCATCGTGCTGATGGGCGGGGTGGCAATCTCGCAGAACATTGCCTACCGCAGCCGGGAGTTCTTCGTGCTGCTGCTGTCGCTGGCGGCCGGCGTGTACGGCGTGTTTGTGGTGCGAGACCTGTTCTTCCTGTTTTTCTTCTACGAACTGGCGGTGCTGCCGATGTACCTGCTCATCGGAGTTTGGGGCAGCAGCACCAACTTCGGCACCTTCCTGCGCACCAAAGAGTACGGGGCCATGAAGCTTATCCTGTTCTTGGTCGCCGGCAGCATCCTCATCTGGATCGGCATTCTCGCGGTCTACGTGGAAGCGTCAGGACAAGGGGATGGGACGTTTTCCTTGCAGAAACTGAGCGATCTGGCGGCCAACGGACAGTTCGACAGCACGTTCCAGACGCTGGTGTTCCCGCTGTTCATGGTCGGCTTCGGCTCGCTGGCAGGCCTGTGGCCCTTCCATACCTGGTCGCCCGACGGCCACGTGGCCGCGCCCACGGCGGTTTCCATGCTTCACGCCGGTGTGCTGATGAAGCTGGGCGCTTACGGCATAATCCGCGTCGGCATCTTCCTGCTGCCCGAGGGCGCGGAGAACTGGATGCCGGTGCTGATTGCGCTGGGAACGGTCAACGTTCTGTACGGCGCGGTCTCCGCAATGTCGCAGCAGGACCTGAAATATATCATCGGCTATTCCAGCGTCAGCCACATGGGCTACGTGCTGATGGGCATTGCCACGCTGGACCGCATCGGCATGGGCGGCGCGGTGTTGCAGATGTTTTCTCATGGCATAATGACCGCCCTGATGTTCGCGCTGGTGGGAGCGATCTACGACCGGACACACATCCGCGACATCAACGTGCTGAACGGCTTGTTCGGACGGATGGGCATCACCTGCTTCTTCTTCGCCCTAGCCGGGCTGTGCTCGCTGGGACTGCCGGGGATGAGCGGTTTCATCGCCGAGTTCATGGTGTTCACCGGGGCGTTCCGCACCTACCTGCCGCTGGCGATTCTGGGGGTCATCGGGGCCGCCATCACCGCGGTGTATATCCTGCGCCTGCTGGCCCGCACCTTCTTTGGCGAGCCGGACGTCCGCTGGTCTGGGCTGTCCGACGCCGGAGTGCTGGAAAAGTCGGTGGCCGGGGCGTTTGTGCTGGTCATAATCTTCGTGGGCGTCTGGCCTGAACCCATGATGCGGGTAATTAATGTCGGCGTCACCACCATACCGGGAGTCTAGGCAGTCGTGTCGCTAACCTCAAACCTCGATCTGCTCACGCCGGAGTTCGCCTTGGCGGGTTTGGCGTTCCTGGTGTTTGTGGCAGACCTGCTGCTGCCCGAAGGCCGGAAGAACCTGCTGGGCTGGCTGTCCATCGCCGGGCTGCTGGCTGTGATTGCCGTTTCGGTAATCATGCTGTGGGGCGTCGAGGAGACGCTGTACAACGGCCTGCTGGCGGTGGATGACTTTTCCCTCTGGTTCAAGGTGCTGTTCATGGGCATTGGGGTGTTCATCATCCTGAGTTCTATGGACTTTGTGAACGACCACCTGGAACACAAGGGAGAGTTCTACGGAATCGTCTTGTTCTCCATCTTGGGCATGAACGTGATGGCCCAGGCCCGGGAGCTGCTGACGGCCTACATCGCCCTTGAGTTGCTGAGCTTCAGCCTCTATGTGCTGGCGGCCTACGCTCGTGATAACGCCAAGTCCAACGAAGGCGGGCTGAAATATATCATCGTTGGGGCGTTCAGTTCCGCCATTCTGCTATACGGCGTCAGCATGGTTTACGGCGTGCTGGGGGTGACCAAGTTCGAGGCCATCGCCGCCGGGCTGGCCGCGGCCGATGCCGTGAGCCCGTCCCTGTGGGTGGGCGTCGCGCTCATCTTGGTGGGCTTGGGCTTCAAGGTGGCGGCGGTGCCGTTCCACATGTGGGCGCCGGACGTATACGAAGGCGCGCCCTATCCCATTACCGCCTACCTCTCCATCGGTTCCAAGGCGGCGGCCTTTGCGCTGGTGCTGCGTCTGGTGGCGGAGGGGTTTGTGCCTGCGGGGGACCGCTGGGAGCAGTGGCAGTTGATTCTGGCAGTGTTATCCGCGATTACCATGCTGGTGGGCAACCTGGTGGCGCTGGCCCAGCGCAACCTGAAACGGCTGATGGCCTACTCCAGTATTGGACACAGCGGCTTTATCCTGGCTGGCGTGGCGGCGCTCTCGCTGGACTCCAATCTGCCATCCAACGGCGTAATGCTGTACTTGGTTGGTTACTCCGTGACCAACTTCGTGGTATTCGGCGGCCTTATTTCCTTCTTCAACATGACCGGCAAGGAAATGACGACGGACCTGGCCGGGCTGGGCGGGACTCAGCCATTCTTGGCTGCATCCATCGCCATTGGCTTGTTCTCTCTGGCGGGACTCCCCATTTTTGCCGGGTTCGCCATCAAGTTCTACCTGTTTACCGCAGTGGCCGATGAAGGCTTCCTGTGGCTGGCCGGTCTGGCCGTTTTCGCCAGCCTGGTCTCGCTGTACTACTACCTGCAAGTCATCCGGCAGATGTATATCGAGCCTGCCGAGGGCGAGCCGGCCTACGGGCACGGCTACGGCTACGAGCACGTGGATGCGGAACACGGCGACAATGAGCACGGCGAACACGACGAACCACCGCAGCCGGCCCACAAGTATGGAGCCGCCCTGTTCGAGACCCATCCGGCCCTGGGACGCCGTCCTTCAGTGACGATGCTGGCCGTGCTGGTGGCAGGACTCTTGGCCGTCTTCTGGATTGGCGTCTATCCTTCCCCGCTGCTGGATACCATTGATGCAGCAAGCAAGGCCATATTGCCATGATTATCGCCGTAATAGGCAGCAGCAACCCCCCACATCAGGAACTCATCGACCTAGCCGAAGGCGTAGGCCGGGAACTGGCCCGCCGGGGCATAACCGTAGTCTGCGGCGGGCTGAGCGGAGTGATGGAAGCCGTATGCCGGGGAGCCAAGTCCGAGGGCGGCTCGACCATCGGCATCCTGCCCGGCCGGGTGCCTAACGACGCCAATCAGTACGTGGACATACCAATCGTCACCACGATGGGCTACTCGAGGAACGTCATCGTGGTGCATACCGGGACCGCGGTTATCGCGGTCGGCGGCGCTTTCGGGACGCTGTGCGAAATCGCCTACGCCCTGGACGCACACATTCCCGTGGTCGGGCTGAACACCTGGCCGCTGACCGCAACCGGGGAAGGGACGCCGATACACGACCGCATCGTCCGCGCCGACAACCCGGTGGACGCGGTGGAGAAAGCCATCGCCGCCGCTGAGGCTCGCGCCGGATAGTACTCACCTTCCCGGACTCTTGGCCCGGACTCTTGGCCCGGACTCTTGGCCCGGACTCTTGGCCCGGACTCTTGGCCCGGACTCTTGGCCCGGACTCTTGGCATAGTTGCTTCTTCGTCAAGGAGATGCAGAAACGAGGGCAGCGGCATGAGCAGCGATAACGGCGCCATTTTAATCGAGTCTGTCCTGGGACGGGAAGTGCTGGACTCGCGGGGCAACCCCACCGTAGAGGCCGAAGTGCGCTTGTCCAACGGCGTAAGCGCCCGCGCCCTGGTACCCTCCGGGGCCAGCACCGGCAGTCACGAAGCGGTCGAGCTGCGCGACGGGGACGCGGCCCGCTTTGGCGGCAACGGAGTGCTGCAGGCTGTTTCCAACGTCAACAACGTGCTGGGCCGCTACCTCACCGGACGGTCGCCCTTTTCCCAAGCCGCGCTGGACCAGTTCATGGCCGGGTTGGACCATACGAGCAACAAGGGAGAATTGGGGGCAAACGCCATCTTGGCGGTCTCGCTGGCGGTAGCCCATGCCGCGGCGGCGGCGAGAGGGGTCAGCCTCTGGCGATATGTGGCCGAAGAAGGTCATGTGACCCTGCCGGTTCCCATGTTCAACATCCTGAACGGGGGACGCCACGCATCCAATTCCGCAGACATTCAGGAGTTTATGGTTCTGCCAGTGGGGGCCGCTTCCTTCTCCGAGGCGCTGCGGGCCGGGGCTGAGATATACCAGGCACTGCGCTTCTTGCTGCGCGACGGAGGCCACAACCTGAACGTTGGAGATGAAGGGGGCTTCGCGCCTTCCCTTCCGTCCAACAAGGACGCGCTGGAGTTGGTGCTGATGGCGGTGGAGGCCGCCGGTTACACTCCGGGCAAGGACGTTTACCTGGGGCTGGACGTGGCTGCTACCGAGCTGTATGACACCGAATCGGGTATGTACGCGCTGAAGCGGGAAGGCACCACGCTGTCCTCGGCGGAGCTAATCGGCCTGTATGAGGAATGGGCGCGGGAGTATCCCATAATCAGCATAGAGGACGGTCTGTCCGAAGACGACTGGGAAGGCTGGTGCGCCATGTGGAAGCGGCTCGGATCCCCACGCTCTAATTCCGGGGCCGTGCAGTTGGTGGGGGATGACCTGCTGGTGACCAACATAGCCCGCATCAGCCGCAGCATTGAAGAACAGGCCAGCAACGCCGTGCTGCTCAAGCCCAACCAGATTGGCACCCTTACCGAAACGAAGGCTGCGCTGGACACCGCCCGCGCCGCCGGTTGGGGCGCGGTTATGAGCCACCGTTCCGGCGAAACCGAAGACACGACTATCGCCGACCTGTCCGTAGGCTGGGACGTGCGGCAAATCAAGGCCGGCGCCCCCGCCCGCTCCGAGCGCGTCGCCAAGTACAACCGCCTGCTGCGCATAGAGGCCGAGCTGGGCGACGCGGCGGAATACGCCGGAGCGTCGGCGTTCGAGTATCTGGGACGGACGCTGTGAGTCATTGCATAGGGCGGCGCGTGGTGGTCATTGCATAGGGCGGCGCGAGGACCCTGACGGGCGGCGGCTGTGCCCCCCCTCGCGCCGCCTTGTACGTTGGAGAGTCCCCCCTCGCGCCGCCTTGTACGTTACAAGGGCATTGCATAGCGGCGTGCCCCCCCTCGCGTGGCGCCGCCTTGTACGTTACAAGCTGTGAGTCATTGCATAGGGCGGCGCGTGGGCCCTGACGGGCGGCTGTGGTCCCCCCTCGCGCCGCCTTGTACGTTACGTTGTGCCGCTGGGCGCCGCCTATTTCACCGCGCTTATATATTTCGGACTGCCACTGCCCTTGGCGGGCGCGGCGATTGTTGCGCCGTGCATCCTGATAGGCATCGTCAAATGGGTTCGCCATTCCTGTGCGCCGCGTCCGGCGGGCCCTTCCGCCACGCAGTGCGCTCCCTCCTCCATTCTCACCTTCCTCGCCCCCCGGCGCAATGCCGGAAACTGCGCCGCCCTATGCAACGTACAGGGCGGCGCGAGGGGGGGATGCAGGGGCGCACAGCCGTGCGCCCGCCGCCCGTCAGGGCCCACGCGCCGCCCTATGCAATAACGTACAGGGCGGCGCGAGGGGGGGATGCAGGGGCGCACAGCCGTGCGCCCGCCGCCCGTCAGGGCCCACGCGCCGCCCTATGCAATGACCACCGCCCGAAGAAACCGGGCATTGTAGCAAACAAGAAATTCTACCCCTTCAGCCGCCATTTCATGGATAATCGAAATATCAATAAGCACCCTGACGCCACTGACGCGCGCATCAGATTTGTTCTATTGCATAGGGCGGCGCGTGGGCCCTGACGGGCGGCGGGCGCACGGCTGTGCGCCCCTGCATCCCCCCCTCGCGCCGCCCTGTACGTTCCCCCCTCGCGCCGCCCTGTACGTTGAAAGTTGTCCTTGATCAAGCTTATGGAGAAACGGAAATTCTAACTTCGTACAAAGACGAAACAGGAGAGGGCCAAAGGAAATGGGATGCGTTACAGAGTGGCTGAGCTATTCCGAAAAAGGAGACCTGCTGTCCACTTGGAACAGGGTTCCCATCAAGGGTGGAGCAAGATTGGTTACGGCAAGACCGGACTTCGTTTACTTCTGCTCGGAAGATGGCAATTGCGTTGGTTTTGACCTGTTCGACGCCGCCCGCATTCTTGTGCCTTACCTCACGCAGGATGCCCAGGCCGTCGAGATTGAGTATAGGGAACTGCGCGGGTCGTACGACAAGGAAAGCGACATTCTGGTCATTGGCAACGGAGCGACTCCGGAGAACAGCAGTGAAATGGCCCAAGGCGTTACGGCGCACTACGACGAAGAGGGAAAGGCAGTGGGATTCACCCTTGAAAAGGCTGCCGAACGGCTCTTGCCTCACTTGGAGACTTGGCAAGAGCCGACCCCAGAGCAACTGGCCGCCATCGCGCACCTCTTCAGCCCGCCAACCCTGCCACCGCAGGATGCGCCCGGCTGCTGATTGGGGTATGTTGGGGCCGGATAGTATATAATCCTTCGTAATTTCGGCTGGCAGCTTGTTGGGCCAAGCAAGAGGGCAGAAGACCGGCCACCCTGAAATCGTAGAGGTTGCTTATGGTAACGCGAATTGGAATCAACGGTTTTGGCCGAATCGGCAGGCTGGTGCTTCGGGCCAATGAGGAGCGCAACGAGGGAAAGGTGGAGGTGGCGGCGATTAACGACCTGACCGACGCCGAGACCAACGCCCATCTGCTGAAGTACGACACCAGCTATGGCGGCTACCCCGGAAAAGTGGAAGCCAACAACGGCGACTTGGTGGTTGATGGCCGCAGCATCAAGGTATTCTCGGAGCGCGACCCGTCGGCCATCCCGTGGGGCGAGATGGGCGTTGATCTGGTGATAGAGTCCACCGGCATTTTCACCGACGCCGAGAAGGCCGCCGGCCACCTGACGGGCGGCGCGAAAAAGGTCATCATCTCCGCCCCGGCCCGCGGCGAAGACCTGACGCTGGTGCTTGGGGTAAACGACCATCTGTACGACGCTGACAAGCACGTCATTGTCTCCAACGCCTCCTGCACCACCAACTGCTTCGCGCCGATGGTCAAGGTGTTGCATGACCAGTTCGTTGTGGAGCATGGGCTGATGTCCACCATACACTCCTATACCAACGACCAGGCCATTTTGGACCAGCGGCATAGCGACCTGCGCCGCGCGCGATCGGCGGCGATGAACATCATTCCCACCAGCACCGGCGCGGCCCGGGCCGTGGGCCTCGTGCTGCCGGAACTGAACGGCAAGCTGCATGGCATGGCTTTCCGGGTGCCCACCGCTACCGGCTCCATCACCGACTTCACTGCCCAGGTAGCTCATGACGTGTCGGTAGCCGACGTCAACGCCGCCTTCCAGAGGGCCGCTGAGAACGAGCTCAAGGGCATCCTGGAATACTGCGATGAGCCTCTGGTCAGTTCAGACTTCCGGGGCAATTCCCACAGTTGCATTTTTGACGCCCTCTCCACCATCGTAATGGCGGACCGCATGGTGAAGATTATGGGCTGGTACGACAACGAATGGGGCTACTCCTGCCGCACCGCCGACTTGGCGGTCATGATGAGCGAAAAGGGCATCTAGCCTCCAGCCCGGTAAGGAAGCGCACGGACAATTGGAGGGGAAAGAGAAACTTTCTTCGTGACCTCTATGCGCTCCTTGGCTAAACCTCGTCAATACTTGACCTTGAACGGCCGGGTTTCCTGGCCGTTCTTCGTGTTGGCGGTCATTGTGGCCGTGGCGCTGGCCCTGCGGCTTCACGGCATTGACTGGGACGGAGGCTATGCCTTCCATCCCGACGAGCGGGACATATACATGCGGGCCGACTGTATGTATGCCCTGCTCACCGACGCCCCTCATGCCGCCACCTGCGGCTATGTCGCTGACTACCCGGAAGCTGAGCCGGGGCTTGCCAGCCTTTGGAATACCGGGGCCTTCTTTGACGCCGAACGCAGCCCGCTCAACCCGCATTGGTTCCCGCTGGGAAGCATCCTCATCTATGTGCTGGTGTTTTTCCGGTCGGTGATCGAGTTGTTTACCGATGTTGGCGGGCTGGAAATGCGGTTCGTGGGCCGCACCCTTTCCGCTCTGGCCGACGTGGGAACCGTGCTGATGGTCTTCGTGCTGGGCCGCCGGATGTACGGACGGCCCGGTTCTAAAAATGCCGTGGGTCTGCTGGCCGCCGGGCTGACCGCGCTGGCGGTGATTCACGTCCAGCACAGCCACTTCTACCGCCCCGAGACGTTCACCGTTTTGCTCACTCTGGCCAGCATCTGGGCCACGCTGCGGATGGTCGAGAAAAGGCGGCTGCGCGACTCGGTGCTGCTGGGGCTGATTCTGGGGTTGGCGCTGGCCCCCAAGGTGAACGTGCTGCCGCTGCTGGCCCCGCTGGCCCTTGGGTTCGGCTATCGCGTGTTGGATGAGGCTGAGGGCCGTTGGGACGAGATAAGTCCGGAAATGCTGCGAAGGGTCGCAGGCCACGCCGTCCTGGCGGTGGTGGTGGCAATTGCAGTCTTTTTCGTCACCACTCCTTACGCTTTCATTGATGTTAGGGAGTTTGTTGGCGACGTGTTGTTGCAGACCCGGATGGCGCGCAATGCTGGTCTCTTTCCCTTTACGGTGCAGTATGTAGACACGCTGCCATTCTTGTACCAGATGCGGCAGACAGTGGTATGGGGTCTGGGGGTGCCGCTGGGCGTGGTGGCTTGGCTGTCGATCCCGTTTACCGCCTTGATGGTGGCCCCCGTCTCTGGTCTAAAACGCGGGCGGCGCCCCAGCTCTGAGAAACGGGCCGACCTGATGCTGCTGGCCTGGGTAGTTCCCAGTCTGCTGTTCCTGGAGAGCTTCGAGGTTCGCTTTTTGCGCTACCTGTTCCCGCTGATGCCGGTGATGATACTGCTGGCCTCGCGGATGATGCTATGGAATCTGGATTGGGCCGGGCAACCGGCGCGCCGCATACCGGAGGCGTGGAGCAAGTTCGTCGCGCAATTGCGGCCCCATCAACGTACAGGGCGGCGCGGGTTCGCGCCGGGACCCGCCGGCCGCATTTTTAGAGACGGGGCGCTCTTGCTGATAATCACCGGACTGCCGGTGTTCGTTGTTGTTAGCACCGCCTTCTACTCCTTAGCTTTCCAGCGGGTGTACGCCAACGAGCATCCGGCGACCCAGGCGGCGCGATGGATTATCAGCGAAGCGCCAATTGGGGCGGGCATAGTGCTGGACAACCACTGGGACGAATTTCTGCCGGGGATCTACGGATACGATACTTGGCAGTTTCCGCTGTACGAGCAGGACACGGAGCGGAAAATGACGGAGCTGGCTAGGCGGCTGGCCGGGGCCGACTATTTGATTTTCTACAGCGCGCGCCCCTACGCCAGCGCGGCCCGCGACCCGGAGCGGTTCCCATACAGCAACAACTACTACCGGCAGCTTTTTGCCGGTGATTTGGGGTATCGGCTGCACCGGGAATTCACCAATTATCCGTCCTTGGGCGGAGTAGTCTTCCGCGACGAGGCGTTGCAACAGTCAGGGCTGCACAGCCCGTCCCCGGAATTCCCGTCGCAGGACGCTAATTTCACCCTGAATTTTGGCTACGCCGACGACAACGTATCTGGCTACGACCATCCGCGCGTTCTGGTGTTTCGCAACTCCGCCCGTCTTGGCGAGCCCGCCCTGCGCCACCTTCTCGCTCCGGCGGAGAGGCCGCGGTCACCAGAAGTGTCCAACGCCTTGATGCTGCCGCCGGAGACGCTTGAGAAGCAACTATCAGGAGGCACATACAGCGAAATAGTCGACCGTGACGGCTGGCCCAACAAAATTCCGGCGCTGGCCTGGCTGCTTGTCGTAGAACTGATATATCTGCTGACGTTGCCGCTGGCTCTGTTTATTTTCCGCCCCCTGCCGGACCGCGGCATACTGCTGGCCCGAATACTGGGACTGCTGGCCGTCTGCTGGATTGCCTGGCTGATTGTGTCGCTGGGGTGGGCCGACTTCTCGCGCGGCACGGTCTATGCGGGAATGGGAGCAGTCGGGGCGGCCTCCGGGATTGCGCTGTGGTTCGCCAGACGGGAGATATGGGAGTTCGTGCGGGCTAGGTGGAGGTTGCTGGTTTTCAGCGAGGCGCTGTTCTTGGCTGCCTTTCTCGCTTTTGTGGCAATTCGCTATTTCAACCCCGACTTGTGGCACCCGTACCGGGGCGGCGAGAAGCCGATGGAGCTGGCCTACTTCACCGCCGTCTTCCGCTCAACGGCAATGCCACCCTTTGATCCGTGGTTCGCTGGCGGATACCTGAACTATTACTACTGGGGCTACTTCGTAATCGCCTGCGTGAATCGAGTCGCCGCTATCGTCCCGACGACGGCCTTCAACCTGGCGGTGCCTTTGTTCTTCGCGTTGACCGTTACCGGGGCTTTCTCACTGGGCTACAACCTTGCTGCCGGTGTCAGGCGCGCCGGGTTCCGACGGCGCGACGGTGGCGAAACCGCCTCGCCCCGGGGACGGAGCGGCGCCCGTCTGCTGCCCCCGGTATTCTGCGGGATTGCCGCCGCGCTGTTTGTCGCGGTCATAGGCAACATTGACGGCATCGTGCAACTTCTGCAAGGGCTATGGACCATTGTGGTCAAGGGCGAGGCTTGGGCCGGGTTCGACTTCTGGCGAAGCAGCCGGATGATTCCGCCGTTGGACAGCTTTGAGCCGCCGTCGCTGGCCTTCTGGCTTCCTGACTTCATTCCCGGCGACGCCGGCGCGTCGTGGCACATCACTGAGTTCCCATTTTTCACCTTCCTGTTCGCCGATATGCACGCCCACATGATGGTCATCCCGTTTACGCTGCTGGCTCTGGGCCTGGGGCTGGCCTTGGTGGCCGGGGTGAGGAATGGAGGCGCGGCCTGGACTGCGGCGGCGGGCGCGGCGCTGGCAGTTACCTTGGGAGCGTTATGGGCGATCAACAGTTGGGATTACCCGCCCTACGTGATTCTGACCCTGGCTTTCATCGGCATCGCGGCATTGTTCAGCCGTGGCAGCCCCCGGCGCAAGTTCCTGCTGTTTGCCGGGCTGGGCGCGAGCATCCTGGCCGTCAGCCTGCTGTCATTTTGGCCGTTCCATCAGTATTACGAGACCTTCAATAACGGGCTGCAAGCGTCGAGATGGCGAACGCCCATTGATCGTTTCTTGGCGATTCACGGACTGTTCCTCTTTATCATCGTAACTTTCCTGATTGCCCGGACCTGGAACGACCTGAAAGCTCTGCTCCGCAGCTCTTGGAACAGCGAAGAACTGCCGGTGAATATGGAGTGGCTGAGACTGACGGTTGCCGCCCTTGCGGTCGTTGGCCTGCTTTTTGGCGTTCTCGGATACTGGAATGCGCTCTTGGTGATGGCCCTGCTGATACTGACGGTGGTGGCCGGCTGGCGGGTGCTGCAATCGCGGGAGCCGTCCCGCCCCTATGAGGCAGCGGCGCTGACGATGCTGGCTATGGCGGGGCTTATCGCAATAGGCGTTGATTTCGTGACCGTTGAGGGCGACATCGGCCGGATGAATACCTTGTTCAAGTACTACCTGGAAGTTTGGGTGTTTATGGCGGTCGCCGCCGCATATATGCTGTGGCGTCTGGCTTCCTATGGGCTGCCGAAGCTGGAATTCCGCCGTCCAGGACCTGCTGCCGTTTGGATGGTTGTGCTGGTGATTCTGGTGGTTTCTTCCCTTATCTACACCTTCTTGGGAACCCGGGACCGGCTATCCGACCGTTTCGTCGATCTGCCGCTGACATTGGACGGGACGGCGTATATGGCGCATACGGAGCATTGGGAGCGCGGCGAATTCTTCCCCCTCGCATGGGACCTTCAGGCAATCCGCTGGCTTCAGGACAATGTTGAGGGCACGCCGGTAGTACTGGAGGCCCACATGGAACAATATCGCTGGGGCGGCCGCATTGCCAATTACACCGGGTTGCCTACTGTCATCGGTTGGCCGTGGCACCAGATACAGCAGCGTTTCGACTACCGGGACCAGGTGGGCGAACGCGCAAATCACGTGCGCTTGGCCTATGAGACGACCGACATCGAAATCACCGTCGAGTTGCTACGGCGCTACGACGTGTCCTACGTGGTGGTTGGAGATTTGGAGAGGCTGAATTACGGGGCGGAAGGGCTGGCCAAATTTGAGGATATGGTGGCAGCGGGGCTGCTCAGCAAGGTCTACGCGAATGAAGGAACCGCGATTTTCCGCACCGATTTTCCATAAAGAAAAACCTTGACATAATTCTAATACTTGTATAAGATTCACCACAAAAGATTAACAATCCTGCTGTCGCGGAACCCGGCAAGGGAACCGGGGCAGTGTATGCAGCGACGGTCGGGGGTTCCAGTGGCCAGGGCATTGGCTTCCGCCGGTGGGAGCGTTCCATCGGCGGCTGGACACGGAATCCGGCCTATCGGCCCTCCTTGAGAATGTTCCAGCCTTGGGGTTGTGTGGTGTTTTGGGCGCGCGGGAACTGCAAGAGGAGGGCCGATTCTTACTTCCCGCCTTTCTACTGCCCCGAAGCCTCTTAACCTGTTGTCCTCGCTCTCAGACTGGTTTCTTCACCATTTTCCCGGCCTTGCCTACGCTCCCTGCGCGTTCTCCTGCGTCCACTTGGGATAAGATCCCATTACCCTTAGCGAACTGACCCGGCTCCTGATGACCTCAATGGCCTCGCCAAGCAGACGGTCTTCCCGGTGGCCGTCGCAGTCGATAAAAAATACGTACTGGCCTAGGGATCGCTTCGTGGGGCGCGACTCGATTTTTGCCAGGTTAATTTCGCGCCGGGCGAACTCCCCCATCACCGTGTACAACTGCCCAGGGACGTCCTGGTCGAAGCTGAAGAAGAGCGAAGTCTTGTCGTTTCCAGTGGGCGGGTGGTCCGTTTTGGCCAGAACCACAAAGCGGGTTAGGTTGGCCGCTACGTCCTGAATGCCGGAATCAAAAATCTCCGCTGCGTACAGTTCGGCGGAGCGGAGCGGCGCGATGGCCGCGGCCGGCACGTCACTGCCCATGGCGTCTCCCACGGCGAGGGCGGTGCTGAGAGAAGCCGACCGGGTTGCCCCGGCGAAGTTTCGCTCTAGGTACTCGCGGCACTGGGCCAGGGCCTGTGGATGAGAATAGATGACCTGGACCTCCGACATTTGGGTGCCGGTCTTACCCATCAGGTAATGCTCGATGGGCAGCACGATTTCGTTTCGGATGAAGATGGAGGCTTCACTGACCAGCAGGTCCAGAGTGAAATTCACCGATCCTTCGATGCTGTTTTCTATGGGAGCCACGCCCTGCCCGGTCTCCCCTGAGGCGACGGCCAGACCAACGGCGGTAATGCTGGGGAAGGGCCGCAGTTCTGCGCCGGGGTCGTAGACCAAGGCTGCTTCCTCGGTGTAGGTGCCGGAAGGTCCCAGGAATGCCAATGTACGAGCCACGGTCAGACTCCGGTCAGGATGTCATAGAGTAGTTGTTCGTCGGCGATTGAGGTAACGGCGACAAGTTCGTCATCCGCTTCCACCAAGAATTGGCCCGACGGAAGGCTCGCTTGCCCTTTCTTAACGATCAGCGAAATGAAGCTGTCGGGGGGGAGCTGAACTTCGTCGAGGCGTTTGCCGACGATGTCCGCTCCGGCGGGCACCGATACGGAGACCAGTTCTATGTCAGGCTGGCGCAGTGTCATCAGATGGCGTAATGGCTGTCCGGGCACTCCTGCCTCAAGAGCGCCGAGAGCCAGATGAATCCAGTTGACCACAACGTCGATGCCCATCTCTTCGAAAATGGGCTCGTTTTTGGGGTCCTTCACCATGGTCACAGTGCGGGGCGTCTTGAAGATGTACTGCACTATCTGGCAAATCACCAGATTGGTGGCGTCTACGCCGGTGAGGGCGACTACGGCGTCGGCCCGCTCCACTCCCGCCCTTCGCAGAATGTCCGCGTCGGAGCCGTCGCCGAGTAGCGCGATAATTCCGAGATTTTCGGTAAGGACTTGGTAGCGCTCAGGTTCGCGCTCTATTACGACCACTTCATGGCCGGTGGCGGCTAGGGCCCTGGAAAGATAGAAGCCAACTTCGCTGCATCCGACGATTACGACGTACATTGTCCTGTCTGCTGGCCCGGAAGCGGCGGGTTCGCCGTCAGGTCCTTATCAGGATGCGCTTATGGCATAGCGGATGTCTTGGAGAATTCCTACCGAGTAGCTTAACACGTTCATCCCCTGAGATGCGTAAATCACCTGCAACTGGGGATTTTCCACGTGGCAGACAACCCGGGGAACGTTGAACATCCGTCCGGCAATTTGGGCCGCCAGCAGATTCTCATGGTCGTCTGTGGAGAGGGCGAGAAACGCCTCGACTTGGCTGATTCCCGCCTGCATCAAGTAATCCTGCATTACCGGCTCGGCCAAAAGCACCGCTGTAACTCCGGGGTAGCTGCTGAGCCGCTCCAGTTGGCTCCGTTCATTGCCGAGCACCGTAATCTGGTTGGCATCGTTAAGCAGCTCCCGCACCGCTCCGGAAGCTAGCTGACCGCAACCGTAGACCAGAACGCGCACTTTTTATCAGCTCCCGATCAGGGAGGCTACGGGAATGGGCTCCCGCCAAAGCAGCACCTGGCATGAGGCGTGCTGGAAGATGTACGAGCCGGTATTGCCCAAGTCTGATTGGCCCAGACTGCGTTTGCACGAGATTCCCACAATAACCAAGTCGGCCTGCTCTATCTCCGCCTCGCGTGTCACTGCCGCTCCGGCCTGCCTGGAGCGAAGGCAGCGGGCATCCAGAGCGCGAAACTTTTCTTCCTTGGCAATGCGCTCGTAGCGGGACAGCAATTCCTCTGCCCGGTCTATGTCCTCGGTGACCTCGGCTTCCAGCGAAAGCGTCAGAGGCACTTCAATGACGTGGATCGCGCATAGTTTCGCCTCTGCGTCCTTTGCTATGTGGCAGGCCCAGCGAAAAGCGCGCTCGCTGTGAGGCGAATCGTTTATCGGTATGAGAATTCGTTTCGCGTCGAGCGACATCTACTACCGTCTCCGGCCAGATTCAGGAACTGCATGAAAACCCAGTATGTTCCGGCAAGAGGCCATTATAGGGGCTTGGAGTTGCCATAACCAGCCCAAGAAGCATACATTTCGCGCCTATTTTTTGTAAACCAGCTCTCGCGGATTTTTCGGATGCGGAATCACCAAGGCTGGGCCCGGAAGTGAAACTCCCTGCGATGTCTACGCGGGTAGATAAGGAGGCAACACTAATTGGCTGGACTGGCTCGCAAACCATTACGTGCGGTCCGGTTTCGGCTGGCGCGCGCCTCGTCGTCGGACTCCGCCAGCCTACGGGCGATGTCGGGCAGTTTGCTTATCTGCTCACTGGTGGCGGCCAGAATGAGCACGTCGCCGGGCTGCATCACCTCGTCCCTGGCAGGGTGCAGCAATGATGTTCTTCCACGCCGGATGGCCAGCACGGAGACGCCATGCCGGTCTCCGGCCCCGGACAGCCCCGCTTCCTCCAGTGTGTGGTTCATCATTCCTTCCGGAGGGCGAATTTTGCTTATCCCGTAGTCCGCCAGGATGGGCATATAGTCGAGCAGCTCGCGGGTGAACTCTAGGCGGGCGACGCGGCGGGCGTTTTCGGCTTCGGGGAATAGCACCCGGTCGGCTCCGATGCGCTCCAAAGTCTCGCCGTGAAGGTCGTTGGCAGCGCGGGCGATAATCATCGGCAGCCCCATGCTCTTGAGCAGCACCGTCATGCCGACGCTGGCCTGGATGTTATCGCTGCCCAGCGCCACGATGGCGACGTCGTAATCAGGGAGGTCCAACTCTTGCAGGACTGACTCGTTGGTGGCGTCGGCCCGAACAGCGTAGGTAACGCGGCCCAACTGCTCCTGGATCTTGGCCTCGTCGATGTCAATGGCCAGCACGTCATGCCCGCTCTGATACAGCTCGTGCGCCACCGTGGAGCCGAAGCGTCCCATTCCGATGACGCAAACCTGCTTCTTCACCTTTCGCCTCCACCCGGGAAATTATCCTATTCTAACCTGTTCCTGGGCGAAACGGTACACCTCAACTTCATCCTCTCGGGGCGCCAATGCTAAGGCCAGCGCCAGAGGCCCCAGCCTTCCTACGAACATTGCCGCCATGAAAATCGACTGGGCCGCCAGCCCCAAAGAGGGAATGATGCCGGTGGTGGCTCCGGTGGTTCCCAAGGCCGAAACAATGTCGAAGAGCAGGTAAAGGAAAGGGGCCTCGCGTTCCAGCTCGACGAGGGCCATTGCTGTCACGAAGATGAGCGCCAGCCCCAGCACGGCGACGGCCAGCGCCCGGTGTAACTGTGGCTGCGGGATCTCCCGGCCGAAAGCCTCGGCGTGGGACCGGCTGCGCAACGAGGAGACCACCGCGGCCACAATCAGAGCGAAGGTTACCACCTTGATTCCGCCGGCGACCGAGCCTGGCGCTCCTCCGATGAACATGAGCACCGTATAGGCTATTCTGGTAACGTCCTCAACTTGGCCAAAGTCTATGATGCTAAAGCCCGCGGTGCGGCCGCTGACGGACAGGAACACCGCACCTACGCCGCGGTCCAGCCAGCTTAGGGAACCCATGGTGTCGGGATTGTGGAACTCTATAAGGCCCAGCAACCCAGCGCCCAACAACCAGAGGCCCAGACTGGTTACCACCACCAGCTTGGTATCGAGGGAAAAGCGGGAGAAACGGCGCTGCCGCCACATATCCACCATCGTCACCCAGCCCAGGCCCCCCAAGGCAATCATGATGGTCATGGTCGCAAGCACCGTATAATTGGACACAAACCTCGCCGCGTTTCCTTGGGCCGCCTCGGGTATGATGTTGAACCCGGCATTGTTGAATGATGATACTGAAAGGAACAGGGAGTACCAGTAGGCGCGGCCCTGCCCTATTCCGTCCAAGCCGCTAATCTGGGTGAAGTAAATCAGAGACCCGGCCAGATAGATCAGCAGCACGATGATGATGACCCGGTTGCCGAAGGACTTGATGGCCCGCATTTGTTTCGCGCCGGCAGCGTCGCTCATCAGCCCGCGGGTTAGCGCCCTTTGTTGTATTGTGGTGCGGTCTCCCAGTACCAGAAGCAGAAAGGTGCTTATCACCATGAAGCCCAGCCCGCCCACCAGCATCAACACGAATATGACCGCCTGTCCGAAGGGCGCCCAGTAGTCCGGTGTGCTAACCACCGTGTGGCCGGTTACAGTCACGGCTGAGATGGCCGTGAAGTATGCTATCGGCACGGGCGCGGATTCGCCGGAGGTTGTGGCAAAGGGGAACGTCAGAAGACCGGCGCCGACGGAAATCAGCAGAATGAAAGCGCCGATGAGGATGCTGGAGATTCCCAGCAGCCGGCGGGGGCGGCGCAGCGTCTCGCTCCGCCGGATGGTCGGCGAGACGTCTCGCCGGCGGGGCAGCCGGATGATTGCGTCTATGGGCCGGCGTCCCCGGTTAGTTCCCAAACTTAACGGCTCCGCTACTAAAGGCCGCTGCGCTGGCCGGTTCCAAGGAAAAGTAATACAAGCTCTGCGAATTTTCCGGGGAGCAGCGCCGGGTGGTTAATGCCGGAAGATAAGCCGCCATGCCCGAACCGGGAGATAGCCCGGGCCGGAAGACAGCGCGACGGTTCCAACGGCGGGTGACAAGATTCTAGGATTGCCCGTTGCTACTGTCAAATGCCTGGCAAATGCCCGGCAAACGCCCGCCAACGGCGCGGTTTCGGGCGGTGGCGGAGTATCCGTTGCGCAGGCCGGGATAGCGGGGTGGCCATGCTGATATAATCTAATAGCTCAGCCGATTCGAGGTGACAATTAAATGACGACCAGTCCCAGACAGGTGGAGTTGGGGTTCGACCCCGTGGCGATAGACCTGAAGTGGCAGGAACGCTGGGAGCGGGATGAACTCCACAAGGTGCCGGACTACGACAGCCGGCCCAAGTGGTACGAGATGACCATGTATCCGTACCCATCCGGCGACCTGCACATCGGCCACTGGTATGCCATGGCCCCAGCCGACGCCCACGCCCGCTTCCGCCGGATGCAGGGCTACAACGTGCTGCATCCAATCGGGTTTGACGCCTTCGGGTTGCCCGCCGAAAACGCCGCCATCAGCCGGGGGATCCACCCCTACGAATGGACGATTAGCAACATCGAAAATATGCGGCGGCAGCTCCGTTCTATCGGCGCAATCTATGACTGGGATCGGGAGGTCATCTGCTGCCTTCCCGAATACTACCGCTGGAATCAGTGGTTCTTCCTCAAGCTCTACGAGCGAGGTCTGGCCTACCGCGCCAACGCCCCGGTCGTGTGGTGTCCCTCCTGCGTAACCGTATTGGCCAATGAGCAGGTGCTCAACGGGGCCTGCGAGCGTTGCGGCACAATAGTCACCCGCCGCGACCTGGAGCAGTGGTTCTTCCGCATTACCGAGTACGCTGACCGGCTGCTGGATTTCAGCGGGCTGGAAGAGTGGCCGGACAAGATTCTGACGATGCAGAACAACTGGATTGGGAGGAGCGAGGGGGTCGAAATCAGCTTTGATATTTCCTCGCATGGCCTGGAAGAGCGGGAAATACCCACTTACACGACCCGTATTGACACCATTTTCGGCGTGACCTTCATTGTTTTGGCCCCGGAGCATCCCTTGGTGAAGCAACTTACTGTCCCGGAACGGCAAGGAGAAGTTGAGGGCTACGTGGCCCAAGCCCGGCGCGCGTCGGAAATTGACCGTCTTTCCGCCGACAAGGAAAAGACAGGCGTTTTCACCGGAAGCTATGCCGTCAACCGGCTCAACAACGAGCGTGTCCCCATCTTCATCAGCGACTATGTGCTGATGACCTATGGAACCGGCGCGGTGATGGGTGTGCCAGGCCATGATGCCCGTGACTTTGATTTTGCCCGGAAGTTCCGTCTCCCCATCCGGCAGGTCATTGCTCCAATCGACTGGGACGGTAGCGACCTGAAGGAGGCATATCTTGGCGACGGCTTTATGACTGCCTCCGGCCCCTATGAAGGAATGACCAACGAGGAGGGCGTTGAGGCCATATCCGACGACGTGGAGCGGAACCGCTGGGGCAAGCGTACCGTGTCCTACCGCATCCGTGACTGGCTCATCTCGCGGCAGCGGTACTGGGGCACTCCCATCCCGATGATTTATTGCGGCAACTGCGGCGTGCTGCCGGTGCGCGAAGAAGACCTGCCGGTGCTGCTTCCCGAGGATGCCGAGTTCAAGCCGAACGGCGAGTCTCCCTTGGCTGTCAGCGCCGAATTCGTCAATACTGCCTGCCACGCCTGTGGCGGGCCGGCCCGCCGGGAGACGGACACCATGGACACCTTCATGGATTCGTCCTGGTATATGATGCGCTATCTTAGCCCCCATTTCTCCGGCGGCCCGGTGGACCCGGAACTGGCAAAAGCGTGGCTGCCCGTCGACCAGTACACCGGCGGGGCGGAGCACGCTGTCATGCACCTGCTCTACTCCCGGTTTTTCATCAAGGCCCTGTACGACATGGGGATGGTGGACTTCGAGGAGCCTTTCCTGCGGTTGTTCAATCAGGGCGTGATTCTGGGACAGGATCACGAGAAGATGAGCAAGAGCCGGGGTAACGTGGTGAACCCTGACGATGTGGTGGGGGTGCTGGGCGCGGACGCCGTTCGCTGCTTCCTCATGTTCATCGGGCCCTGGGATCACGGCGGCCCATGGAGCGACGTGGGCATCAACGGAATCGCCCGCTGGCTCAACCGGGTCTGGGACATCGCCAGCCGTGACGCGGCGGCCCTGGACGGTTCAGACGGTGCGGCGTCGCGCGACACCCGGCGAATGCTGCATCAGACGGTCCGCAAGTGCTACAACGACTTCGACCGCTTCAAGTTCAACACCGCCATCGCTTCGATGATGGAATTGACCAATCATCTCAACCGCGTTTGGGCCGACGGCAGCGTATCCCTGGAAGTGTGGAGCGAATGCGTCGAGAAGCTGCTGCTCATGCTGGCCCCCATGGCGCCCCACCTGACCGAGGAGCTTTGGGAGCGCAGCGGACGGGAGTACAGCATCCATCAGCAGGAATTCCCCGGTTGGGATGATGAACTGGCCGCCGACGAGGTCTTTACGCTGGTGGTGCAGGTCAACGGCAAGGTACGCGACAAGCTGGAAGTCCCTGTGGGTATTCCGGAGTCGGAAGCACAGGAACTGGCGATGGCGAGCCCGAAGGTTCAGAGCCTCCTCGACGGCAAGTCGGTCAATAAGACGGTCTACGTTCCCGGCCGGCTGGTCAACGTAGTAGTTGGGTAGGTGTGATAGTGGCGAACTACGGTTGTTTCTATGGTGTGGGCGTTGGCCCCGGCGATCCGGAACTGCTTACCGTTCGAGCCCATCGGCTGTTGCAAGAGGTTGGCGTCATCTGCTTTACGCAGTTGGACAATGGAGCTCCCAGCTATGCCTTGGGCGTGGTGGACGGCCTGCTTTCCGGGTGGGTGCAGACGCTGCCAATCTCCATCCCGTCTGACGACTCCCCGGTTAGCGAGGCCACTTGGCGGGAAGCCGCCGAGCGCATCAGCGCCAGGCTGCGGGAAGGTCAGGACGTGGCCTTTATCACCGAGGGCGACCCGATGTTGTACAGCGAGTTTCCTCACCTCATCGAACACGTGGGGGCCGAGTTGGACGGCGTAACCGTCGAGGTTGTGCCTGGAGTCCCGTCGGTTATGGCGGCGGCGGCCAGTGCCGGCGTGCCGCTGGTCGGACAGGGCCAGCGGCTCGCCATCCTGCCGGCGGTCTACGGCATCGACGACCTGCGCGAAGCCATCACCAATTACGACACCATCGTGCTGATGGAAATTGACCGCAACCTGATTCAGGCCCTGGCCAACCTGGAAGGCCTGGGACTGGCCGGCCACGCCATCTATGTGCGCCAGGCCAGCACGGCAAGCGAGCGCGTAATCCACGACATCAGCAAGCTCACCGCCGAGGACCTGGACTACTTCTCTCTGCTGATAATCAAGCGGTAGCGCAGCAGAGACCAGCGCGCCAATGAGATTTTCGCTTCACTACACCCGAGACCGCTCCGGGCGGCCAATCTTGCTTGACCAAGCGATTTCAGTGGTGCAAAATCCGGTACGAATCCAAGTCCAGAACGACGGCGAACTAGATATTGATCTTATCTGGAAGAGCATCGGCACTTTGTCCGCGTCGTGGTTTATACCGACGGCGAGACGATCATAACTGCATTCATAGATGGCCGTTTTCGGCCTTAAGATAGCCTCCGAGGGATAGACTGGTCATGAGAATAGCCTATGACGCTGATGTAGATATCCTGACGATAGATTTCGACTCCAAGAGAATCAAAGTGTCGGAGGAAGTGCTGCCAGGGGTGATAGCCGACTTCGATTATGACGGACAGTTGGTCGGTTTCGAGATTATGGATGCCAGTAAGTTCACTGACCTTTCTCAAGTGAACGTGTTCATGTCACGATGGGGCGATGAGGAGAGGGCTTTGGACGCTAAAGGCGGCTTCTCGGTAGTGCCTAGGACTGTTAAAACTGTATCCGCAGGAGAATGAGCCATGACCACCACGGTGAAACCCACGGACTTGATGATTACCGTCAACGGGATGAACATCCACTACCTCGACTGGGGCAATGAAGGCAAGCCGGTGATGTTGCTGCTCCACGGACTGCGGGGCCACTGCCATTCGTGGGATGACGTTGCGGCACGCTTCTGCGGAGACTTCCACATCCTGGCCCTGGACCAGCGAGGCCGCGGCGAGACCGACTGGGCGGCGCGCGGCGACTACTCCACAGACGCTTTCGTGGCCGACTTGGAAGAATTTTGCTCCGCTCTAGGGCTGGAGAAGTTCACTCTCATCGGTCACTCCATGGGCGGGCGCAACAGCATGGCCTTTGCCGGGCGCAATGCTGACAAGCTGGACAATCTGGTCATCGTGGACATCGGCCCGGAAATCGCTCCTACAGGGTCGACCCGCATCACCCGCGAGTTGGTGGATGTCCCTCAGGAGTTCGACAACTTTGAAGACCTCTTCCAGTACATGAACCAGCAGAACCGCTTCGCCTCAGAGCCGGTGCTGCGGCGCAGGCTCAAGTACGCCTCCAGGGACCTGCCCAACGGGAAGATCGGGTGGCGCTACGATCCGGAAATCCGCGCGCAACGCCGCGACGGCACCGGCGCTCCCCCGCCCGACCTGTGGGAGCCGCTGTTAAAGATTACCTGCCCCACCCTCATCGTTCGCGGTACCGAGACCGACACGCTCATCCTCGAGGTGGCCGACCGCATGGTGGAGAGGCTGGCCAACGGCAGGCTGGTGCACGTGGACAACGCGGCCCACATGGTTTTTGAAGACAACCCGGACGGCTTCAACGCGGCCCTTGCAGACTTTCTGGGATAGGGGAGCAAGCATGACCACAGAACAGAAACCCGAATCCGCGGCCGACCTCATCAAGTTGCTGCGGGTGAGCGACGCGCCACTGCCCGACGGCGACACCGGCGAGGGGCTGAAGTTCCACACCAACCGGGGCGAGTTCAGCGGGATTATCCACCGGGCGGAGGGCGGCGACCGCGCTGTCATCTGGGTCTGCGGCGCCCGGGGCGGCTTCGGCGGCCCGGGGCCAGGCACCTATGCCCGGCTGTCCGAGCAGTTGACCGCGCAGGGCATAACTTCGCTGCGGCTGGACTACCGCTTCCCTAATGACTTGCTGGAATGCGTCCTGGATCTTCTGGCAGGGGTGGCCTACTGCAAAGAAAACGGGTTTGGGCCTGTGGTGGTTGTGGGCCATTCCTTCGGCGGCGCGGTGGTCATCGCCGCCGGAGCCACCAGCGACTACGTGAAAGGCGTGGTGTCGCTTTCACCCCAGACCTACGGAGCGGGCATGGCCGGACAGGTAGCCCCCCGCAAGCTGCTGGTGGCTCACGGCAAAGCCGACACGCGGCTGTCTTTCTCCTGTGCCCAGCAGATTTACCAGTGGGCGCAGGAACCCAAGGAGCTGGTGCTGTTCGAGGGCGCGGAGCATCGGTTGGAGGAATGCCGCGACGAGCTGGAAACTCTGCTGGCGTCTTGGATTCCGGCGACTTTGGACGAAGAGATAGAAATACCTGCTTTCAACTAAAGCACCGTCAAAGTGAACAGGAGAGGCAATCCGGCAGGCGCAGACGCCTAATATCTGCTCAAAACATAGATCGGGAGGCAATTATGCTGGACTTGATAATTAAGGGCGGGACCGTGGTTGCGCCCGAAGGCGCGGCCCTCATGGACGTTGGAATCCAGGGGGAGCAGATTGCGGCAGTGGCTTCTCCCGGCGCGCTGGACGACGTGGGCGCTGCAGAGACCATAGACGCTACCGGGATGATTGTGCTGCCCGGCGGCATTGAACCCCACGCCCACATCAACGTTCCCGTGCCGGACTACTGGGCCGGGGGAGATACTGGCATCTTCACCCAGCCGCCCGAGGCGGCCAGCCGCGCCGCTGCCTTCGGGGGCGTCACCACCTACGTGGACTTCGCCGGCGCCCTGCCACTGACGCCGGGGGCCGTTCCGCCCTCCGACCCGATAATGGGGCAGATTGAAGCTCGGCGGGATATTTTCCGGGGCCATTCCTACACCGACTACACCTTCCACTACATACTCGCCGGGGCGATTCCGCCCAGCACCTTGGGCGAGATTGGTGAGGCGATTCAGTCGGGCGTTGCCAGCTTCAAGATTTTCACCACCTTCCACGCCCGCGTCCCCATGGGGCATCTATGGGAGATTTTCCAGGAAGTCGGCAAGCACGGCGGCATAATGGCGGTCCACGCCGAAGAGGACGACATCGTTACCTATATGGAGGACAAGCTGGAGCGGGAGGGCCGCGACCATGGCTCCAACCTGCACTTGGCCCATAACAACATTTCCGAGGACATTTCTTTCCGCAAGGTAACAAGGCTGGCCCAAAGCACCGAGACTGGCATCTACTTCGTCCACACCACGGCCAAGGAAGGCGTCGCCGCCATCGCCGAGGCCCGCGCCGCTCAGCTCCCGGTGTACGGCGAGGCCCTGCACAACTACCTGGAATTCACCTGCGACGATTACCTGAAGCCCGACGGCCTGGCCATCCACACCTACCCGGCCATCAAGTTCTCCGACGACCGCGACGCCCTGCAACAGGGGCTGGTGGACGGCCCCATCTGCACTACCGCCACCGACGAGTGGACCACTTACAAGAACGTCAAGCTGGCCGGCGACACCATCCGCACCCTCTGCGGCGGCCACAACGGCATCGAGACCCGGATGCCGGTGACTTACACCAAGCTGGTGGCCCCCGGGCGCATCGGACTGGAGCGGTTCGCCGACATAACGTCAACCAACGCCGCCAAGATCCTCGGAATGTACCCGCAGAAGGGAGCCATCGCCCCGGGCAGCGACGCCGACATCGTGATCTTCGACCCAAACCTCAAGAAGACGATCACGGTGGACGAACTGCACGCCGAGTCCGACTACTCCATCTGGGACGGCTTCCAGTGCGAGGGCTACCCGGTAATGACCATGCTTCGCGGCAAGGTCATCATTCGGGACGGTCAACTGCTGGGGAACAGCGGCGACGGCCGCTGGCTGTCGCGTAAGGTGGCGCCGCGTGTGATAACGCAGACGTCGGTGTAGAGGCGGGCGTATCCCCAAGCTCCCTGATAATTCCCTCCACTGGAGTAAGGAATGGAAATGGTTGTGATTCGCAAACCCGGAGCAGCCAACCCCAATTCACATCATGCTAGAGGTTTCCGGCTTGCGATAGTCGTGTTGGCGGCCGCTCTGTCGGTAATGGCTTGCGCCGGTAATGAAGCGGATTCCTACAACAACCAAGCATCAGTCCACTACCAAAAAGGTGAGTATGACCAGGCCATTGACGATCTCGACGAGGCCCTGCGGCTCAACCCGGAGTACGCGGAAGCCTACAACAACCGGGGCATAGCCTATTTTAGCAAGCGTGAGTATGACCAGGCCATTGCCGATTACAACGAGGCTCTGCGGCTCAACCCGGAGCTTGTGGAAGCCTACAACAACCGGGGCCTAGCCTACCACGATCAAGGGGAGTATAACCAGGCCGTTGCAGATTACAACGAGGCTCTGCGGCTCAACCCGGAGGACGCGGAAGCCTACAACAACCGGGGCCTAGCCTATTTTAGCAAGGGTGGGTATGACCAGGCCATTTCCGACTACAACGAGGCCCTGCGGCTCAACCCTGAGCTTGTGGGAGTCTATACCAACCGGGGCTTAGCCTATTTTAGCAAGGGTGAGTATGACCAGGCCATTGCCGATTGCAACGAGGCCCTGCGGCTCAACCCGAGGTTTGCGGAAGCCTACAACAACCGGGGCCTAGCCTACCACGATCAAGGGGAGTATAACCTGGCTATTGCCGATTACAACGAAGCCCTGCGGCTCAACCCAAAGAGTGCGAATACCTATTACAACCGGGGCCGAGCCTACGCTTTGGTTGGGGAGTACGACCGGGTCATTGCCAATATCGACGAAGCCCTGCGGCTCAACCCGGAGTACGCGAAAGCCTACTATCTTCGAGGTCAAGTCAGGCAGGAGACGGGCGACGCGCAAGGAGCGGAGGAGGACTTTCGCAGAGCCAAGGATTTGGGATTTGATGAATAGGTCGGCGCGGCCTACCGCAGCAGCGGCGCAACCTCCGCGTGTATACGCTCAATCTGCGCCGGGTCGGGCCAGGTTGGGCCGACCATTACCGTCTGGGCGCCGGCGTCGATGTAGGCTTGCAGCTTGGCGGCGCAGTCTTCGGGGCGTCCGAAAGCGCAGGCGTTCTCCACGTCGTACTGCGGGCCGTAGTAGGCGTGGGTGAAGGTTTCGAGCTCGCGCTTGGCCCGGTCGCGGTCGGCGTCAACGTAGGTGTAGATGAGCTTGGCCGATTGCAGCGTGTCCGGGTCTTTGCCTGCGGCGGCGGCGTAGTCGCGCACTTTGCCCCAGGCTTGGGCGAAGACTTCGGGGCTGGCCGCGCCGCCGGCCACCCAGCCGTCGGTCTGCTCGGCGGCCCGTTGCAGCGCGGTGTCGGCGGAGCCGCCGATGATGATGGGGATGGACGGCTGCTGCACCGGCTTGGGGTCTATGTTCACGCTGTCCATCGAGTAATATCGGCCGTGATGCGTAACGTCGCGCTCCGTCCAGAGGCGGCGCATCACTTCCAGACCCTCGTTGAAGCGGCTGACCCGGCGGCGCACGTCCACGCCCAGGGGGCCGAACTCATTGTCGCGCCCGCCCAAGGAGATGCCCAGCGTGAGCCGTCCGCCTGACAGGTAGTCCAGCGTCGACGTGGTCTTGGCCGCCAGTATCGGGTTGCGCAGGACGAACAGCAGTACCGCAGTGCCCAGGCGCACGCGCTCGGTGACCGTGGCGGCGCAGGCCAGCAGCGTCATCGGGTCAATGATGCTGTTGGGGTGAAATATCCGGTCTATGACCCACAGAGAATCGTAGCCAAGCTCCTCGGCCCGGCGAAAGAAGCTGCTGAATTCCGCCAGGGTCGGCGGCGTTCCGCCGAATCCTCCCGGAACCAGAATCCCAAGTTTCGCGCTGGTTGTCATAAGGGAAACCTCCTGCCGCCAAATACCTACGGTTCGGTGTCGTACTCAACCTTGCCGTTCCGAATGGTTACGACCCGGCCGGTGAGCGCAATCGCCCGCCGACGGGCCTTCATCGTGGCCCGGCGCATCGCCGCTTCGACGCCGGGGTCTGGCTTGCCGCTGCTGGTGCGCCAGACCCTTCCTTCGCTCTCGGCGTTGGCCGACAGTTGCTCTTCCTCCGCGCCGGTTCTTTCTGGGCCAGTCATCGACGCTCCTCCGATGCATCTTGTATTTCCCACTCATTCACCAGGTTCTGGTATATGCGCTCGAAATTGCGCCAACCGGCGTGGAACCGTCGGCGGATGGTTTCCTCCGGCACATTGTGGCCGCCCATCGCTACCCGCTGCCGCACCCGGTCTATTGCAACTTCCGCCGACGACAGCCGAAGATAGTACAGCTTCACCGAATACCCTTGTTCCTGCCAACGTGGAATCATACGAGCGTAGCCTCTTCCGCTCAGTGTTGTCTCGAAAGCGAAATTTTCCCCCTTGCGGACGCAGGCGTCAATCATCTCCAGCATCATACGCCCCGCCCGGAACGCCGCCTGGTCCAGCTGGAACGGGTTCAGGCCCGCCGCTATCAGGTCGGCGTTGATGAAGGTGGGGCATTCCGCCTCGTTGGGCAGGAACTCGGCTGCGAAGGTGGTTTTGCCGGCCCCGTTCGGCCCGGCGATAATCAGGATTCTCTTCGCAGGGTTGTTTGTCATACCGGCCCTTAAATCGCCCCCACTTCACGCAAGGCCGCCACCTCTGCGCTGCTGTAGCCCAGCAGTCCGGTCAGCACACTGTCGGTATCCTGGCCCAGGGTTGGCGGAGGCGCGAAGGTTTCGGGGCCACCGGTCTTGATAGGATTGCCGGCGGTGCGGTAGGTTCCGGCGGTGGGATGGTCTATTTCCACCACCATGTCGCGGAGTTGCACTTGGGGGTCGGCCAGCGCCTCGGCTATGTTGTTGACCGGGCCGCCGGGAACGTCCCACTTCAACAGCAGCCGCTCCCATTCCGGGCGCGGCTTGGATCGGAAGCCGATGCTCAGGGCATCCTCCAGCGCAGTCCGGTTTTCGATGCGGGCGGGCGCGGTAGTGAAGCGCGAGTCCTCATCCATGCCCCGCAGTGCCTCGATTTCGCCGGACATCATGCGCAGCGTCTTCATGGCGAATTCTTGGCTGGCGCAGTGGACCTGCACGTACTTGCCGTCGGCGCACTGGTAGGCTCCGACCGGCAGATTGGAGGGGTGGCCGGAGCCGATCGGTTCCGGCACTTCGCCGGAGACTAGGTAGAACTGGCCCAAGTGGGCTTGGAGGGCAATCTGAACGTCCAGCAACGAAACGTCCAGACGGCGGCCCTCGCCGGTGGTCTTGCGTCCGTAGAGGGCCGAGGCGATGCTGAGGGCCGCCACGTAGCCGCCCACCATGTCGCCGACCGGAAAGCCCATAAACACTGGCGGCTGGCCCGGGTTGCCGGTGACGCTCATCCCGCCGCCCATGGCCTGCACGATGCCGTCGAAGCCGGGACGCTCCCGGTACGGCCCTTCCTGCCCGAAGGCCGACAGCGAGCAGGCGATGATGGACGGGTTGACCGCCCGGAGCGACTGGTAGTCCAGCCCCAGCCGCTCCAGCACCGAAGGCCGGAAGGCGTCAAACACCACGTCGGACACCGCCACCAGCCGGTGGCAGACTTCCCGCCCCTGTGGCGTCCGCAGGTCTAGGGTGACGCTCTTCTTGTTGCGGTTGAAGTTCAGATAGTAGGCGCTTTCGCCGCCGAGAAAGTGGGGGCCGATGCGCCGCGACATATCCCCCACGCCCGGCTGCTCTACCTTGATAATCTCCGCGCCCAAGTCGCCCAGAGTCCGCGCCGCCACCGGCCCGGCGATGGCCTGCGACATTTCGAGAATGCGTACACCTTGCAACGGCGGAGTCATGGCGTGTCCCCGGCTCTCGGCAGACGCATGGCCGCCTACTCCGTGGACAGCAGGGCGGCCAACTCCCGCACGTCTGCCATCTTATCCAGCGATTCGATGGCGGCGATGATTTCCTGCTGGCGTTGCGGGCTGATTACCGGGGCAGTCAGGACGGTGAACTTTTCCCTCATCTCGTCCCACGACAGGGCGTTTTCCGGGTCGCCCTTGGGATAGCGGATTACGCTCCGCAGGCGGCGTCCGTCGGTGGTGGCTACTTCGGCCCAAGCGCGGAACTCGCGGGGGAAATGGGCGTCCAGTTCAGGATCGGTCACGCACTTGACCCGCGGCAGGATATGGCGGATTTCCGGGCGTTCCGGAACGCCATCGGCGTATTCTTCCAGCGACGCCCGGCCATAGGCCAAGGCCACCGCAGCGCCGAAGGGCATGGAGAACTGCATATCCACCACGGTTTGAGGATTGGCCTTGTCTTCCTCCGGCGATGCCACCAGCTTGAAACCGCCGCTGAGCACTCCAACGGTAACTTCCTCGACGTCATCGACCGTCAGGCCGTGGGAGTTGCGCAGTTCGATGAGGCAGTCTATGGGGCCCTGCTTGTAGCGGCAGCAGGCGTGGGGTTTGATGCCGGTGCGCGTAATCAGGTATTCCCCGCCTAGGTCTTGCAGTACCAGGGACGGGTCAGGGTCTCCCGAATAGGCTTGCAGGAATCCGTCGCGCCCTTCGAGTATGGTGGTCGGCCCGGTGTAGCCGGAGCGGGCCAGCAACGCCGCCCAAGAACCGCTGTGCGACGCCCAGCCGGGATGCAGCCGCTTGGTCCAGGCCCCCTGCGCCAAGTATTCCATGCTGCCGGCGGTCTGGCTGCCCGCGATGCCCAGGGCGTGGATGAAGTCGTCGCCCTGCAATCCCAGCAGCCGCCCGGCCACGACCGCCGCGCCGAAGGCCCCGCAGGTGCCGGTGGGGTGGAAACCGCGCCCGTAATGCTCCGCCGGTTGCAGCGCCCGGCCCAGCCGCACGATTACGTCGTATCCCGCAACCACGGCGGCGATGAAGTCCTTGCCTGAAACCTGCGCCAAGTCGGCCATCGAAAGGGCGGTGGGAAAGGCCACCACACCCGGATGCAGCGACGCCTCATTGTTCACGTCGTCCATCTCGATGCTGTGGAAGGCGACGCCGTTGGCCATCGAAGCATACTCCGGCAAGACCCGGTGCGGCGTTCCCACGACGGCCGACGGCCCCGAACGCCCCAGCCGTTGCAGCGCGTCAACGACGGCGCGGGCCGAGCCGGTGGTGGAGCCGTTGATCGTGACGCCGGCAAAGTCCAGGCAGAGATACTTGGCCCAATCTATAACCTCCGGCGACAGGTCTTCGTAGTCCAGCGTCGCCGCGAAGTTGCCCAATGCGCGGGTGATGCCGCTTTCGTTATTGGTCTGAACCATGGTTTGTTGCCCTCCGGTAGTCTCTTGTTTAGATTTTGCCGGTGCGAAGTTACGTGAGGTTAATAAACCGGCCCGATACTTCACCCTACGGTTTCAGGGTACTGACCCAGTAGCCGCAACGCTTTGATTATACCTAGGACTCCCTTCTTCCGGTGGCGATCAAGGTCGCCATCTTCCAGGTCTGCCGCCGTTATTTGGCGGAATCTTTCAGGCGCAGCTTTATCTCGCAGCAATACAACGTAGTCTTCGCCCACGTCTTTTATCCAGTTCTTGACGTGCTTGGGCCGAGTGATGATAGGCAACCCTACATCCATTCTCCGCCGCAACTCTTCCCGGAGTTTCGGCCATCCCAAAGGACACCTGTCATCCATAGTCACCATGAAGGGGTGTTCCAAGTCCAGCCTTCGGGTCGCGTCCAGCACCTCAATCCCCAGAAGACGTCCCTCATGATCTAGGTCGAGGTGAATGTCAAAGTCAATACTGTGAGTACCAACATATTTGACTTCCCCAGCAATGTATATGTATGCGATGTCATATTTGGGCTCGTATTTGACCTTCATTTTGTTTTCCCCATTGTAATATATTCTTGAATTGCCGTTGTGATGTAACGGCGACTTCTATTGTGCGTCCCTCCAGAATCCGAAACGCACAATCACCGTAATCACTGCTATGCCCCATTCTTCGATGGCATATACCACCTTAATCTCTTTGTGTTGATATGCATTGCTCCGGTATTCATATCCTTCTGTCAGGACTTTGATAGCAGCAAATCTGTTTTCATATGTGGGGCTATGCTGCCCGGTAGCCAGAACCAGCCCAACTTCCCCCCGTGTTGCTCCTCGATCGTTAACATATTTCTCGTCATGCCCAACCAGCTCAAAGTATGGTATCACGCCAGTCTCCTGTTCACCCGAAGCCCGGCCCTACAACCCCGACTCGTACAGGAAGTCGCCGGTGGGGTAGTTGTTGAGCAGGTGGCGGGCGATGACTAGGCGCTGGATTTCGTTGGTGCCTTCGCCAATCATCATCAGCGGGGCGTCGCGGAAGTGGCGCTCCACCGTCAGGTCCTGGGTGTAGCCGTAGCCGCCGTGGATTCGCATGGCGTCGGTGGCGACCTGCATACACATCTCGCTGGCGAACAGCTTGGCCATGCCCGCCTCCATGTCGGCCCGCTCGCCCCGGTCTTTCTTGTCGGCGGCGTGCAGCACCATCAGGTGGGCCGCCTGTATCTGGGTCGCCATGTTGGCCAGCATTATCTGTATGCTCTGGTGTTCGCCGATGGGCTTGCCGAAGGTCTGCCGCTGCTTGGCGTAGCGGGTGGACTCCTCCAGCGCCGCGCGGGCCACGCCGAGGCAGCGGGCGGCGACGTTGATGCGGCCCAGCTCCAGCCCGCTCATTATCTGGTAGAACCCCTTGCCTTCCTCTCCGCTAATCAAGTTGCCGCCGGAGACGCGATAATCGTCGAAGGACAGCTCGCAGGTGTCCACGCCCTTGTAGCCCAGCTTGGGAATGTCGCGCACCACGTTGAAGCCCGGCCCCTTCTCCGCGATGAATATGCTGATGCCGCGCCGGGGCGGGTCGGCGTTGGGGTCGGTCTTGGTCACTAGGGCGAAGGTGTTGCCATGGCGCCCGTTGGTAATCAGGCTCTTGGCCCCGTTGACCACGTAATCGTCGCCGTCTTGGACGGCCCGCGTTTCGATGGCCTGAACGTCGCTGCCCGCGTTGGGCTCGGTGATGCAGATGCCGCCCCGCTTCTCGCCGGTGGCCATCAGCGGCAGGAACCGCTCCTTCTGCTCCGCGGTGCCGTGGGTGGACACCATGTAGGCCATGATGAGGTGCGAGTTCAGTATCCCGCTGAGGCTCATCCAGCCCCGGCAGATTTCCTCGATGATCAGGGCATAGGACGCAACGTCCAGCTCCAGCCCGCCGTACTCTTCGGGAATGACTGCGCCGAACAGGCCCAGCTCCTTCATCCGCTCCACCAGCTCGAAGGGATATTCATCGGCGCGCTCCATGGCCTGCGCCACCGGGGCCACCTCGCGCCGGACGAACTCCCGGATGGTGGCGACCATGCCGCGCTGCGCTTCGGTAAGTTGTGGCAAAACTTCACCTGAATCCAAGTCTGAATCTTGGCGGCATTTTAGCACGCGCAAGATACGGTTAGGTTTGACACCCTACCGGCAGCACACTAAACTCGCCTGTAGCGTGCGGCTGAGGAATTCCCGGCGAACGTTCTTCCTTATGAAGTTATTGCCGGAGTCATAGCCGCCCCCTTTCGCTTCCAAATCTCCCTGTATCGTGAGGTAACGCAATGCCGGACAATCCCGAATACATCGACCTGCTCAACGACATCCGCCTGCAGGAGCATCGCGCCGGCGTGTTTCTCAAGGCTTGGGCCGACAAGACCGAGCATCCTGGGCTGAAGGGCTGCCTTTCGCTGGTGGCCGAGCGCGAGACCAGCCACGGCGACATCTTCGACCGGCGCATCCGCGAGTTGGGCGGCATCCCCGCAGACAAGGACGACGCCCTCTTCGCCGAGCGGCTGCGCGTGGCCGGTTCGGACATGACCGACGCGGAGAAGATCGCTTGGATGCGCGAGGCGCAGACCCGTGTCACCCTGCCTACTGTGCGCCAGCGCTATGAGGCTGCGGGGGATGATGGGGCTGTCGACCAGTTGACACGTTCCCTGATCAAGTGGTTCACCGAGGTGGAGGACGATTCCGGCGCCTCTATGCGGGCGGTTTACGCCGAGATAGAGCAGGAGGGCTAACCGGATGAAATTCGGAGCCTTCTTCGTGGGACAGCGACCGCAGTTGCACGAACAATACGCCGACGAGAGCAAGATAAATCCCAACCCGGTGAGCCGCACTGACGTCGAGGTCTATGAGGACATTCTGCGCGGTGCAGAACTGGCCGAGGAACTGGGCTTCGACTCGGTATGGATTGCCGAACACGCTTTCAGCGAGCACAGCATCATCAGTTCGCCTCACAGCCTGCTGGCCGCCATCGCCGCCAAGACCAAGCGGGTCAAGGTCGGCGTGGCCTGCACCATCGTGCCGTGGCACGCCCCGCTGCGCATGGCTCAGGATCTGGCTACGCTGGACATAATCAGCCAGGGGCGCCTGATTGTCGGGGCCGGCCGCGGCTACCAGAAGCGAGAGTTCGACATCTACGGCCTCGACATCGCCGAGTCCCGCGACCGCTTCATCGAAGGAATGGACATCGCAGTCCGGTCGTGGACGGAAGACACCTTCTCCTACAACGGCGACTACTTCAGCTTCCCGGAAGTGCGGGTTATTCCCAAGCCGGTGCAGCAGCCACATCCGCCCATATTCATGGCGGTCACCCACAGCCCGGAGTCGGTGGAGATTGCCGTCCGCAACCGCTGGGGGCTGTTCACCGTGGGCAGCAGCTTCTTTCCCGCCTCGCCGGACTCCGATCAGAACCTGATAAACCTCTACCGCCGCCGGATGCTGGAAGAGGGCGCGGCCCCGGATGACATCGAAGTTGCCGCTGTCCGCAACGTCTACGTGGCCCCCACAGACGAAGAGGCTGTCGAGTTGCTGGTTCCGCGCCTGCAATGGGCGGGCGACATGGGCGACTTTCTCCGCCGTCCGCTGTCCGATGAGGTGCGGGCCTCCGGGGTGCGCGGCTATGAGAATTACGTCCAAGACCCGTTTATCGAACCTGACCTGGTGGCCGAGCGGGGCAAAGAGGGCATGGCCGCCATCGGCAGTCCGGAGAAAGTGACCGCAGCCATCAAGGAACTGGAAGAAAACCACGTAACCCACTTCATCAGCTACCTGGATGCCGGCGGGCTGTCCTACGACCAGGTGTCCAGTTCCCTGCAACTCTTCTCCGAGAAAGTGATGCCCAACTTCCGCTAAGGAGCGCGCTTCATGGCAACTCTGGACGTTCTTACCTACGGATTCGCTCTCAACACCGATCAAGGGTCATTCGGTTACTCCACCAACTCGCTGCTGCGGGTGGGCAGCCACAACATACTGATTGACACCGGCCCTTCCTCCCGTCGGCCGTTCCTCTACCGGGCGCTCACCAATATGGGACTGACCACCGACGACATTGACATCGTTATCCTGACTCATATGCACTGGGACCACTGCCAGAACACCGACCTGTTCCGCAACGCGAGGGTGGTGGTCAACCCCACCGAGATTGACTACGCCCGCAACCCCAACCGCTGGGACCTGGCGGTGGCGGCGGGCATGGCCGACATGATGCGCAACATGAAGGTCGAGATCGTCTCCGAGGGAGACACCATCGTTGACGGCGTGACCGTGCTGGAAACGCCGGGCCACACCAAGGGCCACATGAGCGTGCTGGCCGAGGTGGACGGCGAGAATGTGCTAATTGCGGGCGACGCCATGCCGGAGAGCGGCACGGTGGCGCGAGGCATCCCCTACAACATTTTCTGGGACACCGAAGACGCTCACGCCAGCGTCGAAAAGATGGTGGCGTCGTCCAACGTCTTCTATCCTGGCCATGATCGGCCCTTCCGCGTGGAAGGCGATGAAATCTCCTACCTGCACGGCCCGGCCAACATCGAGGTGATGAACAGCACCGAGGGCGGCGGCACGACCTCCCTGACCTTCACTGTCAGCGCGGCCCGCACGGTGAACGTGGATCTGGTGCAGAAGCCGCGGGAGGCATAGCAGACGTGGCCCATGCGAGCAGCGATAAGGACATACGGGAGGCGCTGGACGCGCTGGCGGTGGCCCGTCCGGGATTCTGGAGCCGCACGGCCTGTGGCGTAACCCGCTCGCTGACGCCGATTCTTGCGCTGCTGGACCGCAACGCTTATTCCGCTGAATCTGCTCGCACACGAGTCCTGCTGGTGGGCGGGCTGTCGGGCCGCGCCGCCGACGTTGACTCGGCGCTGCACGCCCTGGAACTGTACGCAGGCGGCGGCGACGGTCTCGCTTTGCGTGTCGGCCTCAGCGCCGTGCCTTGCGCCAACCCCGACGGGCTGCGTCTGGACCGGGGGCCAGAGAACGGCGCGGGCGGCAATCCGTCGCAGGGCTATCCCCCCGAAGGCAATTTCTACTTCGATAGCCAGAACCCGGAAAAGCGCTACTTGTGGCGTTGGGTCTGCTTCCAGGCCCCCGATCTGGTGCTGGAAGTGCAGTCGGGCAGCGGTTCCGTCCGTTGGGAATGCAACGCGGCGGCGCGACGTTACGCCCCCGCCCTGGCCGCCCGCGACATCGGCGACAATGGGCTGTTGCGGGCGCTTGGCGACGGTTATCCCGAGGGGCTGGGCGTCATTCCGGGGCTGCGCCTTACGGCCTCCGATGAGCAGTTGCCCCGGGAGATAAGCAGGCTGTTCGGCGTAGTGCAGCAGGCCGCCTTATCCGGCAAGTCGGCGGCGCGACAAATTCTCGACCAGCGCCGTGGGCGAAGCAAGATTGAGGTTGCCCGTATCTTGGCGGCAGCCTATGGCCACTCCCTCGACCCGATCGTCTACACTCAGGGAGTCCCCATCAGCGGGCGGCTGCGTCTGGCTAAACTCGATCCGGCGGGTGGCGACCCGGCTCCTGATATTGCCAGTCTGCTCCGCGAATTCGTAGACGGAGCGGCTGACGGCTTTGGCGAAAGTCTGGCTCCCTCGGCGCTGGCGTCCGTGGTCTGGGGCGACGAACTCGCCGAGGCCACCGGCGACGCCCGCTACTCCAACCTCATTATTGGCGCTGCCAACCGCTTCCAGGCCGCACCTGCCGGCGAAGCGCCGCCTCCTTGCGACCCAGACTTTCGCACCGAGGATATGTTTATGGCCGGGGCGCTGCTTGGCCGCGCCTTTCAACTCACCGGCGAAACCCGCTACCTTGACCTGCTGACTGCCTTCCTGCTGGACGGTAACATCCAACAGGAGAATGGGCTGTTCTGGCACTGCCGCTCCGCCCCGTTCTATTGGGGCCGGGGCAACGGCTTCGCCGCTCTCGGTCTAACGGAGACGCTGACCTATCTTCCCGAAGGCCACGCTGCCCGCGCGGAAGTAATGGCGATGTATCTCCGGCTGATAGAGTCGCTGCGCCGTCTGCAACGTCAGTCCGGTATGCTGCCTCAAGTGCTGGACTTTCCCGGGTCTTATGACGAATTTACGGCCACCTGCATGATGGGCTATGCTCTGGCCCGGGGCCTCCGCTACGGCTGGCCTCTCCCCGCCGACAGCCGAGACGCGGTGGAACTGGCCTGGCAGGGGGTGGCTGAGCGTATTGACGACGTGGGCAACGTGGTTGACGCCTGTGCCAGCACCGGCGTCCAGCAGAACGTCCGCGACTACCTGGACCGTCCCGCCATCTACGGATTCGACGACCGCAGCGGCGGCATGGCCCTCTGGTTCGCGGTGGAAATGGAGCGTCTGGCGCAAGGGGCGTAGGAAGAGCAAGGTTGACGCATTGCCCGCCCCTTGGGCTGGAATCAAGCCAAAGCGGCACACAACAATATCCAGGACGAAATATAAATGACGCAGCCCGACCTCAGAGAGCCGTATGATCCCGAAGCCGTAGAGGATTACCGTCAGCAGGCACGTGACTTCCTGCGACGGGGCCGGGAATATCTGGCTGCCGATGACTTGCATCAAGCGTCGGAAAAGGGCTGGGGCGCAGCGGCGTGGATGGCCAAGGCTGCCGCCACGACTCACGGATGGCATTATGAAAGTCATGCCGAGTTTGGAGTTGTGCTTCGTAACGCCAGCGATATAACTGGGAATGACCGTCTGTTAGACCTGAGCGCAATCGCGTATACCCTGCATCGAGGCTACTATACACGCAGGCGATTCTTGTCTGCTAGGTCCATTGGCCACTATCTCGACCGCATGGTGGAACTGCTTGACATCCTCGAACCGCTGACCGGAGCCGATAGTGGGCAGATTTGAGACGCACGAGCAAGGTTGACGGAATAACGGCAGACCGGGCTAGGATCGTGCCAGGAAATCGGCGTTAAGGAATCTTGAGGACGTATCAAAATGACGCAACCCAACCTTTCCGAACAATATGACCCTATAGCGGTGGAGGATTACCGCCAGCAGGCACGTGACTTCCTTCGCCGGGGCCGGGAATATCTGGCCGCCGATGACTTGCATCAAGCGTCGGAAAAGGGCTGGGGCGCAGCGGCGTGGATAGCCAAGGCTGCCGCTGTAACTCAAGGTTGGCAGTTTGAAAATCACGCCCAGTTCGGCGTTGTGGTATACAACGCTAGTGCCTTGACCGGCAACGACAGGTTGCGATTACTGGGTGAAGCGGCCTACGGCTTGCACCGGAACTATTACACCCGCAAACGTTTTTTGGTCGCCGAAGCCATCGGTCGAACCCTTGACGATATGGCGGAACTGCTGGACGCCCTCGAACCCCTGACCATCGCCAGCAACGGACAGGGGAGCGACTGACCTCTATCTCAAGATCGAGGAGGGATATAACTATGGCTACCATACGGGCAGCACGGCAGAATTTCTAGGACGAAAGATAAATGACGCAACCCGAACTCTCCGAACGATATGATCCCGTAGCAGTCGAGGATTACCGCCAGCAGGCACGTGACTTCCTGCGCCGGGGCCGGGAATATCTGGCTGCCGATGACTTGCATCTAGCGTCGGAAAAAGGCTGGGGCGCTGCGGCGTGGATGGCGAAGGCCGTCGCCACGGCTCACGGCTGGCATTATGAAAGTCATGCCGAGTTTGGGGTTGTGTTGCGTAACGCCAGCGATTTAACTGGGAATGACCGCTTGGTTGAATTGGCCGATACAGCCTATGGACTGCACCGTAGCTATTACACCCGCAAGCGGTTTCTGTCGTCTCGTACCATATTCCAAAGCCTTGAACGCATGAGGGAACTGCTGGACGCCCTCGAACCCCTGATCATCGCTAACAACGGACAGGGGAGCGACTGACCTCTATCTCAAGATTGAGGAGGGATATAACTATGGCTACCATCACTGGCTCCAACGTTGTGCTTTCCAACCAAGAATACAATGTGGTCGGGACCAGACCCATCCGGCAGGACGGCGCGGAAAAGGTTACGGGCCGCGCCCGCTACGGGGCCGACATCATCCTGCCGGGCCTGCTGTATGCCCGCGTGCTTCGCAGCCCTCACGCCCACGCTCGTATCAAGTCCATCAACACCGGCAAGGCCGAGGCTCTGGATGGCGTGCGGGCGGTGGTCACTTCGGCGGACCTGCCACAGCCACAGGGCCGCATCAGCGACATGACCGAAGCCTCGATGGTCAATCCCAAGTTCCTCAGCAACAACTGCTTGGCCGCCGACAAAGCCCTCTACCGGGGCCACGCCGTCGCCGCCGTTGCCGCTACCAGCGGTCATATCGCCGAGCAAGCACTTGAGCTGATCGAAGTCGAGTACGAAGTGCTGGACTCGGTTACGGATGTTGTGGAGGCGATGCAGTCCGGCGCGCCGGTGCTGCACGAGCGGCTGGCCAACGTCGCGAACCCCAATATGCGCCCCGGCGGGCTGCGCGACGACGAGGACGCCGCGGACAGCACCAACGTCGCCAATCACTTCTTCTTCGAGATGGGCGATGTTGAGCAGGGTTTCAAGGACGCCGACGTTGTCGTGGAGCGGGAGTTCCGCACCCAGTCGGTACATCAGGGCTACATCGAGCCGCACACCGCCACCGCCGACTGGAACCCGGATGGCGACCTGACTATCTGGTGCAGCAGCCAGGGCCACTTTAACGTGCGCGATCAAGTCGCCCTCGTTACCAGCGTTCCTATCTCCCGCATCAAAGTCGTTCCCATGGAAATCGGCGGCGGCTTTGGCGGCAAGACGCTGGTATACCTAGAGCCGGTGGCCGCTATCCTGTCGCGCAAGACCGGGCATCCGGTGAAGCTGAGCATGAGCCGCTCCGAGGTGTTCCAGGGTTCCGGCCCCACCGCCGGATCGTGGATGCGCTGCAAGGTGGGTGCGACCCGCGAGGGACGCATCACCGCCGTTGATGCCTCGATGGCCTACGAAGCCGGCGCCTATCCCGGCTCGCCCATCAACCCCGGCGTCCAGTGCATGACCGGCCCCTACGACATCGCCAACGGGCGGCTGGAAGGCTTCGACGTGGTGCTGAACAAGCCCAAGACGGCGGCCTACCGCGCTCCTGGCGCTCCGGCGGCGGCCTTCGCCATCGAGACCGTGCTGGACGAGATTTGCGAGAAGATCGGTATGGATGCTTTGGAGTTCCGCCTGCTCAACGGCGCCAAGGAAGGCACCCGGCGGCTCACCGGCCCGGTCTTCGGCAAAATTGGCAATATCGAAACCCTCCAGGCAGCCAAAGACCACGAGCATTGGACTGCGCCGCTGGAGGGCAAAAACCGGGGCCGAGGCGTGGCTGCCGGTTACTGGTTCAACGCCAGCGGCCCGTCGAGCGCCGTCGCCAGCGTCAACGCCGACGGCACCGTCGGCCTGATCGAAGGCTCTGTTGACATCGGCGGCTCCCGCGCCGCCGTTTCGATGCAGCTTGCGGAGGTTCTGGGCATCGCCGCTGAGGACGTGCGCCCGCTGGTGGGCGACACCGACTCGGTGGGTTATACCTCGATGACCGGCGGCAGCGGCGTGGCCTTCAAGACCGGCTGGGCCGCCTACGAGGCCGCGCTGGACATCCGCAATCAGCTGATCGAACGCGCCGCCCGCATCTGGGACGTTGACCCCAGCTTGGTGGAGTACAAGGACGGCGGCGCTTCCCATACCTCCGACCCGGAGTTGCGCCTGACCTTCAAGGAACTGGCGGCGCGGCTCAACGGAACCGGCGGCCCGGTGTCCGGGCGCGGCAACGTGGCCCCCACCGGAGTCGGCGGAGCCTTTGCCGTCCACATAGCCGACGTTGAGGTTGACCCCGACACCGGCAAGGTGGACATCCTGCGCTTCACTGCCCTTCAGGATGCCGGCAAGGCGATTCATCCCAGCTACGTTGAAGGCCAGATACAGGGTGGCGCAGTACAGGGCATTGGCTGGGCGCTGAACGAAGAGTACGTCTTCGATAGCAATGGCAATATGCAGAACCCGACGTTCCTGGACTACCGGATGCCAACCAGCCTCGATCTGCCGATGATTGACACGGTGGTAGTCGAGGTCGCCAACCCCGGCCACCCCTACGGCGTGCGCGGCGTCGGCGAAGTGCCTATCGTTCCCCCCATGGCCGCCATAGCCAACGCCATTCACGACGCCGTGGGAGTGCGTATGGAGCAGCTCCCCATGTCCCCCGGCGCAGTGCTGGAAGCGCTGTGGGAGAAGGACGGCGCGTAATCCCATTCACGGCAACGGTTTTACCAATAGGGGCGCACGGCTGTGCGCCCCTACCCATGTAGTCAATTATTCCCATAAATGAGGCGGTTTATGCTTTCGCGGGACGTAGCGGAATTTATGTCTCTGGACTATCTGGACTATATGCAGCCAACGCTCATATATCTTGCGTCTCCCTATGCCTCGGATTCCGCTGCCGTCCGGGAGGCCCGCCTCGAAGCGGTCCGGTTTGTTTGCGGCAAGCTGGTCAACGATGGCAGGATAGTGATGTCGCCGATGGTCTACACCGGAGAATTGGCAATCAGGGGGTTCCACCCTCCGCAAGGCTGGTACGCCTTCGACTTGCAGTTTCTGGCCCGCTCCGACGAGTTGCTGGTGCTGCAACTGCCAGGCTGGGAGCAGAGCAAGGGCGTGCTGGTGGAGATAGCGGCAGCCCAGACGAAAGGCATACCCATCCGCCTGATGTCTATGGAAGAGGCAGGGCTGCCAACGGAGATATTGGAAGGTTTGTATGAAGAGGACTAACGGGCTGGGCTTGTCGACCTAGAGGGCTTAGCGATGTGCGAGCGGCATAACTTCACATTCGATGTTGACCGGGCCTATGAAGACCAACTGGTTGCAGTGCTGGAAGCCAGCCCGGCGCACCCGATAGCCGTGCCGGATGCACCCAGGGATTATGGCGTGTACGCGCTTTTCTGGAATGGCGTTCCGGTTTACGTGGGTCAAGCCCGGAATCTGCGAAATCGCCTACGAGATCATCTGAGGAAAATTCAGGGCAGACATGGTATAGATGCGGAAGATGTGGTCTGCAAATATTTGACAATTGCGAGACTATGGGAAGTTGCCCGGGCTGAAGAGGTCTTGATTGCGCGATTTGGGCCCGAATGGAACGGAATACCCGGTTTCAGTATGCACACTCCGGGCAGAGGCCGTCCTGGTATGCCCAACTACGTCAATCAGTGGGACCAGAGGTTCCCGCCTATACCCTAGTCGGAACGGCGGATGGCAACCGCGGCGTCATATAACCCCGATTTACCCTTAGAAGCGATTCGCGCCCCGCTGTTGATGATGCTGGAGCCAACGCGCTCCCGCAGTTTGGCGACGTTCAACACCGACAGGCCGCGCAGTTCCGCGATGTCGCAGAGCCGCTCCTCCACCTTGATTTCCCGGCCCTGTACGATGGAGTTACCTAGCACTACAACTGCGGTTCCGCCCGGCTTCAGGACATAGTTCAGCAATTCACAAAACCTGCCCAAGTCGTTCATATACGCGGTTACGTAATTTGCCCAGCCGTTGCCTCCATAGACTCCCCGGTCATTGTTTATCCGGCGGATTTCCGCAATTTCCTCTTCCAGTTGCGGGAGCGCTGGCGTAAGCGGGATTGGCTCGTTGCCCCTCACAGTCTGCCAGAACTTGCCGAAGTTGCCGGTTTCCAATCGCTTCAATTCTGACGGAGACTGGACCAAGCCGGTCCAGAACAGTTGTGGGCGGCTGTTTCGGACGTAGTGATAGTTGTTCATGTATGGAGGTGAAGTTACTATCAGGTCAACCGATGCGGCGCCAATGCAGCTTTCGGCGTCAAAGAAAGAGCTTTCGTTAATCTGCCATGTTGGGCCGTGATTCTCCTGTCCGTTCTGATGTTGCTGGAGGGCGGCTTCCTCCTGAAACTCGGCGATGTCCTCCGCCATGTCGTGGAGTTTGGCGGCCAGAACCCGGCCCACTTCGGCGTCGCATACCAACGCTTTTCCGGCGGCCGGGCGGGTGCCTAGCGAAGGTTCATAGGAATAGTTGGAGAAATCCACCATCACGGACGCAAAGGCGACCCTGAACAGGTCGTTAATCTGCGGCGGCAAGTCGTTCATATAGTCCAGGGTGAATAAAACTTTGCGCTCCACGGCGGGGGAAAAGAAGGGAATCCGGCTCTTAAACCCGGCGGGCGGCGAACTGTGCGGTTCCCTCCCAAGTTTATCGCAGGACGCCGCGTCTTCCATAAAACTCTCGTAACCCCTCACGCCGTCCTGGAGTTCGCGCAGGAAAATATCCGCCGCTCCCAGTTTTACACGGGACACCAGAGCGGCGAAGGGGTTAATTTCGAACCCGACGCTGTCCAGCCCCAGCCGGTTTGCTTCCACTAGGGTTGTGCCAACCCCGGCGAAGGGGTCCAGCACCACGTAGCTCGCCCGTCCTGGGCTTGACGAAGAGCGGCGGGCCGGTAGGAATTGGGTAATGGCGTTGCGGGCGAACTCGCCGGAAAAACCGGCAATCCAGTTTGACCAGCGGTGCATAGACAGCGATTTGTTGTGCGAGGATGCGGCCTCGCCATAACTGCCGTCCGGCGGCCCGGCTTGCCAGCGATGCGCTTGGACGTTCATACTGCTGTACGCCATACCTTTGAGCCTGTATCCGGGGTTGTTCAAATAATAACCCATCGGCCCCGGCTGGCAATGGGCATCTGTCAGCAGCTATTTGTCCGTTTAGAGAGGAGCGGAAGCAATGGAAGCGGCCAACGCATTGAGCTACACCTTTAACAGCGTGCGCCACGAGGTAGTGTGCGATGTGGACGCCATATCCGCGCTGCCCGGCGTGCTGGAGCGGGCCGGAGTGACGCGGGCGATGGTGGTCTGCGGCCCCTCGATTCTGGCCCACTCCGACGTGGTGCCTCGGGTACAGGAAGCGTTGGGCAGCCGTTTCGCCGGGCTGTATTCCGGGGTCGCGCCCCATTCGCCAGTGGCTACCTTGGACGCCGCCGTAGCGCTGGCCCGCGAGGAAGGCCCGGACGCGCTGATCAGCGTCGGTGGCGGGAGTACCCACGACACCACCAAGGGCATCGCCACGCTGCTGGGCGAAGGCGGCAGGATTCACGACTACGAGGCGCATTTCGAGCCACCGAACAAGGTCACTCTCCCAGAGCTGTCCTCGGACCGCCTGCCCATCATCACAGTGCCGACCACCATGGGCGCTGCCGAATTCAGCCGGGGCGCGGGCTTTGCCGATCGAAACCTAGGCCGCAAGATTCTGGTCGCCGACCCCAACACCATTCCCGGCTACATCGTCATAGACGGCAAGGCCCTGGCAACCACTCCCGTCGGCATCCTGACCTCCACGGCCATGGGCCAGCTACGCATCGCCGTCGAAACGGTTTATTCCACCAAACACAACCCCATTTCCGACGCCTTGGCCCTCCACGCCATCCGTCTGCTGGTAGAGAATTTGCCGCAATGCGCCGAGCTGGAGCTGGACTGCCTGCTGAACACCAAGACCGCCGCCTGCATGGCATCGCTGGCCGGCGTCGAGGGGCTGGGACTGAACACTGCCACGGCCCATCATGTCGGCGGTATTTTCGACGTGCCTCACGGTGAGGCCAACGCCATCCTGCTGCCCCACACTATGCGCTACAACGCCGAAGCCTGCGCCGACCGCCTCGCGCTAATCGCCGAGGCTATGGGCATCGACACCTCCGGCATGAGCGAAGACGAAGCCGCCCAGTCCGCCGCCGATGGCGTGGAGAACCTCCGCCGCTCGCTGGGCCTGCCGGAACGCCTGCGGGATGTTGGCGTGCCCGAGGAAGGGCTGGAGCTAATCGCGTCGGCGACGCTGCACGACCGCGCTCTCGCCACCAATCCGAGGCCGGTATCCGACGCCGGGCCGATAATGGCTGTGCTAAGACAAGCCTGGTAGGTTCTCCCGGCAGGTTACGCGCCCAGAGGTCGGATTCGGCGCGCCGGGGGCAGCTATTGACAGGGGGTTGACTGGAATGGAGTTCGGGGTTTGCTTGCCTCAGTACGGCCGCGAGGTGAGCCTGGAAGACCTGCGGGCCGTTGCCGCGGACGCCGAAGCGCTGGGGTTCGGCTCGGTGTGGGCCAGCGACCACGTGGTAACCCCGGAGCATCTTCATGCCAGCATCGGCCCCATCTTTCTTGATGCCTTCGTCGTGCTCTCCCACGTGTCCGCCCTGACCCGGAGAGTCAAGCTGGGCACGACGGTGATGGTGACGCCATACCGCAACCCGCTGGTGGCCGCCAAGATTATCGCCACTCTTGACGCGCTTTCCGGCGGGCGGGTGATTCTTGGCGTGGGGGCCGGCGGCGCGCCCGACGAATTTGCGGCGTTGGGAGTCCCTGAATCCCAGCGGGGCGCGCGCACCGACGAATACTTGGCGGCAATGATTGAGTTGTGGACTAACGATCCGTCCAGTTATCAGGGAAGGTTCGTCAGTTTCGACGGAGTGCGATTCGCCCCCAAACCGGCACAGCGGCCCCATCCGCCTATCTGGGTTGGCGGACGCAGCGACGCCGCGCTCCGCCGGGCAGCGCGATTTGGCCAAGCCTGGCACCCCACGAGTATGCCGCTGGACGCCTTGCGAGAGAGGATAGCGCGGCTGGCTGAACTATCTGCTGATCGCAACCGGGCAGAGCCTCCCGCGACGGCGATACACCAGGCGGTGGCTTTTGAGGCGGATCGCTCAGCATCAGCGGAGCGCCGTCTGGGGCGGGGATCCCCGGCGCAAGTGGCCGACGACCTGGCAGCCTACGCGGATATGGATATTCCAGCGGTGGTCTGCAATTTCCGCAGCGCGGATACGGACACAATTCGCCGGGCGATGGAAACCTTCGCCCGGCAAGTTATGCCCCAGTTAAGCGGCTAGGCAGCGCACCCGATAGCAGCCTAGGTGATTGGCGCAGCCCGGCTAGCCGAAAAACTCGCGCAGCAAGGCGGTTAGCTCGGCGGGTTTCTCCACGTCGGGGCGATGGCCGCAGTCCTCGATAGTGACCAGACGGGACCCGGCGATAGAGTTGTTGTAGACTTCGCCGGCGCTGGGCGGGACTATCTCGTCGTTGCGCCCCCAGACGATGAGCGACGGCAGATCCTTCAGGCGGCCCAGCCGATGAGGGAGGCTGCGGTCGTGCATATAGGGACGCCAGCTTAAGCGGCAGGCTTCTTCCCGCGCCATTTCCCACAACTCCACCTGTTCCGGCGTCGGCTCGTCGGGGCATACCTGCTGGAATTCCGACACCGCTGATGGGTTGTGGATTCCGGCGGTGATGAATTCCTTGGACACAATCAGGAACATATCCAAAATCTCGCCGGTGGGAGGCAGGATTCCGGCGGGGGCCGCCAGCGCCATCTTGCGGAAGACCTGTGGGTTCTGCGTCGCCATCTCCGCCGCCAGCCAGCCGCCGAGGGAGAAGCCCACCACGTTCAGGTTGGACAGTCCGAGTTCCTCCAGCGCCCAGAGGTACCACGTTGCGCTGTCCCTCATGTTCATAATCCAGTCTAGGCGGTCGGTTACGCCGAAGCCGGGGTGGGACGGCGCGTATACCGTGTAACGCTGGGCCAGTTGTTCATGGAACTGCAACCAGCCGGGTTGCCCCATTTCGTCGTGAAGCACCAGCAGCGGGTCGCCGCTGCCGCCCTTGAGTATTTGCAGCTCCGCGCCCGCTGCCTGCAAGCGTTCTTCGGTCCAGGTAGCCGTGGTTGTCATCGGGATGCTCCTTCCTTGGGCCTCGCAATCGGGAAAGAGTTGGGCAGGGTGCGGGGCCGGATTGATTGTCCAAGCGCCCGCCGTGATTGTCAACCCAGCGCGACGGATTCCGAAAGGCGCGTTGGGCGGTTGACGTTTGTCATAGCGGGAACGGAGTGGCACAATGGCGGCGGCAAATTTCCGGTTTGGAACTTGAGCCGGAACACAGGCCGAATATGAAAACAGGGGGCGTATCATGCCGCCGATTCGAGTGAACCGCGCCAAGCAGAAGTTGCAACAGGGGGAGGTGGTGACCACCATTTCCGGCTTGCAGGACAGCGACATCATTGACTTTCTGGGGCCTCTGGGCTTCGACGCCGCCTGGATTGAGTGCGAACACGGCCCGGTGGACTGGGACGCGCTGGGCGACATGACCCGCGCCTGCGACCTGTGGGGCATGACCTCGGTAACCAGGGTCAACGCCAACGACGCAGGCCTCATTACCCGCACCCTCGACCGGGGCAGCATGGGAATCGTGGTGCCTCACGTCAACAGCCGCGAATCAGCCGAGCAGGCCGCCCAGTCGGCCAAGTACGCCCCGGTGGGCTACCGCGGGATGTTCGGCGGGCGGCAGTCCTTTGGCGTGTCCGACTACTTCCACACAGCCAACGACCAGACCATGGTCGTGGTTTTGCTGGAAGAGGTGGAAGCTCTGGCCAACATTGACGAAATCCTCAAGGTTGACAACATCGACGTCTTCTTTGTCGCCCCCTCCGACCTGGCTCAGACGATGGGACACATCGGAAACGTCGAACACCCGGAGGTTCAGGCTGCCATCGAAGAGGCCATAGGCAAGATTGTCAACGCTGGCCGCACCCCCGGCACGCTGGCCAGCGACGCCAACATCGCCAAGTTCAAGGAGATGGGAGTCAAGTTCATGATGACGTCATGGAACGCTTGGGTCGCCCGGGGCGCAGCCGAGTTTCTGCAAAAAGCGTCTGCCTAAAGGCGGGTCTAACACCCCCCGCCTTCGGGAGGGACGTCCGACTGTCCCGTTTGTGTCCGAAGGCTCTCGACCCCAGCCGGGGCAGAGTGAGGGCGTCCCTATGAGTCGGGGGGACGGATGGCGGCCCGGTCTGATTCCTCTTGGCGTTCCTGCTCCAGCCGGGCCGTATTCACCGGGAGGATGGTCACTGCTCCGGCTACGAACAGGGCGGCGCAAGCGGCTATCAGGGTCCGGTAGCCTAGGTCTGCGGAGGTGTGGTTCAGCAAGTCAATGCCGGGGCCGAGAAGCCTGGCCAGGGCCGCCCCCCCAATGGTGGACAGGTTGACTATGCCGATGTGGACGCCGGCCTGCCGCTCGTCGCCCAGTTCGTTGGCCATCGCCCAGTTGGCGCTGAGCAGTGTGCCCACCGAAGCGCCTATGATGCTGGCAGTTACCACTACGTCCACGGTAGTGTCTGCGGTCAGCATCCAAGAGGTGCTGATGGCCGCTCCCACCGCGCCTGCGATTACTACCGGTTTGCGCCCGATGCGATCGGAGACCTGGCCGGAAACGTAAACCGCCACTGCCAGAGACCCGCCGATGGCCAATATCATGCGGCTCAGCGCCTCGGGCGGGTTGTCCACCTCCACCACGTCGCGCAGGAAGAACAACCCGTAAGTATAGAAAGAGGAAATGGCGGTCATCAGCAATAGGCGGGAAATCAAAAACAGCCCCAGTTGCGAGTTGAGCACCGGCCGCTTGGGATCGTCGCCCCTGTGCCCGGCCCTGACCCGCCGTTGCGGGTCGCGGTTGAGCACTGTTACGCAGGTGACGATTACCGACAGGGCCAGCGCCGTTCCCAGCAGGGCCAGCGTCAGCCACTCCCACCGGACCAGGTCCGACCCGGTGCCCCGGGCGATGAGCGCGCCGCTGGCGGCAATCAGCAGCATCCCGCCGATGGCGTCCATGAGTATCTTCAGCGAAGATGCTACGCCTATGCGGGTGCGGGGCACCAGATCGCGTATCAGCGCCATGCCGGGGCCATAGGCGACGTTCAAGCTGGCCTGTATGAACATCCAGGCAGCGAAAAGAGCCACGAAGTTCGGGGCCAGCAGCGTGAGCGACAGGCCGGCGCAGACCACCACCGTGCCCAAGATGATGAAGGGGACGCGGCGGCCCAGCAGCGAGCGGGTGCCGTCGCTCAGCCGCCCAATGACAGGCTGCACTACTGCCGCCATCAGCAGCCCTCCCATCCCCAGCATCGCCAGATAGGTGTTCTTGAGTTCCTCCGGGGCGATGGTCAGCACGATGATGGGAAGCACCACGGTGTCCATCGCCAGGATGAACCCGGTGACGCCGAAGCTGAAGGCGTTGAGCCGGATTAGCGAGAAGCTGCTCCAGTCTCTTTCTGCCGAAGGGAGGGACATTTCAGGGAGTTAGCCGGTAGGCGATGGAAGACATGACAAAGCCGGTGCGAAGGATGATGGTTGTGGAACGGCAGGCGCGACGGGGGGTACTGCTGTTGCGGATGTCGTGTTAAGGTGGCCCCGGGAGCGTAATGGTTCGCTTACCCTATCATACATCAGTGGGCGAGGCCAAAGTCCCGTGTTTCCCACGCATCGTGCGCATCCGTATTCCTCTCCCGGCGAGATGATGACTTGAAGATTTGTTGCTTACTGCCCAGCGGCGCCGAAATACTGTATGCCTTGGGGCTCGCCGATAGTATTACCGGCGTTAGCGACCTCTGCGACTACCCGCCCGAAATTTTGCAGACGAAGCCGGTGGTGAGCCGCAGCAAGGTTGACCCGTCGGTCATGTCCAGCGAAGAGGTGGAGGCTGCCCTTAACGGCATACTCAGCCGGGGTGAGAGCCCTTACGATCTGGACTATGATTGGCTGGCAAGGGAACTGCCGGACATAATTTTTACGCAGGATTTGTGCCACATCTGCGAGATTGACGCGGGGGAGGTCAATCTGGCGGTGCGAGGCATGGCGGTCCAGCCGAAGGTGGTGGTGCTGCAACCAAGAACCTTCGAGGATATTCTGGACTCCATAATCGAAGTGGGAGAGGTCTGTGGGGTTCCAGAGCGGGCGGAGGCTCTCGTGACGACCCTGCGCGGCAGGGCGGAGGCCGTTACCGGGAAGGCGAAGTTGGCTGAGTCTAGGCCGTCGGTGTTCTCGCTGGAGGGGGCCAATCCTCTGGTGGCGGGTGGGCATTGGATCCCAGACTTGCTGCGGATGGCCGGCGGCAACATTACGGCGCTTGAGCCGGGTTGCAACGCCCGCCGCCTAGACTGGCAGGAGGTGCGGGACGCTGCGCCGGACAAGCTGTTTGTGGACTTGTGCTCGTCGGACGTGTCCCGTCACCTGCGCGAAGCGCCCTGGCTGGCTTCCCAGGAGGGCTGGCAGGACTTGCCAGCGGTTGCCACCGGGGAAGTGTACCTGATTGACCATACATATTTCAGTTGCCCCGGCCCGCGCATTGTTGACGGGCTGGAGATACTGGCGCAGTTGACTCACCCGGAACTTTTCAGAGGGAAGATTCCGCCGGGTGTAGTGGTTAAGCTGGACGCGGACGCCGCCGCCAAATCGCCGCCTGAGAAAATCGCCGCCTGCTTTCTTCCGTTTCCCTGACGCCCCGCTTCCCAAACGCCAGCCCCGTTACGCTTTCCGTTGCGGCGTAAGGGCCCTCCCTGGCCCGCTAAGGGGCTTGAGCTTAAAGATAGTAGCGCAACATAGTAATTGCGTATTATAATGGCGCAAATTAAGCGACCCGGTCATTTGGCGCGATAATTCGCATTTCATGGGACGCCGCTGGCAGCCGCAAGCGCGGGTTCCGTGAGGGTCGTGACTTGGGGTGTTTATGACCGCGTTTGATAAAAACGAATTCAGAGCGGCGCTCTCCGAATTCGCCACGGGCGTTACCGTAATTACCACGGTGGACGATGAAGGCAACCCCCACACCATGACCGCCAACTCGTTCACTTCGGTTTGCTTGGAGCCTCCGATTGTTCTGGTTTGCGTCGCCCACGGCACCCACACCTACGGCTATCTGGAGGAGCGGCAACGTTTCGGCGTCAACTTCCTCAGCGATCAGCAGGAAGAAGTGGGAGCCTACTTCGCCAAGAAGCCACAGGACCGCACCGGCGGCGTGGACTACAGCTTCTCTGAATCCGACAACGGTGTGCCGGTTCTCGACGGGTCGGCGATATTCTTGGACTGCGATGTCATTGGCTCCCACGTCTACGGCGACCACACCGTCTATATGGGTGAAGTGAAGGAAATTCGCAGCAACGAATGCGAAAACCCGCTGATGTTTTACCGGAGCCGCTGGTATCACCCCCACCGCGCCTAGTGGCCCTCCCATACGGTTGCCGCAACGCAAATAGAGCGCAGGCTTTTCGTGGCCTGCGCTCTGCTTTTCAGTTGTATCCCGGTTAAGTCTGTTTCCGGGTAAGCCGGCTCGACGGAACGGCTATTTGAACGATGCCAGAAAGCCCTCTATTTCCTCGTTTACCTTTTGGAACTTCTCCATGTGTACGAAGTGGCCGCCGCCGGGTATGACCGTCTGGCTTGCTCCCTCGATGCTGTTGGTCAGGTATTCGGAGTATTTCACGGGAGTCATCACGTCGTCGCTGCCGCAGATGACGCGGGTCGGAAGGGCTATTTCCCCTACGCAGTCCATCATGTCGAAGCGGTCGCAGGCCATCAGGTCGTTCAGTTCGACGTCAGGCCCCACCTCGGCTGCCCGCTGCTTCAGCACCGGATATACTTCAGGCCCGACGCCGTTATAGTATTCCAGGTGCCCTTCCAGCCATGGGGAATTGCCTTCGCCGGGCTCGCGGCACCTCTCAAGGTAGTGCGGGTGCACTTTCAGCCGGGCGCCGGTGCCAAGCAGAATGAGGCCGCGCAACTCTTCCGGGTACTTCAGGGCGTAGCGCATTGCGATGGCCCCGCCCATGGAATGACCGCAGAGGACGACGTTCTTGTAACGCCGCGCCCGGATGAACCCGCGCACCCACTCCAAGTAGCCTTCGACAGTCTCGCAGGGCTTGCCGTCAGGATGGCCTGGCAGGTCAATGGCCTTGGCACTGCGGAAATGCCGCAACTGGTAATAGAAGGAAAGGCTGGAACAGCCTGCGCCATGCAGGAAGACGAGTTTCATCCCCAATTCGCTATCTCTCCTAATTACTATTGACAATAATATAATGCCAATAATATCAATCCTGCAGGGTATTCTACACAAGGCGACAATAATTTTCAAGACAGGCAACGGGATACGACGCCGGGCGGGAGGGAATATCAAGAATGACAATAATTCCCTGCTGATACTTTTGTTATTTCTGTGGAGCGAGTGACGGCAATGGGGCGGGTTGCGGCCCGCCCCATGAACTGCGAGAACGATATTGGGCAACGGTGGCGTTTAGCCGGATTCTTCCCCCTCCCCATTGCTGTGGACATCCGGGGAATGGCCGTTGGTGATTCCGTTCGCGCTGTGCCCGTTGGCCCGGCGGTGGCCGTTGGTCGCGGGACCGATGTCGCCGTTGCGGTCGGATTCTTGGAAGACGGCAATGGAGGCCACGTAGTCGTCCGCCTCCCGCTCCTTCCAGAGTATGACCCCTTGAGCGATTCGGCCGGTTTCCCGCACGTCATCAATGCTGATGCGGACAACCTGAGCCTTGGCCGAAATGATTAGCATTTCTTGGAGTTCGGGGTCGGTGACAATCCGGGCCGCAGCCAGACGGCCCCCCTTTTCGGTCAACTGGAAGGTGCGGACTCCTTGGCCGCCCCGCCCCTTGCGGGGGTAGCTGGAGGTTGAGGTCATCTTGCCGTATCCGCCCTGGCTGACCACCAGCAGATGACTGTTGGGGATGATTACCCCCATGGCGACTACCTGGTCGTCTCCCAGCAGACGAATCCCCCGGACACCCCCGGCAACCCTGCTCCGGGGGGTAAGGTCGTCGATGGCAAACCGGATAGCCTGCCCTCGCTCGGACACCATCATCGCGTCTTTGGCGTCGCCGACCTGCGCCACCGAGACCAGTTCGTCATCCTGCGTCAGGTTCATGACAATCAGGCCCGACGGACGAATGTTGGTCAGCTCGCCGGTCTTCAGCGACTTTATTTGCCCTTTCCTGGTGGCCAGCAGCAGCGGGTAATCATCCTTCGGGTTTTCGATGAGCAGCATGGCCTGCACCTGCTCGTTTCGCTGCAAGGGCAACAGGTTGGAGAGCAACACTCCCCGGGAGGTTCGGGAGGCGTCGCCCGGTATCTGGAAAGCGCGCAGAGGGTACACCCGTCCCCGGTTGGTGAAGAAGAACAGGGTGCTGTGGGTGTCCACCACCAGCAGGTCGAGAATGGCGTCGCCCTCGCGGGTGGTCATGCCTCGCACGCCCTTGCCGCCCCGGTTCTGCTGGCGGTATGTATTGGGCGGAACACGCTTGATATAACCCCGCTGGCTCAAAGTGATGATGACGTCTTCCTGGGGGATGAGAGACTCGGGAGTCTCTTCGCCGATTTCCTGATCCTCGATGGTTGTGCGGCGAGGATTGTTGAACGACTTTTTGAGAGCGCGGGTTTCCGACTTAATTTCGGCCAGAATCTTTGCCTGGTCTCCCAGAAGGGCTTCCAGTTCGGCAATCTTCTGAAGCAGTTCTTCGTGCTCATTCTGCAGGCGCTCCCGTTCCAGGGCGGCCAGGCGGCGCAGTTGCATATCGAGGATGGCCTGGGCCTGCACTTCGGAAAGGTCCAGTTGCTGTATCAGGTTGTTGCGCGATGCCTCAACGTCGGCGGAGTTCCGAATAATTTCGATAATCTCGTCGATGCGGTCGAGCGCCAGCAGCAGCCCTTCAACGATATGGTCCCGGTCGCGGGCCCGCTGTAGCTGGTACTCGGACCGTCGGCGGATGACTTCCTCGCGGTGGCGAATGAACAGCTCCAAACAGCGGCGCAGGGGCAGCACCTGCGGTTGGCCGTCAACCAGGGCCAGCATGATGGAGTTGAACGACGACCGCAGCGCCGTGTGACGGAGCAGGTTGTTCAACACCACTCGCGGCTGGGCGTCCCGGCGCAGTTCGATGACGATGCGCATTCCGCGCCGGTCCGACTCGTCGCGAATGTCGGAGATGCCGTCAATCTTCTTCTCACGGGCCAACGCCGCTATGCGTTCTATAAGGGTCGCTTTGTTGACTTGGTAAGGAAGCGAAGTGACGATGATTTGCTCGCGGTTGTTGCGGGTCTCCTCGATCTCGGTCTCGGCTTCCATAACGATGCGGCCGCGACCGGTGGTGTAGGTATCTACGATTCCCTTGCGGCCCCGCACTTTGGCCCCGGTGGGAAAGTCGGGACCGCTGATGTAGCGCATCAATCGCTCGGTGGTAGCCTCCGGTTGGTCAATCAGATGCACGAGGGCGTCGCAGACTTCGCCGAGGTTGTGGGGTGGTATGTTGGTCGCCATTCCCACGGCAATTCCCGTAGCGCCGTTGACCAGCATATTGGGCAGCCGCGCCGGCAGCACCGTGGGCTCGGTGAGCGAGTCATCGAAGTTGGGAGTAAAGTCCACCGTGTTCTGGTCTATGTCGGCGAGCAGTTCGTCTGCGATTGCCGACAGGCGCGCCTCGGTGTAGCGCATGGCCGCCGGCGGGTCGCCGTCAACGCTGCCGAAGTTGCCCTGACCGGCGATCAGCGGGTAGCGCAGCGAAAAGTCCTGCGCCAGCCGCACCAGGGCGTCATAGACCGAGCCCTCGCCGTGAGGATGGAACTTGCCCAGCACTTCACCGGCGATACGGGCGCTCTTGCGGAACTGGGAGCCGGGCCGAATTCCCATGTCGTGCATGGCATACAGGATTCGCCGCTGCACTGGTTTCAGTCCGTCCCGGACATCGGGGAGCGCCCGCGCCACGATGACGCTCATGGCGTAGGTCAGATATGAGGTGCGCATCTCGTCTTCGATGCGAATCGGCTGCTCTCCGGGTGGGACCGGGGCGGTAGTAGTTACCATAGGTCAACACTCCTCAAATCGCGGCTCGTATCCGTCTGCCGGAATCCGTTGCAGGACTAGTAGACCAACAGCTTTGAAATGATGGCACAACATCCTCACACCTTGCTTCGGACCAGCATCACTGGGGAATTAGGGCAATCCCAGCAACTCATCATTACAAAGATTTCGCTCTACTAGCCTGCCGGCTCGCAGGAGCGGCGTGCCCGATGCTTGTGTATGAGAGGGCCGGACGATACCGGGAGGTTACGTTGAAGGAGCCGCAGCGAACCGGTCGGCCCGGTCGTGCAGTCCGGCAAACAGATTGGCAAAGAGCCTCGGCACCTCGTCCTGCCGCTCCGGATGACACTGTAGCCCAATGACCCAACTGTGTTCCGGGCTTTCCAGCCCTTCCACCAACCCGTCCTCCACACTGTAGGCCGTGCTCATCAGGCGCGGCGCTCTCTGCGCCTCCATAAGGCCCTGGTGGTGGTAGCTGTTGACTTTGAAGAAACCGGCCGACCCAATGATGGCCGCCGACTTGGCGCCCGGCGCCACGTAAATCTGATGGGTGGCAGGCTCGCTGTGGTCGCCGGTTTCGTCGCTCCGGTGGCCGGGGAGATCCTGAATCAGCCTCCCGCCGAAGGCCACGTTGAGCAGTTGCATACCCCGGCAGATGGCCAGCACCGGTAGGTCCACAGACAGCGCGTATTCCAGCGCCCGAAATTCCAGGTCGTCCAATTCGGGGCACAGGCGCAAGTTGGCTTTGGGGTCCGGTTCTTGGCCGTAACGCGCCGGGTGGACATCGGGCCCCCCCGACAGCAACAATCCGCCTGCCCCGCTCAGCAACTTGGCAGCGGTCAGGCTGCCGTGTGATTCCGGAAGAAGCACTCGCGTTTCCGCGCCGGCGGCTTGCATTGCGTCAACGTAACGGCGGGCATTCCGCTCGCTGACTGAGGTAATTGCGACAATTGCCATACAATAAGTATTATACTTGAACTGGGGGCGCATTGGCAGTCCTTTACCTATAAAAGAGTTTCTGAAAGGCGCATGGAACAGCCAGGCAAAGAGGCCGTCCGGTATGCGTTGCGTACCGTCCTTGCCTGGCGTCTGTTGCCCCACGACCTGACGCCTGGCAGCTTGGGTCTACACCGCCACGACCGGCCTCATGCTGCGCCGGTTGACGGTTTTGTCGCCTTCCGCGATAGCGAAATCGCGCTGCCGGTTTGCGGGGCAGCCCGCTGATTTGATAAGCTAGGCACATATACCACACCGGAACCTTCGGGGACGGGAGTGACATGAAAGAAGTCATAAGGGAAGCCGTCGAAACTTTGCGGGATGGCCGGCCCTGTGTGCTGGCTACCGTGGTGCGAACCAAGGGGTCAACGCCACAGAAGGCAGGGGCCATGCTGCTGGTCAAGGACGATGGCAGCGGCCTGGGTACGCTGGGCGGCGGATGCGTCGAGGGCGACATCTGGTTTGCCGCCAAGGAAATGCTGCGTGAAGGCGGCGGCCCTGAGTTCAAGGACTACTACCTGAACGAAGACATCGCCGCCCGCGACGGGCTGGTCTGCGGCGGCACCATGTATTTCTACTTGGAGCCGCTCCGCCGGATTGACGACTTTCTTCCGCTGGGAGATGAAATCCTTGATGCGTATGACGGCGGTGAGCCTGTTAGCCTGGCCACGGTGGTCAACAGCCCCAGCCGCCCGGAACTCTTGGGGGCCAAGCTGCTGCTGCGGGCCGACGGCACGGTCTCAGGCACCCTGGGCGCTGCGGAGCTGGACGAGCCAGCGCTGGAGACGGCACGGCGCATAGCGCACATCGGCAACTCGGAGTCGCTCTCCACTGACGACGGCACCGAGATTTTCGTTGAGGGATTCACCACACCGCCCACGCTGGTTATGGTCGGTGGCGGACACGTCGGCAAAGCGACGGCCGACTTGGCCCATCTGCTGGGCTATCGTGTTTACGTCGTTGACGACCGCCCGGAGTTCTCCAACGAAGAGCGATTCCCCTACGCCGAGCAGACGATCGTCACGCCCTATGGCCAGTGGTCCGACCACCTGAGCATCAACGTCAACAGCTTTCTGATTGTCGCAACTCGCGGGCATCGCTTCGATGACATGGCCCTGGAGTCGGCCCTGAAGACACGCGCCCGCTATATCGGACTGCTGGGCAGCCGCCGCAAGACGCTGATGATTTACCGCCGCCTGATGGAGCAGGGCATTCCCAAGGAGCGTATCCGGGAAGTCTACGCTCCGGTTGGCTTGAACATCGGCGCCCTCACTCCCGAGGAACTGGCCGTCAGCATCATGTCGGAGATCATCATGGTGCGGCGCGGCGGCGACGGGGGCCAGATGCAGATGGGAGACTGGTACCTAGACCGCGCCGCCAGCATCGTGGAACGCGCGATAGAGGTCTAGCAGGGCCGCGATGCCGGGAGCGTGGGCGATTCTGCTGGCCGCCGGCGAGTCGAGCCGGATGGGGCAACTCAAGGCCCTGTTGCCTTGGCGTGGCGCAACCCTGCTTGAGCATCAGGTCTCATGCCTGCTGGCAGGCGGCGCGGATGGGGTCGTGGTAGTGCTCGGGCACCGGGCCGACGAGTTGCGCCCGCTGCTGGAAGGCAAAGACGGCGTTAGCTGGACGCTGAACCCCGATTACCTGCAAGGCAAGACCACCTCAATCAAGGCAGGACTGGCCGCCCTTGACCCCGGGACCGTTGAGGATATCCTGTTGCTCAACGTGGACCAGCCCAGAACGGCTGCCGACGTTGCCCTAATCCTGAACACCCACCGATCTCTCAACTACGCCGTCACTGTGCCGGTATATCAGGGCAAGGGCGGCCACCCCATCGCCCTGTCCGCCGCCCTGCTGGACGAACTGCGGGAAATCAACGAGGAATCTCAGGGTATCAAGTCGGTAGTCCGCCGCCGGCCCGAAGCGGTCAACCGCATACCGCTGGACAACCCGGAGATACTGCTCGACCTAAACACACCAGAACAGTACCGGGCGGCGGTGGAGTCTAGCGGACTTTGAGGTCGTACTCGATTTTAGCAGGGTCGTCGGACGACTCGTTTTGGATAATTAAATAATAACGGCTGTAGTCCGGCAGAGTCAGGTTCGCTTGATGAAAGCGCCGGTTCTCGCGCCCTGCATAGTACTCGGGAGAGTCCCCTTCCTTGAAGTCTTCCATGCCAGCATCATCAACCAGGTAGGTCGTAATCCTCCTGTCTGACCTGACCTCGAACAATACTTGCGGGTTCCTCCTGCGGGGTTCAAATTCCAGTATCAGGGCTTGCTTTGGTTTCAAGCTGTCTCTTTCCACAATCAACCCCTGGCGTCGCCCTCATAGTCAGATGACTAATCGGGTGGATATTTGTCTCTCCGAAATCTATTCCCGGCTATTGTTATTTCCGTAAAGCTGTTAAGGAAGGTCCTCAATGGCAGGTAAAGCAGGGGGAGCACCACCAGAAGCATCGCTTTCCAATTGTCGTTAATCAACGTGAGTTATGGTTAAGCGACGGTTGGGAGCGCGGGAATATTCTCTCTGCTCAAGGATGGTTTCTTGGGCTGATGGCAATAGGCAATCAACCCGGAGACCAGGTTGACCAAGAAGTTGGCTGGGCTGCGGTGGCGGGTATGCTCAATCTGAGAGATATTCTTCAGTTGGTCGTTAACCGATTCGATGACGGCCCGCTTACGAAGCAGGGCCCTGTCTTCCGGGGGCAAGGGGCGGGGTTTCATATTTCGCTTCAGCCTGGTAATCAACTGAATACCCCGCTCGAACAGTTGGGAGACCAGCTTTTGGGAGATATAGCCCCGGTCGCCAAACAACCGGCCCAATAGGCTCCGGGTCAAGTGGGGGACCGGCTTGCGGTCATCAACATTACCCAGGGTGATGCGGCAAGCCAACAACTCGCCCCGATCGTTGACCACCAAGTGCAGCTTGAACCCGAAGAACCAGCCCACCGAGGTCTTGCCCCTTTGGGCTATACCCGCAAAGACCCGGTGGCTGGAAATGCGCTGGTTGTGGCAGACGGCTATTGGAGTTGAGTCGATGAAGCTGATCCCGGTGCAGCGTCCGTAACAGTTCATCAGGTAGGCGCATAGGGGGACCAAGAACCCAGGCATCAGTCCAACGAAGCGTTCATAGCTGACCAACCGGGGAAACTCGGAGCGCAAATGCTCCTGCACGTACTCGGTGTAGTAGGCCTTGAAGTGGCGATAGTGGCTCTGATGGAAATGAATCATGATGGTCATTGCTTCGCTGACTGACAGTTGGCCCAGGCGCCGCCTTTGGCGGGAGCCACTTTGGAGCAGGTCTTGTTCCCAGTGGGGCTGGAACCGTTGCCAAAAATCATCGACATCGCAAAATAGGTTTAGGGATACTCTGAACAAGTGGGGAAATCAGGGTGCCGGCGTATCTAAAATCACGGGTTTTAGGGACTTATTCAGAGTATCCTTAGTAGACTCATCCCGGGACACCTCTCAATGGATTAGCATTGAGAAGAATACCTCTTCTCAACCATTGGTGTCCCTTTTTTATCCATAATTCACGTTAATCAGCACCAACACTTTACCTGCGCGCGCCTCAGCCGGGTCTTTCGCTCCGAAAAACAGTTGGAATACAGCATAGACCGCCAAGCCGGACGCGGCCAGTATCCCGGCGCGTCCCGCTATTCCAAACAGCCAGTCTAGGATCCGGAGCAGCGAGCTTAACTGGTCAATTAGGAAAGTCACAATCACGCGGCCCGCGCCTTGCCGTTTGGCATCAGCGCGGAGATGGCGAAGCCGAGGAAGTACAGCCCGGCGGCTAGGTAGAAGGCTGAAGACCAGCCGGCGTAATCGGCAAGCACTCCCGCGGCGATGGACGCCATCGCGCCGAAGAAAGCGTTGCTGCCCCACATCAGCCCGATGAACGAGCCTTCCAGCCCCTTGCCTTCGGCCACGTCTATGGCGGCGGCCTGGGTCAGCGAGTTTACGGTGAAGATGAACATCCCGAACAGGAACACCATCGCCGTCATGCCCCAGCTATCGCCCATCATCACGATGGCCAGCGTTATGACCCCGGTAGCAGCCATTATGAACATCGTAATGAGCTTGCGGCCAATGCGGTCGGAGAGCGCGCCGAACAGTGGGCCGGTGACAATGCCCGGCAAGGCGAACAGGGCCACGTGGAACCCCACCGAGATATTGCTGTAGCCCAGATCATCTTTCAGATAAAAAGGTATCACCCAGAGAAGTGAGCGGTCGCCCATACCGCGCACGGCCGACACGGTGAAGATGCTCCACATTCCCGTGCCGCGGAAGGAGCCGGCCATATCGCGCAGTTGGGTCTTGATTTTCTCCTTGTAGTCCACGCCCGGCAGGGGAGGCCCATCCACGTTGCGCAACAACAGGAAGATGGCTGACGACAAGACCAGCATAACGGGCGCCCCGCCGCCTACAATCCAGCGCCAGCTCACAGCCCACTCCCACGGCCACCATTCCGATCCCCACCATTCCACTCCTCCGGCTGCCCCTCCCAGCAAGACCCCTACAATCAGCGGCCCGATCCAGTCCCCGACGTTGCCCGTGGAACGGTGCATCGAAATGAACAGGCCTCGCCGAGCTGGGAACCGTTGCGCCAGCAACCCTAGGGCCGGCGGATGCCACATCGCCGTCCCCGCCGACGCTATCGCCAGCGCCGCCAGTATCAGACCGTAAGTTGGAGCGATGGAGACCAGCAAATAGCCTATGCCGATGAGTAACAGGCTGAGGGTAAGCACCTGCGCCCGCCGGTGCTGGAAGATGTCCACGAAGAAGCCGCCGGTCATACTGGTGGCCCCACCCGCAAGCTGACGCACGCCGTCTATGAGGCCCGCTTGAATCGGGCTCAGCCCCATGGCCACGTATATGGCCGGGATGAGCACCAAGAACCCACGGCCGTACATATGCTCCAGGGTGTGAGCGCCGATAACGGTGGTGGCCATGATGGGGTCTTTGGTCCGGCGCGGCCCATATTCCGCCGGGGATTCCCGGCCCGCTGCTGCTTGTGCCACTTGACGCTATCCTTGCCTGGGCTGTCTGCCGCCAACCTGAATCCGCGAATTATACACGCTGCTAGTATTCCAGGAACGCCTGTTGCAGCCACTGGCGGTCGTTGCTGACCGTTAGGGCCAGCATCAGCAGCAACCGTGCCTTCTGCGGCAGCAGGTTGTCGGACACGATGAAGCCCTGCTGCTCCTTGCGCGGCGTGTTGACCACCCGGCCCGCCGTGGAGCGGGAGGCCAGTACCACCGGGATGCCGTCGTCCACTGCCCGGCCTGCCGCAGCGAGGAAGGCCGGTGGATAGGTGCCGCCGCCAAACCCCACGACCACCAGGCCGTCGGGACGCATCTGCCGGACCGCATCCAGAATCACGCCGTCGGCTCCGGCGTAGGAGTAGACGATTTCCACCCGCGGCAGACTGTCCCGCCCCTCAACGTTGAAGGGCGTGGCGGTGGTGTGCTTGCGGAGAGGCGCGCGGTAGAAGACCACCTGATGGTCGGAGTCGGCGTAGCCCAGGAATCCCAGCTCGTTGGGCCGGAAGGTCTCGACCCGGAAGGTGTTGGACTTGGAGACGTCGCGGGCGGAGTGAATCTCGTTGTTCAGCACGGTCAGCACACCCATGCCTCCGGCGTGGGGAGTCGCGGCGATACGCACCGCGTCCAGCAGATTCAGGTCGGCGTCAGTGCTGATGGCCGTCGGGGGCCGCATCGCGCCGGTCACCACCACAGGCTTGTCTGTCTTTACCGTAAGGTGCAGAAAATAAGATGTTTCTTCCAAGGTAGCCGTCCCGTGAGTAACCGCCACACCTGACAGGCTGTTGTTATCGCGCAGCAGCCCGTTGATTCTGCCGGTCAGAGCCAGCCACTCCGTCGGGCCGATGGCGGTGCTGCCCACACTGACCAGGTCTTCCGAGGTTACGGAGGCAATATCGCGGATTTCAGGGACTCGCTCCAGCGACTGCTCGATGGTGAGGTGGTCGCCGATTTCTGAGTAAAGAATGTAGTCCAGCCGGTCGGGGCCAATGCCGGCGATGCTGCCGCCGGTGCCGATTACGTGTACTTGCGGTTTGGCTGCGGTCATGGGTAGCCGCCTCCTGTAATGGCGATAGGTTTCGGGTCAAGGGAGTCAAGGCAACGGTTGCTATAATACTCCCAATGCCCACGATATGCAGGGCGCGGCCGTTGAATGCCTGTTGGCGGATGCGCCGGAGGAAGGATTGCGAACTCTCATCGTGTCGGATGTCCATTCCAACCTGGAGGCCCTGAACGCGGTCGTGGACGACGCCGGAGAGCGCGGCGGGTTCGACCGCGTCTGGTGCCTCGGAGACCTGGTCGGTTACGGCCCAGAGCCGTCCGCGTGTCTCCGCCGCTTGCGTGAGTTCGACTTGGTGGCGGTCGCCGGCAACCATGACTATGCAGCCGCGGGCGTTATTGACGCCTCCGATTTCAACGGCGCTGCCTACTCCGCCATCCGGTGGACCGCCGGGCAACTGGACGCCGACGATGTTCGCTTCTTGGCGGGGCTGCCAATGGTGAGCCGGCAGCCGCCCTTTACCCTGGTTCATGGCAGCCTGCGCGATCCGGTAGTAGAGTACCTGCTCCAACCTCACCAGGCCCTCGCCACCTTGGAACTGCTGGACACCGGCTATTGCTTGGTGGGCCACTCCCACCAGCCTTTTATCTGCCGGGAGAACGGTGGCGCGCCCGGTTTCCTCGAATTCCCCGAGGGCCGGAGGGTGGCGTTGGGCGAGGAGCGCCTCATCATCAACCCAGGCAGCGTGGGCCAGCCCAGAGACCGGGATTCCCGGGCCAGCTACGCCGTTTTCGACGGCGACAGCCAGTCTATTGAGCATTATCGCGTCGAGTATGACATCGCCGCGACCCAAGACAAAATGCGCCTTGCCGGACTCCCGCAGTACCTAATCGACCGTCTGGATTGTGGCGCGTAAAAATTGCCAGCATCCAGCATTTGACAGATTCCCGTGCCAGTTGTTAGATTGGGATGTGTCGGCCCGCTAGCTCAACTGGCAGAGCAACGGACTCTTAATCCGTAGGTTCTCGGTTCGACCCCGAGGCGGGTCACCAAAGGCCACGAACTTTCGCCCTTCTGTTTCGGAAGGGCGTTGTTTTTGTAGACGGTTGGGGCTTGTGGAGACTTGTCGGCAGGTCTAAATTAACGAATACCCCTCTCACAATATATCCTGAGCACGGGAAGTCTTAACCTAAAAAGTCAGGAGTGACGCAATGGCCGCCACAGATACGACCATTTTCGCGCTGCAACGCAACTGGGATATGGTCTCCAGCGCCGTCGCCGGTGTGGATGACGCCACGCTTTCCAGAATGCCCAATGAACAGTCAAACCCCATGAACTGGCTGGTGTGGCACATGGCCAGAGTGGTCGACCGGCTAATCCACGGCCGCCTTCAGGGTGCCGAACAGCTCTGGACTGCTGGCGGCTGGCACGCCAAGTTCGGAATGAACGCGGAGGCCGACGAAATCGGCATGGGCTGGAGCGCCGCGCAGGTGGCCGAGTGGCCCGCCCCTTCGCGTGAAGTCCTCATGGGCTACTATCACGCGGCGAACGAGGCCGCCCGCAATTACGTCACTGGCCTGAGCGCCGCCGACTTGGAGCGGCAGGTGCCTGCGCCGGGCCCGGCGGGTTCGACAATGTCGGTTAGCGAGGCCTTGGGAATCCTGGTTTGGGACAACATTGTCCACGGCGGTCAGATAGCCTACGTCCGCGGCTACCACGAGGGCATGGGCTGGCACCGCTAGGCAGCCCCGTAGACCGGCTGACGCCAACGGCGCCTGGAATGCGGCTGGATGGCTTCACTTCCCGCGCTGGCCTCTGCGCTCCTGGCGTCTTTCCGCCATTTCCGCCCGCGACGCCTCGTATGTGGCGATATAGTCGGCGGCAGGCGTGCGGGCGATGGCATCCCCGATGAGGTCCAGGGGCAGGTCGTCCAGAGTCTTGAAACGCACACAGGCCTTGCCCATGTCCAGTTTCTTCCCCTTGGCGGCGAAGCCCTCGGCAAACCAGCGCCGGGATTCTTCGTCACCGTAAATGTTCATCAGGTGGAGGGATATATGCCGCTTCTGGGAGGCTACGGCGGCAAACATCAGCGGGTGGCCGTTGTAGGTGATTGGGTAGGTTTCCAGGGGGATGACGTAGGTAATCATCCCGAAGCCCATCTCCTCGGCATACCCTTGGGGCAGCCGACGTAAGATGAGGTCCCTCAGTTGCTGGATTTGGCCTGCCCGGTCCTCCGGCAGCGCGGCGATGTACTCCTCCGGGGTGGCCGAGGCCGCTCCTTCTCCGGGTTGTTTCATGTCGTGTTCTCCCTGCTCGTATCTTCCCGCTCGGTTGGGGTTCGGGTAATGGGCAGTCTTCCGCTGCCCTGCGCTGTTCCAGTCCCCGATCTCTTACAGGCCAACCCCCGATCCCTTACAGGAAGGATAACCCCAAATCGTGAGGGACAGGCAAGTTGCTGCCGCCGGGTTCCGGGCAATTTCACCAGAATCGGCCCGTGACCTGCTGGAACAATGCCGCTCTGTTGATTAAACTACTATGTCAAGAGTGCGGGATGTGGGAGGCAGGAACGCGCCCCGGCGTTCAGCGGCCGCCTAGAATGTGTGCCTCCGGCAGAGGGTGGCCGTCGGCAGTGCTAACTCTTCCACAAACCCAATTGCGGCCCTTAGTCGTATCTGACTCTGCCGTGCAGACCCCTTGATGCGGCGACGCCGGCCAATTTAAGAAGTGGAGAGTTGCGCCCATGAAGCTGACACGAACCAAAATCCTGCTGTTCATAGCAGTCGCCGCACTGCTGGTGGCCCTGCCCGCCATTGTGTTGGCTCAGGCCACCACCCCACATGCTTTTGGAGGCACGGCGAATGTAGACGGACGGTTTGCGCCCCTTGGGGCTACGGTTGTAGCCGAAATCGATGGGCGGCGAGTTGCCGAAGATACAGTGGGAGCCGCGGGTTTCTACAGGATTACTGTAATACAATCTCCGGGGCAAAACTTCAGCGGCAAGACAGTTAATTTCTTTGTGAATGGATTCAAGGCTGCCGAAACGGGTGTTTGGGAAGCATACGGAACAAACATAGTGGAACTTAATGCCTCATCGGCTGCGGCATCCACGCCCACGCCGCAACCAACCCCCCGCCGTACCACAGTATTTCGCAGTACGCCCACTCCGGCAGCAGTTGGCCGACAGGGACCGAGGGGTGCCACCGGCGCGACGGGCGCGACGGGCGCCACCGGCGATCCCGGCGAGAGGGGCGACACTGGCCCGGCGGGCCCGCCGGGCCAGAGGGGTGAAATCGGGCCCCAAGGCCTGCCAGGCAATCTTGGCCCGGCAGGCACGGCAGGCCCGGAAGGCCTGGAAGGCTCGCGCGGAGACACCGGGCCGCAGGGCTATATAGGCCAACCCGGCGGTCAGGGCATAGCAGGGCCAGCCGGCGCAACCGGCGTTCAGGGGCCCATCGGCCCAGCCGGCAGTCCTGGCAACTTCCTGATTGCCATCATTGCCTTGGTCATAGCGCTGTTAGCCCTGCTGGTAGCCATAGGCCGCTGGATTTGGGAGCTTCAGTCGGGGTAGCAGAGGAGAAGAGGGGCCGTTCCGTAGGCACAAAATGGCAGCCTTGCGGCATCGGCCTCGATAACAGAATTCTCGCGGCGGCCAATCCCGTGGTATGATTTAATGGAAACGGGGGGCTGGCCGCCTGTTTTTGCACTCCGGTCAACAGTTCCGCCCTTGGCGCCATTGGGGAAGTGTCGAAATAGGTAGACGAGCATGACTTAGGATCATGTGCTGCAAAGCGTGGGAGTTCGAGTCTCCCCTTCCCCACCACCTCTGGCCCGTGTGCGCTGTGAACGTGACTACCGTGACATCCGCTATGCCCCTGCAATCCACCCGTAGGCGGCGCTGAAACTGATTTGTGGCAAGCTACGGAAAATGTCCTCGACTCGATAGCCATCGGCGCCGGAATATTGGGTACCGGCGGCGGCGGCAACCCATACATCGGGCAACTGCGGGCCAGGCAGGCTATCCAGCAGTGGGGGCCGGTCACAGTCCTTTCTCCCGAAGAGCTGCCGGATGACGCCCGGGTAGTTTGCGTCGGCGGGATTGGAGCGCCCACCGTGGGCATCGAAAAGTTACGCGATCTCCAGTCATACCATGCCCTCCGCGCCATTGAGGACTACACTGGAGAGAAAGCCACAGCGCTAATATCCAACGAAATCGGCGGCAGCAACTCCGTGGAGCCGCTCATCCCTGCGGCGATGGCCGGGCTGCCGGTGGTGGACGCCGATGGCATGGGCCGGGCCTTCCCTGAGTTCCAGATGAAGACCTTTTTCGTTTATGGAGTGCCTTGTTGCCCCATGGCCATTGCCGATGAAAAGGGCAATTCCGTCATCGTCCGGGAAACCGTCAATCCAGCCTGGGCGGAACGCCTGGCCCGCGCGATAACCGTTCAGATGGGTTGCGTCGCCTGCTACGCCGTGGCCCCCATGTCCGCCGGGCAGGTACGCCGCACCGCCGTACCCAACACTTTGACCCTGGCCCGCAACTTGGGAGACGCCGTGAAGCAGGCTCGCACCGACGGCTTGGATCCACTGGGCGCTATCCTGGACACCTGTCCCGGCAAGGTGCTATTCGGAGGCAAGGTTGTTGACCTTGACCGCCGCACGACGGCCGGATTCGCCCGGGGGACGCTTACAATCGACGGGTTGGACTCCTTCGCCGGGGAGCGCATGGTAATCGAGTTCCAAAACGAGAACCTCATCGCGCGGCGGAACGGCGAGACCGTCTGCACCGTGCCTGACCTGATTTGCGCCGTGGCCACCGACCTGGGCGAGCCGGTTACCACGGAGTTGATGCGGTACGGTCTCCGGGTCACCATCTTGGGGTTCCCTGCGCCGGAGCTCTGGACTACTCCCGAAGGCTTGGCGGTTGTAGGCCCGCAGGCTTTCGGCTACGAGACCGAATACGTTCCCCTGACGGTGTAACGGTTGCCGTGTTTATTGGCGTTGACGTGGGAGGCACCAATACCGACGCGGTCCTGATGGACGGCGCGAATCTGATAGGCGCCGCCAAGCTGCCTACAACGGGCGACGTTACCTTGGGCATCATCGCGGCTCTCACCGAGCTGCTTACGCACTTGCCCCGGGGCAAGAAAATAGACGCAGTTATGGTGGGAACTACCCACTTCACCAACGCCCTGCTGGAGCAGCGCAACCTGTCGCCCACGGCCGTCGTTCGGCTGGCGCTTCCGGCGACCCAGCTCCTGCCGCCGCTGGTGGACTGGCCCGCCTTATTGAAGCAAGCCATCGGCGGCCATACCTACATGGTAGGCGGCGGACACGAGTTCGACGGAAGGGAAATCTCAACGCTGGACCGTGATGGGATCAGGGAAGCCGTGCGGGATATGCTCCGCCAAGGTGTCCGGGCCGTAGCGATTTCGGGCGTGTTCTCACCAGTGAACAGCTCTCACGAAGCCGAGGCGGCGGGAATCATCCGGGAGGAAGCGCCCGCTATTCGCGTCTGTCTATCCCACGAAAACGGGCGTATGGGACTGTTGGAGCGCGAGAACGCGGCGGCGCTGAATGCTTGCCTTGGAGATATGGCCGCCCTGACAATACAGGGAATAGAGCAAGCCTTGGACTCGCTGGGCATTTTCGCGCCCCTCTATATGAGCCAGAACGACGGAACCCTTATGGATGCGGAGTTCGCCGCCCGCTTCCCCGTCCTGACCATCTCCTCGGGCCCCACCAACAGTATGCGCGGGGCAGCCTATCTGTCGGGCGTGACCGATGGCATCGTGGTCGACATGGGTGGCACTTCCACGGATGTGGGGGCGCTGGTCAAGGGTTTCCCCAGAGAAGCGGCGGCAGCGGTACAGCTTGCCGGAGTCCGCACCAACTTCCGGATGCCGGACATGGTGTCCATCCCGCTGGGCGGAGGCACAGTCGTGGAGCGTGAGCCGCTCCGGATTGGTCCAGAAAGCGTCGGCTACCGGCTGACCGGCGAAGCGCTGGTATTTGGAGGAAATACTCTTACAACCACAGACCTTGCTGTGGCCGACGGACGGGCCGAGGTGGGCGACCCACGACTGGTGGAGCGGCTGGAACCAGCGCTGGTGGCCCTGACAATGGCGGAAATACAGGCCAGGGTGGAAACGGCCATCGACCGGGTGAAGCTCACTAGTGAAGACGTGCCGGTGGTCCTGGTGGGCGGGGGCAGCGTCCTGCTGGGGAATTCCTTGGGCGGCGCGGCGCGTCTGCTTCGGCCCCAGCACGCCGGAGTGGCCAATGCAATCGGCGCGGCCATCGCCCAGGTTGGAGGACAAGTCGAGCGGGTCTATTCCTTGGAGAGCATTGGCCGGGAGCAGGCCATCGCCGACTGCTCCGCCGCCGCCATCGGCAGAGCCGTTTCCGCCGGCGCCGATCCCGCATCAGTACAGGTGGTCGAGATCGACGAGGTGCCGCTGACCTATGTGCCCAGCAACGCCACGCTGGTAAGGGTCAAGGCCGTCGGAAACCTGGCCTTAGCCGACTGACCGGGCATCGCTGGCAGCCGAACGCCTTATCTGCCGCCAAATGCTGTTCCAGCCCCGGCCCTACTTTCTGTCAGGCGTGTCTAGCCCATCTTGCCAGCGCCTTGCCCGGCGAGGCTATCTCCTCGACTGATGTGTAGTAATAGTCCTCCCAGCCCTTTTCCGGCATACCAGTGAACAGCATAAGGTTCAGAGGATACTTTTCGCTGTCGGTAGCCCGGCGGAAATCGTCTCGAAACAGGAACGTGGGCTTCTTCAAGGCAATTGCCATCCCCAGTTCCACCATAACACCTTCGTCGGGGGGGACACCGTTGACTATGGCGAAGGTGGCGTCCGACTCCACGACGTCGCTGAAGTCTTTCTGGCCGACGCGGTAAGCCCATCCCTCTTCCGAGAAATCCACCTGATTGTTACGGGCGAACGGCTCCCAAACCTCCAGCCCCAGACCCTCCAGGGCAGCCGCTATCGGCGGCAGCAGCAACGCCTTCTGCTGGGAGGAAAACCCGTAGGGGTTGGCCAGATAGATGGTCTTTGGCATCTTTTTTAGTCCTGCTTTCCGGCCTGGCCCCGCTGCCTGGCAGTCGAATTTGCCCACCTGCTATTGGTCAGTCCGGTACAGGTAGCGGATGTCCCAGAGGCCATACAGCGTAGCCGTGCTATTGCCGAACACGTTTCGGACTGCGGTCAGCCGTTCGGAGAGGGTCGTGTAGATGACTGGCACATTCTCGGCCGCGATTTCCTGGGCGCGATGGTAGTATCCGACGCGCTTTTGGCGGTCCAACTCCTGGCTGCCCATAATGTATAGCTCGTCTATTTCCGCTTCCCATTCTGTTTCTGGCTGCGACTGATTGGGATTCCAGAGGTGCAGGCCCTCGTTGCTGTGCCAGAAGGTGATGCCGCTGTGTGGGTCCGATCCGCCGGTGAAGCCGATGAGCATGGCCTCCCAATCGTATGAACTGGTCAGTTGGGAAACTAGGTCGCCGAACTCGATCAACTGGTAGTCCACCTCCAGGCCGAGCTCTCCCATCCCCCGGTGGATGATCGTTCCTACCCTTTCGCGCACGCTGTTGCCTGCGTTGGTGACCAGCGTGAACTCAATCCTGTTGCCCTCGCCGTCCTCACGGATGCCGTCCCCGTCTGTGTCGGTCCAGCCCATACCGTCCAGGATTTCGTTGGCCTGTTCTATGTCGTATTCGTACCGCCGGACGTTCGGGTTGTGGAAGTCGCCTGCGGCCGGGCTTATGGCGGCCCACTGCGGGTAGCCGAGACCTTGCTGAACGCCGTTGATAATGGCGCTCTTGTCGATGCTGTGCGCGACTGCCTGCCGGAACTGTTTGTTGCGGAACCACTCCAGCTTTTCCGGGGCAACATAGCGCTCGCCGCTCTCCGGGCTGCTGCCGGGATTCATGTTGAACCCCAAGAACGTCGTCCCGAACGCGGGGCCTCGTTTGAATATCGTAAAGTCCCCTTCCTGCTGAAGCGGCTCAAGCTCTGCGAATTCCTCGCCCAGAACGCTGTGCGTATCTGACTCACCCGCCAGAAATTTGGCAAGCCCGGTCTCCAAGTCCGGGACGATGACGTGGATGACCTCATCCAGGTACGGCAGGCTGTTGCCCGCGTCATCCTTCAGCCAGTAGTTCGGATTGCGTTGCAAGACCACCCGCTGGCCGGGCTCGTACCGCTGGATGCTGAACGGGCCGGTCCCGACTACTTCCGCCGGGTCGGTGCTGATGTCCCACGTAGTGACGAAGGTTCCGTCGTCCACGTGGCGCTCCAGTATGTGCTTGGGATATATCGAAGCTCCCATGGAGCGCAGGAACGTGGCGAATGGCACAGGAAGGACGCACTCGACAGTGTAGCCGTCAAGCGCCGTAACGGTCATCGGCAGTTCTTGCCACCTGCCGCTGGCTTCGTCAAAGAAACGGAAATGGAACGAAGGCCGGCTGCTGGCCGGAATGTCCTGGTTGTAGATGATGCGATTAAAGGTAAAGTCAACGTCGTGGGCGGTGAAGGGCTCCCCATCGTGCCAAGTGACATCCGGTCGCAGGTGGAAGGTCCAGGTCAGTCCGTCGTCAGAGCGTTCCCATGACTCCGCAAGCAACGGTTCCACCTGATCGGTCAGCCACGATGTTTCGGTTAAGCCTTCAAACAGGTAGCCCAAGACCTCTGACGAAGAGGCGTCATTGGCGATGGACAGGTTAAATGTGAGCGGTTCGGAAACAGTCGCGGAGGTCAGAGTCCCGCCATGCTTCCCTACGGCATACTCAAACTTCGCGACATTCTTTCTTAGCTGTTCGACGGTCGAGTCCTGCGCCGCCGGAGCAGGGGTTGCCGGCGGTGTGGCCTGAACGGCGGGGGTTGCGGGCGCTGTCGGCGTAACCGTAGCGGCGGGCGTGGACCGGGCAGCCGGAGCGGGCGTGGCGGAGGGAGCGGGCTGCGCCGTCGGCGTCGGCTGTACAACAGATGTGGGTCGAGCAGATGGGGTGGGCTGAATTTGCGGGCTGGCCGTTGCGGTTGGCGTGGGCGGAGGGACGAGGGTGCCCTGGATTGCGAAAGGAGGCTCCCCTGCGTCTGAGCAGGCAACAGGTATGAGCAGGGCGCAAAAGAGTAGTAACGAAAATACCCATCGGAAGGCGAATTTTTGTGCTGTCATAGGAAATTCCGAATTGAACCACGCTAGAAAATTTTTCGCCACGCCAAAGGGCGGTCCGATACCCGGCAGGCACTTGGCCGCCAAAGCCTTTGACTATACGAGTCTAGGTACGGCTCGTCGGCAGTGTCAAGGTAAACGGACGCCTCTTTGCTTGCCTGAGTGCGCCGCCAAGTTCCGCGGTTTTCATTGCGCTGTTTTTATTGTGGGATAGTGAAAATGACGTGACAATGGGCTGTTATGCCTGCGGAATCAAACATGAAACGGGAATGCCGTCGCCGGGTCCCTGGTTGCCCACATCGCTCCCGGTTTGAAACTAGCAGTCCAATAGCGTAAAAATCAGCGTAAAAATGATGAGTTCCCACAATTGTCTTTGCTCCCCAGCTATGCTGCGGCAACATTGGTCACCTGCAAAGCGTGAGGAGCCTATGCCATCATTTCAATGCTGTTGGACTACTAGATTGCAGGCCTGATTGGCATTCTGCGGAAATCGGTAGATATATTTACGGAAATATAGTCTAAAATAGGCCGGAGTCATTTCACGACGGAGTTCTACAGTATTGCTTGGTGAAGCGCTGCTCTTCATAGGTCTGCTGGTTGTCGTGGCCAAGCTCGGCGAAGGCGTCCTAAGCCGCTTCGGTATGAGCTCGATTGTGGCCTTCACAGTGGCCGGAATTTTACTTGGGCCGGTCACTGGGCTGGTCGAGATTACGGAGCACATCAAAATCTTCCTGGAAATCGGCGTTTTCATCTTCTTTTTCCTGATCGGACTCGACGAGATTGACATTCCGGGATTCATGGCCACCCTCCGGGGCCGGTATTTCGTGGCTGCTACGGTGTCGGTAGTCGTTTCCATATTGGTATCCCTAGTGGTTACGTCCGACTTGACGGGCCTGAGCTTTGCTCTGGGTCTGGAATTCAGCAAAGCGCTGTCCCTCGCCGGTATTTTGTCTCTCTCCAGCCTCGGTCTGGTGGCGAAGGTGCTGGCCGACAAGGGTCTGCTCAAGGAATTGATTGGCCTGCGGATATTTACGGCAGTGATTATCGCCGAGGTGCTTGCTCTGCTGGTGGTGGGCCTCACCATTGGCAAAGAATCCGAAGGCCTGAGCGTAATCGGCGTACTCAGGCTGCTAGGCCAGATAGCAGGATTCACGATAGTTACCTGGATCGTGTCGGCGAAGGTCCTTCCCCGGGTTATCGCATTGTTGCAGCGCTTCCTGAATGTCCCGGAGCTTTCATACGGCCTGCTGATTGGCGGTCTCTTCATGGTGGTCGTGGGAGCCGAGAGCATCGGACTGCACGGCTCTCTAGGGGCCCTGTTGTTCGGCGCCGCGTTGTCTGGGCTGCCTCACCGGATGCGCGAGGACATCATGCCCGGTATGAGGAGCACGGCTGAAGGTCTGTTCGTTCCACTTTTCTTTGCCTCGGCAGGGCTGCATCTGGACTTTTCCTTCATCGAGTTGCCATTGGCTACAGTGCTCGCGCTGTTGTTTGTCCCAATGGCGGGTAAGGTAATAGCTTCCTTGGTCGGAACCTTTATGGCGCGTCTGGACACGCCGATAGTCTTGTCTACGGGGCTGATGGGCAAGGGCGTCGCCGAAATTGCGCTGCTCCTGGTCTTGCTGGAGACCCATGTGATTGGGCATGATATTTTCTCGCTATTGGTCATCATCATGTTCGGCTACATTCTTTTGATGCCTCCGGTCATCGCAATAGCAGTCAGCAAGGCCAAGGTGCCGGAAGGCCCGTCGCAGCCGCAGCCCGTGATGCCGTCTTTCGCTCGCCATGCGCTGGCGGGGGTCATGGTCGGCTCTGTAATGGACCGCACACGCGCCTACCCGAGCCCGGAGATTTCGGTGACCGATTTCTTGGGCGACTGGACTGTCCCGAATCAAGTTGACTATTTGATAGTGGACGAGAACGTTCCGGTGGGCACCGTGTCGCTGGCCAGGCTGAATTACCGGCGCAGGCTGTTCTTTTGGCGCAGGAGTCCATTTGGTGACACTCCCCTGCGCCAGTTGATGCGCCGCAACCCTCCCAAGGCAATGCCAGACGAGCCAATAGACGACGTGCTGGAGAGGATGGCGGCGAACTCAATGACCATTATCCCGGTCGTGGACCGGGGAACACGGGAATTCCTAGGGATGGTGGACAGCCTGGAAATACTGGAACTGGTCTCATTGATGGACGAAATTCGAGAGGAAGCCCGAAGGATGGCGGTGGAAACAGCAGACTAAACAGCGAGTATGGGTTGGCGGTCAGATGCAAATGGAAGAACCCCTGCGTCAATGAGCAGGGGTTCTTCCATTTGCCTTCATGCCCCGGGCCCTGACGGGTGACGCCGGGGTGGGGGCCGATGGTCTAAAAGGACCCGTAACCCTCGGCTTTGAGGCAGGAAGCCCAGTGTTCCGGCCCAACTTCACGCAGCTCCGGGATCACCTGGCTGCAAGTATCGTCGGCGATAGGACAGCGGGGATGAAACACGCAGCCAGAGGGGGGATTCAGCGGACTGGGCACTTCGCCGCTCAGCAGCACCCGCTCGCGTTGAGCGTCCAGCACCGGGTCAGGTATAGGCACGGCGGAAAGCAGCGCCCTAGTGTAAGGGTGCGCTGGGTTACGGTAAATCTCGTTACGCTCTGCGAGTTCCACCAAGTGGCCTAGGTACATCACGCCAACGCGGTCGCTGATGTGGCGCACCACCGAAAGGTCGTGGGCGATGAACAGATATGTCAGGTTGAACTGCTCTTGCAGCTCTTCCAGCAGGTTGATTATCTGAGCCTGAATCGAAACGTCCAGCGCTGAGACTGGCTCGTCGGCGACGATGAATTTTGGGCTGACCGACAGGGCGCGCGCAACGCCGATGCGCTGGCGCTGACCGCCGCTGAACTCATGAGGAAAACGGTCGGCCATGTAGGGGTTCAGCCCCACGTTTTGCAGCAGGTCGGCCACCCGCTCCCGGTATTCGGCCTTGCCGTGAACCAGCCCGTGAACGATTAACGGCTCCCCGATGATGTTGCCGGCGGTCATGCGAGGATTGAGCGAGCTGTAAGGGTCCTGGAAGATTACCTGCATCTCGCGGCGCATGGCCCGCATTTGCTTCGTGCCCAGCCTGGTGAGGTCTTGCCCTTCAAAGATAACCTGGCCATCGGTGGGCTTGTATAGCTGAAGAATGCAGCGGCCAGTGGTGGTCTTGCCGCAGCCGCTTTCTCCCACCAGCCCCAGGGTTTCGCCGCGCCGCACGACAAAGCTGACGTCGTCGACTGCTTTGACCTGGGCCACCGTCCTTTGAAAGAGCATCCCGGAGGTGACCGGGAAGTACATTTTGAGGTTGTTGATTTCCAGCAGAATATCCGAATTCTGCTCGGGTGCTGCTGCTTGCGGCGCAATGTCCGGCATAGTCGTCATATTGGCTACTCTCCGGTGGGGTTTTCGGGTTCAGCCAGTGCCGACGCCCCCAGCAAGTCTATGGCGGTTGGGCCCAGGTCCTCGGAACGCCAGCAGGCAGACCAGTGGTTGGGGCTGGTCTCATCCAGAACCGGCCTGTCGGTGGCGCACTTGTCTATCGCCCAGCGGCATCGGGCGCGGAAGGCGCAGCCCTCCGGCAGACGCACCAAGTCGGGCGGTTGCCCCTCAATGGGATCCAGCTTGGCCCTCCGGGGCAGGTCGAGACGAGGCACGGAACGCAGCAGACCAACGGTGTAGGGGTGCCTCGGATTGGAGTAAATCTCCCGCGCGCTGCCCCTTTCGATGATGCGGCCAGCGTACATGATGTTGACCCTGTCCGCGTAACGGGCCACTACCCCCAGATTATGGGTGATAACAATCAGCGCCACGCCGAACTCTGTGGTCAGCGACTTCATCAGCTCCAGAATTTGGGCTTGAATGGTCACGTCCAGCGCTGTGGTTGGCTCGTCGGCGATAATCAGACGGGGGTTGCAGCTAAGCGCCATGGCAATCATCACGCGCTGCCTCATTCCGCCGCTGAACTGGTGCGGGTATTGCTTGATGCGCTGCTCCGGGTCGGGGATGCCGACGCGGGAAAGCAGGTTGATTCCCTCGCGGCGGGACTCCGACTTGGACATTCCCTCGTGCAACTGAAGAGTCTCGGTCAGTTGCCGCTCAACGGTAAGCACCGGGTTGAGGGAGGTCATCGGCTCCTGAAAGACCATGGACATTTTTGCGCCGCGGACGCGGCGCATATCGTCCATGCCTATTTTCAGGATGTCTTCACCTTCGAGGTACACCTCGCCGTTGATGATCTTGCCTGGAGGGTCCGGGATGAGCCGCATTAGCGACAGCGCGCTTACGCTCTTGCCGCATCCGCTCTCGCCGACCAGCCCCAGTGTTTCCCCTTCCTCCAAGTCATAGGAAACACCATCCACGGCCTTAACCACGCCGTCCATGGTGAAAAAATGCGTTTGCAAGTCCTTGACTTCAAGCAGAGCTGCCAAGAGACCTCCTTCCATCCGCTCAGGCGGCGCTATGAAAATGTTGGCGACCTCGGCGCATCGTGCCCCTGAAGCGCGACAAGTCCCAAGACTAAAAGTTACTGGATTATGGATGAAACAACGGCCTTTTGCAAACCGCGCAGGCCGGAAACAGGACGATTGCAAAGTCGGAGAGAAAGGCTATCCGCCTGGTCAACGCTTGGGCCTCAGACAACCCATTGGTCCTGGGTTTGGTGAAGACGTAAGAGGAATCCAACGAAATCACCGCCATGCCCCAGCCGCTGCAATCGCTGGAGAGGAAGAGGAACGTCGGCGCAAGGGCTTTTTGTCGGCCTAATGATGAATCTATGCCGCCTGGTGAAGCGGTCTATCAGCCGCTTGTAGCTGATTCGGGGACTTGCGACAAGGCGAGAGAAGCCTGCTAAAGCCTATCCGGTGGTAATGCGAATCTGGTCAATCCTTCTCCGGCTTTAGCCCGCATGGGTATGAATGAAAGCAGTTGGAAAAGGGGGTTTACAGGAGAAGCAAGGGATGGCAACCTCCTGACAGGTAGAAGCAGTCAGCAGGGAGGGGTGATGAAGCGAACGATGGCCTTGCAACGGGCCTTGACCAGCTTTGGCGCGGAAAAGCCTTCGGAAGCGGCGCGGTGGAAGGGGGCCATCGCCACCTGATTCAAGCCCGGTTGAAGTTGCCGGGAGCATGGTGGAAGGAGCAGACGGTGAACCCCATGCTGGCCTTGAGATCATTGCGGGCCAACGGCTGTTGGCAAGCCTTTTGGAATTGATCCCAACCACTTTTTAGTCACACCCAATTTGCTGCGGGCAGTTGAGCAACCATTCGGCAGGTGATATAATAAGAGCCTGCAACAGCGGCCGTCCCGAACGGCTGCCGAAACGTTCCCCGATAGCTCAGCGGTAGAGCGGGCGGCTGTTAACCGCTAGGTCGTAGGTTCGAATCCTACTCGGGGAGCCACAGATACAAAATGGGCGTCCAGAGTCGGCAAACTATGGATGACCTAGCGGTTACTCCGGGTCTCAAAACTGAGCCAGCTTTGGACATGACCCGCGGTTACGCGATATACTCGAAAACCACCTCCGGTACCACCGCATACAAGGAAGCACGGAAGCTACGGTCAAGTTCTATGCCAAAGAGGTTCGACTGTTCCTCGAAGACCTTGATCCGGCCTGTGAGACCCTGCAAGAGCTGACTTCTCTCCACGTCCTCGATCATCTTGGCTCCATGAAGGACCACGGGCTTAGGCCTCGGACCATTCGCTCCCAGTGGCAGGCCATAACAACTTGGCTGAACTGGCGCGTGGAGTGAGAGCTGCTTGAGTCCTCGCCAGCCTCGCAGGCGGGCAAAATCCCTACGCAGAGCAGCGCTCTGGGATGATACGCTGGGGCTCCGAGGTGGCCCACGCCGGTCTCCGCCCACCCCTCACGGTCCAACGCATCCACGAACTCGGCTACGAAACGCCGCCGCCCGACGGGTCTGTGGCCATGATTTTATCGTCCTTCGGAATTTGCCAGCCTTTGCCCTGGTTCTCCGGTAAATCATAGCTGTAGGCGCTGCGATTGAACTGAATCACCGCCCGCCCGGGCGTAGCCGTGGGCGCGGAGGTAGGGAGCGCGCCGGGGTCGGCGTAGCTGTAGGCTCCGGCGTCGGCGGGAGAATCGGCGCAGAACCCGTCTCGCGGATGCGCAGCATCAGGTGGTCGCCGTCCTGCCACGGCTGGGAGGCCACCGGCCAGGTCAGCTTGCCGCTGGCGGCCGTCGCCGTCGCCGCGTCCAGACTCAGCGAAACCGTGCCGTCCACTGCGAAGAAGTCCAGCACATAGCCGGTCAGCGTATTCTGCGGACTCAACGTCAGCGAAACCGTGCCGTTCTGCCACGTCAGTTCCTGGATCGTCGTCGCGCTGCCGCCCACCGTGAACCCGGCAGGCTCCAGCAGCCCCGCCGCGCCGGTGAAACCCACCGCGCCGCCGGATGCGCCGGGGTCGAAGAGCACCTCGTGCAGCGTGCCTGAGGGCGCGGTTATTGCAACTACCCATATATCGTAGGAGTCGTCGGGCACGAAATTGCATGGCATATAGTCATAGAGTTGTGTATTGTGGTGTACCTTGTACTCTCCAGCCGGTAGCGGACGTGCAATTATGAGGTCGTTGACATAGCCGTTGGTTGGATCGGAGTCAGGATCTTTAACCGATGCTTGGAACAGGACCATGTCCGGTCCGGTGACATAAAAGTGGTGGTATTTTGGCCCGTTGTATGAATCGTCTCTGAGTATCTCGGTTCCGGCGCTTGAGCCTGACGCCAGTGTTTTGGCGTATTCGTAGGGGAACCATGGGTCTGCGCGGCGGTAACGCTCGCGTAAGATCATGTGACGGATGCAAGCATCGTATTCCTCATCCCCTGCCCCAGCCTCCATTTTTGTGTTCAGCTCCGCGATGGCGGCGCGCAGGTCGGCCAGTGATGTCACTTGGGGCGGCGATTGCGAGCCGTCGGTGATTAGCGTCACACTGCCTTCGCCAACCCCTTGAGCTATGCCGTTTCCTGTTCCTGTGTCTTGGACCGGCAACCAGGCCCGGCTCGTAGTATCCACGGTGTAATTCCACTCGGCGTTAGGGTTGAAATCTGACAGCACGAAGCCGTAAGTTGACCCTGCTGGTCCGGAAGTCCCGGTGTCTGGCGTGTAGGCTGGGATGAGCGTTTTTAGAAATATCACCGCCTCCTGGTCGTCCCAGGTTGTGTTGCGCTCTGACAGCAACTGCTCTGCCTGTGTGTGCGCGGTCTTTTTGGTCGTGTAACTATGTTGTCCCCGCACTATCACGGCAATCTGCAACGGTCCGGTGCCTTTGAGGTATTCGTGGGCGGTGAACTTCAGTTCATGTATTGCACGGTAGGTGGGGGTAACCCCCTCGCCGGCGGGAACTGTTTCGGTGCTTGCTGATGCTGATAGGAGCGACGCCCGGACTACCGCGTCAGCCTTATAGATTTGTTCTTCCAGAGACGGTGGGACTCTCCATGTCGGGTTCGGCAGGATCCAGACTTCGGGGGTAGGGGTTGGAGCGGATAGCTGTGTTGTCCCTTGCGGGGCGAGAGTTTGTTCTTCCGCTTGCGGGGCGAGGGTTTGTTCTTCCTTTTGCGGAGCGAGGGTTTGTTCTTCCTCTAATCCAGAATAGGTTGAACTAGGAGCATCCACGCCGCAGGCCAAGGCAACCGCCATCAGCGCACAGAACGACAGCAACCCCAAGAGATTCTGTTTAGTTGCTCGAGCACAACTCATTTGCATATCCTTACGGAAGGGATGCCGGGGGATATATTTCACTGGGTTTGTATATGGCCTTTGCTCCGTTTTTATCGTCATCCGTAAGGCCGCAAGGGGTGTTGGGGTCGGAGTCGCAAGGCTCAAGTTCCCGTGTTGCGCCCTTGGCTATCGTCCCGTCCTTCGCGCTGTCTCCTAATCCAATGGTGTGTCCGAACTCGTGCATCAGAACTGAAGGCAGGTATTGGAAGTCTGCTGGCTTATCCCATGCTTCAGCAAAATCAGTAGTCCAGATTTTCGCATTTTCCCCAGCCCAGTGCGGAGGGTCTTCGATCCATAACGGCTGACCATCGCCAATATGAGGGTAGGTACCTGCGCCGTCGGTGCAGGCGATGGATTCGTCACAATGTGCACCTATTCCGTCTGCAGGATCTGTGTCCCAGAATCCTTTTATGACTATACCCGCTTCTGCCGATTTAGCGTAGGTTGCTTGTCTAATTTTGAAACTGCCCGCTAGGGTATGTCGTCAAATCAAAGGAATAATGGTAAGTTGATGCTGTACAAGGAATGGCATGAGTATAAAATCGTTTGTGGGTTGAACACCCGCGAGTTTGTGTTTCGTCTATGAGGAGGTTTACCCATGCAGTCCGCCGACCTTAACCTTACCACCACCGTAACGGGACACCAGCGGTTCCTGTTCATCAAACTCCCGGCGGTCGCCGCGGTCGCCGGTCTTGCCGAGGCTATAGGACGCCTCGGAGATGGCATGGAGAATATACACTACGTTGACGGGCCACCATCGGCGGAGGCGTTCCGGCGAGGGCGGTTCCAAATTCTGAGGGCGGAGCCGGCCATGAGCCGGGAGCAGGACCTGTCCCACCCGGCAGTGATGGATGCCGATGGCTTAATCCGGCTGGAGGCGGAGGCTTCCGAGCCGCTTCTGAAATACGAGGAAGACCTGCGGGCGTTGCTGAACCCTGTTGGTGGTAGCATAGAGACGCTGTCCGGCGTACAAAGGCCTCGCAGCTATACCAGCCACGCCATGACCCAATACGCTTATAATCAGGCCCAACAGCCCGGCCCTGGAAGCGTTCATCCCCTGGGTGTGGTGACGCCGATGAACAAGAATGCCGAATGGTGGGGCATGGATTGGATGCACCGGGAAAGCTTCTTTCTGCCCCGGTACGACGCGAAGGAAAAAATGGTAGTAGAAGGCCACGCGCTGGCGGCGGACGCGGGCATCGCTTGCATAACTCGACGATTGGTGCACGCTCCCGAAGGCTACGGCAAGGAAGAAAGCTATGACTTCGTGGGGTACTTCGAGTTTGCCGAAGCTGACGCTTCCACGTTCAGCGCGGTGATGGCGGCCTTGCGAGACGCTGAGCGGAACCCAGAGTGGGCTTACATCAGCGAAGGCCCGGAGTGGTGGGGTAGAAGGGTTGGGGAACCCACGGGACTTTGGGAGAAGTAATAACCCCAACAGCGGCGGGTATGCCTGCCGTTCCCCTTGTGCTACAGGCCTATAAGCCGCCGGGCGTTTTCTCCCAGGACTCCCCCTATCTCGGCAGTAGTGAAGGGGAAGCTTTCCACTTTTCTCCTTGCGGCATACTATGGCGACGCCTAGAATTGGGCCATTCCCGATTGCCCGCGGGCATCGAGGAGGGAGGTGGCAGATGCTGGTCGATCTCATAAGCGTGGTGAACCAGGAGGGCCTGTTGCTGGACGGCGCGTTTTACGCTCCCACTGCCGGCGCCCAAGATGCCGGCCCAGTGGATGCGATGCTTCTGATTCACGGATCACGGGGCAATTTTTGCGACCCCGCCACCAAGTCCATGGCCGAAGACCTAAGCGCCCAGGGCGTAGCCTGCTTGACCCTGAACACCAATGCCCACGACACCATCTGGTACAATCCGCCGGACCAAGACTACAAGGGCAATGCCTTCGAGATCCTGGAAAACACCATGAGCGACCTGCGGGCCGGTATAGACCACCTGCAGCAGCGCGGGTATCGCACGGTCGGTCTACTGGGCCACAGCATGGGAGCCGTGCGCGTAACCTATTACTCCGCTACGCAGGACGACCCGCGGATCGCCGCCATTTTGCCCGTCTCTCCCGTGCGGCTGTCCTACTCGCACTACCTGGGGTCCGCGGACGCCGACGAATTCCGGGCCAACCTGGAGACGGCGCAGAAACTGGTAGACGAAGGGGATCCCGACGGAGTTTTTAGAGTCAATTTCCCCATCCCTCAGTTCTTCAGCGCGGCCTCCTACCTCGACAAGCACGGCCCCTTCGAGAAGTACAACCTGATCAACCTGGCCGACCGGATACGGGTACCCATCCTCGCGCTCAACGGCTCCCGGGAGACCCACACCAGGCTGAAGGGGATGGCCCAGGACTTGGTTCGGGCCGCCGTGAACAGCCCCAGCGCCAGCGCAATAATGGTGGATGAAGGGGAGCATTCCCTAGTGAACCGCACCACCGAAGCCTCGGCGGCGGTCCTGCAATGGCTGGCCGCGCTCGCGCTGCAGGAATCTCTGGTTTAGGCGCTGCCCCAGTCTCTGCCGGGCGAAATGTCATAGCCCCTATACAGACCCAGAGTCTCATTGGTATAGGCAATGTCTTTTCTGGAGTGTTTCAGGGCGCGGCAGACCTGGAACGGGCGCACCGGGGTACGAACCGCCTCCACCAACTGAGCCCAGCGACTGGGCGTCCAATGCGTCTGTTTTGACCAGAAAATTGTGTTTATAGCCGATGGCACAGCATTCGCGTGCAACGTCCGCGATGGAATTCCCCCTACGCTGTCTGCCCGTCCAGGGTGCGAACGGTGTCCTTTCTGGGACCCGCCCCCCTTGGCACCCAGCCGAGTTGCGACTCGAATCTCGTTGCTCCTGAGGGTGGTCTCGGCCAGCAGGCATTACTCGTTGCGGAGAGCGGCGACTGGATCAATTGTGGTGGCGCGATAAGCGGGGTAGCTCCCGCTGGCAAAGCCAACACCCGCTGCGACGAGAAAAGCCGCGGCAATGCTCCACGGCTGTATCAATGTCACCATCTCTTGGCCGCCCAATTCCCGCCCATTGATGGCTAGGGAGGCCCCAACGCCGGCAGCGATGCCGACGATGCCGCCGAAGATGCTTAGCATCAACGCTTCCGCCACGAACTGCATCACAATGTCGCGAGTAGTTGCGCCCACCGCACGGCGGATGCCGATCTCGCGAGTCCTTTCCGTTACGGAGACCAGCATGATGTTCATCACCCCGATTCCCCCGACCAATAGCGAGATTCCAGCGATGCTGCCGAGCAGGATGGAGAGGGTGTTACTGACTTCGGTGGCGGCGCTGATCAGGTCGTCTTGACTTTGGATTACAAAGTCAGGCTCGGCGATATCATGCAAAAAGAGCAGCAACTCGCCGATTTCCTCCTTGACGCGCTCCCCGTCGGTGCCGCTCGCAGTCTGGACGTCGATCTGTGTAACGCGCAGGTCGCCGCTAGGCGTATACAGGAATCGTAGCCGCCCTCCTGCGGCGCTCAGCGGCACGAACACCTGGTCGTTGGCCTCGCTGGCGCCCCCTTGTTCCTCCAATACGCCGACTACGACAAAAGCCAGTATGAGTCGTCCTCCGGCAAACGAAAGGCGCACCTCCTGCCCAACAGGGTCCAGACCAGGGTAGAGCATATCCGCAACACGGGCACCGAGCACGGCGACCAGCGACCGTTCTTCGTCGTGCGTCGGAGTGATGAACGCGCCAGAGCGGATCGCCAGGTCCCGTACATCAGCGTACCCGCTCGAAGTCCCGACGACCCCCGCCCCGACATTGTTTGCGCCCGCGACGGCCTGCGCGTCGATGGCCACACGCGCCGCGACTGCAGTGACGCCGGGAATCCCGTTTGCGGCAATTGCAGTGGCGTCGCTCTGGACCAGCGTAGAAGAAGCGAGTCCGGCGATTCCGCCGCCCTGCGACGTGGTGGCAGCAGCGCTGGACTCGATAAATATCAGACCAATGCCGAGCCCCTGAATCCTGTCGGTTACTCCCTTCTGTGTGCCCTGCCCGATTGCTATCAGCAAAATGACTGAACTGACGCCAATGATGAGGCCGAGCGAAGTCAGAGCGCTCCGGAGCCTGTTGGCAAATATCGCTCGCAGTGAGATTTTGAAAGCGTCAAGCAGGCTCACCGCTTCGGCTCCTGGAGTCCACCGACCGGCGCCTGGTGCGCATCGATGCCAGCGGACACCCCGCCACTGTCTTCAATTATTCGGCCGTCGCGCATACGGATGATGCGCTGTGCATAGTCCGCGACTTCCTGCTCGTGCGTCACTAGGACGATAGTCATGCCTCCCTGTTCTACCAGTTCCTTCAATAGGGTCATCAACTCGTGCCCGGTCACCGTGTCCAGTGCTCCTGTGGGTTCGTCGGCGAGCAGCACCAAAGGGTTGGAAACCAGCGACCGCGCGATCGTGACCCGCTGCTGCTCTCCGCCGGAGAGCTCAGTTGGCTGATGAAAGATGCGGTCCAGGAGGCCGACTCGTTCCAGCGCCTCGGCGGCGCGCCGCCGCCGGTTTCGAGCGCCCTGATAGATGAGCGGAAGTTCCACCTGCTCAAGGGCCGTGAGGCGCGGCAACAGGTTGTAAGACTGGAACACAAAACCGAGGGCGCGGCCTCGCAGCCGGGCGCGGGAATTTTCTGAAAGTTGAGAGACATCGCGGTCCGCGAAGAAGTACCGGCCTCCAGTGGGACGGTCAAGCAGGCCGATGATGTTCATCATAGTCGTCTTGCCAGAGCCTGATTGCCCCATGACTGCGACAAATTCCCGCTGACCAATCTCGAGATCGACACCGGCCAAGGCATTCACCGTCGTCTCACCAATGGAATAGGAACGGGATACGTTTTGGAGGAGAATCACTGGCCACCTCTGCCGCCTCCAGGCCCAAAGCCACCCTGCCCAGGAATTGCCCGCGGTTGCTGCTGAGTGGCGGTGAAAGCGATGCCCGAATTGTCGGCTCCGATCAGCACTACCGTACCGGCGTCGATGCCGCTCACAATCTCCACATTGGTCCCATCGGATTCCCCCACCTCGACGAAGATCCGTTCGAATCCGTCCTGCGCTTCGCTTTGGGACGGAGCCGGGACATTGACGAACCAGGCGCCATCGAGCTGGCGTACAGCCGAAACCGGAACCATCACCGACTGCTCGCGGACTTCGGTCAGGATGGTGACACTCCCGCTCATGCCCGGGGCCGGCAGGGGGCGCGAAACTGAAGCGCCCGGCTGCCCGGCGGGGGCCTGTTCGGTGCCCGGCCCTCGCCCAGTACTGGCAAATCTCTGTAATGCCTCCGCTCCACGTTCTGAAATTAGAGCCTTCAACTCCTCAGGGATGACCACACCCTCAGGCAGCGGATCCCCGCTGACCAGCGCCTGGGCCACCTGCCGGAGCGTAACCCCCTCCGGTAGTTCGAACCCTGCCAGCAGGCCTGAGGCCGGGCCACGTCCAAATCCACCACCCGCGCCGATGCCGCTCCCGGTGCTATCCCTCGCCACCTCCGCGAGCTCTGACCCAGCGAGGATACGGGCTTCCACGTCGTATGTCACGACACCCTGCTCGGAGTTTGGTACACGGCTGATGGAGACGACCTGCACCGGATATTCGATTCCGTCGATGGCATCAAAGGAAGCCAGTCCGGCCTGCCCTATTTCGAGATCCAGCAGGTCTTCTTCCGTAACGGTCAAAGCGATCAGCATCCGGTTGGACGTGTTCAGAGTGAACGCGGCGGAGCCCGCGGAGATACGATCGCCCGGCTGAACACTCAAGGCCTCGACGACACCGTCGAAGGGAGCGAACACCGTCAGTTCGGCCATGGCCCCGCGAGCCTCCTCCACTGAAAGCTCGGCCAGACGCACTTCCTGCTCCTGCTGCGCGATGGCGTTCTCGGAAGGCCCCGACACCAACTCGTTGTAGTGGGCCTCGGCGCTAGCCAAGCTCGCTTGGGCACTCTCAAGCGAGGCACGTGCCTGCTCGATGTCCCCTTCGTCAACTGCAGCACGCAGGTCCTCAAGCCTGGCCACCGCTGCCGTGTGGCTGGCCTTGGCCGCCTCCACCGCCTGCTCCGCTTGGTATACATCCTCCTCTCCGGAGACCGTCTGAAGGTCTTCAAGCCTCGCTACGGCAGCGGTGTGGCTGGCCTTGGCCGCCTCCACCGCCTGCTCCGCCTGGTATACATCCTCCTCTCCGGAGACCGTCCGCAAGTCTTCAAGCCTCGCTACGGCAGCGGTGTGGCTGGCCCTGGCCGCCTCCACCGCCTGCTCCGCTTGGTATACATCCTCTTCTCCGGAGACTGTCCGCAAGTCTTCAAGCTTGGCCACGGCAGCGGTGTGGCTGGCCCTGGCCGCCTCCACCGCCTGCCCCGCTTGGTAGAGGTCATCCTCGGTGATCGACTGCAACAGGTTGGTGAGACTTTCTTCCGCCAATGAGAGGCCTGAAATCGCCGATTCCCTATCCGCGTCAGAAGCCACAAATGCGACGTTTGCGTCAATCAGGGAGTTCCCAAAGGTTTCGTAGGTGCTCGACCTGTCTTCAAACGAATCCCGTAGTGTCTCGACTTGAGCATCGGTCAGAGGCAGCGCGGCGGTACAGGTCTCCGAGATCACCGCGTCGCTGGCGATGAGGCCACTGTACCTGTCGCAGTAGCCGTCGAAAGCCTCGGTGAGAGCCTCCATCAGTTCTTCCGCAAGGGTCGTGGCAGCAGTGAGTTGTATCTGGGCTTGCGTCACGGCGGAACGCGATTCTGCAATCCCTGCTTCGCTAGGACCAGCGATGAGCTCGGCCAGGTCCTGCTCCGCACTCGAAAGTTGTCCGAGAGCATTTGCGACGGCTTGCCCGGTATCGGCCAGATCTCCGGCACTCGGAGGCTCCGAAAGTAGGGCCAAGGCCTGCTCCGCGCTCGAAATCTGTCCGAGAGCATTCGCGACGGCCTGCTCGGCATTGGCCAGATCTCCGGTGCTTGGCGGCTCCGAAAGCAGGGCCAGAGCCTGCTCCGCACTCGAAATCTGTCCGAGGGCGGTCGCCACCGCCTGCTCCGCGCTGGCCAAATCGGCGGCGCTGGGGGGCTCCGAAAGCAGGGCCAAGGCCTGCTCCGTACTTGAGATCTGCCCAAGGGCGCTTGCCACTGCCTGCTCCGCACTGGCCAAATCGGCGGCGCTGGGGGGGTCCGACAGCAGAGCCAGAGCCTGCTCCGCACCGACGATTTGAGACTTCGCCGACGCGATCGCCTGGTTGGCCGAGGCGACGGCGGACGGTTCGGGATCGGTCAGCAGACTGTCTAGGCGCAACTGTGCCTGGCGCAACTGAACTTCGGCTGTCTCGATCCGGCGTTGCGCATCGGTGTCATCAAGCGTGGCCAGCGCATCCCCCTCCCGCACATTATCGCCCTGCGAGACCGCGACTGAAGCCACCAAACCGGCGACTTCGAAACTGAGGGTAGCGCTGCGTTCCGACGACGCAGAGCCGGAGAGCACCACCTCGGTGCTCAACCGGTCCATAAAAGCTTCGGCCCGTTGCGGCTCGGTAACAACATCGGAACTTTCCGAACTGGTCAGCCAGAATGCGACTACCACTGCGACGACAACCACAATCGCGACTGCGGGCAATAGCAGCCAACGCCGACGCGAGCCACCGCTGCGGAGTATCGCATCTATATCAGCATCACTCATTGGTCATCCCCCACTACGCTGGACAATCATCAACGGACAAAAGACACATCTCATGCGATGCCACTTCCTGAGATGTCTGTAACATTGATGTGGATGTAATGCTCCCATACTTGCCAGGATGCTTCATACAGCCCCTCATTCGGTAGGCGGCGCCGAAACCTGTAACGGCGCGCATCTTGGAAACCGCACAACGGAGGCAGGTCATACTTTAACAGTAGCGACAAAATATCAACAAATCTTTAAGGAAACATGAAGGCCTTTGGGAAGCAAACGACATGAAAAGCTGACGTATTCGTGGGAAGTCAGCTCGACCTGGAGCTGTATCCGCACCTGCCCGAAGTGCGGGCCGCCACCACCTCCGCCGGGGACTACATGACTCTGCTGCCCGGGAGGGCGGCATGAGCGACCGGCCAACGCTGCTGCTGGAGCGCCACCTGAAGGAACTCAAGCTGCCCAGCTTCCCATCCTCTGATTCTGCGTCCAACTCTCCTTGTCCAGCCAACTACCACCATGCAGGTGGGCCACCTTTCCGCCGCCCCAGTGGCCCACTTTGCCGCCGCCATTGACACCGTTATGAAAGGGCGCCCAGACCCGGGATTATTACCTCTCGGAAGGCGTCCACCTCGGCCCACGGCATATCGTAACCACCCTGCTGGGTGTGGGTGGGAAAGATGAAGACGTGATTGATACCCGATTCGTCTCTGGCCCGCTTCAGTCTGGCCAAGCACTCCTCAGATGTGCCGAATAGACCGAAGGCATCGCATATTTCGGACGCTTGAGCATCGCCGATGCTCTCGGGGACGAAATCGTCGGCTAGGTCGATGCCCGCCTCTCGCAGCCATAAGAGGTTGGAATCGCTGGGGTATTTCAGATACGGCTGGTCGGGCCGGAACCACTGTTGAGGAAAGCGACGGGCGGCCGGGCCGTCATCCGACACAGTGGTTGGGGTGATGAAGATCGTACGGAAACCGTCGAGGCTGCGTCCGGCCCGCACCGCTCCGATTTCCAGTCGGCGGCGGGCCGCGTCGACCGCTTTGGGATGAAGGCCGACAAGCAACAGGGCGCCGTCGGCAACTTCCCCGGCCAACTCCACCATCCGTGGACCGGCGGCGGTCATGAATACTGGAGTCGGCCGGTCGCTCAAGTTACGCAGGCGGGTTTCCACCCCGTTGAATTCCACTCGCTCGCCCCGCAGTAAGCGGCGAATGGTCAGGACGGCCCGGCGCATGGCCTCCACCGTGGCCCGGGGCCGACCAATATTGCTGACGGCGAGGTAGCCGGGGCCCACGGTCAGGCGTACCCGCTCCGGTGCGATCTCCTCCAGCGAGTGGGCCAGCGAGGCCAGTACCATCGAATGCCGGGTGACCGGGTTGGTGGTCGCCGGGTACAGGGTGAGCCGGGTGGTCCGCTCGGCGGCCAAGGCCAGGGTGAGAAAAACGTCCCGCCCGCTGTGCTGATGGTCGTGGACTCCAACCCCGGAAAATCCGGCGGCTTCACATCCCGCGATGAAATCGGCGGTCTCTTGGACCGGCAGGCCCACGGGCACCCTGATATCCACTTTCATCGAACACTCCTACTCTTCAGACCAAAGATGGGCGAACCGGCTGGCCACCACCTGCTCATAGGCTACGTCGCCGGAGAGCAGGCCGATATTCCGGGAGAACTCGTTGAGGTTGGCTACAGAGTTACGCGAAATTCCGGCGGTGTAGTAGGGAGCGTCGCGCCGGACCAGTTCCTCGATCAATGCAGCCTCATCGGGTGGGAACAGCCGTTGGCCGACCTCGGCAGCCCGAGACGGATCGTCCCACAGCGCCCGTTGCGCCTCCACGACCGCCCGCACCGCTCCCTCCGCCGTGGCGGGAGATTCCTCAATCAGCCTGTCGGTAGTGACCAACGCCGGAAAGGTGTATTCCCTCGCTGTCGGCGGACCGAGGCCTCGCCGCGGGTCAAGCACCACGTTGCCTATCCCGCTCCGCACCGCCACTTCGGCTCCCATCGCGTTGGCCCAAAACCCGTCGATTACTCCCTCCTCCAGGGCTTGGGCGGCATGGACGCCGAAGGACACGCCGGACCCGCCGCTGCCGGGTACCGGAGCCAACGCCACGCCGTCCCGCGTCGGGTCTACGCCCGCCTCGGCCAGCAACCGGCGTAGTGCGGCGTCGGGCCCGGGGGCCGCTCCGATACGCAGACCCTTGACCGCCGCAACGTCCCCTGGCCGGACCCCTAGGCCGGAACGCAACACCAGCAACCAGAAGGTATGTTGGGACAGAGCGGCCAGCAACTTGGCGCCCTGCCAGCCGGGGTAGGCCGACAGAGTGGCGTGGGCGGGACCGGCCACGAAGTCAACGCGGCGGTCCCGCAACGCTTCCATGGCCCTGCCCACCGGGAAGACCATCTCCAACTCCATGTCTATTCCCTGGGTCTGGAAAAACCCTAGCTCTACGGCGGCCACCGCTGGAAAGTAGGAGTTGGACACCAGGTCGGGTACTGCGATGCGCATTTGAGTCGTCTCCTGGCCCCCGGCCGGGGATTAGGGTGCAGGGTTGAGCCAAGTTTACCACCAGCCTCCTATACAGTATCCTCTGCGGGAGAGACACCGGTTCCAGGCTGGCCTACATCGAAGGCCCCGAAGACGTGTTGATAGAACTGGTGCAGACGGTTGGGTAGCCGGCCCCGGAGCGCCGGGGTTGATGCCGGATTATCACTTACGAGGGTTCCGTTCGCTATCGCAGGAAGCCTCCTCGGCAGGGCGTCAAGACAAGGCGCCATGTTGGAGTTGGCAGTCCTCCTGCCTGAGGCTGGCAGGATTCGAGGACAGTTTCCTTGGTATCGGCTCACTGTCCCGGACCATTTCAGTAAATCAGAGCATCCATGCAGTAAAGTATCACGCAGGGAGGCTCGGAATGAGAAACCGACTGAGAATCGCGTTCCTGGGCATCGTTCTGGGACTGTTGGTCCCCGTTTGGGTAGCCCCTGTCGCGTGTGGCCCTGCTGCTACCCCCAATCCAGCAAGCACACCCATCGCTGTAACAAGCGGCATACCAACAGCAACGCCCACATCTGCACCGACGCCGGAGGAACCTGCTGTCGGCGAAGCACTCGAAGATCTCGTAAGGGACCCAATGGTCCGGATTGCGGAACGAGTCCCCGGTTTTGGAGGGGTTTATCTGGATTCAGGCGAGAACACCGTGTACATTTACCTTCAGGATGCCTCGATGCAAGAACTCGCGGAAATTGTCTTGACGGAAATACTCGGTCCCGAACTCTTGGCAGGCAGGAATGTTCGCGTCCTGGAGGGCGATTACAGCATGGTCCACTTGGATGAATGGTATGAGGCTTTGGGGCGTGCCATACCCCAACTTCGTGGCATCGTGTGGACCGATCTGGACGAAGTGAAGAACCGCATTGCAATTGGTATGTATCCACGGCGCGGCGGACGTGAGGAGATGGAGGCTGCCTTGGCGACAGTGGATGTCCCGAGGCAGGCCATTGTCATCGAAGTTGGATGTGAAGGTAGCAACCGCTGGCCTTCTTACCTCGAAGAAAGGGCGGACGAAGCGTTCCTCAGCGCCATCCACTACTCCCTGGAGGCGGTGTCCGAAGCGTCTTACGGGGAGACGGTGCGGATGAAGCTGACATTGCGTAACGTCAGCGATGAGCCGGTGAGCTTTTATCGCGGTGGCAGACCTTCCCATGACTTCGTGATCACGACGCCCGACGGCGAGCAAGCCTGGCATTGGAAGTGCGCCAAAATTAGCCTATCGCCGCTGGACAGAGAAACCCTGGAACCTGGTGAGACGCTGGAGCTCACCGGCGAGTGGGAGCAGGTGGACAACCGGGGAGAACCGGCTCCCCCCGGCACCTATCTGGTGCATGGTATGTTGGATTTGGAGCCGCCTGAGAAGCTTGTGACGCCAGCCCACGAACTGAAAATTATCAGATGAGGGTTCGCTTGCAGCCGTAGGAAGCGCCAGCGGAAATGCCCTGAAACATACGCGGTAGCAAGATGAAGGTCGTCGTTTCCTTGGATGACAACACGATAGTCAATGCCTACCGGATGGCAAGGCGAGGAAGGATTATCAAAAAGGCACCCGCCAATATTTCGAGAGGCGTTGTAAAGGCGGACGTTTTGAGGAACGGAAATGAGTCTGCGAGTGAAGTACAGCCCTGGAAGTGACATCGTATCGCTAGATACATTGGAGAGTAGCGAAGACAGTTGTGATGTTGAGGGCCACTATTGGACCGTCATAGATTTGCCAGTTGGCGGCGGGTACAAACCTGTAGCACTGGAAATCATGTTTGTCAGTGACCTCATGCCACTGGAAACGAATGTTGGCTACTGCCCCGAAACCGATACCCTTGTCATTGGAGAAGGCAAGGACACTGCTACTCTGGTTGAAGAGAACGACGATTTGGCAGCTTACTGGGATGCTCCAGAAGACCTAAGCCTCGTAGCCGTTTCCCTGCGGAATGCGTCAAGGCACTTGGCGCCAGTGATTGCCAGCCTGTCGATGTAGACTCACGGAACGCTTAGGAGTGGAATAATGCCAGATACGCCTTTGCACTACCAAACCATTGCGGAAGTGGGGGCCCGCCTCCAGTCCAGGGAGCTGTCGCCCGTGGAACTGACCTCGGCGATTCTGGATCGCATCGAGGCCTTGGACGGCGATCTGAAGAGCTACGCCACGGTAATGGCCGACTCGGCCTTGGCGTCGGCCAGGACCGCCGAGCAGGAGATCGCCGCCGGAAACTACCGGGGCGGACTCCACGGCGTGCCTATCGCCGTCAAGGACCTGTGTTTCACCACCGGCGTCGCCACAATGGGCGGCGCCCAGGTATTGCGGGACTTCGTTCCCGGCTTCGACGGCACGGTGGTGCAAAAGCTCAACGCCGCCGGTGCAGTGATTCTCGGCAAGCTGAATCTCACCGAAGGAGCGATGGCCGGTTACAACCCGGAATTCCAGATACCGGTCAACCCCTGGGGCGCCGACCGCTGGTCCGGCGCGTCCTCCAGCGGCTCGGGAGTAGCGACTGCCGCCGGACTGTGCTACGGCTCCTTGGGCAGCGACACCGGCGGCTCGATCAGGTTCCCCTCAGCCGCCTGCGGCATTGTGGGAATCAAGCCCACCTGGGGGCGGGTGAGCCGGTACGGCGTGTTGGCCTTGGCCGAATCCCTGGACCACGTTGGTCCGATGACCCGGAGCGCCTCCGACGCCGCTGTCATGCTGCAAGCCATCGCGGGGCACGACCCCAATGACCCTACTTCGCTGACCGCTCCGGTGCCCAACATGCTGGAGGGGGTGGACCAGGGAGTCCGCGGCGTTCGCATCGGCGTCGACGAGCGATACATCGGCGACGGCGTCGACTCCGAACTGGCCGCGGCGGTGCTGGAAGGCGCCCGCCTGCTGGAAAGCAGGGGAGCAGTGCTGGTGCCGATGCGAATGCCGGACACTGAGCCTTTCTCCCGGGCCTGGGGCGTGTTGTGCTCGGCGGAGGCGGCCGCGGCCCACCGCGATACCTTCCCTTCCCGCGGCGACGAATACGGCCCCTGGTTCCGGGGTTGGCTGGAGTTGGGGTTGGGCCACAGCGCCACCGACTACGCCATCGCCAGCTACCAACGGCTGGCCTGCAACGGGACCATGGCCGGAATATTCGACAGCATCGACGTGTTGGTCTGCCCCTCCATGACCACGCCGCCGGAACGGGTCACGCCGGAAGCGCTCTACGGCCCGATGGACGAGGAGGAATGGACTTGGGGACGGTTCACCGTACCATACGACTTCAGCGGAGCTCCCACCATATCCCTGCCCTGCGGACTGAACAGCGAGGGCCTGCCCCTCAGCATCCAGTTCATCGGCAGGCACTTGACGGAGCCCCTGCTGGTACAGGTTGGCCACGCCTACGAGACCGCTACCCAGCACCATCTGCTCCCGCCCGTATAGACAGATCTCCTCCGATTCCATTACCCAGGCTCCAGTGACGGTTGGGCGCTGCTACGACCCGTCCGCCCGGCAGGATACCCTGTCGTCAACCACGATGGCGGTGGCTTTGGTTTGGGTCACTAAACCAAAGCCAAAGTCAAATGCGCACCAGTGTAGGGTAGATTTTGGAGCAACTGCGTTAGGCTGTCTTGGAGTCAGGAAGGAGTTGGTGTGATGGGCCTGAGAAATATAGACCGGTTTCTCCATTAGTGCGAAATGGACGCGAGGGGTCAGCATCGGCGGATGACCCTGGCGCCCACGCCCAGAGAGCGTGAGCGTTCGCCCGCCATCTGGCTCTTGGCCTAGGGTTGGACTGCCTCGGTCAGCGCGCAGGCCCCGGAGCGAGACCACAGCGCCATTAGCCGGTGGATGGTCGCTTTCGGCAAGGGCGGCCAGCGGCTGTAGAACCTGCCCCGCTACAGCCCCGACTTCAATGCCAGCGAGGCAATCTGGTGCTGGTTGAGGGAGGAGGCGACCGGGAACCTGTGCCCTGAGAAGAAGGCCCTAATGCAGGAAAGCATCAGTGGCTTATTCACCGACCTGGACAGACGCAGAGATGAGGTGAACACGGCGTCGCCGGACCGTCCTGCAGGCACGGGGAGAAAAGCCGCTGCGAGACATTCGCCCCATTTCCCAACTCTCAGCAAATGCACATCCCACCTTGGTTTTAGTTTAGTATTTGAATATTAGCGATTGAAATATCGGACATCCTTAATTTATAGTGTGCAGAATACCAAAAGGGGCTATTCAACCAGACTGAGGCACGCGTTGATAGATAGCGGCGATACTGCTTGGGTGCTTACTTCGTCTGCACTGGTCTTCATCATGGTCCCGGGGTTGGCATTCTTTTACGCCGGACTTGTCCGGGGCAAGAACGCACTCAGTACCCTGTTGCACTCCTTCATCGCCCTTGCGATAGTGGGACTGACTTGGATACTGTTTGGGTACAGCCTCTCTTTTGGCCCCGACGTGGGCGGCTTCATCGGCAACTTGGAATGGGCGGGGCTTCACGGTGTCTCCGCCACCGAAGCAGGTCCGTACGCCGAGACGATTCCGCACCAGGCCTTCATGGTGTTCCAGGCCAAATTCGCCATCATCACACCGGCGCTGATCGCCGGGGCCTTCGCCGAGCGTATTAAGTTCAGTACCTTCGTTATCTTCATAGTGGCTTGGTCAACCATCGTGTACACACCTCTGGCCCATTGGATGTGGGGAACGGGAGGATGGCTGGGAGCGGCAGGCGCACTGGACTTCGCCGGGGGCGCTGTGGTGCATATCAGTTCCGGAGCCGCAGCTTTGGCGGCGGCCCTCATCTTCGGCAGGCGTTTGGGGTTCGGTCAAATGGAAATGGCACCCCACAACGTGCCCTTCGTAGTTCTGGGTGCCTCGCTCCTTTGGTTTGGCTGGTTTGGCTTCAATGCCGGCAGCGACCTGGGCTCGGCAGGCCGGGCTACTTCCGCCTTCGTCGTCACGCATATATCGGCGGCAACTGCCGTGGTGGTGTGGGTCTCCCTGGACTGGATGATTAACCGAAGACCCAGCGTCGTTGGAGCCGCGACGGGAGCAGTGGCAGGTCTGGCTACCATCACTCCGGCCTCCGGTTTTGTGGGACCCATGCCCGCGGTGGTTATCGGGCTGGGCGCCGGGGCCCTTTGCTACACTGCCGTTTGGCTCAAGACCCGCGTGAGGCTTGACGACTCCCTCGACGTTTGGGCTATTCACGGAGTGGGCGGGATATGGGGTATGCTCGCTACCGGCCTCTTCATTGGCGTCGGCTTCATGACCTTGAGTGAACTCACCGACCTGAGCAGGGGCTCACAGGTCTTGATGCAACTGGCCGCCATCGGCGCGGCCTTTGGCTGGGCTTTCGTCACCACCCTGGGGATATTGGTCGCACTGAAGTACACCATAGGTTTGAGGGTCGACGAGCGGCAGGAGGAGGAGGGACTGGACCTCTCCCAACACGGCGAGGAAGCATATACCGCGAGACCTAATTTGGACTCTTAGCCCGACACACACTGGCCTTGTTTTTCCAGCAAACGAAGCTGTCTGGGCTTGTTCGGCACCTGCTGGTTGATCTGTCTGGCCAAAGGTAAGGACAAGCTCAAACCCTGGTTCCGGACAATCCTGCAATCAACGGCCAAAAGGGTTCCCGCGAGACCCCCAGACCAGTCCCGGACGCCGCCGAAATGCGCATTCCCCTTTGGCTTAGTTTAGGAGGCACCCCCATGATTACGTCCTACCGTCCCACCGGACTAATCCGTTACCATGCTGCCGGGGCGTACCGGGGGTATACTCTCCTCTCTCCCAACGGAGGAGACGACGCCTACCTGGTAGATATGGAAGGCAACTTCGTACACCGTTGGCACCATCCCGGAGGCATCGCCTACGGCTACCTCTTGGACAATGGCAACCTGATTTTCCGGGACCAGGGGTCCAACCCTCCAGGCGCCGACCACATCCGGGAACTGGACTGGGACAGCGGGCTGGTCTGGGAGTATTACAACCCCAGCCTCCGGCGCCACAACCGGTTGCCCAACGGCAACAACTTGTTCCTCCTGCAACGCGACAGGATATCCGCCGAACTCACCCGCAGAGTCCGGGGCGGCTTTGCCACCGCCAGCGACCCGGAGCAGATGTTCAGCGACCAGGTCGTGGAAGTTGCGCCCGACGGGACCGAGGTCAACGTATGGCGGTCCGCCGACCACCTGGACCCGGAAACGGACCTGATTTGTCCCCTGGAAACCCGCGATGCCTGGGGCGGAGCAAACGACCTTACCTCATCGCCCGACGGCAGCTCCTTCCTGATCAGCTTCCGCATCCTAGACACCGTGGCTTTGGTGGACCGGCCGACAGGGGAGATTACCTGGAAGTGGGGGCCGGGTAACATATCTCATCAACACCATCCCACCTACCTGGACAACGGTCACGTGCTGCTGCTGGACAACGGCTCCCACCGCCGGGGACTCAGCTACTCCCGGGTCATCGAGGTGGACCCGTCTACCAGCGAAATCGTGTGGCAGTACCGGGGCCTTCCGATGGTCTCCTTCTTCACCCACTTCACCGGTGGGGCGCAACGCTTGCCCAACGGCAACACTCTAATAACCGAAGGTCTTGCGGGCAGGCTGTTCGAGGTAACCCCCGGAAACGAAATAGTGTGGGAATTCGTCAGCCCCTTCGTTGTTCCGTCCCAGTTCGGCATGGCCAACGGCGTGTTCCGGTCCCACCGCTACGGCCCCGACCACCCGGCTCTACAGGGAAAGGTGTTGGACCCGGAGCGACTCGGCAATTTCAATCGGCTGTATGGGGGGCTGTATGGGGGAAGGTAAGAAGAACTGTGGACGAACACTAATCGCGGCACTGACTATGTCGGCAGACACTGTTGCCCGTAGATTACCAGCCGGGGTTGCCATTACTGCCGAGCTGCCACTACACCCGCCGCTTTGAGTTGACGGACTAGGGGTTGCCGCCTATGATCGCTTGCAACCTCGTAGTGAAAATCGAGAGGCGGTAACCGTTGGAGGCCCTTATGGTCCGGAGCGAATTTCCTCTCCACTCCGCGTCGGCACTCGCCAGCCTCATCGAGAGCAAAGAGGCGTCTCCGGTGGAGGTGGTCGAGGCCTACCTGCAACGGATCGACGACCTCGACTTCAAGTTCAACTCCTTTATCACGGTGCTTCGGCAACGGGCCCTGGAAGAAGCGAGGCAGGCCGAACGGGAAATCCTGGCCGGTGGCTACCGCGGCCCAATGCACGGCATCCCGGTGGGAGTCAAAGACCAGATCTGGACCAAGGGCATCCGCACCACCGGGGGCTCGCGCATCCTGGCCGACTTTGTGCCCGACTACGACGCCACGGTAATTTCCAACCTGAGGAACGCTGGCGCCATTCTGCTGGGCAAGACTAACCTCAGCGAATTCGCCATCACCGGGTTCACCCACCGGTTCAGTGCCCCCCGCAATCCCTGGGACCTGAACATCTCCGCCGGTGGCTCCAGCAGCGGGTCGGGCGCGGCCACGGCGGCCTTCCTCTGCGCCACCTCCTTGGGAGAAGACACCGGCGGATCAATTCGACGCCCGGCGGCTTGGTGCGGCGTCGTCGGGCTGAGGCCCGGCTGGGGACGGGTCAGCCGTTACGGGTTGATGCGGGGCGTGTGGTCAATGGACACCATAGGGCCGATCTCCCGCACCGTGGAAGACGCGGCCATCACCCTGTCGGCAATCGCCGGCTACGACCCCAACGATCCAACCACCTGGAACACGCCGGTGCCCGATTACCGGCAAGCCTTGAACGGCGACATCAAGGGCCGGCGCGTGGGAATCGTTACGGAGCTGCTCCACAGCGACATGGTGGAGCCCGACGTAGCCGCCGCCGTCACGGCCGCTGCCGGCATTCTGGCGGAGCTGGGCGCCGAAGTTGAAGAGGTCTCCATTCCGTTGGCGGCCCACGCGAACGCCATCGCCGGTACGTTGCTGGCGGTCGAGCCGGCCGTCAACATGAAGGACTGGGTCCGGGAACGAATCCACGATTTCGGCCACGACAATCGCATCGGACTGCTCACCGGAAGCTTGGTCCCGGCCCAAGCCTACTACAAGGCCCAGAAGCTCCGCGCACTATTGCGCGAGGCTGTGCTGGCGGCCTTCCGGACCTACGACGTGCTGGTGATGCCAACCTCCGGAAGGCAGGCTGTCCCGCTCCAAGACGACCCCCCGGTGACCAGCAAGCAGACCGCGTCGCGGTTGCCCTTCATGCGCACCAATACCTTCAATCTATCGAACGCGCCAGCCATTTCCGTGCCCTGCGGGTTCGGCGGAAGGGGATTGCCCGTGGGCCTTCAAATCGCCGGGCCGCCCGGCGGAGAGGAGATGGTGCTCAGGCTGGCCCACGCCTACGAGCAGAACACCCCCTGGCACACCATGAGACCCCCAACCGCTGAGATCTAGGGGTGGAGGCCCTGGAACAATCAGCAACCTGGCCGAAATTGAGCCGCCCGGTTTCCCAACGACAACTTAACGGAGGTTGACAATATGTACGACAAGTCCATGATCAGCTTGGAACAGGCCCAGAACGCGATTGCGGCCATGATCGCCGATTACAACAGGGACGCTAACCGGCGCAAGGTCGACATGGCCGTGGTGGACGACGCCGGAAACCTGCTGGCCTACGCCCGGATGGACCGCTGCCTGAGGCCCACCTTCGCCATTCGCAAGGCTTACACCTCCGCGGTCCGCTCCATGGATACCGCCGCCTTCGCCGAGCAACTCAGCAGCTCGGGCAGGTCGCTTGAGTCCTTCGGCGATCCCCAGTTGATAGCGATACCAGGCGGAGTAGCCGTTTTCCACGACGGGGCGGTAGTTGGCGCCATCGGCGTGGGCGGCCTGCCCAGCGGGCTCGACGACGAGGCAATCTCCAGGGCCGGGGTAGCTGCGCTGGGTATTTAACGGCGACGGAGCCCATCGCAAAGCCCGCGGACAGCGCGAGGTTTTCGGGGAGGGCTGGGGGGCCGTGGCCTCTAACGCTTGCGGTATACCTGGAAACGGTGGCGGTTGGTTTCCACCACGTAGAAGCAGCCGCCCCGGTCCAAGGAAACGGCCACCGGTCCCCGGAAGTACGGCTTGGTCTGTGACGAAATACGGTACGGGGTGTTCAGGTGCGCTGGCAGGTTGGGACGTAGCTCAGCCCGGTCCCGCTCGGCCTTCCCCCCTTAAAATTCTCCGCAGTTAAGACGCGATTGCCCTGTAGGGTGGGGGCGCCCCCCCCCCTACAGGGCAATCGCGTTATAAATGGCAGAGTTGGCGAGGCAAGCAAGCCTGCGTATGTCCGGCCCCCCGAATCGATGAGAAGCCGCATCAGCTGCTGGACATCATCACGATTGTCCCGACGCCTCCTCACGGCTGAAACCTCATATCCTAGCTATATCCTATCCCTATTCCGGTTTATTCCCGGCCTGCCATCCGGCATAGTTTAGGGAGAAGCTCCCGGATACAGGGCAATCGCATCATAAGTGCCAGCCATTCATCATGCCTGCTTTCGCAGGAACGACGCAAAAGGGAGACTTCCGTATAACGCGATTGCCCCCGGGAGAGTGACAAAATGCCCCAATGCTTGCGGCTTGTCCCGCTCTGCGCCATCCTTGCGCTGATTCTATCAGGCTCGCTCCTGTTAGCCGCCTGCAGCGGGAACGACGACCCAACGCCCCAGCCCAGCAGCACCCCGACCGCAACCACCACCCCCGCGCCCGAAACAGAGCCGACACGCCGGACCGAGCGCACCCCGTCCGCAACCACCACCGCCATTCCCGAAACCGTGCCAACGCGCCAGCCCAGCAGTACCTCGTCCGCGGAAAGGGTTGCACCCACTCCCAGGGGCATACTTTCCGGTGCAACCTCCAGCGCTACGAAAACTCGGGTTACATCCACTCCTAGGGCAACAACAATCCCACCTGCGATGACCTCGCCCGAAACGGACCGAACAGCGCTGGTTGCCCTCTACAACTCCACTAACGGCCGAAGGTGGTCTCGCAACGATAACTGGCTGAGCGACGCGCCACTCGGCGAATGGTACGGCGTAGCCACCGACAACAACGGCCGTGTCATTGAACTGAATCTCGACGATAACCATTTGAGCGGGGAGATACCGCCGGAGTTGGGCAATCTCGCCAGCCTGACAGAGATGGAACTCAGCGTGAACGATTTGAGCGGGGAAATACCGCCGGAGTTGGGCAACCTCGCCAGCCTGACAGAGATGGAACTCAGCGTGAACGATTTGAGCGGGGAGATACCGCCGGAGTTGGGCAACCTCGCCAGCCTGACAGAGATGGAACTCAGCGTGAACGCTTTGAGCGGGGAAATACCGCCGGAGTTGGGCAACCTCGCCAGCCTGACAGAGATGGAACTCAGCGTGAACGATTTGAGCGGGGAGATACCGCCGGAGTTGGGCAACCTCGCCAGCCTGACAGAGATGAACCTCGACGATAACGATTTGAGCGGGGAGATACCGCCGGATTTGGGCAACCTCGCCAACCTGGAATATCTGTGGCTCGACGGGAACGAGCTGAGCGGGAAGATACCGCGGGAGTTGGGCAACCTCGTCAACCTGACATATCTGGAACTCTGGGGCAACCAGTTGAGTGGGGAGATACCGCCGGAGTTAGGCAACCTCGACAACCTGACACATCTGTCCCTCGGCGGGAACCAGTTGAGCGGTGAGATACCGCCGGAGTTGGGCAACCTCCCCAACCTGGAATATCTGTGGCTCGACGGCAACCAGTTGAGCGGGGAGATACCGTCGGAGTTGGGCAACCTCGCCAACCTGGAATATCTGTGGCTCGACGGGAACGAGCTGAGCGGGAAGATACCGCGGGAGTTGGGCAACCTCGTCAACCTGACATATCTGGAACTCTGGGGCAACCAGTTGAGTGGGGAGATACCGCCGGAGTTAGGCAACCTCGACAACCTGACACATCTGTCCCTCGGCGGGAACCAGTTGAGCGGGGAGATACCGCCGGAGTTGAGCAACCTCGCCAACCTGACACATCTGTCCCTCGCCTGGAACGAATTGAGCGGGGAGATACCGCCGGAGTTGGGCAACCTCGCCAACCTGGAAAGGCTGTTCCTCGACGAGAACCAGTTGAGCGGGTGCGTACCAACCGGTATGCTACCCCGGTTGAGCAGCCAGTCCGACCTCGGTGGCTTGCCGCCCTGCGAAGGCTGAGGGACTTGCGGATGCCCTGTGTTCCCTATGCGTCCCATGCGTTGCCCCCAGCTTTTCCTGACACTTCCCCCTTGCCAACCCCTGGCACATCCCCGTACCATTGTTTATGTACCAATAGGGAACCCCCGCCAGCGCCAAAACCCGGCCCAAATCCAGCCAGCCACTGAGTCAGCGTGATGTGCTTTGCCTGCAAGCCCTAACCAGTCCGGCCGCTTCCAGCCTCGCCCCGCGCTCCGACGGCCCGGACGGCCGGAAATGGCCGGAAGTGGCCGGGAAAGTGAAAATTTCCAGCCCGCCAGCCCATCCAAATACACGCCGGAGCTGAAACCATGTCATTAAGCCAGACCTTAAGCCAGACCAGAAACCGCATCAATTACCTGCGCCGTAAATACGCCATCCCCCTAGCCATAGCGCGCTTACACCCCATCGCCGAGGAATTCTGCGACCAGTGGGCCGTCGCCCGCGCCAACGCCAACAGCCGCCGGCCCGGGTGATTTCCTTCGATGAGATGTGGACTCACATGGGGGGGCGGCCGGGTAAGAGGCGGGAGGCTTGGATTTGGACGGCGCTGGTGGAAGAAAGCGACGGACCGCGCTGGAGTTGCTTAGAGGTGAGAGACCGCAGCGAAGCGGCCTTCCTCAGGCTGTATGAGCAGTTGCCGGAAGCGGAACTGTATCGCAGCGGCGATTACCGGAAGAGCATCATTTATTTCAAGTGCGGTAGCAGTTCCTCGGAAATAAGCTGCAAGTACTCCAACTTGGCGGGGAATTCCTTGGGCAAATTCAAGCTGGCCAGCCCGATGTAGTCCAGGCCTTCCTCTTCTTTGCAACGGTTGATGATTTCGGCGCAGTCCTGCGGGCTGCCGGCTATCGCCCAATCGGGCAATTCCCGTTGCCCTCCAAGTCCCAAATCCACCGTGGTGTTTTCCTGCATGTTGAAAGAGCTGTACATACCGGCTTTCTTTGCAGCCATTTCCCTGGCCTCGGTGATGGCCGTTTCACGGTCCTTGGCTATGGCGATGGAGCGGTGGACGCCGATTCGCCCTGCGGGGTCCTTGCCCAACTCTTCGAGGGCTTCCTTGTACTGGCGGGTCAGGACGCTGATGTCCTTCCATCCCGGCTGCGGCCCTAGGATGACCCGGTCGGCGAGGGCCGCAGCACGGCGCACCGCGCCGCGGCTCTGCGCCGCAATCCAGATTGGGGGATGCGGCTCCTGTACGGGGGGCAGGGCCAGCTTGGCGTCATGTACTTGCCAATGCTTCCCATCGTAGTTGACCTCCTCCCCGCTCCACAGCAGCTTCATCAGCTCAATGGACTCTTCGAACCGGCTCACCCGGTCTCTCCGGTTGGTCCCGAATGCAGAAAGCTCCGCTACCCGGTAACCCAACCCTGCTCCGAGAATGAACCGCCCGTTGCTGATGTGGTCCAGCGTTACCGTCTGCTCGGCGATGTCCACCGGGTTGTGGTAGGGAAGCAACAGAATGCCGGTCAGAAGCTTCAAGCCCTCGGCATCGGGAGCCAATCGGGCCAGCGTTTGCATCGGCTGCATCCAGACGGTGGGATGGGATATGTAGTGCTGGGGCATGTAAATGACCGAAAACCCCAGCGATTTGGCGCGACGGCATACCTCGGCGGCTTCTTCCACCTGCTGGTACATGGGCCGGTCGGCGTCTTCCATGTAATCGCGTATGTAAAGTCCTACTTCCATGGGTCTCCACCTGATATCTTGATAGTAACCTGTGTCGGATGCCTACCCAAAGGCGGTCAGGTTTGGCCCACCAAGGCGAAGGAGGCTTTCAACGCCGTCGTTGCTTCGCCCGTGGGGCGACGCTGCTGGTGTGCCTGCAGGACTCGAGAGGCGGATGATACAGACGCATCGGGGTAAGTCACCAGGTCGGCAGCAAACCGCTTCCCGAGTTACGGCAACGAACGCTAATCGGTGATGTACGTGTGGGTGATAACCTCCCAAACATGACCGTTCTCGCAGTCGAAGTAGAACCCACGTCCTTGGTGCTTATAGTTTATCCTGCCATCTGTCCGCGACCGTGGCCCGCTCCCGAAGGGAATCCCCTCGTCCTTGACGCGCTGTAGCACTGCATCGAACTCCTCGTCCGAAGACAGGAAGGCGTAGTGATTGGAGCGTGGGTCGTCCGAGTCATCGAAGTCGAGTGTCAGTATGTCGTTGACCTTGACCGGCGCGAAGTGCCCCCAGGGCCCCTCGTACTTCAGTCCGAAGATGCGGGCGATGAACTCCGCGGACTTCACCTTGTCGTAGGCGGGCACGATTGTGTGGTCTAGCTGCAAAGGCATAGTCGTCCTCCTCTAAGCGCATAGTATGCCAAACTTCAACTTCAATCCAGTGTCGGGCTCGTTTCAAGCGTTGTCCAAGGGGGTTATTCTTCCACGGCTTGGGCGGCAGGGAGGAAGTCGGCGTCGGCGAAATCTGCGAAGCGGTCCGGGAGGAATTGGCCCATCTCGGAGACGACCTGGGTTGAACCACGGCAGATATAGTCGGAGATAATGCGGCCAGTGATGGGACCCAAGTGGATGCCCTTGGTGGTGTGGCCGGTAGCCAGGAGGACGCCTTGTCGGCCGGGGACCGGGCCGATGATGGGTTTGCTGTCGGGACTCAGGGGGCGGGAACCGGCAAGCTGCTGAACCAACTCGGCACGCTCCAGGTCGGGAAAAACATCTATGGCCCGCCGGAGAAGCTCCAACCGGGCAGTCTCTGTGGGCTGGCGGTCAAACTCCTCGCCCCAGAAAAGCTCTTTCTGGTCATAGTCCCGACCGCCGGTGCTGCCGACGCTGGTGAAACCGTCGGTCCGGCTGATCATGTGACCGCGCTTGGGAGAGCTGATCAGCACCGGAAGGGGTTCGCCGGGGTAGTTGAGCAAAAGGCGCTCTCCCTTCATAGGCCGGACAGGAACGGGGAAGCCCAGCCAAGGAGTGAAAGCTCGGCTCCAGGTGCCGGCCGCCACCACTACCGTGCCGCAGTGTATGTCCTCAGAGGCGGTCTTAACGCCGGAAATCGTGGAGCCATTGGTGACCAGGCCGGTTACTTCCCGGTGAAGGATGTTGGCGCCCTTGAGTTCGGCGCCCCGGCCAAGAGCCAGGTTAAGGCGGTAGCTGTCCAACTGGGCGGACTCGTCCTCATACACGGCGCCAATGATGGAAGAGGAAAGGCGGGGTTCGATAGAGCGGACTTCCCGGGCGTCAATCCAGCGCATATTGACGTGAGGTTGCTGCCAGACCATCAAGCCTTTGATTAGATCGGCCTCTTCGTCGTCCAGAGCCAACCGCAGAGAGGGACGACGCTGATAGAGCAGGTCCATACCCGTGGCGGATTCCAGTTCGGGAACGATCTGTTGAAACTCGGAGTAAGAGGCCTGGGCAATTTGGAAGGACGCCCCGGGGGAGAACTCGGCGCCCAGCAGGCTGAGAGAGCCGGTGGCGTGAGCGGAGGCCCCGCTGCCGATGGCTTCCCGCTCCAGGAGGGTCACGTTGACGCCTTCCCGAGCCAGGTAATAGGCGACCGAGCAACCGACCACACCGGCGCCAATGACAACTACGTCGGCATTCTTAGGCAAAACTTTACTCTCCAATGGGAGTTCTTGGGATTTTCGCCGTGGGCCGCACCGATGTCAATCGGGGTGAGCTATTCACGTGGATTGATAGGAACAAAAGGATGGGTGGTCTGTTCCACGGAAACTGCACATCACGGAGCCCCCATGGTCCATGAGGACCTGGTCCAAAGCGAGGGTGGAAATCCACCGTCTCGGCTTCAGCGCGCCTTTGGAATCAAAGAGGTGTCCGCGGAATTGGAGAGCTTTAGACACTGGCCGGGGCCTCACACACTCCCGTAGAATGAGCGAGAATGAGCGCCCGTAAGTTGCAAAGGAGAGACCATGACCAGCGTGGAATACAATCCGGCAGCCCTGTTCGACGTCGAAACTACCGATCTGGTCTACTTGGAACACCCGGCCGGCAGCCTGGAGGCCACTATCTACCAGCCCCGGGGCGAAGGGCCCTTCCCGGGTTTGCTGGATATACACGGCGGCAGATGGTTCCTGAACGATCGTTCCAGCGACCATCACATGAACTCGGCCCTGGCGGCCAGCGGCATGGTGGTCGTCGCCGTGGACTTCAGGCTGGCCCCGCTGCACCCCTACCCAGCCCAGATCATCGACACTAACTATGCTATCCGCTGGATGAAGGCCCAGGCCGGACAGCTCAACATTGACCCGGCATCGGTAGGCGCCATGGGCTGCTCCAGCGGCGGCCATACCGTAGCGCTGAACGGGATGCGCCCCAAGGACCCCCGTTATGCATCGCTGCCGCTCCCCGGAGGAGAAGACGTGGACGCTTCACTGCGATACATGCTGTGCTGCTGGCCCGTCCTCGATCCCCACGCCCGCTACCTCTGGGCCCGCGAAATTGGCGACGACCGGTTTATAGGCCCCACGGAGTCCTACTTTCCGGAACACGCGAGCCTCCACGAGGGAAACCCCCAAGAGGCCCTGGAACGGGGAGAGGTGGTGGAGCTGCCTCCGGCGATAATCATCCAAGGCACCAATGACTCCAACATCCCCCTGTTTATTCCCCAAAAGTTCGAGGCCACGTACCGGGCCGCCGGAGGCCACGTAGAGCTGGAATTGTTCCCTGGGATGCCCCACCTCTTCGGCAATACGCCCGGAGCTGAATCCGATCGGGCCATTAAGTTGATGAAGAGATTTATAGCGCGGCAGTTGTCACGCCCGGCAGTTGCGCCGGTATAACAGATCTTTCGAGCGGCGTGCTGCCGGTCAGGTTCAATCACAGGTGGTATGAAATGAGGTCGCTTTAGGATTCGAGAATCCGGCTGGAGCGGGAACTTCAAAACCCATCGCATTTGGCCGGTCGAGTCCCTGCATACCCACAATACCCCGGCGTTTCACCGAGCCACACCATGCCTGCGCTCCCTTCGTCTTTCCCACGAAGGAACTTCACCCCCATACATCCCATACAGGAATCCAACATAGTCTCCACCCAGACTTACCCACCACGCCGTCACTGCTTCAAAGGCGGCAATCTGGAAACAGTCATCAGTCAGTTAGACCACCTGAGAAGCAACGCTACCTGATCTGCGGCGGATAGAGGCGGCAACGGCCACGCCTGCATTACCCCGATCCCCAAGCAAATTCAGCACTCCCCGCCGTCTCCCGCAAAGTAATCGTACTTCCGCTCCGCCAGGTTCACTACCTCGGCTACATCCTCCTCCAAAAGGTAGCCCTCGGCCACCAGTTCCATCGCGGCGCGGGCCACCTGCTCCAGGTAGTCCTCACGGCTGGCGTAGCGTTCCTCGATGGATGCTCGTGGGTCGCCGGCGGACTCGCGCTCGGCTTGGGTAGCGGGCAGAGGGAGGGTCCAACCGGCAAGGCCGCCGGTGATGCCGATCAAGAGGTTGGGGTTGCCGATACTCTCGTCGCGCAGGTTCCAGCCGGTGTAGGTGGCCACCGGGACTGTCAGGTCTGGCAGGCGGATGCCGCCCCGCTCGTTGAAGGACTCGTCAAGGTCGGCCACCAGCGCCGGGAACTCCGCTCCCTCATCGGCGGGCAACTTGGTGGTGCGCCCCAGGTGCGACTCCGGGCCGTAGTCCAGCCTTATCGCCCTGGTAGTCTGGGTCGGGACCCGCACGCCGGGGAGTTGGGCAAACCGTTCCAGCAGCGTATGGGACTCCACCGCCGTGCCGTCGTTCAGGTTGGGATGACGGCTGGCGGGAGGCTCTTCGCCCGTGGTAACCCAGCGGTCCAGGTTGTCCAGAGCAGCCCGCAACAGGGGAGCATAGTCCACGCTGTTGAAGGGAAGCTGTCCTCTGATCCCGTCACTCGTGCGGACTTCCAACGGAGGAAACTCACCTGAGCCGTGCTGGCAACCGGCGAAGTGGTAGCGGCGGACCGACGGCGACTCCGCAGCGTCGGTCAGGCTCTCCAAGTCGGTGTGGATCAGTGCGGCATCTCCACGCCAGTACTCAGCAGAGGTGTTGGTGAACATGATCTTGGGCACCTTTCCCCGCCGCTCCAGGGCGTCGAGCAGGGAACCTTGGGCGCCGGTCATCGGGTCCGTCTGTGGAGTGTCGGTGAAGGGGAACATCTCCGGGATGATGTAGCAGACGTCCTTGGAAGGCTGTCCGAAGCGCAGGTTGAACTCGCCGCGCATCCCGCCCGCCACGTGAGGGATGATCCCGTCCAGGGCCGGCCGGTCTTCCTCGTCCTCGTTGATGCCCAAGTGGATGTACTGACGCAGGAAGCGTCCGCTCTGGGAACGGCCCATTGCGTAGGCGTAGTCGATAGCTCCAGCGCAGGGGTTACCCGTCCAGGCCGGGGCGTATTTCAGGAAAGAGATTACATCCCGCATTGCAACGAACCCTAGTCCCACGATTCGGCTGCCGGTTGTGGTGTAGACCAACTGGTAAATCTTCCCCGGCTCGAACCCAGAGGGCATGTGGATGTGGCTGTGCTGCGGCTCCACGTCCTCATCCTCGACCCGGACGAAGGACCACTGGCTCCGGTCAACAGGTGTCGCAGGGCTGTTGGGCAGGTCCCGCACCGTCAGGCTAGCCTCCGCTTCTTTAGGGTCGGCGGCAGGATTGGGCAGGTGCTGCCGGTCTGCCAGCAGGAACACCCGGGTGGGTTCGTTGCACTGGAACTGGCAGAGTATCTTGCCATTCAGAGGCCCTTGGGGGCCGATGGCTTCTGGCCCATGAAGTCCGATGAGTCCGGGAGTGGGCGGCACGTCGGCCTGCCAGCCGCCCCAGACCACCGTGTAGCCCCGGCGCATCAGGTAGCCGTTGCCCGCCTCTAGGGGAGAGGTGGGGTCAGTAGCGATGGGGACGCTGTTCATGGTCAGGGCGGTCTTCCGGCCCCGGTTCACCACGTCGAACAGGATGCGGCGGTTGCCCCTGTCGATGTTCACCGGCTGGAGCATGGCGAAGTCTGCCGAAAGCTCCACCTTGCCGGCGGAATTGCGCGGTGCCAGGTCCAGGTCCGTAATCCCCTGATTCCGGGCGTGCAACGGGTCCACCGCGTAGTGGGCCGTGCCTTCCAGAAGCTCATACGCGCCCACGTCGCCGAAGCTCTCGCCGGACGCGAAACTGGTGCGATTGGTGATTTCCAATTCTGTAATTGCCAAGACACCTCCGGTTGGCCGACGCCCGATCGCCAGTGGCCGATATTTAATTCTTGGTTGCCAGTCTCCGAGGGGATTTTAGCACCAGTGGACGGGCCGTGGCAGCGGCATTCGCCCACGCACCAGGGAGAAAATAGCGAAACTCGAGCGGGCTGAGCAGCCGTGACGTATATCGTCAAGTCAGTCTATAAAACCGTTGACCAGACCCCCGAAAACTGCACCAACCGAAATGCGAGTGTAAGCGGCGGAGCTAAAGTGGGCCGTGTGGGCGGATTGGCTGCTGACATTTGGCTGTCGAAGTTCAGGATAAAGCAACTGTCTTGAACGTCAAGAGTTTGCTAGGGCGTGTTCACACTAGCAAGTCCAGCGTGATATGCTTCGTGGATGGAGATTACAGAAGAGCAGTACCAGCGTATAGTCCACTGCCTGCCGGTCCAGCGCGGCAACGTCGCCATTCCAAATTTGCAGGCGCTTAACGCGATACTCTACGTAGCGGATCTCGGCTGCAAGTGGCATGGGTTGCCTCTTCAGTTCGGCAACTGGCACACCGTCTACACCCGCATGAACCGCTCAGCCAATTGTTGAGATACCGCCAGACCGACCGGCCCTCCTCCCACAATGACTACATCGAAATGCTCAACCGGCAATTCGTCCAGCCAGCCAGCCTCCCTTTCCGCGCCTCGCAAAGCAGGTTCGACAAGCTCTACGCCGCCAACTCCGGCCATACCGGGTCGTGGTAGCCAAGAGGCACGGACGGTCTGGCCCAGTAAGGTTGCGTTTCAGATAGCTCCAGCACCGGCGCCAGATGACTCAGCCGTCCCGCCGGTACATCGCTCGCTGTAGACCAGCGTTCTATTTCTTCGGCGCTGAATTCTTGAGGCACATGGTGAAGGTCTGCTTCAGGCACCTGCCCCCGCTCCACCAGCCAGCGCCCCGTCTGTGCCAGCGAAGCCCGAACCAGCCAGCTACCTCCTTCCCTAGCCCTCCGCGACAAGGCAACCAAAGTGCCGAAAGCCATCAGATAACCGGTCAGGTAGTCGATGGCCGACACGGGGTAGAACTGAGGCCCCGGCTCGGCGCCTGGGAACAATTCTCCCTGACGGCTGGTTATGCCGCTCACCGTTTGCACCACCGTATCAAAGCCGCGCCGAGAGGCCCACGGCCCCTTACGTCCAAAGGCGGACAGGGAGACGCAGACAATGCCCGGCCGCAGCGCGGCGAGATTTTCGGGTGAGAGGCCGCGTTGGGCCAGAGTGCCGGGACGATACCCTTGGGAGAAAACATCCGCTTGACGCACCAGCCCCCGCAGGGTCTCAGTATCTTCGTTTTCCCGCAGGTCCAGGTAGGTGGAGAGTTTGCCATGGCCGGTGTCGAATTCCTGGGATGCGCTGCTGGGCAGATGGCGACCGCTGACCTTCATCACATCGGCGCCGTGTTCCGCGAGAGTGCGAGCGCAGGATGGCCCCGCCAGCACCCTGGTGAGGTCCAAAACCCTAATTCCCGATAAAGGCCTGGGCCCCTCGGGGAAGGCCTCAGGCGGACTGTCGCCAATCTTCTCAATCTCCAACAATGGCAAAGAGGCGACGGCGGCCGCCTGGGGGTGCCGCGCCCACTCTTCCATGGAGCGCGCCATACCGCCGGCTCCGTTTGCGGCGATAATGGCTTCTTCCAGCTCTAGTGCGTCCCAGCGGGCCACCGCATGGCGCACCGCTTCCCGGTCTTCCTCGACGCCCAGGACTCCCAGGGCCGCGTCGCGATGATTCGGGAAATTACAGTGAAGATAGCTCCAGCGCCCATCCTTGGTGGGATACACGCCCATCACCGGGGTTCGCTCGGCGGCCACCAGGGCCCCGTCCATTGCCAAGTACTTACCGCTGCGCAGCGAGGCCGTGGCCTTGCGGGTATCAACCCTGACGTCCTGGCGGCGTCCGGTCTTCAACTCCCACACATCCGAAACAGCGAGGCCAACGGCGGCAAGGCTGGCTGCCGCCGTGTCACCGATGCGGAAGGGCGTGGGCAAAATGGGATCGGAACCGTTCGTGATTTCGACCTCAGCAGCGCGTCGAGCATCCCAGCCAGGGATTGCAAGAAGCGAAGATAACGTTTCGTCTGTCAATTCGGTAACTGCTCCTGATCTGTAATTAGGCCCGATGGCCCGAGGCTAAGCTCCCTATATCCGCTTGGGGAATCAATCAGTACGATCTTACCAGAGTTCCTGAGACGCCAGCCTGGCGCCCTCGACCATGGAGGCGAGCTTGGCCCACGCGATGTTGGTTTCGACCTTCCGGCCCCAGGCTGATGTACCGAAACCGCAGTCGCTGCTGGCCATAACGTTCTCCCTGCCAACCGCGTTGGCGTAATTGATAATGCGCTGGGCAATCAGCTCCGGGTGCTCGATGAAGTTGGTGGTGGTGTCCAGCACTCCAGGGATCAGCAGCTTGCCGTCGGGCAGGTCTATATCCTCCCAAACCTTCCATTCGTGGGCGTGCCTGGGGTTCGCGCCCTCAAAGGACAAGCCCATGGGCCGTGCCTTCAACACTAGGCCCACGATTTCCTTTAGCGGAATATCGTGGTGATGAGGGCCTTCGGTATTCCCCCAACAGAGGTGCAACCGCGTTTGCTCGGGGTTAATGTCCTTCAGGGCATAGTTGACCACCTCCACGTGCAGCTCCACAACCTTCTTGAATTCCTCGACGGAAAGGTGAGAGAACTGGGAGACGCGGGTCATCGCAAGGTCAGGGCAGTCAATTTGAAGGAGGATCCCCGCGTCGGCAATGGCGTTGTACTCGTCCTTCATAACCTCGGCCAAAGCGTAGAGGTAGGCCTCCTCGGTGGGATAGTACTCGTTGGGAAGAAAGTTCGCGATGACTCCCGGCGAGGCCGCTGTCATAAACACCTCTTCCCCCGGCGAATCCGACGATGCCCTTGCCAGGGTGGCGATGTCCCGCTCTACCGCAGGCCAGTCTTTCCAGGCGATGGGCCCGGTGCAGGCCGGTTGGGGCATATTACGGGACGAGAGATGGGTCTGCGTGGCGGCAAAGTCAGGAAAGTCGGCATCGTCAAGGCGCGGGCGGGTATGCACCAGCCGCTCCCCTTCAAATCCTGTCAGTCGCTCTTTCACGTAGGTCGCGTATTGCGAGCGGCCCTGTTCGCCGTCGTTTATCACGTCGATCCCGGCGCGTTGCTGTCTGGCCACCACCTCGTCTACCGCATCTCTAACCCCTGAGGCCAGCAGGTCGGGGTCGAAATCGGCCCCGTCCTCGCGCCCCCGCAGAAGCTCCTGCAGGTAGGGCGACCTAGGCAGGCTGCCTGTATGGGTGGTGAGAATCCTGGAGGTGCTTCTTTTCACAATGTCCTCCCGTGAATGGGCAAAGACTCTGATAGCGTCTACCATTTTACTCAAATGAAGATGAACCGGAGACCTCCCTGACTAATAATACAGCCACACGTATGATGCCTGAAGTGTTTGACGCCAGGCAGCACCGGCTATTCCAACCTTATCATGCCACAACCCGCCGAACTTGTTCAGAGATTTCCCGGCGAAACTGGCAGAGGTGAGCTATCCGCCGTCGTACGCGCCGCCGTGGTAGCGTTGGTAAAGCGCTTGGAATGCCTCCACTTTCCCCCGTGGGGCGTTGGCGAGGTAAGCCCGGTATATCTGCTCTTCGGTTATAGGCTTCTCCCATCCCGTAGCCTCGGCCTGCAAGTACAACTCCCGCATCGCCGCAGAAGCCGCGTCACGCCCAAAGAGCTGGTAGGTTTCCAGCAAGAAGAATTCCCCCAAGGCATAGGTGCAAATGCCGCGGCTCTCGTATCGCTTTGGGTCGGTCTCACGCATACTTAGAAACCGGCTGATGGTCCCGGCCCCCCAAACCCGGCATTCATCGTCCCAATCTTGCTGCAATTTAACCCGGCGCGACGTGATTTTCTGAACGCCGGTAACTTCTCTGGCATAGTCTGGCAGGAACCCTGCCGCGCCTTCCGTGAACCAGGCCGGCGCGCCGGTATGCCCGCCCCAATAGATGTGGCTCATCTCGTGAAACACCGCTAGGTGAAAGTCCCGGTTGTATTCCCGCCCGGTTATCGCCAACTGGTCATACTGCGCATAACCGGCGCCTTTTTCCGGCTTCTCGCCCGCCCGCAAGCTGGGCTCGATGATACCGAGGACGACCGGGTTCCAAGGGAAGGGGACCTCCATAAATCCTTCCAGAACCCGAACGACGTCTTCCATCAACTCAATGCTGTCGTCGCGGGCCGGGAAGGGGCTGTGCCGGAAGACTAGCAGCTTGACTTCACCGGCCAGCGGCAAGGTAATGGTCTTGGAACGGACATGATGAGAATCGAGCAAGTCCCGGTATTGGTCCAGTGAACGCCCCTTCGTTTCGTCGAGGACCGCGAGGAAAGTCAGCTCTTCGTCGTCAATGCCGTCGTCGAACCATGGGATTCCAAGTAATTCCGAATCGGCGTCATTCAGCAAAGAACGGAGCCGGTCCAGCGCGGAACATTCAAATGCCGTAATTCCTTCGGGCGCCCAAGGATATTCAGCCAACTTCTCGGCCATTAGGGTATTCACTGAATCGAAAGAGATGAGAAGATTACGGACACGATTCAGGGTCTCAGTTTCCCCGGCCACAACGCCATCTGCCAACCAAGGAGCAGTCAACAACTCTTTCAGGAGGGCGGAATACTCCGGCGCGGAGTTCTGGAGTAATTCATTGATCTGGGTCTGCCCTTCCGGCAAGTCGAGAGCAACGCAGCCTGTTATCCAGGGATAGGTTAAATTCTCTACGATTCCGGAATCGGACGCTGCTGCAGTCTCCAACAACGCCCGAAAATTATCCAAAGCCTCCATTTCGAGGGATGTAAGACCGTCTGCAACCCATGGGTAATCCGCTATCTTTTCGGCTAACTCCGAGTCCACCGCGCCTGCGAATCTCAAGAGATCACGCAGCCGGTTAATCGCATCAGGTTCAGGAATGGTGATTCCGTCGGCCACCCACGAGTAAGCGGCAACTTTTTCCACGAAAGCGGAATTAGCAGCCCCGGCAGTCTCCAGCAACGTTTGGAAAATATACAGCGCATCCAGTTCGACACTGCTAACCCCGTCGTCGACCCAAGAATAGCCAGCCAACTTTTCGAAGGTATTAGAACTTGAGGTCGTAGATGCTTCCAACAAGCTGTGGAAATTGTTCAGCGTATCCACTTCTTGGCCTGTAATGCCGTCATTAACCCAGGAATACGCCGCAACTTTTTCCACGAAAGCGGAATTAGCAGCCCCGGCAGTCTCCAGCAATGTTTGGAAAATATGCAGCGCATCCAGTTCGACGCTGCTAACCCCGTCGTCAACCCAGGGGTAGCCCGCAAACTTTTCGGCGAGATTGGAATTCAAGGCCCCGGCGGTCTCCAGCAACTCACTCAACTTGCCAATGGCTTCCAGTTCGTTGCTGGAAATGCCGTCAGAGACCCAAGAGTAGCTCGCCACCCTTGCAGCGGAATACGAATTTTCTGCGCCGGTAGTCTCCAGAAAGTCCCGAAATCGGTAAAGCTCTTCCAACTCGGCGGGTGTAACTCCGTCAGAGACCCAAGAGTGGCCTGCCAGTCTTTCGACTTCGCTGAAGTTCGCGGCTTCTGTAGTCTCAAGAAGTGTCAAGAAAAAGTACAGCACCTCCATCTCATGTGTATTAATCCCGTCGGCCACCCAAGGGTAGCCAGCCAATGTTTCGGCCATATCGGAACCTGCTGCTCTGGAAGCCATTATCAAATCTCGGAACCTGTTAAGAATCCTCTGAACAAGTCCTTGGCGATGTGGCATAGTAGTGTGTGCGAGTGGATGCTTTTTGGAGGCAAGAGCGATGGACCAGCCCACCTTTGCCGACCTGGAATACCAGGGCAAGAAGCGCAAGACCCGCCGGGAACTGTTCCTGGAGCGCATGGAAGGCCTGATTCCCTGGCAGAGGCTGGAGGACCGCATCCGCCCCTTCTACCCCAAGCCTGGGCGGGGACGCCACCCCTACCCGCTGTCGGTCATGCTGCGGACCCACTGCGTCCAGCTCTTCTACAACTTGAGCGACCCTGGCATGGAAGACCTGCTCTACGAGTCCGACCCGGTCAGGCGCTTCGCGGGGTTGAAGCTCTCAGGCCCCCTGCCCGACGAGACCACCATCCTCAACTTCCGCCACCTCCTGGAAAAACACAACCTGGGTCCGGGTCTGCTTGGGGAAATCAATGCCCACCTGGAATCCCAAGGACTGAAGCTGCGGGAGGGAACCATTGTGGACGCCACCATCATCGAGGCGCCGTCCTCCACCAAGAACCGTGCTGGAGAGCGGGACCCGGAGATGCGCCAGACCAAAAAGGGGAACCAGTGGCACTTCGGGATGAAGGCGCACATCGGGGTTGATTCGGAGACGGGCATAGTTCACAGCATGAGCACGACATCGGCCAACGTCCACGACGTTACGGAGGCGCACCATTTGCTGCACGGCGGGGAGACGGTGGTGTGGGGTGATGCGGGCTACCAGGGTGTGGGCAAGAGGGAGGAGAACCTGGGGCTGGAGGTGGAATGGCGGGTGGCGATGCGTCCGGGGCGCTGGCGGACGCTGGATCCGGGGAGCGGGGAGGCGCTGGCGGAGAAGGCGAAGGCATCGGTGAGAGCCAAGGTGGAGCATCCCTTCCTGAGGCTGAAGCGGCTGTTCGGTTACGCCAAGGTACGCTACCGGGGGCTGGCCAAGAACGCGGAGCGGCTGGCGTTGCTGTTCGGGCTGGGCAACCTGCTGACGGCGGAGGGACAACTGAGGTGGTAGCGGGCCCTGCGGCGATCCTGACCGGCCTTCCGGTTTGTGCCAGGCTTCCAACCAACCCTGTCAGGAGACGAAAGGCAAGGGACTGAGCGCCAGTCGGCTGGGCCGGTAAGGTGGCCTTCGCCCACTTGCCGATCCGTCAGATGTAATTCAGGCCTTCACGGGCCTTGTTCAGAGTTTCCTTAATGGCATCAGGTTCAGGGACAGTAATGCCGTCAGCGACCCAGGAGTAGGACACCACTTTTTCTGCAAGGCCGGAATCCGCTACCCCGGCTGTTCTCAGCAGGTCAGGGAAAATGTGTAAAGCGTCAAGTTCGTCGCCGGAAATGCCGTCGGCTATCCAGGAATATCCGGCCAGCTTTTGGACCGAGACGAAATTTGCGGCTCCTGCAACGTCCAGAAGCCATAAAATCCTGCCCAGCGATTCTTGTTCCTCAAGGGCAATCCCGTCGGCTATCCAGGGGTAACCGGTCACCTTTTCGATGAATCCAAAATTTGCGGCGCCAGCGTTCTCCAGAAACTCACCAAGCCAGTCAATTAGCTTCCCCTCGTAATCGGTAATGCCATCGGCAACCCAGGAGTAGCCTGCCAGATTTCCGGCCAAGCCCGAATCCATCTCTTCAGCAATCTCCAGCAGGCGGAGAAAGTCGTTCAGGGTCTCCATGTCAATGGCGGTGATTCCGTCAGCAACCCAGGGGTGGCCCGCCAGTTTTTCCGCCAATCCGGAGTTCGCCGGCCCCGAAGTTCTCAGCAACTCGTGGAGAGTGGCCAGCGCTGCCGCTTCTATTTGGGTAATACCGTCGGCAATCCAGGGGTAGCCCGCCACTTCCTCGCCCAAGGCGGGATTGGCCGCGAAGATGGCAGAAATGTTGCCTGCGCCATCCGCCGCGCGCTCGATGGTCCTGCCACTGACGAATCCACTGGAAGAGGCCAGCAGTTCCGCCGTTTCCATATCGTGGCTGGCGAGGTCTGCTATATTTGACAAAGCGTTGGCTTCGATGCTGGTTATGCTGCCCTGCAACCAGCGATAACCGGCCAACAGTTCGGCCAGGTCCACGTCAATGGCGGCGGCAAGGCGTATTGCCGTGATTCCCCGGTGGGCCGGAGCGCTTATCTCATTGGCGGTGCTCATCCAGGGATATCCCACGACCTTTCCGGCCAATCCCGGGTGGTTGCCGGCCAAAGACGCCAACTCTCCCAGCAGTAGCTGTTCCGGTTCAATGATGCCGTCACCAGCCCAAGGGAATTGGGCCACCGCCGCGCCCAACTCCGCGTCCTCTTCCCATATAGCCTCAACAGACGTTCGAGCGGAGGAGTGAATTGAGTCCGGAGGGGAGTCGAACCACTCCAAATACAGCGACGGCGACGGCGCAGGTGTTGCAGTCGGCGTTGGCGCAGGGGCCGGTGTGGGCGAAGGACTATAAGTCGAGGTTGGCGCAGGTTTTGGAGTTGACGACGGCGCAGGGGTTGGGGTCTGTGTTCGCGTGGCGGTAGGAGTCACAGGACTGAGCGGCAACGGCGTATCGGTTGGCAGAGGCAGGGTTGCCGCAATAGGAGAGCCAAGCGCAGGTTTCGTAGGCTCCTGATCAGGCGCTAAACTTGGCTGGGAGGCACAAGCTGCCGATAAGGAAATCCCCAGAAGCGACACAATAACCAGCAGATAACTTCTCATTTACCTTAACAAAGTAAGTTTAAATCTTGAATTTGTCTACTACAAATTATATCATCACCGATTTCATCATACATTTTGCAAGGACGCGGCAGCAGGCCCATGGCCTTTCAGATGTCCCTGTCCTTTGATAGGGAACGCTGGGGTGACGGGGTAATCCTCTGCATCTGCAACAGTTTACGCTCTCGCCCTATCCCTCCCCGGTAGGGCAGGACGATTGCAAAATCAGTGGAATGAGAGGGCAGCCTCGGAGCCTCGGATTGGAAGAGTGCTCCGGCAGGGCCGTTCTTGCCCTGCCGTCAGCGGCGGCTCTGTTGCCTGCTCTCCCCCATCCGCTCCAAGCGTTCCATGAGGGCGCCCTTGCCGCTCTTGTAGCGCACTTCCACCTGGCCGGCATAAAGCCTGATCACCACCTATCAGCTCCTGGCAGTTCTGGCGCCCCTCCACGCCAGCCGGTAGACAGCCGGCGTACCTCTCCATCCCCCGCCGTTCCACCTGTACTGCCCGTTGCGCCCCGCAGGTGATAACAAACTCTGGGCGGGTAACTTTGGCTTCCTGTATACTGCGGGAAATTTGACGTAGTGGTTTATCATGGACGCGATTCTTCGGAATGCCAGAATTAACGATGGGCCGGATGCGCCCTTGATGGACATCGGCATAGAGGGCGGGCGTATCGCGGCTATTCAGTCGGGGTTGGATGCCGAGGCTGAGACTTTCGACCTCGATGGCCGCCTAGTTGCGCCCGGGTTTGTCGAGACTCACATCCACTTGGACAAGTCCTGCATCCTGGACCGACTTTCCTCTCAACGGGGCGGCTTGGCTGAGGCCATTGGCGAGGTGGCCCGTCTCAAGCAGGAGTTTACCGCAGAGGACGTTTATCACCGGGCCAAACGGACTCTGGAGAAGTGCGTCCTCAACGGCACGACTCACATACGCACCCACTTGGAAGTAGACCCGGTCATTGGCCTGCGAAGCCTAGAGGGCATTCTGCCGCTGGTGGACGAATTCGGGTGGGCCATCGACCTTGAGATTTGCGTCTTTCCCCAAGAGGGCCTGCTCAACAACCCAGGCACCGACGAACTGATGCTAGAAGCCCTGCGCCGGGGCGGGCGAGTGGTGGGCGCGGCCCCCTACACCGACAGCGACCCCAAGGGGCAGATTGACCGGGTGTTTGAAATCGCCCGGGAATTCGATATCGACATTGATATGCACCTAGATTTCGGGCCGGATACCGAATCTCTGGACTTGGACTACGTGTGTGAGCTTACGGAGCGGTACGGTTACGGCGGCCGGGTGGCCATCGGCCACGTGACCAAGCTCTCCGCGCTGCCGCCGGAGCAATTGCAGGGAAAGGCCCGGCGGCTGGCTGGCGCCGGCGTGGCGGTAACCGCCCTTCCTTCCACCGACCTGTACCTGATGGGGCGGCACCAGGAGCACTCGGTCATGCGGGGAGTGGCTCCGGTCCATCGGCTCCTCCGGGACGGGGTGAACTGCTCGCTGTCCACCAACAACGTGCTCAACCCGTTCACTCCCTACGGAGACTGCTCGCTGGTGCGGATGGCCAACCTGTACGCCAACATCTGCCAAGTCGGAGATCGAAATGACATTGAGGAATGCTTCGAGATGGTGACCAGCCGCCCCGCGCGGTTGATGCGCTTGCCAAGCTATGGAATTGACGTCGGAGAGGCGGCCGACATCGTGGTGCTGGACTGCGACAGCCGGGCCGCGGCGGTTACGGAGATAGTCTCCCCAATCATGGGCTTCAAGGCAGGCAGGCGCACTTTCAGCCGCCCGCCTGCTGCGTTGGAGCCGCCAGTGAGTGAACATAATGTCTAGTCCGCTTCCGTCCGGCCCGCCGGAGGACCACCTAGGCGCTTTCTGCCGGGAGAATCACGTGACACTCCCCGGATCAGGCGGCGGCCCGCTGGCCGGGCTGACCTTTGCGGCCAAGGACGTCTTCGACATTGCCGGCAGCCGCACCGGGTTTGGCAACCCCGCTTGGCTGGATTCCCACTTGCCCGCGCAGGCTACCGCCCCGGCGGTGCAGCGACTGCTTGACGCCGGAGCCGATATGGTGGGCAAGACGCTGACCGACGAACTCACCTACAGCCTTAATGGGCAGAACGCGCACTACGGGACGCCGGTGAACTCCGCCGCGCCGGGGCGCATCCCCGGCGGCTCTTCCAGCGGCTCGGCGTCGGCAGTGGCGGGAGGGTTGGTTGACTTTGCCTTGGGCACCGACTGCGGTGGGTCAGTGCGGCTGCCCGCCAGCTACTGCGGCATCCTCGGCATTCGTCCCAGCCACGGACGAGTGCCGCTGGAGGGAGTCGCGCCGTTCACTTGGAGCTTCGACGTGGCTGGTTGGTTCGCTAGGGATGCCGATGTGTTTGCGGCGGTGGGCCGGGCGCTGTTGGATGACGAGCAAGAAGCGGACACTCCCCGGCGCCTGCTCTATCCCCAAGACGCCTTCGATCTGGTGGGTTGTGAAGTGGCGGATGCGCTGACCCCGGCAGTGGAGTTGGCAGCCCAAGCCATCGGCGCGCGCCGGGACATTACTATTAGTCCCGATGGACTGACCGGCTGGTACGAGACTTTTCGGGTTGTCCAGGCGTGGGAGATATGGTTGAACCATGCCGCCTGGATTGAGCAAGAGAAGCCGGAGTTCGGCCCCGGAATCCGGGAGCGTTTTGAATGGGCGTCGAGGGTTACGGAGCAACAGGCGGACACGGCACGATCTCGCCGCGCCGCCATCGTCGAACGAATTCGCGGACTATTCGATGAGGGCGACGTGCTGTGCCTGCCCACCTCTCCCCGGGTTGCTCCTCCAGTGGATACGCCGCAGGACGAACTGGAAAACAGGGTGCGCGCCCAAGCCATGAGCCTGCTCTGCATTGCGGGGCTGGCCGGACTCCCCCAGATCAGCCTGCCGCTCGCGTCGAGCGACGGCCTGCCACTGGGATTCTCGCTGGTCGGTCCTTGGGGCGCCGACAGCCAGCTGTTGGCCTTGGCCCAGCGACTGATGGGCAGGGCCTGAGTTATACCGATTGCCGCCGCCCCCGGCTTCCCGCCTTCTGCTAGTTCCGAAACAGCGGCATCACCTGCTCGCTGAAGAGCTTCAACGACGCCGTTGTCTTTTCGGGGGACATCAGGCCCCGGTTGGTCAGCATCAAGTTCCGTATGCCGGCCTCCCGCAACTGCGCCAATTGTTCGGCTACCCTCCGGGGGCTACCAATCAGGTTTTCCGAGGCGTCCGGGTCCGGTGTCGCTGCGTATCCTTCACGGCCCATCGGCGGAGTCTGGCGTTCCATGGGGTATTCGGGCGGGTTCCAACTGGTGCGGTAACTCTCCATTCTGATGAAGGCGTCGTGTTGGGCGGGAAGAAAGTCGTTCATGGCCTGCTCGTCGGTCTCTGCTAGGTGCATCTCCCGCCAGACCCAAATCTGGTCCAGATTGCGCTCGATAGCCGCCTCGTCAAAACCGGCTTCCTGCATGGCCTCCCGGTACACGCGAATGCTGGCCGCCGTAGAGTTGGTGGAGCGGCCTCGCAGCAGAATGGGACGCCCTATCCTCCCCATCGCCCTCACAGATTCCTCGTTCAGGCAGGCCCGGGCCAAACGCGGATGAGGCTTCTGGTAAGGCCGGGGCCGAATCGACGGAAAGGAGACTTGGTAGTGCTTTCCCTTGAATTCCAGGTTGTCGGTAGTCCACGCTTTGACCAGTAACTCTTCGGCTTCCTCCATTTGCTCTGCCCCCTGCTCGGGGTTGGAGCCAAACCCGATGTACTCGAATGCGTTGTAGTTGGAGCCTTTCGCCGTTCCCACAATCAGGCGCCCCTGACAGAGGTTGTCCAACAGGGCGGTCTGGATGGCGACACGCACCGGGTTGTGCAGCGGAAGTTCCAGGATGCCAAACCCCAGTTCTACCCTGCTGGTCTTGACTGCCAGCGCGCTGGCGAATACCAGAGGGTCGCCATATACGCATTCGCCGGTGAAATAATGCTCGGCGAGCCAAATGGCGTCGAACCCCAACTCTTCGACCAACTCAGCCTCCGCCAAGCATTCCAGGATGGCCGCTTCGTCTTGGGAGTCGTCAAACTTCATCGGGTAGAAAAAGTGGCCGAATCGCATCCTGCCTCCGTAAGCTTGCCGGGCCTGGCCTTGTAGCCGATGGCGAGAATATCCGGGTTGTTCCCGGGGATTATAGTTGGCTTAACCGGGTTTCTACAAAGGGCCGAGTCTGGACGAAAGCCGTAAACCGGAGCGCGAGCGGCATACGAGTGGCTGGAATAGCGCCCGCTATTCCATGAATTACCATGCAGGATGCGAGATGGGCACGGCTTGATGGCTAAGGAGGCATCAAGAAAAGCAAAGTTTTGGCCGAACCACACTATCCATTGCCGCTATTATCAGACTATTTGATACCTATTATGAGCGAAAGGTTATAACGCGATTGCCCTGTCGCAGCGCAGCCTGGGGGCAAGGTCTTTTGATTGTGGCAGAACGTGCCGGCAACATAGCGCTACCAGAACCTGGCGGAATTTGCCAGCGGGCCGTTGGGGCCGGCCTGGGGATACAGGCTTTGTATGATGCTTAGGGGGTTGGGGCAGGTGTTGGATTTTTGGCAGCGCTCTAGGTATCGGTGAAGGTCCATAAAGGTGTTTAGGCGGAAGCCGCGGGCGACTAGCCGCTGGATGAAGGGTTGGGACACAGGCAATGCGCCAGGTTCCGGAGCCGGGCTGCTGCCGGAGTTGGCGCGGGCGATGTCCCACTGGTCGCAGAATTCTTCGGCGATGGGGTGGAGGCGCGCTATGGCGAGGGGGATGGCGTATTTGCGGCGCAGGTAATTGATGCGGTTTCTAACCTGGATCAAGGTCTGGCTTAAGGACATGGTTTCAGCTCCGGCGTGTATTGGATGGGTTGGGTGAGGCCGAAATTTTCACTTTCCCGGTCATTTCCGCTCATTTCCAGTCATTTTCGCCAGTGGCTGGATTTGGGCTGGGTTTTGGTGTTGGCGGGTGGGTCCCGATCGGTACATAAATAATGCTACGGGGGTGTGCCAGGGGTTGGCAAGGGGGAAGTGTCAGGAAAAGCGGTGGGGTTTGACGGGGGGCAACGCAGAGGACGCGGAGAGAACACGGGGGCATCCGCAAGTCCCGCAGCCTTAGCAGGGCGGCCCCACTAAATCGGACGCGATCAACGAGTCTAGCAGACTGGCTGGTACGCACCCGCTCAACTGGTTGGAGTGGAGGGTCAGCCATGTCAGGTAGGCGAGGTTGCCCAACTCCGGCGGTATCTCCCCGCTCAACTGGTTATCATCGAGGCGCAGCATTGACAGGTTGGCGAGGCTGCCCAACTCCGGAGGTATCTCCCCGCTCAACTGGTTCGCGTGGAGGTACAGCAATGTCAGGTAGGCGAGGTTGCCCAACTCCGGACGAAACCGGGGGGCAGGACGCGAGCGGCATACAAGCGGCTGGAATAGCGCCCGCTATTTCATTATTCCATCGCCCTGGCGCCGGGGAGGCCCAGCATGAATTGGCCGTGGTTCTCGTAGGCGGCGTCGCTGACCATCTGGTGCTGGGCCGCGGCGTTAATGTCGCGGAGGCATCGCTGCAGCACGCTCGATGCGAACAGCGCCGAGCCTCCCGCGTACCGGAATGCCTGCGTAACCACGTCGGCGGCCACGTCGGTGGTGTAGGTGGCGCAACTCCGCATTTCCGCCTGCAAGGGAGGGTCTGGCGGACGGCCGTTGCATACAGTCCGCCACGCCTCCTCCAAGATCTCCACGTTCAAGGCTCTGGCCGCGCGCAGCCGGAGGTCGCACTCGCTGAGGGTTCGCTGGAATGCTTGGCGCTGGGCCAGAGGATTGACCGACATGTAGCCGCGGGTCTTGGACTGGGCAACGTCGAGTACGGCGTTCAAAGCCCGGCGACCCACGCCGAGGGCAAAGGCCGAGTGCTCGTTGGTCACAAAACCCGGCCTTCCCAGCCGGTAAAGCGCGCCGCCCCTCTTGGGTTCAGTTAAAGAAACGTCCCAAGCAAACCTGTCAGGAACAAAAAGGTTCTCGACCGAGAAATCGCAGCTTCCGGTTCCCCGAAGGCCCATCACCTGCCAGTTGTCGTGAATCTTAACATCCGAGGTCGGCATCACGACCCTGAGCTGGGGCGGATAGCCCGCTTTATCGGCTACAACACGGGCGCCCGCGGAAATCCACTCTGAATGCCCAACGCCGCTGCCGAATGACCATCGCCCGCTTAGCTGGTAGCCGCTGTCCACAGGCACAGCCGTTCCGAACGGCGCGAATACCCCGGCAGTCCTCGGAGGCTTGCCGTTTACGAAAATCTCGTTGATGGCCTCGTCGGGAAGAAAAGCGCCAAGCCCTCCTAGGCTGGCCGCCCCGATCATCAAACACCAGCCCGCCGAGGGGTCTATCTCGGAGACTGCCTCCAGCACGTCAAGCTGGGTTACCAAGTCGGCTTCGGCTCCCCCTAGGACATGGGGCAGCTTGAGGCGCAACAACCCGGAATCATAGAGGGCGTCCACCGAGGCCCGGGGCAGGGTGGCCGTCTCCTCACCTTCCTGAGTGCCTGCTTCCAGTGTGTCGCGCACGCTCTCCACCGCGTCCATCAGGACGCGGCGCACCTCGGATCGTTCGACAGGAAAAGCCTTCAAGTTATTCACAAGGCCGCAGGCTGGCGGCCCCTATGCGTCCACCTTCGGAATTACCTCTTGGACCAAGACGTCCATGGAGTCCAACAGTTGTTGCAGACTGCCGCAGCTATTGAAATTTATCTGGAACTCCTCCAGACCCGCCTCCTGCCGGTAGCGTTTCATGTCCGACGCGACCTGCTCGGGAGTGCCTTGTCCGGTTGGCCGGTCACTGCCCACGCTGGAACTTCCGGTGATGTTGCTGAAGTTCACCCGGAAGCTCATCCGGGTTCGGGGCGCGTCCGGCCTCTCTATCTCGGCACAGGCGTCTTGCAGGTAAGCCTGGTTGCTGAGCAAGTCCGCTAATGCCGTTGGCGTGGGCTGCCAGACCTGGGCGAACCGGGCAGCGCGCCGCAGGGAAGCATGGCCGGAGCCGCCGATCCAGATGGGCGGGTGGGGCTGCTGTAACGGCTTGGGCTGGACGTGCATATTGTCGAAAGAGAAGAACCGGCCGTGGAAGGTGGTGGGGCCAGGCTCCCAACACGCTTGCCACAGGCGAAGGTATTCGGTGGTGCGCGCCCCGCGCTCGCGGAATGGTACGTTCAGGGCGGCATACTCCGCCTCGTTCCAGCCGGCTCCCACTCCGGCGATGGCCCTGCCGCCGGACATTTGGTCCAGGGTGGCGACCATCTTGGCTGTCACTATGGGATTGCGGTAGGGCATGATTAGCACCGAAGTCCCCAGAAGTATCCTGGATGTCCGCGCCGCCACGTAGGAAAGGACCATCAGCGGGTCGTAGACGTTGCGCCAAGGAGCGCTTCGCGGAGAATCGTCCACTATAACGTGGTCGTTGACGAATAGGGCGTCAAACCCCAAGCCCTCGGCCTTGCAAGCCGTTTCGATGATGGCGTTCGGGGTCGCCGGAAACCCCAAGTAATCGGCGTTGGGGATTCGGAACGAATACTGGGCCATGCCCCCCTCCGGTAAGCAGTCTGAACGGAAACTATGATAGGGTTTGCCGCAATTTGACACAATGGGGCGATTCCCTAGGTGTGACCGAGGATTACAGCGCCGCGCTGATGCGTCCGCGTCCCGCGCGCGCTCTTGACTGCAACCCACGCCTTTTGACTGGATTCACTGGGCTTATGGGCCCGTCAGCGCGCCGTCGGCCATTTCAAGCTGCCTGTCTCCTGCCCCGGCCAGCGCCAAATCGTGAGTCGCGGTTATTACGGTGGTGCCTTGGGCCGAGATTTCCTGCAGGATAGCGGTGATTGCGCGCGCGGTGGTGGTGTCCAACTCCCCGGTGGGCTCATCGGCGAAAACCACTTCGGGATTGGTGACCAGCGCTCGCGCGATGGATACCCGCTGCTGTTCGCCGCCGGAAAGTTCATAGGGACGGTGTTTGGCCCGCGATCCCAGCCCCACCGATTCCAGGACTTCCGCAGCCCGCCGACGCCGGTCACGCCATGAAATGCCGATAATGTGAAGCGGCAGTTCCACGTTCTCTTGGGCCGAAAGTAACGGCATTAGTCCGAAAGACTGAAAGACGAACCCGATCTTGCGGCGCCTCAACTCTACCAGGTCCTTCTCAGGCAGCCGCGACAGGTCTTGCCCGCGGAAAGATGCTGCGCCGCTGGTGGGCCGGTCCAGCCCGGACAGCAGATTGAGCAGCGTGGTCTTGCCGGAGCCGGAACGCCCGGTGAGCGCCAGCATTTCACCGGCCTCCACTTCTAGGTCAACTCCGTTTACCGCCCAAACTGTGGATCCTCCGCCGTCAAATGCCCTGCGCAGCGAGGATGCGGAGATAATGCAGTCATTCATTCAGGCGTCCCCTGGCTGTCGCCGTAATCACCGTCGGCCTGCGTCCTCTGGCTGCCGCCGTAATCACCGTCGGATGGTCTCAGGGTAATCTGGCCGTCTACCGCGTCGATACGGGCCAACCCTCGCCTGCCGAAGCGGGCGGCGTATTCTTGCGGCAGTTGCAGGCGTCCGGCCTCGTCCACCACCAGAAACTCGTCCTCGGTGCGGGCGCCGTCGCGCTGGTACGAGGCGGTTGAAATGGTCTCCGAGCTGATGCGTCCGTCACGGATGTTCACCACTCGGTCCACGAATTGCGAGACTCCGGGATAGTGAGAAACGATGATCACCGTGACTCCGAAGCTGCGGTTCAAGGTTCGCAACATTTCGAATACCTGGACTGCGGTGGCGGTGTCCAACTCCCCGGTAGGCTCGTCAGCGAGGAGCAGCGAGGGCCGGTTTGCCAAGGCAACGCCGATGGCGGCGCGCTGCTGCTCACCGCCGGAAAGCTGATTGGGCATTCGTCCTGCCTTGTCGCCGATGCCCAAGGCCGTCAGCAACTCATTGGCCCAGGCATGGCGGTGGCTGCCGGGCTGTCCAGCCAGCGCCATGGGAAGCTCTATGTTGTCGGCGACGCTCAAATAGGGCAGCAGGTTACGGCCGGTGGCCTGCCAGACAAAACCTGCGTCTAGGCGGCGGTATTGCACCAGGCTTCGCTCCGAGATGTCCAGCAAGTCGCGCTGGCCCACCCTGACCTGGCCTGCTGATGGCCGGTCCAGCCCGGCCAGGATATTCAGCAGAGTGCTCTTGCCGCTGCCGCTGGCCCCGACGATGGCGATCAATTCGCCCGGTGCGACGGTCAGGTTCAGCCCGCGCAGCGCCACCACCTCTAGGTCGGCCCGCTTGTATATCTTGAACAGGTCCCGGCAAACTACGAATGGCTCGTTGCCGGCGTCGGCCTCGGTGCCCAGATATTGGATTTGAGGGTCCATGTTTGACGTCATTCTCCCATCCGCAGGACTTGATGCAGTTGGAGCTTGCCGGTCAGCCACGTCAACCATAGGCCGCAGAAACCGGTCACTCCAGCTAGGATAACGTAAGATACCAGCAAGCGCTGCCAGTCGGTAGTGAACACCAGCGAAGGTGTGATACTGGCCCCTTCCTCAACGACCTCCATGAGAGGGAGCAGACTGGACCCGAGGAGCCATCCAAGCAGGGTTCCCAGTCCTACTCCGCAGAGTACCATCAAAAACAGGCTGGCCCACACGATTTTTTGCATCTGGCCGCGGGAAATGCCCAAGGTGCGTAGGAGGGCGTACTCTGTTTGGCGCTCCCTGGCGTCCAGGTGGGAGAAAAGCAGCAGGCCGGAGGCGCTGGCCAGAGCAACGGCGAGGAACAAAAGGACCAGCAAGGCACCCCATCCGGCGTTCACCAATGGCTGCTCAACTTGCAGGGCCACCATGGTCGGGGCGTCCAGCACTTTCCTGACAGTCACCCCTTCCTCTTGCAATGCTTCGGAGACTGGCCCGGCGGCTACGGGCGCTCCACCGCCCGACACCCACAGCTCGTTCGATCCCCGGGGCAGCCGCGGGTTGTATCGGATGGCGGCCTGCGTAAACCGGGACAGGTCTACTACGGCGAAAGGACTATCGCCAGGGTTAAGAGTCGGGAAGAAGTCAACCTCGGCAGCCACTTCCAGCAACAGCGCATAGGCGGACATACCCAAAATTACGATGTCCCCTACCTCGGCGTCGGTCACTTTCAGGAATTCGGAACTGACTAGGGCAGGCAGCGGCTCGTCGGAGCCTCCGGCTCTGATGCCGATCATACCCAACCCACCGGGCGCCCAGCTAAACCGTCCGGTGACGTCGAACTCGCCTTCGGCGGCGGACCGGCTGGTCTCCAAAGAATACAGACCGGGCTTGCGAAAGTCCTCGACTACCGTCCAGCCTTCCGTGGACCGGAAGTCATGTACCAGCGTTACCCCGCTCGGAGTGATTGCGTCCACCCTACCCAGAAACACCGCGCCGCCGTCGTTCTCCCTGAATTGGCTGCGCGTTGAGAGAGATAGAAGGTCATAGGGAGGCTTCGGGTCCGCTCCCAGCGGACTTTCCTGAATCCGGTTGTTGCTCTGTGCCTCGCCAGTCAGGTCCAGGAGCAAGCGCGACCACTGCGTATCATCCAGATTACCGACCCAGGCGTCCGCGATCTGCCCTTCCGAGTCTCGGAGCCGCGCCCAAATGCTGACGCGCAGGGCGGAACCGCCGGGCCGGGCCCAGAGCGCCAGGGCTGTTGCGTCGGGAGGCAGGGGAATGCCGTCGGCGTCAAGGGCCGGCGATCTCACGGATGAGCCATGTTTCAGGGTTTGCGCCAAGTCGTCCAAGGAGCGGCCGTCGGCAAAGTCGTCGCGGAACCACGCCACTTCTGCGATGGCATCGGCATCTACCGCCAAGAGTGTGCCGGAGGTGCTGAAGCCGGTCGTCGTCAGGTAGCCTGGGGAACGGAAACCGTCTGCGGCTGCCGCCACTCCCGCGACGCCTTTCAGTCCATCAAGGTTAGCGGCCAGACCGTCGGCGTGTTCCCAGCCTCCGTAATGCAGGCGCAAGTCGGCTCCGGCTTCATACAAAGCCCGCTCCCGCTGGCCGCGCTCTAGGGTCGCCGAAAAGGCGCTGCCCATAACGCCCAGAGCGGTGGCAAGCATCACTAGGACGATCAACAAGGCCGGGGTCATGGGGTCGCGGGACAGGTGCCGCAGCACGTGTACCAGCCAGGTGGGGCCAACCGGACCGGCCAGTTGAGCCAGGGCGGCCGCAGCCCAAGGGAACAGGCGTAGAACAATCAGTCCGGCGGCCACCAACCCTAGGGCCGGCCCCAACAGCAGACTGTAGTCAATGGTCAACTCGCGGCTTCCCAAGGACTGCACCAAGAACGCCCCCCGGCTCTGAAGCTGCCACCACACCAGGCCTATCAAGGCCAGGAGCGCTACATCGAGGTAGTAGCGGTGCAGCAGGCTGGTGGTTGGAGGGCGCGCACCCGATTGCCGGGCTTCGATGCTGACCCGGCGGGAGGCGGCCAGCGTAGCCACGGTGAAGACCAGAACCGCCAAGCCGCCGCCGGCCAGGCCCAAGAGAAAGGCCGACAAGGAAATCTCCGCCGGCGTCCCCGACAGGGATCCGGACGCCCCGCTGAACTTGAAGAAAATGACGCCCAGCAGTTTGACCGCCCCCAGAGCCAGGAAGGGGCCCGCAATCACCGCAGGAACGGCCAGCAGCAGCCCCTCTCCAAGCCCTAGGATGCCAAGCTGCCAGACCGTCGCGCCCCGGCTTTTAAGCATGGCGATTTCGCCCGACCGCGACCGCACAATCAGGCCCGCGACCAGCGCCAGATAATAGACCAAGATGCCGGTTACCAAGAACAGCATGAGCAATAAAGGCAAGCGGGCCAGCAGGAGCTTTTCTTCAAAGTCGCGGAGAAGGTTGTCCAGATATATCGAGTAGCTGGAGTTTTTCAGGCCGATGGATACTGACCGCTCGATTTGGGCGAGGATACCCTGCATTTCCTCAACATCATCGGCCTTCATATTCTGCCGGTCGGAAAAGAAGTACCAGGTCGTATCGGAATATAGCGAAGGGTAGGTCCCCAGAACCTGCTCAATCAGAGCGTCCTCGTCCGCGAAAAGAGGTACCAGCGTCCAGCGGTCGTCCTTCCTGCTGGATGCGGAAGAGAGTCCGTACCAGAATTCTTCGGAAGGGTCGACCACTTCAAAGATGGCGGCGATGCGCACCGCGGACGCCGGCGAGTCTGGGAAGGATGTTGCCGGAAAGACCTCCATGACTTCGCCGACGCCCAGTTGAAGCAGAGCCGCGCCCAACTCGTCAACTGCCACGTCTATGGGCTGTCCCGGCGTGCCCGGCCCTTCCGGCCATTGCCCCTCCAGGACTCGGATGCGCTCCCGGAGGCCCGTGAGGTGGACGATCGGCCCCCTTGGTCGGGTGTCTCTGTCCAGTTCGAGGTGTGGGCGTCCCTGAAAGAAGAACGTTGCCGTTTCTAGGTAACGCGAATGTTCCTTCAGGTAAGGGCGGAAAGGCTCGACCACCCGGGTCTCAATAAATTCGTTCCTGGCTTGAAACGCTTGGCGGCGTCCTTGGGTGTCCGGCGGGTCGTCCCGGCTGCTGAAAGAACGGACCAGGAAATTGGCTTTCTCCGGAGCTGCCCGGCTCATCTCCTCCCGGAGCGCGGCGTTGGAGAGCAGCCCGGAGAAGACGACTCCGCTGGCCATCAGCGCGACGGCCAAGAGTATCCCGCCGAACAGCACTGCTTCCAGCCTCCAGCCACTGACGGCGCGGCGGACGGCCATGACGTAGGCGAATATGAGCAGTGATGCCATGCGGCTAGGCCCCTTCCCGCAGCGCGTTGGCAGGGTCTATGCGCTGGGCCCATAGCCCGCCAAGGACCGCTGAAGCAATTACTGCCCCTGTCAGGCCGGCCAAGACTGATGACAACAGCAACAGATGCACCTTGGGAATCATTGGCGGCACGGGAGCGGCGTTGTTGGGGGTCAACTCCAGCATTTGCACCAACTCTAGGCCAGGCCAGTATCCGATAGCTGCCCCGGCAGCGATGGCAACCCCGCCCATCAGCCATCTTTCCGCTGCCAGCGACAGGAAGAGCTGCCCCGTGGACAACCCCAACGCCCGGGCCACCGCGGTGTCAACTCGCCCTGCCCGCACCGAGGCCGCGCTGTGAATGAGCAGGGCAGTAGCCACGGCCAAGCCGATTCCGGCCATGCTCAAGCCGGTGAGTCCGTTCCACCCGCCGCCGGCCAGCGGATTGCGGGAAGCGAGGTCGGCGGCCACGCTCCGTTCGGTCATGAAAGTGAAAGCCGGCAATGCCTCGGCAATATCTGCGATCACGGCCTGCCGGTCGTGGGATGGGTCTATTGACAGCCAAACCTCTTGGGGGGATGTTTCCAGGCTGCCCGGCGGCAAGAGCCGCAGATAAGCCAGATACCCTTCAATGTCCAGCAGCAGGAAGGGCCGGTAAAAGCTGGTCACCGTGGGGAACAGGTTGCTAATCCCCACTATCTCGACGGGAATGGAAGAGCGTCCGTTTCCGACACGGACGGTTTGTCCAACATACAGGCCAGCGCCGCCAATGGCCGGTAGTGGCAGAGGCACCGGCGAGAGGTGCATACCCCGCTGCTCCCCGCTGAATGGTTCCTCCCAAGAGAAAGTTAGGCCACCCGTGCCGGAGCGGGCCCCGCCTCCGCCGACATCCACCTTGTCGGGAATGCTGGCGCTGATCCCCAGAGGCAGCCATAGGCCGGGCGCTTCGAAATCTTCCACCACCAGCCCTTCGTTTGGGAGAGACTGGCCGAAGGCAGTGAAGTCATCGACGTGGATGCGTCCGGTCGTCACTTTGGCGAAGGAACTGGTAGTAAAGAAAATCGCCGCCATAGACCACTCCCTGCCAGTGTCGCCCCTCCTCTTAGGCAAGTCGCCGCTGAAGAATCGCCAGCCCACGGCGGCATTAACCCTATCGCTCGGCCCCGCTAACCCTCCCAGTGAGACGTTCCGGTATCGTCCGTCTCCATCCACCAGCCTTGCCCAGACGTTGATGTCGGCTTGCAGTTCGCGGTCTTGGAGGTCGCCGGTTTCCAGCCACACCCCGATTGTCTCGGTGCCCGGCGGCAAGGGCACGCCAAAGAGAGCCTCCGCCGGGGCGATGTGGACGGTGCGGATTAAGGCGGCCAACTCCGGCAGGGTCGCGTCGGAGAAATCCTCCCGAAACCAGGCAGCTTGCGCCATCGCCTGCGGGTCGGCGGCCATCAACAGGGCGGGCGTGCTGGTGTGCCCTGCGACGAGGCTGACCGAATCTCGCAGCATGGGGGTGGCAGCCTGGACGCCCGGCTGCCGGGCCAGCCGGTCAGACAGAGAAGCGTTGACGCCCGTGCCGGAAATGCGGACTTCGCCCCCCACCCGGTACGAAGCCTGATCGCTCCGGCTCCGCGACAGGCTGGACTGGAAAGTGGCCCCAAAAACGCCGAGGGCCGTAGCCAGCATCAGCAACACCGCCAGTGACGAAGGCAGGATTGGGTCCCGGGCCAGGCGGGCCAATGTAACGGGCGACCAGGCCGGCCCGGCCCGCATAGACAGCCACACGATCAGGCGAACCGCTAAAGGAAACACGCGCATCAGGAGCAGCGCCGCCGCCAGCAACCCCAACACCGGGCCAAGAATCAGGGTCGGGTCTACGTCCAAGCCGCGGGACGCCAAGGAGCGGGACACGAAGCCGTCCCGCTCTTGGAACTGCCACCAGACCAGCCCGGCAACCAGGACCGCTAGGATGTCTAGGTAATAGCGGTGGAAAAATGAGACCACCGGCGGGCGGGAGCGGGAGGCCAGAGCGTCAGCCATGCCGGTCCGCGCCCGCCCGGCTGCCGACGCCGCCAATACCGCCACGGCAAGCGCCGCGCCCACCGCGCCCATCCAGAACATCTCACCCGAAAAAACGACTTCAATGGGGCCGCCGCCCAGTTCGCCGAAGGTGGGCAACAGCAGGAAACGAACGATTAGCCAGGCCAACGGCGGCCCGGCCGCCACCGCCGCCAAGGCCAGGATTCCTTCGGCCACGAGCATCACTCCGCAGACCTGAACCACACTTGACCCACGGCTGCGCAGTAGACCAAGTTCGCCCGACTGGCTGCGGCCCAGTATTCCGGTTAGCAGCACCAGAAAATACAGAATGATGATTACGACCAAGGATACGAACACATACACCGGCACCCTGGCCAGCGTCAGGTCACGCTCATACTCATTCAGAGTCAGGCCCAGCCGGCTGAAAACGAAAGTCCGGGGGTAGGCCTTGTTCAGGTCCGTCTCCAGACTGTCCAGGGCTTCCTGAGTGGCGTCTACCGTCCGCGCAGTTATAACAGACGGGTTGATGAATACGTTGTAACCGAAGTCCCCGACGGCGATGGGGAAACGGCGGCCCAGCGCTTGCAGGAAGTCATCTTCGGTAACGTAGGCCGGGATGACCAGCATCTCGCCAACGGTTTGGGGGCTGAACTGGCTGGGTGTTCCCAGCCAGTATTCATCTCTGGGGTCTATGGGGTCGGCCACCCCCACGATATTGAGGGTGATGCGTTCTTCCGGTGAGGAGCGGAAGGGCGTAATGAACAAGCGAGTCCCCACCTCGTATCCCATGTCGTTGGCGACTCTCCGTCCGACCACTGCCTCCATTTCCACGCCGCTTGGCCCGGACACCCCGCCGGTGCGCGGCCAAGCTCCTTCGAGGATACGGGAATGCTCGGCAAATCCGGTCATAAAGAAGGGCCTTCCCGAAGGCGAACCCAAGGGAGGCATTTGCGGAGCAGGGTTTGTGGTCAGCGCCATTCCCGGTTGGGTGCGACCGAACCGCTCCTGCCCGACCACCAAGCTGCCGATTCGCTGCTCTATCGCTGCCTCGGCTATGCCGCGAAGTTCAGCATAGTCTTCAGGACCCAACGGCCGGTTTTGGGCCAGCGCCTGAATGTCCAGCGATGTCGGCGATTCGCTGAGCAGGGCATGACGCACGCCAGCCTCGGCCAGCACCCGTGAATAGAGGGCGGTGGAACTCAGCAGCACCACTGCGGACAGTACGCCCAGCGCGGTCAGAGCGGACATTCCCCACGCGCTGCGCAACCGCCTCCGCATTACCCACAGCGAAAGCCGGAACAGTTGCATCATGCGTGAGATTATAACGGCGCGCTCAGGTCTGCGCTCCCCTATGCTGGCGGGCCCGGCGCAATACGAGGCTTGACGCCGGGCAAACTACGCAGGCGTCACGAAATCCGTGGCCGAGGGGGAAAGCCCATCTGTCCAGAGGCTTGCAGGAAAGCATCGCCTAGTACAGGTAACACGACACAAAATGATTGGGGGAAACTTCTTTCAGCTCAGGCTCCTCGCCGGAGCAGTGCCGCATGACATAAGGGCAGCGAGGGTTAAACCGGCAACCGGGCGGAATGTTCAACGCGCTGGGAACCTCGCCGGCGATGACTTCCTCTTCTTGTTCTTCGTCAGGGCTGGCGGGCAGCGCCGCGGCGAAAAGGGCCTTTGTGTAGGGATGCAGAGGGTTCTTGCACAGTTCCTGGCTGTCGGCTAACTCGACAATCTTGCCAAGGTACATCACGGCAATGCGGTGGCTCATGTGAGCCACGGTGGCCAGGTCGTGCCCGATGAAGAGGTAGCTAACCCCCAGCTCGCTCTGGAGCTCTTCCAGCAGGTTGATTATCTGGGCCCTGATGGAAACGTCCAGACCGGAGACCGGCTCGTCCAGGACGATGAGCCGGGTCTGGGTGGCCAGGGATCGCGCGATAGCTATGCGCTGGCGCTGCCCTCCGCTGAACTCGTGCGGGAAAAGGGTGGACATATCGGTCTGAAGCCCCACCAGATCCATCACCTCGCCGACACGGTCGTTGACGGCCCTGCGGGACAGGTTAGTGTGGATTTCCAACGGCTCGGCGATGATGTCTCTCACCCGCATACGGGGGCTGAGAGAGCTGAAGGGGTCCTGAAACACAACCTGCACTGAGCCGCGATAGGCCTTGAGGTCGTCGCCCTTCAGCTTCGTTGCGTCCATACCTTCAAAGTTGATTGATCCTTCCGTCGGCTCTTCCTGAAGCAGGACGAGCTTGGCCGTGGTGGTCTTGCCGCAGCCCGACTCACCGATGACCCCCAGTGTTTCACCGGGGAAAATCTGGAAGTCCACGCCGTCCACGGCCTTGACCCAGGTGCTGGGACGCCAGAAGAGCATCCCGTCGGTGATTGGGAAGTATTTCTTCAGACCCTTGACTTCAAGAAGCGGCTCGGTCAACTTGCAACTCCTTCTGCCCGTCGATCTGCCAGCAGGTGGCCTTCCAGCCGTCGCCGGGAGTGAAAACCGGGGGTTCTTCGACCTTGCAGCGGTCCATTACCTCGGGGCAGCGGGGGTGAAAGTAGCAGCCTTGAGGCAGGGCGGCCAGGTTGGGCGGCTGGCCCGGTATGGCGAACAGCGGTTCCTTGCTCCCTATTTTGGGGACGGATCCCAAGAGAGCCTTGGTATAGGGGTGCTGGGGGTTGCGGAAAATTTCCCTGACCGATCCCTGCTCCACGATCCTGCCGGCGTACATCACGGCCAGCTTGTCGCACATTTTGGCGACAATGCCCAGATTGTGAGTCACGAAGATCAGGCCCACACGAGTTTCCCGCTGGATGTCCCTAAGCAGGTTCAGGTACTGGGCCTGTATGGTGACATCAAGGTTGGTAGTAGGTTCGTCGGCGATGATCAGCCTGGGGCCGCCGGCCAAGGCAATAGCCCCCACGATACGCTGGCGCATCCCGCCGCTCATCTGATGGGGGTACTCCTTCATCCTGGTTTCGGGCGACGGGATGCGCACCGAACTCAGCAGGCTCCTGACCCTCTCCCTCAGTGTTCTGCCGCGAAGGTTCTGATGATAGTACGCGGGTTCGCCCACTTGGGTGTAGATGCTGAAGAGCGGATTAAGGGAGGCCATGGGGTCTTGAAGGATCATGGCAATGCTGTTGCCCCGAATCGAGCGCATCTCGGTGGCGCTCTTCTTGATGAGGTCATCACCGTCGAACTCGATGCTGCCCTCGACAATTCTGCCTGCGGGGGGCAGCAGGCGGACCAGCGAGAGGCAGGTGGTGGTCTTGCCACACCCGGACTCGCCGACGAGGCCCATGGTCTCGCCCTCTTCCAAGGTGAAATCTACGCCGTCAACGGCCTTCACCACCCGCGTGCCGCGAAAGGTGAAAAAGTGGGTTTTCAGGCCCGACACTTTGAGCAAGGGAGGCATAAGCCGCTTCCTTTATCGCTGGCTAGAGATTCCGCAACTGTGGGTCCAACTTGACGCGGAGCCAGTCGCCCATTATCTGGGTTGCCAACACCACCAGCATGATCGCCAGGCCGGGGAACACGGTCAGCCACCACCTGCCGGTCAGGAGGGTAGGCCGCGCCTCGGCCAGCATGGAACCCCACGCCGGGGCCGGAGGCGGCACGCCAACGCCCAAGAAGCTCAGGGACGCTTCGGCGATGATGACCACGCCGATGGTCAGGCTGGCCAGCACTATGGTGGTGTTCATCACGTTGGGCACGATGTGGCGAACCATCACGCGGAGCTTGCTGGCGCCCGCCACCTCGGCCAGCTTCACGAAATCTCGCTCCCGCAGGCTGAGCACCTCGCCGCGAATAACCCTGGCGTAGCGCGTCCAAAACACCGCCCCCAGAATGATCACGATGTTCCACATACTCGGCCCCACGAGGGTTGCCAGGAATATGGCGAATATCAACGCAGGCAATGCCAGCCAAGCGTCGGTGATGCGCATAATGATCGTGTCGACCCATCTTCCGAGGTAGCCCGACAGGACTCCCATTACTGTGCCGATGGCCCCGGCGACCAGCGTGCCTACGACGCCCACGATGATGGAGACACGGCTTCCATGGATCATGCGGCTGAACACGTCGCGCCCTTGAAAGTCCGTCCCTAGGATCGTGGTCGAGCTGCCCCCTTCCAGCCACATGGGAGGCGCGAAGAACGCCGGGTCGACATTCTCCACGGGCAGCTCCGGGTCATGGGGAGCTATTACGTCGGCGAAGATGGCCACGAAACCCAGGAGCGAAATGATCACGACCGCCAGCAAGGGCATTTCGCGCACTGCCCGCAGCCCCCCTTTCACGGTCTGGGTTGGGACACGGATTGGACCGCGGACGGCCAACTCCGGTGCCGGATCGCTTGCCATAACCATAAGCGCTCATCCTACCGCGAAAGGCGGATTCGAGGATCGATGTATGCGTAGGTGATGTCCACCACGAAGTTCGCGAGCACAATCAGGATGCCGATCATGATGACCGCGCCCTGCACCAGAGGGAAGTCCCGCTGGAATATGCCGGAATAGAGCAGGCTGCCCACGCCCGGCCAGGCAAAGATGACCTCGATGACCACCGCAGTATTCAGCAGCAGGACGAGGTAGATACCTGCCCAGGTCACCACCGGGATCAGTGCGTTCTTGAAGGCGTGTTTGCCGATGACGACATAGTCGGGCATACCCTTCAGTCTTGCCAGCTTAATGTACTCGCTGCCGAGCACGTCCAGCATACTTGAGCGCGTCAGGCGCATGAATGAGGCGGCAAAGTACCACCCCAAAGCTATGCAGGGTAAGATAAGGTTGGTAAAGCCTCCCTTGCCGGCCACCGGCAGCACGTTGAGGTACAGCCCGAACACGATAAGAAGCACCAGCGCCAACCAGAAGTTGGGAATTGCCAGCCCAAGCAGGGCGACTATCTTCCCCAGGCTGTCCCACCATGTGTTGAGCTTGACCGCCGACAGGATGCCCAACGGGATCCCGACGGCCATTGCAATAATCAGGGCGCCGGCGGCAAGCTGAAGGGATGCCGTAAACCGCTGGAAGTACAAATCCCGCACCGGGCGGTTGAACTGGAACGACTGGCCGATGTCCCCCCTGAACACGTTGCTCATGAAGGAGAAATACTGTTCAGGATAGGACTTGTCCAAGCCCCACTGGGCCCGCAGCCGGGCCAAGTCCTCCTCGCGCGCGCCGGGCTCGGAGTACAGCCGCGCCGGATCGCCTCCGGCAATCCTAACGAGGCTGAAGATGGTGACGCTGATTATCAGGAGGGTAATTATGCTGTAAAAGAAACGCCGTAAGATGAACTGTCGCACTTTACCTCACCTTTATGCCACCCGACTCTGCCGTGCTTGCGAGAAATCGCTGCCCTGCCGTCGCTGTTCTTTTGGGCCTCACGGGCCCGTCAAATCTCGAAGTCTCATTCCCGGTCGATGATGAGCTGGCGGCCCATGTCCCAACTCTCATCCATCACTCCCATCACCACGTTGGTCTCATACGCCAAGTTCACCACCACTCGGTGGGGCGTGATTATGTCCCTCAACTCAATCCCGGTACGGTCTCCTACTCCGGGATGCCTGCTCTCGAAGTAGAAGGTGTATTCGTAGCATCCTGGGCAGAATTGGAGGGCCCGGCTGGACTCCAGCTTGAAGGTTTCTTCCTGCCCGTCAAAACGGAAGGTAGGCGAATTTCGGACGAATTCCTCGGCTACCTGAATGCTGGCGGAACTTCCGACAGGCCCGGTGAGGGGATAGTAGGCAGCCGCAGCCGCGCCGCCCAAGAGGAGCAGCACGGCCAGCAGCGGTATGTGCCGGAATCGCCGGTCGAACAGCCGTATCCGACCGTAGACTCCCACCAGTTGCGCCTTCAACCCAATCCCTTCCTTTTGTGATCTTGTGATCCCAGCCTAATTGTCTACCACCTTCCAGTTTTCCCAAGGCGGTCCGTAGAACTCCATCTGCGGGTTGGCGAAGATTTCCTTGCCTTCGCCCCACTGGTCCCGGTTGGCAATGCGCGGGCCGATGGCGTTGATAAAGCTGAACCAATAGATGGGAATTTTGTAGTATGCTGCGGCCAGTTTCTCTTGGGCCTGGGCCGCTAATTGTTCGCGCTCGCCAGGGTCAACCGAGGCCTCGTATTGCGCTGTTACCGCGTCGATTTCAGGGTCGCACATTCGGGAAGAGGGAGCCTCGCACCCGACGTAGGCGTTGAAGCGGGCAATGAAAGCGCCGGCAGTACCAGTGCCAATCAGCAGTATCTGCGTCTCCTCTCCCCACGCATCATTGCGCTCTTGGTAAGTATCTCCCTCCGCCAACCGGTCGAAGTAGGTGCCGCGCTCCATGGTCTGCAATTTGGCGTTTATGCCGATGCGACGGATCTGGCTTATTACCCTCTCACCCAGACTGAAGTAGTTGGGAATGGGGCTGAGCCAATCAACGTCGAACCCATCCGGGTAGCCAGCCTCGGCCATCAATTGCTTGGCCCTGTCCAAGTCCTCCTCGGGCGCTTCGTGGGGAGGAGCCAGCAGTATGTTGGGCGGAATCCAGTAATTCGCGGGCTTGGAATGTCCTCCGGTCTCGGCGTCGCTGATGGCCTGCCGGTCCAGGGCCAGGCTCACCGCTTCGCGCACCTTAGGATTGTTGAAGGGGTTGTCAGGATTGTGCATATGGGGGAATTCCAGCCAGAAGACGGAGGTGGTCAGCGTCGGAACCAAGAGCAGGTCGGGATTGTCAACCACGCGCTCTAGGAGCTCCCCCGCGACGTTGTACATCACGTCCACGTCTCCTGCTTCGATGAGAGCCAGACGTGTGGTCGGTTCCTGCACTGAGCGCATCGTGAATTCCTTCACATACACCGGCCGGTGGTAATCCTCAAAAGCCTCAAACCTCAGACTGTCGCCCGGTATTTCTTCGAGCAGCCTGAAGGGACCGGCGCCTATCGGCGCCTGGATAAATCCCTCACTTCCAACTTCTTGATAGTAATCCGCCGGCACGACAAATCCGGCGCCGGTGGAGAAAGTGCCGTAGAGCACCAGGAAGTCCAAGAAGGGCGCGTTGAAGTTGAAGCGGATGGTGCTGGGGTCAACGAGGTCAACGCCCGCAGCGATTGCTTCAAACACGTCAGACTGGGCTCCGCTGTAATTCTCGAAGGTAAACTTCACGTCTTCGGTTGTGACCGGGGCGCCGTTGTGGAACTTGGTGCCGGGGCGCATCTTGAACGTGATGCTCGAGAAGTCTTCGGCCCACTCCCAGCTCTCCGCAAGGCTGGGCGTGTTGAGGGCCTGGGGCATTATCTTCACCACCGCGTCGTGCAGGGCGTAGGCGAAGTTATAAGGGGTGGCCATCGCCGGGTTGTCCTGGGGGTCCAGCCAACTGGACGATAGCCCCGCGTGCCAGGCCAAGGTCATCTTGCCCGAGGCAATCACGCTGGCCGGAGCCGGAGCCGGGACGGAAGTTGGAGCGGCAGCAGGCGTGGGGGCTGATGCGCCTGCCGCGGCGGTCGTCGCAGGCACTGCGGTAGCCGCCGCCGGCTCCGCTGTTGGCGGCGGGCTCGTAGCGGATTGGCCGCATCCTGCTGCGAATAGCAGTGCCACTACCCAGGAAGCAATCAGAAGCGCTACAGACTTTCTGAACCGGCTGCTTGGCATGGTGGGCCTCCAGACCTTTCTCAAATCCAGAATCGCTTCCCACAACGTTTTCGGTAATACTTCATCTTCGGGGTGAGCTTCGACGAAAACTACCACATAGTCGAAGATATAGTCAACTATCAATTATATGATAGTATTTTGGTATTGGTATACGATAATATCATGTTGATATGTATCAGCACTTCGACGGATACTATGCTAATGATGATAGTCTGCAAAGCGCAGTATCGAAATGACGCAGGGTAGATGGAGACAAGAGGCGTCAGGGCGCCGGTTTCGGAGCCTCAGACCGGACTGAGGAACGAAACGCCATCCGGTCCGGTTCGTGTTAGGATACTACCGGCCGTTACAACTCCCGCGGCCCAGGCGGGAGCATTGGCAGGAGGCGCTAACTATGGAAGCGGGATTGGTTCAGGCAGGCCCGGTTAGGCTGCAATACTTTGAAGCGGGCGACGGCCCGGAAACCATAGTGCTGGTGCATGGCTACGCATCATCGGCCGCGTTGTGGCGCTACACCATAGACCACTTGAGCCGGGAGCGCCTGGAAGGTTCGGCTCGCTTCCGTATCATCGCCTTCAACAATCGCGGGGCCGGCGACTCTGCCCGCGCTGACTCGGAGGGCGGCTATACCGTGGAATCCTTTGCCGAAGACCTGCATAACGCGGTCTCGGCCTTGGAGTTGAGCGAATTCATCCTCGTGGGCCACTCCATGGGCGGCGCGACGGTAACGCAGTTCTCGCTGGCGCATCAGGATAGGCTGCGCGCGCTGGTATTGCTCAACTCCGCTCCACTAAACGGCCGCGTCCTGCCGGAAAACTGGGAGGAGGAACTGCGCGCATCCTTCGCCGAGGGCGGCTTGACCCAAGGAGATATGGGATTCCAGGCGCCTCACGTTACTCAGGACTTTATCGAGGAAGTCAAGAGTATTATCCTGCGCAATCCCATTGAGCGCGCCATCGGCGGGCGCCGGTCCATGGCTGCGCTGCGCCTGCGCGAACGGCTGGGCGAGATAACCGTTCCTACAATGGTGGTTGGCGGCGACCGCGACACCACGGTGGGGGTGGACAACATCGTGGCCGAATTCTTGGCTCTGCCCCAAGAAGACCGCCACCTCCACGTCTTCCACGGCATTGGGCACTCCCCGAATGTGGAAATTCCCGGCAGGCTTGCCGGCTTGCTGACCCGCTTCGCCGGGGAAGTCAGCCGCCAAAAAGCAGCGATAGCGGCCTAGCTCGGCAAATCCCCGGCCCCAACGGACGCTCTAACCGGCATTCACCTTTGCCAAGGCTGCCGGGGATGCAGCCTGTGGCAGCGAGCGCCTGACGCCGCCCGTTATCCAGGCGGCGCTTCCTCTATGTTCCGTATGTCCCGCCCGCAATGGGGGCACACCCTGACCGGGGGGTAGTCCCGTCTGTTCACCTGCTCCATAAAGCTGGAGCCGAGGATACCGGCAGGCAGAGCGAAGATTCCAATGCCCAGCAGCGCAATCACCCCGGCCAACAGGCGGCCCAGCGGGGTGATGGGCGCAACGTCTCCGTAACCGACTGTGGTGACCGTGATGATGCTCCACCACATCGCTGCCGGAATGCTGGAAAATTTGTCCGGCTGCGCTGACTGCTCGGTATAGTACATCAGCGACGAAGCCACCAGTAGCAGCGCCCCCACTACCGACACAACTGCCAGCAGTTCGTTTTTCCGCGACGCGACGGCGGAAACCAAAGCCCGCAGCCCGGGCGAATAACGGGCTAGGCGCGCCATCCTGCTCACCAGACGCAGCGCCCGTAAGGCCCCCAAATCCAGCCCCACGGCCGGCATCAGCAGAATAATGAAATACGACAGTACCGCCACTGCGTCGGCCACCATAAGCGGCTGGAAGATGTAGCGCAGCCGCCCGTTTACCGGATGGGCAAACTGTGGGTCGGCTGTGCAAGACCACAGCCGAAGCAGATACTCAACGGCGAATATGCAGAAGGATACCCCTTCGAAGTAGATGAAAAAGTTGGGTGCGACGGCATTGATGCTCTCGTCGGTGCTGATGACCAGAGCCATCACGTTGCTGACAATCAGGAGCATAATCGCCGAGTCCACAACTCGGCTTGCCCAGTCGCCGCTTTGCCCAACCTCCAGAATTTCGTAGACTCTGCGTTTCATAACTATCTGCCGCGCCCCCTCCGCCTTCCGTGGGCTTGGTCGAGAATTGCTGGCAGTTGCCAGCCTCTTTTCCGCAGCCGCTATGCTATCATCGAATGACGGGCATTACGAAAAACCTTCCCCTGTTGGCTCGATTCTGCAACTCTGGCACGGTTATATGATCACCCACTCCTCCCCTGCCCTCGCCATTGAAACCCACGAGCTGGTACGAGAGTTTGGCTCGGTGCGCGCCGTTGACGGCGTAGACCTCGCGGTGCGCAAAGGCGAAATCTACGGTTTTCTAGGACCCAACGGAGCTGGTAAGACCACGGTCATCCGAATGCTGGTGACTTTGCTGGCTCCCACCAGCGGCAGCATCACAGTAGCCGGCTACGACGCCATGCGGCAGGCGGACCAGGTTCGCAGCCGTATCGGCGTCGCCCTTCAGGAGGCTGCGCTGGACAACAAGCAGACCGGGCGCGAGCTTCTGAGACTCCAGGGCAGGCTGTACGGCCTTAACCGGCGCGAGGTGAACCGGCGGATTGACGAACTGGCGAGTCTCGTTGACATCGGAGCGGCGATGGACCGGCTTATAGGCACTTACTCAGGGGGTATGAAGCGCAGGCTTGACCTGGCCGCCGCCCTGATTCACCGCCCGGAAGTCCTGTTTCTGGACGAGCCGACCACCGGGCTTGATCCCCTCAGCCGCTCGCGCATCTGGGAGGAGGTAGGCGAAATCAACGTCAGCATGGGCGTGACCATCTTTCTGACCACCCAGTACCTAGAGGAAGCGGACGCACTGGCCGGGAGAATTGGAATCATCGATCAAGGGAGATTGGTCATCCAGGGGGCTCCGGGCGACCTGAAGCGGGCCCGCGGCGCTGACCTCATCGTGGCCCGGCTGGAGGGCAATGCCGCCGGGGCTGCCGAAGCCCTCGCTGGTATCCCGTCGGTGTCGTCAGTGGAGACCCACGGCAACGAGATCACTATCAGCGTTGCCAGCGGCGCGTCCTTAATCAGCGCCGTGGCCCTTCGGCTGAACGAGCAGGGCTTGGTGGTGCAGGAGTTAACCCTGCGAACGCCTACACTCGATGACGTTTACTTGCAGGTAACCGGCGCACGGTTCCAGAGCGACGGCCCGGCCCCGGAGCCGGTGCAGACCGAAAGCGGGTGAAGCTCCAATAGCATCCGCATGAATTCCAGGCATACAGGCATAATCAGGCATACAGGCATAATCAGGAGAATTGCATGGCTGCGGTTGCCGCAGGACAGATAGCTCAGCCCCGGAAGGCAGGCTTCATCAGGGATCTCATATCGGTTTCAGAGCGGGCGGTGCGTTCGGTCACGAGAGACCCCGAGACAACTATTCCCGCCTTGGTGATACCGGTCTTCATGTACATAATGACGGTCGGCGCGCTGGAGGATTTCGCCAAGAGCATCCCCGGCCTGGACTATCGGGCATTCCAGTTGCCGGTGGCGGTGCTGTTCGCCGTCACCGGCATCTCGCGGGCGACCACTGTGGTGTCCGACATCCAGAGCGGCTATTTCGACCGGCTGGTGATGACGCCAGTCAGCCGCCTAGCGCTGCTTTTGGGGCTGATGGTGGCCGACTTCGTGCTGGTGGTAGCACTGACTATCCCGGTCATAATCATGGGCTACATTGCCGGCGTGCAGTTCGTAACCGGGATACAGGGCATACTGGTCTTCATGCTGATGAGCGGGGTCTGGGGACTGATTTTTACCGGCTTTCCCTATGCCATAGCCTTCAAGACCGGCAACGCCGCTGCGGTGAACATGAGCTTTCTGCTGTTCTTTCCGTTTCTGTTTATGACCTCGCTGTTCGTGCCGCAGGAGGCCATGACCGGCTGGCTGTCCACCGCCGCCGACTACAACCCGGTCACCTACGTTTTGGCCGCTCTCCGCTCGCTAATCTACGGAGGCTGGGATGCCCAAGCGATGCTCAATGGTATAATCGCCATAGCCGCCGTGGGCGTACTGAGCATCGGCATGGCCCTAGCCGCCCTCAAGGGCCGCGCCACCCGCAAGTAGGGCAACCAACGTAAGTTAAAGGCAGGTGTCCAACTTGTACACCTCATTCACCGTCGAAAATTTCCGCTGCTTCGAGAATATGACCGTCGAGCCGCTGGCCCGCGTCAACCTAATCTGCGGCGAAAACAATACCGGCAAGACGGCCCTGCTGGAAGCGCTGTGGCTGCACTCCGGGCCGAACTTGCCGGATTTGGGACTGCGGCTGCTTGGTTTTCGCGGCATTTCCGGTCCAGACCCTCGCCGGTTGCTTCACGACCTGTTCAGCAATTTCGATACTGACCGTACTATAACTTTCGCGGCAAACGGAAACTGGGGCACCCGTACCCTGGAGGTCTATATCCGGGCAAGCGATGCTGAGGTTTTTTCCGCGCAGCCAATGGAAGAACTGCCCGGTTTTCTCGCGGGTTCTCAAGAACCGGGTTTGTCGGCTGTCTCCAATTCCGAAATCGTGCTGGATTACACCGACGAGCATGACCAAAATTTTATCTCGACCGGACGGTGGGAAATTTCGCGTCCTCCGATCCCGAAAGGTATGCCCCTTCTTCTTGATCTAGCCAGTCAAGGATTGGCTATGAATCAGGCGAGAATTCCTGCTATGTCTTCATCGGTGCTGCAAAGCGCTCGCTACCGAAATAGCCTCGAAGAAGACATCGGCCGGTTCGGGGAAATTGAGTTGGCTGGAATGGCGGACAATATAGTTGAGTGCCTGAAGGTGGTTGACCCCAGAATTCAGCGGCTAACCACCATAGCCGCCCCTCCAGCGCCGATGATATACGCTCATGTCGGGCTGGGACGCCCGGTTCCGATGGGCTTTCTGGGCGACGGTGTGGGGAGGCTGTTGTCGATGGCCCTGGCCTTTCAGAGCGCCAGCGGTGGTAGGATTCTTATTGACGAGGTTGAGAATGGACTGCATCACGGCGCGATGCGAGGCGTTTGGGAAAACCTGAACCGCCTGTCGCAACGCTTCAACGTCCAGGTGTTCGCCACCACCCACAGCTACGAGTGCATGGTGGCTGCCCGCGACGCCTTCGCTGCTGCGGAGCAACAGGACTTGCACATTCACCGCCTTGACCGCAGAGACGGCGGAGTCGTTGCCACCACCTACCCGTTCGAGGCCCTTGACTTTACCCTGTCCTACGGCGCTGAGCTTCGCTGATGGTCAGCCGTGGGGCGTATCGCTTTAACGACGTCCAAAGCGGTTCGCTTCTCTTGGTTGAAGGGATTGACGATGCCAGGTTCTTTGACGCCTTCTTGAAGTCGTTAAGCATAGGTCATGTTCAAATAGCGTCGGTTGATGGCAAGGACAATTTTGCTCCATTCTTAAAAAATACGCTTATCACGGCCCGAGGGTACCCTAATCTCCGGCGGCTGGTTCTGGTGCGCGACGCTGACGACAATGCGAACGCGGCGTATCAGAGTTTGCAAAGTGCGCTCAATGGGGCTGACCTTCCGGTTCCATCAGATTCCTTTCTGGCTTGGGCGCAGGGTCAGCCGTCCGTTTCGGTAGCGATACTGCCCGACGGGAAATCACCCGGCAATCTGGAAGATTTATGCCTTCAGTCCATAGAAGGCAATCACGAAGGCATGAATGACTTGAAATGCGTAGACGGATACTTGCTTTGTAGAAACCCAGCCAGTATCCCTGAAAGCAAACACAGCAAGGCAAGATTGCATTCGTATTTGGCTGTTGCAGACGAACCGGGGCGGCGGTTGGGGGAAGCGGCGGACGCCGGCGTTTGGGATTGGAACTCCGAGGCCCTCCGGCCACTAGCCGGCTTCCTGAGCCAACTGTAGCCGACCAGCCACGAGCATCGGGCTTATTCCCCTGCCGCGCCCAAGACCACTCCGGCTTCCGCCTCTGCGTCCCGCATGGCTTGCGGCAAGTCTTGCAGCCTTTCCTCACGGCTGGGTTGCAGGTATAAAAACACCACCTCCTTGACTGGCTTTCCGGTGAGTTGCTGGATGGCGTAAGCGTAGGCGCCGCCTTGAAGCCGGTAGCGCAGGACCGCCGCGGCCGTTTCTGCGGCGCTTACGGAATCGGTCTTGTAATCAACCACCACCAACCCGTCGGCCTCCTCAAAGAGCAGGTCGATGAAGCCGTGGAGCGAGCCTCCGCCCGTGGCTACGGCGACGGGAACCTCGCGCCAGAGACGGCCCGACGCCACCGCCCGCTTCACGATGTCGCTGTCTACTGCAACGCGGGACAAGCGTACGATTTCGCCCTCGCGGCTGGGTACGCCCTCGGCGACCGCCATCGCCCTCGCCCGGTAGGCGATGTCGTTGCCGGCATCCAGATCTATCGCCTGTAGCACTGCGTGGACTGCCCGCCCCACCGAAGTTCCGGCGCGCCCCCGCCGCCAAGGTTCTTCGGTCTCCTGCTCTCCCTTGTCCTCCCGGTCGTCCCGCTTGTTGCGGCCCAAGGCGGTGGCGGCGGCTGACGCGGGACGCCCCATTTCGTCGATTAGCCGCTTTCTCTCGTTCTCCCAACTGTCGCGGGCCTGGACGGAATGCTCGACTGGGACCGGCGCGTCTTGCGTCTCGCCGTCATCCTCAAGTTCTGTGTCAATCGTTTCGGGGGGGCAATCCGGGAGTACCGGGAGTACCGGATGCCAAAGTTCGGGGGTTTCGGCCAGAAAGTCTGAAATCTTTCCGGCGGGAGAATTTGCGCCACCCTTGCTTGACCGTCGCAGGCTGAGCACCAGATGGTCGCGGGCGCGGGTGGATGCGACGTACATCAAGCGGACGCCTTCCGCCTCCGACATCCGTTTTTCCCACTCTGCCAGCGTGTCATAATTCTCAGTGGCAAAGCGGTTGTTGCCGCTCCCTATGCCCACTTCGACCCGTGCTTGGTTACGGTCGAAGACCGCCCGGTTTACGCGGGTGCTATGGGCTGAGTTGATGCCGGTGAGGATAACTACCGGAAACTCCAGCCCCTTGGCGGCGTGGACTGTCATCACTCGCACCGCCTCTTCGTCAGACTCGGGCACGGGAGCTTCGGTGACCCGGGCGCGCTCGCTGATTTGGTCCTCCACCCATTCCACAAAGGCCCGCAGCGAGTTTCCGCCGGCTGCGGCAAACTGCCATGCCCGCTCCACCATGAAGCGGTAGCGCCGCCACTGCTCCCGCATCCGGGGATGGCCCACCGCCGCTTCCATCAGCCCCCGCTCCCGCAGGAAACGGTCTATGAGAGTTCCGACGGAATTCCAGCTCCGTTCTTCGTGGAGCTTTTGCAGCGCGCCCAGCGCCTCGCTCACCGGCCCTTCCCGCGTACCATCCGGTTCTTCCAGATAGTTGAAACGGCCCCCATCTTCGTAATGCCGGAGCAGGTCAACGTCGCTGCATCCGAAGGCGGGGGAGCGCAGAGCCGCCGCCGTGGCAATTTGGTCTGCCGGGTCGTCTATGGCTTTGAGACAGTTCAGCAGGTCACGGATTTCTTGGGTCTCGAAGATGAGAGATGCGCTCTCCAGACGGTAGGGAATGTTCTGGCCCTCAATCCCCCGCTCCAAAGCCTGAAGTCCGGTCCGGCTGGGCATCAGGATGCAGATGTCGGAATACTTGACGGGCCGGTAGCACTCGTGGCCTGCGGTCTCCGTAGCCTCCCGGTCCAGCGTCTGCCATCCTTGAGCGACGATTTGGCACAGCAGGGCGGCAATGTCTTCGGCTTCCTGCCTCCGGATGTCTTCAATGCGGCCCCTGGACTCCTCGTCGGCCAGCGCCCAGACTCGCGGACGGAAAGGGCTGCCGGTGTCGCCATCCCAGCGGGGTGACATTTGCTCGTAATTGGCCTGCACGTAGCCCGTGCCGCCGTCCTCTTGCCGGTCTTCTTCCATCCATTTCCCGAATACTTGGTTCACCCAAGCGACGAGCGTTTTCTGCGAGCGGAAGTTCTGCACCAGGCTCACCGTGCGACCGCCGGACTGCTCCATGCGCTGTTGAAGCTGTATCATCTGCGCCACATCGGCGCGCCGGAAGCGGTAAATGGACTGTTTGGGGTCGCCGACGACGAATAGCTTGCCCTTTTGGGGGGCTATTTGCTCCCATGACTTGGGGCGGAGAGTATCCGCATGCTCTTCCCGGTTATCCGGGACGGACTCGGCCAAGAACATGGCGATTTCGGCCTGTATCGGGTCGGTGTCTTGGGCCTCATCTATGAGCAGGTGCGAGAAGCGCCGCCGGAAGTGATCGCGCACTTCCAGGTTGTCGCGCAACAATTCGCGGGCCCAGACCAGCAGGTCGTGAAACTCGGCCCTCCCCTCGGCCCGCCGCTGATGGGCGTAGTCTAGGGCGAATCCTCTCAGCCCTTCGAGTATTGGCAGCAGGGCGGCAAGTCTGGCTTGCTCGATTTCCTCGGAAGCCGCGTCATCCAACTCCTTGAGCATTCCTTTAAGCGCGGCGCAGGCGTTGTCGCCGCTGTGGGGGTCAGTGTCCCAATCGCTTTGCCTGCCCCGGTTGAATTTAAGAGGCAAAACCCGCAGCATCAGGCGGCAGGCAGCGGGCGAGCCGGGCTGCGCTCCGCCCAACCGTCGCAACGCAGCCAGCTTGCTTTGGACGTGAGAATACAGACGGTCGCCCGAGCCGAGCCGGGAGAACTGGCAAAGCCGTTCCAGCTCCGGGCCTGCTTCCGCGAGCATTGGAGCCGCCGCCGCGGGTGAAGAATCCGTCGCCCCGAAGCTCGCGTCCGTCAAGTCGGTGTAATTCCTGTGAAATTCCAAGGCTGTGTCTTTGAGCTGCGTCAGCGTCATCCCCAGCGTCAGGGCTGATGCAAGATGCGGCGCGAGGGGAGAGTCTTCCTCCAGTGCGGCGTCCAGCCAGGCGTTCCACACTTCGTTGAACTTGATCCCGGCGGCGATTTCGTCGGTGGTCTCGAATGCCGGGGGCAGCCCAGCCTCCAGCGGACGCTCGTGGAGGAGCAGAGCGGCGAAGGCGTGAAGCGTGCGGATGGCGGCCTGGTCCAAGTCCGCGATCCCTTGGCGGCAGTATTCGCGCTCGTCGTCGCTGCGCCCAGAATGTGCTGCGCTCTTTTCGAGCTCTTGGCGGATGCGGTCGCGAAGCTCGGCAGCGGCGGCCTCGGTGAAGGTGATGGCGGCGATGCGGTCCAGGGTGGCCCGGCCCGTCGAAACCAGGTTCACCACCCGGCCCACCAGGCTGGCCGTTTTGCCGGTGCCCGCGCTGGCCTCGACGAAAAGCGTTTCGTCCAGATGATCGAGAATGACGCGGCGGGCATCGTTGTCGGTGGGCGTAAAGCCAGTGGACGCGGCGGGGGATTGCTGGGCAGTCATAGTTATTCTTCCTCCTGGCCTTCGCCGGACAAGGCCAAGTAGCCGGCCAGCAGGCTATCCGACTTCTTCCGCTCCCAGAGATCGGCCCGCCGCGCCGGACACAAGGAATTGAAGTCGCAGTAGGCGCAGTTGGCGGGGCCTCTGTTACTCGGCGGCCCCGGGTTGGCGGGAAACACGCCGCCGCGAATGCCGGCCACGATCGCCGACACTCCTTCCCGGAACTGTTCCGCCACCTCGCCGTCGTTGATGTCGAAATGTCCCGGCGGGGCGAACTGAAACCCGCCGCGCGTAGTGGTGAACCAATAAGCCGCCTGAATCGAAGTTGCGCCCGGGACGAGTTTCTGCGCTGCCAAGGAATAGACGCCCAACTGGAGCCGCTTCCCGCGGTCAATAGGGTCGTCCTTCAACCCGTCGTATGGCGACGCGCTGCCGGTCTTGTAGTCTACGACCAGGGCAGATGTGCCGTCGGCGCTTACGTCCACTCGGTCGATGAAGCCGCGAAAACGTAATTGCGTTTCAGCGTCCGCCACCTCCGGCGTATCGCCTCCGAAGCCGAACCTGGCCTCCACCTGAAGCCGGCTCGTGCCGTGCGCTTCCCGCAGTTTCGCGTCCTCTTCGAGGAATGTTTCTAGGTCGTCTCGCATATCCTGCTTTGCCAGTTCCCACAGCAGCCGCTTGCCGGTTACGCCGCGAGACTCGGCGGCGGCGAAGGCGGCTTCCGCAATCTGCGCCAGACGCTCGCGTCCTGTGCTGTCCCATGCCTCGCCCGGCGCGGGCAGTTCGGCGGCGGCGTTTGTCTCTTTGATGAACTGTTCCAGGATCTCATGCACCAGCGAACCCCGGTCCAGGGCGCTGATAGAGGTGATTTCCTCCGGCGTTTCCAGCGTGCTCAGTCGCAGCACATGGCCTAGGAAATAGCGGAAAGGGCACGTGGCCCAGCTTTCGAGGCTGGTAGCGGAGACCGGCGACTGCTCCAGATTTTTGCCGAATCTGGCTGAATCGGCTGTCCCTGACAGATTGCCGTCGTACTCCGTCAGCCGCCGCAGATTCCGCCGCTGGCCCAACCTGACGGCATTGGCCAGCGTTCCCCGCTGAGCCAGCGGGTGGAGGCGCAACGCCTGGCCTTCGTGCCTCCATTGCAGGAGCCGGTGCAGGTGGTAGTCGTGACGGTCAGCGAGGGCCGTGTCGGCGATTCCGGTCAGCGCCTGCTCCCCGGAATCGTCAGCGGTGAGCCACGGGCGGCCCCGCAGCCTAGGCAAATCTCCGGTGTGCACCGGCTTGCCCTCCAGAACCGACGCCTGTTCCAGGAACCACCGCGAGGGATAGGCCTCCCGCTGTGACGCGGCGTCAGCCACCGGATACGACAGCGTCCGGCAGGAAGCCGAGGCCACCGCCGACAGGAAGTCGTAGCGTTCCGACTCTACCCGCTGCGCCATCCGGGACTTTCCGCCCGCCGCCTGCCAGGCAGATTCCGGGAGCAACGGGTCGGGCCGGACGGCGGGCGGCGTTCCGCCCTCAATCATGCCCACCAGCCACACAGAGTCGAAACTCATTCCGGCGGCGGAGGCGAAGGTGGACACAAACACGCCCTGGCCGGTCACGCCCAAGTGGCCCATGGGCGCCCGCAGGGATTCTTCGATGGTCTGCTGGAATGCGCCCAGCGTGGTATCCGGGCTGATGCTGTCCGCTGCCCGCAGTTCCTCCAGCATCCGGACGATGCTGTCCAAAGCCGTGTCTTCGGGACTCCGTATGTCGTGGGAGAGGTAGAGGCTGAGGAGTCCTTTGGCCCAGTCGCAGAACGCTCCCCACGGCCTGCCGTCATTGGGAGGCCGGACATCCTCTGCCAGCTTCTCTATGAAAGTCAAGGCATTGCGGGCGGCGGCGCCCTCTGCTCTCATGCGGACTGCGCGGGCTTCCGTAATCTCTTCCGCCCTTTCTCTCCGGTCAGCGTCCTCAATCGTCTGCCGGGCGTAGAGATTGAGTCGGTCGCGCCACTGATTCAGGCCTCCGACGATGCCCGCCTTTCGGGTCAAGGAGTCCCACTGACTGGGGTTGAAGCCGGGCGTTCTGCCTGATGGCGGACTAATCGGGCAGCCGGTGAGCCAGGCCATGATGTCGGCGCGCCGGAACTGTCCGTCCGACAGCCGGAGCAGGCCGGTCAGCGCGCGCCCCACGGCGGTGTCGGCCAGCGAGCCGCGCCCCGGCCCGGCCATGGGGAGGCCGGCCAGTTGCAACTCGTCCCGTATCAGCGTGGCATAGGGGTTATCCATTCGGTAGAGAACCGCCATACGGTGAAAGGGGGTCCTCTTCTCCTGCGCTTCCTGAACTATTTGGCGGATAACCCACCTCAGTTCTTCGTGGGCGTTGGGGGCGATGTGCAGCCGCGCTTCACCGGCCAGCGGCGACAGGCCCGGAGTCTCATCGTTGGCCGCGCGGGGTTCTCCCAGCAGTGGTCGCAGCGTGTCGGACAGTTCCAGCGTCGGCCTGTCCGCTTCTGCGTCGCCGGTGGTTCCCAGCAGCGCGGCGCAGCGCTTCTGCCGCGCCAGAGCCTCGATGAGCCTGGCCTCGGCGGGAGTGACGTTGCGAGGCAGGTAGAACACAATCAGCCCCAGGTCGTCTAGGCCTGGAGTGTTTTCTTGGCGCACGGCCTCGGCTGCCGCTTCCGCCAGGTCTTCCACGTCGTACCAGTCGCTGGCGGTGTTCTTACGGAAGTCGCGGAAAAGCCTCGCCACCTCGCCGCGCACTCCCCCCTGACGCTCAAGCCCGGCCAACACGTTTTCACCGGCGTGGCGCAGCTCCCTGAAAGAAGCGCGCACACTGGCCTGGGTTGACGGATGCTCCCGGACCGGCGCCAGCGGCCCGGTGGCCTGCGCCAATGCCGCCCGCAGCGACACGCTTTCCAGCACCGGCGTCAGCGGCTTGCGGCCCGCCCTTGCCAGCGCGGCCCCGCCCAGCAGTTCCGACAACACCGGGAGGACGATAAAGCGGACGTTGGCGAAGCCGCTGCGCCCGAGTTCTTGGCGCAGGCTGAGGTTGGCGTAGCGCGTCGGCCCGACCACGGTCACAGGGGCCAAAACGTCGCCCTCCTTCGCTTCCTGGACTAACTTCCACAGCGTTTCGGTCAGCGCGGGAGACTGCCGGTCTACAATCAGGCGGCCTATGTTTTTCGTATCGTTGTTCATGCTCACAACATACCACACGCTGCGCCGGATTTAACCCGCCAAATGCAAGAGGCCGCAGGTACTTCACCTGCGGCCTCTGATTGACGGCTATGAGCCAGGCAGGTTAGCCGCCCTTGATCCATTCGGCGCAACGCTCGCCTATCATAATGGTGGTGCAGTTGGTGTTGGCGCGGATTACGTTGGGCATGACCGAGGCGTCGGCCACCTTGATTCCTTCCAGTCCGTGGATGCTCAGATGCTGGTCAACCACGGCCATCGGGTCGCTGCCCGGCCCCATCTTGCAGGTGCCGGAGGCATGGGTCGTGTTGAACACTGTACGGCGCATCCAGTCGTCCAGGGCCTCGTCGGAGGCCAGATCTTCCGCCGAGGGCTGGATTACCTCGTCAATTATCGAGCCGAAGGCTTTGTTTTCCAGCAGCTCCATGGTGATGCGGACCGCCTCCCGCAGGCGCTCCCGGTCGCGCTCCGGCTCTAGGTAGCGGTAGTTCAGCGACGGCTGCACGTGGGGATCGTTGGCCGAGAGCCGCACCTCGCCCGCTCCGTCGGCCAGTTCCAGGATGCACTGAATACGCACCCCGCCCGGCTCGAAGGGGTCGGCCCCGCCGATGGGCGTGGAGAAAGACGATGCCGTAATCTGCATATCGTTGCGGTCGGGCGAGCCGGTGGCGGTATAGCGCAGGCCGGTCTGGGTTCGCGGGGCCAGCGGGTCCTGCTCGTGGTCGTCCTGCACGTCGCAGATGACCGCCACGATGGGATGGTCGCGCAGGTTCTGGCCGACTCCCGGCAGGTCGTGAACCACCGGAATGCCCATCTCGCGCAGGTGGGCGGCCGGGCCGACGCCCGACAGCATCAGAATCTGCGGCGAGGCCATCGACCCGGCGCTGAGGACTATCTGGTCTGCTTCTACTTGGTAGACCTCGCCCCCGCTCTCCACCTCGACGCCGACGGCCTTCTTGCCCTCGAACATGATGCGGCGCACGACCACGTTGGCCCGCACCGTCAGGTTCAGCCGGTGGCGCACTGCGCTGAGGAAGGTGAGGGCGGTACTCATGCGGACGCCCTCAGGGTTGTTCATGGGGATGGGGCCCACGCCGCCCGAATCGGGGGCGTTCATGTCATAGTCCTCGGGGTAGCCCGCTTCCCGGGACGCCTGCACGAAGGCTTGCTGAAAGGGAAGCCAGTCCTCTTTCTTGAAGCGGCGCACCGGGATGGGCCCCTCGTTGCCGTGGAAGTCGTCGGTGATGTCCATGTCGGTTTCCATCTTGCGGAGGAAAGGCAGGCAGTCTATGTACTTCCACTCGTCGTTGCCTTCGGCGGCCCAGCCGTCGTAGTCCTCCGGCACGCCGCGCAGCAGCACCTGGCCGTTGATGGCGCTGGTGCCGCCGACGACCTTGCCGCGGGGCGCGGGAATCATCTCGGTCTGTTGGGCGGAACCCTGCGCCCACCAAGTCCAGTTGTGGGGTGCGCCCTGGGCCGAGGCGTCGGGCTTGTACCCATACTTCAGGTCGTCGGGGTAATACTGGTATTCCGGGTAGTCCGGCCCGGCTTCCAGCAGCAGCACTGAGCGATTGGCGTCCTCGGCCAAGCGGGACGCGACCACGCATCCGCCGGAACCGGCTCCGATAACGATAATGTCGTACTTCATTCTATTTGCCCTCCTTGACGAAGTCGGAGACTCTCTCGGCAATCATGATGGTACTCACGTTGGTGTTGGCCCTCGGGGTGTTGGGCATGACGGAAGCGTCGGCCACGTTCAGCCCCTCGAGGCCGTGGACCCGACCGTACTGGTCTACCACCGCCATCGGGTCCGACGCCGGCCCCATCTTGCAGGTTCCGACCAAGTGCTGGGATGTCCGGACCATCCGGTGCAGCCAAGCGTCCAGCGCTTCGTCCGAGGCCATGTCTTCGTCGGTGGGGTCCAGCCGTTGCTTCAGGATGTCCCGGTAGGCCTCGCTTTCCGTCAGTCGCACCACCAACCGGACGCCATCGCGCAACCGCTCGATGTCGCTGTCGTTTTCGAGGAAGTGGTACTCCAGCATGGGTTGCACGTGCGGGTCGGGAGAAGTCAGCGTAACCTGTCCCGATCCCTGAGCGAGGTTCAGGATGACCGACATACGGAAGTCCTCACCGGGGCCGGTGAGGTCTCCCATCGGTGTGGAGAAGGTTGTCGGGAAAATCACCATGTCGTTGCGCAGGTCTGAACCCGTCGCGGTGTAGCGCAGGCCCAACTGGGTCCGGGGCGCGTCGAAATTCAGCGGGAAGCCCTCTTGGGCGCTGAAGGCTATACCTACCTGGGGATGGTCGCGATAGTTCTGTCCCACGCCGGGCAGGTCATGGACCACCGGGATGCCGACGCTGTCAAGGTGCGCCTGCGGCCCGACCCCCGAGTGCATGAGTATGTGCGGCGAGGCGATGGAACCGGCCGACAGGACGATGCGCTCTCCCTCCACCACGAAGGTCTCGTCTCCGCTCTCCACCTCCACCGCGACGGCTCTCTTGCCCTCGAACAGCACCCGGGTGGTCAGAGCGTTGGGGCGGACGGTCAGGTTGAGGCGGTGCCGCACCGGGTTGATGTAGGAGAGCGCGGTGCTCAGCCTGACGCCGTCGACGTTGTTCATCGGCAGCGGGGCCACTCCGCCGGAGTCGGGGTTGTTCATGTCCTGCCCTGATGCGAACCCCTCGGCCACGCAAGCGCCTTGGAAGGCGTGCATCAACGGTTCCCAAGCCTCTTCCTTGTGGCGGCGCACCCGCATGGGGCCTTCGTTGCCGTGGAAATCGTCCCGAATATCGAGATCGTTTTCCATGCGGCGGAAAGTGGGGAGCAACTTCAGGTATTCCCACTCGTCGTTGCCCTCGGCGGCCCATGAGTCGTAGTCCTCGGGCAGCCCGCGCAGGAACACCTGGCCGTTGATGGCGCTGGTGCCGCCCACGACCTTGCCCCTAGGGGCGTACATATCGTTGGCCCGTTCTCCGGTGGGTTTGCCGACGAACGACCAGTTGTGCTCCGAGCCGTGCAGCGAGGCCAGCTCGGAATGATAGCCGTTCTTGAGGGCTTCGGGATAGGTCTCTATGTCGGGATAATCAGGCCCGGCCTCCAGCAGCAGCACCGACCGCTCCGGGTCTTCCGACAGCCGCGCTGCCATCGCGCATCCGGCTGATCCCGCTCCAACAACAATAACGTCGTACTTCATATTCGCACCTGCAACGCAAGAATGGTCTACAGACAGGTTAACGCCACTAGGATAATGCAACGGCGCGGCTCCCAACCGCGCGTCCATCGGCCAGATTGGGATGAACGGTTGGGCTTTCCGGCCACCTCGTTCTAAATCCCCAGCAGCCGCTCCAAGTTGCCGTGTAGAATGGCCTCCTTTTCCTCTATGGTCAGGCTGTCCATGGCCAGTATCCAGGACACCGGCCAGTCGGCTGCCATGTCGAAAGGCCAGTCGGTGCCGAACACCACCCGGTCAATGCCCACGCTGTCAATCAGATAGCGCAGTGCCTCTTCGCTGTGGGTCAGGCAGTCGTAGTAGAACTTGTCCAGGTACTTGCTGGGCGGCTGATTGATGTGAGCGCGAGCCTCGCGGCGAACCTGCCAGCCCCGGTCCATGCGCCCGATGCCGTAGCAGGTATAGCCCCCGCCGTGGCACAAGCAGACCCGCAAGTCCGGGCAAGCGTCCATCACGCCGCCGAAGACGAAAGAGGCGAAGGTCACGGCACGGTCGGCCAGGTTGCCGATGGTGTTGGGAAGGTGGTAGCGGTTGCTGCGAGGGGTCACGATGGTGTCGCCGCCCTGGTGGATCAGGAACACCGCACCCGACGCCTCCGCCGATTTCCACAGCGGCATGAATTCCGGCTCATCGAAGGTCTTGCCGTTTACGTGGTCGCCGATCATGGCTCCCTTCAGGCCGATGTTCATGGCGTGTTCCAGCTCGGCGACGGCTGCGGACACGTCCTGCATCGGCAGGGTGGCGAAGCCGGAAAAGCGGTCGGGCCGGTCTTTCGCCAGTTGGGCTACGTAATCGTTGCACTCCCGGGCCATGGCCGACACCACGGAGGCATCCTTGTCGTAGTTGTAAAAAAAGGCGTTGGTCGAGAGAACCTGAACGTCCACGCCCAGAGAATTCATATCGGCGATACGCTCTTCGGTGGTCCAGGTGGTGCGGGGGTTGTAGAGCATATTGGGCACTGCCCCCGCCGGCATGCCGTGCCAGGTGCCTCCATTGCGAAAGGCTTCTACAAACCCCTGGGGTGAAATGTGGGCGTGGATGTCGATTGTCCTCATTGGCTCCCCTCGTAAATTCGTGTATCCGGTATTCTCTCGCCAACAGGCAGAGGGCCGAGTCGGGGGCGTATTGCCGCCCTCCTAATGCTGATGATGTCCGGTGTCATCCGGCAGCTCGACCAGCAGGTCGATGCGTTCCAGCCATTTGACGCTCCACCGCCCTTCGCGGCCCTGTACCACCAGGCGGCAGGGGCCGCCATGCTCGGCGGTCAGTGGCGCGTCGTTGTGCCGCAGCGCCACGATGACCCCGGCGTCCCGCGCCTCGTCCACCGGCATACCCACGGTGTAGCCGCCCGAGGTGAACCCAACGTATGTGGCATCAGGCAGCGGGCTGACATCGTTCAGCAGGTCGGCCACGGCGACGCCTTCCCAGCGCTGGTCGGGCGCCACCCAACCGCTGACGCAGCGAAAGTCGCCGGTCATCTCGCCTTGGGCCAGCCTGGACAGCCCGGCAACGTCCAACTGCCGGGGCCGGGCCACCAGCCCGCCGATACTCAGCCCCGCCCATGCCGCGTCGGGACTCTGCGCGCCGCAGACCGGCAGTACGTTCAGGGCATCCTTGTTCTCGTCACTCACGATCAGCCTCCTAATGGAGTCCAGCAGAAGTTCATGTCGCCCAAATTGAGACTCCAAATAGCCTTTTGCATATTATCGCGGGCCCGTTCAACTGTCCACATCGGCCAGGACGCGCCCCGGCCCAGGCAAGGCGTTCTCACCCGTGTGCGAAGGGTTGGCGTGAGGGCGACCTCGCCAGAAATAGAAATATGGAATCACGGGTTATCGGGTTATAATATGAGAAACTATTGGACCTGTGCGCTTCCGGCGCCTGATTCGGCGGGCTTTTGATTCAGGAGGAATTATGATATTCGGCGCGATTACCAACTCGTGGCGCTTGCAACTGGAGTCCGCGGAACTGATTGATCTGGTGGGGCAGGCCGAGGCCAGCGGAGCGCGGCATATAGAACTGCGCCAGACCTGCTTGGGCAAATGCGAATCTGGCGATGGCGACGGCTGGCGCCCCTCGCTGGAGGGGCTGGAGGCCGTAATCCGGGCCTGGCCCAACCTCACCTACGATTTGGCGATGGCCTGGCCCTGCCTCACCCGCGAGACCGACCCGCAGGGCGAGGCCTGGCAGGCGGCGCTGGCCGGGGCCAAGCTGGTGGGCGGCGACTCGCCACAGCTTCGCATCGTTGACCCCTCGGCCTTTGATGCCGCTTGGTATTCCCCGGCGGACATCCCCGAAGCCGCCTGGGGCCTGGCTGGTCTGGCCACCGAAGCCGCGCGGCAGGGCGTCATCTTGTCTATGGAGAACTCCGGTCAGCCCATCGGCAGCATGGCGATGCTGGTGGAGGCCGTTCGTGAGTGGATGCCGTCCGAGTACCGCAATTTTCTGGGCCTCTGCCCCGACCCAACCAACCAACTGCGCCGCTTCCCGGAATCTGAGCCGCTTCAAGACCTCGAAGCGCTGTCGCTGGATATGCTCAAGATTGTCCACTTCAAGCAGATGCGCGGCGGCGCGGCCTGGCCCAGCGTTGACGACGGAGACCTCGACTGCCGTGAAATGCTCGACATCCTTACTGCCAAGGGCTACGACGGCCCAGCCATCATGGAAATCCCGCCCCATTCTGAAGTTTTCCCCAACCTTCGAGCCAGCTTCGCCTATCTTCAGTAGTTAGCCGGGGAGACCACGGCAAGCTAACCAGCCCCCTAGTCTCCAGCCCCCTAGTCTGATGAAGAGGGCATGTTAAACGGCAGGGCAGGGGAGACCCCGGTATGCAAGAATTGCCAGTCAAGGACATTATCGGGAATCCGCCCAGAGATACCCGATGGGACGCCTTTATCGAGTGGTCCAGGCTGTTTTACCAGTGGAACGGCTTCCACGAGGCGGAGCGCGACTATAAGCTGGAAATTGCCCAAACCCTGGCCAGCGTTCGGGATATGCTGCTGGACGGGTTCCCCAATTGGGACTCGGGACTCAAGGGCCCACGCTCTCCTGGATACCACCTCATCAACTGGCGGGTCTATTCAGCGTTCCGCAACCTCTTGGATAAAGATCGGGACTTGGTCGGATCTGTCTTGCGCCAATTCTGGCAAGCCTCAAATAGTAGGACGGCTGAAGACAAAATCCGTCAGTTCGAGGAGCGAATTGCCGTCGGCCCCAGAGGGCAGGTGGCGGCGGCGTTCCTGATGGCCGACGACCCGGCTAGTAATCCGCCCTATCGCACCGAGTATCTGAACAAGGCTTATCAGCTCGTTGGCCGTGAACGCGAAGAAGTGGGCGAGGACGGGGCCCGCCGCTACCGGCGTATGCTGGATTTCCTGGACGAGTTTATTGCCCGGGCCGAAGCCCGCGGCCTTCATATCGCTGACCGGCTGGACGCCCAATCGCTGGTGTGGTGTGTAGTCCTGTACGGAACAGAGCGGCCACCGGCCAGCGAGTGGCCGGAGCCGATGAGGCTCCGGTACGAGGCCTATCTGAATGGCGAAGCCGTGCCGCCGCCGCCCCCTGAACCGGAGCCGGAGCCGCTCCCGGATGCGCCCCCGCTGCCCGACCCTTGGTCGCCGGAGAACCTGACCGCGCTGGCCGAAGAACTCTTGTGGGACGAAGGCGATCTCGCCGAAATCATCTCCGACCTGCGCGAGAAGCGGCAGGTGATTTTCTACGGCCCGCCCGGCACCGGAAAGACCTACGTGGCCCGCCGAATCGCCCAGCAGTGCCGACAGGGTGGGGGAGACTTCGTCATCGTGCAGTTCCACCCGTCCTATTCCTATGAGGACTTCGTAGAGGGATTTCGGCCCAGGCTTCACAACGGGCAGCCCGGCTTCGAACTGGTTCCCGGCCCGCTGCGGCGCATCGCCGCTCAGGCGGCGGCCAATCCCGGCGCCACCTACATACTTGTGATAGACGAACTCAACCGGGGCAACGTGGCCAAGGTTTTCGGAGAGCTGTATTTCCTGTTGGAATACCGCGATGAAGATATGCAATTGCAGTACAGCGGCGCTGGACAATGGTTCCGTCTGCCCGAAAACCTGTGGTTTATCTGCACCATGAATACCGCCGACCGCTCCATCGCGCTGATGGACGCCGCTCTGCGCCGCCGGTTCTACTTTGCGCCCTTCTTCTCCGGTCAGCCCCCGGTACGCGGCTTGCTGCGCCGTTGGCTGCAGCGGCATAACCCTGAGATGGACTGGCTGGCCGACCTGGTAGACCTGACCAACGAGAGGCTGGGAGACCGGCATCTGGACGTCGGCCCCAGCTACTTTATGAGCAACGGGGAGGAGCTGGACGAAGCTCGCGTTCGCCGCATCTGGAGGCGTGCCGTTATACCCTACATCGAAGAACAGTTCTTCGGGGACGAAGACCGTCTGGCCGAGTTTGAATTCGACCGCCTGAAGGCCAACCTGCCCCACGCCGCCGACGGAATTTCAACAAGCGCGTCAACGCCTAGCTGGGTTGACACTGCGGAACTCCTAGGCAACGGCGCCGGAGAGGGCGCGCTTGCCGTCCCGCCGCCGGACGCGCGGATTGCCGCCACCGATGCAAACGCTCCAACTGCGTGAATACGAGTCTTGCCGGATAAACGCCTCCCTCGACGGCAATCAGTTGGAGGCCCTGCGGCAGGCTCGCGTCGACGTGCGTCCTGTTGGCGCCCCAGGATCGCCCCCCGGCTCTCTCTGGGAGCTGCGTCCGTCATCATTCATCGGTGTCGTCAGGTGCGGCGAACTAAACGTCGTTATCCGCCCCAAAATCGCCATCGACCGCGTGATGTTTCTGATCAGCTACGCCCTGAGTCCAAGCGACTGGAGACCGGCCCCCTTCGGCCTGACCCCCGACGCCGACATCATGGAGGCGATAATCCCGGCCTTCGTGCGCCGCACCCAAGAAGCCATCCGGCGCGGATTGCTCCAAGGGTATCGCACCGAAGAAGAATCGCTGAACACCGTGCGGGGGCGCATTCGCCTAACCGACCAGATAAACGCCCGTTTTGGACTGCCGCTGCCCGTAGAAGCCATCTACGACGACTTCACCGAAGATATCGAGGAAAACCGGCTGCTGAAAACCGCCGTCCACCTGCTGTGGCAGATGCCGGTCCGTTCCAACGCTGTCCGCCGGGAGCTGGGAGCGTTGCGCTCGGCCTTCACATCCGTCGCTCTTGGTTCCTATCACCCGAGGATGGTTCCGGCGGTGCATTACACGCGCCTGAATCAGCGCTACCGCCCGGCGGTGGAACTGGCGCGGCTGATTATCGGCAACTCCATTCTCGAGCTTTTCCACGGCGAGACAACGGGCGCATCATTTCTGATGGACATGAACCGCGTCTTCGAGATGTTCCTGCGATCCGCCCTGCGGGAAGCGCTGCGGCTGTTCGAGTCCGAATGGCCCGCCGCGCCTTCCGGCGGGCGGGCTATGTCCTTGGACGAGGCAAGGCAGATCCGGCTTTATCCCGGCCTTACCTGGTGGCGAGGAGGCCGCTGCGTTTTCGTCGGTGACGCCAAATACAAACGTCTTGAGCATGGCTTCTCATACCAGGGGGGCCATCACGCTGACATCTATCAGATGCTGGCATACTGCATCGCTGCCAACCTGCCCTCCGGCCTGCTGGTGTACGCAGCCGGCGAAGCCGAACCCGCCATCCACCGCATCCCCCACGCAGGAAAGACCATCGAGGTGGCCGCGCTGGACTTGAGCGGCCCGCCCCAATCCGTCCTAGCCGAAGTGTCGCGCATAGCGGAGCGGGTTCAAGCCCACCGACAAGGCGCTCGCTCCGCTAATCCTCTGGTAGAGGGATAGGGCGAGAGCGCCTACCCAACCCGGTAACGGTCCAGAAGCTCCATATTCAGCTCGTAGCCGATGCCGGGACGGTCGGGTACGGTCACGAATCCGTCGGCGTCGGGTTTCAGGACGGGCTGGAACATCTCGGTTCGCAGCGGATCAACCGCCGCTGGGTAGTATTCCAGGAACTCGCCGTGAGGCACCCCGGCGGCCAGCGGCAGTTGCAATTCCTGGCAGCCGTGGGGCGCAATGGACACGCCGCGTTCGGCCGCCAGGTCGGCTACGTCCTTTGCTACATCGTAGCCAGGGCAGATGGTGGCGTCCACGTTTAGGATGGACGCCCCCTTGTGGTCCAGCAGGGTGCGGAAGTGGGCTAGGTGGTAGCCGTTCTCGCCGGTGGCAATTTTCACTTCCGACATCTCGGCAAGTTGCCGGTGTCCCTCATAGTCGTGGATTGGCAGCGGCTCCTCGAACCAGTAGACGTCGTAGTCCGGGAGCAGGCGGGCGAACTCCATGGCAGTCGGCAGGTCGAGGGCGCAGTTGGCGTCCACCAGCAGCGAAGCGGTGTCGCCGATGGCCTCCCGGGCCGCCGCCACTCGCTGAATATCGCCTGCGACGCCCATATTGGGGTCGCCGATCTTGATCTTGACCGCCCCGGCGTGCAACTCCTCGACGTTAAAGCGCACCTCGTCCTTGAGCTCCTCAAGGCCCTTGCCCTCGGCGTAGTAGCCGCCCGCGATGTAGGTGCGTATGCGTTGCTGAGCGCCGCCCAGCAGCTGGTGCACAGACTGCCCCAGCGCCTTTCCCTTGATGTCCCAGCAGGCGATGTTTATGGCCGCCAGCACCTGGGTGTTCAGGCCGGCAGGGCCCAGGATCTTGATCAGTTTCTCGCCGAGATCCACGGCGATGCTGCGCGTGTCCATCGGGTCGCGGCCGATGAGCAGAGGACGGAAATAGTCGACATAAAGCGGGAATAGCTCCAGTGGGCGCTCGGCAGCAGTGCCGCCGTTCCAGCCGTAGCCGGTGATGCCCTCGTCGGTGGTGACGGTGACCTTGTGGAGGCGGCCGGGGCCGTAGAAGTGGCCGCCGTTCCAGATGCCCGGCCTTTCCCATTCAAAGATCTCGCTGCCGACGCTGGTGATCTTCATGGATGAACTCCTCGATTAGTGTTGTAAGATGTACCGCGGATTCGTGCGCCGGAGAATGAGGTGGCTGTGAAAGGTCCGATTGTCTGTGCCTATATCTTAATGACCCTAGCGTTCATCGTCGCCTGTGGAGGTGATACGGAGCTTGCAACTGCGCTGCCGGAGAACACGCCAGTTCCGGCAGGGGCAACCCCGGCGTCCCTGCCAGAAGATACTCCGGTTCCGAAGGCAACAGAAGGTCCGGCCTCAACTTCCGTTGGGGCGCCAGCGCCAACCCCTATCTCCACTGCGGCTCCGGCGGCAACCAGTACCGCGGAACCCCCAAAGACCATCTCCCCTACGCTTTGGACGCCGCCAAGGCTTACGGAGGACGAGGAGACGGCCTTCGAATTCATCAATTCCCTTGCCGAAAGCGTGAAAGGAACATCTCTGGCCTTCGAGGTGGATATGGAACTCGGCGTCCGCCTGAACGGGCAGGACACTACAGTTCCGGTCACCTTTGACGGCGATTTCCAAGGAGGAGTTTTTGGTGTAGGGATACCGACCTATATTCAGGGTCGGTTAACCGTGGAGATGGACTCCCGTCAGGCATTGTCGGAGGTGATTGCTGTTCATGGAAGGATATACGTTTGGGATGAATCAGGGGCCGAGTGGGAGGGAATTCCCACCTCAGCTGGCTGGCCCGTCTTCCCTGACCCTCGAGCTTTCGTCTTGGATTCCCGTCAGTTCACCGGCCATCTGACACAGATTGCAGTTGTTGGTGAAGAATTAGTGGACGGAGCGAATACCGTGGTCATTTCTGCTACGTCCCCAGATGTTGAAATCTTCCGTGCACCGGGTGAATATGACATAACCTATTGGTTCGGTAAAGAGGACGGCCATCTGAAGAAAGTAGAAATGCTAGGCAAACTTTCCTTGCCAGAGGGCACCCTGCTGGCCCGGGAAATCAAGGCCGACACTGCTGACCTGACGCTGACAGCAAGATTCTTTGACTATGGGAAGCCGCTCGAAGTCCTTACGCCGGAGCTAATGCATGGAATCTTTGGACATAAGGCGACGCTCGCGGACGATGGCCGAATCCTGGTCACCGGGGGATTCTCCGGAGTGGCCAACAATAATTTTATTGTCCCGTTCCCGGTACCGCATGCCCAAATTTACAGCTTTGAAACAGGTCTTTGGGAATCTGTGGGCGGAATAGACCTGGCCAATCAAACACGCGGATCCGGCCCCTCCATCTACAACGGAGCGGTCAAGTTGCCTGATGGCAGGATCTTGGTCTTTGGTATTGAAGTGGAAGGTGAAGAGACCGGTTCCAGTGTTGCCTATCTGCTGGATAAGGAAAACAATTCGTGGGAGTTCTTCGCGAAAGGCGGGCTGCCTCGGTTCGACATTAATATGCTGGCGCTGGCTGACGGGCGGGTTCTGATTGCCGGCGGGGTAGACTTAAGCAACGAAAACAGCTCGAACTACCATCCAGATGTTTCAGCGGACGTGGAGATATTCGATCCGGCTACTGGAACCTGGAACCCGGCCACCGCCATGCCGCAAGTCGGCGAGGGGCAAGAACTAGTCGTGCTTCAGGACGGAAGGGTGTTGGCTATTCACTATAGCTTCGGCAATGATGGTGAACGCCAGGCTCAATTGTACGATCCGCTCACCGATGCTTGGACGTTCACCGGCAGAATGGGACCAATCAGCGACTTCCCCCGGGCGATAGTATTGAAAGACGGGAGAGTGCTGCTCACCTCATATTGGGACAATCCCGTAAGTTATTTATTCGACCCTGCTGCCAATGACTGGGAGACAAGCGCCGGAGTGATGATGAAGCACCGAGGAAATCACGGGCTGACGCTGTTGCCCGATGGCCGGGTTCTGGCAAGCGGCGGCGACGACTTCTTTGAGGGAGTCTCCCCGGAGGCCCGCAAGGGAACGACGGAGATATTCGACCCCGCCACTGGCCAGTGGACTCCGGGGCAGGACCTGAAGGAAATTCGCTCCAACCACACGGCAACGCTGCTCCCCGATGGCAGGGTCTTCCTCATCGGAGGCATACAGTTGGTGGTGGAAAAGGACGAGATTGCCCCGACCACCACCACCGAGTTCATTGACCCGTAATACCCGCTTCCTAGCAGAGATTCAGCAGCGCCTCATCGTCTCCGCTGTTGAGGTTGACGCGGCGGCCGTCCTTGATGACGGTGACCAGATGCTTGCCGCCCTGTAGCGCCCGGATGTCGGCCAGCGGGTCGGCGTCGAGGATCAGCAGGTCAGCCAGCTTGCCGGACTCGATGGTGCCCAGCTCGCCCTCGAGGCCCACGGCGTAGGCGTTCTCGCGGGTGTTGGCGACGATGGCCTCCATGGGAGTGTAGCCGCCGTACTTGACCAGCACCTCGGCCTCGTTGGCGTGCAGGGTGCCGTAGGGCATCACCGGCGAGTTGCCGCTGTCAGTGCCGCACAGGACCTTGACGCCGAAATTGCGGGCAGTCTCCAGGGCCTGCATAGCGCTCTCGGCGTTGCGGCGGATGAGGTCCAGTTCCTCCTCGCTGCGCCCTTTCTCCTTGCCGATTGCCAAGGCCTCGAAAAGGAAGGTCATGGTGGGCATCACGCGAACCCCGGCCTCGGCCACGGCGTAGAGCTCGGCCTCGGTGGCCAGGTCGGCGTGCATAATCCAGTCCACTCCGGCCTCCGCCGCGGCTTTGGTGGAGCCTGCGCCCCGCGAGTGGATGGCGACCCGGGCGTTGCGGCGATGGGCCTCTTCCACCACGGCGGCTATCTCTTCCTTGGAGATGGTCTGGTTGTCGCCCCAAGTGCTGTCGGCCAGCTTGATGAAGTCAACGCCGTGCTTGGTCTGACGGCGCACCTCGGTGATCATGTCGGAAACATCGTTGGCGAGGACGCCCAGGGTATGCTCCGGTGTGCCGACCCACGACGGTTCGTTGTCGCCGATGCTGCCGTAGGTGACGATGAAGCGTCCAGCGGTGTAGATGCGCGGCCCTTCCACCAGCCCGGCGTTGATGGCGTCGCGCAACCCCACTTCGATGAACCAGGTGCCGCCGGGAATGGACAGGCTGGTAACGCCGGAGCGCAGGATGGTCTGGGCATTGCGGGCGGCCCGGATGGCGCTGAATCCAGGGCTGACGGTTCCCCGTCCGCTGGGGTATTTGCTGGATGACACCGCCGGGAATCCAAAGGACAGGTGGCAGTGGCCGTCTATCAGCCCCGGCATTATCCACTTGCCTTCGGCGTCGATGATCTCCACGCTGCCAGTGTCCTCCAGGTTCAGGCCCGGCGGAAGCTGGCCGACACTTGAGAAGCGGTTGCCTTGGATGACTACCGCGTCGTTCTGCGATGCCGGTTCGCCGGTGCCGTCGATGAGCGTTCCGTTGCGAATCACCAGTGTCTTCCCATTGCCGCTCATAACATCCTCCTGCGGTTCGATTGGCCGGGGCGTCCCCACGCCGCGCCCCCGGTTGTGATGGTAGTATATCGCAGATGCGGGGCGGCCAAAAACTGCCCGCTTCCGCTAAATATCTCTGCTGAAGACAATAAGGGAGACAGAGGACCAATTTACTGTTGGAGTAGTGGCAATGTACGAAGGATTTGAAAACCTGCAAATAGACACCAGCGGCGGCGCGACCATCAACCTGGTGAAGGGCGGCGACGGCCCGCCGTTGCTGCTATTGCACGGATACCCGCAGTCCCACGTGATGTGGCACAAGATCGCGCCCAGGCTGGCCGAAGACTTCACCGTGGTAGTCCCCGATCTGCGGGGCTACGGCGACAGCAGCAAGGTGCCGGGCGACGCCGAGCATAACAACTATTCCAAGCGGGCGATGGCCCAGGACCAAGTGGACGTGATGCAGCACTTGGGATTCGACACGTTCAAGCTGGTGGGCCATGACCGGGGCGCCCGGGTGTCCCACCGCCTGACCAAGGACCATCAGCAGCGGGTGGAGAAGCTGATGACGCTGGACATCATCCCCACGCACAAAATGTTCCAGATAGTCAACAAGGAAATGGCAACCAATACCTACCACTGGTTTTTCCTGATTCAGCCCTACGACTTCCCGGAGCGGGTCATCGGGGCCGACCCGGACTATTTCCTGCGTCGCTCCTTCCGTCGGAATCCTGATGCTGAAGGCGCGTTCCCGCCGGAGGTGGTGGACGAATACGCCCGTTGCTTCAGTAACCCCGGCACCATCCACGCCACCTGCGAGGACTACCGCGCCGGGGCCAGCATAGACCTGGTACACGACGACGCCGACTTCGACAGTAAGGTCACCTGCCCGATGTTCGCCCTCTGGAGCTCCACCGGCTACGTGGGCCGGACGCAGGACGTGCTGTCCGTCTGGCGGGAATACGCCACCAACGTCCGAGGCCAGTCCCTGCCCTGCGGCCACTACATCCCCGAAGAAATGCCAGACGAAAGCTACGCCATCATCAAGTCGTTCCTGCAAGAGTAGAGGGACGTTAACCCAGAGGGCGCAGATTTCCATGTATCTCCTCTGCGCCCTCTGTGTTTAATCGTTAATGGGAGTGGGAATGGCCGTTGAGGAGGAGCGGACCCCGCCGATTGGCTGGGCTGTAATCCTGCTGTTTCGCGCCCAGCAGAGCAGCGTCATCCTGGTTTCCTACACCTTTGGGCTGTTCCTGCCCTTTATCCGGGAGGACTTGGGAATTACGCCGCTCCAGGCTGGGCTGCTGCAGGGCGTGTGGTGGATAACCGCCGCGTCGCTGTCGTTGCCCTTCGGGGCATGGTTCTCGAGATTCCGGCCCGTCCCCTTGGCGCTGGTCTCGCTGCTGCTGGGGGCGCCGTTTCTGTTCGTGCAGGCACTGGCCCCTGGATTCTGGCTGCTCTTGCTGGGGAGGTTTTTTTTCATACTTTCCCACACGGTTAACACGCCGGCCCGCGCACTGCTGCTGCGCCAATGGTGTGCGCCGCGCCATTACGCGCTGGTGCAGTCCGTGGGGCTGTCGCAGCACAGCGTGATCCTCGCGCTGGCGGTCAGCCTGAGCCCCTTGCTGATTGAGGGGCTGGGTAGCTGGCGCATTGCCTATGCGGTTCTCGGCGCTTTCTTTTGTGCGCAGATTGTGGCTTGGGCGCTGGTAGCGCGGGAAAAACACGCGCCGCCTGGGCCGCAGGCCACAGAGGACGAGGACGGAGAGCACTCGCCATGGCTGGCGCTGCGCCGTTTTCCGCAAGGGTGGCTGATTGCAGTGGTGATGCTGTTTTTGGCGTCCACCTGGACTGGGATGGTCACGTTCCTGCCGACGATGTGGGTGGAGGAGCGCGACGTCCCGCTGACCCTAGGCGGGCCGCTGCTTGGGTTTCTGTATTACGGGCTGATTCCGTCCGGGTTCCTGGGGGGCTGGTTGCTGACCAAGATGCCCAGCCGGAAGGCGCTGCTGGTGGCGCCGGCGCTGCTGAACGCCGTGTTCGGGGTGGTCATCACCTTGAGCGAGGCGCCCCCGTTGCTGATGGTCTTCATCACCGGCTTGGGGCTGGTCTGGGTGGCGACGCCGGCGATCCAGGTGCTCCCCTTCGAGTTCCCCGGCGTGCTGCCCCGAGAGGTGGCGGTACTGACCGGGCTTGTCCTGACCTTTATGGGCGTCGGTTTCGCCCTCGGCCCGATGCTGGTCGGCGTGGTGGCGCAACTGACCGGCTCGATACAGACGGGCCTGATTGCGCTGTCCCTCGTAACCTCCCTGGGCGTGATTGCTGGGCTGCTGTACCCCGACCGCCCCGGAACCCTGCTGGGCGCCAAGCCTGCGCCATAGACCCGCCCGGCGCGGGGCTCAAGGGCCGAATCCGCTGTTTGACGTCATGCGCTATTTCGCCTACATTGCGGCGGCCATATCCTCTATTCTCCACGTGCCTCTTAGAGATCCGTATATGACAGACATTCAATATTGCAACAAAGAGGAAACGGATACATGTTTTTGAAATATTGACTTGATATTGCCTGGTACAGGATACTATGCGATATATGGAATAGCTGACCATGTATTTTTTACTGAAAGCGACGAAATAGAAACTCATACTTGCCTAGCGTACAGCTCTTTTGTTTCAGATAGCCTAACAATTCCTGGTAGAGGTTGCGAAGGCCATGAATAATCCGCTTTCAAGTCGAGGGATGAAAAAAATTATCTTGTCGATTTCAGCTGTGGTGATTGCCCTCATGATTGCTTCTATTTTGATGTGGCGATTGAATTCCACTAACGCGCCGGTAGATGCCGGCATGATGATTGATGACTCCTGCGCTCGCTTGGAAAATCAAAATATATTTGATATCTCTTTTCAAAGTAAGACATATGGAATTTCAGTAAATATTCGGAATGATAATTACAATTCACACACGATATATTATGATGACAGCGATAATGTGTTAGGCGAATTCATCATCATCTATGAATCGACTGGCAATGTAACAATGCAAGGTGAGCAGAGTGCGGACATCTCAACGCAGAGTCACTATTATACCGAATTCGACTACTCTCGTGAGGTTGATAAAGAAGGACAATGGGAGGACTGGAAAGTAGAGGTTAGCGAACAAATTGCTTTAGAGTCTTCACATGCTGGTTCTAATTTTGCATCTAGCGGCAGTGTTCCTATTCTCACCAAGGAGGACTTTTGTGGATATCTAACGGATAGAAATGCAGATGTCCAATTTATTGGAACAGAGACTGTTGAAGGTTATCAAACCGACCATTTTAAAATTACATTCATTCCTGGATATCGAGAAGACCTAGAATTCTCTTCTGAACTTCCTAAACTAGTGGTGGAATATTGGGTTGACTTTGATCGGGGCCGTATGATCCGGAGCAAGGTAACGAGGACGCATAAAATGCTGTTGGGAGAAGTGGAGAGTATCGATGAATGGTCGTTTGAGGGTTCCTACTCCGGCTGGGGTGAGCCGAACGTCATCGTCGCGCCAGTGACCGGCACACTGCACGAGGCGTTCCTGGAGATGGCGGCGGACGGCGGTGCGGACAGCCTGGAGCCTGCCGGGTTCGCGGTGGAGGGCGCTGGCGCGACGGAGATAACGGAGCTCAAGTGGCAGGACGGCTCGGTGTCGCTGACCCTGTCGCCCAGCAACTCCCTCACCGGCTACGTGCTGGACTTCTTCACGGTGGATGGCACGGTGTCGCTGAGCCTGGATGCGGCGTCGGCGACGGCCGCCGGCGGCAAGTTGAGCTGGGCGGTAGCCGAGGCGCCATGGCAAGATGGCGACCACCTGATGCTGCGCATCCGCGAGACCGGCTCCAAGCCAATAGAGCCGACGCCGACGCCCACGCCGCCGCCGGTATGGCCCTATGAGGGGATCACTATGTGGGGGAGCTAGGTGGTGAGGGCGGAGCCGGCGGCCTCCGGCAGCCAGTAGGCGCCGCTTCCTGTTTCGTCCGATGAGGTGGTAGAACAGATTGCCGACGCTTTCATAATTTGGCCGTGGGAGAATCCATAATGCCAAAGGTGAACAGAGGCGCAATTGCAATGATCGCAGTTACCGGGACAATAGCGTTCTTTGGCTTTGGAGCTTGGATCTTACTGCCTATCGACCCACAAATCACTCCAGTACCAACCGCCCAAGAGGTATTACAGCAGGCGTGTGAAACCATGAACATGTCTGACTACGACGAGGCGGCGACCGGGACTGATTCTTCTGGAACGGTACAAGAGGTATTTAGCTATCGTATTTCAGGGAACGATTTTCATTTAGAAGGCACGATTTATTCATCAGAAGGAGTAGTTAGTGCACAAGGTGAAGTCATAGCCAAAAATGGGGTTATGTATGTGCGAGGAATTGTGTTTGAAGAAGGGGAAGATACTTGGTCGGAATGGAATATCTTGGACAGACCTCCCCTTATTGTAGGGCCACTACCCTGCTTTGATACAAAGGTGGATGCCTCAGCAATCGAGGTAGAAGGTAATTCAGTAGCCTCAGAGCGGCACTTAGTTTGGACGTATCCCTCGACAGGTAGTCCGCCTGAAATGAAAAAGGAAGAAATTTGGGTAGATTCTACAGGGCGTCCAATACGCGGACGGATAACCATTACGGAACCCTCGGGAACAGACGCGAATGTAGCAGCGATGGCGGACGATGAAGCTGTTTCTACCTTCGAGGTGGTTACGATAACTGACTTCGTATACTCTGGTTTCGGCGAGCCCAACATGATCACCACGCCAATACAGCCGCCGACGCCCACAGCGACACCCGAGCCGACGCCGACGCCCCCACCCACGCTCGCCCCGACGCCTACGCCCAGGGACCAGCGGAGTAGTGCTGACCCTGTCGCCTAGCGACCCGCTGACCGGCTATGTGCTGGACTTCTTCAAGGTGGATGGCACGGTGTCGCTGAGCCTGGATGCGGCGTCGGCGACGGCCGCCAACGGCAAGTTGAGCTGGGCGGTGGCCGAGGCGCCGTGGCAGGACGGCGACCACCTGATGCTGCGCATCCGCGAGACCGGCTCCAAGCCGATAGAGCCGCCGACGCCGACGCCGACGCCCACGCCGACGCCCTCAGACACGTTCACCCCGCCGGTATGGCCCTATGAGAGGAACACCCTGTGGGGGAGCTACGTGGAGGCGGTGGAGCCGACGGCCTCCGGCAGGCGGGAGCGGTGAGGCCGTGGGCTCCCGGACCTGCCGCCAGGCACACCTGCTAAACGAACCGCTGCTTGGCCCAGCCCTGCTCGAAGGTGGTGCTGAAAATCGGGGCCGACTTCTTGCTGGCGAACATCCAGCGCCCCTCGACTCGAACGTATTCTTCATCGTCGATGCCGGCCCGCCACATGGCCTGCCCGCTTTCTCCAACGGTGCAGGGCATGAACAGATACCAGCGGGCGCGGGCGGTGTCGCCGGTAACTTCGATGTGCGGGTTCAGGCCGTAGTGGAGGGCGAAGACGAAGTGACTGGATATGCCGCGAAAGAACTCGCGGATAGCCTCCCGCCCCTCAAAGCGGCCCAGCCCTTGACTCTCCCAAGTGGCGTCTTCCACGAACAGCGCGGCGATGCGGTCCGGGTCATAGCTGTCGTCGCAGGCTGCGGCATACTCCGCCTTGAGGTTCCGAATTTCGTCGGCTGCCTCCAAGTTGCGGACCCGGCTCTCCAACCCCTCCAGTCTGGCTGTCATGCTGCTTGCTTGCTCCGTAGACATATCATTCCCCCGTTCGATTTTCGTAGTGCTCCTGATTATAGTAGACCATAAACGGAATCAAAATTTAAACCGTGATTATTATAGATATTGTTATTTGACATATAATCGCTATTATCGTAGAGTCCAAGACGACTCAGTCTGGAATTCGGACTGATAAGGAAGGTGAGCAGTGGCATTCGACTTGCTAATCAAGAATGGCCGGGTGGTCGATGGGTCTGGGGGGCCGGAGTTTCGAGCCGACGTTGCGGTGAGCAACGGCAAGATTGTCGGGGTGGGGCGGTTCAACGACTCCGCTACCCGCGTCATTGACGCCGAAGGCCGTGTAGTCGCGCCAGGTTTCATTGACCACCACACCCACTTCGATTCCCAGTGTATGTGGGACCCCATCGTCAATTCGACGTCCCTCAACGGCAACACGTCGATCATCGTCGGCCAGTGCGGCGCGGTGATTGCGCCGGTCCGTCCCGGAGACGGCGAATGGTACTTGGATATGTTCGACAAGATGGAAGGCATCCCCATCCAGTCCCAGCGGGCTGGCGTCGACTTCGCTTGGGAGTCCGTTCCGGAATACCTGGACGCCATCGGCCGCCGCCGGGGCATCAACGTCGGGGCGTTCGTCGGCCACTCCGGGGTGCGGCGCTACGTGATGGGCCAAGCGGCCCAAGAGCGGCACGCCACCCCCGAAGAGATCGAGGCCATGAAGCTGGAGATCCGCAAGGGCGTCCTGGCCGGGGCCCTCGGCTTCAGCGTCGGAAACTTCGCCGACCAAGGCGAGGAGATTTTCGGCGTGAAGGTGCCTTCCGCAGTGGCCTCCGACGAGGAACGCTTCGCTCTGGCCAGCGTTCTCGGCGAGTTGGGCACCGGCGTTTTCCAAGTGAGCGGTGGCGCCGCAGGAGGGTATATCGGGCCAGCCCGCACGGCCCAGGAGTTGTCCCGCCGCACCGGGCGCCCGGCTATCTATAACCTGCTGGCCCAAGAGCTCAGCAAGCCCGACGAGTGGAAAGAACACCTCCAGGTCGTGGAGGAAGCCTTCCGGTCGGGGGCGAGGGCCTACGCCTCGTGTCTGTCCGCTACCGCTGGCCCCATCTTCGACCTGCGGGCCGGGTTGGGCGGTCTGGAAGACGAGGACATGATCAGCCCCACCACCGTGTTCCAAGGAATGCACACCTGGGACTCGGTGATGGCCCAGCCGGTGGACGACCGGATACGCTCCTTCCGTGACCCCGAAATACGCAGGGCGTTGAGCATTGAAGGGGTGGAAACCGAAGGCTCCCACAGCTACCGGATGAACCGGGGCACCCGGACTATGAGCTTCAACCGCCGCTGGGACCTGGTGCAGGTCTACATGGCCTACGAGGAACGCAACCGGCAGTACAGCGGCATGAGCGTGGAGCAGGTGGCCGAAAAGCAGGGCAAGGGGATCATGGACGCCTTCCTGGACTTGGTCTTGGACGACGATCTCCGCACCAGCTTCCAGGTTATCGACCGCAACAGCGACCCCGATTCCCAGCGGGAGATCCTGGGCTCGCCCTACACCGTCATCGGCACCACCGACGGCGGCGCCCGCCCCGACAAGGGCGACCGGACGACCTACAGCACCTATCTCCTGGGCCACTGGGTGCGGGAAGAGCAGGTGATGAGCCTGGAAGACGCGGTCTACCGGATGACCGGCAAGACAGCGCTGATGCACGACCTCCACGACCGCGGCTTCATCCAGGCCGGAAAGGCCGCCGACATCACCATCTTCGATCCCGACACCATCGGGATGAAGCCCCGGGAGCCGATGTACGAGTTCCCCGGCGGCGAGATGCACGTGAAGCAGGGCGCAACCGGCATCGACTACGTGATAGTCAACGGCGAGGTGCTGCTGGAGAACGGCGAGCACACCGGCGCGCTGCCCGGCCAGGTCCTGCGCGGCCCCTACTACCAAGGTTAGGAACGATTCACCGCAGAGCACGCGGAGACCGGATCGGTCTCCGCGGTGCAACAACTTCCTTACGAGAATGTTGCCGTGGAGTGGAGCCTATTTTTGCTCTCCTGGCAATTGGACCTCTCGCCTCGTATCCTCGATGCGCAACTCGCGCACGACGAAGAACGAGTCGCCGATTCTCAGAGGAATTCCCCTTTGATCATCGACGAATACACGTTCTTGACCCCTGAAAGTAGCCTTCAGCCCCCCCGCATTTTCTTTGCACACTTGACCAAAGCACACCTCGGAGCCGGAGGGAGCCCTTTTAAGTTCAAGACCCGCTTCCATCATTGGCCCAATCGGGGTACGAACCAGCGCAGGTCCAGCAGCGAAAGTAACTCCTTCATCAATGGTGCTGCTGCGGGTTTGATTGTCGATCGCGTCGAACTCGGTGAGATCTCTACCGTCAAGCCGTTGGTAGGAACCAACGCTGCTGAAAGTTCCGACATTGGTTTCGATATCGGGCGCTTCAATGACTGTGTCAGTCCATTGGGTCTGGGACTGGTACTCCAGACGATGCACCTCACGGCCTCGCTGCACTTCGTTACCCACGGATACAGGGGCCGCATCTATCTCGTAGATCATGGTCAATGGTGGCCAGTCTTCATCTTTGGCGTCGGCCCCCTTCATAAGCAGAAGTGTAATCGTTGCGACCAGGGCCAAGGTCACTAGCGCACCGAGGATTACTATTCGATTGCTGACCCGAAAGTTTGAAGCCATCATCCTCAACTGGGATGTCGCTACTCCGGGTCCCGCAGGTGGGGGAACATGGCCAGCGGCGTCGCCGCCAGCAGTCCGGCGTCCACCGGCAGCGTGACCCCGGAGACCCAGCGGGATTCGTCGGAGGCTAGGAACAAGGCGGCGTAGGCTACGTCCCAGGGCGTGCCTTCGACGCCCAAAGGCCCGGCCCGGCGGCGCAAGTCCAGCATTTCCTGCGACGTGTGCCGCGCCACCATTGGGCTGTGGACGTGGCCGGGAGCGATGCAGTTGACCCGGACGTTGTCCCGCCCGTAATGCACGGCCATCGAGTTGCTCAGGCCGATGATGCCTCCCTTGGAGGCGGCGTAGGGGTGGCTGGGCCGCCCGCTGCCAGCCCGCAGGCCCACGATGGACGACAGGTTGACGATGGAGCCACCGCCCGCCTCGATCATCTGGGGAATGGCGTGCTTGCTGGTGAGCATTACACTTTTGAGATTTACGTCCATCACCGTGTCCCAAAAGTCTTCGTCCACGTCGGTGACCGACCCAGGCCCGCTGATGCCCACGTTGTTTATCAGTACGCTGACGTTGCCGTAGCGGGACTTGGCGGCGTCGGACATCGCGCGGCAGTCGTCGTTGCTGGTGACGTCGCCGACGAAAATGGACGCTTCGCCCCCTTCTTCCCGGATCATCGCTAAGGTCGTCTCCGCGTTTCGCTCCTCGCGGTCCACCAGCAGGACGCTGGCGCCCTGCCGGGCGAACAGTATGGAGATGGCCTGCCCGATGCCCACGAACTCGCCGCTGCCGGTGGCCCCGGCCCCGGTGACGATGGCGACCTTGCTGCTCATCCGGCTTCCACGTTCAGACGTCATACGCTCGCGCTCCTCAAATTGTCCCAATGTTTCCCGTTAGCCCATGAGCCCGTAGCCCATGAGACAGTAGAAGCCTCGTGGGCTAATCCAATTCGCCTTGCAGCAGATCCGCCACCTGCGGGGCCAGCAGCCTGGCCCGCTCGTCCAGCCCGGCGGCGCCGACGTTGGTGATGGGATGAGGGCAGACGATGTAGGGGAAGCCAGGCACTCCCATCAGCCGGGTATAGGCCTGGGCGGTGGTGACGAATACGTCGGTGATGATGGTGGCGGTGGGGATGCCCTGCCGCTCCAGAGTAATTCCGTCGTGCAAACTGCCCGACGAGCAGCCCCCTCAATCGCCGATTCCGGTGACAATCAGGTCGGCGTGGCGGTGCAGCTCCTCCATCACCTCCGGCCGCGGCGGCAGCGATGCGCTGTGTTTCTTGACATAAAGAATCTCGGCAAACTCGAACTCATCGTTCAGAATTTCGCTGATGGCGCGGAGTATTACATCGGAGTTGGCCTTGGAGTTGTCCAGCAATCCCAGCCGTTTGCCCCTTATGTCGGCAGGGCGGTCGGCCAGAGCCAGCGGATTTGGCCCCGGATCGGTTCCCGTGGGATCTACCAACTGCACCTTGTTCGGTGTTGCCGTAGTCACTTGCGCCTCCCTTCGGTTGCCGTATTATTCCATCTCTCTTGGGGAGAGGGTTAGGGTGCAGGCGTTTCTTAGCTGTGGTCCACCGCGTCCGCCCGGAAGCCATCCCAAGACTCGCGGATGGGGATAGTGGTGGCAGGCAGGCCGTGATAGTTCATCATCAGCTCGCTGTATATGCCGCTGTCGCCGCCGCCCTTCAGCACCAGGATGCTTTCGGGCGATGGCGCGGCGGGCACCCGGATGTCCTCGTCGCCTTTGGCGACCGCGCCGTTGACCGCGCCTAGACGCTTCAAGTCCGCCCGGCTGCGCCAAGCCCGTTCCCAAACGTATTCCTGGATGCGCCGACGGTCCCACCCCTGCCGGCCCAGCATCTCGGCGTGCCAGTGTCCGGCAACCCAGAACCAAGGAGAATCGTTGAGGTAGATTCCCAGCCCGTGACTGGCCATCGCGTCGGCGGTGGCGTCCATGACGCTTTCGGCGGTGACCCCATAGCGGTTGCCCAGCATCTCCGGGTCCTGCACCGTCGCCACCGTCACCGTTGACTGGTCGGCGTCAAACCCTCGGGAGACGTGGAACGGTTCCCACGGGCTGCGCTCCTCGTCCTCACCGATGCAGACGCCGAACTTGGTCAGCGAACCCATGCAGCCACGGTCTAGGACGTTGGGACGCTGCTCGAACACGTTAATCAGGATTAACCGGATGGCCCGGCCGATAGTGGCGTTGGCGCGATGGCCGGGACTGAACAGGTTGCCAACGCAGTTGAGGCCAATTTCGTGGCGGATGGGGCCGTTGACCAGAATCAGAATGCCCGGCGAGTTGGTGGCCGCCGACGCTTCGTGAATGCAGTTGGGGTCGTGCTGAAACATGGCGTCCATCACCGCCAGCACCACCGGGAAGTACTCGGGCAAGCAGCCGGCCATCACCGCGTTGGCCGCGGCGTGTTCAGCGGTAAGCGCCCTCCGCCGCACCGGCACCTCACCCAGAACCTGCTCCGGGGGCAGCGACACCGCAGCAAGCATCGCCTCCACCCGCTCCAGCGTCGGCGGCACCACTGGCAGGCCGTCGGTCCAGCCGTGACGGTAACATTCTTCGATAGCGTCCAGGGTCTCGTCAACTTCGTGCAGTCGCGCCCGATGACTATGCGAAATCATCACACACCAAGCCAGAATCTGAATATCCGCAGGTTATGTCGGCTGATTGTAGCACGTATCCGTAACGCAACTATTACGGTAAGCCGGTCTTTTATCCCAGTGGCAACTATTTAGCGGCCGCCAGCCGCGCCCCGATGTCGTCGTTGGCCAGCTTGGCCCGGTGGCCTTCAATGTCTATGCCGTACAGGCGGGCGGCGTTTTCGCCCATGATTTTGCGCTTGACCGCCGGCGTCAGCTCCACGCCGAACTCCTCCCTGATGTCGTCGGGCAGTTGGAAGGCCATGAAGCGCTCAATTATCCACTTGGGGCTCCAGATGGCGTAGTCGCTGCCGAAAAGGATGCGGTCCTCGCCCAGCCAGAAGAGCAGGTTGGCCATAATCTCAGCGAAGTACTTGGGCCGGGAGTTGACGAAAGCCATCGCTACCGACGTTCCCGCGTAGACGTTCGGCTCCTGAGTGGCAATCCAGCAGAAGTCGTCCAGCCGGGGCAGGCCCACGTGTTCCACGATGAAGTTCAGCCCCGGGAAGTCGGTGGCGGCATAATCCACGTCGTTCACGTCAAAGGCGTCCCGGCTCAGCGGGTAGATGGTTGGCCCCTTGTGAACGTGGACGTTCTTGATGCCCATTTCCTGGGCCAGTTCCAGGTACTTGTATGACCAAGGGTCGTTCAGCTTCCACCCTCTGGAGTCGCCGCGCCACTCGGCAGTGTAGAGCTTCAGACCCTGAATCGGGTAGTCGGCCATCATCTCGCGGAACTTGTCCAGTCCCGCCTCTTCCTCACGAGGGTCGTAAGAACCGCAGAGGACGAACCGGTCGGGGTGCTTTTGCTTGACCACGTTGTTCTTCTGGTGGGTGTTGAAGCCGGTCTTGTAGAACTCGTAGAGGTAGGTCGAGTTCAGGATTGCCATGTCCACGTAGCCGTCAATGAACATATCGTTGAGCAGCGCTTCTTCGCCGTAGTTGCAGTACTTCTCGAAGTCCCATACGTATTCGGCGGGCGACAGAGCCGAGTGGTAATCGTAAAAACACTTGATCCAGGCATTGCCGTAGTCGTTGCGGTGGTTATCCGGGCTGGCGTCCCAGAAGTGCATATGGCCGTCCACCACGAAAATGTCTTCGCCGTTCACTGAGTACATCGTGTTGCCCCCTTTGACCTGATTTGTCCTGGGTCAGGCTGTCATCGGAGTCCAGTTCGAGTTTCGGGACTGCAACATTGCGGAGCACAATGAGCCGCTGGCTTCCATTGCCAGTCGGGTGGTGCGGGCGCGGACGTAGTACGTCTCAAGCTCTTCCGGCGCTATCGCCTCGCCCTTGACATTGACGACCAGCGGAGCCGAATCTGAGCAGTCCAGCCCCAATTCTCCGCGCCGCTCCAAGTATCGGGACACCGTCCGGGCATCCACCGGCGCCGACGCGACGCCGGCTACCCGCAGCGCCGCGATTTGCTCGAAAGACAGCCCGGCGCGCTTCAAGGCCTGCAGCAGGTGTTCCTGACGGCTGAAATACCCCTTACGCAGGAAAATCTGCCGGGTCTCTTCCAAAGTGTCTGGCCCGCCGCTGGGGAAAGCTTCCGCGAAGGTCTTGCCGGGCCCTGCGCCGTCCTCGACCTCCCGGCTGGCGAAGTGGTCGCCCAGCTTGACGGTGACGGAGCGGATGCCCTCCAGCCCGGTCAGTTCGCGGCGCGCATCAGAGGCCATCAGGTACGAGAAATTGGCGGCGCACCAGTAGGTGGGGAGCCGCAGGCAGACCGTGAGGTTGCCTTCATCGTCGCCTGCGATGCTCTCTACGAACCCCAACGACAAAACGGACTCGTCAAGCTCCGGGTCCAGCACCCGGTCGAGGCGCGCCAATACAGCGTCCCGGTCTATCCGGGCTGGCAGACTAATGTCGGGAGACGGCGTCATGGCGCGGTCACCTCCCCGTAGGTGTCGGGTCGGCGATCTCGGTAGAACTGCCAAGTGGTGCGAACCTCGGCAATTTCGCCCAAGTTCAGGTCGGCTGCGATTACTTCGTCTCGGTCGCGGGACCCTCGCGCGATGATCTGTCCTTTCGGATTGCAGAAGTAGCTGCTCCCGTAGAACTCGCCGATTTCCCACGGCTGCTCCACGCCCACCCGGTTGATGGCCCCGACAAAGTAGCCGTTGGCCACGGCGTGGGCCGGCTGCTCCAGGCCCCACAGGTGCTCCGACAGCCCGGCCACGGTGGCGGAGGGGTTGAACACCATCTCGGCCCCGGCCAAACCCAGCGCCCGCGCGCCCTCCGGGAAGTGGCGGTCGTAACAGATGTAGACGCCCACCTTCCCGCGCGAGGTATCGAACACCGGATAGCCCAGGTTGCCGGGCCGGAAGTAGAACTTCTCCCAGAAGCCTGGTTCCAAGTGGGGGAGATGCGTCTTGCGGTACTTGCCCAAATACCTGCCGTCAGAGTCCAGCACGGCGGCGGTGTTGTAAAGCAGGCCGGGCATTTCCTCTTCATACACCGGCGCCACTATCACTAGGCCGTGTTTCCGGGCCAGCTCCTGCATCAGCCGCACCGTCGGGCCGTCAGGTACCCGCTCTGCCAGTTGCCGCCACCGGTCATGCTGCTCGGCGGGAAAGTATGGGCCGTAAAACAATTCCTGCAGGCACAGCACCTCCACGCCCTCGCTCGCCGCTTGCTCGATGAGCGCGACATGCTTTTCCAGCATGAACTTCCTGAGCGCCTGAATGTCCTCCGGCGCGTCCCGTCCTATCCCGGCTTGGATCAGCCCAGCCCGCACTATTCTCGCCATTCCGGCCCCTCCCTCACGAACCCGTGAACTCTTTGATGGCGGTCAAGTATTCGTTGAGTCCTCGATGCAGCAGGTCATTGTGCCCCGCGCCGGGGATGGTCAGCAGGCGCTTGTCGGCGGACTGGAAGCAGTGGTGCATCTGAATCGCCTGTTGCACCGGGGCGAGGGTGTCCTCTTCGCCGTGGATTACTAGGGACGGGATGGTTATGGAGCTTACCTTGGCCAGATAGGCAGCCTCCAACGCCTCGGCATCCTGTGGCGGCAGGCCGTAGGTGAAATTGCCCAGGATGGGCCGCCCGCTCTCAATGATGACGCCGCCCAGCCGGTCTCCGCAGTTGGCGGCCAGCTCAAAGGCGGCGTGTCGCCCCATGGAGCGCCCCATAACGAATATGTCGCCGGTGTAGCCCTCCGCTGACAGCATTTCTGCGGCGTAGCCCAGCGCCAGCCGGGAGTCGGCCAGCATTGTGGTGAAGGACGGCGCGCCGCCGCTGCGCCCGTAGCCCCGGTAGTCGGCCACGAAGAAGTTGACGCCAACCTGGTTGTACAGGGGCGCGATGCCGTTGTAGTCGTTGGCAGTCTCGCCATTGCCGTAGAAGAACAGGATGGTCGGCGCGTCCTTCTCTGCGCCAAAGAAGCGGCACGACAGCGCCACGCCGTCAGCCACCGCCACGGCGTGGTCGCTCGCCCCTGGAGGCGCCGCAGACCAGCTTGGCCGAGGATAAAAGGCGTTCATCGAGATGCCCGGCTGGTCCAGCGCCGAATAGTCCGCTGTTGTCATGGTCGCTCCTTACTGGGTGCGCCCTCACCCTAACCCTCTCCCACTGGGAGAGGGAATTCGAGGAGTTTCGCTAGTCGAAGAAACCGCCTAGGATGTGCTCACGGATGGTCGCCGCCACCAGTTCCGGGCGTTGCACCGGCACGTCGTGGATGCTGTCCTCCAGCCAGACCGTCTTGCTGTGGGGCAGCAGCCGCTCCGCCGCCGCAATGGACTCGGCGCGGGATACGGCGCGACTAGCGGCGTCCGGGTTGGACAGTTGCCGGACAGGCAGCATCAGCACGGGGCAGGGGACTTGCGGGTAAAGCTGGGGCGGGTGATGCTCCCACAGCGCCTTGATAATTCGCAAATGGTTATCCCGCGAGAGCTTGGCCCGCAACGTGCCGCCGCCCTCGGATAAAGAACCGGGCAGAGTCTCGAAGTTAGCCAGGATTATCTCTTCAGCAGCCGTCCCGTGCTGGCTGATTAGCGTGGCCCACTGGCCGCCCGACCGGACGCGCTCAAGGAACTGGGCAGGCGTAACTCCCCTGAAGTCCGGCGGGGCCATCTGGGTCAGGGCGTCCTCCAGCGTGGCATAGCGGGCCGATGGCTCAATGCTTCCCCCGTCTACGAACACGATGCCTTGCAATAGCCCCGGTTGAGCCACCGCCAACTCCAGCGCAACGTCGGCCCCCCAAGAGTGTCCCACCAGCACCGGGCGCTCGATGCCCCGTTCCTGCAGGAGCGCCGCTGTGTCGTGGCCCACGCTGGAAAAGTCATAGCCGGACTCCGGCTTGCCGCAGTCGCCATGTCCCCGCTGGTCAACGGCGATGACGGAGAAATCACTTGCCAAGAGGGGAGCCGTCAGGTCCCAGATACGGCAGGTCGAGGCCAGCCCGTGCAGCAGCACCACCGGACGGCCCGCCCCGCCCCAATCCCGCACGTGCATTCCCAGGCCGCCGCAGTCGCTCCACTCGTCGCGGGGAAACGTTTGCATCGTCAAGACCTCTGCGCCTTCCGCGCCAAATGCTTGAGTCACCGGCCCGAATGGGTTTCTGGACGGCTCTAATAATATGCGCCGTACGCCACCGCCGCAACGATGTTTCCGGTTTCGGACTGATCAAAGTTGCTTCTGGATTCCCTCAGCAGTGGGGCATACACTGTTTGACAGCCCCTTGGATATAACATAAAGAGACGGTGAGGAGGAGGGCGTTGAAACTTCGCAACTGGTGGACGCCGCATCTCCTGGGGATTGTTGCAGTAATGTTTACCCTGGCTTGCAGCGGAAACGAGCTGACGCCGGCCCGCGAAACCGCGACGCTGGTTCCCCCGCCCACGGCAACGGTCGCTTCAACTGCCAAGCCTTCTGCCGCTGCGGCTCCACGGACGCCCACGCTAACCGCCACGGCTGCCCCAACGGCGACAAACACGCCAACGGCCACGCTCTGGCCGACTGCCACAGCCATGGTTGCGCCAACCACTGCGCCCAACCTAACCGTTACATCCACGCCCACGCCGGCCGCCGTTCCCGGCAATCCTGCGGTACTGGAAGGACGGTGGGAGGGCGTAGACATTCTGCCCGGCGGCGGTCAATTGCCTTTTATCGTTACTTTCTACGTCTCCGGCGACGGCCTTCAGGGAATCATGGACATTCCTGATCAGGGCGCGTTTGGGCTGGACCTTTCCGAGTTGGTTTTTCAGTCGGGACGCCTGCATTTCGAGCTGGAAACGCCCATCGGCCTAGCTGTTTGGGATGGCGAGCTTGACGATGAGGTGATTGAGGGGGATTTCAGCCAGGCAGGGCTGGAGGGAAAATTCCGGTTGCAGCGGCCGTCCGTCATTGGTACGGTTGTCCCTGCCCAGGAGGCGGTGGCGCCCTACCACCAAGAAGAGACAGTCTTTGCCAACAGGGACATCGTTCTGGCCGGCAGCCTGACCCTGCCCGACGCGGACGGCCCGCATCCTGCCGTGGTGCTGATAAGCGGCAGCGGGGCGCAGGACCGGGACTCGAATTTGTTTGGCTTCAAGACTTTTGCCATCATTGCCGACCATCTCGCCCGCCATGGCGTCGCCGTCCTCCGCTTCGACGACCGGGGTGCTGGCGGCTCCACCGGCAACGTCATGCTGGCGACCATACAGGACCGGGCCGAAGACGTAATGGCCGCCGTGGAGCTGCTGCGCGCCCGCGACGATATCAACCCAAACATGATTGGGCTTATAGGCCATAGCGAGGGCGGGATAATTGCTCCGATGGCGGCTTCCCAACGCGACGGCATCGCCTTCGCCGTTCTGCTGGCGGCCCCGGCTGTGACCGGCGATACTATTCTGCGGGCCCAGTTGGTGGAAATCCTGAAGGCTGATGGCGCTACCGCAGAGCAAATCGAGCTGGCGCAGGCACAGCAGGACCTGACGCTACGGGCCGTAGCCACCGGCAAGGGCTGGGACGAGGTGGAGGCGGCGGCGCGGCAGACCGCGCTCGAGCAAATCAAGGCCCTGCCGGAAGCCTGGCGAGACGCCATCGTCGACATTGACATCTATCTCGACACCATCATCGGCCAACAGATAAAATTTGCCCAAAGCCCTTGGTACAAGTCGTTCTACGAATACGACCCGGCGCCCGCAGCGCAAGCGCTGACCATTCCGGTTCTGGCCCTTTACGGCGAGCTTGACACCCAAGTACCGGCGGCCATGAATGCTGCCGCTTTGTCGGAAGCCCTCGCCGAGTCCGACAGCCCGGACTTCACTATCATGACTCTTCCAGGGGCCAACCACCTGTTCCAGGAAGCGGTTACTGGCAGCCCCAGCGAGTACGCCGAACTGAAGCAGGAGTTTGTTTCGGGGTTCCTGGAATCCATCCGCGAGTGGATTCTCCGGCAGGCCGACAGCCCTTAGAATTGAGTGTCATAAGTTCCCTCTTCCTCTGGGAGAGGGTTAGGGTGAGGGCATGACAGTCACATGAGCAGCAGCAAACGCATCGTAATCCTAGGGCGGAACGCCGCCAACATAGACCGGCTCACCCGGATTCTGGAAGGCGCAGGCTACATAGTTGCCAGCACCACCAACGACGGCATAGCGATAGACATGGTGGGTTCGTCGCCCTATGACGCCCTGCTCATCGGCACAGAGGTGACGGATGCAGACCGGCGCTATGTGTCCACGCAGGCCCGCAACCGCGACGCGGCCGTTCTGGTGCTGACCGTCAACAGCCCTCGTTCCGTGCTGACCCAACTGGCCCAGGCCTTGCCGGCAGGATAGGGAACAGGGTCGGGAATGAGGAGAGCAATCTCCTCACTCCCCCTTCCTGGCTACTGGTAGGCAGGGCTGTAGCTGGGGCTGGAAACCCGTCCGCCGTCCACGATGATGTAGTCGGGGTCTATGGGCGTCCCGGCGAAGAAGGCGGTCAGGCACTCCCGGACACCGTTGGCGTAACGCCGCTGGGCTTCCAGCGTGGTTCCCGACACGTGGGGCGTCATGGCGTGGTTGGGCATCTTCCGCCAAGGATGGTCGGCGGGCGCGGGCTGGGGATACCACACATCTCCCGCGTAGCCCGCCAGATGACCCGCCTCCATCACCTCCACCAGCGCGTCGGTGTCAACTATGCGGCCCCTCGCCGTGTTCACCAAGTAGGAGCCTTTTTTCATGCTGTAAAGCAGCTCCCGGTCGAATAGTCCCTGCGTGGTTGGCGTCAGCGGGATATTGATGCTCACCACATCGCTCTCGGACACAAGGTCACGCAGGCCCTGATAGCGCGCTCCCAGTATGGTCTCGCCGGGCAGGGGCAGACGGCGGTAGTCGAAATATCGCAACTGCACGTCAAAGGGCTTGAGCCGCGCCGCTACCCTTTGGCCGATGCGCCCGAAGCCCACTATGCCCACCCGCTTGTCCTCTAGGTCGTGGGAGCGGGCGGCCACCTTGCCGATGTCCCATCCGCCGCCCAGCACTTCCTGGTAGGCGGGCATATAGTTGCGGACCAGCGTCAGAATCTGCATCACCACGTGTTCGGCGACGCTGACCACGTTGCTGCCTGTGATCTCGGCGACGGTGACGCTGTGCTCTGCGGCTGCCGCCAGGTCGAAGTGGTCGGAGCCGACGCCTGCGGTGAGCAGCAGCTTCAGGTTGGGAGCCCGCTCGATGCGTTCGCGGCTGATGTAGGCCGGCCAGAAGGGAGTAGCGATGAGCACGTCGGCGGTTGGCAGATGGCTGTCCAGACCGGCTCCTGCGTCGGTCAGCGCCACCAGCTCATGCCCTGCTCCTTCCAGCCACTCCCGCAGCCCCAAGGCGTTTTCGGCGCACCCCAGCAGTTCCGGTGTCTCTGTCGCTGCCGCTCCCCCAGGATACAACACTGCTACAACTTTCATGCTGCCCCCCATTCCAATGTCGAGTACAGCCGCAGCCGTCGGCTGTTTGCCGTGGAACGTTTATCAGTCCCGCCGTTGGATTTGTGCCGTTGGATTTGTGAGGGTAGCATAATATCAGGGCAGAGCGCATCCGGCGCGATTACGAGTGAAAAAGAGGCGATTTCTTGGCATAAGAGCTTGCCAGAGTGTGGGGCGGTGGCTAACTTGGCCGCCGTTGTTCAGCCTGGCCCAGCCCGAAAATCTCTTCGGCTGCCTGACGGCCTTGGGGAGGAGCTTGTTCTTTCAGGTAAGCGGTCGGGGAGTGCAGCAGCTTGTTGACGATGGCCCGGGTCATGGCGTCCAGCGAGTGCCGTTCTTCGCTGGTGAGCTTGCCGTTGAACCGTCTGAGTGTCCGTTGCAGCTCTGCCTTGCGTACATCGTCGGCGCGTCGGCGCAGGTCAATGACCGGCGGGAGCGATCAAGGCTGAGCCTCCATTGCTCGAACTGCCAGGCTTCCTCAGCCGCCATGTCCTCCGCTGATGCGGCTTCCTGCGCTAGTCCCTCGCGGCTGGTCCGCGACATTGATTCGAGGTCGTCAATGTCGCGGAGTGAAACGTTGTTCATCTCGCCGGCCGCCGGGTCAATGTCGCGGGGCGCTGCGATGTCCATCAGGAACAAGGGGCGTCCGGGCCGCGTAGCCATTGCCTCGTCAATCAGCCCGGCCCGCAGCACGTAGCCCGGCGAGCCGGTGCAGCCGATGACTATGTCGGAATTCGCCAAGGCTTCGGGCAGCCGGTCGAAGGCCACGGTCCGGCCCGCCAGCCGGTCTGCCAGCTCGGTGGCCCGGACGTAGGTGCGGTTGGTAACCGTGATATTGCGCGCGCCGGCGATGCTCAACGCCTCTGCCGCAGTCTGTCCGGCCTCATCGGCGCCAACCACCAGCACGGAACTGCTGGACAGGTCGCCTACCACCGACCGGGCCAGTTCCACGCAGGCCCGGCTCACCGACAGCGCGTTGCGTCTATGCCCTGTCAACGCACCTGTTTCAGGTGCTTTACAGCCTGCGTAAAAAGGGCCGCGACTACAGCCGCGGCCCAATGCCCAGAGGTTCGGAATCTCTGGCGTGGTCTACTGCGTCTCCGCTGTTTCGGGTTGCTCGGAGACCTTGGCCAACACGTCGTCCAGCATCCTTTGCAGGGCCATGGTGTGGCTGCAAACGGCTCGGGTGGCGAAGTAGTGGCACTCACAGTCCCAAGCCCCGGCGTTGAACGTCACGTCGTAGCTGTTGTGGTTGCCCTGGAAGGTCGCCGAAAAGCTGTTGATGCTGACCCGCTCTTTTTCCTCGGCGTATTTCCTCGCCTTGTCAATCTTGCCGATGATGCTGGAATTCATCGCACCTCCAAACTCACCATCTCGCCTCACTGTCCAGTCTGCTCGGACAGTACCTTAATTTTATGCCGCCAACGCCGCTATTTCAAGGCGGCAATGTCGCGTCTCCAGGCAAACCGCCGGACGTCCCTCCATCAGCAGCACAGCCCCGTTCCGTCGCAACCGCCCTGAACCTGAAACTAAAACTGCTGACAGTTGCCCCTTGCCAAGCCCTGTGACGCCTCCCTACCATAATAAATGTAGTAGGGGCGCACAGCCGTGCGCCCTCCTAAATGACAGTGAAGTTATGACAGAGAAGTCGCGACACTCCCGCCTTAAATCTGTCCGCAACCCGCCCTGCGACGGAACCCAAAAAGCGGAACTCAAAAAAGCGACCGGAAATGGCCGGAATTGACCGGGAAACCGAAAAAAATCCAGCCACTCAGTCAGCATCGGGATAGGAAGGTCTTGTAACTCCTCCACCCCGGCTTAGATGGAGAGAGCATGAAAAAGCCCTGGGCAAACCGGGTTGCGGCGTTGACTGTCATAGCGCAGTAAAATAAAATTTCCAGCATCCCCGCGCTTGTTGGATACAAGTCGAGCGCCCAGTACAGTTGAGTAGAGAGAGTCGAGGCTGATGAACGGCGACCAGATCAGGGATTCCTTCCTTCAATTCTTCGAGAGCAAGGGGCATCAGCAAATGCCCTCGGCCTCGCTGATTCCCGCCGGCGACCCCACCCTGCTGTTCACCAGCGCCGGCATGGTGCCGTTTAAGCCCTTCTTCATGGGGGAGCAGACGCCGCCCTCGCGCCGCCTCACCAGCAGCCAGAAGAGCTTTCGCACCACCGACATTGACGAGGTGGGCGACCACAAGCACCTGACCTTCTTCGAGATGCTGGGCAACTTCAGCATCGGGGACTACTTCAAGGAAGGGGCCGTCGGCTTCGCTTGGGAGCTGGTGACCCAGCTTTTCGGCCTGTCCCCGGAACGGCTTTACGTTACCATCCACCTCGACGACGAGGAAGCGTTCGCCATCTGGCGCGACCTGATTGGCGTTCCCGTCGAGCGCATCTACCGCTACGGCGACAAGGATAACTGGTGGGGCCCCGCCGGAACCGAAGGCCCCACCGGCCCCTGCTCCGAAATCCACTACGATGGCGGCACCGAAAAGGGCTGCCACGGCGGCAGGATGGTGGAGGTCGACATCCTCACCGCCCAACTGCGCGAGGAACGCGACGGCGCCGCTCCGCGCGAAGTGCCAGGCTGTCATCCCAACTGCGACTGCGAGCGTTTCGTCGAGCTGTGGAACCTAGTGTTCATGCAGTTTTACCAGGACCCGGAGCGTAACCGCACCCCCTTGCCCGCCCCTAGCGTGGACACCGGGATGGGCCTCGAACGGGCCGCGGTGATTTTGCAGGGCAAGAGCAACATCTATGAGACCGACCTGTTCACCTCCATTATCGCCCGCGTGGCGGCGCTGACCGGGCGCGAGTACGGGGTAAATACCGATACCGACTTTGCCATGCGCGTGGTTGCCGAACACGCCCGCGCCGCCGCCTTCCTCATCGGCGACGGCGTGGTTCCCGGCAACGAGGGCCGCGGCTACGTGCTGCGCCGCGTCATCCGCCGCGCCATCCGCTACGGCCGCCGCATGGGGCTGACCGGCCCCTTCCTCGGCGAGGTGGTCGAAGAGGTCATACCCCGCTTCCAGTCCGTCTACCGCGAACTGTCCCAGAACCGCGATTTCATCTTCCGCGTAGTCAACTTGGAAGAGGAGCGGTTTGCCGAAGCCTTCGGGCGGGGCAACGAAATTCTCCTGGATATGATCAATGCCCAAGGTTCTAACGGAAAGGTAGCGCCCGAAGCGGCGCAAATCTCAGGCAGAGACACGTTTGTCCTCTACGACACCTACGGCTTCCCCCCGGAGCTTACCGCCGAAATCGCCCGCGAGCATGGCCTCGGAGTGGACTTGGACGGCTTTGAGCGGGAGATGGAGCGGCAACGCGAGCAGTCCCGCTCCGGCCGGCACTTCGAGGGCAGCATGGAGATGCTGACTGCCTACGAGAACCTCGGCGCGGGCCGCACCGACTTCGTAGGCTACGGTCTGACCGAGCATGAATCGGTGGTGGCCGCCCTGCTGGTGGACGGGGTTTCGGCAGGCCACGCGATTCAGGGGCAGCAGGCCGAGGTCGTAATCAGCCACACCCCCTTCTACGCCGAGGGCGGCGGGCAGCTGGGCGACCGGGGCCTCATCCGCGGCCCCAACGGGTTGTTCCGGGTCGAAGACACCCAATCGCCGGTGGCCGGGCTTATCGTGCAGAAGGGCGTGGTGGAGGAAGGCCACATCGCCGTCGGCGACCCGGTGGCGTCCGCCGTAGACGCCGCGCGTCGGCTGGATTCCTCCCGCAATCACAGCGGCACCCATATACTGCACGCCGCGCTGCGGGCGACGCTGGGCCCGCACGTGCGCCAGGCCGGTTCGCTGGTGGCCCCGGAGCGGCTGCGTTTCGACTTCAGCCACGTTGGTCGGCTCAACCCAGACGAACTGCTGGCGGTGCAGTCGCTGGCCAACGAAAATGTGCGGGCCAACCTGCTGGTGTCGGCCCACGAAACCAGCTACGCCGACGCGGTGCGGCAGGGCGCGCTGGCCTTCTTCGGCGACCGCTACGGCGACGTGGTGCGGGTGGTGACGATGGCCGAGGACTCCGTCGGCCCGCTCAGTGCCGGCCCGTTTAGCAGCGTCGGCCCGTTTAGCATGGAAGTCTGCGGCGGCACCCACGTCGCGGCTACCGGACAGGTGGGAACGCTGCTGGTGCTGGGGGAGTCTGGCATCGGCGGCGGTATGCGGCGTATCGAGGCCCTGACCGGCCGCGCCGCCGAAGCGCTGTTCGTGGAGCAGTCGGCCCTGCTGGACGGCCTGTCGCGTCGGCTGCAAACGCCGGTGGCCGACTTGGAGTCGCGCCTCGACAGCTATATGCAGGAAACCGACGACCTGCGCCGCCGCCTCGCTTCCATGGAACGCTCTTTGCTCCGCTCCGAAGCCGAAGCGCTTTTGCAGCGCGTGACCGACGTGGACGGCGTGCGGGTTGTGACCGGACGCACCTCAGCCAACAGCGCCGACGGGATGCGCGAGATGGGCGACTTTCTCAGGGACAAGCTGTCCAGTTGCGTGGTGACGCTCGGCGCGTTGTCCGAGGGTAGCCCGGTACTGGTCACCATGGTGACGCCCGACTTGGTGGAGCGGGGCCTGAACGCCGGCAACATCGCCCGCGACGCCGCCAAGCTGATGGGCGGCGGCGGCGGCGGACGCCCCGAGATGGCCCAGGCCGGGGGCCGACAGCCCGAAAAGCTGGAAGACGCTCTTGCCGCCGTTCCCAACTTGGTCCGCGCGGCCCTATCGTAACCCCAATCGGCTCTCGTGTCTTGACCCCAATCCGTTATCCTGAGCTTGTCGAAGGATGAAGCTGCTGGCCCTCGACGTTGGCGAACGGCGCATCGGCCTAGCCTCCGGCGTCGCCGGATTAGGCACGGCGTTACCCGCCGGATTTGTAAACCGAACCCGGTTGGCCCCCGATGTTCGCGCAGTGCTGGACGCAGCCCGGCAACGGCAGTCCGACGCCATCGTGGTCGGCGTTCCCTACCTGCCCGGCGGCGAAGAAAGCCCGCAAACCAAGAGGGTTCTAGGCTTCATTCGCGCTCTTAGGAAAGAAACACCCCTGCCCGTCCACGTGGTTGATGAAGCGTTTACCAGCGTCGAAGCCGAGGGTCTGCTGCGGGACGCCGGGCTGGAGCCGTCGCGGGACCGGGCCGCCGTGGATGAAGCCGCCGCCGTGCTAATCCTGCGGCGGTTCTTGGAAAGTTTGCCGGGTGAAGAGAGCGGCTAGGCGACGTTACAGATACGTCCGCTGGAAGTCTTCCGACAGCAGCGTCATTGTTTCCATATCCCAGTCGAATGTCAGCACCACCGACCGTTCCGAAGTCGCTTCCAGCAGCCGGCGGCCTCCTTGGGCTAAAACGCTCTCGGCCTCGCGGTAGTCCATCTCGCCGGACTCTATGCCCGTGCGGTTGCAGACGATAACCGGCAGCCCGGTTTGGGACGAACGGTCCTCCCATTCGCCGTCAGGCCCGCAGCCTCCCGGCCCCCAGGACACTGATGACACGAGTACCTGCGCGCCCTTGCTGACCAGCACTTCGGCCACGTCGTTCTTGTATGCGTCGGCACAGATAAGCACCCCGGCGTTCACGCCGTCGCAGTCGAAGGGGCTTATTTTCCATCCGGCGGTTGACCAGGCTTCGGCGCCTCCCAGAGTCTTTATCTTGCGGTGCCGCCCGACAATCTGGCCATCGGCGCCGATCACGAATACGGTGTTGTACTTTCGCCCCGAGGCCGGGTCCAGTTCCGGGTGCGACAGGAACACGGTGATGCCGTGATGTCGGACCTGGTCGCAGAACTCGGTCATCCACTGGTCGGGCTGGGGCTGAATCCAGCCAGTGCCGATGGTCTTCAGAAACAAATAGCCGGGGATGCACAGTTCAGGCGTGACCGCCCACTGCGCCCCCGCTGCGGCGGCCGCGGCCACCCCACGCTCCACCAGCCGGCGGTTATGCTCGATATCGCCGGTTACAGGCGCGATGTGCAACAGAGAAATCCGCACACTGTCCTCCCTGTTTGGCAACTCCGGATGGACTACGATCCGCCGCAACGCGGTTCAGCACCGGAGCATTGGCTCCAAGTGTTCCAGTGGCGGCAGCGGGCAACTGCCGGGATTATACCATCGCCGCCCCAACGGTGTGGCGGCCCATGCCAACCAGGCAATGCGCCATCCGCTTGCCCCTTGACGTCCGCTGCGGGGGCAAGCACAATGAATAACAAGCGGGACACAGGCCGCAGCCTGATAATGTCCCTGCGTTGCCCCGTGGTGTAGTGGTAGCACGTCAGCCTTTGGAGCTGAAACCCCTGGTTCGAACCCAGGCGGGGCAGCCACCTCGTACCGTAGACAGAACCGAGAGATCACATCAGGCCATTGATGGCCACCCGCTCGCAATGTCCGCATCAGGCGAAGTTTTCCTGCTCGGTGATGTCTCCTGCCATACCGGCTTCGCCAGGATCATTTTACCCGGACGGCCCGTCCCTGCTCTTAGCTCTTAACCCCGAAAGCTAATTGGTTTCGGGGGTATTTTTGCCCCGCGACAAAGACCGAGGAGATTGCCATGACTGCCGACCCCCAGGCCACAGCTAACAGAGTGCTGGACTTCCTGAACGGCGCCGGCGAAATGGAGTATCACGGCGAGCAGGTATCCCAGCTTGAACACGCACTGCAGGCGGCCCATCTGGCCAGTGAGGACGGCGGGAGCGACGAGGAGATTATCGCAGCCCTTCTTCACGACATAGGCCATATTTGGCCCGTCGACGGACGTCAGGTCACCAGCGATGGCGTCGTTGGCCATGACGCCATCGGGGTCGAGGCCCTCCGGGAACTCGGCTTTTCCGATGCCGTGGCCGACATCGTTGGCGGACACGTCGCCGCCAAGCGCTACTTGGTAGCTGCCGGTCAGGACTACGCGGCGCAACTGTCTGAGGTCAGCGTTGAATCGCTGCGCCGGCAGGGCGGCCCCATGTCGGCGGAGGAAGCCGAGGCGTTTTCCCAGTCCCCCCGCTTTCACGAAAAGGTGCGAGTCCGCCTCTGGGACGACCGCGCCAAGACCCCAGGAGCCAGGGTGCCCGATTTGAGCAGCTACCGGGAACTTCTGACGGCTCATCTGTCTCGCCACCAGGGAGGACAAGAATGATTGGCCTGGAAAACGCCGGTGCCACCTTCCCGGCGGGGTGCGTGTTATTCGCGGGGTGAACACGGGTCTGTGGCACGGCAAGTTCGCGGTGGTCATGGCCCCTCCGGGGAGCACGTAAAATCCGTTCCCCGTTCTTGGCTAGCTGGTCAAACCTCTAACGTGTGCCCTTCGACAGGCTCAGGGCGAACGCAGGAATAGGTGATTCGGCGGCATTGTGCGTGATTCCCTGGTTGAGGCGGGCAGCCCGGCGGTTCCACCCGGCGGCTCCATTTAATTGACCGGAAGACCGCAGCCGAAATTATGGCAACCTAATCTGTTGCAGCAATCCTTGGATTTCGTCGGAGGTCAGAGGGGGGCTGTCGGTTGTGGGCAGCTGCATCCGCACGGCCTCGGCCAGTGCATCGGAATGCAGCTCTTCCAGCTTAATGCAGGGGGCATCCATTGCCTCGGCGATGGGTTCGGCTAGGCCCAGGCGCAGAAAATCGGTCTCGGTATCGATGACGATCGCCGGGATGCGCTGCTCCTTGATGGCGGCGGCCACCGCTCTGGCCTCGGCAATAGGGAGACTGGTTCGCCCTTCGGCAAACTGAGTATGAACGGGGCTGGCCGATTGCGGGGGAGCGTCGGCGCTGCCCATGGCGACGTTTGCCCGGCCGTCGGACATTACTACCAGCAGCGGGAGGACGTTGCGGTCTTTCAGCTTCTCCGCCTCGACTACTTCCAGCGCCAGCAGAAGCCCGCGGCTCAGGGGCGTGCGGCCCCCGGTGGGCATTTCCCGCAGGTGCGTGTGTGCCAGGTCCACGCTGGCGGTTGGGGGCAGCAAGACCTGCGCCGTCGTGCCCCGGAAGGCAATCAGCCCCACCCGGTCCCGTCTCTGGTAGGCGTCCAGCAACAGCGAGAGAATGGCCCCTTTGACCGCCACCATGCGACGCTGCGCGCCCATCGAGCCGCTGGCGTCCACCACGAAGAGGATGAGGCTGCCGGTCTTGGTCTCCCTGACCTTCTCGCGCACGTCCCAGGGTTCGATGAGGAAGGCCGGGCCGTTTTCCCCGGCAGTATCATCGACGGCATTGCTGCGCCGCTGGAGCTGATGGGGAGCGGCTGCCCGCAGGGTGGCGTCTAGGGCAAGGTCGGAAGCCTTGTCCTGGGGGGTGACGGCCCCCACGTAGCGGCCAGAGGGGGAGCCGCTGACCGTTTTTGCCCTGCGCCCGCCCGTTGGCCGGGCGCGGTGGTCGGGCGGCTTAACCTGAATGGAGCGGACGGAGAAGGGCGTGCCTACCTCGAAATACTGGTCCTGCGGGCCGGAATCACCGGGCGGATTGGGCGGCTGCTCTTCCTGATCCGGTGAGTCAGGGTCTCCGTCATCCTGCTCTTCGTTCGTCGTGGTGTCCTGGTCCGAAGGTTCCCGATGCCGCGGCTGATTCTGGAACTCGTCAATCATCGAGTCGAGTTGCTCGGTGACCAGGTTCGGCTGCTGGAAGGGCTGCCTTCGCTGCCGGTGCAGCAGGGCCATCTCGGCGGCTTCCCGCACGTCCTCGGCAGTGACGTGCTCCCGGCCCTCGTAGGCAGCTATGGTGCTGGCAGTCTTGTACATCACGATGTCGGCGCGGAGACCGTCAACCTGGTATTCGTGGCAGATGCCGGTAATCAGCTCCAGTATGTCGTCGGCGACAGTGACCCGTCCCAAGAGTTCCTGGCTGCGGAGAATCCTAACCCTCTCGCCAGCCTCGGCATCCTGCCAGCTCTCCATGAAGCCGTAGGGGTCAGCCTCGTAGGCGATGCGTCGCTTGACCACCTCCTGCCGCTCTTCCGCCGTAAACACGCTGTCCACCTCCACCGCCAAGCCGAAGCGGTCAAGCAGTTGGGGGCGCAGGTCACCTTCCTCGGGGTTCATCGTGCCGACCAGGATGAACTCGGCAGCGTGGCTGACGGATATGCCCTCCCGCTCCACGTAGTTGCGTCCCATGGCGGCAGCGTCCAGCAGCACGTCGACCAAGTGGTCGTTTAGAAGGTTGACCTCGTCCACGTAGAGTATTCCCCGGTGAGTGGCGGCAATCAGCCCCGGCTCGAAGCTGCGGCTCCCGGTCTTGATGGCCTGCTCGATGTCCAGCGACCCCACCAGCCGGTCCTCGGTGGCTCCCACGGGCAGTTCCACGATGCGAACCTGCCGGGTCACCGCCGGTGCGTCTTCACCTTGGGGCTGGCACCACTGGCACAGGCCTTGACGGTTCTCAGGAGGGCAGCTATAGGGGCAGCCCCGGAGGACGGCGACCTCAGGCAGCAATGCAGCCAGGGAACGGACGGCGGTGGACTTGGCCGTGCCTTTCTTGCCCCGAATCAGCACGCCGCCGATGCGGGTGTTGACGGCGTTCAGAATCAGGGCCCGCTTCATGGCGATCTGGCCGACAATGGCGGTGAAGGGAAAGCGCGGCTCGGCCCTGTTTGTCCTGAGATTGTCGAAGGATTGCAGTGGGCTAGTCGCCATTCGTTTCCCTACAGACCTCAGCGGATAGAGTCACCGGGCAAACCCGGCGGCAGGAGTTGAGCCTATGGTGCGGCCCGTTGCAGACCGCTGATGCCATATCAAGGCTAGGGCGACACCCACGGCCAGCAATGCCCAAGTAAGGAAGTGGCCTATCATGGTCAGCGCCCGGAACAGTTCCAGCAGGTCGATAGGCACTAGCGCCGGGTCCGGGTTGCCGGGGAAGACGAAGACCATCACCAGCGCCAGGGCCGCGTAAATTGCCAGCGCCAACCCGTACCAAGTCCGGCGCTCTGAGAAAACGGCAAAGTTTTGATTGATCCGGCGGAAGGCGTCCAACAAGACGCCAACGGCTGCTGTTGATATTAGCATAAACAGGGATTGACCCATCTGGCGCGCCAGAAGCGTTGCCTCATCGCTCTCGCCGGGAGGGTTGAGGGGATACTCGATGAACGGGAACAGGGAAATGCCCCAGAACCCCAGGGCGCCCACGGTCAACGCCACCCAGACCACAGGCCAAGTTGGGACGACACGGTGGAGCAGAACGAATCCGGCGGCGAAGAACAGCCCGACGACCGCCCCAAGAATGACTGTACCGAAGGCCATTCCGAAACGCTGGACGCCCAAGGAGACATCAGCGCCGGATCCCTCCCCTTCCGATTCTGCGCCTGTTGGCGTGACCGACGCTGACTGCTGTTCCTCGAGGATTATGGCTCGCTCTATCACCGGCACCGTAAACAGGTTGTGAAATCCTCCCACTAGAAGACCGGCTATAGCGCCAACGATTACGGAAGTGATTAGAAGCCGTTTCACCTGTTGCCTCCAGTGGGCAAAGAGACACTATCTGAAGATATTTCTAACTTATGCGCCGATGCGGTATTTCTTGGTTCACTCGTCATTCCCGCGAAAGCGGGAATCTATGCGCCCTTGTCGCTAGAAACGGGGCGGTGCGGTCGTCTCCCTGGATTCCCGCTTTCGCGGGAATGACGGGGCCACGCGAATATGACGGCTACGCGGGGAAAACGGGCCCATCTGCATTAGCGATGCGGGTCAGTATAGGCACCGTTTGTGATGCTCTTTGGGAGGGCGTTCCGGGAGAGGCTGAAACCCCTCCCGAATTGGGGCAATACCAAGTGGCCGCTGATCTGGCCTAGTGGCACATCAAGGCAACGTGGCGGGCGTGGTGGAAAACCTCATGAACGATGGCCAAGCTGCCGCCAGCCGCGCCAAAGGCTGCGCCGTGGACCGTGCCGTCCACGAAGCCGACGAAGTACAAGACCACGATGGCGAGCAGGAACCAAGGCACCAACTTGGACAAGCTCTCCTGACCGATATTCCCTGCGAATATACCTGCCATAAAATCTCCTTTCCGGAAAGTTTGGTACGAGGTCTAGCTTCGGGATGGCGGGACGTAATGCACGAAAACGATCCCGTCCTTGCCTACATATTTGTCTCGCATATCGGTGAACACTTTCAGCCTTTCCTGCTGCAATTCGGTAGGCTTATAGTTCTCGTCCAGGAAAGGGTTGGGAAAGTACCCGCGAAGCAGCGTCTCTTCATTGTTTCCAGAGAAGCGCACGTAATAGCTCAGCCGCTCACCGTGGGTTTTCGTCTCCACGAACTGGATTCCGGCCACGTCGGTAAGGGAGACGTGGAAGTGCCAGTTGTCCGCCTCGACGGTCACCGAGTTGTTATGGCGCTCCGGCTTTTTGACGCCCTTCGAGTTATTCTCGCTGACCACCGGCCCGCTGCCTACAACCCACATGACGGACTCGTCCTTAGTGAGTTCCTCTATGAGTTCCAGTGCTATTTCCACTATCCATCTCCTAGGATGCCCGGTTCTGAGATGCCAGGCGTGTCCGGTTGAAGCGGGACTGCCCGGTTATTGGCGGCCCGCAATCCCTTCTTGCCGGGCTTCCAGGTCAGCTTCCAGTTCAAGGTAAAGCTGTTGCAGCTTTTCCCGCATTTCCGGCGGCGGCTCTTCCCACAGGCCCCGCTCGATGGCCTCCAGCAGCCTCTCGACTACTCCCTTCAAGGCCCAAGGATTGCTCTGCTGGAAAAACCGCTGGGTGTCCGGGTCGAAGACGTAGCTCTCGGTGACGTTCTCGTACATCCAGTCTTCGATGACCTGGGCAGTGGCGTCGTAGCCAAACATATAATCCACGGTGGCGGCCAGCTCGAAGGCGCCCTTGTATCCATGGCGCTTCATGGACTCGATCCACTTGGGGTTGACCACGCGGCTGCGGAACACCCGGCGGGCCTCGTCCTGGAGGTCCCGGGTCCTGGCCCTGGACGGGTCGGCGCTGTCGCCGAAGAACTGCCGGGGGTTGCGCCCGGTGAGGGCGCGCACGGTGGCAATCATGCCGCCGTGATACTGCATATAGTCGTCGCTGTCGAAGATGTCGTGCTCGCGGGTGTCCTGGTTCTTGGCGGCGACCACAATCTGGCTGAACCGCCGCCGGAACTGGGGCCGCGCGTTGACGCCGTGATCCTGCTGCGTGTAAGCGTATCCGCCCCAAGCGGTGTAGACCTCGGCCAAGTCTTCCACGGTTTCCCAGTTTCGTTCGTCCAGCACTGTGAGAATGCCCGCGCCGTAGGTGCCGGGCTTGCTCCCGAAAATCCGGTAGAGGCTCCGGTTCCTCTGCTCATCCTGGGCGTCCCCCGAAGGCTCCTCGGGGCGAGCTAGGTCTTCCCGCAGGTGCTTGACGACGTAGTTGTCTTCCGGTGGCTCATCCAGGGAGGCGGTCAGTTCCACGGCCTGGTCAAGCAGGTTTATCAGGTTGGGGAAAGCGTCCCGGAAGAATCCGCTGATGCGGACGGTGACGTCGATGCGCGGACGGCCCAACTCGGCCAGCGGGATGACTTCCACACCCAAAACGCGGCGGCTTTCTTGCTGCCACACCGGGCGGATGCCCAGCAGGTGCAATATCTGGGCCACGTCGTCTCCGTGGGTTCGCATGGCCGAGGTGCCCCAGACCACCAGCCCCACCATTTCAGGATAGGCGCCTTCCTCTTCCAGGTATTTCTCGAGAAGGGAGTCGGCCAACTGCTTGCCGGTTTCCCATGCGGAAGGAGAAGGAATGGTCTTGGGGTCAACCGAGTAGAAATTTCGTCCGGTGGGCAGTATGTTGGCCATGCCGCGGGTCGGCGCTCCGCTGGGGCCGGGGGGAACAAACTTGCCTTCCAGCCCCCGCAGCAGGTTGCCAATCTCGTCCGGCGTCCGCATCAGGGCCGGGTAGATTGTCTCTGCGACGTACTCCAGCACTCGCTGGGTCTGCCTGTCCGGTGTTCCCAGAATGCCGCTAACAACAGGCGCGGCGTCGTGAGGGTGGAATCCGCGTTCCAGCAGCTCACCGTAGGCTTGCCGGCACAGCAGTTCAATCCGTTCCAGCGCGTCGCCGTTGGTGCGGACCGGTGTATCCGTGTCCAGCCCCTCTAGGACGTGAGAGATGGGGCCGTCGGGCGCTTCGCCTAGGTCGTTGGTCAGAGTCGCGTAGTCCAAACCCAGCGCCTCCGCGATGGAACGGCGCAGGCTGGGGACGCCGCCGATGTCCAGCCGCGTCAGGGCGCACAGCAGCCCAACCAACTGCTCGCCGCTTGGGGCGTCCCCCAGGATGTGGAGACCGTCCTTAATCTGCGCGTCTTTAAGCTCGCAGAGATAGCCGTCTATCTCCAGGATGAACTCGCCGAAATCGTCGGGCTGGGACTCGATGCCCAAGTCACGGTGCAACTCGGCCTGTTGTACTACTTCCCATATCTGGGCTTCCAGGAGGGGCAGCTTGGCTGGGTCGAGGGTCTGGCACTGGTAATGTTCGTCCATCAACTGCTCAATCCGGGCGATGTCGCCGTAGCTGTCGGCGGTGGTCATCGCCGGGATCAGGTGGTCAACGATGGTGGCGTGGGCGCGGCGCTTGGCCTGCGACCCCTCGCCGGGGTCGTTGATGATGAACGGGTAGAAGAGAGGAACGTCGTCTAGGGCCACCTCCGGGTAGCAGGAGGCAGACAGCCCGATTCCCTTGCCTGGCAGCCACTCCAATGTGCCGTGCTTGCCCAGGTGCAGGATGGCGTCGGCCTGAAAAACGTCCCGAACCCAGCGATAGTAGGCGATGTAATGGTGGGTGGGGGCCATATCGGGGCTGTGGTAGATGGCGATGGGGTTCTCGCCGAACCCACGCGGCGGCTGCAAGCCCACGAATACGTTGCCCAAGTCAATCCCGGCGATGGCCAAGCTGCCGTTAGTCCGGTACACCTGCCCCGGCGGTTCGCCCCAGTCGCGGCTCAGCTCCTCGGCCACGCCGTCCGGGAAGCCGCTGAACCATTCGGCGTACTGACGGACGGTTACGTGCCCGGCGGCCAGCCTTAGCTGCTCCTCGGTCAGGGAATCCCGGTCGTTGCTGCACCGCTCTATGATGCGGTGGACCAGCTCGTCGCCGTCGTTGGGAATATCCGTCACCTTGTAGCCCGCGTCCTTCAGGGCGTTCAGCACCTGTATGGCTGACGCCGGCGTGTCCAGCCCCACAGCGTTGCCGATGCGGGCGTCTTTCGTCGGGTAGTTGCTCAGGATAACGGCGATTTTCTTTTCCGAGTTGGGCTTCATCCCCAGCTTGGCCTGCTTGATTGCCAGCCGGGCCACCAGCTCCACCCGGTCGTCCCGCGGCACGTACCGCTGCAAGCGCCCGGCAAGACTGCCTGACCCGCCGGCGGGGGCTTCTTCCTTGAAGGAGATAGGCACCGATATGAGCCGCCCGTCGAACTCCGGCAGGGCCACGCTCATCGCGGTGTCTATGGGCCCCAAGCCCAGACTGCTTTCCTGCCAGTCGTCGTGAGTACCGGTGCTGATGATGGCCTGAACCATCGGTATGTTCAGGTTGTCCAGGTAGTCCACCGACCAGCCGGTGGCGATGGCTGGCCCCTCGGCGCTCAGCTCACCCATGGACATACCCATGGTGTTGATGATGCAATGCACTCTGGGTGCGCCGTCCGGCCCGGCCAGGAACTCGGTGAAGGCGCGGTTGGCCTGCCCGTCGCCCTCCGGGCTGTGCTTCATGCTGAAGGCGAACACCGGCAGCACATTGGCGCCCATGCGCTCCAGACCGCGTATCAGGCTGTCGATGGGCAAGAGGTTGCCGCTCATCCAGTGGGCGCGGTAAAAGAGGATGCCGATGGAAGGCTTACCCGGCTGAAAACGCTGGGAGATGAACGTGTCCACGTCCGCTCCGTCGGCAACGTCGGGGTGATAGATGCCTTCCCAAGGCAGCGGGGCCGGGGCCTCGTGGCCGTGGGCCGTCCCGAAGTAGGTATCGCTGAGGAACAGAAACAGGTTCTGGAAATTCTGAACGCCGCCCTGCATCAGGTAGGCGAAAACGGTCTCCACCTCGACCGCCGGAACGGTGCAGGCAGTTATCAGGTCTTCGTCCCATTCCTGGTGTCCAGGGCAGGCGATGAGGGGTATCCCCTCGCTCCGGCACTGCCGCACCAGCATGTCGAAGGTATCGGGCATCGCCCGCTTGCCGCCCAAAAGCCGCAGTACAACGACGCCGGAGCGCGACGCCAGACCCAGTATTTCGCCGTCCCGCTGCCCGCCGTCTTCCGTTGGGTCTGAGGACAGCGACGCCGGGTTGACGGCGGTCACCTGCGGAAAGCCGCCGGGAAGCTCCGACAGCGCCCGGTCGGCCGTCAGGATGTCTGTGTCGGCAGTGGTGATGAATAGAATGGATTTCTTCTGCATCGTTCTGCTCGCCGGTTCGCGGCTAACCTCCTTCGGAATTGGGGGTTGAGCCGCTTAGGAAAACCATAATGGACAGGTCGCTGAACTCTTCTTCGATCTCGCTGCACTCCCGCAGCTCGCCGCTCCAGCCTATCTCGTCTTCGAGGGTGAGACGCTGGTAGACCTTCACCGGCAGGTTGCCCCGCACTCCGGCATCCAGCAGCCCTCTGGCGATTCCGGCGGGCATCAGGTCGAATGGCCGTGGCAGAAGGATGACGTGCCTGCGCCCTTCGTTGATGTAGTGGACCAACTCTTCAAGTTCGCCGACAGTGTCCGCCCGCTTATGCAGGGTGATGAACACCGCGTCTTCCAGCGAGATTCCGGTGCGGGACATCGCCACCTGTACCGAGCTGATGCCGGGAACCAGCACCACGCTGTCGGCGTGTCGGCGCACTCGGGCCAGCAGTTCGCGGGCTGACACGTTCAGGTCGCCCCAGCAGCAAACGACGCAGCGCTTGCCCTGCTTGACCTGCCCCTCCGCGTATTCTAGGACTTCCTCTTGGTCGCGGTAGGTCATGGGGCGCACCTCGGCGTTTTCCAGCCAAGGCCGCACCACATTGAGGACAGTCGTAAAGCCCAGCACGAGATCGGCGTTCAGCAACGCTTCGCGCCCTCGCAGCGTGAGCATATCGGAACTGCCGGGGCCGACAGCCACCACCGTGATAGAGTTACCGTTGTTGTTACCAGAATCAGGAATGGGATTCACCCTCGTACAGCCGGACGTCAAGCCCGCAAATATAGGCACAAAAAAACCCTGGCTCTGCTGCTGCCAGGGTTTGCTAGGTTCCGGAATTGGCGAATCACGCCAAAGGGCTTTTCTGTTTAGCGCAGAAGCAGAGCACCTCCACCCGGGCAGGTTTCCTGACTTGCGGGCGCTGCTTTAATGGCAACCCCCGCTCACAGTGGCGCAACCGTGGCGGATTCACACCGCCTTCCCCATGTATGCCGATTTGGCGCGCCGGGCGGACCATATCGATTGTTAAGAGGCGCCGAAACAGGACTGTCCTGCATTGGCTCCACGCGGGCTAGTGTAATTTGCCCCGCAGCGGTTGTCAACAGCGATTCAGCCCCGTTGGCCCCGGCACAGTGGCCGTGATTCCTGTATGTTGACAACCGGTAGAGCCACTGTTAGCATCGCGGAAGAATTATCAAGGCCAAATCAGTCTGGCGTGCCCGACAAACGGGTGCGAATGGGAAAGCGGTTAAAATCCGCTGCGGAGGCGCCACTGTAACCGGATAGCTGCCCGCTGAGGCCACTGTCCTGAAAGGATGGGAAGGCGCGGGATCAGCGATGACCCGGGAGCCAGGAGACCTGCCGGACTGAACTGAGCGACCGCTCTTCGTCTTAGGGAGTGCCTCAGACCCCGCCCGGCCCCGTCAATGGGGCGCAGGTCAGTTGATGCAGTCCCTGTCGTTGCGAAGGCGGCAGGGATTTTCTGTTGCGTGCATCGGATTCCGGGGCGACGCACCTGCGCTCCGACGAAGATAGGCTGGGCACTGGCGGTCAGATAGTGCGGCTCTACTTGGGCTGGCTCCGGCGTTCCCCGGCTTTAAGCGGCTCTCCTGTGCTGTTGAAACTTGCTGGGGGAGCCATTCCGTTGCTTGCGGTGGGTCTCGCCTTGGTGCTGACCGCTGCCGCCCTCGGCCCCTATACCATCCCCCTTTCCCACACTTTCGATATTCTGCTGGAGCAGGTCGGAGTCGGGCAGGCCGCCGCCTCCGAAACCGAGCAGGCGATAGTAGCGTCAATCAGGCTGCCCCGCATTGTCCTTGCTCTGATAGTCGGCGCGGCGCTGGGCGTTGCCGGAGCGGTGATGCAGGGTCTGTTCCGCAATCCGATGGCAGATCCGGGCATTATCGGCGTGTCTACCGGCGGCGCGCTGGGCGCGGTTGTTGCCATGTCCACCGGAGCGCAGGCGGCATTCGTCCTTGCTTTGCCGGCTATGTCCTTCGCCGGTGCGTCCGGTGCGCTGGTGCTGGTATACGCCGTGGCCTCCGTCGGAGGGCGTTTCTCCATGTCGGCGCTGCTGTTGTCCGGCGTGGCGGTGAGCGCCTTCATCGCGGCCATAATTTCCGCGATTATCCTTTTCACCGAAAACCTGGAGGCCCAGCGGGATATGCTCTTCTGGCTGGCCGGGGGGTTGGACGCCTCCCGGTGGGGCGACGTTCGGCTTTCCCTGCCCTTCGTGTTGCTGGGCGTGATGACGGCGGTTTTTCTGTCCCGCGACCTCAATCTGCTGATGGTAAGCGAGGACGAGGCGCGGTCGCTGGGCGTGCGTGTCGGACTGACCAGAAACACCCTGCTAATGGTAGCTTCCCTGATTACCGGAACGGCGGTGGCCTTCTCCGGCACGATAGCGTTCGTTGGCCTCATCGTGCCTCACGCCCTGCGGCTGGTGACCGGGGCCGACCATCGTGTGCTGGTCCCTTTAAGCGCCCTTGGCGGCGGGGTGTTCATGCTGGCCGCCGACACCCTGGCCCGGCTGGTCATATCCCCCGCCGAGGTGAGCGTTGGTATCATCACCGCCTTGGTGGGCGCTCCCTTCTTCCTGATGCTGCTGGCTCGCAACAAGGCGCGAGCTTCGATGCTCTAGTGCGGGCCGTTATCCCAAGATGAGGTGGAATAGACAAGACATGACTGAGAAGAGTGGCATCCTGTACCTGCCTGCCGTATTCGCCATAATCGTTGCGATGGCCTTCGCGCTGATGGCCTGCGGGAGCGCGGATCAGCCCACGGAGCCGCCCGCTGCCGCGCCTGCCGCCACGATGGAGCCGACGGCCATGCGGCAACCCGCGGATACTCCCAGTCCAGCGCCGACAACCGTGCCTGCGGCGACGCCCAAACCTGCGGACACAGCCAAGCCCGCGCCAACGGCGTCCCAGACGGCTGCGCCCCCGCCTACGAACGCCCCCGCTCCCACTCCGGCGCCGACGGCGGTTCCGTACCCGGTGGTTCCCGGCATCGTGGACCCGTCCAACACGGGCTGGCCGCGCGAGGTCGAGACGTCTGAGGGCGTGGTGCGTCTGGATGGGCCGCCCCAACGCATACTGACCTATTCCCTGGGCCACGATGAGATGCTGCTGGCGCTGGTTCCACCAGAGCGAATAGCTGCCCTCGGCAAGTTCACCAGCAACGAGGCCTACTCCAACGTAGTCGAGCTGGCAGCCGGTTTGCCGTTTTTCGAGAAGGGTGCTGAAAACGTTCTAGCCGCCAAGCCGGACCTCTTTATTGTATCCAAGTTCACCAAAGAAGACATCGTTGAACTGGTAAAAGAGGCGGGGATTCCTGTGGTGCGTCCTGCCCTGGAAAGCTCGGCTAAGGGGAATATCCCCAACATTCTGTTGCTGGGCTATATGTTCGGAACGGAAGAGCGTGCCCTCGAACTGGCCGCCGAGATTGAAAGCAGGCTGGAGTTGGTGGCCGAGAGTGTTCCGCCGCCGGGCGACGAAAGCAGGCCGTCGGTGATTTCCATTAGCCGATACTCGGACTCCATCAGCGTGTCCGCGGGTGGTACCACCGGGAGCGACCTCATTGAGACGGCCGGCGGGGTGGACGCGGCGGCGCGGGACGGCCTGGAAGGATTCCAGAAAATCAGCGTCGAGTCCATCGCCGCGATGAACCCGGACTTTATCCTGATCCCACAGGACGCCGAGGTCGGCGGCAATCAATTGCGCGATGACCTGCTGAACGACCCGGTGCTGGCCGCTGTGCCAGCGATCGTCAACGGGGAAATTCACGTAGTTGACGCTCCGAACTACATCACTCTTTCCCACTGGAACGTGCGCGGCATCGAGAGAACCGCGGAAATATTGTTCCCGGACCGGTTCGCCGACATCACATTCACGGACTTCGAGCCATACAGTGGGAAGTGAAGGGATGGCCGTAACCGTCAGACGCGCCGTCATTTCCGCCAAGAACGTGTCCGTGCGCCTGGGCGGAACGCCGGTGCTCAAGTCAGTGTCGCTCGAGGCCCGCCCCGGCGAAATCGCCGGACTCATCGGCCCCAACGGCGCCGGCAAAAGCACGCTGCTGCGAGTACTGGCCGGGCTTATCCGCCCAGAATCCGGGTCAGTTATGCTCGGCGAGACATCTTTGAGCTCCATTAAGGCCGGAGAGCGGGCGCGTCGCATCGCCTTCATGCCCCAGCACGACGCCATGCACCCATTCACGGCGCTGGAAACAGTGTTGATGGGAAGATATGCCCACCTGGGCCGTTTCGAGTTGGAGGGCAAGCGGGACCGGGAAATCGCTCGGGAAGCCATGTCTCGCACCGAGACAGGCCAGTTCGAGAGCCGTCATCTCGACCGGCTTTCCGGGGGGGAGCGGCAGCGGGTAATGCTCGCCCGGGCGCTGGCGCAGCAGGCCGGGGTCATTCTGCTGGACGAGCCGTCGGCCAGTCTCGACCTGCGCCACCGGCTGGCGATGATGGAGGCGCTGCGCGATGAGGTTGCCAGCCGCGGGGTCGCTGTTGTTGTCGCCCTGCACGACGTATCCCTCGCCGGACGGTACTGTGACCGTCTCGCGCTTTTGTCTGACGGAGCTATTGCCGCGGAAGGCAGTCCTGCCGACGTGCTAACCCCCGGCAACTTGAGGAGCGCGTTTGGCGTCGAAACGAGGGTGCAGTTGGACCCGGAGAACGGCCACCCTCAGGTGTGGCTTATCGGCCCTGCGCAATGACCCGGCCATAACTCCGGCGGGCCATAATTCCGGCCTGTCATGATTCTGGCCGGGGGTCCTGATCTTGTCGAAGGACGGAGGTTTAGCACAATGGCTGCCAGTCCAATCACCATAGCCCAAGCTATTGAGCGGATACGGCCGGCAGACTCTGCGGCCATGAGCCGCGCCGAGGCCAGGCAACTCAACCTGACCAAGCCCCCCGGCAGCCTGGGCCATCTTGAAGAGGTCTCCATACGGCTGGCGGGCATATTCGGAACTGAGCGGCCTGCGATTCGCGGCAAGGCGGTCATCGTCGCTGCCGCTGACCATGGCGTCGTGGCGCAGGGGGTTACCGGCTATCCTCAAGAAGTCACCGCCCAGATGGTGCTGAACTTCCTCGCCGGGGGCGCGGCCATCAGTGTCATGTCTCGGCATTTTGGGATTCGGCAGGTCATCGTCGACGCCGGGGTAGCCGCCGGGCTTCCCCAACACCCGGAACTCCGCTCACTGAAGATTGGGCGAGGCACGGACGACATGAGCCAAGGGCCAGCCATGTCCCGGGAGCAGGCCGTCCAGTGCGTTGAGGCGGGAATAAACCTGGCCGTGGAGGTCGCCAAGTCCGGCGTGGATTTGTTAGCTACGGGTGACATGGGCATCGGAAACACCACGGCGTCCAGCGCGATTACGTCCGCCGTAACGGGCCGGCCCCCCGAAGAGACCACCGGCGAGGGCACCGGGCGAACTCCGGAAGAAATGCAGGGCAAGATGGCGGTAGTGCGGACAGCGTTGCAGGTGAACTCCCCCGACCCCGGCGATGGCATTGACTTGCTGTCCAAAGTCGGGGGGTTCGAGATTGGCGTGCTGGCGGGCGTAATTCTGGGCGCGGCGATGTCGCGCCGGGCGGTGGTGGTGGACGGCTTCATCTCCGGCGCGGCGGCGCTGGTCGCAAACGCGCTGTGCCCTGCCGCCCGCGACTACATGATTGCGTCCCACGTCTCAGCGGAGAGAGGACATCGCGCGGCGTTGTCCAGCCTGGGGCTGACCCCGCTGCTCGACCTGGGTATGCGTCTGGGTGAAGGCACGGGTGCGGCGCTGGCGATGCCGATTGTCGAAGCCGCTGCTGCGTGCCTGTCCGAGATGGCTACCTTTGCTGAGGCGGGCGTATCCGACCGTGAGCCGGACAGCGGGACGGCTTTGTGACGGGTCTGCGATCGGCCATCGGCTTTCTCACGATTCTGCCGGTAGCGCCGCGGGATGCGTCCGGGCTGGCGTCATCCCGCGCCTGGTTCCCGGTGGTCGGGCTTCTGCTGGGATTGATTCTGGCTGCTATTGACCTGCTTCTGCATTCCGGCTACCCGCTTTTCACCCAGGAATACCGTCCCTTTCCGCCGATGCTGTCGGCGGCTATCCTGACGGTGGCCTCGGTAGCGATCACCCGCGGCCTGCACCTTGACGGCTTCATGGACTGCTGCGATGCGCTGCTCGGCGGTTTCGACCAGGAGCGGCGTTTGGCTATCCTGCGCGATTCCCACGTGGGCGCCTTTGCAGTAGCGGGCGTGGTGAGCCTGCTGCTCATCAAGGTCGCTGCTATTATGGCCCTGCCTCCTGTGGGCCGGCTGTGGGCGCTCCTGGTTTTTCCCTGCCTTTCCCGTTGGGCCATGCTGATGGTACTGGAATTGTTTCCCTATGTGAGGCGTCAGGGTATCGGCACCCCGTTTCTACCGCAGGGCGGACGATGGCAGATGCTCGCCGGGTTGGCCGTAGCCCTGCTCGCCACCGTGGCTCTGACCGGGCCGGCAGGGCTGGCGCTTATGGCGGCGGCCAGCGCTGTGGCGTGGGGCGTCGGCGCGTGGGCGTCGAAACTGCTTGGTGGAGTGACCGGCGATGTCTATGGGGCGGTCAACGAGATTGCTGAGGCATCGGTGCTGGTTTTGGCCGCACTTCTGACCCACTTCTTTTCCGGCACGCTCCTGGAGCCAATTCACCGGCTGGCCTGGTAGCGAGAGCGGCGCGGTATGGAGTGGCGAGTATTTCCCGGAGAGTGGTATCTTGACGCAGGCGCGCTACTGCTGGCGCTGGCGCTGGATTTGGCCTTTCGGGAGTTGCCCAACGCGATTCACCCCGTAGTGTGGATGGGAAAGCTGGTGTCGCTGCTGGAACGCATCGGCCCGTCCGGCGAGAAGCGGGCGGCGGCGCTCGCTTGGGGGGCGTGTATAGCGGTGATCGTTCCCGCGCTGTTCGGGGGACTTGCCTGGCTGGCGGCCAACGGGCTTCGGGAACTTGGCCCCATCCCTTACCTGATAGGCGGGGCGGCCCTGTTCAGCACCACTTTCGCCGTCAGTGGCTTGGCGCGGGCGGCCAAGGATGTGCAGAGCGCAATGGATACAGGAAGTATCAGCGAAGCAAGGGATGGGCTGAGGAGCCTGGTCAGCCGCGATGCCAACTCCCTCAGCCAGCCCCTAGCAGCGGCGGCGGCAATCGAGTCGGTGGCCGAAAACACCACCGACAGCTACATCGGCCCTTGGCTGGCCTTCGCTCTGCTCGGATTGCCCGGCGCCTTCGCCTTCCGTGCCGTGAACACGCTGGACAGCATGATAGGCTACCGGGGGAAGTACGAATACTTGGGAAAGGCGTCGGCGAGGCTGGACGACGCTATGAACCTGATTCCGGCCCGTCTCAGCGCGGCCTTGATGCTGGGAGCGGGCGCGGTATGTCGGCTGCCCGCGGGCCAAGGGTGGCGCTGGGCGTGGGTGGGCCAGCGACTGACGGCAAGCCCCAACGCAGGTTGGACCATCGGCGCGATGTCCGGCCTGCTGGGCGTCGCGTTGGAGAAGCCGGAGCATTACCGCATCGGCCACGGCCTGAGGGAACCAGGCTCCCGGCATATAGGCATCTCGGTTCGCGTGGCTTATGCGGTTGCCGCCATCGGTGTCCCGGTGGCGATTGGAGCGCTGGCGCTGCGCGGATTGCTGGCGTCCTGAGTTGGTCGAAGGATGATGCGAGTGGACACTGAGGGCAAGCAAAGCAGGCCAGTACACGGTGGCCTCAACGTCGCCGAACTGGAGTCCCTCGGCTTGCGTCCCGAGGAGGTCATTGACTTCAGCGCCAGCATCAACCCTCTCGGCCCATCGCCGCGTGTGCTGGAGGCCGCGCAGAGCGTCAATCTGGCTGCCTATCCTGACCCGGATTGCCTCAAGCTCAGGGTGGCGATAGGCGGAGCGCTGGGAGTTGAGCCGGACCGCGTCCTGCCAGGCAACGGTTCCACCGAGCTAATCCATCTGCTCGCCAGGGCCTATATCGGCCCCGGAGATTCCGCCCTCGTGTTCACGCCGACCTTCGGCGAGTATGACGCGGCGTGCAGCGTCCAGGGTGTTGCCCCGGCCATGTTTACGCCCTCTCGTCTTGAGCTTGCCGAAGGGCAATTCCGCTGGGATCTGCCTCTGGCCTTGGAGCGCATTGCCAGTCTGCGCCCGGCATTGGTCTTCCTTTGCAACCCCAACAACCCAACCGGGATCTACCTGCGGGAAGACGAAATCCGAAGCGTCGCCGAGGCTCTGCGGGGTGTCGGGCTGCTGGCGCTGGACGAGGCCTATGTGTCTTTCGTCGAGGAGCGCTGGGACTCGACGCCGCTGCTGTCGATGGGCAACGTCGCGCTGCTGCGCTCGATGACCAAGGACTATGCCCTGACCGGACTGCGGCTTGGCTATATGCTGGCATCTGCCGAAATCATTGAGTATGTGAAGCGCTTCCAGTACAGTTGGAGTGTCAACGCCTTGGCGCAGGCCGCCGGTATCGCTGCGCTCGCCGATAGTGAGCAGGTCGAAAAGGGCCGCGAGGCCGTGCGCGAGGGTAAAGAGTACCTGATAGAGGCAGCCCGTTCGCTGGGTCTGGAGTGCGCCCCTTCTGCCGCCAATTTCCTGCTGATGCGCGTGGGCAACGCCGCTGGTGTGCGGCTGGAGTTGCTAACCCGGCACAAGGTGTGTGTCCGGGACTGCGCTTCCTTTGGCCTGCCGGAATACATCAGGGTGGGAGTGCGAACTATGGATGACAACCGCCGCCTTTCCGAAGCCCTGAAACAGGTTGTCGCGCCTGGGGATGCTCTTGCTTAAGCAGTTAATTTTCGTACTCGGCGGCGCCCGATCGGGTAAGAGCGCCTTTGCCGAACGGCTGGCCCGTCAGGGTGGGCGGGTTCTGTACGTCGCCACTGCCGAGGCGTTGGACGCGGACATGGAACGCCGCATCGCCGCCCATCGCCAACAGCGTCCGCCGGAATGGGACACGCTGGAAGAGCCTCTCGAACTTGCCTCCGCCCTTCCTTCTGCTCTGGAGGGTTACGATACGTGCCTGTTGGACTGCCTCACGCTGTGGGTCAGTAACCTGTTACTGAGCATGGAGGGTAGCCCGAACCCGGAGCGGGAAATTCTGGCAGCGTCCAACCGCCTTATCGAAGTTTACGAGCGCTCTCCGGCAACCTGGATAGTGGTCAGCAACGAGGTCGGGCTGGGCGTCGTTCCGCCGTCGCAGTTGGGGGCCGTATACCGGGACGCGCTGGGGCGGGTGAATCAGGCCGTGGCGGCCCGCGCCGACAAGGTGTATTTCATGGTTGCCGGGCTTGCGCTGGAAATGAAATCACTTGGCGCGCTCCCGTATACCAGCGTCGGCCTGAAGCTGGAATAATGCGTCAGGCCAAGACAGTCAGCAGAGCTTCGGCGACCGCGCCGGGAACCTGTGGCGAACTGGCCCAAGGAATGCTCGACGGCATCCTCTGCATGGTGACCTGTCCCATCGATATGTACAGCGCGGCCACGGTGGAGCTATCGCCGGGCGAAGGCGGAATCTCTGCCCCTCCTGACTCTCCGAAGGCCCGTATGGCGGTTCAGGCCACGCTGGACTACCTGGGGGAGACGAAAATGGAAGCGCGGCTGTGGCTGGACTCCCCGCTGCCGCGGGGCAAGGGTATGGCCAGCAGCACCGCCGACGTTTCTGCGGCCATAGTAGCCACGGCGTCGGCGATGGGCCGGGAGTTTACCCCCGCGCAGGTGGCCGAAATCGCGCTGGGAGTGGAGCCTAGCGATGGCGTCATGGTCCCTCACATCGCCATTTTCGACCACCGCGAGGGTAGAATCGCCAGAACGCTGGGGCCGCCTCCGTCCATGCGCGTCGTAGTGCTCGACTTCGGCGGCAGCGTCGACACCCTGGAGTTCAACCGGGTAAACAGAGACAGCGCTCTCAAGCGTCTGGAACCAGGAATGGCGGAGGCGGTGTCTCTGATAGAGGAAGGCATTTGTCTGGGCGACCCCCTGCGCATTGGGCGGGGCGCCACGCTCAGCGCCATAGCCAACCAGCAACTGTTGCTCAACCCCCACCTAGAGGCCGCGTTGGAACTGTCAAGTCGCACCGGAGCCGCCGGAGTGAACGTGGCCCACAGCGGAACTGTCATCGGAATGCTGTTCCCCGATGATGCCGCACTGGCCGAAAGGGCCGCAGACCTAGCGCGGCGGCAACTTCCCGGCTTGGAATCGGCGACTCCCCGCTGCATAGTAAGCGGCGGAGTGCGGCGCTTCTGACCGGCATGGGCGGGGCGCTGCCGGGTGGCGGATAACCGGACTACACCGCGGGCGACAGTACTTTGGCCCGCCCGTGGCGCAGGACATTCTTGGGACGGTTCTTATTTATTGCCCAGCTTTGGCGACAACCAGCTAATGAAGGCGTCCTCGCTGCGGGTCTGCATGAAGAATCGGCCTGGGCCTTCCAGCTTGCAGACCAGGCCCTCTCCACCTAGCAGCGTTGTCTTCCAGCCCCCGGAGCGGCCCACGGTGTAGTTGACTGACTCGTCGAAGGCCACCATGTGGCCGTTGTCCACCGTGTAACGCTCTCCGCGTCCCAAGTCTATCCGGTGAATTGCGCCGTAAGACGAAATAAACAGCAGCCCGGTGCCGGAGCAGCGCAACAGGAACAGCCCTTCACGGGAGAAGAAGGAACGGGCGCCTCCCCATTGCGAATCCACTTCGATATTCATGGTTGCCGCCAGGAAGGAACCCGACTGCACCATGAGCGTTTCGCCCCGCAATTCCAAAACTTCAATGTCGCCCGGAAGCGACGGGGCAACGGTCACCTCGCCCGGTTGCTCGGCGGTGAAGGTGTTGACGAAGAAGCTCTCGCCGCCCAGCACCGACCTCCGCAGGCCGCCGAATATGCCGCCGCGGGTGCTGGTCTCCATCTTGATGGTGTCCGACATACTAACCATGGCTCCGGTCTCGGCCTGAAGTTGCTCCCGCGGGTTCATTTTTATCCGCGCCAGCGCGTAGGACGGTTTGTGAAGGATGTCATAGTCCATAGTTTCCCCTCCTTAGAGTTCCAACTTGGCATAGATCAAGGGGCGCTACCGGAACGCCGTCTTTCGTGATGAAAGCCGACTCTCCGGTGGCGTTCGCCTGCTGGAATACATCCAAGCAGTTGGCCTGAAACTCTATGATAATCATAACGCGCATAGCAAGATTTCGTCAGCAGTCTCCAAGTACGTTATCATCAGACAGCTTGGCCTGCTATTGAGTGTTTGACCCTCCCATCGCGCACGGGTATATTTAGGCAGCACAGCGACGCCCTGCCAGGGCGGGAAGGTAAGGGGTATCGTTCGGATGTATGCGTTGATTCTGGCCGGGGGAAAAGGAGAGCGGTTGCGCCCGCTGACCGACACCCTGCCCAAACCGATGGCGCCTGTCGCCGGCAAGCCTATCCTGGAGCGGCAGTTGGAATGGCTCAAGGAGGGCGGCGTTGACGGCGTGGTATTCTTGGCCGGCTACCGCTGGGAAGCCATCCGCGCCCACTTCGGCGATGGTTCCCGGCACGGAATGCGTGTCGCCTATAGCGTGGAAAGTTCCCCGCTGGGACGCGGGGGAGCCATCAAACAAGGCTATCCCTTGGCGTCGTCGGATGACGAGCCTGTGGTCGTTACCAACGGTGACATCATCACCCGGCAGCCGTTGCGGGACATAATCGACTTCCACCGGGAATCTCCTGCCCGGCGGAATGGCCCCGCTGTTACGCTGCTGGCCGTCCCGATGGTCAGCCCCTATGGTCTGGTGGACATGGACGACGCGGGCGGCGTGGTCGGATTCCGCGAGAAGGTGGAACTGCCCCATTGGATAAACGGTGGGGTGTATGTTTTCGACCGCGGTGTATTCCCAGAATTCCCGGACTTGGGTGACCACGAGGTCGAGACATTCCCACGGCTGGCGCAGTCCGGGCGCATCGCGGCGTTCCGCACCCGTTCCTTTTGGACCAGCATAGATTCCTTCAAAGACCTTCGGGAAGCGGAAGACTTCCTTGCCAAGGAAAGCGAAGCTCTGGAAAAAGAGGCCACTCCATCCGGCACCGTGCATTCCTGAACTGCAGGAGGGGGTACGGCCTGCGTTCTAATCACCGCGGCGGCGTGTACAAATGCTCCGAGGCAAGACAGCGAATCGTCCGACAGATCCCAGCGCACCGGCTGTCGACCCGGCAGCTTCCAGCGTTGCCGATTTGGCCGCCAGCGTAAAGGCCAGTATCGAGCAGGTGTTGGTGGGGAAGGGACAGGTCATTGAGCTCGCCCTAGCGGCCGTGCTTAGCGGCGGACACGTTCTTGTCGAAGACGTACCCGGCATCGGCAAGACCACGCTGGCCCGCAGCTTGGCCGAATCCCTGCGTTGCAGCTTCCGGCGCATCCAGTGCACTCCCGACCTGATGCCTTCCGACATCACCGGCGTGAATTTCTACAACCAGAAGTTGGGCGAGTTTGAGTTCCGTCCCGGCCCCATCCTGGCCCAGGTGGTGCTGGCCGATGAAATCAACCGTGCCACGCCGCGCACCCAGTCCGCTCTGCTGGAAGCCATGGCCGAGGGACAGTTGACCGTTGACGACCGCACCATCCCTATGCCGGCGCCGTTCCTGCTTATCGCCACCCAGAACCCCATCGAACTGGAGGGGACGTTCCCGCTTCCCGAGGCCCAACTGGACCGTTTCATGCTGCGTCTTCGCATGGGTTACCCGGACGAGGCGGACGAGGAGCAGATGCTGGCCCGTTACAGCACCGCCAACCCCATGGACGCCATGCAGCCGGTGGCCGACGGCCAGGACATCATAGAAACCCAGCAGCGAGTGAAGGAAGTCTACGTTGATTCGGTGCTAAGCAACTACATCGTCCGGCTGACCCAGGCCACCCGCAGGCACGAAGACGTGGAACTGGGTGCCAGCCCGCGGGCCACGCTGGGGTTGTACCGCTGTTCTCAGGCATTCGCCGCTATCCGAGGCCGGGATTACGTTACGCCCGACGACGTGAAGGTCATCGCCCCCTACGCCCTCTCCCATCGCACCATCCTCACCTCGCAGGCCAGGCTGCGAGGCCGCTTGGCCGAGGACGTGGTGGAGGAGCTGTTGTCGCGGGTGGCGGTCCCCGTCTAGGCCGGGGCGAACGCTGTGCGCCATGAGCTATGGCCGGTAGTCAGCGGGCTGCTGGTGTTGGTCGGCCTGCTGGCCAGCAACGGGCTGCTGCTCGTCGTCGGATCGCTGGTCGCCGTGGTCTGGCTGGCCGCCCGCGTCTGGGAACGTTACTGCTTCCGCAAGGTTACCTACGAGCGCGAGGTGGGCCGCCGCCGCGCCTTTATCGGCGACACCCTGGACTACACTGTCGCGCTGAACAACGACAAGATCCTGCCTCTCATCTGGGTGGAGGCGCAGGACCCTTTCCCTGAAGGGCTGGAGTTGCCTGGGGGCGAAGTGCGCGGCGCGACCCTGGAAACCAACCGCCATCACTGCATCACGACCTCCCTGCTGCCCTACCAGCGCGCCACCTGGAAATTCACCATGCGCTGCCTCAAGCGCGGGTATCATCGCATCGGGCCGGTGCGGATGCGAAGCAGCGACATCTTCGGTTTCACCGCCATGGAAACGCGGCTGCCCAACGTTGACGACATACTGGTCTTTCCGCGTGTCATAGACTTGGACGAGTTGCTGACTCCGCCGCAGCACCCCTTCGGCGTGGCGCGGGGGCGGATGCCGCTGTATCACGACATGAACCGGATCAAGGGACAGCGCGACTACCGGCCCGACGACCCGCTGAAGCACATAGACTGGAAGGCGACGGCGCGCGCCCGGGAATTGCAGACCAGGATATTCGAGCCAGCGGTGTCGCTGAATATGCTGGTTGCCCTGAACGGATCGACCAGCGATTACGTGTGGCAGGGCACCAACCGGCGGTTGTTCGAGCGGGCCATAACCGCCGCTGCCTCCGCGGTTTCCTTGGCCGACCGGCGGGGTTACAGCTACGGCTTGATTTCCAACGCCGTGGCCTCCTACTCAGGCAAATGGCTCAGCGTCCCGGTTGGCGCGTCGGCGTCGCAGTTGGCGATGACACTGGAAGCGCTGGCGATGGCGGCCCCCTACGTGGTGGCGATGCTGCCCGACGTGTTTCGCGCCGAACGGGACACGTTACCCCTTGGAGCGACGGTTCTGTTCGTAACCGGGGCCATCACCGAATCGCTCAAGGGTCAGTTGGACGCCATCGCCGGGCGCGGCTACCGTGTCTCCGTCCTGTATGCTGGAGACGGCGAGCCGCCGGAACGAATTGGCGAGATTCCGGTCACCGGCATGGGCCACCTGCTGGATTCGCTCCCGGAAACAGGGTTAGACTTCGGAGACGAACCCGAATTTGCCAGTGAGGCAATTGATGGCACCCCCTTGGAGAACTAGGGCAATAACCGGGGTGGCGCTCTTTCTGGAGAGCTGCGCCCTGTATCTGGTTATTGCCGTCTTCGCCCACCTGGCGAAGTTTGAGCAATTGCAGATGCCCTTCTGGTTGGTGGTGGCGTCCTTGGCTTGGGGTTACGGCCTGTCGGCCTGGGTATTGACCTTGCAGGTAACTCCGGTGCTGCGCGGGCTGATTGGGTTGGCGTTAGGCGTGCCGTCGCTGCTGGTCCTGACTGCCTGGAACGCTGGCGAGGTTCTGCTGCCGTTTAATCTGCTGACGTCTGGAGAGATGAGCGGCGTGGGGCTGTTCGTAGGCTCAGTGCTTTTCTTGCTCGTCATCTGGTGGCGCGGGGTAGACCTTTCCCGAGAGGACATTACCCTGGACGCCGTGCGTTCGGCATTTCAGATTGGCATGGTGGTGCTGCTGGCTGTGGCGCTGATTGACGCCGCTTCCGAGGGAAGCATTGTCAGCGGATTTCTGGTGGTGGGTTTCTTCGCCGTTGGCCTGCTGGGTATGGCCCTGGCCCGCTTCTCCGCTGAGAGCGGCGAAGAGCGGGAGATGCCGGCGCAATGGCTCTGGCCCATAGCCGCCTGCGTTGGCGGTATACTGGCCTTGGGGCTGCTGGTCAGCGGCCTGGGCTTGGGCGGGCTGGACGATGTGACGCGGGTCGTGGTGCGCGTGATTGGCTCGGTGGGATACCGGATTCTGGAGCCGGTGCTGATGGTCATCGGGCTGCTGGCCGGGGCGCTGGTCAGCGTCGGCAACTGGTTCTCCGGACTAATGGGAGGGGGCAATATAGATGGCCTGATGGAGGCCCAACGCCGCCTCGACCAGTTTCACCAGAGCCTGCGCGAAGCCGACTCGGGAGACGGCGGCAGCGCCCTCTTTACGGCCCTGAAGTGGACCGCCGCCGTGCTGGGCATGGCCTTTGCGGCCGTGGTGGTCTACAGCTTGTTCCGCGCCCGGCGGCGACGAGGCCGAGACTCCGAGGTGGTCGAGACCCGCGAATCCCTGTTCAGCCTGAAGCGCGCCGGGGATGACCTGAGCGATGCTTTGGGAGGCCTGTTTGCCGGACTGCGCGGCGCGTCCCGAAAGCGGGCCCGTAATCTGCTCTCTCCCCGCGACTACTACCACGCCCTGCTGGATATGGCGGAACGGGCTGGGCGCCCCAGAGAGGGGTGGGAGACGCCAAGAGAGCATCAGCGCGGCTTAACAGGCGTGCTCCCCGCCGACCCGGTGGCCCACATCGTTGACCAGTTTCAAGCCGCCCACTATGGCGGCGCCTCAGGCAGCCCAGAGCAACTGGAACGCTTGGAAGCCGACCGCCTCGAGTTGCAGAACTTTCTGCGAGATCAACCGCAGGAGCGTTAGCCGACAGACAAAAATACCCTCTCCCATTGATTGGGAGAGGGTTAGGGCGTCCCTCGCGCGTCGGCTTCTTCGGGTGCTGACCGAGGGCTAACGCTACCGGAAGGCCGGCAATACCTCGTCGGCTATTATTGACATCATGCGGCGAAGGGCGGCTATGTCGCCCGAGTTCAGCGCCAGCACCATGTGTTCCACCCCGGCCTCGCGGTAGGCCTCGATGCCAGCCCGCATCGCTCCAGGGTCGTCGCCGGGCAGACGGGAGCGGCTGGAGGCTCGCTGGCTGGACGGGCCGCCGTGCACCTCCACCTCGATACGGGCGGACATAGTGATGGCGGATGGGTCGCGTCCGGCCGCCGCTGCCCGCGTTGTCACTTCCTCGCGGCCGATGGCGAAATCCTCGGGGGACAGCCCCGTGGGGTGCCAGCCGTCGCCGACGCGGGCGGTGCGACGCAGTGCGCCGGAAGAGGAGCCGCCAATCCACAGCGGAATGTGGGGTTGCTGCACCGGCTTGGGCGAGAAGCGAAGTCCGGCGAAGTCCCAGCGAACGCTGTGGTATTCCGGGCTATGGTTGGTCCACAATTCCTTCATTATGGCGATGGACTCATTGGTCAGCGACCCTCGCTCCTGCATGGGGATGCCTAGGGCCTCGAACTCCTCGGTCATTGCGCCGGCCCCGACGCCCAGCGTCACCCGCCCGCCTGACATCTGGTCCAGCGTGGCGGCGTACTTGGCCAGTTCCACCGGGTTGTGATAGGGCAGCACCAGCACCGACGTCCCCAGCGCCACGCGGCTGGTGGTGGCGGCCATGAAGGACAGCATCGCCATTGGGTGGTAGTAGGGGCGATCTTCGAGGCGTTCGCGGATGTACCCGGTGTTGAACAGGTGGTCCATTACCCAGATGGAATCGTAGCCCAACTGTTCGGCTTCAGGCCCCAGCTCCAAGACCTTACGCGGGTCGTCCACGCCCCAGTTGTTGGGGATGGTGACGCCGAATTGAACCATGTCGCCTCCCTGGGCCCGCCCTGTCCGCCGGATTGTCTTGAAGAGGGCGCTGTCAAATGGTTTACCTATTTCTGCGGGGTGTCCAACATCCAACCAGCCGCCCTTTGACAAACTCAGGGTGGATGGCAGGGTGCGATGAATGGATGGGCTTCGGGTATATCCTCTTGCCGTTACAGCGATGCCGCCCGTAGCGCGGCTAGGCAGTGTTCACCGCGGCGAGCACCGAAGCGGTTTCGATGGCGGCCAGGGCGGCGTTGGAGCCGATGTTGCCCGACTTGCCCCCGGCCCGGTTCAATGCCTGCTCCATATTCTCTGTGGTCAGCACGCCGAAGATGGTCGGCACTCCGGTATCGAGGCTGACCGAGCCGCTGCCGCCTGATGCCTGCCCTGCCACCATGTCGTAGTGCGTCGTCTCGCCCCGTATGACCGCGCCCAAGCAGATGACCGCGTCGCAGCGTCCACTCTTGGCAAAGGCGCGGGCCACCACCGGCAGCTCGAAGGAGCCGGGAACCCAGGCCACCGTGATGTCGGAGTCGCGCACTCCGCAACGGGCCAGCGTTTCCAGCGCGCCGTCCAGCAATTGCTTGGTTATTATCTCATTGAAGCGGGCGACAGCGATGCCGACCCGCAGGCCCTGCCCGTTCATGTCGCCCCGTAGCTCGTTGGGCACAATCAGTTCTCCTGTAGTGGTTTGATTGACCGGCGCGGGGCAGCGTCCCGCCCTTCAGATCAGGACTCTTCGGCGGGTTTGAGGCCGACCTGCGATACCTTTTCCAAAAGCTCGCCTTCGCTGACCATGCCGTTCACTGTGGCGAGCTCGTTGATGACGGTCAGCGGCACTTGCCGGACGCCGTACCGCCGGGCTAGGTCCGGGAATTCCTCCGCCTCGATAACGTCGGCGCTGATATGGGCGCTCTCCACGGCCATGGCGTGGGCCAGCAGGGCCATTCCGGCGGATACCTCGCTGCCGGGGGTGACGAACACCTGCAAATGCACCGGGCGGTTGACGCGGCGCAACTGCTTGCGGGTATTTACCGACAGGCGGGTTGCGCCCCGGGACACCGACTTGATGCTGTCAATAAGGGCAGGCAGTTCGTATCCCAGAGGGAGACCGTAGAAGCGCAATCGCCCCCCGGACTCCGGCCCCAGGGCGATGGCGGGGATGCGCGTAACGCCCTCTGCTTGTGCGGTTTCCGGCTCAGCGTAGAAGTCCACCGTTTCCAATTTCAGTTTTGGCGAGAGCCCAGTCAGTTCCTCCAGCAATTGCTGGGCCTGAGGGCAGTAGCGGCAATCGCGGCCGGGAATGGCGATGGGCGAAGGCCGCTGCGTGTACAGCCGCAAGCGCACCTCACCCTTCAGGTGCTTGCGAAAGTCTCGCTTCAGTTGAGCCTTATCCTGCGCCGAAATCAGGGCCTGTTGCGCCGTTGCCATCGGGCAGACTCCTCCGTGGCGGGGATGCGGCCAGTTTACACGGGCTGGGAAGGCTTATCTACCCTGTGGGCGCTGCTCGTTCTCGCACCCCTCCCTGGAAAATGGAGCACACACAGGCGGTTAATCGCCTTTTTCCAGCATACTGCGGATGGTGAACATTCGCTGGAAGAGGGTGAAGCAGGACACCGCGGCGATGGCGACAAGGATGCCCAGCAGGAGCCACGGAATCCAGCCCAGCAACAAGCCGATTCCAAGGAGGGCCACCCGCTCCGTGCGGGTCATCATCCCGGCGCGCGTGAACACCCCCAGGCCCTCGCCCCTAGCCCGGAGGTAGCTGACCCCCTGGGAAAAAATGAGGGCGAGTAAAAGGGCGGTGATGAAAAACGCGCGGTAATCATCGCTGTGTTCGGCGCGCAGAGCGTATACCCCCAGACCGACAAACAGAGCTGCTTCGCCCAGCCGGTCGAACACCGAATCCAACAGTGCGCCGAACGGCGTTGCTTGTCCGGTAAGGCGGGCCAGCGCCCCATCCATCAGGTCGAGAATCCCCCCGGCCAGAAACACCACACCGCCCCAAAACAACCAGCCCGACGCCACCAGGTACGCGGAAACCACGCAGACCGCGAAGCCCAGCAGCGTGATGGCGTTGGGAGTGAATCCCAGTGCTTTGAAAAGCCGGGCCCCCGGCTCCTCGAAACAGCTGCGGACGGCGCCCCTAAGCTGTTCTCTGTCCGGCAGCGCCATGAACCACCTGTCGGCAAGTCTCGTAGTATTGCTCCACCCGTGCGGCGACCACCTGCCAGCGGTGCTCTTCTGCGGTGGCCCGCCCTCGCTGTCCCATATCCCGCCGCCGCTCCGGGTCTTTAATCAGCGTCTCAAGCGCGGAGGCCAACGACTCAATGTTCTTGTTTTGGAAGAGCAGTCCTTCCCTGCCGTCCTGCATTACGCCCCGGTAGCCCTCGATGTCGGAAGCCACAACCGGCTTGCCGGCGGCCATCGCCTCTAGCAGCACGATGCCGAAGCTCTCGGCCCCGGTGGCCGGCGAGCAGAATATATCTGCGGAGGCGTAGTAACGCGGAAGGTCTTCGTAAGGCACCCGGCCCACGAACTCCACATCCTGCAAATTCCGCGAACTGAGGACATGGTAGGAGTCCTTGTCGGGATTGCCCGGCCCCACTACCACCAGCCGCAGGTCCGGCATATCCCACTTCAGGCGTCCGTAGGCTTCCAGCAGGTAGCGCAGGCCCTTCCGCTTTTCCAGCCGCCCCACGAATATGATGTTGGTCTTGCCGTCCTGAAACTGAGGCCAGGGCGCGGCCTTCTGGGAAAAATGCTCTATGTCTATGCCGTTGGGGATGATTTCGTAGTCGCCGGGGAAGGTGGAATTGACATATTGCATCGCGGCGCGAGACACGGCGATGTTGCCGTGGAGCCGCTGGTGCCAGCGCTTGATGAGGGGGTGGCTCATCTTGTAGAGGTGGTGGTGGCTATGGCAGGCGTGAAATGTGCCCACGTTCACCGAGTTGGAGTACTCCAGAACGGTGAGGGGCAGAATCGGCGCCATAGGCTCATGGAGGTGAATGATGTCGTACTGTTCCCGGGCCAGCAATGCCCGAATTCGGTGGGCCAGCCACCATGAGAGGGAAACCCGCGCAATGGATCCGCCGCTGGGCAGCGGTACCGAGCGTCCTAGCGGCACCAGCAGGTCCTGGTCCTGGCACTCCCGGGAGGGCGAATGAGGGGCAAGCACCTGCACCTCATGGCCCGAACGGCCCAACTCCCGGGCCAACTGGGACACGTGAATGGTTACGCCACCAGGCCAGGTGAAGTCGTAGGGCGACACCATGGCTATCTTCATGGCATACCTCCCGGCAAGGAGTCCGGGTGACGGCCCTCTCTGTTACTCGTCTGCCACCTCCACGACCACCTCAGCAACCCCATCCCCGGCAACCCCGTCTCCGGCTATGAAAGCCTCGGTCATATTCCTCGCAGTGTCGTCGGTGTATTGCACCGGGGGAGATTTCATAAAGTAGGCGCTGGGGCCGACGACGGCTCCGGCCTGGCCCCGGTCCATGGCCAGCTTGGCGCAGCGGATGGCGTCTACCACCACGCCGGCGGAGTTGGGGCTGTCCCAGACCTCCAGCTTGGCCTCCAGGCTGATTGGCGCGCCTCCGAAGATCCGCCCTTCCATTCGGATGTAGCACCATTTGCGGTCTTTGAGCCACGGCACATGGTCGCTGGGGCCGATGTGGATGTTGTCCGGGTCTATTTCCTCGTCCAGCTGTGAGGTAACCGCGGCGGTCTTGGAAATCTTCTTGGAGGTCAGCCGCTCGCGCTCCAGCATATTCAGGAAGTCGGTGTTCCCGCCGAAGTTCAACTGATAGGTGTTTTCCAGCGTAACGCCCCGGTCTTCAAACAGGCGGGTCAGAACCCGGTGGGTGATGGTGGCCCCCAACTGCGACTTGATGTCGTCGCCGATGATGGGAACGCCGCGCTCCTCGAAACGGTTGCGCCAGTAATCCTCGCGGGCCAGGAATACCGGGATGCAGTTGACCATGGCGCAGTGGGCGTTAAGAATGTGCTCCACGTACCACTTGGTGGCCTGCTCGCTGCCCACTGGCAGGTAGTTGATAACCACGTCCACTTCGCGTTCCCGCAGAATGCCGGTAATGTCGGAGGTGGAATGCGGCGATTTCTTGACTAGGTGGGATACATAACGGCCGATGCCGTCATGGGTCATACCCCGGTCTACCTTTACGCCGGTATGCGGGACATCGGCGAATTTCAGGGTGTTGTTCGGCTGGGTGAAAATGGCCTCCGACAGGTCTTTGCCGACCTTGTTCTGATCTATGTCGAAGGCTGCGACCACTTCGATGTCCTCGATGCGGTAGTCGCCGATCGTGTTGTGCATCAAGCCGGAGACTTCATCGTCCTTCGGGATCTCCACGTAACTGTGAAGGCCCTGGACCAACGATGAGGCGCAGTTTCCCACGCCGATGATGGCTACGTTGATTTTGCCCACTGAGTGGCTCCTTTGCGACAGCAATAGTCCCGGACTTGACGCATCGTCCCGGGCGTCTGACCTGATTGGCGTGGTCTGCGCTTTATGGCGGCCCGCCGGATATGGCGGCTCGATTGTAACAACCGGCGGCCCCTGCTCACAAGTTGCAACAGCCCGGTCTCCAATATGCCCTGTTGCGCGGGCCTCTGGAAACCCGCTTTCCCCTGACGGCTACCGGCCTCGGCTACTCAAAAAAGCGGACGATGGCAGTGCGGTCGTCGTAGCGGAAACGCACGCCCAGCTTCTCCGGCACCCGTCCCTCAACCAAGCGGCCGGCGATGATTTCCTCGATCCGGCCGGTGGCTTCTTCAGGGGTGGCCGAGCTGCGCACGATTTCCGCCAGTTCGTCCGCATCCATGTTGTCGGTAACGCCGTCGGTGGCCAGGACCAGCCGGACGCCCGGCTCGACAGCCACGTCCCGTTGCACCATCTGGCCTAGCTCGGCGGCGGCGCCGACGGCCTTGGCCACGCCCACATGCAGGAATCCCCCGAGACGTCCGCAGAGCCGCTCGTGGGAGTCGGAAGTTACCAAGATTATGGGACTGTCGCCGGCGGCGGTGACGTAGAGCCGCCCGCCCCGGCAGAGAGCCGCCGACACCGTGGTGAGCAGGAAGCGGCCCGCGCCCACCCCGAAAAACTCCTCGTTTACGCTGTTAACCGTTGCTGTGATGTCTTCGATGGCGTCGGTCTTGCTCTCCGCCAGCGCCCCCTTTAGCTCCTGGCTGGCTTCGGCCCCGCCGTGGCCGGTTACGCCGTCCATCACAACGTCCAGAAATTCTCCGTTGCCCAAGTCGCGGGTCAGCAGGCTGTCTTCGCCGTGAGCGGAATTGTCTTGCAGCGTTGAAAATGAGCTGGCAACCATGGAATCGTCCTCTACATTGCTCCTGATAGTCTTCCGCGCGGTATGGCCGTGTATTGGTTTTAACCCGGCCGGGCGTTCCCGGCTAGGTGGAATAGGCGGCCAGTTCGGTCCCGGCGTCGAACCGGAACCGGGTCCAGTAATCGCCCCGCAGCCAGTCTAGGGCTTCCCGCCAGGCTGACCGGGCATCCTCGAAATCCGGCAGGTCACGGTTGCGGATGGCCACTGCCTCCAGCAAGGCCGTCAGGTCGGCGCGGAACTGCCGATAATCAGTGTAGGCGCGCGTTCCGATTTTTTCCAGAATCGCCTCGCCGGTTGAAGCCACGCCCTCACCTGCCCCCGCCAAGTTCCGGCGCATCTCGTCCAGCTCCTGCTGAATGTTGACGATGGGCCGGACGCCGCGAGCGTCCCGGTAGCCGGAAGCGTCTTGCGGCGGCTCTTCGGGGGTGGTGTAGAACTTCAGCAGCTCCAGGCAGGCGTCGTTTACGTCCAGCGGTGGACGTCCTCGCGGCGCAGGGTCGTCAACCCCTGCCAGCGCGCCGGAGTCAATGACCTGAATCCGCCCCGCGCCAGGTTGGAAGAATACGTTTTGGGGGCGCAGGTCCAACAGAATGTACCCGGCCTCCAGGTAAGCCTGCTCTAGGTCAAGCAATTGGTTGTGCACCGGGAAGGGGGGCGCGGCTGCCGCTGGTCCCAGCGGGAACATGGCGAACAGATTCTGCCCGGCAGCGATAGGCACCCCGGTAAACCGGGACATCATATCGCCCAGCAACGGTATCCCCGGCGCCCGCCCTTGAACGAACACGGTGTAAGGTTCTCCCAGATCGTCGCCAAAATACCCGTCGTGGATGGCGCAGTCGGTATAGCCCAGCAGCGGCGCCAGCAGGCCGTTGGCATCGCCGGCCTGGTCGTAGGCCATCAGCAGACGCCCGGTGCGAGCCTCAATGGCCGTGTGCTGCTTACGGCTTACTGCCTGGGGCACCGGACGTTTCAGGGCAACCTCGGCTCCTGTTTCCCGGTCAATGGCGGCGCGGACATCGTAATCCGCGCCCGATCCGAGGCGTCCGGTTATCTCGAAGCGTTGGAGGTCTACTTTTTCCACCGAACCACGGCCTCCCGTCCGGCTGGGGTGGGAGCCTGCCGCCTTCTGATTGCGGCAGCCTCCGGCATTGAAATGCCAACTACGAAATGCGCCATTAAACCAGAAGGATGTTACGACGCAACCTGCATAATTGCAACAGAAGCGGAGGGCCGGGGAGCTCACCCGCCATCCATTCTTTCCGTATTTCTGCCTGTGTTTCCACCCGGAGCGCGGTAGCCCAGCGTCAGCCACTCCTCCCGGGGCCACTCCAATTCCGGCGTGAAGCCGAGAGCAATGACCGCGTCGTCTACTTCGGGACGTTGACTAGCCAGCATTCCTGAGGCTACCAGCATTCCGCCGGGGCGTAGCGCCTGCACGATGAAGGGGGAGCGGTCGGCAACGCCTCTCGCCGAGATGTTGGCTACAGCCAAGTCTATGGTTCCCGCCGAAGCCGCCGGATGAGGGACTGAACCCTTGGCCAGGGTTATCCGGTTTTGGAGCCGCAGCCGCCGGAAGTTCTGCCGGGCCACCGAGACTGCCTGACCGTCAATGTCCAGCGCCACCACCAACTCCGCGCCCAGCTTCAGGGCGGTGATGGTCAGGATCCCGGAACCGGAGCCGAGGTCAAGCACCTTCATACCCGGCTGGACCAGTTCCTCCAGCGCTTCCATGCAGGTGTAAGTCGTGGGATGGTAGCCGGTGCCGAAGGCGATGCCCGGGTCCAGTTCGATAACGACGCGCCCATCCGCCGCGCCGTCTTCCAGTTCCACCCAGGACGGCTTGATGATCAGCCGGTTGCCGACGGGGAGTGCTCCGTAGTGTTCCTTCCAGCTATTTTGCCAGTCTTCGCCGTCGTCCAGATCGCGGATAACCAGCTCGCCCAGCGGTCCCACCGAATTGACCAGCCTCACCCCGACATCGATACGGGCCAGCCGTTGCCGCGAGCCGGACTCCAGGTAGGTGCGCAGCATCACCCAGCCCGCCCCCTGCGGCTCGGTGCTCAGTCCTTTGCCGTAGCGGCTGAACAGATACGATATCGGCTCGACGAACTCGTGAGGAACGGAGATGCTGAGTTCCTTCCAAGGCATGAAAACTCCGGGACCCCCGGCTCGCTAGGCTGGCGCTATTGCACTGGCCGGGATGTATGAAATTCCGTGTCGGGAAGTTAGAAGGCGTCCTTAATCCGGTCGAACAGGCCCTTTTCCGGCGTGTCGTCGGAAGTGTCTTCGCTCTGGGGGGACTCTTCCGCTACAACCTTTTTCCGAGAGCGCTTCCTGCCGTTGGAGGAGCGCGGCTTGGAGGGGCCTTCGCCGTTGAAAGAGCGCGACAGCTCCTCCAGCAGTTCACGCTGGTGGCTGTTCAGCGAGCCTGGAACCCGCACGTCCACCTGAACGCGCAGGTCGCCGCGGCGATTGGAGTGCAGGTGTGGCACACCCTTGTTGCGAATGCGAAATTCCGCGCCCGGCTGGACGCCCTGCGGCAGCTTGAGTTCCTCGTCATAACCGTCAATGGTCGGGATGGTCTTCTCCACGCCAAGGGACGCCTCGGCCAGGTTCAGCGGCAGAGTGTAGATAATATCCGTTCCTTCGCGCCGGAAGAAGCTGTGTTCCTGCACCTCCACGGCGACATAAAGGTTGCCGGAGCCGCCGCCGTCGCTGCCCGCGTCTCCCTCGCCGCTGAGGCGGACCTGCATACCGCTTTCGACGCCGCCGGGAATCCTGACCTCAATCTTCCGATTGCGCCGCTCGCGTCCTGCTCCCCGGCAGTTGGTGCAAGGACTGCTGATAACGCTGCCGCGCCCGCGGCATACCGGACAGCCTACGACCTGGGTGAACTGTCCGAAGACGCTGCGCTGGGAACGGCGCACTTGCCCGTGGCCCCGGCAGTCGGAGCAGGTGTCAACCGACGTGCCAGGCTCGTTTCCCGCGCCGGAGCAGTGATGGCACATTTCCTGCCGGCTTATTTCGACCTCCCGGTGAGACCCGAAGACCGACTCCTCGAAACTGAGCGTCACCTGCTGCTGGAGGTCGCCGCCGCGCCGGGGCTGCCGCCCGCCGCGGGCCGATGCGTCGCTGAAGAAGGAATCGAATATGTCTCCGAAGCCTCCGAACACATCGAACCCATCGAAGGGACTGCCTCCCGCCTGCGCTCCGGCGCCCACTCCCGCCTTGCCGAAGCGGTCGTACTGCGCCTTCTTCTTGGCGTCGGACAGCACTTGGTAGGCTTCGTTGATCTCCTTGAACTTGTCCTCAGCGTCGGCGTTCTTATTGCGGTCGGGGTGATATTCCATTGCCTTCCTGCGGAAGGCACTGCGTATTTCTTCGTCACTGGCGTTTCGGGCAACGCCCAAAACGGCATAATAGTCCTGGTCGGCCATTAGCAATCACTCAAAGCTGGCGGCAAGATTGGCGGGCGCATACCTCCCTATTGTAGTCGAGGGCAGGCGGTCGCTCAATAGTGAGCAGAAACTCTACGCATCAGGGTCTTTCGATTGTTGATTGCTGACGAGAACAAGAATGGACAGAGTTCTTGGAGAAAATCAGGGAGAGAGCAGGCTTGAGGGAGACAGGTCTCTGACCTTGGCCGGGCCTCCCGCCAATAAACGAAAGACACTGCTCTACGCATACGGCTGGCTTGTAATTTCCCGTCGGCGGCGCGGCCTTTCGCCTTGACACTTCAAGGGCTGCTCGCTACGATGCAGAGAGGAGCAAAAATCCAACAACCCCCCGAGGTATTGCTCTGAATCGGGCACAACAGGCGGAAATGGAAAGGTGATATGGCATCAGTTATCATCGCAGTTCTCGCCGTCCTCGCGGCCCTGGGGCTAGGGATTGCAACTTGGCTCGGACTTCGGCAGAGGGCCCAATCGTCGCGGATGGCGCAGGCCAACGAGACCGCCGGAGATCTGACCGCTCAAGCCCAAGAGGAAAGTAAGAGAATCCTCTTGGCGTCACAGGAAGAGGCCCTGAAGCTACGGAACGAGGTTGAGACGGAAATCAAGGAACAACGCCGGGAGCTCACCCGCCTGGAAGACAGGCACATGCAGCGGGAAGAGCAACTGGAACGCAAGATAGAGGTACAAGACCAACGGCAGACCGATCTGGCCGAAAGAGAATCCCAAATCGATAAGTCCCGCAGGGAGGTCGAGGAACTAAGAGCCGAGCAGGCCAAGGCCCTGGAACGGATTGCCGGTCTCACCGTCGACGAGGCGCGCGAGGCGGTCGTGAAACGGGGCGAGGAAAACGCCCAACACGACTTGGCGCGCCGCTACTACGAGCTCGAACGGGATTACAAGGAACGGGCCGACGAAAACGCCCGCAAAATCATCGCCGTTGCCATCAACCGGCTCGCTTCAGATGTGGTTTCGGAAAGCACAACTTCCGTGGTATCCCTGCCCAATGATGAGATGAAAGGCCGTCTCATCGGCCGCGAAGGACGTAACATTCGTACCCTGGAATCCCTTACCGGGGTGGATTTCATTATTGATGACACCCCCGAAGCGGTGACAGTTTCCTGCTTCGACCCGGTGCGGCGGGAAGTCGCCCGGCTGGCGCTGGAAAAACTGGTCTCCGACGGGCGCATCCAGCCGGCCCGCATCGAAGACATGGTGAACCGTGCCCAGAACGAGATAGACCAGACAATTATGAAGGCCGGCGAACAGGCCACCTTCGATGTCGGCGTCAGTGGCCTGGACCGGGAACTGGTCCGGCTGTTGGGGCAGCTCAAGTATCGCTACAGCTATGGCGAGAACGTGTTGCAACATTCGGTTGAGGTCGGGTTGCTGGCTGGGATGCTGGCCGCGGAGGCCGGCGCCAACATCCAGGTCGCCAAGGTGGGCGGCCTGCTGCACGATGTCGGCAAGGCCCTGACCCATGAGGTGTCCGGCCCCCACGCCGAGATCGGAGCCGAAATCGCCAAGCGTCACGGCATCAATCACAGTTCCTACCGGGGAATCCTGGAGCATCACTGGGATGAGCACGAGACGGTCGAGTCGTTCCTCGTGGCAGCCGCCGACGCGATCAGCGCCGCTCGCCCCGGCGCCCGTAAGGAATCTCTGGAACTCTACGTGAAGCGCCTGCGGGAACTGGAGGCAGTCGCCGCCAGCTTCGACGGCGTGGAGCGCACCTTCGCCATCCAGGCCGGACGCGAGGTGCGGGTGATGGTCAAGCCCGAGGATATGGACGATATCAAGGCCGCCTCGCTGGCCCGCAATATCGCCCGCAAGGTCGAAGAAGACCTGGTATTCCCGGGCCAGATTAAGGTCACAGTCATCCGGGAAACCCGCAGCGTGGAGTACGCCCGTTAGATGCCGGGAAGGCGGCTTGTCCGCTCAAAACTCGGACGGTTCTATACCCTACGGCCCGCCTGCCGTTCCGCCCGGCATCGCGAGCAGCCTGAATAAACACTGGAAAGGGACTCAGGAGCGGGAACTACCCGGCTGCTGAGTCCCTTTTTTCGGCAATTGCAAATACCCGCAACCTTGAATGAGGAACAATGCCATTGCGCATATTGATGATAGGTGACGTAATCGGCAGTCCTGGCCGTGAAGCCGTGCGCCGGGTTCTGCCCGGTCTGCGTCAGGAAAAGGGCATCGACTTGGTCATCGCCAACGGCGAAAACACCGCCGGCGGCTTTGGCCTCACCGCGGATACCGCTTCGGAACTGCTAGACTCGGGGGTAGACGTGCTTACCTCCGGCAACCACATTTGGGACAAGAAAGAATTCATCCCCTACATGGACGACGTTCAGGGGGAGGGGTTGCCCGTCGTGCGTCCCGCCAACTACCCTGACGCTCCGGGCGTCGGGGTTATCAGGCGAAAGGGTGTGGCGGTGGTCAACCTGATGGGCCGCGTATTTATGACTCAACTGGATTGTCCTTTCCGGACCGCCGACCGACTGCTGGAAGAATTGCGAAGCGAGGAAGACACCCCGGTTATCATTGTAGACTTCCACGCCGAAGCCACTTCCGAGAAGCAGGCGATGGGGTGGTATCTGGACGGTCGGGTCAGCGGCGTATTCGGCACTCATACCCACGTAGGCACCATTGACGCCCGCATCCTGCCCGGCGGCACCGCCTTCCTCACCGACGTGGGCATGACCGGCCCGATTGACTCGGTTATCGGCAGTGACACCCGCGCGGTGCTGGAGCGCTTTCTGACCTCGATGCCGAACCGGCTGGAGGTCGCCAAGGGGCCCTGCACCTTCAATTCGGCGCTAGTGGAAGTTGATGAAGTAACCGGGCGCTCCGTTCACCTGGAACGCGTTGACAGGATGGCCGGCTGAAATGAGCGCAGTTGTAGACCTGCATCTCCACACCCTGGCTTCAGATGGAAGACTGCCCCCCACCGAGTTGGTGAGGCTGGCGGCGCGGCAGGGGCTGACCACGGTGGCCATTACAGACCATGACACCACTGAGGGCTTGGCAGAGGCCTTTGAGGCAGCCAACGAGTTCCCCGGCCTGCGCATCATCCCCGGTATCGAGTTGAGCGCCGACGTTCCCGGAGACGAGGTACACGTCCTGGGATATTTCATAGACCCAGGCGACCCGGAGTTGCAGGCCGAGTTGGTCAGATTCCGGGAGGGCCGCGTCGACCGGGCTAGGACAATGGTAGAAAACCTGGACCGTCTCGGCATCCACCTTGAGTGGGAGCGGGTGCAGCACTTTGCCGGCGACGGTGCAGTTGGCCGTCCGCACATTGCCCTTGCCATGGTCGAGGCTGGCTACTGTCAGGAACCGAAGGACGCCTTTCCGGAATATCTGGGCCGCAACGGGCTGGCCTATGTCGAGCGGACCAAGCTCACCCCATCGGAGGCCGTCGCCATGATCCGGCGGGCAGGAGGGGCGGCTGTCCTGGCCCATCCCGCCTACATGAATGATATGGAAGCCGGCATCGCCAACCTTGCTGGCATCGGGCTTTCCGGGATGGAAGTCCACTACTCCAAATACCGCGACGATACCATCCGTCAGTTGGCCCGGCTGGCCCGTCAGTATGGCCTTATTCCCTGCGGCGGCAGCGACTATCACGGTTTGGGAAATAGCGACGAATGCCTCCCTGGGGAAAACGGCCCGCCCCTGGAATCTGTGAACTTGCTGGAAGCCGCCGCGCAAGCGATAAGGGAATCAGGGACGGCTTAGGCAGACCTGTTGCGGAAACCGTCCGCCACAGCAAATTGAATAGCCGGGATATTCGATGGTTATAGCCGCCCTGTACGTTGCCGCATTCCTGCTGGGATCCGTCCCGACGGCTTACCTTCTCGGCAAGCTGGTCAAGGGAATCGACATACGCGAGTATGGCAGCGGAAACATCGGCGGCAACAACGTCATCCGGCACGTTGGCAAGATATGGTTCGTTCCTCAGTTTATATCCGATGCTCTGGCAAAGGGGGCCGGGACGATTTGGTTCTCGGTTTACGTGGTTGGCATCGACTGGAATTCGCCCTTGCTTATCGGCCCCCCGCTGTTGGTTCTGGCAGGCAACAACTGGTCGCCGTTTCTGAAGATGCAGGGAGGGCGAGGGCTGGGCGTGATCGCCGGAGCATTATTGGCTTTCTCGCCGGCCATTTTGGGCGTGGCCCTGTTCATCTACTTCGGCGGCTACCTGCTGACAAGAGCTGCCGGCGTGTGGGCATTGGCGGCGTTGCTTTCGCTGCCGGTGCTGTTTATTGCCTTTCCATCCGGGCTTAAAATGGCGGATGGGCTTACAATGGTATGGTACTCGCTGGGAGTCTTGGGGCTGGTTTTGCTCAAGCGGCTATTTTCCAACTGGGCTCCACTACCCGACGGCATTCCCCGCAAGAAAGTGATTTTGAACCGTCTGGTGCGGGACCGGGATGTAGACGACCGGACGCAGTGGGTTGAACGTATGCCAGGCGCAACCGGCTGACCGGACGCCAACAGGAGCAGGTTATGGCCACGGAACCGCGACAGGCGGGCCAGGAGGCCAACGCCAGTTACTGCAACTGGCACCCCGAGACCGAAACGCGCCTGTTTTGCAGTTATTGCAGGAAGAGCATCTGCACCCTCTGCTTGGTTCAGGCGCCGGTGGGCATTCGCTGCCGCGAGTGCGGACGCCCCGAAAAGCTGCCCACCTACGACGTTCAGCCAGCGTATTTGCTCCGCGCTATCGGTGTTGCTGTCGCCGTCGCCATCGTTGGCGGTGTGCTATGGCTGTTTCTCAATGATAGATTCGGCGGCGTACCCCTCGTCTCCTCAATTTTCGGCTTGGCCTTGGCCTACGCCATCGGGGAACTTATCAGCAGGTCGGTCAACCGCAAGCGTGGAGTGGTGCTCTCTTGGATTGCGGGCGGGGCGGTGGTGGTGGCGTATTTGATCTCCGGCGGCTTGTTCGTCCTTTTCAGCAGCAGCTTCATCAACGTTCTGTTCAGCCTGATGTTTTTGGGCATCGCCGTATACACGGCGGCTTCCAGGTTGCGGTGATTCGGCGGCTTGCGTAGAACGGGCTGGTTTCAAGCCCGCTCCTAGTCGTCCGGCAAATCCATTGCGGTGAATCCGCCGACGCCCAGTTCCTCGCGCAGTCGTTCCAGGGTTTGACGGATAACGCTTGAATCAAACCCGCGGCGGCCCAAGAAGGCCCCCACCCGGCGGTCGAAGGCTGTTCGCCCGCTGCCGGACTGCCGGGCGGCATAGCGGGCAGCGGCGCGATGAGCGGCGGCAGAGGAATCGTAATCCTCCAGCGCCTCTTCAATTACGCCCTCGGCCACGCCTCGCTGCTTCAACTCTCGCTCAATCATGCTTCGGCTGCGGGGCTTTCGCCGTTCGCGGCTCTGGCGCCACTGCTGAGCAAAGTCGGCGTCGTTGAGCAGCCCATCGGCCTGCAAACGGGTTACCGTTTGCTCCACGGCCTCGCTTCCGAAACGCTGGGCCAGCCGCTCCCGCATTTCTGCCACCGTACGAGGTCGCAGCGTCAACAGGCGCAGGGCTGCCCCTCGCGCTCGCTCCAGATCCGTTCGGCATGGAGATATGTCAGTTTCATAGATTGTCGTGTCGTACATAGGGGCGGCTCCTCACAGACTCGACAGCGCTGGAGCGGCCCCGCTGCGTTGAACGGGGGCCGCCCCAAGCCGATTTGCTAGTCTTTGGCTGTCGGTTCAGAGCCATTCAGGGAAGGGGCGCCTTCGTAGGCGGCAGCGCCTTCTTCTTCCTCGGCGTCCAGATCAGGGCCGGGGTCTACCAGGTCGCTGCTGGCGCGGATGCGGTCCTCCACCGAAGCGGCGATTTCCGGGTGCTGCTGCAAGAACTCCTTAGCGTTTTCCCGGCCTTGGCCCAGGCGGGTCTCGCCGTAGGAGTAGAAAGCGCCCGACTTCTTGACGATGCCCTTGGCGGAGCCTATCTCCAGCAGGTCGCCCATCTTGCTGATGCCTTGGTTGAACATGATATCGAACTCGGCGACCCGGAAGGGGGCGGCCACTTTGTTCTTGACGATGCGGGCCCGCACCCGGTTGCCGGTGATTTCTGCCCCCTGCTTGATGGACTCGATACGGCGCAGATCGATGCGTACCGAGCTGTAGAACTTGAGGGCCCGGCCACCGGGGGTTACCTCCGGGCTGCCATAAGTTACGCCGATCTTTTCCCGGAGCTGATTGATGAATACCACCGCGGTCTTGGACTTGTGGATGGTGCTCGTGAGCTTGCGGAGGGCTTGGGACATAAGTCGTGCCTGGAGGCCGACGTGAGTGTCTCCCATGTCGCCCTCAATTTCTGCTTGAGGCACCAGCGCGGCCACGCTGTCCACCACCACGGCGTCTATGGCTCCGCTGCGGACCAGTTGCTCGGTGATGTCCAGGGCCTGCTCCGCGCTGTCTGGCTGGGCAATGAGCAGCTCGTTCAGGTCCAAGCCGCAATTGGCGGCATACGTCGGGTCGAGAGCGTGCTCGACGTCGATGTAGGCGGCAATACCCCCGGCCTTTTGAGTCTCGGACATCAGGTGAATGGCGAGAGTTGATTTGCCTGCCGACTCCGCGCCGAAGATTTCGGTCACCCGGCCGCGAGGAATGCCCCCGATCCCCAAGGCTATGTCAACGGCCAGCGACCCGGTGGAAATGGACTCGGTGGCCAAGTTGTCGCTGACCTCTCCCAGCCGCATCACAGCTCCCTTGCCGTGGTCCTTCTCAATGCTGCTGAGGGCAATATCCAGAGCTGCTTTCTTGTCGGTTTCCATCTTTTCCTTTTTCATCACCCAGCACGTTCCTCTCTTTTGGATGGGCCAAGCCTAACATAGGTCAAATGTTCCAACAATGGGCAACTGTCAGTAGTGCTGAAATCCAATTTCTGCCTGTCCCGGAAACTTACAGGCGAGCAGACTAGGGACGAGGATGTCGGGCGAAGTCTCGAATTGGCCAACTGGCCAGTGGCTAAAATTCTCAAGTGCCGCCCTTGAATCCGATGGTGACCGTCCCATTCTCCACTATCACCGGAGTTACCCGCTCGCCTTTGGTCAGGGCCAACAATTCGGGAACCCGGTCTTCCTGCTTGGACAAGTCCACTTCTTCGTAGGCGACCTTGCGCTTGCGGTAGTCCATCTTGGCCGCCGATGAAAAGGCGCAGTCGGGGTGGGTGTAGAGGATGGTTTCGCTGGCTTGTGTCACTTTGCGCTCCTGCCGATAGCCGCTCTGCGAGCAGTTCGGTGAGTTGATGTATTTTAGGAAATTGTACGCGCCGCCGTCCGGTAGTTCAACGCGCGCTCCACCGTTTGCAGCGAAGCGGGCAACTATTGCAATCGCGGAGGCGGCGCACGGGTGTTATGCTAGAGAGGCCCAGGCAAGACGGGCACAAACTCTCCAAAGGCCGTGCTGCCCATGGGCGCATCAGACAATCAACCAGTCATCAATGCCGTGGCGTCGCTGCTGGAAGAATTCTCCGTAGGTGTTGGAAGAATTACTCCCGGCCCGCGCGGCTCCCGGCTGAGCGGCGAACCCCGGGTGCTGCTGGAAGCCGCCGTTGAGTCATTGACCAACGAAGAGATTGACGGCGCGGCGCTGGTATACGGCAATGCCTGCTATGCTCTGGGACGCCACGAGGATGCTTCGGCAGCGTACCGCGTGGCGCTGGAACGCGAGCCGGCCAGCGCCGACGCGCGGTTCAACCTGGGGCTGGCCCAACTGCGGCTGCGGCAGCCGGATCAGGCAGTGCGAGAGTTTACCGAGGCGCTGGTGCGCTCTCCGCAACTGTCCGAAGCCTACTACCAGCGAGGCAACGCCTACGACGATCTGGGCGACGTTGAGCAGGCGCTGGCAGATTACTCCCGAGCCATTGACCTCGCGCCGGGCTACATCCAGCCGATGTACAACCGGGGTATCGTGCTGGCCGGAGCTGGACGGCATCAGGAAGCGGTGGCCCAGTTCGACCGGGTTATCGCCCTGCGGCCCGACATCGGTAACGCCCACCTGAACCGGGGCGCGTCCCTCGACGAGCTCAGTCTGCACGAGGAGGCTATTGGCAGCTACAGCCGCGCCGTCACGTTAAACCCTGACGACCCGCGAGCTCTGTTCAACCGCGCCCGCACCTGCTACTACCTAGGCCGGCTGCAAGAGGCGCTGGATGATTACTCGGAAGTGCTGCGGCTTGACCCCGAAGATGCCGAAGCCTACAACAACCGCGGGCTGGCCTACGACGCGCTGGGCGACTACGACTCTGCCGTTGCTAACTACGAGCAGGCGCTGGCGGTGCGGGCTGACTTTGCCGAAGCCCACAGCAACCGGGGCGCGGTGCTGGAAGCCCAAGGAAAGGTGGACTCGGCCCTGGAAGCCTATCACGCGGCCTTGGCTTCCAACCCGAATCTGGGATCGGCCCACTACAACGCGGCGCGGGTTTATTCCCAGCTTGGCGAGGTTGAAGCCTGTCTCAGGCATCTGGACAGCCTGCTCACGCTGGCCCCGGAACTGGCCGAAGACGCCGCTCAGGACGAGCATCTAGGCTGGGCACTGAGGCTGCGGGAAATGCGCGAATCGCGGGGGGCGGACGCTCAACCCGGCCCGTGACTCTAGCCCGTTCCCGGCATTCCCTGTGGCAGCTCCGGGTCAGACTAAATTTCGTCTGCCGCCGTCTGGAGTTCTGAGGCGTGGATTCGTCGGCGGACGATTATGCTCCGCAGCAAAACCAGGGCAGCCAGCACCATCAGTCCCCAAACCAGCTCACGTTCGATGTCGCCGGTCACCCCCGGTTCGATGTCATACGCCAGGCTCAGCCCCAGCATTAGCAAGAATCCGGTGCAGATGCCCCATGATGACCTCAGATGGTGGTTCCGCAACAAAAGGACAGTGGCAATGCCTACCACGGTCGCCAGTACAGTCAACACCGGGATCAGGGCAACGCTCACTCCTATCAGCGGGGTCATGGCGTCGCCGCCGCGGAAGGATGAAAACACCGAGACCCAATGCCCCACGATGGAGGCGCTGCCGGCAACCAGGGTCAGCGGCGCTTCAATGCCCAGCGCCCAAGCCACTGCGACGGCTGCCGACCCCTTGCCAACGTCTCCGGCGAACACCAGCAGCGCGCTGCGCCGCCCCACGTTCCAGAACACGTTGGCCGTACCCGCCAACGTGCTGCCGGTGCTGAAGATGTCCACTCCCTTGACGCAGCGGCTTACCCATTGGGCAAAGGGCAACGCGCCCAGCAGGTAGCCGATTACCCCCGAGGCGACGAGTTGCAGTATCTCCATCGGGCTGTCCAGCATACGTCCGTCCCTGTCGAGACTGCGCGGCGGCCCGGTTGCCCGCTCATCGCTTTTCACTGCCCCGCCAGCACAAATATAGCAGTCAATGGCCTGTGGTGATAGCGGACGCAGCCGGATTTTATCGTCTTGTCTATATTGCTCTCGTCTTTCGCTAATGAATACGGCCCGACTGTAACTGCTCCTGGAAGCCTGCGGCGGTACGAGCGTCGGGTATACTGGTGGCGGTGCCGTCCGGCACATTCCACCCCACGGGAGCCGCGCACTCCTGCGCTGGCCCCGGCGAGAGCTGAAACGATGACCACTTTTTCCGCCGCCGGTTCTCTGTCCGGCATGGTAATACTGGACCTGACGCAAATTCTGGCCGGCCCGATGTGTACGATGGTGCTGGCCGACATGGGGGCCGACGTTATCAAGGTCGAAAAACCTCAGGGCGGCGACGACAACCGCCGCATGGGGCCGCCTTTCGTCAAAGATTGGTCGGCGGGATTTCTGGCCGTAAACCGCAACAAGCGCAGCTTAGTCCTGGACCTGCGGAGCGACGCGGGACGTGGCGTCTTCCGGCGGCTGGTGGAGGGGGCCGACGTGGTGGTGGAAAACTTCCGCCCAGGCGTCATGGAGCGCTTGGGACTGGGCTACCCGGAGTTGGCGGCCATCAAGCCGAGCTTGGTCTATTGCACCATCTCAGGGTTCGGCAGCACTGGCCCGGCCCGCAACCGGGGCGGCTTCGACCTAGTGGCCCAGGGCGTCAGCGGCTTGATGAGCATTACCGGCCACCCCAACTCGCCCCCGGCCAAAGTCGGCGTGCCTATTACCGACCTCACCGCCGGCCTGTTTGGCGCCAACGGCATCATGGCGGCCTACATCCACGCCCTCAAGACCGGCCAGGGCCAAATGGTGGACACCTCCCTTATGGAAGCGGGCATAGCCTATACCGTCTGGGAGTCGTCGGTCTATTTCGCCGAGGGAGAAATCCCCGGGCCTCTGGGTTCGGCGCATCGCGTGTCTGCGCCGTATCAAGCCCTCCGAACCAAGGACGGTTACCTGAACCTGGGAGCGGCAACCCAGCCGACTTGGGAGCAGCTTTGCCGCGCCATCGGCCGCGAGGACTTGATTGAGGACGAGCGATTCCGCGCCCCGTGGGACCGCAAGGCGCGGGAGGAAGAACTGGCCGCCTTGCTGGAAGAGACCTTTTCCTCCCATGACACCGAGCACTGGCTGCAACTGCTGGACGCCGCCGGAGTGGTCGCCGGGCCGATATACAACATGGAGCAGGTCTATAGCGATCCTCAGGTGCTGGCCCGGGAAATGCTGGTCGACACCCACGACCCGGAACTGGGCACCATACATAACATCGGCGTGCCGGTGAAGCTGTCCGCCACCCCCGGCAGCATACGCCGCCGCGCTCCCGCCCTCGGCGAGCATTCCGCCGAGGTCCTGCTGGAGCGCGGTTTCACGCAGAGCGAGGTGGACGGCCTGCTGGCCGAGGGCGTCATCCTCGCCAACCAGGGCAGCGGCGTCCGGCGGTAACGGGCGCGCCGGTAGCGGGGCTGTTTCTGGTAAGATTAAGGTGATGAGAGATGGCGGCACACGGCCATTGCTTTTCTTGGCTACCTGCCTAGGCTTTGCCGAGACAACCTTGGGGATGCTGGCCAGCTTTGCGGGAACAAGCGGTACTCTGGCTGCCGTCTTTGCCCTGGTATCGCTGGGGATGGTGCTGTTGGCGTTGGTGCTGATGTACTTCCGCGACCCGGCGTTCCTGACTTTCGACAGTCGGCAGTCGCTTGACTTGCGAATAGTCCAAGAGCTGAGGGACCAGCCTGGGGTGCTTGGCCTGTACTTGGAAGGCATACTCTCGCGGGATGCAAGGACAGGGCGAGCGAGATCGGATACTTTGCCTTTTGAAGTAGAGGATTCGCTACTCGAAGATTTTATAGACGAATTAGGTACGCTCTGAGACGGACAATGACGACATTTGATAAAAATCTGAAATGGCGCAGGTACGCCGGCGAATTTGGCGAGGATGAGAAAAAAATTCTGCTGGCATTGTCTCACAAGAGACGCAAATGGTGGACGATTGATAATCTTGAGGCGCTAACTCAACTCGAAACTGATGTCCTGGACCGCAAACTGGCCGGCCTGGTTCGCAGTAAAGTCGTTAAAGGGGTGATTAATGAACCGAATGTACTCGTAGCGCGTCCAATCTTCGGCCTGATGGAGCGGGTTGGCGGCCCTCTGGAAAGGCGGATGGCATACCGGCGCTAGTCCTCGCCGAAGAAGCGGCGGCGGTCGGCTTCGGTCAAGGGGCCACCGGGGCCGCTGAGGAAGGTGTCGGGGTTGCGGGTGCGGTCCTCCCGCCAGCTTCGCATGGCTTGGGCGCGGATGGAGTCGGCTTCGGGGCCGGTGTCCATCAGCAGTTGAGTCTGCCAGTTCTCCATCGAGTGAACCACGCTGAAGTGCAGTTCTCGGGCCTTGGCGTAAGCCTTTCCCGCTTCGTCCCAATCGTCGTGAGCCAGTAGCTGTTCCTTCAGGACACGGGCGTCACGGAAGGCCATGGACAGGCCCTGCCCCCAGGTGGGGTCGGTGTTGGCCGCGGCGTCACCCACCAGAGCAACTCCGTTCCGGTAGGCCGATTCCACCCACGTTGTCCGTCCCTCGAACGTAGCCAGCGGCCCGGCCGGGCTGGCGTCTGCGTAGACTTCGGCCGGGACGCCCGAAGCGACGCACTGCCCCAGAACCTCCTGCACGTCGCCCGTCCCGCTGTATCGTCTTGCACTGCCCGCGGCGTAGCACAGGTATACTCTTGCCCGTCCCTGGCCTTGAGGGAAGTTCAGGATGAAGTGGCCCGTATCCGTGTCCAACCAGGCGTGGGTGGCGTCGTCCGGCAGGTCTACGCCGTCCATCAGCACTCCGGATACGAGGTTTCTCTCCGGGTCTCGCAGCACCGGAAAGGCGGCCCAGCCGCGAGCGGGCGAGTTGCGCCCGTCGGCCCCGACAACCAGCCGGGCCGAGAGTCGCAGCGCAGCGCCGTTTCGCTCCACTGACAGGGTCGGCGCGGATGTGCCGTCGCCGGGGGTGGTCAACTCGTTGACACGCGCCCCGCGCCAGACTTGTGCGCCGGATTCCTCGGCGTGTTCCAGCAGAGCGGTTTGCAGCGCAGGATGATAGCAGGCCATCACCGGCTCTTTGACTCGCGTAGTGCGGGTCAGGTCCCGATGCCCGGAGCGGTCGGTCCCTTGGTAGGAGTCCCAGAAGGTCAGCGGGTTGGCTCCGGCCCGTTCCAGCGCAGCCTCCAGTCCCAGCAGCCGGGCCTCGGCCACCCCCCATGGCATGACGGCCTCGCCGCGCACTCGGTCACGGAACGACTCTTCCGCTTCGAGTACCAGCGTCCGCGCGCCAGCGGAAGCCATGGCTACGGCCAGAGCCGACCCGCCAACACCGCCGCCGATAACAACCAAGTCGTAATCGTAGCTCAACAGAAACTCTGTGTCCTTTGTGGTCTCTGTGGTTAATTTTGCCTGGAACTAGGGCGCGGTGCGCCATGGCAGACCGTCGGTGGCGGCGAGAAAACCGTCTATGAGGGCGGGGCTGGAGCAGATAACGCTGGGAGTAAACAGCCCGGCCTTCTGGCCCTGCCGGTCGACGACCCGGCCTCCGGCTTCCTGCGCCAGGATCAGGCCCGCTGCGATGTCCCACGGCGCCAGCGAGTGATGAAAGAACAGGTCAACCCGCCCCGATGCGGCATAGGCTACGCCCAGCCCTGCCGAGCCCATCAACCGAACGCTGTACATTCCCGGCCACAGTGAGCGGAGCATATCTAGTGCCAGCCCAGCCTTTTCGTCCACGTAGCCCAAATCGCAACTGAGCAGGCAGCGCGACAGCTCGGTGGTTTCGGAGACTGCGATGGGAGCGCCGTTCAGGAACGCGCCCTGCCCCCGAGCCGCGGTGAATGTCTCCTCGCGCACCGGGTCGTAAATCACTCCAGCGATGATGTCGTCGCCGTCGGCCAAGGCCACGATGGTGCAGAAGTGGGGGATGCTGTGGGCGTAGTTGCGAGTGCCGTCCAGTGGATCCACCACCCAGCGGTAGGGGGAGGTACCGGCCACCGGCTGCGATTCTTCGGCTAGGATGCCGAAGTCGGGAAACGCGCTGGTCAAGATTTCCAGCACCGCTTTCTCCGCCGCCACGTCAATGTCGGTAACGATGTCGGCTCGGCCCTTGAAAGATATCTGCCGGTCGGAGTTCCATCCACCTCGGATGATTTCGCCCGCCGTGCGGGTTGCCGCCAGCGCGACGTCCATTGCACTGCGCCCGTCGGCGGTAGTTGGCAGAGCGACCTTTGAATTTTCGGTCATATCGTCCTTACCTGTACTTGGTTCGCTGGCTCAGCCCCGGCGCAGGCAGCAACTCCCTTGAGGCCGTGAGGCCCGGGAAAGAATGGAGATGCCCGATTACTTCCAAACGATCGGGTTGGACCCAGCATGTAGAGTAAGTGAACGCCCCTGTAATTCGACGGATTGATCCCTGCTAACTACCAACCAGTAAATTTTTTTCGGAGCTAAATGTGTCAGCGGAGCGATGGAAGAGGCATCAGGAACAGGCCCACCCTGCGGGTTTGGCAAGGCATCTGGAGAAAAGGTGCCGCTGTGGTCATAAACCGACCATTCCTGCGTAGCGTTGTCGGAATGGGCTGCCCACAACAAATTGGCGCCCAAGGGGGCGAGGGCCGTTTCTATAGGGTCTCCGGCCATCTGCGGCTCTGCAGTCGGCTGGGGCTCGGGCGTGACCGCGGGTCTAGGCGTAGCCGTCGGCTCAGGAGTCGATGTAGCTTCAGGCTCCGAAGTAGGGCTGGGCTCCGGCGTAGCTGTTGCTTCGACTGTGGGCGCAGGCGCAACCGTTGGCTCAGGAGTGTTAGTTGGCGCTTGGCTCAGGAGTGTTAGTTGGCGCTGGCGGAACTCGGCGTGGGTATCGGCGCGGTAGTTGCAGTGGGCATGGGTGTGGGCGTATCAGCCGCTTGCGTCGGCGCTTGGGTCGCCTCGCTGCCACTGGCCGCGGGAGTTGCAGTATTAGCGGGTACGGTGGCCTCAACTCCGCAGGCGACCATAGCGGATGCGAACAGGGCGATAATTATGATTGGGGCGAGTTTCCTCATATTCTCTCAATTACACTCACCGGTAGCTGACTTGCAAACGATGGCTCCCTAACGCTGGGCTAGGCCCATTTTTTCGTAGACTTCCTCGATGGTGCGGGCGGCTATGGCGCGGGCCCGTTTGCCGCCTTCGTTCAGAATCTCGCGGACGTAGCCCGGTCGGGCCTCGAACTCGCGGCGGCGTTCCCGCATCGGCTCCAGGAAGCCGTTGATGCTGCCGGCCAATTGGCGCTTGCAGTCGACGCAGCCCCGCGCGGCGGTCACACACTCGTCATACACGGATTTAACCGCCGTCGGAGGGCTGAACATCCGGTGCATCGAGTAGACGTTGCAGACTTCGGGCCTGCCGGGGATGCTGCGCGTGGTTCGCTGCGGGTCGGTGAAGGCGGACATCACCCGCTTGGCCGTGTCCTCTGGTTTGGCCGCTAGGTCCAGGTGATTGTTTAGGGTCTTGGACATCTTGGCCTGACCGTCCAAGCCCACCAGCAGCGGAGATTCGGTCAGCTTGACCTGCGGCTCCGGGAAGGTGTCGCCGAAGAAGTTGTTGAACCGCCGGGCAATCTCCCGCGACAGCTCGATGTGGGGTATCTGGTCCCGTCCCACGGGGACGGTGTCGGCCTTGTACAGAATAATGTCGGCGGTTTGCAGCACGGGGTAGCCCACTAGCCCGTAGTTGACCGTCTCCTCGGTCTCGTCCATCTGCCGCACCTTTTCCTTGAAGGTGGGCACGCGGGTCAGCCAGCCCAGCGGCGTGACCATGCTCAACAGCGTGTGCAGCGTCATCACCTCCGGCACCTGGGACTGGACGAAAACGATGCTCCGCTCCGGGTCTATACCGGCGGCGAGCCAGTCCAGCACCATATCCTCAATGTTGGACTGAATGCTGGCGGTGTCGGCCTGCGACTCCACGGTGGTCAGCGCGTGGATGTCCACGGCGCAATAGATGCAGTCGTAGTCGTCTTGCAGGGCGACCCAGTTTTGCAGCGCGCCGATGTAGTTGCCCAAGTGCAGCAACCCGGTGGGACGCATACCGGAGAAAATCACGCCCCGCTTGCTGCCGTTGCTTGCTGATGCCATACTCGCGATCCAATCCCAAGCTCAAAATAACCGGGGGTTACCTTGGGGTACATTCAATCTATCATCGAGCGGCGACAGGCGCAATTGCCGCGATGAGCCGGGGGCATACCGGGATGTTCAGCCGCTTCCCAATTCGGCTTGCCGTCAGAAGCCGGTCCACTTGAAGTGCTTGGAGATTAGGCGGTAGAAGCCCCAGCCGAAGTTGCGGGCGTGGAGCGCGCCGTAGGCTTGCCAGCGGTCCAGCTCGGCGCGGGCTTCCGGATGGATGCGCTCGCCGGGAACCAGTGTGGGCAGTATTTCCTCGCTGTCGCACTCGTACAGGGCCAGGTACTTGGGGCCGGTGTTGAAGTCGCGGATGGCCGGGTGGTCGAGCTGGCGAAAGCGGGCGCCGCAGGCGTAGCCGGGGACTTTCAGCACGCCGGGCAGGTGGGAATCGGTGTACCAGCGGTCCCACTCTGCTTCGTGGGCTGGATCAACGTCTGCGGTGACGATGCTGAGCGGCCGGTCGGACGACAGCAGCGGGTCGCGCAGGGGAGCGCCGCTGATGTGCTCGTAGACGTTGGATACCGGGTCGCTGATGCCTCGCATGGTGCTGAATACGGAGTATTCTGACGCAGCTATGGGATGCAGGCTTGGGCCGCCGAACTGCAAGAGCGAGGGCAGGTCACCTACGCTGCGGATTCCGTAGAAGGCTGTGAACCTGGTCCCGCCCTCCAAGTTTACGTAACGCTGGGCCCACTGGTATCCCGGTACCCTCAGCAGGTTGGGCAGGTGGCTGTTGTACCAGAGCGTGAAAGGCTCCAGATGCTCCCGGGCGCAGGTCATTTGCACCATCAACAGCAGTTCCGGCTCAGGCATTGCGGGCCTCCTTCGCCGCTAGTCCTTCCAGCAGCCCTCCGCTGTAGGAGGGGTCTTCCAGCCCCCGCTGCATCCCGCGCAGGTAGGCTATCTGTCCGCCGTGCTGGTTGAACTCCCACAGCAGTTGCTGGCACATGGTGCCCAGTGTCATTGTGCCGCCGCGAGGATTGACCACGATCATACTGTCAAAGTCCGAGTCGCTGCGTAAGGCCAGATAGAGCTTGGCCGACTCCAGGGCTGCCGCCGCGTATTCCAGCAGCCTCGCTGTGTCCGGCGTCTGGAAGGTGGCCAGTTGCTCCGGGCCGTAGCCGTAGCCAGTTTCGTTGGGGTTGGTGATTTCCTGCCCCAGACGACTCGCCCAGCCCTGTTCCCATAGCTGCGGGATGTTCTGCAACCGCGAGTGAATCCAGCGGTCCAGAGTCCGCCCGTAGTGCCAGACCAAGAAGCCGATGGGCGAGCATTCCGGGGTCGGCATCCATTGCATCTCTTCGTCGGACAGTCCGTCCACCGAGCGGAACATGGCGTTGCAGTGCTGCTCCAGGCACCCGGACACGAAGTCGCTTAATTGCATTCAATCCTCCTGACCCACGTAACGGCGGCGACGTCACTCTGGCGAAAAATACCGGCCACGCTGGAATGAGCGTGGCCGGTTGCTGTCTAATTCCCTTGGAACCCTGGGGGGTGTTAGTCCTCTTGATCGGACTCGCTTTCCAGCCGGTCACCCAACTCACTGAGGAATGCCTCAATCTCCGGAGACAGGGCCGGGGAGGAACTGCCCTCGCCCGATGATGCTGATGCGCTCTCCGCGGTCAACTGAGAGTCGTAATACTGCTCCATCTGCTGAATCAGCGTCTTTAACTCCGAGTTGCGGTCGACGGTAGCGTTCAGCTCCCGGTACTGCCGCTGACCGCGGCGCACCGGGGCCAAGTCCGGCGGGATGTTGTCGTACACCGACGACAGTACTTCAATCATCCTGGAGGTTCCGGCGTAGTCCTCTTCGAGCTGTACGTACTGCGGGAGATGGACCATGAAGTTGATGGTCTCGATCTCGTCCCGCTCAATGCCCTCGGAGAGCAGGTTCATTATGGTGGTCGGCCCTTGGTAGGTGCTTTGTTGCAACTTGAAGTTGGGCACCGGACGCTTCTGCTCCACCGACCCCAGCGAGCCGGTGACCAGCAACGGGCGGGTGTGCGGCACCGCGTCGTACATTGCGCCGACCCGGCAGTAGCGCTTGACGCCGAAGTAGCGCACCACTTCCAAGATGGAGTCGGTGTAATCCTCGCCGTTGGAGTGCGGTTCCAAGAGGTGAAGGAACAGGTAGTCCGGTCCGGTCTCGGTGGTGGCGTAGCGGATGGTGCTGTTGGGTATCTTGACCTGCCGAGAGCCGTCAACGAACCGCATATTGGGACGGTACCGGGTGAAGTCGAAGAAGGTGCCGGGACGGTGCAGCCGCCCCAACTCTTTCGACCCCATGAACCGTTCCAAACGGTTCAGGGTCAGCGTCCCTACGCTGCCTACATCCACCCACGGACGAATCATGGCGAAGACGTGCGGATCCTTCAGCACGGGAACGGGTTCGTTTATTTCAAATGCCCCTAATCGCATTGCCCCATATTGCCAGAATGATTTGCGGTTTTCAAGTCTTGACAGTTACAGGCCGCCGGACGGCGGCCCCGGTTACTGCTGGTTCAGCAGCGAATCGGCGGAACCCAGCCCTTCCAGGGCAAGGCCGTAGCCCAGCAGGTCCTGCATGAGGCGCTTGATGTACTGCGTCGTAGCGACGCGCGTGTAGCGCAGCACCAAGTCGGATTTCTCCGCTACCTGTTGCGCCAGTTCCCAGGCCCTAGTCAGCAGAGCCTCCGGCGGCAGAACTTCGCTGACCAGCCCCAGCGTCAGCGCTTCTTGTGCCCCTATTGACTGGCCGGTGAGCAGGAAGTAGCGCCCCCGGTTGGCCCCCAGGAGCATGGGATAGACCACGTGAACCCCGTCGCCCGGCACCAAGTTGCTCATAAAGTGGCCGGAGTCCTGGAAGGCGGCGGTATCGGCGGCAATCACAATGTCGCAAAGCAGAGGAATTTCCGAGTGGCGGAGCGCCGGGCCATTGACCGCAGCAATCATCGGGACTTCGATATCCAGAAGATTGGTCAGCAGCTTCTTGCCTTCCCAGTACGTCTTGTCCCATTCCTGCGGGGTGCGTTTGGGCGTGCCGGCCGCAGTTCCTTGGGGGCCGGAAAAAGCGTCGCCAGTCCCGGTGACGATGATAACCCGGTTCTCCCGGTCGCTGCCCACGTCGGCGAAGGCGCGCGGGAACTCCTCGTGCGGCCCGCCACCCCATTGAAGCGGCCCGCCGTTGGTGTGGAAGGTCATCTGAAGGATGCCGTTCCGCCGCTCGAACCGGATGAACTGGTATTGGTCCGCGTATTGCTCCAGAGAGGCCACGCTTCCGTCCTGCTTTGTAGGATGGCGAGAGTCTATACCCCTACGGCAGAGGGGTCAACGCCCGGACTGATACCGCAGGACGATTGCAAAGTCCCTGAGAATCCGTTCCTTGTGAGCTTGTCGAACCGCGAGCGAACTCTTGAGGATTTTACACAAAGACATGACTGCACTTCCTGACGCTGCCTGAGTGGCTTGTTTTTTGGTTTCCCGGCCATTCCCGGCCATTTCCGGCCATTTGGTTATTTTCTGTTTGGGGCGGCCGTGGTGAGGGCCGAATGGCGGACGGGCAGGGGCATACAGGAACTATGCTAGAGAAGTGTCATAGGGCTTGGCAAGGGCCAGGTGTCATAAAATCGTATTAGGGGAACCCGGCAAGGGCTGCAGCATTCGTTCGGGACAGTTTTCGTCTGGGGAACGTCCTCACCCTAACCCTCTCTCAGAGGGAGAGGGAACTTTGCAATCGTTCTGCCGATACCGGCCGCTGTTTGACGGGTTTGGCCTGCGCGTGGGTTACAGGCAGGCAAATGCGGCCTCATATGGAATGGGGCGCCCCAAAGACGCCCCGTTCCATTGGCGTGGAGTCCGGCCTCAGCTATTCAGCCGCGACCATCTGCGGCTCCCTTTGGACAATGGTATTTTTCAGGAAGGTTGCCGGCTTGGTCCCGGAGCTCTCCCGGGTATTGATGTGTTCCAACACGAAGGTGGAAACGTCTCGGTGCAGACCGTCGCTCAGGTTGCAGTGGCGGAGCAGGTCGAAGCCGGGGGCCATATCCTCCAGCATCTGCTTGACCTTGGCGTCCCCGTGGCGGGCGGCCAGAGCATAGGCCAGACCGCGCGGGTCACGGTCGTATTGCCGCTGCTCTTCGCCCACTTCTTCCAGTTCGATGTCGTAGTCAACCCGGTCAACGATGGACAGCGCATCGGCGGCCCGGCGGCGGCGGGTGTTGACGTCCTTCATGGCGGCAAAGAGGGCGGCGACGGCCTGGGCGGCGTTGTCCAGCAGCGTAGGGATTTCGACCTGACGCACACTGGCCGCTTCGACCATTTGCTTGGCTTCGATCAAGGATTGGTCGCGGCGGCGTAGACTGTCTTCGAACTTGGCGGCCCGCTCCTGTTTAATTCTCAACTCCGAGGCCTCGGAGGCGAGGGGTTGCAGGCGCGTCAGTTCCCGCTCCGCCATCTCGGCCTGCTTGAGCCTCTGTTGCATGGATTCGTCGAACTCGATGGGCATGGCAAACACTCCTCAGACTAAGATGATTTACGGAAGGCGCACGTTACAGTCCAATGGCAAGATAGAAAAGAATAAAGGCCATAGGGCTGTCAGGTTTCGGTCCCGGACTCGATGCAGCGGGCCGGCAGACATAGCGCGCGGCCGATCTGTAATCACCTAGATATTCGAGCCTCCGGGCTGATGCGGCTCAATGCCGCGATAGACGCAAACCCCCGTGTTTTCTATTGAAGCCCCGCCCTGTTTCGGGCTATTGGGGCAAGTTGGGCCGAGATCTGGCGATTCGGCGCGATTGCTGCCCATCAGGGCAGGAAATAGTGCATAACGATTATCTCGTTACGCCACCTACTATAACCCGGCGGTCATAATTTCTGCCTCTATCTTGAGATGCAATTTTCGCGGAATTTTGAACGTTAGGGGCTGGTTAGCGCAGGCTCCCGTTCCACGGTGGGCTTGAACATCGCTCGTCTTCCTGTTCTCCACGCCACGATGGGACAGGTGTATGCTGGAGTTGGCAAAGTCTTCCCGCTTGATTCAACCCGGCTCGATCCGGCCACCCGGGTTTCTCACTGACGTGAAATCCCGGCCAGGAAATGACTGGCAGACAGCTACTGCCAGTCATTCAAGCCGGGCTGTACCGGACCGGGCTGTACTGGACGGACCGCGTCGGACATATAGTTTCAGCCAGACTGTATCAGCGGGATAGTTTCGGCCGGATGGTTGCAGGAGGAACGCAATGCCCCAGGCCGCCTTTGTTTACGACGACCTGATGTCGCGGCACGAGCTGCGGAGCGACCACCCCATGCGCCCGGTGCGGCTGCGCTACACCTACGAACTGTTGCGGGCCTATGGCGCTTTCGACAGCGATGATGCACGGCTGGTCACCCCCCGCTCCGCCGCCGAGGAGGAACTCCGGTGGCTGCATACGCAGGAGTACGTAGCGGCGGTCCGGCAGCTTAGCGCCGGAGAAGGGGCAGGGGAAGCTCACCGCTTCAACTTCAGCCTGCAAGGTGACAACCCGTATTTCCCGGGAATGTACGAGGCTGCCGCTCTCAGTTCCGGCGCCACGCTGCTGGCTGCCGAGATGGTCGCCGATAAGACGGTGGATGCCGCTTTTAACATCTCCGGCGGGCTGCACCACGCCGCGGCTGGCCATGCTTCAGGCTTCTGCGTATTCAACGACCCGGCTCTGGCGATCCACTACTTCCTGCGGCGCGGGATGCGGGTGGCCTACATCGACGTAGATGCGCACCATGGCGACGGGGTGCAGGAAGCGTTCTTCGACGACGACCGGGTGCTGACCATCTCGGTGCATGAGTCAGGCCGCTATTTGTTCCCGGGTACGGGATTTGTGGGTGAGCAGGGTGAGGGTCGAGGGCGGGGTTACTCGATCAACCTGCCGCTTTTCCCTTACACCGGGGACGACGTCTATCTCGACGCCTTCCGTCAGATTGTGCCGCCGTTGGTAAGAGGGTTTGCCCCGGACGTGCTGGTGGCCCAACTGGGCATCGACAGCTACCACTCCGACCCGCTGACCCACCTGCAACTCACGACCATGGGTTTCGTCGAGGTGGTGCGGGAACTGGCAGCCCTGGAACTTCCGTGGCTGGCCCTCGGGGGTGGCGGCTACGACCTGATGGCAGTGGCCCGCGCCTGGACTCTGGCCTACGGCGTGATGCTGGGCGTCGAGTGGCCCGACACGCTTCCCCGAACCTTTGCCCTAGAGCACGGCATCGGCCATCTCAGAGACAGCGGCACTCCCGAAATTCCCGCCAACCTGCGGCTGGACATTCGCCGCCACGCCGGGGAAACCGTGGCAGCCCTTAGGGAGCAGGTTTTTCCGGTGCACGGACTGGGCGATTAGCGAGTTTGCCTAGAGGTATTAGCGACGCTGTAAGGGGACGGAAGCAAACCCGTCCCCTAGGTCCAACTTGAGCGCGACGTTGCGAGGTACGGCAGGCCGCGGACTAACCCACGCGCTGCTGTGGGTTGAGCATATCCTTGGCTTCGTCGCCTACGTTGGCCTCGATGCTGTCACGCAGTGTGGAGAAGATGGACTTGTTGATGGCTGCCATCAGCCAGCTTTCGTAGTCGGGGTCGTCCTGGTAGCTGTCCTTCAAGGCAATCAGGCGCCCCATGAGACTCAGGTAGTGATACTGGAGAGGAGTGAGATCCCGTCCAATACCCTCAACCCGCCACTGACTAATTGCAGGAGCGCCAATGGAAGGCGTGAAGTCGCTTCCGGGGCCTTCATGGCCCAATACTTCTCTGTCTGCTCGTTCTGGTTGCGCGTTCATGATGTTCTCCGTCCGCTTTCAACCATAGGTTGCCCGGAAATTGCCCGGATTCTTGTTTGCTTGATGTCCGAGTCCAAAACGCCATTATAGCAGAGCTTGCCAGTTGGCGGAATCATTTGGGACGCTGATGCTTATGCTCCTTCCCGGGGTGGCCGAGGGTTGGGTGAGGGCCGTTTCCGGCGATTTGCCCTCACCCTCGGGGAAATGAGCAGGGAAACGAAGGCTTTCGGGAACCGGACCTAGACCTCGCGGAATTCGCCTTCCACGGTGCCAGCGTCGTCAGAGGGGCCGCCGTCCGCTCCGCCCGGCTCAGAGGCCCCAGGCCCGGAAGCGCCGGGCCCGGAGGCCGCGTTCTGGCTGTAGACCACCTCGCCCAGCCGTTGCAGCGCCACGTTCAGTTCGGTGATGCCAGTCTGCATTTCGGCCACGTTGCCGGAGGCGGAAGCAGCCCGCAGCGCGTCTATTTTACTCTGGACCTCGGCGCGCAGGTCTTGAGGGACGATCTCGGCGTTGTCGTTGAGCAGCTTTTCCGCTTGGTGGACCATCGAGTCAGCCTGGTTGCGGGTTTCCACCTCGGCGCGGCGCCGCTGGTCGTCCGCTTCGTACTGCCGGGCGTCCTCGACCATGCGCGCGATGTCGCCCTTGTCCATGCCGGAACCGGACTGGATGACGATGCGTTGCTCCTTTCCGGTGCCTTTGTCTTGGGCCGAAACGCTGAGAATCCCATTGGCGTCTATGTCGAATGTAACCTCAACCTGAGGGATGCCCCGCGGGGCTGGGATGATGCCGTCCAGCATGAAGCGGCCGATGGACTTGTTGTCGGGAGCCATGGCGCGCTCCCCCTGAAGCACGTGGATGTCCACCGTGGTCTGACTGTCGGCAGCGGTGGTGAAAGTTTCGTTCTTCTTGGTCGGGATGGTGGTGTTGCGCGGGATGAGGGTGGTCATCACGCTGCCCAGCGTCTCCAGCCCCAGCGTGAGGGGAGTGACGTCCAGCAGCACAATGTCGCTGACATCTCCGGCGAGAACGCCCGCCTGAATTGCTGCGCCCAGAGCCACCGCTTCGTCGGGATTGACATTGCGGTTGGGTTCCTTACCGAAAATTTGCTTGACCTTTTCCTGAACCGCCGGCATCCGGGACATTCCGCCCACCATGATCACTTCATCAATCTGGCTGGCCGGCAGTCCTGAATCGGCCAGCGCCTGCTGGCAAGGGCCGAACGTGCGATCGATGAGCTGGGTGACCAATTGCTCGAAGCGGCCGCGGGTCAGCGATTTGACCAAGTGTTGCGGCCCGCTGGCGTCAGCAGTAATGAAGGGCAGATTGATCTCCGTCTCGACCACGCTGGATAGCTCCACCTTGGCCCGCTCGGCGGCGTCGCGCAGCCTTTGCAGGGCCATGCGGTCGTTGGACAGGTCTATGCCGGTCTCGCGGCGGAACTCGGTAATTAGCCAGTCAAGGATGGCCTGGTCGAAGTCGTCGCCACCCAGGAAGGTATCGCCGTTGGTGGACTTGACCTCGAAGACCCCTTCGCCCATCTGAAGGATGGTAATATCGAAGGTGCCCCCTCCCAAGTCGAACACGGCAATGTTGGAGTCGGAGCGGGTCTTGTCCAGCCCGTAGGCCAGCGACGAGGCCGTGGGCTCGTTGATGATGCGCAGCACTTCCAGCCCGGCGATGGCGCCGGCATCCTTGGTGGCCTGGCGCTGCGAGTCGTTGAAATAGGCAGGAACAGTGATGACCGCCTGAGTGATGCGCTCTCCTAGCTTGGCCTCGGCGTCCTGCTTGATTTTCGCCAGCACGAAGGACGAAATCTGAGGCGGAGCGTAGGTTTCATCGCCCATTTTGACGTGAGCGTCCCCGCCGGGACCCTGGACTACCTGATAGGGCAGCTTGGCCGCGGCGCCCTGCACCTCCAGGTCGTCGAACCGGCGGCCCATCAGTCTCTTGACGGAAAACAGGGTGTTCTCCGGGTTGGTTACGGCCTGGCGTTTGGCCACCTGGCCCACGTATCGCTCGCCGGTTCGGGTGTTCAGGGCCACGACCGACGGGGTCAGCCGCGCTCCCTCGGCGTTTTCAACGATCCCCGGCTCGCCGGCTTCGATGACTGCGGCGACCGAGTTGGTGGTTCCAAGGTCGATGCCCAATACTTTAGGCATTGCTTTTCTCCTTAACTCTACTCTGTGGCTTTACTCTAATTGACGGTCTGTGTCTCGCTAACCTGCGTACTATGCCGGGGCCTGCGGCTCACGCGCCACGATGACCTGCGCCGGACGCAGCAGCCGGTCATGCAGCCGGTAGCCGGGCCGCACCAATTTGGTTACATAATCCGGTGGATGCTGGGCGGATTCCTGATAGGCCAGCGCTTCATGCTCGTTGGGGTCAAAGGGTTGGCCCACTGCGGAATCTATGAGGCTGACGCCCCGCATCTCCAGGCGGCGCTTCATTTCCCGGACCGCCAGCTTGACGCCTTCGGCCCACTGGTCGGTGACGTCGGCGCTCAATGCCAGTTCCAGTCCTTCGATGGCTGGTAGCAGGTCGAGGAGCAGGTCTTCGTCGCGATACTTGGCGGCGGCGGCGCGCTGCTCGGCAAAGCGGCGCCGTTCGGTCTGCAACTCGGCTTCTTTATACTGCACTTCGCTGCGAAACTTGTCGGCATCGGATTGGGCGGCTTCCAGCGTTTCGTTCAGCCGCGCGATTTGCAGTTCGGATGTCAATTGATTGATGTCCACTTCCGGTGTTTCCTCGCGGTCCCGGGCGGAGTTGCCTGCCTGTCCGCTCCCGGCTTCGCCGTTGATTTCTCCGCTGGTCTCGTTGTCTGAGTCAGTAGGCATTTCACGATTCCCGTTGAATGTGATTGGATGCGATTTCCGGGTGTCCGTTGAGCAGCGTTCAGGGTTCTACTGGGAGGTTCAGGCTTTGGAAGATCAGGGCCAGCTCCTCGGACACCGTCTCCCCGGCTTCGTGGCCCAGCCGGGCGGCGAGCCGCTGCTGCATGGTGAGCAGGTTCTGCACCGCAGCCAAGGCAAACTCGACTCCGGCCAGATTCAGCCCCATCTCGTCGGAAAGATGACGGATGAGGCGGAGCTTGCGTATGTCCTCCGTCGAGTATAGACGCAGCATTCCGAGAGTTCTACCGGGCCGAATCAGCCCCAGCCTTTCGTACTTCCGCAGTGTCTGGGGGTGCATGTCCAGTATCCGGGCTGCCACGCTAATGATGTAAACGCCCTCCATGTGCACCACGGCATCATCTTCACCTCCAGGCGTTTCTGACGGCCTCGCCGATGCGCTGGGGTTGCCTGCGGAAGATATGGACGTGTCCGCCGGACGGGTCGGCGCCTCCTGCCCTGGAACGGGTGGGGATCCCGACTGTCGCCGGGTCTGGACTCGTCGTTGCTGGGTCATGCTCCAACTCTCCCGAAAACGTGTTGACCTGTGCTGACTGGTATGATACTGTTTGATATGACTCGTGTCAAGTCTGGTGTTTCAACTCAAATAAGAATCCATTATCCAACTGGCGGCGTACATAGTTCAGAATAGTAAAGGACGGCGGTCCTTCGGCCAGAATCCAATCAGGGGCAAAGGCGGCCCCAAGGGGTTTGGAGGCAAGGTTGGAGAGCCGCAATCCAGTGCTAAAGGGGACGGAGGGGAACAGGTTGTCAGTGGCGTCCCCGAAAACGCCGGCGCTGCCTCGCACAGGAGGTCGAGCGCCGTGCAGGGAGAGGAGGTGTCAAATGATTTACTTCGGTGCCTGCCCCAAGTGTCATGGAGACGTGGCGTCGAGCAAGGACGTCTACGGGAGCTTCCTGAGCTGCCTCCAGTGCGGGTTGATGCACGACATCGAAACCAAGCCGGCTGTTGTGGTCAAGCCCAGGCCGACTCCGGTATGGTTCGCTGATGAGGAGCCTCTGGCCAAGGCCGCCTGATCCGGCCGGTCAACCCAAACAGGCCTATCACAGCCAATACGAAGGGGCGGCCAATTGGCCGCCCCTTTCCCGTTTCCTTATTTCTTTGCGCCTCACCTCACCTTATCGCTGTCCCAGAGAAGAAAGATATTTCTTCTCCGGACGCTAACGCGAAAGTTCCGGCCAGAACCGTTCTTCTTTCCACGGGTCGCCGTTGTTGTGATAGCCGCGCTGTTCCCAGAAACCGGGGGAGTCCTCGGCCATCAGCTCGATACCGTTGACCCACTTGGCGCTCTTCCAGCCGTAGAGGCTGGGTACGATCAGGCGTAAGGGCCAGCCGTGGCTCTTGCCGATGGGCTGTCCGCCCTGCTTGTGGGCCAAGAACCCCTCGGCCAGGGCGAGGTCCAGCGGGACGTTGGTGCTGTAGCCCCCGAAGCAGTGGGCCATGACATACTTGCTATTCGGGGCCACGCCCACCGAGGCCAGCAGGTCGGTCAGCGCCACGCCCTCCCAAGTCTGGTCCAGCGCGCTCCACTGAGTTACGCAGTGAAAGTCGGCGTCCAGGACGCGCCAGGGCAGGGCGGCGAAACCCTGCCAGTCGAGGGTGATTTCCTTTTCCACCAAGCCGAACACCCGAATCTGCCAAGTGTTGATGTCCACCTTCGGCTCGGGGCCGTAGGTGAGCACCGGGAACTTGGTGGTTACGAACTGGCCGGGCGGCACCCGGTCGCCCATCCCCTGATCGGGAGCAGTCTTTATCTGGTCAGGCCGCTTCATGGGCCACCTCAATTTCAGATTGCCTAACTTCATCTACAGGCTCACACTGACCCGGCCGGCTGTCCCGTTGCCCACGCTGCCCACCACGGCGCGGGTGGCCACGCCGCGGTTTTCCAATGCCGTCAGCAGTTGCGTCAGCCGGCTCTCGGGGACCGAAATCAGCAGCCCCCCAGAGGTCTGGGCGTCGCAGAGAAGCAGACGGTCGTTATCGGTAAGCGCGTCGTCCCAGTCGACATAATCGGCGACGCCTGCCTGATTTCGGTGGGTTCCGCCGGGAACGACGTTCTGGGCCAGCAACTCATCGACGCCGGGCAGCACCGGCACCTGCGACAGACTTATCCGGGCGCTGACACCGCTGGCGCGCACCATACCGGTCAGGTGTCCCATCAGCCCGAAGCCGGTGACATCGGTGCAGGCGTTGACCCCCACCTCTATCATCGCCTCTGACGCGGCGCGGTTCAGGGTAGCCATCGTCTCCACCGCGGTCTCCACCGAGCCTGGGGGAGCGACACCCGCCTTGCAGCCGGTGGTGATGATGCCGGTGCCGATGGGCTTGGTCAGCACCAGGACATCGCCGGACTTTGCGCCAGCGTTGGTGACTTGGCGACCTGGCTCCACCAGCCCCACCACGGAGAGCCCGTACTTGGGTTCGTTATCGTCTACCGTGTGGCCGCCCACGATGAGACAATTGGCCTCTGCGGCCTTGTCATAACCGCCGCGAAGCACGTCGCCCAGCATCTCGACGGCCAGGGCGGCGGGGAAGCCGACCACGTTTAGCGCTACCAAGGGCCGCCCGCCCATGGCGTACACATCGCTGAGGGAGTTGGCTGCGGCCACGGAGCCGAACTCGTAGGGATCATCGGTGATGGGGGTGAAGAAATCCACCGTCACTACCAGCGCCGTCTTGTCGTCCAGCCGGTAGACGGCGGCGTCGTCGCCGGTGGCCATGCCAACGAGCAGGTCGGCGTGATCAACCATTGGTAATTTACTTAGGACCTGGACCAGGTCCTGCTGGCTAAGCTTGGCCGCTCAACCAGCGCAGTGGGAAAGCTCTGTCAAGCGGACGGGAACGTTGACCATCGCCGCGCTCCTCCTCTCATCAATTAGTTTCGCTTATTATAGCGCAGTGGCGAAGAGGTTGACGGTTGATATAGCATATAAGACGATATTGGCGGACGTGATACAGTAGCCGGACTCGATTCAATCGTTCCTGGGGCTTTTGATGCCTGGATTTATTGACAATTACAAGAGTGTAGTGCATTCGGTTGAACGCCGGCAGGTGCTCGTGGCCATGACCGGCGGGCAGTTGCTGGTTCAGCTGTCCAGCCTGCCGGTAACGCTGGCGTTACCCAGCATTGCCCGCGACTTCGGCTATAGCGTTGACGCTGCCGCGTGGATTGTGATCGCCAACCTGCTGGTGCTGGGCAGCACCGTTTTCCTCGGGGCGAGGCTGGGCGACCGGTTCGGCCACCCCAAGATGTTTTTCATAGGCACTATCATCATCACCCTCGGCGCGGTGGGAATCGTTGTCGCCCAGGATCTTACCCAAGTAATTGTGTTGCGGGGCTTGCAGGGGCTCGGTGCCGGTCTGATACACGGGAACGGCAACGCGATGCTGGCTTTCGCCTTCCCGCAGGAAGAGCGGGGGCGGGCCTACGCCTTCCCCATAACCGGCTCACGTATCGGCACATTCATCGGCGTGGGCTTCTTCGGAATCCTGCTTCAGTTCGCCAACTGGGACAGCTTCGCCGGCTGGAGGCTGGTGTTCCTGACCATGCTGCCCATCGGCCTGCTGGTCATCAAGTCGTGCCTTCCCATGGTGCGCCGCAATGACGAGGCGGTCATCAACAAGGAAATCCCCATTGATTACGCCGGCGCGATTCTGCTGGTGGCCGTGTCGGCGGTGTTCATCTTGTCCGGCAGCCACCTGCACGGCGGGGAGGAGTCCTACACCTCTACCGACGCCCTGACATACCATCTGCCGATGCACGGGCTGACCATTGCGCTGCTGGCGGTGTTCATCTTCGTCGAGCGGCGGGTTGCTCACCCCTTCGTCGAGTTTCAGCATTTCCGCCAGAAGTATTTCACGCTGGCGATTATCTCCAACTCGATGTTCCATCTCTCGATGATGGCGACCATGATTCTGGTGCCGATAATGATCGAGGACGGGCTGGGCAAGGGGCCGATATTCGTTACGTTCGTGCTGCTGCCCCATCAGTCCTTTGGCATCTGGCTGCCAGCCATCGCGGGGTTCGTCCACGACAAGTTCAACCCGCGCCTGTTGCGGACTGGCTGTATGCTGTCCATCGCGTCTGGGTTCGTGCTGCTGGCCCTTTTCGTTGGGACCGTGCCTTTCTGGGCGCTGCCCTTCCTGCTGTTCCCGATTTCCGTGGGAACCAACATCTTTAACACGGTGAACAACGCCACGGTGATGAGCACGCTGCCGACGGAGCATCGCGGGTTCGCCTCCGGAGTGCTGGAGACCACCCGCGACATGGGCCACGCCACGGGAGCGACCATATCGTCGTTCATCATGGCGCTGATCGTGCCGGCCAGCATAGTCCTGATGCTGCCTAGCGAGTCGCAGGCGCTGCACCTGGAAGGGTTCCGGCTTTCAGCGCTGGCCGTGGTGGGCATCATGACTGCCGGGGCCATCATCGCCGCCTTCCACCGGCCCTACAAGCCCCCGGCATCCCCGTCCTCGGGCGGAGGCCAGCAGGCGCAGGCCGGCGCGACAGCGGACTGACCGGGTAGCGGGGATATAGGTAACGTGAGAGGGGCGCACAACCGTGCGCCCCTACGTCATTATTCCCTAACCCTCTCCGGGAGGAGAGGGGATTGTAGGATGGGCGTGCGTCCCTAGATGTTCAGCATGATGAACCGCCCGGTTTCGGCCTGGTAATAGTAGGTCTTGCCGTCGGCGATTTTGACCCCCACCAGGGAGTAGGTGACGCGGGACTCCTCGTAATGGTCCAGGATACGGACGTTGCGCCATTCGCTATCGCCCATAGTCTCCATAACCTGTTCCAAGTCGAGTTTCGCCTTTTCCGTTGTCATTGCTGTCTCCATTCTGGGTGAATTCACCTTCCGAACTTCAACAGCCTCAGCAATTAGGCAGGCTCAGGATGAACGGACGGCGCGCTTGTGGCTTGACGGAATGGCGCGCTTTGGAAGGGTTTAGCCTTCGCGCACGTACTTGTCGATGGCGTCGGGGACGCCGGCCAAGTAGATGTCGCCGCGGGAGTCAATCCAGCTACCGTGCCCGGAGCCGCGGCAGTCGAAACGGGCCAGCACGCCGCCCGACGGGTCGAGGACGCTGATGCGGGCGGCGCTGCCGTTCACCTGGCCCTCGCTGACCATGAAGTTGCCTTCGGTGTCGCGCGATATGTCCATGGGGCGCTGGATGTCGCTCCAGAACTCGATGAACTCGCCGTTGAGGGTGAACAACTGGATGCGGTGGTTCTCCCGGTCGCAGACGATGATCCGGTCGCCGTCTATGATCAGGCTGTGGGGCAGGTGGAAGTGGTTGGCCTCCGACTTGCCCGGCTCGCCCCAAGACTGGATCAGCTCGCCCTCGCTGGTGAAGCGGTGCACCCGCGAGTTCCGGTAGCCGTCGGCCACGTACAGTTCGCCGGAGGGTGACGGCACCAGCTCGGCGGGGTAGTTGAACGGCCCGGCGGCGCGAGGCACCAGGTCGCCCGCGTTCTCGCAGCCGGTGTCGGAGTGGCGTCCGTGGCGGCCCAGCATCTGGACCGGCTTGCCGTCGAGGGTGTACACGAGACAGGTGGAGGCGTCGCGGTCGGTGACGTAAACGACGTCGTTCTCGATGTAGAAGCCGTGGGCAAACAGGAAGGAGCCGTTGCCCCAAGAGTCCTGCAGGTTGCCGTCGCGGTCGAAGATGAGGACGGGCGGCTCCTTGCGCTGGAAGGCGTAAACGAGGTCCTGGGAGTCGGTGGCGATGGCGCTGACCATGGCGAAAGTCTCGCCCTCGGGTAGCTTGGCCCAGTTTTCCTGAAGAGTGTAGGTGTAATGGCCGGAGCCTAGGGTGGTCATAGGGGGCCTCCTGTCGAAGTCTGCCCTCCCCGTATGGCTCTCTCTCAATGGGAGAGCGCCAAGGCGAGGGCGTGAGGGCCGCGCCTATTGTACACCGTAGTACCTGCTATTGCTGGAGCGCAGATGGCTCAGCAGCGGCTCCACCGGCAGGCCGAGGGTGGCCAGACTCGGTCATGCGCGCCGGGCCACACGACTGGGCGGTAGCAGGCCGGAGCTGATTATGTCATAATTGAAATAATGAAATTTACGCAGACTTGTCTTGGAGCAGGGTTGTGCCTACGGCGTCCGATGCGCTTGTTGGAGGCGAGAAATGCCCAATTCTACCATAACTTTTGAAATGGGCGGGCTGATTGACATTAAACAGATGGGTAGGGGGTTTTCCGCATTCAGTAAACTTGTAGTTGCGTTGACCGGAAAATCGAAAGTTGAATGGATAGTTGAAGATTTGCAACCAGGAAGTGCTAAGACTACTGTCCGAGGCGAGTGTGATGACCCGGTTATTGTTGAACAGATTGTCCGCGAATTTCAAAACATCGGAGAGACGCTGCAAAATAAAGAAGAAATACAGAATAGCAACAACAAAATAGTACGCGCCACTAAGTCGATAGAGAAATTGACCAAATCCGTAGAGTATTTGCGATTTGAGACCTTAGAATCTACTTACACCATTTATAAAAACGGAAAAACATTGCTTGGACCTGATACTATTACTGCTGTAGGAGCAGTTACCGGAAGAGTGCAAATACTTAGCAATCGGGGCCAGTTGCGGTTCAATCTGTATGATACAATTCATGATAAGGCGATTTCCTGCTATTTGAGCCAAGGACAGGAAGAATTGATGCGGGAAGCGTGGGGGCGCCGGGCCACCGTTAGTGGACAGGTGACTAGAGAGGCCTCGACGGGTCGTCCAATTAGTATCCGGCAAATCATGGAAGTAGGAATTCTTGAGGAGGCGTCGGCCGGTTCTTATCGTGAGGCTAGGGGCGCTGTTCCCTGGCAGCCTGGGGATATGTTGCCCGAAGACGCCATACGCAAGCTGAGAGATGCCTGATTCCCCCAAAAATATCTATTGGGACGCATGCGTGCCTCTCTCGTACATTAACGAGATGCCAGACCGCATGCCCATCTTGGATTCTTTGCTGGAAGATAGCTCCAGAGGCGCAATCAAGCTTTATACGTCAGATATCACTCGTGTGGAAGTAGCATTTGCTGTTTCTGAGAGAGAACAGAAGGCTTTAGACCCAGAAGTGGAACAGAAGATTGATAGACTTTGGAACGACCCAAGCATCTTTACCATGGTGGAATTCCATAGCCGCATCGCAATTGCGGCTCGTGATTTGATACGTGATTCTATATCCCGTAGCTGGAGCCTCAAACCCCTTGATGCAGTCCACTTGGCAACAGCGCAGTGGCTGTCGCGGATGAATATCACGATTGAAGAATGCCATACCTACGACAAACGTCTATTCAGATATGAAACCATAGTTGAATTCAAAATTATGGAGCCGACTACTCTGAACCCGAAGCTCTTATAGCGAAAGAGTAGATTTGCCCTCCGTGGTTATCTCTTTCCACCCTCCCCCGCCAGCAGGCGCGCTACGTGCGCTCCACCGCTTTGCCTTCCGGCGACGCTTTCAGCCACTTGCGCAGCTCGCTGCGGGCGGTGGTTACCGTCAGCGGTTTCCCCTGTTGCTCCAGTTATCCTGCACTCTCACGCTGGTATCGTTCAATTATCGATTCGCCCTAGTCCACGCTTCAATCGGTAACCGAAGGCTCACGGGACAGCTCACGGCGTATAGTGGCAACCCATTCGGCATCCAGGGCCAGCGCCTCGATTATGGCATCGTCTATCTGCGCCCGCACCGGATCGTCGGCTATTAGCGGGAAAGGTTGCAATGTTTCATGTTGGAGCCAGTCAAACCAGCCAGACAGCATCTCCCGCTCCGCCTCGCCCAAAGCGGTGAAGTCGGGGACGGGCACCGAGCGCAGCGTGTCCAGCGAGAAAGACGGATACGACGGGGCTCTGTTGTCGCGTTCGCCCAACAGCGATAGCAGGCCGGGGGTGGAGTTCAGGTACAGGCATAGCGCTTTGGCGATGCCGGAATCATGAGGGCGGCAGGGCGTCCAGATGGAGCCGACGGCCGCGTCCGGCAGCATCACTGCGGCAACTCTCGCCAAGTTAAGACGTAAGCGGTGGGGCAGCAACAGGCGGCTGCGCTGCTCCCAATAGCCGTCGGCCATTAGGCCTTTGGACGGCTTGGGTTCGATGTATACGTCGGTCTCTCCCGCCATTGACTGTGTTATTTTCGTCTTGTGATGCCAGAGAGCGCGGCGTCCCGATGCTGTCGGCATATTCGAGTTAGTATAGGCGTCGCGTATCCTTTGTCCTGCCGGACCTACGGCCGCTAGTCTGTTCAGTGGGACGGTCGCGACTTTTGTGGGGTTTTCCTCGCTCAGCCTGCGGTAGGCGCTTGTCAGGAAGGGCGACAGGAAATTGACGGTGGCCCAATCGCCCCGGGCGATGCGCTGGGCATCAACTTCCTGAACCGTGAAATCCCGGGAAACTTGTTCGCCCGTTTCGCTTACCCGCTGAATCCTAGCGGCGGTATCCAGAGATTCCAGCGGCGTGGCCGGGTTGCGGGCCAAGTTGAACACGAGGGTCGGCGGCTTCGGCTCATCGTCGCTCCACCGGCGGCAGATCAGCAGAACCTCTCCGATGCTGGTGTTTTCCGAAAAGAAAATGCGTTGCGGGTCGTGGGAACTGACGATGGTGTCTATGTGAAACCGCTGGGCCAGATACTTTCGCAACTCCATATTGCCCGGCGCGGTGGGAACTACCGACGGTAATATCAGCGCCAGGGTGCCGCCATCTTCCTTGAGCATCTTCTCGGCCAGCACCGTGAACGCCCCGCCGGATGAGTGCAGCCGGGCGGCGGCCCGGTGGGGATGGCCTTCCATAATTTCCTTTTCCCGTCGCTTGATGGCCTGCTCGTCGGCGCGGCTGAACTGGTCGTGGCGCAGGCTGTCGCGGGTGAAAGGCGGATTCATAATCACCAAGTCCATCGGCGGGGGCGGCTCCGAGTTCTGCCCGCTTTCCACCTGCTGGGCCGCCGACGGCCAAGCGGCCAGTCGCGCCTGCCCGGCAAGGAAGTCTAGGGAGCCGAGGTAGGGCTGGCCGTCGAACACGCCCAGCAGCGCCCGGTGAATGTTCATCCGCCCGAACTGGGTGTTGGGTGACAGCATTCCCAGGGTGCTGGCTGCCATGTGGGTTGCCGTCAGGTTTACGTCGTAGCCCCACAGCACATCCTCCACCAAGGTCAGGCCGAGGGCTTCCTCGTCGGCGGGGTCGCCCCGTCCGGCGGCGTTGCGCAGATCGCGGATGCGCTCGGCGGCGGCCATCAGCAGAGTGCCGGTGCCGCAGGAAGGGTCGCAAATCCGCAGGTCGGCGACGGCGTTGGGATCGCTCCAGTCAGCGTCCTGCTCCCGGAGGGCCAGCGACGCCAGCAGCACGGCGGCGGCGGTTGAGGTGTAAAAGGAGCCGTCATAGCGGGCGGTGTCCAGCACCCGATGGAAGATGCGCCCCAGCAGATCATGGCGCAACCCAGCGACTTCTTCCGAAATTTGGCCCACCACCCGGGCCAGAGTTCGGACGGCGAGGCCGTTATCGGGATTGGCGGAGATGGCCCCCAGCGCCGCGCGGCCAGTCTGGAAAACCGGGCGGTAATCCACGGCTAGAATGCCGGCCCATGCTTCCTGAAAGGCGCCGATTGCCGCGCCCCGCTCCGCGCATACGGCGGGAGAATCAGGCGGCCATTCCCCGTAGTATCCCACTGGCCGCAGCACAGGCAAATGCCCCTGCAAGCGGTGGTGAAACAGCATGGCGGTAGCCACTACCAGAAGGCCCCGCTTGGCGGCGACGAGGTAGCCGCCGCCGGTGTTGCCTTGCTCGCCGGTGCCGGGATTGTTGGCGGGCAGGTCAAGGGCCTCGGCAAGATTGCGCCGGTCATTGGCGCTGAGTTGTCCCACCGCTGCATCCAGAGCGTCGGAGAGTTTCTGGGCCGCTATATCCGCGCCGCTCAGGGAATCAGGGGCCTGTTGCACCGCACGGGCCAGCATTGCCGCGTCGCCCGTGGCCCATTGTTCAGCCGGTTCTCCTGCCTTCAGCCGGAGGGTCCAGGTCAGAGTAGCGCCGCCCAAGTTTTCCTCGGTGACGTTCTCGGGGTAGCAGAGGGCGAACACGGCGACGGTCAGCCCCTGCCGCAGCCGCGCGTCGGCATCCTTGACGGCTTGGGCCTTCCGGTGGAAACCCCTCTCCGCTTCCAGCACGATACGCAGGCCGTCCAAGTTGGCTACGATGTCCATGCGCCTGCGTCCGGCGCGTTGCTCGTAGTCAGTGGCTACTCCATGTTGGCGCAGGAGTAGAGCCAACGCCCGGTTCAGGAAGTCTTCCTGCTTTCTAGTCATAACGGAATGCTATCACGACGACAGAAACCCGCTCAACAGGCGGGTGTCACCATAACAACGATAGCACCTCTCGAAGGCTATATTGTTGGCTCTTGGGCTTGCCTACACCGGCGGAATGTCCCCACCTATACAGTTATGGAGGCTTTGACGAACGCCAAGCCTTCCGAGCCTATAGGAAATCCTTCGGTTTGGCTATTTACGAAATAAAACACTACTGCCCTAGATTAAGGATAGGGACGTTGATGGCTATTCGCAACTACCTCCGCGCCTGTCTTCGCCCCGAGTGCCCCGCAATCAGCCCCGGAAGTCTTGCGCCGGGAACATTCCCAGCAGGGGGGAGACGGTGCCGATTACGTCGCGGTCTATGTCGGCTATGGTGGGGCGGCCGCACATGCCCATGGTGGCGTCTAGTTCGTCGCGGAGCATTTCCAGGACTGCGGTGAGGCCGTTCTCGCCGTCGACGGCCAGGCCCCAGAATAGAGGGCGTCCGATGAGTACGGCGCGGGCGCCGAGGGCGAGGGCCTTCACGATGTCGGTGCCGCGGCGGATGCCGCCGTCCATGTAGACCTCGACTTCGTCGTTGGCGGCCTCGACGATCTCGGGCAGGACTTCGATGGTGGTGAAGGTGGTGTCGAGGTAGCGGGTGCCGTGGTTGGAGACGATGACGGCCTTGGCCCCGTTGTCGGCGGCGTGGCGTCCGTCCTCGCCGACCATGATGCCCTTGATGACTACGGGCAGGCTCTGGGCGGCGGCCAGCCAGTCGATGTCAGCCCAGGTGGCGGCGGGGTCTCGGATGTCCATCACGCCCGCCGGAGCGTCGGCGGCGAAGCGCCAAGAGTGCTCGCTGAGGTCTATCTGCGAGTAGTTGGGCGAGGGCGCGCCGACGTAGTCGTTGCGGATGTTGCGCTCGCGCTTGGGCTTGATCTTGGCGTCGACGGTGATGCAGAGGGCGGAGTAGCCAGCCTCGGCGGCGCGGGCGGCCATCTCGAGGGTCAGGCCGCGGTCCTTGAACAGGTACTGCTGGAACCACAGCGGCCCGGTGGCGACGCTGGCGACGTCCTCCATGGTGCGGGCGGCGTGGGAGCTGACGACCATGACGGTGCCAGCGGCTCCGGCGGCGCGGGCGGTGGCGAGCTCGGCGTCGGGGTGGGCCGCCTCGTGGTTGCCCGCCGGGTCGAGCATCACCGGGAAGCTGATGCGCTGGCCCAGCACGGTGGTGCTGAGGTCGCGCTGGCTGATGTCGGTCAGCATTCTGGGGCGCAGGTTGATGCTGTCCAGCACGGCGCGGGTGCGCCGCAACGTTATCTCGTCGGTGGCAGCGCCTGCGATGAAATCGTAGTGTCCCTGCTCCAGCTTCTCGCGGGCGATGGCTTCGTACTCAAAGATGTTTACCGGCTCGTTGGCCATGTCGATACCTCCTGACCGCCCATCGGGGTGGCGAAGGCAGTCTACGGCGGCGTCCGTTCCTGCGTCAAATTTCCAGTCTGGGCTAGGGCAGCTATTGTCCCGGAGTGAAGATACAAGCGGATATAAACCCGGAAAATGGGCTATCCGGCAACATGAACTCCCGAATGGCTAACTCTGCCAGGTTGTCGTCGTCCTCCGCATATATGGCTACTTGCAGGAGGCTCAGCTGATCGCGACGAAGCCGCCAGAGATGGTTAGGGTCGTTCTCTCCGAGTTCGCTGTCGTTCAGGTCGATGTCTCTAATCGTCCTGCGGGCCATGGACCATTCGATGGTCGGAAGCAGACTGGCCGGCCTTATCTCTCCGGTATCAAAATCGAATCCAAAGAAATCGGCTGCTGTCCGCTGGTCTGCGGAAGCGTTGGGGCTGACGTACTCCGATACCGGCCTATACCTGTCATCCTCGGCAGCGAGCATTCTATTTATCAGTTCGTCGTCGAAGCCCGGCCAGCTATCGGCTTTTGCCTGATTGCATCTGCGGCAGGCGTAGACCAAGTTAAGCCACTCCAGCGACTGTTCCGGGAACCGGCTACGAGGGCGGAAGTGTTCAATTTCTTCCCGGTTGAGGGGGTTGCCGACAGAGTCTTGAGGTTCGCATGACCGTTCGCAGTAGGCGCAAATCCCTCCGAAGTCCTGCGCCAAGGCGTTGCGGATACGACGCCGGTTTTCTCCGCCCAAATCTCCCCATTGCGTTTGAGAGTGACGGAGTCCGGCGAGAAATTCAGGTTCCGGGGAACGGTGTACGGAGTGAATGACTAACTGCCCTCTTGGTTGAGGTCTTGCGACTGCCGGTGTTTTTCCAACACCTTGGCAAACCGTTCCTCGAAAATCTCCCGCTGTCTCGCCATTGGCCCGCCGGCCAGCAGGTCACGGTCCACTTTTTGGCGCAGTTCCTGAATGCGGTGCTGACGCTGTTCCTTTTCTTCGGGCGTGGCTGGCGGCTGTGCCTGGCGCAGTTGGCGCAGTTCGCGGGCGGCGGCGGCGGTTGCGTCGTCCGTGGGGTCGTCTACGCCCATCATCGTCCGCAGGATTTCGTCGGACGTCCAGCCGATGACGTCCTCGGTGTTGGTGGTGGCGGTGACGACACCGTCCTCGTCTCGCTTCAGCAGATGCACCTGCCCGGCCTTCAGCCCGGCCACGACGAAGGGCGAGTGGGTGGTGGCGAATATCTGCAACCCAGGAAAATGCTCCAGCAACGCCGGGATAACCCGCCGCTGCCAAGTGGGGTGAAGGTGGTTCTCGATTTCGTCGATCAACAGGATTGCCGGCTTTTCCCCCCAGCCCTCCTCGAATTCATAAATATGGAGCATCTTGAGCGCCAGCCACCGTATCCAGAGCAGCGTCCCTTCCGTCCCCGAACTAAGATGGCCAAGGTATATGGGTAAAGGTTCAGCATATTCGGCATAAGCCGAAGCTGACGGCTGCTCCGATTGAGAAAGGTTTTCAAAGTTACGAACGTCGGTGGTATTTATCCCCATCAGCCGCAAGATAGTTATGTTGGCCGGGTTTGCGTGCGGGTGGTGCAGGTAGCCCAGCGCGTACGTGCCGGGTATATAATTCCGCGATACTGAATCCCTAATCACTTCGTCGCAAATGCGCTTGCTGCAAGCATCAGCCAACTTTATCGCTTCCCTTAGGATGGCCCGCGCCATGCGTGGGAGATCATCGCGGTTAGTACGCCAAAGTTCTTCTCCTAGCAATCTGGAGGCGCACATTGTACGGGAGCCGCTGAAAGGCCCGTCCAAAGCCTCGGCGGCTGTCTCGCCATAGGCGTCAGGTTCTTCCTGGTCCGATATGCCCGGCAGGTCTTCTCGGACAGAACCGATGTGAATAGTAGGCGGATTTTCCGTCTTAAAAATTGGCTCAGTCCTTGAGCCAAGCCAATCTTCACTGGCTGTCAAAACGTTTGGCAGTAGGCCACCCCCAAAACCTTCATTGACGATTTCATCGAATTCATCATCAGTATAGGAGCCCGCTCGGAAAATAGGCCGACCTTGCGAAATTGGTCTTTTGCTATTCTCCCCTGGCCCGGTAAGGCTGTCCGCCAGCATGGTTAGTATGGTACTTTTGCCGGAGGCATTTGGCCCGACGAATAAATTAACCTGTTCGTCGAACTTGAGCTTAACCGGCTCAGTGAACGGCGGCACTCTGCCTAGACTCATCCTCGTTAGGTGCATATCAACAGCCCCTTAACTAAAGGCCTTGCTCATTTGAGCCTAAGGACAAAGAGGTAATCTTGTCAATGACCGACTACCAAGCCTTCGACCTGGGCAACCTCACCCTCCAGTCCGGCGCCACCCTTCGCGGCGCGTGGCTGGCCTACAAGACCTACGGGCAACTGAACGCGGCGAAGGACAACGTCATCGTGTTCCCCACGTTCTTCGGGGGGCAGCATTACCAGAACGAGGCGATAATCGGGCCAGGGCAGGCGCTGGATCCCGAGAAGTATTTCATCATCGTGCCGAACATGATGGGCAACGGACTGTCGTCGTCGCCTTCCAACACGCCGATGCCCTATGACCGGGCACGGTTTCCGTCGGTCAGCCTGTACGACAACGTTTCCAGCCAGCATCGGCTGGTCACCGAGCTGTTCGGCGTCGAGCGAATTGCGCTGGTGGTGGGCTGGTCGATGGGGGCGCAGCAGACGTACCAGTGGGGCGCGCTGTACCCGGACATAGTGGAGCGCATCGCGCCCATCTGTGGGTCGGCCAAGACCTCGCGGCACAACTTCGTGTTCTTGGAGGGTGTGAAGGCCGCCCTGACCGCCGATGACGCTTGGGCCAACGGCTGGTACGAAACGCCGCCCTACAAGGGACTGCGGGCGATGGGACGGGTCTACGCAGGGTGGGCCGTGTCGCAGGCCTTCTACCGCGAGGAAGTCTACATGGACCTCGGCTATTCGTCGCTGGAGGACTACTTGGTGGCCTTCTGGGAGGGCCGCCGGCTGGGGGCCGATGCCAACGACCTGCTGGCGATGATCCGGACGTGGCAGAACGCCGACATCAGCGCCAACGAGAAATACAGGGGCGATTTCGCCAAGGCGCTGGGGAGCATTACCGCCCGCGCCATCGTGATGCCGGGCCGCACCGACCTTTACTTCCCGCCCGAGGACAACGAGCTGGAAGTGGCCCAAATGCCCAACGCAGAGTATCGGCCCATCGAGTCCATCTGGGGCCACTTGGCCGGCGGCCCCGGCTTCAACCCGCCCGACGCGGCGTTCGTGGACGCGGCGCTGCGCGAACTGCTGGCGAGCTGAGGGAGAACGATGCCGGACATACGATATGAACGATTCCCCGATGGGCACTACGCCGTTTTCACTATGGACCGCCCAGATCGGCTAAACGCCCAAGGCGCGCATATGCGCGAGGAGTTGCGGCTGGCGTTAGCAGAGTTTTCCCACGATCCTGAGATGCTGGTCGGCATTGTGACCGGGTCGGGCCGTGCCTTTTCCGCCGGAGCAGACCTCCGGGAGATGGCCGAAGGCTCCAGCACGGTTCGGGCGAATCAGACCGAAGAGGAACGTATCGAGGCGTACCGGGGCAACCAGCCCTTCGGACGCAACCCCAAGCCGTTCATCGCGGCGGTCAACGGGCTGGCCATCGGCGCGGGCATGGAGCGCGCGGCGGACTGCGACATACGGATCGCGTCGTCCGAAGCATATTTCGGGCTGTTCGAGGTGAAGCGGGGGATTCTGGCCAACTACGCCATCAATCACCTGGCCCGCCTGATGCCCTTCGGCGAGGCAATGTACCTGATGCTCACCGGCGACACCATGAACGCCGAGGAAGCGCACAGGCTGGGCTTTGTACATGAGGTGCTGGAACCGGACGCCCTGATGCCCAGGGCCGCGCAAATCGCCGAGATGATCGGGGCCAATGCGCCGCTGGCGGTGCAAGGCACGAAGTCGGTAGCCCACTTCTGGCGGCGTTATGGACTGGAGGAATCCTACCGCCTTAACGCCGCCGTGGGCCACCGGGTTCTGAATTCCGAGGACGCGCGGGAGGGCCCGAGAGCCTTCGCCGAGAAGCGCCCGCCGGAGTGGCAAGGGCGTTAGTCCCCTGCGGGACCTCTACCAGCCTCTACTTTCCGCCCGAGGACAACGAGCTGGAAGTGGCGATGATGCCCAACGCCGAACTGCGCCCCATCGAGTCCATCTGGGGCCACCTGGCCGGCGGCCCCGGCTTTTGCCCCCTTCGTCGCTGCTTTCGTCGACGCGGCGCTGCGCGAGCTGCTGGGGAGCTGAGGGGGCGGTGATGCCCCAGAACCCCAGGAACAGTATAAGTCTTGTGCCTAGATGCTAGATATGGTATAATCCACGAAATTTGGCCGCTCTTTGGTTTTCGGCGTTGTGGAGGGACGATAGTGGCCCCGAATCCAAAACAACAGAGGTCTGCTCAGCAGCAAATTCAAAATTTGTTTCAGGAGCCCTCAACGGTCTACGCGATACATTATTCGTGCGAAAGTTTTCATGATAGGCCGGAGGGGAGGTCTCCAAGAATCACGTCCATAGCCATTGCTAACTTATCGACGCAACAAGCAGAGAGTTTTTCAATCCACAAGCGGGCAGAAAGAGAACGGATTCTCTTTTCTTGCATAGAGAACCACTATGATGATCTTGAATCAGCGATGCTACAGGACTTTTTTTCCTACCTAAAACAATATCAGCAAACAAAATACCTGCATTGGAACATGAGGGACGATAACTATGGATTTCAAGCCATAGAACATAGATATAGAGTATTAACTAAAAATGTCGATCTAGAATACAGAGTTCCGGAAAGCCAGAAGTTTGACTTAGCCCTGTTGCTTAAACAAATATACGGACCTACATACATCGAACATCCGCGTATGTATAATTTACTAAACAGAAATAATAATGTACCCCCTGGCTTTCTGAGTGGACTCGAGGAGGCAACCGCTTTTGAGGAAAAGGAATACAACCGTCTGCACCAATCATCTATTGCTAAAGTCCATGCGATTACTACAGTTGCTAACCTAGCCTACAACCAGGAACTCAAGACGAACACCAGCTTTTGGCAAATGCGGGGTGGCCGGGCACGAGCGGTTGCTAGCTGGCCCTTAGAACACCCTAAAATGTCTTCTCTTTACGGACTAGTAAGCGCAGTCGTTGCTCTTGGTGCCTGCGTACTTAGCTAGAGGAATATCCTCCGTAATATTGTTGTGTATCAGACACCTGGATGATTTGTGCTAGTCCGCTTTGCATGTTCAGCGGCCTACTTCCCTCAGCGTTGTTCGGTCTGGTCAGCATAGTCTCGAATAACCCATCAGGCAAGTTCGGCCGCTGTCCCTTTCATATTGTCAGTCGCTAGTCCCCTGCGGGAGCCGCTGCCTCGCGGGGTGGGGCTTCGACCAGTTCGTAGAGGGTGCTGCGGGCGCGGATTTGCTCGTCCCATCCGCGGGCGCGGAGGTCAATCATCAGGCCGTCAGGGCCCTTGTACTTGCGGTTGGCGCGGCTGCTGCCGGGGCACTCGGTGGCGCCGTTGTCCTCTACCGTAGCTACCGCTTCCTCTAGGTCGTCCACGTAGAAGCCGATGTGATGCACGCCCTTGACCGTGGAGGGGCCTTCGCCCAGGTTGGGGGCGTCTTCCGAGCCAATCTTCAAAATGGCGAAGTAGATGTAGCCGTCGGTGAGCCAGACGCCTTCCGCGCCGGTGTCGTCGGGGGAGCGGCGCAACTCGTCGAGACCAAAGACAGTCTTGTACCACTCGGCGGTGGCCGCCGGGTCTTCAGTGTGCAGCGCGATGTGTTTGATTCGCGGGGCCATTGTTCTCCTCCTAGATTTGTCTTTTCGTTTGGGGGACGCCCTCACCCTAATTCTCTCCCGGAGGCAGAGGGGATTATATTTTGCCGACCAGCGATTTAAGAGCGTCGTAGGCGCGCTGGGCGGAATCCGGCTCGCCGGGAACGTCGAAAATGTTCGCCACGAAGTCGGTGGCTCCGCCCTCAGCGAACGCCTCTAACTGCCTCTGCAGCGACGGCTCGTTGCCTATCACCGCGACCTCAGCGGGGCTTTCCACGCCCTCGATGTCCAGCACCCGGCGGTAGTTGACCAGCTCCCCATATCGCTGGTATGACTCGGCAGCCTTCCGGCGTCCGGCATTCTCGTCATCGGTGACCGCCGTGGGCAGTCCGACGCAGACGCGCGGCTGGGCGCGGCCGCTGTTTTCCGCCGCCCGGCGGATGCGCGGCGTGATGTGCTGTTCGATGGTGCGGGGCCCGGCCATCCAGGTGACGGTGCCGTCGGCAACCTCGCCGGCCAGCCGGAGCATCTGGGGCGCCAGCGCGGAGACCAGGATGGGGCAGGCCGGGCGTTCCAGGGCTGCCAGTTCCAGGTTGACATTGAAGAATTCACCGTCGAACTGCACCGCGCCCTGCTCCAGCAGAGGACGCATCACCGACAAATACTCGCGGGTGTGCAGCGCCGGGCGGTCGTAGGACAGGCCGAAGCCATCCTCAATGCCGGGCCGGTGCGACGGCCCGATGCCGAGAATGAACCGCCCGTTCGTTGCCGTGGCGGTGGTCAGGGCCTGCTGGGCCAGCGCTGCCGGGTGGCGCGGATAGGTGGGCACGACTCCCACGCCCAACTCAATGCGGCTGGTCTGCATCCCGGCCAGGGCCAGGGCGGTCAGCGCATCGTAGCCCCGGGCGGAGATGTGGGGGATCCAGAAGCTGTCGAAACCGTCGTCCTCGGCCTGTTTGATGCGGGCCAACAGGCCATCAAGGGTCATTAGGTCGGCGACAGACGCGCCGACGAAAACTCCAATTCGCATGGGCGTTCTCCCGAATATGTTCTCTCCCCTTTGGAGAGGATTTGATGAGCGCTATACGGCGAGAGGGCGCTGTTAGATTCCCATTGCGTCGAGGCCGACGCGGGACAGGTCTTCGTCGGCTTGGCCGCTGGGGTAGCCGCCGACGCCGATGCCGCCCAGAATCACGCCGTCCTGCATAATCACCAGCCCGCCCGTGCCGTGGGTCATCATGGGGTCGCCCTGCTCGGCGATGCTGCGGCCCTGGCTGTGCAGGCGCTGGGCGTTCTCGCCGGAGTTCAGGCCCATCATGGCCGAGGTGTAGGCCTTGCGGATGGCGTGGCGGCGGCTGAAAATGCGCAGGTTGTCCATGGTCAGGTAGGCCAGCAGGTTGCCCGCGCTATCGACAACGGCCATGGCCACCGGCTCGTTGGGGGTTTCCGATGCCTTGTTTATCATCGCCACCATTGCGGCCTGAACTTGTGCCATAGTAGGTGTGGACATAATGGCTCCTTCGAGTCGGATTCGGGTATGCCGCATTGCGCGGCAGGGCGATTATACATAGTTCAGCCCGTCGGCGTTTGAGCATTGCCAGGATTTCCGGTAGCCTTATGCTGGATATACGCCTTTCCCCTAACCTCTTTCTCTGGGATAGGGACCCGAATTGTGGGAGGGGATGCAGGCCGCAGGAGATTAAAGATGACGACGCCGCTGGATACGTGGCTGGCCTTGACCGAGGAAGAGGCCATCGAGCCGGAAATGCCCATCCTCGACCCGCATCATCACTTTTGGGAACGCCCCGGCGACACCTATCTGCTGGAGCAACTGCTGGGCGATACCGGCTCCGGCCACCGGGTGAACCAGACCGTGTTCGTCGAGTGCCACTCGATGTACCGCGCCGGTGGGCCGCCGGAACTGCGGTCGGTGGGAGAGGTTGAGTTTGTCGAAGGCATCGCCGCCGCCAATGCCGCAACGGGCGGCGCGACGGGAGTGGCCGCCGGAATCGTGGGCAACGCCGACCTGATGCTGGGCGACGCCGTGTCCCCGGTGCTGGAAGCCCTCGCCGAGGCCGGCAAGGGCCGCTTCCGGGGGATACGCTGCACCGCCGCATGGGACGCCAGCCCGGAGATTAACACGGCCCGCGCCAACTCCGCCGGAATGCTGTCCGACGCTAATTTTCGCCGGGGTCTGGCCTGCTTGCAACGGATGGGCCTGTCTTTCGACGCCATCGTCTACCATCCACAGTTGGCGGAACTGGCTGACATGGCCCGCGTCTTCCCCGACCTGACCATCATCCTGAACCACGTAGGACGTCCCTTGGGCATCGGCCCCTACGCCGGGCGGCGCGAAGAACTGATGCCGGAGTGGCGCCAGGGCATTGACGCGGTGGCCGAATGTCCCAACGTTGTGGTCAAGGTGGGCGGGCTGGGCAATCCCATCAGCGGCTTCGATTGGCACCAGCGGCCCTTCCCGCCGGGATCGCGGGAGATTGCCGCTTCGGGCGCGCCCTACTATCTCTATTGTATCGAGAAGTTCGGCGCAGACCGCTGTATGTTCGAGAGCAACTTCCCGGTGGACAAGCAGTCTTGCTCTTACACCGTCTGCTGGAACGCCTTCAAGCGCCTGACCCGCGACTTCTCGGTGACGGAGCAGGCCGACCTATTCCACAACACGGCGGCGCGGGCCTACAGGCTGCCGGAGGTTTAGGGGCGCCTGCAGGGCTATCGCATTAGAAAATTTCGGGGCTTGCATGTGGCATCTGAACGGGTTACGGAGGCAGAGCTTCGGGTTCGTCTGTCCGCAATCCTTGCGGAGTTCATACCGGACACCGCGTCCAGCTCGAAGTAGAAAAGGTTGCCTCGAGTGATGGCCTCTGAAGACGAACTTATAGCGACATTGGCCTCTGGCAAAGCCAGACTTAAATTTCAGGAAAAGAGTAAGTTCCTAGGCTGAAGGGTTCCGCAGTGTCGGGCGGTACTGAGGCCAATTCTTGGTGAGGTATTCTGTCTACGATCCGTATGGCCGATGGGACACCGCCCAGTTCTAACAGCGCCTTCTCAAAAATGGGCCTTGTCCAAATGAGGGGCCATGGCGCACAAAACAGGGCTCAAGAAAATGGTGGCAACGACTGGGCTCGAACCAGTGACCTAGCGCTTATGAAGCGCCCGCTCTGCCGCTGAGCTACGTTGCCACCGAGGAGCCATCCGGCCAGCCGCCAGGATGCAACCCGGTTCATCAATGTTAGCTTTGTGCCGTTGCCGCTGTCAATTGCCTACCGGCGCCGGTGGCGGCTAAAATGGCCCGCGATGGCTGCTACAAACCGCTCCCCCAGCGAACTGCTGGACCAGACCGCCGCGCAACTCCGCGAGGCAATGGCCGAGTTGTCTGGTCAACTGCGCCCATTCCCGTCGTTCTTGGGCATGATTTCGGTGCAGGCAATCGAACTGGAGCCTCCGCCGGACTCCGACGCCAAGTGGGGGTGTGTCGTCGTGCTGCCCGACGGGGAAATCTGCGAACTGGAGCTGGAGGTGATCCCTGGCCCGTCCGGCCCAGCCGACGTTGACCAGGTGGAGAAATACAAGCCGCTGGACCTGCCCGCCGAGGACTACATTCACTTCGCCGCCGCCGCCCTGCGACTGATGGGCCGGGAGTTGTCGCGCCGTCGCTAGACTGGTGGCTGGGATGGGGCGGCCTTTCTCCGCTCATAGGTGGGGACGAGTTCGCCGCTAACAGAGCCTACCGCGAGCAGAGCTGTGCCAAGAGCCACAATTCCTACCACTGGCGTTTCGTTTTCCTCGCTGAACATTACCGGCGTGATAAACGATTTGCCTTCCAGACGAATCATCGCTTCTCCAACTTGTTCGGTGGTTATGCTCCCGTCGGGCCGCTTGTCTGAACCTCCCGCTGAACCGAAACGCCCAAGCGCCGTAACAGGCTGCTGGGAAGTTGCGTGGAGGTGGCTCGGCCACCGGCGAGGACATCTATCGGCTCGAGTCGCTCTCCCTCAGTGTCGCCGACTTCGATGGTTAGCTTTATCGCTCCCATTCCTCTGCAGCCGGATTCAGTCCTCCGATCCCGAATCTTCTAGGTCAATGTCGCCGCTGCGACCGCCGCGCTTGCGGATCAGGCGGACGCCCTCGATGCTTATTCCCCGGTCAACGGCCTTGCACATATCGTAGAGCGTCAGCGCGGCCACCGATACAGCGGTGAGGGCCTCCATCTCGACGCCGGTGCGGGCGGTGGTGCGGGCGGTGGCGGTTACGTTGATGCGGCTGCGCTCTTCGTCCAGTTCCAGGTCGACGTTTACTTTGTCCAGCGGCAGGGGATGGCAGAGGGGGATCAGTTCCGAGGTCTTCTTGGCCCCCATAATGCCCGCTATCTGGGCGACGGTCAGGACATCGCCCTTTTTCATCAGCCCCTCGCGGATCAGTCGAGCGGTCTCAGGCTGGATGGACACGTAGCCGCGCGCCGTTGCTTCGCGGCTGGTGACGTCCTTTTCGCCGACGTCCACCATCTTCGCCCGGCCCTGTTCGTCAATATGGGACAGGTGTTGCTGTTCCGATGAAATTGTCATAGCAGTCCCTTCCGTGGATTCTCGAATCCCTCGTCCTGGGGCAGGCTGGAGCCATTGGCGGCGGCAACGGCCAGCTTGTCGGCGCGGATGTTGCCCGTGTTGCCTGCGTGACCACGCACCCACCTGAATTCGACCTCGTGCCGTTCAAGCGCGGTTAGCAGGCGCTCCCACAGGTCTGGGTTGACGGCCCGCTCACGCTTGTTACGCATCCAGCCGTTGGCCTTCCACTTTCTGGCCCAGCCTTTCTCGATAGAGTCCACGACGTACCTGGAATCGCTGTACACCGTCACAGAGCAACGCCCGGTCAACGCTTCCAGTCCGACGATGACTGCCAGGATTTCCATGCGGTTGTTGGTCGTCCGCCGGAACCCGCCCGAAAGCTCCTTGTCCTGTCCCCGGTACTCCAGTATTGCACCGTAGCCGCCCGGCCCTGGGTTGCCCAAGCAGGAGCCGTCGGTGTGGATGATTATGTGTCTGAGGGTTGAGTCGGAGCTTTCCGGCATTGGCATTGCTCTACATCCGGGTTGTCGGTGTCAAAGGTTACGCATAGCGGCTGGGTAATCTTGCTTACCCCAAAGATATGAAATCCCAGGAGATTGCCGTCGTCGTCAATTTTGACGTCGGCGTGTCCGTCCACGGTGTCAACAAACGCACCGGCAGCTTGCGCCCACATGACTTCCAGGAAATCGCCTTTTGGGTCGTACCAGATATTGACTCGCTTGGGATCCATCAATTACCTCTGCGAGGGATGCGCCTGCTGAAATGGGCTGTCAGCACAAAGGCGTCATCCGGGCCGAATTTTACGACGACTTTGACGTATTTATCACCTTTGATAGTATCAGAGAACCACTTGTAATACTCAACCACGCTGTCCGGGTCTCTGGCGGAAGGCAATTCAGCGTCGGGTGCTCCTAGGGTTTCACCGATGGCCCATTCCATTCCAGACATTTCGGAGTGTCTCTCATGGATGTGGCGTAACTGCGGCTCGGTTAGGCGTATGAGCTGACCTTCCGGGCCCCTGAGTATCATGCCGGTTGCCGTCGTCCTGCTCCGCCGCTATCCCCCAATCTGATACATCTCTACTTTGGCTGGGCGGGGCATATCCGGCGTGGTGGCGGCGCGTTCCTCGGAGTAGCGGTCGGCGCGGCGGGTCCAGGTGCTGGCGATGATTTGGCGCAGTTCGCCGTCGGTGGCGCCCTGCCGCATCGGGTCGCGGAGGCTTGTGCCGCGGGTGGCGAACAGGCAGGTGAATACCTGGCCGTCCGTGGACAGGCGAAGGCGAGTGCAGGCGCCGCAGAAGGGCCGGGTTACGGAGGCGATCACGCCGATTTCGCCGCTGCCGTCCCGGTACAGATAACGCTCGGCCACCTCGCCGGAGTAGTTGCCCGGGGCCGGTTCCAGCGGCATCTCGGCGTCTATGCTGGCGATGATTTCGTCGGCGGACACCACTTCGTCCAGCTTCCAGCCGTTGCGGTTGCCCACGTCCATGTACTCGATGAACCGGACGATGTGGCCGGTGCCTTTGAAGTGGCGGGCCAAGTCTACGACGGTGTGGTCGTTGACGCCCCGCTGCACCACGGCGTTTATCTTGATGGGGGTCAGACCAACCTCGGCGGCGCGTTGGATGGCGTGTAACACGCGGCGGGTGCCGAAACCCCGCCCGTTCATCCGCTTGAAAACGTCATCATCAACACTGTCAAGGCTGACGGTTATGCGGTGCAGGCCGGCGTCCTTCAGTTCTTGGGCCTGTTGGGCCAGCAGGTAGCCGTTAGTGGTAAGGGTGACGTCGCTGATGCCTTCGATGGCGGCGATTTGGCCTATCAACTGCGGCAGGTCGGTCCGCAGCAGCGGCTCCCCGCCGGTGATGCGCGCTTTGCTCACCCCGAACTCGGCGAACAGCCCGGTCAGTCGCGCGATTTCCTCGAAGGTCAGGATTTCCTCACGCGGCAGAAATTCGTAGGCCTCGCCGTAAATTTCGGCAGGCATACAGTAGGGGCAGCGAAAGTTGCAGCGGTCAGTTACCGAAATGCGCAGGTCTCGCATCGACCTGCCGAACGTGTCAACTACGTTAATGGACATAAGCGTTTGAGCCAAATGCGAGGACAGATTTAGAAGGATTCGGAGGGAAGCCGGGATAGGGCGCTAATTGCGCGGGCCACGGCCGAACCCCGGTGGCTGATACGGTTCTTGTCTTCCAGCGTCAACTGGGCCACCGTCCGGTCGAAAGAGGGGAGGTAGAATACTGGGTCATAGCCGAAGCCGTCATCTCCCTCCGGGCTGTATTGTATCATCCCAGCCACGGCCCCAACTACCGATACCACCAGTTCCGGTTGTCTGTCCGGCGCGGGCCGGACGACGTTGATGACGCAGCGGAAGCGGGCGGTCCTCCTTGACCACGGCACGCCCTCCAGATTTCGCAGCAACAGGGCCACTCGGTCGGCGTCGGTGCGGCAGGCCTCGCCGCCGTATCGGGCCGAGTGCACCCCCGGATCGCCTCCGAGGGCATCCACCTCCAGCCCGGAATCGTCTGCCAGGGTCAGCATACCGCTGAGCGTGGCGTATTCCGACGCCTTGAGCCAGGCGTTTTCGGCAAATGTCTCGCCAGTTTCCTCAACTTCGTGGCTGATGCCCACGTCCTTCAGCGAAACCAGGCTAAAGGGCGCGTCGCGCAGCAGCCCGGCGTATTCCCGCAGCTTGCCGGGGTTGCCGGTGGCGACCAGCAGGGCCGGTTCTGGTACAAGCGCGGAGTCGGTCATATAACCCCTCGTTCTAACAGCCCGGCCAGTTCCACCTCGCTCAATCCCAGCCAGGCGCCGTAGATGGCGGCGTTGTGCTGGCCTACGGTGGGGCCGGCGTGTTCCACCGCGCCGGGGGTGTCGCTGAACTTGGGAACTATGCCCAGCATCCGGGTGTGGCCCAGTTCCGGGTCGTCGATTTCGATGATGTCCTCCCGGGCTTGATAGTGGGGGTCTTCGACGATTTGGGCGGCGTTGTAGACTGGCCCGACCACGCCGCCCGACGGGATAAGCTGGTCCAGCGTCTCGTCCAGTGTGCGCTCCGACAGCCAAGCGTCCAGCTCGTCGTTAAGCTCCTGGCGATTGTCCAGCCGGGCCGCGTTGTCGGCAAATGCGGGGCGGTCTGCCAGTTCCGGCATATTCATGGCGCGGGCCAGGCTCTCGAAGGTGTTTTGCGAGGTGGCCGACAGGCCCAGCCATTGGTCATCACCTGTGCGATACAGGCTGCGGGGAGCGGCGTCAGGGAAGTCGTTGCCCACCCGCTCCCGGTTGATGCCCAGCAGGTCGAACATTGTGACGTGCGGGATGCAGAGGCGGAATAGCGGCTCGAACAGCGACACGTCCACCACCTGCCCCTTGCCCCTCACGCCGCTGCCGGCGTCGCGGTGGTAGAGGGCCATCATCCCGGCCATTGCGCCGAAGACGCCGGCCACCTCGTCGGCCAGCGGCACCGGCGGCAGCACCGGCGGCGTGTCCTGGAATCCGGTCATGCCCACGTAGCCGCTCATGCACTCGGCGATGGTGCCAAAGCCGGGGCGGTCTTTGTATGGGCCGGTCTGCCCGAAGCCCGAGTAGCGCAGCATCACGAGGCCTGGGTTTACCTGCTGCAATTCTTCCGGCCCCAATCCCCAGCGCTCCATAACGCCGGGGCGGAACCCCTCAATTAGCACGTCGGCGCGGGCGGCCAGGTCTTTGAGGATGCCCTGCCCCTCGGCGCTGCCCAGATTGAGGGTTACGGATTTCTTGTTTCTGGAGTGGACCTTCCACCACAGTGAGACGCCGTTGGCGAACGGCCCCCAGTTACGCAGCGGGTCGCCCCCGCCGGGGCGCTCCACCTTCACCACTTCAGCGCCGAAGTCGGCCAGCAGACTGCTGGCGGTCCCCCCGGCCACAATCATTGACAGATCCAGCACCCGCAGCCCCGTCAGCGGCCCTCGGCCTATATCCTGATTCGTGTCGGTCAAATCATGTCCTCTTTACGGGATGGATTCCTAGCGTTTATCTTACCAGCCGCTGCGCTGGGGCGTAGAGGGGCCTCGTCCTCTAAGATGGCTGCCATCTTTGGCTTGCCTTCCCCCTGCCCCTAATCCTCTCCCCAAACGGAGAAGGAATTTTGGGAGATTGCCCGGCGTTACGCCTGAAAGTAAGCGCGGATAACCGCCTACTTTCTGATATAATTCCACCGATGTTTCTTGACGACTACTTCAGGCAGTATGGGCTGATCGCCATCTTCTGTGCCGTGGCCGTGGCCGTGCCGGTCAGTATGCTGGTCATGTCGTGGATGGCTTCGCGTATTGGCATCCGCCCGCGAACGCCCAGCGCGGTCAAGGCCGAGACCTACGAATGCGGGATGGAGGCCATCGGCGGCAAGTGGGACCTGTTCAACTTTCGCTACTATATGTTCGCCATCCTCTTCGTCATATTCGACGTCGAGGTGATTTTCCTGTATCCCTGGGCCACCAAGTTCCTCCGGCTGGAGCTTTTCGCGCTCATAGAAATGGCGGTTTTCGTGGGGATTCTGCTGGTCGGCTGGGCGTATGCCTGGCGCAAAAACGACCTGGAATGGGGATAGGCGGCCACAGATGATGCAACCGATGCAAGGCGGGGAGTCCCTCCAGTCCCGCACTTGGGAGTTGGACCGTAACGAAGGCCGGGGTATCCAGGAGTTGAAGGACAATTCGCCGGAGCCCCTGGCCGAGCCGCTCATCGAAGTCCCCGACGACCTGAAGAGCAATCTGATGGTCACCTCCATTGACGCGCTGGTGAACTGGGGGCGGAAGTCGTCGGCCTGGCCGGTCACCTTCGGGCTGGCCTGCTGCGCCTTCGAGATGATCGCCAGCAGCATGGGGCGGTTCGACATTGCCCGCTTCGGCATGGAAGCCTTCCGCGCCTCTCCTCGCCAGGCCGATCTGCTCATCATCGCCGGCACGGTCACTTGGAAGATGGCTCCGCCCATCCGCCGCATATACGACCAGATGGCCGACCCCAAGTGGGTCATATCCATGGGCGTCTGCGCCACCAGCGGCGGCCCCTACTACGGCTCCTACAGCGTGGTGCCCGGAGTGGACCACATCATACCGGTGGACGTTTATGTTCCGGGTTGCCCGCCCCGGCCCGACGCGCTGCTCTATGGCATCATGGAGCTGCACGAGAAAATCAAGCGCCACCGCAACCTGCCCTCCGGTTCCCTGCGCTCCCTGCTGAGCGACAACCCCAAGGCCGCCCCTGCCGGAGAGCAGTAATGGCATTGACCCAACTCACCGGCTCTGATTTGGCGCAGCGCGTGGACGAAGCCGTACCAGGTTCCGTGGATGACTGGAACGACGATACCCTGTGGGTCAGGCCGCCCTTCGTCGCCGATGTGGCGGCGTATCTCCAGAAGGACGGCGAACTGGATTTCCAGTATCTCAACGCCATCTCCGCCATTGACTACATCGGCCACTTCGAGTTGGTCTATCACCTGACCTCCTTCCGCAAGGGCCACAAGGCTACGGTCAAGGCCAGGCTGCCGGGCCGGGAAGACCTGTCAGCCCCATCGGTTTACCACCTCTGGCGGGGGGCCGACTTTCAGGAGCGGGAAATCTGGGATCTGATGGGCATCCGCTTTGACGGGCACCCCAACATGAAGCGCATCATGCTCTGGGAGGGTTTCCAGGGTCATCCGCTGCGCAAGGACTTTCTGGGATGACCATCCGCACTGAGCCGATGACGGTCAACATCGGCCCGCAGCACCCCAGCACCCACGGGGTGTTCCGGTTGCGCGTCACTTTCGACGGCGAGGAAATCCTCCAGGTCGAGCCGGTTTTCGGCTACCTGCACCGGGGGACGGAGAAGCTGGCCGAGGAACGCAACTACACTCAGATTGTGACACTCACCGACCGGCTCGACTACGTTTCCTCCATGATTAACAACCAGGCCTACTGCTTGGCAGTGGAGAAGCTGTTGGGCGCGGAAGTGCCGCTGCGGGGGAAGTACCTGCGGACGCTGTCCGCCGAGTTGCAGCGCATCGCGGCTCACCTGATGGGCATCGGCTTCATAATTCAGGACTTGGGCGCTCTGGGCACCCCGCTGATGTACTGCTTCCGCTCCCGCGAGCGTATCCTCGACCTGTTCGAGATGCTCTGCGGGGCGCGCATCACCGTCAGCTATATGCGCCCCGGTGGAGTCTTCTTCGACGCGCCCCCCGAATTCTGGCCAGCGCTGGAGCAGTTCCTCCAGGACTTCGAGGAGGAGTTCAAGGAACTGGAGCAGCTTATCCTAGAAAACGAAATCGTCATGGTGCGAACCCGGGGAGTCAGCCATCTGCCCCTGGAAGTGGCGATCAACTGCTCGGTCAGCGGCCCAGTGCTGCGCGCCAGCGGGCTGGAATGGGACTGGCGCAAAATAGAGCCTTATGACGCCTACGACCTAGTGGAGTTCGACGTTCCCACCGCCAGCGCGGGCGACAACTACGACCGTTTCTGGGTGAGAATGCAGGAAATCAAGCAGAGCGTGCGCATCGTCCGGCAGTGCGTGTCCCAGATTGAGCCGGGGCCGGTTCGGGCCGAGGTTCCGCTGGTCCTCCGCCCCGAACCGGGCGCCGAAGCCTATGGCCGCGTCGAAGCGTCCAAAGGCGAGCTGGCCTTCTATCTAATCAGCGACGGCGGCATCAGCCCCTATCGCTGCAAGATACGGTCGCCGTCCCTGCTCAACCTGACGGTCACCGAGTACCTGCTGGTGGGCTGGAAGCTGGCCGACATGATAGTTACTCTGGGAAGCATCGACATCAACATGGGTGAAGTCGACCGTTGAACCCGTCTGATATTGGGTGCCGGCTAGGGCCCGACAACATTCTCTATGACACGGCGCTGTTCCGCGAAGTTTACAACTTCGTTGGGCAGTTCTTGCCCTGTTGGCTTTCTTGGTTCGTGGCCGGGTTTGTCATTATCCTTATGCTGGTCAACGCAGTGCTGATCGGGGCGGCGGTGTTCTCTTGGCTGGAGCGGCGGCTTATCGGCAAGTTCCAGAACCGCCTCGGCCCCAACCGCTGGGGCCCCTTTGGTATGTTGCAGCCCATCGCCGACCTGATCAAGCTGCTGTTCAAGGAAGACCTGACTCCGGGCACTGCCGACCGTTTGGTTTTCTTGGCCGTTCCGGTCGTCATGATGGCGCCGGTGCTGCTGCTGATGGCCGTGGTGCCTTTTGCCAAGGACACGGCTTTGGCCAACCTGAACGTCGGCGTCCTCTATATCCTGGCTGTGACATCGGTGACTTCCATCGCAATCTTCATGGCGGGATGGTCGTCCAACAACCGCTTTGCCCTGTTCGGCGCGGCCCGCGGCGTAGCGGTGCTCATAAGCTACGAAGTGCCGGTGGTAGTGTCGCTGCTGGGCGTGGTCATGGTGGCTGGCTCTATGTCGCTGGCCGACGTGGTATCGGCCCAGACGCTGCCCTTCATCATTGTGCAGCCGCTGGCCTTCTTCGTGTTCGTGGCCGGGACCACCGCTGAGTTGAACCGCACTCCCTTCGACATGGCGGAGGCCGAATCGGAACTCATTGCCGGGTATCACACCGAATACAGCGGGATAAAGTTCGCCCTGATTCAGGCCGCCGAGTTCGGCGGTGTGATGGCGGCGTCCGCCGTCATTACCACTCTGTTTCTCAGCGGCTGGGAAGGCCCGGTAGCCCAATGGCTGGGGTGGCTGTGGTTCCTGCTCAAGGTGATGGCGGTGGCTTCGGTGTTCATCTGGGTGCGCGCCACTTTCCCCCGCCTGCGCATTGACCAACTGCTGACGCTGGCCTGGAAATTTCTGTTGCCCGCCAGCCTCATCAACCTGATCGCCACCTCGCTGGAGGTCTACTTCCTTCGCGACGCCGAGGGAGCGCTGACCCGCGGCGACCTAGGGATTATGACCGGCATCAACCTGGCGGTAATGGTGGCCTGCATATTCGTCTTTGGCAGCCTGGTGCGCGAGAAGGTGCGGCCGGTAACGCCAGGCCGCGCGCCGACGTTACCGCCGGGCGTAACCATCGTGGAGGGGGATTAGCGATGTACGGGTTGGCGATGGCCAAAGGGCTGCTGGTGACTCTCAAGAACCTGACCAAGAAACCCTTCACCGTTCAGTACCCCGAGGAGCGGCTCAAGCAGCACCCGCGATTCCGGGGAGAGGAATTCGTCTGGTACGAGGAACGGTGCACCGGCTGCGCTTCCTGCGCCAAGTATTGCCCGCTGGGAATCATCAAAATCGTGACCAGCCCCAGCGAGACCGCCCCGGCTGAGGGCGACAAATACCGGCTGGAAGTGTTTGACATCGCCATCAACCGCTGTATGTTCTGCGGCCTGTGCGTCGAGGCCTGCCCCTACGACGCGCTGTTCATGGGCAGCGGTTTCGAGCAGAGCCGTTACTCGCGTAAAGATATGGTCATAACCATCGACGAACTTAGACAGGCCGACAAGCGTCCCAGCACCTTCTTCCGGCCCCAACTGGAAGCGCAGGAGTACGACCCCCAGGCTGGCCGTCCTCTGGACTGGCAGCAAGTGGGCCGGGAGTCTTGGCAATGGCACCAGCGGGAAAAGGCGGGTATGCGTATCGCTTCGCGCCCAACACCCGATTCCTTGGATGAAAAGGACGAAAACCCCGGAGACGCTGCCTGAAATGCTGTTCCAGGATGTCGTATTCTGGCTGCTCACTGTGGTGGCCGTCGGTTCGGCGCTGGGAGTCGTGCTGAGTCGCGACCTGTTTCGCGCTGCTCTACTGCTGGTTGCGGTGTTCATCGCTGTGAGCGGCTACTTCGTCTTGCTCAGCGCCGAATTCCTGGCCGTGGTGCAGGTCCTGATCTATGCCGGGGCTATCGCCGTGCTGATTATCTTCGCAGTCATGCTGACCCGCGACGTACAGCGGGGCAACCCGCCCAACAGCCTGCAAGTGCCCGCCGCGGTCTTCGCCGGGCTGTTGCTGGCGGCGCTGGTGGTCGTCGCCATCGACACTCAATGGAATGTCCTGCCCGATGATGACCGGCAGAGCGTTGACCTGGTGCAGACCTCATCCGTTTCCGCCATCCCGACCGAAGCGCTGGAGGAAGCGGGCGTTACCGGAGCCGCGGAGCAGGAAGCGGCACAGAGCGCAGGACTGGCCGACCTGCTCACCGGCAAGTTCGTGCTGCCCTTCGAGGCCGTGTCCGTGCTGCTCTTGGCGTCGCTCATCGGCGCGCTCGCGCTGGTGCGCCCCCGCGCCGGGCCTGGCGAATCCAACCCCGGCGTTTCCGGTTCGGACGCGGACTAGCCGATCATGTCTTTTGAAGCATTCCTCATCGTTGCGGCTGTGCTATTCTGCATCGGGCTGTACGGGTCGCTGGCACGGCGCAACGTGCTGGCCGTGCTGATGTCCATTGAGCTGATGTTCAACGCGGTTAACGTCACTCTGGTGGCGATGGCGAAATACATCGCCCCGGTGGGTTTGCAGGAAGACATCTCCACCGCGCTTACCGGGCAGGTGTTCGCGGTGTTTGTCATAACGGTCGCGGCGGCTGAGATCGCCCTCGGACTAGGCATCGTGTTCGCCATGTACCGCACCAATGAATCGGTGGACCTCACCGAGGCCACCCAAATGAGAAACTAGGGCGGACCGGTTTTGTGGGTAGAGTTCAGAAAAGCGTCCAACCTGATGCTGGCGGAGATGTGGAAGGAAGTTCTCGAAGGCGAGGGCCTGCCTGCCCGTATCCTGCCGGAAGGCGACATTCTGGACTGGAGCGAGCGGGTTCCCTTCAACATCTACGTTCCCAAGGGGCGTGAGCACGTTGCCGAGGAGATTCTGAGGAAGCTGTAGATGTTCGATGGTTACTGAAGCCGCCGTATGGGCGATATTTCTGCTCCCCCTGGGCTCCTTTGTCCTGATTGCCCTAGTCATCCGGCCGTTCCTGAATCGCTGGCCGATTCTGGCTGCCCTGAGCACCATCGGCGCCCTGGCCGCCGCCACCGTCCTCGCTATCCTGACGCTGCGCTCGGTCATACTCGGCCATACCGCGGTATTTCAGACTTGGGAATGGCTGTCCTTCGGCGGCGCGACCATCGAGATGGGGCTGCTGGTGGACCCTCTCACCGCCGTTATGCTGGTGGTTGTGACATCCATCAGCCTGCTCATTCAGATTTACTCCGTGGGCTATATGCAGGGCGACCCTGGGTTCGCCCGGTACTTCGCCTATATGTCCCTGTTCACCGCTTCGATGCTGGGGCTGACACTTTCCAGCAACATCGTTCAGTTGTATGCCTTTTGGGAACTGGTGGGCGTGTCATCATATCTGCTCATCGGATTCTGGCACGAACGGCCTGCGGCGGCGGCGGCGGCCAAGAAGGCTTTCATCGTAACCCGCATCGGCGACGTGGGCTTCCTGATAGCGATTCTGTACTTGTTCCTCAAGGCCGACGCCTTTGCCGCGGCAGGGCTGAACGCCTTCCACATTCCCGACATCTGGCAGGCGGCGCAGCCGTTGGCCGCCGGCGGCGCGGTGCTGGCCGGGGCGGCGCTGACCTGGATGGCGCTGGGCATATTCGCCGGAGCCGCCGGCAAGTCCGGCCAGTTCCCCTTGCACGTCTGGCTGCCCGACGCCATGGAAGGCCCGACGCCGGTAAGCGCCCTGATTCATGCCGCCACCATGGTGGCGGCTGGCGTGTTCCTGGTGGCCCGCTTCTTCCCGGTGTTCCAGCAGTCGGACACCGCCATGGCCGTAGTGGCCCTGGTTGGCGCGTTCACCGCGTTGATGGCCGCCACCATGGGCCTGGTGATGAACGACATAAAGCGGGTGATGGCCTATTCTACGGTCAGCCAGTTGGGCTACATGATGGCCGCATTAGGCTTGGGAGCCTATGCCCCGGCCATCTTCCACCTAGTGACCCACGCAGTGTTCAAGGCGCTGCTGTTCCTTGGGGCGGGCAGCGTCAACCATGCCAGCGGCACCTTCGATATGCGCTACATGGGCGGGCTGGGCCGCTATATGCCCGCTACCTACCTGCTGGTGGTCATCGCCGGGCTTAGCCTTATTGGAATCATTCCACTGGCAGGTTTCTGGAGCAAGGACGAGATTCTTCTGGCCGCCTTTGACGGAAACAGCCACTTCGCCGCCTGGATAAACCGCGCCGTTTTCGCTGCCCTGATTGCGGGCGTGGCGCTGACGGCCTTCTACACCGTGCGCATGGTCATGCTCACCTTCTACGGCGAATTCCGGGGAGGCACAGACCAAGAAAACGCGGGCTTGCAACCCGAAGGGCACGGTGAAGCCTCCCAGCCAATCGCCCTCGCCCCGAACGCCCCGAACGGCGATGGTCACGACGATGAGCGCCACGGCGGCGTGCATCTGGCCGAGTCGCCACTCGTGATGGTGGCCCCGATGGCCGTGTTGGGCGTGGGCGCGGTAGTCGTGGGATTTGTGGTAAATCCGCAGTGGATTAGCTTCTTGGGCGTTCCGGTGCATTGGGTGACCGGTTTCGTGTCCGATGGACTGCTGGCCGCCACCGGAGGCGAAGGCCATGCCGATTTGCCTGAGTTCAGTTGGCCCATGGCCGGAATCTCCACCGCCGCCGCCGTGGGCGGAGCCGTCGCGGGGCTCGCGGTATACGGCTTGCGCCGCGATAAAACGCGCGAACCTCTGCAACTCCTGGGGCCGATTCATACTCTGTTGTCGCAGAAATACTACGTGGACGCGCTGTACGAGGGTATTATCGTCCGGCGGAGCTTCTACCAGGTATTCGCCGGAGCCGCGAACTGGATGGACCGCCGGATAGTGGACGGGGCTGTTGACCTGGTAGGCTGGTTTTTCCGCAATGTCGGCTCCGCTGTGGCGCGGCTTCAGACCGGGCAGGTGCAGGCCTACGCTACCGCCGTGGCTCTGGGCTCGCTGCTCATCATTCTTGGCTTTATGCTGGCCTCCTGAACGGGGCCTAACGACGTGGAACGGGTAGCATATTCAAATGGCGTCTGAGTTCAACGGACTACTGACCGCAACCGTGTTCCTGCCGGCGGCAGGGGCGGTTTTGATGTTGTTGCTGCGGGGAGACCGGGTCATTCGCGGCGCGGCCGTAGCCGTCGTGGTGGCCGATTTGGTGCTGGCGCTGCTGGTTTTTTCCTTGTTCGACCGGAGCGAGGGCGCCGCCAGCTTCCAGTTCGTTGACCAGTTCTCCTGGATCCCGGATGTTGGCCTGAAGGCATCCTACCTGTTGGCGGTTGACGGGCTGTCGGCGCCGCTGGTGGCGCTGACCGGGCTGCTGGGACTGTGCGCCGTGCTTGCGTCATGGCACATCAACCTGCGGGTGAAGGAATACTTCTTCTGGCTTTTGCTGCTGCAATCGGCGGTCATGGGGGTATTCACCTCCCTGGACCTGCTGCTTTTCTTCCTGTTCTGGGAGTTGGAGCTGGTGCCGATGTATATGCTCATCTCCATCTGGGGCACTGGACGCAAAGAATACTCGGCGATGAAATTCCTGATATTCACCATCTTGGGCAGTGCGTTCATGCTGGTGGGTATCGTTGCAGTGTTCCTCACGCCCGGCGTCGGCACCTTCAACATCATCGAACTGTCCGGGCCAGGGGCGGCTCTGGCCTCGGCGGCCACGCTGTTGCCGCTGGCCTGGCTGTTCTGGCTGTTCTTCGTGGCCTTTGCGGTAAAGCTGCCCACCTGGCCGCTGCATACCTGGCTCCCCGACGCCCACACCGATGCGCCGACCGCCGCCAGTGTGATGCTGGCCGGGGTGCTGCTTAAAATGGGCGGCTATGGGTTATTGCGCATCAACGTCGGGCTGTTCCCTGGCCAGTCGTGGGAATTCGCTTGGGTGCTGGTGGCCCTCGGCGTGATCAGCGTCCTATACGGGGCAGTGGTTACCATGCGTCAGACCGACCTGAAACGGCTCATCGCCTATTCCAGCGTCAGCCACATGGGTCTGGTGATGTTGGGCATCGGCTCGGTGGGCGTGGCCGGCGGCAGCCTCTCGATAACTGGTCTGAGCGGCGCGGCGATGCAGTTGTTCACCCACGGCACCATAACCGGGCTGCTGTTCCTGGCCGTGGGGCTGGTCTACGAAAAGGCGCATACCCGCTACATCCCCGACCTCGGCGGGCTGGCAGGCCGGATGCCCTTCGTGGCCGTAGCGATGCTGATTGCCGGGTTGGCGTCGCTGGGCCTGCCGGGATTGAGTGGGTTCGTCTCTGAGCTGCTGGTGTTCCTAGGCGCGTTCCGCGCCTACGACTGGCCGACGGTGCTGGCGGTGCTGGGCATCGTGCTCGCCGCTGGATACATCCTTTGGATGATGGAGCGCACGTTCTTCGGCCCGCGCCGGGAGCGGTTCGCTGACCTTACCGACGCCTCCTTGGTGGAAGCCGTGCCCCTGGCCCTGATGGTGGTTTGCATCATCGGCGTGGGGGTGTACCCGGCGATTCTCACTGATATGTTTGATTCGGCCCTCGAACCAATGGTTCGGGCCATCAACGGCGGCTAGCCGAGAATGAACGCCCACGACCTCTACGTTATTTCGCCCTACCTGGCAATGGCCGGCGCGGCGACCCTCATCATCATCTTGGACCTGATTCTGCCCCGTAGAGCCGGCGGGATTCTGCCCTACCTGGCCTTCATGTTCTTGGCCGGGCCGTTCGTCCTCAGCCTGATACAGTTCTACGACTTGGGGCAGGCCGCTAACCTGGTGCGTGGCGAGTCTGGCCCCGGCTCCTTATCCGGCGGGGAACCCAGTATTCTGCTGGGCAGCCTGTCGGTGGACCGTTTTGCCCTGTTCTTCAATTTCCTGGTGATTGGCGCGGCGGCGCTGGTGGTGTTGGCGTCCACCGAATATGTGCGGCTGATGTCCCGGTTCCAGGGCGAATACTTCGGGCTGCTGCTCTTCTCGGCCACCGGAATGATGCTGCTGGCCGCCGCCACCGAGTTGATAACCATCTACGTCGCGCTGGAGTTGACCACGCTGCCGCTGGCGGCCTTGGCGGCTTTCTTGATGAACGGCCGCTCCAGCGAGGCCGGGGTGAAGTTCCTGATTATCAGCGCCATCAGCTCGGCGCTGATGCTATACGGAATGGCGCTGGTATTCGGCTTCACCGGCAGCACCCAACTCTCGGAAATCTCCGACGCAGTCGGGCGCGCGGGGGGCAGCATCGCCTTTGGCAACTACGCGCTACTGGTGGGAATCGTGTTGATGGTGGCGGGGTTTGGCTTCAAGATTTCCGCCGCTCCCTTCCAGATGTGGGTGCCCGACGTCTATGAAGGAGCGCCCACCCCCGTCGTCGCCTTCCTGTCAGTGGCCAGCAAGGCCGCCGGCTTCGCCATCCTGTTCCGGGTGCTGTTCACCGGGTTCTTCGACGTTTCGCTGGACTGGGCCATACTGATGGCTGCCCTGGCTGCGGCGTCCATGACCATCGGAAACATGGTGGCAATGGTCCAGAGCAACATCCGGCGGCTGTTCGGGTACAGCACCATCGCTCATGCCGGGTATCTGCTGGTGGGCGTGGCCGCTGGGGTGCAGGCGGGGGATAGCCTTCCCGACGTGCCGGTTTTCGCCTCCATTGGCCCCGACAGCGTATTGTTCTACCTGGTGGCCTACACCGCAGCCAACCTGACCGCATTTTTCGCCATCGCCGCTATCGGCGAACGGGTGGGCAGCGACCGCATCAGCGACTACGCCGGTCTGGTCTCCCGGTCTCCCGCGCTGGCTATAACACTGGCCCTCGCGCTGATTGCCCTGATTGGGGTGCCGCCCACCGGCATCTTCATCGCCAAGCTGTACGTGTTCACGGCCGCCGTGGACAGCGGGCTGGCGTGGCTGGCGATAGTGGGAGTGGTCAACAGCGCGGTATCGGCCTACTACTACGTGCGCATCATCCGGGTAATGTTCCTGCAGCAACCGTCGGCCGCGCCCGGTGCGCCCGCTTCCCGCAGCCCGGCTCCCTGGGCCGCGATGGCCCTGTCCGCCGCCGCTCTGCTGTTCCTGGGCGTGGCCCCCGGCTTCGTGATGGAGGCCGCCGGCGCTGCCGTGCGGGCGCTGGGGGTGTAACCGTCCCGTGAGTCCGCGTGATGGCGGCATAGGCGTGTTATCATCGGGAGACAACGTTCAGGGAGGCCCGCTGATGGGCAGCATTACGATAAGCGGCATTGACGACGGATTGATGGACCGGCTTCCAGGACTGCGGCGTCGAGGTGGTGAATCCGTGGGAAAGCTGAGCGATGTCGGTTGAGGAGGAAGAATGCGGGGATAAGCATGATAATTCTTGATACTGAGGAGTAACTAAACGACGTGAACCCTGATACGGTGTCTGTTATCCGTGATTTTTTCATCATGGTAGCCACCGGCGCTTTTGCTGCGCTGTGCCTGACCGTTATCGTACTCATAGTCAAGCTATACCGGCCATTGCTGGAAACGATGCACAATGCCTCCCAGTCGACCGATAACCTGAGCCGGGTAACCGGGGACTTTGCCAACGTTTCCGAGGAAACTGCCAACAACGTTGCCCAAACTTCCCGCAACCTAGTGTCTATTACCGAAAAGGCGAAGGATGGGGCCGAAGACTTGCCGACCGTCGTCCGTACCGCAGGTGAAGCCGCCAAAAGCGTCGCAGAGGCTGCCGGCACTGCGGCTAAAGCAGTTGAGAAAGTGAGCAGGTTGATCCCGGAAGGAACAGCCGGTGGAGCCTCTACCTCTGGGATCGGGCCGCTTTTGCGCTTTGCGCGAAGTATGTTTGGATCCCGCCGCGGAAGCGGCAGTCAAAAGGAATCGTAGTTGGCGCCTGCCGGAAGCTGCTACACTACCGTCGCTCTGCGACTGGTTAGGACCGAATGAACACCATAGGCATCATCTACAACAACCGCATTCCCGAGGCGCTTGACCTCAGCATGGCCATCCTCCACGAGCTTAACTTGTCTGAGGGCAGTTGGTACTCGCCGGCGGAGAACCTGGAGTCGCTGGCGCCACGGGCCGAGGGGACTGACCTAGTAGTGACCGTGGGCGGAGACGGCACCATCCTGCGGGCCGCCCGCTTTGCCGCCCCGGCCGGTATTCCGATGGTCGGCATCAATATGGGCCGACTGGGGTTTATGACCGAGCTGACCGTTGACGAGGCCATGCCCAAGTTGCCCAGCTACCTTGAGGGCAACTACCGCGTTGACGAGCGGAATATGCTTCAGGCGACAGTCACCCAGGCCGGTTCCACGCTAGAGCAGGGGCCGTATCACGCTCTCAACGACTTCGTAGTCGCCCGGGGCGCGGCTTCCCGCGTAGTAACCATAGCCGGCGCCATCGATGAGGCGCAGATTTCCACCTTCCGCGCCGACGGACTGATACTGTCCACCGCCACCGGCAGCACCGGCTACAACCTCGCCGTCGGCGGCCCCATCCTGGACCCGGAGTCCGACGCGCTGGTGCTCAAGACAGTGGCGGCCCACATGGGCCTGACCGCCGCGCTGGTGTTGCGCTCCGGGGCTGAAATCTCCTTGAAGCTGGAAGGCCACCAAGCCGCCGTCCTCAGCGTGGACGGCTATGAAGACTACGATCTCCAGCCCGGAGACCGGGTGGATTTGTCTCAAAGCCCATTCAAAGCGACCTTCTTGCGAGCCAACCCTCCGTCCTATTTCTTCGGCACCCTCACTCGCCGCCTCGGATTCAGTATCCGGGGCCAGTAGGAGATACCAACTTTGGCCGATACCGATTCCGCGCCCATCCAGTTCGAGAACACCATTGATAGCTCCCGGCCCTACGACGGGCGCATCTTCAGCGTGCGCGTTGACACCGTGGAACTGCCCAGCGGACGGCGAACCATCCGTGAGGTGGCGGAACACTCCGACGCCGTCTGCATGATTCCCGTAGATGATGACGGCAACGTGCTGCTGGTGCGTCAGTACCGGAAGCCCACCGAGTCGTCGCTGCTGGAGGCTCCGGCAGGCGGCGTGGAGGCCGGCGAGATCTCCGAGGATACCGTGCTGCGCGAGTTGCAGGAAGAAGTGGGCTACACTGCCGCCAACCTGCGCCACCTAGCCAGCTTCTGGGTCGCTCCCGGCTGGGCCACCGAGCGGATGCACGCCTACCTGGCCACCGGCCTGACGCCCTCTAAGCTGTCAGCCGACGACGACGAAAACATCCAGGTGGTGCGCGTCCCATTCGCCGACGCAGTGGCGATGATTCAGACTGGCGAGATACACGACGGCAAGACCATCGCCGCCCTGCTGTTGGCCCAGCCCTTGCTGGCCAAGGAATAGCGCCGGCCCACCGGAAGTTTTCTGCCGGAGACTTATCTGGCGCTGACGCCACCAACTCCTGAACCGGGCGTTCCACTGTTGAGAACCGTGGCCCGTTTCGTAACGGGTACTTTTAATCTGCTCGACAACCGGCGCTCTTCCGGGGATATTTACAACATGGCTATCAATGCCCTCACACCGGCCTTTTTCTGGCGGCGGGAGCGCTCGCGCCTCAATAGCGCAACTTGCTGCGAACGCTGCCGCTGCCGTTCCGTTTTTGTGGTATAGTATGCGGCGGTTTAGCGAGGTCACAACTGGAGGAAAAAGGGCAATATGCTGGAGCATGATGTCCTGGTAATTGGCGCCGGCCTTGCCGGTATGCGGGCGGCCATCGCGGCCCGCGCCAACGGCGCCACCACGGCGATTATCAGCAAAGTCCACCCCGTCCGCAGCCACTCCAACGCGGCTCAGGGCGGTATCAACGCGGCCCTTACCGACCGCGGCGACGATTGGGAAGACCATGCCTACGACACCGTCAAGGGCAGCGACTTCCTCGGCGACCAGGACGCCATCGAAGTGATGTGCCGTTCTGCGGGCCGCGCTCTGATCGACATGGAGCATTTCGGCGTCACCTTCAACCGCGACGACGAAGGCTATCTGGGAACCCGCGCCTTCGGCGGCCAGCGTCGCGCTCGCACCTTCTTTGTCGGCGACTTCACCGGCCAGGCGCTGCTCCACGTAATGTTTGAGCAGCTTATCAAGTCCGGCGTCCGCCGCTACGAGGAATGGTTCGTAACCTCCCTCATCATCGAGGACGGCCAGGTTTGCGGCGTGATGGCCCTGGAGATTCGCACCGGGCAGATTTACGCCATCCGCGCCAAGACCGTCATTTTCGCCACCGGCGGCTTAGGGCGGGTCTTCGAGCCCAGCACCAATGCCCTCATCGTCACCGGCGACGGCATGTCCCTGGCATATAATGCCGGCGCCCAGTTGATGGACATGGAGATGGTGCAGTATCACCCCACCACCTTGGCGGGCAGCGGAGTGCTGATTTCCGAAGCCGCCCGGGGCGAGGGCGCCTATCTGCTGGACAAGAACGGCGACCGCTTTATGCAGAAGTACGCGCCCAACATGATGGAGTTGGCCTCCCGCGACGTGGTTTCCCGCGCCGAGCAGACGGAGATTAACGCGGGCAACGGCGTTAATGGGTGCGTCTTTCTGGACTGCCGCCATTTGAGCGAGTCGCTGATTATGGAGAAACTCAGCCAGATCCGGGAAATCGGCATTGACCTGGCCGGGGCCGACATGATACGCGAGCCTATTCCCATCCGCCCCGGAATGCACTACATGATGGGCGGTATCAAGACCGACGTGGACGGGCTGACCAACCTGCCTGCCGTCTACGCGGCCGGCGAATGCGCCTGCGTCAGCGTTCACGGCGGCAACCGCTTGGGCGCCAACTCCCTGCTGGATACCATCGTCTTCGGCGAGCGTTCCGGCAACCATGCCGCTGAGGCTTCCCGCAGCGTTGACTACGTGGAGTTCAACGTGGATCAGGCAGTGAGGAACGAGGAGCGCCGCATCCAGAAGCTAATGGACCGCCCGGCCAACGGCGACCGCATTGCCAGCATCCGCTTGGGCATGGGTGAGTCAATGAACCGCAACCTCGCCGTCTACCGCAATCAGGAAGGCATGGAGGAGTCGCTGGGCGACCTGGAGCAGCTTCAGGAGCGCTTCAAGACCGTCCCGGTGGAAAACAAGGGCAAGGTATTCAACACCGACTTGATATTTGCGCTGGAACTCGGCTTCATGCTTGACTGCTCCTCGCCTATCGTGGTCAGCGCCATCGACCGCAAGGACAGCCGCGGCGCCCAGTCTCGCACTGACTACCCTACCCGGGACGACGAGAACTGGATGAAGCACCTTGTAGTAACCAAGGGCGAAACCGGCCCGGATATATCCTACTCCCCTGTCAGCATTACCAAGTGGACCCCCGAAGAAAGGAAGTACTAGAAAGGGTTCCACAGGGATTCCCGCCCTTCAGGGAATACGCCAGTCCGAGGGCATTTGGGACTAAACACTGAGAGAAAGGAAGCAACCCCATGAACGTTACCATCAGGGTGAGGCGTCAAGACCCGGAGTCGGATAACGCAGCCCCTTTCTGGCAGGACTACTCGCTGGAAATCGAAGACAACGCCACCGTCCTCGACGCCCTCATCAAGATCAGGGAAGACATGGACGGCACCCTGAGTCTGCGCTGTTCTTGCCGCAGTTCCATCTGCGGCTCCTGCGCCATGAGAATCAACGGCCATGCCGGTCTTGCCTGCAAGACTCAAGCTGCGATGGCCCTCAAGGCTGACGACATAATCGAAGTGGAACCGGCGGGCAATATGCCGGTCATCAAGGACTTGGTGGTCAACTTCGACCTCTTCTGGGACAAAATCATGGAGGTCGAACCATACTTGCAGCCCCAGGGGCCGGAGCCGGAACAGGAATACGTCGTTTCCAACGACGCCATGCTCCACCTTTCCAGCGTTACCGCCTGCATCATGTGCGGGGCCTGCGTGTCGGACTGTACCGTGCTGGAGGTTGACCCGTCCTTCCTCGGCCCGGCGGCTCTGGCCAAGGCTTACCGTTTCACTGCTGATCCGCGCGATGGCGACGACGCGGGCGTGTCGAAGGACCGGCTGGAACAGTTGAACGGTCCTTCGGGAATGTGGGACTGCACCCGTTGCCTGGAATGTGTCCAGGTTTGCCCCAAGGGCGTGGCCCCGATGGAGCGCATCATGGCTATGCGCGACCAGGCCATCGCGGCGGGCTTCCACAACACCAACGGCGCTCGCCACACCGAAGCCTTCTCCGAGTCCGTGGAGCATACCGGCACTCTGGACGAGCTTCGCCTTGTCCCCAAGTCGCTGGGCATGACCAACATCCAGGGACTGCTGAACTACGCGCCCGTGGCCTTTCAGGCGCTGACTCACGGAAAAATGCCGCCCTTGGTGCACAAGAAGATTGAAGGCGTCGAGAACGTCCGTCGCTTGTTCGAGAAGGTGGACGAAACGGAGCGCTAACCCAAGGCAATTCCTTCCCGTTGCGGAGGGGAGGCCTCGGGTTCACTCTCCCTAAAGGGAGAGGTGGGGTGAGGGTGAGTGGTGAGCCACAGACGGCGGCACAGCCTATTACTGAATTAACGGAGACCAGAATTGAGATATGCTTTCTTTCCCGGCTGCGTTTCCCGGGGCGGCTGCCCCGAGCTGTACCCGGCGGCCGTGCTGATCTGCAAGCGGCTGGGCATAGACCTGTGGGAGATGCAGGGCGCGTCCTGCACTGGCGCGGGGGTCTTGCAGGAGAAAAATCAACTGCTGGGTGATACCCTCAACGCCCGCACCTTCGCCATGGCCGAATACTGGGACCTGCCGATAATGACCATTTGCAGCACCTGTCAGGGGGTGATGAGCCAGGCAAACCACCGGCTGCGCAACCCTGAGTACCGCGAAAAGGTGAACAGCTACCTAGCTGAAGAAGGGCTGGAATACAAGGGCAACGCCGACCCGAAGCACCTTCTCTGGATCCTGATCGAAGACTACGGTCTCGATAAGCTGGCAGAGCTGATAACGCGACCCCTGCACGGTGTGCGCCTTGCACCCTTCTATGGTTGCTACCTGGTGCGCCCCACCGATGCCCTGGAGTTCGCGGACAACCCGGAGCGCCAGGACTCGCTGGAGCGGCTTATCGAAATTCTCGGCGCGACCGTCGTGGACTTCTCAGGGAAGACGCGCTGTTGCGGCTTCCCCATTCTGACCATCAACGAGCGAAACTCGCTGGCCATGGTGGGCAAGCACACCAGCGAGGCCAAGGATCTTGGCGCCGACGCCATGATCACACCCTGCCCGCTGTGCCACTTGAACTTGGACAGCTTCCAGCCCAAGGCTGCGGCCCAGGCCGGTCGGGACATCGGCCTGCCCATCCTGCACATGCCCCAGGTCATTGGTCTGGCTATGGGCATCAGCCCCCAAGAATTGGGCTTGCGCCGCCACATCGTTAACACTCGCCCCCTGATGACCCGGTTGACCGCAGCGGGAGCCGCTCACTAGAGCTGCGTGACGCTTGGCGCAGGACTGCGCTGATGCAGGGGCCGCTGCACACCCGGCGGCCCCTCTTGCTGGAACCGACCCCACTCCCCGTCAACTCCACGACACCGAACGAGGACGCCGAATGCAGCAGCAACAGTCCCCAACCCTGACCTTTCCCGAAGACTGGCAGAACGCGCTGGCCATCGTGGCCCACCCGGACGACCTGGAGTATGGGGCTGCCAGCGCCATAGCCAAGTGGACGGCGCAGGGGAAGCAGGTGACCTATTTGATGGTGTCGCGGGGCGAAGCGGGCATAGACGGTATGCACCCGTCGGAGGTGGGACCGCTGCGCTCTCAGGAAGAGATAAACGCCGCCCGTGCGGTGGGCGTGGACACGGTGGAGTTTCTGGAACACTCCGACGGCGTCATCGAGTACGGCTTGCCGTTGCGCCGCGACCTTAGCCGCGTTATCCGCCGCCACCGGCCCGACATTATGCTCACGCTAAGCCACTACCTGCAATTTCCCTCCGGCCACCTGAACATGGCCGACCACCGCAACGTGGGTATCGCCGTGTTCGATGCCGCCCGCGATGCCGCCAACCGCTGGATTTTCACCGAACTGCTGGACGAGGGCCTGGAGCCGTGGAACGGGGTCAGGTTCGTAGCCGTCTTCGGCCCGGCCGCCGCCACCCACGGAGCGGACGTAACCGGCTACTGGGAGCAAGGGCTGGACTCCCTGCGCGAACACAAGACATACCTAGAGAACCTAGGCCCCTCTGCCGCCAACACCTTCGACTTCCTGACCAACCATGCCGTTGAGGCCGGTCATGCTTTCGGCTGCGAACACGCGGTGTTCGCCGAGCTGGTGCTGATCAACGAGCCTTTCGGTTAGGCGTGGGTGGGCCTGATCGTTCACTGAAGGTCGATTTTAACCCTGGCGCAGATTTCGTCTTAAATAAAGCGAGGTCAGGGACTAACCCTGACCTCGCTTTATCTCTGATGCCCACGCGCACTGGCTAGTCGAACACTTCTCCCAAGCGGCAGGCGAACCCTGGCACCACGTCTTCGCCGTCCAGAGTGTCGTTCTCGGTCAGATTGGTAACGTCATCGAGGGAGTGGTACACGGTTGCGGTGCGGGTTATGGGGTATATGACCCAGACGAGGCGGGCGCCGGCGCGAAGCCAGTTTTCGACCTTTTCGCGCACTTCCCGCCGGGTATCTCCGGGCGAAACTACTTCGACAACTAGGTCGGGAACCAGTTCGATAAAGCCGTCCGGTATCTCGTCCAGGCTCAACCGGCCTTGGGAAACAAAGGCGACATCGAGAGCGCGGACGGTGTCCGGGTCGCGCCGAAGTATGAAGCCGGTCTCGGCGGCGAATACCCAGCCAAGTCCGTTAGACCGCACATGACCACCCATCAGTATTCCGAGGTTCATTGCGGCGTAGCCATGCCGCCCTCCTGCTGGCGCCATCTCATACACCTTCCCTTTCACCAACTCCAGCCGCCGCCCGACAGTAGGGAGGCAGAGCAGCTCCTCGGCGGTGAACAGCTTTTTCAGTGTGCGCACGGCGTCTACCTCCGCAGCGTTGGCACGACCTGCCGGTAGGCTTCGATGGTGCGGTCGATGTCCTCCTCGGTGTGGACGGCGGACGGGTAGTATTTCTGGCCGCCCTTGAGGACGCCGCGCTCCAGCAGACCGGCGTTGAGGCGGGCCAGCATCCCGGCGTCACCGGCGAGGGTGTCGCGGTAGTTGCTTACCGGGCGGTCGGTGAAGCAGAAATCGAAGACTGCATCCTCGCCGCAGCCCTGCACCGTCACGCCGTGCTGCTCGCAGATTTCTGTCATCGCGTTGCGCAGGGCCGCTCCGGCGGCGTGGATGCGGCGATAGGCGTCGGCGTCCTCGCGCAGGACTTCCAGCGTCGCCAGTCCGGCGGCGCAGGCCACTGGGTTGCCGTTCAGCGTGCCAACCTGGCTGACGAAGGTGTCGCTGTCCACCTCGCCCCGGTCGTATACCGACATAATGTCGGCCCGCCCCAGCACTGCGGCCAGCGGATAGCCGCCGCCCATAATTTTGCCCACGGAGCAGAGGTCGGGCGTCACTCCGTAAAATTCCTGCGCGCCGCCGTAGGCCAGCCGGAAGCTGGTTACCACCTCGTCGAAAATCAGCGGAATGTTGTAGCGGGCGGTAATCTCCCGCAGACCTTGCAGGAATCCCGGGCGGGGCGCGATGATGCGCTGCATTGGCTCCACGATGACCGCCGCCAGCTCTTCGTGATGAGCCTGTATGATGGCTTCGCTGGTGGTCAGGTCGTTGAACGGCGCGATGAGCATCAGGTCAGCAATGGCCTTGGGGATGCCCCCGCTGTTGGCCTCGGACTGAGGAAATTCCAGCGAGGCGCTGGGTGTGACGCTCATGAGCGCGTAGTCGCTGCTGCCGTGGTAGCCGCCCTCGAACTTCAGGACCTTCTCCTTGCCGGTGAAGGCGCGGGCGATACGCATGGCCTGAAAGCAGGCGTCGGTGCCGCTGGTGGTAAAGCGAACTTTGTCGGCGCAGGGTACGGCCTCGACGAGCTGCTCGGCCAGCATCACGGCCTTGTCGTTGTTGGCAAAGAAGGTGCTGCCCTGCTCCACGGCCTTGATGACCGCCTCCACCACGTGGGGGTGGGCATGGCCCAGAAGCATCGGACCGCTGCCCATCAGCCAGTCCACGTACTCGTTGCCGCTGACGTCCCAGCAGTGAGACCCCTTGCCGCCGGCAACGAGAAAGTCCTGGTCAGGGTCGAATTTGAGGTTGCCGGAATTTCCGCCGGGCAGGTAGCGGCCCGCTTTTTCCAGCAGGCTAAGTTCCTCAGGAGTGCGATTGGGCATGGCGGGCCTCCCAGACTTGGTTTGTTTAAAATGAGGGTTCCTGGTTACCTGCTAACTGGTTTGGCCCAATTATACTCCTGACATAATTGAAATCGGCCCAGTTTAAGTCGTCGACTGGGCCGATTTCTGATTGCTGACGTTGAGACCGCGTTGGGGCCGTTAGGTATAAGACTGGATCGGCTGGGCAGTTACGCAGACGCCTTGGCCTGCTGCATTACATCGACCAGTTCCTTGACGCTGGCGGCGGAGCTTTGCAGGGCCGCCTGCTCCTCGGGCGTCAGGCGAATCTCGATGATCTGCTCCATGCCTCCAGCGCCCAGCTTCACCGGAACGCCGACGCACAGGCCGTTGATGCCGTATTCGCCCTGCAGGTAGGCGCAGGCGGGCAGGATGCGCTTCTTGTCCAGCAGCACCGCCTCCACCATCTGGGTGATGGCCGCCGAGGGAGCGTAGTAGGCGCTTCCTTCCTTCAGCAGTTGGACGATTTCCCCGCCGCCCTGCCGGGTGCGCCGCACCAGTTGGTCCACCTTCTCTTCCGCCATCAGCTCGCCGATGGGGATACCGCCTACGGTGGTGTACCGGACCAAGGGCACCATGTCATCGCCGTGGCCGCCCAGCACGTAGGCTTGGACGTCCTCAACCGATACATTCAGCTCTTGGGCGATGAAGGTGCGGAACCGGGCGGTGTCGAGCACTCCGGCCATGCCGAAGACCCGTTCCCTCGGGAACCCGCTAGCCTCGTATATGTTCTGGACCATGGCGTCAAGGGGGTTCGTCACAGGGATGATGATGCAGTTGGGCGAATACTTCACTACCTGCTCGGTGACGGAGCTGGTGATGCGCATATTGGTCAGCAACAGGTCATCCCGGCTCATTCCGGGGCGGCGAGCGATTCCGGCGGTGATGACCACCACGTCGGAGTTGGTTGTCTCCTCGTAGCCGTTGCTGCCAGTGATGAGGGCATCGGTTCCGAGCACCGGCCCGGATTCCAGCATATCCAGAGATTTGCCTTGGGGCAGGTCCTCCACCACGTCGACCATTACCACGTCGGCGTAGCCCAGTTGGTGTATTCGCTGTGCGGTGGTGGCGCCGACGTTGCCTGCACCGACTACGGTTACCTTGTTTCGCATTTGGTTAGTGCTCCTCTGTTTAATTGGTCTGGTTTGGCGACCTGCCTAGCATATGAAGACAGGGCGCCCAGGCAACCCTTGTACTCGTTCAGTACGTGTGAGACCGGGGCCAGCACAGTTCGTTCTGAATGTTGGGCAGTGTATGTAAATACGGGTCCACGGTAATGCCGACACTGCCTTGGCGTTGATTCCCGCTTTCACGGTAATAGCCGCAAAGGCGTCACGAAGCCCGCGTAACTCCAAGCGAAGCAAGTCGTTCCCCTTGATGATACGGGTTGAGGGGAAGCCGCTTTCAGCCGCCAAGCGCTCAGACGCCTATAAACCGGCTGGCTGAAGACCACGACTCAGCCAGCCGGTGTGTTGCTAGATTGCATCCACAATCGCATTCAGAGTGGCGCTGGGGCGCATGGCTTTGGCGGACATCTCATCATTGGGGTGGTAATAGCCGCCGATATCGACCGGCTGCCCCTGAGCGTCGATCAGCTCCTGAACGATTCTGTCTTCGTTGGCGGCTAACTGCTGGGCCACCTCGGCAAAGCGAGCTTGCAGCTCGGGGTCCTGGGTCTGATTGGCCAGCATTTCCGCCCAGTAAAGAGCGAGGTAGAAATGACTGCCTCGGGTGTCCAGTTCGTTCACCCGGCGCGATGGAGCCCGGTTTTGTTCCATATGCTCCCCAATCGCTCGGTCCAGGGTCTCAGCCAATAGTTTGACCCTGTCGTTCTTGAGCACCTCGCCGAAATGCTCGAAAGATGCGACGAGGGCGCAGAATTCTCCCAACGAATCCCACCGCAAATGGCCCTCCCCCAAGAACTGCTGCACATGCCTGGGGGCCGACCCGCCAGCGCCTGTCTCAAACATCCCGCCGCCTTTGAGCAGGGGGACAACCGAAAGCATCTTGGCGCTGGTGCCCAATTCCAGGATGGGGAAGAGATCGGTCAAATAATCACGCAACACGTTGCCAGTCACGGAAATAGTGTCCTGGCTGGCCCGGCTCCGCGCCATCGTGAACTTCATCGCATCAATGGAAGTCATGGTGCGAATGTCCAACCCGGTTGTGTCATGCGTGGGCAGATATTGTTCCACTTTCTTCATCAGCTCTGCGTCGTGAGCCCGGTTCGGATCCAACCAGAAGATGGCCGGAGAGCCGGTGAGTCTGGCCCGATTGACTCCAAGCCTGACCCAGTCCTTAATCGCGGCGTCCTTGGTTTGGCACATCCGGAAGATATCGCCTTCCTCGACTATCTGTTCCATCAGAGTCGCCCCGGATGCGTCCACGACCCGTATCGTCCCGTTGCCGGGGGCTTTAAAGGTCTTGTCGTGAGACCCATACTCTTCGGCCGCTTGGGCCATCAGCCCGACGTTGGCGACACTGCCGATGGTGGATGGATCATACGCTCCATGCTCTTGGCAGTCTTCTATGACCGCCTGATATAGAGTCGAATAAGAGCGATCAGGAATCATCGCGATTGTGTCGTGCAACTCGTTATCGGGACCCCATGTGCGGCCGCCATCGCGGACAATCACCGGCATGGTGGCGTCAATAATCACATCGCTCGGCACATGCAGGTTGGTGATGCCCCGGCTGGAGTCCACCATCGCCAGTTCCGGGCGGGCGCTGTAGACCGCTTGAATATCCGCCTCGATTTCCGTCCGTTTGCTCTCAGGCAGAGATTGAATCTTCGTGAGGAGTTCAGCCACTCCATTGTCCGGGTTCACTGCAAGCTCACCCAGTTCAGCCGCGTGTTTGTTCAGCACGTCCTGATAGTAAACCGACACGCAATGGCCGAAAATAATCGGATCGGACACGCGCATCATGGTCGACTTCAGATGCAATGAAAGCAACACGCCGTCAGCTTTGGCATTTGCCATTTCTTCAGCGTAGAAATGGCGCAACTCCCGCACATTCATCACGGCGCAATCTATGATCTCATCAGCCAACAAGGGGATACCGGCTTTGAGTTCGGTCGCACGCCCGTCGCTGGTAACATATTCGATTGCCGCCGACCCCGCTGCCGCGATTGTCACCGCCTGTTCAGAACCGTAGAAATCCCCGCTTGTCATGTGGCCAACGCGGGTTTTGGACACTTCCGGCCAGTCCCGCATCATCCGGTGGGGATTGCGGTTGCCGTGCTCCTTGACCGAGTTGGACGACCGCCGGTCAGAGTTCCCTTGCCGGAGGACCGGGTTAACCGCGCTACCCAGCACCCTGGAAAAGCGTGCTTGAAGTTGGCGTTGTTGGTCGGTCGCAGGGTCGTCGGGGTAGTCGGGAATATCATATCCCTTGTCCTGCAGTTCCTTGACCGCCCCTTTTAACTGGGGGATAGAGGCGCTGATGTTGGGCAGCTTGATAATGTTTGCCGCCGGGTCCTCGGATAACTCGCCTAACATACCCAGATAATCGGGGACCTTTTGCTCATCCGTCAGATTGTCGGGGAAATTGGCGATAATGCGGCCAGTCAACGAGATATCCCAAGGCTCCAATTCAATGCCGGACCCCTTGGTAAAGGCCTGGAGAATCGGCAGCAACGAGTGCGTAGCCAAGGCCGGAGCCTCATCAATCTTGGTGTAAATAATTTTGGCCGCTTCTGGCATTTTCCTCTCCTTGCCGATCATTTAGGCTAAATGCGCCGGGACTCTGTTTGATGCAGTCCCCATTCGGGCGGCAAGCCGTCCCGGGGAAAACAATCCGCAGGCTCTCTCCGCCGGCAATCTTGGGTGTCCAGTGCCGAAGCGGGGAACCAATGGCGCAGTCGAATAGACCCGCTTCCTTACGGGCATGAAATCGAACAAATTATACAACCCAACAGCCGCAGGCGAAAGTCCCGGCTTCGCTCGGCGGCGCCGCGAGCGCGGGGTTGGGCAGACGCATTGGCAGCGAATTGAAGCAGCCACGGCTACGGTATAAACTGTTGCGGAACTTCGACCGATATCATCCATGCGAATTGGGACTATGCCAGAAGGGAAAGCCAGGGCCACCCGCGGGCCGGGGAGGCGACGACAAAAATGGCTGTCCAGATTCCGAAAAGGCGCGGGTGTTCGTGGGTGGCAGTTCACCCCGCCCGCGGTGGCGGTCAGGGCCGCCCTGATTGTGGGATTCCTGTACCCGCTGATGGCGATTTTCTCGCGACGGCGAACCTATGGATGCGAGCGCCTAGATTCCATAGGCGGGCCGGTCATATTCGCTGCCAACCACCTGAGCGTGGCCGATAACCCGGCGGTGTTGCTGGCGCTCCCGTGGCGCTGGCGCCTTCGAGTCGCCACGGCGGCCTCCAAGGAAGTATTGCGCGGACGGGGAAGGTTACAGAGCTTTTTTGTCGCTTTGATAAGCAACGGTTTTCATTTCGCGCAAGAGGGCTCCGTCAGGACCAGCCTGGAGTATTGCGGCAAACTGACCAACGGAGGATGGTCGCTGCTTTATTTTCCTGAAGGCGTGCGCTCCGACAACGGGAGGCTGGGGACATTCAAGCCCGGCATCGGCCTGCTGGCGACTGCCTTGGGCGTGCCAGTGGTTCCGGTGTATCTCAAAGGAACCGACAGCGTTGTCGCCAAGGGCGGCAGCCGCCCCCGCAGAGGCGACATAGAAGTGACTTTCGGCCAGCCGGTGCAAATTTCAGCGGATACGGAATACACCGCCGCCGCGAGAATGATTCGGGACGCTGTTGCGTCGTTGTCAAGGGAGGCAGCGCCTTGAACCCGCGCGCATCATCAGGGGCTTTATGGAGGCCGGCAAGTGAATGAAGCCAGTCAGGGCGGGACCGGCCGAATGCCTCTGCTCAACAAGATGATGTTCGCCTCGGACCATGTTGGGCTGCAAGCTATTTCCTACTTCCGGCAGACGTGGATGCTCTTCTTTTTGGTTCCTCCGGTGGGGGAAGGCATAGCGCGGGTGCCGGGCGTATCGCTGTTGGGGATCGACGTTGACGCGCGGGTGTTTGCCGGCTTCCTGATTTTCGGCGGGCGCTTTATCGATGCCTTCACCGACCCGCTCATCGGCTGGTGGAGCGACCGAACGCGGAGCCGCTGGGGCAGGCGCATCCCGTTTATTCTGTTCAGCACGCCCTTCTATGGCCTTTTCGCCGCTCTCATCTGGTTCCTGCCTGTGGAAGACTCCAGCCTTTGGAATGCCCTCTACTTCGTGATTGTCTTGGAGCTTTTCTTCACCGCCGCCACGATGTCCAGCGTCGCGCTGGAGGCGCTGGTGCCGGAGATAACCCGCGGCGCATCGGACCGGATGAATCTGGTGGGCCTGATTTTCCTGTTCGCCGTTTTCGGCGCAGGCCTTGGACTCGCAGGCAGCGGGGCGCTGGTAGATGCCTTTGGCTTCAAGACGGTTGGCTTGATTTTGGCCGTGGTAGGGGTGGTTTTCCGCTATTTCTCTCTGGCCGGAATCTGGAAGTACGCGCCACGCGACACGACCCCCGCGAAGGTTGATTTCTGGCGAGGAATGCGTGAAACGCTGCGTAATCCGCAGTTCGTCTACTACCTGCCCACCTTTGTGATGTTCACCACCGGCGTTGGCATTTTGTTGGGCTGGATGCCATTTTTCGCCTCCCAGTTGTTGGAAGCGGAGGAAGCAGGGGCGGTGGCCGGCCAGATTTCTTCAGCGGTGATTATCGGGGCGGTGATAAGCGGCCTCTTCTTCTGGATACTGCTAAACCGATATGGGCTCAGCAAGCGCAAAGTGTACGGCGGCTGCTTGATTGCCAGCGGCGCAGCCTTCCCTCTGCTGGGGCTGGTGGGGCTGATTTCCGATAGTGGTCTGCTGGTGCAGGGCCTGATTCTCGCATTCATCGCAGGATTGCCCATGTCCGCCGTTTTCATGCTGCCCAAGGGCATGACCGCCGACATCGCCGACTATGACGCGATGCTAACCGGAGAGCGGCGGGAGGCCATGTTCTACGCCACGCAGAACTTCTTCGAGAAGATCACCTTTGCGTTGCCGCCGGCGCTGTTGAGCCTGGTGCTTCTGCTGGGGGATACGACCGAGAACCCTCTGGGCATCCGGCTGGCCCCGGTGCTGGCGGGAATCCTGGCGTTGCTGGGCCTCACCCTATGGCACCGCTACCGGCTGCCCGACACGGTGGACCGGGAGACGGTGGCGGCAGCCGGGCTGCTGCGGGAGCCCGGCTGAAGCATCGGCGGGCCTATACCCAGCAGCCCAGGTCAGGCATCCAGTTGCGCGGCCAGGGCTTCGGCGTTCGTCACCGGGAGTTGGCAGGCGTAGTTTTCGCAGACGTAGGCCGTTGGCTTGCCGTCCACCATTCCCCGGCCTGAGAGCAACGGCAGGCCGGAGGACACGGCGGCGCTTTCGCCTTCGGCGCCCACCATCACCCGGTTGGCCAGATAGCGCCCGTGCACCTCCCGCAGCAGATTCCGAGTGTCCGGGTTGTCCAATGGCCCGACAACGGCCACTTCCTTGGGCATGGACAGGTAGAAGTCCAGCGCCGCCAGCCAGCGGCCAGTGCCGGCAGGGGCGCGGCCCATCAATTCCGCCAGCGTCCGCAATGAGGCCAGGGCTTTGGCAGCATAGTCGTCGTTGCCCGTAACAACCGACAGGCGCAGCAACAGGTCGGATGCTACCGAGCCGCCGCAGGGTTGAGCGTTATCGAACACGTCACGGGGACGCACCACCAATTCCTCATGGTCGCGCCCGGTGTCGTAGAAGCCGCTGGCCTGATCGTCCCAGAACAGAGAAATCATCTCGTCGGCCAGTTCCACAGCAGCGTCCAGCCAGCGGCGCTCGAAAGTCGCCTCATACAGCGACAGCAGGCCGTCGGCCACGAAGGAGTAGTCTTCCAGGAAGCCGGGCAGCTTGGCCTGACCCTCGCGGTAGGAGCGCATCAGCCGCCCCTGCGGACGCATCGTTTCCAGCAGGAACGTGGCGTTTCTGGTTGCGGCGTCCAGGTAGTCTTGTCGCTCCAGCGCGGCCCCGGCCTCGGCAAAGGCCCGGAGCATCAGCCCGTTCCACGATGCCAGCGCTTTGTCGTCCAATAACGGATGCTCGCGCTCTTCCCGCGCCAGCCGCAGCGTTTCCTTGCCTCGCCGGATGACCTCCACCAGCGATTCCAGCGAGATACCCTGACGCTGCGCGAAGTCGGCGGCCTTGACCGTGATGTTCAGGATGTTCTTGCCTTCAAAATTGCCGCGCTGGGAGACTCCAAAGAATTCGCTGAAGAGGGTGGCGTCCTCGCTGCCCAGCGCTGCTTCGATTTCCTCCGGCGCCCACACGAAGAACTTGCCTTCTTCGCCCTCGCTGTCGGCGTCGGTGGCCGAGAAATAGCCGCCGTGTTCGCCGGTCATTTCTCGCAGCACGTAGTCCAGGGTTTCCTCAGTGATCCGGCGGTACAGCGCGCGCCCCGTAGCCAGCCAGCCGTGGAGGTAGAGACGGGCCAGCAGGGCGTTGTCGTAGAGCATTTTCTCGAAGTGGGGTACCAGCCAGAAAGAGTCGGTGGAGTAACGGTGAAAGCCGCCGCCAACCTGGTCGTAGATGCCACCGCGCGCCATCTTCTCCAGGGTCAACTCCAACATCGAGAGGGCGCGGTCGTTGTGGCCGTGGGCGTAGTGGCGGAGCATGACCTCCAGCGTCATAGCCTGGGGAAACTTGGGGGCGGAGCCAACGCCGCCGTTCTGGTAGTCGAAGTTGGTAGCCAGCGTGTTATAGGCCTGGTGCAGGATGCTGTCGTCCAGCGCGCCGCTGCCTCGTGGCATCTGCCCCGAGCGGCCCATCTGCTCGGTCAACTGCGCGGTAACCCGCTGTATTTCCGGGTTGCTGCTGCGGTAAGCGTTGGATACCGTTTCCAGCAGACGGGGAAATCCGGGCATATTGTGACGGTCAACCGGCGGAAAGTAGGTGCCGCCGTAGAAGGGCTTGCCGTCGGGGGTCAGGAAGACGGTCATAGGCCAGCCGCCGCTGCCGGTCAGCATCTGCACCGCCTCCATATAGACGGCGTCCAAGTCTGGCCGCTCCTCGCGGTCAACCTTGATGTTGACGAAGTTCCGGTTCATTATCTCGGCGATGTCCTCGTTCTCGAAGGACTCCCGCTCCATAACGTGGCACCAGTGGCAGGCCGAATAGCCGATGCTGAGCAATATGGGCTTGTCTTCATCCCGAGCCCGCCCCAGCGCCTCCTCACCCCACGGATACCAGTCCACGGGGTTATTGGCGTGCTGCAACAGGTAGGGACTGGTCTCGTTAATCAGCCGGTTGGGCATTGTGGGCTCCTGTAGTGGTTGACGATTTTCTCTGCTGCTTCTCTATGAGTATTTAGGGACTGGTGGAAGTGAATTTCTGATTGATATTTGGGCCACTGTCCATAAATTTTGTGAATCAATAGTACAACTTCCGCTTCTACCGTCTCGATAGCTATGTCCTTTATTCTTTCCTTGTCGTCCATTGCTCGCTTTGTGCTGGGGTCGTCTTTCATTGCCTCGATATCTTGATTTTCAAGTGTCAAGATCCAGATATCTATCGTAGCCTCTTTCAAATAGTGACGCCAAAGATAACCACTAAGGGGTACTCAGAGAGTAACAGTTACGACTTCCAAGTCGAATCCTTCCCTCTCCCAAGGCAGTGGGTCGTTATATTCCGCCATCACTTCCAACATTGCCTGAGCGACATCTTGGAGTGCATCCAGGGTATCTTGCCTCGTATACCCCCAGACAGCACAGCCGGGCAGGACAGGAATCTCAGCTTCCCAGATTCCGTCTTCGGAGTCCTGCTCGATTTCCACTTCGAAAACGTAAGTCTTCATGGCACTGACTCATAACTATGGTGACTTCACATTAAATCCAGCCGCCGCAGGTCGTCCTCGGTCCATTGGATGGCCCCAAGGACGTCTGCAAGTGTCTTTCTGGTTAATGTTTCGCCGCCAGAGTGGTAATGAATTACGGTTGACCTTCCGTCGGGGTGCCTGTAAAAGAATCCGCCGGTTCTACGTGATCGGACTCGCTGGAAACCGTCTCGCTCAAGGGCGCGAACCAACTCTCTGACTGGAGTGTTTCTGAGGATGTGGACCAACCGTCCCCGGTTCATCATACGGAAACGATAACCGATTCACGGCAGGAGGAAACATCCGCTTCGTGCCCCGTCTCCCATGGCATGGGGTCGCCAAACTCGATGAGTACTTCCAGATACATCTCTGCGTTGTCGCGGATAGCAACTAAGGTCTTCTCCTTGGTGTATCCCCAAGCGTTGCAGCCGGGCAGAGCGGGGATGACCGCGCTCCACCGCCCATCCTCTTCCTGCTCTATGTCCACCTGGAAGACGTAGGTCTTCATCTTTCGCTCTCCTGCGCCAGCAATGCTTGGAACTCGGCCAGCGGCATGGCGCCCAAGTCGCCCCCGTCGCGGCTGCGGACAGCCACGGCTCCGGCCTCCGCTTCCCGGTCGCCGACCACCAGCATATAGGGGACTTTTTGCAGTTGGGCAGTGCGGATTTTCTGGTTCATCCGCTCGCTGCGGCTGTCCACTTCGGCGCGGAAGCCGCTGTTTTTCAGTTCCGACAGCACACTTTGGGCATAGTCCGCGTGCCGGTCGGCGATGGGGATGACCACGGCCTGCACCGGGGCCAGCCAAGCCGGGAACGCGCCGCCGTAATGCTCAATCAGCACACCGAGGAACCGCTCCATCGAGCCGAGGATGGCCCGGTGGACCATGTAGGGACGGCTGCGGCCCCCCAGATCGTCCTGATAGGTCAGGTCGAACCTCTCCGGCAGGTTGAAGTCGAACTGTACGGTAGTGCATTGCCAGGCGCGGCCCAAGGCGTCGGTGATATTGATGTCAATCTTGGGGCCGTAGAACGCGCCGCCGCCGTCGTCTACGGTGAAGGGCAGCCCCCGCGCCTCCAGCGCGCTTTGCAGCGAATTGGTGGCGTGCTCCCACATCGCCAGGTCGCCAACGTACTTCTCAGGGCGGGTGGACAGGGCGACGCTGTAGTCGGAGAAGCCGAAGGCGTCCAGCAGCTCGAAGGTAAGCTCCAGCACACCGCCCACTTCGTCCTCCACCTGCTCCGGGCGGCAGAAAATGTGGGCGTCGTCTTGGGTGAAACCCCGCACCCGCATCAGGCCGTGCAGCACGCCGCTGCGCTCGTAGCGGTAGACCGTCCCCAGCTCGGCGAACCGCAGGGGCAGCTCGCGGTAGCTGCGCAGGGACGAGCGATAGATGGTGATGTGGAAGGGGCAGTTCATCGGCTTCAGGAAGTATTCCTGTTCGTCCACCTCCACCGCCGCATACATACTATCGCGGTAGAAATCCAGGTGGCCGCTGGTCTGCCATAGCGCGGCCCGTCCGATGTGCGGCGAATACACCACGTCATAGCCGCGCCGGTAGTGTATATCCTTCCAGTAGTCTTCGATGAGGGAACGGACGCGGCCCCCCTTTGGGTGCCAGATCACCAGCCCGGGGCCAACTTCGTCTTGGATGCTGTACAGGCCCAGCTGCCGTCCCAAGGTGCGGTGGTCCCGGCGTTCCGCTTCTTCCAGCCGGGCCAGATGGTTGGTCAGATCATCTGCCGACTCAAAGGCGGTGCCGTAGATGCGTTGCAGCATGGGCCGTTTTTCGTCGCCGCGCCAGTAGGCCCCGGCGACGCTGAGCAGCCGAAGCGCGGGAATCTCGGCGGTGCTGCCGATATGCGGCCCTTGGCACAGGTCAACAAAGCCGTTGTGCCGATAGATGGATATGACCGCCGAATCGTCCAGCCCTTCGATAAGCTCCAGCTTGTAGGGTTGCTGGGCAAACAGTTCCTGTGCCTCTCTGCGGGTCAGTTCTTCCCGCTCGAATGGGAAGGCGCCAGAGACGGCTTCCTGCATCAGGGCTTCGATTTGCTCCAAGTCTTCGGGGGTGAAAGGGCGGGAGACCTCGAAGTCGTAATAAAACCCGTCTTGGGTGGGCGGCCCGATGCCCATTTTGGCCTCGGGAAACAGCTTCAGAACGGCGTCGGCCATCACGTGTGCCGCCGAGTGGCGCAGGGCGTGGCGATGCGCCTGAGCTTCGCTGGTGCTGCCGTGGTCAAGAGCGCCGTGGTCCAGCATGACAACATCTCGTTATGGCTGAGGCGTAATTTCGAGACCTTCAGCCGACTTTCATTAACGTGAATTATGGATAAAAAAGGGACACCAATGGTTGAGAAGAGGTATTCTTCTCAATGCTAATCCATTGAGAGGTGTCCCGGGATGAGTCTACTAAACCTATTTTGCGATGTCGATGATTTTTGGCAACGGTTCCAGCCCCACTGGGAACAAGACCTGCTCCAAAGTGGCTCCCGCCAAAGGCGGCGCCTGGGCCAACTGTCAGTCAGCGAAGCAATGACCATCATGATTCATTTCCATCAGAGCCACTATCGCCACTTCAAGGCCTACTACACCGAGTACGTGCAGGAGCATTTGCGCTCCGAGTTTCCCCGGTTGGTCAGCTATGAACGCTTCGTTGGACTGATGCCTGGGTTCTTGGTCCCCCTATGCGCCTACCTGATGAACTGTTACGGACGCTGCACCGGGATCAGCTTCATCGACTCAACTCCAATAGCCGTCTGCCACAACCGGCGCATTTCCAGCCACCGGGTCTTTGCGGGTATAGCCCAAAGGGGCAAGACCTCGGTGGGCTGGTTCTTCGGGTTCAAGCTGCACTTGGTGGTCAACGATCGGGGCGAGTTGTTGGCTTGCCGCATCACCCTGGGTAATGTTGATGACCGCAAGCCGGTCCCCCACTTGACCCGGAGCCTATTGGGCCGGTTGTTTGGCGACCGGGGCTATATCTCCCAAAAGCTGGTCTCCCAACTGTTCGAGCGGGGTATTCAGTTGATTACCAGGCTGAAGCGAAATATGAAACCCCGCCCCTTGCCCCCGGAAGACAGGGCCCTGCTTCGTAAGCGGGCCGTCATCGAATCGGTTAACGACCAACTGAAGAATATCTCTCAGATTGAGCATACCCGCCACCGCAGCCCAGCCAACTTCTTGGTCAACCTGGTCTCCGGGTTGATTGCCTATTGCCATCAGCCCAAGAAACCATCCTTGAGCAGAGAGAATATTCCCGCGCTCCCAACCGTCGCTTAACCATAACTCACGTTAATTATAGCCCAAGGCGGCCTTTTTGCGATTTGTGAGAAGGCAGCATCCGATGGAGATGATCGCCCGATTGGCCGTTGCCTCGGCCTGCGCCACGGACTATTCCACTGGAAAGCGCAGCAGCATCAATTTGCGCCACTGTCCTGATCAGGCCAGGATCATTATTTCCCTGCGGAAGCCGAAGAGATACGTAGCTCCGGCCAGCACGGCAAGCAGGATGCTAAAGACAACCATCGGCCATTCGGTTCCGTAGATGATCAGGCCGAGACAAACCAGAACGTATCCCGCGGCGGCGCCCACCACCACGTTGCGCAACAGCAACATCACCAACGCAATGGGAATCAGGCAGACGGCGGTTACCAGCGGAAACAATCCCAGCGCGACGCCCAGCAGCACCGCCGCACCCTTTCCACCCCGGAACTTCAGGAAAACCGGCCAGTTGTGGCCCAGCAGCACCAGCGGGGCCTGTGGCGAAGACGGTCCATTCCGGGGCGTTGACCAACGCCGGCGCCAAGACGGCCAGCGCTCCCTTGCCGACATCCAGGATCAGGACAACGAGCCCGCCCTTCAACCCCAGCCGGTGATAGGTGTTGAGCGTACCGGCGTTGCGGCTCCGCGTTTGCCGAACATCCTCGCCGGTGGTCAATCGTACCAGCAGATACGAAGGCGATACCGACCCCAGCAGGTAGGCCGCGGCGGCCAGGACCAGTCCTTGCGGTATCCAAAGACTCTCCGGCGAGATTGCGATCTATTGCAGTGAGAGGGCAGAACGACCGGAAAATTGAAGGCGATGCGGCCTCTTCCGAACCACCGTACTCCGGCTTACGCTGTGCTGCTCCGGCCCAATCCGTACGCGGCAGTGCGGACAGAATAACGACAGTCTATAATAGACTCATCCGGTTTTGTAATTGGTTTCAGGAGCGGTCTATGACCACCAGAGAGGACTTGGAAGCCTTCGCAACGACGGTCACCTGCCCGGATGACTTTGACGAATTCTGGAGCGCAACGCTGGCCGGGCTGGCGGAGTTGCCGCTGGAGCCTTCGGCCACACTGGACCCGCTGCGCAGCAACGCCGAGGTCAACGTCTATCAGGCCACCTATCGCAGCCTTGACGGGCTGGAGATATTCGGCTGGTACAGCGTTCCTGCGGTTGGCGAGGGGCCGTTTCCGGCAATTCTGGTTCTGCCCGGCTACAAGTCCGAGCCGGCTCTGCGCCGGGACTGGGGACGCAAGGGCGTGGCCGTGCTGGCAGTGGCGGTACGCGGCAAGCTGCCCAGCAGCGCGGCGTTCAACCCAGGCTACCCCGGCTTGTTGACTCACGGCGTCGAGAGCCGCGACACATATAGCTACAAGGGCGTGATTTCCGACTGTTCGCGCGGCGTCGACTTCCTGCTGTCGAGGCCGGAAATCGACCCAGAGCGAATCTACGCCAGCGGAAGCAGCCAAGGAGGCGGCCTTACCCTGACAACGGCCGGGCTTAGGCCGGAAATCAAAGGCGGCGTTTCCGGCTACCCCTTCCTGTGCTGCTTCCCGGAGTCCATGCGGATGCTGCGGTCGTATCCTTACGACGAGCTATCCTGCTACCATCGCGCCTACCCGGAGCGTGAGGCGCAAATGTTGGAGACGCTGCGTTACTTCGACGCGGTGAACTTTGCTCCGCGCATCAAGTGCCCGATGGTGGTGGGCATCGCGCTGGAGGACGAAGTCTGCCCGCCAGAGACTAGCTATGCCGCCTACGACCGGCTGGGCGGCGAGCGGGAATTGTGGCTCTTCCCCAACTCCGGCCACGGCAACGCCCACGACTACCCCAAGCAGGAAACCGCATGGCTGGAGCAGAGCATCGCCGCGTCGCAGCCCCAGGCAGCCACGCGATGACGCCCGCCGATTTCTGGGAAATGACCGAGGCGCAACTGGCCGAAACGCCCCTCGACCTGTCGGTGAGCCGTGATTCGTTCTACTCCCAACCGGAGTGGGACGTATACCGGCTGGGTTACAACACTACCGGGGGCCACCGGCTGTTCGCGTGGCTGTCTGTGCCAAAAAGGGCAGCCGGACCCCATCCGGCGTTGTTGCGAATGCCGGATTACGCCAGTGTTCACGACATAATCTATACCTCGCTGCGCCACCGCGCGGTGGTTATGAACATCACGCACCGGGGCCAGCGGCACAGCGACGGTGCCTATCGCGCCAGCTATCCCGGTCTGCTCACCGACGGCATCGCCGACGGAGAATCGTGGACGCTGCTGGGCGCGTATGCCGACTCGCTGCGGGGGCTGGACGCCCTGCTGGCTCAGGACCAGGCGGAGATAGGACAGATTGCCCTGTGGGGCGCTGGTCTGGGGGGCAGCCTAGCTCTGGCCGTGGCGTCGCGCCGCTCCCGGATTGGCGCGGTGGCCGCCGATACGCCCCTGCCGCTTGGCCGCTCCTCGGCGCTGGAACCCGGCTTGGGCTATCCGCTGGGCGAAATCGGCGATTATCTGCGAATCTATCCCGGACGCCGGGCCGACGTGGAGCGAACGTTAGGACTACTGGACCCGCTGGGCGACGCTGCTCGCGTAACTGCGCCGGTGTTGCTCAGCGCGGGGCGTTTCGACCGGGGGACGTGCCCGGCGCCTTTTCCCGAAGAGCTGGCCGCGGCCCTGCCCAACTGCGACCTGCGCCTGTATGACGGCGCAGCCGAGGGCGGAGGCCACGAGCACGCCGTGATTCGCTCTGCCTGGCTGGCCGACCGGCTTGGCATCGCCTAATTCCCTCAAAATCTTGCAATCATCAAAAGTCTTGCAACCAGGAGACATATTCATCATGGAACAGCGTAGGCAGAACCTGACAGCCATGTCTCAAAAGGTGGCGTCCGTGGTGGAGCGTCTTTGACCTCCCGGCCAAAGAAATCGCAATTGCGGAACTGGAACTCGAGTCCGCCGAACCGGATTTCTGGAACGATCACCAACAAGCACAGCGCAAGATGCAGCAGATGGGCCGGATGCGCGACACCGTCGCACTCTGGAGAGGGCTGGAATCCCGTAGCCGCGACCTGTTGGAACTCACCGAGCTGGCCATTGCGGAGGGCGATTCTTCCTTAGAGGAGCAGTTGGAGGCGGACGCCGCATCCCTGAGCCGCCACCTAGCCCGCGAGGAGGTCAAGCTCACCCTTTCCGGCCCTTATGACGAGCGGTCAGCCATCATCAGCGTCCATTCCGGCGCTGGCGGCACCGACTCCCAGGACTGGGCGCAGATGCTGGTCCAGATGTATTCCGGTTGGGCAGATACCGGCAAGCGGCCCCTGGAGGTCCTGGATCTATCCTACGGCGACGAGGCGGGACTGCGGAGCGGCATCCTGGAAGTTGGCGGCGACCACGCCTTCGGATACCTCAGCGCCGAGCAGGGCGTACACCGGCTGGTGCGGCTGTCGCCCTATGACCCCAACCACCTCCGCCACACCTCCTTCGCCAATGTGGAGATACTGCCGACGGTGGAGAGCGAATCCGACGTGGAAATCCGGCCCGAAGACGTGAAGATGGACACTTTCCGTTCCAGCGGCCCCGGCGGGCAGAACGTGCAGAAGGTGGCCTCTGCCGTCCGGCTGACTCACCTGCCCTCCGGAATCGTCGTCTCCTGCCAGACCGAGCGCTCCCAGCATCAGAACCGGGAGTATGCCATGCGCATCCTGCGGGCCCGTCTGCTGAAGCGCCAGGACGACGAGCGGGCCGAAGAACTGGCGAAACTTCGCGGCGAGCGGGTCAACCCCGAATGGGGCCACCAGATTCGCAGCTACGTCCTGCACCCCTACAAGTCGGTGAAGGACCACCGCACCAACCTGCAAAGCACCAACCCCGACGACGTGCTGGGCGGCGCCATAGACCCATTCATCGAGGCGTACCTGATGCACCGGCTGGGGGACGGGAATTAGCGGGGGAAAGAAGTCTCCCTCTCCCAGTGGGAGAGGGTTGGGGTGAGGGCGTGGAGTTAAGGGCGTCAGCGGTCCTGAAAGCTGAACTGCAAGAGAAACTCCCGAATGTCCGCTTCCATGTCTACCGTTCTCCTTTCTGGTACTCACAATCCGAGCGGGGATATGACGACGTAGGGGCGGGTTACAAACCCGCCCCTACATACAGTCGCGCTAACGCGATTGAGACCAGCAGGCACTGCCTGGTCTCAAGCTAGCAGTTTCCCAGCAGGTGCCCCATCCGCAGTTTCTTGGTGATGAGGTAGTTGCGGTTCTCGTCGTTGACCGAGGCTTCCAAGGGGATGCGATCCTGGATCTCCAGGCCGAAGCCGGAAAGGCCAACGACCTTGCCGGGGTTGTTGGTGAGCAGGCGCAGCTTGGATACGCCCAAATCCAGGAGGATCTGGGCTCCTGCTTCGTAGTGGCGCATATCGGCGTCGAAGCCCAGCGTCTTGTTGGCCTCGATTGTATCCAAGCCGTTATCTTGCAACGAATAGGCCTTGATCTTGTTGTGCAGGCCGATGCCCCGGCCTTCCTGCCGCATATAGAGCAGGACGCCTGCGCCCTCTTCGGAAAGGGTCTTCAGCGCTAGTTCCACCTGCTCGCCGCAGTCGCAACGCAGGCTGCCGAATACGTCGCCGGTCAGGCATTCACTGTGGATGCGAACCAGGACCGGGTCGTCGGGCTTCCATTCGCCGATGGTCAACGCGATGTGTTCGCCCTGGTCGAAGTAGCTACGGTAGCCGATGGCCTTGAACTCGCCGTAGCGTGTCGGTAGCCGGGTCTCGGCCACTTTCTCGATGAGCCGCTCGTGATGGCGCCGGTGGGCGACAATCTGGGCGATGCTGAGGATTTTCAGGCCGTGGACTTCGGCGAACTCCTCCAGCTGAGGCAGACGGGACATCGAGCCGTCTTCGTTCATCATCTCGCAGACTATGCCGGCGGGATACATTCCAGCTATGTTGCACAGGTCAATCATGGCTTCGGTATGTCCGGGGCGGGCCAGTACACCGCCAGGGTGATAGCGCAGGGGGAACAGATGCCCAGGCCGGGTGAAGTCCTCGGGGCAGGCCGCCGGGTCAATAATTGCCTTGACCGTCGCGGCCCGGTCGTAGGCGGAGATTCCGGTAGTGGTGCCGATTTTGTAGTCCACAGACACGGTGAAGGCGGTCTGGTCCTTTCTGCCGGCATTCTGGCTGATCATCAGCGGTATCTGGAGTTCGTCCAGCCGCTCGCCAATTACCGGCATACAAAGGAGGCCCCTGGCATACTTCACGATGAAGTTGATTGCTTCCTCGGTCACAATCTCGGCGGGCATCACGAGGTCTCCCTCGTTCTCCCGGTCTTCGTCGTCCACAACGATAAGCAGCTTGCCCGCTTTCAGGTCGTCCAGGGCCTCTTCCAGACTACACAGGGGCATAATTCAGTCCTTTTCCTGCGCTCTGATACCTCTGCCCAAGTTCAGCGCTTGAGCAGGTTTTCCACGTATTTGGCCAATATGTCGGCCTCCAAGTTTACCCTGTTGCCGACTGATAGTGTTTCAAAGTTAGTATTGCGTATGGTATATGGTATCACAGCCAGCGTGAACGAGGAAGTACCTACTTTTACCACGGTTAAACTTATGCCGTCAACCGCGATAAATCCCTTCTCGACGATATACGGCATCAGCTTGGCAGGTGCCCGTACCCGGAAAACCACTGAATCGCCGTCTTCCTTCGTAGATGTGATTCGTCCCGTCCCGTCCACGTGTCCCTGCACGATGTGGCCGCCCATGCGGTCGCTGGCGGAGAGGGCGCGCTCCAGGTTCACTGCGCCGCCCTCGGTCAGAACGCCCAGCGAGGTGCGCCGCATCGTTTCCGGTGACAGGTCTACCGAGAATTCGGACTCCGAGAGCGACACGGCGGTAAGGCACGCGCCGTTGACCGCAATACTGTCACCCAACTTCAAGTCGGACATCACCTTTTCGGCGCGCACCGTCATGCCGTTGTTGCTGATGCTGACCACTGAGCCGACTTCTTCGACAATTCCGGTAAACACTGTTTGCTTCTCCTATCAACCCGCCATTCCCGCTATCAACCTGTCATTCCCGCGAAAGCGGGAATTCATGCGGCCCTGTGGCAGGACGCCCTCACCCTCACCCTAACCATCTCCGGGAGGTAGAGGAGGCTTTTGCGGGTAGCCGGTAATCAGCCAGTCTTCGCCTATCTGCCGGATGGAGGTCTTCTTCAGACGGCGGGCGTGCGCCATGAGGTCCGCGCCCAAACCTTCAACCGGCGACGCAGCGTCAATTCCACCTATGATTACTGGCGCTACGAAGGCCTGCACCTTGTCCACCAGCCCGTCGTCGAACAGGGATCCCAAAGCCTTGCCTCCGCCTTCCACCAGCAGGTTCACAATATCGCGCTTGCCCAGGTCGGTTATCACTGCCACGGGGCAGACCAGCCCGGCGGCGGTGGAGCCCACCGGCACGACCTCGGCCCCCGCCTGCTCCAGCCCACGCACGTTGGCCGCGGGCGCGTCCCAGGTGGTGTAGACCAAGGTTTGCCCCGGCTGGCGTAGCAACTGCGACTCCACCGGCATACGGCAGTGGCTGTCCAGCGTCACCCGCACGGGCTGGCGCGGCAAGGGCAGGTTGTCGTCGCCGCGGGCGGTTAGCTGCGGGTCGTCGGCCAACACGGTGTTGGCTCCGACCATTATGGCGTCGGTCTCCCGGCGCATCCGCTGCACCAGCGCGCGGGCCTCCGGGCCGGTCACCCACTTCGAATCCCCGGTATGCGTCGCAATTTTCCCGTCCAGGCTCATGGCGAACTTGGCTGTGGCGAAAGGCATTCCTGTGTTGATGTGCTTGGCGAACCCTTCGCACAGTTCCAAGGCTTCCCCGCGCTCTTGCGAATCGGCGGGCAGGGCAACGACTGCGATTCCAGCCTGGCGCAACTCCGCGATTCCCCGCCCGGCAACCACCGGGTTGGGATCGGTTACCGCCACGGCTACTTCGGCAACTCCCGCTTCGATGATGGCTTTGGTGCAGGGAGGAGTGCGGCCCCAATGGCAGCACGGCTCCAGCGTAACGTAAAGCGACGCGCCTCGGGCCTCGGGCCCTGCTTCGTTCAGGGCGACCACCTCGGCGTGAGCCTGGCCGGCCGGCCGGGTTGCGCCCCGGCCCACGATGCGGCCTTCCTTGACCAGCACCGCACCCACGGCAGGGTTGGGGCTGGTAGACCCCAGCGCTCCTCGCGCCAACTCGATGGCCTGGCCCATGAAGCTCACCGGGCGGCCAATCAAGCGTCGCTCCCGGTTTGACCGGGGGCGGAAAATTCGTGGGAGAAACGGCTGGCCGTCGGTTCGGTCTGTCCCTGGTACTTGCTGCCCAGCCCCTCAGATCCGTAGAGCCGGTCCGCGGGCGTGGTCAGCCGCAGGTAGGAAATCTGGCCAATCTTCATGCCGTAATACAACGTGATGGGCAACCTGGCCAAGTTACTCAACTCCAGCGTCAGGTGTCCCTTCCAGCCGGGGTCGACAAAGCCGGCCGTGGAGTGAATGACCAGACCGATGCGGCCCAGGCTGCTCTTGCCCTCCAGCCGCGCCACTAGGTCGCCGGGCAGTTCGATGTGCTCCAGCGTACTGCCCAGCACGAACTCGCCGGGGTGCAGGATGAAAGGGGCATCGTCGTCGATTTCGACGGTCTCGGTCAGGTCTTCCAGCCCCTTCTTGACGTCTATGTGGGGCCGCCTGGAGTTGGTGAAAACCAGCAGCTTGCGGTCGAGGCGAAGGTCAACGCTGGCAGGCTGGATGTCGGCCGGATCAAGGGGCGAAATAACAATTCGGCCCTTATCCAGCTCTTCCTTGATCGTCCTGTCGCTCAATACCATGCAACTATTCCGGGAGGCGATTCCGGCAGTCTCTCGATCCAGACAAGTTGAGCGAATTCTAGCAACACGGTCTCATACCCGCAAGTTGAGCGGCGCTCCTGCTCAGGGCAATCGCGTTTTGACTTCTGACGCCGCTTTGCCCATCATTCTATGCGCCACACCGTCATCCCCGCGAAAGCGGGAATCTTGTCGCCCTCTGGCCGCAGCCAGATTTCGTCTCGGCAGACACCCTCTGAATTCCCGCTTTCGCGGAAATGACGAGGCGCTGCAAAGCAAATTCAATAAAGACGTGATTGCCTCGAGCGCTCCTACTGGCTGCCGCTCTGCTCTTCTTCCTCTTCTTCGCCTCCCGTCTCCTCCATTACTCCGGCTCCGCGACTTCTTCATGCTCTGCCTCGACAGCAATCAGGAATACGCCCTGCACCGTGGCGGTAAACTCCAGTTCGCCACCGGAGATTACCGTGGCTGCTGCGCCAGAACTGCCGTAGGCTAATTCGGCGCGGGCGTACAGCTGCTGGGGCGGCTGGTAAGGCGCACCCTCATTGATGTAAACCAAGCGGCCCAGCTTGACGCCCGATAGCTCGGCCAGCATCTCGGCTTTCCGCATCATATCCGCCACGGCGTCGGCCCTGGCTTCGTCCTGCAACGTCTGAGGGTCTTCGATGTCGAAGCCGATACCGTTGATACGGACCAGGTTGCCGGCGGCTTCCGTTGCCTGGTCGATAATCATTCCGGCGTCAGCCAGCTTCCGAATCTTGACCGACGCTTGGTTGGAGACTGCGTAGCCAATGAGACGGCTTTCCCAGACCTTGTAGCAGGATTTTTCCGATGTTCCTTCCTGCTCGCCCTCTTTATCTGGATCGTCATCGTCGTCGCAGCGCTGGACTTCCACCTGATGATAGCGGGGGCTGATGTTGAAGTAGCGAGTCTGGATGTCGGCGGAGGCAATGTCGGCCTCGGTCAGCGCCGCTATGACGCTCTGCATGGCGGTGGCGGCGTTGGCCCGGGCGTCTGCCGCCGTTTCTTCCACCGACTCGACGCCCAAGGATACGACGGCTATGTCGGGGGCGCCGCTGGCCTTGCCATTGCCGCTGACCCAGATGCCGGAGGGGCCATCGTAAGGTACGCCCGAATCGCCATCGGAACCGGATGCATCCATCATTGTCATGCCGGTGGTATCGGTGTTTTCAGGCGCGGGGGTCTCTTCCTGCGCTGCTACGTAGGTCACCCAGCCGACTGCCAGCAGCGCCGTGAGAACTAGGGCCGCCAAAAGAAGGTAAATGCGGTTGCGTCCAGTCAACAACGTCATTTGGAGATGCTCCTCTGGAATCTTGATATCTGAAAGAGCTGACCTCCGTCAGCCCTGGAAGTTCACCCGCCCGTCCAGCAGGGCCCGGGCCATGACGAACTTATGGATTTCCGACGTGCCGCCGCCGATGCGGGCGTGGCGCAGCAGGTGATACCAGTGGGCAATGGGCAGGTCCAGCGTCTCGCCCGTTCCGCCGAACACCTGCATGATTTTATCAATGCTGCGGCAGCCCCACTCGCCGGCGCAATACTTGATCATCGACGCCTCGACGCGCACGTCCTCGCCGGCATCGGCGCGGGCCGCCGCCTCGCGGGTGGCTGCCCTTAGCGTCATGATGTCAATGTATACGTCGGTCAGCATCCACTGGATCGCCTGCCGGTCAGCGATGGGCTGCCCGTAGGTGACCCGCTGCTTCGACCACTCAATGGCCATCTCAAGGGCCCGGCTGAGGATGCCCAAGGCCATTGAGCCGCGCAGCATCCGGTCGTGATGCACCAGCCACTTCTGCCCCAAGGTGAAGCCCCGCCCCACCTCGCCCAGCACCTTGGTCTGCGGCACACGAACGTTGTCCAGGTGGACCGTGTGCTGCTGCGACTTGGTGGGATTGATCCAGATGCGGATCGGGTCAAATGACAACCCAGGGCTGGGGTTGTCCACTATGAACATAGTGATGCCGCCGCGCTGCCGCTTTTCCGGGTCGGTCACGGCCTGCACCAAGATGTAGTCGGAACTGGCGGCCCCGGAGATGAACGTCTTGGTGCCGTTCAGCACCCAGTCGTCGCCGTCCGGCACGGCGCGGGTCTGCATCATGCCGCCCGGGTCGGAGCCGGCCTCCGGCTCGGTCTGCCCGAAGGCGTAATGAAGGTCGCCACGGATGGACGGCACCAAGTATTCCTGTTCCTGTTCCGGCGTGCAGTTGCCAATCATCATCATCGGCACCGGCGACGTCGGCAGTTGAACGATGCTCTTATGCACCTCTTCGTCCAGCACCACATGGCCCAAGGCGCCCATCCCGCCGCCGCCGTACTCTTCGGGGACGAAGGAAGTATAGATGCCGGTGTCTTTGGAGATTTGATTCAGCCTCCCCCACTTTTCCGGCGTCAGCGTACCCAGAATGCCCATCAGGGCCTCGGCGATGCCGCGCGGGCCACCGTCGTCCACGCCCTCCTGCGAGGGATTCGCCAGATACTCGGTTTCCAGCGGGTAGCACTCGTCCTTGACGATTTGGCGGATGGTTAGTTTCAGGGCCTCCAATTCCGGGGGCAGCCCTGCTTCCCCTGCAATCATGTCGTTTTCTCCTTGCGGGACTTGCCTGGAAACCGGCGTGGGAAAAGGCGCGAGCTTGCCCGCGCCTTAACCGCGTTGGGTATCAAAAAGGTATCAGTATCGGTATCAGTGGAAGGGGCAGACGAAATTGAAAGTTGTCACCGCCGCGTTGCCGTCCCCGTCCTGCGCCGATTCCGCTGCTGCCGCCGCCGGTGCGCTGCTCTGCACATCCCCCACGCCAGCGTTTATAGCCGACAGCCCGACGGCAATGACCGACAAGGTAAGCAGCCCAATGACGGCGATGGCGGCAATCTTGGCCTTCATAACCCTGTCTTTGTTAGCCTGTCTTTGTTAGAGGAATTGGGACGCAGTTAACGGTTCAGCAATTCTATACCGAGCCGGGCCGCATTGCCACCGGGGAGCGCGGGTTAGCGTATCGCCACCGTCATACCGGCGGGCCAGCGAGCCAGAAATCCACTGTTACCAGTATCTCAATCAACAGCTTCATCCCGCCCAACCCAATGAGCGCAGCCCCCAGCCACCAGAAGGACGACTGCCGGGACTGCCGCCAAACCTATAACCATCCCCGCCGCCGCTGACATCCGCCCGTTGCGCCGCCGCCCGCCACGCGCTAGGATGCTGGCAATTCCCGCCGCCAACCGCTCATGCCGGAGAGAGCCGATGCCGCGCCACATCGAACCCAGCGCCAACAACGCCTTGGGCAACCTGCTTCAGACCATGCTGGGCAAGACCACAGTACGCTCCGAAAACACTCAGATCATCGAAGGGCGCTCAGGGTTACGCCCCGACATCCTGATAACCGCCGCGGGCCGCTCTCCGGTAGTGATCGAGTCCGAATACCTCCCGGCGGCAACGGTGGAAGAGGAAGCCCTCGAGCGTCTGGGCCTGGAAGTTGCCGGCGGAGGCCGGATTGAGGCCGTCATCGCCCTGCGCTACCCCGCCGACGTGGGCGATGCCGATGACCTGGCTGCCGCCATTGCCGCCGCCGCCATGGACTACTGCGTGCTCACCGTGGAAAAGTACAGCTCCGACACGCGCAGGGCCATCCAGAGCGTCGCCCGCTTCCCCGAATCCGGGTGGCTGGAAGGCTCAGTTTCCGACTTGGCCGACTTAGTCCGGCTGGTCTCTGCGCCGCAACTGGCCGTCAAGGATGCCGCCAAGTCCCTGGAGGGCGGAATAAAACGGGCTGCGGCTAAACTAAAGAACCTTAAAGGCGTTACACCGGCCATCGCCCGCCTGTTGGGGATGGACAACTCGGAGCAGACCCACCGCATGGCCTGCGCTATCATTGCCAATGCCTTGGTTTTCCATGAACGCATCGCCCGGATTCACCCAAGCATCAAGACATTGAAACTGGCCTGCGGCCCGGATGTTTCCAATCCTAAAAGCGAGACGCTGGCCGCCTGGACCGAAATCCTGAAAATCAATTACTGGCCTATCTTCGCCATCGGCAAAGACATACTCCAGCAGCTTCCGGCACAGGATGCCGCGACGATTCTCAGAGGGCTAGAATATACCGCCGGCGAGGTAAACAGCACCGGCATGGACAACGCTCACGACCTCACCGGGCGCGTATTCCAGGACTTGATTTCCGACCGCAAGTACCTGGCTACTTTCTACACCCTTCCGGCCTCCGCCGCGCTGCTGGCCCGCCTCGCCGTGGCGAAAATGGAGGGCGTGGACTGGGGCGATGCCGACGCCATCGGCAAGCTGCGGATTGGAGACTTTGCCTGCGGCACCGGCGCACTGCTGTCGGCGGTCTGCGACCAGATAGCCGCCCGCCACGAACGGGCCGGCGGCGACGCCGCAGCCATCCACCCGGTGATGATGGAGGACGTCCTGTACGGCTGTGATGTTATGCCCTCCGCCATCCACATCACCGGCGCGACCCTTTCCGGCATCCAGCCTGAAGTTGGCTACGGTCAATCCCGCCTCTACACCATGCCCTACGGACGCCAGGATGACGGCAGCGTCAAAATCGGCTCCCTGGAACTGCTGCAATCCTCGTCGGTGATGACCCTCTTCAACACCAGCGACCCCGCCCTCCGCACCGGCAGCGCCGGCGAGGAAACCGCCGCCCACGTCAACGTCGAAGTGCCGGATCTCAGTTATCACCTTGTGATAATGAATCCGCCTTTTACCAGCAACACCAAGCATTACCACGCTGACGACGGGGTTGTGAACGCCGCCTTTGCCGCCTTCGACGCTTCCAAAAGCGACCAGGATGACATGGCGGCCCGGATGAAAATAATGACCGCGAACACCTGTTACCACGGTCACTCAGGGCTGGCATCCGCCTTTGCCGCTTTGGCAGACCATAAAGTCCGCGCTGGAGGGGTTGTGGCCTTCGTGCTGCCCTTCACAGCAATCAATGGGGCGTCGTGGGCCGAGTTTCGGGAGCTGATTGCTACCCTATACACGGACATCACCATAGTAAGCATCGCAGCCAATGGTAAGGATATGTCCTTTTCATCGGACACGGGAATGGCGGAATGTCTGGTAATCGCTCGCAGAACCGCTAGGGACGAACAACCTGGTTTTCGCGCCAATTTCGTGTCGCTGACTGGACGGCCGGCAGGTTTCGCGGCGGCTTCGGAAATCGCCAAAGAAATCCTGACTTGTGCGGGGATGCGACGGCTGGAGGATGGGCCTTACGGCGGCTCTGTTATCAACTGTGGAGATTCCCCCGTTGGCGAAGTGTTGAACGCTCCTCTTGACGAATACGAAAGCGGCTGGGGTGCAGCCCGCATCGCCGACGCATCCCTGGGGCAAGTAGCGCACTCGCTTTCCGAGGGAAAACTTTGGCTACCCGCACAATCACAGCATATCGAACTGTCGATAGCTCACCTCAATGACGTGGGGCAACGAGGGCTGGACTCTCAGTTATTCATCAGCACAGCGCACAAGGGCCCATTCACCAAAGAGGTGCCATCACCAACGGCAACTTATCCTGCCTTATGGAACCACGATGCCAAAAAAGAGAATCGAATGATTTGCGACCCAGATTCCCAACTTCGAGTGCGAATGGGAATGGAAGCCAGAGCTGCAACAGTTTGGGCCACAGCAAGCCGTGCTCACATCAACCGAGATTTCACGTTCGGCTCTCAGGCTTTGGCGGTTGCGTTCACGGAGCGGGAATCGGTTGGCGGCAGGGTTTGGCCGAATGTGATTTTCGGAGACGGCAGGTTTGACCACGCTATCACAGTGTGGGGTAACAGCACCCTCGGATTGCTATCGTACTGGTGGCATTCCAGCCGTCAACAGTCCAGCAAGGCCGGAATGACAATACGTCAAGCCGAAACCCTCCCCGTCCTCGACTTTCACGCCCTGAGCGATGAGCAGCTTGCCACCGCCGAGCGCATCTTCGACGAGTTCCGGGAGCTTGACCTGCTGCCCGCCTACCTGGCCGACGCCGACCCCAACCGCGCCCTGCTGGACCGGCGGGTGGTCTGCGACCTGCTGGGCTTCGGCGAGGACTTGTACCGGGGCGTGCGGCGGCTGGCCGCGAAATGGTGCGCCGAGCCATCGGTCCACGGCGGCAAGCAGCGGCCCCGGGGCGCGGCTTACGTGGAGTAAGCGGGATATGCCCAATGTCTTTTGATTGCCGAGGGGGGCGCCCCCTCTGCGTCCTCTGCGTTGAAACCGAGCCCCCGTTTTTCCTGACACTTCCCCCTTGCCAACCCCTGGCACACCCCCGTAGCATTATTTATGTACCGATCGGAAACCCCGCCAGCGCCAAAACCCGGCCTAAATCCAGCCCACTGGCGGAAACGGCCGGAAATGAGCGGAAATGAGCGGGGAAGTGAAAATTTCCAGCCCGCCAACCCATCCAAATACGCGCCGGAGCTGAAACCATGTCCTTAAGCCAGACCTTGATCCAGGTCAGAAACCGCATCGATTACCTGCGCCGCAAATACGCTATCCCCCTAGCCGTAGCGCGCCTCCACCCCATCGCCGAAGAATTCTGCGACCAGTGGGCCGTCGAACGCGCCAACGCCGGCAGCAGCAGCCCGGCCCCGGCCCCTGGCTCCTTGCCCGTGTCCCAGCCCTTCATCCAGCGGCTAGTCGCCCGCGGCTTCCGCCTAAACACCTTTACCGACCTTCACCGATACCTAGAGCGCTGCCAAAAATCCAACACCTGCCCCAACCCCCTCAGCATCATACAAAGCCTCTATCCCCAAGCCGGCCCCAACGGCCCCCTGGCAAATTTCGCCCGGTTCTGGTAGCGCTATGTAGGGAGACGTTCTGCCACAACCAAAAAACCTCGCCCCCCAGGGCTGCGCTGCGACAGGGCAATCGCGTTATAACCTTTCGCTCATAATAGGTATCAAATTGTCTGATAATAGCGGCAATGAATAGTGTGGTTCGGCCAAAACTTTGCTTTTCTTGATGCCTCCTTAGCCATCAAGCCGTTCACATCTCGCATCCTGCCGCATCCTGCCGCATCCTGCCGCATCCTGCCGCATCCTGCCGCATAATTCAAAGGTTTCCAGAGTGCCGAAACTTCAAAATGGCGCAGCATTGGGCCGTTACGAATTAAAACGCGATTGCCCTGTCTCTTCCAAGCCATGCCCCGCGCAAGCAACCGGCCCGTGCTAGAATACACGGCGGCAGTTTTTCCGTCGCGGATTTCGATGCAGTTCAGAAACCTCCCCAGCGTAGATAGTGTTCTCGCCACGCCCGAGGTTGCGGCGGTGGCGTCTTCTTTCAGCCGCGAGTGGGTGGTGGAGCTGGTGCGGCGGGAGCTGGACCAGGCCCGCAACCGCATCCGGCAGGGCGGAGAGGCCCCCGGGCTGGAAGAAGTAGCGTCGCTGGTCTGCCGCCGGGTGGACGAGGCGGTGCGGGCCGAGCCGCGGCGGGTCATCAACGCCACCGGCGTCGTGATTCACACCAACCTCGGCCGCGCCCCCCTCAGCCGGGCTGCGATGCAGGCCGCCGAAGAAGCCGCCGCTGGCTACTCCAACCTAGAGTTTGACCTAGAATCGGGGCGCAGGGGTTCCCGGCAGGCGCAACTGGAGTCGCTGCTCCGCCATTTGACCGGGGCGGAGGCGGCGCTGGCGGTGAACAACAATGCCTCGGCGCTGCTGCTGGGACTGCTGGCGCTGGCCGCAGGTCGCGAGGTGATCGTATCCCGCGCTGAGGCGGTGGAAATCGGGGGCGGATTCCGGGTGCCCGACGTGCTGCGTCAGAGCGGAGCCACGCTGGTGGACGTTGGCACTACCAACCGGACTTATCTGCGCGACTACGAAGACGCCACTACCGCCGATACCGCCGCCTACCTGAAAGTCCACGCCAGCAACTTCCGCATCGAGGGCTTCACCGCCGAGGTTGGAGCGCAGGAACTGGCCGAACTGGGCGACCGCTTGAGCGTTTCGGTGCTCCACGACGTCGGCAGCGGCAGCCTGTTGCCCACCGGCAAATATGGGCTGGCCCATGAGCCAATGCCCCAAGAGAGCGTCCGCGCTGGCATGGGGCTGGTCTTCTTCTCCGGGGACAAGCTCCTGGGAGGGCCACAGGCCGGCATCGTTGCCGGACGGCGAGAACTGGTTTCGCGGTTGGCGCGGCACCCTTTGGCGCGGGCAGTGCGAATCGACAAGCTGAGCCTCGCCAGCCTGACCGCTACGCTGACCCACTACTTGCGAGGCGAAGCGGAGCAGGAAGTACCTGTCTGGCGAATGATTTCCGCCACTCCCGACGCTCTCAAGGAACGCGCCCATCGCTGGCAGGCAGCCTTGGCCGGGGCGTACACCGTCGGCGAGTCGCGCTCCGCCATCGGCGGCGGCAGTCTGCCCGGGGAAACGCTGCCGACTTGGGTTTTGTCGTTGGACGCCTCGGCCCTCCCTGGCAGGGCGGAAGGCGTAATGAGCCGACTTCGCCGGGGACGCCCGCCGGTAGTGGCCAGAGTCGAGGATGAGCGAGTGCTGTTCGACCCCCGTACCGTGGGGCCGGAGGAAGACGGCGACCTGCTGGCCGCGCTGCGGGCCTTGAGCGGGTGAATGGCCCCTACTGAAGGTTACAACGTCAAAAACGCAACTCCAAAAGCGACTGGAAGACCGGAGCAAAGTAGAGCATGACCGACTATCTCTTGGTGCATGGTCCCGGCCAGGGTTCTTGGGTTTGGGGCAAGGTTTGGGGCATGATGACCGCGCCGGTGGAACATCCGCCTACGCTCCACAAGCCGCGCCGCGCCAATCGCGTCCACCCCATTGACCTGCCGGGGCACGGCCCCGACGCCGAGGGCGACACCGCCGCCGTGCGCCTGGAAGAGTGCGTCGAGGCGATCGCCCATGCCGTGGAGCAGGAAAAGCTGCGGGACGTGGTTCTGGTGGGCCACGGGATTTCCGCCGGGATCGTGTTGCAAGCGGCTCCCATCCTGCCATCGCCGCCAAAGCGCCTGGCGCTGGTGGGCGGCATGGTTCCCGACGGGACCCGACCGCTCATCAGCGGCTGTCCCAGCCGCATCCGCACCGGCTTCAAGCTGCTCTCTATGCTCAGCTCTCTATCGGGAAAGGAGTTCCGGTTTCCTTACCCGGTCATAAACCGATACCTGTGCAACACGATGGAAGCCATGGAGATCGTGCAGATTCTCGGCTTTTTTGGCCCGCTGCCGACCCGGCTGCTCAATTCCCGGCTGTCGCTGGACTCCGAGCTGCCCGCGCCGCTTTCCTGCATCGTGCTGACGCAAGACAAGCTCATAACGCCCCAGACCCAGCGCCGCACTGCGGAACGTCTCAACTGTGAAGAAGTTCTGGAAATAGACGCCTGCCACATGGGGGTCTGGCAGCGCCCGGAAGCGGTCGCCGACGCCCTGCTGCGTTATGCGTGATTCTTCGCCAGTCAGCCTTGCTGCGACGCCTGGCAATTAGAAAACGGGCCGGATAAGCCCGGCCCGTTTCTTTGTGATGCGCCATTTTGCGCCCGGTTGGGTTTGTCTGCTACCAGCCGGGACGGTGCTGGCCGCAGCCGCCGCAGAAGACATCGCGCATTGGGCCGTTTTCGTGGCCGCAACGCTCGCATTTCCAAACCTGTTCGGTCATCGAAGTCGAAGCCGTCATAGAAATCCTCTGCCGGTCTCCTTGATTTTCCTCACGCCTGCCGGTTCGATGAAGCCCGGCGGCGCAGCGTTTTAGTGGCTGTGACCGTGGTGGTCGTGTTTTTCCTCTTCCTCCGGGGTAATGAGGGAATAGGTGGTCAGGATCATGCCGGCTACGCTGGCGGCGTTCTCTAGGGCCGAGCGCGATACCTTGGTCGAGTCTATGATGCCCCGCTCCACCAGGTCGCCATACTCGCCGCGGGCGGCGTCGTACCCATAGTTTTGGTCGCTGCTCCGGCGCACTTGGTCAACGACCACTGCGGCCTCGCCGCCGGAGTTTCTGGCGATGATGCGCACCGGCGACTCTAGGGCCTGCTGGAGAATGCGGCGGGCGACCGACTCGTCTCCGGTGAGGTTCACGCCTTCCAGCACTCGCATGGCGCGGATGTAGGCCACGCCGCCGCCGGGGACGATGCCTTCCTCCACCGCCGCGCGGGTGGCGGAGAGTGCATCCTCGACGCGCGCCTTGCGGTTCTTCAGCTCTGGCTCGGTAGGCGCGCCGATCTTGATCACTGCCACGCCCCCGGACAGCTTGGCCAGCCGTTCCTGGAGCTTCTCTTTGTCGTACTCGGAGGTGGTTTCCTCGATTTGCACCCGAATCTGCTCGCCCCGTCCCTTGATCATGTTCGAGTCGCCGGCGCCGCCGACAATTGTGGTGCGGTCTTTGGTGGTCTCAATGCGCCGGGCCTGGCCGAGGTCGGCGACGGTGGCCTGGTCCAGCCGCCGGCCCCGCTCCTCGGACACTACCTCTGCGCCGGTGAGGATGGCGATGTCTTCCAGCATGGCCTTGCGGCGGTCGCCGAAGCCGGGTGCCTTGACCGCCAGGCAGTTGATGGTTCCGCGGAGCTTGTTGACCACCAGCACCGCCAGCGCCTCGCTCTCCACGTCCTCGGCGATGACCAAGAGGTTGCGGGTGACCTGCATGGCGCTCTCAAGCACTGGCACCAGCTCGGCGGCCGAGGAAATTTTCTTGTCGGTAACCAGGATGTGCGGGTTATCGATGACCGACTCCATCCGCTCCGGGTTGGTAACGAAGTAGGGGCTGATGTAGCCGCGGTCGAAGTTCATACCTTCGACGTACTCGGTTTCCGACTCAATGCCCTTGCCTTCTTCGATAGTGACCACGCCTTCCGCACCGACCTGCTCGAGCACATCGGCCAGCATTTCGCCGATCTCGTTGTCATTGGCCGAGATGGTGGCGACTTGGGCCATCTGGTCGCGGCCCTGCACTGGCGTCGAGATTCCGGCCAGTTCCTTTACCAGGGCGGCAACACACTTGTCGATGCCGCGCTTGATGGCCATAGGGTCCGCGCCGGCGGCCACGTTTTTCATTCCCTCGCGGACGATGGTGTGAGCCAGTACGATGGCGGTGGTGGTTCCGTCGCCCGCCACGTCATTGGTCTTGCTGGCGGCTTCCTTGATTAGCTGGGCGCCCATATTTCCGAAAGATTCGGGCAACTCCACCTCTTTGGCGATGGTTACGCCGTCATTGGTGATGACCGGCGCGCCCCACTTCTTCTCCAGCGCCACGTTGCGCCCCTTGGGCCCCAAGGTGCGCCCGACGGCATTGGACACCATCGAGATTCCGTGCAACAGGGCCTGCTGCGCGGCCTGATCGCTGATAATGCTCTTGGCTGGCATTCGTCTCCTCTCCTATTTAACCGGACGCCTTTTATCGACACAGGCAGAATGCGAGATGCTAGAGAGTTTTATACCCTTGCAAGGATAAAACCGCCCCCGCCCCCGGTCAAGCGCAGCGGGAGATTACGGTTTGCTTCCTGATGGCTCTTTGCCCGCCAGTGCCAGTATTATCGGTGGTATGACGCGAAATATCAACACAAGGCATATACAATATCGTGAATGTTTTCACAGCCTTGACAAGCATAAATTGTATTGATATTATTGATATACAAGGTTCAAATTCACATCGGAAACTGACCGGCAGGGCGAAAGAGCAGTCCGCCGGAAGGGATAATTTCACCGGAGGTGCTACTATGTCTACCAAAACGAAGATTGCGGTTATCCTGGGTGCCACGGCCTTGGGGTTCGTCGCGGTAAAGGGCTTTCGGATGTGGAGAGCCCGGCGCGCCAGCTAATCCGTACGGTGGCGTTGGGCGCTTTCTGGCCTTGGCGCGATAGCCTTCCTGAAAGACCACCTGAGTCCATGCCCTGCCAAGAATGATTTACGCCCCAAGGCGTGAACGAGAGGAGGGGCCTCAAATGAGGCCCCTCTTCGTTTCTTTGCACAATATCGCCAGCGGACATTTACAGTATGTGCAATTATGGCCGCAAGGTATAGCACAATAAATAGTATAACCAAAACTGCGTCCAGTTCAGGAAGCTGTGAACCTCTTGGGCAGGCAGCATAAGGTTATTGGGTAATCGAACCCGAGGGAGGGGCGTATGTTAGACTCGCAAAATGAACAGACAACACGAATTTGTCGCCGACCTCCACATCCATTCCCGCTACGCCTACGCTTGCAGCAAAAACCTCACATTGGCCAATATCGCGGCGGCGGCCAAGACCAAGGGCATTGATCTGCTGGCCACCGGCGATTTCACTCACCCGGCGTGGCTGGCCGAACTGGAAGCTGATCTCACCCAGGTGGACGACGGCACTTTTCAGTACGCTGGCGTCAATTTCGTTCTGGGCACAGAAATTAGCTGCGTGTACCGTCAGGGAGGCAGGTCCCGGCGGCTGCACGTGTTGCTGTTCCTGTCATCACTGGACTGCGTGACGCGGTTCAACGCTGAGCTGTCCCGGCGGGGCGCCAAGCTGGAGGGCGACGGACGCCCGTCGGTGGGAATCTCCGCTGCCGAGCTTGTTTCCCTTGCCTTCGATGTAGACCCCAAGGCAATGGTGATTCCAGCCCACGTGTGGACGCCCTGGTATGGATTGCTCGGATCGGTATCGGGCTTCGACAGCCTTGAAGAATGTTTCGGAGAGATGACCTCGCAGGTACGGGCTGTGGAAACCGGGCTTTCCAGCGATCCTGCCATGAACTGGAGCCTGCCGGAGTTGGCGGGCCGGGCTATCGTTTCCTTTTCCGACGCCCACTCCCTGCCCAACCTGGCGCGCGAAGTTACCGTATTCAAGGGAAGTCCGACCTACGGCGGACTCAGGGAGGCAGTGGAGCGGAACGCTATCGCTTACACCGTGGAGTTTTACCCGGAAGAAGGCAAGTATCACTTCAATGGGCACCGCAACTGCGGGGTGAAGCAGTCGCCGCAGGAGACCGCCGCGCAGGGTAACCGAAGCTGCCCGGTTTGCGGGCGTCCGCTGACTCTGGGAGTGCTGCATAGGGTGCGTTCCCTGTCTCCAACGCCCGCCGGCGAGGAAACTCAGGAACTGGCGCCCGGAGGGGACGGATTCATCAGTTCGCCCGATGAACGTCCGCCTTTCCTGCGGCTGGTCCCCTTGGAAGAACTGCTTGCGGAAACCCTGGGCGTGGGCCGTCGCAGCAAGGCGGTGGGGAAAATCCACGAAAAGTTGTGCGCCGAGTTGGGCAGCGAATTGGCGGCGCTGGCCTGGGCTGACGTGGCGGACATACAGCAGGTTGCGGGGGAGCGAGTGGCCCAGGCCATCCTGAAGGCCCGTACCGGCCAAGTTGTAACCGACCCTGGGTATGACGGCAAGTATGGGACGGTGCGAGTCTGGGCAGAACCTCCGGGCAGTGCCCGTCAAGCGTCATTGTTGTGACGGAAGATTCTCGCCGGTCATCCACAGCGGGCGGATCATAGACCGTGGTTCCCGTTGTTGCGCTCCCTCTGAAGGCGCTCGTTTTCGGCTGTTAGGCGTTCGATGATTTGTTGCTGGGCGCGGATAACACCGCTCTAGTACTGGCCCTGATTCCGATCGGCAGGGGCGGTTCTGGTCTGGAAGGCGCGGGTGTCGCCGCTGTGGTGGCTGGGAACCGCCTTCCTCGGCCTTAGCGGAGTAGCTTTGCTGTCTGGCTTGTTGCAGACGATAGGCTTCTGAATCCGGGGGCGCGCCGCAGGCCGCCTTGTGCTACAATTCACGAAATTAGGGCGTGCCGCCTGCTCCGGTTCGCCGATGCGCTGGGAAATTCCGGTTTGCCGCAGCCGATTCCGGTCTTTCTGCGCCTATTGCAGAGAGAAGACATAACCGAGGTCGTCGAAATTGAGAAAGAGGCGTTCTCGCCCATGTGGGCGAGTTCGCCCTTCAAGCGCGACCTGAATAACAAGCGCGCCTGCTATCTGGTGGCCTGCATTGATGCCGACAATGCCGTCGGCTTCCCCGCTCCTGAACCGGCGGAAAATGCAGGCGATCAGTCTTGGCTATCGCGACTGGCCGGACGTCTGGGACTGGGCGGCAGCGCGCCGGAACCACCGCTGGCCGACGATTTTGCCATTGCCGGCTATGTTAGCGTCTGGTATCAGGGCGATGAGGCGCACATCACCGAAATCGCCGTGCGGGAGACGTTGCGGGGCAATGGCATCGGTGAGCTGCTGCTTATCGGTTCCCTCAGAGCCGCAGTGGAATACGGTTCGCACGTTATGACCCTGGAAGCGCGGGTCTCCAACTTCATTGCTCAGCGCCTCTACGAAAAGTACAGCTTTAAGTCGGTGGGCATCCGCAAGGGTTACTACTCCGATAACCGCGAGGATGCGGTGATTATGACCACCACGCCCATAGGAACCGAGGAGTACGGCAGGATGTTCCGGGAGCTCCAGGAAATTTGGGAAGCCCGGTGGGGCCCGATAACCATCCGAGGCTGAATCGGCGCCAAACCGGCCTGAGCTAAACCGAAATTAGCCGGAGTGAACCGAGGGCCTAGTTTCAAGTTGACCATATTGGAAAGTGGTTGTTAGAATAACGCTCATTGTGCCTTGCCGTAAGTCGGCCATTGGCCTGAAAGGTAGCCGGATGCCCCTAGTCGGGTTTCTGATTCGGGGTCGCGCTGCCGGGTTATAATTTCGGGAACGTATGTTAGTCATTGGTCTGACCGGGGGCATTGGCACCGGCAAGAGCGAAGCAGCCCGGCACATGGTGTCGCTGGGAGCGGAACTCATTGACGCCGACGTAGTGGGCCACGAGGCCTACAAGCCGCACGCGGAAGCCTGGCGGCAGGTGGTGGAAGCCTTCGGGGAGGGAATCCTCGGACCCAACAGCGAAATTGACCGGCGCAGCCTGGGAGCCATCGTTTTCTCCGACCCGGATCAGTTGGCCCGCCTTAACGGGATCATGCACCCGCTTATGGCGCGGATGGTCCAAGAGAAAATCGACGCTTTCCGGGAGCAGGGAGCGGAGGTTGTGGTGGTGGAGGCCGCTCTCCTTTTTGAGGCTGGCTGGAATTCCCTGGTCGAAGAAGTGTGGGTGACCGATTCGCCGGAAGAAGCGATAATAAGTCGCCTCTCCCAGCGCAACGGCATGAGCGAGGAGGAAGCTCGCAGGCGCGTATCCTCCCAGATGGGACGCCCGGAACGGTTGAGCCGGGCCGACATCGTGATTGACAACTCGACGGACGTCGGAGCTATGCAAAGGGCGATTGAAGAGTTGTGGGCAACCCGAGTCAAAGAAAGGATTGAGCAAACATAATGGTAGAAGCCGCAGAGAAAGAACGACAACACTACAGCGAGTACGCGATCGAGGAGTTCCTGGTTCGGGCAGAGCCTTACTACCGCGCGGTGGGCGACGAAATGGAACTGTTCTCCGCGGCTTACCAACAGCACATTCCGGTGTTGCTCAAGGGGCCGACGGGTTGCGGTAAGACCAGGTTCGTGGAGTACATGGCCTGGAAGCTGGGACGCCCCTTGTCCGTTGTCAAAGAGGGGCAAAATGGTGGGAGCGACACTCAGGAAATCCGGGGAGGCGAGGTGCGCGTTCCGCTGGTCACCATTGCCTGCCACGAAGACCTAACCGCCAGCGACCTGGTGGGCCGCTATCTGCTGGACGCCGACGGCACTCGCTGGATTGACGGCCCGATGACCCGCGCCGTCAAGACCGGAGCCATCCTGTATCTCGACGAAGTGGTGGAAGCCCGCAAGGACACCACGGTGCTGATTCACCCCCTCACCGACCACCGCCGCATTCTGCCGGTGGAGAAGACCGGCTCCATCATCGAGGCCGATGACCGGTTCCTGCTTTGCATCTCCTACAACCCCGGCTACCAGAGCGCGCTGAAAGACCTGAAACACAGCACCCGCCAGCGTTTTATCTCAATCGAGTTCAATTACCCGCCCCGGGAAATCGAACGGGATATTATCCAGCAGGAGAGCGGCTGCACCGAGGAGCAGGCCGACTCGCTGGCCAAGCTGGGCGAGAAGATCCGCAATCTCGAAGACCACGGCTTGCAGGAAGGGGCCAGCACCCGGCTGCTGATTTACGCCGGTCGCCTCATTTCCGAAGGCATCGCCGCCCGCCGCGCCTGCCAGGTCGCCATCGTCTGGACGCTGACCGACGACCCGGAGTTGCAGCGCAGCCTCGAGGAAGTAACGTCCTCAATCTTTGAGTAGGCATTTTCGAGCGGCTCATTCCTGAGCAGCGCATTTTGGAGCGGGAGCGTAAGCAGTCCTGACGCCGCCGGAGTTGATTAAGCGGGCGCTAGCTAACCGGCCCACCGAAAGGGTGGCCGGGGATGATTTGACGCCCGCGGCGGTTATGGTGCTGCTATATCCCAAGGATGGCGATTTTTGCGTCCTGCTTAACAAACGTTCCCAGGAAGTCGAGCACCACAAGGGGGAGATTTCTTTCCCCGGCGGCGGCACCGACCCCGAAGACAGCGACGCTCTGGACACTGCCCTGCGGGAGACCGAGGAAGAAATGGGCATCCGCCGGGAGGACATAGTCGTCCTCGGCGAGATGGATGAAGTAGCCACCCGCTCCCGGTTCCGGGTGAGCGTGTTCGCCGGGACCATCGGCCACCCCTACGAGTTCAACCCCAGCGCCGATGAAATCGCGGAAATTGTGGAATTCCCGGTCAGCGCGCTGCAAAACTCTGCAAGCGTCCGGGTCGAAACCCACTGGCAGGCGGGAGGGCCTTCCACCGTCTACTCTTACGCCTACGGCAAGCACCTGGTTTTTGGTGCAACGGCAAGAATCCTCCAGCAATTCCTGCAACTTTTGGGGGATGGGCTGGAAAGCGAGGGTCCGAGTTGACAAGTAGCGCTCCAACACCCGAAATAGAACAGGAATTGACCAAACTCCCCCCGGCGGTACTGGAGGCCTATCAGGATTCCGTAAGGCTGGTTAGCTCCGCCTTTGGGCCTGATGAAGTCGGCCTCTGGGCCAAGGAGGGAGTCTCCATAGGCTCCCAGACCATCCGCTCTTGGGAGGCGGCAATCGAGTATTACCGGGTCAGCCCGGATGTGTGCCGGTTCCTGTCCTTCCCGTCCTTCATGCAGTGGGCCCGCTGCGGCACCTATCTGGCTCAGGACTCTCCAACGCTGGCCGTATCGTTCTTCAAATCCAGCGTGGAAATCGTTCCCAACCTGCGCCCGCAATACATCCCCCGCTGGGCCGGTTTGGGCCGCAGCCTGTACAAAGGCACCTGGAAGTCCAGCACTCTGGCGGCCAAGTTCTTTGAAGTGTCCCCGGAGTTGGTGCGCAGCCTTCCCTTCTGGGACGTGGAAGTCTTCGCGTCTCTGATAGAAGCGCTGTCCTACAAGTCCTACGACGTCGCCAGCGAATGCCTGACGCTGGGCAAGGACGTGCTGCCGGGCATGGGCCGGGAGCGCGAGCCTTTCTTGGCGATGGCGCGCGCCCTAATTGACACCAGTTGGCGGGAGGTCAAGACCTGCCTGGAGCTGGTGCCCCGCGCCCTTCAGCACGTTGACGAAGCCCAGACCGGACGCTTCCTGAAACTGGGCGAGCGGCTGGCCAAGGTGGGCCTGCGCGACACTTCGCGCTTCCTTGCCGACGGCACTCAGGCGCTGGGCCGTGTGCCGCAGGGCAACCAGGGCTACATCCTCGACCTGTGCGACCAGCTTGTCGCTGTGGCCCCTGAAGCCGTCCCGCCCTTCCTACGTAGCCTCGACAGCGTGCTTACCCGCATCACGGTCAGCCAGCTCGACACTTGGTACCAGCATGGAATGCGGCTGTTGCAGGAAAACCCCGAAAGCGGCATCGCTTTCTTCAAGATAGAGTCCAACACCTCGGAGTCAATGCTGGAAACCCTCTCTTCCAGCCTGGAGCTGGACCGGGTCAAGGGCATCCTGCGCCTCTATTGCCGGGCCCTGTCCGGGACGGGGATAGAGATTTTTAACACCCATGAACTGGTGCGCCGCAACATCGGCTGGATTGACGAGGACACGGCTTCCACCGACGGCTCCAAGGTGTTCCTGCCCCCGATTGTTGATCATTACTCCAACAAGCAGGACAACTTCTCCTGGTTCAAGGTGGTATCCACCCACCAGGTCAGCCACTTGGAATTCGGCAGCTTCGAGTACCTGTTTGACAAGCCGGCCACTCAGTTTGAAGACCGGCGGCACGAAATGGAGGACGAAATCAACGCCCGCCGCGCCGAGGAACTGGCCGCTCGTCAGGCCATGGCCGACATGGCCCGGCAATTGGCCGGTGAAGACGTTGAGGTCACCTTTGTGGAAAGTGGCGATGCGGACGCTTCTGCGATGCCGGGAAACCCCGGCTCAATGCGCGCCTACACCGACATCGGCCGCTTCCTGGCAATGTTCGAGAACGGCAAGCTGGCCTTCGACCTGTTCACCGTCCTTGAAGACTGCCGCTTGGACTATCGCATCAAGGTTGAATATCCCGGCATCAGCCGCGCCGCCTCGCGCGTCCAGACGGAAACCCTAGAGCGCCGCCCCAAAATGGAGGAAATGCCCATACAGCAGGCGATGGTGGAGTTGCTAATCCACATGAGCCTGGAGGAGTTCACCGGCCTGCCCGTCCCCGAGGAATACGAAGAGGCGGCGGTGATGCTGTCCCGCATCCTGCACCAGCTTCGCACCGCCGAGGCCAACGTGGAGGATGCCGGCGAGGCCACGCTGCGCGCCTACGAAATCATCTCCCGCCTGCCCAACCAGACCGATGAAGAAGAGCAGTGGGATGAGCAGGACCTGGAGGAACCCGGCGAGTTCAACGAAGAGGAATTCCAGGACCTCATAGACCGCCTGCAAGCCGACATGGACCAGCAGGGTGAGGGGCAGGAAGGTGAAGATCCCTACGAGTCGCCGGAGCCGGTGGACTACCGCGGCGACTTCAAGCCGGAGATGGTGCAGCTTCTGACCCGTCTCCAGGCCGACAGCGGCGAGCAGGGCGAGGCCCAGCCCATGACCCAAGAAATGCTGGAACAGCTCTTGCAGGAAAGCGACGAGCTGGAACTGGACGCCGAACAGGGCGACATAACCGACAGCATGACCACCTTCGCCCAGAACATTATGAAGGAGGCTGGCGCGCCCCCACCCAACTCCCAGCCCGGTCAGGGCTACGGCCCGCTGCTCAACGACGACGAGCATGGAGGCGAGCTGGAAACCCGCGAACCCCAGACTTTCCTGTACGACGAATGGGACTTCCGGGCCAATGACTACAAACCGCGCTGGTGCATCGTTAAAGAAAAGACCGTCGAAGAGGGCGACATAAACTTCTACCAGGACTCGCTGAAGAATTACCAGTCGCTCTCCAACCACATCCGGCGTCAGTTCGAGCTGATAATGCCGGAGAGTATGCGCAAGACTTACCGGCTCATAGACGGCGAAGACCTGGACCTCAACGCAACCCTTGAGGCCTGGATTGACCTCAAGATGAACATTCCCCCGGATGAGAAGATTTACTGGCACCGCAACCGCAACCGTCGCGACGTGGCCGTGGTGTTCCTGCTGGACATGAGCGCCTCCACCGCCGAAGCCATTGACGAAGGCCGCCAGACGGTGGACGACCGCGACGCGCCCGACGATCCGGTGGAGTACATGGTCTGGCTGCGCCGCCGCCGCGAGGGGCTGGTGCGCCGCAACTACAAGCGCATTATTGACTTGGAAAAGGAAAGCACCGCACTGCTGGTGAATGCCCTGGAATCCATCGGCGACACCTACGGCATCTACGGCTTCTCCGGCTATGGCCGCGAGAACGTAGAGTTCTACGTGATCAAGGACATCAGCGAGAACTTCGGCGACAAAGTGAAGCGGCGCATCGACAAGATCACCCCGCTCCACGCCACCCGCATGGGCGCGGCCATCCGCCACGCCATCACCAAGCTGGAAAACCAGGACGCCCGCACCAAGATACTGTTCCTGGTAAGCGACGGGCGTCCGCAGGACCGGGGCTACAGCCGCGAGGGCGTGGAAAAAGAGTACGCCGTCCACGACACCCACATGGCGCTGGTGGAGGCACGGCAGCAGGGCATCACGCCGTTCTGCCTGACGGTGGACAAGGCCGGTCACGACTACCTTAAGAGTATGTGCGGCGACATGGGCTACGAAGTCCTGGGCGAAATCTGGTCGCTCCCCGAACGCCTCCCCATGCTCTACCGCGAGCTAACCGCCCGCCGGTTCGTCCGCAGGTAGGAACCCTGCTCAATCACGCAAACGGAAGGCCCGCCCTGATGATCCGGGGCGGGCCTTTTAATTCCGTGATTGCGGAGGGACTAAATCTTTATCACTCACTCCCGCGGCCGTACTCCCTCGAAGTGCTTGCGCGGGTTGCCGATCATCATCTGGTCTATGACCACCGCGGGCACGCCCAGTTCCATCAGCTTGGGGATGAAGGCGTGGCTCAGCCACAGGTAGCCGTCGGGGTTCTCGTCGCGGCTGGGGAAACCCGAGGAGCCGATGCGGGACAGCACTACGTTCCAGTCGTGGGACAGCATCATGTTGGAGGCAATGCCCTCGTCCAGCAGGCCCTTCAGGTACTCAGCCCTCTGCTCCCAAGGCGGCAGGTGGGGACGGCCCAAGGGGTTGTTGATGTCCCAGCCCAGCCACACGCCCAGCCTGGCAAGCTCTCGGTGATAGTCCGGGTCAAGGGTCTGATTGATGTGGCCGACGTATATGTTCTGCGGCTCGACCCCTTCCTCGGTGAGGATCTGCACCTGCCGCTCCCCGACGCGCGACATCGGCGGGGTGTGCGTGGTGATGGGAACCCCGGTCCGCAGGTGCGTACGGGCCGAGGCTCTCAGCATCAACTCCTCGTGCTCGGTAATGGGGTCGCTGGTGGCGACCTTGATGATTCCGGCCTTGATGCCGGTGCCATCTATGCCCTCTTCAATCTCTCGCACCCATAGGTCAGCGATGAACTCCTTGTCCCGCCACCAGAAGCTGCGGGGTATGTCCAGCCAGCAGCCGGTGCAGCAGATGAAGTTGACGCCCGTCTCTTGGGAGACTTCCTTCATCAGCGCCACGTCGCGGCCCAGGTCCATGGGCGAAACCTCGACCACGGTGTCCACCCCGCCGGCCTTGGCCTTCCCAAAGTCCTCCAGCGCCATTTCCAGGGCGCGGTCACGAAGCTCTAGCTCGCCGTAGCTGATGCGAATTCCGGCGGACGAGTCGATGAGGTGTTCGTGAGGCAAGGTAAACCCCAGATCGGCGGAGTCTATCGGCCCCAGCACTGAATTGACGGTAGCCATATAACGCCTCCAAGTCCCAAAATTAGGGTCTTAGCCCGTTGGTGGCGAGCTTTGTCGAACCATGAACGGACGGCCCTTCGACAAGCTCAGCGTGAGCGGGGATACGGAAGTCCACTGCGCCGGTCATCCTGTCTGTTGCGGTCGTGTTGCCGCGATTATACTGGCATCGCGTACTCGTCCGGTAGCCGGAACGAATTGGGGGTGCGAAATGGCGCTGCATTTCACCGCACAGGAACTGAACGCCCGCCGCGACAAGGCAGCCGCCGAGTTGCAGTCGAGCGGATTGGCGGCGCTGCTGATATTCCGGCAGGAGAGTATGTACTACCTGACCGGCTACGATACTACCGGGTACTCGCAGTTCCAGTGCCTCTATCTGGGCGCGGACGGGCGGCTCATCCTGCTCACCCGGTCGGCAGACCTGCGCCAGGCCCGGCTAACATCGGTGGTAGAGGACATCCGTATCTGGGTGGACAGCGCCGACAGCAATCCCGGCCAAGACCTGTGGCAGATACTGGAAGAGCAGGGATGCCGGGGCCAGCGGGTAGGCGTAGAACTGGAAGCGTGGTGCCTCACCGGCAAGCGCTGGGAGTACGTCCGGGCGGCACTGGAAGGCCGCTGCCAATGGGAGGACGCCTCGGAGCTGGTCAGCCGCCTGCGTCTGGTCAAGAGCGACGCAGAGATTGAGTACGTGCGCCGCGCGGCGTCACTGGCCGACGACGCCCTCTCAGCGGCCCAGCGGACGGCTACAGCCGGAACGCCGGAGCAGGACGTGCTGACCGCCATGCAGTCGGCGGTGTTTCAGGGCGGCGGCGACTACCCGGCGTCGCGGTTCATCATCGGGTCGGGCGAGAACGCGCTGATGGTACGCAACTTCACCGGATACCGCACCCTCGGCGACGATGACCAGTTGCAACTGGAGTTCGCCGGCGTCTACCGCCAATATCATTCCTGCCTGATGCGTACCATTCTCACCGGCAACGCCGACCCGAGGCAGACCGCCATGCACGCCGCCTGCGCCGAGGCCCTGCAAGCCTGCAAGGACGCCTGCCGCCCCGGCGCCACCTTCGGAGACATCTTCAACGCCCACGCGGCCGCCCTCGACCGCGCCGGGTTCGGCGAGCACAAGCTCAACGCCTGCGGCTACAGCCTCGGCGCCCTCTACCCGCCCACCTGGATGGACTGGCCGATGATATACCGCGATAACCCGGTGGCGATTCAGCCCAACATGGTCATCTTCATGCACATGATACTGCTGGACTGGGACCACAAGCTGGCGATGTCCGTAGGCGACACAGTGCTGGTCAACGCTGACGGCTGCGAGACGCTGACCAAGCTGGGCGACGGGCTGACAGTGAATTGACGCCGGGGGCGACGGAATCTAGGAGAGGATGCCGCCCGCTTATTCGGCAAGGACTTGCTCCATGGTCTTGCCAGCGTGGGGGCCTTCGGTTATTGGAACCTTGACCACCGAGCCGTCCGGTTGGATGTAGAGGCCGACGTAGGGGCCTATTCCGGCATTAAAAACGTCCACCGTTTCTTGACCATAGCCGGGATATCCTAACGCCCGCAACCAGTTGGGTAGTACATTTTCGCGGGCGGCCCGGAAGCTCATTTGATGGATTCCTGGGCTAAACTCCACAAATTCTAGTCCGGCTTCGATGTTACGCTGGACTCCCATGATGCTCTGAATAGCGGCCAAGCGGAGCGCCTCCAGTTCGTGCTTTGCGCCTTCCTCAATCAGGATTTGCTGGATGTCCGGCGGAATGCTGTCCCACACATCGCCGTTAATTGCGTTGGTGGTGGAGTCGAAGCTGTAGAGCGGTCCATTCATGTAGTCGGTAACTTCGTACCACTGCTGGCCGTAGCCACTGTTAGCTCCGGTTACGCCAGCGTCAAGGATGCCGCGATCTAGGGCGGTATGAGCGTCGCTATAGTCCGGGCGCCGGGCAGACGCACCCATGCCGTTAATCCAATCACGCAACTCGTAGGAGTAGCTGAACGTCTTGAGGCCCTTGAAGTCCTCCGGAGTTTCCAGTTTTTTATTGCTGAAGAAGAACTGATCATAACCGGCACTCCAGTTGTGGAAGAGCACAGTGGCGCCGGTTTCGTTCTTGATCACCTTTTCGATGTCGTCGAAGAGGTTGACCTGTACTTCGTAGTGAGTCTGACGGTCGGGCCACAATCCCCACAGGAATTGCATGGCCAGTATCGGATACTCATATACGAAATAACCGCCATAGATTTCGGCCATGCTGAGTGTGCCGTCGGCCAGCAGTACATCAGCATCGTGCCCGGCAAGACCTAACTCGGGGAAGAAGGAGACTTCAATCGTGACCTGCCCGGTGGTGCGCGACTCCACATTAGGCACGAAGTAAGCCTCCAGGAGTTCGCACCAGAGCAGGACGCGGTTGATGCAGGTGTGCTGCAAGGTAATGCGTTTGCCGGAAGACACCAGTTCCGTCGGGTTGGACAGCCTGGCCTTTTCCAGCAGCGACTGGTAGTAGTCGGACTCGAAAATCCAGGTGTGTTCGAGGATGGCATCCAGCGGAACGTTTCCGTCATCGTCGCCCAGGTCATCGGTTACCGCCGGCCCGGCCAGTTGGGACAAGTCGCCGACGTAGATCGCGCCCGGCCCGTTTGCGTGCGCTTCCGCGTATTGGGCTAACTTCCGTATTCGCTCAGGCTGCTCCGTCGCTGTCGGATCAGGAGTATCAGTGGGCCGCGGCGTGACAGCGGGTGTGGGCGTCGCTATCGGTGCCGGCGTGTCAGTCGGCTGGTTGCCAGTGCAGGCGACAGCCGTCAGCGCGGCGATAAGCAGGGCAAACAATGCGGCAATTCTCATGTGAACCTCGCTACCCAGCGCCATACCAACGAATGTCTTGCTTACCCCTACTCCCGCAGAACGATTGCAAAGTTCCCTCTCCCAGAGGGAGAGGGTTAGGGTGAGGACGTTCCCCAGACGAAAACTGCCCCGAACGAATGCCGCAGCCCTTGCCGGGTTCCCCTAATACGATTTTATGACACCTGGCCCTTGCCAAGTCCTATGACACCTCCCTAGCATAGTCCCTGTATGCCCCTGCCCGTCCGCCATTCGGCCCTCAACACCGTCGGCCAGCCCAAAGAATAACCAAATGGCGGGAAATGACCGGGAATGACCGGGAAACCGAAAAAAGCCACTCAGGCAGCATCAGGAAGTGCAGTCATGTCTTTGTGTAAAATCCTCAAGAGTCCGCTCATAGAGAGCTCCAGAGTCCGCCCATGGCGAGCTGGTCGAACCACCAACGCACTCGGACAACTCAGGGCCCAGCAGGGCAATTGCAAAGTCATGTTCAGCCACCAAACCGTTAGTCCTGAGCTTGCCGAAGGACGGTCTCTGAGAATCCGCTCGCGGTTCGACAAGCTCACTAGGAACGGATTCTCAGGGACTTTGCAATCGTCCTGCCTACTCCCCAGCGTCCACCAGCTTGCGCAGCTCTATCAGGGCTTGGTTGGAGATTCGGCGCTTGATGGTTATGCGGCGAGGCGGGACTCGGAGTTCCAGCTCCTTGATGACCTGCGGGCCGGCGGTGGTGGCGCGGGCGATGGCGATGTAGGCGAGACCCATGGGGCGGCCGTCCAGTTCGCCGGGGCCGGGCGCGCCGGTCACGCCGATGCCGTAGTCGGCGTCCAGCTGCACCAAGGCTGCGGAGGCCATGGCGTTGGCCGTTTCCTGGCTGACCGCGCCGTGGTTGTCCAGAAGCACCGGAGGGACGCCGGAGGCCGCCAGTGATTCGGAGCCAAAGGCCACTATGCTGCCGCGGAAGTGGCGTTGCGCATCGTTGGCCTCGGTAATGGCGTTAGTGAGGAAACCGCCGGTGCAGTACTCCATCACCGCCAAGGTCCGGCCTCGCGACTGGAGAGCCTGCGCCACCGCCTGCTCGGGAGTTTCGTCGTCGTAGCCCCAGATGTATTCGCCCAAGCGGTCCTCCACCGCCTGCTCCACCGGCTCGATCATGCGGCGCGCGGCTGCCTCGTCGGCGGCGCGGGCTATGACCCGGAGGTGAATGCCGTCGGCCTTGGAGTAGATGCCGAGGTAGGGGTTCGCGTGGCCGAAATACTCCGACATGATTTCGTCAACGGCAGCCTCGCCCAATCCCATTGTCTTCACGTTGCGGGTGATGGTGACCTCTTCAGTGACCAGCTCGCGCAGTCGCGGCTCCACCTGATCTCGGAAGATCGCCTGCATCTCCACTGGCGGACCGGGCATTATGATGATGATCTTGCCGTCGCGCTCGGCCCACCAGCCGGGGGCAGTGCCGTTGCGGTTGGGGATAAACTGCGACGAGGGAATCAGCCAAGCCTGCTTGATGTTGTGCGATGGCATATCCTGGCCGCGGTTGCGGAAGTATTCCCGCAGTTGCGCCACCTGTTCCTCCTGCACCATGGGCGTCTCGCCAAAGGCCGCCGCCACCGCCTCGCGGGTCAGGTCGTCCTGCGTCGGCCCCAGCCCGCCGGTGGTGAAGATGATGTCGGAGCGTTCCATGCCCTTCTGGAAGGCGTGCGTAAGCTGCGCTAGGTCATCGCCCACCAGTGTTACCCATTGCAACGTGATACCTAAAGACGGAAGGCGGGTGGCAATCCAGCCAGCATTGGTGTCGTTGAGTTCTCCCATCAGTAGCTCGGTGCCGATGCCCATGATTTCAGCTTTCATAATGTTCGTCTCCCGATATTCTTACCCGTCATTCCCGCGAAAACGGGAATCTGCCGGGCTTTGTCATGGACGCTCTCACCATAGCCCTCTCCCGGAAGGATAGGGGACTACGTGGGAGGAGTCGCCCGCGCGCTTACCCTGCCCCTGCAAGCTGGTGAAATTGGCATAGGGGCGGGTATTGTACCCGCCCCTGCATCATAGGCTACTTGGCCGCGCCGTGCGACGGCGGTCCCGGCTAGTTGTCTGTGGCGCCCGCTGTTGGCGTTTCTGATGGTTGCTCTTCGGTGTCTTCCGGCGGTTCCCAGCCGGGCGCGACGAGCGGGTCGGTGGCTAGGGCTTCGATTCCCGCAAGCCGGGATTTCTTGATGGAGTACAGCTTATCGTCTATGTTGTTCACCGTGCGGGCGTAGTATCTGTCGCTGCCCATGGGGCCATCGGCCAAGTGAATCTCGACGGTGGCCTGTCCCCGGCGGGCGATGACCACGCGCACCTTCGGCGGATTGAAGCCATACTCATCCAGCCGTTCGGTATCCCGGTCTTCGAGGCGTTGCTCCACGATTCCGTCAACCCGTGGGGCAGCCAGCAGTTCGAGCCATTCACCCCACTCTTCGGGCACGGGCGCCGAAGCTTCCGGGTCCACCGGAGGCCCTTCCGGGCTTACCAGCCACTGGTTGCCTTCGAGGAAGTACACTGCCGTCCGGTCACCGGAGTTGACCTCCACCACCGTGATCTGGATGATTTCCAAGTCGAAGAGTCTGCCCCAGGGCGGGTCGATGGCAAGGCGGTTGACCACGTCGGCCCATACCGAGGGAACGGTGAAGAGCGCATCGCTGCCCACCAGCCGGGTATACTGGTTGGCGCCGTCCGGCGTGGGGATGCCCATGTGGAACTCGAAGGTGTTGCCGGCCCAGTCGGACACCCGGACGATGCTCTCCGGCGGATCCAGCCCGTAGGTCGCGGGGTTGTCTATGGTGTCCTTCAGCCCCCGGTTGACCCGCGGCCCGCTGAGCAGCAGCGGCGTGCCGCCCCAACGTTGCTGGAAAACCGGGTAGTCGGGTTCGCCCAGAATCATCCACTGCACGCCGCCCGCGTCCCGCGCGTACTGCACCGCCTGCCCGTCATGCTCCACCTCGATGCGGGTGATGTCGGTTTCGTCAATGTGATACAGCCATGGCTCGTCCGGCTTGGCCTCTTCCCGGGACACGACATCGGTGAACTCTATGATGGCCCAAGTGGAGCCAATCATCACGGCCATGACGGCCAGCAGAATAGTTAAGCGAACGTTCATGCTTCAGCCTACTGCCAGCCCTAGCGCCTCAGCCACCAGACCAGCCCCGCGGCCAGCGCCATCAGGCCCGGCAGGAACAGCCACGACGAGAAGCGCACGAAGTCGTACTCGTTGCGGTCCAGGTTGAATTCGCGGAAGGAGGGCGCCTTGGGCCGGATGGAAACCAGCGAGTAATCGCCCAGCAGATAGTTAGTGGAGTTGACGAACATATCCAGACCGCTCCCGCGCCCGATGTTGCTGTTGGCCACGAAGTCGGCGTCGCCAAACACCAGCATCAGCGAGATGTCGGTGTCTGCCGGGCCCTCTTCGGGCAGCGCCATCCCCACCTTGGCCGCGGAGCGCATGAGCATGGCAGGGATGAAAGGCCCTTGTGGGTCGGGAGTTTCGCCCCCGGTAATCGGGTCGGTGCGGTCGGGGTCGGTAATGAGGTAGCTGTTGGGCGAGGTGGCGGCCAGCGCTAGCGGGAGCCGGGCCCCGTCGTTGAAGGGCAGTAGGGTAGCGGCGTCAGGCATAAACACGTTCTGCAACTGCTGGCCTTCGGGCGCGACGATTTCAAAAGCCGCCTCAAAGGCGCTGCTAATTGCCGCTTCGTTATTGCCCAAGACTTGCAGATTGAAGTTCACCAGCGCGTTGAAGTCCATGTCCAGAGCCAAAGTCTGCGGCAGGTCCGGCACCGAAGAGTCTAGGTCGCGGATGTAGCCCGGGCTGAGCAGGACACCCCACTGAACCAAGAACGCCCGCCAAGACTCAGGCGTGTCCGGTTCGGCCAGGAATATCATGCTGCCGTTCTCGCGCCGCCGCTCGCCGGTGGCGTCCCGCCCCAGCAGGTAGAGGTCCAGGGCAAGGGCGTGGGCCTCCGGCAGGTCGGAAGTCGGCCCGGCCACCACCACCAGCGCGGCATCCTCCGGCACGGTAACTTCGGTGGCGCCGCGAGACCAGAGCAGTCCCTGGGCCTGGTAGTTTTCCTGCTCCAGCGACTGCCGCAGCAGGGCGTAGCCGTCACCCCCGCCGCCGTTTATGTTGCGCTCGCCATGCCCGGCCAGGAAATAGACCGTCTTCTGCTCCTGCCCGGTGGCGACGTAGAGGCTGGTGACCAAATCCTGCTCCAACTGCCCAAAGGATATGTCCGTGGGCTGGAGCGAGTCGAAGTCACCCGTATCTATATTCTCGATAACGACTGTCTCGCTGACAAACCCGGTCGGACGCGCGCCGAAGTAGGCCGACACTATCCCTGGCTCCAAGTCCGGATCAACCACCCGGTAGGAGAAGCGGCCGGAACGTGCCTCGAATTCCTCCAGCGTGTCCACCACCCGGTTCCGCCGCGCCGCCACCTGAGAGTCGGGGGTATCCTCCAGAGCCTTGTAGAAGGCTGTGGCGCGGATGTCGTGCTCCAGATCCTCCAGCAGGTCTTTGGTGCGCTCGGACAGGCTGAACTGATTGGTGGCGGTGACGTCCACCCGCTGGGTGTTCTTGAAGGACACCAGGTTGAGCACGATAATGATACCGATGAATGCGGCCAGCAGGATCAGCGTGTTGATGCCGTACCGCCCGGTGCGGCTGAGGAAGGCGGCTATAACCGAGCTGATGAAGACCGCGCCAACCAAGGCGATGAGAGACGCGCCGATGGCGATGTCGATGTAGCCGTAAAGCCGCATCGAACTGACGAAGGCCACGACGACGATGCCGGTGACCAGCCCGATGATGCCAGCGACGAGGAGCGGCGCTCCAAAGACGCCGATGGAGTCCAGCACCGGCTCCAACAGGCTGATGAGCGGGCGGGAGGCTGGTTCTTCCTGCTCTACCTGCTCGTCCGGTTCTCCGGGTTCCCTTTCTGCTGCCGCTTCAGGCTGTGGCGGCTGGTCCTGGGCGGGCCGTCCGCGGCGTCTCCTGCGCCAGTCGCGCGGCCCCTCGTCTTGCCGGTCCTCTCTGCCTTGGGTGGTCATGCTAACGCCACCGCCTGGATTCCAGCGCGCGCACCGAGAGGAACAGGAAGAAGGTGATGACGCTGAGGTAATAAACGATATGCTTGGTGTCTATAACGCCCCGGTCGAAGTCGTCGAAGTGAGTCTTCATCCCTATCCCGCCAATGAGTTCGCCTATGAAGCCACCCACTGCGCCTGAGGCCAGGTCGGCGAAGAACAGGGCCAGCAGAATACCCATGGCCACGACCGCGGCCACAATCTGGTTGTTGGTCAGGGTGGAGGTCAGCAGCCCTACCGCCAGCGCCGCCGCTCCGTAGAGCGTCAGCCCCAGATACCCGGCGTAGATGGGCCCCGGGTCCGGGCTGGCGAAGACGAACAGCAAGATGACGTAGAAACCGGACGTCGCCACCAGCGCCAGGAAGAATATCAGGCTGGCCAAGTATTTGCCGATGATTATCTCCCAGTCCCGCACCGGCGAGGTCAGCAGCAGCTCAATGGTTCCCAGTTTCGACTCTTCGGCAATCAGCCGCATGGTCAGCGCCGGGGCCAGCAGGATGAAAATAATCACCGTGCCCTGAAAGAAAGGGCTGAGGGTGGCCTCGGGGAAGGGGTCGCCCAAGTCTCGCGTAAAAAAAACCCCGGCCAGGGCCAGAAAAATCAGCCCAACAATGTATGCCGTGGGACTCAGGAAGAATATCTGAATTTCCTTCCAGGCCACTGCCCGGACGGTTCGCATCGTTACAAGTCCTCTTGAGTGGTGAGGCGCAGGAAAATTTCCTCTAGGCTCATGCCCACCATCTGCATTCCCCGCAGGCTCCACCCATTGCTGATTACCGCCCGCGAGATGTCGTCCCGCAGGTCGCGGCCCGGTTGCGCTTGTATGACATAAGTGTGGCGGCCCTGGACGTTGCGGTGGCTGACGCTGATGACGCCGCCGATTTTCTGCAACGCCGGGAGTACGTCCACCGCCGGGCCGCCAACCTCGACCTCCAGTTGCTCCACGCCCTGCAAGCCCTGGGCGAGATTCTGGGGGGTGTCTTCGGCCACGATACGGCCCTCGTGGATGATGAGCACCCGCTCGCAGATCATGCTCACTTCGGGCAGGATGTGGCTACTCAAAACCACGGTCTGGGCGCGGCCCAGCTCCTGAATCAGGTTGCGCGTCTCAACCACCTGGATTGGGTCGATGCCGATGGTCGGCTCGTCCAGCACCAGCACCTCCGGCTCGTGGATGATGGCCTGCGCGATCCCAACTCGCTGGCGGAATCCTTTGGAGAGCTTGCCGATTTGCGTCTTGCGATAGTCGCCGAGCCGACAGACGTCTATGACCTCGCTCAGCCGGGCGCGGATTCTGGAGCCGGGCATTCCCCGCAGGGTGCCCATGTATTTCAGGTAGTTTGTGACCGTCATGTCAGTATAGAGGGGCACCGTCTCCGGCAGGTATCCCACGCGGCGGCGCACCTCCAGCGATTTCTCCACCACATCGAAGCCGTCCAGGCTCACTGAGCCGCGCGACGGGGGCAGAAACCCGGTTAGAATGCGCATGGTGGTGGTCTTGCCCGCCCCGTTCGGCCCCAGGAAACCCAGAACCTCGCCTTTCCTTACGCTGAAGTTCACGTCCTGGATTGCCGGGTACGGCCCATAGTAGTGGGTAACGTCGGTGGCCTGAATCATCGAAGGTTGCATGGTTTACCTGCCTGTGCCCGCCGCTCTCGCCGGGTCCGATGGGGAAGACGGCGCGCGAATATGAAACAGTTTGTACTGGAACGCGACAAATGATATTGTATACAATTGATTTTGCCAACTATTACGAATCGCCGTTGTCTTGTTTCAGAGACCGTGCCTGGAGGTTGGATGCACCTGGTAATTGACGGATTCAGTGGGAATACGAGCAAGATGTGGGACGATGGCCTGGTCCGTCAGTTCTTGACCGATTACCCGGAATCGCTGGAAATGACCCGCATCACCGAACCCCGCGTCTTGGTATACGACGCCCCCAAGCCGGAGGATTCCGGAGTTTCCGGCTTTGTCATTATCGCCGAGAGCCATATCAGCATCCACACTTTCCCTCACAAGAACTACGTCAACATTGACATCTTCTCCTGCCGTCCATTCGACCATGACCGCGCTCTGGAGGACGCCAAGAAGCTGTTCGACCTGGACGACACCCAGACATGGCTGCTGGACCGCGGCCTGGAGTGGCTGGACGAGCGCCAAGGGCTAATGGAGGCGCAGGCCCAGCGAACCGCCCTGGAAACCGGGTTGGAGAATGAGCGGGAAAACGGGCTGGAGATGGGCCGTCCAGGAACCAGCCGTGCCTGACGGTTCGCCCCCGGAGCGTGGCAGGTCGGACAACTCGAACGCAGGGAGCCGTGGCAGTCCCGACTCCGGGTTGCCATGGGTCTATCCAAACTTCTTGGCGCTCACTCCGCAACAGTCCGCCCTGGAAACCGCTCGCGTAGTCCTCATCCCTGTCCCTTACGACAGCACCACTTCGTACCGCGCCGGCGCTCGAGACGGGCCGGCCGGCATAATCGCCGCCTCCTCCCAGATGGAAGATTACGACGCGGAGCTGGATCTGGACGTCGCGGAGCTGGGCATCCACACCATGCCGGCGCTGGAGCCGCACATGGGAGGCCCGGAGGATATGGCGCAGCGTGTGCGCCACGCAGTGGCTGCCTGCATCGCCCCCGGACGCACCGTCGGTGTTCTCGGCGGCGAGCACTCCCTGACCGCCGGTAGCGTTCAGGCCCACTTCGACGCGATACCCTCGCTCAGCGTACTCTACCTCGATGCCCACGCCGACCTGCGCGATGAGTATCAGGGAACTCAATGGGGCCATGCCTCTGGGGCGCGCCGGGTGTTCGGCCTGTGCCCGGTGGTCTTGGCGGGAGTGCGGAGCCTTTGCATAGAAGAGCGTGATTTTATCCGCGACAACAACATTCCGCTCTGGCCGTGCCCTGAAGACGGCGGACTGCTCCCCGCGGACGAGATACTGGCCGCGTTGGGTGATGACGTGTACGTCAGCGTAGACTTGGACGTGTTCGACCCGGCGCTGATGCCGGCGGTGGGAACGCCCGAACCCGGAGGACTCAGTTGGAGGCAGGTGGTTTCGCTGCTGCGGAAGGTGGGCGAATCGCGGCGAATCGTCGGGTTCGATGTCTGCGAACTGGCCCCGGCCGAAGGCCCTGCCGCCTGCTCCTACACCGCTGCCCGGCTGGTCGGCAAGCTGGCCGCTTACTCTGCGGCCTTCTGCCGTCCTCGCTAACTGTTCGGAGTGCAAGGCGGACACCGAAAGCTCGCAACTTCTTGCTCCTAATTTGGTATGCTAGATGCAACCTATTTATCGGACGGAATCTGGTTAGCGCATGGGAAAGTCCCTGAGCCTAGGCCGGGTGTTCGGAATCCCGGTCGAAATCAACATTACATGGGTCATCGTTTTTCTGCTGCTGACCTATCTGCTGGTCAACCGCTTCGACGCCTCGTCGCTGCGCTGGCCGGTGGCGCAGCAGTGGTTGGTTGCCATTGTTACCGTCGTTCTGTTTTTCCTCTCGGTGCTGGCTCATGAGCTTTCACATAGCCTGGTGGCCCTCAGCCGCGGGATTCGCGTGATTGGGATTACACTGTTCCTCTTCGGAGGAGTTTCCCATCTGGCCCGCGAACCGGAGCGTCCCTCGGAGGAGTTTCTGGTTGCCATAGTCGGGCCGATGACCAGCATCGCATTGGCAGTGGTGGCCGCCGGGATCCTGCTGGCGCTGAATCCCGGCAATTGGCCATGGGCGGTGCGCATAAACTCGCCTGTGGAGATGGTGGTCTTTTTGCTGGCTTGGGGGAACCTCAGCGTCGGTCTATTCAACATGATTCCCGGCTTCCCCCTAGACGGTGGGCGAGTGTTGCGGTCCATCGTCTGGGCCGGCTCTGGCAGCTACCTGCGGGCCACGCGAATCGCGGCCCGCTGCGGGCAGGGCGTGGGGCTGCTGATGATATTTGGCGGCATTGTTTACACATTGAGAGGAAACTTGGTGGACGGCATCTGGGCCGTGGTCATCGGCGCATTTCTGCTGTCGGTGGCCACGAGCAGCTATCCGAAGCGAATGTAGGCGGAAGTCGCCGCCCGGCTGTGCTAAAATAGCGGCACAATTTCAGGCAGACAGTTGACGGCAGAGAAGAATGGTGCAGAACCGGGCCCCTGACGGCATCGTTTACATGGATCACGCAGGCACTACGCCACTGGCCCCGGAAGTGCTGCGGGCCATGACCCCGTATTTCACCGAGTTGTTCGGTAACCCCTCCAGCATCCACACCGTGGGGCAGGAGGCGCGCTACGCATTGGACGAGGCCCGCGAGCGGGTGGCCCGGGTTCTCAACTGCCGCCCGCGCGAGGTGGTTTTCACTGGCGGCGGCACCGAGTCGGACAACGCCGCCATTGTGGGCGTTGCCACCGCCTTGCAGGAAACCGGCAACCACGTCATCACTACCAGCGTGGAGCATCATGCCGTGCTTCACACCTGTCAGCACCTGGAATCCTTGGGATTCGAGGTCACATACCTTCCCGTGGGCGCCGACGGCCTGGTGCAGCCGGAAGCGGTCTACCGGGCTATTACAGGGCAGACGACGCTGGTTTCCATTATGTACGCCAACAACGAAATTGGCGTGGTCAATCCCTTGCCTGAGATTGCGGCTGCGGTGAAGCAGCGGGCCGCCGAGTTCAATAAAGACGGGCCGGGGCGCACCATCCTGCTGCACACCGACGCAGTGCAGGCCGCCGGATACCTTGACCTCGACGTGAAGAAGCTGGGCGTTGACCTGCTCAGCCTGTCCGGGCACAAGTTCCACGGCCCCAAAGGCACAGGCGTACTGTTTATCCGCCGCGGCGCCGCGTTCCTGCCCTTTATTCTGGGCGGCGGACAGGAACGAGAGCGGCGCTCAGGAACCGAGAACATCCCCGGTATCGTTGGCCTGTCCGTGGCGCTGGAGGCTGCCAACGCACGCCGGGAAGAGGCGGGCCGCCACTGCGCTGCCCTGCGGGACCGCATCGTGGAGCAGGTGCTTGCCCGTGTGCCGGGGAGCCGCCTCAACGGACATCCAACGCAAAGGCTGCCTAACAACGCCAATTTTTCCTTCTCAGGGGTGGAGGGCGAGCCGATTCTGTTGGGGCTGGACATGGCAGGCATCGCCGCTTCCAGCGGCAGCGCGTGCAGTTCCGGCTCCCTCGAACCCTCGCACGTTCTCCTCGCCTTGGGACAGTCGGCGGAAGTGGCCCGGGGCAGCCTGCGCTTGACCCTGGGCAAGGATAATACTGAAGAACAAGTGGATTACCTGCTGGACGTGCTGGTAGACCTCGTTGAGCGTCTGCGGCAATTGCCCAGCCTGACCACTGCCGGGTCTTGATTCCCGTCAGCCGGAAAAATGAGAGCAGCCCGACGCAGGGGATGATAGCCTCCCGAATCCGGGGAAGGGCTACCCGGTTGTGCGTTGCCCTGCTTCTGGCAGCCCTGATGCTGACCGCTTGGGCGGCCTGCACGTCGGAGTCCTCCACCTTTGGCCAGTACCGGCAGGGGCGAACTCTGCACTTCAGCGTCGTCAGCTTAGAGCGAACGCCGGAGCTTCGCTATTCCACCATTGACCCGGAGGGAATAATCCGCCGCTGGAGCCTCGCGCCCTCCGCGGAAGGGATGGAGTTGGTGCTTGTGCGAGCCAGGGTGGAGAACCACACCGCGGTGAGCGCATTTATCAATGTGGATCGCAGCGCCGCCGAATTGCGCGACTTCGCTAACGCCACCTACCGCCCAATCTCCATTCCCGAAACGGTCTGGCAGGACTTCCGTGGCGAGCCTGAGGCTCTGGTCAGGATGGACCTTGGGCAGTGCTTTGACGGCACCCGTGCCTTTATAGACGTAGGTTCCTCAGTCAAATGGCAGAACGAGTCTCAGGAGGCCGCGCAGCACGTCACTTTTGAGGACGCTGGGGTGGCGGTAGGGCCGGAGGGGCGGGCCGAAATAGCCCCAAGAGATTCGCTTTCGCACACCTTTGATCAGGCTGGAACATATCCATACGCCTGTGGCGGCGCTGAGGCAGTGGACTGGCCGGCCGAGATACAGGTGGCGGCTCCGGACGGGGGAACCGACTTCGTGGAGCGGGCGACGCTGTTCCTGCAAGGCTCCTTTGAGTTGCCGCAAGGCCACGGACTGGACGGCTATCTGGTGTTTGAGGCCCCCGCAGGAGTCGAGTTCCGCGATATGCGCTGGCGGGCCGGCGACTCCATAACCTTCCGCTTTTAGAGGGTTTGCTGGGGAATCACCTCTCCCTTTGGGAGATGGTTAGGGTGAGGGTGACTTCCTTTGCTGAAGCGATTCGCCGAGTTGGCGATTTTCGGGGGGCAGAGGCGCAGTGAGCCGACGGCCCAGCCCAGAATATGGCGGCGGTTGTTTCACGTCTTCGCTGGTTCCTCAATTCCCATCGCCGCCATCCTCGCGCCAGAGCGCGAATTCCTGATCGCTCTGGCCGTTCTCGCCGTCGGCGCCTTTGTGGTGGATCTGTCCCGCTTCGTTATCGGCCCGCTCAACCGTGCCTATATGCGCTGGTTGTCGCCGTTACTGAAGAGCGATGAGGCGTCGCATATCACGGGCGCGACCTATATGCTCATCTCGGCCCTGCCGGTCTTCTGGCTGTTCGGCAAAGACGTGGCCGTGCCGGTGATGTTCTTCCTTGCGCTGGGCGACCCTGTGGCGGCCATCGTGGGCAGCCGCCTGCGAGGGCCGCGACTGTTTGGCAAGTCGCCCGGAGGCACGGCGGCATTTGCGGCCACGGGAGCTGCTGCTGCGGGCCTCCTGGTCGCCGTGGGGGCCATCGAATACCACTGGGCGCTGTGGCCCGCTGCTGCGATTGCGGCGCTGGCGGAACTGGCGGGTCTCCCCCCCGACGACAACCTGACTATCCCTTTGATCGCCGGGGCGTCAATGTGGGCTATGGGGGCGTGACCAAGGGCTTTTTCCAGTCCCGGACAATTCGCGCGTTGAAACTGTGGCGGGTAGGCGGCAAGGCACAACCGGGAATGCCCTCACCCTAACCCTCTCCCAGAGGGAGTAGGAAGCAGCAAAAAGCCCGTTTAGAGCGGCGCTGCGCCGTCAAAGCGCACTGACTGGGCCTGCTCCCGCTGGAAGCGCAGGTAGGCGTTGCGGGACATGGCAGCCTTGTGCGCTGACTTGACTTCTTTGGCCTGCTTGGCGCCTTCGGCGAGCAGGTCGATCACCGACATCGCCATTATCTTGGCCGGGTTGACGACCGCCGCCTCGTAGTCGGTGATGACGTAGCTCTTGCTGTGTCCTGGCCCGGTGGCCCCTCCAGTGTACGGATGTATGGCGGGAATGAGCTGCGACAGGTCGCCCATGTCGGTGGAGCCGCCCCGGTTTCGGCCTGCGGGCATAACCATCGTGGCTCTCTCGCCCACCACGTCGGCGGCATTGCGGCGGAAGAGTTCCTGCAAGCGGCTGTCGTTGCGCATCGGCAGGTAGCCGGGGATGGTAGTGATTTCGACCTCGGCGCCTACGGCGAGGGCGCCTGACTTGAAACAGCGGTCCACGATCTGGGAATTTTTGACCACCTCCTGTGGGGTGGATGACCTCACCCGCCATTCCAAGCGAACGTCGGCGGGCACGGCGTTTACCGCCTCGCCGCCCTTGGTCATTATGCCGTGGATGCGCACCGTATCCTCGGCCCGGTGCGTCTCCCGAGTCGCGTTGATGGCCTGGAGAGCGAAAGAGGCGGCGTTGAGCGCGTTGACGCCCCGGTGGGGCGAACTGCCGGCGTGCGCCCCGCGCCCGGTGTAGCGCACGTACTTGACCACGTGACCGTTGCTGGTGCCGCCGATGGCGAATTTCCGCTCGCCCATGTCGCTGGCGGTGTGGCACATCATAGCGATGTCTATGTCGTCGAACTGGCCCAGCCGGATCAGTTCCTGCTTGCCGCCCAAGAACTCCAGCTTCTTCTGCGCCCGCAGTTCCAGCCGCTGCTCGACTTCGATAAACTCCTCGGCAGGGACGGCGAAGGGTACTATCTCGCCGCTGAGCTGGGCCAGCACTTCGGGCGTTTGCAGCCCGATGGTGGCCCCCAGCATCATGCCCAGTTGGCAGTGGTGTCCGCAGGCGTGGGCCGCGCCCGTGTCCGGGTCGGCGTGGGGGTGCTCGGTAACCACCAGCGAGTCCAGTTCGCCAATGAGGGCCACCCTTGGCCCGGAACCGGCGCCGCCAGGAACTCGCCCCTTGAGTCCGGTGAGGGCCAGCCCGCTCTCGTGGGGAATCTGCAACTCGTTGAACTTTTGGGCCACCAGACCTGCGGTCCGGTACTCCCGGAAACCGGCTTCGGGATGGGAAAGCGCCTGCTGAGCGACGCCAATGATTTCCTTCTTGCGTTTTTCGATGGTCTCGCAAGCCCGCCGTTTTAGTTCTTCAACAGTCAACATAACTAAGCGCCCTTGAATGTTTCTTCCTTGGCCAGGCTGCGCATGAACTTCAGGTATTCCGGGCGGGTCATTTCCGGCCGGTGCCTGGATACGATGCCGCCGCCCGTTTCCGCGCCGTCGGCCAACAGGTCTATGGCCGTGCAGGCCAGCGCCTTGGCGGCAGTAATCACCGCCAGCCCGTAGTCCTGAACCACGTAGTCCGCGCCGTGGCCGATGCCGGTGGCCCCGCCAACGTAGGGGTGGATGGCCGGCATCAGGTGGCTGATGTCACCCATGTCGGTGGAGCCGCCACGATGCCGCACGTAGCCGGTGTTCTCCTCGCCGACCAGTTGGTGCGCGTTGGCCTTGAACACGTCCGACATCGCTGAGTTCTGGCGCAGAGGCAGATAGCCGGGGATGGTTTGTATCACCACGTCGCCGCCTACCGCCATGGCCCCGGCCTTGAGGGCCCGGTCAACCTTGACGTTGGCGTCCATAATCGCGTCCAAGGTGCGACCGCGGACGAAGGTCTCCATTCGCACGTCGGCGGGAACGGCGCTCACCGCCTCTCCCCCCTTGGTGATGATCGGATGCACCCGCACGCTGTCTTCGTCCCGGAAGGTCTCGCGGTTGTGGTGGATGGCCGAGAGAGCCAGGCTGGCGGCGTTCAGCGCATTGATGCCGAGGTGAGGCGCGCCGCCGGCATGGGCGCCGCGCCCGAGGAACTGTATCTTCTTCGCCAGCGTGCCGTTATTTTCCTCGCTGATGCACAGCAGCTTCTCGTCAGGGTTGGAGGTGGTATGAAGCATCATGGCGAGGTCTATGTCGTCGAACTCCCCCAGCCGCACCAGTTCGGGCTTGCCGCCCAAGAACTCCAGCTTACCCAGTCTGCGGAGGGTGTCCCGGTATTCAATCTCGATGTACTCCTCGGCGGGAACCGCCATGAAGGCCAGCCGCCCGCTGAGGGATTGCAGTACGTCGGGTTGCATCAGGCCCATGGCTGCGCCCAGCATCATGCCGATCTGGCAGTGATGCCCACAGGCGTGGGCCGCGCCCGTGCCGCTGTCGGCGTGGGGATGTTCATTTACGATAAGCGAGTCCAGCTCGCCGATAACCGCCAGAGCGGGGCCAGGGCTGCCGCCCACCAAGTCAGCGCGAACGCCGGTGAGGGCTAATCCGATCCGCGCCGGCATTCCCATATCGGCGAACTTGCCGGCCACCAGCCGCGACGTCTTGGTTTCCCGGAACCCTGGCTCAGGGTTTTCCAGGATGGTTTTTGCCAAGGAGATCAGTTCGTCGGAGCGGGAGTCTATGGCCTCTGCCGCTCGGCGTTTCAGTTCTTCTCGGGACGGCGTGGTGGCTCCGGCGGAAGACATGGGAGCTACTCTCCGTTGGCGAATTTGGAATTTTGAGCGCAGGCGTGAGATTAGCGCAAGGAAGGGCGACCGGCCCGGGTATCGCTCTAGGAGCCGGCCGATTCTCTTGCTATGGATTGTAGCACGATACCACAATCCAAACGTCACCCTGCCAGTGTATAATCGCCGCGCGTCCCCTTGATTCGTCTACGTCATGCGCTGAAGGATTTGTCCGTTTGCGGCGCGTTGGCCTTTGAGCTGCGAGTCCTGTATGAAGATAGTCATTGCCCCCCAGGGATTCAAGGCAGGCATCTCGGGCCTTGAAGCCGCCCAGGCCATTGCCCGAGGGGTTTCCGCTGCGGTCCCTGACGCTGAAACAGTGCTTGCCCCGGTGGCGGACGGCGGCGACGGAACACTGAACGCCTTGGTCGACGCGACCGGAGGCCAGGTATTCACCAGTTCCGTAACTGGCCCCTTGGGGCAGCCGCTGGAGGCGCAGTGGGGCGTCATGGGCGACGGCAGGACGGCAGTTATTGAGATGGCCCTCGCTTCCGGCCTTGCTTTGGTGCCGCAGCGCCGCCGCAACCCCAGAATCACCACCACCGCCGGCACCGGGGAGATATTGAAAGAAGCCCTTGACCGGGGCTATACCCATATCGTCGTCGGACTGGGTGGGAGCGCAACCAACGACGGCGGCGCAGGGCTGGCCACGGCCTTGGGAGCCAGCTTCCTAGACTCCCGGGGCTATCCCTTGCCGCCGGGAGGCAGTTCTTTGGCTCGCCTCGACCGTATCGAGAGTGATGGTCTGCATCCCGGTTTAGGGGAGGCGACGATCGTTGCAGCCACGGACGTCACTAACCCCCTGTGCGGATCCGAGGGCGCTTCCGCCATTTTCGGCCCGCAGAAGGGCGCGAACCAAGAGATGGTACAGGAACTCGACGCCGCCCTAGCGAACTACGCCCGCGTGGTGGCCCGCGACCTGGGGCGCGACGTGTCTGAGCAGCCCGGCGCGGGCGCAGCCGGCGGGCTGGGCGCGGGACTCATGGCCTTTACCGGGGCCACGCTGCGATCGGGCATAGACATGGTATGCGAAGTTCTGGGCTTTGACGCCCTGTTGCAGGGCGCAGACCTCGTAATTACCGGCGAGGGGCGGGCGGATCATTCCACAATTTTCAACAAAGCGCCCGTTGGAGTAGCACGCCACGCCCAAGCCCACGGGGTTCCCACTGTGCTGCTGGCCGGCAGCTTGGGGCCGGGCTACGAGGAGTTGTACGACCACGCTCTGGCAGCCGTCGTGTGCATCGCCGACCGGCCAATGAGCTTTGACCTTTCGCTGTCCCGCAGCGCCGAACTGCTGGAAAGCGCCGCCGAGCGCACCATGCGTCTCATCCTCACCGGGAGCGGAATGGCCGAGCGAGGCGGCGCATAGAAACCCCTCTCTCCCTTTAGCTGGTAAAATGTGTCTACTCTAATTCGGAGGGCAGCGATGACTTCCAAGCCAACGTCCAGGTTATGGGTGGAAGACAAGTACGCGGACATCAAGCCGCTGCCGGACCCGCCCAAGGACCTCGACGCCATGCAGCAAATGCGCCACATAGTCCGCACCCACATGATACTGGACGACTATTTCAGTTCCCGGACTGACGTGCTGGTCAACGGCGACGGCTATCTATGCTACGACACCCGCAACCGGGCCAACTGGACTCGGCCGGACTGCGTGGTTGCATTTGGAGTTGACCCCGAGGCCATCGAAGCCCGGAACGGCTACGTGATTAGCGAGGTGGGCAAGCCGCCGGAGTTCGTGCTGGAAGTGGCGTCGGAAAGCACCGGATGGCGCGACGTAACGGTCAAAAAGGACATCTACACGGGATACGGTATAGCCGAATACTGGCGCTTCGACCGCAGCGGCGGCAAGTTCCACGGCGTCGCGCTGGCCGGCGACCTGCTGGTTGACGGCGTGTACCAGCCGGTGGAGACCAGCACCAATACAGACGGGGTGACTTGGGGACGCAGCCCCGTGTTGGGGCTGGACCTGTGCTGGCACGAAGGGCGGCTGCGCTTCTATGACCCGGTAGCAGGGGAATATCTCCCGGACTTGAGAGAGATGAGGGCCTACGCCGCAATCCAAGCCGAGGCGCGGGCCTCGGCCGAAGCCAAGGCGAATGCTGCCGCTGCCGAAGTGCGGCGGCTGAGGGAGGAACTGCGGCGGCAGACGCCGGAATAGTCCGCTGGCAGCGTTGCTAGGCCATCCGCTCCTTGACGAACTCGAGCACTAGGTTGGACAGGTCTATGGAGCGGTCGGCGTCCACCTCGTCGAAAGCCTCGAAACAGGTGCCGCTGGGCAGGAACTCCGGGTATCGGGTGATGTAGTGGTACTTGTCCAGTTGCCGAGCCTCGCTCTTCACCGTGTCAAACATCATGTCGAAGAGCTTGGCGTCCTCGCACAGGTCGAGCAGCGAATGGCCCCAAACGTCCTCCACTCGCCGGTGGTAAAGGTAAGCCTTGACGGCCTTCTCGGCGGCCTGCTGTCCCTGGAAGCAGGCGAGGTTGTGCCGCCCGTGATCGCGCAGGAACCGGGCGTCTTCCAGGTCTTGCTGGGCCTGCCGCAGCCAGCGAGCGCCTTCCGACAGGTAATCAGGCATTGAAAATCTCCCTTCCTTCGGCGCAGGCCCGCCGCAGCGCGGGCAGCGTTTCCTTCAGCGTCTCGAATTCTTCCGGGGTGTATACTTGGGTGTCGATTTCCACCGAACTGCCCAAGTGGTAGGAAAAGAAGTCGGCCCGTCTGCCGAAGGGCCGGTCGGTGTCGTGCACCACAATGAGCTCAATCCGGCTTTCCGGGGTGTATTCGCCCGCGGCGACTTCGCCGGTGAGAATAACCTTTTCCACGCCCAAGTTTGGCAGAATTTCCTGGATGCTTTCCAGTTCCCGCTCCACCATTTGCTTGCGGAATTGGGCAAAGCCCACGCGCATCGGCATTCTGTACCCCTACGGGAAATTTGCTGGCGGCCCAGCCCAGCAGGGGCCGCTTACTCGATTAGGATCAGGTGAACTGCCTTTGGGCCGTGCACTCCCTGCACGATGGTCATCTCGATGTCGGCGGTGCGGCTTGGCCCGGTGATGAAATTCAGGTAGCTTCCCATCTCACGGCCCTGCCGGTAATACTCTAGGCGGCGCAGCAGGAACAGGTCGTGCAGGCTTTCCAGCACTTCCTCCGGGCGCACCAGCGCTACGTGCACCGGAGGCACCAGCGACACCAGCCGGGAGAGGCCGCGGCGGGGCAGGATCACCAGCGAGCCGGTCTCGGCCAGGGCATAATCGGTTCCGGTCAGGCCCACGTCCGCATGGCGCATTTCCTCGCGCAACTGCTCTCGCGCCGCACTCCCGCTGCGGACGATGGGAGTGACCTCGATGCCCCGCGACCGGAGCGCGGTGTCCACCGGCACACTGTCGAACACCGGCTGCCCGGAGCGGACGACGCGCTCGGCTCCCAGCTCGCCAATCAGCGAGTCAACGCGGCCAATGGCGGCTTCGACGCCGGACACGCGATGCACGTTCCAGCCGCCCCGTCCGGCCATATCCGTGAAGCGTTCCAGCAGTTGGGGGCGGTTCTCGCGGAGCCGGGCCTCCATTTCCGCTGCCTGCGACTCCAACTGGGGCAGGTCTTCCTCAAGCCGGTGGTAGGGGCTGGGCGGAGGGACAGCTTGCCCTGAGCCGGTCGAAGGGCGGCCCAAGGCTTCCCGCACCGAGCGAAGGAAATCGGTCTTGGGCGTTCCGGGGATACCCCCGGTGTTAGCGGCCGCCACTGCTCCCCTCGTTCTTTTCGTCCCGGCTGAGTTCGTCCCGCCAGACATCGCGGAACGACTTGGGTGGCAGCATCGGCAAGTCGCGCGCCCGCGTCCACCGGGACAGCAGGGGCAGCGGGGCGCGGCGAATCCAGCCGCTGCGCTTGGGCATCCCAGGCATCAGCCGCTGGGCAATGCGCCCCGCGGTCGCCGCCAGAGCCATACGTTTCGGACTGCGCATCAGTCGCGCGTAGGCCCTGACTAAGAACCGCTCGGAGCCGGATGACGCCCGTTCCTCCGGATTATCGCTTTCGGCAGTGCGGTGGCGCAGCTCCAGCAGCATCCGGGGGATGTTAATCTTTACCGGACAGGCTTCACGGCAAGCCCCGCAGAGGCTGGAGGCTTGTGGCAGGGCCTTCGATTCCTTCAAGCCGGTCAGCATCGGAGACACCACCGCCCCGATGGGGCCGGGGTAGACCCAGCCGTAGGCATGGCCGCCCACCCGCTGGTAGACCGGGCAGATGTTCAGGCAAGCCCCGCAGCGGATGCAGTACAGAGCTTCCCGCAGCTTGGGGTCGCGGAGCATCCGGGAGCGCCCGTTGTCCACCAGAATCAAGTGGAACTCTTCAGGGCCGTCTTCGTCGTCATCGCGGCGCGGGCCTGTGATCATGCTGACGTAGCTGGATATGCGCTGGCCGGTGGCGGAGCGGGGAAGCAGCCGCAGGAAAGTCGCCAAGTCCTGCATCGAGGGAATCACCTTCTCCATTCCGGTGATGCCGATGTGCATCCGGGGGGCTGAGGTGCAAAGCCTCCCATTGCCCTCGTTGGTGACGATTACCAGCGTGCCTGTTTCGGCGACAACGAAGTTGGCACCGCTGATTCCTAGGTCGGCCTCCATGAACTTGTCGCGCAGCGCCACCCGCGCGGCGGCGGCCATCACCTCGATGTCCTCGTTGTAGGGCAGGCCGAGCTTGGCAGTGAATAGCTCTGCCACGTCTTCCTTGGACTTGTGCAGCGCCGGGGCTACCAAGTGCGACGGCGTTTCCCCGGCCAGTTGGATGATGTATTCGCCTAGGTCGGTCTCGTAGACTTCGACTCCCAGCGACTCCAGCGCCGGGTTCAGTTCCAGCTCCTCCGACACCATGCTCTTGCTCTTGGTGGCTACCTTGACGCCGCGGCTGCGGGCCAAGTGGCTGACGATGGCGTTGGCCTCGGCGGCGTCTTTGGCGAAGTGGACCTGCCCTCCGGCGGCGGTTACGTTATCGTGGAGCAGTTCCAAGTAGTAATCGAGATGGTCGAGGGTGTGAATCTTGATATTGCGAGCTTCTTCCCGCCACTCTTCCCACACTTCGGGAGTAACTTCTTCGATGGCGTTGCGCCGCGCCACGTCAAAGCCGGAACCAACACGATCCAAGGCCCGTCGCAGTTTCGGGTCCAGCATTGCCGCCGCCGACGCGGTAGCAAATTCGCTTGTCTTTACTTCCGGCACGTTTTTCTCAACCCGGCCTAATGCCTTTCTTGGTCCAACACCTGAGCAATGTGGCGGATTTGGATGCTTGGAGCTTCACGCCGGAGCGCTCCGCCGATGTGCATAAGGCAACTCATGTCGCAGGAAACCAGCGAGTCCGCGCCCGATTCCCGCACGCTGGCTACCTTGTCGGCCAGCATTCCCTCGGATATGTGGGGCAGCTTCACCGAGAAACTGCCGCCGAAGCCGCAACAGGTCTCGGCGTTGCGAAGTTCCTTCAGTTCGAGACCCGCCATGCCCTGCAACAGCGACTGCGGCGCCTCGCGCACCTCCATCTCCCGCAACAGGTGGCATCCGGGATGGAACGCCGCCGAGCCGGAGCCTTCAACCCCCGGGTCCTCGACGCCCAGCACTTTGACCAGAAACTCGGAGAACTCGTATACCCGCCGGGACAGGGACTCGGCTTTGGACAGCATTGCCGGGTCGTCCTCGAAGAGGTCCAGGTAGAAGACTCGCATCATTGCCGAACAGGAACCCGACGGCACTACCACGTAGTCGCTATCGCGGAACTCTTCCAACGTCCGCTTCGCCATCTCCCGCGCTTCACGGGTGTAGCCTGAGTTGTACACCGCCTGCCCGCAGCAGGTCTGGCCTTCGGGAAAGCCCACCTCTGCGCCCATCCGCCGCAGCACCCGCACCACGCTGACGCCAACTTCGGGGAAGAGCTGGTCGATGATGCAGGTTACGAACAGGTCAGCCTTTACAGGTGTGGTTCTTGCCAATCCGCCACCGCCTTCTTTCGGGGCAAGCCTAACAGACGGCAACGGCGCTGGCAACGATTAACGGCGCATTTGCAGGGTCTTTCGATTGTGGCAGAACGTCCCGGTGCATAGCGCTACCAGAACCTGGCGAAATTTGCCAGGGGGCCGTTGGGGCCGGCCTAGGGATAGAGGCTTTGTATGATGCTGAGGGGGTTGGGGCAGGTGTTGGATTTTTGGCAGCGCTCCAGGTACCGGCGGAGGTCGGTAAAGGTGTTTAGGCGGAAGCCGCGGGCGACTAGCCGCTGGATGAAGTGAAAGGACTTGGGCAAGGCGCCAGGTTCCGGAGCCGGGGCTGGGCTGCTGCCGGCGTTGGCGCGGTCGACGGCCCACTGGTCGCAGAATTCTTCGGCGATGGGGTGGAGGCGCGCTATGGCTAGGGGAATGGCGTATTTGCGGCGCAGGTAATTGATCCGGTTTCTAACCTGGCTTAAGGTCTGGCTTAAGGACATGGTTTCAGCTCCGGCGCGTATTTGGATGGGTTGGCGGGCTGGAAATTTTTGATTTCCCGGCCATTTCCGGTCATTTCCGGCCGTTCCTGGTTGTCGGGGTTGGATTCGGCGGAGCGCGGTTCAGGTTGGGAGCGGCCGGACTGGTTAGGGCTTGCGGGCAAAGCACATCACGCTGCCTCAGTGGCTGGTTGGATTTGGGCCGGGTTTTGGCGCTGGCGAGGGTTGCCGATCGGTACATAAATAATGCTACGGGGGTGTGCCAGGGGTTGGCAAGGGGCAAGTGTCAGGAAAAGCGGTGGGGCTTCGACAATAATGCTACGGGAATAATGCTACGGGGGGATCCACCACAGAGGCACAGAGAACACAGAGGCCCCTAGCCCTTTCTTGGAGGGGAGAGGGGACTTTTCTCGACAATCAAAAGACCTTGGGCGCATTTGCCTCTGCGTTGACAGCCCAAGCGGGACGAACCTACACTCGCCGAAGTCCTTGGACGGAGGCAGCAGTTATGCCCGAATCGGTAGACGTAGCCATCGTTGGCGGCGGAGTCATGGGGTGCTCCATTGCTTGGCGGTTGGCGAAGCGGGGAGTTTCCTGCGCCGTGGTGGAGCGCGGCGCGTTCGGCGGCGGGGCTTCCGGGGCGACCGCCGGCGTGGTCGGCCCGCTGTGGCACCTCGACCCTGACGATCCCGCGATGTTCCGGCTGGGACTGCGCAGCCTGGAGCTGTTTCCAGAGTGGACGGATGAGCTGGCCGCTATGGGCGTCAACCCGGAGTTCCAGCAGACCGGGGTACTGCGGACGGCGTTCTCCGAAGGCGAGGTTGAGGAACTGACCGGCTTCTTTAGCTGGCAATCACAGCTTGGCTTGGGGGTGCAATGGCTGGAAAGAGACGACGTTTTGCAACGCGAGCCGGAGGCTAACCCGGAGGTCGTGGCCGCCCTGTATTCGCCTCTGGAAGGTTGCGTTAGAGGGCAGAGGTTGTGCGACGCGCTGGCCCACGCCGCAGGACGTCTGGGAGCCAGACTGTACGAGCGCGTCGAGGTTACCGGACTACGCCATCATGGAGACCGGATAACCGGAATCGAAACAACCGCGGGAGGTATCGCGGCGGGACAGGTGGTGCTGGCCGCCGGACCGGGGAGCGGTATCGGCGGGCGCTGGTCGTCTCCCGGCGGGCCGCTGGACCTGCCGGTGCGGGGTGTCAAGGGACAGCGAATACTCTTGCGGCGGCCGGGTTTTCTGCCCCGGTCAGCGGTACGCAATTCCGCCGCTTACGTCGTGCCGCGGCTGGACGGCAACGTGCTGGTGGCGTCTACGCGGGAGGAAGGACGCTCCGACGAAACGGTGACCGCCGAGGGAATCGCCACCCTGGTATCCGGGGCCATCAGGTCATTCCCGTCGCTGGCCGGGGCTGCCTTTGTATCGGGCCGCGCCGGAGTTCGGCCCGCCACCCCCGACGGCTTGCCGATCCTCGGCCCCGCGCCGGGGGTAGAGGGGTTGACCATCGCCACCGGCCACGACGCCGTGGGCATTATGCTGAGTCCCGGCACTGCCGAACTGGTAACCGAATATCTGCTGGATGGGAACGACGCTCCGCTGCTCCCTTTCAGCGCCGGCCGCTTTGGTTAGCCCGACGGCAACGGCGCTGGCAACGATTAACGGCGCATTTGGGCATTCTCTGCGCGAGAAGTGGCTTCGGCACCCCGGCGAGAGTCAGGCGCCGGAGCCACGTTGGCATAGGCGTAAGTTACGTTTAATATATCTAACAACAATAGATAAAATCTCAAATGCGGATGTTAATCATGATGGAAATTTTGACGAATGTGGCAAATATGAGGAGAAACCTCAATCTATGTGACGTTTCTGTTGTATTGAAATTAAGGAGGTCGGTATGAGCGAAATCGAAGTCCGCCTCAACATACCGGCAGAATGGTATCAGCAACTACGGGAAGAAGCAGAGGCAGTAAATTGTCCCGTAGAAGTTTATATCCGTACGCTTTTCTACCGGTCGTAGTCAATATGCCGGAACGGCGCAGCGCCAAGCTAATTTCGACAGAGAACATAGAGGCGTTTTCGGAGGCGCTGAAGCCTTGGAAGGAAATTATGGAAAGGCCGGGCATGACCGCAGACTGGAATGTCGGCGCCGGGGCCGGCCAAGCCGAACTCCTGCCCAACGGCCGTGTGAAGGTTTGGTGCACTGCCAGCTTTTCGCCAAAAGGGCCACGCATCGAGTTATCTCAGACAGCCGGCGAGTTATCCGATCTTTTTGCTCCGGGTGGCGAAATTAACCGATTAGCGGTAATCAAAGGCACGCATTTCAGTAGAGTCTACGGCAACGAGGCATGGGATTTGCCTGGCGCCCATAAACCCGATAGCGGGTTTCCTGAGCGCCTATCGGCCGGTATTCCCTTGACCAACAGTGACCGGGCGGCATTCGCGCGGATGAATGCTCTGAAAGACCAAATCGAAGCAGAGATTAACCGTATGGGCTTCTCTCGAGGCTGATTGTCTGAACACCGCTCCGGGTTGTCTCACATTCTCTAGGCCGAAAGCGCGACGTCCAGGATGGCGACGCGGCCCTCGGCTACGGCGGCCTGCGCCTCCTCGATGGCGCCACGCAGCCGGTTGGGGTCTTCCACTCGCTCGCCGTGGCCGCCGAAGGGCCGCGCCAGTTCCGAATAGTCCGGCCCTGGGATGTCCACGCCGTGGAAGATGCCTGACTGCACCGCTGTGCCTTCGGGGTAGAAGGAGAGGTGGAGGCTCTTCATGGCGGCGTAGCTGGCGTTGTTGAACACCACAATCAGGATGGGGAGGTTGCTTTCCCGCGCCACACCCAAGCTCTGGGTGATGGGATTGTAGAGGAACGAGCCGTCCCCGATCAGCGCCGTCACGGGACGCTCCGGGGCCGCCAGCTTTGCGCCCAGCGCGATGCCCAATCCTTGACCCAAGCCGCCCGACGGACGCAGGTACGACAGCGGGTTGTCCCAAGCGATGCGCCGCAGAATTTGGGCGCGGTGCAGAATTGTCTCGTCCACGAAAACCGTGTTGGAGGGTAAGGCTTCGCTCAGGGTGTTGCACAGGAAACCGGGGGCGATGGGCGAAGCGGAGTCCGCGCCGGCGTCAAGGGCGCGGTAACGCTCCCATACCGGATTGGGGCCGACGGGCATAACCGGAGGCGGGCTGTCGGTGCGCTCCCGTACTGCCGCGTCCAGAGCGGCGAGGGTTACGGGCAACGATCCCTCAAGGTAACAGTCGGCCTGCAAGTCTTGGTGGACCATGTATTCCTTCACCGGATATTCGTCAATGACTACCACGGTGGCCGACGGCCCAGCGCTGGGCGGATACCATGGCGCACGGTTGCCGATTACTAGAAACAGGTCGAAACGCTCCATCTCCCGCCGAAGGTCATAGCCGTGATGCAGCGGGTGACTCTTGGGGAAGTTGTTGTAGGACGGCCCCTCGCCCTCAAACACCGGAATTCCCCGTGCCTCGGCCAGCGAGACCAGAGCGCGGAACCCTTCGGGAGTGCGGCCCGCGGAGTCGGCCACAATCACCGGATTGGCGGCGTGGCAGACCATTTCGGCCACGCGCTCGACGGCGGCTGGGTCGGGATGGCTGACCGGCGCGGACGGGCGGACTTTGAGGCGGGCCGACGGCGTCCATTCTTCCAGCATCGTTTCGATTGGGACGTTCAGAAAGGAGGGGCCTTTGGGCGTACGCTGGGCCAGTTCCCCGGCGCGGGCCACGGTTTCGTAGAGTGTCTGAGAGCTGGTCACCCGGTTGCTCCACTTGGTGAAAGGCTCCACCAGCCGGTTGGGGCCGCCGACGATGCTGAGGTTGCGGAGCCACTGCGGGCCGGGGTCGAACTCCGGCGCTTCCCCGTAGGTGGCCGACTCGCCGGAGCAAACCAGCATTGGCACCTCAGCCTGGTAGGCGCCGTGGATGCCCATTGAGCCTTGCAGCACGCCGACACCGGCGTGCAGCAGAACCGCCTGCATTCGCCCGGTCATCCGGGTGTAGCCGGAAGCCATCGCCACGGCCAAAGTTTCGTGCCAGCAGTTGATGTAGGCGGGGCCGGGCTGCTCGTTCACCTTCTGCCGCGCCAGAGCCTCCCACACTGATGGCCACTCGGAGCCGGGCGACGATATGATGTAGTCCACGTCCAAGTTTCGCAGGGCCTCGAGAATGGCGTCTCCGCCGTCCAGCCGGTCGGTCATAGCAGGCTCTCCTAACTCTTCACCCATCGGCATTCAGGTTGGTGGCCGTGGGCGCCTCGGTCTATGCAGGTGCAGAGGGCGTCCTCGCGCAGGTTGTACCCGTGGTATTGCAGGAAGGCGTGGAATCCGAGGTAGAAGCCTTCACCCTCGTCAATTGAGTCGAAGCCAGCTTGAAAGGCTTCCCGCAGTTCTTCGTGAGTTGGTTGGTTCATAGCGAAATTACTCGGCGTCAGCTTGTTCCAGTAAGACAGAGACATGGTCGACGAGCCGACGGACATCTGCTATCACCCGTGCCCGGTCCATCGTGGGCGACGCGATATTATTGTACTGGTATATCACTGCGTAGTTGGTCAGGCTTATCAAGTCGCGAAACTGCGAAGCATCGGACACACCTGCCTGGTCCAGTTGGTCAAACAGCCGATGCAAGAAATGGGTCAGCGGGTACTGGTTGCCTATCAGAGCTATCCACGCTTTCAGAGTCAGTTCAGTGGCGCGCTCGGCGTGAAACCCGAAGTCCTCTTCCCGGATGTCATAATCCGATAGCCTTGTCATAGTTGTGATTTGGCCGCGGGCCATCTCGATAAGTTCGCGGACATGGGGCAGTTCCGCCACAACTTCCTCTCCTGGCAGGGTCTTGTGGGAGCCGTAAAGGAGATTTCCTTCCCGCCAGGAGCGGCCGGCCACGTGGTTGATGGAGCGCTTTTGCGCCCGGTATTCGGTCTCCGTCCAGACCCTTACGTCAACGCGGCGGAAGAGCTGGCCGGAAATGCCTTCCGCAGCGGCCATCCCCTTCTCTTGCAAACGAATCCGCTCTTGGGAACCGATAGGGTAATCCGCAGGCTCCAAAATTACGGCTAGGTCAACGTCGCTGTGGGTCTTGTGGTCGCCCCGGGCGCGGGAGCCAAAGAGGATGACGCAGCGGGCAGTCAGCGCCTCGCCTACGGCGTCGGCCATCGCCTGAATCGCGCCCTTTACCTGGGCTTCAGTCGCCGTTGTTACCATGGTCTATTCCAGCACCTCGGCGATGTCTGAGGCGAAGATCATGTCTTCGGTTCCGATGAGGGCGGGGTCTTCGGGCGATGTGAGGTACTTGGCGAATACCCAGACGCCGTCTTTGGGGTTGTTCACCACCTCTCCCTTTGTTCATGGCGGTTGCGCCGCTGATGGTGGAGATCGTGGCGCCCTCTTTGATGGTGATGAGGTTTATCACTTCCGCCATTTGCCTGTCTCCCTTTGCCGTTGTTGCCGGGTACGCCCTCGCCCCAACCCTGTTCCATTAGAGAGAAGGGATTTAGAAGAAAAAGGTGAGGTTCTTGACCAGCAGCACGTTCTGGTCGAGGATGACCTTTCGCTGGGCGATTTTCCAGCCGCCGCCTTCCTTCCGCAGAACGTCCTCGCGCTTTCCGATTAGGAAGTCGGTCTCCGTTTGCACGCGGTTGCGGTAAATCAGGAAGCGGCACTTGATGACAACCTCGGACGCCTCGTCAGCCGACGGCGTGGCCTCCAGTACCTGGACGTTGGAGACCATGTGGCAGATGCGGGACAGCGGTTCCTCGGCCCAGTGGACGCCGGTGAGGATCTGGTTGACGCGGCGCTCCAAGGTGGCCTTGCCCTCGTCGAACCAGTTGATGTCTTGCCCTTCGCGGGTGAATTCCCGGTCCAGCTCGCCGAATTTGACGTTCCGCCGCATGGGCATCCAGTAGCGGATGTCGTCGGATAGCAGTTCCAGCCACTCGGCGAAGCGGCGTTCGTCCAGCAACTCCGCCTCGTGGTACAAGAGCTCCTCGACCTCGTTTTTCAGCAGCATCCGGGCGAGGCTTGCCCCGATGGTGGTCATACTGTGCTCCCTGCCCGGGCCGGCGCGCCATTGTGAGCCTTCGCGCCGTTGGCGTGACCATTGCGCCAGGTTGCCAGCTCGTCCCAGCTCGAAGCGGTGAGGAATTCGGACCATCGGGCGTAGAAACCGCGCTGGTTCTGCTCGGCGGCCTTGGCGAGGGTGACGTTCCGTACTTGTCCCGGCAACTCCAGCCCGTCCGTCTCGAAGGGCGGCGCCTCGTGGCCCATGCCCATCTGGTAGTTGTAGGGATGGCGGCGGGCGATGGCGCCCCGGCTGGCGTTGTGGGCGTAGTTCCAGTTCTCCATGTCGTCCTGCTCGGTCAGACCGGCAGGGCCGGAGTAGCTGATGTAATACTTGCGCAGGAACTCCTTGACCTCGGCAGGGGCGTTTTTGTCCACGAGGAACCAGCGCCAGGCCTCGTGACTCTGGGGGTTGCGGGGGTGCCACACGGCAATGGTGCGGGGCTGGCGCGGCAGGTAGGAGAAATTCGGGAAGACCGTGCCCGGCCCGGGTATGAACCGGGCCCACTGTCCGTAGTTCTTGCGGCGCTCGTTCTCGCAATGGGCGAAGTACTCGGAGACTATACCCGAGTGCTGATAGGCGGCAATGGGAGAATCGTCGGGCCGTAGGAAACTGATGGTGCCGTGGCCGCGCTCCGGGAAGGAGAAGTCCAGAGCAGTTGCGCCGACCCGCTCCTGCGTGTCGCGCCTGCCGCTGCCGCTGGGGCCGACGCCCACTAGGTCAACGGAGCGATGGCTGATGTTGTGGTAGCGGTCTCCGATAAAGTTCTCCGAGGGGAACTTCCAGTTGCAGGGAATTACCCACTTCTCGATGCCGCCGAAGACCTCGGTCTCGCCGCCGGCACCGTCCCAGGTGTCCAGCAGAAAGTCCAAATAGGTTTTGTAGCCGCCCAGGTATTCCTCAAAGGAGGGAGCGTGTTTGTCCCAAGTGGCCCAGACGGTGCCCTTGTACACGCATATCTGGGGAACCTCGATCAATCCCCATTGGGATTTGTCCAGCTCGCCCTTGTAGGCATCCTTGAAATAGGGGACGCCCACCAGCTTGCCGTCGGTGGCGAAGCTCCAGCCGTGGTAGGGGCAACTGAATACCGGCGTGTTGCCTTCATCGTAGCGGCAGACCTTCATGCCCCGGTGAGTGCAGGAGTTGAGGAAGACGTGAATCCCGCCCTCCCGGTCGCGGCAGAGGATGACGGACTCCTCGCCCATGCAGGACACGAAGAAGTCGCCGGGCTTTGGCACCTGCGACTCGTGGCCGACGAAGAGCCAAGCGCGGGCGAAAAGCTGCTCCTGCTCTTGGGCGTAGATATCCTCGTTGACGAAAATCTCGCGGCTGACGGTTCCGGCGGCCAGGTCCACCATGCCGCCCAGCGAATGATTGCCGTTGGCGTGGCCGTTCTTCATTGCTCGTCCCCCTGTTCGGTCGCTGAGTTCGTTTGGCGCCTAGCCTTTGGGCCGCAGTTCGGCCCCGGCCAACTGTTCCAGGATGCGGGCCACCGACGGGAAGCCGTCCGGCCCCATGCCCTGCGTCTGCGCCCGCTGGAACATATCGTCGGCGATGGCTCCGATTGACGCGGGAGCTTGCGACTCACGGGCCAGCTCGCAGGCCAGATGGATGTCCTTGGCCACGATGTCCAGGGTGCCGTTGGAGGCGAAGCTGCGGTCCAGTATCGCTTCGGCGGCGCGGTTCAACACGCTGCTGGAGCCGGCGCTGACCGGGATGATTTTCGCCAGTATCTCCAGGTCAATCCCTGCCTTGGCGCCGATGAGCATACCTTCCAGCCCTGCTATGAAGGCGCAGTAGCCGAGATACTGCGTGACCAGCTTGGCGATGCAGCCCGAGGCGGTCTCGCCGACATAGAACACGTCGCGGCCCATGCACTCCAGCACCGGGCGGTGTTTCTCGAAGATTGCCGGGTCGCCGCCCACCATCATGGTCATCGCGGGCGGGCGTCCGCTGACCGGCGAGTCCAGCATCTCGACGCCGCGCTGGCGGCATACTTCGGCCAGCCGCCGGATGAGCGACGGGGCGTTGGTAGTGGTGTCAATCCAGGCCCCGCCACGAGGCAGCCCGGCCAGGATGCCAGTGTCAGGATCGGTCACCACGCGCTCCGCTTCCACCGGGCCGGGCAGCGAGGTGAACACGACGCTCGCCGCCTCGGCCACCGCTCGCGGGCTGTCGGCCCAGTGGGCGCCCAGCTCGCAGAGGTTGGTGGTGGCCTCGCGGCGTACGTCGTACACCGTTACGTTGTGGCCGGCGTCCAGCAGGCAGCGGGCCATGGGGTTGCCCATGGTGCCGGTGCCGATGTATCCAACGTTCATTTATTGCTCCGTATCGGCTTCGTCGTTGTCTGAGTTGTTCGCTTCGCCGGATGTGTGTTTCAGGGAGAATCCCACCGGGGACGTGTCTCCAACCTTCAGTTCGCGGTTTCCGGTCAGTGACATCAGCCGCCGGAGTTGGGTATTGGAAGTGATGGTGAATGAACGGGGAACGTCGCCTTGCAGAGCTTCCAACCGTGGCAAGGCAACCTCTGCGGCCTCTATAGTCTCCGCCATTTCATCCAGGGTTCTCATGTTTTCGTAGAAGTTGCGGTGACCGTTGTGGAAGACCTCAGAAATCGAATTCGCCAGTTCGGCCTCGTTAAATTCCGCTACGATTTGGCGGCCTATGTTGTCGATTCGTTGATGGCTTCCGTGATTCCAGCCCCGTTGCTCTCCAATCACTTTCAGATGCTGAGCGATCGCCCCCCAAGCCTTCTCGCCGGCTTGGAGGCGATCACCTTGCTCGAGGTAGTGCCTAGCTTGAATGATGAACCGTTTCCCTATGGCCCGGCGGTCGTTGGGGCTTTGGAACCCTGGCTCAGGCAACGGTGGTAACTCTTCCATATAGGGTCTAGCCTTCCTTCGCTAGCCTTTAGCTGGTGGCGGCGGGCTGGGCGACGGGGCGGTGGCCCCAGATGCTGCCCTTTTCGTGGCGCTGCACCTGCCAGGTGGAGTCGTCCACGGTGCGGGCGCCCCAGCCGTACTCGACGTCGAAGCCCGAGGGGGTCTTCATATAGAACGAAGTCATGTGGTCGTTGGTGTGGCGGCCTAGTCCGCGGGTGACGTTGATTTCCGAGTCCAGCACCAGGTCATAAGTGGAGCCTACGTCGTTCATGCCCTGGGTCTGGAGCATGAAGTGATTGAGCTTCTTGGCGGCCCGGCCCTTGGACTCGATGAGGGCCACTGTGTGATGGCGCGGGTTGCAGTGGAAGAAAACCAGGTTGCGGATGTAGTCGCTGATTTTCATTCCCAGCACGTCGCGGTAAAAGGACACCGCCCGGTCCAGGTCATCCACGTGATAAACAACGTGGCCGAGGCCCTGCTCTCCGGTTACGAAGCCGGAGACGGGGCGGGGAGAGTTAAAGGGCCTGTCGAAGCTGACCGGCGGGCCGTAGTAGACCTCGGTGGGCGTGCCGTCGGGGTCTTCAAACTTTATCAGCCCTTCCACCTTGCGCTCTTTGGCTTCGTCGGGCGTGCCTGCGGAAACCTCGATGCCAGCCTGCCGAAGCTGCTCCTCCATTTCCTTCAGGGCCGCTTCGTCGGTGACTTGGAAGCCGACAAACTCCACGTCGTCCTTGCCGGTGGGACTGACGATAAAACGGTGGGCGTATTCGTCCATCCGCATGGTGAGGCTTCCGTCGGAACCAACTCCGTTGGATTGCAGCCCCAGCACCTCGGTGCCGAAGTGTTCCCACTCCTCGATGTTGCTGACGCTGATACCGATGTATCCCAATTGGGTAATACTGGACATGATCCTCTCTCCTGAATCTGATTGATTTGTCTTTGGAGGGGTACGACCTCGCCCTAACCCTCTTCCAAGAGGGGAGGGGATAATTTATTTCGCGTCCATCATTTTGACCCAGCCGGCGTAGAAGCCACGGGCGTTCTGCTCGCAGATGCGCTCGGTGAGGACGCCGGGCAGTTCTACGTCGTGGACCAGGTGACCGATACCCATCTGGTAGTTGTACGGCTGGCGGCGCGCGATGGTCCCTTTGCTGGCGTTGTGAGCGTAGTTCCAGTTCTCCATGTCGTCCTGCTCGGTCATTCCACCGGGGCCGGAGTAGCGGATGTAGTAATGCCGCAGCACGTCTTTGACTTCCTCAGGCGTATCCTTGTCCACTAGGAACCAGCGCCAGGCCTCGGTCAGGTTTGGCCCGCGCGGGTGCCAAACCGCGATGGAGCGGGGCTGCCGCGCTAGGTAGGACATATTGGGAAAGACCGTGCCAACCAGACCCAGGAGGTTGATATTGCCGTCCAGCCGGCGGCGGCGCTCGGCCTCCATGTTGCGGAAATAGCCCTCCACGTCTGCGGTGTTCTGGAACGTGGCGACCTGAGGGGCGTCTGCGGGCAACAATTCCACGACTGCGGCATGTCCCCGATTGGGGAAAGATGCGCTAATTTTGCGGGCCGCTGCGTATTCGGCGTCGTCGCGGCGGCCGAGGCCGCTGGGGCCGATGCCCACCATGTCCACCGAGCGGTGGCTGATGTTGTGGTAGCCGTCGCCGGCAAAGTTTTCGGCGGGAAACTTCCAGTTGTTGGGCATGGTCCACTTCTGGACGCCGCCCAGGATCTCAGACCCGCCCTCGCTGCCGTCCCGGCCGTCCATCAGAAGGTCGAGATACAACGTGTAGTCGCCAGCGTATTCTAGGAACGACGGGCCGTTCTTGTCCCAGCAGGCCCAGATGCCGCCCTTGTAGTTGTGCATCTGGGGCACTTCGATGAGGCCCCACTGCGACTTGTCCAGGTCGCCCTTGTAGGCTTCCTTGAAGTAGGGGACGCCCACCAGCTTGCCGTCGGTGGCGAAGCTCCAGCCGTGGTAGGGGCAACTGAATACCGGCGTGTTGCCCTCGTCGTAGCGGCAGACCTTCATGCCCCGGTGGGTGCAGGAATTGAGGAAGACGTGAATCCCGCCCTCGCGGTCCCGGCAGAGGATGACGGACTCCTCGCCCATGCTGGACACGAAGAAGTCGCCGGGCTTGGGAACTTGGGACTCGTGGCCGACAAAGAGCCAAGCGCGGGAAAAGACCTGCTCCTGCTCTTGGGCGTAGATGTCTTCGTTTACGAATATTTCGCGGCTGATTGCACCGGCGTCGAGGTCCACGATGCTGCCAAGGGTTCGACTTGTCTTAGTAGCCATTTAGACACGCTCCCGGCTGCGGCTGCTCTTTCGGCACAGTATACACGACGGCGTGGCGCGTTTTCATCGCGCCGCCAAGAAGAGCTGCCGGAAGGAGAGGCACCCTCACCCATATACAGAGGGAGAGGGAGCTCGAATACTTCTATGGCCGGGCCACTATGGCCGGGCCACCGCTAGGCACTTGCTGGAGTTGAAGACGTAGGTTTGCAGGAACTCCACGATTTCCGGGGGGCGTTGCAGCTCGGACATCGCCCCGGCCAGGCACATCCAGTTCAGCATTTCCTGCTGCCCGGCGTCTTCAATATCGGCGGTGGTCAGGCCGCGCCATGCTTCGTAGTTGCCGGCCTTGAATTCCTCGAAACGCTGGCGGTCGGACTCCACGTCGCAGTAGAGCCACCAGTTCTTTTCGGTCAGGAAGGCGTGGGACCAACTGGATGACGCGATGAGGGCGACTCGCCAAGGACTCTCCTTCATGGCGCGGGCGGCGGCGGCGCCCAGCTCCATGCAGCGCTTGGGCGATGGGCCGGGCGGGTCGGCGGGCATTTCCCTTGATACTCCATCCGGGCCGTTCACCGTCTGCGGGGTCGTGCCGCCCCGGTTGCGGATGACACGGCTGCCGTAGCAGTTGATGGCGAAGGGGATGACCGGATAGTCAAAGCCCTTGCGGTCGTAGTCTAGGTAGAGCAGCGTGTTTAGGAAGGCGTGCCCTAGCCCCGGCTCGTGGAGCGGCTTGTAGGCGTAGGCTACGTCGAAACCGTCGTCCAGCAGCGCGCCGGTCAGGTGGCGGGCCGCCGGGTGGCCCTTGTAGCGGAAGGTCTTGTCGGCGGGTTCATCCCAGACGTTGGGCCGCGTGCCGCCGTCCTTGGTGGTGAAGGGGCGGCATTCGTATTCGTCGTAAGCCATGACGCAGAAGGCCGGGATGATGTCCTCGCGGAAGTTCTCATACTGGTCGTCGCCCCAGACCAGCACCACGTCGGGGTTGAAGGCGTCCAGCTCGGCGCGCACCTTGCGGAACCCCTCCACCAGCTTCTCGCGGTGGTAGAGCGCCGATGCGTAGCCCTCGTCGTCGCCCCATTCCTCGCGCATGGCGGCGGGCCAGTTCTCCGGGTTCTTCTGATCGAGGGGGATGAGTTCGTTTCTGAGGGCGCGGGTCAGCGAGTAGTTCTTCAACTCGTCGGGGGTGATCAGCGACGGCGAATGCGTAACGCCGAGGCCCAGTATCTCTGCCATGATGCGCCTCCTCTCGGACGGATTTTCAGTCCTATTATACGCGGAAACAATGCGGTTATAAGATCAGCGATTTTCAACGGAAGCAAAACATCTATGGAGGTGGTGCAAGCCTCTGATTAAACTCGATGGCCTTCATAGCCGCAACGACGGAAGACACCGGCACGCGAAAGAACTCGCGCACCAGGCTATTCCGACAGTGACCGTAAATCTCATGGAGCTGCTGTTCTACCTCCCTCGACTGTCTTACCGCAATATGATAGCTCACATTAAAGGGCATCGGCACACCTGTTGGGGCCGACAACTCTCGACGACGTCTCTCCAGCCCATCAAGGCTGGTTCTTCCTATTTTGACATAGCCCGGCATTGCCGGATTAGTCATAGCGTAGACGATGCCCACGCCGGACTCACCCGCATCATCATTTCCCTCGATAAAGGGAAGTTGAGCTACAGGCAAAGGGTATCTTTTGGATGAACCCTTTGAGGTCGGTCGCATACTCTGATTTTAGCAAGGACACCCTCTGCGAATTCGCCAAAAATGGTCCAAAATTGCATTGACAGACGAGAAATGTTGTGATTTCTGAAAGCTCCGGCGGAGAGGATAAGTCTCCGGCTTGTCCGCACCGCCCGCACCAGTGATAATGAAGCACGACGATCCCGACTACGAACCGCGCCCCGCAGCGCAGGAGGATAGGTATGGACTGGGGAATGGCCAACCGTATGGCGCAGCTGATTCAGCCCGATGGGAAGTGTATGTTCCTGCCCGTCGACCACGGCTACTTTCAGGGGCCGACGCGCAACCTGGAGCGGCCCGGTGAAACCATCGCGCCGCTGATGCCCTACGCAGACGCGCTCTTCGCCACCCGGGGCGTAGTGAGGGCCGTCGTGGACCCGTCGGACTCGCTGCCGGTCATCCTCCGCGTGTCCGGAGGCACCAGCATGACTGCCGGCGACCTGGCCGACGAGGGGGTCACCACCTCCATGGAGGACGCCGTGCGGCTCAACGTGGCCGCCGTCGGCATATCGGTGTTTGTTGGCTCCGAATACCAGAAGCAGTCCATCCTCAACCTCGGCAAGCTGGTGGACGAGGGCGAGCGCTACGGCATCCCCGTGATGGCGGTGACCGCTGTGGGCCGTGAGCTGGACCAGCGTGACTCCCGCTATCTGGCGATGGCCTGCCGCATCTGCGCCGAGATGGGGGCCAAGGTGGTCAAGACCTACTGGTGCGCCGATGGTTTCGACCGGGTGGTGGACGGCTGCCCGGTGCCGGTGGTGATGGCCGGCGGCCCCAGGGCCGACACGGAGCTTGAGGTGCTGGAGTTCGTTCACGACGGGATGCAGAACGGCTCCATCGGCATCAATCTGGGCCGCAACATCTGGCAGAGTCCGCACCCTGTCCCGATGATTCGCGCCCTCCGCCACATCGTCCACGGCAACGGCACGGCGCCGGAAGCGCAGGAAATCTTCAATGCCGCCCGCGCCGAGACCGCCGAGCTGGTGGGTGTCTCCGACTAATATCTAACCGTTCGTCCTGAGCTTGTCGAAGGATGGTGGTTCGATAAGCTCACCGCCAGCGGCACACTCACCACCAGCGGATCAACGGACTGTCTCTCCGTGAATTCGCTCTAGGCGTTGTAATAATTGGAAAAGGCAGGCTGCTATGCGCGTAGCAATGTATTACAGCAACAACGACGTGCGCGTCGAGGATATGCCGGAGCCGGAAATCGGGCCGGGCGAGCTGTTGCTCAAGATTGAGGCCAGCGGCATCTGCGGCAGCGACGTTATGGAGTGGTATCGCATCCAGCGGGCTCCGCTGGTGCTGGGCCACGAGGTCGCCGGAACGGTGGCGCAGGTTGGGCCGGGCGTGGCGCACTTGCGCGAGGGCGACCGTCTGGTGGTGACTCATCACGTGCCTTGCAACGCCTGCCGCTACTGCCTCAACGGACGCCATACCGTTTGCGACACTTTGCGGGCCACCAATTACGATCCGGGCGGCTTTTGCGAGTACGTCCGCCTGCCGGCCATCAATGTTGACCGGGGCGTGTTTCCTATCCCTGATGCGGTGCATTTTGACCAAGCCTCGGTGGCCGAGCCGCTGGCCTGCGTCTACCGGGGACAGCGGCGGGCCAACATCCAGCCTGGGCAGTCGGTGCTGGTCTTGGGCAGCGGACTAGCGGGTCTGCTTCACATAAACTTGGCCCGCGCTCTGGGCGCCGGGCGAATAGTGTCCACAGACCTGTCGGACTTTCGGCTCGCCGCGGCCCGTCGCTTGGGGGCTGACGTAACGCTACGGGCGGACGAATATACGCCGGAACGGCTCCGCGAGGTCAACGACGGCCGCCTGGCCGACCTGGTTATCGTCGCCACCGGAGCCAGGCCCGCCCTGACGCAGGCTCTGGAGTCGGTGGAGCGCAGCGGGACGGTGCTGTTCTTCGCCCCCACCGAGCCGGGCGTGGAGGTGCCGGTGGCCATCAACGACGTCTTTTTCCGCAACGACGCCACCCTTACCACCACCTACGCCGCCGCGCCGGGCGACCTGTCTACCGCCCTGGAGCTTATCGCATCCGGCCGTGTTCAGATAAGCGACATGATTTCCCACCGGCTGCCGCTGGGCGAAGCCGCCCTAGGCTTCCGGCTGACCGCCGAGGCGTCCGATTCGCTGAAGGTGGTTATCGAACCGCAACGCTAATCCCGCCCGGCGGAGGTCATCTCCCCTTTCAATTTTCAAAGCAAACTCACGGAGCCGCAGAGGAATCAAGTCGAGGAGGTCTACCCAATGAAGTTCGGACTGTTCCACGAATTCCCCTGCCATGAAGGCATCAACCAAAAGGAAGTGTTCGCCGAGTCCTTCGAGCTGGTGGACGAAGCGGAGCGGCTGGGCGCAGATGGCGTCTGGCTGGCCGAATACCACTTCCTGCCCCAACGCTCCGTGCTGTCTTCGCCGGTGACCGTGGCGACGGCCATCGCCGCCCGCACCAGCCGGATGCGCATCGGGCTGGCGGTGCAGGTGCTGCCCTTGGCCAACCCGGTGCGGATGGCCGAGGAGATTGCCACCCTCGACCATATCAGCCAGGGCCGTCTGGACTTCGGCATCGGCCGCTCGACATTCGCCTTCATCTACGAGGGCTTCGGGATGGACTTCAGCGAGAGCCGGGGCCGCTTCGACGAGTGTCTGGAAATCATTCTCAGGGGCTGGACTGAAGACCAGTTTTCCTATGAAGGAGACTTCTACAAGTTTGAGAATTCCTGCGTCGTTCCCAAGCCCTACCAGCAGCCGCACCCTCCCATCAGCGTGGGCGTAACCTCCGCCGAGACCTTTCCGATGGTCGGACGGATGGGCTACCCCATCCTGATAAACCCCTCCCGCGTCTTCTCCTTAGCTGAACTGAAAGATTACATTGCCGAATACCGCAAGGCCCGTAAGGACGCCGGACACTCCGGCGAGGGCGGGGTCGGCCTGCGCGTTCCGGTCTACTTGGCGGAAACCGCCGAGGCCGCCTACGAAGAGCCGCGTCACAGCACCGAGGAAGCGATGGGCCGCTTGGGCGAAATCGTCGCCAGCACGGCCCACGGCGTCGGCGTGACCGACGACCGCCTAGCTCAGGCCGACCGCATCCGGGCCATGAACTACGACGACTGGCTCCGCGACAAGGTAGTCTACGGCACGCCGGAGGCCGCCGTGGAGCGCTTCCGGGAACTGCAAGAAGACTTGGGGCTGACCGAAATCATCTACGAAGTCAATTTTGGCTGCCAAATCCCCCACGAGCGCCAAGTCAACACCATCCGCCTGCTGACGGAGCAGGTGATGCCGCATCTGAGTTAGCGAGTGTGCCCATCTGCTTGACGCCCGTTGCTTACCCTGTACAATCAAGCGCACTTACCCGGTCTGCAGCGGAGGTTGCTATGGAGCTCGGATTGTTCCTGGAATTCCCGGTGCGGGAGGGGGCCACGGAGAACGAGGCGTTCAAGGAATCCTTCGCCCTGGTTGACCAGGCCGAGGAGCTGGGAGTGGCCTCGGTATGGTTGGCCGAGTATCACTTCAATCCCGGCCGGGTGCTGTCCAGCCCGATAACCATTTCCAGCGCCATCGCCGGGCGCACGCAGCGAATCCGGCTGGGGACGGCGGTGCTGCTGCTGCCGCTGGCCAACCCGGTGCGGGTCGCCGAGGAAATCGCCACCCTCGACCAGATTAGCGATGGGCGCGTGGAATTCGGCATCGGCCGCGGCACGTTCCCGAACGTCCACGAGGGATTCGGAGTGCCTTTCGCCGAAAGCCGGGGGCGGTTCGAGGAATGTATCGAAATCGTCCTCAAAGCCTGGACCACCGAGAGCTTTTCCTTTGAGGGCGAGCATTTCACCATCAACGAGCTGTCGGTGAACCCCAAGCCGTTCCAGACCCCGCATCCGCCCATCCGGGTGGGCGTCACCTCCGCAGAGAGCTTTCCCATCATCGGGCGGATGGGCTACAACATTCTGATTAACCCCTCGCGGGTCTTTACTCTGGCCGAGTTGAAGCCGTCAATCCAAGCCTACCGGCAAGCGTGGAAGGACGCCGGACACGAGGGCGAGGGCAAGGTCGGCCTGCGGATACCCGTCTATCTTTCCCACGACGCGCAGAAGGCCCATGATGAGCCGATGGACAGCGCCCTGTTCTCCATGGGGCGGCTCTCCGACCGCGTAGCCACTTACGCCGGTCACGTCGGCACCCTGGGCGACTGGGGAGCCCAGGCCGACCGGGTCCGCAACATGACCTACGACGACTGGTTGCGGGACAAAGTGGCCTACGGCACCCCGGAGGCGGTGTCCGAGAAGCTGGGCGCGCTGGGCGAGGAGTTGGGTCTGGATCAAGTGATGTTCGAGATAAATTTCGGCAACCTGATTCCCTTGGAAGGCCAGTCCAACAGCCTCCGCCTGATGATGGAAGAAGTAGCCCCAAATCTGGCCTGACCAGATTTTTTCGAGGATTGTGCTGAGTATTGGTAATCTCAACAAGAGTTCCCTCTCCCTCCAGGGAGAGGGTTAGGGTGAGGGTGAAATGAGTTGCGACGCTTTTGAGGCAGGCGCCAAGGTGGAGGCCGTCGCCGAGATTCCGGTGCGGGTGAATATGGGCGCGCCGGTGGAGGGAGCTGGCCACATGATACAGGTTGGCGACGTGGGCGAAATCAGCATTGTCCGCCGTACCGGCGCCGGTCTGCATTGGCTGGTCATCAAATGGGACCGGCTGGGCCGTACCTTCAACCTCAACGCCGACCAGTTCGATATGGTGAAGGTGGTGGATTAGCGGGGATTGTTACCAGCGCAAACCCGGCTCGCGTTCCTGCAACACTTCGCCGAACAGCGTTAGCACTTGGTCTATCTGCAGGATGACGATGGCCCCGCCCAGTCCGGGGTCGCTGATCAGCCCTGACTCGGCCAGGCGGTTGGTCATGTCGTCGTACACTTCGCCCTGCCGGACGACGCTGGCGGTGCAGCGGAACTTCCAGCCTGCGTCGGCAGTGACGTTGCGGAACAGAACAATGACCTTGGGGTTGGCCTCGATATGATCCAGCGGGTCGCGCATGGTGCGGTCGCGGTAGACCAGGGCGTTCCCGCCCACTGCCAGCACCGTGCCGATGTAGCCCGCGTTGGGCGTGCCGTCGGGCGACGCGGTGGCGACAATGCAGGGGAACCCGTCTTCGCGGGCGTGGTTAATCAGCCGCGTCATTTCTTCCGTTAGCTGTATCATGTTCCGCCTCCTATGCTCCCGCCGTCTGCTCCGCCGGACGCCGCAGAGCTACCCCAGTCTCCGAAGCATTGATAGTCCGCTGGTCCAGTTGCAGGCCGAAACCGTCGGCTAGGCGGGTCAGGTAGTTAAAGATGCCGACGATGTGGCCGACTTCCAGCAGGGCCAGGTCGTCAAAGCCCAGGTCACGCAGCGGCTGCCAGTCGGCCTCCACCATACGGGTTGGGGTGGCGCTCAGCTTCTCGGCCACGGTGCATAGGGCGCGTTGACGCGGCGTCAGAGTGGGGAGTTCCCGCCAACGCTGGTGAGTCACCGCCTCGACGATGGCCGGGTCGCCGTCCTCGGCACGCAGAAACTCTGCGTGGGATACGGTTCAATACCGGCAGTCCTGGGCCGCGGCGGCTACCGCCGCCACCATTTCCCTTTCTTGGCGGGCCAACTCGCCGGGGCCGAACATGACCTGCCGGTACAAGGCCCCGAACAGCGGGCCGATGGCCTTGTGTTTTGCCTGAAGCCGCCCCATGGCCGGCAGGTAGCCGAAATCGTAGTTGCCCGAGGGCGCGCCGGGCGGCAAGTGGGCCCGGTGTTCTTCCTCGGTGGGGATGGAAACCCAGGCTTCGGGGATGTTTGCTGAGTTGGTCATCCTTGCTCCTCCTGCGGCGTTGCCGTTATTCTAATCCAATGAAACGGATACTGGTCACCGGCGCCGCCGGACAGCTTGGTTCCGAATTGGTGCCTGCCCTGCGGGAAAGGTACGGCAACGACAACGTAGTCGCCGCCCAGCACCGCAGCCCGCTCACCGGCGAAGTGGCGGACACCGGCCCGTCAACGCAACTCGACGTTACCGAGCAGGCTTCGATAGACCGGGCCGTCAGAGACTACGGCATAGACTCCCTGTATCATCTGGGTTCGCTGCTTTCGGTGGCGGCTGAGGCCAACCGTCCCCTGTCTCACCGGGTGAACATAATCGGGCTGCTGAACGTTCTGGAGGCAGCAAGTGACGCTGGACTGGAGCGGGTGGTCATCCCCAGCTCCATCGCCGCCTTCGGCGTGGACACCCCTCACGACAACACTCCCAACGAGACACTGCAACGGCCCACCTCCTTGTACGGCATCTCCAAGGTTTTCGGGGAGCTGATGGGCAACTACTTCTTCGAGCGTGTCGGGCTGGACGTTCGGGGCGTCCGGCTGCCCGGCGTGGTCAGTTGGAAGGTGGAGCCGGGCGGCGGCACGACCGACTATGCTGTGGACGCCTTCTATGGCGCGATTCGAGAGGGGCGCTACACCTGCTACCTGCGCCCCGGCACCTACCTGCCCATGATGTACGTTCCCGACGCCATCAAGGCCCTGATTGAGGTAGCCGAGGCAGACGTGACCAGCCTGAAGCACCACGCCGATTACAACGTCAATTCCATGAGCTTCGAGCCTGAAGAGTTGGCTGCGGCCATCAGGAGGCGGGTGCCCGGCTTCGCCATGGATTACGACATCGACCCGCTCCGCCAGTACATCGCAGATTCTTGGCCCAACTCCCTAGACGACACCGTAGCCCGGCAAGAATGGGGCTGGCGTCCCGATTACGGCATCGAAACCATGGTGGATGATATGTACGAAAACCTGTCCCGGAAGTTACTGGGCTAACGAGCTTAAGGGGACATTCCGAAAAACGCCCCTCAATTCCGGTGCTGTGAGTTTTTGCCCTCTCAGTTTAGGGTAGAGTCCACGACTCCGAGAACGCCAGCGCGCAAGTGCTGTGGGCGCGGGCGTCGCGCTGCCGGGGGAAGGGACGGCCCGCGGCCTGGACGCCATTGATGGTGACCCTTGCGCCGTTGGCCGGAATCAGCACCGTGGATACGCCGTGGGGCCGTTCCGGGTTGCCGCCGGGGAAGCTGTGGCTTAGGAATGGCTCGCCCAAGTCGTGCCAGGTCAGGGCGATTTCCTCGCCGTGAGCGCTGACCCACTCGGTCCAGAAAGAGCGCAGGTCTCCCGAACTCCTGAAGCTCGCTTCGGTGGCGGGAATCTCTAGGTTGCCGAAGGTTGGGTTGATTCTCCCTTGGATTTCGCCTTGCAGCCAGCGGGTCATCTGGATGTTGTCGGTGTAGACCCGAGGCTCATTGTTGGTCAGTTCGCTTCGCAGGAACAGCACGTGCCCCGGCCCGCCCGGCGAGAACAGGATGCGCCAGAAGCTGGCGTCGCTGGTTATGGGGCCGTCGTCGGTCTCGCTGAGGCGGATGTACGGGTTCTCGCCGGTGAGCAGCAGGCGACTGGGGTCAATCGGGCTGGCAGTAGTCATCTCACAGACTCCTTCAGGCTGTATGTCTGGATACCGCTATTCTACTCCCTTGGAATCCCGCTTTCGCGAGAATGACGGAATGAACCAAGCGCGAACTCCGGCACTACTGCGCCGTCAGGCCGCCGTCTATGACCAGTTCGCTGCCGGTCATAAATGAAGCCTCGTCCGACGCCAGGAACAGGACGCCGTAGGCGATGTCCTCCGGCTGGCCGATGCGCCCCATGGGGTGGCGGGCCGCCGATTGCTCTCGCCCGGACTCGGTGTTAAGCATGATGGGCAGGGTCATCGGCGACTCGATGACGCCGGGATGCACCGAGTTGCAGCGGATGCCGTCACCGGCGTACTGGATGGCCGTTGACTTGGTGAGCAGCCGCACCGCGCCCTTGCTGGCAGTGTAGGCCGAAGTGCGCCCGCCAACCAGCCCGGCGATGGAGGAGATATTGACGATGGAGCCGCCTCCGGCCTCCCGCATGGCGGGGATGGCGGCTTTAGTCCCGAGGAAAACGCCCTTGGCGTTGATGTCCATGACCAGGTCCCACTCTTCGGCGCTGGTGTCTTCCACGTTGTTGATGCGGGCGATGCCGGCGTTGTTGACCAGAATGTCCAGCTTGCCGAACCGGCTGACTGCGGTGGCTACTGCTTGTTCCCACGCCGATTCGTCGGTGACGTCGAGGGATACGAACAGGCACTCGCCGCCGCTTTCGTTGATAGCCGCCTCGGTCTGACGGCCTTCTTCTTCCAGCACGTCGCCGATGACCACCTTCGCGCCTTCCTGGGCGAACATCCGGGCTTCGGTAGCGCCCATGCCCCTGGCCCCGCCGCTGATTAGGGCAACCTTTCCCGCCAGTCTCATGGTCTTTACTCCTGCCTGCCCGATTTCAAGTCAGTTTCGGGCATATTGTAATGCTTTTGCGACGTCTGATTCCGAGCCTTATCTGCTGGCCGTTCCATGCTTGGCATAGTATATTCCAAAGGACGAAAGGCGCGTACCGAACTTTCGCATATCGGTTACAATCCGTCCACGAAAACGGCCTATCCACGAAAACGGCATGGGGAGGCGCAAATATGACTACCAACGGCAACCGTTGGCGGCTCAAGGGCGAATACTTTGAGAGCTGCAACTGTGAAATCCTCTGCCCCTGCATTGTTCGAGGGACCAACATTGAGCCCACCGAAGGGCATTGCGACGTGGCGCTGGCCTTCCACGTCGAGGAAGGCGACCTTGACGGCGTGGCTTTGGACGGACTGAACTTCATTGCCGCCAATTACACGCCCGGCCCGATGGCGGCCGGTGGCTGGACTTCCGCCTTGTACATCGACGAGCGGGCCGACGGACCGCAGCGGGCGGCGCTGGAGCAGATCCTGTCGGGCGGCATGGGCGGCCCCGCCGAACGCTGGCAGGCCATGACCGAAAACTTTATGGGCGTGCGCTACGTGGCCATCGACTTCCGGGTGGAGGGCAAGACTCACTCGGTAACGGTGCCTGATGTGATGGACTTCAGCGTGGAGCCGATCCAGATCCCGGGCCGCGACGACGCCATGCTGCTGTCCAACACAGGGCATGGGGTCAACCGTGACCTGTATCTGGCCCGGGGAGCGCGGGGCGAGTACACCGACCACGGCATGGCTTGGGACAATACGGGCAAGAACGGCCACTATGCGGCCTTTGAGTGGAACTGGCCGTAGCATGGCGGGTTGAGTACGAAATCCGCATTTGCCCGTGGTTCACTCGGAATTATGTATCCCGCCCCGTTGACGATGGGGCGGGCTAAATCTATAATCGCACCTTAATTGCGAAGGAAGGCTATCATTGATAGCGTTCCTTTGCGACAGAATACGATTTACAACGAAAAGGGGCGTCGAAATGCGAAATTCATACGGAAATTCATACTCATGGGATTTTAGGTATCGTAAGCCTGTTAATGCTGGCTTGTGGCGGCGCAGCGACATCCGTCCCGCCAACAGCCACGACGGCGCCAACGCAACCACCCACTGAGGTCCCGACGGCTCTGCCCACCGAGGCCCCGGCTATGACGGCGCTGCCCACCGAGGCCCCAGCTATGACGGCGCTGCCCACCGAGGCCCCGGCCATGATGGAAGGCGACTACAGCCCGGAACTGCTGGCCATTGCCGCCGAGCGCGCCAACGGTGCAGGGGCAATTTTTGTCGGCGACCTGAACGACCTCGTAGGGCCTGCCCCGACCCCGGATGAGGGTGATGCAGACGGTATCGTGCCGCTCGATGCCCTGGAAAAGCATCGCTATGTTTATGAGTCCGACTACTACCGGAGCGTCATCGAGCGGGCCAAGTTCACCAATCCGACGGAGATGACCAGCCAACTGGACGAACCGATAGTCATCCAGAACGCTTGCGTCAACCGCGCTCTGGTCTTCTGCAAAATTATGGAAACGTTCTGGGGGCCCAATCTGTTGGAGCGCACCAACGGGATGCTGGTACTGGAGTCTACTTCCTTCCCGGAACTGGGCATCGCTGGCCCCGACTCCTTGGGGCTGGTGGGAGAAGGCACGCTGGATATGGTCAACATCATCGGCCCCTATGTGGCCGGCGAGTTACCCGAGCTGGAGATTCAGTACCTCTTCGGCCTGTACACCGAGCGGTCGCAGCAATATGAATCCACCGTGGATATGCTGCCCGACATCGAACAGTTGCTGAAGGACGAAACCGGCGGGTATCCCATCAACGTCAACTGGCACAATGGTGACGACATTTTCCTGTTCACAAAGAAACCCTTGAACCTGCCGGAAGACGTTTCGGGAATGAAAACCCGCGCCTTTGGCACATCCATTTCCGACTGGATTAACGGCATGGGCGGCGCTGCCCAGTTCTTGGCCTTCACCGAGGTTTACACTGCCCTGGAGCGCGGCATCCTCGAGGCCGGCGTGACTGGCGGCGACGCGGGCTACGGCCAGCGGTGGTACGAAGTAACCGGCTACATCAACGGCCCTCTGACCTCGTGGCCGTCCAGCCACAACGTTATTAATGGCGAAGTCTGGGCGAGAATACCCGAAGACCTTCAGGAAATCATGAAGGAAGAGGCGGCCAAGCTGGAGCTTGAAGCTCTGCGCGTGGGTTCCATTCAGAACGAGCTGGGCTTGCAAAAGAACATTGACGCCGGAATGACCTACGTGGAGTTTGGCCCGGAGATGCGCGCCCACAGCGACAACGCAGTGTCCAACTCGGTGGTGCCGAACTGGGTGGAGCGCGTTGGCGGTCCGGCCTCTGACTTCGTTGCGGTGTTCAACCGGGCCGTCGGCCCTATCGTCGGCCTCACCATCGAAGCCGACGGCACGATTACCCGCGAGCGGTAGCCGCGTCCGACCCCCGCAGTTGCAAACGCTCCCTAGCCAAAACGGCTTGGGAGCGTTCTTTTGTGTCAGGCAGGGACAGGTTGGAGTAGAATGGTCAGGAAGCAAGATTCACCGCATCCGGCGAAAAGCGGCTTTACGGCTGTAGTGAACCGGCAGATATTGACATGGCGTTTTCTTGGCAGGTTGGCGATCCTGCCGGTCTGCCTTGCGCTGGCCGCGACGCTGGGAGGATGCGGTGGGCCATCCTCCGGGGACGCTCTGCCCACAGCGCCGCCGAATGCGGCTACGCTGGTCCCGCCTCCCACTTCTACGGCCACACTTGATCCCACATCCATCTCAATCCCGACGCCCACCCCGCTTCCGTCTTTTGTGGGATCTGTGGCCCCTGACTTCGCATTCAAGCTGTTTCAGGGCGAGGACACCTTGGGGGATCGGGAGTTGAGGCTATCAGACCTCCGGGGGCAGCCGGTGGCGCTGAACTTCTGGGCGCGCTTCTGCAGGCCCTGCTGGTCAGAGATGCCGGAACTGCAAGAGTTTTATGAGGAGTACGAAGGTCAGGTGCGGCTGCTGGGCATCGACGTGGGCCAGTTCACCGGCCTGGGTTCACATAAAGATGCGGGCAAGCTGCTGGACTCCCTCGGCATCACCTACCCCGCCGGATACACCGACGACGCGCAAGTGGTCCCCAACTACCAAATCCGGGCAATGCCCACCACCGTCTTCATCACTGCCGAGGGACTCATCCACCGCTACTGGAGCGGCTCCATAGACCGCGAAACTGTTACGGCGATCGTGCGGGAAATGCTGGAAGGGGATTAGGGGAAATCACCACTTCAACGCCGGATATAAATGTTCCCCAAGTAAACAAGGCGCGGCTTCTGATCGTTCTTTCCGTTGCCCTGTTTGCTTCTCAGACTTCCGTTCTTGTCATTCCCCCGCTGCTGGTGGACATTGCGGCGGAATTTGATACATCCGTGGCCCTTGCGGGGCAGTTGGGCACGGCGACCTTTGCGGCTTGGGCTGTCTCAGTGCTCTCGTCGGGCCCGCTGTCCGATTCTTTTGGCCGTCGGCCCGTGGCTCTGGGGGGGTTGGTGGTGCTCGTGGTGTCCGCCGTTGGGTCGGCGTTCGCTCCGAACTTCGCGACGCTGCTGGCGCTGAGGGCGCTGGCCGGTCTGGGGGGAGGGATGCTTCCGGCCAACACGATTGGGGCGGTTTCCGATGTCATCTCGCCGGCCAGACGGGCCCAGGCGGTTGGGGCTCTGATTGGCGTCAATGTGCTCCCCCCGGCCATCAGTATTCCAGTGATGGCGCTGCTGGCGGACTGGCGCGATTGGCGGTTCGCCTTGCTGGCGTCAGGTCTGTTTCTGGTGGCGGCGCTGGTAACGAACTGGCTCTGGTTTCCGTCGATCGCCAAGGAGCGAGTTCGCAAGGTGGTCTTCTTTTCAAGGTATTGGTCGCTGATGTCCCTGCGGTACTTCCGCGTTGCTGTGGCAGTGGGAATCACCCAACGCATTGCCTACTGGGGGATGGTCAACTATCTCGCCGCCTATTTGATTGGCACTTATGGCGTGAGCGTAGGTTTCGTGGCTCTGCCTTTGGCCATCACCGCAATAGGCCAGGTAACCGGAAGCTATTCCGCAGGGCTGGTGGCCAAAAGGAGGGACCGCGCCGTACTGATCGCTGCGACATCGGTCGTGGGAGGGATCGGTGGACTGCTGTTCTTCGCCGTAGACCTGGATCTTTGGGTGGCGGTGGCGGTGGCAACAGTGGGAACAGGGTTGCTCGCCGTGGCAATGCCCACGCTTGTTGCTGTCAGTACCGAGTTTTCAGGTGAGTCCAAAGCCACGGGCGCCGGATTGATGGGAATGAGCAACCAGATTGGAGGGGTGTTCGGGGCAGCCTTGGCAGGGCTGCTGCTGGCCAGCACAGGCTACGCGGGTGTTGGCTACCTGTTCTTGGGCGTGACCATCGCAAGCGCCCTGCTGGCGGGACTGTTCGGTCGGCAGTACCCCGAGAACGCCGACTGAACCGCCGAGGGTGACATATCGAAATACAGGGCATCGCAGACACGGCGCGGCCGGCCAGAGTCGCCGCGCGGGTAGATTATAAGCAGGCAGATTATAAAGAGTGAAGTGTTTCAAACCTAGACTGGCTCCATCACTAGCGAAGTTGTAACGGCGATGGTGCGGGAAATGCTGGAAGAGGAGTAGGGGCAATCACCACAGCAACGCAACAGACCAAGCTCAGGCCAGTAAACAAACCGATATTCCTCGCCATAGTTTCGTGGGCCTTTTTCGCCGCCCAAAATGCGAATCTCATGATTCCTCCGCTGCTGGTCAGCGTTGCGGAAGAATTTGAAGTTTCGGTGGCTGTTGCCGGGCAGCTTGCCACGGCGACTTTTGCTGCTTGGGCGGTCTCGGTAGTCCTGTGTGGGCCTTTGTCGGATACCCTTGGCCGTAGGCCGATTGCCCTTACCGGGCTAGCTCTGATGACCGGGGCAACAATCGCCTCCGCTTTTTCTCCGAATCTTGAAGTCCTCCTAGCGCTCAGGGTGATTACCGGCCTCGGAGGAGGAATGATCCCACCCAACAGCGCTGCGGCGGTGGCGGACGTAATATCTGAGAAGAGACGCGCTCAAGCCCTTAGCTCTATGATGGCCATTAACATCCTGACGGCAGCGATAAGCGTCCCTTTGCTCGCTTTATTGGCGGATTGGGTTGGATGGCGCTCTACGTTTATAGCATCAGGGATGGTGTTGGCGACGGCATTGCTCCTCAATTGGATCTGGTTTCCGGCCAACGCCGGAGCGAGAGTACGCGACTTCTCCTTCCTGTCCAGGTACCGTTCTTTGTTGTCCAAGGGCTTCTTCAGGGCGGCTATCTTTGTCACCGCGACCCAGCGCATAGCCTATTGGGGCATGGTCAGTTATTTCGCCGCCTTCATGATCCAGAATTATGGGTTGAGCGTGGGCTCGGTGGCTGTGCCGCTGGCCATTGCGGCGGCGGGACAGGTCGTCGGGAGCTTCTCAGCAGGGTTTGTGGTGAAGATGAGAAACCGCACCGCCCTGCTCGCTGTCACCATAGTCTTGGGCGGACTTTGCGGTCTGGTGGTTTTTTCCATTCCAGTGGATCTCTGGGTGGCGGTCGCCCTGGCGTCAATTGGCACGGGGTTGCTCAGCGTGGCATTCCCTACCCTGATCGCCGTGAGCACCGAGTTTTCAGGGCAGTCCAGAGCCACGGCGATCGGGCTATTGGGCTTGGGCAACCAGTTTGGAGGCGTGGGCGGAGCGGCATTGGCCGGGGTGCTGTTGGCCAGTATGGGGTTCGCAGGCGTGGGTTATCTGTGCTTGGTGGTAACGATTGTCAGCGCCCTGGTAGCTGGCTTCCTGATGAGGCGCCCACCGGAGAGTGACGGCTAGGCTGAGGGAAAGTCGGCGGGAGTGTGAGTTACTATAATAATCGATAGATTCGTATTCGTTTAGCCTGCTGATGAGTCCCAAGCGGAATGTTTTGTATACCTAATAACCTGAGTTCGGGAAAGCTATAGGGGCAGGGGCGGAAACTGAAGCTGCCGGTCTGAGATGTGGAGCGAAGGCTTTTTCTGTTGGTGGCAGTAGGCAATCAAGCCACAGACTAGGGTAACAAGGAAAGAGGCAAGCAACTTGGGTTTAGACAACCATTCACGTATCAGTAAAAAAGGCGAACTCATGTCTGGCTGACCCATGACTTGCCACATTCCATGGGCCTTATTTCCATGGATTTATAGCGAAGGGGGTAGCAGCGATGGTGTGGCCCAGCATAACGGAGTTCAGCGGCGCGATTCAAAATCCGGTGCAGTGCTTTGCCGACCCGGAGCTCTCCGGCGGAGAGTTGGCGGTCTACGATAGAGGCGGGCGCGCCGGAATGCCCATAATCTCAGCCGGCAATTTCGCCGTAGTGTACCGGGTATCCAACCAAGGCCGCAGCTTCGCTGTGCGCTGTTTTACCCGAGCCGTGAACGACCAGCATGAGCGTTGATTACGAAGACCCGCCTAATTCCAAATGTTTCCAGGCCCTGAAAAACAGCCAGAACGAAACCGTTCGCTAGAACGAAACCGTTCTATGCGCCGGCGGATTTGACCGCCTGCCTTGAGCAGTGCTGCTCCTATCAGGTAGAGGCCGTTCCCAACTTGGAAACCTTGCTGAACCAGCAGCACGCGCCTGCGGCGCCCTCCGTTGAGTGTCCTAAGTGCGGGTATTACAACCCGCCTGATCTGATCTATTGCGGCAACAGAGTGTGCCTCGCCCCTCTGCATTCAGGTAATCGTTTCTGCACGACTTGCGGCGCGCAGACTCCGGTCAACGCCAGATTTTGCCCTGTGTGTGGCTGCAAAACCTAGCCTAGTATTCCATTTTCTATAGAATGTCCCAACTGTCAAAGCTTGCTTCCTGACGGAACCCAGTTCTGCGCCTATTGCGGAGCGACAGTGACTCCGGTGGATAGCGCTTCGGGTTCCGGATCGCGCAACAAGTGGCTGTTCATCGGCGGCGGTGGCATCGTGGCTGTAATCGTTGTTGTGGTTGCCTTCCTGATTATGGGAGGCGACCCGGAGTCGACCGGAGTAATGCCCTCCCCGGCGGGACCGCGTGCTACGTCTGCACCGATGGCGGCGCCCACCACGTCCGTACCGACGGCGGTGCCCGCCACGTCTGCACCGGCGGCGGCGCTCCGTACCGGCGGCGGCGCTCGTCACGTCCGCACCGGCGGCCCCTGCGCCTGTACAACCGCCCACATCCGGAGATGCCATCATATTCTCTGAACCTGACTAGACCAGCGTCCGGGTCCAGAACCGCGTCGCCCAATACATCGTAGAACACGGGTACGGCTATTCCACTGGCGTGATGTCCGGCGGCACGGATCGCCTGTTCCAGAGCCTACTCAGTGGCGACATCCACGTGGCCCTGGAAATCTGGTTGCCCCTCCAGGCAGACGACTGGAACAATGCCCGGTCCAACGGTGAGGTCGAATACGTCGGCGCCAGCATGGATCAGGACTGGCAAAGCACCTTCGTCATTCCGGCATATCTGCAAGTTGAATACCCAGGATTGGACCACGTGGATGACCTGAAAGACCCTAGGTATCGAGAGCTGTTCGCCACCGCATCCAGCGACGGCAGAGCCCGGCTGGTGGGCTGCGTATTCGGCTGGGTATGCGCGCAAGGCAACGACACCCAGATTGAAGGCTACGGGCTGACCGACTATCTGCAAATCATCAGGCCCGACTCCGAGCAGGACATGTTCGACCAAGTCTACAGGGCCTACGCGAAGCGCGAACCTTGGCTTGGCTATATGTGGGGAACCGCCAACCCGGCCCTGCTGCTGGACTTGGTGCGGCTGGAGGAAACTCCCTACAGCGATGAGTGCTGGTTCACTACCAGGGCCTGCGCTTACAAGGACACCACTATCCTATCAGCGTTCATCCTGGCCTGCGCGGCCGGGCGCCGGACGTAGTCCACTTGCTGGAAAACTGGGGCTTCGACACTGCGGATTACATTGCCGTCTTCCACTGGATGGAAGACAACGGCGCTACCGTCGAACAAGCGGCCCTTAACTGGCTGAATAAAGAGGGCGACACCTGGAGGTCCTGGCTGACCTTTGAAGCTGGCGAGGGTGTCCAGGCCGCCTTGGACGCGGGCCGGCCGGCCGAGGGTTGGCCCGGTCAGTAAAGCCATCTTGCTCAGTTTATGCCGGACATTTATCCTGACCTTCAACACCCTGGTGGTATGTTTTCCCTCCGCCGCTTACACCTCGGGCAAGGGGCGCCAGTCAACGGCGAACCCTCGCCCGAGGGGTGGCCGATTAGTCCGGCTCTATTCTTGGGAGAGCGACACGTCGACCGCGGCAAGGCCTTCGATGGCCAGACCGTATCCCAGCATATCCTGCATCTGCCGCTTCAGTTGCAGGGTGAGGGCGACGCGGCTGTAGCGCAGGGTCAGAAGCGGCCTTTCCGCTAGCTGCCGGGCCAGTTCCCAAGCCCGGGGCAGCAGTTCGTCCTTGGGGAGCACTTCGGCCACCACGCCCAGATCCAGCGCCTCCCGGGCCGATAGGGTCTGCCCGGTCAGCAGGAAGTACCGTCCCCGGTTCTGTCCCAGCAGCAGGGGCCAGACCACGTGGACGCCATCGCCGGGCACCACGCCGCGCGGGAAGTGGGGAGCGTCCTGGAAGGTGGCGGTCTCCGACGCCAGGACGATGTCGGACATCACCGGGATCTCGGCGTGGATGGTTGCAGGGCCGTTGACCGCGCCGATGACTGGCACTTCGATCTCCAGCAGGTTGGTCAACAGCCGCTTGCCCTCCCAGTAGGTCTTGTCCCAGTCCTTGGGCATTCTCCTTGTGGGGCGGTTGGGCTCGAAGTTCGCGCAGTAGTCGTCGCCGGTGCCGGTGAGAATGACCACCTTGTTGTCCGGGTCCGCGCCGATGTCGGCGAAGGCGTAACCCAGCTCCCGGTGAGCGGCCTCGCCCCAAAGGAGGCTCCCGCCGCCGGAGTGAAACGTCACCTGGAGAATCCCGTCCTCCCGTTGCACACCAACCGTCTCATATTTGTCCGCATAGTCCGCCAGCTGTGTCATAACTGTCCTCCTGTCGTTTCGGCTTGCCGCCCGCCGTGGGCAACTTGGCCTAGCCTTACTTTACACCAGTGGGCTGAAGTCCATCGCACCACCCATTGGCTCGACTTCAAGCCGCGGGTCCCGCAGAGTGGCAGCGATTGGAACCGAGGCGGTCGGGCTGCTGAGGCAACACCGTGGGGCCATTGGGAAACTTGGATGTGGTAAAGATTCCCAGGATTGTGCGAGACTGGGAGGTGGTATAATGAGCCCGGTGTCCTTTCCCATGGATACAAGTCGATAGCTGAAGGGTGCGGCATCTCAGGGGTGCGCTTTTATGACACTAGGCACACGTATGCCACCCTGCTGCTGACCGCCGGGGTTCGGGCGCATATCGTCCAGGCTCGTATGGGACACGAGAGCAGACAAACGACGGTTGACATTTACGGCCATGTCCTGTCGGCCTCGGGTGTAGAAGCCGGCAAAATCCTGGAGAAGCAAATCATCGGACGGTTTGCAAAATTGTGCCTCTGAGAAGAGGGTCAAGGCAAATTCGTAGCTAAGCCGAAGTGGCGAAATGGTAGACGCGCCGGTCTCAAAAACCGGTGGGGGAAACTCCGTGTCAGTTCGACTCTGACCTTCGGCACCACTGTATTTTTCCCGGCTAAATTCAGCTATGATTATGATTAAGGAAGTCTCCAGAACCGTGTGACATTGGGTTGACAAAGCGAACGATGCAACGTAATGTGCTAAGCAACTGGAACCATGCCCTTTTTGGCGCGGGGCGAATCTTTCGACGAGGTGAATTCCATGGCCACGGTGCAGAACCGCACTTCCTACTGGGAACAGGCCAAAGAGCAGGGATTCGACCTTTCCTGGTTGAGCCAGCTTGAGGAAACCATTACCCGGGAGGACGTTGACGAGGTCTCCCAGAACGACACGGGTCGCGTTGAAGGTTCCATCCCCCGCAACAACGTGCCTCGTTTCGGAGCTTACACCTTCCGGACCAAGAGTGAGGTCTGGGCGCACAACCTGACCAAGCTCTACCACGAGTTTGTAACCAGGCAGTGGAGTTCCGCCACAGATATTCCGTGGGAAACGATTCAAGCCCTGCCCGACGACGTAGAAGCCGCCCAGTGCCAGTTGGCAACCTTCTTCGCCCAGGTGGAGTTCGTCGCTTCCGATGTCCCCGGCCGGTTCATTTCCTCCATGTCCCCCGACTACCACGAGGTCCGGCTGGTCCTGCTGGCCCAAGTTATGGACGAGTCCCGCCACTTGGACGTGTTCAGGAAGCGGGCCTTGGCCAACGGCGGCGGCCTGATGCGCATGATCGACACGGTTAGCGACGTGGTCGGCGGCAGCACCGACAACGCCCGCGAATTCACCGAGCTTTCGTCCCGCCTGCACATCACCGGGGAGGGGAACGTTTTGACCCTCTTCCGCCTCGGCGAACTCATGGCCTATAACGAAGCGGAGAAGGCGATCTACCGCCGCTGCGCCCAGGACGAAGCCCGCCATGTGGCCATCGGAGTGCTTCATCTGCGTTACATGAACGAGTTCGCTCCCGAACGGCGGGAGGAGATTCACTGCTACTTGGACGAGGGTGAAGCCCGCCAGGCCACCGGCGCCGGTGGTGAGAACCCGGCCGGCGTCAATCAGCTTACCAGCGAGGCGCTGGCTGTCTTGCTCGGTGGCGGCAAAGACAAGGTGGATGAGGGCCAGAAGATCCTGATGGCCATTAGGCAACGGCAGGTCAAGGAGTACTTCCAGCGCCTGAAGTCTGCCGGTTTCGACGACCGAATCCACAATGGCCGGGTTAACCCCGCCTTGCTCGAGACTTACAACGCAGCTGCATAGCTGAAAAATTGCTCGGCTTCGAGATCTCCCCCGAGCCATCGAGGGAGGTCTCCTTTTATGTAGATCCAACCGAAATCATCTCCTCTGAATCCCACCGAGGACTGTGATGCCGTCAAACGAGGAAGACAAGGTGGAATCGTCCCAAGAGCAGAGTTTGCCTGCCGAGTCCAGCGAGGCAACCGAACCACCACCCGCCTCCAGCGCCGCATCTTTGGCTTGGATGAACGACACCCAGGAATGGGGAATAAGGGTGCAACCCGGCAAACATGGCATGACCATGCGCGGCTTGAATGTCAGCAGCTACGCCGAAATCCCTGAATTCAGTACCGACATGAGCCGGCGGCCCCGGGGCGCATCCCCGGTTGAGGGAGTCCCCCGCACGGACTTCTACGCTCTCAGTTCCAAGGTGGACATCTGGGCAGACAACGCGGTGGACCTCTACGAGGAGGCCATACAACGGCGGTGGATGGCCCACGCTGACGTCCCTTGGGGCGAGCTGACTGCCATGCCTCGCGAGGCGGAACTGGCCATGCGCCAGCTATGCACCGAGCTGGCCCAGCAGGCTTCCATCGAGACCGACGTGGTTGGCCAGTGGCTCCACAAGATGAACTACGCCTATCACGAGGTCAAGACTTTCCTGGCCACCGAACTCTTCGACACGGGCCGGCACTATTCAGTCTTTCGTCAGCGGGCCTTGGCCAATGACGGCGCCTTGGGGCTGGAAAGCTCCGGCCACATAAACCGCCGGATGGTCGAAGTGCGGGCTGGATGGACCGAAGCTGCTCTTTACCTTTACGTCATTCGCGGCTCGCTCACCCTATTGCTCTACCGATACGGCGAAGCCTACGCCTGCAACCCGGCGGACAAGTACCTTTTCCGGCGCTGCCTGGAGGACAAGGCCCGCCATATGGCCTATGGTATGGCACATGTGAAATACGCCATCGAGCATCAGGATGAGGGTTTTGCCAAGGGACTCAGCAACCTGATGCAGGGCGTTGAACACGACGTAGGCCTCGAACTCAAAGACCCGGTGCTCTGGGAAGCCTTGGCCATCATTTTCGGCGGAGGATTGGCCAACATCTCCGTCGGCATGGATGTGGTCAAGGATCTCCAACAGAGGTACATTGAGGAATACTTGGCCCGCATGAAGTGGGTGGGCATCCCTAAGACCGAAAATAACCTGTCGCCGGTCTTGGCCACGTACCTGCGCCGGGAAGAAGCCAGCCCGGCCTAGGAAACCGCCATGCCGATTTACGAATACCGGTGCCAGGACTGCCAGTCCGTAAACAGCGTTTTCTTGCGTTCGTTCAGTTCACCAGCCCCCACGGGCTGCCAATTTTGCGCTGGCGATCAACTGCAACGGATAATGTCCCAGATCACGTACGTTCGTTCCGAGTCCGATAAGTTCTCCCAGTTGGACCCCAAGTACCTCAAGATGGTCGACCGGGCCTTGGGCAACGCCCCGGCCAACTCGGACCCGGACTACCACATGAAGAGCATGGTCCCCTTCAGCCAGGCCAAGGAGGCCGGGGAGCCTTACTTCAAAGAGTAGCGCGCCCAGCAGGGGCTTTCCCCTCGACACCTTTCAATAGTCCACAGGAGGAAACGGATGAGCGCCCAAGGGGCGAAGACGCTGGTATTCCCGTCAGTAGAGTGGTTCCAAGGCCTGCAGGAACTGGTGAACGGCGACCCGGAATATAGACGCATTGGCAGCGTGGACGCGGTCATGGGTGTGTCAGTCGGGGAGCGGGTCTTTATGATCACCTTCGAAGCCTTCGAGTGCCTTGAGGTCAAAGAGGGAACGGAGTACGATCTGATTGACGCCGATTTCTTCCTCAATATGACCATTGACCAATGGCAAGACCTGATCATCAATACCAAGGAAAACGGAGCCGCCGACCTGACCCATACCCTCAACACCTTGGATCTGATGATCGAAGGCGGCATATCCAACAACGCGACCGGCGACCAACTGAGGGCCGACATCTTCTTCCGGGTAAACCAAAGCCTCCAGCACTTCTTCGACAGCTCGGCTAGACTTGAAACCGTCTTCGAAGGGGGCTAAACCCTCTCCGGCGCCTTGCACCTTCAGGTTGTCCGCCAGTTACTCCAATAAGCCCGGCTCTCCCTCTCTATCAGGTAGCCGAGACCGAAAGCCTCTCCGCTCAATCAATCGAACGGGCCTTCAATAAATTGAAGTACTGGCGCAGGACCGCCACGCGCTATGACCAGAGAGGCATATACTTTCTCTAATCTGGACTTTGAACAAAACATAGACAAATGGAAAGGACAAGGTAGGGTAGGGTAGGCTGGTTAGACCCCTTTCTCACAAAAGGTCTTGCCATGCTCACCCTGGCCGATGCGATTCTACCCGTTCTCATCCCATTCGCAACACTGTTTCGCAGCCCGACTTGGCAGAAAGCTCAGGTTATGCTGGTGAGCGCCGTACTGGCCCCAAGCCAGCGCACCGTGGCCTCGGCCCTTCGCGTCATGGGACTGAGCGGCGACCGCAACTACGCCCGCTATCATCACGTGCTCAATCGGGCGGCATGGTCGTCCCTTCAGGTGTCCCGAGTCCTGCTGGGATTGCTGATCCGGCACCTGGACCAGGGCGACGGTCCTCTGATATTCGGCATCGACGAGACCTTGGAGCGGCGTCAGGGGCCTCAGATCGGCGCCCTCGGAATTTACCGCGACGCTGTGCGCTCCAGCCGCAGCTACGTGGTCAAGGCCAGCGGCCTGCGCTGGGTATCCCTGATGTGGCTGGACCACATATCACTTCTTCCGCGCCCTCTGCGAAAGCTGGCTTGGTTGATTGCCGAAACAGCACAGCGGCCTGGCGTTTCTCTGCCAATGGGCGCGCCCCTGCCTGATGGCCCGCTGGCAGTCATTTGCTCTCTCCCTAGCAGCCCAACAGCTTTGAAATGATGGCACAACATCCTCACACCTTGCTTCGGACCAGCATCACTGGGGAATTAGGGCAATCCCAGCAACTCATCATTGCAATGCTGTTGGACTACTAGTGCCGGATATGGCTGTGTTCTCCGTGCCTCTGTTGACTTGCCGGGGGCCCTTTTATCCGGGCAACTCCGTGATTGAAATCCAGCAGGGCCCGCTGCCCAACGGGACAGTATCCGCCAGGGTCAAAGCCCCTGAGTCTTGCGCTACCCGGAAGATGGCCATTTGGCCCGAGTCCTGGCCAGCGGAATAAATGTGCCGGTCGTGAGGCCCCAGGCATAGCGCGTTGGGCCTGGGTTCGGAGGCAACGATGCCATTGGAGGCCAATTCTCCGGTGGCGGTGTCCACCGTATAACAGGCGATGCTGTCATGGCCCCGGTTTGGCGCGTACAGGAATCTTCCCGACGCGGCGATCTGTATCTGGGAGCAGGTGTTCCTCTCGGCAAACCCTTCGGGGGGAAGGGTGGTGATGGTCTGAAAGAGCGACAGCGTGCCCGCCGTGGTGTCCAGACGGTAGCCGCTCACGCTGCACCCCTGCTCGTTGGAGAAATAGAGGACGTCCAAGGAGGGATGAAAACAGAAGTGGCGGGGTCCCAAGAACTCTTCCAGCTCCACCTTGGACGGTGAGTTGGGGCTGATATGGCCCGTATCCTGGTCGAACTTGAACTGCCAAATCTCGTTGGGGCCGTTTCCTGCGATGTGGGGAACGAAAGCGTAGCTGTTGGTCGGGTCGGTCTGCATTGCGTGGGCCCCGGTCGCCGTTTCCAGCCATTCGACGGGCGGCTCTCCCACCGACCCGTCATCCCCTATGGGGTGCACTCCCACGCGCGCGCCCTGGTAATAGGACGACAGCACGAACCTGCCCCTGCGGTCAGTGGACACGTAGACCGGCCACCCTTCCAGCGGCACCGCCCCTGTCTGCGTGAGGCCCCCGCCGGACTGGTCAATCCGGAAGCTGGTCAACTGCGGGGTGTCCCGGGTGCCGGCATACAGGTGATTGCGGTCGGGACTGATTGCCAGGGTGAACGGCCCGCCGGCAACCGCCACATCGTCCCGATGGGTGATTCCTCCGCTATCTGGGTCCACGTTGAAGACCGATATTTTGTTGTCCCCTTGCACGGCAACATACATATACCAAGGCATAGCTTCCTCCTTATCTGCTCAGCGAAGCGAGAAACTTGCGTATTTGCTGGGCGCACCACTCCGGGTGGATGGCGTTGATGCCGTGGCCTAGGCCGGGATAGACCACCAACCTTGAGTCCGGCAACTGCTCGGCCATAAACCGCTGTTGCTCCAGGGTCGAGGTGGGCGATTCCTCTCCCACCAAGAGGAGCGTAGGGGTTTCGACCTCCTTCAAATAGGGGCTGAAGTCCAGCGTATCGAGGTACCCCTGGAGGCTCCGTCCGATGGAGGAAGAAGTCCGGTCCATTTCGGAGATGTACCACTCTTTGAGTCCCTCCGGCGCAACCCGGGTGTCCAGCCGGTTGTCGATGGTGGCTGTGGACCAGGCTCCCACACTCTGGCTCAGGGCGGCGTCCCAGTCCCCTCCCCTGCCGGAACGCTCCCTGCGAGGCAAGCGGCAGGGAGTGTTGCACAGCACCAGCGCCCGGGTCCGCTGGGGGTATTTGTGGGCGAAATTCAGCCCGAGGATGCCTCCGAAAGATTCTCCCACATACATCACTTCCTCTATCCCCAGATGATCCAGAATGATTCGCAGGTCTTCGACGAAGATATCCAGAGAAGGTTCGTATTGCTCCTCGGCGATGATGGACTCGCCCATTCCCCTCATGTCGGGACGCAGGATGCGGAATTCACGGGACAGCAGGGGTACCCAGTTGTACCAGAACTTGCCGCTCCGGGAGAACCCGTGCTGCAACAGCATTGTCGGCGCGGACCGCCACGGGTCGGTGAAATCGTCGTCGAAATAGTGGAGTTCCACTCCGGGGCCGACGCCCAAAAAGGCCATGGCTGCGCCTCCAAAGCATTAGTGTCCCGTCTAAGGGGACAATAGGTTAAATCCTTCCGGCAGCACCGTAACCAAGACAGGTACGTCAGGTGGAAGGGCCGTAGCCGTGGAGCTGGGCCCACTTCAGGCCCTTGGAATCATGTGCTACTTCGACAGTTTCGCCTTTTGAGTCTCTCAACCCCAAGGGATGCTGCACCAATTCGATCATGTTCCCATCAGGGTCATGTATGTAGGTGGAGTGACCGCCGCTGTACCCTCGAACCGATGGCGGAGAATACGGGACTTCGAGCGCGTCGAGGTTGGCTATCATCTCGTCCCAGTCGTGGATCTCCAGCGCAAAATGCCCCGATGGATTGGGGTTTGGCGTATGAGTGCTGTGGATTTCCCCGCTCCCGATTCGCAACTGCAACTGCCGTTGGTTCAATTCCGGGCCACGGTCCAGAAATTCCGCGCCCAGGACTTTCTCAAACCACTCGCGGGTCCGCTCTTTATCGCTGATCTGGATATTGATGTGCTGGATCATCGTAACTCTGGACATCGCTTACCTCCTCTCGACCTCGTGTATTTTGTGTCCGCCTTGGCTTCGAACTCTAGACCCGGCGCAGCAGTTCCTCTTCCAGGCGGTCGGCGTCGAAGGCTTGGGCTGCCTCAGCGACCTGGGCGTCTACCTCCCGCACCATCCGATCGGCTTCCGTTTCTTCCAGGGCTTGGGGGAGTTCCTCTTCCCGCTCCCTGCGGCGCTGCACGTCGCGGGCATGCTCCACGAAGAGCCGGCGCATGGCCACCACGACCGAATCGGTCGACGACAGATACTCGGTAGAAGCATATTGAACGTACTTCTCGGCGTCGTAGTCCTGGTTTCGAAAGTTGAAGTTCAGCTCCCAATTCCGGTAAGGCCAGGTCAAGCCGCTCCATAACCTTCGGGCAATGCCGGGGCGTCTGGCGTACCGTTCCACGTTCAGGTACACCATTCGCGTGAGATTGGCTTCCACTGGCACTGCCCAGCGGGTGCTGCGGAAGAACTCGTTGTTGCCCCCGGTCCGGGACATTCCCGGAAGCCTGGTCCCGTTCCACTCGTTAACGTCGGGACTGTCAGCCTGCCTGGGTTGCAGCCGGCCGGGCATCTGGCCCCGTCGGCGGGCCCGCCAGTCATAGAACCAGGTCCACAACAATCGCCACCGGTGAAGGGGCCAAACTCCGTCCACGCCGGGATAGTACATCTGGTATGGGACCACGCCGTTCTCGTCTTCGTAGTACTTTTCCACGTGGGACTTGCCTTCGCCCGGACGGTAATGGACAGTCTTTTCCTTGACCAGGGTCACCCAGTATCCCAAGGGAGTCCTGGGGCGGCCGCCCAGGCGGCTCTTCAGGATGCGCAGCGAATTGCGATGCACCATGAAGGCATTGTGGGCGTCCATGGTGTTCTCCAGCACCAGGACCCAGTTGCAGTCGAACATCGTGAAAGATGGCCGGAAGATGCTGTGCTGTTCAAACATTTCCGGCGGAATGTCCTCTTCGGGAGCAACCGGCTCGCCGTCTCCCATCCAGACGAACACCATCCCCTTGATGTTGACCGTAGGGAACTTGCGGGCCCGCATACCCGGAGCCCCGGCCATCTTGGAGTCGGGGCCCTCGGTAAGGAACGCCACGCATTCGCCTTCACCGTCAAAGGTGGCGCCGTGGTACGGGCAGGTCAGGAACCCTTTGAAATAGCAGCGCCCCATCGACAGATAGACCGAGCGGTGCGGACACTGATCCAGGAGGGCCTGCACCTCTCCGTCCCTGTCGCGGAAGAAGACCAGGTCAGTGCCCAGCATCCGCAGCACCTCGGGCCGGTCCTTCTTGACGTCCTTGACCGGCAGGGCCGGGTACCAGTATTCCCGGTACCCGGTGGGGGGAATACGGCTGCGGCGGTCCTGGGGGTCGGCGGGTACTTCAAAAGGAGGAGGGCCGTCGGTGGCCTGGGTCCCCCGCCGCATATGCTTGTAGCCTCCGGGATAGCCGGATAACAGTCTCGGCAAAAGCTTTCCGAGCCCCATCGGTCGTCTCCCTCAATGGTGTTCTTGCCGTTGCTGTCGCTAAATGGGCAGCGCTTCTTCGGTGCGGCCCTCCGGCAGCTCAACGCCGAAGGCGTTGACGTTGAAGGCCAGCATGGCGTAGCAACCCATCAGCGTTGCCAACTCGGTGGCGCCGTTGACCCCGAATTGCGCCACCACCGCGTCGAATGATTCTTGGCTGACGCGACGGGTCCGGAAAAATTCGCGTCCGAAGTTGACTGCCGCCAGCTCGTCCTCTGCGAGATCAGGCAGTTCCTTCTTGTCCCGAAGGGCATCGACGATCCCGTCGCGCAGGCCCTCGCGCCGCGCCGGCGGTGCGTGGGCGTTCCAGATGAACTGGCAATCGTTCTCCCGGGCGGCCAGCAGCATCGCCAACTCCCGGATGCGGGGCGAAAGCGACGTCGCAGTGCGGAGATAGGCGGCCAGGCCGAGGGCGCGCTGGGCGGCCTCAGGGGCGTTGAGCATGACGGACCCGGGGCCGGTGGCCGGCACTTCCCCCCGGTCGGCCACGAAGGCATCGAAGGCTTCGCGCTCTCGTTCGGGCACGGATTCCCTGGTGACTGCGGGTGTTCTGGCCATGCTTGCCTCCCTCATTGCGGATTCTATGAAGGTATTGTATTGCGCTAGTCAAACTTCGCCAGAACTACAGCGCAGCATATTCCAGAAACGCCGAGTGCCGGCAGCAGAAGGGACGAGATTGGATAAGCGAACACAAGGCTGGGAACCGGCCTACGGGCTGTAAGTCACAAAGCCGACCGTCCAGGCGCCCGGTCTGCTCCCAGAAAACTCGGCCATCCGCAACGCGACCGGATTGCCATGTCGCCAACGCTGTTCCCACACCTCATCGGCTCGCTGGCCTACGCCGCCTAGATGCACAAAGCCCGGCTTAGACGTATGGGACGAGGGGATGTGACGGATGGCCAGTTGCAGCGGCTGGAGCCCTTGTTGCCACCGCAGAAACCGGGGACAGTAGGGGCCCCAGAGATGGTGTAAGGAGAACAGGTCTGGCATAGCAAATGACCACCGCGTCATCCTTGAGGGAAGCACCACCTAGTGGCCACGGAAAGGATCGACGTTCTCGGGCGTTGCGCAAGCGAGGCATGGACGGCGACGTGGACTTTCTCAGGGAAGCCCTGAAGGTGCTGGTGGAGAGAATCATAAATGCCGAGGCTTCGACACAGAAAGGAGCCGGTTACGGAGAACGCAGCCCTGACCGGGTAACCCACCGCAACGGCTACCGGCCTCGCGCATGGGATACCCGTGTAGGCACCATGAAATTGTACATCCCCAATGAAGAGGAACGAAAGGCGCAACGGCCTGTTTAACCCCGCCCTGTCGGAGGCGCGACCTGGTGGAGCGGACAATCAACCGGCTGAAGCAATACCTCCGGACCGCCACCCGGTACGAGAAACAGAATGAGAACTATCTGGCAATGCTGCTAATCGGGTCGATTCTAAGCTGGCTATAGTTTGCAGGCGTCCCCTAGTTGGGAACCCACACCATGGCCCCCACCTCGCTGAACTCCCGCTTTAGCTTTTGCCAAGAGTCGCCTGCATCGCTGCTGGAGTAAACCTCACCCAAGAGACTGGAGGCAAGGACGAAATCAGGGTCTGCGGGGTGCGTGACGATTGACCAGATGTTGGAATTGGGTTCCACCGGCAGGGGTCGCCTCTCCCAGGTCTTGCCGGCGTCTGTGGTGCGCTGTATGGCTCCGGTGCTGCCGATGGCCGTGTCTCCTACGGCGGCGAACATTACGTTGGGGTCGTCGGGCTTGATCGCGATGCCCCGGCTGTATGGCAGGACAAATTGGTCGGTCGTGACCACAGACTGCCAGCTTTCGCCCATGTCGGTAGTGGCGAAGATTTCACGGGGAGTGCTGGCCAGCACCTTGTTCGGCTCCCCCGGACTGATGGCCATGCCGTGGATGTCGGGGTTCACACCACCGTCTACATGGCTCCAGGTGTCTCCGCCGTCCAGGCTTCGGTAAATTCCATCCACCTCGACGCCGGCCCAAACTGTGCGATGATCCTTTGGGTCGACCATCAGCATGGTCACCATGGGAGGGCCGATGTGGCACTCCTGAGCCATCTGCACGGACAGCTTGGCCCAGCTATGGCCGCCATCCCGGGAGCGGAAAAGGGCCGCGGGTTTGATTCCCACAAAAATGGTCTGGGTGTCCTCCGGGTCTATGGCGATTGACCAGATTGGCATTCCGTCCATGGGCGACCACAGCTTTTCCCACGTGGCTCCCCTGTCTTCGCTGCGATAGATGCCGTGGTCGGAGCCGGCCAGAATGCGGTTGGGGTCATCGGGGTAGACGGCCATTCCCCGCACCTGGCTGCCCAGAGGAAACGGGTCTCTGATACGGTTCCAGTTATCCCCGCCATCGGGACTGTGCCAAACGCCGCCGCCAAAGCCCACGGCCCCTACGCAGATGCTGTAGTCCTTTCCCATAGCTATGGCCTCCTTGTAAACTGATTTTCTCATTCCCGTTCGGAAAAAATGTTACTTTCCAGCAGTATACGAAATTTAGAGTCCGAAATCCATAACATATTCGCAGAAACAAGACGGGCGGCAATCCGGGCGCAGACTCGTCCGGCCATAGGTATCAGATACTCGTAAAACATGGCGCCCCCCGCTCTTATGATACGACGCCGACGCAGATTGCGTCGGCATATTGCAGGATGCGTCTGGATTGGCAAGGGCAATAGCGTGATTGTATTCACAGTTTTGACAATTACTATTCCCTCTGATGAGACTGGCTCTAACCCAAACGGAAGGAGGCGCCTCGATTGGGCCGGCACGTATGAGGTCGCTAGGGATGTCCTCTGCCGACCCGCCGACTGAGGCAATCCACGAATCGGGCAACCCCTACGGAGCGTACCGCTGCTATGACACCAATACTCATCCTTGAAGCATTTGGACAACTTCCCTCCACGGATCTGATCGTTTCCGAGAGGGAACGGGAGCAACGCGAGCGAGAAGACCCGCCCACCGGCGCCACGCTGGTGGGCCTTCTCCACAGGGCCTTCGAAGCACGCGCCGAGCTCATGGCTTGGTCGTCCCTGTCGCTTTCCCGCTCTCACCTGCCGTTGCTCTGGGAGATGTACGACGCGGGGCTGACCGGCGGCGGAGCTGACGCGTCCATGATCGGATGGGTGTATGTCGGGCTGGCGAATCCGATCGACCTGAGCAAGGTGACGCCGGGGATGGTTCCAGTGGGGACTAGCGCGGGCTGGGCTACGATCTCGATGCCGCCGGGTTACAACGAGGCGACGGTCGGATTACCTGTAGCACTGCCGCCGCTTATCCAGTGCCTCGATGACGCGCTCCGCCGCATTGGGGCTGTCGAGGTATCCGGCTTCCAGGTAACCTGCTACAACGCACACCTCAGTCCCAGCGGTCGGTCATCCGTCGGCCACCTCGTCTCCGGAGCCAGTTGGTTTGACATTCCTCTACAGGTGGGAGCGGACACGCTCGTCGCCTATGACAGCGGGTTTCTCGGGGGCCATACCGAGGCAGAGTTGGTTGCCAGCATCCAGCGCAGGCACACCGGAGCGTTTGAGTTCGGCCCGCCGGTGGCTGTGCCTGAAGATCATTTCATCAGAGTGCCAGCGACTACGCCTAGACCCAACATCTCCCTCGAGCCCTCGGGTCTGGGCGTGCCGGTCGCGCTGCCTGAGTGGACGGCGAGCGCTGCGGCGTGGGTATTGGCAACCGTCATCAACACAGCGCACACTATCGCGCCCGATGTGGAAAACTTCGCAGTTCGAGTAACGCGGGTTCGGTAACGGCAAGCGCGATCTGAGCATGATTCTCCGGCCAAAACGCGGCGGTGATTATCGTAACGCAGGTCACCGCTTTTCGTCATGGCCTTTTCTGACAGGGGAGTTTTGCAAGATTCTCAGGGTATGCAGTGTGCTTGACACTCTCTTGGATTCGTTCAAGAATGTGCTACAGATTCAGCGCAGGCAAAGCCGAATATCGCCATTGGCACTAGGGAGGCGTCTTAATATGGCAATTTCCTTCGGCGGATCCACCGAAAGCACAATTTATGTCGGCGACACCGGCGTCACCTTGTTGCGCGCCGGGTGCGGCCGCCCGTTGCTGGTGTTGCACGAGGAGCTGGGACATCCTGGCTGGCTCGCCTGGCACGGCGGTTTGGCCCAAGACCATGCGCTGCTGGTGCCGGTGCACCCGGGGTTCGGTTCGCTTCCCCGGGCTGACTGGGTTAGCGGCGTCCGGGACTTGGCAGGCTTCTATTCGCGGATGCTGCGGCAGATGGGTCTGGGGCCAGTGGACGTGATCGGCTTCTCCCTTGGCGGCTGGATAGCGGCAGAGATGGCGGCGGCCAATCCCGGTCAGTTCCGGCGTATGGGTCTGGTTGCGCCCATGGGGGTGAGACCACCCGATGGCGAAATTATGGACCTCTTCGTGATGACGGCGCGGGCCTATCTCGACGCCAGCGTCCTCGACGCCCCGGCCACCCCGGAGTTCGCCTCCCTCTACGGCGGCAAGGAGACCCCGGAGCAGTTTGAGGCCTGGGAGGATGCGAGGGCCGAGTCGGCCCGCTTGGCCTGGAAGCCGTATATGCACAACCCCAGCTTGACTCATCTGCTGAAGGGAGTGGAGGGACTGCCCACGCTGATTGTCTGGGGGCGCGAGGACCGGATTGTCCCGATTTCGGCAGGGGAAGCTTACAACCGGGCCATCGCAGCCTCAGAGCTATTGGTGATTGACAACTGCGGCCACCATCCGGAAATTGAGCACACTACGCAATTCGTTGACCGGGTCCGGGGATTCTTGGCGCAAGAGTAAGACTTCAGGAGGCATCGCCATGCACATAATGATGTTCACCGAGCGCCCCTACTATGACGTTCCCGAAGACGAGATTATCAAGAACGCCGGCTATTTTGGCATTCCCAACGAGCATTTCAATGCAGAGGTGGGTGGCCAGCTCTACAACTCCTATTTCGACGAAGCGGTTTACGCCGAGGAGGTGGGCTTCGACGGCGTGATGCTAAACGAGCATCACGGCACGCCATTCTGCATGGGGGCCGTGATGAACATAGAAGCGGCGGTGCTGGCCCGGATTACCCAGCGGGTCAAGATTGTGCTGCTGGGCAACCCGCTGCCGGTAGCCGACCCGCTGCGCCTTGCCGAAGAACTGGCGATGATAGACATGATTTCCGGCGGTCGGCTGGTGCCGGGCTGGGTACGTGGCGCGGGCAGCGAATCCATCTACAACAACGCCAATCCGGCCTACAACCGGGAGCTGTTCAACGAGGCTCACGACTTCGTGGTCAAGGCGTGGACCACCCCCGGCCCCTTCCGCTTCGAGGGCAAACACTACCACTACCGCCATGTGAACCCGTGGGTGCTGCCTGTGCAGAAGCCCTACCCCCAGATGTGGATACCGGGCTTGGTCAGCCCGGAAACGGTGGTCTGGTGTGCCCGCCACCGCTATCCCTACCTGGCATTGGCCACCTTCTTGGAGCCAACGCTGGAGATGGTGAAACTCTACCGCGACACGGCGGCTCAAGAGGGCTACGAGTCCGGGCCGGAGAACTTCGGCTACCTGCAACGGGTGGTGGTGGCCGAGACCGAAGAGAAGGCCCAAGAGTTGGGCCGCGCCTTCATGTACGGCGGCGGCATCAATGCCTTCGCGCGGCCCGAGTGGATGTTCCCGCCGGGCTACAACTCCAAGGCGGCTACCCGCCGGCTGGCCCGCGTTTCCACCGACCCCAACAGCGGAGAGGCAGCACTGGTTCTGAAGCCCACCAATACCCCGGAAGAGCTGGAGGCCAGCAGGAACCAGATTTACAGCCGCTTCCAAGGAGAGCAGGACAACCTGCAACTCATCTGCGGCACGCCGGACACCATCATCCCCAAGATTCGACACATAATGGAGACCATCCGCCCCGGCATTTTCGCCATGTGGCACCACCACGGCCCGGTCAGCCACGAAGACCGGATGACCAGCATCCGTCTGCTGGGCGAAGAGGTCCTCCCCGCGATGCGCAGTATTTCCGACGAGCTGGGACTCCCCGGCCCCTACGAGCGGCTCCCCGGCTCCCGCCCCTTGGCGACGCCGGTAGCAGGATGACCGACTCAGGGTCCCGTTCGCTTCTGACCGATGCCGGTACCGCGCAGTTCCCCCAAACCGCATTCCGGTGGAAAGCGAACGGGACCCTTCAGGACGCAAGAGGTCATGCAACCGCCCGAAGCTGCGGCAAACCCTTCTCTGGCGTGGCCCGTCATGCCCGAATCGTGGCGCAGGCTTCCAAAGTGCGCCTGTTCAGGGATGACAATGCCCGTTGCCGTGGGCTGAGGGAGGCACGTCCAACGCCGGGTTCTGGTCGAAGAATCCCACCGGCATGAGCTTGAAGCCGGTATACATCACCGGCATCACCGGCCAGTCCTCGGGCCGGGGAACATGATGACTGCCAAAGTTATACCAGACCACGATGTCCGTGTTCTCGATATTCCGGTTCGCTTTGGTCCACTCCGGCAGGCCGGAGCCTCCGGGGTGCTGGTTCGGGTATGGCCCGCTGGGGGCCATTTCGTCAGGGCTGTATGGGGTCACCCACAGGTGCTTCTTGGTGAAACCGGCCCGCTTGGATACGCTGGCCTCCGGGTGGGCGAAGGGCAGGATGTTTTCACCGGGAACCAGCTTGTAGCTCACCGGCTGCCCGATATAGTTGTTCACCGATGGATTCGCAATCAGCCAGTACCGGCCGGCCAGAGGATCAACGGTGCGCTGGGCTTCCGACTCGGTCGCCAATAGGGTCTTTTCAGCGAAGAACGCGTTGCCCTGCGGGTTGTCCGGCCCCATTGGCTCGGCCTTGGTGTTGACCTCGTAGACCGAATTGTTGAGGCCGTCCACGCTCATGTCCAAGCGGACGCTGAAGAAATGCTGGTGGATATGTCCCCCCAACTGCGGCGCTATCAGGGATCCGTATTTGGGGACCTCCCCCGGGGCCACTGCCATATTGTTCACCACGCCGGTCAGCTTTACCTGAAACTCGATGTTGCCGTCTTGGTACAAGTACCAGAAAAAGCCGTACTCATAGTTGCCGACGGTGGCGATGAACGAAATGACCAAGCGCCGGGAACGGCGCACCTCGACCTGCCCCGTGCGCCAGTCGGTATGCTTCCAAAGGATGCCGAAGTCTTCCTCGTGAAGGCAGACGGCGTTGGGGATTTCCACCGGCTCGCCGCGGCTGTCGTTCAGGACGGCGTCGAAGTAGTAAATCTGGCCTAGGCAGTCGCATCCCAGAGTCAGCGGGTTGGCCAGAATGCCTATGCCGGCCTCGCCAACGTCGAACGCGTTCTTGCGGAAATTCTTTTCGGACGGGTCGCCATAAGGCACCACCAACTCGGCCAAGGAAGCCCGGTAGATGATGGGGCGCGTCCGGCCTTGGTCTTCATAGCTGACGGCGTGCAGAACGAGGCCCTCGCGGCGGGTGAAGCCGACCCTGAAGCTCCACTTCTGCCAAGACACCAGGTTTCCATCGACGTTGAAGCTCGGCCCCTCGGGCTGCACGATGTCCAGCGGCTTCAGGCCGCCGCGAAACTCTTGAATGAACTCTGCTGCATAGTTGCCGTCATTGGGCGGTATGGGCGCCACGCCGTGGTCCTCCACCTTGATTACCTTCATCTCGTTGAGGTCGACCACGGCGATGACGCCCTCAATCGGGCGGGCATATCCGTTGTCGGTCGGGCTGGCCCGGAGCCAACTGCGAGCGAAGGAAAGGCGCAATCCCTCTTCCTCCGCCACCCCGTAGTTGCCAGCCGGCCATGGGTCAACCATCACTAGGGTTGTGTCGTTGATGCCCCGTTTTCGCAGCGCCGCCTGGAACTCGGGGGACTCCTTTACGGCGTTCTCGCACTCAAAGAACTCGTCCATCATCAACCGTGGCTGCACGCCGGGGATATGCGTCCACGACTTGACCTTCCCCTCTGCCAGGGCGACTACCGCCTCGTAGGTGGCTCCAGTGTCGTTGTCCAGCAGGATGATGAATGCCTCCCGGCCAGCCGCTTCCCGGCCGTTCCGGCTGAGAGGGCTGTCTTTCGGCGGCTCGTACAATTCAACCGTCTCGAATCTGACTCTTTCCCCCAGCTTCCTCTGGGCGCGGAGTATTGCTACCGCGCTCTCAATTTCGCTTGGGCTCAGGGGGTCAAGGTGATGGACGGCTTTCGCGGGTGAGGATTGCACTTGAAGGGACTGGCCTGCGGTTGTCATAGAGGGCCTCCTGCTTCCCGGTATTTACGAAACACCAGCCACGGTCTATAAAAACCGGACGATTCAGTATAGATTGGGCTGGCATGACAAGAAAGCCCCGGCGCCCCGACTTCGCTACTGCCCAAAGGAGGAGGAATGGCCAGAGCCAAAATCGCCGTGTTCTCAGGCCCCAGGGCCACCATCGCCAATTCGCCCACCCTGGTCACCAGCAACAAGGGCCGCCTGCCGCAGGAGCGCGTTCTACCCGGCAGGTACGATCACCTAGTAGCCCAGACCCTTCACGAGCCGGTGGTGGTCAGGGTAAAGAAGTACAGCGCCCACCCGCTGGAGGAGGACGCCGCCGCCGTCTACCTTGAGGACGGGAAGGACTACTACGAAGTGGAGCTGCTGCCGGAAGACGGCCCGTACCCACTGCCGTATGTGGCGCGTCGCGCCAACGGCTCGGAGCAGGGCCAGCCCTTTGAGGACGCCGACCTCTCGGATGCTTCCCTCGATTTCGGGGGACGGCAGTTCTTCTACCCCGACGCCTCCAGAATGTTCACCGAAATAGACCGCACCATCTCAGGCAGGGACGAGGCCGGCGAGGGAAGCAGTCTCGACCGCAAAGCCGACTTCGAGTTCATCCGCGTTCTTCCTCCCGGCGGTTACACCCAAAAGGGAGAAAAATCGGGCGTGGACTTTTTCCCCTACAAGCCCCTTGCCATCAGGCGCTCCCCAAGGTACCGGGACCTAGCCCACGTTGCCAACTCGGTGCAGGCCGCGATGGACAGCGGAGAATACGCCGGCGGCATCTGGCTGGAAGGCAGCCCAACGGTGGAAGAGACGCTCTACTGGCTGAGCCTGCTCATTGACACGAACCTGACCATCGCCGGAATCGCCGCGCAGCGTCCCCACGGGCAGTTGGCCAACGACGGCGACCGCAACATCGTAGACGCCGTGGACTTCGCGCTTTCCGGTCTGGGAAACGGAATCGGCGCAGTGGGGGTGCAGGACGAGCGGATTTACGCCGCCCGTGAGTTCAAGAAAGCCGATGACCGTCCGGGCAACTACAAAGCCACCGGCGGCCACGGCGGAATCCTCGGCACGGTGGGGCCGCCTGTGACAATCTGGTACAAGCCCGCCTACCGGCACACCGCGAGTTCCGACGTAAACCTGTCCCGGCTCCCCGCCTGGCTGGAGTTCCCGGATTACGCCGGAGACTCCTCTCTAATCCGCATCTCCGTAAAGGACGATGCGGGCGCTTTGCGGGAGGAGAGCATCCCCAGAGTCCACATCGTCAAGTACGGCGCCTATATGGACGAGGACGAGACGGCCAACCCGGATAACGAAGTGGACATCATGGCCCGAATCTCCCAAGGGCTTGCGAATCAGGGCAGCAGCGACCCGCAGTCGCCAAAACTGCACGGCTTCGTGCTGGAGGGGTCTTCGCCCTACGGCCTAGCCTCCATGTCGCAGCACAAGGCCTTGGAAATCGCCACCTTCAGCGGTATGCCGGTGGCCAGGGTGGGCCGGGCCGACCCCGGCGGGAGGGTGCCCAGCGGCTGGGACGACCTGACCATCGCAGGCAGTAATCTGGACTGCAACAAGGCCAGACTGCTGCTGCTGGCCGCGTTGCTCAAGCTGGGCCGGCTGCCCAAGGCCCGCGACCCCAGGAACCCGACCAAGGCCGAACGGGATGCAACCGTCGCCAAGGTGGCCCAATTCCAAGAGATTTTCGAGAACCACTAGCCCTTTTCGCAGGCAGTTTCAAGCCGCCTTGGAGCAGGCGAACGTCACTGGTATATCTCTTCGCCGCGTTGGAGGCGAAGGGCTATCTGATAGGTCTGGCCTTCCGCCCTGGGAGTGGGGGAGTGGGCCGCCAGGAAGCGGGACAGCCCGATGATCACATGGCGCCCGGACTCCGTGGCTTGGCGCGACTCGAACTGCTTGAAGGCGGCGTCAACAATCTGGAACGAGTGAAAATCGGCGTCCTCGCGCAGCATCATCCGCCCCAAGGCGGCCAGCAGGTCTTCGGACGCGCCGCTCCCGGCCATATAACCGGACACGGCCTGGGCCGACTCCTCCACCTGCTGGCGCGAGTCCACCAAATCCAGCAGCCGGGCAAGCGTCTCTGCGCCGGGGATGGCGCTTGCCGTCGCTTCCGGAAGGCGCTGGGGCGGCATATTGAGGAAGCGGTCCAGGTAGATGCTCATGGCGATGTCGAACACGCCTCGCAACAACTCAATAGTCGGCGCCCGTTTCAGGGCCTGATGCATGGCGTTGGCGGCAGTCAAGGTGTTATGCACCGTGTCCCAGTCGCGAAACTCGTTTGACAGATGAAAATGGGCCATGCGCAGGAAGGCGGCATGGGCCACGGCGGCCCCAATCTGTTCGGCAGTAGCGCCGCCTGCGACGGCCCCCTTGATTGACTCTAGGATTTTACCCGGCGAGTCGCCCAACATCCGGGACGCCAGGGCTTCGGCATCATCCCAACCGCCGGATTGGCTTCGGCCTTGCTCGAACAGAGCCGGAAGCTCCGACCGCGCTTGCCAGACCATAGAGGCGATGTCGATGGGGTGGCGCCATGCGCCGAGTTCCTGGCTGCGGCGCGCCTGGGCCATTCCGTGCACCAGACTGGGCAGCACCTGCCCGGCCATCTCCCAGCCCAGGTGGTCCAGCAGCTCGAAGGCTTTGTTGGAGAAGTCCACCACGTGCCCGGCGTCCAAGTAGATATGGTCGGTGGCGGCGGCGAAAATCATATCGGCTATGTCTCGCTTGGAGATGCCAAGCTCAATGGCGGTAATCAGACACCGCTCGGCCCCCTCGTCATCGCGGACGTCGATGAAGTTGCGGAACCAGCCAGCGAAAACCTCTGGCCGGGTCTCGCCTGTGGGCAGCGGTTCCACGGAGAAACGAGGGGCTTTGCCGGCGCACTCTCGGGCGATGTGTAGAAGCCCGTGGTACAGGGCCCTAGGCTGGTCTTCTTCATGCAGTTGCGGCAGGATGTTGGCAGTGCAGGTCAGGATGCTCATGGCCGCGCCCCACCCGTTGGCCGAGTATGTAGCGCCGAACAGGGCGCCGGTTCTCAGCGGCTCCCGGTAGTCGCCGCCGGACGCCTGCAAGCCCAGCACCGCCTTGGCGATGACCAGCCGGATATTATGCTCCAGCCCGTCTTCCAGCCGCTGCCGCCAGTGCTGGCCTTCGTTGCGCGGCGGCGGCTCCGGGTCTACCCACACCTCGCCGTCGACCACGTTCACCGGAAAGCTGCGCACGTCGTCGGCGAAGGGATTGAAGGTGCCGCCGCTGGAAAGGTCGAACCGGGCGTGGTGCCAATGGCAAGTGAGAATGCCGTCCTTAACGCTGCCCCGGTCCAGGGGGAAACCCATGTGAGGACAGCGGTTGTCCACCGCGTAGACCTCGCCTTCATGGTAGAACACAGCGATGGCGTGCCCGCCGCCGGTAACCACGGCGCAGCCGCGCTCCTTGAGTTGGGCCAAAGGCCCGGCGCTGATATGCCCCTTCACTGACGTTGCCATGAGTTCGCCTCCCATCTGTAGGGCTGTAGGACATCATTGGAGATTAAATGCTATTACTCCCCATTTTCCAACTTGGCCTTCATTGCCCGCAAGTAGTTGTTGTTGATGTAGTAGTTGTTGATATTGAAGGCGCGCAGAACCCGCTCGGTGCAGAGCGCCAACGCCGCTGGCGGCTACTACTGGACTTTTGTATCGAATAGCCGGTTGCGGGTTGTCCAAATAGCCGGAGCGGATAGCCGGAGCCGCAAATCGGCGCCGATACGAGGCAAGATAGGCCCTGCCCCGGCGCAAAAAGCCGGTCCGGACGGCCGGATTGCTTGCATAGCCTCGTTCGACAGAAAGAGCTTATACAGACCGGTGCGGTTGATCCTCGAGTCCGCCACATTGTAGCAGGTACCCGCCACTGACGGAGTACAGGAAGCAGCGGCCATTCGAGGTACACACCGCGAAAGCCGGACACCTCAGGCAGACGGCTCCTGACGCCCGGTATACCCGATTCCAGACCCTGTTGGCGAATTGTCATTGGGCAAAGTGGAGAGTCTGCCCTTGGGGGCACATATCGGTGTCGGTGGCCTCGTCTATGGACGAACCGGTCCTTGTGATATGGGGCATCAACCAACTTTTGCCGCGCCTCCGACACCACCACCCGCTGGCCGTGCCGGACGCATTCTTCCAAGTCGCTGCCAGCGAAATAACCTGAATCTGCCAAGGTCATCGTTGCTTTAGTTCCGCTGATCTCCTCGGCCTGTTCCATCATCGAAATCAGCTGGCCGTTGTCATAGGATTCATCCACCAAGTCCGCGGCTAGGTCCACGGAGATGAGCAGCATTCCGGTCTCCATTGAGGCCGTCGAACACCTTCTCCATTTCCCCCCCACGCCGTCCTCCACCCCTCTGACTGCCTCTGCCAACGGCAGCCCAGGCGCTATTCTAACCAACCCGGTTTTCTCATGCGATAGCCTTGGGGTAATATAGTCAGGATGGCCAGGTTGCGTGGAGACTGTATAGGATGATATTTCGGGCAGAATAAAATGCTGTTTGCATCAGACGTCAGCAAGAGTTACTCAACCAGAACTCTGTTCAGCGGGATCACCTTGAACTTGGCCGCCGGGGACCGCATTGCGCTGGTAGGCTCAAACGGCTCCGGGAAGACCACGCTCATGGACATTCTCGCAGGCGATATTGTCCCGGACACGGGGAGCATATCGAGAAAGCGCAACGTCACCATTGGCTATCTCAAGCAAGAGCCCGCAACGTTTGCCGGGAGGCCCCTGCTTCAAGAGGTTTTGGACGTTAACCCAGAGGTGAATACTATCAGGGATCGGATTGCCGCCACGCGAGAGGCCCTGTCATGGGAGGCCGACCCGGTGAATCAGGGTGACCTGATGCAGCAACTCAGCCAGCTTGACACGGCGTTGGAGGCCGCTGGCGGGGGAGAACGGGAGCATGAGGCCAAGGCGATACTGTCGGGCCTTGGCTTCAAGCAGGGCGACTTTCTCCGGCCCATGGGCGAGTTCAGCGGCGGCTGGGCCATGCGGGCGGGCCTTGCCAGGATGCTTTTCAGGAAGCCCAGCCTGTTGCTCCTAGACGAGCCTACCAACCACCTTGACCTTGACGCAAACCTGTGGTTTGAGAAGTACCTGACCGCTTTTCTGGGCGGGGTGATTGTCACGTCTCACGACCGCGCCTTTCTGAATCAGGTGGCCACCAAGGTTCTCGCCATTGAGCCGGACGAGGTGGCGCTTATGAAGGGCGACTATGACGATTACCTCGTTGTGCGCGAACGGTCCCTTCAGGTCAAGCGGGCGGCCGCGGCCAGGCAGGAGCGCGAGGTACAAAAGCAGATGCGCTTTGTGGAGCGTTTTCGCTCCAAGGCCAGGAAGGCCAGTCAGGTTCAAAGCCGCTTGAAGCAACTTGAGAAGGTGCAGCCTATCGAGTTGCCGAGGGCGACCAAGAAAATCCGGTACTCGTTCCCGGAGCCGCCTCGCAGCGGTTCCGAGGTTATACGGCTGACCAACGTGAGCAAGTCCTATGGCGATAATGTGGTCTACCGCGGCATGAACCTGGCTCTTTCTCGCGGCGACCGCGTCGCCCTCGTCGGACCGAACGGCGCCGGGAAGACCACCATGCTGAAGCTGCTCGCGGGCGTTATCCCGTTGGACGAGGGGGAAAGAAAGACCGGCCACAACGTGGTGACGGCTTACTATGCACAGCACGTGCTTGAGCTGCTCAACCCTGCCAATACGCTCATTGGGGAGATGCAACAGGCGGCGCCCACGGAGACGGAGCAGAACCTGCGCACCACCCTCGGCGGCTTCCTGTTCAGCGGCGACGATGTGCTCAAGCCAATATCCGTGCTGTCCGGCGGGGAAAAGGCGCGGGTGGCCTTGGCCAAGCTGCTCCTCCAGTCAAGCAACCTGCTCCTCATGGACGAGCCGACCAACCACCTTGACATCGATTCCAGAGAGATACTTGTCGACGCCCTTGGCGATTATCACGGCGCTATATGTCTCATAACCCACGACCGGACTCTCATAAGGCAGGTTGCCAACAAAATTATCGAGATAGACGGAGGCCGCCCCACGGTCTTCCCGGGCGACTACGACAGCTATCTGTACTGGAAGCAGACTGAGGACGGTAAGAGGAACGCTAATTCAACAGCTAACGGAGCAACCGATGATGCTTCAGGACTTGGCCCGGTCAAGAAACGCCCCGGACGCCCGGTAAGCGCCGAAGAAGAGCAGCGCCGGTCGCTGGGGAGAGAGGCCCGCAGGCTGGCGATCCGGATAGAGGAGATAACTGTTTTGCTGGCCGACAACGAGGCTCGCATAGCGGAGTTGGAGGCCATGTTCTCCAATCCCGACCAGTTTGGCGAGCCGTCTCAGATTGCGGCCTCGGCGGAGCAGTACCGTGTGCTCCAAGAGGAGGCGCAATCGCTCTGGGAGAAGTGGGAAAGTTTGTCGCTGGAGGCGGAGACCATCGAGAGCAAACTGGTGGAACTGAAGGCCGGTTAGTCCGGCAACTCAGGTCGCGGTGGCGTTCGGGAAGCGCAAAAATACAGGAATACCGGACGGAGCAAAGGTCAGGGCAGCGCCCCCTCTCTCCGGAACACGTCCGCCAGTATTTCGATCCCTTCCCGGATTTCATTTTCGGAAGGGAGGGCAAAGCAAAGCCGGATGTAGTTGGCGGCTGCATCTGGATCGGCCGACCAGTCCGGGCCCGGGTTGAAGGCGACGCCTTCCCTGAGCGCGGGCGCGGCCAATGTCCGTGAATCAACCCCCGCAGGGAGCCTGACCCACAGGTACATTCCGCCCCGGGGCATTTCAAAATCGACAGTCGGCCCGAACGACTCCCGGAGGGCGCTGCCAAGGATCTCGCATTTGCGTTTCAAAGCCGAACGCATATCTGTGATGTGGTCATCATAGTGGTTGGTAAAGTAGTCGCCGACAATCATCTGGTCCATGACGCCGGTCCCGGCGTCGTTCTTGCGGGACAACAACCGGCTCATCACCTCCCACGGCGCAATAACGTATCCGAGGCGTGTACCTGGCCCCAGGGTTTTTGAGAAAGAGCCTATGTGCAGCACCCGGTTGGCGTCATCCAGGGACCGGATCGCGTTCTCATATTCGCCTTCAAATATGAGGTCGGCGTAGCATTCGTCTTCGAAAATCGGGACTCCGTATTCTTCGCTCAGTTCCAGCATTCGCAACCGGCGCTCCATGGTCATCACAGTGCCGGTGGGGTTCTGGAGAGTCGGAATCGTGTAGATGTACTTGGGGCGCACTCCCTTGGCCCGTAGGTCTTCGAGAACCCGGGTCAACTGGTCCATGCGCATCCCGTCCTGGTCTACCTCGACCCCGATCATGTTGACTTTGCGGCGCCTCAGATTGCCTAAGGCGCCTGAGAAGCTGAAGGCTTCTACGATTACTGTATCGCCCTCCTCCAGCAGGATCTCGTTAATCAACTCGATCGCCAGGCCGGACCCTGAAGTAATCAGGACTTCTTCTATCGTTGTATTGATCCCGCGGTGGGCCGCAAGTTTGTCAACCAAGAACCTGCGCAGCGGGACAATGCCCTGCGGGCCGCCGTCGAAGTTATACATGGAAATGTTTCGCGGGTCGCCCCGGAATACATTGGTGGCGGACTCGATAAACCCCTCCATTGGGATCATTTCGGGGTCGCTGTGACCGCCAATGAAGTTGTATTTCGGGTGACCTTCCCACGGAGCCGGGGGAGGAGGCAGATTCCTGTTGAATAGCGTTGAATAGTCCAAGCCTTTCCCGGACATGGGCTGATCCTCCAAATTTTTTCGGTGCGTCCCCGCCTGTCGGACAAACCGTAGCCGTTAGCATCCTACCACCACGAACTTTGGGTGTCGACGGCATAGGTATCACAGCAGGGCGTGTACAAATCCCAATGCCGATGCAGGTTTCTCTTTGGTTCAGGTGTACAGCCGGTTCAGGTTGGCGTAGTTGTCCGGGTCGAGGTCTCTGCCCTCCAGCGCGGGATGGTCGTAGCCGTACCGGTGGGCGCGGAACACCGAGTTGGCGAGACCCGACAAGGAACCGCCTACGCCGAAACCGCTCGGCGACATAAACGGGTTGATGTACTCCCACACAATTTCCTTGCCGGGCGTCACCTCGAAGATGCGGCCCGGAGCGCCTTCGCAGATCAGCGTATTGCCGTTGGGCTGGCGTTCGGCTCCGCTGATGTGATAGCTATAGAAGGATATGGGAGGGTCGCCCCGGTACTCCCAAGCAATCTCGTTGGTGCTGGGATCGATCTCGATGACCCGGGAATGGGTGACACCACGCTTGTGAGGGCCATTGTCGAAGATGAGCACCCGGCCATTGTCCAGCATCGTAGGGTTATGCTGGTGAGAAATTTTCCCCGGGCCCCATTTCCAGCGAAAGTTTCCGCTGGCACGGTCTACGATGCCCACGGTGTCGGTCTGACGAAAGCTGACTACCAGGTCGCCCTCGGGGGTAACGTTGAGGGTGTTCTGGTGCGTCCACTCTTCGCGGCCTTCCAGAAAGCAGATACGGTCTTCCTCGAAGTCCAGGTGTTCCCAGGACTTCCACTCGTATACCACTTCCCCGGCGGGCGTAACCTCCCGTACCACATCCCCCAGCATCCCCCGGTGGTCGTCCGGTGATTCGTAGCCGCCCTTGACCTGCCGCAACATATCCTCGGGAATCAGTTCCCAGGCCAGCGCCAGGGTGTTGCCATTGGGCAGGCGCTCAAAGTCGTGGTGCAGCAGTGGATACCGGTACTCCCAGACCACATTGCCCTCCCAGTCGAGCTCCAGGATGGCCCCTGAGACCGTCCTCCCGCCGCGGGGCAGGATCTCCCGCTCGGGCCGGCTCAGGAAACGAGGTCTCTTCCGCCGCAGGCCCGGTTCGCAGCAACAGGTTGCCGTTGGCCAGCAGGTAGGCGTATGCGATTCCCTCGTTCGAGTGCCACGTATGGCAGACGCGGCCCTCCATGTCGATGAGGCGGGTGTCGTTCCCATTGGCGTTGGTCACAAGCGTGTAGCCCCGGTAAGCCTGTTGGGGCGCGTAGTGAATCAGGCCGTTCGGATGGTTCGTGGACCAACCCATAGCTGCCTCCTGAATGCTGTTAAAGGTTTATGCCCCCACCGGTGGCCCCGAGAAACTGTGCCCAAGCCCTTTTGCATCTCTTGGTTCGCCTGTGGGTGAACCTGGAACTCACTATTTTAGCGGTCAACCTGAATCATTCAAGGTGGGCTGACGCCCCCTGCTTCGGCAAGGCCGACTGACCAAAACCAGTCATGCCGTCCCCCGCAACACTTCTGCTGCCCCGTCGGCGCCTAATTTGCTGACAGCCGCCCATTGCCAAGCCCTGGGACACCCTCGTACCATTGAACATCTAGCTGCGACCTATCCTTGACCGTCGCAATGCCGCCCTGGTCCGGCTCCTGAATGAACCCTGTGGCTGGAAATGACCGGAAATGGCCGGGAAAGCGAAAAAAATCAGCCTGGCCAAACGAACCCGCTCAATTGATATCCGCGATAGCCGCGCATACCCGGCGGTCCGGTTGCCGGGCGATCTGTACATCCTGGAGCTGAATATATAGCCCCGACCCCGGCAAATACTTTCAGCGGGTGATACCTTGTCAACTTCAACAGCCAAGGCCGATACGGTCATAAAGAACGCCAATATCATCACCATGGATCCAAACCGGCCTCGTGTCCAGGCCGTGGCCATGAGCAACGGCCGCTTCATCGGCTTGGGCAGCAACGGGGACGTGGAGGGGTTGATCGGCCCAAACGTGAAGGTGATGGACCTTGGCGGCAAGACGGTACTCCCCGGGTTCATCGACGCCCATATTCATGTACTAAACAGCGGAATCCGTCATGTAATAGCTGCCGACTGCGACCTGCCATCCGTTACCGCCATCCAGACGGCCCTCCGGGAACGGGTGGAGGCCACTGCCCCAGGCCAGTGGGTGCAGGGCTTCAAGTTCGACGACACCAAGACGGCAGAGAACCGGTTCCTGTTCCGGGAAGACCTCGACGCGGTGAGTGCCTTCCATCCAATTATGGTGTCCCACCGGGCGGGGCACATCTACTACCTCAACAGCATGGCCCTAGAAGCTGCCGGGTTTACCAAGGACACCCCGGACCCTTTCGGCGGCCGCTTGGGCCGCAACCCGGACACCGGAGAACTGAACGGGGTGGTCTACGAGCGGGCCATCGAGCCGGTGCGTTTCGGACTCATCCCCTCGGACACGCCGGAGATTCGCCGGGAAGGGCTGCGCACCATCTGCCGGATGCTGACCCAGGCAGGTCTCACCAGCGTCCACGACGCCAGGGTCGTCAGGGACGAGCTCTTCACCTACCAGGAGGGGAGGGACGCCGGCGACCTGTCCCTACGAGTGTACGCCCTGATGTACCATCCCCATTTCCCGGCTCTGCGGGAAGCGGGACTTAAAACCGGTTTCGGCGACGATATGCTGCGCCTGGGAGGCATCAAGATGGTTGCCGACGGAGCCATCGCCGCACGCACAGCCTACCTGTCGGAGCCATACGTCGGCAGCGACTGCGACCACGGCATCCTGGCAATGAGCCCTGAGGAAATCGAAGAGAACGTCATGGAGATGCACCGGGCCGGGTTCCAGGTGTGTATCCACGCAAACGGCGACCTTGCCATAGACATGGTGTTGAAGGCTTATGAGAAAGCCCAAGCCGCCGACCCTCGTCCCAATCCCCGGCACCGGGTGGAACACTGCACCCTGGTGAACCCGGACATACTCGGCAAGATGCGCCGGCTGGGCACGGTGGCCACACCCTTCTGCACCTACGTCTACCACCACGGTGAGAAGATGCCCTTCTACGGAGAAGAGCGCTTGCAGTGGATGTTCGCCCAACGCTCCTTCCTAGACTACGGCGTGGTAGGCACCGGAGCCACCGACTACCCTCCTGGTCCGTTCGAGCCGTTGCTGGGTATCCAAAGCTGTGTAACCCGCACGGACAGCCGGGGCAATGTCTGGGGGCCCAACCAAAGAGTGACAGTAGAGGAGGCGCTGCGCATTTACACCCTGCACAGCGCATACGCATCCTTTGAGGAGGACCTCAAGGGCTCTATCGAGGTGGGGAAGCTCGCCGACCTAGTGGTGTTGGGCGCAGACCCTACCCAGGTGGACCCAATGACCATCAAGGACATTCCGGTAGAACGGACGATAGTCGGCGGCAAAACGGTGTACGAAGCTTAGGGCGTGTTTGCAAGCTATAGCCAGAGGAGAATGGACGCGATTTGCAACATTGCCAGATAGTTCTGGGCGTCATTTTCGTATCTTGCCGCTATTCGACTTGCCTATGCCCAATTGCTGACGGACCCAGCCCGCGGGCCGACGCGATTTGCCGGGCAGGCCCCTCAGAGTGCTATTGGTGCTGGCCGATGAACTCCAGCGCCAACCCGTTCCAGACTTGGGGCCGCTCCCAAAATCCCGCGTGTCCTGCATCGGGAAGGGAGACGAATCGGGACGTTGGGATATGCGCCGCCAGCATCCGCATCAACGCCGGGGGTGACAGCAGATCAGCCTCTCCCGACAGGACCAAGACCGGAACCTGCATAGTCAGCAGCCGGGCGTAGGTGATGGGCTCGCGGAGGGGCTGCGCCGGAACTGCCCCGCCGGGCCTGCTGGCCAGTTCAATTTCCAGCCAGCGGCTCGCCCCGTGAGGGCGCGTGCCCCGGTAGGAGGGCCCAAGCTCACGCAGCTCCACGGGCAGATTCTGGATCTCCGGCGGACGCAGCCGGCGCTGCACTTCCAGATAGGCTTCATCCTGTACGCCGCCGATGGTGTTGGCGGCCACCAGGCTCCGGACACGCTCCGGGTGAGTCAGTGCATAGTCCAGAGCAGTGATTCCGCCTGCCGCCGTAGCAACCAGGTGGACCCGCTCCAAGGACAGACTCTCCACCAAGGCGTGAAGGTCGCCGCCAGCTAAGCCCGGCTGGTGTTCGGGACCGGTAGCCCTGGAACGTCCCCAAGTGCGCCGGTCGTAAGCGATGCAGCGGTAACCGTCAGACATGAAGGCAGGCAACTGATGCGCCCAGCTTTCGCAGGTTCCCGAAGCGGCGTGAAGGAAAACAACCGGCGCACCCGGCCCCCCGGTGTCCTCATACCACAAGTCAACTCCGGGCAGAGAGAGGTAAGGCATAGCGTATAAGCCTCCCGAAATGGCTGCGTGAAAGAATTGGCGTCCGGTGGCTCGCGCCGCCTCAATTATGACATGGCAGTCCTGCTGCCTCATTGAGAGATGTTACCGAAACTTTAGCACTTGGGCCCGCTCCAACCAACGCTAATTCCTGCATTACCTGAGTTTGCAAAATTGTTTCACCGGCCGGGGCGTAGACCAACTTTGGGGCCATGCTGCCCCGCCACTGTTGTACCTGGTGCCGCAGGGTTCGCAGATGGGCGCCAGTGAAGCGGTTGGGATAGTCACACACCGCAGGCGGTCCAGCAACGCCACCTCGGTGGCGTCCGGCAGGCGCCCTCGCCACGCGGTGCGCCAGCTTCCGTCTTGGTCGTCCGGGCGATCCCACGGCGGCGGCCAAGTACGCTCTTCGCTCGCTTGCCTTCCGCTACCGTAAACTCAGTAAGGAGGTACAAGGCTTGGAGGCCGAGCTGGAATCACTCACCCGGACGACAGCCCCAGCCCTGGTCAGCGCCTTCGGCATAGAACCCGGCACGGCGGCAGCCCTCCTGGAGCAAGTCTTAAAAAAATCAGGGCAATCGCATTATTAAGTACCAGCCATTCGTCATTCCTGCTTTCGCAGGAACTACGCAAAAGGGAGACTTCCGTATAACGCGATTGCCCTTGGGTCTGAACTGCTTGACAGGCTTTTGGAAAGCTCCCAAGATTCCGAAGCGGTATTCCTTAGCCCATCGGGCCTACTGAAGTAAAAAGCTTTCGATGAAATTACTGTTCAACGGATTGAAGCATCGGACTGGACTGCTGCTGGTGCTGGCGGTAGCTCTGGTGGGCTTCCTTCTGCTGATTAATCTTCTGGAGGCCCTGACCTCCTCGGGGCCGGACGACTTGCTGGCCGCCACGCCGTCAGATGAGAAATACATCCGGCTGCCCAGTGGCGCCGGTATGTTCGCGTTTGCCGTCGCCGCCGTGGCAGTGGTCCTGGTGATAGTCGCCCTGGCGTCTCCGCGGCATTGGGCGATCGTGGGCCGGATTCCACACCCCCGCCGCTCTCTGCTTATTGGAGGGATAGTAGCCCTTTTGCTGGGAGGCGTTGGGCTGTACCTAGTTTTCTCGGGGGTGCTTAACCAGGATATTGCCTACGGCCAGCATCAGGCGCAACGTCCATTCGTCGAGCCGAGGGGGCTGGCGGTCTTGGCCGCGTTTTTCTTCTCCCTGGTTGCCGTCGGCATCATCAGGCCCCGGCTCCTGCTGGCGCACCTCGCTATTTGGCTGCTGATTAGCCTCATCTTCGGCTTCTTCGGATCACCGAGTCTGGCCGGGCTCAAGCTGTTCAACCATCCCGCCGAAATTGCTAGTCCGGAGGCCTACGCAGCCGAGGTTGAAAAATACCGAAGTCTTCAACTCGAGACGGATGCCCCGGTTGCCAAAGGCTGGGACGTTGTTGTGCCACTGGCAAACGGCAACACAGCCCTCATCCGGGAAACCTCGCTTATGTTTCCACCCGGGGCGTCAGCGGTTCCAAGCTCCAGCAGTATCGCCAACCCCCTTTTTACTGTAACCGGCGCGGCTCACACCTCGCTCCTCCGAAACGCCACCGGCGACGTTTACGAAAACGGCAAGTGGACGCAGTTGGACCCGTTTACGCTTCCGGTGGAGCCGGAGACGGGCATCCCGGACGTAATGACGGCCATGATTGAGGAAGGTCTGACCGGCCGAAGCGACATGGAGGATGGGGAAACCCTGATGCTGCCGTCCTATCGCACTCGCCCGGAACTCCTGATCCAACCGCCCGCAGCCCCTGAGTCCCGGCATATAGACCATATTTCGGTGTCTCCCGCGGGAGAATTCGATCGCCTGGAACCTGGTGTATTGGCCGTCTCCGCGTTCCCGCTGGACATTGCGGCCTCCGGCTCGTGGCGTCCCTTCAGCGGCACGTTCCTTTCCGGTCAGGCAGTAGGAGATTACGCTTGGCGCTCGCTGGCGGCGGAATTCCCGGAGAGCGCCCTTGCCGAGGCGGCGCCTGTCGTTGACCCCACCTACTACCGCCTGCCGGATAATTTGCCGGGGAGAATTCGGAACCTCGCAACAGAAATAACCGATGGCCTCGACTCGCCCTACGAAAAGGCAAAGGCCATCGAAGAATACCTGGAAACGGAATACTCATACTCCGTGCCGGAAAGGGGCGAGCAGGCGGTAGAGCCTCCACCTGGTCTCGACCCTGTCGAATGGTTCCTGTTCGACCACCCTTCGGGAGGAGCCACTTCTTTCAGCAGCGCTTTTGCCGTGCTGGCCCGCTCGGCTGATGTACCAGCCCGCGTGGTCTCCGGATGGACAATAACCCCGACCGCAGATGAGCAGACGGTAAACGGCAGTCAAGCGCACCAGTGGGCCGAGATCGCGCTGAAAGACTACGGCTGGATTGCCTTCGACCCCACGCCGGGTGAGGTCTCACCGGCGCCGTCCCTCAAGGATCCTATTGTCGAAGACGGTGAGGAAGGCGCTGCGCAGGAACCGCCGCAAGGCCGTGAGCCGGGACTTGAAGGAGAATCAACGGAATCAGGGGAAACCCAGTCTCCCTGGGAGGCTGTCGCGCTCCAGAACCTTGCCTCATCCACCGACCCGGAGATCAGGGCGGAAGCGGCGCAGTTCCTGGGCGAGCTTGGGAGCGAGCCGGCCTTGGAAGGGCTGGCCAAGGCGATGTTCAACGACCCACATCCCCTGGTACGGGAAGCGGCGGCGGCAGGCATAGCGCTGGCTGACACCGACCTGCTGGCGAAAGTCCTGCTGGAGCATCCTGATGCTCTGCTCAGGATGGCGGCGGCCACCGGTCTGGGCCAGAGGGGATACGACAGGGCGTTAGACCCCCTAGTCGAAGCTCTGGCCAATGACGCCGAGCCCGAGGTGCGGGCGGCAGTAGCGGACGCTCTCGGCGTGCTTGGAGATGATGGCGCCCTAGGGCCGTTGGCGAACGCGCTGTTTCCTAATGGAGAAGTTGATGAGAGAGTGAGGGCCGCCGCGGCCGCTGCGCTGGGCGAACTCGGCCGGCCGGAGGCAACGGTTCCGCTGTCCGAAGCCCTTGCCTCCGATGCTGGGCCGGAAGTAAGGAAGGCAGCGGCCGCCGCTCTCGGCGCGCTGGGTGATGATGGCGCTACGGAACAGTTGGCGCTGAGCGTGTTGGAGGACGATCAGGCGGAAGTGCGAACTGCCGCCGCTAACTCCTTGGGCGAAATTCAGGACACAAGCGCCTTGCCATCTCTGATGCAGGCCCGGGCCGGAGATGAATCGGCTGCTGTGCGGTCCGCCGCCTCGGAGGCGCTGGATGAATTCCCAATCTCCCAACTGAGAGAAACGCTACGGGAATTTGGGGACTCCTCCGAAAGGGCAGCCGCAGCCGAACTCTTGGGGGAGCGAGGAAACGCCTCGGCCGTCCCGGAGTTGATTGAGGCCATGAGTGACCCTGATCCGCAGGTACGGGAAGCGGCAACGTCCGCCGTGGAGAAGCTCGGCACGTTAACCCCGCTGGAAAACGGAGGTGGCTTGCTGGCCCACAGCGCCGGTGTCTCTTTCGTGCCGGGCACAACCACGCAGCAAGCCACGGAGCTGCCGCACGTGCCGGTTTTCGAGGTGCGCGGCGCGGCTCACACCGACTTCCTGCGCACTGCCGTCGGCGACCGGTACGTCAACGGACGGTGGTTCCCCGAACATCAATCCGAGGTGCAATATAGCCTGCCTTCCGACGTACCCGATCCGGGGCCGCCAGCCCAGCCAACGGTATCCCCAACCGAGGCGTTCCCGGAGCGCATCACCGTCTTGCCCGCCAGAGAAGAGAAGTGGATACCAAGTGGGATTATACCCACGTCGCCGCAACTAAAAACACTCTCGTTGTCCGGGACAATCTATCCGTACAGCGCCACCTTTGCCAGTGATTACTCGGTGTCCGAATACAACTGGCTCTCGGCCATCTCAGTATTTTCGGAAGCCCAGCTCAATTCCGCGAAAATCTCGCCTAGCTATTCTCACATGATCCTCGCCCCTACCGAAGGAATACCGCAACGGGTGCACGATCTGGCAAAGCAGATAACCGTCGGCCATTCGACGCCCTACCAGAAGGCAAAAGCCATCGAGCGATACCTTCGAGCCAACTACGTCTACCGGCTGGCCAATCCCTCCAGCGGCGGCGCCCCTCCGAACCGTGACCCGGTGGACTGGTTTCTGTATGAAAGCCGTGAGGGTACTTGCGGCAACTTCAGCAGCGCATTCGTGGTTTTGGCCCGTTCCGTTGGGCTAACGGCCAGGGTGGTTTCCGGTTGGGCAATTGCACCCACCGGCGACGACCAGATTGTGTACTCTGACCAAGCCCACCAGCGCGCTGAAGTGGCATTTCAAGGGCTGGGCTGGATTCCCTTTGAGCCAACCGCTTCGGGAGGCGCGCCGGAAAGAGCGCCGAAGTATTCGGAGGAAGGCGGATCGGAATCGCAATCAGAAAAGGAGCGACTGGATACCCTGGCCGAAGAGTTGTCCAGCAGCGAACCGGAAGTCCGGGAGCAGGCCCGGGAAAATCTGGAAGCGATGGACGCCGAGGTGGTCGAGACCGAGAACGGAGGAAGCGTTATAACCAGGGACGGCGAGGCAGTTGGCCTTGGCGTCGGCACAACAACGGCTCAGGCGACTCAGCCGCCTGCGATACTGGTGTTCGTTGTTAGCGGCGCAGCGCATACCAGCTACCTTCGCAGCGCCGTCGGCGAGGTATACGAAAACGGCGCTTGGCGCGAACCGGAGCAGGTGTCCATTGGCTACCATAGGAACCAGAGCATCCCTCATCTGGTCCGCAATGAAATCGCTAGTGGGAGCGGCTCATTCGCGTCTTTCCCGAAAGGCCGGGTCAATTCCGCCCTGCTGGCGCAGTATGATGCCGACCCTGCCGTAACGTTCACAGACACCATTCGCCTCAAGGCTCTGCCGAAGCTGGGGAAATTCCCGGCTGGGGTAGTGCCTACGTCCCAGTTCTTGGACTCGGTCGAAGCTAACGGCCACTTCCGGCCATTCAACCGCACTTTCGTTCTGGATGAGGCTACTCCCGCTTATGGATGGGTCTCCCAGGCGCCGCAATTCTCCGAGGCCCAATTGTCGGCGGCAGCCGGTGTGTCTGACCCAACATATACGCAACTGCCGGACGACCTGCCGTCGCGTATCCGCGATCTGGCGCTGGAGATAACCGGCGGCCATGATTCCCAATACGACAAGGCGAAGGCGCTGGAGACATTTATCAGCACCCGCTACACCTACCGGTTCGCCGACGGTTCGGGGAGGGAGAGCCCGCCTCCGGGTCGCGACCCGGTTGACTGGTTCCTCTTCGACCACCAAGAGGGGACCTGCGGGGTGTTCAGTTCGGTTTTTGTGGTGATGGCCCGCTCGGTGGGAATTCCCGCCAGGGTCGTCTCGGGTTGGGCAATCGCCGCCACCGGCGATGATCAGATTGTATACTCCGACCAGGCCCATCAGTGGGCCGAAATCGCCTTGGAAGGAGTCGGATGGGTGGTCATTGAGGCCACCGCGTCTGGTGGGCCGCCGTCCCGGGCGCAGCTACTGAAACCGGAGCCTGAACCGGAGCCTCCCCCTCCGGCTCCGCCTGCCGAGACCGTGACCGCCATCACCGCGTGGCCCGATGAAATACGGAGGAAGGCCGAATTTGCCATTGGGGGCACGGTCCGCACCGAATCAGGCAGCCCTGTTTCGGGGGTGAAAGTTGAGATTTTCATAAACGAGACCAAAGAGCACGGTGGCACTAAGGTTGGCCAGACGACTACCCGAAACGGCAATTTCCAGACCGAGGTTCTGTTGCCGCCATCCATAGAAAGGGGCCCCTTCCAACTATTGGCCCATGCCATCGGCAACGAAAAGTATATCGAGTCATGGAGCGATCCCGACATCACCGTCTATTCAGAAAGCGGGTTGCAGTTGACCGGCCCGGGCGAAGTGCCCGTGGATACTCAAGCCCACTTCCGCGGAAGTCTATTGGAAGACACCGGCAGCGGGGTTGAGAACTTGCAATTGCAGGTGACCATAGACGGGCGCAGCCTGCCTCCTCAACTGACCGGCCCGGCGGGGGAATTCAGCTTCGCCCAGACCTTCCCGGAAGTGGGATCACATACTGTTGAGGTAGCGTTCGAGGGCAGAGATTTTCTTTTGGGCAATTCGGCGCGGCTGGAATTAACAGCGGTCATGCCCACCAGTCTGACCGTTGAATACATCGGGCAAGTCAAAGTGGGGGATGACTTTACGATTGAGGGTTTCCTGCATGATGTCCGCGGGAGGCCGATGGCAGGCCAAGAGATAACAATTGCCCTGGGCGATGGCCCGGAGCGAAGCGTCTTCACCGGAGGCGAAGGGGAGTTCAGTTCCATCGGCTACGTAGAGGATGTCGGTGAGATCGTGGTGCAGGCGAGGTTCCTTGGTGAATATCCGGTGCTGCCCTCTGAAGGATCGGCCAGCGTGGTCGCCAGGCATTTGACCACTCTGACCATAGCAGGCCCAGGTTCAATAATTCAGGGAGAGGACGCCACCTTCCACGGCAGGCTTGCTTCCGGCGCGCTGCCTGGAATCGGCCCCCGTCAGGTGATTATCGAAGATGGGCAAGGAACCACGCTCGACTCGCTAACCACTGATGAAGAGGGATCCTTCCGGTACAACGCCGCCTCATTCGACACAACAGGGCCTCTTGCTGTCACGGCCAAGTTCGAGGAGCAGGATTACCTTACATCCAGTTCAGCCACCGTTTCCTTTATAGTCGTCGCCCCCACCGTGCTGACGGTGGAGGGGCCGCAGTTGGCGGCCACTGGTGAGACCGTGGAATTAAAAGGGAATCTGCGGACGGAGGGCGGGCAGCCTGTCTCTGGCGTTCCGGTCTGGGTGGGAGAGGCGGGAACGCAGCCTCTGCTCACAGACGCCGATGGCGACTTCAGCCGGGAGTTCCCTATGGAAGCGGAACTAGGCCAGGCCGAAGTCGAAACCACTGTGAACATTCCCTTCGGTTTCGAGGGAACCGACCACTTGGCGCCGGCTCTTAAGAACCACACCATCACCGTTGGCGTCCCGTGGCTTTATGCGGAATCTCCTGAGCCGGTGGCCCGCGGCGAAACGGTTGTGCTGCGCGGCTCCGTTTTCGTTGGCAACCGTCCGTTGCCAGACCAGGTCGTAACCACGGGTCGGGGCGTGCAGGCCGTTACCACCGACACCGGTACTTTCGTTCTGCGCTACCCGGTTCCAGCAGACTCCCCGTTGGGACGGAATGAGCTTTCCATTTCTTCAACGGCTCTGAGTTTAGAGGCCGCCGTGCCCGTCGACATAAAGTCCACCACCAGCCTGGTCGTGGCGCCTCTTGGTGCCGTCCGTCCGGGCCGCGAAGTGACGCTCCAGGCGACCCTGTACGACGATACTGGAACGGGCATCGCCGGAGCCGTGCTGCGTACCGACCAAGGGGCGGAAGCCACCACCGACGGCCAAGGAGTCGCGCAAGTCGTCCTGACCGTACCTGATTCGGAAAACCTGCTTGCCGTTCCCGTAACTTTCACCTATCAGGGCGATGAGCTTCACACGCCACTCACCTACTTGGCGGGCATGGCAGTGACTCCGTCCGGTTTCAACTGGCTGCTGTGGGTGGGGTTGCCGGCCCTGCTGGCCGCAATCGTGGCATCCGGGTACGCCGCCCGGCGCTGGAGGGCTTTCGGCTTCCCGCCAGTAATGACGTTGCGACTTCGCCGAAGACAGGCCCGTGAAAAGCCTGCGGACAAAGAAAGCCCCGTTGCAGATGCGGACGTTGCGCCAGAACCCGAGCCCGAGCCTATCCCTGATCCTGAGCCGACTCGATTGACGGTAACCTTCGACAGGCCGGCCCCGGACCTTCCCAATGTTTGGGGTTTGGGGGAACCAGTCCGGTCTGTCATAACGCTCGCCACAGAGAACGGAGCAGGGATTGCGCGCCTGCCCATCGATGCACACCCAGGCGGGGGCCACCTGCTGCTTGAGGCTGACGAAAATGGCAACTGCGTCTTCGACTGGACGGCCGCCGATTTGGGGGAATACACAGTATCCGCCCGCTTCTCCGGCAACGACGAATACCTAGAATCCTCCGACTCACGGAACTTCCGGGTGGTGGACTTCAGAGAGGAAATCGTCGATCTCTACAACTCATTCGAAGAGTGGGCCGAAGGGCAGGTTCCAGGCATTTCCGGGAAGACGCCGCGGGAGCTTGAGGCGATGCTGGTGGCATCCGGGCTGCCGCTGGCCTACCGGGCCGTAGACGAAATCATTTCGCGTTTCGAAGAGGCCGATTACAGCGAGCATTCAATTGGACGGAGGCAGTACGAGCTGATGTACCGCTCTTGGCATACGGTAGTCGGAGAATAAGGGCTTGAGACGTTTCGCAGACTCGGTTTTCGGACTTGTGATCTCCGCCCTGCTGTCCGCAGTGTTGGCCGCAGCGGCGTTTCCAGTGCTAGGGTCGGACGGGCTGTTGGCCGGAGAGACACATCTCGATTTTCACTATCTCGCGCCGTGGATTGTGGCAGGCGCGGTTCTGCTTCTGCTGGGCAGAGTCGCTGCTTTGGCTGGCAAGTATCTCGCCCGGCACTTGTCTCAATCATCAAGCCCGGCCGGAACTGCCGACGAAAACGTCGGCGAATCGGCGGCGGAAGCTGACGCCGATACCGGAACCGATACGGGAGAAGATGCTGGCGGCGATGGCCGCCGGTTGTTGAAAGCAGCAGAGGTTGCCCGGGCACTGCTGGGAGGAGCAGGCCTGGCAACGTTGATAGCTGGCTTGCTGCGCGCCGTGCCGGAACTCCCGGCAACCGTGTCCGGTTACCCTGGCGCTCCTGACTTGGACTCTCTGGCTGCCCACCTTGAGATATTCAATTCGCTGGCCACGTGGACCATTCTGGTAGCGGCTTTCTTCGTAGCCGTTCGAGCGGCGACGGAGATCTGGTCGTGGCTGGGAGAAGCCTTGCCCCTGCCATTCAAGCGGCTCGTGGCACTGGCCGGAGCCTACGTACTCCTGGCTGATGGCGGCGTGCTGTCGGTTGCATTCGACTTCTCCCGTGGCCTGCTTATCGCCATATTGGCGCTGGCGCTGACATTGCCTTATCTGGCTTCAGTGGCGCGTCATGCCGTTGCTTCGCCTCTTCCCCACTGGATGCAAATGCCGGCACGAATCCTGCTAATGCTCTCCGAAATCGGCTGGATCGCGTTGTTGCTGGGGGTAATGGTTTCCCTGCCGAGGGTAGTGGACGGTATGCCGGAAGAGCGGTACGGGGATGCGCTGGAGCACATCGCGCCATATCTGGAGATACTGGATACGCTGGCCTTCTGGTCCATAATCCTGCTGGCGCCGTTCATAGTTGTCCGGGTTGTCGCAGCGTTTCGTCCCGTGGTCGGGGAAGTGTTCGGATTCCCTATGGGACGCATCATCCTATTCGGCATCGCGTTGGTCATATTCTCCGATAAGGGCGTCCCGGCGACCGCGTCCAGCTTTCCTATTCCCCAACTGATGCCTGCGATGGCGGTGGCCTTGATTTTTTCCTACCTGGCCCTGGTCTTGCGCCGGGTTGCCCAACTGGGACTCTTCCCGAGAATCGCTCAGTTAATGACAAATCTCCCGTCGCTGGCCGGTTCCGTGATGTCGGCGGCCGGCCTGTCGATGGTGGTGTGGGCCATCCTGAAATCCTTGCCACTGGTCAGCGCCCCGATACTGGACAACAGCCTGACTTCCGTATTCGGAGAGGCGTCACTTCCTTACTTCGCCGGCCTGTTTGAAGCCAGATACACCCTGACAGCGTTCTTCTTTGTTGCGATACTCACGCTGAGTCTGCCGGATCCCCTGTGGTCTCCTGCTAGGTGGCGCGTCCGTCCAATGGTAACGGCTGTTGGCTTTACGGCGTCCGGGTGTCTGCTCTGGATGTCCGGGGCGCAACTTTCGGCTTTGGGCCACGTCTTCCTCCTTATCGGGGCGGTCATTGGCGTCGGTTTGCTTTCACTGGGCTTGTGCCAACTGGCGGCATACGTTGCCAATTCCCCGGAACCCCTGTTGTCGGACAGCGCCCGTTGGCTCATCAGGTACAGACAGCGGGGATTCCTGATAGGGGCAGCAGTCGCTTTTTATGGGATGCTGTTACGGCCTCTGATGTACGAAGTCCTCTGGTTTGCTGAAGCGTACGAATGGCTGGCCGTGCTCGTAGTGGCGATATGGGCGATGATAAAGATTCGAGGCAATCTGAAAACCTACGTCGAATCCGAGGAGTCAGCTCCTTCAACCTGGACCGGGTGGAGCCGGCACGAACAGTTTTTCGAGGACCGGCCCGACCCTCGCTGGAACCTGGTCTCAAGGTGGCGGCAGCGGTTTATAGAGTCCGGGGAGTGGGTGAGCTTGTGGACCTACCTCATGGGGCTGCTCTGCAGGAAAGGCGCACCGCCGGAATCGGCGCGCGACGTTTTTCTGCCTCTGCGGAATTGCGTCGCCTCTCCCTACCGTGGCCCCTTCTGGCGGAGAGGGCGGAAGCGGGCAGAACGTCTGCGGGAAGCCGCCCTCGCTGAGTCCCTTCGGAGCGCAGAGCGAGTCCTGGCAGGCGCTGCAAGCTCGCCTGCGTCCATTGGCGAGTCCGCCTTGAGCGAGTCCGCTGGTCAATTCATCGAAAGCGGAGCTGAGCCGGAGGCGACGGCAGCGGCGTTAATCGGAGCTTACTGCCAACAGGGGGCCGACCTCAACGCGGCCATCAACCTATGGTTTCCGGTGGTCAATATGGTCAATCGCTCCCCCAGGTGGTTCGAGCCGCCATGGGTGCGCCGCCACAAGAGAACTGAGGCCCAGGCGAGGCGGCGGCGTCTGGTGGAGGGCGCGAGATCGCACCTGTCCGGTCAGGGATCCCTTTCGTCTCTGGCAGTGGCCGTCGCGGCGAGCAGATTGCCCGTGTATTCCACTTCAAGCGTAAACGCACCGGCAGTGGCTCCTTCCGGGACGATTGCAAAAGGCCAGGGGTTCGAGCTTCTCGATGAGAATGACCACGCCTATTTCGTGCGCACATCAGAGAACGTCGTGGGTTACGTCTACAAGTCGGCTATTCGGAGGCAGCCCATTCTGCCGGGTGATGAGGTTGGTATTACCCAATGAACGAACAAGACCTTGAAGAAGTCAGGATGGTCTGCGAAGGGATCATCGACCGCGTCGGCGAGTTGTTCGTCGGCAACCGGCTGCTGCTGCGGAAGCTGCTGGCCGCGGCATTGGCCAACGGTCACGTGCTGTTCGAGGACTACCCTGGGCTGGGCAAGACGCTGCTGGCCAAGGTGTTCTCCCGGGCCATCGGCACCGACACCAAGCGAGTACAGTTTACGCCCGACCTGCTGCCCTCCGACATTCTTGGCGTGAACGTCTGGCGGCAGAACGAAGGGGAGTTCCGGCTGGTCAGAGGCCCGGTCTTCACCAATGTGTTGCTGGCCGACGAAATCAACCGCGCTCCCCCCAAGACCCAGGCCGCCCTGCTGGAAGCCATGGAGGAAAGGCAGGTAACCATTGACGGTGAGACCCTAAGCCTGGGCACTCCCTTCGTAGTCATCGCCACGCAAAACCCCATCGAGCAGGAAGGTACCTATCCGCTGCCGGAAGCGCAGCTGGACCGTTTCCTGTTCAAACTGGGCACCGGATACCCAGCAAATCAGGAAATGGAAAACGACATCCTTTTGAGGCGCATCCAGTGGCAGAAGGACGACCCCACCGACGATATGGAGCCTGCGGTGGACATCGCCGGATTCCTGGAGTTGCAGGCCCTGGTGGAGACAGAGGTCTACGTGGACCAGGTTATCGTGGATTACATAACCCAAGTGGTGCGGCTGACCCGGGTCCATCCGAGGGTGGCCGTGGGCGTAAGCCCTAGAGGAGGCTTGGCCCTCCTGAGGGTCTCACGAAGCATCGCCCTGATTCACGGGCGCGACTTCGTAGTCCCGGACGACGTGAAGATGGTGGTTCCCGACGTGCTGGCGCACCGGATAATCCTCAACATTGAAGACACCCTGGAAGGCGTGCGCGCTGAGTCGATAATCGATGAGATACTGGAGCAGGTGCCTGCGCCAACCGAACTGGGACCAAGGACACCGTAGCCTTGTTGCCACACTCGCTGATGACCTGGGCCGGTCTCTCGCTGCTCTTTCTGGCCCTAGGGCTGGCCTTTGGCAATATCGCGCTCCTCACCGGGGCAGTCTTCGTTTTGCTCACCGTGCTGATTGTCGCGTCCCTGCAACCGCCCGCGGGAGTCCAAATTGAGCGGAGGCTGCCGCGGGTCGTCTGCTGGGCCGGAGACACGCTGGAAGTGGAGCGCAGCCTGACTGCTGTCAGCGGCGTTGGCCCAATCTTCGTACATGACGTCCTTCCCCCGGAACTGGAGGTTGTGAAAGGCAACAACCTGCGGGTCGCCTGGAAATGGCCGGGGGTCAAAACTTTCGACCTCTCTTACCGGGTCCGGTTCCCCAAGCGGGGCGAGTTCACGCTGCCCCAGACGACGTGGGCCTCCCAGTCTCCCTTCGGCATCAGGAAGAGCGCGTCCGCTGCGGCCGGGCCGTCCATCAGCATCTCTGTGGTTCCCAGAATTCGTGGCATCACCCGCCTGAACGAGGTCCGGGCGACAACGAAGCAGACCCGTTACCAGGACGACCTTTCCCAGACCGGCGTTTCCAATTCCGAGTTCCGGGAACTGCGGCCTTATGCGCCGGGAGACTCGATTAAGCTCATCAACTGGAAGGCCAGCGCCCGAGGCTCCAGGGGCGACGGCCTGCCGCTGGTCAACGAGTTGGAGCCGGAGGGAAGAAAGGCCGTCTGGATTTTCCTGGATGCCGCTAGCTATATGGATGTCGGAACGCCCTTGGCCAACCCCATGGAGAACACCATCGAAGCGGCGGGAAGTCTCGCCCAGTTTTACCTTTCACGCGGTTCTACCGTCGGCGCCTACGCCTATAACAGCTACGGCGGCGGCGAGTTGCTATCGCCCGAATCAGGGCAAAAGCAGTTCCGCCGGCTGACTCAGATGCTCGCCGCCCTCAAGTCCGGGCCGCCTCGGCACGACCTGCTTCAATCGGTGGAGTGGTGCAAGGGATTTCTCCTGCGGCTGCAACCGGAAGTCTTTATTATCACCCGGCTGGACGTTTACTATCCGAGGCCGGGAGAAGCCTCTGAGTCCCTCGACCGGCTCACTTCCGCCATCAGGAGGCTGACCGCCCTGCGCAGGCGCTCGAGACGCCCCGGCAGGGTGCGGTTGGTTCACGTAAGCCCCAAGGAGTTGCACTCAGATTCGCCCTTCGCTTTTGCGGGTGTCGGCCTTGCCCAATGGGAGAGCCGGTCCCTGGCGGCGGATCTGCGAAAGTCCGGGGCCGCGGTAATAGAATGGGACCCGGCGAGAGAGGACTTTATCGCGGCGCTAGTACGCCACATGGACGCCTACAGGTGACTACATGAGGGAAACCTGGTCCGGGATACTCGTTGCCGCGGAGTCGGCGCTTCTGGTCTGCCTGTTGCTGCTGGGCGCGTGGCTGTTCCATGGGTGGACCTCGCCTGCCGGGCAGCCCGGAACCCTTGGCGCCACACTTATTTCGGAACAGATGCCCTCCTACGGGACATCGCAGTTGACCCTGGCGGTCCTCGTGATTGCCGGGGTCTACGGACTGCTCCAATTCCTTCGCCGGAGCCGGCTGGCTTTCTGGTTGGTGGCTGTGCTTACTCTGCTGCCCCACACGCCGGGCATCTGGGATCATAACAAGCTGGAATGGCAACGGTTTTTAGGTATCGACGTTTCATTCGGAGGAGGGCATTCATTGGTTCTGACGGTCGGGTTATTCCTGGCCTGCCTCTCCGGGCTGGTGATCCTGCATCGAATCATCGCCCTCCGGCGGCTGGGGCATCTGCTGACCTCCCAGCGCGTGGACGGCCAGGAGCGCGACGGGATTCTCATCAACGAAGGGAAGGCACTGGGAGGGATGGTCGCCGTAGGCTTGGCGCTGGCCTTGTTGCTGGTAACGGCAGGCACGGCCATCGGCCGGTCAGAATGGCTTTCGGCCACAGTGCCGTGGACCGTTATAACTATTGGAGGCGGCGCAAGTCTGCTGTTGCTCGGCTTCGTGGCGTTATTTTTGCGAGGTCTCGGCACATCCGGCGGAACCGGACTCCCCGGCGATGAGTAGCTGATTCTTCCTTGTGGAACACACCGGATGCGCTTGGTGGAACACACCGGATGCGCTTGGTGGAACACACCGGATGCGCTTGGTGGAACGTAACACACCGCTGATTCTGCGCTTGGTGGAACACACCGGATGCGCTTGGTGGAACACACCGGATGCGCTTGGTGGAACACACCGGATGCGCTTGGTGGAACACACCGGATGCGCTTGGTGGAACACACCGGATGCGCTTGCAAATGCCTGCCGGAACAATCCTGCGCCGGCGGGTCTGGGGCCGGCGTGAAATTATCGGGCAAAGACATCCGGGCGCAGCAAGAAATGATTTATGAAAACCCCATCCCTGGCTGTTACGAAAAGCGGTTGCAACTGGAAGACCGAGAGCTATTTGACAACGCCGCGATTCGAGGTGAGACTAATCCGTCTGAAGTTTGCCGACCTGAACATCCCGGTTCGCCATGATTCTCAGGCGATAACCCCCGCCAGCGGGCCAGGTTCGCTTGACGGGCGAAATTCGGAAACCATATAATCGTCGCGGTAGGTTAATGAGAAGTGCCTAAAAGAACGTATCAACCAAAAAAGCGCCGCCGCGCCCGCGTCCACGGTTTCCGCTCCCGCTCGGCAACGTCCGACGGGCGGGCCGTACTGAGGCGACGGCGGTTCAAGGGCCGCCACAAGCTAAGCGTGTGATGCTCAGCGCCTCGTAATGCAACGCAGGCAACGCATCTCGGGCGCCAAGCGGCATTCCCAGATCCACCGAGAGGGGGCCAGCGCCGCCAACCGGTTGCTTGTGATTCGCTATCTAGCCAATGGGCTTGACCATAGCCGGTTTGCCTACGTGGTCAGCAAGCGGGTCGGCAACGCCGTTGTCCGGAACCGGATTAAGCGCAGGCTTAGAGAGGCAGTGCGAAGTCGCTTGGTCTCTTCAGGGTGGGACGCGGTTTTTATCGCTCGCCGTGGCGTACAGAACGCTAGTTTCAGCGAGTTGAGCCGCGCCGCTGGGCACCTGTTGCGGCGCAGCCGCATATCAGGAGGCGAGGCCCCGCAGCCCAATTCCGGCGAGGTTAGCAGTAGCAAGGTTTCCAATTCTGGCGGGGAATCGTCCGAATGAAGTTGGCCGTCCTTTGGTTCATCCGCGTCTACCAAGTGGGCCTTTCCCCGCTATTGCCAACTTCTTGCAGATTTTTGCCAAGTTGCTCCCATTATTCCCACGACGCAGTGACCCGATACGGTGTGTTGAAAGGCGCCTGGCTTGGCGCCAAACGCCTGGCCCGATGTCATCCCTTGGGGGGCAAGGGATACGACCCGGTGCCGTGAGTATTTGGACTCTCCGTTTGAGCTGAATTTGCTCCAACGCTTTTTCCTTTCCGCAATTGAACCCGGGCCCGCACCTGAAACCAGGCCAGCGACCGGGCCAGCAACCGCATTACATGAATCGCCGGACAGCGATGCCGGGAGGCGCCCCGCCTCACCGGCCCGCTGGCTTTTGTTAGCGGCTCTTGTGACGTTGCTGTCATTGACGCTGCTGTCCTGCACCCGAAACGTCGGCGGCGTGAGCTCCGGCTGGAACGCGCCGGTCAGCGCCAACGGCGTGGTTTACGTGGGCACCAAGGATGGCCAGGTGCAGGCCCTCATCGACAATGGATTCGAGGGAGTGCGCCCTAGCTGGAGCTTTCCTCAATCGGAAGGCGGAGAAGACTTGGAAGGAGTCTACGCCAGCCCGCTGGTAGTGGGCGGGTTGTTGTACGTCGCCGCCGAGAATGGGTTTGTTTATGCCCTGGATGTGGAGAATGGCAGCATCTCCGACCGGGGATGGCGGCGTCCCTTAGGCCAGCTACAGAGCGCGGAGCCGCTGGTATCCGGCCCGGCATACGATCCGATCAACGAACTGGTCCTCATTACTTCCGAGGATGGTAATCTCTACGGTTACATCGCCGATACCGGCGAGACCCTTTGGGACCAGCCCTTCAGCACCGGCGACAAAATCTGGTCAACACCAGTAGTGAGCAACGCCGTCGCCTATTTCGGATCCCACGACCATCATGTCTATGCCGTCAACCTGTCCACCGGCGAGAAAATTTGGGACTACCAGACGGAAGGCGTGGTGGCGGGCAAACCGCTGCTCTTCAACGGTATGGTCATAGCCGGATCTTTCGACAAAAACCTGTATGCCCTGGACGCCGACCTCGGTACGTTGCTCTGGACGTTTGAGGGTGAAAACTGGTTCTGGGCCGGAGCGGTCAGCAACGGAGAGACGATATTCGCCCCCAACATGGACGGCCATATCTATGCCCTTGACCGTAACGGCATCTTGCAGTGGAAGTATCAAGCCGGGGATTCGATTGTCTCGCCGCCGGTGCTGGTGCCGCGGGGATTGGTAGTGGCAGCCAGAGACGGACGCCTAATCCTCCTCGACGTATCCAATTCCGCCGGCCGCACGACAGCCCAGCGGGAATTGTCGTCGCAGACGCTGGGCGACGCGGAGATAAAGGCTCCCATTGTCGCCGTCGGAGAGTCGGTCTACGTCGGTTCCGAGGACGGCAGCGTCCGCAGGGTTGAAATCAAGGGCGGCCAGGTGCAGATGTGGTGCTGGCACCACGAGAATACGCAATGCAATTAACCTGCGAACTCAGTCAACCGGCTTGCCGGCCGGGCAGCAGCGTCAATAGGGCCATCGCCCGGCGCGCTACCCGGGCAGGGCAGGCGGCAAGGTAGGGGCCCCTTTGGGTGTCGACGACCTCTGGCGGGAAATAATTATACGGCCCATGTTGAACCTTTTGTTGGTGCTGTACACCATCTGTTTCAACAACATGGGTATCGCCATCATCGTGTTCACCGCTATCGTCCGCCTGGTAACGCTGCCGCTGACCATCAAGCAACTGCGGCAGATGCGGGCGATGACAGATCTCCAGCCGCGGATGCGGGAGATTCAGGAGCGCTACGGTCGTGACCGGGCGCGGGTCTCCCAAGAAACGATGCGCCTTTACCGGGAGGCTGGGGTCAATCCCGTAGGCTGCATCGGCCCGCTGGTCATCCAGATGCCCATTCTGTTCGGGCTTTTCCGGGTGCTGATTCAGACGGTGTACTCCAGGCCCGACCACCTGGTCGCGCTGGCTGAGAAATTCTACGCCTGGATTCCGGTGTTCCCCATCTACACCGCGGCCCCGTTGAGCGCCACTTTTCTCTGGATGGATCTCTCCGAACCGGACCCCACAAATGTGGTCATGCCGGTGCTGGTCTTTGTTTCCACCTGGCTCCAGCAGAAAATGACGATGACCCCGTCAACGGACCCCCGTCAGTCCACCAATCAGATGATGATGCTGTGGCTGATGCCGCTGATGATCGCCTTCTTTTCCTTCACGCTGCCCAGCGGCTTGTCCCTGTACTGGGCCGCTTCCAATATCATCGGCATTGGCATCCAGTATTTCATAACCGGATGGCAGCCCATTTTCCCGCTGTTCCCCAAAGCGGAGCCGGTACCGGCAGCTGGGCCGGCTTCGTCATCCCGCTACGATGAACCTGAGGAGGTTGATGGCGATGCAGGAACCTCTCGTAATGAGCGCGCGAACCGTCGAAGAGGCAACCGATCTGGCTCTGAAAGAGCTAGGCGTCGACCGCGACGAGGCCGAGGTAGAAGTACTAAGTAGGGGCAAGGCCGGCTTTCTGGGTATCGGGGCAGAACTGGCGCGGGTGCGCGTCACCCTCTTTTCAGCCAGAGCTGCCGACTCAGCCAGAGCTGCCGGCAGCTCTGCCGGGGCAGGGGCAGGCGTAGAGGCCGGAGAACAGGCGGAACAAACTCCCGCCGAGCTGGCCAATGCCACCGTGGGCCGCATTTTGGAGGCCGCCGGGGTTAACGTAACCCGCACCCTCCGCTCCGCCCACGACCCCGAGGCCGGCGGTCCGGTCATAGATCTTGCCGGCGAGGACTCGGGCCTGCTAATCGGCCGCCGCGGGCAGACCCTGCAAGCGCTGCAATTCCTGGTCACCCTCATCGTCCGCAAAAAGCTGGGCGAAGACGTCCGGGTGGTGCTGGACGTGGAGAACTACCGGCAGCGCCGGGAGACCTCGCTGCGAGACATGGCCGCCAAGGTCGCCACGCGGGTGGAGGAAACCAATCGCAGCATCACCCTGGAACCCATGCCGCCGGCCGACCGTCGCATCATCCACACCTCCCTTTCCGAGCATCCGGGTGTGAGAACCGAAAGCGCCGGCGAAGGCGAAAACCGCAAGGTCACCGTCATGCCCCGAAGAGACTAGCGGCAGGGCCCAACACATTTCTCTCTCACCGGCCAAGCAGCAGGCTGATGCTGCCTCTACCCGCTGCGCCGCCGGTTTTGATAAAATTAGCGCAAACGTTGCACCGGCACGGCCTGGAGAAACGAAAAACGAAGAGCCGGAGGAGGGCTTAGCTTTGATTGCAATCGAACCAACCCGAGAAGTTGTCTCCGGAATCTACGAAAAGTTGGACCAGAACCTGAACACCGTCCGTTCCGTCCAGAATCGCCCGCTGACCCTGGCCGACAAGATTCTGCTCAGCCACCTGGACGACCCAACGTCCACGGGAATGGTGCGCGGCCAGACCTACGTGCAGCTTCGCCCCGACCGGGTGATATTGCAGGACGTGCTGGGCCAGACCGCCATGCTGCAATTCATGCAGACCCGGCGGCCCACTACTGCGGTCCCGACATCGGTGCACTGCGACCATCTGATTCAGGCCCGGGTTGAGGGATCGCGTGACCTCACCGAGTCCCTGGCAGAGAACGACGAGGTTTACAACTTCCTGCGGACCGCCTCCGCCAAGTACGGCGTAGGCTTCTGGTCACCCGGCGCGGGTATCATCCATCAGGTGGCGTTCGAAAACTACGCCTATCCCGGCGAGATGATGATTGGCACCGACTCCCATACCCCCATGGGCGGCGGACTCGGTTCAATCTCCGTGGGTGTGGGCGGAGCCGACGCCGTCGAGGTAATGGCTGGGCTGCCTTGGGAAGTACTCTATCCCCGCTTCATCGGCGTGCGCCTCACCGGGGAGATGAGTGGATGGACTGCGCCCAAGGATGTCATCCTGTATCTGGCCGGGCAGTTGACCGTTTCCGGTGGCACCAACGCCATCATAGAATACTTCGGGCCGGGAACCGCTTCCATCAGCGCCACCGGCAAGGCCACCATCACCAACATGGGCGCGGAACTGGGGGCGACGACCTCGGTCTTCCCCTACGACGAGCGCATGGCCCGTTACCTGCGCGCAACCCGGCGCGGCGACCTTGCCGAGCTGGCCGACCAGTACCGCCATCTGCTGACCGCCGACGCCGAATGCGAGGCCAACCCGGCGGAGTATTACGATCGCATCGTGGAAATCAACCTGTCCGAACTGGAGCCGCACCTGGTCGGCCCCCACTCGCCCGACCGCGCCCGGCCCATCTCGCAGATGTCGGCGGAACTGAAGGAAGACGCCGGCCTGGTGGACGAGATTTCGGCGGCGCTAATCGGAAGTTGCACCAACTCTTCCTACGAGGACATGAGCCGCTCTGCCGACGTGGCTGAGCAGGCCAAGGCTAAGGGCCTGCGGGCCGCCGTGCCGTTCATGGTCACGCCCGGCTCGGAGCAGGTCAGGGCAACCATCGAGCGCGACGGGCAGATGCAATCCCTCACGGACATCGACGCCACCGTGTTGGCCAACGCCTGCGGCCCTTGCATCGGCCAGTGGCGGCGCGCCGGGGAATCGGTGGGCACCCCCAACACTATCGTGACCTCCTATAACCGCAACTTCCCGGCCCGCAACGACGGTCAGCCTTCCACCATGAACCTCATCGGCAGCCCCGAAATAGTCACCGCCTTGGCCCTCGGCGGGCGGCTGTCCTTCAACCCGATTACCGACACGCTGACCGCGGCAGACGGGTCAGAGTTCAGGCTCGACCCGCCCAAGGAGGCGCCGGAGGTTCCCGAGGACGACTTCGCCGAGGGGCGCTCCTTCTACCAAGCTCCCCCGGACGACGGCAGCGCCATTGATCTAACGGTTTCCCCGGACAGCGAGCGTATCCAGCTTCTGGAGCCGTGGCCGGCCTGGGACGGCAACGACTTTACGGATATGCCGGCGCTGCTCAAGGCGCAGGGCAAGACCACAACCGACAGCATCTCGCCGGCGGGTGTGTGGCTGCGCTTCCGGGGCCATCTGGACCGCTTCAGCGACAATATGTTCATGGGCGCCATCAATGCCTACACCGGCGAGGCCGGAAAGGGCCTGAACGCCCTCACCGGCGAGACCGATCAGGGCTTCTCCCGCATCGCTCGCGACTACAAGTCCAAGGGCGTCAAGTGGGTGGCCATCGGTGACTCGAACTATGGCGAGGGCAGCAGCCGCGAACACGCAGCGCTGTCGCCCCGGCTGCTGGGCGGCGCGGCGGTAATTGCCCGCAGCTTCGCCCGTATTCACGAGAGCAACCTCAAGAAGCAGGGCCTGCTGGCTCTCACTTTCTCGGACCCGGCCGACTATGACCGTATCCGGGAGGACGACCGCATCAGCCTGACCGGTCTGAGCAGCATCACGGCGGGACAGCCGGTGCAGTGCGCCGTCAGCCACAGCGACGGCACCTCCGAGACGCTGCAATTGCAGCACTCGTACAGCGAGTCGCAGTTGGAATGGTTCCGGCTGGGCTCGGCCCTCAACCTGTTCCACCAATAGGCCGGTTGAGTCAGTCATGCAGTCCGTTCATCGTGAGCTTGGCAAGAGGTGAACGGACTGCCTTTCTCAGTCCTTGTTAAGCCGGTAACTATCCCCGGCAGCGCCATATACACCCTGCAAGGCGGCTGGCATTGCGTGGCATTCGCCTTGAACCGGTCATTCTCATGGTTGACCGTTTGGGAAAGGAGCCGATAGAATAGCGCTGTGAACAGTGCGCCGGACTCCTCAAAGGTCTATGGCCCGTTCGACAACCCTCGCGAAGAGTGCGGGGTAATCGCTGTATATTCCCCGGAAGAGACGGCCAGCCGCCTCACCTTCTTCGGTCTCTTCGCCCTCCAGCATCGCGGACAGGAAAGCGCGGGCATCGCCGCCACCAACGGCGAGACCGTCGCGATTCACTCCGATATGGGGCTGGTGTCCCAAGTGTTCCGCGAGCCTGACTTCCTTCCCTTGGTCGGCGAGATGGCCATTGGGCATACCCGCTATTCCACAACTGGAAGAAGCGAACTGTGCAACGCCCAGCCGCTGCTGGTGAAGGGCGAGACCGGAACGCTGGCGCTGGCCAACAACGGCAACATAATCAACGCCGCTCAATTGAAAGAACAGCTCCAAGAAGAATGGGGCTGTTCTTTTGTTTCAACAACCGACACCGAAATAATCGCGCGAATGCTTGCCGATTCCCCAGGCTCCTGTTGGGAAGAGCGGGTTTTCCAGTGTATGCGCCGGCTGGAAGGCGCGTACTCCGTCGTCGGCCTGACGACTGATGCCCTCATCGCCGCCCGGGACCCGCTGGGCATCCGCCCGTTATGCCTGGGCAAGCGGGGCGACGGCTGGGTTGTCGCTTCGGAGACTTGCGCTTTGGACAACCTGGGCGCAGAGTTCGTCCGAGAAATTGAACCTGGAGAGGTGGTCATAATAGACCGCGATGGGTTGCGCTCCGCAGTCTGGCCGGGTGTCGCAGCAGACAAACCTCGTGCCCTCTGCGTCTTTGAGTTGATTTATTTCTCCCGCCCGGACAGCATTTTGGGCGGTCAGTTGGTGCATTCCAAGAGACAGGAGATGGGGGCGGAACTCGCTCGCGAACATCCGGTGGACGCCGACCTAGTCATCGGTATACCGGACTCATCCACAGCGGCGGCAGTGGGTTACGCGCTGGAATCAGGCATACCTTTCAGCGAGGGGCTAGTCAAGAATCGCTACGTGGGCCGCACCTTCATCGAACCGGAGCAGAGGCTCCGCGATTTGGGCGTGCGTCAGAAGTTCAACAGCTTGGGCGCCGTTATCAAGGGCAAGCGCATCGTGGTAGTGGACGACAGCATTGTCCGAGGCACAACAACGCCGCACGTGGTCGGACTCTTGCGACGCGCCGGGGCCGCAGAAGTGCACATGAGGGTATGCGCTCCGCCCATCCGCCATCCCTGCTTTATGGGCGTGGACATGGCATCACGCCGAGAACTGCTGGCAGCCAACAACACTGTCCCGGAAATCCGCGAAATCATCAACTCCGACAGCTTGGGCTACCTTAGCGTCAAGGGGCTTATGAAAGTTGTCGGCGGCGAGCGGGGCGGGTTCTGTGACGCCTGCTTCACCGGCAATTACCCCGTTCCGGTGCAGTTGGAGCTGGACAAACTGGCGCTGGAAAAACCCGTCGGCTAGTTCAACTCCCTGTCAGGTCCTCCAATTATGCGTTCACCTCGGCTCGGCCTTCCATTTCCCTTGTCATCACCTCCGCTGTCAATTAACCTGCTATTAGCCCGCTATTATGCAGAGAAAACGGCCACGGTTTAGACGAATGCAGCATAATGAGAACCCGGATTTGAGCAGCAACCGGCCCGCCGACGCTTACAGGCAATCCGGCGTTGACTTGGGCCGTATGGACGAGCTGAAGGAGCGCATACGCGGCCTGGCGGCCAGCACCCATGGGCCGGAGGTCATAGAGGACGGCGGTAGTTTCGCTGGACTCTTCCAACTGGGCGGTGATGATGGCCCAGTGCTGGTAGCCAGCACCGACGGGGTTGGCACCAAACTCAAGATAGCGGTGCAGTTGGGGCATCTCGAGTCCATCGGCCGTGACTTGGTGACCCTGAACGTCAACGACATCCTCACCAAGGGCGCCCGTCCCCTCTTCTTCCTCGACTACGTGGCCTTCAGCGACGTGGACGCCCAATCTCTGGACTCGCTGATGCGCGGCATCGCCTGGGGTTGCCGGGAAGCCCAATGCGCCCTCATCGGCGGGGAAACGGCTCAGATGCCGCAGGTCTACGCCGAAGGCGAGATGGACCTGGCGGGCTTCGTGGTGGGCGTCGTAGACCGCGAGCGGTTGCTGGAACCCGGTAAGGTAAAGGAAGGCGACCGGCTGCTGGGCATCCCGTCCAACGGGCTGCACACCAACGGGTTCTCGCTGGTGCGCCAGGTATTCAACACCGACGACGACCCCGCCGCTCTGTTCCGCCGCTTCGACGGGCTGAATCACCAATTGGGCGAGGAACTGCTGCTATACCATCGCGGCTACTACCCGATGCTGGCTCCGGTCCTGGAATTGCTCAGTGGCCTGGCCCACATCACCGGCGGCGGGCTTCCGGGCAAGTTGCCGCCCGTCCTGCCCGATGACTTGGCTGCCAGCATCAACACCGGAGCGTGGACACCTCCGCCCATCTTCACGGTTATACAGCGGGAAGGCGACATAACCGGCGCCGAGATGTTCCGGGTGTTCAACATGGGCCTGGGTATGGTTGCCGTCTGCCCGGAGGAAAACGTGTCCGCCTTTTGCGATAAAATCCCCGGAGCCATCCCCGTGGGCCAAGTAATCCGCCGCGATTCCGGCGAGCAGGTAATCCTGAACGGTTAGAGCTTTCGACTTTTCCCTCTCCCACAAAGGTGAGGGTGAAAGCAACACCTCTAGAAACGGAGAGAAAATTTGAGAGCGCTTATCAGCGTTTACGACAAGACTGGTGTGGTCGAGTTCGGAAGCCGAATTGCCGCTGCCGGGTACGAACTGGTCAGCACCGGCGGCACCCACCGGACTCTTACCGCCGAGGGCGGGCTGAGTGTCCGGCAGGTGGCCGACGTTACCGGCTCACCGGAAATTCTGGACGGAAGGGTCAAGACGCTGCACCCGGCGATCCATGGGGGCTTGCTGGCCCGCCGCGAGTCGGCGGAGCAGATGGCGGAATTGGCGGCCCACGGCATCGAGGCCATAGACCTAGTAGTGGTGAACCTGTATCCCTTTGTCGCCACCATCAGCCGCCCGGACGTAACGCTGGACGATGCGCTGGAGAACATAGACATCGGCGGGCCGACGATGCTTCGCGCCGCCGCCAAAAACTTCCCGTCCGTGGCCGTCGTGGTAGACCCGGCGGACTACGATTGGGTTGCCGACAAGTTAGCCGGAGACGGCCTGACCGCGGACGACCGGCGAGGCCTGGCGGCCAAGGCGTTCGGTCATGTCTCAGAATACGACGCCGCGGTCACCGGGTACCTGAGCGTTTCGGCGGAGCCAGAGGACGCGCTGCCGTCTCGCCTGACTATCTCGTTGGACAAGGTGGCCGGGCTGCGCTACGGAGAGAACCCGCATCAGTCCGGCGCGCTGTACGCTCCGGCGGGCGCCCCGCCGTCAGGCATGGCCGGAGCGACGCAGCTACACGGACGGGAGCTGTCCTACAACAACCTGATGGACGCCGATGCCGCTTGGCGCACCGTATCCGATTTCGCCGAGCCTACGGTGGCCGTGGTGAAGCACAACAACCCCTGCGGCCTGGCCAGCCGCGACGCCATCGCAGAGGCTTACCATCGCGCCTACGAGGGCGACACCGTCAGCGCCTTTGGCGGCATCGTGGCCTTCAACCGCACCGTGGACGCCGCCGCCGCCCGCGCCATGGAGCCGGTGTTCTACGAGGTGGTAGTGGCTCCCGGATACGACGATGGCGCCCTGGCAATCTTGCAACAGAAGCGCAATCTCCGTATCCTGTCCATCGGCGCAGCACCTCATGGTACGGCCTTGGACCTCCGCCCAATTTCCGGCGGAATGCTGGTACAAGGCACCGATGACATCGCAGAAGACCCGGCGGAATGGCGCACGGTAACCGAGCGGGGGCCCAGCGCCGCCGAGATGCAAGACTTGGCGTTCGCTTGGAAAGCGGCCAAGCACATCAAGTCCAATGCCATTGTCTTTGCCAAGGATCGGGCGCTGCTGGGCATGGGAGCCGGGCAGCCCAACCGGGTGGTCAGCGTGCATCTGTCGCAGCGCATCGCTGGCGACAAGGCGCGGGGCGCGGTCCTGGCTTCCGACGCCTTCTTCCCCTTTGCCGACAACATTGAACTCGCGGCAGGGGCCGGGATTACCGCTATCGTCCAGCCAGGGGGATCCGTGCGCGACGAGGAAGTAATCGCTGCCGCAGACCATGCGGGGCTGGCGATGGTGTTCACGGGGGTACGTCATTTCCGCCACTAGCCGCCCACGCGATGAGCGCGGAGCATGAGCGCCAGCGTCGAAGTTGTCATCCCCGTCTACAACGAAGAGGACGCGCTGCCGGTCAGCATCCCGGCCCTGAGCGCCTTCCTGCGAGACAACCTGCCCAACCCGTGGCGCGTGACCATCGCGGACAACGCTTCCATAGATGGCACCCGCGCCGTGTCGGAGTCGCTGTGCCGCGATATTGATGGCGTGAACTACCTGTACCTGCCGGAGAAGGGCCGGGGCAGGGCATTGCGAGCCGCGTGGCTGGGCAGCGAGTCGGACATCGTAAGCTACATGGACGTTGACCTGTCCACCGGGCTTTCCCATTTCCCGGCGCTGGTGGGCGCGCTGGAATCTGACTGCCACGTCGCCATAGGAAGCCGGCTCAGCCGCGGCTCGCAAGTGACGCATCGCAGCTTCAAGCGCGAGTTGACCTCCCGCGGCTACAACCTGCTCATCTGGTCGATGTTCTTCGTAGGCTTCCCAGACGCCCAATGCGGCTTCAAGGCAATGACCCGGCAGGCGGCCCAGGCCATAATCCCCCACGTGCAAAACAACAACTGGTTCTTCGACACGGAGATGCTTATTATCGCCGAGAAACGCGGCTACCGCATCGGCGTGGTTCCAGTGGCCTGGCGGGATGACCCAGGCAGCACCGTCAACGTGGTCAAGACCGCCACCGAAGACATCAAGGGCCTGTTGCGTCTCCGATTCGGCGGCGTGCCAAAGATCGAGCCGCCCCCGCCTCCGTAGTCCCGTCTCCTTTCCCAAAATCCCCTCTCTCTTGAGGGCTAGGGTGAGGGCGATACTTCAACCGAATCTAATCGAAAAGGCGCATTGTACTGATATGGAACTCGGACTTGCAGGCAAGACAGTCATCATCACCGGCGGCGGCTCCAACATAGGCCGCTCCATAGTTCACGCCTTCGCCGAAGAGGGCAGCAACATAGTCATCGCCGAGCTGGACCCGGCCCAAGGCCAGCGGGTGGCCGACGAAGTGGCGGCCCTGGACTCCGGCAGCCGGGCGATGGTGGTAGCCACGGACGTCACCGCTCCCGATTCGGTCGACGCGATGATGACGGCGGCCACCGCCGAATTCGGCAGTGTGGACGTGCTGGTCAACAACGCGGGCTGGACCATAGACCGCCTGTTTCTGGAGAAGCCGCGCGAGGAGTGGGAGCGGGAGGTGCAGGTCAACCTATGGGGAGCCATCAACTGCATCCACGCCGTGCTGCCCGGCATGGTGGAACGCAAGGGAGGCAGCATCGTCTGCCTCAGCTCCGACGCCGGGCGGATGGGCGAATACCGTGAGGCGGTCTATTCCGCCTGCAAGGCCGGTGTCATCGCCCTGAGCAAGTCCATCGCCCGCGAGACCGGACGCCACGGTCTGCGCCTCAACTGCGTCTGCCCTGGCTTGGTGGTGCCGCCCGACGAGGAAACCATCAGCGAGACCAGTATGTGGCACGAGATGCGCGGCGTCTTCACCCCCGAGGCCCGCGAGCGCGCTGTCCGCGCCTACCCCCTGCGCCGCATGGCCGAAGCCCGCGAGATAGCCAACGCCGTAGTCTTCCTCGCCTCAGACGCGGCAGGATTCATAACCGGCCAGACCCTAAGCGTAAGCGGCGGCTACACGATGGCGTAGGGGGGTACTCAGAAAAATCATGACTTATCTGAGTAACATAAAGGTCGAAAGCGGGAGACTTACGATGCGTGGGTCGTCAACTTCCCCGGAGTTGTCCTGCGTTATCAGCAGCCCGAAGGATGCGTTTTTGACTGATTTTTCGAGGAATGAGCGGATGCCCAGCGTATCCCGCTGGGGGTCTATCCGGCGCTGATGCTTGATTTCCACTGGCACCCGCTGAGCGCCGACGGTCAGCACGAAATTCACTTCCCGGTCAGTTCCCCGCTCAGGAAAGTGAGCGATGTCCAGACCGTGGATTGTCGATGCTACCGAGCCGAAAATACTTTCGGTCAAGTGACCGGCCAGCGTCGTAAGTTCCGGGCGCTCCTCCAACCCTTCCGTAGTTAGCGGAATCTGTTCCTGAAGCCAACTGGCCCGCAGGCCGTGGTCTACCAAGCATAGTTTGGAGCTTCCTCGCTTTCTTTTGAGCCGTATCTCAAGGGGCGGAATCAAGCGAATCAGCAGTGTATCGGCGAGAAATCGCAAGTAGTGGGTCACCCTCTGGGCGCCGATATTTCCGCCCAGTGACAAGCGGGCCTCATCAGCCATTGTTGCAACTGTTGGCGTCTGCCCGGCGTATCTGCAGACCAGACGAAAAAGTTCTTCCAGGAGTTGGGAATCCCGAGTTCGGCCATGATTACCAGATCGTAGGTCGTGTTGTATTACCCGCTTTATGACAGTTTCGTTCAACTGGTCAGCGAGCAGAGACCATTCTTCGTTTTTCTGCCGGTGAACTATTGGGTATCCCCCTCGCTCGGAAAAATGCCGGAAAGACTCTCTCTGGAACGCCGCATTTGCAAGCCCGTGAGAGCGCAACTCCATCCAGAAATCTTTGCGAATCAAAGAGCCGAGGCCGTTGTCCGGAAGGAACGGCGGTATGGTATCTAGTTGGCGCAATGCTCCGATTTCAGTCAACGAAAGCGCTCCCGCTTCCACGGTAGCGATGCGCCCGGCCAAGCTATCCTGGCCCATTTCAATTCTCAAAGCGGAGCTTCCGGTAATTACTACCTTCACCGAAGTGGTATCCACCAAAGACTTGAGCTGCGCGTGCCACCGGTCTATGTTCTGTACTTCGTCAAAGAATAGGTACGCCTTTTGTCCATGCCGCGCCAGAGTGTTAAACCTGTCTATGGTTATGTTCTGCTCAAACCAATCAGTGATTTTAAGAACAGGCTCCTCTATTTTTTGCAGGGAAGCTAATTCATCAAACGGGACACGCAATATATTCTTAGGAGAAACGCCTTCTTCAAGCAAATCTTCGATAATTTGGAACTGCGCCGTAGTCTTTCCGACTTGACGAGGCCCGCGCACTGCTACAATTGGGGCAATGTCAGCGTCCATTCGACGGCGTGTCTGCGTTACCAGATGCCGGCGCATTATGGGGTGCTGTGGCAAATCGCCGCTGGTCCACCAAGGGTTCATTCGATGTAAGTCAGCGTGTAACTGCGGAGGAATTTCAGCTCTTGGAAAAAATTGAGACGGTCTGACCATTGTATGAATCTCACTTCTGTCGAGGGTGGCGCAACGTTAATGTGCTAACTTCTGGGCTCCATAGAACGTGGGAGATAGCAAAAGGGCCCCGACTTTCGCCGGGGCCGCCGTTGCGTCACCGAGGGTTGGTCAGCCGGGTCTTACAGCGCGGCGACCTTGTCGCGGAGGGCGTCCAGCTCGGCTATTAGCTGGGCCTTGGGGTCGTCCTTGCCGCCGTTGTTCGTGGCAACCAACTCCAAGGAGCGGCGCTCGATTTCCGGCATCGTCGCCTGGAGCAGTTCCTCGTCAACGTCGTTGGCGATGGTGGGGTAGCCGGCGCGGGAGATCATGCTCTTGATCTTGCCCTGCTTGAACTGGTCCAGGGTCCAGGCCAAGGTCTCGCCGGAGGTGGTGACGTCCCAGTAAATCCGGACGTCCTGGTTGCGCGGGCCGTAGTGGTAGTGCGGGCCGTTCTGGAAGCAGTCGAAGGCCAGCAGCTCGACTTCCTGGCCGGCGATGTCGGACAGGACGTGGATGGCCATGCCCTCGTCGTTGATCTGCGGCAGGTGGCGGTATTCCAGGCCGAACTTCAGGTTGCCGACGATGATCTTATCGCCGTCCAGCATCTCGGGCATCATGTGATGCACGGTGCGGCGGTCCCCGTTGGCCATCCCGCGGGCCGTGGCTTCCGCCTCGTCCAGCTTGGCGCCGTCGACGGGATGGGCTTCCAAGGTGTCGGCCAGTGCGTCGTAGCCGGAGCGGCGAACCATGCTGGGCAGGTTGTTGCGGATGTTGCCGATGGTCCAGCCAAGGGGATTGCCCGCGGTGGTCTTGTCCATGAACAGCCGGATGTTGTGGTTCTCCGGGCCGTAGTGGTAGTGGGGAGCCTGGTCGAAGCAGTCGAAGCGCAGGATTTCGGTGTCCTTGCCGTCAATCTCCGAGTAGACCTGCAGGCACAGGCCCTGGTCGTCCATGATTTCCGCGCGATAGCTCATGGCGATGTCGATGGGGCCGGCGTTGATAACGGTGTTGCCCTTTTCCACGTTGTGCCTCCTCCAATGTGATTGGGTTTGTGTGGCGTTTTGGGGCGTGGTTTTCGCCCGCATTGCGTATGAATTATATCACGCCGGGGTATACTGGCAAGCGTGAATCGTCTATTCCCAAAGCAGTAGCTATGGCATGACATAATGACCGTCATAAATGCCCGCCGATGGATGCCCATTCCGGCCTCTGCCTGTCTCTGGCGCAGGCGGGCTTGTGGATACTGATACCCTTGGCAGGCAGGAGATACTGATACTGTATACTGGCGTCCGGTAAATTCGCAGGCAAGCAGAAACGAGAGGAATGCGCGCTTTGGCGCTGGAGGAGTTCGTCGGCCCGCTGAGGCAGAGGATGCTCCTGTCCCCGAACTCTGCCCTTCACGATGGGCTGCCTCCGGGCGGCTCCGAGACCTTCGGCTCTCGCGCCACCATCAAGCAAGAACCTGTCGGCACGATGCCGCTGGTAGCCCAGGACCGCATCACGACAGGTCATCGGCCAGACGCTTTCGCAGGGAAACGTGGAGGAAGCGTTCGACACTCTCCGCAACGGCGAATCCTTGGGCCGCAACGTGATTGCCGTCCAAGAGATGGATAATACTAAGGAGAAAAGTAGCATGGAGATCGGAGTTTCGATGCCCCGCATTCCCGACGGGCCGGGCCTGCGGGAGTTCGCGCAGGCGGCGGAGGCGCTGGGGTTCGAGTCGGTGCTCATCGGCGACCACATCGTGCTGCCCACCGGCGGAACGACGCAGTACCCGTATACCCCGTCAGGCGGGTTTTCGCGGCCGGCGGACGAACCCTTTCTGGAGACAATGACGCTCTTGGGCTACTTGGCCGCCTGCACCGAGCGCATCAAGCTGGGCAGCACCGTGCTGATATTGCCCTACCGCAACCCCGTCGTGCAGGCCAAGATGTTCGCATCGCTGGACGCGCTGACCGGCGGGCGCATAATCTGTGGCGTGGGCGTTGGCTGGCTGGAAAAGGAGTTCGACACACTAGGCGTGAGCTATGCTGAGCGCGGGCCGCTGACAGACGAGTTTCTCCAGATTTTCCGGACTCTGTGGACGGAGGATCACCCGGAGCATCACGGGAAGCATTATCAATTCGACGACATCCAGTTTTACCCCAAGCCGGTGCAAAATCCCCTGCCTATCTGGGTCGGCGGCCACACCCGCGCCGCCCTACGCCGCACCGCCCGCTACGGTGACTGCTGGCACACCACGCGCCAGACGCCGGAGTTCGTCGCCTCGCACATTCCCTACCTGCGGGGGCAGATTGAGCAGCAGGGCCGTAACATTGACGACGTGACGGTTTCGCTGAAGCGCAGCCTGCACTTCACCGACATCGGTCTGCCGGAAATGGGCAGCGAACGCAGCGGCGGGGCGCTGGTGTGCGGCACCCAAGAAGTGGTGGACGACCTCCACGCCTGCCACGAAATCGGCATCGGCCAGCTAACCTACGACTTCCGGGTAAGCGAGCTTTCCGACTGCATCCGTGTAATGGAGCGTTTAGCCGAAGCGGTGCTGCCGGTGGCCGGGAGGCTGAAGTGAAAGGCCGGGATGCTGAATTGAAACTGGAAGCCAGCCCCAGATTGTCTTGGCGTTCCGCGGAGTGTAAACTGGCGTCATGACGCCAGAGATGATTGCCATAATAGCCCTTGGGGTAGCACTGGGCGGCTTGATGCTGACAATGTTCCAGATGCTTAACAAGCGGTTTGACGACCTGAATCAGCGGTTTGTGGCAATGGAGCAACGCTTTCTGTCGCTGGAGCAACAGCAATCAGCCTTGGCAGAACGACAGTCCCGACTTGAGGGACTGCTGGAAGGGATACGTGATTTACTAACCCGTATCCCTGCTCGCTAACCCTCGCTGATCCTGCTACAGCCCGCTGTCCTTGAACCACTTGGCGCGCTTCACCAACTCATCGCTGGTGTGGCGCATGGCTGATAGCTGCTTCTCGGTTACCGGACGCTTCACCTGAGCAGGCGCGCCGGCGACAAAGGAGTTGGGCGGAATCTGCGCCCCGGCCAGCACTGCCGAGTTGGCGGCGACCAGGCAGTTCTCTCCCAGATTCACCTTGTTCAGCACGGTGCAGTTGTTGCCCAGCAGGGAGCCACGCCCGATCAGGTCGCAATGCACCACGACGCTGTGGCCTACGGAAACGTGGTCTTCCAGCGTCAGCCCGTTGCCGTGAATCACCGAGCCTTCCTGTATATTGACGTAATCGCCGATCACTATGGCGTCGTCGCCGTCGCCGCGAACGGTCACGCCGGGCCAGATGCTGGCGTATTCGCCGATTTCCACGTTTCCGACCACATAGGCGAACTCACTCACCCAAGCGGTCTCGGCAACCTTGGGTGTAACGCCGTTGAGGGTGCGAATCAACTCAATACTCCTTTCTAATCCCTGATAGTTCCGACGGCCCGGCGGGCCTCGCGGTCCATGTCCCGGTTGATGATGGCGCGGCGCTTGTCGTACTGCCTCTTGCCGCGGGCCAGGCCCAACTCCACCTTGGCCACGTGGCGCTTGATGTAGAGGCGCAGCGCCACCAGGGTCAGGCCCTTCTCAGCCACTTCGCTTTCCAGCTTGCGTATTTCGTCGCGGTGCAGCAGCAGCTTGCGGAGGCGGCGCGGGTCGTGGTTGAACTGGCTAGCCGGGTCGTAGGGCGCGATGTAGGTGTTATGCAGCCACATCTCGCCGTCACGACTTCGGGCGTAGCCGTCGCTCAAGTCTACCCTGCCGGCGCGGACTGACTTGATTTCCGTGCCGGTGAGAACGATCCCGGCCTCGTGCCGCTCCAGAATCTCGTAGTCAAAGAAGGCGCGGCGATTGCTGGCCGCTGTGCGAATGCCGTCGGAGCTGCCGTTTTTTGTGGTCTTGGCGGATTTCTTATTAGGCATGTTCAGCCACCTTGGCGGTTGAATTCAATTGTTGCCTGTTGCCGGGGTTTTCTTAATCAGTCCTGTGAGGGTCTCTATCGCCAGGTCCAGTTGCAGATCTTCCGATGGGTCTTCCGAGGCTTCCTGTACGATGTCCGGGACAATTCCCTCGCCCTCGATCAGCGCCCCATCCGGGGTGTACCAGCGGCCGATGGTGAAGTTGATCGCCGAGCCGTCGCTGAGGGGCCACAGATTGCCGACGCTGCCCTTGCCGAAGGACTTGACGCCGATGGTGGGCGCGCGCGCGTGGTCCATGATGGCCCCTGCAAAAACCTCGCTGGCCGAGGCGCTGAACTGGTTCATCAAGACCACCACCGGCACATCCAAGGCCATACCGTCTGGTTGAGCGCTCCAATCGCGGCGGTTGCCCCGTCCGTCTAACTGGTAGAGCACCAGGCCTTCGTCGATGAATTGGCTGGTAACCTCGACCACCGACGAAACCAGGCCGCCAGGGTTGTTGCGAACGTCCACCACCAGCCCCAACCCCTTGGAGCGCTCGAACCGCTCCAGCGCTCGTTGCAACTCCTCCTTGCTGGTGCCGCTGAAGGAACTGACCCTCAGATGCCCGATTCGCCCCACCAGCATGGTCAACTGGACACTTTCCAACTGGATGACGCCCCGGGTGATTTCCAATTCCTCTATCTCGCCGGTGCGGTCTCTCCGCACCAGCAGCCTCACCTGAGTGCCCTTCTCCCCCCGGATGCGGTTGATGACCTGGAACAGGTCCCATCCGTCAATGCTTTCGCCGTCGATGCTGATGATAACGTCGCCGGGGAGGACGTCGGCCTTTTCGGCGGGAGTGTCGGGCATTGCAGCCACTATGGTAATCATCCCGTTGCGGATGCTGACCTCGGCGCCGATGCCCTCGAAATATCCTCGAATGTCCTGCCGCTGGAAAGAGTACTGCTCTGGGTCCAGGTAGGCGGCGTGAGCGTCGCCGGTGGCTTCCATCATCCCGCGGATCGCGCCGTCGGCGATGACCGCGGGGTCAAGCGTTCCGGCGTCGATGTGCTCCCGCTCCAGCAGCTCCCACACCTCCGCCAGTTTGGCGAACTCCGGCGGCAATTCCTCGACGGTCAGTTGATCAGGGGTATCGGGCTCGCCACCGCCAATACACGCGACGCCCATCAGCCCCACGCTCAACAGGACCGCCAGCACCGGAATCAGAGAGCGCAAGAAGCGCCGGAGGGAGACGCGGGACAAAGGCCAATCTCCTGGCAGACGATGCGGCCCACTAAAAACGAGCCGTCAGCATTCAATCTTAACACAGGGGTACTGGCCCATCGGGAATACGAAGAGCCGGAACTGTACTTATCTTGTTCGGCCAAGACCACTTCTCCGGATGGAAACAAGGCAGATGGGCTTCCTAATACGCCTTTGCCCCGGCTCGTCACGCAGGGCCTTTTAGTTGTTGGCAGTCCCCTGTCCCCCCATGCTCCCAAGCAGGAAAACGTTGTGCCTTCCTGCCATAACCCGCCGGACGTCCCTCCATCAGCAGCACAGCCCCGTTGCGTCGCAACCGCCCTGAACCTGAAACTAAAACTGCTGACAGTTGCCCCTTGCCATGCCCTGTGACGCCTCCCTACCATAATGCCAAGAAGTTATGCCAAGAAGTTATGATAGTGAAGTCGCGACACCCGCCCTAAATCCGTCCGCAACCCGGCCCCGCGGCAGAACCCACAAAAAGCGACCGGAAATGGCCGGAATTGACCGGGAAACCGAAAAAATCCAGCCACTCAGGCAGCATCGTAGGAAGGCTAGGAAGGCTAGGAAGGTTAGGAAGGTTAGGGAGGTTAAGAAGACCTTGTAACCCCTCCACCCCGGCTCAGATGGAGAGAGAATTAAAAGGCCCTGGCTCGTCACGAACCATACTCCCCCAATTTGGCGTTGATATGTTAATATGGCGCGAGGAATAACCACTTCAAACAGTCATTGAGCCACAGCGGGCGCTCTGTTCGGCGCCAGGCAACTTCCGGCGCGCCGGCGCTCTCTATGGCTTCTGTGGTAAATCCAAACCTTAGAAAGGGACCCAAACTAAGGAGGAAAGGTATGTCCACCCTTGCTGTGGAGGTAGTGTACCGGGGCATCTTCCAGAAGACCCTGGCGCGCAACATAGTCCGCTCCATAGTGTTCGCCGCCCGCAAGGACGGTAAGATTGGCACCGCTTTCGGACGCTACGGCGATTCCCCGGAACGAAATGGCATTCCGGCCAAGCAGTTCGCCATCGTGGCCAACGACACCGAAGAGCTGGAAGAGAGCTTGGCGGTTTACCAAGCCACCAATGTCGACGTTACCATCAACGTTGACGACACTATGTGCAAAGGCATCGAGTCTTGGGCCTGGTACGGTCTTCAACCCATCAACGAACTGACCAAGCCCGGCGGCACGCTCATAGTAACCTCCCGGCAGCAGGCTGATGCCCTGCTGGAGGACATACACCCGAAGGAATCCCCCTACAACCTCTCCGTCATTGCCGGCATCCCCAGCTTTTCCGGCCTATGGGTCTACAAGGACGACCACACCGATGTGCGGGTTCTGGGCGCGCTCTGCAAGGTCTGCCCGGATCTGGTCAGCCTTGAGGCCATGCTGGAAACCATTGAGGAGCAGATGGGCGGAGGGACCAAGATAGCCTCGGCTCAGCGTTCCTATGACCGCGCCGGGATCCGTCCAGTGGAGCCGGGCGAGGGCGGCAACCAGCGGGAAATGAAGTTCACCATGCCTGGCTGGAAGACCATGGAAGAGGGCCTGGTCATCCGCGCCATCCCTGAGGGTGGGGAGTTCGCCGAGGGCGAGGGCGGATACGTGCCGGGACGCAACGAAGTGTTCAAGAAGTTCAGCACCCGTTCCATGCGCCCGGTGGTCAACTTCGAGACCTGCATCAAGTGCACCTTGTGTTGGCTGCAATGCCCCGACACCTGCTTCGACGTTACCCCCGACGGGCTGTATGACGCCAACATGGAAGCCTGTTGCGGATGCGGCGTCTGCGAAGCCGTCTGCCCGGTTCCCGACTGCGTCACCATGGTCAATGAAGCCGAGTTCAACGACAATGACAGCCAGTGGCAGTGGTGGCAAAAGGACAAAGACGGCTATAACAAGTGGATGACCGAATTGGTGGAGCAGCAGAAGGCCGAGACCCGTACCCACGGCTTCCACCATGTCGGCGGCTACGCCGAAGAGATTCAAGGGGCGGAGGCAGACTAAATGACCACCGTGCAGACCGCAATGTTCCAAGAGTCCACCGAGGAGCTCATCAGCGGCTCTGAGGCCATCGCCATCGCCTGCGCCCTGGCCGACGTGGACGTCATCACCGCCTACCCCATCCGGCCCTACGACACCGTGATGCAGTACGTGTCGAAGCTGAAGGCCGACGGCGTGTTCGACTGCGACTTCATCGTTGCGGAGAGCGAGCATTCCCAGTTCGAGATTGTCAAGCACGCCTCCGCCGTGGGCGCCCGCACTTTCTGCGGCTCCAGCGGCGTGGGCTGGTTCTACGCCTTCGAGGCGATCACCGTCACCGCCGGACTGCGGATGCCAGTGGTGGCGATGGTGGGAAACCGGGCGCTGGACGACCCCGGCGCTTTCGGGGTGGAGCACAACGACGCCATGGCCGTCCGCGACTTGGGCTGGCACCTGTACTGGGTGGCCACGGCCCAGGAAGCGATGGACACGGCGCTGCTGGCTTATCGGGTGGCCGAAGACCGCAACGTGCTGCTTCCCTTCGCCATCAGTTGCGACGGCTCTTTCCTGACTCACTCGCAAGCCATCGTGCAGGTGCCGACCCGCGAGCAGGTCAACCGCTACCTGCCCAGCTACAACCGCCACGAACTGCAACTGCACCCCGACAACCCCATCACCATCGCGCCGCAGGTCAACGAGGACTGGCTGATGGAAATCCGGCGCCAGACCGATGAGGCCATGCGCCGGACCGTAGGCGTAATTTACGAAGCCTACGACGAGTTCAAGGAAGTCTTCGGCCGCGGCGACCCCAGCCCCTTCATCGAAGAGTACATGACTGAGGACGCCGAGATAATCCTGGTCGGCATGGGAACGCTGGCGATGCCCACCCGCGTGGCGGTGCGCCGGATGCGGGAGCAGGGCCAGAAAGTCGGCTTCGTCCGCATCAAGTTCTTCCGCCCCTTTGCCGTGGAGGAAGTTCAGAACGCGCTCAAGGGAGCCAAGGGCATCGCCGTCATCGACCGCGACTATTCCTACGGTTCGCCTTCCTTCGGCGGAGTGCTGTTCCACGAGCTGCGCTCATCCCTCTACCCGCTCCAGGAACGCCCGCTGATGCTGAACTTCATCGCCGGGCTGGGCGGACGGGAAATTATGGTGCGCGACGTAAACGAGATTGTCGAGACTACCGCAAAAGCGGTCGAGACTGGTAAAATCGAACAGGAAACAACCTGGATCGCGGTAAGGGAGTAAGAGCTATGACCACCTTGATGACTGCGACCGATCTGCCCCAGGTCCGGGGCGTCAAGAACATCCCGGTGGAGGAGTTCTACTCCTCCGGCCACCGCACTTGCCAAGGCTGCGAGTCGGCGCTGGTGATGCGGCTGATGATCAAGGCAGCCGGCCCGCGCTCCATCGTGCTGGGCAGCACCGGCTGTATGTACGTCGCCAACACCACCTATTACAGCACGCCGTGGGTAGTGCCGTGGATGCACACCCAGCTCGGCTCCTCCGGCAGCGCCGCCACCGGCACCGCCGCCGGCCTGGCCTCCATGATGCGCAAGGGCAAGATGCACAAGGAGCCAATCAACGTCATCGCCTTCTGCGGCGACGGCGGCGGCGTGGACATGGGCCTGTCGGCCATCTCGGCAGCCCTCCAGCACGATGAATACAACCTGCTCATCCTCTGCTACGACAACGAGTCCTACGCCAACACCGACATTCAGGTGTCGGGCAGCTCCCCGTGGGGGGCCAACAGCACCTTCAGCCCTCCGGGCAAGGTGCATCGCATCATGAACAACCGCTGGAAGAAGAACACCGCGCCGATGCTGGCCGTCGGGCATCCCGACGTCCGCTACGTCGCCACCGCCTGCGGCTCCTATGGGCTGGATTTCAACAACAAGATTCGCCGCGCCCTGACCATCGGGGGCCCGACCTTCATCCACAGCATCGACCCCTGTCCCAAGGGCTGGGACTACGACCCCAAGTATTCCCACGAACTGGGGATGCTGGCCATTGAGACCGGCCTGTGGGTGCAGTACGAGATTATTGACGGCGAGTTGACTCTCAACGGGCCCAGCCGCTCCATCGCCAAGGGCATCCGCAAGCGGAAGCCCATCGAGGACTACCTCTCGCGCCAGGGCCGCTTCGCCCACTTCACCGCCGAGGACATCGCCTACTTCCAGAAGCGGGTGAACGACAGTTGGGAAAAGTGGTGGATGCCCGGCGTCATCCCCTTCACCATGAGCGAGGACTAGCCCGACGCCGTTTCCTAATCCTGTGGCTGGAATTCCTAGGGGCAGGCTTAACGCCTGCCCCTGTTGTTATCATAGCGAAACAGGATTGGTTTAAATTGCGACTACGTTCCATACAGCGTGGAAAATAATCAAGAGACCAACACTAACTCAGCATCCGCAAATGCCAACTCAGCAGGCGAACCGTGCATCAATACCTCGTATCTAGCCGAGAGCTATCACTATTTTATTGATGATGAGGGTGTGCTCCACGGAGGGCATACGGCTCATCAGCAGTATGTGAGAAACTGTTAGAGCTTGGGAGCATAGTTGCTTGGACTTTCCTGTTTTACCGGGCTTCCGTTCTGTGGCAACAGCTAGGAGAAGGCTCTATGCGTTTCATTTTTCTGGGACCCGATGGCGGCATACCCGCGCCCGGCTGGCGGCCGGAAGGAGTGGATCTGGAGGATGACTTTTCCGTCGCCCATTGGGTAACGGAAGGTCTCTTGGACTGGCGCACTATGAGGACCAGCGGATGCCTGGTTGGCCATGTCGTGCCTAAAGGATTCCCCGCCTATGCCCGTCTGTTTCATCCTGCTGAGCGTCCAAGTAACACCAGTGCACACGAGCCGCTCCGCTGGTCGGAAATCGCCTCCCGGAACGGGCGAGTCGCCCATCCTCTGATGCAGTTCCACCGTATCGCCAACCTCCCGGGATCATTAACGTATGATGCTTCGGGATTTGTTTACGAGCCGACCGTAGGGTCATTGCCTCCCAAAGAGACTGCTGACTTGGCTGGGCCATTGCGAGAATTCACTGCATCGCCCGAACTGTGTTACTTCTGCATTTGGGAAGGCTGGGGAGATTTAGACCACGACTATTACCAGAGTCGGCCCCGTGTACAAGTTGGCAGGGACTGCCTGTTGTTTCGGGGGCCCTTGAACGCCGTTCCCTTTCGCGAGGGCCGCCAGCAGTCGCCGACTGTGTGGTGGCCTGCCGACCGTGCCTGGTGCGTGGCGACGGAGATTGATTTCATGGAAACGCTTATTGGCGGCAGCGCGGCCTGTATCGAAAGCATCCTCAACCACCCAGGGCTGGAAGCGCTCCCCGTAACCCTCGATGCGCAGGTTAGTTCGGGAGGGGATGCCATCAATCCGCCAACAAATGAGAAGTAGCGCGCCGGGGCTGCCGCCTGCCCAGGCGGCAGCCCGGCCGACATAATCCGCGGAGGGCAGGTTTGGAGCCTGCCCTTGTTGCTGTTTTTGCAATTTTCTCAACTAGATTCTGTGTCAAAATGTCTGCCAGTTCAGGATAATCGGCAATTGAATCCGCTAAAATTAACGGATGCCTGCTTCAACATATCCGAATATAACCGAAACCCACCATCATAACCTGCGGATTCCTTACATAACATTAACGTTTTCAGACAAGTTGTGCTATTATACCGAAACTGGCTGACGCCCCCGCCGCGGTGTTCGAGTCAAGCCCGCAGTGGGGTTGTGTCATGCACACATCCACAATTTCAAGGAGAAGTTTAGATGCGAACCACGGTAATCATGTCCTTTGCCATCGTATTGATGATGGCCTTGCTGGTGGCGTGCGGAGAAGCGGCCACGGTGGCGCCTACGGCTACAACTGCGCCTGAACCCACCGAAGTCATGGAAGCTATGGAAGCTACTGAGGCTCCCACCGCCATGATGGAAGAAGAGCCGACGGCCATGATGGAAGAGCCGACGGCCATGATGGAAGAAGAGCCGACGGCCATGATGGGAGTCAGCGACGAGCTGAAGGCCTACGCTGCTGAACACGCCGGCGGCCCCGGCGCCATCTATATTGGCGACGGCAACTTCCAGGCTCTGGTGGGTCCATCCGTGGCCTCCGATTTTATGGATACCTACGGCACCGACCTAGGCGACGACGACGGAAACGTGCCCCTCGACGCCATTATGGATGTCAGGTGGGTCTTCGAGTCTGACTACTACCGGCAATTGCTGGAAACAGCCAAGCTGACCGATCCCACGCCGCTGACTTCCTCCGGCGAAGATATCGAACTGCAGCACACCTGCATCAACGGGCAACTGCTTTGGTGCAAGCACCAGCGCACTTACTTCGTTCCCAACGTCCAGGAGCGGACCGGCGGACAGTTAACGATCAACATTACATCCTTCCCCGAGCTCGGCTTGGCCGGCACCGACACCGCTACCCTACTGGCGGACGGCACCTTGGGCATGACCGAGATTTATGGCGGTTACGTCGGCGGGGAGTTCCCCACCCTAGCCGTGCAGTACATCTGGGGACTGTGGCCCGACCATCAGACCCACTACGAAGTGCTGACCAACATCGCCCCCGACCTGGACAAGGTGCTGAAGGATGAGCTGGGCGCCCAGGTGTTGATGCGCAACTGGATTGCCGGCGACGATCAATTCTTCTTCAGCGACCAGAAGCTGGAGACCCCCGAGGACTTCGTCGGCCTCAAGACCCGCAGCCACTCGGCCGAGTTGTCCGACTGGATTAACCACATGGGCGCGGCGGCCCAGTTCATGGCTTTCGTGGAGGTCTACACTGCCTTGGAGCGCGGGGTAATCGACGCCGCCGTCACCGGCGCCAACCCTGGCCTCTCACAACGATTCTACGAAGTGGCCGACTACATGAACGGGCGGCTCTTCAGTTTTAACTCAACCACCAACGTCATCAACGGAGATGTTTGGGCTGACATTCCCGAGGATATTCAGCAGATAATGTTGGAGGAGGGCGCCAAGCAGGAACTGGAAGCCCTGCGCCTGACCGCCATCCACAACGTTACCGGCATCACCCGTAACATCGAGGCCGGTCTGGAACTGGTGGAGTTCGGCCCCGAGGCTCAGGCTCTCAGTAAGCAGGCCGGTGCCGAGAGCGTACTGCCCAACTGGCTGGAGCGCCTTGGTTACCCCGACAAGGGCCAGGAAGTGGTAGACGTGTTCAACAACAAGATTGGCCCCTTCGTCGGCCTGGAAGTCCAACTGGATCCCGGCTCGGAACGGGGCTTCAAGGTAGTTGACGCCCCCATCACTCTGGGACCCCATGCCCAGTAGCCGGGCGGCAACGATACCCGATGCAAAGGAATGGGGCGGCCAATTGGCCGCCCATCTTCTTTTTATCTGGATGGAGAAGGAATTTTCCCTGACAATCGAAAGGCTCTGGGTGAGGGCGTCTGTCTTAGCCGCGCAACGGATGCAATTATTTACGAATTCTTGACATAAAATTAATGCATTTGTCCAAATTGTGCTATCATATCGTAATTCGTTTGCCCCCTCCACTTCGGAGTCCCGCCAAGCTCTGTGGCGGCGGCGCGTCAGACTTATATCCCAAACATCAAGGAGGGGTATAGATGCGAACCACGGTAATTATTTCCTTTGCCGTCGTATTGATGGTAGCTCTGCTGGTGGCATGCGGGGAGGCGGCTACTTCCGTGCCATCCACCGACACTCCGGCATCGGAATCCACTGCCATGATGGAAGAAGAACCCACTGCCATGATGGAAGAAGAACCCACCGCCATGGCAGAAGAAGAACCTACCGCCATGGCGGAAGAAGAACCTACTGCCATGGCGGAAGAGGCACCCACCACCATGGCTGAGGAGGAAGATGGCGATGCCATGTGGGAAGTCAGCGATGAGCTGAAGGCCTACGCCGCCGAGCACGCAGGCGGGCCTGGGACCATCTACATCGGAGACGGCAACTGGGAAGCCTTGTCGGGACCGTCCGTAACTGCCGAATTCACCGACCAGTACGGCATCGACTTGGGTGACGATGACGGAAACGTTCCCCTTGACGCCATATTGGACCAGAAGTGGGTTTTTGAGTCCGATTACTACCGGTCGCTTCCGGAAAAGGCTGGACTTACCAATCCAACGGAGCTGGTAAGCCAGGGCGAGGAAATCACCCTGCAGCACGCCTGCATCAATCGCACCTTGCTCTGGTGCAAGCACATGGACGCCTACTTCGCCTCCAATGTGCTGGAGCGAACCAACGGGCAGGTCGAGATTGAAATCACCTCATTCCCGGAGCTGGGTCTGGCCGGGTTTGATACCATGTCCCTGCTGGCCGACGGCACGCTGTCGATGGCGGAAATCTACGGCGGTTACGTCGGCGGCGAGTTCCCGACCCTAGCCGTGCAGTACCTATGGGGTCTGTGGCCCAACCACGAGACGCACTACCTGGTGCTGACCAACATCTTCGACGACATCGAGAATGTGATTGAGGACGAGACCGGCGCCACCGTGCTCTACCACAACTGGATTGCCGGCGACGACCAGTTCTTCTTCAGCAAGCACAAACTGGAGAACCCCGAAGACTTCAAAGGCCTCAAGACCCGCAGCCACAGCACCGAGCTTTCCGACTGGATCAACTACATGGGCGCCAAGGCCCAGGCCATGGCCTTTGCCGAGGTCTACACGGCCTTGGAGCGCGGCATCCTTGACGCTGGCGTAACCGGCGCCGGCGGCGGCCTCTCGCAGCGGTGGTACGAAGTGACCGACTACATGAACGGTCGCTTGTACAGCTTCAACTCCACTACCAACGTGGTAAACAAGGACGTTTGGGACGGCATTCCCGCCGACCTGCAACAGATTCTGCTGGAAGAGGGCGCGAAGCACGAGCTTGAGGCCCTGCGCTTGACAGCCATCCAAAACGTGACCAACGTAGCGCGCAACATTGAAGCCGGTTTGGAGCTGGTAGAGTTCGGCCCCGAAGCCCGGGCCCTGAGCCAGGAAGCCGCCCGCAACCAGGTAATCCCCAACTGGCTCAAGCGCGTGGGGTATCCTGAAGAAGGCCAGAATACCGTTGACGTATTCAACGAAAAGATAGGCCCCTTCGTCGGGTTGGAAATCGTGATCGATGCCAGCGCCGAAAATGGCTTTAGCATTGTGGACGCCCCCACCACCATGGGGCCGCAGGCTCAGTAAGACCGCGAACACAACGCAACGGCAGGAGCAAGTCCACGTGCTCCTTCACGGCAACGCGAAGAGGGGCGGCCAGATGGTCGCCCCTCTTCTTTATCCCCACAGACGGGCGGATATTACCGACGCCGCCTTCCCTTAGAAAAACACGCTCAGGTTCTTGGCCAAGATGACGTTGGAGTCCAGCACAATCGTACGGCGGGCTATCTTCCAGTCTCCGTCCACTGGGCGCAACAGGTCCTCGCGGTAACCAGCGAAGACGTTTTCCTCGGTCTCGTGGTGCGAGCGGTAGAGTATGAAGGCCGTCTTCGCCTTGACCTCCCCGCCGGGCTGGGGCTCTACCACCAGATTGCCGACCAGATGGCGGGTGCGCGACGGAGGGTCTTCGGCCCAGGCCATGCCCGTTTCCAGACGTTCCACCCGCATGGTCAAGTAGGTCTTGTCGTCCTCGAAAATCGCCAGGTCGCCGACGGGCGTAAGCTCTCGCTCCAACTCGTTGCGGTGGACGTTCAACCGGCGCGGCATGAAATAAAACACGTCGTCGGTGAACAAGTCCAGCCACTCCCGGAAGCGGCGTTCGTCTAGGATCCAGGCTTCTTGGATGTAGAACTGCATCAGGTCATGCCAGAGTTCCAGCCGCGAAACCGTGCCGGTCTGCGTTTCGGTAGCCATGTATCTCGCGCTCCTGCCGGTTCACTTTCCTATTGGAAAGTGGCCCGTCGATCAGCCCCCTCTCCCTCCAGGAGAGGGTTAGGGTGAGGGCGTCCCCCGCCAGGCCACCTAACCGCGCAAGGTCGCCGTGCCCTCGTAATCCATGACCTTCGGCTCCAGCGGGATGTCGTCCCAACTGTCGGCGTTCATAAAATGCTCCCAGCGTTGGTAGAAAAGCCGCTGGTTGCTTTCCGAGGTGTAGCGTTCCGATACAACGCCCGGATAGTCGGGATGCCGACGGGAGTGGCCAACTCCCATTGAGAGGTTCTGAGTGTACTTGCGGCCGAGGCGGCTTAGGGCCGAATTGGTGACGGCGCGCCAGTTGTCCATATCGTCCTGCTCGAATATGCCGTTGACGCCGTTGTAGTTGGCGCTGCCCCGGCGCAGGGCCGTTTTCAGCTCTTCGGGCATATCCTTTTCCAGCACCGCGAAGTGCCAGAACTCGGTTTGCAGCGGGCCGCGGGGATGGGCCAGCCGCAACCCCAAGACGCCGTTGGGAAACAGGCTGTGGTTGCCCAGTTGCAGCCGCCGGGCGCGCAGGCTGCCCAGCCGCCGCTCTGACTCGGCCAACGTTTGCCGGTAGTATTCCTCGAACGCCTCGCGGTTTTCGGCGGTTATGCCGTGGGCCTGCCGCGCTTGGTCGGCGCGCTCCAGAAACCGCATAGTCAGCGAGTGGCCGTTGACGAACAGGTGCTTGCTCTCCGACTGGAACTGTTGCTCGTGGGTCAGCCGGGGGATGCCGCGATGCCGCCCCTGCACGATGATGGTGGACAGGTGAGTCGTGGGGACGTGGTAGTTGTCGGAACAGTTGTCCACTGCCGTCTTCCAGTTCACCGGCTCCAGCCACTTGATGGGGCCGAGGGCCTCCGTGCCGCTGTCCAGCCGGTTGAAGCTGACATCCAGCAGCCAGCGGGCATCGCCCAAGTAATCATCGAGGCTGGGGGCGTTATGATCCCAAGTGGCGAATACGATGCCGGCGTAGGTGTCCAGCCGTGCTTCAACCAGATGCAGGCCATCGCGGTCCAGCGCGCCGTAGTATGCTTCCTCTTCGCCGGGCAGGTATTCCAGTTCGCCCTGGTTGGAGAAGGTCCAGCCGTGGTAGGCGCAGGCGAAGTTGCGGGAGTTCCCGGCGTCGGTGCGAACGATGCGGTTGCCCCGGTGCCGACACATGTTGAGGAAGGCACGCAGGTTGCCCCGCCCGTCGCGGCAAAGGATGACCGGCTCTTCGCCCATGTAGGTGTGGAAGAAGTCGTTGGGCTTCGGCACCAGCGATTCGTGGCCGATCATCAGCCAAGCCCGCCCGAAGACCTTCTCCTGCTCCTCGGCATAGATGTCGGGGTCAATGAAAATACCCCGGTCAAGCTGCCCCGTTTCGAGGTCAATAACCTGATGCTTCCGGCTAACGGCAACCATTGCAGCACCCCCGCGAGAGGTGGAATATAGGCTTTGTCAACAGTATCAATCATCCGGTGCATTCTGTCTATCGGTGTAGTAGAGTAGGGTTAAATCGAATACGGCAGAGGCGGGAGAATCCGCATGAAGTTCGGAATCTTTACCATCGTCCCATACCACGAAGACTTTACCCAGCAACAAGCGTTGACCGACGCGCTGGAGCAAATCGAATACGCCGACCGGCTTGGCATCGAAGAAGCGTGGCTGGGGGAGCATCGCTTCTCGCGCCACGGGCTGCTGTCGGGAATATGGTCGTTCTTGGGAGCCGTCGCCGGGCGCACCAAGAACATTCGCATCGGTACGGCGGTCATCGTCCTGCCTTTGCATAATCCGGTGCTGGTGGCCGAAGAAGTGGCTATGCTGGACATCATCAGCGGCGGCCGCATCAACTTCGGCATCGGCGCGGGCTATCAGCAGCAAGAGTTTGACGGCGTGGGCGTGGATATCGACACCAGCCGCGAGCGTTTCCAGGAATCGGTCGACGTCATCATCAAGGCGTGGACCGAAGAGCGGCTGACCTATCACGGCAAGTACACCAATGTGGACAACCTTTGGGTGTTGCCCAAGCCGGTGCAGAAGCCCTATCCGCCCCTGTTCCAGGCCGTCAGCACCAGCCCGGCCAGCATTGACTTTGCCGCCAGCCGCCGGATTCAGGTCATCGCCGGCGGCCCCACCGACATCCTCGGCCAGGCCCCCCAGGTTATCCAGTTGTGGCGCGACAAGATGGACGAATACGGCCACCCCCACGCTCACCTCGACCCGCCGATGTCCAAGTCCATCTATGTCGCCCCGACCATGGAAGAAGCCGAACGCGACCCCATCGGCCTCGAGGACTTCTCGTCCCGAATCCTGCGCTCCGTCGGCAGCAACGGCGCGCCCATCGGTATGCCGGTGGACAAGAACGGCAACGTCGCCAAGGGCTACGAGCATTGGGCCAACCGGCAGCGGGACCGCGACCGCCGCGACGACGTGGGCCACGCCGGATTGCCTCCCCTTCGCGGCACGCCCGAGGTGGTTGCCGAGCGGCTAAAGCAGACCCAGGATGCGGGCATCAATCACGTGTTCGGCAACTTCGGCTTCGCCGGGCTGCCCCATGAGAAGGTGATGCGTTCCATCGAGCTGTTCGCCACCGAAGTCATGCCCCACTTCCAGGAAGCGCCTGTGGCCTGATACCCGCTTCCACTCCACTTGTCTGGACCGGGCGCGTATGCCATGTATCCACAAAGCAGCCCCAACCGTTCGTCCTGAGCTTGTCGAAGGATGAACGGACAGGGCGGGTGACCCACAACCGACAACTGCCGGAGCGTAGCTGAAATGACCACCGCGGCTTTTACCGAAGAGTCAACCAGCAAGACCACTATGGTAGGCGATATGCCCGTGCATTATCACGACGTTGGCGAGGGCGACCCGGTGGTCATGCTGCATTCCTACGGCCCCGGCACCACCGGCTGGATAACGTTCCATAAGGTGCTGCCGGCCTTCGCCGAGCATTACCGTTGCATCGTTATGGACTTGCCCAACTTCGGGCGCACCGGGCCGGTGGTCTACAACGAACCGCTGCACAACCTCCAGGCCCGCACCGCCCTGGGCCTGATGGACGCACTGGGCATCGAAAAGGCCCACTTGCTAGGCAACTCGCAGGGCGGGCAGTCGGCGATGGTGCTGGCGATGAAGGAGCCGCAGCGGGTGGACAAGCTGGTGTTCGGCGCCTGTCACATCCGCACTGGCGGCGACCTCTACCTGATGGGCAACCGCCCCTCCGAGGGCAGCCTGATAACCCGCGAGGTGCGCGACAATCCCACCCGCGAGAACGTCCGTCGCTACCTGCGGACCCACATAGACGACAATGCGCTGGTCACCGATGAGCTGGTGGACTACATCCACAACAACTACACCGGCAATCCGGCCCACATCGAAGCCGATGCCAACTCGGTCAGCGTCCCCTACGATCACGGCGTAGACCTGCCTAACATAATCGCGCCCAGCCTGATAATCTGGGGCCGCTACGACCGAATGTGCGTCTTCGAAATCGGAATCGCTGCCCTAAACAACCTAGCCGACTCCCGCCTGGTGCTGCTCAACAACTGCGGCCACTGGGTCCCCTTCGAGAAGCCGGAGGAGTACGCCTCGCACGTGCTGAACTTCCTGCGCGGCGGGTAGCCACGTCGTGACAACAGTTGGACAGTTGCAGCTTAAGTTTGGTTGTGGAGGCTACTTGCGGCGCGACTTAGCCGGGTATCATCCGATAGTGCCGTTGCTGCCGGAGGATTCTATGATTTCGATGAACTCTTCCAGCTCATCAAGATAGCGCGGCATATCATCGAACTCGACGATGCCGTCGTAGTATCCGTCAATGTGGAACGTTTGCCGCATATCAATGTAGGCCCTTCTCAAATCGCGGTCCATGTACCGGCCCACAAAATACTTCCTGCCTCTATCGTTGTCGGGCAATTCCGATTCAGGTACACCCTGCATGAGAAAGTAGCCGTTGGTAGCTTCTAATGCAGCCAACCAACCCTTGCCGCATGAATTGCGGAGGCCGATAACAGCCTGCCTTCCTTTAGCATCTTCAGCTTGAGAAAACTCAATTCGAGCAGCCTGCAGCAATTCTCGCGCGTGAGAAAGTTTGTCGTTAATCAATCCAACCATTAGTTATATCGCTTTCACTTATGGTCTCTCCATTTCGGGAGACGAACCTTTCGCGGGCTCATTTCACCTGCTACTCCCGCAGATACCGCTCTTGCAACGCCATGAACTCGTCCGTGCGGTTGACTTGGCGCAGCAGCTCCGGCGCGGCTTGGCGGTCGGCGAGGTCTTCCAGCGAGCCGCCGTCCTTCAGGTGCTTCAGGCTGTCGTAGATGGCCTGGACTGCCACGGCGAAGGTGGGGTTGCCCAGCATCAGGATGCGGACGCCGTTGGCGGCCAGAAATGCGTCGTCGTTGCGGGCATCGGCGGGCGGGCTGAGGACGCAGAGGGGCAAGGACGTGACCTGATGCACCGCCTCGATTTGCTCGCGGCTGCGGGACCCGGTCAGCATCAGGGCTTCGGCGCCAGTCTGGGAGTAGGCGCGGATGCGCTCCAGGGCCTCGTCCAGCGGAACTAACCCCAGCGCGGCGGTGCGCGCCACGATTACAGTAGTGGGGTCGGTGCGGGCCGCCACCGCCGCTTCCAGCTTGCCCACCTGCTCTTCGGTGGAGACCAGACCGGGGTCGGCTACGTTGAACCGGCGCGGCACAAAGTTGTCCTCGATTTCGATGCCGGCCACGCCCGCGGCTTCCATCTCCCGCACCGTTCGTACGACGTTCACGGCGTTGCCGAAGCCATCCTCGGCGTCAACCATCAGCGTGACGTCGGCGATTCGGGTGATGCGGCGGCAGTGGTCCACCACGTCGGACATATTGGAAAGCACGATGTCCGGCACTCCCAGGTTTGCCACCTTGCCCACCGAGCCGGACAGCACACAGACTTCGTAGCCCAGCATATTGGCGATGCGGGCCGACAGCGGGTCGAAGATGTTGGCCGCCAGGGTGCAGGACGGCCGGGAGAGCACCTCACGAAACAGCTCACGGGCGCGAGACATAAACGAACCTCCAGGTTAAGCGTTGGGTTGCGGCTCTCCTTCAACGTCAGGGGACGGAGACTCTGCGCCGCAGTGGGGACAGTACTGGGGTGGCCGCCCGTGGATGTCAGTGGCAGGAATATCCCGCCCGCATTGGGCGCAGGGATTGGAGGGCTCCTCCTGAACCTCCGGCGCCGGAGAGCCTTCCTCCGGGCTCTCCTCCCGGTCTGCAACTGGACCCGCGGCCGGTTCTACGACTGGCTCTGCGGGTGGCGGCGGCCCGCCCGCCGTCACCGTCCCGCCGCCGGCATCGCTACGGGAAGACTGCCACGGCGCTGAAATGGTTCTGTCTTCAAGCCCCCATCCGAACCGGCGTTTCAGACGAGTAAACAGGATTATAGCTGCCAGCACCGCCAGCCATACCGGACTGAATACGCCCACCCATATCAGAATCGTCAGCAGGACTTGTCCGATGACAGACAGGGCGCGTATCGCTGATCTGGTTGTGTTGCCGATGTCCCATCCGGCGACGATGAATCCCTTCACATCGTTGACCCGCACGGTGAATGTGCTGGAGCCGCGTATTTCGCCCGCCTCGCTCTGAGCGATGACGGTCAGAACTACCCCATAAGGATCGGGCCGATAGTCAGGGAAAGTATGGAGCGCCACGGCCCTGGTCTCACCTTCCTCCGGCACTTCAAAGATGGTTGCCGAGCCATCTCCGAAATCCCAGCGGTATCTGAAATTCCAAAGGCTCTCCGGGCGAGTGAAAGAGCCGCTGTATTCCATTTCGTCGCCTTCGTCCACCACCCGGTCCTCACCGGCGAAGACCTCGATGCCCGGGATCGCGGTGACCGTGGCAATCAAGGTGTCCGTACCCAGGAACAACCCCGCGTCGCCAATGCCGCTGATATTCATCTGGACAATGTAGGGAGACTGCTCCACGTTGGTGTAGGCATGGGAGACGGTAGCAGTGACCCGCTCGCCTGCGCTAGTGGTGGGTGCGGTCTGGGTGCCTTCCACCAGCGGGGAGCCGTCGCCGAAGTCCCAAGTGAACTTGAACTCGTCTACGCCCTCCGGTGGCCGGAAAGTGGCCCGGAACACGTTGTGCAGGCCGGCGCGGAAGGTTCCGTCTTCGCCAATTTCCACCGTCATCTCGCCCGGTTTGGTTGTCATCGTCAGGTTGACCAGAGAATAGGCAGCCGTTTCAGACAGGAACCGGAGCCTGCCCTGTATCTCTTCCATTTCCAACTGGATCCTGGCCAGCTCCGCCTGTACGTTCAGCGCCTCTTCAATGTTCACGGCCTGTTCCAGGAATACCAGCAGGCGCGCCTCGGTGCTGCGCAGTCCGTTCAGGCGGGCCTGGTTGTCCACGAATTCGTCGGTTACGTCCTGGCTGTTGGAAGTCTCGTACTCAACCTTGTCTGACGCTTGCCTGAGCGCCAGAACAAACTCATCCAGAGACTCCGCCGGGACGCGAACGGAAAGGCTGGCCTGGTGCTTGCGGCTGCGGTCCGAGCTCACCACCCATCCGCCGTAGCGTCGCGTCATCCCGACAATTTCATCGGTAGACCCGGCTACGTTGAGGACGATGATACCCATGTCCACCGTCCGCACGATAACGCGGTTCTGTGGCACAATGCTGGTTTGCGCCTCGTCTGTCAAAGGGGCGTTCTGAAAAAAGCCCGCCGACCCATCGCCGGAACTTTCCTCCCCGACATTCACTACCCGCTCACGTTCCGACATTGCCTGCGCAGCAGCAGTAGCAGCGGGAGCCGCGGTAGCGGCGGCGGAACGTTGCGCCGGCGCCGACGCGGCGGTCGTCGCGCCGGCGCCAGCCGCGCCGGAACTCCTCTCGGTGTCGGTACCGGTTGCAGTGGAGCCACAAGCGACCAGCCCGGCCACCGTCAGAAGCATGGCAATCATCAAGCCAACGGCCCAAATCCGTGCTGGCATATCCCCTCCGGTCGCCGCCCGGACTGCGAAAGCCGGTCCAGGGCGCAGTGATGTCTACGGCGTCAGTATGACCTTGCCTCTGGTGCCTCGGCTTGCCAGGTGCTGGTGGGCGGTGGCTACCTCGGGCATGGGAAGAACCTGGTCAACCACCAAGCGGGCCTTGCCGTCGGCCAGCAGAGGAAAGATCTCCGACATGGCGGCCTGATGGTCCAGCCTGCCTTGCGGCGAGCGACCGATGCTGAAGCCGATAACCGTGCGGTTGGCCGCGAAGATTTCGCCCGCGGGAAGGCTGGCCGGAGTGCCGGAGGCGTTTCCGTAGGTGATCATCCGCCCGTAGGAAGCGACGCAGCGCAGGCTCTTTTCCAGCACCGGCCCGCCCACGCACTCGAGAATCAGCTCAACGCCGTTGCCGCCGGTCTGCTCGTTGACGATTTCCTCGAAGTCCCGCTCGGTGTAGTTGATTGTCTCATCCGCACCGAGCGAGCGGCACAGGTCCAGCTTCTCCTGCGTGGAGGCGGTGGCGATAACCCGGGCGCCCCAGGCCTTGGCGAACTGTATCGCCACGGTTCCGACGCCCGACGCCCCGGCCTGCACCAGCACGGTATGTCCCGGCTCCAGTTGCCCGCGGGTCTTCAGCAGATGATAGGCCGTCAGGAACACGATGGGCATACCGCCGGCTTGCACCGGATCAACGGTTTCGGGGTAAGGAAAGACGAAGCTGCCATTGACCGCCACCAGTTCGGCCTGACCGCCCGGCCCCATCGCCATCACCTGCTGCCCAATCGAAAGGCCGGTCACTTCCGAGCCTATCTCCACCACCGTTCCCGCCGCTTCCAGCCCCAGCGACGAGGGCAGGTCGGGGCCGGGGTAGTTGCCGCCCCGGCGCATCAGGTCGGCATAATTCACGCCCGCGGCTTCCACCTTAATCAACACCTGATGGGGGCGCGGCTCCGGGTCGGGTGCGTCCTCCCATTTAAGTACCTCGAGGCCGCCGAATTCGTGGATGCGTACTGCTTTCATCTGTGTGCTTCTCCTGATGTTGCCGGGCCGCCGGGCTGTTGGGATTCCCTCTCACCTTATCCCTCTCCCCAATGAGAGGGAACTATATCGGGTTTGAGTTACTGATAGCCCCGAAACTGCGGGGCGGTTAGCACTTCCTCGTTTATCATCCGCACCGGCTCGCCGCTGGCGAAGGCTCGTATGTCCTCTATGACGCCGGCGTACATCGCGTCGTAGGAGTCGTCGGTCACGTAGCCCAGATGCGGGCAGATGAGCGTGTTGTCCAGTTGCAGCAGGGGATGGTTCTCGGGCAGCGGCTCCACGTCGAACGTGTCCAGAGCCGCCCCGGCGATGGCCTTGCGTTGCAGGGCGTCGACCAGCGCCGCCTCGTCTACGATGGGGCCGCGGGAGATGTTGACGAGGTAGGCCGTCGACTTCATCAAGGCCAGTTCACGGGCACCAACGAGTCCGCGGGAGCGCTCGCTCAGCACCACGTGGACCGAAACGATGTCGGAATCGCGGAACAGCGCGTCCTTGTCCACCAGCGCCGCGCCGCACTCGCGGGCGCGCTCGGCGGTGAGGTTCTGGCTCCAGGCGATGACGTTCATATCGAAGGCGTTGGCCACCCTCGCCACCAGCGAGCCGATATGCCCCAGTCCCAGCAACCCGATGGTCTTACCCTTTAGTCCAACGCCGACGGTGCTTCCCCACCTGCCTTCCCGCGACAGCCGGTCTTCCAAGGGAATCTGCCGCAGCAGCGCGATTATCAGGCCCCAAGTTAGCTCGGTAGGCCCCTCGCCCGCTCCGTTGGTGCCGCATACCGCAATGCCCAGATCGGAAGTAGCCTCGATGTCGAAGGATGCGTTGCGCCGTCCGGTGGTGACCAGCAGGCGCAGGTTGGGCAGCCTTTCCAGCAGCGAGCGTTGGAAGGGCGTGCGCTCCCGCATTCCCATCACCACGTCGAAACCGGCCAGCCGTTCCGCTAAGACGTCTTCGCTGTCCATGTGGTCGCTGAAAAACGTGACCTCAGTTCCGGCCGGCAACTGAGACCAGTCGCCTATGCTTTCAGCAACGCTTTGGTAGTCGTCAAGAACTGCGACTCTCATAATGGCAACTCTCTTTTCCGGTTTTCCTGCACCCTGACTTTCTCACTGAGGGAGAGGGAGCTTGGGGGTGACCAATTACTTGAAAGACGGCATTACCTGGCCGGTAATGATGCGAAGGCTGCGGGCGACCGCGTCTTCAGGAATGAGGCCGCCGGCGTTCAGTTCGGCCACCACACCGTCCAGCCCCAACTCTTCCTTGAGTTCGGCGAAGCGATCCACTAGGCTCTCGCCGGTGCCGAAAGCCACTTTTGTTTGCAGCATCTCTTCATAGGACATGGTGGCCAGCCGGTCAGCGCGGCCTTGCCGCTGGTCTCCCGCTTCGGTTCCGGTGCGGCCGGCAGAGTCGCGCAGCAACGAACCCATACGGTTGAAGTAGGCATTGATGCTGTCGCGCGGTTCGTCCAACGCCGCCTCTTCGGATTCGCCGGCGTAGACCGGGATACGCAGCGACACATCGCCGTTGCCTTCGTGTCCCGCTTCGTGCCAGGCCTTGCGGTATTCCTTGAGGTTGCCCCGCAGTTCGGGGATGTCCATACCGCGCAGGCCGACGAAAATCGGGTGCCCCTCCCGGCCCAGGCGCGGGAAGGTCTCGACGGTAGTGGCGGCGATGCGCAATGGCGGATGAGGCTGCTGATGCGGCCGCGGCGAGACCGTCGCGCCCTCAAAGCTGTAGAAGTCGCCTTCATAGGAAAACGGCTCGCCCTTCCATGCTTGCAGGATGATGTCCAGAGCCTCCCGGAAACGCTCGCGGCTCTCCACGTAGGGGATGCCGTATAGGTCGTAGGAACGGGCGAAACCGCTGCGTCCCACGCCGAACTCGAACCGGCCTCCACTAATCTGGTCAACCGTGGCAACTTCTTCGGCAATGCGAAGCGGGTTGTTCAACGGCAGTACGTGGACCGCCATGCCGATGCGGAGCCTCTGGGTGCGCGTGGCGATTGAGCTGGCAACGACGATGGGCGACGACAGTACCGAGCGCACGGGGTTGAAGTGCAATTCGGCCAGCCATACGCCATCAAGGCCCATGCCTTCGGCGGCGTCTACGAGTCGAAATCCTTCCTGAAAAGACTCGGCCTCCGAAACCCCAGGGCGGCTGCCGAACTCCATAAATATGCCGAAGTGCATATCCCCTCCCGTACGTATTTAGCGGCGCTGAGGCGGAATTCGCCACGCCGGTAAAGTATAGCATGGCCCTGCGCGGCGCGGGCCGTTCCTTGACCCATCGCCCATAGCCGACTACCCTTAACCAACCAGCGCGACCGCTGGCCATATACACCTCAGCCGACTGTGGGGAGCGCTTTTATGGAACGGCAACTCTATGACGTCGCCATTGTCGGCGGGGGCATCATCGGGCTATCGACCGCCATGCACCTTAACCAGAGATTTCCGAGGCTGCGGGTAGCCGTTCTGGAAAAAGAATCCGAACTGGCAACGCATCAGACCGGCCACAACAGCGGCGTCATCCACTCCGGCATCTACTACCGCCCCGGCTCCCACAAGGCCAACTTCTGTGTCGCCGGAGTGCAAAAGCTCCTGCAATTTTGTGACGAAAACGAAATCGAATACGAACGTTGCGGCAAGGTTATCGTAGCCACGGACGAGTCGGAATTGGGCCGCTTGGACAACCTGTATGAACGGGGAGTAGCCAACGGTGTTGAAGGGCTGGAAATCATCGGCCCGGAGCGGCTACGGGAAATCGAACCCCATGCCGCTGGCATCAAGGCGCTTTGGGCCCCCGGAACAGGCATTGCCAACTACCCCAAAGTGGCCCAGGTCTACGCCACCCGCTTCGTCCACGCCGGCGGGGACGTTTTCACTGAGACGCCGGTGCGGAGCATAACGCGGGACGGCGGCGCGCTTGCCATAGAAACGCCCAAAGGAACCGTACGCGCCGGGCATATCATCAACTGCGCCGGACTTTACGCCGACCGCGTCGCTGCCATGATCGAAGACCGGGTGGACGTTCGCATAATTCCCTTCCGGGGCGAGTATTATACCCTCCGTCCGGAAAGACATCATTTGGTGTCCGGGCTGATATACCCGGTGCCTGACCCCCGCTTTCCTTTCTTGGGAGTCCATTACACCCGCAACATCCAGGGCGGCGTGGAGGCTGGCCCCAACGCGGTGCTGGCCCTGGGCCGCGAGGGATACCGCAAGCGGGACCTTAATCTGGAGGAGACTTTCGGAACGCTGTCGTATCCGGGATTCTGGAAGATGACGGCGAAACACTGGCGCACCGGGCTGAGCGAGATGCGCCGCTCCTACAGCAAGGGCATCTTCCTGCGCGACCTGCAACGCCTGCTGCCGGAAATCCGGGAGGAAGACCTGGCCCCCGGCGGTTCGGGAGTCCGCGCTCAGGCCGTGGCAAGCAATGGCGCGCTGCTGGACGACTTCAACATTTTGCGCGGGCGTGAAGCGGTACACGTCCTGAACGCCCCGTCTCCCGGCGCAACATCGTCCCTTGCCATCGGGGAGCACATCGTTGGGCTGGCCGCCGAGGCTTTCGGATTCCCGGAGTGACCCGCGTGACCCGGACTTGCTGAGTGACCCGGCTGGCGGAAAAGACGGATAAATCCGTCATAGTCCACTTTACATATTGTTGCCCGCCATAGTTGCGCGTATGTATACTCTCATAGGTATTTTGCGTATCGCCTGAATCTGACGGGTCGCAAACGGCAGGCAGGGGCGCTTGCGAACTGTGGGGGCCGTACCGATGGCGACCGAAACCGGTGGCGCTCCGCCGCAACCGTTGGAAATAGGCCGGGTCAATGCAGGAGCAAAGCCGGTGGAAGACTACCTCCGCGCGGTGGGCGACAAACTGCCCATATACCGCGATACCGGCCTCGCCCCTCCGCTTTTTGGCGCCGCCTCAGCCCTCGGCCTGCTGCTAAAGACACTGAAGCTGCCTCCCGGGGCCATTCACAGCCTGCAGGAGGTTGACACGCTGACCCCCATATCCTTGGGCCAAGATTTGCGAGCAGTTGCCACCCTTGAGCGTCCCCGTCAGCGCGCCGGGCTGAAGTTCATCACCGCCTCCTGCGCTTTGGAGATTGCCTCCGGCGCTCCGGCGCTGACCGGCAAGAGCACTGTCATGGTCGCCGATGCCGCTTCCCCCCCGACCGACCGCGAGACTAGGCAACCCTCGCAAGCCGGCGCTGGTAACGCCAGCGATTTGCCTGCGGTGTCTCGCGCCATTACCCAGGGGCAACTGGCGGCCTACGCATCCGCGTCCGGCGACGGCAACCCGCTGCATCTCGACGCCGAGTTTGCTGCCGGAACCCGGTTCGGCGGCATCATCGCCCACGGTATGCTTACCCTGGCATTCATATCCGAAATGATGACCGCCTCCTTGGGCGAGCGCTGGCTTACCTGCGGCTCGTTGCGGGTGCGGTTCAAGGGCGCGGCCCGCCCCGGCGACCGGGTAGCGACATGGGGCCGGGCAGCCAAGTCAAGCGACGAAGTCCTCAGCTTCGCAGTAGGCTTGAGGAACCAGTCCACCGGCGAAGACCTGATTACCGGTACTGCAACAGTTAAGGCCAGTTAAAGTAGAAGTAGCGACGGCCCCATTCGCCGGGGCCTCCGGCTAAGAGGTGCCTGATGCAACGCAATGGAACCGAAAACGCCCGACTGGTGCGGGTTGCCGTAGACACCATGGGCGGCGACTATGGCCCTGTGGAAACGGTCAAGGGAGCAATCCAAGCCCTGCGGTCGGTCGACGCCGAACTGCTGCTGGTGGGCGACCCCGGCCCGGTGCAAAGTGAACTCGCCAAGTATGACACTGCCGGGATGCCGGTAACCCTCATACCTTCCGAAGGCAAGATATTCGACGATGAGCATCCGCTTCAGGCGTTGCGGCAGAAGCCTCAATCTTCGGTGGTAGTTGCGACGGAGCTGGTCAGGCAAGGACAAGCCGACGTGATGGTCTCCATGGGCTCCACCGGGGCCTCAATGGCCAGCGCGGTACTGTCGCTGGGCCTTATGGAGGGGCTGGAACGCCCCTGCCTCGGCGGGCCGTTTCTAGGACTAGCCCCCAACACTGTGCTGGTGGACATCGGCAGCAACCTCGACTGTCGCCCCGGACTGCTGCTAAGCTTCGCGGTGCTGGGGGCCGCTTTCGCCCACACCTACATGGGGATCGAAAACCCGCGCATCGGTCTGCTCAGCGTCGGCGCAGAGTCGGCCAAGGGCAACCGGCAGGTGCAGGAGAGCTATCAACTGTTCCAGGAGAGCGATCTTAACTTCGTCGGCAACGTGGAGGGCATGGACTTCTTCACCAACAAGGCCGACGTGATAATCTGCGACGGCTTCGTTGGCAATATCCTGGTCAAATTCACCGAAGGCATGGGCGGCGCGCTGGCCGGCTTTGTGCGGGAGCGTCTTGCGGGATCGGCGGACGCGGAAGCAGTGGAACAGCTCGCCAACGATTTGTGGGAAACAACCAACCGCCCGCGTACTGTTGGCGGCGGCCCACTGTTCGGGGTCAACGCCCCGGTGATTCTCGGCCACGGTTCCTGCCGGGCCAACGGGGTCGAAGGCGCGGTTCGCACTGCTGTGCGCTACGTCAACGTTGGGTTGCTGGACATAATGCGGCGTGAGCTGGCCGCCATCAACACTCCTGGGGCCAGCCGGGTGGGGAAGGCGGCCAATGCCGGTAACTAGGCCGGGAATCAGCGGAATCAGCCTAGAAGGTCAGGTGGCCCTGGTAACCGGCTCCTCCCGGGGCATCGGCGCGGTCATCGCCCGCCGGTTGGCCCAGGCCGGAGCCAGGGTTGCGCTGAACTACAATGCCAGCTTGAACGCCGCCATCGAGGTTAAGGACTCTATCGCCTCGAACGGCGGGGACGCCTTTCTGATTGCAGGCAACGTGGCCGACGAAGCCCAGGCCCAAGAGATTATCAAAGCCGTAGTCGGGCACTTTGGGCAAATTGACATCCTGATCAACAACGCCGGAATACACCGCGACCGCCTGTTGATGCGTATGACGTCCGCTGATTTCGACGAGGTGCTTCAGGTCAACCTGAGAGGCGCCTTCCTCTGCACTCGCTACGTTATGCCTCACCTGATTCGGCAGCGCTACGGGCGTGTCATCAATATGTCGTCGGTCGTCGGGCTGACGGGAAATCCCGGCCAAGCGAACTATGCCGCCGCCAAGGCAGGGCTGATAGGGTTCACCAAAGCCGTTGCCCGCGAAGTGGCGTCCCGGAACGTGACCGTCAACGCCGTCGCGCCCGGCTACATCGCCACCGGGATGGTGGCGGACCTGACGGATGAGCAACGCAACCAGATACTGGAGCGTATCCCCATGGGCCGCTTCGGCACCTCCGAAGACGTTGCTGAAACCATCCTGTTCCTGAGCAGCAAGGGCGCCGGCTATCTGACAGGCCAGGTTCTGACTATAGACGGCGGCCTGATTGCATAACCGTTGGCCCTGAACTTGCCGATAGGCCAATTTTGGAGCAATTTTGGGAGGATGCTATGCGCGCCACCACAAAATTCCGTCAGCTCTTGGAGCGTCCGGGCATCATCATGGCGCCAGGAGCCTACGATTGCCTTACCGCCAAATTGATTGAGACTGCTGGATTTCCCGCCGTCTACATGACCGGGGCTGGGACCTCGGTGGCGCGTCTGGGCTACCCCGACCTAGCGTTGGCTACCATGACCGAGATGCTGGACAACGCCTCCTCCATTGCGTCCGTTGTTGACATTCCGGTCATCGCCGACGCCGACACCGGCTACGGGGGCGTGCTGAACGTGCGCCGCACCGTCCGGCAATACGAGCGCAGCGGCGTCGCGGCCCTGCACCTGGAAGACCAGGACTTTCCCAAGCGCTGCGGACACCTGGACGACAAGCGCGTCATCCCCATAGCCGACATGACCCAGAAGATTCACGCGGCGGTGGACGCGCGCACTGATGATGATTTCACCATCATCGTCCGCACCGACGCCCTGGCAGTCACCGGCTGGGACGATTCAATGCGCCGCTGTGAGGAGTATGTCAAAGCCGGAGCCGACGCGCTGTTCGTCGAAGCGCTGCGAACGCCCGAAGAGGTGGAGCGCGCGGGCCGGGAGCTTGACGTTCCGCTGCTCTACAACTACGTCGAAACCGGCAAATCGCCGCTTCTCTCGGCCCAAGAGTTGGAGCGGCTGGGTTTCAAGATAGTGATCTTCCCCGCCAGCGCCCTGCTGTCGGCAACGCAGGCCGTCCGCCAGACCCTGGCCATCCTCAAGGAGCAAGGCACCACGGCTCACCTGCTGGAAAACATGGCTAGCCTGCAGGACTGTTTCGAGGCGGTCGGCCTGTCTGAAATGCTGGCCGACGACGCCCGTTTCGCTACCCCTGAGCCTGCCGCAGACGATTAGCCCGGCTTTCCCTGCGTTCTGCGAAACCCTCGCCGGCCAAACCAGCATGGCGAGAGTTTTCCATACCATTCAAACTATAGCCATGCAAACCATGAACTCGGAATGCCCTGCGGACTCCGCCACCCCCGCTTGAGAATAGGATGATAAATCCTTTCGGAGATTCCAACCGAAGCCCCGAACATCGCTTCCTGTCCCAACTGCGGCAGGAGGTCGAGGCGTGGAAGCAGGACGGGACGATTACCGCCGAGCAAGGGCAGGCGATTGTGGCCCGCTACCCGGCGGATTCCCAGGACTTTGCCACTGCCCGCAGAAGGCAGGCCCTCGTGGTCGGGCTGTCCATCCTGGGGGCCGTGCTGGTTGGGCTGGGAATCATCACGTTCTTCGCCGCCAACTGGGACGAAATTTCGCGGAGTGTCAAGCTGGGAGTGCTGGGAGCCGGTGTTTTGCTGGCCTACGGCGCGGGCTTCTACCTCTGGCAGCGGGCGGGCTACGCCGCCGTGGGCATCGCGCTGGTACTGCTGGGCTGCATCATCTACGGTGCAGGGGTGCATCTCATCGGTCAGATTTACCACGTCCCGGTGGAGCATCCCAACCTCACCGCCTTCTGGTTCCTGGGCGTGCTGCCCCTAGCCTACGTCACCCGGTCGCGCCCGGTAGCGTTTCTGGCTGTTGTGCTGTTTCTGGTGGCCGCCGGGTTCCGTCTGGCGCATTGGCTGGGGCAGGTCTCGGAAGAGGAGGCTACACTATTGGTCGTCGCCGTCTACCTGACGCTGGGGCTGCTGCTTTACGCCATCGGAAGGGTCAAGAACCTATATGGGGAGTGGGAGCCGATTGGCGGGCTGTTCAGCGCCATCGGGCTTCTCGTTGCCTTTGGAGCGCTTTACCTGCTGACCTTTCACGAACTTCACGAGGACGGGAGCGGCTTCAGCGGCCTGGATTACCGCTACTGGAGCCTGACCTACGGCGCTGCTGCCGTCACCGTCGCGCTGCTGGCCGGGGTGACGTGGCTGAGGGTCCGGCGCGGCGGCCGGCCGGTAGTGGATTACGTAGAAGCCGCGTCCACCGTGGTTCTGCTGGTGGCTGCCCACGTAGTGGTGCGGGTTCCGGTGGAAGAGGAAGCGCTCTACACCATCGTGTTCAACGTCTTATTCGCGTTGTCAGTCCTGGGACTAATGGTCTCGGGATACCTGCAGGAGCAAGAAGGACGGGTCAACCTGTCGCTGGGCCTGATCGCGCTGTTCGTAATCACCCGCTACTTCGAGTATTCGCCCAGCCTCTTCGACCGCTCACTGGTGTTCGTGGGCGCCGGCGTGATACTGCTGGCCGGGGGCTTCCTGCTGGAGCGGGGCCGCCGCAAGATGCTGGACGCCATGCGGGCCGGGGACGCACAGCGATGAAGCCCTGGACACGTATCGCCTTCTGGATTGTGGTCGCCGGGCAACTGGTCTTCCTGATTGGCTTTATCGCGGTCAAGGAAACTGCCCTGCGCACCGGGACTGAGGTAGTGCTGCAAACGGTCCCGATAGACCCGCGCTCGCTGCTTCAGGGCGACTACGCCATCCTCGACTACGAAATCGCCACCCTGCCGTACTATCTGCGTGAGGCGGAAGTAGGCGAAACCATCTACGTTACCCCATCTCCCGGAGATGGAGGGGGGTGGGATAACCCGCAGCATGGGCACCGCAAGCCGGAGGGCGGGCAGGTGTTCATCAAAGGCCGGATTGACCGCCCGAAGCATCTCGACTTTGGCATCGGAACCTACTTCGTCCCCGAAGGAACCGGCCACATCATCGAAGGCGCGCAGGACGTAAAGGTAGTGGTCAAGCTAGACGCCGACGGCAACGCCATCATCAAGCAAGTGCTGGTGGACGGGCAGCCTTTCGACCCGGATGCAGAGTCGCCTAACTGAAGACCGCCCCATTTTCTCACTGGGGAAGTAATCCCACATCGGCCTTTTGCCTTGCCCCACCCCAACCCCCTGCGCGATACTAACCTCCACAATCCCACAGCAACACGGGAGGCCGTTATGAGCAATGTCGTTCTGGTGGTGGATATGCTCAAGGGGTTCTTGGAACCGGGCTACAACCTCTATCACGCGGAGTCCCGGCAGATAATCCCCAACGTCCACCGCCTGATCTCCCAGGAACAGGCCGCCGGGGCCGAAGTATGGTTTTTGGCCGACAACCACGACCCTGACGACCTGGAGTTTCAGGTGTTTCCGGTCCACTGTGTGATTGGCACCGAAGAGACCGAAGTTATCCCGGAGTTGTCGGAGTTTGTCACCAGCGGCAACATCATCCCCAAGAAGCGGTACAGTGGTTTCTTCAACACTTCCCTAGCCGGCCTGCTGACGCAGCTCGCCCCGGAAAAGCTGCTCGTCTGCGGCGTCGCCACCAACGTATGCGTGCTGCATACCGTCTCCGACGCCCGCAACCGCGACTACGCGGTGGAGGTGTATTCCGACTGCGTTTCCGGCCCCGACCCGGAAGCCCACCGCTGGGCCTTGTCGCATTGCCAGCGTGTGCTGGGCGCGAAGGTAATTTAATATCCCCTCTCTCTGGAAGAGGGCTGGGGTGAGGGCGTCCCCCTCTGGTTGCCATTGCCACCGGGGGCGCGTATTATCGCCGCATCGTCAGCTTTATATCGCCAGACCTATGTCGCCATTGTGGGGGACGTCATGCTCTTTCGGACTTACCGCTATTCCCGGTGGGACGGCACCCAGAATATCTTTGACATTGATGCCGAAGAGCTTATGGATCTGCTCTCGGAGGACATCCTCAACAAGGGCGACGTGATGCAGGCCCTCCGCGACCTGCTGCGGCAAGGAATGCAGAACCGCGACGGCCAGCAGATGCCCGGCCTGCGCCAGCTTATGGAGCAGCTCAAGGACCGCCGCCGCCAGCAGATGCAGCAGCACAATATGGACTCGGTGCTGGATGACCTCAAGGAACGGCTTGACGACATAATCGAAACCGAGCGGCAGGGCATCCAAAACCGCCTGGATGATGCGCGTCAGCAGGTGGAAGACGCTCCCGAAGACGAACGCGCCCAGCAGGAAGCCCTCTACAACCTGCTGGAGCAGCGGGCCAACCGCAACCTGGAACGCTTGGACAACCTCCCTGAAGGCGTCGGCAGTCAGCTAAAAGAGTTGATGGAGTATGACTTCATCGACCCGGAGGCGCAGCAGAAGTTCCAAGAATTGCTGGATATGCTGAAGAGCCAGATGGCCCAGAATATATCCCAGCAGATGCAGCAGCAAATACAAAATATGTCCCCGGAAGACATGGCCGCCACCCGCGAGATGATGCGGGACCTTAACCAGATGATGCAGGACAAGCTGCAGGGCCGCGAGCCGGACTTCGACGGCTTCATGGATAAGTGGGGGGCAATGTTCGGCCCCAATCCCCCGCAGAGCTTCGACGAGCTGATGGATATGCTGCAACAGCAGTTGGCGCAGATGCAGTCGATGCTGGAAAGTATGTCGCCGGAAGCGCGGCGCGAAATGGAGGACGCTCTCGCTCAGGCCCTTGACCCGGAGACGCAACGCGAAATGGCCCAGTTCGCTAGTCTCATGGAACAGTTAATGCCCATGGAAGATATGCGCCGCCAGTATCCCTTCCTCGGCGACGACAGCCTGACTATGGAACAGGCGATGCAGATGATGCGCGATCTCCAGCAGCTCGACCAGTTGGAAGAGGCGCTTCAGGAAGCCATTCGCACCGGAGACCTGAGCGACATTGACCCGGACAAGCTGGCCGAACTGCTGGGCGACGACGCACGCCGCGTCTGGGACGAACTGGAAAACCTCCGCAAGCTGCTGGAAGAAGCCGGCTACATCACCGGCGGCGATAAGACCGAACTGACCGCCCGCGGCATCCGGCGCATCGGGCAAAAGGCCCTCAAGGAAGTCTTCACCCACCTCAAGAAAGACCGCATCGGCGGTCATCAGATGGACACCCGGGGAACCAACGGCGATCTGCTGGGCGAGACCAAGGCCTACGAGTTCGGCGACCCGTTCCAGGTAGATCTGCAAGCCACGGTGAAGAACGCCGTGCTGCGGGGCGGGCCGCAAGTTCCGGTGCAGCTAGGGCCGCAGGACTTTGAGATCCACCGCACCGAGCACATGACCAAGTCGGCCACCATCGTCCTGCTGGACCAGAGCCGCTCCATGGGCCTGTTCAACAACTGGCAGGCGGCCAAAAAGGTGACGCTGGCGCTGATGGCCTTGATTCGCTCCCAATTCCCCCGCGACACGCTCCACATTGTCGGCTTTTCCGACTATGCCCGCGAAATCAAGGAAGAAGATCTGGCTGCGTGCAGTTGGAACGCTTGGGTGTCGGGAACCAACCTGCATCACGCCCTGATGCTCTCGCGCAAGTTACTGTCCAAAGAGAAGGGCAGCACGAGGCAAATTATAGTCATCACCGACGGCGAGCCGACGGCCCACCTAGAAGGCGATCGCTCTTATTTCAGCTACCCGCCCAGCTACCAAACTGAGCAGGAAACGCTGCGGGAAGTGCGCCGCTGTACCCAAGAAGACATCCTGATAAACACCTTCATGCTGGAGAACAACTACCAACTGGTGAACTTCGTTGATCGCATGACACGCATTAACCGGGGGCGCGCCTTCTACACCAGCGCCTCCAACCTCAACGAGTTCGTGCTGGTGGACTATCTCAACAATCGCCGCAAACACGTGGCCGCCTGACGGGGAGGGCCAAACCCGCCCAAAAACCCATCCCAAAGTTCCCCCTCTCCCAGAGGGAGAGGGTTAGGGTGAAGGCGTCCCCGCGCAGGAAAATTGTTCCCGCGAAGGACTCTCTCGCCTCTGAGAGATAAGGGAGAGTCGAACCCCCCGAAACCGTCTGCCCCGCTTCTTCCTCAACCGCCGCCAATCTGTTAGAATGATTGAAACACATCAATACTCCGATGGCTGCATCGCAGCCGGACGGTCAGACTTTTAAGGCAGTCCCGTGAGGCTGGCAAAGTAGGGCGTCCCGGATGTTTCCCCGGCGTGTCTGCGCACGGTGGGCCGGACTTTACTCCCTTGCCTCACAAAGGCGAGGGTTTTTTATTATCTCGGCTGGACGGCCAATTTAATCGGGCAGGAGAAAGCCAATGCCCGGAGAGGGCATCCCCGGAATGGCGGAACGGCAGATTATGAGCGGGGACGGCATCAGTCGCGCCTTGTCTCGCATAGCCCATGAAATCCTAGAGCGAAACCGGGGCGCTGGCGACTTGCTCTTGGTGGGCATACACCGTCGCGGTGTGCCGATGGCCCATCGGCTTTCCGCCCGGCTGTCCGATTTCGAGGGCGCGACCGTTCCGGTGGGGTCACTGGACATTAACCTGTACCGCGACGACCTTCGAGAACGCAAGAGCCCGAGGGTTCGAGTGCATCGCACTAACCTGCCGGTCAGCATCAAAGGCCAACGGGTCGTGCTTGTAGACGACGTGCTGTACACCGGGCGCACCATCCGCGCCGCTCTGGACGCCCTCAACGATTTTGGCAGACCTACTCAAGTGCAGTTGGCGGTGATGATCGACCGCGGCCACCGCGAACTGCCCATTCGCGCCGATTACGTGGGACGCAACATACCCACCGCCCGCAACGAGATTGTCGCGGTCCGGCTGGACGAGAACGACGGCACGGACGAAGTAGTCTTGCTCCGTCCCGAAGGTTCGCTCGAGGGCGGAGACCCAGAGGCTGGAGGGCAGCAGTTCGAGACCGCGGAGGCGAATGCCCAATAGGGTCATAAGTCCTTCCTGGTCAGCATAGAGAGCCGCTTGATGACGCTACCAATTGCCATAGGCGAAGAGGAACCGGGGCAGGCCATCCTTGCCGACAACCTGCCGTCGCGCCGTCACGTCCTTGACCTGGACGACTATTCCAGAGAGGAGCTGGCGGCGACCCTGGCGTCGGCTCACGGCATGGCGGAAGTGCTGGGCCGCGACATCAAGAAGGTGCCGGCGCTGCGGGGCCGGGTCATCGTTACCCTCTTTTACGAGGCCAGCACCCGCACCCGCATCTCCTTTGAGGAGGCGGGCAAAGTGCTCAGCGCCGACGTAATCAACATGAGCGCTTCCGGCAGCAGCGCCGACAAGGGCGAATCGCTGCTCAACACCGGCCTCACTCTGCAAGCAATGGGCGTTGATACGCTGGTCGTGCGCCATCCCCACTCCGGCGCGCCCAACTTCTTGGCGCGCAACCTGGAACGGGTCAGCGTAGTCAACGCCGGGGACGGGCTGCACGCTCACCCCACGCAAGCCCTGCTGGACCTGTACACCGTGCAGGCGCGGCTGGGACGTGTCGAAGGTCTGAAGGTGGTCATCGTGGGAGATGTGCTGCATAGCCGGGTGGCCCGCTCCGACATCTGGGGCTTTGCCCACATGGGTGCCCGCGTGGTGCTTTCCGGCCCCCGAACCCTGATGCCCCCGGACTTTCTGAGCCGGAAAGGCAGCAGAGAGGACGGCTCGCTGGCCTCACTGGTAGAGGTTGACGCCGATCTGGACCGGGCCGTGGAAGGCGCCGATGTGGTGATGGCGCTGCGCCTGCAATCAGAGCGGCAACGCGGCGGCTTCCTGCCCAGCATCCGCGAGTACATTCGCCGATGGCAGGTCAACGACGCCCGGCTGTCCCAGGCTCGTCCCAACGTGCTGGTGATGCACCCGGGCCCGATGAACGAAGGCATCGAAATCAGTTCCAGTCTGGCCCACGGCAATCGCTCCGCCATCGAAGAGCAGGTTACCGCGGGCGTCGCTATCCGCATGGCTGTGTTGTATCAACTGAACGCCGGGGCGCAGGAATGATGAACAAGGACGAGTTGCGCCCGATTTTGATACGCAAGGTCCGTCTGGTTGACCCGGACCGCAGATTGGATTTTGTGGGTGACATACTGCTCGCCGATGGACAAATTGCCTCCGTCGGCCCGGTAATAGAAGGCCGCCCGGACGGGTGCGTTGTCGTAGACGGCGCCGGGTTGGTGGCCAGCCCGGGCTTCATAGACCTCCACGCCCACCTGCGGGAACCGGGGTACGAATACAAGGAAACCATCGCCACCGGCTCGCAAGCGGCGGCACGGGGCGGGTTCACCACACTGTGTTGTATGCCAAACACCGACCCTCCCATAGATTCGGAGGCGGTGGTTGAGTTTGTCCTGCGCCGTGCCCGCGACGCCGGGCCGGTGCGGATTCTGCCCATCGGCTGCGTAAGCCGCGGGCGGCAGGGTAAGGAACTGGCAGACCTGGAAGAGCTGGCAGCAGCCGGTGCAGTGGGATTCAGTGACGACGGCGATCCGGTGCAGGACGCTAACCTGATGCGCATGGCGCTGACCTACAGCGCAGACCTCGGCCGTCCCGTCAGCAACCACTGCCAGGACCTTCATCTGAGCGGCGACGGCGTTATGGCCGAAGGCGCAGTGGCCACACGACTGGGACTGCCGGGCATTCCTCCGGCCGCCGAAGACGCCATGATTGCCCGCGACATCGCATTGGCCGAGGCCACCGGCGGGCGCCTGCACGTCGCCCACCTCAGCACTGCCGGCAGCGTGCCTCTGTTGCGCCGCGCCAAGGAGTTAGGGCTGAGCGTTTCGGCCGAGGTCTGCCCGCACCACCTGACCATCACCGACGACTGGACTTTGGGCGCCAAGGGGAGCGGCTCCGGGCGCAGCGAGTGGGCTTACGACACTTCCACCAAGGTCTATCCGCCGCTCCGCAGCCTGGCCGACGCCTGCGCTTTGGTGGAAGCGCTGGCCGACGGGACAATTGACTGCATCGCCACCGACCACGCCCCCCACGACGTAGCCAGCAAGCAGGTGACCTATCAGGATGCCGCCTTCGGCATCAGCGTCCTGGAAACCGCCCTGGGCTCGGCTTTGCAGCCGGTCCACGACGGACGTATTTCCCTTCCGACGTTGGTGGAGCGCCTGACCACCGGCCCGGCCCGGGTGCTGGGGCCTGAATACGCCGCCTTGGCCTCGCTGGCTCCCGGCACTCCCGCCGACATCGTTCTTTTCGACCCGCAACTGGAGTGGACGGTGAACGCCGCAGAATTCGCCTCAAAAGGAAAAAATACACCACTGGACGGAACACAACTGCTGGGCCGGCCAGTGGCCACTATCGCCGCCGGACAAATTATCTATCAGTCGCCCGAATTGTGTCTTCAGGAAGCCGATGTATCAGAATAATCTTGGTCCAGCCATTCACCTAACGCCAGCCGCGACCCTGCTCTCAGAGCCAGCCACAAGCCCGGCCAACGACCGGGCTGCGGTTCCGGTGGTGAAATAAGTTGCCCGCCGCCTGTCTCGTCCTGGAGGACGGCTCGGTGCATCACGGCGATGGCTTCGGGGCTATTGGCGACGCCGTTGGTGAGGTGGTCTTCAACACTACCATGACCGGCTATCAGGAGGTTCTTACGGATCCCTCCTATGCCGGGCAGTTAGTTACTCTCACTTACCCGCTGGTGGGCAACTACGGCATCAACGAGCGGGACTTCGAGTCGAGGCGCATCCAGGTCAACGGTCTGATTGTTCGCGAGCACTGCGACTCACCCAGCCACGGTTCCAGCGACCGTACCATAGATGAATTTTTGTCCAGCCAGGGCATCCCAGGGATTAGCGGGGTGGATACCCGGGCCATCACCCGGCGGCTCCGTTCCGGCGGAGTGATGATGGGCGCAATTGCCGCCGATCCCGAGACTGCATTGGCTCGCATGAGCGAGGCGCCGAACTACGGCGAGATCGACCACGTCCGCAGCGTGGGCACGCCTACAGGCTACGCTTGGGGCGAGACGCGCCAAAACGGTGCGGAAAGGCCCTACCGGGTGCTGGTAACGGACTGCGGCCTTAAATACAATATCCTGCGTGAACTGACCCGTAGAGGCTGCGAAGTTCGAGTTGTGCCGGCCGATATTCCGGCGGAAGACCTGCTTTCGCTTAACCCGTCGGGTGTGCTCCTCTCGCCGGGGCCGGGCGACCCGCAGTTGCTCGACTACGTGGTCGACAATACCCGGCAGATCCTCGGCAGAATTCCGGTCATGGGTATCTGCCTGGGCCACCAGATTGTGGCACGGGCGCTGGGAGCGGAAACTTTCAAGCTCAAGTTCGGTCACCGGGGCGGCAACCACCCGGTGCGCGACCTCTCCGACGGCAGGGTATACATAACGGCGCAGAACCATGGATATGCAGTGCGGGCCGACTCCCTGCCGGCAGGTCTGGAAGTGTCCCATATCAATCTCAACGACGACACGGTGGAGGGCCTGACCCATCGGGACTTGCCCCTTTTCACAATTCAGTACCACTCGGAGGCCTCGCCGGGGCCAAGGGATAATGAGTACCTGTTCGACCGGTTTCTGCAATTGATGGATGATTTCAGGACGTAGTTCAACCTGAGATTTCAACAGTAATTCAACAGCAATTAAGGAGGTGACAGCAGCAAGCGCCCGGCGGTCAGAACCAGGCAGGCTCTGAACGGGCCGGATGCTTCCCCCTAAGCCGCGCAAACAGCAACCTTCCGGAGGAATTATTCTCATGTCTTCTTTTTCCATGGTTTTGCTAGAGGGGGGGGTGGATGTGGAAGTTGCGGTAGACTTTTCGGAGGTGACCTCGATCCTGGACCAGGAGGTCCCCCGCTACACTTGTGGCGATTTCGGTTTCACGGTTACTCCCGGAAGGGGAACTATCGGGCGCCAGTGGATCTTCATGGTCAGCGCTTTCCCCTTGGGTCAGCCTCGGCATCAGCCTTTGACTTCCTTGGGCCGCATGGAAGTTGATGTAAAAAGCGGCGGCAGCATTTCCATCAGCATTCCGCCCAGAACCGAGCAGACGGTGCCCGGCCCGGACGCCGCCGACTGGGATGGGAAGCTCTTTGGAGCCTTCGTCTTTCAACTGCTCAACTCACTATACGACCGGGATCTCATCGAGCTGCCCGGCATCCTGCCAAAGGTCTAGCGGACTAGGCCGCTGGACCCCTTACATGGATCCAGTTAGCGAAAGCCCGGTTTGTCAAAAACCGGGCTTGGCATATCGGAACTATTACTTGACATAGTGAAACAAATAACGGCGCATTCCTGCCCAAACGGGTTAAGGGGCTGCCGCCGACAATTCGGAGGCAAAATCACGGATAAGCCGCGCAAAGTACTGGTTATCGGTTCCGGCCCCATCGTTATCGGCCAAGCGGCCGAATTCGACTACGCGGGCACTCAGGCTTGCAAAGCCCTTCGCGAGGAGGGTGTCGAAACGGTCCTGGTCAACTCGAACCCAGCGACCATAATGACCGATCAGGGTATCGCCGACCACGTATACATCGAGCCGCTTACCGTGGAGGTTCTGGAAAGAATCATCCAGCGGGAGCGGCCCGATGGTCTTCTGCCCACCTTGGGCGGCCAGACCGGGCTGAACCTGGCCGTGGAGTTAGCCGATGCCGGCGTGCTGGAACGCCACAACGTCCGGTTGCTGGGCACACCTCTGGAAACCATCCGCCGCTCGGAAGACCGGGATTTCTTCCGTAGCTTCCTGCACGAAATTGACGAGCCGGAGCCAGATAATATCTCCGTCAACTCAATGGAGGAGGCGCGGGAGGCGGCCGCCCAAATGGGACTGCCTCTGGTCATCCGCCCCGCCTACACTCTCGGCGGCAGCGGCGGCGGCATCGCCTACACTGAGGAAGAGTTCGAGAACTTCGCCCAGTCGGGCCTGTCGGCCAGCCCCATCTCCCAGATTCTGCTGGAGCGTTCACTGGTGGGATGGAAGGAAATCGAATACGAGGTGGTGCGCGACGGGGCCGACAACTGCATCACCGTCTGCAACATGGAAAACCTTGACCCTATGGGCGTCCACACCGGCGACAGCATAGTGGTCGCGCCCAGCCAGACGCTCACCGACAAGGAATACCAGATGTTGCGCACCGCCAGCCTGAAGATTATTCGAGGGCTGGGAATAGAGGGAGGCTGCAACGTCCAGTTTGCCCTCCAGCCACATCCCAGCGTCGCCGAGGTCATCGGGCTGGAATGGCGGCAGGACTCTCCCTACTACGTCATCGAGGTGAACCCGAGGGTCAGCCGCAGCTCGGCGCTGGCCAGCAAGGCCACCGGCTACCCCATAGCGCGCGTCGCCGCCAAGATTGCCGTCGGACGCCGCCTCGACGAAATCGACAATGCCGTAACCGGACGCACCAAGGCCGCCTTCGAGCCAGCCCTAGACTATTGCGTGGTCAAGATTCCGCGTTGGCCGTTCGACAAGTTCCCCCACGGTGACCGCCGTACCACAACCCAGATGAAGGCAACCGGCGAGATAATGGTCATAGACCGCTCCTTTGAGGCCGCCATTCAGAAGGGAGCGCGGTCGCTGGAGCTGGGTGGACGAACCCTGCTTTGGGAAGACCCGGCCTGGCGCTCCGGCAACAGCGCAACCGAGGACAAGCTGCCCCTGGGCCCCAACGACCTCCGGCTGTGGGGCATCATGGCCGCACTCCGCAGGGGCTTCAGCATTGGGAAACTGGTGGAGCGAACTTTGTTTGACCCTTGGTTCATCGTCGCCCTGGAACGTATCGTCAAAATGGAGCGGCGGCTGCTGTCCGAAGAACTGACCCCCAGCCTGCTCTACCAGTCCAAGCGCCTCGGCTTTTCCGACGTCCAAATCGGGACGCTGGCTGATATGCTGCCGGAGCAGGTGCGCAACCTGCGGCTCCAATTGGGCCTGCGCCCGGTCTACAAAACGGTGGACACCTGCGCCGCCGAGTTCGACGCGGTAACGCCCTACTACTACAGCACCTACGACGAAGAAAACGAGGCCCTGCCGCTGGAAGGCGATAAGGCGCTGGTTATCGGCAGCGGCCCCATCCGTATCGGGCAGGGCATCGAATTCGACTATTGCAGCGTCCACGCGGCCATCGCTCTGTCCGAGTCGGGTGTCCGCAGCATCATGGTGAACTCCAACCCGGAAACGGTTTCCACCGACTTCGATTCCAGCGATCGCCTCTATTTTGAGCCGCTGGACGAGGAGTCAGTGCGCGACATCATCGATAACGAGACCGGGGACACCGATAACGGTGGTCGCCCTCCCGCCTCCCTGGTTCAGTTCGGCGGCCAGACGGCCATTGACTTGTCCCAGGCCCTCTCCTTGGCCGGAATGCCGATCCTTGGCTCCAGCGCAGAGGCCATAGACATCGCCTCCGACCGGCACAAGTTTGAGGACTTTCTGTCCCGGCTGGGCATCCCTCAACCGCCCGGCGGCGCAGTGACGACGGTGAGTGAGGCACTCCAGGTGGCCCAGACCATCGGGTACCCGGCGGTGGTGCGGCCTAGCTACGTGCTGGGCGGGCGCGCCATGGAAATCGTCCAGAACGCCACCGAGCTGATCCGTTATCTCACCGCAGCCACTGATATGTCACCCGACAAGCCGGTGCTCATCGACCGCTACATGGAAGGCAAAGAGTGTGAGGTCGACGCAATCTGCGACGGCGAGGGAGTGCTGATTCCAGGGGTAATGGAACATGTGGAGCGGGCCGGAGTTCACAGCGGCGATTCTATGGCAATCTACCCCGGCCTCAACCTAACCGAGTCGGAAGTTTGCACGATAGTTGACTACACCACCCGCATCGGGCTGGCCCTCGGTGTCCGCGGGCTAATGAACGTGCAGTTCGTCATCCACGGCGGCAGCGCGTATCGCAGCCCGCAGACTCCCCACGCCGACACCGAGGCAACCACGGTCTATGTTCTGGAAGTCAATCCACGGGGCAGCCGCACCATCCCCTTTATATCCAAGGTCACCGGCGTCCCGGTGGCCCGGATGGCGACGCGCGTGATGCTGGGCCATACTCTGGCCGAAGAAGGCTATCCCACCGGCCTGTGGCCGCGGCAAGGGCTGGTAGGGGTGAAGGCCCCGGTTTTCTCCATGGCCAAACTCGTCGGCGTGGACTGGCACCTGGGACCCGAAATGAAGTCCACCGGCGAGGTGATGGGCATCGATCATAACTTCCCTGCGGCCCTGACCAAGGCCCTGCTGGCGGCGCGGCTCAACCTGCGGCGAGGCATCGGCGTGCTGCTCAGCATTGCAGACCAGCACAAGGCGGAGGCCGTGTCGCTGATCCAGGGGCTCAACCGCGCTGACTGCCGTCTCTACGCCACCGAGGGCACCGCCGCCATGATTGAAGCGATGGGCCTGCCGGTAACCATGACCACCAAGAAGCTCAGCGAGGGCCACCCCAACGTGGTGGACGTAATCAACGACGGCAGCGTTGGGGCCGTCATCAACACCATATCCAGTGTCAGCGAGGTGTTGCGCGACGGCTTCCATATCCGCCGCGCCGCAGTTGAACGGCAAATCCCCTGTTTCACCTCCCTCGATACTGCCCGTGCGGCAGTCGAGAGCCTGCTTACCGATCACGCCACCTACACCATCGGAACCACCCGCGACTACCTGCATGGGGACAACCCTATCGTTGACCCGGGCGCAGTCGCGGGTTAGCCTGAAATCGGAATCCGGCCGATGGGAGATGCCATGAAATTCAAAATAGTCCTGTATGAGACTGAAGAAGGATTCGGGGTATTCTGCCCTAGCCTACATGGATGCGTATCTCAGGGAGACACCCACGAAGAAGCACTGGAAAACATCCAGTCGGCCATCCGGGAGTACCTGGAAGTTGTTTGGATAGTGACCAAAGAGAACATCGCAAAAGACCTTCATGAGGACGCCAGCATTAAAGTCACTTACGAGGAAGTAGAGGTGGATGTAGAGGGAGTCGAGGACGCTGAACCCGAAGAAGCTGAAGCCGTAATTTAAGATGCCTCGTCTTCCTGGAGTTAATCACCTGCGCGCTGTCCGGGCTTTGGAAAAAGCGGGATACCGAATCAGAAGGCAAGGCAAACACATAATAATGTTCAACGGCGCTAATACCGTTGTAATACCCAGGAATAATCCGATTGAGGCTAACGTGATGGGAGACATCGTTCGCGAGGCTGGCCTCACCGTCGAGCAGTTCCGCGAACTGCTGTAACCGGCATCGTCGCCATTGACTCCCGAACCGATGCGGGGCAGGGCTACCAGTCCATCTCCGTACCCAGGCCCTGCGCCCTGGCGCAGTCGTAGGCCAGCTTGGCGGCGGCTACGTCGGCCACTCCCGTTCCCATCAGCTTCGCGTACACTATCTGGCCGTCGTTGTCGCGTCCGGAGATCGCTCCGCAAACGGCGTGCCGCAGTTCGGAAAGCTGACCCCAGTTCAGCAGCCCCTTATCCACTGCCGCCGCGATGTCTCCAGCTTCAATTGGCGCCTGGTCCAAGGAATCGACGAACAGCTTGTCGGCGCGGGTCAGCGTCTTTTCGTCCACCTCGCTGGCGCGCCATGTGGTTGGCCCGGCGCCGATTACCGTGGTGCCCGGCTCCAGCCATTCACCCTGCACCACTGGCTCCATGGTCGCCGCGATGCCAATGACAAGGTCGCACTCACGAACTGCCTCCTCGTTGGTGTTCGCCGCTTTGACTTTCACGCCCATGGTATCGGACATACGCGCAGCGAAGTCGGCCCGGCGCTCTGCGGTTCTGCTAAAAACCTTGACCCCAGCCAGGTCGCGGACGCTGGCAATGGCTTGCAGTTGGGTGGGGGCCTGACCGCCGGCCCCGATGATGCCGACGTTCAGAGAGCCGCCTTTGGATAGGTGTTTCACAGCCACTCCGGTAGTCGCGCCGGTGCGTAACTGCCCTAGGCGGTTGGCCTGGGTATAGCACAGCAGCTTGCCGGTCGCGGCGTCGTACAGGCTGACCTGGAAGGAGTAGGAGCCGCGTACTACGGTATAGGTCTTGACTCCCAGCACGCCCTCGTAGAAAAGGCCGCCTCCCATGACCGACAGCATCCCGCTGTCAGCGATAATCTTGCGCCTGCCCAGATTGTACGCCTCGCCCTGCCCGTATCGCATCTGCATATTTTCGATGGCCCCGAGCATTGCGTCCATGGTCACGCACTTGGCTACGTCCTCATCGCGCAGGAACAAAGTCATAAGAGGGAAACCTCCCTAGCTGTACAGCGGATTACGGGAAATGGAAGGCAGGGGCCGGTCACAGAGAAGCGAGGGCCGTGCCTGGGTAGGCGGGGAAGCACCGGAAACGGATGACCCGGTTCTGGCGCGGGCCCAGTTCTGGCATGGGAACTGGCAGCAAATTTGCGGCATAGTTTTGCCCAGCCCTACCCCGGACGGCGGAAACGCCGACGAACTCCGGGTACCAGAGCAAAAAAGATGCCCAACTCCGCTACTTCTTGTAGAAGTCGCGGTTCTTGGCGATGAATTGGCGCTGGCTGCTGGGAACCCTGAACTCGTCGAAAATGGCGTTTACAGGGCAAACCGACTCGCAGTAGGCGCAGTCGATACAAGTCACAGGGTCAATGAAGTACTGCTCCTCGTCGTCGCTGCTGTTGATGCAATCAACGGGGCAGACCTCGATGCAGGTCGCGTCTTTCACGCCAATGCAGGGCTCAGTTATAACAAAAGGCATACTGTCAACCTGAAGGCGCTGCCCGCCCTGGCAAAGAGATTGGTCTCGCCAACGCCGCGGCAACAGAAAAGCCACCCGCTGCCGGCGAGCACGTATCATTCTTGATTTAGGTCTCTTATTTTGTCAAGGGATACTGTATGATATATTGTATCGAATGATTAGCGGGCGCTACCGGGGGCGAATACATGGAATTGAGAGAACTGGTCAGTTTTTATCACGTCGCGCGCCTGCGCAGCGTCTCCAAGGCGGCCCGGACGCTTGAATTAGGGCAGCCCACGGTAACCACCCACCTGCGAAAGCTGGAGAGCGAGTTCGGTATCACCCTCTTTGACCGCATCAAGCGCCCCATCCAACTGACCTCCGAGGGTATCACCCTGCTGGAGCTGGTCACGCCGGTAGTGACCTCCATTGAAGTATTGAAACGGCAGATGGACTACGCTGACCGTCGCGGTTCGTTCATCGTTGGCGCCTATCCGGACCTGATTGCCCACCACCTGCCCAAAGGTATCCAAGCATTTCGAGAAGAGTATCCCGACATCCGTATCCGACTGCTGGCCCGCGCTTATGACCCGCTGATTCAGTTGGTGCGCTCCGGCGAAATTGACATGGCCTTCTGTTCGCCCCCGCCCCCCGACGACCCCTCCCTTGAATTCCAGGACCTCTTTGAATACAACGCCGTCCTGATGACCCCGTTGGGGCATCCACTGATGGGCCGCTCCAACGTCACGCTGGAGGACGTGGTTTCGTCGCCACTAATTCTCCCGGGGCAGGAGAGTATGCTGCGCCAGAAGGTCGACCAGGCCCTGAAAGCTCAAGGTCTGTCGGGGGACGTGGTGCTGTCGCTGGACAACATCGAGTCCATCAAGCGTTACGTGGAAATCGGATTGGGCCTAGCAGTGTCCGTCGACTTCGCCATGCGTCCCGAAGACTATGAGCGGGTGGGCATAGTGCGCCTTGACCACCTGTTCCCTAGCTCGGTTATCGGTATCTGCACCCTCAAAGGGAAGTTCGTCGGCCAGGGAGTCCGCAACTTTACTCAGCAGATGTCGACGCACATGAGCGGCTATCACGCCGAGTTGTGGGAGCAGCCTGACCCGATGCCCAGCCGGCCGACCTTGCCAATCATAGACGACGCTTAGTCCTTAGCTGCCCGGCGCGACCTGCCGTATTCGTCTCGCCAGTTGCGAGCGTTGAATCAGGACGTACCGCCCGCACTTGCAACACACCAGGCCGATGTCGGCCCCCAGCCGCGTGACCGTCCAGAGGAATTCTCCGCACGGGTGGGGCTTTTTCAGCCGCACCACGTCGCCGATTTTCAGGTCAAGGGCCAACCTTTTCCATCCTCTTCCAGCACTGCGTTGATGGCGTCCCGCAAGTTCTGGGCCGCTTGCCCCGCCGCCGCCGCGAAATCCGCGTCGCGAGAGGCGTATATGATGCCTCGGGAAGAGTTGATCAGCGCCAGCCGCCCGGCGTCGTCAGCCCCGGCGCGCACCGCTGCTTCCAAGTCGCCGCCCTGCGCCCCCACGCCGGGTACCAGCAGCGGCATTCCAGGGCACGTCTCACGAACTGCCGCCAACTGCTCCGGTACAGTGGCCCCGACGACCAGGCCAACGTTGCCCCTGCTGTTCCAGCCGGAGCAGGCCCTCGCCATCCGTTCGTACACTGGCATCGCCATGCCGGATTCGCTGGTCTCCAAATCCTGAAAGTCCCCCGAACCCGGGTTGGAGCCGCGACACCACACGAACACGCCCCGCGATTCGTCTTCAAGGAACGGCTCCACTGAATCGCTTCCACCCCAAGCGTTTACCGTAACGGCGTCAAACCCCCAGACTTCAAACATCGCCTTGGCGTAAGCTCTGGCCGACGGGCCGATGTCGCCTCTCTTGGCGTCCCCGATGATCAGGGCATCTGCGGCGGCCTTGCGAATGTGGGCTACGGTCTGCTCCAGAGACGTCAAGCCTGCCGGGCCAAGGGCTTCGTAGAAGGCCAGGTTCGGCTTGTAGGCACAAGCTGCCCCGGCAGTAGCGTCAATGATGGCCCGGTTGAACTCAAACACGTCGGACACCGGAATCAACGCCGGGTCGGGGTCAAGCCCGACACACACCAAACTGCGGCGGCTGCCGCAGGCCCGTTGGATCCTTTCTACAAATACGCTCATTGCTCCGCTTTCCCGGTTTGCCCGTCAACTCATCCCCGGTTTGCCCGTCAACTCATCCATTGTTACCATTACCGGCGACGGGCGCAAGGGCATTGCGATGGAGAGCCGGTGCATTTAAGCGACGATCTGATTGAGGCCAAGTTTATCCGGCGGGTAAACCGCTTCTTGGCCATGGTCGAAGTGAGCGGGCGGGAGACGGGCGTTCACGTCGCCAACTCCGGGCGGCTGCGTGAGCTGTTCCTGCCAGGCGCAGCGGTGTGGCTCAAGCCCGCCCCGGCAGCAGGGCGCAAGACGGCTTATGACCTGGCCTTGGTAGAAGCGGACGGCGTTCTGGTCTCCACTGACGCCCGCCTGCCCAACGCTCTGATCGCCGAAGCCGCCGCCGCCGCGCTGCTGGACGGAATCGAAAAACCGTTGGCAGTTATTCGTGAGTCCACCTTCGGCGAGAGCCGCTTCGACCTGCTGCTGGAAGAGGATACCGGCAGGCGCTACATTGAAGTCAAATCGGTCACGTTGGTGGAGAAGGGCATTGGACTGTTCCCCGATTCCCCCACCATTCGAGGAGCCAAGCACTTGAACACCCTGGCAGAAGCGGTGCGGGCCGGACACCGGGCCGCCGTGGTGTTCGTGGTACAGCGCGCCGACGCATCAGCCTTCGCAGCCAACGAACCGGCAGACCCGGCGCTGGTCGTGGCTCTTAACCGGGCCGTAGCCTGCGGCGTGGACGCCTTCGCCTACAACTGCCTCGTGTCCCACCAAGAAGTGCGGCTTGATCGGCGGCTGCCCATCATTCCCTACGAGTCCATCTCAGGCAAGCCTGATCCCACGCCATGACCGGCCTTCGTGCCATTCCGCTGCCAGAGTTTCTGACCCAGATGTACCGCCGCCTCTACGCTGCCTACGGGCCGCAAGGCTGGTGGCCGGCGGAAAGCCGGTTTGAGGTAATCGCAGGGGCGATTCTCACCCAGTCAACAGCGTGGATCAACGTGGAGAAGGCGCTGGATTCCATGAGGGCCTTCGGCTGCTGGTCATTCGAGGCGATCCTCGCGCTGCCAGAACCCGATTTGGCCGCCATAATTCGATCTTCCGGCTACTACAACGCCAAGTCCCGCAAGCTGCAAGCCTTTGCGCATCACCTAATTGAGCGTTACGGCGGAGACCTCGATGCAATGTTCGATCAGAGCGTGCCATCTCTCCGGGCCGAGCTATTGTCAATCCACGGCATAGGCGAAGAGACGGCCGACGACATCATCGTCTACGCTGCCGAAAAGCCGTCCTTCGTCATCGACAGCTACACCCGCCGCATCGTTGACCGCATGGAACTGGCGCCGCCGGGGCGCAACCCCGGCTATCGCAGCTATCAAGCCCTGTTTCAGGACAACCTGCCCACCGCAACCCCGTTGTTCAACGAGTTTCACGCCCTTTTGGACCACCATGCCAAAGTCACCTGCGCCAAGCGTGAGCCGCGATGCCGCGGCTGCTGTCTGGCGGATATATGCCCGACGGGCACCAAAGCGGCCCGGGCAGAGCAAAATTGACGCTGGCCGGTAGCGGACTTATTATTCCGGCGTCCGGTCCATGGGATGCCATCACAGATATTCCCCAAGATTCGGCCAATACGGAGGAGTCATGCAGGTAGTCAGGATATACACGGGCGACGACGGAGAATCCCACTTTGAGGAGTTGAACCTCCCCTTTGAAGCGGTGGCCAGCGCCGAGCGCACCGCTGGGCAAAACGCGGGCAGCGTATCTTTCAGCCGCACCCAGCCGGGCAGCTTCATCGACTGGCACCCCGCCCCGCGCCGCCAGTACGTCATTACGCTGGAGGGTCAGGCAGAGATTGGCCTGGGCGACGGCACCAAGCGCATCTTCAACCCCGGCGACGTGTTGCTGGCCGACGACCTCACGGGGCGCGGACATACCACTGCCGTCCACGGCAACAATACCCGCGTTTCGATAGCCATACCCATCGTCGACTAGCAGGTATTCTCCAGAGTCCCCTCTCCCGACGGGAGAGGGGCAGGGTGAGGGCGTTCCCTCACTTCAACTATCTTTCTCCAATGAACAGGCTCTTGAGAGGCTCCGGGAGGCGCGCAATGCCCTTTGCCCGCATAGATGAAACGCTGGAAATGTACTACGAGGACGACGACTTCACCGACCCGTGGCGCCGTCCCGAAACGGTGGTGCTGCATCACGGCAACGCCAAGAACGCGCGGCTGTGGTACGCCTGGGTCCCGCTGCTATCCCGGCAGTATCGCGTGGTGCGGCTGGAGGCGCGCGGCTTCGGCCGCTCCACCGTGCCTCCCGAAGGCTACGGCTGGTCGCTGGGCAACTTCGCGGCCGACCTGCGCGGGCTGCTGGATCACCTGGGGCTGGAGCGGGTGCATCTTATCGGCGAGACCGTCGGGGGCACCATCTCCCTGCAATTCGCCTCCGAATACCCGGAGCGGCTGCTGTCGGTTACCACCTGCACTTCGCCCTACAAATTCGTCGGCAACCCGACCTACCTCGATTCATACAATCTGGTGCGCGACGAGGGGGTAGAGGCGTGGGTGCGGCGCACGTCGGAGCGGCGGCTGGAATCCGGAGACTCCGCCGCGGCTCATCAGGAGTGGTATATCAACCAGATGGCGCAGACTCAAGCGCGGGTGGTCACGGAAACCCTGGCCTACCTGTCGCAGCAAGACCTGAGCGACGTGCTGCCCCGGATACAGACGCCCGCCCTAGTGCTGGCATCGGAGCAGAACGCGCAGGAGAACCCTGACCGCACCACCGGAATGGCCGGCCTGCTGCCCAACGGCCGCCTGCGAGTCATTCCGGGAACCAGCGGCTACGTCCAACATTCCGCGCCGGAACGCTGCGTACAGGCTTGGCGGGAGTTCGCCGGTTCTTTGTGAGGTCTTGGACTGACTCTAGGCCAGAGGATTCGCGTAGGGGGGCACAGCCGTGCGCCCTGTACTTCGGCAACTGGAAGGGCCTTGCAATCGGCAAGCAAGGGCGCACGGCTGTGCGCCCCTACAAGTTATTCCGGCTAAAATGACGCGCCGCCCGCTAAAACAGCGACCGCGACTGGCCGCCGTCCACGTTGAGGCAGGTCCCGGTTATCAAGTCGGCCCGCTCCGATGCCAGGAAGGCCACAGTCTCGCCGATGGGTTCGGGCCAGCCGAACTTGCCGGCGGGCAGGTTGCGGGCGATGAACTCGTCCACCACCTCCGGCGTGTTGTTCTGCTGGAAGCGGTCCCAGGTGCTGCCGGGGAAATCAATGGAGCCCGGCGCTATGCAGTTGACGAGCACGTTTTCCGGGGCCAGGTTCAGCGCCAAGTGCTTGGAAAATGCGATAAGCCCTGCCTTGCCCGTCATGTAGTCCACCGAGCCGCCGTATTCCCGTCCGTAGATGGACGAAATGCTGATGATGCGGCCCCATTTCTGCTCCCTCATGTGGGGAAGCACCAGAGCCACCAGCTCCACCGCGCTGAACAAGTTGACTTCCAGCCCTTCACGGAACAGCTCCATGCCGGTCTCGACGAAGTCCACCGTTCCGCGCCGGCCTCCGACGTTGTTCACCAGAATGTCCACCTCGCCCAAGGACGACATCGTTTCGTTGTGGAACCGCGCCAGATCTTCTTGCTTGGTCACGTCGGCCTGAACCGCGATTACCTGCATCCCGGTCCCGGCAAGTTCGGCGCGGGTCTCTTCCAATTGCTCCGCTCCGCGGGCGCAGATTGCTACCTTGCACCCCTCACGCCCCAGCGCCGAGGCCGACTGCTTGCCCAGACCGTGGCTGCCTCCGGTAATCATCGCTACTCTGCCTTGCAGCCCCAAATCCATAACTCTACCCCTTCGTCATCGGAATTGTCTGCGGGGATTATAGTGCGGCCTTGTCTGTGTTGCACGAAACCGCCCGATGTTCCCGCTCCCTCCGAAGGACGATTGCAAAATCCCTGAGAATCCGTTCCTGGTGAGCTGGTCGAACCGCGAGCGGATTCTCAGAGACCGTCCTTCGACCAGCTCAGGACTAACGGTTTGGTGGCTGAACATGACTTTGCAATTGCCCTGCTGGGCCCTGAGTTGTCCGAGTTCGTTGGTGGTTCGACCAGCTCGCCATGGGCGGACTCTGGAGCTCTCTATGAGCGGACTCTTGAGGACTTTACACAAAGACATGACTGCACTTCCTGATGCTGCCTGAGTGGCTTTTTTTTGGTTTCCCGGCCATTTCCGGTCATTTCCAGCCATTTGGTTATTTTTCTGTTGGGGCGGCCGTCCGTGGTGAGGGCCGAATGGCGGACGGGCAGGGGCATACAGGAACTATGCTAGGGAGGTGTCATAGGGCTTGGCAAGGGGCAGGTGTCATAAAATCGTATTAGGGGAACCCGGCAAGGGCTGCGGCATTCGTCCGGGACAGTTTTCGTCTGGGAACGTCCTCACCATCACCCTCTGGGAGAGGGAACTTTGCAATCGTTCCCGCTCCCCCTGGGAGGGGGCTGGGGTGAGGGCAAAAGTGCGGTTATAATCGGGCATCGCCGCTGCAACCCAACGCCGGAGGAAAGCCCAATGCTGGCCCTAGAAGGAATCAAGGTCCTAGACTTCTGCCGCAATGCTCCGGGAATGTTCGCCACCATGATTTTGGCCGACCTGGGGGCCGACGTGCTGATGGTAGAGCGTCCTATGGACGAGACGAGGGCAGCCTACGAGCGCATCGTCGCTGGCATCGAGACGCCGGAGGACGAACGCCGTCACGCTTCGTTCAACGCCCTCCAGCGTAACAAGCGCAGCCTAGCATTGAACCTGAAAGAGCCTGAAGCGTTGGAGATTTTCCGGCAACTGGCCTCGGACGCCGACGTTGTGGTGGAAGGATTCCGGCCCGGCGTGGCTCACCGGCTGGGCATCGGCTATGAACAAGTCCAGGAAATCAATCCTCGCGCCGTTTACTGCTCGGTATCAGGGTACGGGCAGACCGGTCCGTACTCGCAGATGGCGGGACACGATATTAACTACATATCATTTGCAGGCGCGCTGGGGCTTATCGGCGACTCGCCCGGCGGCAAGCCGGCCATCCCGCTGAACCTCATCGCCGACTACGCCGGCGGCGGACTCTGCGGCGCGGTGGGAATCCTGGCCGCCCTGATGGCCCGCGAGAAGACCGGGCGGGGCCAGTATGTGGACATCGCCATGACCGAGGGTGTGCTGTATATGCTCTGCGGAGTGGTCGCCGACGCCCTGAATCACCAATACACGCCCACCCGCGGCGGCACGAGGCTTAACGGCGGGTCGCCCTTCTACAACGTTTACCGAACCTCCGACGGCAAGTATTTCTCCATTGCCGCCATTGAGCCTTGGTTCTGGGCAAACCTGTGCTTCGCCATCGGGCGGGAGGACCTGATTCCCCATCAGGATGCGGTTGGCGAAAAACGCGACGAAATCATCCGCACCCTGGAAACGGCTTTCCTGAGCAAGACTCGCGACGAATGGTTTGAGACCCTGCGCGACACCAATATCTCGGTGGGCAAGGTCTACGACATCGAGGAAGCGCTGAGCGACCCGCAGGCCCGCGAGCGCGGCATGGTCGTGGAGTTGGAGGCGCCGGGCGTCGAAGGCGGCAAGGTTCGGCAGGTGGGCATCCCCCTGCACTTGTCCGAGACCCCCGGCGCAGTCCGGCACCTGGGCAGCGTAACCGGCCAGCACACCGGCGACGTCCTAGCAGCCTTGGGCTACACGCCCGCCAAAATTCGTGAGCTCCTGAAACGGGGTGTGGCGGCGTAGGGAACAGCCCGCTTGTCAGGATTTTGGGGCGCGCCATGCCGTGCTATACTGAATGCGTCCGGCGAGATTGCGACGCACGGCATTCGTCCGGGAAATTCCAATAGCGATTCGAGACTAGCAGATGATCAAGCGTTTCTCAGTGTTGTATGTGGGTCAGATTGACCTGGAAGATGTTGGCGCAGACGGGCGGAACCCCGATGGGCGCCGGTATTCCAATGACCAATTGGTGCAGTCCCTCGACCACGCGATGGCGCTGGCCAAGCAGATGGATGAGTCGGGCTATTACTGCCTCTGGGCCGCCGAGCATCACTTCCAGCGGGAAGGATACGAGTGCATACCCAACCTGACTCTGCTTGGTGTCCACTTGGCCGCCCACACCAAGAACCTGAAGTTCGGCGCGGCGTTCAACATCGTGCCGATGTGGCATCCACTGCGGCTGGCCGAGGACTTCGCCATGGGCGACGTTCTGACCGGCGGACGGCTGGTCTTCGGCATCGGGCGGGGTTACCAGACCCGCGAGGTGGAGACCTTCGGCGCTCCCCTGCTCGACCAAGCGGCCAACCGCGAACTGTTTGAGGAGCAGGTGGAAATAATCCTCAAGGCGTTCAACGAGGAATCCTTCAGCCATCAGGGGAAGCACTACCAGATTCCGCCCGATGTGCCATATCGCGGCTACCAGCTCAAGGACATAACGCTGGTGCCGCGGCCGCTGAACCTGCCGGTGGAAATGTGGCAGCCTGTTACCAGCGGCCGCACCATTGATTTCATTGCCAGCAAGGGCATCAAGGGTATGACCTCCCTGACCGGCGAGAAAATAGTGGAGCAGTTCTTTGGCGCCTACCTGGAAGGGGCCGCCAAGGCGGGACGGGACCTCAAGCCGGGGCAGGATTTGGCCTTGGGCTTCGGTTTCTACATCGCCGACACGGTTGCCGAAGCGGTGGAGCGCGTCCGGCCCTTTCACGACGAGCGCTACAAGTGGTTCGCCCCCTTCGGACTGGTGCGCTACGTGGACGAAGAGGGGCGCATGTGGGGTTCTCCCGGAGCGCCGGCCCGCACGCCGACGGTGGAGGACGGGGTGCAACAGAAAGCCTGGATTTGCGGCCCGCCTGAAGTGTTTATCGAAACCCTCCGCGAGCTTGAAGAGAAGTACCCAGGCCTTGAGGACATCGTTCTCCAGTGGCCGGAGGGTATGCCTTGGAGCGAATTGAGCAGCCAGTTGAAAATCTTCTCACGCGAAGTGCTGCCTGCTTTCGCGGGGCGGGAATGAGCCAGGTAACGATGCGGCTCCTCTCCGCAGCCCAATTGCCCCTGCAAGGCGTCCATCCACTCCACCTGAGCCGGTCGAAGGACGCGGGCGGGAACGGCGAGGTGTAGCATTGGCAGACCCAGACCACGTGGGCTTGGCCCGCGCCGGGCCGAACGCCATCGCACGGTGGCGTGAGCTCACTTTTCGCAGCCCCAATATGCGCTTGCCCCGGTTCGACTTGGCATACCGTCTGGAAGACCGGGCCGCCAGCGAGACTTTTACTCCCGAATTCATTTACGGTCGCCCGACTCTCGACTTGGGCGGATCGTTCCTGAGCGCCATAAAGCTGCCCAACGCCGATCTGCGGCACGACAACCTGAGCGGGGCCGACCTGACCGGCGCGAATTTCCGCATGGCCGACCTGTCGGGGGCCAACCTGACCGGCGCACACCTGTTCCGGGCCAATCTTCCGCGGGCCAACCTGTCCGGTGCGCAGTTGGTGGGCTGCTCGCTGGGCCGCGCCAACCTCTCCGGCGGCACACTGCGGCACACGGCTCTGAAGGGAGCAGACCTGTCCTATGCCGGCCTGTCTTACGCCAATCTCGAAGGGGCTGACCTCAGTGGGGCCAACCTGACCTCCACCGACTTTTCTTGGGCAAACTTGTCCAACGCCGATCTGCGGGGCGCGTTCCTGACCACTACCTCGCTGATAATGGCGAATCTGACCGGGGCAGACTTGCGCGGCGCTAGACTCATAAAGTCAAGCCTGGACAGCGCCATCCTGCACCGCGCCACCGCCGGGGGGACGCTTTTCGCCAACTGTGACCTGCGCTCCATCATTGGGCTGGAAACCATGCTTCACGCCGCCCCCAGCACTATCGCCCTCGATACCTTGGCGCGCTCCGGCGGGCGGATTCCCAAGCAATTCCTGCAGGGCGCGGGGGTGGCAGAGCCGTTAATCGCCGCCCAAGACGCCATGACCGGGGAACGCAGAACCTTTCCCACGGCGCTGCTCATCGGCTCAATGGCCGATTCCGAACTGGCGGAGCGGCTGCGCCGAGGGCTGGCGGAAGCCCAGATTCCCGCCTGGATTCTGAACGCCGACGACGAGGACGCGCTGAACTCCGGCGAGGTGTCGCTGGACCACACCGTCTACTATGACCGGCTGGCTCTGCTCTGCACCGGCCCCGCCCTAGAAAACCCCCTGACCAGCCGCTACTTCGCGGAGCTGGTCCGCTCCGCCGGTCAAGGCGCCGCCGCGCCGCTGATCGCTCTGGGAGCGGACGAGTTGTTCTACCAGCGGCAGGACCGGCTGTGCAACAGCCTGAGAAACGGCGAGACGCTCGACTTCCGCGGCTGCTGCGATGACCCGGACGCTTGGGAGCGGGCCTTGGAGTCCTTGGTTCGCCTGCTGTCGGCCCCCGTCTTCTAACGCCATTCCAATGCCGGAAGGGGCTCCGCCTACTCTGTTGGGGTGTCTTTGTCCAGCATCAGGCAAGCCTCGCCCCACTGTCCGCTCGCGGTCAGCTCCCAGTCGCCGGGCGCGCCAGCGGGGCGGAGCCGCAATCCTTCGCCTCCGCCATAAATCAGCAGCACCACGCCCTCACCCGAGTCTTCGGACAGCGCCGCCATGGCTGGGCAGGCGCCGTCTGCGTTCCAGCCGGTCACTTCACACCAGACATCTTCGCCGCGAGGGTCAGGAGCCAGCACCCGCGACACCTGGCGCGGATCGTCCAGCAGATCAAACATCCGGTGCAGATCCAGAGGGCTGTTGTCCCCGGCGGTCACTTCAACTTCGATTAGCATGAGGGCGCTCCCATTACTGAATCAGGATTTGCCGACCCCACCCGGCATTCCCGCGAAAGCGGGAGTTCATGACTCTGCGGCAAATGCCAGCTTTCCATCTTCAGGAGTGCATAGATTCCTGCGCTCGCGGGAATGACGGGCAAAGCGGTTTTGTTGACACCCTGTTAAGCCCTCCGTATCATACCCGGCAATCGTAAACTTGGCATATAGGGGGTATACCGTGGCCCTTGGAATCAGAACCTACCGGCCCTTGGTGTCCGGCGCGCGGCACGTGGTTTCCAGCGGTCACTATCTGGCCACCGCTGCCGGCTTCCGTATCCTGGAGCAGGGCGGCAACGCCACTGACGCCGGTGTCGCCGCCGGCATCGCCATCAACGTGACGCTGCCCCAATGGACTGGATTCGGGGGCGTGGCGCCGATAATCATCCACGACGCCACCCGGCGCGAGACCGTATCCATCAGCGGGTTGGGTCGCTGGCCGAAAGGGGCCAGCATCGACTACTTTAACCGGCACCACGGGGGCGACCTGCCGGGCGGAGTGCTGCGCAGCGTTACGCCCGCCGCCGCCGATGCCTGGATAACCGCGCTGCGGCTCTACGGCACGATGTCCTTCGAGCAGGTGGCAACTCCGGCGCTGGAGTTGGCTGAAGGAGGGTTCCCCATCCCGGCGACTCTGCAATCGGCGCTGGCCCGCACCGGAGATTCGCTCATCGGCGACTCTGACGGGGATGGCCGCTGGCCGTCCACTGCCGCGGTGTTCTTTCCCGGCGGACGGCGACCGGACGTGGGAGATATTCTGGTGCAGAAAGACCTCGCCCGCACCTTCCGCCGTCTCATCGAGGTCGAGCGGGACCATGCCGGGCAGGGGCGGGAAGCGGCCTTGCAGTCGGCCCGCGATTTCTTCTACCGGGGCGAAATCGCTGAAGAAATGGTCAGCTTCATTCAGGAACAGGGCGGTTTGCTGACTATGGCCGACTTGGCCGAGTTCAGCGTAGGGGTTGATACCCCGCCGTCCATTGACTACAAGGGCATTGAGGTCTATGCCTGCGGCCCGTGGTGCCAAGGGCCGGTGAATCTGCAAGCGCTGCAAATCCTGGAAGGGCTCGACCTGCGGGGCATGGGACACAACACCGCAGCCTACGCTCACGCGGTTCTGGAGGCTTTGAAGCTGTCCTTCAGCGACCGCGACGCCTACTATGGCGACCCCGATTTCGTAGATGTTCCTCTGGCGGGTCTGCTGTCCAAGGCCTATGCCGCCGAGCGCCGGGCCGTGATCGACCCAGCGCGCGCGACGCCGGAAATGCCGATGGCCGGCGACCCGTGGCCGTACCAAGGGATGCCCGCCAGCAACGGCCATCCGGCCCGGCCCGAGGCAGTGGCCGGCGGCTTGCCTGCCGACACCAGCTACGCCTCCGTGGTGGACCGCTGGGGCAACGCTTTTTCGGCCACGCCCAGCGACAGTTTCGGCACCTCTCCCATCGTGCCCGGCCTCGGCTTCATTGTGTCATCCCGGGGTTCACAGACCTGGCTCAACCCCGAGCATCCCAGCGCGCTCGCGCCGGGCAAGCGGCCCCGGCTGACCCCCAACCCGGCGCTGGCAATGCGCGACGGAAAGCCCCTGATGCCCTTCGGCACCCCCGGCGGCGACGTTCAGCCGCAGTCCATGGTGCAGTTGTTCCTGAACGTGGTCGAGTTCGGCATGGACGTTCAGCAGGCGGTGGAAGCGCCCCGGTTTTCGACTTGGAGCTTCCCCAACTCCTTCTGGCCCCACGCCTATCACCCTGGGCTGGTGGGCGTCGAGGGCCGTATGCCCTCGCAGGTCGTCGGCGAACTGTCCCGCCTCGGCCACAATGTTGAGGTTTGGGACGATTTCACTCCCCGCATGGGCTGCCTCTGCGCGGTGCACGTGGACCAAAAGCGCGGCGGACTCAGCGGCGGTGCCGACCCCCGCCGCGACGGTTACGCCATGGGATGGTAGCAAACAGAGCGCACAGGATTGAAGGCATTTCGACGTAGGGGCGCACAGCCGTGCGCCCCGCGTGTTTGCCCTACTCTGCCGTGCGACCGCCGTCGATGACCAGTTCGGAGCCGGTCATAAAGGACGCCTCGTCCGACGCGAGGAACAGCACACCGTAGGCCACGTCCTCCGGCGTCCCCAATCGGCCTAGGGGCGTGCGGTCGATGCGGTCCTGCCGATAGTCATCGTCGGACAGCATGGGGGCGGTCATCAGCGTTTCGATGGTGCCGGGATGCACCGAATTGGCCCGGATGCCTTCACCGGCGTACTGGATGGCGGTGGACTTGGTGAAGAGCCGCACCGCGCCCTTGGACGCGGTGTAGGCCGATGACATAAAGTTGCCAATCAGCCCCGCCACCGACGATATGTTGACGATGGATCCGCTGCCGTTTTCGCGCATGGCGGGAATGGCGGCCTTTGTGCCGAGGAACACGCCCTTGGCGTTAATGTCCATCACCTGATCCCACTCTTCCGATGAGGTGTCCAGCACGTTGTGAGTGCGGTAGATACCGGCGTTGTTGACCAGAATATCGAGCTTGCCAAAACGGTCAACCGCCTCGCCGACCGCGGCTTGCCATGATTGTTCGTTGGTAACGTCAAGACGGACAAAGACGCACTCCCCGCCGGACTCGTTGATCTCGGCCTCGGTGCGCCGCCCTTCGTCTTCCAGCACGTCGCCGATAACCACCTTTGCGCCTTCCTGAGCGAATAGCTTGGCCTCCACGGCCCCCATGCCGCGAGCGCCGCCGCTGATTAGCGCAACCTTGTTTTCCAATCGCATATCCAAACCTCCAATACATATCGGGAAATCCAATGCTGGCCCAGATTGTAGTTGCTTGGGACGTCCAGTCAAGGCAGGCCAGATACATCGTCCCAGGCACATCATCATTGAAAGGGCCGGAATCCGCATATAGAATGCGATGGCCTTGGAATTCATTATCAAAGACTCGGCTTGTTGTCGGCCATGCTGCTCCTCTTTCGCGCTGCTTGCTGGCGCTTCCTCGGTTTCACGCTTCTGCTGATGCTTCCGGCGGCCTGCGACGGAGGCGACATCGCGCAGGACTTCGAGGTTGAGTTATTTGACGGCGGGCGTTTCCGGCTGTCGGAGCAGTACGCCGGAAACGTGGTAGTGGTCAATTTCTGGTATCCCAGTTGCCCGCCGTGCCGCGAGGAGATGCCGGAGTTTCAGCGGGCTTGGGAGGAGTTGGAGGGGGAGCCGGTGCGCTTCCTCGGGCTTTTCGTGCCGCGAGGCTTCGACACAGAGCAGACGGCGCGGGATTTTGCGGCCGGGCTGGGATTGACCTTTGATTTCGCCACCGACCGCAAGGAAACCATCGCCACGGCCTACGGCATCGAATACTACCCCACCACCTGGTTCATTGACCGGGACGGCAGGGTGGCGGCAATCCACGTCAGTGCCCTCGACGCTGACCGCATCACAAGCATCGTGCGCGAGTTAATCGAGGATTGAGGCATCAGCAGCGGGGCGGAAGCCGCGGCGGAATGGAATGGGCGTTTTAGACTGGATTCTGGTTGTCATCCGGTGGGGCCACGCTTTGTCCGCGGTGGCGTGGGTTGGCGGTGGCGGGTTCTACCTGCTGGTGCTGCGCCCGGCCATCCGCCGCACCCAGGGCTTGCCGCCGGACACCGGCGCAGCCATACGGGACGAGTTTCGCGGACTGGTGACCACGGCCATCGCGGTGCTGCTGCTGACCGGCGTAATCCTGTCGGTGGCCCGGCTCACCGGGGACGCGGCCACCCCCTCATACGTGGCGGTGCTGGCGGCGAAAATCGCTCTGGCGCTGTATATGTTCTACGTGGTGCGTTTCGTGCGCCGGGGGGATTATGCGGAGCAACAGGGCGAGGATGAGAGTTGGCCGCGCCGCGTTGGCCGCCGCCTCACCAGCCCTATGGCCCTGCTGGTCATCGGCATCGCGGTAATCGGCCTGTCTGACGTGCTGGACGCGCTTATCGAGGAAGCGCTGGTTTCCTGACATCGCCAACAAACCGAAAGAGAGGGGAAACTTGAAGAAAGACCTGATGGAGATACTGGCCTGCCCGGTTTGCAAGGGCGAACTGGAACTGAAGGTGGAACACGAAGAGGACGACGAGGTGGTCACGGGCGCGCTGTTCTGCGCGGCCTGCGACGAGTCCTATCCCATTGAGGACACCATTCCCAACCTGCTTCCGCCGGAGCTGCGCCGGGAACTGGCCTAGCCGGCCCAACCGTTCATCCTTCGACAAGCTAAGGACGAATGGTTGGGAAGCTCAAGACTAACGGTTAGGCGGATTAGAATGCCTGGTCAGGCAAATCCGAACGGTCACAAAAGCTCCCTCTCTCAGAGGGAGAGGGTTGGAGTGAGGGCGTCCTCTAACCCTCGCCGGTCAACACCTGGACCACCAGCGGGGCCAGTTGCTCGGCGCGAGCGCGCAGTGTCTCGCGGCTGAGGTTTTCGATGGGATGCTGGGTGTAGATGGTCGGGTAGTCCGGGGCGCCCCACATCCGCGCCATGCCGGTGGCCGTCGGCACGAAGCGGTCGGTGCAGATGGTCGCCGAGGGGATGCCGGCGTTCTCAACGTGGATTCCGTCGTGCACACTGCACGCGCTGCAGGAGCCTCAATCGCCGATGGCGATGATGACAGAATCGCACTCCTCCGCCAGTTCCTGGATGGCCGCCGGGTCGGCGGGCCGGGAAGCGCTGGGCTTGCGGTGCCACTTAACGCTGGTGATTTCGTAGCGGGTGCGCAGCAAGTCCGCCAGCTCCTCCAGCAGAACGTCGGCATTGCGCTTGCTGTCGTCTATGAGGCCCAGCCGGGTGCCGGCCAGGCTGGCCAAGCGCGGCGCGCCGTTGAACGGCGCAATCACCGGCTGCGTCACCGGATTGACCAGTACGTGCTCGTTGGTCGTGGTCATCGCTCCCTCCTTATTGTTCGGATTGAAAGCGCCGGGAGAAATCCGTTTGTCCTGATCTTGTCGAAGGATGAACGAATTTCGTCTATCACCTTCCCGACCGTCAGTCCTTCGACAAGCTCAGGACGAGCGGTCATGTCTTATCCACTTCTCTTTATGGAATAGCCCTAGTTACGGCGGTACAGGCTACTTTCGGCCCCCAACTGGGGATTACCGATGACATATTGGCTTCTTCACCGCCAGCGAATACCACCAGTATGTCCGATGGTTCGGGGATAAGCTGCACCATTTCCGATTCGTCGCCGGGTTCCGGGTCGGCGGCAATGACTTGGGCTCTTTTTAGTTCGGCCATTGTACGCTGGGCGCGTCCGAAAATGAAATCGCGGACCTGCGCCTTGCTCCAGTCCTGCCACAGGCCGGAGTTGCCGGCGATGGTGACGACAATCTGCCCTTGGCGCACCCTAGCGCCGGTTTCTCCCACCGAGCCGGAGGTGGAAAGGCTAGTGCCCAGCGTCGCGGCCACGTCGGATATGGCGTGAAGTATCGCATCCGGGCGGCCCACGGCGCGCACTTGCCGGGGCGACTCGCCGGCAAACACGGTTACTGCGCTCTGTTCCGCTTGCAGCCCGCGCTCCACGTGCAGCGGCGTCCAGTGGGTCTCGGTTTCGGCCTCGGCGATGCAGTAGGTGTACTTGCCGGGATGTCCGATGACACTGCGGTCGAACACGCCCGGAATGGCGGCGCAGGCGTTCATCAGGACGAGGCGGACGGCCCGCCCGATGGTGGCGTTGGCCCGGTTGCCTGGCCCAAACAGGTTGTTGCGGGCATTGATGTTCAGTTCCTGCACCACCGGCCCGTTGACGATGGTCAGTATGGCCGAGCCGCCCATGCTGGACGACGGCCCAACGAGGTTGAAGACCGGGTCGAGCATGGCCTCGGTGGCGGTCAGCACCACGGGCATATACTCTGGCAGGCAGCCGGCCATCACCGCGTTGGCCGCCACCTTGCCCACGGTGATTTGGCGGCGCCGCTCGGGCAGCTCGCCGACGACCTCGCCAGACGCCCGGCCAGTGCGCTCGATGAACTCGCCGACGCGCGCCTCCGTGGGCGGCACGACAGGCAACCCGTCGGTCCAGCCCAGTTCGTAGCAGCGCTCGATGGCCTCCAGCGCGCTGTCCCACTGGACGGTTGTAGTTTCGCCAATTTCACTCAATGGTCTGCTGCTCCTGTAAAGAAAATTCTTTAAGGTATGGTGCGAATACATCCCGGAAAAGGATTGCTTTCGCGATTATCCATTCGCGAAATTCCTCCCAACGTTCGGTTTCTTCAAAAACGTTGCCATCTCGGAATATCGCTACCCGGCTTCCTTGTGTGACAACCGGCTCCCAGGCAAACCATTCATTTTGCCCCAGACCCGCCAATTTCGCTTCGATTTCCTCTCTGTGCCGTTCCAGGGATTTGAAGAGCCTCTGATTCCAGTCACGTCCTTCTGATCCCTTCTTTTCAGCAGTTAGCTCGAAGCCCGGTTTTCCTTCGTCAGCCCTGAACCAAATTGCGTCATACCAAACGCCAGGCATAGGCTGTTCAGTAGTTAGCCAGTTGGCGTTAGACTCGAATTTACTTCCCAAGGAGAACCCGCACCTCTCACGCAGATTCTCAATCAGCCCTCTGCGCCACTCATAGTTTTGTTTTTGCAGGGAAGAAGGGCCGGTTGGACGAACTTGCATCTTGCGCCAACCATTCGGCGCAGCAGCTAGACTAAAGTGCGGTGCGGGCAACGAATTTCCGATTTTCCAAAGTTCTACTACTACACCGAAGAACTGCGTATCTTCTCCGGTGCGCTGGTTGAGCCAGTCTAGTGCTTGACGGTGTTCGTCCCGGAACTCGCGTGTCAGCCAAACGATCACGTTGGCGTCATAGCCGGCGGCGTAAGTGAGCAATTTGCCTAGATGATCGTGATTGGTGGGTTCGAGTTGATTTTCGATGATTACGGTGCGATTCTGGTTCAGGTCGGTTGCCAGCACGTCCAATGAATAACCACCCACGGACGCTTCCGTCTGTTGCAACGCCAGGTCAATGCCCAGCGCTTCGCCCAGCTCGTCGATGTTCTCGGCGAGCCAAGGCGTGAAATCCCGGGCCTCGTTGGGCCAGGCTTCGCGGAGGTCAACCCGCTCGATTTTCGCCAAGTTCGGGGTGGTCATGGCTTTACTCTTCAGTCCGCTGATGGTGCTTGTGGAGCTGGTGTCACCGGGTAGAACACTGCCGCGCCGTCGGGGTCGTGACGGTGGAAGTAGAGAGCCTCCAGTATCCGCTGAGTATTGGCCCGAATTTCCTCCCGCAGTTCTTCCCGTGTCCGCCGATTTTCCTCCCTGTTTTCTTCTCGTGTCCTCTGGTTTTCCTCCCTGTTTTCTTCTCGTGTCCTCTGGTTTTCCTCCCTGTTTTCTTCTCGTGTCCTCTGGTTTTCCTCACGGAATTCCCGGCGCATCGCCCGGAATTCCGACAATATCCAGAGGAATGCTCCAACTCCTACCACTAGGAACGATGATAAGGCTCCGAAAAAGACTTCGTAAGTTACCACGTATTTACCTCGTTGCGGCCTGAAAGCTGCCGGCGCGACGCCGGGTTATTGCGTCGCGCCGTTATCCATTCAGCCCGGTTACACCCGGCGGTACTTGGACAGCGACCGCAGTTCCTGCGGCGGGTTGCGGTGCTGGCCGCGGATGGTGTATGACACCTCGGCCACGTAGATGTCGCCGTGGGAGTCTACGGCGATGCCGTGGGGGGCGATGAACTGGCCGCCGCCTTCGCCCTCGTCTACGGAGCCGAACATACTGACCCGGTTGCCGTCAAGGTCGTATATGCTGACGCGGTGGCCGAGGCCGGGGGCGTCATCAACGCCGCCCATGCCGTTCAGCTCGCCCACGTAGATGTGCTCGCCCCACAGCACCATGGCGTCGGGGCGGTGGATGTTGTTCCACATGGTGATGAAGTTGCCTTCGGCGTCGAAAATCTGAATCCGGTGGGCCTCGCGGTCCACCACGTACACCCGGTCGTTGCTATCGAAGGCGATGTTGTGGGGGCGGATGAACTGGCCGGCGTCAATGCCGGGACTGCCCCAAGAAAGCTTGTACTCGAGCTGGCTGCTGTACACGTGGACGCGGGAGTTGCCGTAGCCGTCGGAGACATAGATGTCGCCGTTGCTGGGCCTAGTGGCGGCGGAGGTGGGGCGGTTGAACGGCTCGCCGCTCCAGCGGGCTGCCGGGTTGTTGCGCTCGCCCAACTCCCACACCTTCTCTCCATTGGAGCTGAACTTCTGGATGGTGTGAATTCCGTCGTCGGCGGCCAGCACCGAGTCGTCGTGGCCGATGTACAGGCCATGGGTGCGGTTGTCACTGAACAGGCCCTGGCCGAAGGAGCGCATGTAGTTGCCGTCGCGGTCGAGCACGATAATGGGCTCCTTGCCGCGGGTCAGCACAAAAACATTGTCGCTGGAGTCGCAAGCCACGCCGGGGCATTCCTGGAAATTCACGCCGTCGGGCAGTTTGGCCCAATCCTCGACGAATTCGTAGCGGAAATCACCTTCGCCATAAACTTCTGGCATTCTTTACATCCTTTCGTTGCGGATTTTGCCGGGCCGCGCAAGGGAAACGTGGTGGGCGGCGGGCAGGGGTAATCGTAAGCCCGCCCTATTGGAGTGTCAACGGGCGGGCGTCACGGGTCATTGCATTGTCATTCTCCCTCTGCCAAAGGCAAAGGAGGATGTTATGGATTACGACGAAAGCAGCGCGCTGCCCTCGCCCTTGATGTAGTCGGCAGTCCGCAGGGCCAGCGCCTGGATGGTGGACGTGGGGTTGATGCAGGCGCTGGTGGTGAAAATGCTGCCGTCTATGATGAACAGGTTGGGAACGTCGTGGCAGCGGCCCCAGCGGTCCACCACCGAGTTGTTGGGGTTGGCGCCCATCCGGGCCGTCCCCAGCAGGTGCCAGCCGGCGTTGCGGCGCAGGCGGGAAGCGATAATCTGCTTGGCTCCGGCGGCTTCCATCACCTCTTTGGCTCGCTCGACGCCGTGGTCCAGCATCCGGTTGGTGTTCTCGCTGACGGTGTATTCCACCTTCACGGCGGGGATGCCGTTGCTGTCGGTCTCGTTGGGATCGAGAGATACCAGGTTGTGCTCCTCGGGCAGGTCCTCGGTCATTATGGTGATGCCGACGGTATGGCCGAAGCGCTCATCGAAGGCCTGGTGATGGCCTGCGCCCCAAGGGATGCGCTCTCCCAGCAGTCCGCCGAGGGCAGTGGGCAGCGGAGAGCCGCCCAAGGCCAAGATTTGCAGATCATAGCCGCGAACGAAGCCCCGGCTGGTGTCGGTCTCGTAGAACTCCTGGCTGAGCATGGTGCTACCCCGCGGGAAACCGTCCTCGGTGCCCAGCCACTCGTCGAATACGCCGACCACCACCCCGGCCGGGTGGTGCATCAGGCACTTGCCCAGCAGCCCGCTGCTGTTGGCCAGGCCGTCGGGGAAGAGGCTTGAGGTGGAGTTGAGCAGCAGGCGCGGCGTGCCGATGCCGTTGCAGGCCATGACCACCGACTTGGCCTTTTGCTCAATCAGGTTGCCGTCGGCGTCGTAATACAGTACGCCGGTGGCCTGCCCGGAGCGGTCCACCAGAATCTCGCGGACGCGGGCGTTGGTCTTGAGCTGCGCGCCCAAGGCCAGGGCCTTGGGCCAATAGGTTAGGTCGGTGCTGGCCAGCGAGCGCAGGTAGCCCCCGGAGTCCGGTTCTCGCCCTTCGTAGGTCACGGAGGAGATGGCGGTGTCGGCGGCCCACCAGTGCCAGCCCAGCTTGTCGAACCCCTTGCCCAGCATTTGGCCGCCGGGACGGATGGACAGAGGCGGGCAAGGCCGCTCCGGCTTGGCCGGATATGCTGGGTCGCCCCGCAGCCCCGACACGCCCATCATACGGTCGTTCAGGTCAAAGTACGGTTCCAGTTCGTCGTAGGTCAGCGGCCAGTCGTCGGCCACGCCGTCCAGAGTCCGCACCCGGAAATCGGAGGGATGGAAGCGCGGATAGTGCGATCCGTAATGCACCGTGCTGCCGCCCACCGCATTGTACATATAGGGCGCGATGGGCGAGGCTTCGCTGTTCACCGGGTAGTCCTGGGGCAGCTTGCGCACACTGGGGTCTGGGTGGAAGTCGGTCTGCCAGTGCAACTGGCTGTCCGGGTTGGTCGCCGGGAAGGCGTCGCGGGAAACCCAGTCGCCCTGCTCCAGACAAAGGACGTTGACCCCGGCCTCGGCCAGACTCCAGACGAAAGCCGCGCCGGAAGCCCCGGCCCCGATTACCAGCACGTCGGGGATGTCTTGATTACTTGCCATCTCGTTTCTCCGGTGTTGGGATTGGGCCAGCCCAACCGTTTGTCCTGAGCTTGTCGAAGGACAGACAGTTGGGGGAGTGAAGCGCCTTTGCAACTCGGATAAAATTAGCTTGCCCATCCCGTTCATCCTTCGACGAGCTCAGGACAAACGGGATGGATGGTTTACGGTGAAAGGTTAAAGCGCCCCTCTCCTTGGGGGAAGGTGAGGGCGCAACGTTAACTCCGCTCAAAGACGGCGGCCATGCCCTGACCACCGCCTACGCACATGGTTTCGAGGCCGAACTGCACGTCGCGGCGCTCCATTTCGTGCAACAAAGTCGTCAGGATGCGAGCGCCGGTGGCGGCGATGGGATGCCCTAGCGAGATGCCCGAACCGTTGACGTTCAGGTGGTCTTCGTTGGGCAGCTTCCATTCCCGCAGCACCGCCAGCACTTGGGCGGCAAAGGCTTCGTTAAGCTCGATGAGGTCCATGTCATCCAGCGACAGGCCGATTTTGCCCATAACCTTGTTGACCGCCGGAACCGGGCCGATGCCCATGGTGGCCGGGTGGCAGCCGGTGACGGCCCAGCCGCGCAGGAAGGCCATCGGCGTCAGCCCCAGCTCTTCCAGCTTGTCTTCGGCGACCACCAAGCACACCGAGGCGGCGTCGTTCTGGCTGCTGGCGTTGCCTGCCGAGACGGAGCCGTCGCGCATCACCGGGCGCAGGCGGGCCAAGACTTCCATAGTGGTGTCGGCTCGGGGGCCTTCGTCGCGCTCGAAAGGCACCGGGTCGCCGCGACGCTGCGGTACTGGCACGGTCACGATTTCCTTATTGAAGCGGGCCTCGTTCTGGGCGGCGACGGCGCGTTGGTGGCTGCGCAGGGCGTATTCGTCCTGCTCTTGCCGGGAGATTTCGTACTCACGGGCCAGGTTCTCCGCCGTTTCCACCATGCCGCCGGGGATGGGGCCGAAACGCTCGTCGGGCGAGATGGTGACGCGGGCGCGGGCCAGCCGGTCGTGGAAGGTGACTGAGCCGTAGCGGGCACCCCAGCGGGACTCGTTGCTGTAGAACTCGGCGCCGCTCATGCTCTCGACCCCGCCGGCGATTACCACGTCAGCGTTATCGGTCTGCACGAGCATACTGGCGTTGAGGATGGCCTGAAGGCCGGAGGAGCAGCGGCGGTCAAGCTGGTAGCCAGGCACCTCTATGGGCAGACCCGCCTTGAGCGCGGCCAGCCGCCCTATGGCCGGGTTCTCGCCGCTGGGGTAGCCGTGGCCCAAGATAACGTCGTCAACTTTGGCCGGGTCGAGCTGCGAACGGTCCAGGGTTTCCTTTATAACGGTGCTGGCCAACTCGGCAGCCGAGACATCCCGCAGAATGCCGCCGAAGTTCCCAACGGCAGTGCGGACGGGTGAAACGATGGCAACGCGACGCATGACACGCTCCTAATCCAGTGTTGAGGCAGACCGGAAATTTCGGCCTGAAATTTCCGGCTATGATAACCCCCATCCGGCGGTGCTGTCGAATGATGCGAGGACGCTGTTGTCAGCCGCTCGTGCCCTGAATCAGTTGCAGGTACTTGTAACCGGAGCCGGTGTTGAACAGGACGGTAGTCTCGTCACGGCGCAGGAAGCCCTCAGCAATTAGACGCTTGTAGGCCACCAGGGTCGCCGCGCCCTCAGGGCAGGCGAAAATGCCCTCGGCGGTAGCAAGCTCATACATTGCAGCGATCATCTCGTCGTCGGAGACCGCCAATGCCGTTCCGCCAGTGCCACGGATGGCCTGAAGCATCAGGTAATCGGCGAAGGGGCCGGGGACGCGCAGGCCGTCGGCAACCGTTGTGGCGTTGGGCCACGGTTCGGCGGTGTCCTTGCCCTCGTGGAAGGCCTTGACGATGGGCTGGCACCCTTCGGCCTGTACCGCGATGAACTTGGGCAGGTCGCCCTCGATCCAGCCCAACTCCAGCAGCTCGAGGAATCCTTTGTGCATCCCGATGATGCCTGTGCCACCGCCGGCGGGGTAGATTATCGCTTCCGGCATGCGCCAGCCGAACTGCATCGCCAGCTCCAGGCCCATGGACTTCTTGCCCTCGGCACGATACGGTTCCTTGAGCGTCGACAAGTCGAACAGGCCCTGCTCCTGGGCTACCGCCACCGCTTGCCTGCCCGCGTCGCCTATCAGGCCGTCGACGAGGTTCAGCTCGGAGCCGGCCACGAGGCATTCCTTCTTGTTGGAGTCCGGTGCGTCCTGGGGCATGAATACCTTGGCCGACAGCCCGGCCCGCGCGCAGTAGGCAGCGGCGGCCCCGGCGGCATTGCCCGCCGACGGCATGGTGAATCCGGTGGCCCCCAACTCCAAACCCCTGGAGATGGCGGCGGCGATACCCCGGGCCTTGAACGTCCCCGTGGGGTTAAGTCCCTCTTCTTTGACATAAAGGTTGGAAACTCCCAGCTTTTGCTCCAGATTCTTCACCTTGATGAGAGGGGTGCCTCCCTCGCCGAGGGTTACGATGTTGTCCGGGTCTTCCACAGGCATCAGCTCTGCGAAACGCCACATATTGTCCGTACGCCCGGCCATGCGGTCCCGGTCAACCTCTGCCCGGAGGCGCGCCAGGTCGTAGCGGGCGTACAGCACCTTGCCGCAGCACGGGCTGACGCCGGAGAGCCGCCCGGCCGGATACATGGCTCCGCAGATGGTGCATTCCAAATGTGACAGATAGCTGGTCATGATGGGCATTCTCCCGCGTTTCAGGATGGCGTAACTCGTGGGCGGCAGTCAACCAGATACGGAGATAGCGAATGAGGCCCGCATACGGTTTACAGTGGCAGGTGTCGGGTGATACGGAATCGACGTATCCTGGAACAATGGACTCACGCACACAGGTGAAACAATGCATTCCGCGCTACAGGGAAAATTTGGAACGGTCGTAGCGTTGATTACAAGCTGGTGCTTTCCGATACTCAAACGATCGGCGTCGCCCGTAGTCGTCCGCACCCAGGGGTTTTGCGTTTTATTTGAAATCAGCGCTGGCAGACTTCTTTTCCCTTAGCTTCGAGGTTGTCCAGGACTTTCTCGAACTTGATCACTAATTCCACTTTTTCGGAGGTGCTCAACTGGTCGTAACGGTCTACCCGATCGCCTTCTCGGTATTTCCAGTCATCCCAAATCTTATCTATTTGCTCATGTTGACAAAGATTGTCCTCCACATCTCTTTCGCGCTTTAATATGGCCTCTATAAAGGCCTCGGCATCGGTCTGAGAATCGGGTGTGGGCGGCGCCTCCGTGGGCGGCACAGGTGTGGGCGGCACGGATGTGGGTGGCGGCCCTGTGGGTGGCACGGATGTGGGTGGCGGCCCTGTGGGCGGCACGGATGTGGGTGGTGGCTTTGTAGGTGGCACGGATGTGGGCGGCGCCTCCGTGAGCGGCACAGGTGTGGGTGGCACGGATGTGGGTGGCGGCCCTGTGGGCGGCACGGATGTGGGCGGTGGCTTTGTAGGTGGCACGGATGTGGGCAGCGCCTCCGTGAGCGCTACAGGTGTGGGTGGCGCCTCCGTGAGCGGCACAGATGCGGCAGAATCGCTGCAGGCCGCGACGGATACCATCAGAACGATTAAGAGTCCTAACCAGAGAGGGGGTTTCATTCCGTGAGGCCCTCCACAAGGTGGTGACTCAGCGAATTATACATTCCAGATTTCGCAGGGGTCTAGCGATTTGACGGTAGCCGCAAGTTGCGTCCCGCTTGCCGGGCCGCATAAAATGCGACATAAACTTTGTTTGAACTTAGGCACTCAGGCAGATTGATTGACGGCGACAGACAAAGATAGCCTTGGAGACCCGGCAGTGCTGCTGGAGCGCATTCGTCGCGGCGACCTGCTGATTTCCGACGGGGCCACCGGCACCTTCCTGCAACAGCACGGGCTGGAGCCTGGCGGCTGCCCCGAGGAATTCAACGCCAGCCATCCCGAAGTGGTGCGGGAGATGTCCCGCCAATACTTCGAGGCCGGCTCCGATATGGCGCTGACCAACTCTTTCGGCGGCAGCGTCTTTATGCAAAAGAAGTACGGCTACGGCGAGCGGGTTGCCGAGTTCAACCGCCTGGCGGCCGAGCACGCCCGCAGCCAGGCCCCGGCAGGCCGCTTCGTCGTCGGCTCCGTCGGCCCCACTGGGGAGTTCCTGGAACCGCTGGGGCCCGTATCCGAGGGTGCGATGTACGACGCCTTCGTGGAGCAGGTCAAGGCTCTGGAGGCCGGGGGAGCCGACGGGGTGGTCGTTGAGACCATGACCGCCGTGGAAGAAGCAACGCTGGCGGTGCGGGCCGCCCGCGATAACACCTCCCTCGTCGTGATGGCTACGATGGTGTTCGACAAGGGGCCGCGCGGCTTCTTCACCATGATGGGCGTCACACCGGAGCGGGCCGTCCACACCATGCAGGACGCCGGGGCGCACGTGGTCGGCTCCAACTGCGGCAACGGCATTGACAACATGGTGGACATCGCCCACCGGATGCGGGCCGAAACCGACGGCTTCCTGCTAATTCACTCCAACGCCGGCATCCCGGCCATGCGCGGTGGCGAAATCATCTATCCCGAATCGCCCGAATACATGGCGGAGCGGTTCAAGGTGCTGACCGACTTGGGCGTGAACATCATCGGCGGCTGCTGCGGCACTGGCCCGGAGCATATCCGCGCCCTGGCCGCGGCGGTCGGACGCTAGTGGGAGGGAATTATGACGTCAACGGAGAGCAGGCTTCGTCCGGCGGAGGTCATTCAACGCTACGGGCAATGTCTGGAACTGGTGCCGCTGGACAAGCGGTTCCACGACATCAGCGTCGGGCTGTACGTTAAGGACGGCGTTTGCACCATCTGGACGTATAGCCAGCGTGAAGGCGTCGAAGAACGCATCCGCGAGATACGCGACCAGATGATTGCCTTGGGCGGCATGGAAGCGGTGGACGGCTCCCACAACCAGGTGCGATTCCCCTGCCGCCAACTGCACCAGCGCACACTGCGGTTCGTGATGTCCCAAGCCGTCGGCAAGGCGTCAGACTATGCCCCGCCGCAGGGGGCGCTGACCGTTCAAGACTCCAAGTCCAACTTGACCATCCGGGTCGAGCTTCAGTCGGAACTTTCGTCGGAACTTTCGGAGCAAGTCGCCGGGCGCTCCGTATACAGCGTGTCGTTGGAAGGCGAGGCCCGCAACGCTGCGATGCGCCTGCGGATGGTGCTGGCCGGGTTCACCCGCTACGGCGAGATGGAGCAGGTGGGCCAGTCCGGTGTGGCCTTTGCCTGCGGAATGCCCCACGATGCCCTGATGCGCGTGCTACTGCCCTACTCCCGCAACATCTCCAGCGTCGAGACCATGATGGCCGCCGAGGCCATGCGCGGCCAGATGACCACCGGCACTCTGGGGTTCTCTCAGACGTGATTTTGGACGGAATCGCACAGATGGCATTGACATTCACCATAGAGACAGCACAGGAAGAAGACGGCCGCTGGATTGCCGAGGTGCCGGAAATTCCGGGTGCCTTGGTCTATGGCCTAACTACCGCAGAGGCCATTGCCAAGGTGCAGGCGCTTGCCCTCCGTGTATTGGCCGAACAACTTGAACACGGTGAAAACGCCCCGGAACTGGCAGGGCAGTAACGGAGAGAAAAGTGAGTACGGAAAGTGTTATCCGCAACGATAAACCCGCCGCAGGCGAAGGGCCCGTTTTTGGAGGAACGCAAGTGCCTGTCAAAGAACTGCACGACTATATGCGCGAGGACTGGAACCTGTACGGTTTCCTGTATAAATTTCCGTCCGTACCCATGGAGCAGGCGCTGGCCGAAATGGAGCAACACGCTCGAAGGACAGCGCAGAAAATCATCCGTGTCGATAAGGACGTTGCGGGTGGGGCGCCGGTCTTCGAGAGGACAGACGTGCCTGTGGGCCTGATGTTCGACTATCTCTCTGACGTGAAAAGTCTAAAGGATTTCCATTGGGATTTCCCTTCGGTCTTGAGAGGAGACACTTATGATGCAGTGGTAACGTCTGGAAGGATACTGGAGTTGGACGCCTACCGCGGAGTATCCAACGGCGTCGTCCACAGTGACAGGGGATACGTCAGCGGCGCCCCAGTCTTTGTTGGCTCCCGTATGCCGATAAGAATCGTGTTCGACTACTTGTCGGATGGGAAAACGCTGAAAGATTTCTATTACGACTATGACACGAGCACTAAGGAGCATCTGGCCCCGGTCCTCAAACTAGCCCAGAGATCCCTCGAAAGGGAGTTTTATGCGGCTGCTTCTCGATGAATCGGTCAACTATCCACCCAATCCGCAATAAGGAGGCGCAGCAGCCATGCCTTTCACCGAAACGATGACGCCCAAGGAGCGCACGATGGCGGCGCTGAACCGGCAGCCGGTGGACCGCGCGCCGGTGGCCAACCCTACCAACGTGGCTACCGTGGAGCTGATGGACCTGGTGGACGCGCCCTTTCCCCAAGCCTGCCAGGACCCGGAGCTGGCGGCGCGTCTGGCCGCCACCGGCTACACCGAGCTGGGCTTCGACTCAATAATGCCTTACTTCAGCATCATTCAGGAGTCGTCGGCGCTGGGCTGCGAAATGCAGTGGGAAGATAAGGACAACTGGCCCACCGTCCGAATGTACCGCCCCATCTGGAAGTCAGCAGACGACGTTCACATCCCGTCCGGCATCCTGGAGCACCGCGATATGCTGGCCATCACCGGCTCTATCCGCCAGCTCAAGGCCGAGTTCGGCGACGAAGTGGCTATCATCGGCAAGACGATGGGGCCGTGGACACTGGGCTACCACGTCTTTGGCGTTGAGCCGTTCCTGCTGGGGACGGTGGACAACCCTGCCGAGACCCTGCGTGCGCTGCACAAGCTCAAGGAGTTGTCGGTGCTGTTCGGCGAGGCCCAAATCGACGCCGGGGCCGACGCCCTGACCTTCCCTGACCACGCCACGGGCGACCTGGTCAGCGGCGAGTATTACCAACGCTTCCTGCAAGACATCCATACCGAGATGGCCGAGCGGCTGAAAGTCCCGCTGATTCTGCACATCTGCGGCAAGACCATCGACCGGATGCCCTATATCGCCCAGACCGGCATGGCCTCGTTCCATTTCGATTCCAAGAACGACCCGCAGGAAGCCATGGCTGCGGTCAACGGCGGCATCGGGCTGGTGGGCAACATCAACAATCCTGAAACACTCTATGCCCGCGGGCCCGAGGAAGTGCGCCGCGAGGTCTACCGCTGCCTGGACGCCGGGGTGCAGATGATCGCGCCGGAGTGCGCCGTGCCTCTGGCAACAAAAATCGAGAACCTGATGGCTATCCCCAAGGCGGTCAAGGACTGGACCGCCGAACACGGCGGGTAAAGACGTATAGGGGCGCCCGCATACGAAAACCGGAATCCCGCAGCAATCAGAGGTTTAGCAGATGCCCGTCTTAAACGAGGGACTGGAATCGGAACTGGCCTACATCGAAAACCCGGACGAGCAGCGGCATATCCGTGCGCTTTGGGACGAGGCCGACCCGCTGATGCAAGAAATCTCCCACTGCCTCATATTGGGCCGCAACCAGGAGGTTGACCGTCTGACGCAGCAGGCGCTGGACGATGGCTTTTCCGCCAACACCATCATGGACGACGGCCTAATCGCAGGCATGGCAATCGTGGGCATCAAGTTCCGGGACAACATAATCTTTGTCCCGGAGGTTCTGGTGGCGGCGCGGGCGATGAAGGCGGGCATGGCCCACGTTGAGCCAATTCTTTCGGCTTCGGGCATCGAACCCATCGGCACCGTGGTCATGGGCACGGTCAAGGGCGACCTGCACGACATCGGCAAGAACCTCTGCATAATGATGCTGCGCGGCTCCGGGTTCGTGGTGCATGACCTCGGCGTGGACACCCAGGCGGACGACTTCATCGAGGAAGTGGCGGACAAGGCAGCGGACATACTGGGGATGTCGGCGCTGCTGACCACCACCATGCCCAACATGGGCCGCACCATCGAGGCGTTCGAGGAGGCCGGAATGCGCGGCGAAGTTCGCATCATGGTCGGCGGAGCGCCTCTGTCCCAAGAATTCGCCGACGACATGGGAGCCGACGGCTACGGCAAGGACGCCATGGCCTGCGTAGACCTCGCCAAGGAGTTCGTCGCTCAGCCGGGCGTCGAGTCGGCGACAGTGGCGGGGTAACAGTATGGCAGGGCAGTTTCAAAAAGCAGACCCGGAACGCTACCGGCGCAGCGTCGAGCGGCTCACCGAAATTTTCCGCGGCATCTCCGAGACGGTGAACGTGGTTTCCACCTACCGCTGCCCCTACAAGAACGCACAGGACCGCTGCACTGCCAAATTCGGCTGCCGCAACCAAGACCGCGCCGTCGCGCCCGGTGAATTGTACCCCTGCACCGGCAGCGACAACCTCGATTACCGCTCCGCTTGGGAAATGTAAACGCTTCCTCGTTCATCCTTCGTTTGTTGAAAGGCCGCAGTTTGTCGAAAGGCCGCCCGTGCATCCTTCTGCAAGTTCAGGACAAACGGGCTAATAAATCCCGGTATCTCCCTGCGTCGCGCTCATTTGTTAAAATGCCCTTATGTCTCCAGTAATCCTCAGCGGGCGCGAGCTTCCGGCAACCGCCGGGAACAGCCTCTTCGACTATGCCGACGCGCTTCGAGTTCGCGTGCCCACGTCCTGCGGGCGCGCCGGACAGTGCCACGAGTGCATCGTAGAAGTCCGGGGCGGTATGGACGCGCTCACGCCGAAGACTGCCGCCGAAGATTTCCTGCGCGGCGGGTTCCGGCTGGCCTGCCAGGCCGTGGTTAGAAACCCGGGCGCGGAGATCGAGTTTGCCGTCCTGCGCCGACAGCCTCGCATCCTGACCGAAGGGCTGCGCCGTCCGGTGGCCCTCGACCCCCACGTCCGCCGCGACGGCGGCGAGGTGGTCATCGGCGGCCAGCCGTCCGATGTCTACCGGGGGCGAATCCTGGGCCTCGCCGCCGACATCGGGACCACCACCGTTGCAATGAACCTGGCCGACCTGGAAACCGGCGAAGTGGTGGCTACGTCGTCTTTCGAGAATCCACAGCGGTTCGGCGGAAGCGACGTGATGAACCGCATATCCTACGATGGCGGACCGTTCCGGGGCGAGCTGCGCCACGCGATTTTGTCTGCCATCAACTTCGAGATTGGCGAGATGACCCGGCAGGTGGACGCGCACCGCCGCCAGATTTACGAAGTCGTCCTGGTTGGCAACACCACCATGCGCGACATCGCCTTTGGAATAGACGTTCAGACGGTGGGCGCCAAACCCTACAAGTCGGCAGTGGAACTGGAGTACGCCGCCGGCAAACGGCCCGGCACCGCCCTGATATCCAACGCTCAGGCTATGGGGCTGCGGGTCTTCCCCAGGGCCCACGTTTATGGCGGGCCAATCGTCGGCTGCCACGTGGGGGCAGACGTTGCCGCCGGTCTCTTGTCCATCGGCGTGGACGAGCAGGATGAGCCGGTGATGCTGGTGGACATTGGAACCAACACCGAGGTGGTCATCGGAAACCGCCATGCCATGGTCGCGGCGTCCTGCCCCGCCGGGCCGGCCTTCGAGGGCGGCGAGGTGGTTTACGGTATGCCAGGCTACGACGGCGCGGTGGAATCAGTCCGCATCCGCGACGGGCGCGCGGAGGTATCCACCATCGGGGGCGCTGAGGTTCAAGGCATCTGCGGCTCCGGCTTGGTGGACCTGCTGTACGAGCTTCGGGCCGGCGGACTGATGAACGAACTGGGAGCCTTTGAGGACGGAACAAACGAGTTCCCCTTCGCGCCGGAGCAGGGTATGAGTCTGTCGCGGGCTGACATAAGCGCGTTGGCCCAAGCCAAGTCGGCCAACTACTGCGGGCAGTTCATCACCCTCCGGCGGTACGGCCTGCCGGTGGAGGCAATATCGAGGCTCTACCTAGCGGGTGGCTTCGCCAACTACCTGAATGTCGGCAATGCGATCGGCATCGGTTTCATCGCCGACTTCCCGCCGGAGCGCGTCGTCCGGGCCGGCAACGCCGCGCTGGAAGGCGCCACCATCATGCTTCTGTCGAAGGAGTTGCGACAGTGCGCCGAATCGCTGGTGCGGCGCATTGAGCACATCGAGCTGGAGACCACCCCGGACTTTTTCGAGATATTCGTTGAAGGGTGTATGTTCAAGCCTATGCCCCGCAACGTGACCGGCTGACCAAGTGCTTGAATCACCGGACAACAGGAGGTCGTAATGACCTGGAAAGTTCTGATCACTGACCACGTTTGGCCTTCCACCGACCCGGAACGCGCGGTGCTGGAAGCGGGCGGCGCGGCGGAGGTGGTAGTGGCCCCCGACGGCGACGAGGCGACGCTAATCGAACTGGCCCGGGAATCCGATGCGATTATGACCTGCTTCGCTCTGGTGACCGAGAATGTCGTCCGCGCGGCGGAGCGCTGCGTCGTGATCGGACGCTTCGGCGTGGGGGTGGACAACATCGCGGTAAGCACGGCCACCGAGCTTGGCATCGCGGTCACATACGTGCCGGATTACTGCGTGGACGAGGTGTCCGATCACGTGATGGCTCTGCTTCACGCCTGGAACCGCAAAATTGTGCTCTTCGACCGTTCAGTCAAAGAGCAGGGATGGGGCAGCCAGGCTCTGACCATGCGCATGATGCGGTTAAGAGGCAAGACCATTGGCATTGTCGGTTTCGGACGCATCGGGCAAGCGGTGGCAGTCAAAGCCCGCGCCTACGGGCTGAATATCCTAGCCGCCGACCCGGTAGTGACTTCGGAGACCGTAGAGTCCTTCGGAGGCGCGCTGGTGGACTTGCCTACGCTGCTCGGAGAGTCGGATTTTGTCAGCCTGCACACGCCGCTGACCGACGAAACGCGCAACCTGATTGGCCGGGACCAACTGGCAGCGATGAAACCCGAGGCGTTTCTAATTAACGCCGCCCGGGGGCCGCTGATTGACGAGACGGCACTCTATGACGCGCTGAGAGGCGGTGTCATCGCCGGGGCCGGAATCGACGTTATGGTAGACAACGTGCCTCCCAGTAACCATCCTTTGCTATCATTGGATAACATAATCATCACTCCGCATGTGGCTTTCTTTTCACAAGAATCAACTTTGGAGCTGGAGCAGCGAGCCGCTGCAGAAGTGGTGAGCGTGATGCAGGGCCGAATGCCGGAAAATTTGGTAAACCGTGCGGTGTTGCAACACCCGAATCCCAGACATGGGTTGAAGGGGTAAGGGTGTCGTAAGACGGTTAGTTACTGGATAACCGCGCCGAGTTTAATTTCTATTCGGGAATTGCATTTTTGGCAAGCTACATTATAATCTAGGTTAATTCATTTCGAAGTAGGGTCTTCTCCTCGCCCTCGCCCTTTTCAAATTTCTATTCAGAAAAAGGACGCTAACTATATGCCAAGAACTAGTAACCGGGACTCAATCACGCAGTCGGTTTCTGATATCAATAATATCCCGGCATTGGGTGATCTAAGCGAAACTGCTGTCAAACAGGGCGTTGTACTCAGGTTATTGAGCGCTGCCGGATGGAACGCTTTCGACCTTACGGAAGTCGAGCCTGAATTCCGTACCGGAAACACCAGAGTGGATTTTGCTCTCAAGGCTTCCTCTTCTTCACGGTCAAGGGAAGCGCCGACGCCCCGGGTTTTAATTGAAGTCAAGTCGCTTGACGACAATTTGGAGAGCGGTCGGTTAGAGCGTCAGTTAATGGGTCATTGCGCCAGGGAGGATGTTTCCCTTGCGGTTTTGACCAATGGCAATAACTGGCTTCTCTTTTTCTGGTCAGGGGGAAATGGTCGAAGGGAACATAGATTCTGCGAAATAGATCTTGCTAAAGACCCGGAAGCTGCGTCTGACGAAATTAACAGGTACCTATCCAGAGACCGGGTATCCACTGGACAGGCCGCCCGGTCGGCGGAAAGGGCGCTACAAGACCGTAATAGAGACGAGACTACCCAGCGCGCCATCCTCGAGGGCTGGCGCCAAGTGGTTTGGGGTCTTGACGAGGGGCTGGTTGAACTGGTGGCTACGGCTTCCGGGCAAAAGACTGGTGACAGACCCGAAAACCGGTTTGTCCGCAGAGTCCTGATGGAGTATCGCTCTGAACTGCTGGCATCTGCAGAGGAAGACGCAACGTCGGCGGCCCCCAGTGGTGGTGGCGGCTCTCGCCGCCGCCCGGCTTCTTTCACGTTTGAGTCAGAAACGCGGAATGCCTCCTCATGGCCCGACCTGCTGGTTGGAGTTTGCTCCATGATGCGCGAGCGGCATCCCGGCGATTTCGAGAGAATCCTGGAAATTCGAGGGAGAACACTCGCGTATTTCTCCAAGAACGAAGAGGAAGTTAACCTGCCCAAGCAGATAGGCGACAGCGGTATTTACGCTTCGTGCCAAGGGGCCGGCGTCTTGATTGAGGAGCGTGTGAGCCGGGTAGTGGAGCGGTTTGGGTACTCACGGGATTCCCTGACTATCCAGACTCGATAGCGGCCACCCTCCGTGGTTATCCAAAATCCGGACCGGGGATGGTTTCAAACCATCCCCGGTCGTTTCTTGCCGCCCAGCCCTGCCGGGGATAGAATAGGGCAACGGCGTTCAAGCATGGTGTCTTAAGGCCGCAGCGGGGGTGTAGCTCAGCGGGAGAGCACCTGCTTTGCAAGCAGGGGGCCAGGGGTTCGATCCCCCTCACCTCCACCAAAGCGCATGACAGCGCATGACACACTAATGCGGACAGGATTTCGCAGAACTTCACCCGGTTGAGTGCTAGAATCCGCCAAGCCTTTCCGATGCTTGCCCACTAGGCAGGAGACCGGTCTTAAGCGCCCAGTACTGCTTACTTGCCCGATTGTACCCCCTTGGCCGATGGGTAAGCAGCAGGTGGCGCTGCCTCGCTGGTAGCGTTCCTATTTAGGTGATTTGCTTGATGCGGCCCCTGTTTTGGAGCAGGCCAGCAGGTTTCTGGGCGACCATACGGTGCCCATCTTTTGCCGCCTCCGGAATTTGCGGTTCTGCTGTTCCAGCCGCGACGTGTTTTTGAATCGCTCTTGCCCCGTCGCCAAGTGCTTTAACCCCTGCTCCAAAGCCTTTCTGCCCCAGTGAAACCCAAGGGACACCCTGATCAAGCCCGGTTCAACTTGCATCAAGGACATGATTGCTGATTACCGACGGCGGGTACGAAAATTTCAACACTCTGCCCTACGACCTAGTGGAGCTATAGGGCAATAGACTACCTGGCTCCGAAGGGGGCGCGATGGCACAGGTTTTTGATGGAATCACTGTCCTCGACTTCACCAGCGGCCGGGCCGGCGGCGTCGCCACCATGGTGATGTCCGACTTCGGCGCTGAAGTAATTAAAGTGGAGCCTCCGGGCGGAGAAAAATTCAGAGACTCACCCGGCGCCATCCAATGGAACCGCGGCAAAAAAAGTGTAGTTCTCGACCTGAAGACCGCGGACGGACAGGAAAACGCTAGGAAGCTGGCCCAACTTTCCGACGTAGTCGTCGAGAACTACCGGCCCGGGGTCGCCCAACGGCTGGGCATCGACTACGACAGCCTTCGTAAAGGTCATCCCGAACTGGTGTATGCCACGCTGACCAGTTTCGGATCCTCGGGACCCTACGCCAACTACAAGGGTTACGACGCTGTGGTCGCCGCCAAGACAGGGCGGATGATGATGTTCGCCGAGCAGAACCCTAGGGAAGGCCCTAACTACATCGTCGTTCAGGGCGTCTGCCATTCCGCCGCCACGGCCCTGATTCGCGGCATCACGGCTGCCCTGTACGTGCGAGAAAAGACCGGCCTGGGCCAGCGGGTGGAGACCAGTATGCTCCAGGCCGTGACTACCTATGACCACGTCTCTTGGGTCCACGGCCAGATGATCGAAAATCACCCGGAGACTTATCCGCCCGATCCCAGAGTGGGCATCGGGCGTCCCAACCCCACCGGCTACCTGCCGGCACGTACTAGGGACGGCCACTGGATTCAACTGGGGAACGTCGTGGAGCGGCTGTTCCGTTCGATGATACACTCGCTGGAAATGGACTTCATCTACGAGGACCCGCGATACAAGAACGCGCCTTTCCTGGATGAAGAAGCGGTCGCTTCTTTGGAACGAATCATGCTGGAAAAGGTCCAGGAAAAAACTCTGGACGAGTGGATGGCCATACTCAGCAACGTGGCCGCCGAACCCTACCTGACGTCCGAACAGGCCTTGGACCATCCTCAAATCCTGCATAACGGCAACGTGCAGCGCTTGGATGATCCAGCCGTGGGCGGCACGCGGCAGCTTGGCCCCATGGTGAACATGAGGGAGACGCCAGGCAAGACGAAGGGGCCTGCCCCGGCGCTGGGGCAGCACACCGCCGAGGTCCTGGCCCGGCTTAACGGCGCAGCCGAGAGGCATCCCGGCAGCGTAAAAGGCTCGATGCCGAAGCACCCACTGGCAGGAATAACACTCTTGGACTTGGGGACTGTGATCAACGGCCCGCTGGGTTGCGCCTTGGTGGCGGAGCTTGGCGCCAGGGTAATCCGCATCGAAGCCCCCGGCGGCGACTGGGGCCGACAGGGCTACCCGGTGTCGGTACACCGCACCATGGCCGGCTCCGAAGGCATCTGCTTGGACCTGAAGACCCCGGAAGGCCAGGAGATTATGCATAAGCTGGCGGCCAAGGCCGATCTGCTGCTTCACAGTATGCGTCCCGGAGCCCCCGAGCGTACCGGTATCGGCTACGAGCAGCTCTCCAAGGTCAACCCCAACCTGGTCTACCTATACGCCGGCGGCTACGGCTCGACCGGCCCCTCCTCTCACCGGCCCTCCATGGCCCCGATTGCCGGTGCTGTCTCCGGTGGCGGCGTGGCCCAGATGGGGAGAGATTCCTTGCCACCGACGGATCAAGATATGTCTATTGATGAAATCGCCGCCGTAGCCAAGCAGCTCAAACGGGCCAACGACGGCACTGCCGACCATAGCACTGCTATGGTCAACGCCGTCGGCCTGGTGCTTGGCCTCTACGCCCGGGAGCGCACCGGTCAGGCGCAATACGTCGAGTCCACCATGATCGCCGCCAACGCCTACGCCAATGCCGACGACTTCTACTGGAACCAAGGCAAGCATCCTCGTCCCCTGCCCGACCGGGACGGCTACGGGCTCCACGCCCTGTACCGTCTGTATCGCGCAAAAACCGGCTGGGTGTTCCTTGGCTGTCCCTTTGAGGACGAGTGGGAGGCTTTGTGCCGTACCATTGACCGGCCAGACCTCCGGGATGACCACCGGTTTGCCACCCGTGAGGCCCGAGAGGAGCACGACGACGCGCTGGTTGACGAGTTGTCCCAGGTGTTCGTTACCGGTGACCCTCTGTACTGGGAGAAGTTACTCACCGCTGCCGACGTGGCCTGCGTCAAGGCCGAGGACCGTGGAATGTACTACTTTTTCAACGAAGACTCTCACGTGCGCGAGAACGGGCTCCTTACCCAAGTGGAGGCGCCCCGCTACGGCGAGTTCTGGCGCTACTCTCCCGTCGTACGATTCTCGGAGACCTCGGGCCGCGCAGGCCCAGGTCCCCTCAAGGGCGAGCACACACGGCCAATCCTCAGGGAGTTGGGTTACACTGACGAACAGGTCCAAGACTTGAAACAACGGGAGATAGTGGACTGGGAGGAGGAATAGAAGGCCGTGACACAGACCATCATCCCCGCCGACACCAACGGCATAAGGGACAAGGCCGCGATCGTCGGCATAGGCGAAACGGAGTTTTCCTGGAACTCGGGCCGCAGCGAGATACAGCTTGCCTCCGAGGCAATCAAGGCCGCCTGCGACGATGCCGGTATCTCTCCGCAGGATATCGACGGCCTGGTGCGGTATGACATGGAGTCCAACCACGAAACCCTGCTGGTACAGTCGCTGGGCATCAAGAACCTGCGTCACTGGGAATCTGTCTCCTACGGCGGGGGCGCGGGCAACGCCGTCGTAGGCCATGCCGCCGCCGCTATCGCCGCCGGGTTTTGCAACTACGTGGTGTGCTTCCGCGCCGCCAACCTCCGTTCCGGGGTCCGCTTGGGCCGGGCCAGGGGCCCGGAGCGTATGCCTGGCGGGGCGCAGAGCTTTGCCGCCCCTTGGGGTAACATGGCTCCGGCGCATCATTTCGGTATGTTCGTCCGCCGCTATATGCACCAGTACGGGGCTACAAGCCGCCACTTCGGTTGGGTCGCGGTGACCCTGCGGGAGCACGCCTCCCGCAACCCCCGCGCCCTCCGCAGGGACCCCTTTACCATCGACGACCACCAGAATTCCCGCATGGTTGTGGACCCACTGCACGTCCTGGACTTCTGTCAGGAGAACGACGGCGCCGCGGCCATTGTGATGACCACCCCGGAGCGCGCTAAAGAACTGCGCCACTCCAGCACCCTGACCCTGGTAGAGGCGGCTGCCCAAGGCTCCGGCCCCCGGAACGACGGCATAATCTACCGGCCAGACTTGGCCGAGGCCGAGTCGGTGAACACCGCCCGCGACCTCTGGGCACGGGCCCGCTTGGATGCCAAGGACATGGACGCTTTCATGTTCTACGACCACTTCACACCCTTCTGCCTTATCAACCTGGAAGCCTATGGTTTCGTGCCTCGTGGCGAAGCGAAGGACTTCGTGGAAGGCGGGATGAACCTCCGGTTTGATGGCCCGCTGCCCACCAATACCCACGGCGGCAATCACTCCGAGGCTTATATCCACGGCCTTACCCATCCCCAGGAGGCCGTCCGGCTCATCCGGGGCATCTCCACGGCTCAACCGCCCCACAAGACCATCAACCGGGTCCTTTCGTGTAGCAGTACGGCCCAGTTGAGCGGCGCCGTGATAATTCGCCGGGGATAGCCCGGAAATAGCAAGGAGCGCCAATGACCCAGGAAAAAGACCAAGCCGCCAAGTCCCGGCCGATGACCTCGCCCTTGGAAGGCGTACCCCTACCTGACTTGGAACGGCTGCCCGACTACGAGCGGGGATTCTGGGAGGGATCCCGGAACGGCGAGCTTCGCATCCAACAATGCTCCAACTGCCAGGTGTTCCGGCACCTGCCCATGCCCATGTGTCCTGAATGCTCGTCCCTCGACTACGACTGGACCAGGGTCAGCGGCCGGGGCGTTGTCTATTCCTACGTCATAGTCCGTCACCCGGTGCACCCAGCGATCCATGAGAAGGAACAGGTGCCCTATAACCTCTGTATGATTGAGCTGGAGGAGCAGGAAGGTCTTCGGATTTGCAGCAACGTCCTCCACGTGGCCCCCGAAGACATCAGCATAGATATGCCGGTCCGCGTTACTTTCATTCCTGCGGTCGACGACCCGGAGGTGGTGCTGCCGGTGTTCCTGCCCGCCCCGGAGTAATAGGCGCCGGGCCAGCATTCCTGGTGCTCAACAGCTTTTGAGGTCCATCGCCTTTAGGCCCACCAGCGCCATGCCGTGGTCGCTGGGACCGTAGGGCAACCCGGAGACTCCGGTGCCCCTAAAAAGGCGTGATTAGAAGGGTCGCGGACACTTGTCGATAATCAGGGTCATTGGGCCAGTGATTTGCCGTTGTCCAGCGATTTTGTCCTCGTAAATGAAAAGCGGGAATGATGCTCCTATAGATGTCAAGACTCGCTGGCGACTGTCCCATTCGGGTTGTGCAGGGCCGAGTAGACTTCGCGGGCAACATATCGCAGTTGCATTTGCCCTGCGTTGCCGCCGGACAATTTGGGGCCCGGATTTACAAACGGATGCCGCAAAATTGCCAGGACGATTGCAAAGTTCCCTCTCCCTCTGGGAGAGGGTTAGGGTGAGGGCGTTCCCCGGACGCTTTGATGACACTTGGCCCTTGCCAAGCCCTATGACACCTCTCTAGCATAGTCCCTGTAAGCCCCTGCCCGTCCGCCATTCGGCCCTCGACACGGCCGCCCGCCCCAACAGAATAACCAAAACGGCCGGAAATGACCGGAAATGACCGGGAAACCAAAAAACAAGCCACTCAGGCAGCATCAAGAAGTGCAGTCATGTCTTTGTGTAAAATCCTCAAGAGTCCGCTCATAGAGAGCTCCAGAGTCCGCCCATGGCGAGCTGGTCGGACCACCAACGCACTCAGACAACTCAGGGCCCAGCAGGGCAATTGCAAAGTCATGTTCAGCCACCAAACCATTAGTCCTGACCTTGTCGAAGGACGGTCTCTGAGAATCCACTCGCGGTTCGACAAGCTCACCAGGAACGGATTCTCAGGGACTTTGCAATCGTCCTGGTAAAATTGCCGGAGGCACTTGTCACCGCCTATCCATGGGTCTAAACTGATTGCGCACAAATTATCTGATACTAATAATTTATCTGCTACTATCAAATTAGCACGATGCCCACCGGTGCCTTTATCGGTAACGAGCGCTGTGTATTCCGGAATTGCACCGGCTCCATAGACCGGGAACAACTGGGAATGATATTGGCAGCCATGCTGGAATTAGGGTAAACGACATCACTGCCCAGACCGCGCAAGCCCAAGGCAGAGAGGTAAACAAGGCCTGGTTTTACTTCCTGCTCTCTCTCGCCATTCTTAGCACTCAAACCGCGATTTTGATGGTCCCGGCACTCCTTGTAGAGATCGCAACGGACCTTGACGTTTCAGTGGCGGTCGCAGGGCAATTGAACACGGCAACCTTCGCGGCAATGGCGGTTTCTATTGTCGCTGTGGGGCCGCTGGCCGATTCCTTCGGCCGCCGTCCGGTGGCTATTGCAGGAGTGCTGCTGGTGTTGGTGTCTGTTTTTGCGTCGGCATTCGCGCCAAATATCGAAGTATTCTTAGCGCTCCGGGTGTTGGCCGGCCTAGGGGGAGGAACGATTCCGCCGACATCGGTGGGGGTGGTGTCCGACGTCATCTCCCCGGCCAGGCGGGCCCTGGCTGTCAGCGGTATTATGGGCACCGTCGTGTTGACTTCGGCCCTCAGCATCCCGTTAGTGGCCCTGTTCGCGGACTGGTGGGGCTGGCGGTTCACCTTCGTACTGGCGGGCTTTCTGCTGGCGACGGCGATTCTCTTGAACTGGGTCTGGTATCCCCGGGACAGCAGGGAGCGTGTTCGCGACCTAGTGTTCTTTGCCAGGTATTGGTCGCTGCTTTCCATGAATTTTTTCCGCGTGGCCGTGGTGGTACTTGTGACCCAGCGCCTAGCCTACTGGGGTGTGGTCAGCTTTTTAGCCGCCCATTTGATACAGGCCTACGACCTGAGCATAGGGTTCGTGGCCCTGCCGCTGTTAATCTCTGCAATCGGCCAGGTGGTAGGGACCTACGCGGCAGGGTTCGTGGCGGCGAAAAGTTACCGCGTCGCGCTCATAGTCGTCACCACAGCCGCCGGGGGAGTCTGCGGGTTCCTTTTCTTCGTTGTCGATTTTGGGCTCTGGCCTGCGGTGGCGCTGGCTACGGTGGGAACAGGCTTGTTGAGCATAATGGCCCCGGTGATGGTGGCCGCCACCACGGAGTATTCGGGAGAATCCAAGGCCACTGGCGCCAGCGTTATTGGTGTCGGTAACTTCTTGGGCGGAGTGCTTGGAGCCGGGCTCTCCGGCGCGCTGCTGGCGAGCACAGGCTACGAGGGGATTGGCTACCTGTGCCTCGGCCTCACCATCGGCAGCGCTCTGGTGGCGAGCGTGTTCGCCAGGCAACTGCGTGTGGGCGCCGGCTGAGCCGCAGGGAAGAAAAGGGGCAGGGTCGAGGATTCATGATCTAATGCAATTCAGACAGTTGTTAGAAACCTGGAAGAGCAAGGTCCAACCCAACTGGTGTAAGGGGCGGAGGGGAAATGTACCACCGGAGCGTATTAATAGTGTCCCACCAGTAGTATCTGGGCTTTCTGCCAAGTCGGGCTCCGAAACAGCGTTGCGAATGGGATGAGGGCGGGTAAAATGGCGTCGGGCAGGGTAAGCAGCGCTTGGCCTTTTGTGAGAGATGGGTCAGGCCAGCTTACCCTGTCCTTATAATTTGTCCACCTTCTGTACAAAGTCCAGCTCGGATTGTGCCTGCTGGCGACCAGCGCCCCTATGTAGAACACGACGCGCCCTCGGGCAAGGCAAGAAATGCTGTGTGAACGCCGACATAATCGCGGCCTCGGCCTCTCTACGGGCTTCCTCCACTGAAGACGCAACGTATGTGGAGCGCATTACGCCCTAGTCTTCTCCCAGGCTGAAGGTCGATCCTCCAGTTCGGACCTGACTTCCGCGTAGAGTTCCATCCGCTGGCGGATCCTGGCGGCCGGGGATTGCCAGCAGCAAGCCTTCAGTCCCATTTCAGCCCCGCGCCACACTCTGTTGATGCGCTCTACTCGCCAACCTTCGGGGACCAGTTGTAAGTCTTCGCCAGCGACCCGCCCATCAACGTGGCTCGCTCTGCATCCGATAGCTGGTCGGTTACCCGGAACGCCTCTACCCCTTGCTCGTAGGTCAACAGCCTCACCGCCCGGGTCCAGTCGGTGCCCCACAGGCATCGGTCCAATCCGTAAGCCTCGAATACCTTGCCGAGAGGCTCCCAGATGTCCGGGTATGGGAACGGCTCATGGGACAGGGTGCAAGCCCCTGAAATCTTGATGACAACGTTGTCGCATTCCGCCAGCGAAAGCACGTTAGGCAGATCCGCAAACGGTTCCGGCGGCGCCGGCGGCACGAAGGGCTGGGCCAGGCCCACGTGGTCAATCACCACCTGGGTGTTCGGATTGCGGAGCGCCAGCTCCCGCAACAGAGGCAACTTGCCCGAAGCCATAACATTCACCGGAACGCCCGCTTGGGCGCAAGCCGCAAATATGCTATTGAGGCCCGGGTGGTCGGCTGCAAAATCCTGGGCGGCAAGCATGACACGGACTCCGGCCACACCAGGCGTTGAGGTCCAATCGGCTATCTCGTCAGCGACCGTTTCCGACTCCGGGTCAAACGGCCGGATCACGCCGAACCTGCCCGGGTGTTTCGCGTATACCTCGAGTACGTAGCTGGCGTCGTATCGGTACAGAGAGAACGGCGAAATCAGCAAAGCCCCATCAACGCCGACTGCGTCCATCGCAGCCACCATATCGTCGCCGGTGACCTCTTCGGGACCTTCCAGGAATCCACCCCACGGACGTTCAGGCCGGTTTCGCTCGTAGGCATGTACTTGCGAGTCAATTGTGAGAGATTGAGTCGCCATCGTATTTCCTCCTTCCTTTTCAAATGCTGGCCTAGTGTGTCACTATTCCGGGATGACTTGCAGACCAAGTTTTGCCTCAAGTCATCAAGTTTGCGCCGCGGAACAAGTCAGTTTATACCTTAATCGCCGTTGCAATGGAAGTGACGGTTGTGAATGAGATAATTGCGAAACTCAACCTGATAGAATGGCGATAACGAATACCGGCCTTTCTGTTACTAATATCGTTTCCACTCAAATCCACCATCTGACACTTTCCCGTATAATTCAGTCCGGCCAGGTTGGTATAATGAAGCCATAGCGTAATCAGAAAATATTCGGGATAGAAGCTACACCGCCGCAACAAGCTCCTAACGGGACGGAAAGCGGGCTGCCAGTATGTCCTGCATCAAGCGGGCGGCTACCTGCACCGTAAGCTCCGAGTTGTCGTAGGGTGGCGATAAGCCGTCCAACCTGCGCCCGGCTAAACCGCCGGCCAAAGCTGCACCTAAACCGGCAGCGGCCAAGAAACTGCCAGTATGTCCTGCATCAAGCGGGCGGCTACCTGCACCGTAAGCTCCGAGTTGTCGTAGGGTGGCGCGACCTCCACGATGTCGAAAGCCACCAAGTTGGACTTGCTCAAGAGCGCCAGCAGGCACTCCCGCGTCTCTTGATAGAACAGCCCGCCGGTTTCCGGTGTCCCGGTGCCGGGCGCGAGGCTAGGGTCGAGAACGTCCACATCGAAGGTGATGTACAGGTTTTCCGCCGGTGGAATTAGGTCGGCGACGGCCTGCGGCCCCAACTCCCGGAAGCGGCGTCCGCTGATAATCAGGCTTCCGTCCCGTACCGCTTCTTGGTATGGCGTGCGTCGCGCGGAGCGGATGCCCACCGACGTGATATGCCCCACAAAGTCCAGCTCCCGGCAGCGGCGAATGGGGCTGGCGTGGGTGTAGAGGGCGTCCTGCACGTCGTGGGTGTAATCAAGGTGGGCGTCGAAATGGACGATGTTCAGCGGCGCGAACCGGGAGAGGCCGCGCACTACTGGAAACGTGATGGCGTGGTCGCCGCCAACCACCGCCGGCAAGGCTCCCCGCTCGACGGCCAGCTCCACGGCGCGGGTAATCCGGTCAAAATTGCCCACCACTTCCGACGGAACGATGGGGACGTTGCCGCAGTCGGCCATGACCACGCCCCGCAGCAGCTCGTCCTCCGCGTCAATGTCGAAGAAACCTTCAGCTACGCTTTGGCGGCCATAGGGGTCGGAGTAGGAATATGCGCGCGGAGCGTCGCGCAGGGCATCGGGGCCGAAGCGCGCCCCTGGCCGTCCCAGCGTACCTTGGTCGAATGGCACGCCGATAAAGGCGACATCGGCCTCCATTCGTTCTATGTCGTCGCACAACGGCGCGCCGAAGAACGTCCTCGGCTGCGCCCGCAGCGTCGGCCACGGCTCTTGCGGCTGGCCTGGCGGCGTTGAGCTGGTGGTCATGCCTATCCTCCCGCAGGGTTTCGTCCCGGCGCTGTTTTCGCTACTGCGCGGTGGTGCCACCATCTATGACCAGTTCCGAGCCGGTGACGAAGGACGATTCGTCAGAAGCCAGGTAGACGATGCCGTGGGCGATGTCGTCAGCGTTGCCCAGACGCCCCAGCGGGATGCGGTCCAGCGACCAGTCGCGCCTCCCTTCCTCGTGGGAGTAACCGGGATCGGTCAGCGGCGTCCAACAGTAACCGGGATGCACCGAGTTCACCCGTATCCTCTCGCCGGCGTATTGAACCGCGGCGGACTTGGTGAAGAGGCGAATTGCGCCCTTGGCGGCATGGTACGCCGTGGAAGTCGGACTGCCCACCAGCCCGTAGATGGACGAGACGTTGATGATGGAGCCGCCTCCCGCCTTCCGCATTTCCGGGATGGCGTGCTTGGTCCCGAGGAACACCCCCTTGGCGTGAACGTCCATCTGGCCGTCCCACGACTCGACAGTGGTTTCCTCGACGGTGTGCCGGGCGCCGGTCCCGGCATTGTTGACCAGCACGTCCAATTTGCCGTAGCGGGCCACCGTCTCGCTGATGACTTCCATCCAGCGCTCTTCGCTGATGACGTCGTGCGCCATAAACACCGCGTCGCCGCCGTTCTCACGAATCTGGGCTGCGGTGGCCTCACCCATTTCCACCTTGATGTCGGTGAGTATCACCTTCGCGCCTTCCCGCGCGAACATCCGGGCAGCAGCGCCGCCGAAGCCCATCAACTGGCCCTCGATTCCGGCAGCAGCGCCGGTAATGATGGCAACCTTGTTTTCCAGACGCATGGCTGAACCCCCTGCTGAAATTGGAGTGCGGAGCGTGGAATTGGGTTCCCCTCTCTCCGGGGAACCAGGGGCTCTACCCCTGCTCTATCCAGGTTAATCCCCGTAAATCTGCCCGAACCGCTCGCTGTGGGCGATTTCTGGCAGCGGCTTGCGGAGCTTGGTTCCGGCGGCGGCATCGTCGGTAGGGTAGCCGAAGGCCATGACCGTCACCAGTTCCTTGTCTTCGGGGATGCCCAGCAATTCCTTAACCCGGCCGTTCTCATCGCCGCGAACGCCGGCAACACAGCCGCCGACGCCCTCGGCCCAGGCTGCCAGCTCCATGTGCTGAAGGGAGCGGCCCGCATCAAACTCCGGCCGCCCGCCGCGATCCATGACCACGGCCACCGCCATCGGCGCACCGCCGATGAAGCCGCCGGAGGAAGCGATGTTACCGATTTGCTCAAGGGTATCCCTGTTGCGGACTACGATGAAGTGCCAAGGCTGGCGGTTGCGTGCGCTGGGCGACCAGCGGGCCGCCTGCAACATCCGGCGCACCACGCCTTCCGGCACGGGGTCGGGTTTGAAGGAGCGCACCGTAAGCCGAGATCTGATGCACTGGTAAACATCCATTCGCCATCCTCCTGTGTAGCGGGTGAATCGTTGCAGCGATTATACGCACAACACGTCGGCAACCGGCAAGAATTCGCAGTGTCCAATATACCGCGCTGGCGGCTATAATCCCCGCGTATTCAACTCTTGAGAGGTTCACGATGCCGAGAGTAGCCCTGGACTTGAACAGCGCATCCGACCGGACGCAGGTGAAAGGGCAATGGCGGGTTGCTCCGGGGCTGGTTCCCGGCGAGCCCAACGAAGGGCTCACCGCGCAGCTTCTGGCCACCCCGGCCCGGCTGGCCGACTATGACGATTCGGGCTGGGACGTGTGCGACAACGTCCGGCAAAGCCTGTCGGTAGGTTTCACCTTCGCTTGGTATCGCATTGCGGTGGAGTTGCCCGAAACAGTCAACGGAATGCCGGTAGCCGGGGCGCGGCTGTGGTTCGAGACCAACGCCGACAACTACGGCGAGGTCTGGGTGAACGGCGAGATTGACCGCACCACCGGCAGCATACCCGGCCTCAACGCCCCGCAACGGGTGGAGCTTGCCACCGCCGCCGAGCCGGGCGCAACCTACGTCATTGCCTGCTTGGTCGCCAACGGCCCGCTGGCCGAACCGCGCGGCGGCATCTTCCTGCGCTACGCCTACCTGGCATTCGAGGTTACCGACAACTAGGGAGAGTACGCCCTCGCTCTAACCCTCTCCCTGCTGGAGAGGGGGAACTGTCGCAGACTCTACTATGGAGGCGGTATGGCCCAGAAAAAAGGCACGGCCCTGCTGATAGTCTTTACCGACGTGGACATCGAGCATGACGCGGAATTCAACACTTGGTACAACGAGGAACATCTGCCGGAGCGGCTAAGCGCTCCCGGCTTCTTGGACGGCGCGCGCTACGAGGCTTTGAAGGGCGGGCCGCGATACTTGGCGGTCTACGAACTGGAGTCAGCGGAGGCATTGCAGTCCGCCGAATACCTGCGCCAGAGCCGCAATCCGACGCCGTGGACGCAGAGGATGTCGCCCAACGCCATCGGCCGCGGCACGGTGCGAAACGTCTACACCCAAATCTACCCGGAGGGCGGCGACGACCCCGACACCCTCGGCCGCGGCATGGCTCCGGCGTTGCAGATCGGACGCATGGATGTGCCAGACACCTTGGAGGCGAAGTACAACGACTATTACGATAACGTCCGCACTCCGGGCAATCTGCAAATACCGGGCTGTCTTTTCGTCCGACGCTACCAGGCCGTGGAGGGCGCTCCCAAGTATCTGACGATGTATGAGTTCGAGCATGAGAAGGTGCCTGAGACCCTCGCTTGGGAGCGGCAGCGCGGCCAGGACACGATGAACCAGTACATTGGCGGAACCTATGGCCACGCCCACGGCTCTCCCGGCGTCTACCGGAGGGTGTTCCCGCCGCGCGCTTTCTAACTGAGACACAGAAGCTGTCCCCTCTCCTTATTGCGAGAGGGTGAGGGCGTCCCTTTGCGAAGGACCTCTAGGTATCTGCCAAATCAGCGATAGGGAGGAAAACGATAATGTTCCTGATGCGATTTACCGAGCGCGCCTACATGGACTACACGGAGGAGGATGTGCGCAACAGTCCCAACAATGCCGTGCGCCTCACCTTCTCCAACTCCAACTTCGACCCCCAGCGCGGTTCCGAACTGTACAATATGTACCTCGACGAGTATGAATATTCAGAAGAGGCGGGCTTCGACGGCCTGATGCTGAACGAGCATCACAACACGCCCACCTGCCTCGGCGCGACCATGAACCTGGAGGCGGCCATCCTGGCCCGCATCACGAAGAAGCCCAAGATCGTGCTGCTGGGCAACCCGCTGCCCGTCTTCGACAACCCGCTCCGGCTGGCCGAAGAGCTGGCCGAAATTGACATGATCTCCGGCGGCCGGCTGGTCTCCGGTTTCGTGCGCGGCACGGGCGTGGAGAGCCTGGCCACCAACACCAACCCGCTGTTCAACCGCGAGCGGTTCGAGGAAGCCCACGACCTGGTCATGAAGACGTGGACCACTCCCGGCCCCTTCCGCTGGGAGGGCAAGCACTACCATTTCCGGGTGGTCAACCCCTTCCAGGTGCCGCTGCAGAAGCCCCATCCGCCGGTCTGGATTCCCGGCACCGGCAGCCCGGAGACTCTGGTCTGGTGCGCCGAGCATCGCTATCCCTACATCTTCCTGGAAACCGACATCCAGTCGACCCAGGATATGAAGGAAATCTATGCCGAGAACGCCCGCCAGGTGGGCTACGAGCCTGGCCCGGAGCATCTGGGCTACCTAGTGCGCATCCACGTGCAGGATACGGATGAGAAGGCACAGGAAGTCGGCAAGGGGTACATGACCGGCAATATCGGCGTGGGCCGCATCCCGCTGCCCCGCGACTACCAGTCGCCGGTGGGCTACGCCAGCGCCAGCCAGGACCCGCGCTACCTGCGAATCCGCGAGCAGATCCGCTCCGACCCCTTCCGCGTCGGCGGGCTGGACACCGCGGCCTATGACCAGATACTCGATTCCAAGCGCTGGATCATCGGCAGCCCGGAGACGGTCATTCGCCAACTGCGTGAAGTGCTGTCAGTGATGCGCCCCGGCATCCTGGCCATCTGGACCAACGACGGCACCATCAGCCACGAGGACACCATGCGCTGCCTGGAGCTGATGGGCCAAGAGGTTCTGCCCGCCCTGCGCGAAATCGGTGAGGAGTTGGAGCTGACCGACCCGTTCCAGCGCACCCCGTAACTAAACATAAACAGTTGGAAACCCGAAAAAATAGAGCCGGGGAGTGGACCAACAGTCGCTCCCCGGCTCTTTGGGTATCCGCAGCGCTCTAAGCGTCCTCTGTGTCTAATACCCTATGGCTTCCAGTATTCTGCCGGGGGTCATGGGCAGGTCGGTCAGGCGCGCTCCGGTGGCCCGGCTGATGGCGTTGGCGACAGCGGCCAGCGGCGGCACCAGCGGCACCTCGCCCGTCCCGCGCACGCCGTAGGGGTGGCCGGGGTTGGGCACCTCCACCACGACCGTGTCAATCATCGGCAGGTCCAGGCTGGTGGGCATCCGGTAGTCGAGGAAGCTGGAGTTCAGCATCCGGCCTTGATCGTTGACGAAGTACTCCTCGTTCAAAGCCCAGCCGATGCCCTGCACCGCGCCTCCTTGGATCTGGCCTTCGACGTAGCTGGGATGGATGGCCCGCCCGGCGTCCTGAAGCGCGGTGTAGCGCAGGATGGTCACCTTGCCGGTGTCAGGGTCAACCTCAACGTCCACGATGTGCAGTCCGAAGGCGTTGCCCACCCCGCCGGGGTTGACTGTGGCCCGCCCCACGATGGGGCCGCCGGTGCCGTTGAGCCGGGGAGCCAGGGCCTGGAAGCTGATGCTCAGTTCCGGGTCCTGCTTGTGAGACAGAATACCCTTGTTGTACTCGACATCCTCCGGCGAAACGTCCCAGATACGCGCGGCCCGCTCCACCATCTGCCGCTTGATGTCTTGGGCGGCGTCGTGGCAGGCGGTGCCCATCTTGAAGGTCACGCCGCTGCCTCCGGCCCCGGAACTGTAGCCGATGGAATCGGTGTCCACCACCGAGGGCTTGACCGTCTCCACCGGAATGCCCAGCACCTCGGCGACCTGCATGGCCATGGCGGCGCGGGACCCGCCGATGTCGGGCGACCCCTCAATCAGGCTGACGGTGCCGTCGGGGTTGACGCTGGCGACGGCGCTGGCCGGGCCGGAGCTGTTGAACCACGCGCCGGCGGCCACGCCGCGCCCACGGTTGAGGCCGGTCAGCGGCTCCGCCAAGTGCGGGTGTTCCTGCGCCGCCTGTAGCGTCTCCACGAAGCCAATCTTGCGAAAGACCGGGCCGGTGGGTTGGCGGGTGCCTTCCTTGGCGGCGTTCCGCATTCGGAACTCCACCGGGTCCATGCCCAACTGTTCGCAGATTTCGTCGATGACCGACTCGGCGGCGAAGGCGGCGGGGGGCGAGCCGGGGGCGCGGTAGGCCGCCGCCTTCTGGGAGTTCACCAGCACATCTATGCCTTCGATGTAGCTGTTCGGCACTTCGTAAGGCGCCAGCATGGTGCGGCAGCCCGACGGCACCGGCGAGCCGGGGAACGCGCCCGCTTCGTAAATCAGGGTACAGTCGGCGGCGGTCAGCCGCCCGTCGCGGGTCGCGCCCAGCTTGACCCTGATCTGGGTGGCCGAGGTTGGGCCGGTGCCTTCAAACACCTCTACTCGCGTCATGGAAACCTTGACCGCTTGACCAGACTTGCGCGAGAGCGCCGCGACCACCGGCTCCAGATAGCAGCCGCCCTGCCCCTTGCCCCCGAACCCACCGCCGATTTCCATCGGTATGATTTTGAGGCGGGAGACGCTGACCCCCAGAATCGCGGCGGTGTGATCGCGCAGGGCAAAGTGCCCCTGGCTGCTAGCCCAGATGGTCACCGTCCCGTCGCTGCTCCACTGCGCCGTGGCCGAGTGGGGTTCGATGTAGCCCTGATGCACCGGCTTGGTGTGAAACTCCCGCTCAACGATGACATCCGCCTCGGCAAACCCGGCCTCGGGGTCGCCCAAGCGAAACTCAAAGCGGTTGGAAATGTTGCTTGGTTTGCCTGATTCGCCCCAGCCGCCCTGTCGCATATTGGGGTCGGCAAGAGTCACCAGCCGGTCGTGCAGGACAGGGGCGTCGTCGCGCATAGCGTCCTCAGCGTTCAGCACGGGAGGCAGGACTTCGTAGTCAACGTCCAGGGCCGCCAGCGCCTGTTCCGCCGTGGCCGCGGAAGTAGCGGCAACGGCGGCGATAGCGTGGCCGCAGTAGAGGGCCTTCTCGCGGGCCATCACGTTTCGGCTGTAAAATCCGTAGTTGACCGTCATCCCCTCTTCTTGGTCGGCAATCTCGGCGGAGGCCTCCGGCAGGTCGGCGGATGTGACAACGGCTTTTACTCCCGGGATCGCCAAGGCGCGGGTGGCGTCTATGCTCCGAATGACGGCGTGGGCGTGGGGGCTGCGCAGAATCTTGCCTACCAGCAGCCCCGGCGGATGGATGTCGGCGGCGTAGCGGGCGCGCCCCGTTACCTTGTCCGGCCCGTCGTGACGGATGGGCCGGGTGCCGATGACGTCGAATTCGCCATCTTGAGCGACGGCGCTGGCTTGTCCAGTTGTCATAAACATCTCCTCGCTGTATTTCTCGATATTTACATAATCGCAAATGTCTGCGCGGCCAAGGCTGGGTGATACCCTTTCTTTCGGCGGGAAATGGCGCCTGTCAAAATGGTCTCCATTATGGCGGGTATAGAATCCAGCCCCGGCGTCCGGTGTTGTTGACCCGGAACAGGTGTCCGCCCCGGGTGGTAACGTAGAGCGTATCCATAGCGCGGCCGCCGAAGGCGCAGTTGGTGGGCCAATCGGCTGGCACTGGGTGGGTTTCTATGATGCGGCCGGACGGCGCGAAGACATGAATCAGCGGCCCCGGCCCAGCCTGTCGCCAGCCCCCGGCGGCGATGATGTTGCCCTCCACGTCCAGGCACATCCCGTCCAGCCCCCGGTGGACGCCGCGAAAGTCGCGCCCAAAGCTGTGCAGGACCAGCGGCTCCCCCAGAGTGTCGTCAGACTGGAGCGGATACGCCCGCAGGTCTCGGGTGCCTTCGTAATCGCTTTGCACCACGTACAGCGTCCGCTCGTCTTGGGAAAACAGAAGTCCGTTGGGCGCCCAGGTGTCGAAGGTCATGCGCCACAGCGTCCAGCCGCCCTCGGCGTCCGGGTCGGGGTCGAGGCGCAATACCGACGCATGGTCCAGTTCACGATCTTCGGCAGGAATCTGGCTCGCCGGGTCGGTGAACCAGATGCGCCCCTTGCGGTCTATCGCCAGATCGTTGGGGCGGTTGTGCGCCTTTCCGTCCAGCAAGTGAGGCAGCGCGGCAGTAGAGCCGTCGGCCTCGAAACGCAGGATGCGGCGTCCGCCCCCGGAGCAGCCGTAGAGGTTGCCTTGGCCGTCGAAGTTAAGCCCGTTGGTTCCGTCGGTCCCGGTGCGGAACTCGCTGCATTCGCCGGTCTGGGGGTCGTAACGCATTATCCGGCTGTTGGGGATGTCGGTGAACAGCAGGGCCTGGCCGTCCCATACGGGACCTTCGGTGGTGCCGCCATACGGCCCTGCGACCAGTTCAAATTCCCACGTCATATTTCCCTCCTCGGACTCGCCTGTAATTCGATTCAGCAGGGGCGGAGCATTCTCCCTGTCCGGTTCGACTCACTCAACAAAGCGCGCGCCAACGCTGCCCATCCGGGAATAGGTGGCCTTCACGGAGTCCCCCGGCTTGAGTTGCGCCGGTGTCACCATCGAGCCGGAGATAATGGTCTCTCCCGCCCGGAGATAGTCGCCGAATTCGGCCAGCTTGTTGGCCAGCCACACGATGGGGTTGATGGGATTGCCCATAACCTCAAAGCCTGTTCCTGAGCCGTGCAGCTCGCCGTTAAACTCAACGGTAACGCCTTCGTACTGCAAGTCCAGCTCGTCCAGAGGGCAGAGACGCGACCCAACCACCAGCCCGCCATGCAGCGCGTTGTGAATGATAACGTCGGTGGCCCGGATGCCTTCGCCCTGCACCTTCAGGTCCACCAGTTCCAGTGATGGCAGGACGCCCAGGGTAGCCCGCATGACTTCGACGGGCGTAACGCCCGGGCCGCGTAGGTCTTCGGCCAGCACGAACGCGATTTCGGCCTCTATGTGGGGAGCGGTCAGGTTGCCGATGGGCACGTCGGCGTCGCTGGCGTAGACGCAACGGTCAAGGATGTGTCCGTAGCAAGGTTCGTGGACGCCCAAGTGATCCCGCGATGCTTTCGTGGTCAGGGCCACCTTATGCCCAACAACGACCTCCGCCGGCTCCAGATCGCGCAGGAATTTGTACTGGGCGTGGTAGGCGTCTCGTTCGGCAAATTCCGCGTAAGCCAGCGGCGGGGCTGCTACGCCCGTGCGAAAACTCCGGCGGACCGCGGCCATGGCGCCGCTGATTTCCCTGCTTTCTCCCGATGCCATTGCGGGATGTACGTCATGCGTTGTCGGTTTCATTCCAACCTTGCCAGTTTCATTAAGTTGCCGGAGGGCCGGTCAGCGCCCATTGTACACCCACAGGGCGGGCCGTCCGCTCTGGTTGTGCCGTTGCGCCGTTAAAGTATAATCAGCCAAACGAATCGCCGGAGTAACAGTAGAGAATTTTAGAAGTTTCAGACGCTTGATTAACCAAAGTGAGGGCAATTATGGCTGATGACATAAACGGCATCAAATCGGCCAGCGGCGTTGACACCAACAGCGCCATCGGCGATGTGCTGGACCTGCAAACGGCGCGATTCGGAGACCGCGACGCGCTGGTCCACGTCGAGACCGGCGCCCGCTACACCTACTCGGAGTTCCGAGACGAGGTGGAGCGCGTGGCCCGCGGTTTGATGGCTTTGGGAATCCAGCGCGGGCACCACGTGGGCATCTGGGCCACCAACTACAGCGAGTGGGTGCTGACCCAGTTCGCCACCGCGAAGATCGGCGCGGTGATGGTCAATGTCAATCCTGCTTACCGCACTCACGAACTGGCATACGTGCTGGATCAGTCGGAGGCCAACGTCCTGATTCTCATCGGCCGGTTTCGTGGTTCCGACTACGTGGCAATGCTCAACGAAGTGGCCCCGGAACTCAAGGATTCCAGTCCCGGTGAATTGCGCAGCCCGCGATTCCCTTTTCTGCGTGACATTATTTACATCCCGCCCCCTTCGACAAGCTCAGGACAGGAAGGCGCGGACACCACCACACCCGCCGGTATGTGGGCTTGGGAAGAGGTGGTGGCGAAGCATACCGAGGTTTCCCCGGCGCAACTGGCGGCGCGACAGGCCGAATGCCGCCCCAACGACCCGATAAATATCCAATACACCTCGGGCACCACCGGCAACCCCAAGGGCGCGATGCTCACCCACCACAACCTGGTAGCCAACGCGGTCTACGTGGGCGACGCTATCGAGCTCACGGAGAATGACCGGCTGTGCATCCCGGTGCCCTTTTATCACTGCTTCGGCTGCGTTATGGGAAACTTGGGCTGCGTGACTCACGGGTCGGCAATAATCATCCCTTCGGAGCACTTCGAGCCGCTCAAAACCCTTCAGGCTTTGGAGCGGGAGCGATGCACCGCCCTTTACGGCGTTCCCACCATGTTTATCGCGCAGCTGGGCCATGCCGATTTCGACAGCTTTGACGTAACGTCCCTTCGCACCGGCATCATGGCCGGCTCGCCCTGCCCCATCGAGGTCATGCGGCAGGTCATAGACCGTATGGGAGCCGACCAGATCACCATAGCCTACGGCCAGACCGAAGCCTCGCCGGTAATCACGCAGACGCTGACCACGGACTCCATTGAGCGGCGGGTGTCCACCGTGGGCAAGGTGCTGCCGGGCGTTGAGGCGCGGATAGTTGACCTAGAGACCGGACGCGAGGTTGCGCCGGGCGAGCAGGGCGAGCTCCAGACACGCAGCTCAATGGTGATGCGCGGCTACTACAATATGCCGGACGCCTCCGCCGCCGCCATTGACGGCGAGAACTGGCTGCATACCGGCGACCTAGCAACGGTGGACGAGGACGGCTACTACAAAATTACGGGCCGCCTCAAGGACATGATTATCCGGGGCGGCGAAAACGTCTATCCGAGGGAAATCGAGGAGTTCCTTTACACCAATCCCAAGATTTCCGACGTGCAGGTCATCGGCGTCCCGGATGAGCGTTTCGGCGAGGAAGTGATGGCCTGGGTGATGCTGAAACCGGGCGAAACCGCCGATGCCGAGGAAATCCGCGAGTTCTGCCGGGGCAAGATTGCCCACTTCAAGGTTCCCCGCTACATCAAGCTGAGCAACGAGTTTCCCATGACGGTGACCGGCAAGATTCAGAAGTTCCGTATGCGGGAGATGGCAGTGGAGGAGCTGGGCCTGCAAGCAGCCAGCCAAATCGAAACCGCCTAGAGAGCCACGAATTAAACGCCGAGAGCGCAGAGTGTTTATAGGACAAATCCAAAAAATCTCTGCGCTCTTGGCGAACTCGGCGTTTAATAGATCCCCTAGTTGGTGCGGCCTACAATCCCTTGGGCCAGCCAGTCCACGCCTTGCAGGTAGGCGTCGGTGGCGGTTTCGCCGGCAGCAATGCGAACCTCGCCGTCCTGGTCGTAGATGGGGCCGGTGAAGGGGGAGATGCTGCCGTCGCGCAGGCCCCCCACTGTGTCCAGCACCAGTTGTTGCGTGTCTTCAGAAACCGAACCGCCGAAAGGGGCCAGCTTGGCCCAGCCCGCCTCGATTCCCGCCAGCTTCACCGAGCTCCGGTAGACGCCGGTGCGTATCTCGTGAATGACTTGGGCCATTATCGGCCCCCAGTTCCAGGTCGCCCCGGTCAGCCAGTAGCCGGGAGCGGCGGCGCTGGCGTCGTAATGGAAACCGGTCACCCACACCTCGGCCCGTTCCGCCGCCTCAACGACCGTCTTGGTGCAGTCCTGTTGCAGCGACAGGACATCCACCCCGGCGTCGGTCATCGTCTTCACCGCCGTGACCTGCTTTCCGGGATCGCACCAGTCGTTGGTCAGCACCACGGTGGTCGAAACATCCGGGTTGACCGACTGCGCTCCGAGATGGAAGGCATTGATGTTCAGCAGTGTGGGGGGGATGGGGAAGGCTCCTATGAAACCCAGCTTGTTGCTCTTGGTGACCGTGCCGGCGGCGCGACCGGCGGCGTATTCCAGTTGCCAGATATTGGCGAAGAACGACCCGTAATTCTCAAAGATATCCAGGTCGCCCAAATGGAGGAACATCACTTCGGGATGCTTGTCAATGATGGCCTTGATGGGGTCGGAATAGCCGAAGCTGGTGGGGATGACGATGGTCGCGCCGTCCCGAATCATCTGCTCAGCCACCGCCTGCACCTCAACGGTCTCCGGGATATTCTCGGCGCGCAGGACTTCAATGTCGGGAAACGCCTGCTCCACGTAGTCGGCTCCGGCGGCCGAGGCCTGATTCCAGCCCAAGTCGCGCTGGGAGCCGGTGAAGATGATACCAACTTTCAGCTTTTCGCCCTCAGCCAGAGGGCGGGCCGCGGCGGCGAACTCGCTGGTGGGACGAAAAGAACTTCTGGCCCGGCCCTGCTCGAAGACCTCCATGAACTTTTCCGGCGAACCGCCGCCCAACTGTTCCATTGTGGGGGCGGCGAGGGACGCGGCAGGCGGGGCCGGGGTTGCGGTCGGGGGAGGGGTATCGGGGACTGTGGTGGCGGTAGGCGCATCGGCCTCGCCGCCGCAGGCCAGCAGCGCAACGACCAGAACGGCCAGCGTTGCCGTCAGGACTGCGGGGAAGGGGAAGCGAAACTTGGTGAACAGTCCTGACAGCAACGCTCACATTCCTTCAGTCAATTTAGTCCGCGGTGGCGTGGGCGTACCACTCGGCCGTTTCCTGTCCGGGTTCGGGCAGCACTGCGCCGCCTTCCATGACCCACGACGCCTGGCTCTCGCCGATGCGTCCGCTTATCTGATCGCGGGACACGCCGGTATGGGTCGAGAAGGAATCCAGCAGGTCATTCAGCAGCTTGCCCTTCACTTCCTGGGGGCGCCCGGCGCGGTTGATGGCGTCCAGGTAGTAGCGGGTGGGGTAGGCGGACTCGACGCCCTCCGGCTGCTCGTCAAAGAAGACGTGGACGAAGTGGCGGGGCGCGTTAGTCGAATCGCAGTGAATGTTGGTGTAGGACGTGGCGATTTCCGCGCGCTGTTCCGGGGAAACCGAACCCTGGGGAACCTTAAGCCGATAGATAGGCATCGCTTCTCTCCTGTCTTTTGGCTGAAACTTAATAGGGGCTGTAGCTGAAGTCAGCGGCGCCCACCACCAGCTCATCGGTGGTCTGGCCGGTAACTTCGACCCACATATCCTGTACCTGCTGCATAAACTCGACCCGCTTTTCCTGCGAGAAGCCGTCGGGTATTATGCTCCTGACCGCCGAGGTAGTGGAAAGCTCACCGCCGCGAAAACCGAAGCCCCGGGGGATGACCTCATAGTTCACAGTAATGTCATCGGGTGCCTCGCCGAGAATCTCGGCGCCAATCTGAATCAGCCTAACATTCAGTATCTCGCGCATTTCGTCAGGGATGGCCCCTTCCTGGATGACACAGTTGTAAGTAATCAACGCTCTTCCTGTGTGCCGTGGCATTTGACCTATAAATTACAGCAGCGCAGCAATGATTGCAACGAGCGCGCGAGGGGCCATTCGGGGCGGTCAGCCGGTACGCAAAATCCCCTTCAGGCCCTCGGGCATGGCCCGGCCGGCCGCTCCGGTCCATACGGCCAGCACCCCCAGCGTAAGCACGTAGGGCAGCATATCCAGCAGGAAGGGAGAGACCGGCGCGCCCAGAGCCTGAAGTTGCAGTTGCAGCCCCACTGCGCCGCCAAACAGAAATGCCCCCAGCATCCCGCGCAAGGGCGACCACAACCCGAAGATGACCAGGGCGACGGCTATGAACCCGCGTCCGGCGGTCATGCCCTCCGCCCAGGTATGCGTCAGGCCCACCGACAACTGCGCGCCGCCCAGGCCAGCCAGCGCGCCGCCCAATATGATGGCAGTCGCTTGCATCAGCGCAGGGTTGCGTCCGGCGGCGAAGGCAACAGCCGCGTTTTCTCCGACGGCCCGCAGGCTCAGCCCCCACCGGGTGTATTGCAGAACAAACCAGATGAGCGGGCCGATTCCGTAGGATATGTAGGCCAGTATGTCCTGCCGGAACAGTGCCTCGCCCAAGACCGGGATGTTGGCCAGTCCAGGAATGGCGATGGGGTTCAGGCCGTCTATGATGCTGTCCACGTAGTCCCGGCCCACGTAAGCGGTGACTCCCCCCGCGAAGAGGGTCAAGGCCAGGCCGGTTGCCAATTGATTGGTGTCGCGGCTGATGACCAGATATGCCTGTATGGATGCCAGCAGTCCCCCGGCGGCCATGCCGGCCAGAACGCCGACACCCGCCGAGCCGGTTTCCACAGTGGCAAGGAACCCGAAGCAGGCCCCCATCAGCAGGCACCCTTCCATGCCTAGGTTGATGCGCCCCGCCCGTTCGGTGATCAACTCGCCGTAGACCGCATACAGCACCGAGACGCCGGGCCCTACCGCGCCGGTCAACGCGCCGCTGATTACCAGCCAGAAGGCGCTCACAGCGCCCGCCGCTCCACCCGCCGCAGTCCCAGTACGAAGAACAAGGCCAGGCCAATCAGCACCAGGCCGGCAGCCGAGGGCAGCCCGGCGGTTAGCTGCAATACGTCGCCCGCCACCAGAAACACCGCAATCAGGAAGCAGGCGGCAATGATGGCAAGCGGGTCATGTCCGGCCAGCCAGCTCGCCAGCAGTCCCAGGTAGCCAAGGTTGTCGGAGATTCCGGGGCGCAGGCCGTGATGAATGCCAGCTACCTCTACCATTCCGGCCAGCCCGGCCAACCCGCCCCCGGCAATCATGGCGGCTGCGACGTACTTGTCCACCGCAATGCCTCGCCGCCGCGCCGCTTCCGGGTTGCCGCCCACGGCCCGCAATTTGAAGCCCCAAACGGTGCGAGTCAGGATGACATAACAGACGATTAGCGCGATCACCGGGGCCAGAAAGCCCCAATGAAACCGGCTCCCGGCGATGGCGGGGAAAATTGCCGCTGCGTCAAAGGGCATGGTGTAGGGGTAGCCCAGGCCCTGCGGGTTTTTCCACGGGCCGAACACGAACACATTGACCAGCAGAATGGCGACGTAGTTGGCGAGCAGGGTGGATATGACTTCGTTGACCCCCCGCCAGCGGCGCAGCAATGCCGCCGCCGCCGCCCACAGTCCGCCGCCAACGCAGCCCGCCAAGGCCATCACCGGCAGCATCAGCCAAATCTGGCCGACGGAAAAGTAGAGCGCCACTCCCGTCGCCGCCAACGCGCCGATGTACAACTGTCCTTCGCCGCCCACGTTGACCAGACCGGCGCGGGTTGGGATGGCGGTGGCCAAGGCGGTTAGCGCCAGCGGTATCATGGTCACCCCGACCTCGCTCAGGCCGAAGGCACTGCCGATGACGCCGCGCCAGACTTCCAGCAGAGCGTCCAGCGGGTCGTGCCCCGAAGCCAGCAGGAAAATGGCGAATACCGCCAAGGCCAGCGCTAAACCCAAGACGGGCCGGGGCGCCGACGACTCAGCGAGAGCCGCGCCAAGCTGCCGGAGTGAGAAGCCATCGGCCCGGAGGCGCTGCCGGAAGTTCATTGTATTCCCGGGGACGCTGCATGGCCGGTCATCAGCAGGCCGATTTCCTGCACCGACGCTTCTCCAAGCGAAAACTGTCCGGCGATTGAGCCACGGTACATCACCAGCAGACGGTCACTGAGAGCCATCAGTTCGTCTAGGTCTTCGGATACCAGCACCGTGGCGACCCCGGCGTCGCGCTGCTGCATGAGCAGGCTGCGGGTGGATTCCGCGCTGAGCACGTCCAAACCGCGAGTCGGATAGTAGGCCACGAGCACGGAAGCGCCTTGTCCCAGCTCTCCGGCCAGCAGAACCCGTTGGACGTTGCCGCCGGATAGTCTGCGAACTCGAATGTCAGAGTCGGCCAGCGTCAAGGTGAATCCGTCGCGCACAGCTTGGGCCCTGCTGGCGACCCCGTTTCGGTCCAGCCAGAACCCGGAGCCCTGCCCCCGGGCAAGCCCGGCCAGCAACAGGTTCTCGTCCACCCGCATTTCGGGAACCATGGCGTCGGCCAAAGGGTCTTCCGGTATGACTGACACTCCGCGCTTCAGCGCGTCCACTGGGGTATGTCCCGCCAGCGGCTGCCCGAACAGCAGGATACTGCCGCTCCGCAGCGGCTCAACACCCAGCAGCGCTTCGCCCAACGCCCGCTGCCCATTGCCCGCCACCCCGGCGACGCCCACGGTTTCGCCCCTGCGGACACTGAAGCTGACGGCGTCCAGGCCGCGATTGCCCGATTCGCGGCCTGTGCTTACTTCCCTGAATTCCAGCGCTGTTTCAGTATCCCTTCCAGTCGGGCAGTCCCTTCCGGCAGAAGCCGCGTTGCCCGCTCTTCCTGAGCGTGCCAAGGGACGAAGGGACGACGCCGCGCCGGGCTTGAGGCCGTCGGAAGAATGCGCCATGGCGCCATCATTGAAATGGTTGGGATGGAGTGAGGCATTGGGAGCCGATTCGGATGGTGTAGCCTCATGGCCGTTATCCGCCCCGACCATCGTGGCGACCAGGCTTTGCACATCGAAGTCGTGGCGCGGCGCGGTTGCCGCCACTCTTCCGCGGCGCAGCACGGTAACGTTGTCGGCAACCGCCAGGGCCTCCCGGACTTTGTGGGTGATAAACAGGATGGAGTAGCCGTTGTCCTTCAGTGCCGCGAAGACTCGAAAAACCCCGTCAACTTCGTGGGGCGCAAGTACGCTGGTCGGCTCGTCGAAAATCAGCAGCCGGGCCTCGGCCAGCAGCAGCTTGATTAGCTCAACCCGCTGACGCTCCCCAAGAGACAGATCATCCACCCGTCGGCGCGGGTCTATTTCAAGCCCGTACTCATCGGCGAACTGCTCAATACGGCGCACCAACTGCCGCCGGTGAAGCAGCCGCCCTTGGCCTGGCAGAAACAGCGCCACGTTTTCCGCCACCGACAGCGCGGGAATCAGCGAAAAGTCCTGAAAGACCATGCCGACACCCAACTGACGCCCGGCGGCGGGGGAGCCAAGGCGCACGAACCGGCCGTCTATGGACACCGTACCTGCCTCGGGGGCGTGGTACCCGTAGATGACCTTCATCAGGGTGCTCTTGCCGGAGCCGTTCTCGCCGAGGATGGCGTGAACCTCGCCCCGGCGCACTGTCAAATCAATGCTGTCGTTGGCTACGATTCTTGTTCCGGGAGCAGGGCCGGGGAACGACTTGGTGATCCCCCGCAGTTCCAGCCGGGGCGGGCCGTCGCTGTCACTGTGGCCTCGGCCGGGCCGGGCCGCCGGTCCGGCCCGGCCTTCGCTTCCGGGGAACTCCGGCGTGCGGAAAAGGCGGAAGGCGCGGGCCAACACCCTGCTATCCCGCCGCTAAAGCGCGCACTTCGAGAGCCTTTTCGGGCAGCGGATGGCTGCTCCATGTCGCGCCATCGTCGGAAGAGCTGAACACCTGGCCGTCGCGGGCGGCGCAGGCGATGTTGGACGGAGACCGGGGGTCAACCGACACTGACATCATAGTGGAGTTCGCGGTGATGCCCCGGTCAACCCGCTCAAAGGTCTTGAACAGGTCCCGGCTCCGGTAGAGCGCGCCCGTCCGGCTGCGGGCCGCCGCGCCGATGGAAACGTAGAGCATATTGGGGTCGTGAGGGGCGGCTTTCAGGTCGCGGGTGTAGGTGACTTCCGAGAACTGGCCGAAGTCAACCGGCAGCCATTCGGAACCACGGTCAGGGCCGATGAACGGGCCTTGCCGGGTGGTGATGAACACCGTATGGGGCAGCGCCGCGGCGCACTGCACACCGTGCAGGTCGAGCGTGTCCTCGCTGGGAGCCAGACTGCCGGTGATTTCTTCCCAAGTATCGCCCCCGTCGGAGCTGCGAATCACCCCGGCGACTTCCAGCGCCGCGTACATCTCGTCTGGGAAGTTGGGATCGGCGGCCAGAGCGATGACGCGAGTCGGAAAAGACATGGTCACTTCGTTAGACCCCATCATAGCCGCGTCCAGCCGCCGCCACGATTCACCGCTGTCAATGCTCCGGTAGATTTCGCCGGGAGCGGTGCCGAGATACATCACCGTGGGGTCGCCGGGGCGGAACATGAACGTCCACACCGGCGGGGCCACCCTCGGATAGTCCATCCGCTCCCAACTGCCGCCCCGGTCAAGGCTGCGATAGGGGCCGTTCTGGGTTCCGGCGAAAATCACTTCCGGGTTGGACGGGTGAATGGCGATACCGCAGATAGACGGGGTTTCCGGCAGGCCGTTGGTCAGTTCCTCCCATCCTGAGCCTGTCGAAGGGTCAGCTCCTGGGGCGAGCCGGTACAGCCCGCTGGTTTCGGCTCCGGCGTATATGTAGGTCATAACCGTTCCCTCCCGCATAGTCCGTTTCGGGTCGCGATTTGCCGTAGTCAGGAAGAGGCGATCTCCTCCAGTTCAAAGCGGTAGTCTTCAATGACCGGGTTGGACAGCAAGTCCCGGCACATCCGGTCGACCGATTCCCGGACGGCCTCCGTCGGGCTGCCGTTGATTCGCAATTCGAGGTACTTGCCGATGCGGGCGTCCTCAGCGGCGTCGTGGCCCATGCGCCGCAGGGCAGCCAGCACGGTCTGCCCTGCCGGGTCGCTGACCGCAGGCTTCAGGGTCACGTATATTTTCGCCAAGTAAGTCATTCAGATTGCAATGTTCTCTGACCGCAAGGGAGGGACCTCTCCGTTGCGGCCTAGCCGCCGGGCATACTCAACTGCGCGCCGCGACAGGAGATCGCGCCTTCCGGCCCCAGCCTGCCGACGTAGTGGTCAAAGAACCGTTCGATGCGCTCCGAGTCAACGCCGTTCATGACGTCCAGCACGCCCCACGCTGAAAGGGCTACCTGCCCCGGCGCGATCTTGGAATACGCGCGGGCTACTGTGAAGTGGTCTTTCCACCCTTCCAGGCCGTTGTAAACCTCCTGGAGGGCGTCAACGTCTGCCGGATTCGGCAGATTGTAACTGATTATGACGTTGGAATGCTCCAGGTTGTGAACAACCCTTTCGTCCGACACCTCGCCCTCATAGAAGCCGCAGGGCTGGGGCGAGAAATAATGGTCGCCGGAGGTGGCAGGCACGCTGTTATAGGCGACAATCTCGCCGTCGTCTACATGGTCCTTGGTCCGCATGATGTCCTGCTTCTCGCCCACGCCATCCACGTAAACCGGGGCGGAACCCAAAGAGAGCTGGTCGGGCCCTCCAATACTCTGGAAGATGGGAACTGCCGCAAAACTGCCGATCACCAGCACGGCGATGACTATGGACACCACTAGGATTAGCTTGTTGGCGCCGCCGCGCCGGGTAGTGCGCGGGATGTCCAGGTTCCGGGGCCGACGGTTGCGGCGATGTCTCGATTCGGGCAATGGGTATCTCCGTCCGTGTGTTACCGGTTGGCGCTATACGCTATAGGGGATTACAGGCTTTCTCCGGTCAGCCGCACGTAGGCCTCCCGGTAGCGTTCGGTGGTCCGGGCCGTTACGTCGCCGGGCAGTTCCGGGGCGGGCGGCTCGTGGTCCCACCCTTGGGCGTCCAGCCAGTCACGCACAAACTGCTTGTCGAAGTTGGGCTGGGACCGGCCGGGGCCGTATCCCTCAGCGTCCCAGAAGCGGCTGGAGTCCGGCGTCAGCAATTCGTCAATCAGTATCAACTCGCCGTCGAGGATACCAAACTCCATCTTGGTGTCGGCCAGGATAATGCCCCGTTGCCGGGCGTAATCGTGGGCAACCCCGTAGACGGCCTTGCTGGTTGCTTCCAGACGGGCGGCGAGGTCAGCGCCCACCATATCCAACAACTCGCGCTGGGACATATTTTCGTCGTGGCCTTCCTCGGCCTTGGTGGTGGGGGTGAACAGCGGTTCAGGGAAGGACTGGCCTTCCACCAATCCCGCGGGCATCTCCATCCCCGACACCGTGCCTTGACGACGGTATTCCGACCAGGCCGAGCCGGTGATGTAGCCGCGCACAATGCACTCCACATCTATTCGTTCCGCCCGCTTGACCACCATCGCCTGCCGTGCCACGTCGGACGGCAGCGGCCCGCTCAGGCCCGATCCGTTGCCGCCAGTCAGGTAGCCTCCGGCATCAGGAGAATCGGCCAAGCAAATTAGATGGTTGGGCACTATGTGGGCCGTCTTGCCGAACCAGAAAGCGGAGATGCGATTCAGCACCAGGCCCTTGTCGGCTATACCGTTGGGCAGAACAACGTCAAAGGCCGAAATTCGGTCGGTGGCCACCATCAGCAGGCGGCCGCCGCCCAGGTCGTAGGTGTCGCGCACCTTGCCCCGGTGTATCCGCCCAGGCAGCGGTGTCTCGATTATCATTCCGTCTCCTCGGAGAAAGTTATGAAGAATTGGGCGGTCATGCTGAACCCGGACCGTCCCAGAATCAACCGGACGCAGCCGCTTGAGGGCTGCGGGAGTCCATAGCGGCAACGGGCAGCAGGCCCAACCGCCGGAAGGTGTCGTCCACGTAACGGGTATAGTAGCCGTAATCGAACAGGCTCTCCAGTTCCGCCGGGGACAGATACTCAGCTACAGTCCGGTCGGATCTGAGGAGTTCGCGGAAGTCGCGGCCTTCGTCCCAGCAGCGGGCGGCGTTGCTCTGAATGATCTTGTAAGACTCTTCGCGGGAAAGGCCCTTGTCCACCAGTTCCAGCAGCGCCCTTTGGCTGAAGACCAGGCCGAGGCTGCTCTCAATGTTGGCGTACATCCGCTCCGGGAACACTCGCAGGCCCTCGACAATCCGGGTGAAAATGCTCAGGATGTAGTCTAGGGCCAGACAGGAATCGGGCAGGATGATACGCTCCGCCGAGGAGTGGCTGATGTCTCGCTCGCCCCACAGTGCCACGTTCTCCAAGGCAGTGACCGAGTTGCCCCGGATGAGCCGGGCCAGCCCGCAAATGCGTTCGGCCAGCTCCGGGTTGCGCTTGTGGGGCATCGAAGAGGAGCCGGTCTGCCCGTGTCCGAAGGGTTCCTCCAGTTCGTGAATCTCGGTACGCTGCAAGGACCGGACTTCGGTGGCGAACTTTTCCAGCGAGGCCGCGATCAGCGCCAGAGTGACAACGAAGTGGGCATAGCGGTCACGCTGGATTACCTGATTGGAAACCCCAGCCACTTTCAGTCCCAGTTGCTGGCAGACCCGGTCCTCCACCGCCGGAGGCACGGTGGCATGGGTGCCGACAGCCCCGGAAATTTTCCCGACACGCACCGTCTCCAGCGCCGCCTCCAGCCGCCCCTTCTGGCGGTTCATTTCGTCCCACCACAGGGCCAGCTTCAGGCCCAGGGTCATCGGCTCGGCGTGCACCCCGTGGGTGCGGCCCATCATCAGCGTGTCCTTGTGGCGGAGCGCCTGCCCGGCGAGAGCGGCGATGGCCAGGTCTACCTCTTGCAACAGCAGGCCGCCGGACTCAACTAATTGCAAGTCCAGCCCGGTGTCCAGCATATCGCTGGAGGTGAGGCCCAGGTGCAGCCACCGTCCCTCGGAACCCATGGAGCCGGTGATGGAGGAAATAAACGCCGTGACGTCGTGACGGGTGGTCTGGAAAATTTCATCCATCCGCTGCGGATCGTACTTGGCGGTGCGCAGCCGGACCATGTCTTCAGGAGGGATTACACCCTCCTCGCACCAAGCCTCGCAGACGGCCAGCTCGACGGCCAGCCATTTCTCGTACTTGTTATCGTCGGACCAGACCCGCTTCATGGCGGGCCGGGAATATCGGTCAATCACAGCCCAGGCCCCGTGTGATTAGGTAGCGGCGTCAGGAGGAAGCCGCGCCGTTCAGATGGAGTTCACGCACCGCCAGCAGGATGGTCTTGAAGTCCTGGAACGGGGTGTAGGCGATGCCCTCTTCTTCGCAGAACCGGGCCAGCGTTCGATGAGCGAACACCATATCGGCCTTCCGTGAGGCCTCCTGGTCGGAGGCGCCGTCCCCGGCAAATACGACGTAGTAGCCCTTTTGCTGGAACTGCTCGACTATCAAAGCCTTGGAATTGCCCTGGCTTTCCTTGCCTGGATAGACGTGGTTGTAATGATAGGAGATCCGTCCTTGGTCGAAACTGGTGTTGACGGCATAGACGGGAACATCGCGGAAGCCGTCCCGTTCCAGAAGGGCGGAAATGTAGAAGTCCAGCCCCTGGCTGACCACCGCCAGCGGAATGTCATTGCTGCGGCAGAAGTGATGCAGCTCGTTGAAGTAGGGCCGCAGGATAGCATACTCCCTGACGTAGTGTTGCATAGCCGGGCGGTCAGCGCGGATGTTGCGGAAGGCAATTTCCTGATATTCCTTCAGGTTCAACTTGCCGTCACGAAACTGCTGGCGCACCTCAGTCCAGGTGGAATCGCCGAAACGGTTAAGCAACAGCTCAGCCACGTTCTGCACAGCGGCGGTGTCGTCAAAGTCGGTGATGAATGCGGGGGTCAATTTACCGCTCGCGGAGTTCGCGCCGGTAGTCGTCATACGCTTGCCTGATTTCAGGGTGCTGAAGACCCAGGATTTGGGCGGCGAAGAAGGCGGCGTTGCGAGCGCCCCACGAACCAACGGCCATGCAGGCTACCGGAATGCCCGGCGGCATCTGGGCCGTGGCCAACAGGGCGTCCATTCCCTTCAATTCGCTGGACGCCAAGGGAATGCCGATGACGGGGAGGGTGGACCAAGCGGCCAACGTGCCGCCCAGCGCCGCCGAGCCGCCGGCAGCAGCGATAAGTACCTGAATGCCTCGCTCCCGCGCCTGCTGCGCGTATTCCGCCACCCGTTCCGGTGTCCGGTGAGCCGACATAACACGGACTTCGTAGTCTATGCCCAATTGCTCCAGCGTCTTGACGGTGTCGCTCACCACCGGCTCGTCAGACGCGCTTCCCATTACGACTCCTACCAGCGGCACGTAAGCCTCCGGTTCAAGCCCTTGGTCATGGCTGATTTCCCTCCCGGTTTATTCCTGTCATCAACTTGAAAGCTTCTGCCGGACACCGGCGGCATCCGCACTGCCGCCAATGATAACACCTGCGGCTGCATCCGGGGGATACCCGGAGCGCCGCCAATCAAGCTGTCACATCTCCAACTGCTCGCGGAAGGCGCTGAGCAACGCCCGCTCCAGGGCGTCACGGTCCTGACGAATCTGCATACCATTGACCATCAGGGAAAGCCCCTCGTCCAGCATCACCAACTCGACAATGACCTCAAGCTCTTCGCCTTCATCCCAGGTCAGCGCGGTAGTGATGACGTCGGCGGCGTCTTCTTCGTCAACTAACGGTTCTTCGTCTTCCCCGGTCTCCCACTCGACCGTGGTCTCAACTTCGCCCTGCCCATCCAGAAGCACGCTGTTCATCTCGATGAGCAGGTTGGAGATTTCCAAAGATTCTTGATGGGCCAGCAGTTGCTCCCTCTCGGCGGCCACTTCCTGATCGAAAGCCTCTATCCGCTCCAGACGGGCGGCCCGGGCCGACGTAAGTTCTCCCTTGAGTTGCAAAAGCGATTCACGCCAAGGCATTCTTTCGCTCCGTATTTTCCGTTTCCCCAGGGTTTAATCCCTTCCGCCGAGTCCGGGCCGAAAGATACGACACCGCGTCCACCTCGATAAAGTCGGGCAGACCCAATTGGACCCGCAGCCAGCCCAGCGCTTCCAACAGGTCCAGGTAGCGGATGCCAGCCGGCCCTCGCTTCATGGAGTCGGGGTAGGCCCCAACGCGCCGCAGCAATCGTTCGGCGTTGGAGTTCCATAGCCCCAAGAGCGACGGGCTGCGCAGGCAGAGCAGCCAAGAAACAAATTCCTTGCCTGCTCCGTTCAGCTCGTAGGCTCCGCCAAGCATGACGCACTCGTCGAAACGCCCTTCCAGCTTGATAGTATCATACAAAAGGAAATCAAGGCTGTCTCTCACTTCCTCAATCGGATTGGAGGAGAAGCCGACGGCGTCCCGCCCTCCCGACGCCCGGTAGAGCCGGAGGGCCTGAGCGGGCTCGAGCGTGGCCAAGGCGTCCTGTTCCAGCCACGGGGCAAATTCCGCAGTTCCTCCCCAGCGTCGCTTGCGGTAGGCGTCCAGGCTGCCCTCATCATTGGCCCTGTCGTAGCAGAAGCGCAATTCGGCAAGGATCGCTGACGCGGATTGGGCGGTCACTCCTCGCTCCTTCATTGGTTCAGCCCGATACCGTCACGCCAATGTCGGTGCGCCAATGAGCGCCCTTGAAAACGATGCTCTCCAAGCGGGAGTAAGCTCGCTGCCGCGCTTCGCCGATGTCTTCGCCGCCGCCGACCACCGTCAGCACCCGCCCACCGGCAGTCACCGGGCGTCTGCCGGGCCCTTCGCCTATGCCAGCCACGAACACCAGCGAGTCGTCCGTCTCCGGCCCTTCCAACCCGGTTATCTCCAGCCCGGTTTCGTATTGGCCGGGGTAGCCATGAGACGCCATCACCACGCCGACGTAATGGCGATCATCCCAGCGCACATCAACCCGGTTCAGGTTGCCCTCCCAGCAGGCGAGCATAAGCTCCAGCGGGTCAGAGGCGAGGCGGGGCATCAGTGTTTGGGTTTCCGGGTCTCCCAGGCGGCAATTAAACTCCAGCACCTTGGGGCCGTCTGCCGTAAGCATCAGCCCGGCATACAGCACTCCGCGGTAGGGCGTACCCCGATCAGCCATTGCGTGAACCACCGGGCGCATGATCTTCCGTTCCACCTCAGCGCACAGTTCCGGAGTCCAGAACTCCGGGGGCGAGTAGCTGCCCATACCGCCGGTGTTAGGGCCGAGATCGCCGTCGTTGAGCCGCTTGTAATCGCAGGCGGCGGTCAACGGCGAAATATGCTCGCCGTCGCAGAAGGCGAACACGCTTACTTCCCGGCCCTCCAGACGTTCTTCCAGCACCACGGTCGCCCCCGCCTCGCCAAAAGCTCGCCCGGACATACACGAGCGGACCGCCGCCGCCGCCTGTGTCTCGTCGCCGCAGACGGTTACGCCCTTGCCGGCGGCCAGCCCGTCGGCCTTGACTACGCGCGGGCCGGGGTTGAGACGGAGGAACTCCAGAGCTTCGGACTCTTTGTCGAACACCGCGAATTCCGGGCCGGGCGCCTTCGCCTCCCGGATAATCTCGCGGGCAAAGCTCTTGCTGGACTCCAGCCGGGCTGCGCCTTTGGCGGGGCCAAAAACCGGAATCCCTATGTCGGCCAGCGTGTCAGCCAGCCCCTGTGCCAGAGGCGCCTCGGGACCAACTACCACCAGGTCGGCGGCCACATTGCGGGCGGCTTCGGCCAAGGCGCCGACGCTGCCGCCGCCCACGCTCAGGTTGGTGGCGATGCAGCCGGTGCCATTATTGCCGGGCGCAACCCACAGGCGGGTCAACGACGGACTGCGGCTGATGCGCCATGCCAGGGCGTGTTCGCGGGCGCCGTTTCCTACCAAAAGAACGTTCACGCTCCGCCCCCGGCCATATCCCGGCAGCAACGGGAACCGGCTGGCTGGCCTACTCCCATTCGATGGTTCCCGGCGGTTTGCTGGTAATGTCGTAGACCACCCGGTTGACGCCGGGAACCTCGTTGACGATGCGGTTGGAGATGCGGGCCAGCACTTCGTACGGCAGCCGCACCCAGTCGGCGGTCATGGCGTCCTCGCTGGTCACACAGCGCAGGGCGCAGACGTAGCCGTAGGTGCGGTAGTCGCCCTGCACCCCGACGGTACGGCTGTCGCTGAGCACGGCAAAGCTCTGCCAGACGCGGCTATACAGGTCGGCCCCCTTGATTTCGTCAATGACTATCCAGTCGCAGGCTCTCAACATATCCAGCTTTTCTTCGGTGACCTCGCCAATAATCCGGATGGCCAGGCCGGGGCCGGGGAATGGCTGGCGATATACCATGTCTTCCGGCAGGCCCAACTCCAGCCCAACGCCCCGCACCTCGTCCTTGAACAGGTTGCGCAGCGGTTCCACCAGCCGGAGGTTCATGTTCTCGGGCAGCCCGCCAACGTTGTGATGGGTCTTAATGCGCGCCGAGGCGCCATTGCCCGGGGTCTCGCTCTCGATGACGTCGGGATACAGCGTGCCTTGGGCTAGGAACTCGGTTTCGCCCAAGTCCAAAGCCGCCTCTTCAAACACGCGGATGAATTCCTCGCCGATTAACTTGCGCTTGGCCTCCGGGTCGGTAACGCCCTCCAGCCGCCGGACGAAACGGTCGGAGGCGTCAACGTAGGCGAGGTTCAGCCCCATGCCGCGCTTGAATGTAGCCTGCACCCGCTCGGCTTCCTCCAGACGGAGGAGGCCGTTGTTCACGAAAATGCAGGTAAGCTGGTCGCCGATGGCCCGGTGCAGCAGGGCGGCGGTCACCGCAGAGTCGACCCCGCCGGACAATGCGCAGATGACGCGCTCTCCCCCCACCTGCTTACGGATGCGGGCGATGGCGTCAGCGGCCACATTGCCGGGAGTCCAGGAACCGGCGCAGCCGCAGACCCGGAACAGAAAATTCTCCAGTATGTCGTTGCCCAAGGGCGTGTGGTTCACTTCGGGATGAAACTGCAGGCCGAACATATCCCGGCCGTTGCCTATAGCGGCCACCGGCGAGTTTTCGGTGAAGGCCATTCCGGAGAACCCCGGCGGCAGCGACTCCACCCGGTCACCGTGACTCATCCACACCTGAAACGACGGCGGCAGTCCGCGAAATAGCGTCGGCCACCCGCCCGGGCGGCCCCAGCCGGCAGAGGGGCCATCCTGATGCAGGACGGCGTGGCCGAATTCCTGCTTGGCGCCGCGGCTGACGCTTCCGCCCAACTGATGCACCAGCGCCTGCATCCCGTAGCAGATGCCCAAGACGGGCAGTCGGCGCTCGAAAACCCAGTCGGGGATGCGTGGCGCGCCCTCTTCGTAGACGCTGGCCGGGCCGCCGGACAGTATGATGCCCCGCGGGTTTATCCGCTCAACCTTCTCCCACGGGTCGGAGGGACTGGCGATTTCGGAGTAGACCTTCAGTTCCCGGATACGGCGGGCGATGAGGTGGCTGTATTGGGAACCGAAATCAATAACGGCGATACCCTCATTGACCTGACGGCTTCCGTTGGCGCCGGTCGAATCGGTCTCGACGCCGCTGGCGATTTCCAGATACGCCGAGACCTCCAGATCATCACTGGCGGCAACCCTTCGGCCTATCGGCAGCTTGTTCTCGGACGTAGCAAGCCTCCTTGAGCGGGGAGACCCCGGCCTGGCGCAGGATCGTTAGTATCTCACTCCGCTTCAACAACGAGCCTGTAAATTGGCTGCTATTATACCTATGTCTAGGGTGGGATACTATATGTAGCGTTGTTTTCCCAGCCTACAACCGCCACCTTTGAGCATTCACAACCTCCGGGTTCCGGCGCCCCGGCTTCCGGCTTCCGGTGCCCCGGCTTCCGGCTTCCGGCGCCTCCGGCTTATTGACCGGCTAGGGGCGGCGTGGTAGGTTGAGGGCGATTTCAATGGGCCTTGTGGCTTGGCAGAGACACCCAACCGGCGGGTAGATATGAGCGTGAACCGGCCCCTTTCTGACCTTGAACATCCCCTGCCCTGGGAGTGCAACCTGGGGCTGTTCCTTGACGGCATCGCCGCCGCCAACCCGGAAAAAACGTTCGTCGAGATTGGCGGGGCATCGCACTCCTACCGCGACTTCCGCGACGGCGTGTTGCGGACGGCGTCGCTGTTCCGGGAGCTGGGCGTGCAGCACGGCGACCGGGTATGCCTGTTCATGCCCAACTGCATTGAGTACCTGTATTGCTGGTTCGGGCTGTCGGAACTGGGCGCAATCAGCGTTCCCGTCAACACCGCCTACCGCCGCGACGAAACCGCCTACATCCTGAACAACGCCGAGGCTGTGGCGCTGGTCACTGACCCGTCGCTTGCCGAGGTAGCCGGGGCCGCCGCCGACCTGGCCCCCAGCATCCGGCATCGGATATTGCGTGGTGAGGAACCGGCAGGAGATGGCTGGACGGCGTTCCGCGTAGCCTTCGGCCAAGCCGCCCCGCTGACCGGCAAGCCGGACGTGTCACCCGATGACGTTTCCATGCTGGTCTACACCTCCGGCACGACGGGCAACCCCAAGGGCGTGATGGTTACCCACCGAATGTACGTGGCCGCCGGGCAGGGTTTCGCCCACTGGACACAGGCCACGCCCGACGACCGCTTTTTCACCTGCCTGCCCTTCTATCATGCCAACATTCAGTATTATTCGACGATGGGAGCGCTGGCCGCTGGGGCCACGCTGGTGGTGGTCGACCGCTTCAGTGCGTCGAGGTTCTGGGGGCAGGTGCGCGAGGCCCGCGCCACCGTGGTCAACTTCATCGGCATGATGATGCCAGTGCTGTCCAAGAACCCCGAATCGCCCGACGACGCCGACAACACTGTCCGGCTATTCTACGGGTCGCCATCCTTCGCGCCGGAGTTTCTGGCCGAGTTTCAGGAGCGGTTCGCCACCGACATCATCGTCGGCTTTGGGATGACCGAAACTTGCTACGGCACCATCGAGGCCATCCGAGAGGAGCGCCGCGCCGGTTCCTCGGGCCGCCCCCGGCAGCACCCAGACCAGCGCTTCGAGAACACGGTTCGCATCGCCGACGCCGAGACCGGGCAGCACGTCGGCCCAAACACCACCGGCGAAATCACCATCAAGAACCCGGCGGTGATGCCGGGCTACTGGCGCAACGACGAACAGAGCCGCGAGACCCTGCGGGACGGCTGGCTCTACACCGGCGACTTGGGCTGGGTGGACCAGGATGGGTTCCTGTATTTCGTAGACCGCAAGAAAGACATAATCCGCCGCCGAGGGGAAAACATCTCTTCGCAGGAAGTGGAGAACGTCATCAAGAGCCACTCCAGCGTCCTTGACTGCGCCGTGCTGGCCGTTCCTTCTGAGTTGGGGGAGGATGAGGTGAAAGCCTACGTCACGCCCCGCCCCGGCGCCACGGTCAACCCAGAGGAAATCGTCTGGTGGTGCGCTGAAAACCTGGCTTACTTCAAGGTTCCCCGCTACTGGGAAGTGCGCGACGAGTTGCCCCGCACTCCCAGCCTGCGGGTGCGCAAGGACGTGCTGCGCCAAGAACGGGAAGACCTGATTGAAGGCTGCTACGACCGGGAAGCCGCCGGCCTGCGCCTGCGCTGACGCAGCCGTTAGTCTTGAGCTTGTCGAAGGATAGGCGCAGGTTTCCCCCCAATCCCCTCTCTCCCTGAGACAGGGTTAGAGTGAGCGCATGAGGCATACCACAGCATCGGAGGGTTGGAATTGCCTGATACCAAATACTGGCTGTTCAAGTCCGAACCGTCCGCCTACTCCTTCGACGACTTGCTAAATGAGCCGGACCGGACGGCGGAGTGGGACGGCGTCCGCAATTATCAGGCTCGCAATTTTATGCGCGACGATATGAAGGTGGGTGACCGTGTGCTGTTCTACCACAGCAGCGCCAAACCCACGGCGGTAGTCGGCACCGCCCGTATAGTCCGCGAAGCCTACCCCGACGCCACCGCCTGGGACCCCAACGACAAGCACTACGACCCCAAGAGCAGCCCCGGCGAAACGGTCTGGATGGTCGTAGAAATCCAAGCCGAAAACCGCCTGCCCAACCCGGTAACGCTGAGCGCAGTGAAGGCCAACCCCAAGCTGAAGGATATGCTGCTGATTCGGAAAGGACAGCGCCTTTCGATTCAGCCGGTGACCCAAGAAGAATACGACGAGATCCTAGCGATGGCCGGATAAACCAGCCCCGCGCAGACCGGCCAAATGCCGGAGAGGACGCCATGCCCGACTACCAATATGAAACTCTGCTGGTGGAGCAGACGGAGCGAGTGCTGACCATCACGCTCAACCGCCCGGAGCGGCTGAACGCGGTGGACGAGACGATGCACCGCGAACTTGAGGACGTGTTCTATCAGGTTGGCCGCGACCCTGAAGTCAGCGCATTAGTGCTGACCGGCGCCGGGCGCGGCTTCTGCTCCGGCGGCGATGTGCGGGCGATGGACGAGCGCGGCGGGGCCATTGCCTTGCAGGACCGGGCCATCGGTGCCATCTCCCCCGGCGGGCGGCGCATCATCCAAAACATCCTCTGGGTGGAGCAGCCGGTCATCTGTGCTCTCAACGGCGTGGCGGCGGGCTTGGGCGCGACTCTGGCGTTGTTCTGCGACGTTATCTATGCCTCTGACCTCGCCCGAATCGGCGACACTCACGTCCGGGCTGGTCTGGTGGCTGGCGACGGCGGCGCGGTAATCTGGCCGCTGCTGGTGGGGGTGGCGAAAGCCAAAGAACTGCTGATGACCGGCGACATCATAGACGCCGCCGAAGCCGAGCGCATCGGCCTAGTCAACCGGGTGGTTCCCCACGACGAACTGATGGAGACTGTGATGGAGTTGGCGCAGCGGCTGGCGTCCGGCCCGGCGCTGGCGATTCGCGGCACCAAGCACGCCATCAACAAGAAGGTGTGGAACGACCTGAACCAGTCCCTCGACCTCGGCCTGTCGCTGGAAGCCCGCAGCGCGCGCCATCCCGACCACGCCGAAGCGGCCCGCGCCTTCGTCGAGAAGCGCGCTCCCCAGTACAAGGGCACAATTTAGAGCAACAGATTCAGGGGCGGACATTATGCCCAACAGCGACACCAGCGCGGCCCTCAGCTTTCACGACGCCACCAAGCTCAGCTACATCAGCCTGGCTACCAAGCCGCCCCTGTACAAGTCATATCACGGCCTGCCCACCGTCGCGCTACCGGAAGATATGCCGTCGCCGGGAGCCCCGGCGCTGGCCGCCGTTGGCGGCGGGGCATCTCCGGCAGGCGGCCCGCCGGACTTGGACACAGTGGCCCAACTGCTGCACTACTCCGCCGGGCTGATTCGCCGCAGCGCCCTTCGCTCGGCCGGTGAAGTGCATTACCGGGCCGCCGCCTCCGCCGGGGCGTTGTATCCCATCGAGCTTTACCTCATCTGCGGTAATCTGCCAGGGCTGGACGCCGGGTTATACCACTACGGCCCCGCGGCTAACGCCCTGACGCTGCTGCGCTCCGGGGACTTTCGCGGGAACTTGGCCGCCGCCGCCGCAGGACACGCCCGCATCGCCAACGCGCCGGCCACCATCGTTTGCAGTTGCGTTTTCTGGCGCAGCGCCTGGAAATACCGGGAACGCGGCTACCGCTACTGCTTCTGGGACAACGGCACAATTCTAGCCAATATGACCGCCGCCGCCAGCGCCTTGGGCCAACCTGCCGAAGTGGTGGCCGGGTTCGTTGACGCCGAAGTTGACGCACTGCTGGGGCTGGAATCAAGCAGCGAGGCCGCCTTCTGCCTAGTTCCCGTCGGTGGCGGGGACACTGCCCCTCCCGCCGCAAGTCAGCCCGCTGCGGTAGATGCCGGCGTCTTGGGCGTAGAACGGCGCACCGAATACCCCGAGACCCGCGCCCTGCACGCAGGCTCCTGCCTGAGCGGCCCGGCGCAAGTCCTGGCATGGCGGGAAGCGGCGAACTCAGCCCAGCAGCACAGTCCCAATACCCCAGAATGGCCGGAATCTGCGCCGCTGGGCGCAACCGTAGCCCACCGCGGCTCGACCCGCCGGTTCGCCCGGGAACCAATGCCCGCTGGACGTCTGGAGGCCCTGCTGTCGGCTTCCACCGCGCCGATTCTCGCCGATTATGGAGGCGGGCTAATAGACACCTACTTAATTATAAACGCGGCGGACGGGATCAGCCCCGGCGCCTATTACTATTCTCCGGGAAGCAGCGGCGGGCTGGAGCAGCTTCAGGCAGGCGAGTTCCGGGAGGAAGCGGGGCATCTATGCTTCGAGCAAGCCTTGGGCGCGGACGCCAGCGCTGTCGCCTTCTTTATGGCCGACTTGGACGCCATCCTATCGCGGTTCGGCAACCGGGGCTACCGGGCGGCGCAACTCGAGGCAGGCATCATCGGCGGCCGGATGTACCTGTGCAGCCACGCGCTGGGGCTGGGCGCAACCGGCATGACCTTCTTCGACGACTCCGTAACCGCCTTCTTTTCGCCTCACGCGGCGGGCAAGAGCCTGATGTTTCTGGTGGGGCTGGGTGCCACCGCTACGCCCAACCAGGTACATCCTTTCCGATCCAAAATCGGAATGCTCAAGGACTCGCTGGCTCGCGGCGCGGGCGGCGGCAGGCAGTCCGTCCCGGATTGGCTGTATGCCTGACGCGCCTAGGCCCTCACCCTAACCCTCTCCCACAGGGCGAGGGGATGCAAGCCGGTTAGCCGATGGCCTTGCGGCGGATGTATTCCAGGGCCATCTGCATATGCCACTCCATCGCGCCCAGGCCTACTACACGGACGCCCACATCGAAGTAACGGCGGGCCGACTCGGCCATAGCGTCGAAGTCCGGCGAGTCCAGCCCCATGTTGTACATGATGGCCGTGCCGTGTCGCTCGCCGGTCTTGACCGCGTTCTCCAGCAGCCGCATCACCTTGGGATCGTCGTACTTGAAAGGCACGCCGAGAATCTTGGTGATATCGCCTGCGGCCAGCCAGACCAAGCGGACGCCGTCTATCGCAAGAATCTCGTCGAGGTCGCGCAGACCGCCCTCGCTCTCGACAGTGGGCACCACCAGCGTGCCCTCGCGGGTCTTGGCGTTGAAATCCGGGAACTCCTCGGCGGTGGAGAAGCGGCGCAGGTGGATGAGCCGGTGCCAGTCGTCGCGCAGGCCTATCAGCTCCTGCACTTCCTCCTTGGAGCTTACCGAAACAGTGACGGCGGTTGCCCCCAGCGCCAGGGCGCGGGCAGCGTCCGAGACCGTGCGGCGGTCGGTCCCGGTGGCCCAAGGGAACGCCTGCACTCGTATCAGCGGCGATATCCCGGTGCCGCGCGCCGCCCGAATCAGGTGAGCTATGTTGTCCCAGTCGTGGGCGGTGAACATCATGTCGGCCATGAAGGCGTCAATCCCCGCCACTCCCGCCACTTCAACCATGTTGGGATGGCTGAACACGTAGGCGCACAACGAGGGCAGCCCAGCGTCCAGATTATGCAGCAGCCGGTCGGTATCCGGGGTTGGAAACAGCACAGCGCACCTCGCCTATATTTCTTCCGATTGGATACGGCTAGTTGAACAGTTGACGGAGCCAATTTACGAAATCTACGCCGGCTGGCGCGTTCACATCCAAATCTCTTGCTCTTATCGCTGTACCCATCGGACGAGGCTCTTCTCTCGCCGCCAACCAGGCATGAACTTTAGCTCTCAGTATCTTTCCTGCAGCAAACTTGCGGGCAGATGGTGGGATACCGTCTATATATGAACAGGACAATGGCCATACTATGTCGTCGGGCGGAATCATCCTTTCGATAAAATCCTCAAGCTCGCCAGGGTGTTGATTATCGGGCTCAGCCACACTCCGACACGGGGAGTGCCCTCTATGATAGTGCTCGACGGTGTGAGATTGGAAGGAGGGATTATTCCTGCCGCCCTGAGCCTGTTCGCCACGGCTTGCCAGCGATTCATAGGATTGTCGTCTGCGTCCACCAGGATGCCTACCGCCGTTCGACCTTCGCCTAGTATTTCACCGCGGATACTTCTTAAGAGACTATCCACATCTTGCTTAACAGAAATATAAAACCCCGGGTCCGTTTGGAAATGCCGAATCCAAAGATGGCGTACAACGTGCATATCGTTTTGCCCTTCCACTAGAAGAACGCGCTCATAGGATAACGATTCGCCGTTAGCCATCCGCTTACCTTACTTCGATGTGTTGGTCGGCAGCAATTTTCAGTTCGTCCTCTGGGTACTCCACCGCGCGCAGGTCGCCATATTGCCTAGAGAGGCGGTGTAGGATACCTTCCGCTTCCTCACATTCCACGGCGGCCCGCGCGAAGCCGGTCACGCAGTCCCAGCTATGGGTCGTCGCCAGCACCTGCACGTTGTTGGCCTGCGCCGTTCGCAGAATCATGCGCCAGAAATCGCGCTGAACGGAATAGTGGAGGCCGTTTTCCACTTCGTCAATCAGCAGGAACCCGTCCCGGCTGTTAGCAAGGGCCAAGGCGACGCCGAACATACGCATCGCGCCGTCGCCGAGGCTTCGCAAAGGCACCGGGCGGTGATGGGATTTGAGCCTAACCATTATCTGTCGTCCACTTATCTGTCGTCCACTTTGTCCAGCCTCCGGCGCGTGGACGCCAACTACTGCATCGCTTCCTGCACCGTTGCCGAGCATCAGGTTTAGCGAGTCTATCGCAAGGTTTGCATCGTCGGTCAGAGCCACATTGTCCCAGAACCACACTAACTCCCTGTTAGTCAAAACGCTCGGCCTCAGATACTCACATTTAACTTCAGGCACATTGGATAGACGCCAGGTTAGTGTACGGCCTACTAACGGAATTCCAAGAGGGATTATCTGATTTGCGCTCCGAAATTCGACTTTGACTGCTCGGACACTGTCACTATCCCAAAATTCGGGATACAGTCCCTGTTTTTTTGGAGGAAAATCTTCCCATATCTCATCAGGAGACGCCATATCTATCCTAAGCTGGTCGTCGGTATTAGTCGAACCAATTGTTATACAATTGCTCAACGAGTCTCGCCGCCCGTAGAACAAAGCCGAAACCTCAGGTATGGTTATTCTCTCGTCTTCTATAACATCGAAAAAAACTTCTTCACGCTCTAACAGCAATTCACGTAGAGCCGTATGGCTCCCCCGCGCTGCGTAGACCCGCACGGCGTCCAGCACTGTGGTCTTGCCGACGCCGTTTTTCCCAGCCAGCAGAGTGACGCGGCCCAAGCGTGGGATAGACAGCTCATTTATGCCTCGGAATCCTTTTATGTATAGGTCAGGCAGATGGAATGGTTGGGCCTTGGACATCGGTTAATCCTAGCCTGTCGGATTTCTGGCCACGAGTTTTCCCTACCGGGATTATACAGTGGCGGGGTATTGATTGCCATTGACAGCCCGTGTACATCCACCCCTGCCTGTACGATAATCGGGGCGCAGAATTCGGCCGCGGGGCTGCTTGTACGGCTTTGCGGCGTCAGAGGTGAAACATGGAGACCGTAGGATTCATCGGCTTGGGCAATATGGGCGGAGGCATGGCCGGGAACATTCAGAAGGCCGGCTACCCGATGGTGGTGTACGACGTGCGCGAGGCAGCCACCCGGCCCTTCCTGGAGGCCGGAGCGCGTCTGGGCAGTTCGCCTGCCGACGTGGCCGGCCGTTGCGAGGTTACGCTAACGTCGCTGCCCGGTCCGCGCGAGGTGGAGTCAGTGGCCGTGGGGCCAGAGGGCATATTGGAAGGAATCAAGCCAGGTTCCATCTACATTGACCTCTCCACCAGCCGCCCCACGCTGATCCGTGAGCTGGAAGTGAAGTTCCGGGCCAAGGGCGTCCATGTGCTGGACGCGCCGGTCAGCGGCGGCAAGTCAGGGGCGCAAAGCCGCAACCTGGCAGTGATGGTCGGCGGGGAGCGGGAGATTTTCGACCGGATCAAGCCCCTGCTGGACGCCTTCGGCGACAAGGTCTTCTACGCCGGCGACATCGGCGCGGGTTCGGTTGCCAAGCTGGTCCATAACATGATTGGCCACGGCGTGCGCCAAGCGATCGCCGAAGGCCTGACCCTGGGCGTCAAGGCCGGTGTGGAGCCGGAACAACTGTGGGAGTGCATCCGGCGCGGTTCCCTGGGCCGGATGAACATCCTGCACGAGGGTGTGGCCCGTACCCTCTTCCAGGGCGAGTTCGAGCCGGCCAGTTTCGCGCTGGGCCTGGCCCGCAAGGACATCGGCCTTGCTACCGACTTGGGCCGCGAATTCAACGTGCCAATGCCGGTGGCCAACCTCGCCGAACAAATCGCCATTGAAGCGATGAACCGGGGCTGGGGCGAGATGGACAGTTCGGTAACCTTCCGCTTGCAGGAAGAGCAGTCCGGCGTGGAAGTGCGCGCCCCCCACGTTGACCCCGCCCGGGCGGCCCGCTTCATTACCACCCACCCGGAAGCGGAGTAAGTCCGGAATTTGATTGAACGCCAAGCAAACCCGGAACGCCGGGGGTTATTCAGGACAGCAAAGAATCTAGGCGTTCCCGGCACATTTGGCGTTTGATCCCTAGCGCAAGTGGTTGAGCATCGCCAGCGGGGTGGCGGCCAGCAGGCCAGCGTCTACCGGCATGACGATGCCGGAGACCCAGCGGGACTCGTCGCTGGCCAAAAACACCGCCGCCCATGCGATGTCCCAAGCATCGCCCTCGGTGCCCAGTGGCCCGGCCCGCCGGCGCAGGTCGCGCATCTCGTCGGGCATTGCCCCCGCCACCATCGGCGTGTAGATGTGGCCGGGAGCGATGCAGTTGACGCGGATGTTATCGCGCCCGTGGGTAACCGCCATGGTGGCGCTCAGGCCGATGATGCCGGACTTGGACGCGGCGTAAGGCACCGCCGCGCCGCCGCTTCCGGCCCTTATGCCGGCAATTGACGTGACGTTGATGATGGAACCGCCGCCGCCCTCGGACATTTGGGGCACGGCGTATTTGCTGGTGAGCATCATCGACTTCAGGTTGACCTCCAGGACCTGGTCCCAGTGGTCTTCGTCCACGTCCACCACGCTGCCGCGCCCGAGGATGCCGACGTTGTTGAACAGGATATGCAGCCCGCCATATCGTTCGACCGCGGCCTCCACCATGGCGCGGCAGTCCTCGGTACTGGTAACGTCTCCCTCGAAGACTGATGCCTCGCCGCCTTCCTCCCGGATGGCTGACAGCGTATCTTCCGCCTGGTGCGCCGAACGGTCCACCAGCAGCACCTTGGCCCCCTCGCGGGCGAACAGGGTGGCGGTGGCCTTGCCGGTGCCGACGCCGGGGCCGCTAGAGCCAGCCCCGGTTACGATAGCTACTTTCCCTTCAAGCCTGAAACGCGGGCGCTGCATTGCGCCTCCTTGTGCCGGCCTTCTTGCGCCGATCGAATAATACGAGTGATTTCCGCCCTGCATTGGGCCTATTGGTTGCAAAAAGGGCCGCGCCGCCTGCTTGAGTGCACAGACGGCGCGGAGCGGCGAGTTCCTTTCCCGGTAAGGGCCTAGCTGGAAAGCCTGGCCCGACCGTTTTCCGGAGTGTGGACCAGTTCGTCGTCCGCCTCCTCAAGGTGTCCGTAGGCCAGACGCAGGGCCACGTCTCCCGAAGTGTTCCAGAGCTGACGCAGGTCGTCGTCAATAAGCTCGATTACTGCGGGGCGAACTCCAGAGTTCTGGCCTATATCAGGATAGAGCTTCCAGGACTCCTTCCTAACTGCTTCCATGCGGGCGCTTCGGTTGCCGTTCTCGCCCCGGCGCTCCTCGAAGTGCCAGGAATACCAAGCGTTGACCATGTCACGGAAGATAGCCAGGTCGGAAAGAGATGCCCCCACGGTAGCCATCTGAACTTCGAAGCGATGGTTGCTGCTGGGATGGCCCTCGACGGCAGCGAATTTGCGCCCGCCGCCCAGCCCTCGCATCACCGAGTCGTGCAAGGCCGATGAGGTGATGCCCACGCCGGCAGCGGAGTCCACATGGCCCAGCCGGAACTCGCCGACCCGCCACATCTTTTCCTCCATCGCTGCTGCTCCCATCCGCATTTCCACCAGCAGCTCTCCAAGCTCTTCGCCGGAGCGGGTCCCAGTGGAGATGAGGGACAAGAAACCGTCGTCAATGGCCACGGTGTCTTTGATTTTGACCGCAGTGGCTTCCGCCAAAAGGTTTTCCAGTTCCTGTATGTCCACCCGGTCAGAACCATAGACCGGCTTGCCGCCAAGAGCCTGGTGCACCTGCTGACAGATTTCCATTAACTCCATGTTGCTGAGCTGGAACCGGTTGAGAATCCGGGAGGCTATCTCTTGGGCTTGGACACCGGACACCAAGTTCTTGACCGTGGGGTCGTCGTTGTCGAAAGTCCAGTATTCCGGGTCGGTGACTTCCCGGAAAAGCCGTCCGCCACCCACCGACTCCCGCCGCAGTTGATTCACAGTGTCGGTCCAAGACGAAGAGTAATCGCCAAGCTCTTCCAACAGGCAGGCGATGACTTCACCGACGCGATTCAGACACAGAGTCTCCAGCCACTCGTCGGTTTCCATCTGCCACTTCATCAACCGTTTGCGCCGCTCGTTCGGGTTCACGTCGAGTTCGCTGTGAGCAGGCTCGGACACCACCGGCATATCACGTTGCACCGCCCGGTCGGCCATTGCAGCCCAACGGCGCACCGGCGGCTCCTGGTCGGGGGACAATATCAGGTTCTGCAAAAACATGGCTTGCAACCTGAAGGAAATCCCCGCCTGCAATTCGTTCCGCTTCACGTCGGCCAGCGTGCTGGCCCGGGCCAGCTCCGTCCGCACGTCACTGTTGGCCTCCATGGCCATTCTGTCGCTGATGTTACCTTCGGGGCGCAGCCGCTCTAAGATTGAGTGGAGAGCCCGCTCCACATCGGCAAGAACATCGTGAAAAGCCCCAAGCATCTGGTTGTACGCTTCTCTGGCCCCTCCGGAGCGACCCGACTGGATAAATGACAGCGGGTCCACCGGGGACGGTAGGACGCTGCTCATCTCACTAAAAGACGGCCGGTTTCGGCGAATCCTGAGTCGTGGCATAATGCCTCCCCTTTTTCTACAGCCTGCTGCGCCACTGATTCTGCAGATACTGTTTGGCGGTTTGCGTGAAGAAACCGTCGAGCAACCCGATTTCTCGGGAGCTTATAGAACCGAACCGGGCGTCTTCTTGGCTATTGGCTTCCCGCATTGTCTCGTGGAACCGGGCCCACCAGTCTTGCCCCGTGCCCCAGGCGTCAGCCACCAAGTCTTCCAACACCCGGGCAACGTGATTCCGCTGCACCGGCAGCGAGTCCTTGGGCGAGCGATGCATCAGGCAGACATCGAAATGAGGCCCGATGGCATCGATTCGTTTATCGGGATAGACCGTGATGGTAAAGGTGTCGCTGCCCGTGTATTCACCGCGCCCCACCTGGATCCCGGTGATGGACCGCAAAAACTGCAGAATCGCGTAGGCATTGCGCAACTGCAACGCATAAGTGTTCTCCGGGTCACGAGACATACCCCGCTGCGGAAGCAGCAGGTGGAGCACGACGCTGAAGTTGTAGGCCGTGCCTCGCACCTCTGACAGCGCCGCCAGCAGGACCGGCAAGGTGCCGACGGTGCCGCCGCCCAAGAATGCGACTACGTGTATCCGAAGATAGGTTATTCCCTCGTAGTAAGGGCAAATCTGCTCAATGGTCGAGTCGAGGTGCCCCCGGATGTCGCTGTAGTTGAAGCGACCGGCCACCCCGGCGTTAGCCAGCGTTCCCAGCGCTCCTTCCCGCGACAGGCTGAGAAACTTCAGCTCAGGCACACACTCCGTTATCCATGGGCGCATATCGCGCAGGTTGGAGAAGTGGGGCAGAACCAGCGGGATGAAACGGGCGCCGCGAGAAATCTCGCCGCGAGTAGCTTCCCGCGTATCCATGTAGAGGAATGCTAGGTTCTTGCGGTCTGCGAAGCTCCAGCCCTCGGAGTTCGCTTCGAGTTTGCGGACAATCTGGCAACTGGTTGAACCCAGTCCGATCACCATGGAAGGCGAGACGATGCGCGGAACGTTCTTGTTCGCGTTAATCCGCATCATTCCGGCGTCGTTTGTTGATGTTACCATTGTAGCTCCTGGTGCGCGAAATTCGCCCATCGTCGCATTGCTTTAGGATATGGTAGATAAATTGAACTTGTCAAACGACATAACGCACGAATTTGGTGAGAAATTTATCAAAATTCCGATTTTTGGATACCGGTTTATACCCACAAACAGGAATAAATCGGCAGATTGACCGTTTGATACCCATTGAGATAGTTGACTTCAAGCAAGTGATACCCAACCGGCCCGAAGAGTCGTATCGAGAACGGTCACCCGCCGCTTTGGGGGTTCAGTGATACTACAGCGAACCGTCTATGCTGATGTCCAGCAGGCCGGGTTTGCCGCTCTCAAACATCCGCCGGGCCGCCGGGCCGATTAGCGTTGGGTCAGTGATTTTTTCGCTGGCCACGCCCAGACCCTGAGCGATAGCCGCCAAGTCGAGGGGATTGGCGAAGTTCATGCCCGTATATTCGCTGACCCGTTCCTCGTCGTTCAGCATCCGCTTGAGATAGATGTCCATGTTGACTTTAAGGATGCGGTAGGCGCGGTTGTTGCAGATCGCGTAGACCACCGGGATGTTGAACGTGGCCGCAGTCCAGAGGGCCTGCACCGTGTACATCGAGGCTCCGTCTCCCACCACTGCCAGCACCGGGCGGTCGGGCTTGGCCAGTTTCAGCCCCAGCGCTCCCGGCATCGCCCATCCCAGCGCCCCGCCCTGTATGCCGAAGAAGCTGCCCGGCTCGTCGAAGCTGAATTCCTGCATCATCGCCGGACGCGAAGTCACCGCCTCGTCGGCCACTATGGTTCCGGGGGGGACCGCTCCGGCCAGCTCGTGCATCATTCGCTCTACCGCGATGGGGTTGTTGTCCCAGCGTTGCCGGAGCCGCTGCTGATATTCCTCCCCGGCGCGGCGGCGCCTCTCCCCCAACTCGGCCATTCGAGTGGCTGCCGCTTCCTTGCTCGAAGCCGACATATCCTGCTCCAGCGCATCGGCCAGCTCGGCCAGACCGGTGGCGGGATCGGCAAAGACGCCAATCTCCGTCGGGTAGCTCTTCTCCACCTCGCTGGTCGCGCTGTCCAGGTGTACCAGCTTGGTCGTGGGGTCAAGCAGCGGAACGTCAACGTACAGGAAGGAGGAGAAGACATTGGCCCCCACGGCCAGCGCCACGTCAGCGCCCGATAGCAAACGCCGGGTTGCCGGGCTGCTGGTGTTGAGCATCCCGGCCCAAAGCGGGTGGCTGGTGGGAAAGTTCACCTCGGAAAACGACGCCGCGAACACCTTCGCTCCCAGCCGCTCGGCCACCTGCACCATCTGTTCCACGCCGCCGGACTGAGCGATCCGGTCGCCGATGATGATGACCGGGTTTTCAGCCTGGGCCAGCAGCCGGGAAGCCCGCTCCAAAGCGTCCCGGTCGGGGCGCACCCGGTGAAAGCCTTGGCTGGAGCCGGTAATGTCCACGTCGGCCTGGAAATCCATGGTGTCCCAAGGGAAGGAGAGGAACGTGGGGCCGGTGGGCGGAGTCTTGGCTTCGTTGAAGGCCCGCCGTACCGCTCCAGGAATATCCGCAGGATGATGAATCTCATGGCTCCATTTCGTGTACTGCCGGGTCATCTGCACCAGGTCGCCCGACAGTGTCGGCTCGCTGAGCTGCATCCGGGTGTCGGAGTTGCCCGCCGTAAGCACCACCGGCGTTCCGCCCCGGTAGGCGTTGTAGAGCGCGCTTATGCCATTGGCCAGACCACCGGCAATATGGATGTTGGCGAAGGCCGGCCTTCCCGTGGCCCTAGCGTAGCCGTCCGCCATGCCCACCGCGGTCCCTTCCTGCAGGGCCTGTATGTATCTAACTTCGGGGAAGTCCTGCAGGGCGTCCATCATCGGGGTCTCGCTGGTGCCTGGGTTGCCGAAAATGTGGTCTACGCCTTCCGCAATCAGCATCCTGACCAGAGCATCCTTGCCGGTCATCATAGGCATCGCGCCACCTGCCTTATCATCAACATACTTCTCTCCCGGCCCGTCTCCCGGGGATGAGGGCCGGGGCAGTCCTTAATCCCTTCTCCCAAGGGGAGAGGCCCGATTTCATCGAGGCTCTCGACGGAATCGGAGGTTAGGGTGCGGGCGTCCTCTGTCCTACGTCCTCTGTCCTCTGTCCTAGAGGTAAACCATCCATTCCAGCAGATTGTCGTCCGGGTCGCGGGCGTACAGGCTTTCCGCAGGCAGCTTGCCGAAGGCCCGCGCTCCCTTGCGCGGCCCGGGGCCGTGAATCACGTCTACGCCGACGGAAGCCAGCCATTCCTCGCATTCCTGGACTGTCCCGTTCCAAACGAAGCAGATGTCGGCGCAGCCGGGCACCGCCGAAGGCCCCCGCAGGTGGGCCGTGTAGCCCTCCGGGTGCACGTTTATCTTGGAGTCGCCAATCTGTATCGAGAAGATGTTGGCCTTTCCCGCCCGCCATTCCTCTTCATCGTTAATGGTGAACCCCAGGCGCTTGTAGAACTCCAGCAGCCGCTCGGCGTTGGCGGTGGGCATGGCAATGTGATCAATGGAAACGGTCGACACTCAAAGACCTCCCGGAAACGGACTCAGTGCGCCAATCATAGCTACCGAGGCAAGGGCTGGCAAGCGGCGGAACGCGGGTGCCGGGACGACTGCAAAGTCATGTAAGCCCCCAAACCGTTAGTCCTGAGCTTGTCGAAGGACGGGCCGTCAGAATCCGTTCGTGGTTCGACAAGCTCACCATGAACGGATTCTCAGAGACTTTGCAATCGTCCTAGTCCGGACGATGGAGGCTGTGACTGCGTTAGAACGTTTGTGATATAGTCATTTCAGGATTTGTAGGGGTGATTTATGTTGCGCTTGGACGGGATCACTATTTGGACAGGATCACTATAAGGAATAATAATTCTAGCGCTCGCTCCTTGATTCAGTCATTGCGTTATGGTCAGTTGCCCTGCATAGCGATGCTACGGCCCTAGCAGCAGTTTTACCGCCGGCTGTAATATCGGCTGTCCTTGTCATTGCTCAAATTTTGGGTATGGCTTTGGGTATTTGGGTGATGTTACGCCCACGGGGTTACCATTGCTACGAAAACTGTGGCCTGAACTGTAAAAACGCAATAATCCAGGACGTGCTGGAGGAATATGGCAACGCAAAAAGTGGCCGACATTACCGTGCAGAAAGTCTCCGACCTTACCGTTGCGGAGTTCCGCGAGCTAATCCGGGAAGTCGTAGCGCAGTCCCTTGCTGAGCTGGTGGAAGACCCTGACGCCGGTCTGGAGTTGCGGGAGGAATTCGTCGCAGAGTTGTTGCAAGCAGCAAAGGAGGCCAGAGCGGCGGGGCAATTGACGATTCCAGATGAGCAAATTGCAGAGATGGAGGAAATCGTCAGTGAGCATGGCCCGGATTAGTGAGTTACGAAGTTGAATTTACCGCACGCGCCGAGGCTCATTTGTCCCGGCTGGACTGGACGGTAGAGCAGCGGGTGCGCAGCAAAATCTATGAGATGGCAGCATCCGCCGAAACGTGGCCCCACGAGTCACTGACCGGGCCGTTCCGGGGATATTGTCGGCTACGGGCAGGCAATTACCGTGTGTTTTACGTTTATGACCGGGCAAAACGAAAGATAGGCGTTCAAGCAATCGGCCATCGCCGCGAAATATACCGCCCCCGGTAGCCCCTTCAAGACAATTGCAAAGTGCCTGAGAATCCGTTCATGGTGAGCTTGTCTAGCCACGAACGGATTCTGACGGCTCGTCCTTCGACAAGCTCAGGACTAACGGTTTGGGGGCTTACATGACTTTGCAATCGTCCTGGCCGGTGGATAAGACCGACGGGGCGTATTGCGTTTGGCGCTCCGCCGCAGCGGGGACACCAACGGGCCAACTGCTCGTATTCGTCCTAGCAAGTTGTTGACGTAGAACAACAGCCCCAAAGTGCTGAAAAACAGAACGGCAACAGCGATTTCCATTTTCGCAATTTTCTCCGCTACAGAGAACACAGCCTGTCTATAAACCATTCAAGCAACACAACGGTCACTCTACGCCTTCGTTTTCCGTAACCACATAGAACGGGATTTCATTTGGCGGTGGTTCGCCAAGCTCATCCATAATCCTATCGCACTCTGGGCAATCTGCCCAAGCCGCCCCAATGGGTACTTCGTGCATCCATACCCATTCGTACCCCGCATATGCCCAACTGTGCCCGTCAAGAAACTGAAAGGTAATATCGGGCTGACAAACATGAAGATGGGTAGCTGCTTGTGTACCCATCTCTTACCTGCTCTCAAAATCGTCTCTGACACATTGGTCTCTGAAGTGTTGGAGGTTTCCTCGCTCCATCTCTCGACGGTCTTTCCTGTTGAGGTAGGCACTCTCAATTATCCCTTCCTTGCCCCTCGCCAACCCCGCCAATCCCCAAAATCCTGATTCAGACAGAAAGCCCCAGGAATCCACTGACACTTGCCCCTAGCCAACCCCGCTTACACTCCCCTATCCTTAATAAGCATCAAACTCAAACCCCAAAAGCCAGACCCGGCCCAAATCAAACCAGCCACCGAGGCAACGTGATGTCCCATGCCTGCCAGCCGCAACAAGTCCGGCCGCTTCCAACCTGCGCCGCGCTCCGCCGAATCCGGCTCCAACCCGCCCAACAACCCCGGCAACCCAGACAACCAGGAACGGCCGGAAATGGCCGGAAATGGCCGGGAAATCGAATTTTCCAGCCTCACCGAGCAGGACATCCGGGTCAAGTTGAGTTGAGAATGTATGTCGTTGAGGGCAAGACCGGGAGGAGTTTCCATAATGTCGCTTCTATCACGCTTGGGTTACTAAGCAGGCCGGAGCAGCGGCTTGCAACCTATCGCTGCTTCCGGCCCCGTCCGTGGTGGTTCTGCCGATGCCAGAGAGCGCCGTTACGGGGGCATGTAGGACACGCAGACAATGGCCTGCGCCAGCGCGACAACCGATCGGGGCAACTGGCTGGCGCTGTTCGCCCTACCGGTCAAGACTCCGTCCACCAGCGAGACCTCCAGGATCTCGCACACATGGGCGAGCAGTTCAGGTTGCCGCTCTTGCCCTTCTGCGCGAGTCCGGCCGATTTCGGCCTGTTGTCTGTCCAACCAGTCTAGGGTGTCCCCGAATCCGGTCAAGACAAAACCTTCGCCATCCTTCCGGATGAGCAGATCAACAAAGGCGCCGTCGGGGAGGAGCAAGGGGGTCCGGAGCAGGGTCCCGGTGGCCGCCGGGACTGGCTCTGCCAGGAATAGGCCGGGGACGCCTGAACTGAGGGCGCTGCGGACGAATTCCACTTCCTCGCGTTGTGCTGCGTCGCTGTTTGCGGACTCCCTTGCCTCTTTGAGTTCCTCCCCGACCTGGTATACCGTTTCCCAGTGTCCCAGTTCGGATTCTTGCCAGGTGTCGTACCTGCGTGAGTATTGAGTCAAGGGGTCATATAGGGGCATCAAGTAAGCTGAGGTGCCAAACGGTTTGTAGCCTCGATTCTCAGGCATGATGGAGAAAGTAGTTCTGACTATGACGTCCCCGACGGTGTCCTGTCCGACGATTGCCCTTTTTGCTACGTCGTGCTGCACCCTCCATCTAGCGTATTCTGACGGAGTCACCTCGACCGCATTATTGTCGTCGTCGATAATCCGGTAAACCACGGTTTCGTCCCCAGGTTGCAGTTCGAGCCGTTTCACCAAGCTGCGGAACCGGTCCAACATGGTTCAGTCTCCCTGATTAGTGTCTTGAGCGGGATTGGCGTCCGGGTATGCTTGATAGGTTGGCGTGGTGCGCTGCCCGGATTTTGCCTTCTCCTGTCAAAATTGTCATCCCGGTTATCATCCCGGACGATATTCCCATCACCGGCGCACTGACGCCCTGCCAATCATAGGGCAACGCCGAAACCCCCTAGCGACACCGGTTGAATACCGGCGCATGCAATATAAGGCATATCCCATAAGATTGCGCCAAAATTACTTTCGTAAAACAGCCTTTTCGACCGCCTCCGTCGGTATCCGGCCACCGCCGTATCTCCCGCAAGCTCAGGCTGGCTGCCTCTGGCAATCCCAAGTCATCGTCCGCGCGCCGACGTAATCCCACCGCGCATCCTTCCTGTGGTAGGCTATCGGTGGGATGCCTTTGCAACTGAATGGAGGGCAGTATGTTCGACATTTTCCTGCGCAACGGACGCATCATTGACGGCACCGGCCAGACTTGGTATCGGGGCGGTGTCGGCATCAGCGGCGATACTGTCACCATCGTCCGCTCCGGCGGCGACAACGTTGAAGCCGGGCGAACCATTGACGTAGGCGAAAGCGTCATCTGCCCCGGCTTCATTGATATGCACTCTCATTCCGACCTAGTGCTGCTGTCGGAGCCGCGGCACGAGGCCAAGCTCCGGCAAGGGGTGACCACCGAGTTGCTGGGCATGGACGGGCTGTCTTACGCCCCGGCGTCACCCGAAAAACTGGAGCAACTGCTGTATTACCTAGCGGCGGTCAACGGCGCCCCACCGCCCGGTGTCCGCTGGGGTTCGGTGCGGGAATACCTTGACCTGTTCGATGGCCGGGTAGCCTGCAATGTGGCCTTTATGGCTCCTCACGCCGCGATACGTGTGGAGGCGATGGGCTGGGATGACCGCCTGCCCACCGAACCGGAGCTTGCCCGGATGCGGGAGCTTGCCCGGCAGGCAATGCAGGACGGGGCCTTCGGCTTCTCCACTGGCCTGACCTATCCACCCGGGGCATTCAGCGACACCAACGAGCTGGTGGCGGTGAGCGAAGCCATCGCTGACCTCGGCGGGTTCTACATGACCCACGCCCGCTATTCCTTGGGCGACAAACTGCTCGACCCCTTCCGCGAGGCAATAACCGTGGGCCGGCGCAGCGGCGTCCCGGTCCACATCTCCCACTACCACAACCCGGTGGACGGCATGGGCGAGCGGATGGTGGGGCTGGTGGACGAGGGCCGCAACTCCGGCGTGGACGTTACTTTTGACCAGTATCCCTATGCCGCTGCATCCACCATCCTGCACTCGCTGCTGCCGTACTGGGTGCATGAGGGCGGCCCTTCCGCGCTGCTGAACCGCATCAGCCAGCAGGCGGTGCGCGACGAGATCGGCGACGCCGTGGAGCCGATGTGGGGCCTGACGCTGGACAGCTACATCTTCAGCAACGTCCCCTCTGCCAAGAACAAAGAGTGGGAGGGCCGCTCTCTTGGCGACCTAGCCCGGCATCAGGGCAAGCGCATGGTGGACGCCATCTGCGACCTGCTCATCGAGGAAAACCTGGAGGTTGCCTTCGTGGCCCGCACCGGCAACCCCGACAACATTCGCGCCATCGTGCGGCACCCGGCGCAAATGGTGGGTTCCGACGGCATAATGACCGGCGATATGCCCAACCCCCGCACCTACGGCACCTTCCCCTACGTTCTGGGCCAGTTCACCCGTGAGGAGGGCCTGCTGCGGCTGGAGGACGCCGTGCGCAAGATGACGTCAATGCCGGCCCAACGCCTGGGGCTGCAAGACCGGGGCATCCTCCGAGACGGCATGAAGGCCGACGTAGTGGTATTCAACCCCGATACCATCCGCGCCAACGCCACCTTCGAAGAACCCAAGCAGTACCCCGACGGCATCTCCCACGTGATAGTCAACGGCGCGCCGGTGGTGGATAATGGCGTACACACGGGTGCCCTCCCTGGCCGGTCGCTGCGGTCGCAGTAGCCCTGCCTTCCGGAGGCGCGCGAACACCATATACATGAAAGCGGCAGAGGCGAAGCTAGTATGCCATACGATATGGAGCTACCACTCCAGAATAATATCAACGCTCTTATCAAGGAATACGACGGCTATTTTGTGGCCCGGTGTATGGAAATCTCAGTAGTTACCGACGGTTCAACCCTAGACGAGACTCTGGCCAATTTGCGTGAAGCCATTGAGCTTCACCTAGAGGACGAAGACCCGGCAGAATTTGGACTGGTTCCAAATCCGGGCTTGCAAATAACCTTACAGACGGTGCTGGCCAGTGCCCGGACTTAAACGTTTGTCCAGCAGAGAGGTCATTGCGATATTTATCCGGTTCGGATTTTGGATCCAGTCACAGCGAGGCAGTCACATCAAACTCAGGAGAAGAGGGCCATCTGGTGAAAAGCAGACCATCACCGTGGCCCGTCGCCGGGAGATTCCTACAGGCACGCTCCACGCGATATTCGATGAGGCGTGTCAATACATTCCGGTAGAACAACTTAGGCCTTATTTCTACACCGAATAACCCGGAGGCACCCAATGGACTTTGAACCGCGCTATACCCCTGAACAGGAAGAGTTTCGCCGCGATGTCAACGCTTGGCTGAAGGATAACGTGCCCGACGGCGTCGCCCATCCGGCCGACCCCGCCGACCTGACTTGGGAACAGTACCAGCTCCGCCGCGACTTGGGCCGCAAGCTGGGCGCATTGGGCTGGCTGTGGCCCACCGCGCCGGTGGAGTACGGCGGCGGCGGACTGGACGTTGACCACGCCGTCGTCATCGAAGAGGAAATCGACTCCTACGGCCTGACCCTGCCGCCATATTACGACTCCGGCGGCCGGCTGGGCGGCAACTCCATCCTGGTCTGGGGTTCTGAAGAGCAGAAGCAGGCGTTCCTGCCCCCGATATTCACCGGCCAAGTCCGCACCTGGCAGTTGCTATCGGAACCGGAGGCCGGCTCCGACTTGGCCAACGTGAAAACCACCGCCATCCGCGACGGCGATGAATACGTCCTCAACGGCCAGAAGATATTCGTCGGCAGCGACCACGGCTGCGATTATATGTGGACGATTACCGTAACCGACCCGGATGCCAAGCGGCACGAAAACCTAGGCTGGTTTATGGTGCCGTCCCATCTGCCGGGGATAACCATCCAGCCCATGGACCTGCTGATTTCCGGCGGCGAGTCGGGCGCGGGTTCGGGCGTTAAGCAGACGGTGTATTTCGACAACGTTCGTCTGCCCGCCTTTAACCTGATCGGCGGCGAGAATCAGGGCTGGAAAGTCGCCACAACCCACTTGGAACTGGAGCACGGCACCGGCGGGCGCATCGGGCGCAACTGGCTGGTAGACCGCCTCTTTGAGCATTGCCGCAACACCACCCGGCGCGGTGAGCCGATGACCAATGACCCCGACGTGCGCGACCGGCTCATCGACGTATACGTCGAGGCGGAAATCGTCCGGCTGCTCAATCTCCGCAACTACTGGATGCGCCACAGCGGAGCCAACATAACCTACGAGGGCCCGCAGGCATCCTATGTGCGCAAGACCTCCGGCCTGCGCATGGCTCAGGCAATGCTGGACATCCTGGGGCCGGCCGGCCTGACCCACGACCCGGAGTTGGGCGCCGCCGAGGGACACATGGAGGCTCACGCCCGCGCCGGCATCGTCGCCATCCACCCCGGCGGCACAACCGACATCCAGAAGGTCATCATGGCCCGCCGTATCGGAATCGGCCGTGAAGTCCGCGAGAGGGCCGGCGCACTGTCGTAACCACAATTCCCGGGCGTTAGGGGCGCACAGCCGTGCGCCCCTATGCAGCGAACCACATTATCAGGTCAGCTAGAGGACTGAAATGGACCTTTCTCTCACCCCGGAACAGGAAATGCTGAAGGCGGCGGCGCGCCGCTTCGTGTCCCAGGAATACCCCAAGGAGACGCTGCTGCAAATCGCGTCGCCCGACGAGACCACGCCGCTGGAGCCGTGGGGCCAACTGGCCGCCACCGGCTGGCTGGGCATCCTGATTCCCGAAGAGTACGGCGGGGAGGGCGGCTCGCTCACCGACGCCGGAGTGCTGTTCGAGGAGTTGGGCCGCGGCCCGGTTCCGGGGCCGCATATCACGTCGGCGATCCTGTCGGCGCTGGCATTGCTGGAAGGAGGAACGGAAACGCAGAAGCGCGAGTGGCTGCCCCGCATCGCCAGCGGCGAGATGCGTCTGGTTCCCGCCATCACCGAGTCCGATTACGGCTGGGACCAACGCGACGTGCGAACGGTCGCCAGCATTGACGGCGACGGCCTGCGTGTCAACGGAGTCAAGGCTTATGTATTCGATGGCGAGTCGGCCAGCCACTTCCTTTGCGCCGTCCGCTCCGAGGAAAGCGAAGAGGTGGGCTTGGCCGTGATTCCCGCCGCCGCGCCGGGCGTAAGGACGCGAGGGCTGGCGGGTTTCGCCTGGAATCTGTCCGAGACGCGGTTTGACAACGTGGCATTGGACGCCGAAAACATCTTGGGCGGCGGCATCTCCGGGGGCTGGGGCGCGTGGTCGCGGGCCGTGGAAAAAGCCATCCCGATAGTGTCCGCCTTCCAAGTGGGCGGCTGTCAAGCGGTATACGAGTTGTCTGTGGACTACAGCCGGACTCGAATCCAGTTCGGTACGCCCATCGGACGGTTCCAGCGTGTTCAGGACCAGATTATCAACCTAGTCAACCACCTTGACGCCGCCCGCTGGACCACCTACGAGGCCTTGTGGAAGCTGGACGGAGGCCGTGACGCCGCCAGCAGCGTCAGCTTGGCCAAGTCGGTAGCCAGCGAGGGCTACTACCAAGCCTGCAACTACGCCCACGAAGTCCACGCCGGCGTCGGCAGCATGACCGAGTACGGCCTGACTCTGCACACCGCCGCCTCTCGCACGCTCTACCACTTCCTAGGCGACCCCAAGCAACACCGCCGGGAACTGGCCGCGGCGCTGGGGCTGTAAGGAAGTGTATCGCAGGCGGAATCGCGGGCTTGCCGCAATTTCCGCCCGTTCAGTAACGGTTGAGACGAAGCATCGACCGAGGGTCCGGGTTGGTAATAGGGGAAGGGGACGCAGCGGGGCAAGCAGGATGCCGCCGGGCCAGGCGCACCAAGCGGATTTCCTCGTAGGTGTACTTCCCGCCCAACTCTTCCCACACCGGGCGCAACGGGTTGTCGCCCACAGCCTCGAAGGCCGCCTCGATTTCCGCACGGCGTTCCGGGTTCGGCAGGAGGTGGGCCCACTCTACGGCTATGCTGGACTCAACTAGCCGCTCGATGTGCCCTGCCACGGTCTGCACCGACATGCCGCGCGTTGCCGCCGCTTCTTCCAGCGATGCCCCGCCTGAGATGATTCGCCCCGTCTCCCGGTAGGATTGCCCGACGACGCGCGGGGTAGGTTCAGCGGCAGCACGTGGGACAGGATCGCTGGATTCTGGAATACCATGCTTTTGGACATAGGCGTTAATCACTTCTAGGAACGGGCCGCCGAAGTCTTCCAGCTTGGCCCGCCCTACGCCGGACACGCGGGCGAATTCCGCCGGTGTTCTCGGCGCTTTGCGGGCCATGTCCTGCAAGCTCCTGTTGCCGAAGATCATAAAGGCGGGGATGCCGCGCTGGTCGGCGATTTCCCGGCGGAGGGCCGACAGCTCGTTGTACAACGCCCCGTCATAGCTTCCGCTGTCTTCGCTGGTTCTTCCGCCTCTCGACTCCGACGCGGCCTTACGCTGAACGGAGCGGGCGAGGGTTAGAGTTTCCCGGTTTTTCAGGAACTCACGGCCCTTTGGGGTAACACCTAGTGTCGGGTATTCTCCTGTTGTCGAGGCCAGCAGTCCTGCGCGCTTCAAATCCTCCACAATATCGCGCAACTCGTCGGGGGAATGATCGGCGGCTATGCCGTAGACTGACAGTTGGTCGTGCCCCTGACTGCGAATCCTCTCCCCCTTCCCACCCCGCAGCACACCGATTACGTGGGCTGCGCCAAATCGCTCGCCGGTGCGTACCACCGCCGATAGTATTTTCTGCGCGATTTCGGTGGCATCGTATTGTTCCTGGGGTTGTGTGCAGTTATCGCAGGCGCCGCAATTTTCCTCCGGCCATTCCTCGCCCAAGTATTGCAGCACAAAGCGGCGGCGGCAGGCGCGGAGGTTGCACAGGGACATGACCTGTTCCAGCCGCCAGCGGGCGCGCTCCCGCTCTTCGGGGTTGTCAATCTGGTTGATGAAGAATTCCTGCCGGGATTTGCCGCCGTAAGAAAAATAGAGAACGCACTCGCTGGGCAGGCCGTCGCGTCCTGCCCGGCCGGTTTCCTGATAATAGCCCTCGACGCTCTTGGGAAGGTCGTGATGCACCACCAGACGCACGTCAGGCTTGTTGATGCCCATGCCGAAGGCGATGGTCGCCACCACAATCGGAGTCCGGTCGCGGATAAAGCGCTCCTGCGTTGTCCTCCGTACCTCCGGATCCAGCCCGGCGTGGTATGCCTCGGCGGTGAATCCGCGTTCCGAAAGCGTCTGCGCCATCTCCTCAGTCGCCTTTCGGGAGCCGCAGTAGATGATGGCCGACTCGCCGCGATACTTCCCCAGCAATGACAGCAAGCCGGACAGGTCACGCTCTTTGGGAACCACGGAATAGGCAAGGTTAGGGCGGTTGAAACTAGAGATAAATACGCCGGGCTGGCGCAGGCCCAACTGTTGCAGGATGTCGGCCCGTACCTGCTCAGTTGCCGTAGCCGTCAAACCGATCACGGGCGCATCGGGGCAGGCCCGCCGCAGATCCCGCAACTCCCGGTAGGCTGGCCGGAACTCATGCCCCCACTCGGATACGCAGTGAGCTTCGTCAATGGCAATCAGGCTGACGTTGAGGGTTTGTAGGAAGTCGGCAAACCGGGGTTCGACCACCCGCTCAGGGGCCACGTACAGCAGCTTGATTTCCCCGGTTCGCACCCGGCGCACTACCTGCGACAACTCGGCTGGAGTCTGGGCGCTGTTGATGAACGCGGCGGGAACCCCGTTGGCTTCCAGCGCGTCCACCTGGTCCTTCATCAAGGCAATGAGCGGCGAGACCACCAGCGTCAGTCCCGGCAGGGCCATGGCCGGCAACTGGTAGCACAGCGACTTGCCGCCGCCGGTGGGCATCAGCACGAACGTATCCCGCCCGGCCAACACCGCGCCGATAATTTCCTCCTGCAGCGGCAGAAAGGTATCGTAGCCGAAGTGAGTCTTCAGCAATTCCAGCACTGGACTATCCTATCGCGGCGCCGGTGGACAAGACAACGGGCTGCCGACAGCAGCAGCCCGTCGAAAGGACCCAAATTAGGATCCGGATCCGCAGCGCCCTAGGCGCAGGCGTCGCGGACGGCTTGGGAGACTTCGGCCAACCGCGCGTTGTTTTTGTCGGCGCCCCGGAATCCGTTGGTGATGTAGCCCACGGCCAAGCCGGTGTCGAGGTCGGCCCATCCGATAGAGGTGCCGGCCCCACCGTGACCGAAGGTGTGCATCGGGTTGCCGCTGGGCCGCCCCATGCGCTCATCTGCCAGCGCCAGCCCCAAGGACCGCTGGGCGAACAGGCCCAAGGACTGGTCAATGCCCTCCACTTGCAGGGTTATGCCCTCGGCGATTGTCTCAGGCAGCAGCGCCTTGGCCCCATCCAGGGTTCCCTGCCGTTCCAGCATGGCGTAGAAGCGCGCCAGATCGCCAGCAGTGGCGATGCCGTTGGCGCCAGGGCAGATGACCCGGTGGACCTCGGGGCGGTCAAAGACGACCGCGTAGCCGTTGGTGTCGGCATCCTGCTCCATCAGGTGAATGCGGGAGACGCGGCCTTCCAACTCATCAGGCAGTCCGACATAGGTGTCGTCCATTTGCAGTGGGGCGGCCAGGTCTTCGGCAAGGAAGCGGTCGAAGGTCCGCCCGTCAATGCGGCGCACCAGCTCGGCAATCACCCAGCCGTAGTTGATGGGATGGTAAGACAGCGTAGATCCCGGCATGAACTTGGGCGTAGCGCGCTCCATGGCGGCGCAGACCAAGCTCCAGTCGTGCCAGTCGGTCCAGGGCAGGTCGGCAGGAGTGTCTGGGAAGCCGCCCTGATGGCTCAGCAGCTGGCGGATGGTCACGGTTTCCTTGCCGTTCTGCCCGAATTCGGGCCAGAACTTGGCGACCAGGTCGTCCCAGTCGAGCCTGCCCCGCTCCTTGAGCATATAGATGCAGGACGCGGCCAGGGGCTTGGTGGAGGAAAACAGCACAAACATCGTCCCCGCGTCAACCCGGCGTCCGGTGCCGCTGTCGGCGACACCGCCGTGGATGTCGAGGACGAGGCTACCGTAGCGGTAGACAGCGAGGCCGGCGCCGGGATGCAGGCCCTCGGAGATCTGCCGGTTGAATACCCGGGTAACTTCCTCCAGCCCGGCAGGGTTCATAGATACGGTTTCGGGCGTGGTCAGTGTGGCCATAAGACTCCCTCTCCCGTTTGGATGACGTGGTTTAGCGAGATGGTTGGGTAGCGTGGCGTATTCTAGCACGGCCAAGCGGGCAGTTTGCGCCTGCAACCGGGCTGCGTTGCGGTCATGGCGTTTCCCAAAGCAGCCGGATGGGAACGGCGTACAGATCATCACCAAAGCCTACGACGCTTTCCCCATCATATAGAACCACCCCTGCGGCAAAGCTGACACCGGACGCCTCCTTGAGCCTGCGCAAGCCGCGGAAATCCGAAGCAGTTACCGTTGCGCCCGCCTTGACTTCGACCCCGGCTACGAGACGACCGTATTCGAGAACAATGTCAACCTCGACTTGGTCCTTGTCGCGGTAATGGAAGAACTCCACCGGGCCGTCGTGCCAAGTAGCCTGTCGGCGCAATTCTTGGAACACGAAGGTCTCAAGAAGCTGCCCCAGCAATGAGCGGTCTGATGCCAATGTCCGCGCGTCTACGCCCATTAACGCACATGCCATCCCCGTGTCGCCAATGTGGAGTTTCGGTGTCTTGACGAGGCGCTTCCCGCGATTCCTGTACCAAGGTGGCAGTCTTTCCAGCAGGTAGACCCGTTCCAGCAATGTCAGATACTGTCCTATGGTGGGCCGGGTGAGCTGAAACGGTGCTGCAAGGCTGCTCACGTTGAACAATTGGGCGGTTTGCGCCGCCGCTAGAGCCAAGAGTCTTGGCAAGGCATCAAGACCGCTGATTCGGGCCAGGTCGCCAATGTCTCGCTGCACTTGGGCGCCGATGTAGTTGGCGTACCAGTTTGCCCTTCGCCGACCGGCAGGCCGGGACAAGGCAGCGGGGTACCCGCCTGAGACGATTCGCTCGGCCAGACCGGCGCTCAGCCTCTCGGTCTGCCGGAGCGTGAAGTTACCTTCGAACAGCGTGGCGATAAAGCCATCACCGTCAGGGCAGCAAGCGCGCATCTCGCTTTGGGACAGCGGGTGCAGCCTCACCACCTCCAAGCGCCCTGCCAGCGAATCCTGGATCGTAGGAACCGCCAGCACGTTGGTGGACCCGGTGAGCACGAACCGCCCCGGCGCGCGCCTGCGGTCGACTTCCAGTTTCAAGGCGGTGAAGAGCGACGGGACCCGCTGCACCTCATCTAGGACCACACGCTCGGGCAGGTCTGCGACGAACCCCATGGGGTCGGCATTAGCGCCGCCTCGCACTACGTCGTCGTCAAAGCTGAAGTAGGAATGGGAGTCGCAAGCCGTTTGCGCCAGGGTAGTTTTCCCGCACTGACGAGGGCCCTGGATCAATACGACCGGCGAGTCTTCGAGGGCCTCGTTGAGACGCCCCTGGATAAGTCGCGTGTATAATCCATTGCCTATCATCGTCCAATTGTAAAGTTTCGGGCGTCCAATTGTAAAGTTGTGGGCGTCTAATTGAAAGTTTCGCGTCGTCTAGTTGTAAAGTTATGGACGTCCAGTTGCAATGTACAAGGCGCACAATTGACACTGATAAGAGGTTGGGCTATCGGCCCTTCCACACTGGGGCGCGTTTTTCCGCGAAGGCTTTGACGCCTTCTTGGGCGTCTTCGGTTTGCAGCACCTCATCGCGCTTAGCTTGGGCGAAGGCTACGCGGTCTTCGAGGTTCATCTCGCTGCCCTTGACGGACGCTTCCTTGATGGCTGCCAGCGACAGGGGCGCGTTGGCGGTTATCTTGCGGGCCATCTCTTCGGCGCGGGGCATGACGTCTTCAGGGGCGACCACGTAGTTGACCAGCATTAGTTCCAGGGCCTTCTGCGCGTCCACGAAATCGCCGGTGAACAGGAACTCGAAAGCGATGTTGCGTGGCACCACCTGCGACAGCAGCGCCGGGCCGCTGACCGACGAAATCCCGCGCTTGGCCTGGGGCCAGCCGAATCGGGCCTCGCTGGACGCGATGCGAATGTCGCTGCCCAAGGCGATGCCGCAACCCTGGGCCAGGCAGACGCCGTTGATGGCCGATATGATGGGCTTCCAGATCTTGGACTGCTCGACATAAAGGTCGCCGGTGGTGGGCCCTTCGTTGGCGCGGGCGCTGGCCATAGCCACTAGGTCGTGGCCGGTGGAAAAGGCGCGGCCCCGTCCGGTCACGATGGCGCAGCGCGCCTCCGGGTTGCTCTTCACGTCCTGGAAGGCGTCCCACAGCAGTTCCCGCATCTCCGGGTTGATGGCGTTCAGCTTTTCTGGGCGGTTGAGAGTGATGTAGGCGATGCCTTCCCTGATTTCGTAGATGACTTCCTTTTCGGTCAACTCAGGTCCTCCAATCAGATAATCCGGGAGCCGGTGGGTTTGGTGCCGATGACCCCGCCGGATTCCAGAGCGTCAATTTCCGCTGGTTCGAGGCCCAGCATCCTGCCGAATATCTCCCGGTTGTGCTGTCCCAGGGTGGGGGAGGGCCAGCGCACTTCCCCCGGAGTGGCGCTCATCTTCCAGGGCAGGCCGGGGTATTGGCGAGGGCCGACCTGGGGGTGGTCAACGGTTACGAATGTGCCGCGTTCGGCGTAATGTCGGTCTGCCAACAGGTCCGGCCCGCGCAGCACCGGCCCGGCGGGAACCCCTGCCGATTGCAGGTGTTCGGAGAGCGCGAAAGCGTCCTGACCACGGGTCCAGTTGATGATAATACCGTCCAGTTCGTCCTGATGAACCAGCCGCGACTCCGCCGTAGCGAACCGCGCGTCGCCGGCCAGTTCCGGGACGCCCATAGCCGATGCCAGCGCGGCCCATTCGCTTTCGTTGGTGACCGCAATGGTTATCCAGCGATCTTCGTCCATGCAAGGGTAGCTGTTGCAGGGCGCGTACCAGCGGGAGCGGTTGCCGATGCGTTCCGGCTCCTGTCCGGTCATCTGATAGGCCAACAGCTCGGCGCCCATGAGGGCAACCGACGACTCTTGCTGAGAAACGTCGATGTACATTCCCTTGCCGGTGCGGCGGCGGCGGCGCAGGGCGGCCAGCAGCACCCCGGCGGCGTGGGAGCCGGTGATGGGGTCGCCGTGGTTAATGCCAGACTTCATCGGCCCGTCGCCCGGATAGCCGGTCAGGTGGGCCATCCCCGAAAGCTGCTCCTGCCCGATGCCGTAGCCCAAGTAGCCCTTCCACGGCCCGGTGTTGCCAAAGGCCGGCATCGAGACGTAAATCAGGTCAGGACGATGCTTCCGCAACGCTGCATAATCGTAGCCCAGCCGTTCCAGACTGCCTTGCCGAAAGTTCTCGATCAAAACGTCGCTGATGGACACCAGTCGCTCGAACACCCGGCGCCCGGCATCGCTGGTAAGCTCCAGCGTGATGCCGTACTTGGACAGGTGCAGGCAGTTGAACCAGCCGTTGCGGTTCCACGGCTCATCGCCCGGCTCGCCGTCCGGGTAGGCAGCGATGCCCCGCGCCGGGCTGACCGGCCCTCGGTGGGAGTCGTAAACGCTAAGCGACTCCATCTTGATGATTTCCGCCCCCAAGTCGGCCATCAGCTTGGTGCAGTAGGGCCCGGCCCAGATGCGGGACAGGTCCAGCACCCGGTAGTTCTTGAGCGGCTGTCTCGTGGTGGAAGTCAACTTCGGCTAACTCTCGCTCCCGGTTATAGGCACGGAAATGGCCCCGGCTGCGGCCAACTCGGCAATCCCCGCCGCGTCGCGGCCCAGCCAGTCCGAAAGGACTGACGTGGAGTGCTCAGCGAAAAGGGGGGCGCGGCGGAACGACCAGGCATCGGCGTCAGGCTCGCAGGCGATGGGCGCGCCCGGATAGGCCAGTTCGCCCGCTGCCGGATGGTCCAGCATCACGAAGTAATCGCGAGCCAGAAGCTGCTCCATCTCGAGAATGTCCTGCATGGTGGCGACGAAACTGAAACCCAGTCCGCTTTCCTGCCCGGCCTTGAAGATATCCACCTTGTCGTGGTCTATCAGCCAAGGCAGCATCAGCGCGTCCACCTCGTCGGCGTTGTCCTGACGGCCGCGGCGGGAGGCGAACCGTGGGTCGGCCAGCTCTTCCCGCTCCATAATCCGGGCAACTTCCGGCCAGCGGTGGTCGGGGCCGGCGATGATTCCGACGTGGCCGTCGTGGGATGGGTAGATGCCCCAAGCGGCGCGCCCGTAGCCCCGGTTGCCGACGCGGGTGTACTCCTGGCCGGAGTAGCTGTATTGCATCAGGGCATTTTCCAGTATGTTGGTGGCGTACTCGGCGATGGACACGTCAATCTGCTGTCCTTCGCCCGTTTCCTCAGCGTGCATCAGGGCCGCCATGGTGGCGACGAATGCGTTCTGTCCTGCGCCCAATTGGGCCAGCGGAACGCCCTCCTTCAGCGGCTCCTGGTCCGGCTCGCCGGTGATGTTCATCAGCCCGCCCATGGCGTAGAGGTTGACCTCGGCGGCGCGCCAGTCGCGATAGGGGCCGGTCTGTCCAAAGTTACTGATTGACGTAACCACCAGGGCAGGATTGACGCGGCGAAGTTCTTCGTAGCCCAGTCCCAGCCTGTCGAGTGTACCCGGCGCGAAGTTCTCGACCAGAATATCGGCCCGCTCCGCAAGTTCCAGCGCCACCCGACGGCCCGGCCCGGTCTTCAGGTCCAGCCCCAGGCTTCGCTTGCCGGCATTCAGATACAGGTGCCAGGCTCCGTCTTCCACCGGCGCGGCAGCGGTCTCGCTTCCTGCGGCCCTGGTGCGGGAAGCGAAGGGGCCGAGTTTACGCAACGGGTCACCAGCGGGAGGGCGTTCGACCTTCACGACATCGGCGCCTAGACCAGCCAGCAGGCGAGCGCAGTACGGCCCGGCAATATATTGGGTCAGGTCCAACACCCTGACCTCTTCCAGCAATCCAGTCATAGTGAAATTGTGGCACTGCCCACCACCGATTGCAACGGTTATTCCAGGCTTTGCGTTTATTTCCCGCCATTATGGTATTCTGCTGGCAATTCGACGTATGGAGTGAATGCCTGATGGAACGCCCCATTTTTCAGCCGGTCGGCACGCCGGTGGAGGAACTGGATACCCCGGCGCTGGTGGTTGACCTGGACTTGATGGAGCGAAACATACGCACCTACCAAGGCTATTTCGCTGGCACGGCCGCCACGGTTCGCCCGGTGATGACCAGCCATCTATGCCCGCAGGTCGCCCGCCGCCAACTGGCCGCGCCCGGCAGCCGCGGCGTGGCGGTGACCACCGTAGGCGAAGCCGAGGTATTCGCCGCCGCCGGTTTCGACGATATGCTGCTGGCCAATCAGGTGGTAACGGTATCAAAAATCCGCCGCCTATGCGCCCTGGCGACGCAAGCCGCAGTTTGCGTCGCGGTGGACAGCGCCGCCAACGTGGCGCAGTTGTCCCAAGCCGCCGCCACCGCCGGAGTGGAACTCGCGGTGCTGGTGGAGATAGAGGCGGGCATGGGCCGCTGCGGGGTCTCACCCGACGCTGAGGCGGTGGCGCTGGCTCGCGCCGTAAACGACGCCGACAGCCTGATCTTCCGGGGCATCATGGCAACCGTTCCCGGCCCCACAGGCGACGCCCCCGAAACCCACGCCCAGCAGACCAGGCAAAATCTGCAAGTCGCCTTGGACGCAAAAGACCTGATGGAAAGCGCAGGGCTGGCGGTATCGGAGGTAAGCGTCGGCGGGGCGCACTGCTACACTGCGGCGGGAGAACTGCCGGGAATCACCGAGGTGCGGGCCGGGCGCTATCCCCTGATGGACGTTCGTCTGCAAGCCTACCTGCCGGAATTGTCGCTGGCGGCAGTGGTATTGTCCACGGTCATCAGCCGTCCGGTGGAGGAAATCGCTGTCCTCGACGCCGGACACAAAGCCACCGGCCCTGACCATGGCCGCCCGGTGCTGCAGGGCCACGCTGGGGCAGTAGCCACCCGGTTCAGCGCCGAACATGGCGTGGTTACGCTGGAAAGCGGCGCCGGGGAGGCGCTGGTTCCAGGCAGGAAGGCCAAGCTGGCCCCTTGGGAACTGGCCGCCTGCGTCAACCAGTACGACTACATCCGGGCCGTGCGGGACGGCAAGCTGGAAGGATACTGGCCTCTATCTGCCCGCGGGCGGTTCGCCTAGCTCACGACCACACTGCCCCAACCTTTACTTCCCAAGCTTGTCGAAGGAAGTACGGTTGGAGACCGCTGAGTCTCATGCAGGCATTAGTAACGGGCATTAGTAACGGAGGAAGAAGAGAATGATTGACAGCCAGACGCCCCTGCCCGGCACGCCGATGGAGGAACTGGATACGCCATGCCTGGTGCTGGACCTAGACGCCCTCGACCGCAACATGGACGTCATCGCCGACTACTACCGGGACCGGCCCAGCAAGCTGCGCGGCCACAGCAAGAACCACAAGACGCCAGCCATTGCGCTACGGCAAATCCGGCGCGGCGGCACTATCGGCGGGGTCTGCGCCGCCAAGGTCGCCGAAGCCGAGGTCATGGTGCATGGCGGTGTTCCCAGTGTGTTCATCACCAGCGAGGTGGTGGGAGAACTGAAAATCCGTCGGCTCTGCTCGCTGGCCGGCCAGGCCGAGGTGATGGTCGCCTGCGACAGCACCGACAACGCCCGCGCCCTCTCGCAGGAAGCAGCGGCTCAAGGCATTGATCTGGGCGTGGTGATCGAGATGGAAACCGGCCTCAAACGCTGCGGCGTACAGGAAATCTCCCAGGGCGTGGGCCTGGCACACGACATCGCGTCGCTGCCAGGCATCAGCTTCCGGGGCATCATGAGCCATCAGGTCATCCCCACCATGCCCGACCGGGAAGACCGGGTTACCGAAGGCAACCGGGTAATCAAGGGCGTGATCGACCTCAAGGACGCCATCGTCGAGTCCGGCCTGCCCGTCGAAATCGTCTCCACCGGCGAGACATGGAGCTACGACGTGGCCGGGGAAATTCCCGGAGTGACCGAAATTCAGGGCGGCAGCTACCTGCTGATGGAGACCCACTACGGCTACATGACCGAGTTCAGCTACGCCGCCAAGGTGCTAACCACCATCATCAGCGCGCCCAGGCCCGGAGTGGCAATCGGCGACGCCGGCGCGCGGGCTGTGGGCGCCATCCTGGGTATGCCGGAGGTAGATGGACGCCCCGGCGTGACCGTGGAGTCCATGGACGGCGACCATGCCGTGTTCAGCCTCAGCGACGGCGCGTCGCTCCAGCCCGGCGACCAGGTTCTGCTGATTCCGGCCCAGCAGGACGCCATGGTCAGCCGCTGGGACCGCTTCGTAGGCCTCCGCAACGGCAGAGTCGAAGCAGTCTGGGACATCCAAGCGCGCGGCTGCCACAGCTAGGGATGCGGCAAGGCGCCGCAATAGGCGTCACTATAGCCATACTGGCTACAGAGAGAGATGGAAGCCGAAGGCGCAATTCTCCATCGCCTCTTTCATCGGCCCGGAGGGCAATTTCGTCGGGTTGTACAAGCCGTAATGCTGTACAACCCGTAACATTGATAGGGACATTTCATTGGCGCCTGCTGTTGTTTAGCCGACGCCGGTTGGTGTCTCAATATAGTGCCCTGCTATAAGATATCTTAGAGTAATGGCGAGGTTTTCTATGAAGGAAATTATGGTCAGATTTTTCATGCGGACGGCTGGTTTGAGTTGGGCTTGGCGGCAGCATTTGTAGTCACCGTAGGGTTATACGCCCTGTATAGATTGGTAGTTAGCGAAATCCCGGCTGGCCAACGTGAGGTTCCGCTCAAGGACGTTCTAACGACGGTACTGGCAATAGCAGCCATCGGGATTGCTACCTTTGGTGTCGGAGCCTACTTCTTACTGCCAGTCAAGATTGAAGCGAATGTAAGAGAACGAACTGAGAGAAGTGCCTGGACGGCAAACGTTATTCAATCGGTAGATTCAGGCTGGCTCTATTGGAATCTCTACCAATTGTCCAAGAGGAAACCGCTACCCGCCAGAAAACCTTACTTGCAACAGGCAATAGAAGAGACCACAAGGGCTTGCAGTTGGATTCATCAGTATCTCTACGAAACCGAATACCAAGTAGAAAAGCTACTAGCAATAGCTCTAAATAATCGTGCGTTTTATATATATGAACAGGATTTGGCAGGGATTAAGACAGTAAAGGCCGACAAAACGGTTGCCCTAAAATGCGTTGAGTATATCGAACAAAGGGTAACTAAATTCCCATAAATAGCCGAAGAATTATCTGGCACAATAAATAAAGTCGCCGGGCTTTTTGGTCCAGCGACTTCATAGCCGGCCAGGAATTTGGCATTCAAATCAGCTTGGAGGCAACGCCCGTTTGGATCCCATTGGGCCATAAACGAAACTGTTTGGCGCGGTGCCACTGATGTTCATCGTTTCCACCATTCATCGCCTGATCTTTACAGGCCACCATAAACAACCGCCATAGGCAAGATCACGTTAGCGGCCCCACTACGGCGTTGGGCCGAACTCGGTGGTCTTCATCAGGTAGGTGTTCTGGGCGGATATGATGCCCCGGACTCTGGGGACGTAGGCGCCGCCCCAGTCCGGGTCGGCGGCTACGGCGGCCTTTGCCTCCTCCATGTGCTTCACGTTGTCGAAGGCCCAGATGTGCACCACCTGGTTCAGGTCGCCCAGTTCGCTGTGGAACCAGCCGGCCAGCTTGACGCCGTGGCGCTGGCGGATGGGGAGAGCCAGTTCCTCGACCGCCGACATATAGGTTGGCAAGCCGCCGGGGTTCAGGGTGTACTGGCGGAAGTCGAAGACCATGTCGTTCTTGGCCTGAAACTCCGGCGTGCCGTCAGCGGGAATGTCGTACTCCACCGGATACTTGGGCGCGAAATCCGGGGACTGCATCAGCCAGGTCTTTTGCGATTCGACCAGCGGCTGCGCCCGGGGGACGTATTTCCCGGCCCAGTCGGGGTCGGCGTAGACCGCGGCCTTGGCCGAATTCAGGTGAGCCAAGTCATGGTAGCCCCAGATGTGCACCACCTGATTGAGCGCGCCAATGTCGCTCCAGTACCAGCCGGACAGCGCGACGCAGTGGCTCTGCCGGATGGGAAGCCCCACCTCCTTGACCCCGGCGCGGTAGTCGGGGGTTGCGCCGGGTTTGAGAGTGTACATTCTGAAATCGTAAATCATCGCTATCCTCCAGTATGTTTTTGGATGAACTCTCCGGCCTGCTTCAGGGCCCGCCTGCCCTCGGGGAGCATCGGCGCGAACAGTTGCCAGACGTGAATCATATCCTCCCAAGCGTCCAACTTAACTTCGACACCTGCCGCCCGCGCCTTATCCGCGAGGCGGGTGGCGTCGTCAAGCAAGGTTTCCGCGGTTCCCACCTGAATCAGCATTGGCGGCAGTCCGCGCAGGTCGGCGTACAGGGGCGCGGCCAGCGGGGCCTTGGGGTCGCATCCGTCCAGGTAGGTTTCAGCCATGAAACTCAAGCCTTCCCGCTTGACCATTGGGTCTATTTCGGCGTTGGCGTCCATCGAGTCCCCCACGCCTTCCAGGTCCACCCAGGGCGAGAAGCACACTGCCGCTCCGGGCATGGGCAGGCCGAGGTAGCGTATCTGCACCATCACCGCCACGGTGAGGCCGCCGCCGGCGGAATCGCCGGCCACCGCTATTTTCGCAGCGTTGTAGCCCTCTCGGAGCAGCCATCGGTAGGCCGCCACCGCGTCCTCCAAGGGGGCCGGGAAGGGGTGCTCCGGGGCCAGCCGGTACTCCAACCCCAGCACTCTCGCGCCCGACGACCTGGACAGGCCAGCCATCAGCACCCGGTGAGTGCGAACGGACCCGACGACGTAGCCGCCGCCGTGCAGGTAGAGAACCGCCCGGTCGTCCGCCGAACCTTCGGCAGTCACCCATTCCGCAGGCACGCCTCCGGCATTGACCCGCTTGAATTTGGCAACCCCGTCGAAGGCAAAACTGTCGCTGAGCCGCTCCAAGGAGCGGCGGAAGCCTTCTATGGCGCCCTGAGAGTCGTCGTAGTCGCCCAACTCCGATGCCAGGGCAATGACCCGCTCCAATTCAGGTGTCTTAGCCATCTCTCACTTCTCCAGCATTCGTTTGAGCGTTCTGGCACTGCTATGGGGGGCCGACAGGACGGGGACCGGCGACACTTTCCTCAGATGCTCCAGGGCCGTGGCGAAGGAGAACTGGCTGAGCAGTACAACGTCGACCTCCGGGGCTAGGGCCAGCGTTTCCTCTTCCAGCCGCCGCTCGAAAGCCGCTTGTCCGCCCTCCCGCAACACCTGAATCAAATCGGGAGCGAGGCGCTGCTTGACGTTTATTTCCTTGCCTGCTTCTTGGGCGGCGAGATTCAAGTAGTACTCCGAGTCGGACATGGTGGTGGCGTTTGTCGCAATTACCCCGACCCTCGGGCCGGCCGCGACTGCTTCCTGCATCACCGGCCCGTAGGACGACACCAGAGGCACGTCCACCAAGTCGCGGGCCGAATCCACGACCGGGGCGTAGACCGAGCAGGCCAAGCCAATGGCGTCGGCGTCGTGGTCGCGGGAGTAGCAGATGAGGTCGCTCATTCGCCGCCGCAGATTCGGCGTGATGCTGCCGGGGAAGTCTATAAGCAGCCCCTCATCCAGCAGGTTAATTACTTCGGCATCGGGGAATTCGTCCTGGAAGGCCAGCCGCACCGGGGGAATGGACTCGGCCAGAGCATGAATCATCACCACGCGCATTTGCAATCTCCCGTATGGGCAGTTTGTCCGCTACGCCGCCTGGGTCAGTTGAGAATTCCGATCACCTCGCCGTCGGGGGCAACGTCCATCTCTAGGGCGCGGGGGCGGGTGGGCAGGCCGGGCAGCGTTTCGATGCGTCCGGCCAAGGCATACAGGAACCCGGCGCCGACGGAAGCGCGAAGGTCGTTGATCGGGAAGGTGTATCCTTGGGGCCGGTTGCGAAGGGCCGGGTCGTGGGAAATGGACAGGTGAGTTTTGGCCATGCAGATAGGCAGATTGCCCCAGCCCTGGGACTCGAAGTATCTGAGCTGACTCAGAGCTTGGGCCGACCACGTGACATCGGCAGCGCCGTAGACCTTTTGGGCCAAGGCCAGCGCTTTGTCCTGAGCCGAGGCTTCCAGCGGGTAGGCGTAGGTTATCGTACTGTCTGCCTTTGTAGCATCGGCCACGGCCTGCGCCAGTTCTTCGGCTCCCGCGCCACCTTGGGCGTAGCCGTCGCACTCCACGGCGGCGGTGGCCCCGGCTTCCATCGCTATATTTCTGACCGCCGCCAGCTCTTCGGGGCTGTCCGAGGCGAAACGGTTGATGGCGACGACGCAGGGCAGCCCGAAACTGGTGACGATGCCGACGTGATGGGCCAGGTTGGGGCCGCCGCGGATAACCCTGCCTTCGTCCGGTTTGTTCAAGTCACTGCGCCGGGCCCTGCCATGCCACTTCATGGCACGGGCCGAGGCCACCAGCACGGCGGCGCTGGGCAACAGACCGCTCTGCCGCGTCTTGATGTGCATGAACTTCTCAAAGCCTAGGTCGGAGGCGAATCCTGCCTCGGTTATCACGTAGTCGACATAGGACAGGGCCAGTTTGTCGGCGATAATGGAGCTGCAACCGTGGGCGATGTTTCCAAAGGGACCGGCGTGAACCAGGGTGGGCTGTCCTTCCAGCGTCTGCACCAAGTTGGGCATAACCGTCTGGTGCAGCAGCGTCATCAGTGCGCCCTGAACCCCAAGCTGGTCTACGCTGACCGGCTCGCCGTTCCGGGTAACGCCGACCACGATGCGGGAAATTCGCTCCCGGAGGTCGTCCGGCCCGTCGGCAAGAGCTAGGATAGCCATGATTTCGGAGGCGGAAACGATGTCGAAGCGGGCCTCGCGCAGGGGGCCGTAACCGCTGCCGCCTACGCCGGCGATAACTTGGCGCAGGCCGCGGTCGGAGGCGTCGGTCACCCGCGTCCAGTTGATGCCGGAGGCGTCGAAATCTGGGATTGCGTTGCGAAACACCGCGTTGTCCACCAGCGCGGCCAGCAGGTTGTGGGCCGAGGCCACGGCGTGGGCGTCGCCGGTGAAGTGGATGTTAATTTCGTCCTCGGGAACGATGCGGGCATTCCCGCCGCCGGTGCCGCCGCCCTTGATGCCGAAGATTGGCCCCAGCGTCGGCTCGCGGAGGTTCACCGTCACCTTGTGGCCCAGACGCCCCATGCCTTGAGTCAGGCCGATTGCGGTGGTCGTCTTACCTTCCCCGGCGGGAGTCGGTGTGATGCCGGTCACGACGACCAGCTTACCGCGTCCGGGTGTACCTTCGGACAGGGCATCCAGCGAAATTTTGGCCTTGTAGTGGCCGTAGGGGAGAACGTGTTCGGCCTTCAGGCCCAGGTCGCCGGCGATTTTGCTGATGGTCTGCACGTAGCCTCCGGGTTTATGCCGTGCGCTTCAACGCCGGCTAGGTTTGGGTGTCGCCAGACTTGCTGGTACTTGTCAGAGCCGGGCGTCAGTCGCCCAGTTCAGCTTCCAGCCGGTTGATGTCCTGTTCGCTCAGGTTGAAATACTTGGCGTCGGGATGGTGGAACACCAAGGCCGATACCGTGGACTCCGGGTCCATCATGTAGCCTTCGGTCAGCTCAACGTCCAGGTGGTTGGAAACTTCCAGCAGGCGGAACAACTGCTCCTGATCTTCCAGGCGCGGGCAAGCCGGATAGCCGAAAGAGTAGCGCCGCCCCTGGTACTGGGTGCGGAACAGTTCATAGGGGGTGATACCTGCCGGGTCGCCGAAGCCCCACATCTGCCGCAACTGCTGGTGCAGCAGCTCGGCGAAGCCCTCGGCGCTCTCCAAGGCCAGGGCTTGCAGGATGTGGGAGTTGAGGAACTGCCCTTCCGCAATCCACTGGGCGGCCAAGTCCCGCACCCCGGGGCCGATGCTGGTCACGTACATACCCGCGTAGTCTATGCCATCCAGCCCGCTCCCGGCCACGGCGGGGCCAGGCAGAGCGTAGTCGGAAAGGCAGAGGCCGTCCCGCTGCGACTGACGCCCGAAGTGGAACCGCTCCAGGACCCGCGAGCCATCGGCGGAATATATCAGCAGCGACTGGCCCTCGGAACGACAGGGGAAAAACTTGAAGACGGCGCCGGCCGAAATGTCGCTCCGGGCCAGCATCAGGTCTTCCACGTGGCGCACGGAGTCCCGCAGTTCCACCGCCGCCTGTTCTCCGGCGGCCAGGTCCTCGGCGAAGCGGCCCTTGTAGCCCAAGTGCCGCACGTAAAGCATCTGCGGGTTGATGTAGCCGAAAATGTCTTCCAGGTTGTAATCGCTCAGCACGTGAAGCCGCAGGTCGGGCGGGTTCGGGATGGGGAAGTCGTGGCGCACCTTCGCCGGAGGAACGCTCTGCCCTTCGTCTGCTGCGGGCCTACGGGCGTCGTCGCTGATCATGGCCTCGGTCTCGGCTTCCAGCGTGGCGGCGAGATGAGCCCGTTCGTCGGCTTCCTGAATGGTGTTGGCCAAAGCCAGCCCGGTCATGGCGTCGGAGGCATAGGCCACCAGCCCGCCGTACTCCGGGGCGATGCGCAGGCGGGTAAAGCGATTGGACAGGGCCGCGCCGCCCACTAGGACCGGAACGGATACCCCGTCCTGCCGGAAGTCCCGGACGGTCTCGACCATCATCTGGGCCGACTTCACCAGGAGGCCAGACAGTCCGATGATGTCAGGGTTGTGCTGCCGGCAGGCATTAATGAGTTCCTGTGGCGGAATCTTGATGCCTAGGTTGATAACCTCATAGCCGTTGTTGGACAGGATAATCTCCACCAGGTTCTTGCCGATGTCGTGTACGTCGCCCTTGACGGTAGCCAGCACAACTTTTCCCTTTAAGGAGCTTTCGGCCCGCTCCATATGCGGCTCGAGGCGAGTGACGGAGAACTTCATTGACTCCGCCGATTGGAGCACCTCGGCTACGATTAGCTGGTTGGCATTGAACTGCCTGCCCACTTCGGTCATGCCGTCCATCAGCGGGCCGTTGATGATTTCCAGCGGCGTCCTGTCTTGCAGGGCCTCGTCCAAGTCTGCGGCCAGCCCCTCCTTGGTGCCTTCGATGATGGCTAGAGCCAAGCGCTCGTCCAACGGCAGGTTGCGGCGCTCTTCGTTGGTCGAGGCCGGGGCCTTGTCGCGGAAGTGGGCCGCGAAAGCCGCCACCGGGTCAAGTTCTCCATCAGGGGCGGAGCGATACCAGATTAGATCTTCGGCCAGTTTGCGCTCCTCTTCGGGGATGGCGGCGTAGCGCATCATCGCCTCGGAGTTGACGATCGCTAAGTCGAGGCCGGCCTGTACGCAATGGTACAGGAACACCGAGTTCAGCACCTCGCGCCCGGCGGCGGGGAGACCGAAAGACACGTTGGAAATGCCCAGGATGGTCTTAGCCCGCGGCAGGGCCTCTTTAATCAACCGCACGCCCTCGACGGTTTCCGCGCCGGAGCCGATATAGTTGGCGTCGCCGGTTCCTACGGGGAAAACCAGCGGGTCGAAAATCAGGTCTTCTTCTGGGACGCCGTATTTTTCGGTCAGCAGCTTGGCCGATCGCAGAGCGACTTCCAGCTTGCGCTCGCGGGTGATGGCCTGGGCCTGCGCCTTGTCGTCGTCAATGCAGCCCACCACCAGCGCCGCGCCGTAGCGGCGGGCCAGCGGCACCACTGCCTGAAAGCGCTCCTCGCCATCTTCCAAGTTCACCGAGTTGATGATGGCTTTGCCTTGCAACAGTTTCAGCGAAAGCTCAATGACCGCTGGGTCGGTGGAGTCCACCATTATGGGCGTCTTGACCTTCTTGGTCACCAAGTCCAGGAACTCGGCGACGTCGGAGGCTTCATCCCGGTCAGGGTCTTGCAGGCATACGTCCAGGATATGAGCGCCGTTGCGGGCCTGACGGCGCCCGACCTCGGCGGCTTCCTCAAACTTGCCCTCATTGATCAGACGCCGGAAACGGCGGCTGCCCAGCACGTTGGTGCGCTCGCCGACGATGCCGGGCCGAAGCTGATCGTCAATCAGCAGCGCGTCAATGCCGGAAACGCGGGTGTCCGCAGATTCCACGAGCAGGCGTGGGGGCTTGCCTGCGGCTCTTTCCCCCAAGAGGTGGATGTGACCGTTGACGGTACCACAGCAGCCGCCTACCAGGTTGACCCAACCGGAATCCACGAACCGGCCTAGCGTCTCCGCCATCGCTTCGGGGCTTTCGTTGTACTTGCCATCCTCGTCCGGCATCCCGGCGTTGGGAATGCAGGACACCGGAAAGCGGGATATGGCCGCCAAGGAACGAATGTGGTCGGTCATAAAGGAGGGGCCGGTGGCGCAGTTGATGCCAATCCACAGCAGGTCCCGGTGGGCCAGCGAGATATACAGCGCCTCCACGTCCTGCCCGGCCAGCAGGGTGCCCATCGGCTCGACAGTGCCTTGCACCGCCACCGGGACCTCGCGGCCCAGTTCGGCGATGGCGCGGTCTATGCCTTCCAATCCGGCCTTGATGTTCAGCGTATCCTGCCCCGTTTCCAGCAGCAGCACGTCCACGCCGCCCTCGATGAGTCCGGCGGCCTGACCGTGGTAGCTGTCGGCCAGTTCCTCGAAGGTGACACCGCCGGTTACGGAGATGGTCTTGGTGGTTGGCCCCATGGAACCGGCCACGAAGCGGGGCTTGTCCGGCGTGGACGCGGCGTCGGCCAACCGCCGGGCCAGCTCCGCCGCCACTCGGTTGAGCCGACGGGCTTCATGGGCCAGTCCATACTCGGCCAGCACGATGGCGGTGGAACCGAAGGTGTCGGTTTCGATGATGTCGGCCCCGGCGTCCAGATGTCCTTGGTGGATGCTTTCGATGACATCCGGGCGGGTCAGGACGAGATGCTCGTTGCATCCCTCATAGTCCAGGCCGCCGAAGTCGTCCGGCCCTAGGTCGAAGGATTGTATTGCCGTGCCCATCGCGCCGTCGAGTACGAGTATTCGCTCCCGCAGCGCGGATTTCAGGGCTTCGATGCGTTCGTTAGCTTCTTTCAAATACAACCATTACTCCGTAGTATCCAGTCTCAATATGCCGGAAGCAGCAGGCAACGCCCAAAAACAATTTTACCACGAAACGCGGCAAGGGCTGCGGCGCGGGGTTCATCGCAGGGTTCAGCGCGGCTGAAACGCAGAGCGCACCAGGCGCACGGAGTTTCCTCACGCGCATCCAGTGCGCCCCGGGGACGGCTGCCGCGGCGTTGCGGGCGGCCTATGGGCAAAACTCCGAACCGCCTAGCAAGGCAGTCTGGCCCTGCAATCTGGCCGGCACACACCCGCTCAACCGATTCCGGCCGAGATCGACCATTATCAGGTTAGCGAGGTTGCCCAACTCCGCCGGTATCTCACCGCTCAACTGGTTGGAGGATAGGTCCAGGAATCGCAGATTGGCGAGGCTGCCCAACTCCGGCGGTATCTCTCCGCTCAACTGGTTCCCGCTGAGGACCAGCTCCGTCAGGTTGGCGAGGCTGCCCAACTCCGGCGGTATCTCTCCGCTCAACTGGTTCCCGCTGAGGCCCATACCTCTCAGGTTAGCGAGGCTGCCCAACTCCGGCGGTATCTCACCGCTCAACTGGTTGTCGCGGAGGCCCATACTGATAAGGTTAGCGAGGTTGCCGAACTCCGCCGGTATCTCACCGCTCAACTGGTTAAGGCCGAGGATTAACAAAGACAGGTCCGTGAGGTTGCCCAACTCCGCCGGTATCTCACCGCTCAACTGATTATGTTCGAGGTTCAGTATGATGACACGGCCGTTGTCGCCGACGGTTACGCCGTGCCACACGCCGAGTGGATCGTCGCTCATCCAGTTACTGTTGCGATACCAGTTTGGGCCGTCAGTGGCATTGTAGAGGGCAACCAGCGCTGCTCTGTCAGTTTCAGGCGAGGCCACCTCAAGTGGTGGTGTGCCCGTCGGAGTAGGTGTAACCTTTTCCGCGGACGGGGTACTGGTGGGCAGTGGCGTCGGTTCCGTTGCGGGAGTGCAGGTTGGCAACCCACCGAGTTTGGACCGCTCTCTATCCAACTGGTCTCGCAGACGCGCTGGTACGCACCCGCTCAACTGATTGCCGTCGAGGAACAGACCTGTCAGGTTAGCGAGGCTGGCCAACTCCGCCGGTATCTCTCCGCTCAACTGGTTGTAGGATAGGTACAGCAATCGCAGATTGGCGAGGCTGCCCAACTCCGGCGGTATCTCTCCGCTCAACTGGTTGTCGAGGAGGGACATACCTCCCAGGTTGGCGAGGTTGCCCAACTCCGATCTCACCGCTCAACTGGTTACGGTCGAGGAGCAGCTCTGTCAGGTTGGCGAGGTTGCCCAACTCCGCCGGTATCTCTCCGCTCAACTGGTTACGGTCGAGGTTTAACAAAGACAGGTTCGTGAGGTTGCCCAACTCCGCCGGTATCTCACCGCTCAACTGATTCTCTTTGAGGATCAGTTCGATGACACGGCCGTTGTCGCCGACGGTTACGCCGTACCACACGCCGAGTGGATCGTCGCTCATCCAGTCACCTTTGCGACGCCAGTTTGGCCCGTCAGTGGCATTGTAGAGGGCAACCAGCGCTGCTCTGTCCGTTTCGGACGAGGCCACTACAAGTGGTGGTGTGCCCGTCGGAGTAGGTTTAACCTTTTCCGCGGACGGGGTACTGGTGGGCCGTGGCGTCGGTTCCGTTGCGGGAGTGCAGGGTGGCAACCCACCGAGTTTGGACCGCTCTCTATCCAACTGGTCTCGCAGACGCGCTGGTACGCACCCGCTCAACTGATTGCCGTCGAGGAACAGACCTGTCAGGTTAGCGAGGCTGGCCAACTCCGGCGGTATCTCTCCGCTCAACTGGTTGTAGGATAGGTACAGCAATCGCAGATTGGCGAGGCTGCCCAACTCCGGCGGTATCTCTCCGCTCAACTGGTTACGGCCGAGGGACACCCGTGTCAAATTGGCGAGGCTGCCCAACTCCGGCGGTATCTCACCGCTCAACTCGTTGTAGCTGAGGAGCAGCTCTGTCAGGTTGGCGAGGTTGCCCAACTCCGGCGGTATCTCTCCGCTCAACTGGTTACGGCCGAGTTTTAACAAAGACAGGTTCGTGAGGTTGCCTAACTCCGCCGGTATCTCACCGCTCAAATGATTCTCTTCGAGGATCAGTTCGATGACACGGCCGTTGTCGCCGACGGTTACGCCGTGCCACACGCCGAGTGGAGCGTCGCTCATCCATTTACCGTTGCCATACCATTTTGGGCCGTCAGTGGCATTGTAGAGGGCAACCAGCGCTGCTCTGTCCGTTTCGGGCGAGGCCACTACAAGTGGTGGTGTGCCCGTCGGAGTAGGTGTAACCTTTTCCGCGGACGGGGTACTGGTGGGCCGTGGCGTCGGTTCCGTTGCGGGGCTGGCGGTTGCGGTTGTGGTTGCAACAGGGATAGGCGAGGGCAGTGGCGTCGGTTCCGTTGTGGGGCTGGCGGTTGCGGTTGTGGTTGCAACAGGGATAGGCGAGGGCAGTGGCGTCGGTTCCGTTGCGGGGCTGGCGGTGGCAGTCGGAGTACTGCTGGGCTGGGGCCCCGGCTCCGCGCCCGAGTTACAGGCCGCTGCCGCGACCAGAAGAATCAGCGCAAGGGCGAACATACCCGGAAGCAATGCGAGGCGGCGGGATAGCGGTTTAGTCATTGCGAATATTCTCCATCGACTGGATCTTGGCCGGCCTGTGGAATCCGGCGCTGTCCGCGGACGCGGCATAACACGCCTAATCTAGTCAACGAAGCGAGCGGCCTTCAAGAGAATCCTTTGCTGTCTCAACCGCTCCAGAACCTCCAACTTGCGCTTATAGCTCATCCGCGCCTGGCGGCGACGCCACTTCTCCTTCTCGCGGAATGCTAGTTCCCCGTAAGCCTTGGAGTCTGCCGGCAAGGTTTCCTTCGGTATCATCGAACCTTCCAAACAGTTCGCTTAATCTCTCCGAGTCCGCGTCCCTCAACAAACGCCGGATGCGAAAATAGTCTTGTTCCCGGTTGGCAAGAAGGCCCAATAGTATCAGATGTTCTATTGTAGCTACCTTTACCCTCATATTGCCGACACGCAACTTACGAGCGCTCTCCAAGGCATCCCGATAGAGTGGCATCAGGGCGGAAGGGAACATCTGCACCGGAACCCCTCCCAGGATATGGTGCATGCCATCTTGGGCTTCGGCCTGCTCAGCGATGATGCCGAAGGCTCGCAGATATTCCTCATCGGTATCCACCAGGATTACCGCGTCAATGCCCTCGGTGGTCATCGGCTCCATATATGCAGTGGCGGAGACTGCGCCGATAATCGCGTAGTCCCGTATGATTCTGCGGCGCTTGAATTCGTTGAGCGCCGACACTGCGTCTATGAAGGCTATGGCTTGCGCCTACGTCCCGAACCAGGCGTCCAGGGCCGGGCGGTTCTGCTCCAGCCAGCGTATGTTGAGCCGCATGCGCTCCAGCGCCTGCCGTATGGTGCGCTCGGCGGCGGGGGCGGGGTTGTCGGTGAAGAATTTCTCCACGTCAGCCCGCTGTTCGTCTGTGTTGAAGCTGTTCACTATGGAGACCAGGCGCATCAGGCCGAATCCGCCGCCGCCGTATCGCCGGTCGAACTCGCCCCAGTTGTTCTTGACGAACTCCCAGGCCGGCGCGCGGCCCTTGGGGTTTGCGGCCACTCCGGCGACCACCATGATGGAATCCTGTGACCGCACTCGCGACGTTAGCGAGTTCTCCAGCGTATCGTTCAGCAACCCTGCATCCTGGAAGCGGGACATAGCCAACAGCAGCCGGATCTTCTCCTCCTGCAGGCCGGTGCGCTCCTCGAGGTTCCAGAGCTGTTCATAGGTAGTGCGGTCGCCGGCCTGCGCCGCTAGGCTGAACACGATGCCCCGCAGGTCGGGGTGCACGGCTTCCGGGTTTTCCAGGTACTGGCGGAACAGATCGGACGCCTGCGACAGCGTCTCCTCGTCGTTGTAACTGCCCGACTGCCCCAGTACCGTGGAACGCAGCAGGGCGTCCAGGTGGCCGTCCTCGGGCCGCGGCGTCCAGCCGGCGCGCCGGGCGGCGGGTCCGAACAGCTCGCGCCCGAATCGCTGGTAGGCTGGATGCACCGGCTCACCTGCGATGAGTTGCTCGATGTCGCGCAGGTTGGACGCCAGATCGCTCCACACCGACGCGTCTGTCTCACCCGCATAGGAGCCGGCCAGCTCAAGGAACTGCGTTATGGGCAGCAGGCCGGCGCGGGAGAGGGCGTAGGCATCGTTCTGGATGCCCAGGCGGTCAGTGGCGGGCAGCGCCAAGCCGCTTATAGCCGGGGCCAGCCTGGTCCAGTCGTCGCTGGTGTAATTGACCCGATAGAAGCCGGTCTGACCTGAGTTGACCTTATACCAGTCGTCAGCCGGGCCCGCCGCGGGAAGGCTGATTACCGTGTCCCTGTCCTCCATTACCGTGGAGGCAGAGGCTTCACCGGGTGAACTGATGCTAACAGGAACCTGCCAGACCTCCGGATTGGGCTCCTCGTCGCCCAGGAGGCGATCGTATACGAACCGCTCCTGGGACAGCGAGATCTGCACGTCAGAGGGCGTCCGGGCGGCTTCGACCTGAAGCACCGGGTAGCCCATCTGCTTTACCCACGAGTCCATGATGCCGGTAACCGGACGGCCCGATTCCTCCTCCAACGCGGCCCAGAGGTCCTGGGTGCGGGCGTTGCCGTATTCGTTGGCCTTGAGGTAGCGGTACAACCCGCCCTGGAAAACCTCCGGCCCCAGGAAATTCTCGAGCATGCGAAGTACCGAGCCGCCCTTGCTGTAGCTGATGGCGTCGAACAGCTGGCTGACCTCGGCTGGGTTTTTGACTTCCTGCTCTATGGGGTGGGAGTTCTTCAGCCCGTCCAGGCTCAGGGCCCGGTTGGTGTCCATGTTGACGAACTGCGTCCACATCTCCCAGTCAGGGAAGAGCCAGTCCACGGCCTTGGTGCCCATCCACGAGGCAAAGCTCTCGTTGAGCCACAGGTCGTCCCACCACTCCATGGTGACCAAGTCGCCGAACCACATGTGGGCCATCTCGTGAGCCACCACCTCGGCGACGCGCTGTCGCGTCCCAGCGGAGGAATTCTCCGGGTCAACCAGCAGCGCGGTCTCACGGTAAGTGATGCAGCCCCAGTTCTCCATCGCCCCGGCGGCGAAATCCGGGATGGCCAGGTGGTCCAGCTTGGGCAGCGGGTAGGGGATTCCAAAGTATTCGTTGAAGAAGCTGAGAAGTTTCACCGAGGTGTCCAGCGCAAAGCCCGCCTGGTTCTCCTTGCCCCTCGTGGTCCAGACGCCGATCGTAGTGCCGTCCGCTGCATCCGCCTGCACTGACACCAGGTCGCCCACCACGAAGGCCAGCAGGTAGGTGGACATTACCGGCGTTTCGTCAAACCGCACCGATCTCAGGCCGGGCGCAGGGGCGGATTCCTCCACGGCCGGGGTGTTGGAAACCGCCTGGTAGCCGTCGGCGAAGACCAGCGTAACGTCGAAGGTGGCCTTCTGCGCCGGTTCGTCCCAGCAGGGGAAGGCCCGGCGGGCGTCGGTCGGCTCGAACTGCGTGGTGGCGAGATAGCGGGTCTCGCCGTCCTGGTCTTGGTATTCGGAGCGGTAGAAGCCCAGCAACTTGTCGTTGAGTACGCCAGTGAACTCCAGATCCAGTTGCGCCTTGCCGGGAGGCAGCGTATCCCCGAAGTCCAGCGTGGCCGTCTCGCTGTCGGCGTCCAGCGAAATGGAGCGGGCCGCCGTGGACGACCCGTCGCGGCGCAGGGTGGCCGAGCCAATCTCCAGCTCCATCGCGTTCAGCGCGATGCTGGCGGTCGGCTCGACGATTTCGATGTCTACGGTCTGCTCACCCTTGAAGGTAAAGGTCTCTAGGTCGGGCTGCAACGTCAGCCGGTATTTGCCGGGCTTGACGTTTGCGGGCAGCACAACAGCATCAGCAGAAGGCATCAGGCAATCCCCTTGCGGAAAGTAACGAAGACTAGGCCAGATTTGATTTTACCACGAAACGCGGCAAGGGCCGCAGCGCGGGGTCGCCGGAAGCAGTTGCTTTTGATTGTCGCAGAACGTCCCCCTACATAGCGCTACCAGAATCTGGCGAAATTTGCCAGCGGGCCGTTGGGGCCGGCCTGGGGATACAGGCTTTGTATGATGCTGAGAGGGTTGGGGCAGGTGTTGGATTTTTGGCAGCGCTCCAGGTATCGGTGGAGATCCGCAAAGGTGTTTAGGCGGAAGCCGCGGTCGGCTAGGCGCTTGATGAAGCGATGGGGCTCGGACAAAGCGCCAGGCTCTGGAGCCGGGGCTGGGCTGCTGCCGGAGTTGGCGCGGGCGACGGCCCACTGGTCGCAGAATTCCTCGGCGATGGGATGGAGGCGCGCTATGGCTAGGGGGATGGCGTATTTCCGGCGCAGGTAATTGAGGCGGTTTCTGACATGAATTAAGGTCTGGCTTAAGGACATGGTTTCAGCTCCGGCGTGTATTTGGATGGGCTGGCGGGTTGGAAATTTTCACTTTCCCGGTCATTTCCGCTCATTTCCGGCCGTTCCTGGTTGTCGGGGTTGGATTCTGCGGAGCGCGGTTCAGGCTGGAAGCGGCCGGACTGGTTACGGCTTGCGGGCAAAGCACATCACGCTGCCTCAGTGGCTGGTTGAATTTGGGCCGGGTTTTAGTGTTGTCGGGGGTTCCCGATCGGTACATAAATAATGCTACTGGGGTGTGCCAGGGGTTGGCAAGGGGGAAGTGTCAGGAAAAGCTGGGGGGGCTTTCAACAATAATGCTACGGGGGGCAACGCAGGGGACGCGGAGGCCCCTAACCCTCCCACGGAGGGAGAGGGGCCTTTTCTCGACAAGCAAAAGACCTTGACGCCGCATAGCCGCTTAACCTTAGCAGGGCGGCAAGCCACCGAGGTTGGAAAAAGTGCTACTCAACTGGCCTAGCATACCGTTTGGTACGCACCCGCTCAACTGGTTCTCTTGGAGGTACAGCTTTCAGGTTGGCGAGGTTGCCCAACTCAGGCGGTACGCACCCGCTCAACTGGTTCTCTTGGAGGTACAGCTCTGTCAGGTTGGCGAGGTTGCCCAACTCCGGCGGTATCTCCCCGCTCAACCAATTAGAGTCAATGCTCAGGTGTACCACACGGTCTTCGTCATCGGTTTTGACTCCATCCCACTCGCTGAGCGGGGCGTCGCTGAGCCAACCGTCATGGTCATCCCATTCATCGCCGCCAGTTGTGTTGTACAGGGTTGTGAGCACTTCCCTGTCCGTTTCAGCGGAAGTCTTCGCCAGGAGGATCCTGGGTGTGGCGGACTCGGCCGTGGGTGTGGCGGACCCGGCCGTGGGTGTGGCGGACCCGGCCGTGGGTGTGGCGGACCCGGCCGTGGGTGTGGCGGACTCGGCCGTGGGTGTGGCGGACTCGGCCGTGGGTGTGGCGGACTCGGCCGTGGGTGTGGCGGACTCGGCCGTGGGTGTGGCGGACTCGGCCGTGGGTGTGGCGTCGGCCGTTGCTTTCGGTGGAGTGTCGGTGGCGTCGGAACCCGCGCAGGCGACGATTGCGGAGACCAGGAGAATCAGCGCAATGGCGCAAATCCAAGGGGAAACTCGGGGGATCCTGAAATGGCCCCTTGGCATTCTGCTCGCTCCTTGACTGGACTGGGGTTAGCCACTGGGTGGCGCGCCATGCCGCCGGTTCCGGTTACGCGCGACCAGGCAGACGAATAATATCACGCGCTCAAGTCCCCCGCGGCCCGGGCGGCCGACAGGTGAACAGCTTGCGGATTGCCATCGGCGGCCAAGTCGGCCTGATTCCCCAGCGGACCGGCGCCCGTCATTCCCGCACTGGTCAAGGCGCAAGAGCCTGGTGCGCCAAATGCTATAATGCGCTCCAGTCTTCTCCGGCCGACTGCTTCGACACCCGCCAAGCCAAAGGAGGCCACGCGCCTTGCCCAGCCCGGCGATCGTAAGCATCGTCCAGCCCCATCGCGACGTGCAGGAGCCGCTACCGTGTCTACCGCAAAATCGCCTGCCTTTGCTCCCGAAACAACCCTCCCCTACCGGCTGGCGCTGGACATCAGGGCTATCGAAATGACGGAAGACCAGTTCCTCAAGCTGTGCTCCGACAACCGGGACCTCAGAATGGAACTTACGGCGAACCGGGAGTTGATTATCATGCCGCCTGCCGGAGGAACAACCAGTGGACGCAATGCCAGGCTGACCAGCGAACTGTTTATCTGGGCTGACAGAGACGGGACTGGGAAAACCTTCGATTCTTCCGGTGGATTCACGTTGCCCAACGGGGCGGTATTATCGCCCGATGCCTCCTGGATACTTCTGTCGCGGTGGGAAGCTCTGACTGCGGAGCAGCAGGACAAGTTCGCTCCAATCTGCCCCGACTTTGTGATAGAGCTTCGCTCGCCGTCGGACAGCTTGGCCGACGTGCAGCGGAAGATGGCGGAGTACTTGGAGAACGGAGTCCGTTTGGGCTGGCTCATTGACCCCCAGAACCGGCGGGTCTACGTCTACCGCCCCGGTCAGCCCGTGGAGCGTCTGGACGTGCCGGACACCATATCCGGCGAACCGGTCCTGCCGGGCTTCGTGCTGGACTTGCGGAGGATTTGGTGAGTCCCGCCATTGTCGGCCGTTTCGTGGCGTATCTCCGGTTCGGGCCGCCTGTGGCCTTGTAGCGGGCGGCTCGGGACGTGCAGCATCCGCCCCTGCGGCGTCCACCGCCGGCGGCCCGCGCCGGATGCTATAATGTTTGCCGGTTTCCGCTCGTCACGTCCGCGCCCGGAGCGCGTTCAGGCCCATCTGCGCCTTGCGCGCATTCAGGAGGATTTGATGCCCCCAAAAACGATGTTCGAGAAGATTTGGGACGCCCACGTGGTTCACGAGGAGCCCGGCGAACCTGCCGTTATCTACATAGACCTGCACCTGGTTCACGAGGTGACCTCGCCGCAGGCTTTCGACGGGCTGCGGATGGCGGGCCGCCCCGTCCGCCGCACCGACCTGACTGTGGCCACCGCCGACCACAATACGCCCACTTGGGACCTGTCGCTGCCGGTGACCGATGAGATTTCCAAGGCGCAGCTTGACGCCCTGACCCTCAACTGCGAGGAGTTCGGCGTCACGCTCTACGACCGTTTCAGCCCGTTGCAGGGCATCGTGCACATCATTGGCCCCGACCTGGGCTACACCCAGCCGGGCAAGACCGTGGTCTGCGGCGACAGCCACACCTCGACCCACGGCGCGCTGGGCGCCTTGGCCGTCGGCATCGGCACCTCCGAGGTGGAGCACGTGCTGGCGACCCAGACGCTGCGGCAGTACAAGCCCCAGACTATGGAAGTCCGCGTTGACGGGACGCTCCCGCCCGGCGTGGCCGGCAAGGACATCATCCTCGGCGTCATCGGGCGCATCGGAGTCAACGGCGGCACCGGCCACGTCATCGAATACACCGGCGAGGCCATCCGCTCCCTCACGATGGACGGGCGCATGACCGTCTGCAACATGAGCATTGAGGCCGGAGCCAGGGCCGGCATGATTGCCCCCGACGAGACCACCTTCGAGTATGTCCGCGGGCGTCAGTTCGCGCCGCAGGGGGCCGACTTCGACGCCGCCGTGGAGCGGTGGAAGCAACTGCCCACCGACCCCGGCGCCACCTACGACAAGACCGAGGTCTTTGACGCCTCCGCGATGGAGCCTTACGTGACCTGGGGAACCAACCCCGGCATGGTGGCCCCCATCAGCGGGCGAGTGCCTGACCCGGCATCCTTCGAGGAGGCCGCCCAGCAGGAATCCGCAGCCCGCGCCCTGCAATACATGGATTTGCAGGCGGGGATGGCGATTCAGGATATCAAGATTGACCGCATCTTTGTCGGGGCCTGCACCAACGCCCGGCTGGAAGACCTGCGGGCCGCCGCCGAGGTGGTGCGAGGCCGCAAGGTTCACCCGGATGTTTACGCGATGGTGGTTCCGGGTTCGGCCAAAATCAAGCGCGAAGCCGAGGAAGAGGGACTGGACCGGATTTTCACCGAGGCGGGGCTGGACTGGCGTGTTGCCGGCTGCTCGATGTGCTTGGGGATGAACCCCGACATCCTGTCTCCCGGCCAGCGCTGCGCCGCCACTTCCAACCGAAACTTCGAGGGACGGCAGGGCAAGGGCGGGCGCACCCACTTGGTCAGCCCGGCGATGGCCGCTGCTGCCGCCATCGCCGGCCACTTCGTGGACGTGCGCGACCTGTAAGCGCCATCAAAAGGCAGCCGTAACCGAGCCTGCATCGGGAAACGTTAAATGACCCAGCTCGACGCAACCACAACAGTAGAGGCCCCGGCTCCGCCGCAGGAAGGCATATATCTGCCCAACCCGCTGGTGCTGGACTTTCGCGCCGTTGAAATGACGGATGAACAGCTCGTCAAGTTCTGCGCCGACAACGCCGGGCTGCGAATCGAACTCACTGCGGAAAGGGGGCAGCTCGTAGAGACACTGGAAGACCCGGCCACTAGCTGGAAAAACGGCGCGATAAGCGGAAAACTCTACCTCTGGTCGAAGCAGGACGGCACTGGGCTGAGCTTCGATTCTTCGGCGGGGTTCACCTTCCCCAACGGAGCAATGCGCTCGCCGGACGCCTCATGGGTGACGCGGGAACGGTGGGCGGCGCTTTCCGAGGACGAGAGAAACAAATTCTCCCACTTGGCCCCCGACTTCGTGGCGGAGCTCCGCTCGCCTTCCGACAGCTTGGCTATGGCGCAGGCCAAGATGGCGGAGTACATCGAGAACGGCGTCCGGCTGGGCTGGCTCATCGACCCGCAGCAACGGCGGGTGTACGTCTACCGGCCGGGGCAGCTCGTAGAGACACTGGAAGACCCGGCAACTGTCTCCGGCGAAACGGCGCTGCCCGGCTTCGTACTCAATCTTCAGGAAATCTGGTAACGAAATTCGGTAACCGAGAGGATGACTATGGATCCCTTTGTCAAACTGAGCGGCGTGGTGGCCCCTCTGGACCGAGTAAACATCGATACCGATCAAATCATCCCGGCGGTTTTCTTGAAGCGCATCGAGCGGAGCGGTTTTGAGGACTGCCTGTTTTTCGCTTGGCGTTTCAATGAGGACGGTAGTCCCAAGGAAGAGTTCGTCCTCAATCAGCCAGTGTACCGCAACGCCAGTGTGCTGGTGGCCGGGCACAACTTCGGCTGCGGCTCTTCTAGGGAACACGCGCCGTGGGCGCTGCGCGACTACGGAATCCGCTGCATCATCGCCCCCAGCTTCGCCGATATTTTCTACAACAACTGCTTCAAGAACGGTGTGCTGCCCCTGCGTATGTCGGAGGAGGACGTGCGCGCCATTATGGACAAGGCCACGTCCAGTCCCGGCGTGAACCTGACTGTGGATCTGGAAGGGCAGCGAGTCTGGGACGAAGGCGAGGAGATTTCCATTCCCTTCGAGATTGACCCCGCCCGCCGCCATAATCTCCTGAACGGGCTGGACGACATCGGCCTGACCCTGCAACTGGAAGACAAGATCTCCTCCTACGAAGCAAGCCGCGGTCTATAGCGTCCACGCGAACCTGCGCCAGAAGCCCCCTGAAAAACAGGGGGCTTCTGAGTTTGTGGCGGCAGGTTATTTATTGAACAGGTCAATTCGGGCCGCTGAAACCGAAAACTCGTTCAACCAATCTTGGAAATTCCCTTGCATCTGCCTTGAATTTTGCATAAACATCGTGCTATGTTCGGGCAAATGACATAATCATCTGTTTATCCGGCATCGTTGAGTCTGTTGATGCGGGGAATCAGTTGGCTCGGGTTGGCGGATGTCTACTGAACAATTCAACACTGATAATCACGGGCAGGACACTGCCTTGCCCGAACCGGCATCGCAGGCATCCGGCACGGCGGGTCAGGCCAGAACCTCCTCGGGCCGGAAAGCCCGGCAGCGGTCAGTTTATCTATTCCCTGCCTATGGGCTGATCACGGCGCTGGACATTGCCCGCCAAGTGGAAGAAAACGGCGGAGGCACTTTGACCGAAGAAACGCTGGCCGTGAACTTGGGCTTGTCGGTGAAAAGCAGTGGTTTCCGCCTCAAGAGCCTGGCGGCCCGTCAGTTTCAGCTAATCACCAAGCAGGGTGACACACTGACCACCACTCCCATAGCCAAGGCCATCTTCAAGCCCACCAGTCCTGATGACGCCAATCGCGGCTACCGGCAATCGTTTCTGTCGATTCCGCTGTTTCAGGCCGTAGCCGAGCGCTATCGCGGACAACGGCTGCCAGACAGCCAAACGCTGCGCAACGTTCTGGAGCGAGAGTTCCATGTGGAGCACTCCAGGGTGCAACAGGCCGAGCGGATGCTGCTGGACTCGGCCCGCGATGCCCACTTGATGACGCACAATGGCGACGACACCTACCTGGTGATCTCTAACGGAGCAACCGGGGCGCTGGATGAACCAGGCGACTTCGGAACAGTTTCAACCGAGCCTTTCGCCGCCTCCACCACAGCGAGTCATGCTCCGGCTTTGCCGCAGCACAGCCCATCGGCTCCTACCAACACCATCACGTTCACTCTGGACGAAATCGGGCAGTTGGCCTGGGAGGATTTCGAGACTGTATGGCGAGCCATAGGCATCTTGGTCAGGTCCCGCAGCGGGAGACGCGCCGCCCCAGAGCTTGCCGACGACTGGGCCGAGGCCTAGACCCACCCGCTTTTACCTCCCAGATTTTATCCCTCAGCGGAATGACCGCCAACCCCTATTCACTTTCCTGCCCTATTCACCCTCCGGCGGGCAGAGCGAATATCAGTCAGTCGGCGGGTTAGGATAGGCTTGGGAAACCTGGGTCTCGAAATCCGTTTCAAAGCGCAGCATTCGTCCCTGACGCACCTGCTCTTCCAGCGAGGGACGCTGCACGGGGCGCGGGTCGTCAGGAGCGTAGCCTATGACGCCATCCTGCTCCAACCGCGCAATCTCAGCGGCGGACAGCCCCAGAAGCTCCCCAAAAACGAACTCGTTGTGTTCGCCCATCAGCGGCGCGGCTTTAGGGGAGATGGCGGGAGTTTCCGACAGCTTCCAAGGACGGCTGGCATAAGGCAGCGGTGGCATCCCGGTGCTGGGATGGTGCTGCGTTACCTCGTAGAAGCGGCGCTCTCGCAGATGAGGATCGAAGAGCAGATCCTTGCTGTCCAACACCGCCCCGGCGGGAACTCCCGCGGCTTGGAGCGCGTTCATCAGCCGGTGGGCATCCCATGCGGAGGTAGCCGCTGCAAGCATACTGTCCAGCTCCTCCCGGTGTTGCCAGCGTCCTAGGCTGCCGGCAAAGCGCTGGTCGGCGGCCCAATCTTTGCGGCCCATAGCCTCGCACAAGCCGCGCCATTCCAAATCACCGGATACGGCGATGACAATCCAGCGGTCTTCGCCGGCACAGGGATAGCAGCCATGGGGCGCCATCACCGGGTCGCCGTTGCCGATGCGGGTGGGCGCGCGTCCATTGGCGGCGAAGTCCAGCAACGCCTCCGGGATGGTAGCCGCGGCGGCCTGGGTCTGCGACACGTCTATAAACTGGCCCTGCCCGGTTCGCAGGCGGCTCATCAGAGCGGACATAACGGCGAAAACGGTATGCTCACCGGCGGTATAGTCAACGTAAGGAATCTCGGCCATCACCGGAGGGCCATCCGGGTAGCCAGTAGTGAAGGCCAGCCCCGAAGCCCCCTCAGTGGCCGGGCCGGTGGCCCCGAAGTTGGCCCAAGGACCGTCGAAGCCGTAGCCGGTGGACGAGACCATGATGATGTCGGGCTTGATGCGGCACAGGTCAGAGTATTCCAGGCCGAAGTTCTTGATAACGCGGGGCGTGAAATTCTCGGCGAAAACGTCGCTGATGGCAATCAGACGGCGCAGAATGCCAAGCCCTTCCGGCCGGCCAAGGTCCAGCGTGATACCCAGCTTGTTACGGTTCTGCTCGTAGAAGTTGGCTCCGCGATTCCAGAACTCGCCATAAATCTCGTTCAGATACACCGAATCGCTGCGGTAGCTTTCCAGACGCCGTGTCGACTCCAGCCGGATGACCTGAGCGCCCATGTCGGCCAGCAATTTCATGGCGAATGGGATGGCGATAAGCTGCCCCATCTCGACCACGCGGACGCCTTGCAATGGGCCACCACCATCGTCATGGGCCGGAATGCGGGAATTCATTTCAGCCGCCATCGCCTAGATAACCCCTTGGGAGCGGAACTGCGCCTGCTCCGCCGGGGTGTAGCCCAACCGCTCGCCGAGAATCTGCCCATTGTGCTGGCCTATGGCAGGGGCGGGGTTTCCCGCCTGCCAGGGTGTGGAGCCCATGCTGAAAGGCGCGCCCGGAAACTTCAGCGTCCCCATCGCCGGATGCTCCTGTTCCACAAAGTAGTCCCGGTGGGCAAATTGCGGGTCATTTAACGCTTCTTCCGGTGACTGGATGACGCCGAAAATAAAGCGGCGCTCGTGGGATTCGTAAAACATATTGTACTTGTTTTGGCGGATAAAATACTCGTCGAGGATGCGCCCCAACTCCTCGGCGTTGACCAGCCGGGCCGACGGTGTGCGGAAACGGTCATCGTCCAGTTCCGGCAGACCCAAGAATTCCACAAAGGAGTCCCAGTTAAGACCGCCGCCGAGGCCCGGATTGGGCAGCAGGTAGCCGTCGGCAGTGGCGCGGAGGCGTTGCAGGTCGCCGCTGTGATTGGGCTGGCGGCGGCGGATGGCCCCGGTGTAGGTGTAGTTGTTCACCACGTCGCGCAGGCCCGACGCCACCGCTTCCTGAATCGAAACGTCAACGTGTTGTCCACGCCCGGTCATGCGCTGATGATAGAGGGCCATCAGCGAGGCCGAAGCCGCGTTGGTCCCGGCCTTGAACTGCGCTTGATTGAAGGCGTGTTTCAGCGGCTCGCGGTTGTAGGCCCCGAAGATATACATCAGCCCGCCCAGAGCGTACTCCACGATGTCGGTGGCCCTGTAGTCGCGGTAGGGGCCGGTCTGCCCGAAGTTGGAGATGGACACCATCACCAGATGGGGCGCTATCTCTCGCAACGACGCATAGTCCAGCCCCAGCGACAGCAACACCCGCGGGGCGAAGTTTTCCACCAGCACGTCAGTTTCCGGCAGCAACGAGCGCAAGATGTCGCGCCCTTGCTCGGTTTTCAAGTTAAGGGTTACGCTGCGCTTGCCGGTGTTGAGGTAGGCGAAAGGCAGGCTGGTATCCGGCCCCGGCTCATCGTGGAAGAAGGGGGCCATACGCCGCCCACGCTCCCCGCCGGGCGGCTCAATTTTCAGCACATCGGCCCCAAACCCGGCCAGCAACCGAGTGCAGTATGGGCCGGCGATGCAGTGGGTAAGGTCAAGAACGCTAACGCCTTCCAGTGCGGTTGTCATATTCAGGGCCTTGTCTGAAAACCTCTGAGGCAAGTTGATGGGAGTCGCCGCAGAGTCTGATTGTGCGGGTCCACCTCAATGCCCACTGATTCCAGGGCGGTCACTCCAAGCAAAGGTTCAGCGTTCTCTTCGCCAAATACTATTGTCCCACCGGCAAATTCTCCCATGAATTCGATTCGTCCAACGGCAATGTCCATTCTGATGTCGTTGCCGCCGGCCAACCCGTAAATCCTTTGTCCTTCAGGAGCCAGACCGATGGGCTCGAGGTATTGCCTCGGAACCGAACAGCCCGTCGCGCCGGTGTCCACCAAGAAGAGACCCTCCCAGGCCCGCTCAAGGTCAGCCGGGTTCCTTGCGGCGGCAGTTACTCTAATAATTCCCATATTGCCATTCCGAAAGGGTTAAGTATTATCTTCCGTATCGAACTTCCACAACTGCCGAGGATTAAGGCCCGGCCTTCATTCTACGCATCCCGATATACTACGCATCCCGATATAGCGGGGTGTCCAAGCCCAGCTCAGAACGTCCGACGAGTTCCAGGCACCGCTCCAGGTTGGGGGGCATCAGCGTGGAGGTGCGCACGTCGCGGTACAGGCGCTCCAACGGCATCCGCTTGTGGGCGCTGCGGCCTCCGGCTACCTGAATGGCCTTGGACGTGACGTCCAGCGAGGCCACGGTGGCCAGATACTTGGCGCGGGCCGCCAGAACCGCCCGCTTCGCCGGGTTGGCGCCGGGCCATTCGGACGCGGAGGCGTGAATCACCCGGCGGGCGCCTTCCAGGGCCATGGACATCTCGGCGACGGTGCGCTGTACCGCCAGGCTTTCGGCTATGGGCGACGGATCTGGGGCGAAGGTCTGGGTCTTGGCGAACTCGCGTGTGAAATCCAGGGCCGCCCGCGCCGCGCCGAGGTACACCGCCGCGAATCCCAGCCCGAAGCCTTGCGCTACGCCGGTCCGGGGGGCTTCCCCAGCCTGTCCCAGAAGCGCGTCCGGGCCGACGAAGCAGTTGTCCAGCTTCATGGCCGGGCTAACCGTAGCCCGCATCCCCAGCGTGTCCCAATCGCCAATCTGCTCGATGCCGGAGGCGTCGTGGGGCAACAGGGCCAGCCACTGCGACTCCAGAGGGTCGTCGGCCCCTGAACTGCAATGAATCATGTAGCGGTGGGCGCCTCCAGACATGGTGCAGAAGTGCTTGATGCCGTTTATGACATAACGGCCGTCTTTGGGAACGATAGTAGTCAGGCGCATGGCGGTGCCGCCGCGCGTTTCCGGCTCGCTGCCCCAACTGCCGAACAGCTTGCCTTCCTCCACGACTTCGCGGAAATAGTTGACCTTCTGCTCCTCACCGGCCAGCGCATCTATGAACCGGGTCACGGTGGAGTGCATGTGTACGGTCATGCCGGTGTTGGTGCATCCCGCGGCCAGCCGCTCCACTACCTTGACGTAGGAAAGCATATCCAGTTCAAGGCCCCCAAAACGTCGGGAAATGCCCATAGACAGCAACCCCTGCCGCCAAACGTCGAGCCAATTCTCGACGGGATGGGTGGCCTCGGCGTCGTAGTGAGCGGCGCGAGGGGCCAAGCACTCGGCGGCCAGCCGCTCGGCCGCTGCCACCAAGCCGTCGGGATCCAACTCAGTTGCACATTCGAATGTCTTCTGGTCTGCTGCCAAAATTCTTGTCTCCGGGAATCAGGTCTGGTTGGGCATTCGTCCACAGGGGTCAGTCAGTTGGGGGAGGTTCATCAAAGCTGAGATCCATGGATATGGCCTCGAGGCGCCGTTGGTTCCATTCGGTCCATTTCCGCCGCTCTTCGGCGCGGCCTTCCTCTAGTCCCTCGGTGCGGCCTTCCTCTAGTCCCTCGGTGCGGCCTTCCTCTAGTCCCTCGGTGCGGCCTTCCTCTAGTCCCTCGGCACGGCCTTCCTCTAGTCCTTTCGCGCGGCCTTTTGCTAGGGCTTCCGCTCGCCGCTTTTCCCTCCAAGGATCGAGGAACTTGTCAGTCAGATATTTCGCAGTTACCACGGCAAGACCTCCAAGCATATCGAGTGTGCTGGTTGTCAGTATCGCATATAAGACAATCAGGGGCGCAGCGGGCGCAGCAATGTTTACCACTGCGATAGCCGTATCAACAACGCCTTCGTGGTTGCCGCCGGAAACCTCCGACCATACTACCAGCGCAGTCCACCCGGCTGTCATGGCGAAGATCAGGGCTAAGCACCACGGCAGCCACTTTCGCGCTATGCTTAGCGGTGATTCCCGTGACTGATTTTCAGCGTCCAATGGCGGCAAGACTTGTTCCCCGATGGGCTATCTGAGATTGCCACCATTTTATTGCCCGCCCTGCGCCAAGCGTAAGTCTCAACTGTCAGCAAAACGGCAACCGGGAGCTCTCGCCCTTTTACTCGCCCGGATAGGTGAGGCGCAGGAGCGTGTGGCGGCGGTTGGTGGTGTGGGGACGGACTTGTTCCGGCCAGCGGCCCAATTCCACGGCGTCGCCCCAGGCGGCGGAGGTCAGGACTTCGGGGGACTCAATCTCGTAGACGGCATGAAAGCGGGGCTGACCGTCAGGGGCGACAGTGCGAGTTTCGCCGCCGATAAGCACCTGGAAGGGCTGGGCCTCGTAGCGGACGATGCGGCCCACGCCCGACACCTTGCCCAGTTCCGGGCAATGCTCGGTGTTGTAGACCTCGTTGAACAGCGCTTCTTTGGCTTGGTCAACGTCCATGCTGGCTATGAACAGATATTTCGATTGCATATCAAAACTCCGTTTTGGAATTTGGAATGAGTAGTTTGGAGTGTGGAAAATAGCGCAGAGCGCGAAACAGGCCATTCCGCACTCCGCACTCCCGGTTCCATGTTCTTTAGAAGGGGCGGCGGTGGGCAGCCTCGGTCTCGATGCTGGTGATGAACTCCAGCAGCACGGCGCGGCCTTCCTGCTCGGTCACGCGGCGGGCGCGGGTGAAGGCGGCACTGACGTCGTTGGGGTCTTCGATGCGCTCGGCGTATCCGCCCATGGCCCGGCCCATGTCGGCGTAGTTGCCTCCCAGGTCGCGGCTGCCGTACAGGCGATGCGAGTCGGCCATGGCGCCGACCTCGGCAGCCATCGTCGAGTTGTTCAGCACTACGGTGATGATCGGAATGTTGGAGCGCACCGCGGTCTCGAAGTCCAGCCCCACCATGCCAAAGGCAGCGTCACCCATGAAGTTGACGCACACCTTATCAGGCTGGGCCAGCTTGGCCCCGATGACCAGCCCCAGGCCGGTGCCCAAGCCGTGAGACTTACCCCAGCCCAAGTAGGTGCGCGGGCCGTTGGAGCGGTAGAAAGGCACAATCTGGTCGCGGGGACTGCCGGAGTCATGGGTCACGATGGCCTCTTCCGGCGGTACGGTATTCATGAAGTCCCAGATGACCCGGTAAGGACTCATAGGCCGGGAGCTGTCGGTCAGCTTGTGGTTCCACGCGGCTATGAAGGCATCGCGTTCCTTGGCAACCTCGGCGGCGGTGTCACTGTTCTTTCGGCTGTCGCCGACGATGTCGCGGCAGGCATCGATCATCTGGCGCAGCACCAGCTTGGCGTCGCCGACTATGGGGTAGTCGATGTTGTAGTCCTTGTTGATGTCCGCGGAGTCGTTGGTGGCATGAATCATCGTCTTGCCGGCCGGAATGGTCATACACATATTGTGGCGAGTGAAGCTGGTGCCGATTCCGAATACGGCATCGGCGCGGCGCATGAAAGTCACCACTGTCGACGACGAAGTCAGGGCGGCGGAACCCAAGGCCAGCGGGTGGGTCTCGGAGAAGGCGCTCTTGCCCAGCAGCGTGGTGGTCACCGGAACCTGGAGCAGCTCCGCCAGTTCCTGAAGCTCCTCCGAGGCCTTGGCATACATCACGCCCTGCCCGGCCATGATGACGGGATTGCTCGCCGAGCAGAGGGCGCGCGCGGCCGCCTCAACGTCCCGCGGGTTGCCCTGGGAGGCCGTCCGGCGGCTGGGGACGTAGTAGAAGGACTCCTCAGAAACGTCTTCCAGGGCCACATCGGCGGGAATTTCCACCGCCACCGGCCCCGGACGGCCCTGCCGCAGGGCGGCAAAGGCGCGGCGCATGATCTCCGACGTGCGGTTGGGAGTGTTGACTTGCTCCACGCTCTTGGTGATGGAAGCGTAGCTCTGTAGCGAGCTGTAATGCGGCAGAACGCCCTGCCGCTCGCGCGGATGCCCCAACGGGAGCAGCAGCAGCGGCACCGAGTCGGAGTAGGCGGTGGCGGCGCCGGAGTAGGCGTTTTCCGCGCCCGGTCCGTACTGCATGGCAAACACGCCCATCTTGTCTCCGTTGGTCGTACGGCTGTAGCCGTCGGCGATGCCCAAGCCCACGCGCTCCTGGCGGCATACGATGGGCCGGATGCCACCCTCGGCGCAGGCCTCAATGACCGGCGTGGTCGGGAAGCAAGGCAGGTATTCCACTCCTTCCCGCTTAAGAATCTCGGTTATGGCGTCAACAGTTCTCACCGGAGACCTCCTAAAATGCGTACCTGGCGAACTTCGAGAGAGTATAACACCGGATTCGGCAGCCGGGTTTTGCGCCGGCTGGTTTTGGCCGCAGCGCAATCGCGTCTTAAAGTAAAGAAAGTATGGAGGCCCCTAACCCGTCGTTCCCGCTTTCGCGGGAATGACGGACGCCGACAGGGCTGATTGGGGCGCCGGCAGGGCTGATTCGGTTAAGAGCCGATTGCCCTGATTTTGACCGTCCAGCCCGCAAACGTATAATACCGGTGCCCACCTCCTCCGTAGTGAGGTTCGTTATGACCACCAAACCGGTGAAAGCGCGGCCGGATACGCGGCGGCTTCCACCTCTGCCCGACCCGCCCAAGATGGATCTGCAGCAAACCATTCACTTCGTGCTACCCGGCGTAATGAGCACAGTGGCCAAGCATTTGGGGGCCATGATTCCCGGCTCCACTACTCTCGTCGGCGGCAACGGATACCTTTGCCCTACCAGAAGCGATTTTCCCCGGTGCCCCTACCCCGATATGCTCATCGCCTTCAATATCGCTTGGGAAGACATGGTTAGCACCAACGGCTATGTCATAGACGAGATGGGCAAGCCGCCCGATTTGGTGCTGCAAGTGGCCTCCAGGTCCACCGGACGCCGCGACTACATCGCCAAGCGTGAGATTTACGCAGGATTCGGCGTGCCGGAATACTGGAGCTTTGACCACTCCGGCGGCCGCTACCATGACGCGGCTCTGGCTGGCGACCTGCTGGTGGAAGGCGCGTACCAGCCCATCACGATGACCACCGACCCGGACGGCGTTATCTGGGGATACAGCGAAGCACTGGGGCTGTCAGTTTGCTGGGTGGAGGGGCGCCTGCGCTTTTGGGACCGGGGCCAACAGCGCTATCTGCCCGACCCTTCGGAATTGGCCGACGAACTGGCTGACAGCCGGGCCCGCGCTGAAGCCGCCGAAGCCCGTGTCCGCCTTCTGGAGGAGGAACTTCGCAATCGGCAAGATTCCTAGCCGCAGAAAAAATCCTGTATGCTCCCCAGCCGCCCTGACCTAACCAGGGCGATGAAAAGATACGGAGGGAGGATTGCGCCCCTCGGCACGCGCTGGAATCTCGGAATCGGGCCAAGACGATTGCAATGGCCTTCAGAAGTCCAGACCATTAGTCCTGAGCTTGTCAAGAGACGGGTTGCGAGAGTCCGTTGGCGGTTCGGCAGGCTCACCACCAACGGACTCTCCAAGACTCTGCAATCGTCCCAGGATCAGCCGCCGCCATACTCCGCCGCGATGCGGTCGGCGGCGGGCTTCAGGACGGCGTATAGGAAATCGTTGGCGGGGGTGGGGGTGTTGGTTTGCCGGGCCAGGCGGATGAGGGCACCGTTCAGCCCTTCCAGCTCTACAGGGCGGTTTTCGGTGAAGTCTTTGGCCATGGAGGCGCGGCCCTGCGCCGGGAAGCGGTCGAGGGAGTCCATCGCCCAGTCCAGCGAATCGTCCATGAGGGGGGCGCCGCTGGCTCGGCCTACCGCCAGCGCCTCCTCAATCGCCTGCTGAATCAGGGCGCGGGTGATGGGGATGTTCCGCATCTCTTCGTAGACGCAGTTGGCGGCAGCGCAGACGGCGGCGGAACCGGCGATGTAGGCAAACTTCTTCCAGAGCATCCCCGTCATGTTTTCGTGCAGGTCAACGCGCCAGCCGGCTTCCTGGAACTCGCGGTACAGCCGCTCGCCTCGCTCGGTGATGCCAACGGTCATCTCGCCGAAACCGGCGATCCCCGGCCCTCCTTGGGTCACGGTGCCCGGCTCGGAAATGCGCCCCTCCATGAAGGCTGACCCAATCATCACTGGGCCGCTCCCGATAACTGCCGCCAACTGCTCGCCGTTGTCGATCCCGTTCTGCAAGGTGAGCGCAACCGTGTCCGGGCCAATCATCGGCGGCAGCGAGGCGATGGCCTGGGCGTTGTGGTGCATCTTGACGGTGAACAGAACCAGGTCCTGCACTCCGGCCTCGGCAGTGTCGGAAACCCCGCGCCCAGGGGCGAAAAAGTCGCCGTCATTCTGGCTTTCAACCCGCAGGCCGCCGTTACTACGGATGGCCTCAAGATGAGCGCCACGGGCCACGAAAGCGACATCGTGTCCGGCGCGGGCCAGCAGACCGCCGAAATAACCCCCGACGCCTCCGGCGCCAACAATCGCCACTTTCATTATCAAAGCCTCCGTTGTCTTGTTATCACCCTTACCCGCTCGATGGGAACGCCCTCACCTTAACCCTCTGCCAGAGGGAGAGGGAATTAGCTGGATTCGACGGGGTAGCCGTAGATTTCGCGCAGGTCGCGCTTGAGGACTTTGCCCATGACGTTGCGGGGCAGCTCATCGGCGAACACCACCGAGCGGGGGCGCTTGAACCCGGCCAGACGCTCGCGGCAGTATTCGATAATGTCCGCCTCGCTGGGCGGCTCGCCCTCTCCGCTTCCGGGAGGAGCGGCGGCGAGGGCAGTGACGACTACGGCGCGTATTTCCTCGCCCCATTCCACGTCCACCACGCCGATGACCGCCGCGTCGTCAATCTGCGGGTGCGACAGCAACACCCGCTCCACCTCTTCGGGGGAGACCATCTCGCCGCCGCGCTTGATGAAGTCCTTGGAGCGGCCCGCCAGATAGATGTAGCCGTCTTCGTCCTTGTAGCCCAAATCGCCGGTGTAGACCCAGCCGGAGCGCAGGGTTTCCCGCGTAGCCGCGTCCTCCTGCCAGTAGCCCGCCATCATGCGCGAGCCGCGGGCGACGATTTCGCCGGTCTCGCCCACGGCGGTGGCACTGCCGCCCTCGTCCACGATTTCGACTTCCACATCCTCCAGCGGTTTGCCGATGGAGCCGAGCCGGCGCAGCTTGGTCTCAATTTCCTGGGGAGAGCCTTCCAGAACGTGGTCTTCAGGCGGGAGCATGGTGATGGTCGAGGCCGTCTCGGTCTGGCCAAAGGCGTTGATGAAGCTGGCGCCGGGAAATTTGCTGATGGCCTGCCGGATGACCTCAATGGGCATCGGAGCGGCGCCGTAGGTGATCACGTTCAAAGACGACAGGTCGAACTCGCCGAAACGGGGGTGGTCCATCAACTGCTTGAGCATCGTCGGCACCAGCATGGCCCGGTTAGCCCGGCGCTCCTGCACCAGCTCCATCCATTCCACCGGCTCGAACTGGCGCATGATGACTTGGGTGCGCCCGGCAAACACTGCGGTAAGCGCCGCCTGTAACCCGGCGATGTGGTAGTAAGGCACGGTTACAAGGTTGGTCTCCTCCAAGTCAGGATCGGCGGGCGTCACTGTGGACAGAATATAGGACGCAAAGCTGTCGTGGGTCAGCATCACCCCCTTGGGAGTGCTGGTGGTCCCGGAAGTGAACATAATGACGGTGGTGTCATCGTCTTTAGCCTCGGGGAAGTGGAGCTGTTCCGGGGATGCGGCCCGGATCAACTGCTCATAGCTGGTCAGGCCGGTGGTGGTGCCGACGTCCAGGATGATGACCCGGTCTTGGGGCATACCGAAGAGGTCTTCCTCGCCCAGCAACTCCAGGTAACGCTCGCCGATGAACAGGCAGGCGGGCTGGGCGATGCTGAGCATCTGGTGTAACTCATCGGTCTTGGCCCGGAAGTTTATCGGCACATAGGTCGCGTCAAGCTGGGCGGCGGCGAAATAAATCTCGATGCTGCGGTGGCTGTTCACCTGCATTGTGGCTACGCGGTCGCCGGGAAGTACGCCCAACTCGGCCAAGGCGTTGGCCAGCCGGTTGACACGCTGGGAGATCTGCTCGTAGGTGAACTCGCGCCCTTCGAAAATCATCGCGGTGCGGTCGGGAACTATGGCCTCGGCTATGGTGAGTAATTCAGTAGTATTCATCGCTCCGTTTCGGTGGATCCCCTCCGATACAATGGGCAGGATTGGCTAATAAGGATTGGCTAATAAGGTAAGTCAGACTTTTGTCCTAAAAACCCGAATGTTTCACAGCAAGCCGTGATTCCAGTTCCAGTGCCTCGCCCAGCGCCATGTCGCTCCCTTCTCGCAAAGCGCGTTTCAGCCCCGCGACCATCCGCGGCTCGGCCTGAGCCAGCCCTCCGGCGGCCTCCCAAGCATCCTCCCTCAGCCGCTCTGGGGGCGACAGGCGAGTCACCAGTCCCATCGAAAGCGCTTCCTGAGCCGTGAAGCGCCGCCCGGTCAGCAACAAGTCGAGGGCCCGCGACGGCCCGGCGTTTCTGGGCAAGGTCTGCGTGCCCCCGGCGGCGGGAATCATGCCCAGCCGCACCTCCGGCATGGCGAAAACCGTATCCTCGGCGGCCAGCCGCAGGTCGCACAGCAGCGCAATTTCCAGCCCCGACCCGATGCAGTAGCCATGAACCGCAGCGATGACGGGCTTGCCCAAGTTTATCATTTGCCCCCACACATCCCGCTGCCAGCGCACCCGGCGCGCGATGACCTGAGACGGAGCGGAGCCGAACTCGGTTAGGTCGGCCCCGGCGCAGAAACCACGCCCCTCGCCAGTGATGAGCAGAACGCGAACTTCGGAGTCGTCAGCCACCGCATCCAGAGCTTCAGAGAAGTCGTCGCGCATCTGAACGCTGTAGGCGTTCAACACCGCTGGCCGGTCCAGCGAGATGTGGCCCACTCTGCCTTCCTTCTCATATATCAGCGTCTCGAATGGGCGCATAACAGCTAACGGAGTCCGATGCCGACGGGCTGTACCGCCCGGTCGTAAAGGTCCTGCAAATCCACTTCGGTGTAGCGCAGGCCAATATTCTCCAGGTTGTGAGCATCGCTAACTTCCATGAGCATGAGGCCGTGGGTGTTGGCCTTCTCCGCAACCAGGGGCTTGCGGATGTGCCAGTTGTGGATGTAGTTGTCGATTTCGATGGCGTGAATGTCCTGTTCGATTATGATTTCCGGCGAGTAGTAACCCGGATGGCAGTAGGTGCGGAAAACGCCGCCCTCACTGCCATTTATCGAGGGTAGAAACAGCTCTGCCACCTGGTATTCGGCAAAGGGGTTCTGCTCTGGGCGAACCTCAATCTCCCAGCCAGGTATGATTACCGCCTCGCCGGGGAAGTGCCGCTCCACCAGCTCGCGGAACTCAAAGGACCAGTCCTTGTTGTGGTGGTCGGTGATTCCGATGCCGTCAATGCCCGCCTTCTTGATTTGCGCCACCACCTTTGCGGCGATCTCCACTGACGGCGGCTGAAAGTTGAACGCCTCCCATACGTGGGTATGGAGGTCCAGCTTCAGTTTCAAATCATTCTCCTTAATATGCCGCCATCCCTGCAAAATTCCCACAAATCAGGAGTCCGTTTTCTCCATTTCCCTCTTAATCCAGCCCTCTCCCCCAATGCAGGGGGCCTATTCACTCCCCGGTAAATGCCGGAGCGCGCCGTTCCAAGAACGACGCGATGCCTTCGGCTCGGTCTGCAGTGCTTTGCAAAATGACGTTCAGGTCCGCCTCCAGCCCCAGCCCTTGGCCCAAGGCCAGGTCTGCGCTCTGCGTCACCGCTTCCTTCACATACCTGGCCCCCAAGGGGCTGCCCTCCATTATCTGCGCGGCCAGTTGGTTGACAAGTTGCACAAGGTCCTCGCCGGGGGCGGCTACCCGGTTGACCAGACCGATGGACAAGGCTTCAGCGGCGTTGACTCGCCTTCCGGTCAGCAGCAAATCGCGTGCCCAGCCCAGCCCAACCAGCCGCGGCAGCCGCTGAGTACCTCCGTCGAACGGAAAGCTCCCCGCCGAAGGAGGCGAAAACCCGAACTGCGCCTCATGGGCAGCCAGCCGTAAGTCGCCCGCCAAGGCCAGCTCCAGCCCGTGATCGGTGGCGTCGCCGTTGAGGGCCACCAGAACCGGCACAGGCAATGCGGCGATGGCCCGGGACACCTGCAACTCTCCGATTTTCCCTGCGTCCGGCGGAGCTTCCCGTCCGATCGAAAACACCGGCCTGGCGCCGGTCAATATTACCACCCGAACGCCGTCGGCGGCGGACAGTTCGGCGGACAACTCCCTCAATTCGGCCACCATGACCGAATTTACCCTATTGCCGTCGGCGGGGCGGTCCAAGGTTATCGTAGCAACGGCGCCCTCGCGGGTCAGTCTCAACGCAGAGTATGAAATAGGACGCCTTCCTTTCCGCCGGTTCGCTGCCCGGATTGCATGGGATTGTAACAGGACAGCCGACGATAAACGTCCTTGTCCCGGCGATTCTTGACAAGGCAAATTGGCTTGATTACCATAGATTAGCACTCTGACTGCCGGAGTGCTAATCACCAGTCAAAATTGCCGGGCCAAGACCATATTCCCGGCGAAACTAAAGGAGGCCTCGGTGGCGAATTTCCAGCCGTTGGGCGAACGTGTGGTAGTGAAACCCATAGAGGGTGAACAGACCACCAAGGGCGGTATTTTCCTGCCCGATACCGCTAAGGAAAAACCCCAGGAAGGTGAGGTTGTCGCAGTCGGCCCAGGCCGGATGAGCGAAGACGGCAACCGCATCGCTATGGACGTTACCCAGGGAGACCGGGTTATCTATTCCAAGTTTGCCGGCACAGAGTACAAGGACGGCGACGAAGACTATCTCATCCTGCGCGAAAGTGACATCCTAGCCAAGCTATCCTAGTCCTAGCGCAGGTCCGGCGGCTCTCGCGAGGGCGCAGGGCCGGCCGGTGTATTCAGGCCAGTTAATTAAGGAGGAATGGATGCCAGCCAAAAAGCTCACCTACTCGGAGGAAGCGCGCAAGTCCCTCCGTACCGGTATCGACATCCTCGCCGATTCGGTCAAGATTACCTTGGGCCCGAAAGGCCGCAACGTCGTATTGGACAAGTCCTTCGGCCCGCCCCAGGTATGCAGCGACGGCGTAACCATCGCCAAGGAAATCGAGCTGCCTGACTCTTTTGAGAACATGGGCGCTCAGTTGCTCAAGGAAGCCGCCACCAAGACCAACGACGCCGCCGGCGACGGCACCACCACTTCCGTGGTGCTGGCCCAGGCCATCATCACCGACGGCTTCAAGAACGTCACCGCCGGGGCTAACCCCATGGCCATCAAGCGCGGCATCGAGCGGGCCGTCGCATCAGTGGTCAGCGAGTTGCAGGGAATGTCCCAGTCGGTGGAGACCCGCGAGCGCATCGGCCAGGTTGCCAGCCTCTCCGCCCACGAGGAAGCCATCGGCGAGACCATCGCCGAAGCGATGGAGAAGGTTGGCAAGGACGGGGTCATCACCGTTGAAGAGTCCAAGGGTCTGTCCGACGAGATTGAGTACGTGGAAGGGATGCAGGTCGATCGCGGCTACATCTCTCCCTACTTCATCACCAACCCCGACCGCATGGAGTCGGTGCTGGAAGATCCCACTCTCATCATCACCGACAAGAAGATTTCCGCGGTTGCTGACCTGCTGCCCGCGCTGGAAAAGCTGCTCCAGGTAGGCCGCAAGAACGTGATCATCGTCGCTGAGGACGTGGACGGCGAGGCTCTGGCGACCGTCGTGGTCAACAAGCTGCGCGGCACCCTCAACGCCTTGGCAGTGAAGGCCCCTGGCTTCGGCGACCGCCGCAAGGCCATGCTCGAAGACATCGCCATCCTCACCGGCGGCACCGTCATCAGCGAGGAAACCGGCCGCAAGCTGGACTCTGCTACCATTGAGGACTTCGGTCAGGCCCGCCGGGTCACCGCCACCAAGGACGAAACGACCATCGTCGAAGGCCGCGGCTCCGAAGATGCCATACAGGCCCGCATCACCCAGATTAAGGCCCAGATCGAAGACACCACCTCCGAATTCGACCGCGAGAAGCTGCAAGAGCGGATGGCCAAGCTGTCCGGCGGCGTCGCGGTAATCAAGGTTGGCGCGGCCACCGAGATTGAGCTCAAAGAGCGCAAGGCCCGCGTCGAGGACGCCCTGTCGGCCACCCGCTCCGCTGTTGAAGAGGGCATCGTGCCCGGCGGCGGCGTGGCGTTGGTTCGCGCCCAGCGCGCCTTGGACTCCGTCGGCGAAATGCCGCCGGACGAGAAGGTCGGCGTAGACATCATCCGCCGCTCCTTGGAACAGCCCCTCAAGCTCATCGTGGAAAACGCCGGGTTCGAGGGTGCCGTGGTGCTCAACCAGGTCAAGCAGCAGGCCGACGACTACGGCTACGATGCCGAGATCGGCGAATACGGCCCGATGCTGGAAAAGGGCATCGTTGATCCGACCAAGGTCACCCGCTCGGCCCTCCAAAACGCGGCCAGCGTGGCGGCCATGGTGCTGACCACCGAGTCCATGATTTCCGAAATCCCCCAGGCGGCGTCTGCCATGCCCGCCATGCCCCCCGGCGGCGGAATGGACTTCTAGTCCACCGGCAACCCTGCCCAGCAATCCCGGAAAACAAAGAGCCGTCCCGTTATCAGCGGGGCGGCTTCTTTTTGGCCTGCCTCCGGTATTGCTCAGGCGACAAAGCAAAATCGGGCCGCGCAGACTGGGCGGGGTTGGTATAATGCGAAGCGCCCGGCGGAGCCAGTTAACTCCGCCTCCGCAGAACCGCAGGCCGACAACCACAAGCCTACAGCAGGAGAATCTATATGCTTTGAATGGTGATCGCGGCGGCTGGAGGGGCAGCCGCAGGCATAACCGCGCTACTGGGCCGGAAACGGGGCGGGGACAAACAGTCTGACAATACCCAGCAACCGGCCTCACAACCCGACCGGCCTGAACCAGCGCCGGCAGCGTCAACGACCTAAAGGATCCGCCTGTGAGTACAGCATCCGGCACAAACCTGAACAAGGTATATGACTCCGCCCAAGCGGCCCTAGCAGGCATGAGCGACGGCGCATCGCTGCTCATCGGCGGGCTTGCCAGCCACGGCGAGCCGGAGGCTCTGCTGCGCGCGGTAATCGAAAGCGGGGCGAGTGGCCTGACGGTCATCTGTCAGGGGGCGGGGCCGCCGGATTCTAGGCGGACTGACCTGAATGCACTGGTGGAGTCCGGAGTCGTCCGAAAAATTATCTCTCCCATGCCCTTCGACCCGCGCCGCGGCGGGCCGGTCCGGGATAGATGGGAAGCCGGAGAGCTGGAGCTTGAAGTTCAGCCTGCCGGAGTCTTGACCGAGCGAATACGCGCCGGAGGAGCCGGCATCGGCGGCTTGTTCCTGCCCACGGGCGCTGGAACGCGGTTCGCCGAGGGCCAGGAAGTGCGGATGATCAACGGACGCGAACACCTCTTCCAACCAGCGCTGAAGGCCGATTTCGCCCTGCTCCGCGCTGCTGCCGCCGACACCCTGGGCAATCTGGTGTACGAGGGAACTCAGCGCAACTGGAATCCGATAATGGCCATGGCGGCAAGGGTATCCGTCGCCGAGGTGGACGAAATCCGTGAGCGGGGCGGTCTCGACCCGGAACTGGTAATCACCCCGGCCATTTTCATCCAGCGCATCATCCTGAGCTTGTCGAAGAGCTGAGCAGCATCGAAGGGTGATCCCCAGATAAACTAATCGCAGAGGGCGCGTAGATGCCAGGCGCAAAACTAGACCAGACAAGCATGGCCCGCCGGGCGGCGCAGGAGATTCGGGCAGGAGATACCGTTGCCATCGGCTCCGGCTTGCCAGCATCAATTCCCGCAGTCGTCCCTGCCAATAGCGGCGTGTGGTTCTTGGCCGAAAACGGCGCTGTAGGATACCGTACGGGCGGCGCAGAGAACCAAGCGGTTGTCCTACCCGGAGGAGTGATTGCGGGCGTCGGCGATGTTGCGGCAATGCTGGCCGGGGGCCAAGCCGGGCTGGCTTTCGTCGAGGCGGCTCAGGTGAGCGCGGCGGGGGACTTCGTACACTGGACCACCGCCGAAACGCCGGGACTGGCCGCGCCCGGTTTCGCGGTAGACATGGCGTCGGGCGCGGGGCGTATTGTCGCCCTCGTGGCGCATTCGGACGAGCGCGGCGCACCCCGTATCGTCGAACACTGCAATCTCCCCATCGACGGCAGCCGTTGCGTATCCCTGATTGTTACCGATGCGGCGGTGATTCGGGTTACCGATGACGGGTTGGAATTGGTGGAAGTGGCCCCTGGCTGGACCGCCGACGAAATAGCCGCCATCACCGGCGCGCCTCTGTCGGTGGCGTCCGGCCTCCGCGAAATGACTTTCGACGTGCCAACTCTGCCCTGGCCCAACAAGGTCTATGCCAGCGCAGCCGAAGCACTGCGCGACGTGCCAGACGGGGCGATTGTCAACGTGGACGGCTTTGGCGGGCCGGGCGGGATGGCCCACTACCTCATGACCGGACTGCGCGACCAAGGGGCCAAAGGACTTACCATAATAAGCAACACCGCCGGCATCGCCCGTGTCGTCCGGTTCGGAGCGCCCGAAGGCGTGACGCCCATAGACCACACCATCCTGGTGGAAAACGGACAGATTGCCAAAGCCATTGCGTCCTACCCCGTCTCGCCCTCCATCAACCGCCCCAGCGCCTTCGAGCGCGCCTACCAGGAAGGCGAGTCCACTCTGGAAGTGTCGCCACAAGGAACGCTGGCCGAGCGGCTGCGTTCCGGCGGAGCCGGAGTTGCCGCCTTCTATACACCCACCGCCGTTGGAACGCTATTGGGCGAAGGCAAGGAACTCCGCGAGATAGACGGCCGCCCCTACGTGCTGGAGCAACGCATTCTGGCCGATTTCTGCATCATTCGGGGCCACAAGGCCGACACCTTAGGCAACATGGTCTACAAGGGAACATCACGTAATTTCAACCCGGTGATGGCCACCGCTGCGCGCGTTACGGTGGTGGAGGTGGACGAAATCGTGGAGCCGGGCCAGCTCGACCCTGAAGCAATCGTGACTCCCGGCATATTCGTCAACCGCATCGTCAAGCGGCCCGATGACTTCTCTCCCTACCTGTAACCGTGGAACGGATTAAAGGCAAAGACAGTGATATGGATATTGAATCGTTAGCCGACAAAGAAAGGCTGCCCCGCGAGATTGTCGCGATGCGGGTGGCCAAAGAACTGCCTGACGGGGCCTACGTGAATCTGGGCATCGGCATTCCCACGCTGGTGTCCAGCTTCGTGCCGGATGGCCGGACGGTGTTTTACCACAGCGAAAGCGGCATCCTGAACTGCGGCCCGCTGGCCGAGGAAGGGGATGAGGACATCGACCTGATCAACGCCGGGGGCCAGTTCCTGGAGCCGGTGCAGGGTATGTCTTTCTTCGACTCGGCCCAGGCCTTCGCCATGATTCGCGGCGGCCACGTGGACGTGACCGTGCTGGGCTCACACCAAGTGTCGGCCAGCGGCGACCTAGCCAACTGGATGCTGCCCCATCGCGGCGTTGGCAACGTGGGCGGCGCCATGGACCTGGCCACCGGAGCCAGCGGCGTCATCGTGGCCATGGAACACACCGACCGGCAGAACAACCCCAAAATCGTTGAGGAATGCACCTTCCCCGTCACGGGGCAAGGTTGCGTCTACCTGATAGTGACCGACCTGGCCGTAATCGAGCGCACCCCCGGCGGCCTGGTGCTGAAAGAAGTAGCCCCCGGCTGGACCCCCGAAGAAGTCCAAGCCTTGACTGGCGCTACGCTGATTGTGGCAGAGGATGTCAAGGAGTTCGAGCTTTAACGGCGCGATTTGATGACAGCAGCTAGTTATATGCCTCCAAGCAGGTATGTATAATTTCCGGCAAAGAACGGGAGGCAGCAAGCAGTGAGACCTCTTTGTGTTGAACTATGCGCTGGTGGCGGCGGACAAGCCCTCGGACTGGAACAGGCGGGTTTCGAGCATCATTCATTGTTTGAAATTGACCCGAACTGTTGCGCCACATTGCGATGGAACCGGACTGGTTGGAACGTCGTTCAGGCGGATATACGCGATATTGACGGAGCGCAGTTCAAAGCAATTGACTTGTTGGCCGGAGGTCTGCCCTGTCCTCCCTTCTCGGTCGCAGGCAAGCAATTGGGACACGCCGACGAAAGAGACCTGTTTCCGATCGCGTTGCGTCTTATTGATGAGTCCAGACCGCTCGCAGTGATGATAGAAAACGTCAGGGGAATCCTCACCCCGCGCTTTGACGAATACCGGGCGTCTGTTTTGATCAGCTTGAAAAAGCTGGGTTACCGGGCCGACTGGAAGCTGTTGGACTCTTCCGACTTCGGCGTCTCACAGTATCGCAAGAGGGCTATCCTAGTAGCGGTACAAAGCTCGCTGGCGCATATATTCAGTTGGCCTTCACCCTCAACGCATATTCCTCCAACTGTGGGAGAAAAGCTTTACGACCAGATAGCGTCCCGGGGCTGGCCCCTGGCCTGCGAGTGGCGTTCCGGCGCCAACAGCCTGGCGCCTACCATCGTCGGCGGCTCGACAAAACACGGCGGCCCTGACTTGGGGCCAACTCGGGCCCGCAGGGCATGGGCTGCCCTTGGGGTTGACGGTAAAGGTGTTGCCGACGAGCCGCCTGGCCCGTGCTTTGGCTATATGCCCCGTTTGACTGTTCCTATGGTGGCCAGAATTCAAGGATTTCCCGATGCGTGGAATTTCAGTGGCAGCAAGACTTCGGCCTATAAGCAGGTGGGAAATGCCTTCCCTCCACCAACTGCCGAGGCGGTGGGGGGGCAAATCTTCGCCGCGCTGGAAGGCGCCAGAACGCTTCACGAGGTGCCATGGCACAATCTCCGATGATTGAATCGGCCCGCAAGAAGTTCCACAGACAATTACTTTCCGGCGTTCTTACAACTGACAAAGGCATCCCCGGCAATGCCGACCGGGCCAGCAGGATAAGCATTGACATCGCCAACTCAATTGTCGGACAGTTAGGGGATAATGTCTCTGGGGCGCGTCTCCCCGGCCAAGAATCCGGCTCACGGTTTGAGCGTGTATGCGAGGAATTTATAGCATCAACTTTCCTGTTTCTCGGTCATCTCCGCCCGGGGAAGTGGACGGTAGGGAGGCTTGGAGCGCGCAACCGTCTTGGTCTCGCTGGTTTCGAGCAATATCAGCATCTGGATGAACTTAGCAGACTGGCCGCTGGTAATCCTCTTTTAGCATCGGCGCTGGGCACTGACTACATTATCAGCCCGGACATTGTGATTGGCCGCGAACCTGAACCAGACGAAGTGATAAACGGCCCGAACCTGCTGGTTGGGCCTGCTCACGCGCTTCACAGCAGCCTGAGGGCACAGAACAACCAGATGCCCGTCCTCCACGCCAGCATTTCCTGCAAGTGGACGATACGAAGCGACCGAGCCCAGAACGCCCGCTCCGAAGCCCTGAACCTCATTCGTAACCGGAAGGGCCGCCTCCCCCATGTTGTAGCAGTGACCGGAGAACCCGTACCCAGCCGCATAGCTTCGTTGGCCCTTGGCACCGGGGACATTGATTGCATATATCACTTTGCATTGCCGGAACTGGTCAAAGCCGTCGAAGAAATGGATTATCCCGACGCCCGCGAAATACTGGACATAATGATAACCGGACGCAGATTGAGGGACATCAGCGATCTGCCTTTGGACTTGGCCGCATAATGGCCGACAGGATCTCGGAAGAGCGGCGCAGCTATAATATGCGTCGGATAAAGAGTTCCAACACCGGAGTTGAACTTGCAATCCGGAAATTGATTCACGGCATGGGCTATCGCTACCGGCTCCATGACCGGAGACTCCCCGGCTCTCCTGACATCGTTTTTAGCGGAAGGCGGAAAGTTATCTTTGTCCACGGCTGTTTCTGGCACCAGCATCCTGACCCGGACTGCCAAGACAGTAGGTTGCCCAAGTCCAATCAAGGCTACTGGGTCCCCAAACTCGCCCGCACACAGCAGCGAGACTTGGCCAATCAGCAAAAGTTGTCGGAGCAGGCCTGGGAGCATCTGGTTGTCTGGGAATGTGAACTAAAGAATACCTCGGCCCTTTGCTCCCGAATGACGGGGTTTCTCGGCGCTTGTAGCGCTCCGCGACGAGTGTAGGTTATAAGGCTCAACGCCCGTCCGTTAGCAGTCCCGCGTTGACACCCAAATTCCCATCCTGATAGCATGGCCGCATCCTTGCATGGGAGTGCGTTTGTGGTTGGAATTGCGGCGTTTGGGGCCTATGTCCCCCGCTATCGTCTGGGAGCCTCCACCGATGGATGGAATTCGCGGACGGAGCGGGCGGTGGCCAACTTCGACGAAGACAGCGTGAGCATGGCGGTGGCGGCGGGCCTCGACTGCCTCGCAGGGCGGGACCGGCAGCTCATCGACGGGCTGCTTTTCGCCACGACCACGCCCCCATACGCCGAAAAGGGCTGCGCTTCGATAATCGCGACGGCCCTCGACCTGCGCCGCGACATTTTCACCGCCGACATAACCGATGTGCTTCGCGCCGGAACTACGGCACTGAAGCAGGCGCTAGACTCGGTGGCTGCCGGTTCCGCCGGGCAGGTGTTGGTAATCGCCAGCGACAACCGGCAGGGCGCGCCCAAAGGCGAGGCCGAACGCAACTCAGGCGACGGCGCAGCCGCCTTCATCATCTCCAGCGACGGCGTTATCGCAGAGCATGAAGGCGCCTATAGCATCTCCGAAAATATGATGGACGTGTGGCGCAGCGCCGGAGACCAGTTCGTGCGTTCTTGGGAAGACCGATTCGCCATAGAGGAAGGGCTGGAGCGCATCCTCGGCGACGCCATCGCCGGGTTTATGAAACGGCAGAGCATATCGGCGCGGGACGTGGGCAAGCTGGCCCTCTACGCCCCTGACGGACGCCGCCACGCCCAGTTGGCGCGGCAGTTGGGCTTTGCCCCGGAGCAGTTGCAGGACGCAATGTTTGGACGGCTCGGCAACACCGGCGCGGCCTTTGTACCGATGCTGCTGGCCTCAGCGCTGGAAGACGCAACGCCGGGGCAGCTTGTCGTTGCCGCGTCCTACGGCGACGGCAGCGACGTTATTGGCTTCCGGGCCACGACACAGGCCGGAAACGGGCGGGCCGCCAACGGAGTAAGCGGCTATCTCAACTCCGGCAAGACTCTGGACAGCTACGAGACCTACGCCCGCTGGCGCGACGTGTGGCTCACCGACGCCGCTTCGCGCCGTCCGCAGGCGCAGTCGCCGTCGGTGTCGGCGCTGTGGCGGGAGGGTGACCGCAACATCAGGTTCTACGGCGCCACCTGCAACCAGTGCGACTTCGTCCAATATCCGCCGCAGCGGGTTTGCGTCAACTGCCGGGCCCGCGACGACTCGACACCCCTGCGTCTCAGCGACAGACCCGGCAGCGTGTTCACCTACTCCATGGATTATCTGGCGGGCACGACCGACACGCCGCTGGTTATAGCCGTGGTAGACTTTGACGGCGGGGGCCGCGCCCTCTGCATGATCACCGACCGCGAACTGGACGAAATTCAGGTAGGTATGCCGGTTAAGATGAGCTTCCGCAAGCTGCGGGTGGTCAACGGCATACATAACTACTACTGGAAGGCGGTGCCGCAACGAGTGGCGGCGATTTAAGCTATCTTCACAATTTATCTCAGGGAACGCATAGAAGGCAGAGGTTGTTATGAGAGGAATCAAAGACCGGGTAGCCGTCATCGGCATGGGCTGCACCAAGTTCGGGGAGCGATGGGATGCCAGTTCCGCCGACCTGATGGTGGAAGCGGCCTATGAGGCTTACGAAGACGCCGGTATCGAGGGCAAGGACATCCAGGCGGCTTGGCTGGGCACGGTTTCCTCTTTTCGCACCGGGCAGCCGCTGGCCGACGCGCTGAAGCTGGACTACATCCCCATCACCCGCGTCGAGAACGCCTGCGCCACCGCTACCGACGCCTTCCGCAACGCTTGCTACGCCGTGGCCGCCGGGGTGTACGACATCGTGCTGGCGATGGGGGTAGAGAAGCTGAAGGACTCCGGCTTTTCCGGGCTGGCGGTGCCGGAAGCGCCCGGCTCCGACGTCAACCCGCCGGTCCCCCCGCCGTCGCAGTTCGCGCTGGCCGCGACCCGCTACTTCCACGAGTACGGCATATCCTACGAGGAAGGGAAGCACACGCTGGCACAAATCGCTTCCAAGAACCACCACAACGGCACCATGAGCCCCAAGGCCCACTTCCAGCGGGAAGTCAGCGCCGAGCAGGTGGTGAACGCGCCCATGGTGGCTTGGCCGCTGGGTCTGTTCGACTGCTGCGGGGTGAGCGACGGGGCCGCCGCCGCCATCATCACCACGCCGGAAATCGCCAAGACCTTCCGCGACGACTACATATTGGTCAAGGGAATTGGGCTTTCGGTGGGCGCCTTCGGCATCATGCGCAACGACTGGGACTTCACCCACTTCCCTGAGTCGGTGCGCGCCAGCCAGTCGGCATATCAGGAGGCTGGAATCAGCGACCCGCGCCGCGAGATTGACTTGGCGATGGTCCACGACTGCTTCACCATCACCGAGCTGATCATCTACGAAGACTTGGGGTTCAGCCCCCGCGGCCGAGCCAGCGCCGACGTGGAGGCGGGCACGTTTACCCTAGAAGGCGATCTGCCGGTGAACACCGACGGCGGTCTGAAGTGCTTCGGCCATCCCATCGGGGCCAGCGGCATACGCATGATTTACGAGGTCTACAAGCAGCTTCAGGGCAAGGCCGGAGCGCGCCAGCTTCAGAAGGCCGACCTGGGTCTGACCCACAACCTTGGTGGCCGCCCAGGCTCTTTCACCTGCTCGGTAGCCCTCTTCGGCACCCGCGACTGACCGCGACGCCCGGTCTCTCCATTTCGCCAATCGTGCCGCGCCCTTTATGCAGGGCGCGGCGCGATTTTGCTCACATTTTACTCTGGAGAAGGCGCGAGTGGAGGCAAGGCATACAGTAAGTTAGGTTCACATAATATCAAAATTTCCTCAAAAATTGACCGGAAATATGTTGCTTCCTATTGACTGCGGCTGATATAACCGACATTACATAACCCGGAGTGGGGTGGGAAGTGGTTACATCCGAATCTCCAGCCATCGGCGCCAGCCGTCCTCCCGGCGCAGGCAAGCGGCGCACCGTGTACATCACCGGGCGAGGGGCCGATGTCGCCTTCAACCTCGACGAAGACGCGCCGTTGGACCAAGTGGCCCTTGAGCTGGGGGCACAGTTGGCCGGTCAGAGGTCTTTGTTCTCCAAGGGAGGAATCAGCGTCAACACCGGAAGGCGCAACTTGAGCGACGATGAAGAGGCAGCCATCCGGCGCATTTTCCTGGAAAACTCAGGGCTGAATATCGCGCGCTTCGTGTCATCCGAGGATGGTTTCGCGCCAGAACACGGACGCGACCACGAAGAACCGCCGTCGCCTAGGCGGAGGCGGCGGCCGGAGTCTCCCGCGCCGGTCCCGTCGGATGTGCTGGCGCGCGTCCTCACCGGCCTGACCTCCGAAGATCAGCGCAACCGGAACCGGGCTATGCTCATTCGAGGGACGTTTCGCTCCGGCGAGTCGCTCCTGCATCCCGGCGACGTGGTGGTTCTGGGCGACGTGAACCCCGGCTCAGAGATTGTGGCCGACGGGGACATTGTCGTGATGGGGGCACTCAAGGGACTGCCTCACGCCGGGGCCTCGGGAGACGACAAGGCAGCCATCGTCGCCCTGGAAATCGCCTCTCCCCGCATTCGCATAGGCGGCTGCGAGGCCGTGGCCGCGCCGTCCGGCCAAAGCGCCGGCGAGAGGGGGCGCAAGGGAAAGTCAACCGCAGTACAGCCTAGGATCGCCTATGTTCGACGCAAATCAATCTACGTCTCGCCATTCGCCGGGCGCTTCACCAGATACACGAAAGGGGTACCTTATGAAGGGTAGGACAATTGTCATAACCTCTGGGAAGGGCGGTGTCGGCAAGACCACCGCCACCGCCAATATCGGCTCTGCCCTCGCCATGCGCGGCCACCGGGTGGTAGTCATCGACACCGATATAGGCCTGCGCAATCTCGACGTAATCATGGGCTTGGAAAACCGTATCGTCTACGATCTGGTAAATGTGGTCGAGGGCAAGTGCCGGTTGCGTCAGGCCATGATCCAGGACAAACACCGGCTGGAGCTGTACCTGATACCGGCAGCCCAGACCCGGGACAAGGACAGCGTCAAGCCGTCCCAGCTACGGGCCCTCTGCGCCGAGTTGGAGGAGGAGTTCGATTACATCCTCATCGACTGTCCGGCGGGCATTGAGCAGGGGTTCAAGAACGCTGTTGCCGCAGCCGGGGAAGCGATTATCGTAACCACCCCGGAAGTCTCGGCCATACGTGACGCCGACCGGGTAATTGGTCTGCTGGAGGCGTCGGGGATGCACGGGCCCCGGCTGGTCATCAACCGAATCGTCGCCGATATGGTGCGGCGCGGCGACATGATGGGTCAAAAGGACGTGGAGGCCCTGCTAGCAGTGGAGGTCATCGGACTGGTGCCCGCCGATGAGCGCACCGTGTCTGCCGCCAACCGCGGCGAGCCCTCGGTGCACGATGGCCGCTCCAGCGCCGGGGCTGCGTTTCTCCGCATCGCGGCGCGGATTGACGGTGAAGAGGTGCCGCTGAAAGAGATCGACGCCCGTACCGGTATGTTCAACCGGCTACGGGATATGGTCGGCAATAAGGGGAGGGCTTACTCCCATGCGTGAACTATTGCGTTGGCTGCTCGGGCTGGCCGACAAAGGCAGCGAGAATTCCAGCGATGTGGCCCGGCAACGCCTCCGTCTGGTGCTTATCCAGGATCGCATTGAGTTGTCGCCCGACAAGATGGAGCAGATGAAACGGGAAATCTGGGAAGTGGTCTCCCGCTACATGGTGGTGGACGACGACTTTAAGGAATTCGAGGTGCGCCGCCTCGACGAACTGGTCATGCTGGTATCCAACATTGAGGTAAAGGACCTGAGCGCGCTCGCAACTGCCCGGTCCACCTAATCCGAGGAACTTATGCCCCTCATCCTCACCAACTGTAGCCTCATTGATTGCGTCGCCGACAGGATCCGGCCCAACGCCACCGTAACGGTGGATGGAGGCCATATCCTGGCCGTGGCCGAAAGCAGGGATACAGAGGCGCTCCCCGACCGCGGGCGCGATGAGGTCATAGACTTGGGAGGGGCGTATTTACTGCCCGGCTTGTGGGACGTTCACATCCACCCGGAATACCCCAATCCCCCCGGCACCACCGTACCCCAACTGACCGCCTGGTTCGGCCAAAACCTGATGCGGGGGCTTGCCGAGGCCGGGGTGACTTCGGTGCGCTGCGCCGGAGCGGGCCACTTCATGGATGTTGCCTGGAAGCGGGCGTTCGAGTCTTCAGCCGGCCCTGCCGGGCCCAACGTGTTTGCCTGCGGCAACTTTTTGACCACCACCGGCGGACATTTTCTGACCTCCGGCCATGCCCGGGAGTGCGACGGCCCCTACGGGTTCGTCCAGGCAATCCGCGAGCAGATACGAAACGGGGTAGACCACATCAAGCTGAACCTGTCCGGCGGGATAATGGGGCCGCATTGGGACAGGCATCTTGACTCCTTTCTGTTGCCGCAGGAGATTGAGGCGGCGTTCGCCCTGTGCCATCAGCGCTCCATGCCGGTCATGGCCCATGCCACCAACCCCGATGCGGTGAAAGCCGCCATACGCCTGGGCGCTCACAGCGTCGAACACGGCTACGTGATGGACGAAGACTGCATCACGGACTTCTTGGAAAGCGGGGCCTGGTACGTGCCTACTTTGGGCATAACCCACCTCACGCCCAGCCAGGCTGAATCGGACTGGGAACGGGACTACGTGGAGCGAAAGGCCCTGGCACCCGACCTGGTGCGCCGGGCCGATGCCGCGGCGGACGGGCATCGGCGCTGGTTCCAGACTGCTCTCGCCGCCGGGGTGCGGATGGCCTTGGGTTCCGATGTGCTGCCCCTGCGGGACTCGGCGCTGCTGGAGCTTGGACTCTGGGTCAAGGACGGCGCGACTCCTTGGCAAGCCTTGACCGCAGCCACCAAGGACGCCGCGGAACTCTGCGGCGTCGGCGCCGAGCTGGGCACTCTGGAACCAGGCAAGCGGGCCGACATGATTGTGGTGTCCGGCAACCCTCTGGACGACATCCAGAACCTCCGCCGCCTGCGGATGGTGTTCAAAGATGGCCGGTTGGTGGCCGACCACCGCGGTTAGCCCGTCTCGTTTGACCTCTCCTGGTTTCAGGGTCTTTTGATTGTGCAGAACGTCCCCGTGCATAGCGCTACCAGAACCTGGCGAAATTTGCCAGCGGCCCGTTGGGGCCGACCTGGGGATAGAGGCTTTCTATGATTGGGCTTGGGTGAGGCCGGAAATTTGGTTTCCCGGCCATTTCCGGTCATTTCCGGCCGTTCCTGGTTGTCGGGGTTGGATTCTGCGGAGCGCGGTTCAGGTTGGGAGCGGCCGGACTGGTTAGGGCTTGCAGGCAAAGCACATCACGCTGCCTCAGTGGCTGGTTGGACTTGGGCCGGGTTTTGGTCTTGGCGGGGTTCCCCGATCGGTACATAAATAACGTGAGTTATGGTTAAGCGACGGTTGGGAGCGCGGGAATATTCTCTCTGCTCAAGGATGGTTTCTTGGGCTGATGGCAATAGGCAATCAACCCGGAGACCAGGTTGACCAAGAAGTTGGCTGGGCTGCGGTGGCGGGTATGCTCAATCTGAGAGATATTCTTCAGTTGGTCGTTAACCGATTCGATGACGGCCCGCTTACGAAGCAGGGCCCTGTCTTCCGGGGGCAAGGGGCGGGGTTTCATATTTCGCTTCAGCCTGGTAATCAACTGAATACCCCGCTCGAACAGTTGGGAGACCAGCTTTTGGGAGATATAGCCCCGGTCGCCAAACAACCGGCCCAATAGGCTCCGGGTCAAGTGGGGGACCGGCTTGCGGTCATCAACATTACCCAGGGTGATGCGGCAAGCCAACAACTCGCCCCGATCGTTGACCACCAAGTGCAGCTTGAACCCGAAGAACCAGCCCACCGAGGTCTTGCCCCTTTGGGCTATACCCGCAAAGACCCGGTGGCTGGAAATGCGCCGGTTGTGGCAGACGGCTATTGGAGTTGAGTCGATGAAGCTGATCCCGGTGCAGCGTCCGTAACAGTTCATCAGGTAGGCGCATAGGGGGACCAGGAACCCAGGCATCAGTCCAACGAAGCGTTCATAGCTGACCAACCGGGGAAACTCGGAGCGCAAATGCTCCTGCACGTACTCGGTGTAGTAGGCCTTGAAGTGGCGATAGTGGCTCTGATGGAAATGAATCATGATGGTCATTGCTTCGCTGACTGACAGTTGGCCCAGGCGCCGCCTTTGGCGGGAGCCACTTTGGAGCAGGTCTTGTTCCCAGTGGGGCTGGAACCGTTGCCAAAAATCATCGACATCGCAAAATAGGTTTAGTAGACTCATCCCGGGACACCTCTCAATGGATTAGCATTGAGAAGAATACCTCTTCTCAACCATTGGTGTCCCTTTTTTATCCATAATTCACGTTAAACTATGTCGGATGGCAGGCCGGAAATAAACCGAATAGGGCTAGGATATAGCTAGGATATGAGATTTCAGCCTTGAGGAGGCGTCAGGGCAAGCGCGATGATGTCCAGCAGCGGCATCAGATGCCCATCACATAGGCAGGCTTGCCTGCGTCGCCAACTCTGCCATTTATAACGCGATTGCCTTGGGGGCTTTTGGAACAAAGCTGACACTGCTCCTGGTTTGTCCCGGATTGCCACTCTTCAATTCGCCGTTCTATACTTGCGGCTGCAACCGGTGCGCCTGCGTGGGCCGGAATCGCGATTATAGGAGGCTGGAAATGCCCGGCAACAAGCTTAACATCGGCAACGTCGAGATTACTTCCCTCTCCGACGGGCTGTTGGATTTTGACCTCTGCAACTTCTTCCCCGCCATACCGGAGGAGGACTGGCACGGGCACGAAAGCCATCTCAGCGCCAGCGGGGGCGTGAGCTTCAACCTCGCCTGCTTCCTCATCCGTTCCGAGGGCCGCACCATTGCCGTGGACACGGGGCTTGGCCCCAAGCCCACGCCGGATACTCCGTGGGGCGAGCTGCTCAACGACTTCGCCGCCCACGGCCTGCGCCCGGAGGACGTGGACATGGTGGTGATGACCCACGCCCACCGCGACCATATCGGCTGGAACGTGGTATCCCAAGATGGCAAGTATGTTCCGACCTTCCCCAATGCGCGATACTACGTGAGCGCCAGGGACTGGGAAGCGTGTCACGACCCTGCTCTGATTGAGACCCGATTCCCCAACGCGCCGGACTGCGTCTGGCCGCTGGAGGGGCTGGGCGTGCTGGAACTGATGGAGGGCGAGCATCAGTTGACCGGCGAGCTGACCATGCTGCCCACGCCGGGCCATACGCCGGGACACATGAGCATCATGATTTCCTCCCAAGGCGAGCAAGGGCTGGTGCTGGGCGACGTGCTGCACAACACGGTGCAGATCGAGAACACCGACTGGGTGTCCCGCGCCGACATAGACCCGGACCAGACCCGCATCACTCGCCGCGACATGATGAACCGGCTGGAGCAGGAAGGCATCCCGGTGGCCGCCGTCCACCTGGCAGCTCCCGGTTTTGGCCGCATCGTCCGCACCGAGGGCCGCCGCTACTGGCAGGCGATTTAGCGCCGCCGCCAGAGCTCCGGCTTCAGTTAGCAGGGCAACACGATGGCCCATTGACAACTTCAGGGCGAACGGCGTGTTTCGCTAACGCAACTCTGCAACGGCCTCCACTTCCACCAGAAAGTCCGGGTCCGCCAGGCCGGCCACCACCACAGTGGTGCTGGTCGGGCGGCCCGCTTCCGGCAACAACGTCATACGCACTTCCCGGATTTTGCCCAGATTCTCTGCGCCGACGACATAGGTGGTGGTTTTCACGATGTCCTGGAGCGTACCGCCAGCGGCCTTAACCGCGATTTCCAGGTTAGCCCACACCTGCCTGATCTGGGCCGCGGGGTCGCCTACGTGCACTGCCTTACCGTCCATACCGCGCGGCACTTGGCCGGATATGTAGACGGTGCTTCCGACCTTGACCACATGGTTGTAGAGTCCGACCGGCGGAGGGGCAAGATCGGGCGGGTTGATGTATTCGCGTTCCATTCTAATGCTCCTGATTATCGGATTCCGTCCCAGATATTCTTGACCTTCTGCGCTATGATAGCAACCCGGACATCACGTTGGTTGAGATGATATGAATCGTATTCGGCTATTTCTAATGCTGGGTATCGCCCTCTCCGCAACCCTCCTATTCATTGGGGGATGCGGCGGGAGGGCTACCGCCACTCCATCTGGGGATGTTACGAGGGATGTCGCCCGGGCTTCCTCCGCGGCCGAGGGGGAATCTGAAATTGCTGAACGTCGGGAGGTGGAGGGCGCTACACTGGCTGTAACGAAATTAGAGGAGACGGATACCTCAGGGGCCATTTTCGGCAGGCCCCAACAGCATTGACCCAGGGAGTGGCGGTATCCCCTGCCGGAGGGTGTATCGCCCGCGTTGGCGCAGGACGCCCAAATGTATGCTGAGCAATTCGGAGTTGATTTGCTGGAGGCCATAACCCGGCTGAATGCTTCAAGGGCCTGTGGGGAAGCTGAACGCGGAACTCGAGGCCAACGAAGCAAGAACCTTCGCCGGGTTGTGGTGATGTTCACACGCGACGGAGAAAAAACGATTCATCCGTACATTGAGGACGCGCAGTTAAGAGAGATCGTAGAGGTCAGACAGGCCAGGGCGACCCTCCAAGAACTACGAAAGGCGCAAACGGAAGCCAATCGAGTTGTAAGCAGTCTGGGCTTTCAGATAGCGTCGGGTATCAATGTGTTCGAGAATCGCGTAGAGTTGTATCCAACTGAAAGGGCGGAACTGGAAGCAGCCTTGAAAGAAAATGGACTAACGCTTCCGGCCTACGTCCAAGTAATTGGGCAGTAATTTATTAACCATTGCGCCTGCTTCAAAGCAGGCGCAACAATGTCTGAAAGCTGTCGGGCTTCCGTGTACACAGCCGACAAGGAGGGGAATTTGCTGGCATTGACAGGCGGAAAATTGATAGACGGCTCCGGCGGTCAACCGCTGGCCGACTCTACGGTGCTGGTAGGGGACGGCGGGCGCATCGTTGCCGCCGGGCCGCGGGCGGCAGTGGCCGTGCCGGAGGGGACACAGCAGGTTGACGTAACGGGCCTGACGGTGATGCCCGGCCTGATAGACTGCCACGACCATCTGGCATCCTTCACCTATGACCTGCTGAGCCGCTGGGGTATGACCGAGCCGCGCAGCACCCGGACGTTGCGCATCGCCCGCGTGATGGAAGACACGCTGCAATCGGGCTACACCACCATCCGCGATTGCGGCTGGCTGGACGCCGGGTTCAAGGCAGCGGTAAGCGAGGGGCTGGTGGCCGGGCCGCGGCTGCTGGTGGCGGCGGGCCCGCTGGGGCCGACCCACAGCGTTCAGGACCGCCCAACGATGTCGGGCCACCGGCGCTATTCCATGCCCGATCCCAACATACCCTACGGCGTGGCTGACGGCGCGGAAGAGATTCGGGCCGCGGTGCGGGAGAACGCCCGCGTGGGCGCCGACCTGATCAAGGTGTTCCAGACGGGATTCGGCCGCGCCACCCACCTGGGCACCGATGCTTGCTATAGGCTAGAAGAGTTAAAGGCGCTGGTACACGAATCCCACGCGCAGGGCCGCCGGGTGGCCTGCCACGCCGTCGGCGGGCCGGGCTTGCGGACGGCAGTGGAGGCCGGGGTGGACTCCATCGAACACGGCTGCTATCTCGATCTGGACCACGACTTGCTGCGGATGATGGCCGACAAGGACATAACCCTGGCGCCAACCCTGACCGTGTTCGCATTCCACTCCGCCGAGGGCAACCCGGTGGCCCAAGTGGAAGCGCGAGAGTTCCGTGAGCATCACATCGAGACCGTGCAGCAGGCGATGCGGTTCGGCGTGCGGGTGGTGGCCGGAACCGACGCCGGCGGCTGGGTTCATGGCAACAACGCTCAGGAACTGGAAATGCTGGCCGACGCGGGCATGACGCCGATGCAGGCCGTCATCGCCGGAACCCGCGAGGCCGCCGCCTGCTGCGGGCTGGAGCGGGAGCTGGGAACGCTGGAGCCGGGGAAGCTGGCCGACCTGATAGTGGTGGACGGCAACCCGCTGGACGACATAACCGTCTTGCAGGAACGGGAGCACATACGACTGGTGATGAAAGAGGGCCGGGTGTTCCGGGACCTGCTGAACGCAGACGACCTTGCGTAGGGCGCACAGCCGTGCGACCTGTAGCGCCACGGTCTCCGGCCTCCTTTTCGTGCCAACAAACCAGGGCGCACGGTTGTGCGCCCCTACGTTGGCTTGGGTGGCCGCAATTCGGTTATCCTTCCCAGCGGAAGCGGCTGTATAGGCCGTGTTTGCCCTGCTCTTCCCATGATATTGTTTCGTCCTTGACGGTCTGGTTGGAGCGGGCGAGGGTGTGGGTGTGGCCGTGAATCACGTTGCGCAGGTTGGTGATGGTCACCAGACCCTCGGGGTCTGCGCCCCGGATGGCCTGCACTTCCAGCAACACCCGGTCGGAAGCGCGGACGGTACGGGCGGTTGCGTCTATGGCGATTTCAAGGGGGACTTTTCGCACCGCGGTCAACTGTCCGTCGCGGAAGAACTGGCCCAGAATCTCCCAAGGGCCTCCGGACTCGCCGCTGAAGATTGCCCGGAGCGCGCCGGACTGCTCATCGGTGGCGGCCTCGTCGGTGTACAACACCGAAGTCCAGTCGCCATCGGCCATGGTCGGCCCGGGAGAGTGGACGAAAATCACCGCGCCCAGCCCGGCCAGGTCCACCTCTCCGAAACGCCCCTGCTGGAACGCCACGCCCCAGATGGCGTCGCAGTAGCCGTTGGTGGGAGGCTGGCGAAAGGTGATATGACAGGGGCATAACAGGTTGCAGTTGCAGCCTTCGAACAGTTCGCCTTCCGCCCACCATGATTGCTTCACTGGTAGAAATCCCTCTTCGTTGGGACAGTTTCCCTGTATTCGTGATTTCCAGGTTTTTACCGGCTGTCCGGCAAGGGAAACTCTGAACAAGGCCCGTGAAGGCCTGAATTACATCTGACGGATCGGCAAGTGGGCGAAGGCCACCTTACCGGCCCAGCCGACTGGCGCTCAGTCCCTTGCCTTTCGTCTCCTGACAGGGTTGGTTGGAAGCCTGGCACAAACCGGAAGGCCGGTCAGGATCGCCGCAGGGCCCGCTACCACCTCAGTTGTCCCTCCGCCGTCAGCAGGTTGCCCAGCCCGAACAGCAACGCCAGCCGCTCCGCGTTCTTGGCCAGCCCCCGGTAGCGTACCTTGGCGTAACCGAACAGCCGCTTCAGCCTCAGGAAGGGATGCTCCACCTTGGCTCTCACCGATGCCTTCGCCTTCTCCGCCAGCGCCTCCCCGCTCCCCGGATCCAGCGTCCGCCAGCGCCCCGGACGCATCGCCACCCGCCATTCCACCTCCAGCCCCAGGTTCTCCTCCCTCTTGCCCACACCCTGGTAGCCCGCATCACCCCACACCACCGTCTCCCCGCCGTGCAGCAAATGGTGCGCCTCCGTAACGTCGTGGACGTTGGCCGATGTCGTGCTCATGCTGTGAACTATGCCCGTCTCCGAATCAACCCCGATGTGCGCCTTCATCCCGAAGTGCCACTGGTTCCCCTTTTTGGTCTGGCGCATCTCCGGGTCCCGCTCTCCAGCACGGTTCTTGGTGGAGGACGGCGCCTCGATGATGGTGGCGTCCACAATGGTTCCCTCCCGCAGCTTCAGTCCTTGGGATTCCAGGTGGGCATTGATTTCCCCAAGCAGACCCGGACCCAGGTTGTGTTTTTCCAGGAGGTGGCGGAAGTTGAGGATGGTGGTCTCGTCGGGCAGGGGGCCTGAGAGCTTCAACCCCGCGAAGCGCCTGACCGGGTCGGACTCGTAGAGCAGGTCTTCCATGCCAGGGTCGCTCAAGTTGTAGAAGAGCTGGACGCAGTGGGTCCGCAGCATGACCGACAGCGGGTAGGGGTGGCGTCCCCGCCCAGGCTTGGGGTAGAAGGGGCGGATGCGGTCCTCCAGCCTCTGCCAGGGAATCAGGCCTTCCATGCGCTCCAGGAACAGTTCCCGGCGGGTCTTGCGCTTCTTGCCCTGGTATTCCAGGTCGGCAAAGGTGGGCTGGTCCATCGCTCTTGCCTCCAAAAAGCATCCACTCGCACACACTACTATGCCACATCGCCAAGGACTTGTTCAGAGGATTCCTAGAGCTACTCTCCAAGCCCCTGATTGGGTAGGGGTTCCAAGAATCTCGTGCCTCCCCACTGCGGCCCACGGCATAGGCCACTGTTGCCGGGAATGTACCCGCCTGAGTCTAGTTTCATTTCCTGCCCTACTGCTGCTACCATCACGCCTCCGCCGTTGCGTACCACCACTTGGCCGTTCTGCACGTCTGGGTAGAAGCCTGCAGGCCAGATCACCACTGGCCCGTCTTTTCCAATGCGAAGGCAGTCGCCTTCTAAGATGAGGGGCTGCTCCTTGGGGGGCGCAGCCAGCATACTGGCGTGTGGGGGGCCGCCGCCCCTCGTGTTGTTGCGTGGGAACCATAGGGTTGAGCCTGGTAGGGGGATTATTCTGGCCTCGTTCTGGGGGACTATGCTCACCTCGTCGCCGACTAGGTAGTACAGGCCCTGACAGGCATCGGGGATTGTTTCTTCAAGTTCTATTTTCCGGGTCTGGCCGGACCAATGGCTGGGCCCTCCGAGCCTCACCGTGTCCCCTATCGACGCCACGGTGGCTCCTTCGTTATCGACTATCTGGATCTCCTCCCCTTCGTGCTGGAGCGAGAAGTTCTTGGGCCACACGGGCAGCCAGATATCGTGGAGTTGCTGATTTATTGTCCGGCCAGGCTCGTCCCAACCTATGCGGTACAGCCTTAAACAGCCATCTTCCATCCTGAGCTCCCCTGCCAGGTAATCGCCACCGAGGTCGGTCCTCGGTGGCTCATAGTGGATGGGGAGGGCAATATCGCTGGACTGGCAGGCGGAGACGGACAACCAGACCAAGATTAGCAAAGTGCTTGTGGTCAGGTATCCCATACCTGTTGTGCCTCCCAGGGGTGAATCTTCTGTTGGTCTGTCGACCGCTTTTGTGTTCGTGTCTCTGGTGATCAGTGGGTGAGCACGTCCACGTCCATTAGTCCGATGTAATCCACGGCCATGTAAATGGCGTCAGACCTGATCCAGTTACCCCCTTGCCACCATTCTACATCCATCACTATTGTACCCCATGCGTTTCCACCGGCGTAAAACGGGCCGCCGCTGTCTCCTTGGTCTGACAAACGCTGACCAGTGCTGGCTCTGACCTCAATAAAGGTCGCATTCCAGTCGCAACCGGGGCAGGGCATGTCGCTCTCGTCCGGCTGATACGTCTTGCTCGCGATCTGGCCGCACCCGTGGTGGGTGATTTTGCCGTACTTGCAGACGTAGGCCGCAATAGGCTGGTTGTCGCGTTGCACTGTTCCTGTGATGCTACGGCTCGACGACGACCCGGTTTTTATTTTGTTCCTCACTGTGAGCCCCGGAGCGGTGGACCACCGGACATCGGCTGACCCGCCGTACGAATCGTCTTCCTCATCAAGCGCAGTTCCGTTGTAAGACTGCGAATCCGGGCAGTGATCTGCAGTGGTTATGCCCTTTGTGCCGCTGGTGTCTTCCACCGCGAAGCCCGAAGTGCAGCCGTTGAGGGCGAGGCCGCCGTATATATCCGTAGCGGGCTTGGCCAGCCTGGAGACCTCAATTATCTTAACGTCGCCGGGCAGTGTTGTGTCGGCCCCGCTGAGCTTTGACTCAAGGATAGCCTTGTCGAGGGTCAGGATCTCCACCTCGTTTTCGGGTACGTTGATTCTCGAGTTGAAGCGCATGTTGACCGATTTCACTTTCTCTGTTGCGACGGCCTGTGCGTTCTCCAAGGATGCCAAGGTATTGGCGGCGGTTCCAACTTCCACCAAATCCTCTAGATTTCCGCCGCTGAGGTATGGTCGGATGGTATCTTCCCCGTCCCCAGTGAATTTGACAATCACTGCGAAATTCGGCTCATGCTGGATCCAAAGACCAGCAAAGGTTTGGCTCTCGTTGGTGGTGAGTTGCTGGTCGAGATTTCCTATATCGTTCTGCAGTTCCAATCTGCGCATTGCTTCTTCGACGGTCGTGCCGAAGTCAGAGGCATAGGCTTGGGCGTCCGTTGCCAGCGGGTTTTCTTCTGGTGAGACGCCGGTTGCGCCCGCAACAATGACGCTGATTGTTAACAGGCTCGCTAGCACTGCCAGCGAGATGGCAATCCTCGCGAGCCGGGATGTTGGCAGTATTCTCGTTATTTTCATTGGTCGCTCTCGATTTAATCGGAATGGTGTGGTGGACGTTTACTGTGAATGGCACGTCCATAAGAAACGAACTGTTATTTCCTGCGGCAACGCACGGGTTCACTGTTTCAAGTCTTGCCTCCTAGTGTCTATTTCCGCTGGATTGTGACACTACCCTTCAAGGGCCGCAGAGAATGGTATGGGCCACTGTATAGAGTGACAATAGTTCAATTGAACTATTTATTGCCTGTATTGGTCCGTTTCTTCTTGATCCAAGGCGTTCGAAATCATGCTTCAGATCAGTCTTAACTTATGTCGGCAAAGCATACAGGTTTGTTGGCGCCCACTAAAAAGCCCTGCCGGTTGGCGGGGCTTTTTGCCGCGCGGAAATCCTGGGCTGCCCCGGCAAAATGGATGGGAACAGGGTCTGAAAAAGAAGGAGACCAAGATGAAAATACCCGGAACACTCGTGGCATCGGCACTGGTCCTAATCCTCGCCGCCGCCTGCCGCGCCGAAACACCAATCACGCCACTCCCATCCCAAAGCGCAGAGAACCTGCGCTTCGAAGAATGCTTGATCAGGACCTACCAAGATATAGGGGCGCACGGCTGTGCGCCCCTACGCAGGAATAACGCGAAGGTTGGCCTGCTAGAACATCGTGCTGTCGCTGACGCTCTCACCGCCGACGATAGTCCGCAGCCGGTCGCGGAAGTCGAACAGCTTCTGGTCATCCTCGGGCTGGTTGAGGCCGCTTTTTTTGGTCTGTATGTACTCGATGAGGTCATCCAGCGCGGCGTTCTCACGGGTGCCGGCGGGAATTTTGAAGAACTCGGCGTTGAAGGTGGGCAGCTCGCCGGGGCCGAAATAGCCGGTGGCGTACTTGCCGGTGCTTTCGTCGTGCAGAGTGTAGCCTTCGAGGTCGTGAGTGCCCTTGCCCAGGACCTGGCCGGTCTGGGCGTAATACTCCATGACCGCCTTGGCCCCGTACTTGTTGATGGGGCAGACCTTCATGCAGATGGCGCAACCCTCGTAGCGCGACATAACCGGGCGGCAACGCTTGTATACCAGCTTGTTCTTTTCCACGCCGCGCCACCAAATTTTTTCGCGCATCAGGGCGCGGCCGGGGCAGCGGTTCACGCAGACCTGGCAGACCTGGCAGAAGGCGTGGAAGCCGTAGTCGACCGGCTCATCGTAGGTGACCGGGGCGTCGGTGGTGATAATCTGCAAGCGGCAGCGGGCGCCGGCGTGGGGGGTGAGCAACTGCCCGTTGGCACCCAACTGGCCCAGCCCGGCGGCGACGAACATGGGGATGGTGGCGGCGCTGTGATTGCTGGGGCCGTGCACCTGAGCGCCATAGCCCAAGGAGCGGATGAACTCGGCCATCTCCAGACCCATGGGGGCCTGAGTTTCGTAGGTGCCATAGTGTCCGTGCTCGGCGGCCATGCTGGGCGCCGTCTGCGTTTCGGCGAAGTCTTGTTCCAAGGCCAGACAGACAGCGTTGCCAAACTTGACGTGGTCTTTGCGGTCCTGGTAGATGTAGCGCGGGTCATGGGCGGTGAAGCCCACTTCCAGGTAGCCCATCTCGCGGGCCTTGTTGCGGATCAGGGCGGTAACGTCTTCGCCCGTGGGGGCGCCGCTGGGCGGCAGATCGCCGGAGCGGTTCATCAGAGGGTAGAACTGCTCCATCGCCGCCTGATGCTCGTGGTGGTACTTCTGCATCGCCGGGGTGCCGACGCTGGGCGCCCATTCGGTGTCGGCGGCGTGCTCGACCTGCTGGCGCTGCAAAGGATACTCACGGCTGTAAAAGTCCACGTCCTTGCGCACCATCGGGATGCCGGGGACGGTTTCCAGTTCTTCGGGTACGGGAATCTCGACCTGGTCGTCACCGTGGCGGCGGCCTGGGCGCACTACGATGTGCCCGATTTTTAACATAATGGGACTCCTCCTATCTCAAACCCTGTGGTGAGCTTGTCGAACAAGGGGAAACTGAGGCGATTTTGCAATATGAGTAGCACATTGTCAATTCGCCCGGGAGCCGTCAATAGGGGGCATCAGCGTTTGCCCTGCCAACACCGGCGGGCTTATCATATTACTTTACTACATCGCCAGAATTACATCGCCAGAATGCCCAATGGCGGGCGTAGATTCCGGCGCGGGGCCGGAATTCCACAGGAGAAGTTGCAATGGCGGAAGTGGTTGTGAACGGGCAGGCCGACCCTAAAGGATTGCCAATCTGCGCCATCTTTTCGCTGGATTGGCTGGTTCGGCCCGAGCATCGCTCTGCGGTGGTCAGCCGTGTGCTTAACCAATTCCCCAACTTGCCGGAAAACGCTCGAAAGGCGCTCCGCTCGGCGGTGAACGACGAGATTATCCCCACCACCGGGGGCTTCCGCCGGGGGCAGGCTGGGCGCGCGCTGGACGGGCTGCGCACCATCTTACAGGATCCCATAGAGCGGGAAATCAAGCTCTCAGCAAAGCTGGCCTCCGCCGTATTCCGGTGCTGGGCCGAGTCCCATTCATCGTTAAAAGGGGAAGTCGAACGCCACCTGACCATCCGGGGATTGACCTCACCCGGCCCTGACCTGTCTGAGAAGGCATTCTGCGGCGTCTGGCCGCTGGAACAATGGAAGTCGGAACAGGAAGCCTTTTCCAACTCCCACGACGGGTTCGAGCAGGACGATATCGCGCTGATGCTGTGCTACGTTTCGGGCAACATCCCCTTGGAGCCGGAGCCGGACTCGGACGCCGAAGGGCCGCAGGACGTATTGGGAGGCGATCTGCTGTCCGACATCCTGGCCTACCTGCGAGAGTTGCCGGCCACCTCGACGGAGTGGGAGCGCGAGATACCCAACTTCGCTGCTTCGGTATCCCGTCTCATTGAAGAAAAGGCGGCGCAGCTCCGGTGGTCGGCGGACTTCGACGCCATCCTCGAAGCAATCAGAAGGGAATTCGCGGAGCTAATTGCGTTTTTTGAGTGGGATACTGATCGGTGGGCAGCGGCAAGGGTATCAGCCGAGGCCGATACCGCCGCAGTCCTGCGGCTGGCCGAAAGGTTGCAGACGCTGCTGGCGGAGTACCGGCCGGTCCATGAGCGCGCCCTCGGCATCAGCGAGGAACGCGAGCGCAGCCAAAAACGGGCAGAGTTGCAGCCTGTCATTCTGGACACGCTCAACGAGATCGACGGGCTGATGACCGAAGACCTCGGCAGTCAGGACGACGGCCCTCCCGTCCAACCGGAGCCGGACCCGCCTATTGCTGCGCCGTACCTGCCTGTTGCTACGAATGATGAGTCGCCGTCTTTTGCCGACACAACCCAGACCCCGACTCTGCTCCCCGGTCCAGTGGCTGAACAGCCCGCGCCGGAACTGGAGCCGCCGTTGGCGAACTCACTCCAGGAGGCGCATCCTGCCAGCGGCGAGTCTGTCCCGGCGGAGCGGCCCGTTGCTGTGGCTGAGCCGCCGGGCTTCACAGCCTCCGAATACGCCGCTTTGCGGTCGGATAACCACGGCATGCGGGATACTGCCACAGCCTTACGCTCGGAAAACCAGGACTTGCGCGATGAAGTAGAAATCCTCAAGTCGGTACTGTACGACAGCCAGGAGATGGAGGAATCTTGGCGGCTGGCCTATCTCTCGTCAAAAGGAAGGTTCACGGAAGCCGCGCCGGATGAGGCGCTCGAAATCGAAAACGTCAACGCAGCCGTAGAGATGGCCAAAGAACGATTTCGGCGGCAACTTGCCTTCGCCCCTAATTCGGAGTCCAACGTCGAGGACAATCCTTATAGCCGACCGGAAAAGGTGTGGGAAGCCCTGCAATGGCTGGCGACCACCTATTATCAGTCCAAGATGGGAAGTTTGCGGGTTACCAACTTTGACCAGTCCATCAAGGAAGCCTGCGGCTGGTGGTACAAGGGCGATCAGGGCGAAACCACCTTGTCGCGGTATAGGAAGTCCTACACCGCCAACGTCTACGGCAAGACCTACTGGCTGGCCGAACACATCGGCAAAGGCACCAACTTCGATTCCCGCTACACCATCCGCATCGCCTTCAACTGGGACGACGACCTCCGCCAAGTGATTATCGGCTACATCGGCCGCCACCAGCAGACTGACGCCAGTTAAGCACCGCGCCGGTGGTCACCCGGCGCGAAACGAGTCACGCGCCTCTGCGATTGCCTTGAGTTTGGCCTCGGCGACACTGGCGGAGGCTACGGGGTTGTCGGCGAAGGTGGCGAAACCGCAGTCCGGGGTGAGAAGAACGCGCTCCTGGCCGAACAGGTCCACCGCTCTGGAAATACGCTGGCGTATGACCTCGACCGGCTCCACGGCATCCACCTTCTGATTGACGACGCCCACGCCGATGCGCTTGTCGCCGGGGATGCCCTGCAGCACCTCAGCCTCGCCCGCACGCTCGGTGCAAAGCTCCAGAAACAGGGTGCCGACCTCCGCCCGTTTCAGCACGTCCAGCAGAGGCCGGTAATCGCCGGCCAAGGCGGCGGACTCGTCGCGGGTCCAGTTGCCCCGGCATATATGCAGCCCAAGCCGGTCCTGCGGCAGACCCCGGACGACTTCGTTCAGCAGCCCAGAGGCGAAGTCCAACTCCGGGGCCGGCTCCAGCTTTTCGCTCAGCGCACCGCACATAAAGGTGCGGCTCTGGCTGGCAGCGCCAAAGACGATCTCGCTAAGCACGGGTTCGTCGCTAAGCACGGGTTCGTCGAACTGCACCAAGGCCGCCCCGGAAGCCAGCAGGAAATGCAACTCCTCCCGCAACACCCGAACCACGTCTTGAGCCAGTTCCTCGCGGGTGTTGTACGGCCGGTCGGTGAGGCAGTCCATCCACATAGTGCGGGTAAGCAGGTAGGGGCCGGGGAGCGCCACTTTTACGGGCCGGTCGGCGCTGGCCTTGGCGAAGTCGAACTCGTGGACGGCGAGGGGCCTGCTTCGCCCCAGACTGCCGTAAACCACCGGGTGCCGGACCTCTGCTGCCGGAACGTCAAGGGCGCGGAGTTTCATCTCGAATTCTTCCGGGTCGTCCACCATTGCGGTCAGGTCGCTGAGGGGGATGAGCTGGCAGTTATCGAGCAGGCCGCCCACGAAGCTGGCGTAGCTGTCGCGCCGCTATTCGCCGTCGGTCAGAACGTCAACGCCTGCCCGTATCTGCGCGTCGAGGCACAGCCGTACTGCGTCGTCCGCCGTAGCCTGGAAGTCCGCTTCGCTCAGCCTGTCTTGGAGCCGGTCGTGCATCGCTTGGAGCATCCATCGCGGACGGGGCCAACTGCCTATACCCATAACGGACAGTGGGGCAACCTTCTGGGCAGGGGCCGGAGACAGCAGCGATTCGGGGATAGTCACCGCAACCCGAAGCTGCTCGCCAATGCCGGCTGTGGACATATCAGGGCCGGGGTTAGACACCAACGCCTTCCTCTTGCGGGATATTCGGCGTCGGCTCTCGGGGAGTCATTGCAACGATTCCGTGCATCGTCCCTGACCGTTATCTACTGTCCTGGCCTGCGGTGCGTGGTGGGCGGTGCAGGACTCGAACCTGCGACCCCCTGCGTGTAAAGCAGGTGCTCTAACCGGCTGAGCTAACCACCCGTGCACCTATACATAATAGTATCGGCATCGAGATTCGTAAAGCCCGGCGCGCCCAACCGCGGCCCGGCGATATGGCTTATAATCGAGCCTAAAGCCCAATGCCCTTAACATAAACAGGGGGTAAGAGTATGTCGCAAGAACAACGCTTGATTTACGTGGGAATGCACGACGGGGTGTGCGCGGTCAGCAGCGAGGACGGCGGTAAGACCTGGCGGCAGGGGCCGGCGACGACGCTGCCTCACGCCGCGGCCCGGCTGACGGCCAGTCCGGTGAACCGGGAGCGTGCGTGGCTGGCAGCCTATGAGGCGGGCGTCTACCGCACCGACGATGCCGGAGCGACCTGGACGCACGTTGAATCCTACCCCTCGGACTATGCCCACAGTGTGCTGGCTCATCCCACCGAGCTTGAAACGGTCTATGCCGGAAGCGAACCGGCAGCTCTGTACCGGTCGGACGACGGCGGGGCAAGCTGGGGCGAGTGCGCCGGATTCCGCGCCGTGCCGGAATCGGGCCAGTGGGGTTTTCACGCGCCGACCCGCGACTCCCACGTCCGGGACCTGCGGGTGTCGCCGGTAGACGCCAACCTGCTGTACGCGGGGATAGAGGTGGGCGGAGTGGTGCGCTCCCGGGACGGCGGCAATAGCTGGCAGCAGTTGCCGGGCCTCGACGACGACATTCACTGCCTGCACTTGGGCGCAGACCGCCCGCAGCGGGTATACGCGGCAACCGCCAGTTCGCCCTACCGCAGCAACGACGGCGGGGACCAGTGGGAGCAAATAAACGATGGCCTGGAGCGCCGCTACACTCTGCACGTTGCCGCCTCTCCTGACGACGCCGACCTAGTGCTGGTCACGGTGTCCGAAAACGCCCGGCGGAAAGCCCCCCAGTTCTACCGCTCCACCGACGGCGGCAAGACTTGGCGTCTGGTCGAGGGCCTGGGGCAGGGCGAGGATGCCGAGGACATGGTGGTGGCCTTCGAGTGGGACCCGAAGTCGCCCCAACTGGTCTACGCCGGCACCGATGGCGGCAAGCTGTACCACAGCCACGATCGCGGCGAAACCTGGGAACAGTTGCCGGTGAGCCTGCCGTCCGTGGCGGTGGGGGCGCTAGCGGTGGCCGGGTAGTTGAGACAGGAGGCTATTGTCCTGCCACTACAGGCTGGATGAGGAACCCTTTCGGCCTAACTGATCAATCCCTAATTCCTTGAGAATCCGTTGGTGGTAAGCCTGCCAAATCACTAACTGATTCTCGCAACTCGCCCTTCGTCACGCTAGGGGCTAACGGGTTTCGCTTGGCGCTTTGCAAGCACACCCTTTAGAAGAACTCGTGATTAGGAGAACTACACCGAATTGACCAACTGGCTGATGCGCTCCCGCAACAGCTCCCGGCGCGCTTGGTAAAATTCTGGGAAACTGGTTATCTCTCGGGGAACGTCGCCGAGCAGATGGCGCTGGGAGTAGGCTAGGCGAGCCTCGTCACTCGGACAATGGACGTCGAGCCATTCTACTGGCATAGCTGCTCGTTTCTCGTTGTTGACCGACCGGTCCAGTAACTGGAGATTCGCGATGCGGTCACAATAGTCGCGAAGCTTTTCAAATTGGTCGTCCTCAACACCAGCGGCCCTCAGCCTGGTTGGGGTAAATCGGCTCTTAGGAAACACGTGATCTATGTCGGACCCGTCTCGAGAGTCAAGATAAGGGAACAGCATAGTGAGTAGAGGGAAAACGCGCTGGTCACTCCATCTCATATCCGCAAGGTCTTCGATTTCCTCTTCCACAAAGTCCAAGCCCTTGCCTCGCTGCGCCAGAACCCTCCGAAGTTCAGCAGCCGGGAATTCAGAACCGTCAGAATTGCGAATAACCTCCCGCAACGCCGTCAGCAAGGTATCCAGGCCGCTTCCCCATATGCCAGAGGATTTGAGGATGGACCGCGTCAACCAATCCCGAATGGTGCTGCGGTCGCTCACATAGTGGTCGCTGGTCTCAAAGTCCTTAGGGGCTCCCTTCTTGTAGAGGTAGTACGCAATGGGCAAGAGGGAATTGGTGGCTTGGACGGTTCTGCCGTCGAACCCGAAGCTGTCCACAAGTTCCACCGTTTCTAGCAATGCCTGGCGAATGTTAGACCAGTTTTCCTCTAGCACCGCCATGTTGTCATGGGTGAAGTTTTCCACTCGGAACCCAACGCTCGCAATGTCGGTCAACATCAACCCTGCTTTCAATACAAAGTCGGCGCTAAACAACAGTCCTGGTCGGACCCGGTTCATTTCGTCGACTAATCCGTGGACTTCCCTCCTTGCGTCAAGGGTTTTCCACTGGGATACGGCGATGCTCAGCAGGAGGTTGGAGTAGGAAAGAGTGGTCCCGCCACTGTTGCAACGGATGAAGATGTTGAGGACCCGCTCTATGTCTTGGCTCTTCTCCTCGTAATAGGCTACTACCGGGTCAACACGAATCGCTCGATGTAGTCGGTCAAGAATGCGATAGGCTCGGCTCTGTTGTTCACGGTCCAAGCGCTGCTCCAAGAGCCAGTCATTCATATCAGGACCGGCTTCAAGCCCGAGTATATCCGCCACCTTGAACCACAAGCGGGAACCCTCTATCCCGATTCTCTTGTCGTCAATGAATTCAAATGCGTATCGACTCCCTTCTTCATCAGGATCGGGTGGCGCCAAAAGGTTGAGGGCCAGTACTCGCCGCGGAAAGGCATCCCGGCTGCTCCACCATTTGTAGGGCAATTTGACGGCCATCGAACCGCGCAGGCCGATATTGAACGCCGTCAATCGCTGCTGCCCGTCTAGCACGGCGGTCAGCGGTTTGTCGTTGATTATTCCCAGTTCGGGGCAATGGGGATTGTCGCGCTGGTGGTACTGACGAACGAAGTCGTACCAGCGATACTTATCAGCATTTTCCGAGGCAACGCGCCAAAACATGAATTCCCCGAAGGGATATTCCTGCATCAGGCTGTCGAACAAGTTACAAACTTGCTCCGGGCTCCAGACAAATTCCCGCTGAATCGCTGGCAGGACATACTCATGTGCCGCAATACTGTCCAGCGTTTCTTTGATAGTGCCGCCAGATTGGTGCATTGGATTCCACTCCCTTAATCCAAAAGATGGGATCTCTACCGCCCCCGGAACACTGGCGCCCACTTCTCCAGGAAGGCTCGGCGGGCCTCGTCGGAGCTGCTGGATTAGCGCTGGCAAAGCGGCCGTAATAAATTTATTAGCTCGTCCACGTTGTCTAGGTTGCTCTGGATTCGATCCGGATTCAGCAACGCCTTGCGCTTGTAATAGTTGCGGTGCAGATAGTGGGCGGCGTTGCCGAGGTCGTGAATCCGGTCGTTTCCCGCCAGAGCCGATGCCTGTTCCAGCACGGCGTCAAACTCGTCGTGGCTCTCGTATCTCCAGTCATGGGTTGCAGCGACAGCTTTTACTATGTGCGCCGCCGCCCCCCATCCCTTTTCGGACGCTTGATGCAAGTCACCGTCCGCCAGAAACTCGCGGCCTTTCTGCAAGAAATATTCGGCTTGCTGACGGTGGTCTATTACAACATCGCCGGTTTCTGCCGGTTCCATCGCGGGCGTGGTCATATACGGCTCCGTCTCCATGTGCCAAAAATTTGCCTCAGCCAAAGTTGCACCAGGCCGCTACCGCCCGCGGAACACCGGGGCCCGCTTCTCCAGGAACGCCCGGCGGGCCTCTTCGGCGTCGTCGGAGCCGTTTAGGATGCCGCCGGCGTTTGAGGTTAGCACCATGGTGTTTTCTAGGCTGGTGTCCATGGCGGTTCGCATTATGCGCTTGCTGATCCACTGCACCATGGGCGGGGTTCGCATTATGCGGTCGCAGAGGTCTCGGGTGGTCTGCTCCAGTTCCTCGCTGGAAACCAGATAGTTGAGCAGCCCCCAATCGTAGGCGCGCTGGGCGTCTAGGTGGCCGGTGTAGGCGAACTCCAGCGCCCGGCCCAGCCCGGCCATCTTGGGCAGGTAGTAGCTGCCGCCGTTCTCGATAATCTGCCCCAACTGCTGATAACCGATGAACCGGGTGTTCTCGCAGCCCACGCGGAGGTCGCAGTGCAGGGCCATGTCCATGCCGGAACCCACGGCTGCGCCGTTAATCATGGCGATGGTGGGCTTGCGAATCAGCGATATGTCGCGGTGGAGGTGGGTGAAGCCATGGAAAAAATGCTGCCGGGCGGTGTCCGGCCCCTCTTCGGCGCCGCGGTTGCCGGTGAAGTTATTGCCGGTAAGCGACGGGTCGTTGTCCCGGCGCATATCGGCCCCGGAGCAGAAGCCGCGGCCGACGCCGGTTAGCACAATGACCCGGATGTTGGGGTCGTCATCGCCGGCGCGCATATACTCGCCGACTTTGGCGACGGTTCCGTTCTCTTGGGAGTTGCCGATGAGGGCGTTCATGCGCTCCGGGCGGTTGAACTTAATCCAGAGGATGCCCGATTCTTCGGGCTCGTATAGCAGGTAGTCCACCAGACTTGGCCCCATGCGCTCTCCGCCCATCTCCAAAGGACTCTCATTAGCCACGCTCTCAACCCTCCTTGTCAGTACGCTTACGGTTACGGCTTGAAACCTATCAGGTGCATCCCTGAGTCAACCATAATGGTCTCCCCGGTGACGTGTCCGGCAGCCTCCAGCAGCCAGACCACCGTTTCGGCCACGCTGTCGGCCGTTGGGGCTTCTTGGAGGGGGACCTGCCTTTCGAAACTCTCGAATAGCCGCTTCGCGCCCTCTTCGCCGAGGCCGTCGCCCCACCAGCGCGTCGGGACAGGGCCGGGGCAAACGGCGTTGACCCGTATCTGGGGGGCCAGCGACCGGGCCAAGGAGATGGTCATGGTGTTGAGCGCGGCCTTGGAAGCGGCGTAGGCGATGGAACTGCCGCCGCCGGTGATGGCCGAGATGGAGGAGACGTTGACGATGGAGCCGTCCCCCTGGGCTTTCAGATGGGGCGTAACCGCGCGTATCATCTGGTATGCGCCCACCACGTTGACCGCGTAGACGTTCAGGAAGTCTTCGCCGGACAAGGACTCTAGGTCAACGGCGCTGGCGAAGACCGACGCCCCGGCGTTGTTGACCAGCCCGTCGATGCGGCCCCACCGTTCGAGGGCTACCGAGGCCATCCGGCGGCAGTCGGCATCTTCGGCGACGTTGCCTTGACATAACACTGCGTCGCTTCCAGAGTCGCGGCAGGCTTGGGCTGTTTCCTCGGCCTCGGCCAGGCTTTTGGTGTAGTTAATCAGGACGCGGGCGCCCTTCGCCGCGGCGGCGCGGGCCGTAGCCGCCCCCAGCCCGGTGGCCGAGCCGGTGACAATTATTACCGAACCTTCCAGTTTCACTGATGCCTCCCAGACAAAGCCCGGAGACAAGTCCGGGCGCGGCAAAGATGAAGTAATATGACATAATTCAGGGCGTCGGGCCTGCAACGGCAGTATAGCACGGGCGTAACACCCCTCACCCTGCCACTGACAGAAGGACCGTCCACGCGCGTAATTAACCCGCGCAATCAACCCGAAGGAGTAAACAATGGCAGCAACCATCGGCGCAGGAGAATACAGGTACGAATATCAGCCGGATTGGGCCAGGCTTCCGTCCGGGATGGCATTGCAGGGGCCAAGCGGTGTGGCGGTTGATTCGCTGGACCGGGTGTATGTGTTCCAGCGGCAGGGGCCGCCGGTGCTCGTGTTTGACCGCGACGGGCATTTCCTGGAGCCGTGGGAGCGGCGAGACGGCGTGCCTGCCGACGCGCATCACATCCACGTTGGCCCGGATGACAGCGTGTATCTTACCGACCGGGACGCCCACCAAGTGTTGCGATACGACACAAGCGGTCATCTACTCGACTCACTAGGTACGCGGAACCAGGCGGCGATGCAGGCGCCGTTCAACCACCCGGCGGACGTGTGCGTTGCGCCATCGGGCGAGCTGTACGTGGCCGATGGATACGGCAACTCCAGTGTCCACCGCTTCAGCGCCGCCGGGGATTACATAAGCAGCTTCGGCGCCCCAGGGCGCGGGCCGGGGCAGTTCGTGGTGCCGCACAGCGTCCGGGTATCCCACGACGGCAGGGTGTACGTGGCCGACCGGGAGAACAACCGGGTGCAGGTGTTCACGCCGGAGGGCGAGTTCCTGACCGAGTGGACCAACTTCAAGTGTCCCATGGGGGTTCACATCGACGCGGCTCAGGTGGTCTATGTAACCGACCAGATCCCGCGTATCAGCATGTACAGCCTGGACGGTGAACTGCTGGCCCGTGGGCGGACATTCGAGGGGGCGCATCAGGTGTATACCGACTCGGAGGGCAGCATCTACGGGGTCGACACGGCCAACCAGCGGGTGCAGAAGTTTGTGAAGCTATGAGGTTCCCTTTCCTTCTGGAAAAGGTTCCGGGTGGGAAAGGTTCAGGCCGGAAAAGGTTCCGGGTGGGAAAGGTTCAGGCCGGAAAAGGTTCAGGCCGGAAAAGGTTCAGGCCGGAAAAGGTTCAGGCCGGAAAAGGTTCAGGCCGGAAAAGGTTCAGGCCGGAAAAGGTTCAGGCCGGAAAAGGTTCAGGCCGGAAAAGGTTCAGGCCGGAAAAGGTTCAGGCCGGAAAAGGTTCAGGCCGGAAAAGGTTCAGGCCGGAAAAGGTTCAGGCCGGAAAAGGTTCAGGCCGGAAAAGGTTCAGGCCGGAAAAGGTTCAGGCCGGAAAAGGTTCAGGCCGGAAAAGGTTCAGGGTGAGGGCGAAATTCCAAGAGTGGTCCGACAAGCTCGCCACGAACGGGTATCACGTCTAGCACAGGGGCAACTCAGCCGGAAAGCCAAGCGGCAGGGAACCTTGGTGGATTTCAGGAGGGGAGAAAAATGGTGCGCTTGGCGAGATTCGAACTCACGACCTCTGCCTCCGCAGGGCAGCGCTCTATCCGCTGAGCTACAAGCGCACGGTTGCCAACGCCGGGCTGGATTGCTGGTTGGTGCCGAGGGAGGGATTTGAACCCACACATCCGTAAGGATACTGCGCCCTGAACGCAGCGCGTCTGCCGTTCCGCCACCTCGGCGTGTAAAACCCGGTTCTCTATGGTCCCTTCGACCTGGTGGGCGATGGAGGACTTGAACCTCCGACCTCCTCGGTGTGAACGAGGCGCTCTGACCAACTGAGCTAACCGCCCGTGTATGGGGCAAGAACAAATTATACGGAAGGGGCTGCCTCCAGCGCAACCCTATCAGCGTCGGAATTCGCCGCCGGTATTCCCGGACAACCGTTGCCACTCAACCATTAACACCGTCGCAGAGGAGGGAAAGGCGATGGCCCAATGTTCGCAGGCAAGCGTTTTTATGTCAATAACGCCAAAACAGCCCTGTGGACTACATAACGTATCTTGTGCGAACCAACCAATGCTGGCCTTTTGACCGGGATTTTAGCCGCTTTGGCAGTGGTTCCGTCGGCTTGTTAAGGCCTGATGCAACGTAGGAGGACAAAATGTTGACAATCAATCGCTTGAAGGCCTCGTGAAGGCAAGCGTCCGTTTAACGAATCCTTGTAATTCCATGCTGTTGATGACACCAGATTCCCAAGGTTCGTTAATCTCATGATGGAACCGCTTACCATATTCATTAATATCCTGCAACTCCTGAGTCTTAGAGTTTGGTAGGATTTCGTCATCTCCATCAATACGATTGCGACATTCTTCAATGAAGGAGGCAAGTAACTTCCCGTTAGGGAAATTGCCTGGAAATGCGACTCGCAAATAGCCTTCTATGTGCGGCCTAATGGACATCGCTACTTTCTCTTTGTCTCCAGACTGGTCCGCAACGTATCGCAGTAAGAGGTTGTGACGCCGGTCATGTTCTGTAATTGTATCAGTGCTTACATCCCAATTGGTGACAGTAGATTCGTTCCCTTTTCGGGAAATTTCAAGCGTCCTGCAGTCCTTTCTGTTTGCCCCGTTCCAGGTGTTGCTAAGGAAATGTTTATTGTGGGATAGGAGAATCACTTGGCCTGCACCTTCTGCCAGCTTTCTTACTCTCTGAACAGAGGCAAAGGAACGGTGGTCATCCAGACTAGATATTGGATCGTCAAGAACAACAATTTTGTTTTCAAGATTGGGACTCTTATCGAGGGACGAAAAGAAAAGTGCAAGAGCCAAGGTATTCCGGTCGCCGGCACTTAGAGTATTCTTGAATGAGTGCTCGCCTTGTTCAACGTTTCCGCCTTTCACGGCAACCGGTACTTCGTTGATGACTACATTGTAAGTGCAGGATGACCCTGTTCCTCCTCCGATATTCGTATACTTAAGTTCACAAATCCGGAATCCCGCATTGAATAGTTTCAAGTAGGAGTTAACACTCTCCTGCAATTGTGGGAACACGTTAGTACGATAATCATCCAGCTCTTTTCTTACTTGATCTCTCGCCGCTTCGGTTACCGCCTTTTCATATACTTCCTGCAAATAAATAGCGCATAATGGTGCAATTGTTTCAGAGTGGCACTCCTTAGTTGCTTGGAATTTTGCTAGACTAGCGCATAATTGGTCAACATCGGCCGATTCCACCTGCTCCTTAACAGCCTGAATATTGACATTGTGGGCCGTCAGTCCCTCGCAAATATACTTGACCTGCTGGCAACGGGCATTAAATTTGGTGACGGCTTCACGGGCTTCACCATTTATTTCGATTTTGTCCAAAGGTGCCCCTCGTTTTGCCCTGAGAGCGTCAGCCACGTACTTCCAAGCAGCCTGCCAGTCCTCAGCTATCGCCTCTGTATCAACCGCGATCGGGGTCAAGTCGCAGTAATTTGCCCAAAACTGCATGTTGTCTCTAACGCTTGCTACCGTCCTTTCAAACGCAGCTTGCACGTCACCAGAGTGGCCGCGATCGACTTCGACAATCAAGGTTTCTATTTCCTGCTTCAATTGGGAATAACCTTCGCTAAAGTATTCGCGATAGTGGTTAACCAACTCCTGTCCCTTTACATCCTGACCACAGAACGGGCAGAAATCGCTATTGATTTCTGCCAAAAATTCCATTCCTTCTGAGAGCCAAGTCTCTCCCTTTTCTCCTAGCACTAAAACGTGCTCTTGAACACGTGCTTCAGCAGATTGATCGAGCCCACTAAGATCCATTGCCAATACTTTCTCTATTGCTTCAATATTGAACTCCAGTAACTCAATCGGCTTAAGCAATGGCTTAGAGAGTACTTCTTCCTGATCACGGGCGGCATTAAGTTGGCGATTGGCCTCCTCTATTCGTGAATCGATATCAGTCAATTGAGGGAGAGCACAGAACTCCTCAACTGAAAGACCGCCAAGAACATGTTCAGGAATGGTCTTGGCTCTGTTGCTGAGCGTCTTATTGTGTTCTGTAATCTGGGACACTAGACCGTCCAAACGACGGCCGAGCACGACACCCTGTTCCCCTAAAATGAGACCATGTAGGCTCTGCCGATGGCGCGAATCCACATCGAGGCCCGAAAATACGTTATTGTCAACAAAAACGTCATCGAATATTTCCAGCTCCGGCAGAGTTCGGTTCCACTCACCGTCTTGGAACATCACATTGGAGGGATCCCCATCACATTCTAAGATCACATGTGGGGTGTGTTGAGATCCAAGTCTGCGGCGCTCGACAATTGGTAACGAGTCTCCCGTACCTAGCGAACGCAAAATTGCGGCCAGTGTTGTTTTGCCACGTCCATTTTCGGCGTAAATAAGAGATAGCCGCTTCAGGTCAAGTGAAGCGGCACCGCTGTCAGACTCAAACGTGCCAATATTCCTGATCAGCTTAATGCGACGAATCATCACTCACAACTCTCCTAGAGGCACTGTACAACATTCCATGAATCTAATCGTTGATACGAGGGCCTAATTCAATAGTACTGCTATCAACTGCCCCTCAGCGCCATCCCTCGGCATATTCCTCGGTCATCAGCAGGGGGCCGTCAATGTTGACCAACTGGTTTTCAATCTCGGTCAGCAGGTGGTCCAAGTTCCAGCCCTTCTCAGCCGACACCAGAACGCCCGGAGCCGCATCCTTGCCTTGGTCTCTAGTCCAAGATACACCGTCGGGGACGGCGTGGCCGTTGAGTTCAAGCGGGCCCGTGCCTTCGGACAGCAGGTCCATTTTGTTTATGACAAGCAGGCGCGGGCGGGCGCCCAAGCCCAGCTCCTCCAGCGTTTCCTCCACCACCTCCGTCTGCTCCGGGGCCTTGGGGTGAGAGACGTCGATAACGTGAAGCAGCACGTCGGCCCGGTCCAGCTCGTCGAGGGTGGCGCGGAAGGCGGCGACGACCTTGGGCGAGAGCTTTTGGATGAACCCGACCGTGTCGCTGAGCAGCAGTGGCGCACCAGAGGGCAAGCGAATGCGCCGGGTAACGGGGTCGAGGGTTGAGAAGAGCTGATCGGCAGCCAAGGAGGTGCTGCCGCCGGCGCTGCCGGAGTGGACCAGGGCGTTGAACAGCGTGCTTTTGCCGGCATTGGTGTAGCCCACCAGCGTGGCCATAGGGATGGCCGACTTCTTGCGCCGGTCCATGTGCAGGGTGCGGCGACGGCGCACTCCGTCCAGTTCCGAGCGTATTTTCTGGATGCGACGGCGCACGAGGCGGCGGTCGGTTTCGATCTGGGTTTCGCCGGGGCCGCGGGTTCCGATGCCGCCGCCCAGCCGTTCCAGGTGGGACCACTGGCCGGCCAGCCGAGGCAGCAGGTATTCGTGCTGGGCCAGTTCCACTTGCAGCTTGCCTTCGTAGCTGGAGGCGTGGCGGCCGAAAACGTCGAGGATCAGGGCGGTCCGGTCTATGACCTTCACGTCGACCTTGTCCCCATTCTTGAGAGAGGATGTTTGAGACAGGGCCGCTTCTAGGTTCCTCTGCTGCGTCGGTGTCAGTTCTTCGTCGAAGATAACGATGCTGGCGGATTCCTGCTGAACCGCCTCGCGCAGTTCGTCCACCTTGCCCTTGCCGATGTAGGTGGAGGTGAGGCGTTGGGAGCGTTGGTGAACGATGCCGACCACCTCGGCGCCCGCGGACTCGGTGAGATGGCGCAGTTCGCCGAGGGTGTCTTCCAGCGTCCAAAGCTGGTCGCGGCCCTTCAGCTCGACCGCCACCAGAATGGCGCGTTCCCGTTCCGGGATTACGTCAACCAGCCGAGACGACCTTGGAGCCTTTTTATGAGCGTCGTCGGAGCCTCGATTCAGTCTTGATTTGGCGATGGGGTTAACCTCCCCGCGGGGCCGGAATAGCCCACGCTTCAATGCGCTGGCAGCCCTTTTCCACCTGTTCGTCAGGAGTGGTCAGGGACAGGCGGATGTAGCCCTCCCCGTACCGGCCGTAGCTGGAGCCGGGGGTGACCACCACGTCCAAGTCTTCCAGCAACCGCTGGGAAAACTCGGCCGAAGTGAAGCCTTGGGGAACCTTGGCCCAGATGTAGAGGCTGGCCTGCGGCACGTCAACTTCCATCCCGGCGCTGCGGCAGGCCTGAACCACGCGGTCGCGGCGGCGCTGGTAGATTGCCACGTTGTCGTCAACGCAGTCCTGGGGGCCGGTCAAGGCCTCCATCGCCATTTCCTGCACCGCTTGAGGCACGCCGGAATCCAGGTTTGCCTTGATTTGGAACAGGGCTTTAATCATATCCGCGTTGCCCACCGCCATGCCGATGCGCCAGCCGGTCATGTTGTAGGTCTTGGACAACGAGTGAAACTCAATGCCAATGTCCTTGGCTCCGTCCAATTGCAGGTAGCTGACGGCCCGATAGCCGTCGTAGCCAACCTCACTGTAGGCAGCATCGTGGAGCAGTGCGATGTCGTTCTCGCAGCAGAAGGCCATGGCAGAGGCCAGGTCTTCGGCGCTGGCTACCGCGCTCGTGGGGTTGTTGGGGTAGTTGAGCCACATCACCTTGGCGGCGCGGGCCACGTCGGCGGGGATGGCGTCCAGCTCCGGCAGCCAGCCGTTGCGCTCGTAGAGCGGCATTATGTAACTTTCCGCCCCGGCGAACATGGTGCCGACGCCGTATACGGGATACGCCGGATCCGGCACCAAGGCGATGTCGCCGGGGTCGAGGAAGCAAAAAGCGGCGTGGCCGATGCCTTCCTTGGCCCCAATCAGCGGCAGGACCTCGGTGTCGGGGTCGAGCTTGACGCCGAAGCGGTTGTTGTACCACTCGGCGATGGCGCGGCGCATCTCCGGCAGCCCATCGGTCTCCGGGTATCGGTGGTTTGGCGGGTACTGCGAGGCGGTCAGCAGCCGGTCGATGATGGGCTGCGGCGTGGGGATGTCGGGGTCGCCGATGCCGAAGGTAACGACGTCGGCCCCGGCGGCCCGCTTGGCCGCGATGATGCGGGAAATCTCCACAAAGGGATACGGGGCCAGCTTGCCCAATCGGTCAGAAAACTTCATCTGTGCGGCCTCTGTTGTTAAATTATAGTTGACCCTCAATAAATCAGGAAATCAGGCGCTGTCGAAATCGTCCCTAGGTATTCTCAAATCGCGACGAGCATTTCCCCTAACTGTTTATGGAGAACTATGAGCAACTGTTAGAACTTCATAACGATTCCTGCCCCTACCGCAGCAGCGGCCCGAAAATGTCGGCTATGGGGAGGACGAATCCGGGCAGAACCTCGGAGCGCAGCGTGTCCTCCATGCCGTAGGTGGCGACGGTGACTGCTGATTCGGCGGTCAGGCGCAGCACCTCGACCGTTCGGGTTCGGAAGTCGGCCAGCCAGCACTCCGGCACTCCGATGCTCCGGTAGTCGGCCAACTTTTCCTCCACGTGCTGACGGGTGTTGCTGGGCGAGATTACTTCCACCACCAGCACCGGAGGCAATTCCAGGTAAGGTCGGCCCACCAAGTCAGCGGGCCGGGTGATGCCCGTCAGTTCAGCATTCACAACCAGAACATCCGGCTGGCGTACCCGGAGTGGTTGCCGCCGTATCAGCACGTCGTAAGGTGCGGCAAGAACGATGCCCAGCCCACTCTCGCCCAAAAAGGGGTTCAATGCTCCGACAATTACTAGAATAGTCCACGGGTGTTCACCGAACGGGCTGGGTGGCATCAGCAACACTCCATCCACGACCTCACAGCGCTGATTCGTTTCCGGGAGCGCTTGCCACTGGTCGAACGTCAGGCGTTTCGTTCCGATGGTGGTCATCTTACGAACCACGCTCCTGGGGCAGCAACGGCCCGAAAATGTCGGCGATGGGGAGGGCGAATCCGGGCAAGACCTCGGATTGCAGCGTGTCACCCATGCCGTAGGTGGCGACGGTGACTGCTGCTTCGGCGGTCAGGCGCAGCACTTCAACCGTTCGGGTTGGGAAGTCGGCCAGCCAGCATTCCGGCACTCCGATGCTCCGGTAGTCGGCCAACTTTTCCTCCACGTGCTGACGGGTGTTGCTGGGCGAGATTACTTCCACCACCAGATCCAGCGGCGCTTCGAGATGCGACTGCCCCACTAAATCGGCCGGATTTCTGATTCCCGAACGCTGGGCGCTCAGGAAAAGAATGTCGGGCTGGCGAACCCGTAGGGGATCCCGCCGGATTAGCACGTCCCGCGGGGCCATTAGCACCACGCCCAGCTTCCTTCCTCTGACAAAGTGCGAGAGATACGACGCAATCTCAAATCCAAGCCACTGGTGTTCATCGGTTGGACTGGGTGGCATCAGCAACACTCCATCCACGACCTCACAGCGCTGCTTCGTTTCCGGGAGCGCCTGCCACTGGTCGAACGTCAGCCGTTTCGTGCCCGTGGTAGTCATCTTACGAACCACGCTCCTGGGGCAGCAGCGGCCCGAAAATGTCGGCGATGGGAAGAGCGAATCCGGGCAGGGCCTCGGAGCGCAGCGTGTCCCCCATGCCGTAGGTGGCGACGGTGATCGCGGCATCGGCGGTCAATCGAAGCACCTCAACAGACCGTGTCGGAAAGTTCGCTAGCCAGCACTCCGGCACGCCAATACTCTGGTAGTCCGCTAGCCTTGCCTCCATCTCGCGGCGGGTGTTGCTGGGCGAAAGAACCTCCACGACCAGCAGCGGTGGCGCCTCTAGGAAAGGAAGGCCCATCAACTGAGAGGGGTGAGTGAATCCTGATAATTCGGCATTTACAACGAATACATCCGGCTGGCGAACTCGAAGGGGATCTCGCTGTACCAAAATATCGAAGGGAGCGTGGAAAGCAAACCCCAATCCGTGCTCAGTTACAAAGGAATCCAGCCCCCTGAAAAACACACGAGATGCCCAGATATGTTCACCGAACGGACCAGGCGGCATTACCAGCACCCCATCCACAACCTCGCATTTCCGCTTCATTTCCGGGAGCGCCTGCCACTGGTCGAACGTCAGCCGTTTCGTGCCGGTGGTGGTCATCAGATGGCCCACTCCCCGGTGAAGACTTCGGTGGCCGGGCCTTCCATGATGACTTCGCCCGTGCCGTCCCACTGGATACGCAGGGTGCCGCCGGGGAGGGTTATGTCCACCTCGTCGCCGCAGTGGCCGGACAGCCGGGCGGCTACGGCGATGGCGCAGGCTCCGGTGCCGCAGGCCAGCGTCTCGCCGCTGCCCCGCTCCCAAACCCGGGCGGTCAGCTTGCCGGGGGCGTCAACGTTCACAATCTCGAAGTTGACCCGGCGCGGAAACATGGGGTGATGCTCCACCTTTGGCCCCACGGTGTGCAAGGGAAACTCGGCCACTGGCTGGCCGATGAAGGTAATGGCGTGGGGGTTGCCCATGGATACGAAGCTGAGGGGCAGGTCGTAGCCGTCCATCGTAAAGGGGTATCCCAGCACCGGCGGCGATGGTTCCTTGTCCAGCGCCACAGGGTCCAGCGCCACAGGAACCTCGGCGGGCGTCAGGATGGGCGCGCCCATCGCCACCCGGGCGCCGGTGATGCGCGAACCGTCGTAGGTGGGGGCGACGGTGCGGATGCCGGCCAGCGTCTCGATGGTCAGAGCGTCGCCGGACGGGGCGGCGATGTCGCGTTCGATGGCGTACTTGGCAAAACAGCGGATGCCGTTGCCGCACATCTCCCCTTGGGAGCCGTCGGCGTTGAACATCACCATCTTGAGGTCGGCCACTTCGGAGTCGGCGATGAGAATCAGGCCGTCGCTGCCGATGCCGAAATGCCGGTCACTCATCTTTCGGGAAAGCTCGGGCCAGTCCTGTTCTTGGTTACGGGCGTCTATGTATACGTAGTCGTTGCCCGCTCCTTCCATCTTGGTGAATCTCATGGCCTTGGCTCCTTGAACTGCAAGGGGTTGACCAACAGCGTTGGCGGTAGTGGATTGCGGGTCATTGTATCACAGGGGGCGTAAAATTCAGGAATCCCGACACTGCCTCCACCGCCCGTTCCGGCAGCGCGGGGCCGTCGGCATCAAGCCAGTGGATGCGCGGATCGGCGGGCTTGAACCAGGCGTATTGGCGGCGCGCCAGGCGGTGGGTTTGGGTCTTGGTTCGGCGCACCGCCTCTTCAAGGGACAGCCCGCCGTCTAGGTATTGCCCCAGTTCCCGGTAACCCGGACTGTCCAGCGCCCCGTGCCCCGCCGGGTAGCCTGCCGCCGCCAGATTCTCGACCTCCGGCAGGAACCCGTCCTGCATCATCCGGTCGACCCGCTCATCTATGCGCCGGTATAGAGCGTCGCGGGGCATGGTCAGCCCCAAGACCAGAGCGTGGGCCGATGGCGTGGCGACGGGCTGAAACTCAGAGGGCCGCCGCCCGGTGACGTGGTGGATTTCCAAGGCCCGGATGACGCGGCGCACATTGCGGGCGTCCAGGGCGGCGGCGCGGGCCGGGTCGGCTTCCGCCAGCCGACGGTGCAGCGAGTCGGCCCCCAACCGGGCGGCTTCCGCTTCCAGTTCGGCGCGGAATTCCGGGTCAGGCGGCGCGGCGGGAACGCGCTGGCGGTCTACCAGCGCCCAGACGTATTGCCCAGTGCCGCCGCAGACGATGGGCAGCCGCCCCCGCTCGCGTATGTCGCGCAACGCTGCTGCAGCATGGTCAAGGAACAGTCCCAGCCCGAAACTGTCGGACGGGTCGAGAATATCCACCAAGTAATGCGGAGCGGCGGCGCGCTCGGCGTCGGTAGGCTTGGCTGTGCCGATGGTCATGCCCCGGTAGACCTGCCGGCTGTCGGCGTTGACCACCTCGCCGCCGAACTGCCGGGCCAGCGACACCGCCAGCGCCGTCTTGCCCACCGCCGTCGGGCCGACGACGCAGATGAACGGCTCGGTTGGCGATGGCGGGCTGTTATCGGTCATAGCAAGTCATTGAGCCGGGTCTCTGGATTCCGGCTTTCGCGGGCCTGACGGGAGTGCAGGACCGGCCGGACGCGGGCATAAAAGGGGAAGGCAACACAACTTGGCAACCTCTCTAACCTGCCTCCCCCAATCTTGGCTGACGCCCTTGGGGGCGGCGCACTCGCTGGGCGGGCTGGTAGTCGGCGGGGCGCGGCGGCAGCTCGAAGCCTTGGCCCGACAGCATTTCGCCGACGGTGCGTAGCTGGATTTTCGGGAAGTCGCGGGCCCAGAGGTCGGAGTGGTAGAAGCCAGCGGCGGCCGCTTCCTGCCGCATATCCCGTGTTGGCGGCTCCAGCGATATGAACAGCCCCAGCGCCGCCTGCTCTCGCTCCACCACACCCCGGAGGTCGCGGACTTGCGGGGATGACACGCGCCCGCCCTTGACCTGAATCACCGCCTTGTGGGGCGCGCGGCGCGGGCCGTCTATGAAGTAGAGCATCCCGTCCACGCCCCGGTCTGCCCCGCGCCTCTGCTCCGACTGCGGCTGCGCTTCCAGCAGCGACACTGCCCAGAACTGGAACTGGTAGGGGTCTTGCTCCCACAGGGCCCGGGCGCTGCCCGCGTCCTGCGGCTCGCCCACCACGTCGTAGTCCCGGCCCGCCTCCAGGTCGAAGGCCGTCTTGAGCCGGTTCTTCATCAGGGCCACGGCCAAGTGCGTTATGTCGATGCCCAGCCACTGCCGCCCCAGCTTGTGCGCCGCCGCCACCGCCGTACCGCAGCCGCAGAACGGGTCAAGCACCACGTCGCCCTCGTTGGACGACGCGCGTATGATGCGCTCCAGCAGCGCCTCCGGCTTCTGCGTGGGGTAGCCGAGGCGTTCTTTGGCTTGTGCGCCATGATAGGCCGAATGTCCGTCCAAATATCTGGACGGCATCCAGGGCTGGATTCGTCCAAGTATCTCTTTAACTGCGGAACTCTTCCAGTTGGGCTGCCATATAGCTAGACCAATAGTTCGGCAAATCCAATTTTTGCCATGTTAGCTTATCAAGATAAGCTCCAATTCCGACCGGCCCTGGGTACTGCCCTTGTCCATTCATACCGTTGGATTTCTCCCCCGGCTCACCTGAGTCACCATGTCAAGGACGCCCGCCCCTGTTAAATCAGACGGCCGATATCGTCCTCTCTCATCCACGTGTCGATAGAAGTTGATTAGGTATTCTTCGTCATATTTTTGGAATACCTGATTCCATTTGGCGCTGGACCTTGAGACTTGCTGTAAAACAGAATTACGTCGTGGTTCGGGCCATACTGTGCTCCTTGGCGCTGTTGTGGGCAGATGTTCTTTTCCAAGCAATTTCGTTCCTGAAATTCGTCGCCCCAAACACGGCGTCCATAAGCAGCTTCAGGTAGTGGCTGGCGGTGGGGTCGCAGTGGAGGTAGATGCTGCCGGTGGGCTTGAGGACGCGGCGCAGCTCCACCAGGCGGGGAGCCATCATCACTAGGTAGGCCATCATGGCGTTGCGGCCGATGAACTGGCGGAAGGCGGAAATCATGTCCTTGACCGCCGAGGGGACGGCGGGGTTGCCGATTATGTCGTGCTCGAAGGTCAGCTCGGTTTCCTGCGTCCACTCCCAGGTGTCGGTGAAGGCGCGAATCTGGGCCGGGGATTCCTCGCCGCTCTTCTCGCGGAACAGCACGTTGTACGAGGCGTTGGAGTTGAACGGCGGGTCCAGGTACACCAAATCCACCGACTCATCGGCCACATGCTCCCGCAGCACCGCTAGGTTGTCGCCGTAGAACAGGGCGTTAGGCATCAGCTTCTTCCCTTGGCAACTAAATTGAGGTCGCCATATTCACCTGGTTGCGAAAGGGTGAACTTGGAACAGTTCGCTCTGTATATCCCGAAGTGCATTAACGCTAGGTTTCCAACCAAATCGGTGCAACAGCTTGGCGGCCGGTTCCAGCGCAAGTTCTCTGGGTTTCGAGACCAGCTCAGCTTTGGGAAGATCAACCTTGTATAGGAGATCATCTATTACGGCTGGTCCCAATGTCTTAAAGTAAGAATCCCCTTCAGGGAAGGTTCTGGCGGCAAGTCTCCGTCCTTTAATTCCATGGATACTTATCTTCAGGTGCATCTCTTCGTCGCCGGCCCCAGTGAATGCCAGCCTTGAGGCGAATTCGAAGACTTCGGTATATTGGTCTACTATGTCCTCTACTCCAAGGAATTGGCCGGGCGCCCAATTAGGGCGCTGAGTCAACAGAAGGGATTTGTCCCGCCAATCCTCAGCCATCCCTCTGAGGTCAACAAACTGGCCGCTTTGAAAAAATCTCCATGTCTCCAGATACTGCTCCCAATCAAACTCTTGACTGATCCAGTCCTCGTGCCATTGAACCGTGATATCGGAACCAAGATTGGGGAAACCCAATCCGCGCTCCTCAACAGAGGTTCTCAGGAGCAGGTAGTACAGACTGGGCAAATTTTCAATCCGCTTCTCAACAAAAGTGCCTGGACGAATAATCATCTTCCAATAGCCGCGGGACCTTATCTTTTCCAGAACTTTACTCATCTCAAGTCACCTAGCTGTTCGTCAAATCGTTGCTGGTCGGTAGCTGATGAGATAATCGCCGGAGTTACCAGCATCCCTACCTCTTGGGCTCGACGAAGATACCGTATTACTCCCTTTTCTATTGCCAGGTCAAGCAGGTCTCGCATATCGGCTTGCGTCGGTATCTCAGTCGTTTCAGGCTTACGGCGGGTTCTTACATAGCAGCCACCATCCCGCAGCACGTTGTCGTAAGCCCTCTTGCATAAGACCGGAACGTCGGCGAACTCTTCCACCTGAAGGACTACGTACCGCCTACCATTATACTCCCGTATTTCTAGGTCGAAGGAAACGCTTGGGTCAGCATAGGCAGCGATGCGGTCGGCCACATCGTCGTATCTCCATGTAGCCAGATCAGATTCGCTGACGCCAACCTGCTGAAGCGCTCTTCCTGTATCCACGATGCCGATGACCACTAACCCTCCGTCTCGGCGGTTGGCCATTCCCAATACTGCTTTGACAATCTGCGCGAAGAGCCTCCTGTTGGATGAAGGGCCTGGGCTTTTAAACTCCACACCCCTTTGCTCATGGGGCAAAGCCAAAATTTGGGCGAATTCTTCATGCGGCACTTTCTTAGTTACTCCCTTGCTGGGGTTTTAGCCCGCAGCAGGGGCAGGTTGTCGCCGTAGAACAGGGCGTTAGGCATCACCGACCCTCGCCCGCGGCCAGCCGCTCGGCGTCGCGGATGTAGTCGGCGGTGTCGCCGATGTCTGAAATGGTGTTCTCCAATGGGTCAGCGAAGATGGCTGCCACCCGTTCGGTTTCCTGCATTGCCGCTCCTTAGCAATTTTAGCACGGGGCAGCCTCCCGCCCTGGGGCGAGAAGTTATCCCTTCGCTCCGGCGACGGCGGCGGCTACTTGCAGGAACTGGTCGGCCTGGAGGCTGGCGCCGCCCACCAGCGCGCCGTGGATGCTGGGCTGGGCGGCAAAGGCGGCGGCGTTGCCGGGGTTGACGCTGCCGCCGTAGAGAAGCGGCACGGAGTCGCCATTGTCGCCAAAGAGGTCGCGCAAAGCGTCGCGGATTGCCCCGCCCATGATTTCTTCGGCGATTTCCGGCGTGGCGGCCCGGCCGGTGCCAATGGCCCACACCGGCTCGTAGGCGACCACTATGTCCGTTATGTCAGCCACGTCGGCCACTCCGGCCAGCACTTGGCCTCCCACCACATCGGCGGCCTGGCCGTCTTCCCGCTGCCCCAGGGTCTCGCCGACGCAGACGATGGGGCGCAGTCCGGCGTCGAGAGCGGCGTGCACCTTGCGGTTGACCGTCTCGTCGGTCTCGCCGAACAACTGGCGTCGCTCGGAGTGGCCGATGATGACGTAGTGGCACAGGCTGCTGAGCATCGGGGCGGACACCTCGCCGGTGAACGCTCCGGCGGACTCGAAGTGCATATTCTGCGCGCCGACCCGGACCGAGGTGCCGGACACGGCGCGGCGCACCGCCGCCAGCGAGATGAAGGGCGGGCAGAGGATTAGCTCCACGCCGCCGGAACCGGCGGCCCCGGTTACGACATCGGAGGCCAGCGCGGCAGCCTCTTCCAGCGTGGTGTTCATCTTCCAGTTTCCGGCGACTATGGAGCGGGGCATGGCGTGTACTCCCTATGGGAATAGTATCGTTGAAATTTCTCCCTCTCCCCTTCGGATGAGAGGGCGGATGAGAGGCGGTTGCCGTTATGGGCCGTATTTGGCCATCTTGCCGGCGTGGGACATCCCCAGCAGCATCACGTTGGTGGCGGGAATGCTGCCGATGGAACCTTGGCGGCAGGCGCGTTCATCGAAGGTGGGGATTCCTTCGCCCCGGGTCAGCCGCGAGTTGAGCAGGAAAGGCACCGGGTGCCAGCTATGCCCGGCGGTGATGGACGGGGTGGCGTGGTCGCCGGCCACCATAAACACGTCGGGGGCCAGCTCCCGGATGGCCGGAATCAACGGGTCCAGTTCTTCCAGCCTTTGCACCTTGGCGTCGAAGTCGCCATCCTCTCCGGCGGCATCGGCTGGCTTGTAGTGGATGAAGAAGAAATCGTGGGAATCGAAGTTCCGGCGCATGGTCTCCACTTCGTCGGCGAAGTGACGACCGGTGGGGATGACCTTCATTCCGGCCACGGTGGCCAGCCCGCGATACATGGGATAGGCGGCGATGGCGGCAGGGTTCATCCGGTAGACTTCGCCCATGGGCGGCAGGCTGGGCATCTGGGCGAAACCGCGCAGCAGCAGCATATTGGCGCGGTCTTCCTCCGACATCAGATGCGCCGCCTTTTCCACAAACTGGTTGACCAGCCCTGCCGTCTTCTCGGCGCTGTCGTTCAGGGCGCGCACCGGCAGGGCGGGAACGCCGGTCTGCTGCGGGTCGGTCTCGGTCACGGCTTCCGACAGCCCCTCGCCGCGCAGCCTTAGCACAAAGCGGTAGTCCTGCACCGGGAAAACGTCCACCTGCACGCCTTCCAGTTCGATGCGGTCGAGCCGTTCGCAGATTGGAGCGCTGAGTTCGGTGGGAATGCGCCCGGCGCGACGGTCGAGCAGCAGCCCGCCGGAGTCCACGGTGCAGAAGTTGCCGCGGGCGGCCACGTCGCCGGGTTGAAGCTCTACGTCTATGCCCAGAGCTTCCAGCGCCCCCCGGCCAATCATGTGCTTCAGCGGGTCGTAGCCGAACAGGGCCAGGTGGCCGGGGCCGCTGCCCGGAGCCACGCCAGGCAGCACCGGCGTGGTCAGTCCACAGGCGCTTTCTTGGGCTAGGGCGTCGAGGTTGGGAAGGCTGGCCGTTTCCAGCTCAGAAAGGCCGGTGTCCGGGTGGGCCAGTCCGCCCAAACCATCCACCACCAGCAGGACCATCTTCGACGGCGTATTGATGTAGCAATCGCGCAGTTCTTCGACGTCAATCATCGGGTCTCCTTATTCAACGTGGAGTGCGGAATGTGGACGGCATGGATCGTTCAAGTTTTCCGCAGCTTCTCATTGCGCATCCGGCAGTGCGGCGATGCCGGGCAGCTCGATACCGCCCAGGAATTCCAGCGATGCGCCGCCGCCGGTGGATACGTGGGTCATGCGGTCCATAAGCCCCAGGGCTTCCACGGTCTCGGCGGTGGAGCCGCCGCCGACCACGCTGGTTATGTCCGGCGCCTCGGCGATGCCTTGCGCCACAACCCGGGTGCCTTCACTGAACCGGGGCATCTCGAATACGCCCATCGGCCCGTTCCAGATGACGGTGCGGCACTGTTGCAACTCGCTGGCGAACTGCCGGGCGGCGGAGGGTGCGATGTCCATAATGATGCCGCCTTCCGGCACGCCGTCGGCGGGCGTCACCTGGACCTCGGCAGGGTCGGGCGCGAACTCGCTGGCGACCACCACTTCACCCGGCAGATGCACCGCAATACCGCGTTGGGCGGCGGCGTCCAGCATCTTGCGGGCGAACTCCAGCCGGTCTTCCTCCACCTGAGACGCCCCGACGCTGTGGCCCTGAGCCTTCAGGAAGGTCACGCACATTCCGCCGCCGATAAACAGGTGGTCCAGCTTGTCCAGTATATTCTCCAGCAACAGAATCTTGTCGCTGACCTTTGCGCCGCCCATCAGCGCGGCCAGAGGCTTCTCCGGAGACTCCAGGGCGCGGCCCATGGAGCTGATTTCCCTCTCCACCAATAAGCCCATCGCCGAGGGCAGGTATCCGGTAACGCCGACGGTGGAGGCGTGGGCGCGGTGGGCCACGGCGAAGGCGTCCATCACGAAGCAGTCGGCCAGCGCGGCCAATGATTGAGCAAAAGCGGGGTCGTTGGCTTCCTCGCCGTCATCGAAGCGCAGGTTTTCCAGCAGCACGACATCGCCGGGGGACATTCCGGCAATGGCGGCGTGCACCTCCGGCCCGGTAATTTTCCCGGATTCATCCAGGGGCAAGCTGTTGACCGGATGCTCCAGCAGGAAGGCCAGCCGGTCGCCTATCGGAGCGAGGCGCAGCGAATCGTCAACTTTCCCTCTGGGCCGTCCCAAATGGGAGCAGAGAATCGTCCGGCAGCCTCGGTCAATGAGGTGCCGGATGGTGGGCAGGGTGGCGCGGAGACGCTGGTCGTAACCGGCGATGGCTTCGATTCCCTGCTCGATAGGCACGTTGAAATCAACCCGCACCAATACCCGGCTGCCGGTTACGTCGAGTTGCGACAGACTGCGCTTAACCACCGGTGTTACGCCTCCCTGTTAGTTCTTGTTGCGCCATTAGGATAGGAAAGGATGCTTAACGGAGATCAGCGGCCGCCCTCCAGGGCCCACTCGCCCAGCTCGCGGAGCAAACCCATACCATCGGAAGATACTGCGCCCGTCGCGGCGGCGAGACCATCCTCCATCAGTTGCCGCGCCCGGCCCTCGACGGCGGCGCGGGCGCCGGTCTCGTCGAGGATGGCAATCAGCCGCGAGGCGTCCTCTGGGTCCAGGACTCGCTTCATATAGATTGCGCCCAACTCCCGCTTGGCCGACAGGCTGCCGTGGTCAAGGGCGTGAATCAGGGGCAGGCTCTTCTTCTTGGCGATGATGTTGCTGGCGGTCATGCCGTCGCCCCGCTCGCCCCAGATGTCGCCGGTGTCGCGGGCAATCTGCCAGGCGGCGCCCAGCTTGACTCCGAGCTCGTGGAGGGCGTCGCATTGGGCGTTGGAGGCCCCTGCGGCCAGCGCGCCGGCCTCTGCGGCGCAGCCGGTCAGCGCGCCGGCCTTTCGGTTAACCATTTCAAGATAGGCGGCGTCGGTCACCATCAACTGGTCCTGAAACTCCAGGTCCAGGTATTGCCCTTCGCACAGCATGAGGCAGGCCGAATCCAGCGAACGGACGGCGCGCAGCACACGCTCGGGAGAGGCCCCACGCCGGGCGAGCCGCATTATGGCGGTGCGCCCCAAGGCGTGCAAACCGTCGCCGGCGTTGATGGCCTGCGCCGGCCCCCAGACCCACCAGATGCCGGGCCGGTCCACAGACTCGGCCCGTCCGGCCTGTACCTCTCCGTGAACCAGGGTGAAGTGATGCACCAATTCAACGCCGGCCGCCGCCGGCAGGGCCGCACGGAATTCGGCGCCCAAGGCCTCGCAGCAGACCAGCGCCACCGCCCCTTGAAAGTGTAGCGGCGGCCCGCCGTCTTGCGGCGTTCCATGCTGGTCAACCCAGCCCAAGTGATAGCGCAGCAGGTTGTAGAGGAAGCCCTCGCGCCCGTCGAACACGTCGCGCAGTTCCTCTTCCACCGCCTGCCGGTATTCATCATATCTGGTAATCATAGTCACTAATTTAATGGGTGTTCAGGAGAGCCGCAATCTTGGAGAACGGGATGGCGCCCTCGCGTATCAGCCGGGGCGATTCGCCGCTCAGGTCAACGATGGTGGACGCTGTGCCAGCCGGAGCAGGCCCGGCGCTTACTACGCAGTCTACCCGTCGGCCAACCTGACGGTCGAGTTCCTCCAGGGTCTGGGGATCGGGCGCGCCGCTGATGTTGGCGCTGGTGCCGGTAATCGGGCGGCCCAGCAGCCGGGCAAGCTCGCGGGGGACCGGATGCGCCGGGACGCGCACCGCCACAGTGTCGGCCCCGGCGGTCAGGCGAGGGGGCAGGGCGTCGGCTCGCGGCAGCACCAGAGTCAGCGGGCCGGGCCAGTAAGCCTCCGCCAAGACGAGGGCGACAGGGGGAATGTCCGCGGCCACCGACGGCAACTGTTCCAAGCCAGCAAGCAACACCGGCAAGGCCATGCCATCAGGCCGCTCCTTGATGGCAAACACTCGCTCGATGGCGTCAGTGTTGAGAGCGTCGGCTGCCAATCCATAGAGAGTATCAGTAGGAATAGCGGCAACGCCGCCCTCTCGAAGGCAGCGAACGGCGGCGGTGATGTTATATCCGGTTGAGGCAGGTGGAATCCTTGTCTCTGCGGCGCTCAAGTGCGGCCCATTTCCTATACACAGGATCCGATGGCGGTGGCCGGAACGAGTATAGCAGACACGGCGAAATCACCGGGCCTTCCGCGTATATTGCAGTCTCCGCAGTTGAATGCGGTTGACACCGTATAGGCACGAGATTAACCTGAATCATCATGTCTGAATCAGTTGATCCCAGGCGACTGAAAATCACGGACGAAGCGGGTTCCGAGGGAACGCTCATCGGGTTCCGCTGCCGGGAGTGCGGCGTCATGGTCTTCGGCCCGGCGACGTTCTGCCAGTCCTGCACCTCGTTTGAAGTGGAGCCAGTTGACCTGGGACGAGAAGGCACGCTTTTCAGCTATACCATCGTTCGGATTCCCCCGGCCGGATGGCCGGGGGAAGTGCCGTACATACTCGGACAGGTGGAACTGCCCTCCGGCCCTCAAGTCTTGGCGGAAGTAATCGACTGCGATCAGTCCGCCCTCGCCATCGGTATGCCTGTGGAGCTGGCGATTCAGGCGGTGCCGGCACAAGAAGGCGGCGAGGATAAGCTGGTCTACAAGTGGCGGCCCACTTCGCGGGGAACACCCTCACCGTAGCCTTCTCCGATGCAAGGAGAGGGATTTTCCACGACCCTTTTCCCATGACCCTTTTCCCACGATCCTTTTCCCACGACCCTTTTCAGAGGAAGAGGAAACTTTTCGCGGAGGTCGATGCAGTGGCGCAGTTACGTTCCGGGCGTGAGGTGGTGGTGGCCGGGGTAGGCCTGCACCCCTTCGGGCGCTTTCGCGACAAGGACCTCAGCGACCTGGCGCTTGAGGCGGTGGTTGAATCGCTGAAAGACGCAGGGGTGCGTTGGCGGGACATACCCATCGCCTACTTCGGCCACGTCTACTATCACGGTATGTCGCTGGGAGAGACCACGCTGTCCAAGCTGGGACTTACCGGGGTGCCTATCGTCAACGTGGAAAACGCCTGCTCCAGCGGCTCAACCGCCTTCTGGCAAGCGTACTGGGGAATCACCACCGGCATCTACGACATGGCCTTGGCTTTCGGGGCCGAGAAGGTGCCGCGCGGCCCGGTGACGGTGACCCCGGAAGACGCGCCGGAGCGGTACATCGGCGGCGACCACATGATGGCCGGTTACGCCCTGCGCGCCCGCCGCTACATGGAAGAAACCGGGGCGCCGGCCACGGCCCTGGCCCAAGTCTCGGTCAAGGCGCGGCAGAACGCGACCCTGAATCCCTACGCCCACCGCAAGGACACCTATTCGCTGGAGGAAGTGTTGCAATCGCGGCTGATAGCCGACCCGCTGACCCTCTTCCAGTGCTGCCCCACCAGCGAGGGCGCGGCCGCGGCCGTCCTGTGCGCCCGCGAGTCGCTGGCGCAGTACGGCATAGACGAGAGCCGGGCGGTGTCCATCGCTGCCGCGGTGCTTACTTCCGGCGAATACAACGGGCGAGGCGCCGACCATTCGGCATTCAGCCCCTACCGCACCGAACCCGCCGCCCTGCAAGCCTACGAGATGAGCGGGCTGGGGCCGGAAGACGTTGACTTGTGCCAAGTCCATGACGCCGCCACCATCGGCGAGTTACAACAGATTGAGTCGCTGCACCTCGCGCCCTTCGGCGAGGCCTGGCAGGCCACGGTGGAGGGCCGAACGGCGCTGAACGGCGACATACCGACGAACACCGACGGGGGACTGCTGGCAATGGGACACCCCTTCGGCGCATCCGGCATCCGCATGATTCACGAGACGGTGACGCAACTGCGTGGGGAAGCCGGCCCGCGCCAAGTCGCCCGCGCCCGCGTTGGCGTGGCACAATGCTCCGGGGCCGGAGACGTCACCACCGTCCACATCCTCAAGAAGTAGAAAGGAAGTAGTAGAAAAGCCCTTCACCGGGAGGGTGGAGGGCTTCCTGCTTCCGCTCGCCAAGGGCTTTCTGCTTCCGTTCATGGTGAGCTAGTCGAACCATGCCTACCTACGTGATAGTGGCCGCAATGAAGGGCCGGTTCGTGTCCGACTTCGGCAACACCTACGACAACTTCCAGATGATGGGCTACGTCACCCGTCCGCAGGGCGAAAGTCACTTCGACGCGGTGGCGGCCTTCTTCGACCAGCCGCCCTACCCTATCCAGTGGCAGGACGTGGAATATCTCTGGGCTGAACTATTGGGCGAGACTTCCGGAAACGCCCACTACGGCGATTACGACCGCATTTATGTCGAGTCCCTGCGGGAACGGTGGGAGCGGGGGACGCCCCCACCTTAACCTCCGGCTGCGCCGAGAGCCTCGATGAAATCGGGCCTGTCCAAGCGGGGAAGGGAATTCTTAACCAGCCTTGGCCCGCAGCTTGCTGAAGTCCGCGCTGAATCCTTCGGTCAATGCCCGCCGGTCGGTGCCGTGCAGCACGAACCTGGCCCCTTGCTCAATCCAGTAAGTCGAAAGCTCCGTTGACTGGTGATGCACCAGCGTCGCAATGCCCCTGGCCTCCGACGTGTCAATGACGCGCTTCACCGTCTGCTGGTATTCCGGGCGGTCGTACTGGTCGGGGAAGCCCAGCGATATGCTCATGTCATTGGGGCCGACAAAGATGCCGTCGATGCCGGGAACGTCCAGGATCGCTTCGAGGTTGTTCACCGCGGCAACGCTCTCGATGCCGATGATGGCGATGCTGTTGCGGTTGCGCTCTTCCAGGTAGGCGCGCGTGGCTTGGCTGATATGCTCGCCGGACTCCACCACGCGGTCCACGGCTTCGCCTTTCAGCGGGCGCCACTTGGCGGCGGCCACCACCTCCCGCACCTGTTCCACCGTCTCGCAGTAGGGGGCCAGCACGCCCTGCGCTCCGGCGTCCATCGCCATGGTCACGTAATGAGAATCGGGGATGGGAATGCGGACGATGGGCACCACTCCGCTGGTGTTGAACATGGCTAGGTAGTCGCCCAGCTCGGCCCGGCTGCGGGGGTTGTGTTCGGTGTCGATGACCGCGTAGTCCAGCCCAACGCCGGACAGCACCGGCACCCAGCGTGGGCTGCGTCCGTGGGTGATCATCGTACCGAATACCCGGCCGCCTTCCTTTAGTGTCTGCTTCAGTTCAGCGCCGTTCATTTTCGCCTCTCTAAAATGCCCTCTCCTTTGATGGGAGAGGGCTGGATGGTTTTGGCTACGCCCGGGCCCGCTGGTTGATGGTCAGCAAGTTCTGGCAGAAACGGGCGGCTGCCATCATGTCGGGTATGACGACGTATTCGTTGACCGTGTGCATTTCGTTGGTGGCCATGCCGACCACCACGCACTGCACGCCGTTGAGCCGCATGGCGTTAGCGTCGGTGCCGCCGCCGGAAGGGCGGATGTCCGGGGCAAGCGACATATTCCGCAGTTGGTTGGTCACCAGTTGCACAATGGCCTCGTTGGGGTCCAGGAGGTACATCTGGAACATCATCTCCAGTTCCTCCCGGATGGTGGCCTCTTGGTACTTCTCCCGCGCCTTGCGCAGCGACTGGGCAACCTGCATTCGCAGGAGTTCGATGGTCTCGGTGTTATGGCTGCGGAATTCGCCGCCGAAGCTGGCCTCCACCGGAACGGCATTGCGAACCGTACCGCCGGTCACTAGGCCGACGTTGAAGGTCGTTTCTTCGTCCAGCCTGCCGTTGGGCAGGTCGTTGATAATCTCGGAAGCGATGCGGATGGCGGACAGGCCCTTTTCCGGCTCGACGCCGGCATGGGCGCCGCGCCCGGTGATGTTTACGTCGAATTTCATATATGTGGGGCTGGCGCCGGTGATGGTGTTGACCGGCCCGTTGCCGTCGAACACCACGGCCTCGCGGCAGCGAATCATGGAGTAATCCAGGTTGGCCGCGCCGACCAGCCCGATTTCCTCGCCCCGGGTGAACACCACCTGCACCGGGCGGCGGGGGCTGCCGTCTTGGGCCACGCTTTCCAGACTCTCCATGATGGCGGCCAAGCCGGCCTTGCAGTCGCCGCCCAAAATCGTGGTGCCATCGGACACGATCCGGTCCCCCTGAACCTCGGGCTTGATGCCCCGGCCTGGCTCCACGGTGTCCATGTGGGCCGACAGCATCAGCGGGTCGGCACCCTCTTCGGAGGCAATCAGGTTGCCGTGAGCGTCGCGCTCTACGGTGAAGCCGAGCCCCTCCAGCCGCCCGGTAAGATGTTGGGCTACCTCTTCCTCTTCGTCCGACGGGCTGTCAATCTTGACCAACTCACAGAAGGAGTTGACCAGCCGTTCCTGTTCAATCATTTTCTACCTCCGCCATGATGTCCTTGCCGTTAATGCCGTATGACTGGAGTTCCGGCGTGGAGCCAGCCGTGTCGCCCCGGCTCCTATTGCCGCGTATTATACATTAGGACAATTGAGGACAATTGGCGAGGCTGAAGTGGCGGGTTGAAGCCGGCGCAAACGGGCGCGCCCCGGTGAGGAGTCTCGAATCTCTTTATCAAGGAAGGGGCGATGACAGTTGAAGCGGACAAGCGGCGGCGGGCGGCAGAGGCGGAGCTGTTGGAGCTTACCAATGAGATTATCGCTTGTCGCCGCTGCCCACGGCTGGTGGCGAACCGCGAGCGGATAGGCGAGACGAAGCGGGCGTCCTATGCTGCTTGGGACTACTGGGCCAAGCCGGTTCCCAGCTTCGGCGACCCGGCGGCGGCGCTGATGGCTCTGGGGCTGGCCCCGGCGGCCCACGGCGGCAACCGCACCGGACGGGTGTTCACCGGCGACGCATCGGCCACCTTCCTTATCAAAGCAATGCACGAGGCCGGCCTGGCCAATCAGCCAATATCGGACCATAGGGACGACGGTCTGCAATACACCGGAGTCTACGTCGGCGCGGCGGTGCGCTGCGTGCCGCCGCAGGACCGCCCCACGCCGGACGAGCAGCGGACCTGCCTTCCTTATCTGATGAGGGAAATGCGCCTGCTGCCCAACCTGCGGGTGGTGCTGGCTCTGGGGCAAATCGCATTCCAGGCGGCGCTCAAGGCTGTGGCGGATATGGCAGAGGAGCGGCCCCGGGGCAAGTTCCGGCATGGAGAGGTCTACCGCTTTGGGCTGGGGCTGCCGATGATTGTCGCCTGCTATCACCCGAGCCCACGCAACACCAACACCGGGCGGCTGTCAATGGAGCAACTGGTAGAGACGCTGCAAATGGCGAAGAAGCTGGCGGAAGAAGAGCTTGCGAGAGGGAGTTGGTAGGGCGTAGGGGATTCGAACCCCTGATCTCCGCCTTGAGAGGGCGGTGTCCTGGGCCGCTAGACGAACGCCCCACCTGAGCGATGACCAAACCCCTGGCCCAGCAGGATTCGGCGCAAACAAATATAGCAAACGGCCCCGGCTATGTCAAAGACTGGCAAACTCCCGGAGTTCGCCTCTCCGGAATGGCGAGGCACCGGGCGAGGCACCGGCGGCAAGGCAGGACAGATTCCCGCTTTCGCGGGAATGACGGGTTAGAGGACAACCAGAAATCAGGAGAGGCCAATGGACATCGGAAAATTCCCCCCGGAACTGCTGGAGCGGCTGCTCGCCTCGGCCGGCTCGGATGACCCGCGGGTTTTGCTGGGGCCGCGGGTGGGCGAAGACGCGGCGGCGCTGGACTTTGGCGACCGGCTGCTGGTGGCGAAGAGCGACCCGGTGACTTTCGCCGCCGAGCGGGCCGGCTGGTATGCGGTACAGGTCTGCGCCAACGACGTGGCCTGCACCGGGGCAACCCCGCTCTGGTTCCTAGCGACGCTGCTGGCCCCGGAGTGGTTCACCCCCGACGACGCCGCACGGATGTTCGACGACGTTGTGGCCGGCTGCCGCGAGCTGGGAGTGACCCTGATTGGCGGGCACAGCGAGGTGACCCAGGGAATCCAGCGACCAATCGTCATGGGAACGATGCTGGGAGAGGTCGAGCGCAACCAGCTGATAACCACCGGCGGCGCCCAGGAGGGGGATAGCATTGTCGTTACCAAGGGACTGGCGGTCGAGGGCACTGCTCTGCTGGCGAGGGACCACGGGGACGCCCTGAAGCAGGCCGGTGTTTACGAAAGTGTAGTCGAAAGAAGCGCCGCGTTACTCGACTTGCCGGGAATAAGTGTACTACCCGAAGCCCGGATAGCCATTGCACAAGCGCCGGTACACTCATTGCACGATGCTACTGAAGGGGGCCTGATAACTGCACTGCACGAGGTCGCGGCAGCGTCGGGCTTGGGGCTGGCGATCGAGGAGGATAGTGTACCGGTGCTGCCGGAAACCGCCGAAGTGTGCAACGCCCTGGGGCTGCATCCTCTAGGTCTTCTGGCATCCGGTACACTGGTGATTACGCTCCCCGCTCCCGACGTTCCAAAGCTGTTACACGCTTTGGAACGGGCGGGTATCAATGCTTGGGAAATAGGCCAAATGCTTCCGGCGGAAGAGGGACTCGTCTTGTTTACGCGCCAGGGCGAAGAAGTACCCTTGCCGGTGTTTCACCGGGATGAACTGGCGAGGTACTTCGCGGAAAGGTAACGCCGCGCTGGTCTTCTGTCTCGCCGCAAAAGTGTAGTACCCTTATACCTCTACAACGCTCCGGTGTATTACATTCGACTAGGCTCTGGTACATTTTGGTACACTTCACCTCTTCGTTTTCCTGATCCGCTACACGTGTAGTGCTAAGATTGGCCGTCCTGGTACACTTTAATAGCCTCGGCCAGACGTTCGGCGGTAATGTTGGCGCCGCTGACGGTAATGGAGACCCTCTTTCCGCGTAGGCGCTCGGCGTGCTTCACCGCCCCGGCCAGCGCCGTTGCCCCTGCCGGTTCGGCCAAAGTGTGGGCTTTCTCCACCAAGAGCCCTATTGCTCGACGAATATCGTTATCGCTGACCAGCAGGAAGTCGTCAAGCGACTCCGCCATGATGCGCTGGGGCAGTTCATAGCCGGATTTGGTTGCTACCCCCTCGGCGAAGGTCTCCATGGGGGCCTGAACCAGCTCTCCTTGCTTCCATGACAGATAGGCGGCCGGGGCGGCCTCTGACTGGACTGCGTAGACTTGGATGGAGGGGTCAATGGCCTTGGCAACGATGCAGGCGCCTGCAATTCCGGAACCGCCACCCAGCGGCAGCAGCATTACGTCAACATCTGGCAGGTCCTCGATGATTTCCAGCGATGCAGTGCCGACTCCGGCGATTAGAAGCGGCTCGTTTACGGCATGGACGTAGCGGTATCCTTCTTCCAAGGCCAGCCGCTCGGAGTGCTCCCTGGCATCGTCGAAGGTTTCTCCGTGGAAGATCAACTCTGCCCCGAGTTTCCGCATTGCCGCTACTTTAACCGGGTTAGCGTTTTCCGGAAGCCCTATAAGCACCCGCACCCCGAATTCGCGCCCGGCGCTGGCTATGGACTGGCCATGATTGCCGGTGGAGGCCGTTATCAGTCCCCGCTGCCGTTCTTCAATGCTGAGATTGGACAACAGGTTTATTCCACCCCGGGACTTGAAGGCTCCCAAGGGCAGGTGCTCTTCGTGTTTTATAAATACCTCTGCGTCGAGAAACTCGCTGAGGCCCATTGAGTAATGCAGGGGGGTACGCTGAAAGTAGGGCGCTATGGTCCGCCTGGCTCGGTACACATCCCGGATAGTTGGTGCCTGCATATCGCTTCCTCATGTTATGTTGAAATTAGTACGGAGAGCTTATTGGGCAGCCTTCCGGGTGTCAAATAACCCGGAACTCGGACAGCTCGAAATAAACCGGCGACCGGCGTTCCGGGGTCAGGAGACGAGCGGACGGAGCGGCCCGTAAATAAGGCCACCCGAACGCCTGCATATACAGACTGGATAAACGAACTGGGCAATAGGAGGCTGGCAGCGACCCTGATTAGGCCCGATGTTAAGATTTGCCTAAATGTTTCTTAAATGCGTTTAGGAAAATATCCGGCAAATGCTTGACACCTTGCCATGCCCGTGATACCGTAAGTTTCACTGAAGGGTAAGTTTGTGCAGGCAACTAAAGGAGGCACGCTGTGGCGAGAAAAACAAAGCTGATGATGCGTGTAGAAGAGGAACATCAGCGGCCCTTGGAGCGGCTTCTCCCTGAAAAGGTCAACGAGGTTGGTCTTTCAGCGACCGCCGAGGAATTGGGGGTAAGCAAGGCTACGCTGGGCTACTGGCTTCTCAAACTCGGTATAAGTGTAAGGCGCATAGCAGTATCCCGCGACGAAGTGGTAGAAGTGAAGCGCATAGGTTAACCTGCCCGGCGGGACTTTTTCAGACTCGAAAAAAGCGGCTCACGCTAACGTGAGCCGCTTTCTCTTTACCACGGGAGGCCCTTGCGGGTATCGTTCCGCATCGCGCAGTCTTCCATGCGCCTAGGCCTGAAAAATGTCCTCCGGCAGGAAGGCGGAAACGGTTACGTTGGGAAGGTCCACTGCGTTGCTGATCTTGAGGTCTACCGCCACGCTGCAAATGACGTAGGCCTGCTCGCGGCTCCAGCCCCGCTCCTGGAGCAGCTCAATCATGTTGACCAGGGCGTTGCGGGCGGCCAGGGTCAGGTCTTCGCCCTCTTGGGTACCGTCGTCGCGGATGGGCATTCCCATGGTGGCGATGAAGTTGCGGGGCGCGGCCCACTCCGGCGGCAGGAAGTAGCCGGGGTGGGCATAGCGGGGCCAACGGATGTTATGTCGCGCCGCCTCCCCCTTGTGTAGGTGGAACCGCACCACGGCGCTGGCCCCCATCTCGATGGCGGTGATGCAGCATTCCGAGTCGCCCTGGGCAAAGTGGCCGTCGCCGCAGGAATAGAGAGCGCCGGGGACGTTCACCGGAATCAGCAGCCGGGAGCCTTTGGTCAACTGCTTGGCGTCCACATTGCCGCAGTTCTCCCGGGGCGGGATCGTCCGAAGGCCCTCAGCGGCGATGGCGCCAGCAGCGGGTACGGCGTCTTCCGGGTCGGGCGGTGCGGCCGTCCCGCCCCTCCGCACCAAGTCGGCCTCCCGCCGGGCCCACGCCTCCATCTGCTCGTGGGACGGCGCGATACCGGCAGTGCCCATAAAGGAGCCGTTCGGGATTCGCACACCGGGCAGTTGCTCCGATGTAGCCCAGCCGTCCCTGATTTGCCAGTGAACTGCGTAGGGCTCCTGGAACAGGTCGCGCAGAAAGCCCGCGCCGGGCCGGTTGCGGGTCCATCCGTAGGGCTGGGGCATTATGTCGACGTACTCAATCTCCAGCAAGTCGCCGGGCTCTGCGCCGGCCACGTAAACCGGGCCGGTCAGCGGATGGGCCACTTTGGCGTCGAAGCGGTCGAAGTCGGCCACGGCCACCGCTGGGTGCATCTGGCCGTCGGAAGCGTCGCGGGTTTCCAGCAAGACCTCTTCGCCGGGGGCGGCCTCCAGGATGGGAGGGATGTCAGGGTGCCAGCGGTTATGTCCCTTCTCCGGCTCTTCCTTCAGCCGCTTGCTGCGGTCAATTTCGATGCTTTTCACTGGATGCTCCTTATCACCCTGCCGGATACGCTCTCACCCTAGCCCTCTGAGAGAGGGCTAGGGGATTTACTGAATTTCGCCTACAGCGTCCAGTCCTCGCGGGTTTCGGGGGTAGGCATAGGGCGGATGGCGACCTCGACCAGCGCGGCCTGCCCGTTCTCGGTGGCGGCGATGGCGCGGCGGAAGGCGTCGGGAAGTTCCGACGGATGCTCCACCCGCTCGGCGTGAGCGCCGAGGCCTTGGGCCACCATCGAGAAGTTTCCTCCAAGCTCGGCCATCGCCGGAGGCGCGGCGTTGTCGCGGGCCATAGCCATCAGCCCACCGCCGGTGCCGCCGTTGTTCAGCACCACGGTAAGCGTCGGCAGCCCCATGCGGACGGCCGTTTCCAGTTCCATGCCCACCATGCCGAAGGATGCGTCGCCCAGCACGTTGAACACTAGGTGATCTGGGCGTCCCAGCTTGACACCGATGGCGGCAGCCATGGACCAGCCCATCGCCGCCATGCCGCCCATGCCAATGTAGTTGCGCGGTTTGGTGGCAGGCCAGAAGGGCGAGAGGTAGCCCCGGCTGCCGCCAGCGTCATGCAGGGCAATGGTGCGGTCGGGGTCCACCAGTTTCAGAAGCTCCTGGACCACCCGGTAGCCGTTGGTAGGAACGGAGTCGTCGTTAAAGGTTGACTCCCATTCGCCAAGCCACTTGGCCCGGGCCTCCCGAATCTCGGCCACTAACTCTTCCCGGTTGGCCGCGGAGGGTGGGCCGCCCGGCCCCATCCGGTCGCGCACTGCGTCAATGAGGCTGCGGAGGGCCAGCTTGGCGTCGGCCAAGATGGGCACGTCGGCCTGGTATATCTTGTTGAGGTCGCCGGAGTCGGCGTTTATGTGAATCAGGCTGACTCCCGGCGGGATGGGACGCCCGTCGGTGGCGTTGGGCAGGCGGAAGGAGTTGCCGACAGCCAGAACGGCATCGGCCTTGCGGTTCATAACCAGCGCCGCGCCGGAGGCGTACTTGCTCTTGGGATATACGCCGCCGCCCAAGGAAAGGGGATGGTTTTCCGGGAACGCTCCCTTGCCTACCAGCGTGCTGGCAACGGGCATAGCCAGCAGTTCGGCCAGCTCCAGCGCCTCGTCCCAAGCCTCCGCCGCCAGCACTCCGCCGCCCACGTTCATTATAGGAAGGCGTGCGTTGAGCAGTATCTCGGCCGCCCGTTCAATGTCGCTGGCGTCGGGCGCGGCCCGGCGTCCGGGGCCGACGGGTTCGTAGTTCAGGATTTCGTCGGGCGCCTCCGACAGCAGCACGTCCTGCGGCATTTCCAGCACCACCGGCCCCGGCGAGCCGGAGCGCAGGTTGGTGAAGGCGCGGCGCATAATGGCCGGTATGTCCTCGATGCGCGACATCGTGCCTTTCCACTTGACGAAGTTGTCGAAAATGCTGGAAGGCACTTCCTGCTGAATTTCCCGGCCCATGCTGCCCAAGGGATGCTGGCCCATCAGCAGCAACACCGGAATGTTGTCAGCGTATGCTCCGGCGATTCCGGTGAGTGTGTTGGTGGCCCCAGGCCCGGTGCCGGTCAGGGCTACGCCGACCTGTCCGGTGGCGCGGGCGTATCCGTCAGCGATTTCCACGCCCATGCGCTCGTGCCGGGCGGAAAACACCTGAATCGTCGGCGACGCCCGAAGCGCCGGCCACAGCGGGAGTTCTCCGCCACCGGCGAAACCGGAGATGTATCGGACACCTTCTTTTTCCAGGGCATGGATAACTGCATCCCCGCCTCTCATGACTACTCTCCCGCCGTAGTGTTTATGTCAGGTCCGGCCACTGCCCGCGCGCCTGTGTCTTTACGTCAAGCTACGGGCCGGAATGGGCGGATGATACGCCCGCCCCCGTTGGCGGTCAAGGGCGGAGCGCATCGCGGCGCTCCCGATGTGCATTTCCTTGACCGTCTTAGGGGGCAAGGGTATCATCCGAATCGCAGGCGGCGGCGGATAAAATCCCGCGCCTTCCTTAATATACCCCAATATACCCCGCGCCTTCCTTAATATATAAGGAATACCGGAGAAAGGCGGCTCATCAGGAGGCAGTATGCCGACAGCTAGCGAGATGATTGTCCAGACCCTGGAGGAGGCCGGTGTTGAGTATGTCTTTGGCATACCCGGCGGCGGCACCGGGCAGATATTCCAACTGCTCTATGGCCGTGAAGACCGCATCAAGACCATCCTGGTGCGGCACGAACAGGTGGCCGCCATCATGGCCGACGCCTACGGACGGGCCACCGGCAAGCCGGCGGTGGTCATGGGGCAAGGGCTGTTCATCGGCTCCAACGCCACCTTTGGCATCATGGAGGCCATGCTCAGCAGTTCGCCGATGCTGGTGCTAACCGACACCTCAGACGGGGGTTCGGCGCAGCGTCCCGCCAACCAATCAGGGGCCGGGGAATACGGAAGCATAGACCTGCCCAACATATTCAAGTCGATGAGCAAGTACACCGCGCTGGCCGCCAGCCCCAAGGAGGCGGTGCTGGCGACCCAAGTAGCCATCAAGCACGCCGTCAGCGGGCGGCCCGGCCCTTCGTCGGTGGTGATGCGCTCGGCGGCCATCGGCGGCCAGGTGGACCTCGAATCGCCGCCGTTCATCCACAACGCCGCAGGATTCCTGAACACGGCCAAGCCGGAAAGCGCCCCGTCGGACGTGCAGAGAGTGGTGGAGATGCTGTCGGAGTCGCGCCGTCCGGTTCTGGTGGCGGGCAACGGAGTACACGTTGCCCGAGCCCACGCCCAGTTGCAGGAATTGGCCGAACTCTGGGGAATGCCGGTCGCCACCTCATATAAAGGAAAGAGCGCCATCGCCGAGACGCATCCGCTGTCGGTCGGGATGGTCGGCACCTACGGCCAGGCCGTAGCCAACCGCGTAGTGGGCGAAGCCGACACCGTTATCGTAGTCGGCGCACTGTTGCGCTCCCAAGAAACCATCCGCGAGCGGCCCGACATTTTCGACCCCCGCCGCCAGCGGGTGGTGCAGATTGACATTGACGAGCGCAACGCCGGATGGAGCTTCCCGGTGGAGCTGGGGCTGGTGGGCGACGCGGGTAGCATTCTCAATCAACTGGTGGTCGCATCCAAGGAGACGGCCCAGTCCAATGCGGCCCAGCGCAGCGAGTGGACGGCTTCGATGGCGGCGCGCAAAGACACGATGGGCTTCTACGATGACCCGGAAATGCACCGTGACAGCTCTCCAGTCACTCCGCAGCGGCTGGTCTCGCTGCTCCACGCCAACTCCGACCCTTCCACGGTGTTCGCGCTGGACGCCGGCAACAACCGTACCTGGATGGCGCACCTGTACCAAGCCCAGGAGCCAGCCACCTTCTTCTGCCCCGGCGGGACGGCGGGCATGGGCTGGGCGCTGCCAGCGGCTGTCGCCCTGAAACTGGTATACCCGAACCGCCCGGTGACCGCCGTCACCGGCGACGGCGGATATATGATGACCGTCAACGCCCTTTCGACGGCGATGCAGTACGACCTGCCCCTGACCTGCGTGGTGTTCAACGACAACGCCTTGGGCATGGTACTGGACCACCAGCCGCGCGGCCAAGAGATAGCCTCGGAGTTCTACCCGACGGACAACGCCGCCATAGCCCGCGGCTTCGGCGCCTTCGGCGTCCACGTCGAGGACTCCCGCGATCTGCCGGACGCCCTGCGGGAAGCGCGGGAGTCGGGACTGCCGGCGGTGGTGGACGTAGCCATTGACCGAGAACCCAGCCCCGACGACTGGCGCGCCGACGCCCGCCGCTCCGGCGAGACGTAGGCCAAGGAGGTCCGAGCATGACCACGACACAGACCAAACCCCTCACTTACGAAGAGTACCTGAAAGAACCGGAAACAATGTCTCGCTTCGATATTGTGGACGGTAAGGTAATTATGTCTGCCGCCCCCAATGTCCAGCACCAAAGAACCTCGATGCGCACTTTACGGCCCCTTGACCGATTCGTCATTGAGCACGGGTTGGGCGAGATATTCTACGCGCCCGTAGACGTTATCGTTCAGCAGGAACCTCTCCGGGTTCGTCAGCCGGACTTGCTGTTTATCAGTAATGCAAGAGCCGTCATCATTCACGAAGACCGAATCCATGGCGGCCCTGACTTGGTGGTAGAGATTCTTTCGCTAGGCAACAGCCGCCGCGAAATCGAAAGTAAGCTGTCCGATTACGCCCGAATCGGAGTGCGCGAATGTTGGATGGTCGCCCCTCAAGGCTGCACCGTCGAGGTTTTGCAACTGGACAATGGTGAGTGGAGACGGCTTTCTATCCGCGGCGTCGGTGAAACTGTCGAGACTATAGTTCTGCTGGGGCTGGAACTGCCCGTTTCCGAGATTTTTCAGGGAGCCTAAATCCGGGACTAGGGCTGCAAACGACCCGTAATTAAGGAGTACAAGCAATGGCAGGTTTGCTGGAAAGCAAAATTTCGCTGGTTACCGGCGCAGCCTCAGGCATCGGCCGGGCTACCTCGCTGGTCATGGCGCGGGAGGGCGCGACCGTCGTGGTTTCCGACATTAACGCCGACGGCGCCGAGGAAACCCTGAGCGCCATCAAGGAGATGGGCGGCGATGGGATGTTCGTCCACGCCGATGTTTCCCGCCCCGACGATGTGGCAGCTTTAATCGGGCAGATTGTAACGGCCTACGGCAGGCTGGACTGCGCCCACAACAACGCCGGCGTCGAGGGTTTTATGGCTGGCCGCCTCCACGAATACCCCGAAGAAGACTGGGACCGGCTCATAGACATCAACGTCAAGGGCGTGTGGCTGTGCCTCAAGCACGAAATACCCCAGATGATGCAGCAGGGCGGCGGGGCCATCGTCAACACCGCGTCGGCGGCGGGGCTGGTTGGCTCGCGCAGGCTATCGGCCTACGTCGCCAGCAAGCACGCCGTGGTCGGGCTGACCAAGGCCGCCGCGCTGGAATATGCCCGCGACGGCATCCGGGTCAATGCCGTGTGCCCAGGCATCATAGACACGCCAATGATGGACCGCCTCATCGGAGGCCGCGAAGCAGATTATGAGGCCACCATCCCCATCCGGCAGCCAATCGGCCGCTTGGGCACGCCGGAAGAAATCGCCGAGTCGGTAACCTGGCTCTGCTCCGGCTCCGCCTCGCTGGTCACCGGCCTGGCCATGGCCGTGGACGGCGGCTTCACCGCGCAGTAGGTGTCGCGCGGGCAGTCGCCGGGTTTCCGTTGGACGGGGTTTGCGGGCGGTGATAGTATAGGGTCGAGCCGTAAATGCGGGTCATCGGCCCTTCCTTATAATCAGGTATGCACACCCACAATATGCACGCACACCATGCGCCCGGAGTAGACTGATTGGCCGACACGCTGGAAATTCTGGACCTGGCGGAAAGCGAACAGGTCCAGCTATCTATCACCTACGAATCAGGCACCCGCGACAGCGCCCCTCCCATACCCTTCCCTTTCCCCCTGACCGATGAGGAAATCCTTGAGATTTGCTGGCTGCTTGACGGGTACGCCTATGCCCCCTTCGGCGAGGCACGGACACGAGCGGAAGTGGCTGAGGCAGGGTTGCGCGACTTGGGCCGCCTGCTTCTGGAAACCATCTTCCGCTCTAGCGACGAAGCGGCGGAAATCCTTGGCCGGGTCAGCGCCAGTGAAAATCACCCCTTACGACTGGCTGTCGTATCGGCCCGCCCGGAGTTCCTCGCCCTTCCTTGGGAACTGCTTAACGGCCCGGAGGTTGGCTACTTAGCCAACCGTGCTGACGTCGTTACGCGCCAGTTCGTTGCGTCGGCGGAATTGGCGGAATTCTCCGGCTCGGCTCTTGGCGACACGCAGTTCAACGTTTTGATGGTATGTCCACCCGCCGCCGAGGGAATCGCTACGGAAGCGTTAGACGCGATGGAATCGCTGGACGTGGATGTGTCGCTGGACTGTCTGCGCCCGCCGTCCGTGGAGGCGTTGGAAGCGCATCTGTCGGAGCGGGCCGGGCATTATCACCTGCTTCATCTGGACGGCATCGGGGCCGCTGACGAAGGGGCCGCTTTGATCGAAGGCGGGTCGTTGGAGCGCATGGCGCAGGCCGTTGCTGCCGCCGGTATCCCGGTCGCTTTGCTGGGCTTCACGGCTCCCGACTATTCCCACGTTGCCGCCACTGCGCTGTCACGGGGCGGAGTGCCGGAAGTGGCGCTGCTGCCCGTACCCTTGGGCGGTTCGGGGCGAAAGCTGTTTGCCGACGCCTTTTATGCTGCCCTCGCCCGCGGGGCTGGGGCTGCCGGCGCCGTGTCCACAGCCCGCCGGGCCCTGATGGATCATCCGCACCGCCCGTCCGCCGCCGGGCCGATAGTGTCGTGGGACTGGATAACCCCGGTGGTCTACCAGTCGGCACGATACGCGCCCGTTGCGGTCAAGCCCGAAGAGCCGGAGCCGGTGATCCCGGGAATGCAGCCCGCCACGCCGGAAGCGCCGCCGCGCCAACTTCCCCGGGGCGGCCCCTATGGACTGATTGGCCGCCGCCGCGAGATTCTGGAGCTGGAGCGCGCCCTCGATGGCAACCCCGTCGTGCTGTTCAGCGGCCCGGTGGGCGTCGGCAAGTCAGAGGTGGCCTTGGGGCTGGCGGCGTGGCTGGAAAAGAGCGGCGGCAGGCCCGACGGCGTCTTTCATACCACTTTCGACGTAGGCGCGGGGCTGGACAAGGCGTTGCACGAAACTGGCACGGCTTTGGCCGGGCTGGAATTTGGCGACCTGTCCGCCGCCGCCCGCCGCCGCTGGTTGCTGGACTACCTTCGGGAGCACCGAACTTTGCTGGTGTGGGACGGTGTGGAGAACCTCGCCGGCTTCCCATCCGCCGGAACCGGGCTACTGGAGGACGGCGAACTGGCGGAGCTCAATGAATTCTTGGCCGAACTGGCTGCCGATGGCGGACAGTCCCGCGCACTGCTGGTCAGCCGCCGGGACGCCGAGCCATGGCTATCCACTCCTCACGGCAGCTACGCGCTAGGCGGACTGACAGGCCAAGACCGTATCGAGTTCGCCACTCGCATAATAGAGGAAAGCGGCGTTGACGCTGCCCGGCTGGGGCCGGAGTTCAACGACCTGCTGGACTTGCTGGAAGGACACCCGCTGGCCATGGAAGTGGCGATTCCGTTTCTCAAAGAGGTTCCGGCGTCGGTGCTGTTAGCCGAACTGCGCCGGGAAATCGAAAGCTACCAGCCTGGCCCCGGCGAGGAGGGCCGCCCGGTCTACCTGACGGCGCTGCTGGAGCACGCCTTCGGACGGATGCCGCGCCGCAGCCGGACTCATCTGCCCTTCCTGTCGCTTTTCCGCAGCCGGGTGATGATGGACATCCTGACCCACATCACCCAAGAAAACGTCTACCGGTCGGTGATGGGCGAGCCAATGGGCTGGGGCGCTTGCCGGACCCTGTTGCGATCGGCCCGTACCGGCGGTTTCCTAGAACCAGTCACTCCCAGCGTCTACCAGATTCATCCCGCAATGTCCTGGTTCTACGGCCGCGCCCTCTACCGGCAACTGCCCCCGGCCCGCGTTGCCCAACTGGAAGCCGAGTTTGTCCGGGTCTACGCCGACACCGCTGATTACTTTATGGAAACCCTTTATGAAAACCAGGACTCCGGCACCACCGCGATTCTAGCCGAGGAAGGCAACCTTACTCAGGCGCTGGGCCTGTCGCTGGAAACCCGGCAGTGGGACAACGCCCAACTGCTGACCCAACCGCTGGCCCAAGTCTACCGGATGCAGAAGCGATACCCGGAGCTGCGCCGTCTGCGCCGTCAACTGCTGGAAGTGGCCGGCGCCACCGCCGACGAAGCCGAGGCCAACGGCGCGACCGAGCTGTGGCTCTACCTGCTGGGAACCGAGGCGTCGGAGTGCATCGAAACCAGCGAACTGGACCGCGCCGATGCGTTGAACCGTCAGTTGCTGGACTACTTTACCTCCCAGCCCGATGTTGACAGCGACCCGCGAGCCGCCGCTGTCTATCACCAGATGGGGGAGGTCGCGCTGAAACGCTGGCAGCTTGACCAGGCCGAAGAATGGTATACAAAGTCGCTGGCAATCATCGAAGGCGGCGAAGACCCTGCCCCGGTGGCCGATGACTACTACGGCATGGGGCTGGTGCGCCAATACCAGCGCAGCTACACCGAGGCCCGTGACTGGTTCTCCAAATCACTGGACATTCACCAACGGCTGGAAGATGTCGAAGAAATGGTGAAGGACTACCGTTCCCTCGGGCTGTGCGCCCAATTCCGCTTCGAGTATCAAGAGGCGGAAAGCTGGTATCACCGCGCCCGCGAGATTCTGGAAGAAGCGCGGGACGAAGAAACATCGGTGCTGGTCTATCACGCCCTCGGCACCGTCGCTCACGCCCAATATCAGTTCGACGACGCCGAAAACTGGTACAAGCAATCGCTGACCCTCAGCGACCGGATGGGCAACGAGGCGCAAATGGCGGTTGAGTTCCATTACCTCGGCCTGCTGGAGCAGGGCCGCCAAATGTTCCCCGAAGACGCCGAACACTGGTACACCCTGGCTTTGGAGAAATACGAAAAGCTGGGCGACTGGCGCAGCGCGGGCGACGAATGCCGACAACTGGGCGTGCTGTTCCACGAGCAGCAGAAGCTGGATGACGCCGAACGCTGGTATCACCGCGCCCGCGAGATTTTCGAGGAGATTCAAGACATTAGCCGCACCGCCCGCACCTACGGCCAACTGGGTATGAGCGCAGAAGACCGCGCCGACCTGGAAACAGCCCTGACCTGGGCCGCCCGCACCTACCACTTGGCCACGGCCCATAACCTGCCGGTCATGGCCCAAGCCCGCGCCCACCTGGCCCGCCTGCGGGACAAGCACGGCGCCAGCGCCTTCGCCGCCTGGTGGCGCGAGTTCGCAGGCGAGGAACCGCCAACGGACCTGGATGCGGAGGGGGGAGTGGTTTTGTAGCTTGAGCCGCTTTCTTATTCGTCAATTTACAACAGGCGCACAGCTCCGGTAGGCCACAGGCGAATAATCTACTGGGGTTATTTGCCTCAGATGGGTAAATTTATGAAAGTAGTGGGAGACCGGCTCCTGCCTGGGTTATTTCAGATACTGTCAGCCTATTGCCCCATACGTCAGCCAACGGTAGAAGAAATCTATGGATAAGTCGCCACTGAAGATATCCTACCTCTCCAATGTGGTGGACTTGCATACCGGAGAGGTGACCGGCGGAGCTTGGACCATTGCCGATAACTTGGCGGTGTATGTCGCCAAAGATGACAGCAACCGATTCGTCGAAATCGAGCTGTTGGACGGTGCTGAAACCCTGTTGCCTCACTTCCTGCCGGAAGAGTTTGCGGATACTTGGGATTGGATGCCTCTCAAGGGAACCCCACAAGTGTCCTATGACCGGGAGCGCGACGTTTTGCGCCTGTTCAACGGCAAAACGCCCGTTGTTACGTCGCGCCCAATTGCCGATAACCTGACCGTAGGCTGCGACGAAACGGGGCATCCGGTTTCCGTTGAACTTACCGGAGCCACCGAGTTGCTGCTCCCTTACCTGATTCCTGTACCCGAAAATGTAATGGCATACGCCACTAGGAGGTAAACCCATGAGCGTTGGAGTTTCTACACCACTGCCGGCTTACACCGTTGACCCGGCCTTTATGGCCCGGAAGGCGGAGGAACTGGGCTTTGAGTCCATCTGGTACGCCGAGCATCCCGCCGTGCCGGTGGAAAGCAACAGCCCCTTCCCGGCCACCGGCGGGGAAATCCCGTGGACTTACTCCCATTTCACCGACCCCTACATCGCCTTGGCCCGCGCGTCCGGGGCAACCAGCACCATCAAGCTGGGCACCGGCATCACCTTGGTTCCCGAACGCAACCCTCTGATGCTGGCCAAGGAAATCGCCAGCCTAGACCGCTTCAGCGGCGGCCGCTTTCTGTTCGGCATCGGCACCGGCTGGCTGCGCGAAGAGACCGAGATTTTCGGCGGCGACTTCGAGCACCGCTGGACGCAGACCCGCGAAGCCCTGGAAGTGATGAAGGAACTCTGGACCAAGGATGAGGCCGAGTACCACGGCAAGTATTACAACTTCCCGGCGGTGAAGTCCTATCCCAAGCCAGTCCAGCAACCCCATCCTCCCATAATCATCGGCGGAATGGCCCGCAACGTGCTGCGCCGTGTCGTTGCCCACGGCGATGGCTGGATGCCCAACCGCGTCACGCCCGCCGAGATCGAGGACAGCCGCCGCCGTCTGGATGCCATGGCCGCCGAGGTGGGCCGCGACCCCAAGTCCATCACTATCAGCATTTTCGGACAGCCCGCCGACGGCCCCACAGTCCAGTCCTACCTCAACGCCGGCGCCGACCGGGTGGTGGTGCGCCCCGACCACGTCGCCAACGAGTACGAGATGGGCAAGCAGCTTGAGCGCATGGCTGAAGCCGTCATCCGCTAACCGGATATTCTCAACGCAGAGAACGCAGAAATAGCGCAGAGGATCCAGATCGCCGGGATAATCTCTGCGGGCCTTCTGCACCCTCTGCGTTAACATCAACTTGGGGGGAACCGATGGACCGTACAACCGAGATGTTGAGCGCCTACGCCTGCGGCCTGACCTATGAGGAGCTCGGGCCGGAGGTGATGGAGCAGGTCAAGCGCACCCTGGTGGATACCATGGGCTGCGCCATCGGCGGCTACGATTCTGAGCCAGCGGAGATTGCCCGCAGCCTGGCCGAGGAGTCCTCCGTCCGACTGCCCTCGCGGGTACTAGGCACGAAGGCTTGCGCCGCGCCCGATATGGCCGCGTTCGCCAACGGCGTGGCGGTGCGCTATCTCGATTGCAACGATTCATACTTCTCCCCAGGCGGCGGCCACCCCAGCGATATGATTCCGGCAGTGCTGGCTTTGGCTGGCCCGTTGGGATGCGACGGACGATCGGTAATCACGTCCGTAGCGCTGGCTTACGAAGTCTTCTGCCGCTTGTCCGACGAAGTGGTAGCAGGGGATTTGGGTTGGGACCAAGGGATTTTCAGCGTCATCGGCGCGGTTTGTGGCGCCGCGCGGGTGATGGGACTGAGCCAGGAACAGACTGGCAACGCTATCTCCCTAGCTATTTCGCCTCATCTGCCTCTGGGTGTCACACGCACCGGGGAGCTTTCGATGTGGAAGGGCTGCGCCGCCGCCAGCGCTACCCGGTCGGCGGTGTTCTCCGCGCTGCTGGCGGCCAAGGGCATGACCGGCCCCGGCGAACCTTTCGAGGGACGGCGCGGCCTGTGGGAGCAAGCGGTGGGACGCTCCGTTGACATCCCCGAATTCCCGCTGGGCAACGCCCGCAACAGCGATGACCCGTTCCGCATTACACGCACCATCTTCAAGGCCTACCCGTCGCAGATTCACACCCAGGCCCCCATCGGCCTGGCCCTGCAACTTCGGGAGAAGCTCCCGGCGGACGAAATCAGCTCCATTCACATCGAGACCTACCAAGTGGCGGCCAGCACCGCCTCCAGCGAACCGGAGAAGTGGGATCCCAAAACACGGGAAACCGCTGACCACAGCATCCCGTGGCTGGTGGCCTCGGCGTTGCATGAGGGCCCGGTCAATCCCGGCAGCTTCACTGATGACCGCATCGCCAACCCGGCCTTGCGGGACATTATGTCGCGGATGACGCTGGTTGAGGAGCCGGAGTTCACCAACAGATACCCCGGCGAGTACAATTGCCGTATTACTATTACCGGGCGCGACGGTCTAGCCCACGTGGCACACACCGCCTGGCCTAAAGGACATCGCAGAAACTCGATGAGCGATGCTGAGGTGGAGGGCAAATTCCGCAGCTTTGCCGGAAACTTGCTTAGCTCCGGTCAGTGTGACCGTGCCCTGGAAACAATCTGGGGGTTGGAAAAGCTGCCGAACCTGGAACCGCTGTTCGACATCTTGGCCATCCAGCCCTGAAGAAACCGCCCGCGTACCCGCGCCCAGCCATCAAGCCGCAACAAGACGCAATGGCAGGCAGGCAAATGAACGACTCCGAAAGCAGGGTTCCCGACGCAGGCGACTTCCGCCGGGAGTTCACGCGGCTTATCGCCCGCCCCGAGGAGGACTTGGACTTGGGCTTGGCCGCGCTGCTGGTAGCAGGCGAAGAATACCCGGAACTGGACGTGGCGGAACACCTGCGCCGCCTAGATGAGTTCGCCGACGCCGTGCGTTACCACGCCCCGGAAGGACTGCCGCCGGTAGAGCTGGCCCGGCTGCTGGGAAGTTATCTTTTTGAAGAGCAGGGATTTCAGGGGAACTCCGCGGACTACTACAACCCGGACAACAGCTATCTCAACCGAGTGCTGGATACCCATACTGGGATACCTATTACTTTGTCGCTTCTGTTCTTGGAGGTAGCGCGCCGGCTCGGGCTGCGTTGCCGCGGCGTGGGGATGCCCGGTCATTTTCTGGTGGGGCTGGACGGCTCGGAAGTCTATTTCGACCCCTTTAATGGAGGCTCGGCGCTCACTCCCGCCGACTGCCGACGTCTTGCCGAGGGACTGTTCGGCCCGCGGATGTCGTGGAACGACGGCTATCTGACCCCTTGCACCAAGTACGAGTTCCTCTTTCGCATGCTGAACAACCTCAAGGTCGTCTACGAGCGCACCGATGCGCCGGACAAGGCACTGGGAGTCACCCAGCGCATGATTATGGTGAACCCGGAGGCGACAACCCTGCACCAGGACCTCGCGGCCCTGTACTTCCAACAGCATCAGTACCGGGCAGCAATCAGGAGTCTGGAGACCTATTTGCGCGAGGCCAAAGATGCCCCCGACGCCCCGCAGGTCAAGACCTGGATTGAATCAATCCGGGTTACCCTCAACCGGCTGAACTGACGCGCCGTGCTGAATCCGGTTATCCTTGGCATTCGTATACTGTGAACAACGATGAGTTGGCGGCCCAGCGTCCGCTCCCAGGCCAGCAACCTGAGGGTGGCGCAGGGTTCACGCCGGACGAACCGGACGACCGGCAGTTATTGCAGCGCATCGCCGCCCAGGACAGAGACGCGCTGGATGCCCTGTATAGCCGTTATGTGACGCCAGTGTATTCCATGGCCTTGCATATGCTGAAGCAACCGCCGTTGGCGGAAGAAGCCACTCAGGACGTTTTCCTGAACATCTGGCTTAAGGCCGCGAGCTTCAATGTTGAGCGAGGGCAACCCCGTTCTTGGATTATGAGCGTAGCCCACCACCGAGTCGTTGACGTCATCCGGTCACGTCGACGGACCACCGTAATGACCGACCCGGAAGGCTACGATACGCTGGAGCGTCTGCCCTCCGGTGGCGCTTCAGTCGAAAGTCAGGTACAGCAGAGCCTGGACCGGGAACGCATCATGCGGGCGTTGTCCATCCTTCCCGACAGCCAGCGGGAGGTGATTGAGTTGGCGTATTTCGAGGGCTATTCCCAGTCGGAAATGGCGGAGCGGCTGTCCCAGCCATTGGGCACGGTCAAGACCAGGATTCGGCTGGCGATGCAAAAACTGCGGGCGGCATTGCAGGAAGATGACAACGAATAACGCTGCAAGTCAGCATCCCTTCGGCCTGCTGGAAGCGTTCGCGCTGGACGCCCTGGAGCCAGACGAGGAACAGGCGGTTATTGACCACGTAGAGTGGTGCGCCCGGTGCGACGTCATCGTCACCGAGAATCTCAGGGCGGCAAACGCACTGGCGCAAATCATGCCGCAACAGGCGCCTCCGGAAGGGCTGTGGGATCGGATTAACGCCTCTATCGAACCGTCTGCGCCATTGGCCGTCCGGCCAGTATCGGTATCCCATCGCCATCCACCGCGTAGCTGGGCAAGGGTATCATCGGTACTGAGCAACCGGTGGGGGCGGCTGTTGACTCCCGCTGCGGCCACTTTGGCGGTGGCGCTGATTGCGGTAACCGTGGCGCTTAACGTCCAGATCGCGGGCGATTTGGACGATATGCAGTTGGAAAACAACCAGCTTCGGGCTCGTTTGGACCAGAACCTGGCTACAACCACCGTGCTGGCCCGGTCGTCTGATACCGTTACCCAAATGCAGGGCAGCCTCCAGCGGTGGCAGCAGACCAGCTACGCTTTGGCCCAGCCGGGCAATCAGACCTTGGAGATGATCCCGGCCCGGCCTGGCGTTGAGTCCCAGGGCGTTCTGGTGATTTCCGAAGGTGGCGGGGCGGGGCTCCTCATGGTGTCCGGGCTTATGCCTCCCCAGCCCGATTCGGTCTATCACGTCTGGCTGACCTACGGAGGACAGAGACATTGGGCCGGGGAGATGGACGTGGACGAGCGTGGCTGGGGAACAATGCCGCTGAATCCCCCCGACTCGTTACTGGACTACGACTCGGTGCAGTTGAGCCGGGGCATGGGCGTAGCGGCAGCAATGGCTGCCCCGGCCGGCTCGGCGGCGCGTGCCAAGGCCACCGCCAGCATGATCGGCGACCTGGTATTGGTGGCTCCGCTTCAGTAGTCCGTCAGCCGAAACCTTATTCGCTGATTGCCGATGTGTTGGTCCTCTGACAGTTGGCGCTTGGCGCGGCACGGGGGCGCTGTTATACTCCCCGCAACTACTAGGGGGGGTGCCGATGCGCCCGGCCCCAGACGCCCACGACCTTGTCTGCGACATCTGCGGCGCGGAAATGGTCGAGCAAAATTGTAAGATCCGTTGCCTGAATTGCGGTTACACCAGAGATTGCTCTGACCCGTAACCCAGAGGGTCATTCTTGTCTGCCTCAGTTCTCGTCCTCTACGACCCCAAGGGCCGGAGCATCGAAAGCATGGCTCAAGCCGTTGCGGAAGGTGTGGAGGCGTCCGGTCTGGCGAAACCGTCGCTCAAGGCCGTAACTGAAGCCAAGCGGGACGATCTGCTGGTCGCCGACGGTCTGATTCTCGGCTCGCCCAACTGGAGCGGCATTACTGGCTCTTTCAAACAGTGGCTGGACGATCAAGGGGACCTGTGGGAGGAGCGGGCGCTGGCCGGACGCCCCGGCGCGGCCTTCACCACAGGAACCGGGCGGCATTCCGGCCTCGAGACCACCCTTCGCCAATTGATTCACTGGATGCTGGCCTGCGGAATGCTGATTGTGGGCCTGCCGTGGTCGGAGCAGATGCGGGTCTCCGGCTCCTACTACGGGGCGACCGCCGCTGGAGGAGCGACAAGGGACGACTTGGACCAAGCGCGAGAATTGGGGGCGCGGCTGGCCGGTTTCGCTGCCCGTTTGAGGATGCCCTAAAATCCCTCTTTCCCTTTCTTCCGGAAGGCGTATCCCCCAAGCTCCCTCTCCCGGAGGGAGATTATTAAGGTGAGGGCGTATTCCCGCTAATCCCGCAGTTGCAGGTGACGGAACAGATGCGGATGCTTTTCCCTCACCAGACTCAACGCCTCCAGCATGGGCGCGCGGATGGATTCGTGGGCCATTTCCGACATTCGCAGCTTGAACAGGTGGTAGCATTCCCTCAAGTTCAGTTTCGACAGCAGCCGCCTGTAATGGGCGTGAGTTACTACGTATTGCGCCACGGTGGGCGAAACTTCCTCGTAAATTTTATAGAAAGTGCGCTCCGCCGCGCCCATGGCTTCCGCGAATAGCTCCTCAAGTCCGGCATCGGCAATTACCGTTGGCGTGCGGACACCGTGGGCCACGGTCAAAGGTTGCGGCAAGTACGTCTGCATCCTATGCCGACGGAACTCCCGGAACGCGCCATAGTCCAGCAAGAACTCGAAGGTGTAGTCCACCACTTCCAGTTCGCGCGGCGGCGCGTCGTGAGGGCCGAGACCTGAGAGGGAATCGTCTATAATCCGCTGCCTTTCCTCCGCCGTCATCGCCTGCGTCCGCTGCCAAACCGCCTGATAGTCCAGCCCGGAAGCGCCGTATAGCAACGCCACCACCAGCTTTTCCTCAGCCTGCTCGTCCCAATGGGCCAGCCGCACCTGGGCGGTCGGCTGCGATTGTTCGGCGGGGGGATCCAGCGAATCCGCCAACTCCTTTTGCCGTTGCGGACGCTTGACCAGATATTCCACCACGTCGGCGTACTTGATTAGCGTGGGCGTGACCGCCCGTCCCTGCTCCCGAACCGCCGAACCCAACTGCTGCTCTTCCTCCAACTCAGAAGACATGAGCTTGGATATGGCGTGTTCCAAGGTGCGGGCGTTGGCCGTAACTCCCACGTTGGTCATCGTCGCCGCCGGCAGCACGGCGCGGCAGCCGTCGGTGGCGATGCGCCGGAGACGAATCCGGTAAGCGGAATCGCTTTCCTTGGCCCGCTGCCGGTGGATGCCGCGCAGGTGTTCCACGCAGCCGTCAATGAGTTTCTGGTAAACGGTAAATAGGCGCTGGCAGGTAATTTGGTATTCTTGGCGCAGGGCAGGATGGCCGTCCAGTTCGGCGGGGGTATGGAAGTAGTCGCCGGGCATCACCTGATAGCGCGACGATTTCTCGGTATAGGAAGCAAGGCGGTTGTCTTCCAGCCCATCGCAAGCGAGACGGGAGATGTTTTCCACCGCCAGATGGACCACCGCGTGCTCGGCGACCGAGGCGTGTCCGTAGCCCAGCACCCAACGCTCGTGGAAATCGGCGGCCTTCTCCTCGCTAACCTGCCGCGCAATCTCGTCGAAGGGTTCGGGCCGCCGCGAGGTCATGGCAAAGGCAACGGCTATCTGCTCCTCCGAAAGCAGCCGAGCATCCAGCGGGTAAACCCGCCGGGGATAGTCCTGCCGCGCCCCGGTCTCCGGGGTGATCAGCTCCATCATCCGCCTCACACTCCCACAACAACAAGTATTCAAGTCGCAGTCTACAGAAAGCTCAACCCCTTGTCCTTACCCTTGGCAACGACCTATGGGTAAAACGCTCCAACTACTTGAAGCGCCCACTACACCAGCGCGCCGAAACCGTCGGGGATGGACACCTCGACTAGGTGCGTCTTGCCGGAGGATATGGCAGCGTCAAGGGCCGGCCCAAGCTCCGCTACCGTCGAGACGCGGGTAGCGCCGAAGCCGTAGGAGTCGAACAGCTTTACGAAGTCGGGGTTGACCAGATCGGTGGCGAAGAGGCGGTCGCCAAAGCGGTCCTGCTGGTATTTCTTCAAGACTCCCCAAGCGTTGTCGTTGAACATCAGGATGACCGGGTTGATGTCGTATTGGGCGGCGGTGGCGAGTTCTTGGAAGTTGTACTGAAAGCCGCCGTCGCCGGTCACGCAGACCACGGGGCTATCGGGTTTGCCCACCTTGGCGCCCAAGCCCGCCGGGAAGGCGAACCCCAGCCCGGCCCAGCCGTGAGGGTGCATATAGGTGCGCGGGCCGTAGATGGGCAGGCAGCGGCTGGCCCGGCTGGCAGGAACGGTGGGATCGAGCGAGAAAATGGTATCGCGCGGCGCAACTTCGCGGATGGCCTCAAACACCCGCAGTTCGTTGCCCCAAGTCTCTTGAAGACTCCGGTGGACGTCCTCCCGAACCGACGCAACTTCTTCGATGTAGGACTGGCCTTTGCCGACATCGTTGTCTCCGATAGCGTTGAGCCACTGCTGCGCCACGGCCTGCGAGTTGGCAACGATAGGCACGGTGGCGTCATAGTTCTTGCCGATGGCGTCGCCGTCCAGCAGCACGTGCACCACCGTTTCCGGCAGCTTGAGCTGTACACCGGAGGTGGAGCGGTGGGGCATTATGGACCCGAGTATAACCACCGCGTCGCAGGTGGACAGCCAGGCCTGCGCCGGGTTCTCGCCCCAAATGCGACCGCCCAATATCTGGCCTAGGGAGAGCGGATGGTCTTCAGGGAATGCGCCTTTCGCGCCGTCGGAGGTCACCACCGGCACGCCCAGAGCCTCGGCCAGCCGGACGATTTCGGCGGTGCCGCCAAGCATCTGCACTTCCTCGCCAACCAGGATCGCGGGGCGCTTGGCCTGGAGCAGCAACTGCAACGCCTGCTCCACCAGCGCCGGGTCACCCTGGGGCGTTCCGGCATCGCGGGGGCCGAGAATTTCCACGTCGGCGCGGGCGCCCAGCAGGTCGGTGGGAAGCTCCAGCTCGATGGGGCGGGGCCGCCGGTTCCCGAACCGCTGGAAGGCCTCCAGCAGGTGGTCGGGGATGGACTCGACCTCGCCAATCATTGCGTTCCAGTCGGTCACGGCCTCGAACATCCGCAGTTGGTCCTTGGTTTCGTGGGTGGTGTTGCGTCCCTGGCCGATGAAATCGCTTTCCACGTTGGTGGTCACCTGCAACAGCGGCGAGCCGGAAAAGTAGGCTTCGCCCATCGCGCCAAGAGAATCGGCGGCGCCGGGGCCGGTGCTGGTGATTAGCACCCCGGGCTTGCCGGTGGCGCGGGCGTAGCCGTCAGCCATGAAGCCGCAACCCAACTCCAGCCGCCCGCCGATAAACCGCAGGCTGTCCTGCTGGTCAAACAGCGCGTCGAACAGGTCCAGGTTATGTACGCTGATGATGCCGAATACTGTATCCACGCCCTGGGCCTTCAGGGACTCGGTAATGGCCTGGCCGCCAGTCAAGTTGGGCACGGCTGTACTCCCCTAACTTAGTTAGTTTCATTGAGTCTGCTGTGTGTCGCTATTAAAGATATTTCGTCCAGAGCCAAAGGGAACCGACGAACCCCACTATTCCTACAATAGCCGGAACTATAAGCCTGACACCGAATCCGTCGTCGCTCTCCATAGTCACCAAGACCAGAAGAAATAGCAAGATTCCTATTGCCGCACAGACCCAAGGTTTGTATTGCTGCAATTTCCCCCTTCTCTAACGAAAGAACCCAAAGGGATCCTGCTGACGCATAGTTCGAGCCTTTTTGGCCTTAACCGTAGCCGTTTTCTTGGCTACCTCCTCAAATTTGCTTTGAGGAATCGGTTTTGAGGGTGGTGTCTGAGTCGAAGGCACGCCAGCCGCCTTGAATTTGCTCCGAAATTGCCTATCCGTCGTAGCCCCCTTTCGGTCATTGCAGGTTCGGCAAAGTAGTTGCCAGTTGCGCGGCGTATCTGAGCCGTCTTTGGAGGTAGGATTCTTGTGGTCTCTGTCCATCAGGTCCATTTCGATCTTGCGGCCGCAATACATACACTTACCGCCCTGTGCTTTATAGAGCCTCTCCTTATCCTCCTTTGAGATCTGTGTACGGCGGCTTGCAGGAATTCCAAACACCATAGTCATCATCCTTTCTCATTTGAATTGCATTAGAATGCGCCCTTAACAACAGCGTCCCGGTCGGTCCCCCCGCGCTCCATGCCAGCAAATTTGCCTCAACATCAACCTGGCAACGCTGGACACGCTCCCTAGTTTCGCCAACCCACTGCTCAGATTCGTCGCAAAGAATGGCACGGCGATTCAACTGCAAGCAGGCTTCGCCGGTTGTGCCTGACCCACACATAGGATCCAACACCAGGTCATCCTGCTTGGTGGTCATCAGAAGCAACGGCTTGATAACGGACAGTGGTTTCTGAGCAGGATGGCCCGTTTGCTCGCTTTTTCCCACAAACCCGATGTTCAGCGGCACTTCCAGTACCGTTGGGGGCCCTGGAACGAAACGCATCTTGCCTGATTTCCACCGTTCCATCTGACTGCTGTTCAGGAAATGCTCCGGGTAAGTTTTAGCCCCTCCAGCAGCCAAGTGAAGGCAGGCGTTCTGTGCAGAGCGCCAACCCCCGAATTACGGAAGGGCAGTTCTTGTAGTACCAGGTCAACCACGCTTCTAGCTTAAAGCCCGGCGGGATTCTAGCAACTTGATGGGCAACAATCTCCGGGAACCCCCACACAAAGACGTGCTGCGATACTCGGGCCGCGGCGGCAATAACTTCACTCAGCCAGTCATTGTAGTCCTCCCGCTGCCCACCAATACCCTTGTTGTACCAAGGATCTAGGATAGTGGCGGCTACGCCTTCCGGCGCGTTGGCGAGCGTCTCCAGCACGTCTGCCGGCGGGAGCGTTATGACGGATGACATCATTACACTTCCCTAAAGCAGCAGGCTCACCGGCTTTTCCAGCAGGCGCTTGATTTCCATCAGGAATTGAGCGGCCTCGGCTCCGTCGGCGACGCGGTGGTCTACGGAGAGGGTGGCCTTCATAATTTCGGCGATGGCAAGCTGGCCGTTGCGGGCCACCGGCTGCTCTTTCACCGCGCCCACGGCCAAGATGGCGGCGTGGGGCGGGAAGATGATGGCGGTGAAGCTGTCTACGTCGAACATCCCCAGGTTGCTGACGCTGTAGGTCGTGCCGGTGTATTCCTCGGCCTGCAACGTGCCGTTGTTGGCGCGGTCGACGAGGTCACGGCTGGCGGCGGCGATTTGCGTCAGGCTCTTGCTCTCGCACTGTGGTATGCCAGGAACAATCAGCCCTGACTCCAGCGCGATGGCGATGCCAACGTTGACGGACGGGTTCATTTGCAGGTGGTCGCCGCGGAAGAAGGAGTTGAACTTGGGGTATTTGCCAATGGCCAAGGCCGATGCCTTGACGATAAGGTCGTTGACGCTGACCCGGCTGGCGGCTGGCAGTTCGTCGTTGACCTCGCGCCGCAGAGCCATAGCCGCAGTCATATCGATGTCGGCAGCTACGTAGAAATGCGGGGCCTCGCGCTTGCTGCCGGAAGTGACGCTGGCAATGGCCTGGCGCATCCGGGAAAGGTCGGCTCGGACTGCGCCCTCCGGTTCAGCCGGCGCGGCGGCAGCAGCAGGCTCTGGCGCGGGTTCGGGGGGCAACGCGGCGGCCGCAGCGGTTATGTCGGCTTCGACTACACGCCCGCCCGGGCCGGTGCCTGTTACCGTCGCTAGGTCTATACCCTGCTCCCGGGCCAGCCGGCGGGCCAGAGGCGAGGCGAGAACTCGGCCGGCCTCGGCGGCGGCCCTGACAGCATCGGCAGCCGCCAGAACGTCGGCCTCTACGATGCGCCCGCCGGGGCCGGTTCCGGTTATCGTTGCTAGGTCAACCCCGCGCTCGCGGGCCAAGCGGCGGGCGATGGGGGAAGCGCGAACTCCGCCGTCGGGAGCGGCGGCGGCGGCAGGCGCCTGGATTGCAACGGGTTCCGGTTCAGGCGCAGGAGCCGATGCGGGAGCCCCGGCTGGCCTGCCGAGGTCGTCGGGCAGTGCTTCGTCGGCGCTTCCGATGACGGCGATGAGCTGGCCTACCGGCACAGCCTCGCCCTCTCCGGCGACAATGCGGCGCAGCACGCCGCCGGTGGTGGGCTTGAATTCAACCACCGCCTTGTCGGTTTCTATCTCGGCGATAACTTCATTGGGCGCCACGTCGTCGCCTTCCTGTTTAATCCAGCGCACGACGGTCCCTTCCCGCATATCGTAGCCCAACTGCGGCATCACAATGGAAGTGGCCAACGCTGCCTCCTGTCCCTCTGACTGCCCGGGCACACGGCCCGGATATTGAAGCCGGGGTTTTGGGCTAGATATTAAAGCAAGCGGCAGGCATGGGCAACCGCACAAACTTGAAGGCGCCCGCCTGAACCGGGGCAAAACAAAAGGGAGCGCCTTGCGGGCACTCCCTAGAATGTCAAAGCAAGGATGCCGGAAATTACATCATTCGCTGGATGATGCGCTGGGTCTGCTCTTCGGACAACCCCAGGGGACGCTTCGCCAGCGGCCCGCCCTTGGCCAGCACCGGCTCGGCATCGATCAGCGAGACCGACTCTTTCTGGAAGAACAGGCCGGTGTAGATAATGTCGCCCCACTCCATCGCCTTTTCGCAGGCGGTCTTCCAGTCGGAGGTGTCGTGCTCTTCATCTTCCAGTTTCGTGACCCGGTCCTTGAAGAAGGGGTGGGTGTTATCGTGGTTGAAGGTGACGCAGGGGCTGAATACGTCAATAATGGAGAAGCCCTTATGCTCCACGCCCTTCCTAATCAGCTGGGTCAGTTGGCGAACGTCGCCACTGTAGCCGCGAGCGACGAATGTTGCGCCGTTCATTATGGCCGTGGTGATGGGGTTGACCGGGGCCTCAACGCTTCCGTGAGGAGTGCTCTTGGTGCTCATGCCGTAGCTGCTGGTGGGCGAAACCTGTCCGGTGGTGAGGCCGTAAATCTGGTTGTTCATCACCACGTAGGTCAGGTCGATGTTGCGGCGGGCGGAGTGGGCAAAATGGTTGCCGCCGATGCCGTAACCATCGCCGTCGCCGCCGGTGACGAGCACGGTAAGCTCGTGATTGGCCAGCTTCGCGCCGGTGGCTACGGCTAGGGAGCGCCCGTGGAGGGTGTGCATACCGTAGGAATTGAAGTAGCCCGGCAGGTTGGATGAGCAGCCGATACCGCTGACGGTCAGAATCTCATGGGGCTGCAACCCCATCTCGGCGCAGGTGCGTTGCAGGGCATTCAATACCCCGAAATCGCCGCAGCCGGGACACCAGTCGGGGTCTACCTGCCCCTTGAAATCCCTGGCGGTTAGCTGAATCTCGGTCTTGCCGTTGACCACGCCTGCCGTTGTCATTGAATCACCTCTTTTGCCAAGACTTGCGGCTTCCCAAACGGGATAAGGTTGTCGGTTGCCCGGCCAATCTTGGCCTAGACTATCACTTCCTGGTAGGGGACGTAGCTGCTGACCTTTTCCGCCACCTGCTCCATAACGCCGTCGGCAATATGATGGGGCATGAACGGCTCGCCGTCGTATTTGCGGATATGTCCGTGGGCGGCAAACCCGGTCTCGCTGCGCAGGTAGCGGGCAAACTGCCCGGAGTAGCTGTTTTCGACCACAATCACTTTCTTGGCCTGCGTGAGCAGCCGGCTAACGTGGTCGGCATGAAGCGGCACAATCCACTTGATAGGCAGTTGGTTCGCGGTTACACCCTTTTCTGCCAGTTGCCCGATTGCTTCTTTGATAGCTCCGTGGGTCGAACCCCAGCCAATCAGGGTCACCTCGGCGTCTTCCGGCCCTTCAAGCTGCGGCGGCGCGATGCTGTCCTGCAGACCCTGCATCTTCCGGGCCCGCTTTTCCACCATCATGCGGCGCTTATGGGGGTTGGTGAACTCGTCACTGATCAGAGTGGAGTCCTCGTCGTGCTCATCGGTAGCCACTATGTGCACGTATCCCTCGAGTCCGGGCATGGCGCGAGGCGAAATGCCGCTCTCGGTGGCCTCGTAGCGCCGGTAGCCGTTGGGGGAAATCGGCTCGGTAATCAGCTCACCACGGTCTATGCTGGGGTGCATATCTATGGCGTCGGGGTCGACGCTGTAGCGCCCCTCGGAAATCAGCAGGTCGGAAAGCAGGATGGCCGGACACTGCAACTTGTCGGTGAGGTTAAACAGTTCCGGCATGGTATTGAACGCATCCAGCGAGTCACGTGGAGCAACAATCAGCCGCTCATAGTCGCCCTGACTGGCCCCCAAAGCCTGCCACAGGTCGCCCTGCTCGGTCTTGGTCGGTACGCCGGTGGAGGGGCCGGCGCGTTGCACGTCAACGAACACCACCGGGATTTCCATCATTCCAGCGCTGCCGATGGCCTCGGTCATCAGGGCGAAGCCACCGCCGGAAGTGGCGCACATGGCCCGGACGCCGGTGTGGGCCGCGCCGACGACCATGTTGGAAACGCTAATCTCGTCCTCCACCTGCCGCACCATAATGCCCAGGTTCCGGGCGTTGGAGGCCATCCAGTGGAGGATTCCGGAGGCGGGACTCATGGGGTAGGCAGCATAGAACTTCACGCCCGCCGCCGCCGCGCCCATGGCGATGGCATCGTTGCCCGACCATACCGCCAGCGGCTTGCCATCTCCGGGCAGCGACTGGGAGAAGGGCTGGAAGTTGGCCTGGGCGTAGTCGAATCCGGCCCTGGCAACCTGTACGTTCTGGTCCACCACCTGCTGACCCTGCCGGGCGAAACGCAACTGGAGGCTTTCTTCCAGCACCTGGAAGTCCAGCCTCACTAGAGACGCGACGGCGCCCATGGCGACAGTGTTCTGTATCAGCCGGTTGCGGCTCTGGGTCAACTCGCCGACGGGGATGGCGCAGAGATCGCCGCCATTGGACTCGCCGGGGGTTATGCTGTCACTGTTAAACAGGACACGCCCGCCCGGCCCGATAAGCCGCTGATGGCGGTCCATAGTGTCCTGATTGAGGCAGAGCAGGAGGTCGAGCTTGTCGCCGTGGGTGAATATCTCCTGATCACAGATACGGAGAGTGAGGAAAATATGCCCGCCGCGGATGATGGACTGGTAGGCATTGTAGGTGCTGAGGTGCAGCCCGCGCCGGACAACGATGCGGGCGAAAATGTCGCCGGGAGTGGCGATACCCTGACCTGCTTCACCACCAATGCCCATTGCGAAATCAAACGTGCCCAATGCCATCTAAACGCTCCTGCAATCACGCTCTGCCAAAGGCGACCCCAAGGCAGTGCAGAACTCCGGTTGCATTCCGGTTGCATCCAGAATGTATTCTATGTATCAAGTCCGGGTTGTATTTGAATCCGGCCCCAGTATACCGCCGCTCCCTGCCATAGACAAACAATTTGCCGGATTGCGTCAAAACAGGCTTTGCCATTTACGAAAAATTCTAAACGCGCTCTGCGGTTGCGTCCTGGAATACCAGGCTACATATGCACCGCCCTCCCTTGGGCTGACAGAGCCGCCTCTTTCAGCATCTCGGATAGGGAAGGATGCGGGTGAACCGTCCAGCCCAATTCCAGGGTAGTGCCTTCCAACATCCGAGTCATGGAAAGCTCACCCAGAAGTTCGGTAACTTCCGGGCCAATCATGTGGCCGCCCAGCAGCTCGCCGTAGCGGGAGTCAACCACCAGCTTGACCATCCCCTCGGTCTCCCCCATAGCCAGGGCCTTGCCGTTGGCCATCGCGTTGAAAACGCCGATGCTAACGTCGTAGCCCTGCTCCCGCGCCTGCGCCTCGGTCAGTCCGAAGCTGGCAATCTGCGGGTTGCAGTAGGTGGTGCGCGGCATATTCACGTAATCCATTGGCCGGGGTTCCATCCCCATGATGTGCTCGACGGCGGTGACCCCCTGGGCCGAGGCGACGTGAGCCAGCGGCATCTTGCCGGTAACGTCGCCGACTGCGTAGATGCCGGGCACGTTGGTCGCCAGAAACTCGTCGGCAGCGATCCCGCTACGCTCCACGGCCACGCCAACGGCTTCCAGTCCCAGGTCTTCCACATTGGGCTGAACTCCGATGGCCACCAGCACCATGCCCGCCTCGATGGATTGGGATGCGCCGCCCTGCTCCACGGATACCGTGACTCCGTCGGGCCGGGTCTGGACACCCGTTACCGCCGCGCCGGTCAGGATGTTCATGCCCAGCGACTTGAACGAGCGCTCCAGTTGGGCGCTGATGTCCTCATCTTCGTTGGGCACCAAGCGGGGCAGCAGTTCGACAATGGTGACTTCCACACCATACATCGCATAGATGTAAGCGAACTCGACCCCGATGGCCCCGCCGCCGACGATGACCATGGAGGACGGCAGGTCGGTGAGGACGATGGACTCGCGGCTGGAGATGATGCGGTTCCCGTCGACCGGCAGGGCAGGGACGGTGCGGGGACGGGCGCCGGTGGCGATGATGATGTTCTTGGCTTCGGTCACCGCGCCGCCCGGCTCAACTGACACCCGATTGGGGCCGACCAGCCTCCCTGTACCCTCGATATGCTCGACGTTGTTCTTCCGCAGCAGGAACTGGACGCCGCGCGTGTTGCGGCTCACAACCCGGCGGCTGCGAGACATAGCCACCGAATAGTCGGCGTGGAATCCGTCGAACGTCAGACCGAATTCATCGGCCCGCCTGATGTATGAAACTATCTCGGCGTTCTTGAGGAGCGCCTTGGTGGGGATGCAGCCCCAATTGAGGCAGGCCCCGCCCAGCGCTTCCTTCTCGACGATAGCCGTCTTCAACCCAAGCTGACCGGCACGGATGGCGGCGACGTAGCCGCCGGGGCCGGAGCCGATTACCACAAGGTCATAGTTAGATTCCATCCCCGTCCTCGAAAAACCGCAGCCGACGCAGTGGGCGCCTCAAAATCCTTACTTAAGCCGGAATTATAGCCGCGCCCCTGCATAAGGCACAACATGAAGCGGTTACAATACTATGACGGCTAATAAGGACTTTGCGGCCGTCCCCTTTCTCAGCAGCCGAATTGTCCGGCGGCGGCGTTTCTGTTACCATAGGCCTGCTTTAAGTGGCACTCTAAACGCGCGAGGATGCGAATGGGATTCCTGCGAGGTATCGGCCCTCTCGAAATAATCATCGTACTCGGCCTGATACTGTTGGTTTTCGGGTGGCGGAGAATGCCGGAGATTGGCAGCTCCATGGGCAAGGGGATCCGCACCTTCAAGACCGCCCTGCTAGGTGAGGACGACAAGAACAAGCAAGACCCGCCGGCAGCTAAAGGCGATGAACGCTCCCCGTATTAGGCGCGCGGGATATAGATGCGAAGAACCGGCTGGCAGCCGGTTCTTTTTATTTCCGGGGGATTCGGCCTACTGCTGCACGATGGCGGCTTCCGCCTTACGGCGGCTGCGCTCGGCCAGACGCGCCAGCAACACCCCAAATTCGTAGAGGGCCAGCAAGGGCACAGCAACCAATGTCTGGTTCACCGGGTCGAAGGTAGGCGTGATGAGCGCCCCTAGTATGAAGGCCACCACCACCCACACCCGGCGGAAGCGCGACAGCCGCCGCGACGACACGATGCCCAGTTGAGCCAGCAGGTACATTATCAGCGGCGTCTCGAAGGCCACGCCCATCCAGAAGAGCAGCCGCACCATCAGGTTCACGATGTTGCTTACCCGGATTAAGGGTGTAACAACGTCTTCGCCAATTGTAAGCATTAAATGAAGGGCAGGAGGGGTCAGCACGAAATATGCGAAAGCCATCCCCGAGAGAAAGGCCAGAATCGTCACAGGCAGGAACCCGAACAGCAGGCGACGCTCCCGGCGTGTCAGTCCCGGGGCCACGAACATTATGACTTGATAGATTATTATTGGCAGGGCCAGCACGAATCCGGAGAGAACTGAAACTTTGAACGCAGTAGACAGAAACTCCGTGACCTCGGTGATTATTAGTTGACCGCCCTCTCCTGTTTCCAAGCCCGATGGACGCACTAGAAACGTGATGATTTGCTCGAAAAACGCAAACGAAACGCCCGTACCGGCGACAATTGCCAAGGCGCAGATCATCACCCGCCGCCGCAGCTCGCCCAGATGTTCCATGAAGCTGAGTTCGCGGGCCATCTGCCTCAGCCGGTCTCTTCTCGGCTTGGGGGTGGCGCGCTGTTGCCTGCCGTGTTGTTCTCGGGCGCAGCGGCTTCATCCTCGGGCAGGTCGGGGCGGGAAGGCACGCCCGGAGGCGGTTGTTGTGCGTGGGAACGCTGACGCTCTTCGGAGGATATGGCGTCGGTCACTTCGTTGAAGGTGCGGCGCAAGTCGCCCAAGACCTTGCCCGTCCGGCGCGCCATGTCAATGGAGCGTCCCGGCCCCAGCACCAGAAAGGCGACCAGCAAGACTACCGCCAACTCCATCAGGCCCATGCCCATAAGGTTCATGGCGCAATCTTCGCTTTGGCGGCGGTGGGGCATCCGGGACTGCACTCGGCTGCTTCGGGCAGACTCCAACCGTTTGGAGGAGTCCAACCCAGATCGCCAAACATCTCCAGCAGCAGGCAGGTGGGCAACCCGACGATGTTGTGGTAGCAGCCCTCCCAGCCTGAAGCCGGGCGCAGTACAGTGTCCTGCACCGCGTAGGCCCCGGCCTTATCGCGCGGCGCGCCGGTGGCGATGCTGGCCTCGATTTCGTCGTCTGAGAAATCCCTCAATGTGATTTGCGACGTCATACTGGCGGTAAGGGCGCGTTCGGTGGCTGCGTCTACGACGGTCAGGCCGGTGCAAACGTGGTGAGTAGTGCCGCGCAGCCGGCGCAGCATGACGCGGGCTTCGCCGTCGTCTCGCGGCTTGCCCAGAGCCTCGCCGAGGTGGACCACGGTGCTGTCGGCGCCGATGACTAATCCCTCTTCCATTGATGCCGCTACCTTCAGCGCTTTGTCCCGCGACAGGCGTTCCACCATGTCCTGCGGCCGCTCCCCGTTCAACGGCTCTTCAGGCACATCGGCGGGTAAGACGGAAAAAGGAAGGCCCAGCGAGTCCATCAACTCGCGGCGGCGAGGCGAAGCAGAAGCGAGCACCAGCCGGTCTGCAGAGGCTGCTCCCTTCCAATGCAGGAGCGCGACACACTCGACGTGATGGGTCTGGGGAAACATATCTATGGGGACAACGCGGTCGATGGAGAACCCGCCGGCACACAGAATTTTCAGGTCGCGGGCCAGCGTTTCAGCGTCGCAGGAGACGTAGGCCAGCCGCGGCGGCGCCAACTCAATCAGGCTGGCCAGCGCCTGCGGCTGGCAGCCGGAGCGGGGCGGATCCAGCAGCACGGCGTCGGGCCGGACGGTCAGCTCTCCCAGCACGTTCTCGGTGCGCCCCAGCACGAACTCCACGCTTGGCGCTCCGGCGGCATTCTCCCTGGCATCGGCCACAGCGGCCGACGATTCTTCGACGGCAATCACCCTGCTTACGAAGGGAGCCAACAGCACGGCAAAAGTCCCCACGCCGGTGTATGCGTCGAGAAGCACATCGTCCGGCCCCAACGACAATCCTTCGCGGACGACCCCGGCAGCCTTCGACGCCTGCTCCACGTTGACCTGGAAGAAGGAAGGCGAGGACACCAAGAACCGGCTCTCTTCCACGGTCTCCACGTAGCGTTTCTGTCCAGTGGCTACCGTAATCGCAGGGTTGAACAACGTCGGCTGCACTAAAAAGCCATCCGGCGTTTCGGGGCCGACGGCACCGGCGCGAATAGACAACTGGGTCGTTTCCTGGCAACGGTCCTGCAGTTGCTCCAGAACGGCGTTGACGCTGGGCCGCATCAGCATACATTGGTCGACGCGCACAAAGCGGCGGGTCTCGCGGTTGACGAAGCCCAGCACGCCACCCTGCCGGCTGACAGTGAAGCGGGCATGGTTTCGGTAACCGTAGCGGTTGGCCGACGGCAGAGTTTCGGCCACGGTCTCGCCGTCCGCATCGAATGAGAAGCCGCCAACGCGAACCAGGGCGTCAATCACCTTCTCGCGTTTCACCGCCAGTTGCGTGTCGTAATCGAGGTGCTGCCACTGGCAGCCGGTACATTCGCCAAAGTAGGGGCAGGGCGGCGACACCCGGCCCGGGGACGCCTCCAGCACCTCGGTCACAGTGGCGGAAGCGTACTTCCGATGGACGCGCACCACCTCCGCCAACACACGCTCGCCAGGAATGCCGCCAAATACGAAGACCGGCAAGCCACCGCGCCACGCCATAGCTTCGCCGAGGCGCCCCCACGATTCGAGGGTCAGTTCAAGGCGGTCGCCGGGGCGCAATTCGGATGGGGCAGGAGCCGCGGCCGGCCCCCCCTGACGGGCAAGCTGTTCTGCTGAATCCATATCTTGCTTACACTATACAGCCAAGCCCGCTATGATTCCAACGATGCCCTGCCGGTTCACCAGACCCGGCCTGCTGACGCAGGGCCTTTTAATTCTCTCTCCATCTGAGCCGGGTGGAGGGGTCAAGGTCTTCTTAACCTTCCTGCGTTGCGCCTACGTTGCGGCGCGGTCCCACCGGAGCATTTCGAGGCAGCCGAGTTCTGCGGCTTGGGGGAGAAGGCGGCGGATGATTCCCCTGCTGGGAGAATTCTTCGGCTAGGGGGCGGAGGCGATAGACGACGAGGGGGATGGCGTATTTGCGGCGCAAGGCGTTGATGCGGTTTCTGATTTGGCTCAATGACATGGCTTAACTTCCCGATGTTGCCTGAGTGGCCTGATTTTTTCGGTTTCCCGGTCAATTCCGGCCATTTCCGGTCGCTTTTTTGAGTTCCGCCGTGGGGCCGGGCTGCGGACGGATTTAGAGCGGGTGTCGCGACTTCACTATCATAACTTCTTGGCATAACTTCTTGGCATAACTTCTTGGCATTATGGTAGGGAGGCGTCACAGGGCATGGCAAGGGGCAACTGTCAGCAGTTTTAGTTTCAGGTTCAGGGCGGTTGCGACGGAACGGGGCTGTGCTGCTAATGGAGGGACGTCCGGCGGGTTATAGCAGGAAGGCATTAGGTTTTCCTGCTGGGGAGCATGGGGGGCAGGGGACTGCCAACAACTAAAAGGCCTCGGCTTGATGACGGTGGCCGGTTGACCAGCCGTAGCGCCGGAATTAAACTTATATTGACACCATGACTTCGCTGCGCGCGAGTCCCGGTCGCCATCGGAACACCGCGCGAGATTACGGCAGCGGAAGACGTTTCCGGAGGATGGTAATGGCAGAACCCATTGAGGTGACCGAACAGAACTGGGACTCCGAGGTGCTAAAGTCAGACCTGCCCGTCATGGTCGACTTCTGGGCCGAGTGGTGCGGTCCCTGCAAGATGATTGCCCCATCGGTGCATGACATGGCCGTGGAGTACGACGGCAGGCTAACCGTCGGCAAGCTGGACGTAGACAGCAGCCCCAGCGTAGCCATGCAGTACGGTGTGCGCAGCATCCCGGCGCTGATTTTCTTCAAGGACGGCCAGCCCATAGACCAGATCATTGGCGCACTGCCCAAGGGCGCGCTGAAGAAGAAGATAGACGCCGTCCTCGGCAGCTAAACTTCGCTACGGCCCAGCATCAAACAAACAGACTCTGGCGTAAATGCGAGGCGCAGCCCCGCCGGTTTTGCAGGGATGCGCCTTTCTCGTTCCTGAGCGTCGCACACACAGCCGCCTGATGGGCATTGTGTGGCTCAGCGGCTTACATCGCGGGAGTGGATGGGGCCCGGTGGCTCTTGCGGTCTTCAAAACCGTTATGCCTCGTGACGAGCGGGGTAGGTGGGTTCGACTCCCTCGCGCTCCCGCCACAATCAAAGCTAATCAACCTCAAAACAGGCAATCCAAAGCCAAATTAGCTTTAGATTGCCTGTTTTCCTGTCCTGCCAAGTCGGGCTCCGAAACAGCGTCGCGAGGGGGATGAGGGCGGGTAAAGTGGCGTCGGGCAGGGTAAGCATCGCTTGGCTTTTTGTGAGAGATGGGTCAGGCCAGCTTATCCTGTCCTTATAATTTGTCTACGTTTTGCACAAAGTCCAGCTAATACTACAGCCGACATTTGATGCCAAGAATCGCAGGCGGCGTTGGTAGTGGCAACGTTTGGCTCTGGCCTGATGCCGGTGTCTCCTCCAAGTCCGAACCGCAGGTATCCATGGGATCCGGGCGACCGGCGGGTACGACTGGGAACTGTACCGGAGACGTGCCCTGATCGAACGGGCCTTCAATAAATTGCAAGTACTGGCGCAGGATCGCCACGCGTCATATGACCGGAGAGGCATCTACTTTCTCTCAGCGCTCCATCTGGTCGGCCCAGTTATCCGGGGTCAATAATTCCCTAGAACAGAGATAGCTATCCCCGTTGCTTTGCTACTTCCGGAGAAGTCTGCCTTTGCCGTAGCGATGGGCCTTTGGTTGCCGCCTTGTTCCGGTTCGTTTGGCCCGTGGCCGGTTTGGCGTTGCCACTGCCTTGGGCTTTGCCCCTTCGGAGGCGGCTCGGAGGCACCGGAATCTGCACTTGGAAGATCCTGGCTATGGAATGGCTTGAGTTCCAAGGGTGGCTGGTGACGGAGCGCTACATGACAGGGCCAGGTTGCTGTGGAGTTTCGCCCACTGGTTGACCGTCGTGCAAAGGGTTTCTACAATTACGTCAACTGTTGCCGCCGCCTTTGGCGGCGCTTGGAGGGTATATGTCCGAGTTCGCCTTGACAGTGGGTGGCGTTGAGATAGTCGCGCTCTCCGACATGAACCTGCCCTTTCCCATGCCCCTCACTCAGCTGTTCCCCACGGCCCCGGCCGAGGCATGGGCGCCCTATAAAGAGCGTTATCCCGACGCCTTTGACCAAGATAGTATGCTCATCGAAATCGGATGCTACCTAGTGCGCTCCGGGGGGCAGTCCATCCTGATCGACACCGGGTACGGCGAAGGCCCTATCGCAGCCATCGGCGGTCGGCGGGGCGAACTTATGGATGACCTTGCCGCCAAGGGCATCAACCCCGAAGAGATTAACACCGTGTTCCTCTCGCACCTTCATTCCGACCATGTGGGCTGGAACGTGATGGAGCGGGACGGAAAGCTGGCGCCTGCATTCCCCAACGCCCGGTACGTGGCTCATCAAGCAGACCTGGACCACTTCCGAAGGCCGGAAGTGCAGGCGGCTTCGACCTTTCCCTTTATGGACAGGTGCGTTGAATCCATAGCCGGTCTCGGTCTTCTGGACACCCTCACCAAGGACACCGACCTTACCGGGGAGGTGCGGGCGCTGCATACCCCCGGCCATACCCCTGGGCACATGAGCATTCTGGTCGCATCCGAAGGAGAGGAAGCCCTGATTCAAGGTGACGTGCTGGTTCATCCGGCCCAGGTAACCGAGGACGACTGGAACTGCCACTTCGATAACGACTGGCCGCTATCCATCGAGACGCGCAGGAAAATGCTGGAACAGGTGGAGGCCCAGGGAACCCCGGTCATCTCCTGCCACTTTCCCGCCCCCGGATTCGGAACGGTCGTCCGGCGCGAAGGCAGGCGTTACTGGCAGGTGGGTCTCGGTAAATAGCAGACGGCTTTACGCTGAGGTGAGACGTGGACGCAGACGCAGCTCAAAAGATACTGGACAGCGTGGACCCAGAGGAGATGCTGGGTCTGGCTCAAGACCTTATCAGAATCCCCAGCTTCAAGACTGAAGAAAGCGACGTGGCCCGCTTCCTAGCCGAATTCCTGGAGCAACGGGGCTACAACGTACAGCTACAGGAAGTCGAACCGGGGCGCTTTCAGACCGTCGCCGTTCTGAAAGGCAGCGGCGGGGGCAAGTCGCTGATGCTTAACGGGCACATCGACATCGACCCACTGGCCATGGGCTGGAAGCGGGACCCGTGGACGCCCCACATAGAAGGCGACCTTATCTTCGGCGCCGGTATCCGCAATATGAAGAGCGGCGTATCCTCCATGATTACGGCTGCCGAGGCCATCCGAAAGTCGGGAGCTTCCTTGAAGGGCGACCTGGTATTGGCCTGCGTGGTCGGGGAGTTGCAGGGTGGTGTGGGAACCACTTACCTCTGCCGGAACGGCCCACTCACCGACATGGCGGTAATCCCCGAACCCTTTGGCGCCGACAACATTCTTACGGTACACGCCGGCGTGCTGGAAATGGCGGTCCACGTTCTGGGCAACTCCCGGCACATCAGCCGCAAGGAGGAAGCAGTCGACGCCATCGCCAAGATGTGCAAGGCCGTTCCCGCCATAGACGGAGTGAAGTTCACCTACACTCCGCGCGACGACCTGCCCGGCCTCCCGCGGATAAACGTCGGCGCAATTATCGGAGGCCGGGGACGGGACTATGACCTGCGCGGCCCCAATTTTGTCTCCGACTTCTGCACCGTGCTGGTGGACGTGCGTTTCCTGCCCGGCATGACCTCAGCGTCGGTCAAAGCTGACATCGAAAAGGCTCTTGACCAGATCAAGGCGGACGACCCGGACTTTCAATACGAGATTGAGATGCCGCCCGACCCGAAACACCGGGTTTTCACCGTCGTAATGGAGCCTTTCGACCTGCCCAAAGACGAGTACATCCTGGACGCAGTGTTACGGCAATACCGAACGGTGATGGGGAGAGAACCCGACGGCGTGGGAACGGTGCTGCCCGGCTCCTACACCGGGGACGACACCTGCCACCTGTGGCGTGCCGGCGTTCCCTGCCTGCTGTACGGCCCCGGCGGCGGCTCGGAATCGGAGACCATCCCCGACGAATACAGCCGCATCAGCGACATGGAGCAGGTCGCCAAGGTGCTGGCCCTTACCGTCCTAGACGTTTGCAGCCTGCCCAAGTAGGGGCAGGCTCAATAAAAGCTGCCGCCTCAAGCGGAGCAGTGAGAACGCCGCCTCGCATTGTCCGGGCGGCCAGTCCCCCGCTTAGCTCACGCTAACGGACGCTCCAAGTGGCGCTCGTATAGAGGCCCCTGCCAGCCAGGAACGATCTCCAGAAATCCTACTGGAGGGGCACCATTATTCCGCCCCATTGGTACGCTTTCCTCCGCCATTGACACCCTTGCGGTTCGTTCGCCATCCTCCTCCATCAGAGCCTGTGCTGAGCTTGCTAAAGGGTTGGTCAGAAGACCTACACCTCCAGACTGCCACCCACACCGAGCACGAAAACCGCGCCCCGGTCAGTGGATCGGGGTTTTGTTGATTGGCCTGGGCCGGGCAGTTCTTGGATATGCCTGTATTTACGAATAGCGTAAATATTTTACATATAATAGTTGTTCTGAAAATATTATCGTTGATTTATTAGCAATATAGAGATATTATATTTCATAATCATTACGATATTAATTGATATGATCTATGGGAATAGTTATAAATGGCGCATTGGCTCTTGCCCGCAGCCCCCGCTGGCCCAAGCCTAATCTCAGACAAGGAGGTATCCTCATGAGGAACTATTGGTATTCAGGCGTGTTAGCTCTCTTTCTGTTGGTCCTAGCGGCCTGCGGCTCCTCGGCCACGGCGGTTCCGACGGCCGAGCGGGCGCCAGCGCAGACTTCCGTGGCTACCCAGGTTCCGGCGCGGCCACAGGCCAGTCGGCGGCTTTGATAGCTTACGCTGCGGAACACGCCGACGGACCGGGAGCGATATATATCGGCGACCTTAACCAGCTGGTGGGGCCTGCCACCACGGAGGACCAAGGAGACTTCGACGGCAACGTGCCATTGGACGCCTTGCAGAATCACCTGTTCGTTTTCGAGTCAGACTACTACCAGGGCCTCATTGAAAAAGCAAATATCGAAAACCCGACAGCCTTGGTTGACAGGGATGAGGTCTTCACTATCCAGCATGCGTGCCTGAACCGCGCCTTGTCGTTCTGTAAGGTGACCGAAACCTTCTACTTCCCCAACGTGATTGAGCGCACCAATGGGCAGGTGGATTTCGTGATGTCGTCCTTTCCCGAGCTGGGCTTAGCCGGGCCAGACATCCCGAACCTTCTCGGCACCGGCACCTTGGACATGGGCAGCATCGTCGGCCCGTATGTGGCCGGGGAGGTGCCTGCTCTCGAGATCCAATACCTCTTTGGCGCGTTCACCGCACGGGATGAACAATACCTTACGACGGCCGCCATAGCACCCGAGATAGAGCAACTGCTGGAGGAATCGACGGGGGGCGGCAAGCTGATCGTGAAAGAATGGGCCTCGGGGAACGACATTTTCTTCTTCAGCAAGAAGCCGTTGCACACGCTGGAGGACTTCACGGGGCTGAAGACCCGCGCCTTCGGCACCTCCATTTCCGACTGGATCAATGGTATGGGTGCGGAAGCCCAGTTCGTGGCCTTCGCCGAGGTCTACACCGCTCTGGAGCGTGGCATCCTGGGTGCCGGCGTCACCGGCGGCGATGCTGGGTTCGGGCAGCGTTGGTATGAGGTAGCTGACTACATCACTGGCCCTCTAATCAGCTGGCCAGCCAACGATATGGTAATGAACAAGGATATCTGGGAGAGCTTGCCACCAGACCTGCAAGCAATCGTTATGGAAGAGGCCGCCAAGGCGGAGATGGAGATGCTGCGACTCGGGGCCATCCAAAACGAGGTGGGACTGCTAAAGAACGTCGAGAAAGGCGGTATGGAGTATTCGGAGTTCTCCCCGGAGTTGAGGGCCCAGAGCGACTTGGCCGTCATCGAGGATGTGATTCCAAACTGGGCCAAGCGGGTGGGCCTGGACTCCCCCTGGATAGACACATTCAACGAGAAGATGGGACCGGTGGTGGGGTACCGAATCGAGCCCGACGGTTCAGTCATTAAGATTCCCAAGGAGAAATGACACGTCCTAGCGTTTTCGAAGACCCGAGCTTGGAGCACAGCCCCGGCCTCTGCCGGGGCTGTGCCTCTTCTTGTTTGACGAGGCTTAGACTCCCTATAGCCGAACAGACACCCATGGAACCCAACCGATGGGAAGCAGCGCTATCTTTGTCGGGGGCGGCAGGAAGGGCCTGTTGAGAAGTCGGCCCGACGGACGGTTAAGGGTAGTCCTGGAGCAAAATGGGCGTGCAGTCAGTCATTTGCGAGAAATGGCGATGCTCGAGTCGCTGGACCTCTGCCACAAGAACTCGACCCTCTTCAAGTTCACCAGCAATGGGTCAGGATCTGGGCGCAAGTTGCGGCCCTTCAAGGCCGGAGGAGGATGCCTTTTGGCCAATGCCGATGTCGTTGCAGGGTTATACGCTTTTGCCAAGGGTTCTTGGCGCGGGCGCGCCGTCCTGACTCTCCGGCCCTTGCGAAAGCGGGCTAAGCAACACCCGCCACCGGGGAGTTTCCTTGAGCGACTCCACGAGTAATTCCTCAAGGGGGACGTCGATGTCAACGGACAAGTCCTCGAAGTTGAAGACAGCTTTCACATGCTCTGGGCACATGATGCCTGCGGTGCCGCCGTTCTCGCGTCCCGCCTGCCGGAGTTGCTCTCGCCCGGCCAAGGTCATCCTGAGGCGGCGGTGGCAGGGGGTTATGGCGCACTTGACGGAGATTCTGCCGGGCATCAGATCTCTCCCTATTCAGGACTGGGGGTATTCCGGCTTTCGTGCCGGTGTCAGAGTAGTCTGGCCAAGTCCTCTCCGGGCATCAGGCGCGCTTTCACCGGATCTGCCATCCGGCCAAAGCTTCCAGGATGGTAACTCCCAAGAGGAACCGGTCTTGGCCGGGGCTGAATGCCACCGGCAGGGTCACTGCAGGGCAACCGCATTCTAATCCAATCAGCCGCATCATGCGGCATTCCCCGGACATCACGCCATCATTCCCGCGAAATCGGAAATCCAGAGCGCCTTTGCCAATGTCAAATTCCGCTGCAACAAGACCCACTGGATTCCCGCTTTCGCGGGAATGACGGGCCACTGCAAGGCCATTCAATTAGAATGCGTTTACCCTGCGGGTCACTGCATTTCGTCGATTGACCGGCTCGAACGCGGGCGCGGCGGGAGGTGAGTTGTGGGGTAGTGGTCATGGTTGCTCCTAGGCTCTCATATAAATTCAAGGCCGATCGCACTTAGGGAGCAGCTTTACTAACTAACCAAATGAAAGGAAGTCAACGAAATCCGCGCAGAACTGGCGCTCTGCCTACGGGGGCACGCGCAGAGCGAAAATCTCCCGATCGTACGGCCTATAAACCGCCCCATAAATAATGCCTTCATTCAACGTAAAATCTCGAACGAAATCTGTATCAAGAAGCCACGCAACCTCTCCTGTGTCACCGTCCAAGGAATATAAACCTCCAGGTCCCGCGTGGTACAGTCTATCACCAAGAGTTTCTATCTTGCTGGCTAAGAAGTAATCATGGTTATCTTTCCCCAATTGAATCTTCCATTTGACATTACCGTTATCGACATCAAAACCATATATAGTTGCTCCCTCACCTCCAGGGAAATATACAGTTTCATTCGCCACAGCCACAGGCTCGTCACTAAATCCTGTCGTCATTCTGTAGGACCAATTTAGAGTTCCGGAATCTGCCTTCAGAGAGACTACATTAAGATTATGCATGTGGTATACGTTTCCATCATTAGCTGCTAGAGCTAGTGGATAATTCCAATATCTGTTCTGCCAGTTTACCTCTCCAGAGGTTGCATCTAAAGAATACAGAAACGAAGGGGAGAACCCTGAAACGAAATAAACACTTCCTCCATTTACCATAAGTTGGTTAAAAGCCCACGTCTCGGGATCAATCACCGAATTTGAGGTGAAATCCCACAGCAATCTACCTGTAATGGCGTCCAAAGAATATACCATGGTATTAACATCAGGGCCGTAAATGGTCACATATACGGAATTATCTGACGCCACAAAAGCAGTGTATTCCTATGAAGGCCGTCTGAACCATTCGTACTTCCATAGAATTTCTCTGTCTCTTACGCTGAAAGCGTATAAATAATTTCCCGAGAGAAAGTACAGCACATTGTTGAGGAACTCAATTGGATGCTTAGTCATATCATCAAACGGAAGTTGCCACAGGAGATCACCCGTTGTAGATGAAATGGCATTAAGGTATCCGTCGGAAGACCCAAAATAAATCTCGTCATTGTCTACAATGAGCCCGGTTCTTGGATGTCCAACCGTCTCGAATTGCCATAAAAGTTTACCGTCTCTCTTGTCGAACGCATATATGCCTGGCTGATAACGGGACGACATGTACAGTCGGTCCTCACTTATCAACAATTTAACAGAGTGTCCAACAGGCGCTGTCGTTTGAGTTGACCATAACACAAACTCTGACCGCTCCTCCGTCAGTATCAACGGTAATGAGATAGACGCACTGTTATTTTCGCGCTCAGGGTCAGCCTCACTGCCATACACCCTGGCATCGACAATGCCCCTTATGTTAGAACCCAACTTGGGCCGTACTACCAATTCTCCGGACACTGATTCGTTGGCATTCAAGTAATCCCATCTGCAGCCAGTGCGCTCACATGGTTCCAGAGGCGAAAGAAATACTAAGGTCGACTCGTCGTCTACGGAAAAATCTAGCGCCACGTTTTCGGTGGCTCTCGGACCACGGTTTGTAACCGTGAAAATGTACGTAGCCTCCCTATTTCTCTCAGCCGAAAAGCTGTCCGTCTCCAACACCAGTTCCAAATCTGCACCAATAGAAGGGGTGGCTGTCGGCGCGGGAGCTGCTGTAGGAGCGGGCGTGGCCGTCGGCGTGGCTGTCGGGGTGGGAGCTGCTGTCGGAACGGGCGTGGCCGTCGGCGCGGGAGCTACTGTTGGAGCGGGCGTGGCCGTCGGCACCAAAGTTGACTCGGGAATCGGTGATGGTGTAGCCAACGCAGCAGGTGTTGCCGCTGTTAGCGTAGCTGCAACCGCAGCATCGATAGTAGCCTCTGCGTCTTGCGTAGCCGAAACCGCAGCGTCAACAGTAGCCTCTGCGTCTTGCGTAGCCGAAACCGCAGCGTCAACAGTAGCCTCTGCGTCTTGCGTAGCCGAAACCGCAGCGTCAACAGTTGCCTTTATGTCAGGCGGCGTCGCTTCTGGTTCACCTGCGCATCCCAATAAGACAAGCGCGCCCACCAGCAGCGCGAGTTGATAGGCATATCTCATCCTGCACTCCTGACCCCGTCGTGTCAATCTCGTCTGGCCTTTGCTACCCCGTCAGCAGCCCGACGATTTCCGGGGCGTAGCCATGGGCTATTTGCTGCACGCCGGACACGCTGTGGCTGACCAGGCAAACATTATTGAGGTAAGTCCATCCGCTCTTCCCAGTAAGGCTCACAGACTATCAGCCCGGGCAGGGCATCAGTCGAGAACTTGCTGACAATGCGGTTAGGCCCCAATCGGAGTTAATCCGCTGCTGGAAAAATCGCAACAGAGCAGTCTTCCCCATACCACGGCCACTTATGCTGCCGCCAGCAGCCCACAGCGACGCGATCATCGCGCGGTTTAGAAAATCATTGGGCCGGATAAGTAACCGCTCGAATTTTTCGATCGCATCATGCACCGGAGATTGGGCATAGATGAAACCATTACGGCGGGGGGCATTACTGTACGGATCGAGCAACGGCTCAGACGGTAAAGGTAAACCGGTAAGTCCCAACCGTTCGTAAGGAGACGAAATCGGGGCAGTTTGCCTTCTGGGAAGGTTGATGATCATACCCCCTAATCAAGTTATGCAACCGAGTATTTCGACGGATTCGGACCAGAGGCCGCCGTCTGCCAGTAATCTTATCGTACTGTAAGCCTGCCGACAACGAATGCCGGTTGTCTGAGGTGGACCCTGTTATTTGGACAGAATTAAGGCGGAGTTAAGTGAGGGTCCCGTCGCTCCTCCATATGATACCAATTTCAGTGTCCGCTTCGCACCATGTCGGCTATGCGTTCCCCCATCATGATGACGGTTGGATTAATCGGCGCGCGCACTAGGTCCGGCATTATCGAGGCATCGGCTACACGCAGCGATTCGATCCCTCGGACTCTGCCGTATTGGTCCACAACCGCCAGCGGGTCGCTGCCGGGGCCCATCTTGCAGGTCCCGGAGATATGAGAGAAGGTGTGCGCCTCCCGCAGCATCCACCGGTCCAACGCTTCATCCGAGGCCATGTCGTCAGGTCCCGGATCGACCGGTTCTCCGATCAATCCACGAAGCTGCTCCTGCCCGGCCAGCCGGAAGCACAGCCTGACGGCCTCGCGCATCCGCGCCCGGTCGAAATCTTCCGCCAGGTAGTTGTAGTCCAGCAAGGGCTGGATCGAGGGGTCGGCGGACTCCAGAGATAGAGTGCCTGAACTCACCGGCAGCAGGAGCCCGGCCATCATCTCCATATAGCGGTCGTCGGATTCGGACAGGCCGCCGACGACGGGCGACGCCCAAGGCCGCGTCCGCTGGGTGACGAAAGCCCCCATGCTCAAGTAGATGTCGTTGCGCAAATGTGATCCTGGTGCTGTGTAGCGCATCGAGACGCCACCACGCGCCGGACTGTGCTCTATAGGTTGCCCGTTCCTGACCTTCCAGGTGACGTACAGTTTCGGATGGTCGCGCAGGTTTTGTCCCACACCTGGAAGATCGGCAACAACGGGAATGCCCAAGGCCTCCAGATGGCCGGCCGTGCCGATGCCGGAGAGCATAAGGAGCTGGGGCGAGCCTACCGCGCCAGCACTGAGAATGACCTGCTCACCGTACACCGTGAAGGTCTCGCCTCCGCTTCTGACCACCACGGCGGTAGCCCGCCCGCCCTCGATAACTACTCGATGGACCGCACAGTTTGCCCGTATGGTCAGGTTCAGCCGGTGTCGTCCCTGGCCGAGGTATCCCAGCGCTGTGCTGAACCTGACCCGGTCGTGATTGTTCGTGATGGATGGCCCAACACCGGATGATCCAGGACTGTTGTGGTCGGAAGTTCCAAGGAATCCCGCCGCTATGCAGGCCTCGTGGAACGCAGCCTGCGCCGGATGCCACTCCTCTGAATTGGAGTGATGTACGAAGATCGGGCCGCTGGAGCCGTGGAAGTCGCCCTGGCGGTCCACGTCCGTCTCGATCTTGCGGAAATAAGGGAGGAGTTTCTCGAAACTCCATTGATCGTTGCCCAGCGCGGCCCAGGCGTCGAAGTCCTCCGGTATTCCCCGGTAAAAAGCGGAAGAGTTGATCGCGCTGGATCCCCCGGTGACCTTCCCCCTAGGCACGGACATCGGCGGAGCAACGGGGGTTGCTTGAGCGGTGTACTGCCAGTTGTGAGGGTCGGTCGCCAAGGATTCGGGATGGCCGCCGGAAGTCCTCCTCGGCGGCGGCCCCTGGCGGGCGTCGAATCCGTACTTTATCTGATCTGGCAAGTGGTCGAAGTCGGGGTAGTCCGGTCCGGTCTCCAGCAGCAGTACGTTGCATACAGGGTCCTCGGAGAGCCGGGCCGCCAGCACGGATCCCGCCGACCCGGCCCCAACGATAATCACATCATAATTCAAGGCCGTTGCTCCTACTGCAGGGTGATTTAGTAGTTACCTCTCCTTCTGTGAGAGGTAATTAAAACAAGTGGCGGCCCGTGTTCGGTGGGCCGCCACTTGCCAACGATCTTGGAGAGAGCGATAGGGTTAAGAGAGGCGCAACAGAGCTTCCGCGTTGCCCGACATATGTTTGACCAAAGCTGCCTCTCCCAGATCCTGCCAGAAGGGCCAGTCGATCACCATCTCGGCCGTGTCCGGGAAATGGGCCTCGCCGTGGGGATAGTCCGACTGGTGCATCAGGCAGTCCGGTCCCAGAAGGTCTATACAAGCCTTGGTCATTGCCGCCCCTTCGAAGGGCTCGGCTCCGCAGCGAAAGCGTCCCATCTGAGCGTATTCGATGGGCTTGTAGTCCAATTGCGGAGTGGCTCCGGAGACGTAGTTGGCCATCTCGCCCAACCGGATGAGCCAATGAGGCAACCAACCGTGGCCAACTTCGGCAGCGCCAGCGTTGATGTTGGGGAAACGGTCGAAGATCTTGCCGACGATGAGGTAAGAGAGCAACCGGGCCGCTCCCCAGGGGTGCGCCGCAGTCCGGGCTACGACCACGTTGTCCCACATATCGCGGTAGCCAGGGAAATAGGGGGCCTCGAAGGTGAAGCTATGGTGCAGGATGGGCAGGTGCTCGTCGTTCATCACTTCCCAGAGAGGGTCTAGGTCGGGGTGGTCAACCGGCATTCCTTCCGGCAAGACCGGAGCGACCGCCGCCACCCAACTCTCCTGGGATACCGCTTTCACCTCGGACACCGCCCATTCGATGTCGGCGGCCGGGGCTAGGATGATGCTCTTGAGCCTCGCGGGGTTGGCGCCGCAATACTCGCGCATATACCGATGGTAGGCCGAGTAGAGCCCTTCCGCCAGAGTTACGTCGGAAAGGGTGGTCAGCCCGTTGGCCCAAGTGCCGGGGATGATGACGTCTACATCCCGGCCCTCCATGTCCATGTCAAGCAGGCGTCCCTCGGAGTTTTCATCGCTCACGCCGTGGCGCGGGTCCACCCGATGGTGCCCGGAGGAACGGGTGACTCGCCCTTCCAACGCGCTCCGGCCCCCTACCACCGCCGCGGCGTCCTCTTTCCTAGGCGCCTCTCCGGGAAACCGGTCGAAGGGGATCGATGCCATGCTCAGGGCAGTGTAATTCCCGACGGTGTGGAGGTACGGCGTCAACTCTTCCAGCCTTGGACGGAAACCTGGCTCCACGTACTTAATCAGGGTGTCGTAGCTAGGATTGACGTGCGTATCGATATCAATAACCCTGTAACCTTTTTTCATTTCATCGCTCCGTTCCTAGACTTGGCCCATTATCGCCGTGGACTGGATGGATGGTCAATGCCTTATGATTTCAAGTAACGCGACAGCCACTCCAGGCACCGTCCCCAGGCCATGTGAGACGCTTCCGGATGGTAGCTCTCTCGGGTGTCGGAGAAGAAAGCGTGTCCCGCGCCCTTGAAGCTCACCATCTCGTAGTCCTTCCCATGGCTTTCAAGATCGGCGCTGAGCCGTGCCACATCGGCCGGAGACGGGTTGGTATCCTCGTCGCCGAACAGTGCAAGCATCGGACAGCAGAGTTCCTTCACCATGACACCCGGCGCGACGGGATTCACATCAGTAGCTTGATACAACCCATTCGAGTAGAAGTTCACGAACGCATTTAGACCGCTGGTGTTGCAAGCGAATACGAGGCCGACGCGACCGCCGGAACAAAAGCCCACGAGTCCAATACGTTCGCTTACGAATGGCCTTGATTGCAGGAAAGACTTCGCGGCCTCCAGGTCGGCATTGGCCTGGGTGTTAGACCGGCCTGCCAACCATTCCCGCGCTTTGACCATGTCCGATTCTTCGACGACGCACAATCCCTCATTGCGGCTGGTGAGCGCTGGGACAATCGCCGCATAACCAATGGCGGCGAAGCGTCGGGCAACGTCTTTGAGGTGCTCTTCATAGCCGTGGATACCATGGACCAAGACCAAGCCCGGATAGTTGCCTTCGGCCGACGGGCGCGCCAGGTAACCTGGTACCTTGTCTCCGTTGTAGCCGTCGACTTCGACATCGTAGGCGTGAATTTCCGCTGGATGGAAGGCCACTCCCGGGGGCATGATCGAAGAAGGCATTTCTCGTGCTCCTAGTCGGGATTGGGTTCCAGCCCTATTATAGCCTGACGGAGCCGGGGAGTGTTTTTAGGATGATTGTCATCGAGGCACAGGAGCCACATGGCAGACATTAAGTACCAAATCCGGCGTCATATCGCCTATATCACAATTTGCCGGCCCAGGCGATGAACGCCCTTGGCCCCGGCAGGGTTATCGCATTAGAAAATTTCGGGCTTGCGTGTGGCATTTTCGGCGATATTTTCCGCTTGATTCGCCTTGACACACTGTGATGAGGAGACCCTATCACTCAAAATCTACTACCGGGGGCAGCATTTTCACCCTGACCTGGTCTCCAGAAATCCAAATGCGATAGCCCGGGCCGCTGTCGTTGAACACGGCCATTCCGTCGGCGTATAGTAAGGCGAACATTGGGAGTAGTGGACATGGCCGATTCGGAAGTGGTTGTCATCGGGGGCGGCATAGCTGGAACATCTGCTGCCTTCCATCTGGCGGAACACGGACGCAGCGTTACCTTGCTGGAGCGGGGAGAGATCGCCTCTGAGGCGTCCGGGGTCAACGCCGGCGGCATCGGGGCGCTGGGCTGGGGTCATGCTCCCGACCTGGAGTCCTTCCTGACCATGGGCAGCCTTCAGATTTTCAGAAGCCTGCAACTCGACCACGGCTACGACATAGAGTTTCGGGCCTCCGCCGCTCTCCAAGCCATCCAAACCGCGGAACAGTACGAATACGCCCGGGACAATGTGCTGTCTTTGAAGTCCCGCGGCTACTCGGTGGAACTGCTAACCGTGAACGAGGCCCGAAGCATCGAGCCGGAGTTAAACCCGGAACTGGCGGGCGCGGTGCATTTCCCCGTCCGGGCCCAAGCCAACCCCCAAAAGGCAACCCGCGCCTTTGCCGCGGCCGCCGGGCATCGCGGCGCCCACGTTTTGACTGGGAGGGAAGTGACGGGAATCACCCGGCTGACCGACGGAACTTACCGGGTCGTTTGCTCAGAGGAAGCGCACAACGCCAAACATCTGGTTCTGGCTGCGGGCGCTTGGTGTGGGCCGCTGGGAGAGATGCTGGGACTGCACATACCCATAGTTCCGGTCCGGGGCCAGATGTGGGCGACAGAGCCATTGCCCCCAAGAGTGTTTCATTCGCTGTCAGCGGCTGAATCACCCTTGCATTGGAAAACCAGTCCGGGCAACGATTCCGGCGCGCCCCCTGAACTGACTCACAAAGGCTCTCGCCGGGTCACTAGGCACCTGTACGGGCGGCAGACAAGGGACGGCGAGATAGTCTTTGGCGGCGACCGGCAGATGGTTGGGTATGACAGGACGGTCGACGCCACCGGGGTCGAAGCGAACTTCGGGCACACGACCGAGATTCTTCCGATGTTGGGCCGGCTTTCCATAAGCCGCGCTTGGGCGGGCTTGATGCCGTTCTCCTTGGACGGCAGACCGATCATTGGCAAGATTCATCAGTTGGACAACCTGTACATCGTCAGCGGTCTGGCCTCTTCCGGCTTCGGGCGCGGGCCGATGGCGGGAAAGCTGATTGCCGATTACGTCCACACTGGGCAACGGCCTCAAGTGTTGTCGGAGTCTGACCCGGCCAGGTGCGTAACCGCTCTTGACTGACAGCCCGGCCATCTAATTAAATGGTCTTGCATTAGCCTGGGGAATGACGTGTGATGAGAGGGCCGGGATTAGAATGCGGTTGCCCTGGGCCGTTCCCCCAAGCATTTGTTACCGTTCCGCATGAACCCTGCTCCGCAGATGCGCTGAAAATTCCCGGAAAAGGGTCAACCCAAGCTCGAAGGAGTGGTTTATGACGAGTCTCGATAGAGCCTTCGAGGAAATTGGCCTCTACGTGGAAAATCGGATGAGGGAGGTCAATATGCCGGGGCTGGCGCTCGCGGTTACCGACCGGGAGAGGCTGCTTCGGGTAGCCCCTTTCGGATATGCCGACCTGGCTTCGGGACGGCAAGTCCAGCCCGGGACGATGTTCGAGATAGGATCCATCGGGAAATCCTTCACTAACGTTGCCTTGTTGCAGCTCCGCGACGAGGGCCGTCTTGACCTGCAAGCGCCGGTGTCTCGCTACCTGCCGTGGTTCGAGGTGCAGTCCGACTACGGGCCCATCAGCATCCATCACTTGATGACACATACTTCCGGCTTGGTATCCGGCACCGATATTGGGACTCATGGTCTCTATGAATCTTGGGCCTTACGGGACAGCCGGACTGGAGCGCCTCCGGGGGAGTACTTCCGTTACTCGAACATCGGCTACAAAACTCTGGGGTTCCTGCTGGAGGAAGTGGACGGCCGGTCATACCAAGAATCTATCCATGCCAGGGTACTCGATCCCCTGGGTATGCGCGATTCCCATCCGGTCATCGGATTCGAGACACGAAAGCGGGAAGCGGTAGGCTATCGGAGCTTTTATGACGACCGGCCAGAGCATAGGGACCATGGGCTGGCTCCGGCGCTATGGACCGAATACGGGGTGGGAGACGGCTGCCAAGCATCTACTGCCGAAGACATGGCCACCTATTTGAGGATGCTCATGAATGGAGGTTCCGGGCCGGCGAGCCGTCTTATGTCCGAAGATAGTTTCCGCCTGATGACCCAGCGGGCAATACCCACCCAACAGTGGGGAGGCGCCTACTACGGGTATGGTCTCACCCTGGCTGATGTCGATGGCCACCCTTACTTGGGCCATGGCGGCAGCACTACCGGTTTCGTGGCCGCTATGGTTGCTGACCTAGACGACGGTATTGGGGTGGTAGTCCTAGTCAACGGCTACGTGGAGTCCTACGGGACCATCGGGATGGCAATGCAAATGCTCAGACTGCTCCGGGCCGGATCGCACCAGCAGGAAATGCCACCGCCGCTCCCTGTCACCGACCCTGAGCTGATAGGCAACGCAACGGATTACGCCGGCTCTTATGGCGCTGGAGAAGACCGCCTTGTCGTTGCCGCTCAAGGCGAACGGCTGTCGCTTCAATGGCGCGGCCTGGACGTTGTCTTGCAGCGGCGTGGCGAAGACAGCTTCTACGTTCCGCACTCCGACGCGGAGCATTACCTCCTCGAGTTCGGGCGCGATGGAGACCGGGTCGTTGAGGTTTTTCACGGCCATGACTGGTACGTTGGCGAAGGATATTCTGGCCCCGAGAGCTTCGACTACCCTGCAGAGTGGGAGAACTTTCTTGGGCACTACCGGACTTACAATTTCGGCCTGACAAATTTCCGTGTGCTGCTCCGAAAAGGCTCCCTGTTGTTGGTCTACCCAACGGGCGGTTATGAGCCATTGGTTCCCTTGGGGGACGGCCTGTTTCGCATCGGTGAAGATCCACGCTCCCCGGAAACCATCCGCTTCGATGCAGTAGCGCAGGGCAGGGCATTGCGCGCCATCTATTCCGGCTGCCCCTACTACCGCACTTACACTCCGTAAACGAGCTACTACGCTAGGGAAAGCCGCGGCGCTTGGTTGTCTACAAATTCGGAAGAGGGACGCTTACAATCGGATGCATAACAGACGGCACGATAGATGCCGATTAGCAAGGAGGCGATCATGCCTGTCGAGCAGGTTTCACCGGAGTTGGACCGCATCGTATCCGTGAATCAGGATGTCGAGGTGCTGGGAACCGGCTATGTTGGCGGGGAAGGGCCGTTGTGGTGGCAGGAAGACCAGAGCCTGCTATTCAGCGAAGTCCGTGGCAACCGCAGGAGGAAGTGGTCTGCCAGCGAGGGTGTTGCTCTGGTCCAGGAACCCACCAACAACGCCAACGGCTTGACCTGGGATCCCCAAGGAAGGCTGGTAATGTGCGAGGGCGGCGCACGGCGGGTTACGCGGGTCGAACACGACGGGAGCATCACCGTGATAGCCAACAACTACCACGGCAGACCATTGAACCGGCCCAACGACGTGGTGGTGAAGTCCGACGGCAGTATCTACTTCACCGATCCCGGCGGCCCCTCACCGGACACTGACCTGGATTTTGCCGGAGTCTACCGGGTCTCGTCTGACCTCGGCTCAATCAACCTGCTGGTGCGGGATTATGTACTGCCCAACGGCCTGTGCTTTTCGCCTGATGAGAGCATTCTCTACATCAACGATTCCCAGGGGCTGCACGTGGACAGTGACATATTCCGCAGCGTTGGGCATATTGATGCCTTTGATGTGCGGGCCAACGGAATGCTGGCCAACCGCCGGGTCTTCTGCGAATTGAGAGGGGAACAGTCCGGGATTCCTGACGGCATGAAAGTGGATGTGGAAGGAAACGTCTATTGCACCGGGCCCGGAGGAGTCTGGGTAATGGACGGCTCCGGCAGGCACTTGGGCACGATTTTAACCGAGGTGGAGCATACGACCAACATAGCATGGGGCGGCGACGACTGGAAGACCCTGTTCATCACCACCCCGGAAACCTTGGCGCGGATCCAGCTGAAGATAGCCGGTCTGCCGGTTCCGGCTCAGGCGCCATAGAAGGGCGTACTTCTAAGGAGCTTGATAGCCGGAACTATCGTCCCCTAATGGTTGCATCCGGGGTTTTTGGTACGACCTCGCGTCAGGGCAGGTATTTGTCTTCCATCTCCCGGATGCGTTGCGCCCCCAGGATGCCCCCGTTGCTGGCCACGCCCCACCTGCTTTGAGCCGCGGCCTCTAGGAAGTCATCGATGGCGCCGGTGCCGCGTTCCTGGAAATCGCTGAGGAGGTCCCAAGACGCCTGAAGCCCCGCCATCGTGGTCAGGGAGGGATACCAGGCGGCGGCGGCCCCCGCCTCCTGCAACTCTTCCAAAGTGGGATGGGTCTGGCTCCCGTGGGTGAACAAGGGCAGCACTGGACCGGGAATCCGCCGGATGGCTTCTTGGTTTTCTTCCCAAGACGCTACGGCCGGGCAAACCACGTCTGGGTTGGCTTGGCTCTTATAGGCCAGGCAGCGTTCCATTACCTCCTCGAAGGTCGCACCCGGGACGCCGGCATAGTCGCATCGGGCTACAATGACGAAGTCCGGGTCGTACTCCATCTTGGCGTCCATGGCGGCCCTCAGTTTGCCCACCATCTCTTCGATGGAAACGCAGCGGCGGCGGGGGCCGCTCTTGGGCGGGTAGGTCTGGTCCTCCAGGTGGGTGCCTGCTATCCCGGCCCGGATGTACTCCTTCACCGTCTCATAAACCGTGATTGCGTCCCCATAGCCAGTGTCCATGTCGCAGAACACAGGGATTTCCACCGTGTTGACGATGCGCCGGGCGTTGTCCACCATGTCCCGCATACTGGTGCCGCCCTCTGTCCACCCCATCAGTTGGGCCGAGGTATTGCCCCCGGACATATAAAAGGCCTCGAACCCCAGCGCCTCAGCCATCTTGGCGCCCATGGCGTTCATCCCGCCGGCCAGAACGAAAATCTCCGGGCGCTCGAAAAGCTCCTTGAGCCTTGTGGTCATGCGTTCTCTCTCTGGCATCACCATCCCCCTTTCTCTATTTTGCGAATGACCGGAATCCCCCTGACCGCCTAGCGACGGCATTCCTTGAAATGCTAGACGGGAAGCACTGGCTCGGTCCCGCCTTCCGGCAGGTCAATCTCGCATGAGTTGGCGTTGTAAGCCAGCAGGGTATAGTAGCCCATCATGGACATCAGCTCGGTAAGCCAGCGGGCCCCGAACAGGTCCAATGCCGTTTGGTAGGTCTCCGCGCTCACCCGGTGATTGTTGAACATCTCGGTGGCGTAGGCGACGAGAGCCGCTTCATCCGGGGGCATATCCGGCAGCGTCTTCCGGTCCCGCAGGGCGTCAACCAGCTCATCGCTCAGCCCCTGCTGCCGGCCACGCGCCGCATGGGCATACCAGATGTATTGGCAGTCCATGTGCCGGGCGGTCACCAGCATGGCCAATTCTTGGAGCTTGTGGGGCAGGTCCGTAACCTCCCGGAAATAGCCGACCAAGTGGTTGGCCCGCCGCCGCATCTCCGGGCTATAGATCATTACCGAGCCGGGGCCGGACTCCACTACCCCGCCGCTGGCGGCGGTTTCCTCGTCGAATGCCTCCAGGAACTCCTCGGGCGCTTGGTTCCGGGTTAAAACTGGCAGTCGCGCCATATCACACCTCTTTGTTTCAGTTGAATCTATAAAAGCCACCGGAGGCCCCCATTATATTCATGTTGCATTTGCTGTGTACACGGCGGAGATAAAGCGGGACAAGTGGGCGGGTCGCCCCCGTTGACGGCGATTGAAAAACTGTTAATGCCCACGGTCAATAGGCAGGGCAATCGCGTTTTAACTGAAGAGCCTGCCCTCGTGGAAACGGGGGTGTCGTGGGACGGGATGCCATGAGGGAGTTCAAGAAGGTCCAGAACCATTCCTGCTTGCTCTTACCGAACATCTCCACGTAGACCCAAGAGTCCGCTCCGCAACTGTAACGCGGTTGCCCTGCCACGACCACAGTGCTATCGCATTAGAAAATTTCGGGGCTTGCGTGTGGCATTTTCGGCGATATTTTCCGCTTGATTCGCCTTGACACACTGTGATGAGGGGACCCTATCACTCAAAATCTACTACCGGGGGCAGCATTTTCACCCTGACCTGGTCTCCAGAAATCCAAATGCGATAGCCCTGACAGGCCTCACCCCTGCCATTCCCAAGATACGCAAATTCGGTTACGCTTAACCTAACGCTCGATACCTGCCTGTGGACTTCATTCGCAGCGCCTCCGTACTACCAGACCTGCTCTACGAATTAGCTTTGTCTGCGATCCCTAAACTGCCTACAAGCGTATAAGGGGATAGGCGGGACAACTAGCCCCGCGAGGGAATTGTTATGATGCAGATGAACAGTCCTATGGACGAGGTTGGACTGAACGCCATGGCCGACTGGCTGGCGCCGCGCATCAAGGAATCGCCGCTATGGGAAATGTCGCTGTCCACCCACGACTCTGAACTCATCGCCATCATGCTGGAGCAACTGATTCCAGAGTACTTCGAGACCATAAATTTTCCAGCCGTCATCAGCCGCAAGGGAACTCTGGTCTATATGAAGATGAATGAGGACGATGCTGACAGTGAGGCTATCAACGTGAGCGTGCCTTTTGCCGAGGCGATTATGGCCAGGCTTGGAATCCGTCCGGTATTTTGAACCCCGGCATCCTGAAAAGAGTCAGTCGTCAACCCTAATCCCACATTCGTCAGGGGGTATACGAAAGATGGAACAGTCCACATTCAACCCGCTAACTCCGCAGGAGCGGCACATCATCGAGCAGAAGGGCACAGAACGGCCTTTCAGCGGCGAGTTTGATGACTTTTACGAGGCAGGAACCTACGTCTGCCGCCGCTGCGACGCGGAGCTTTACTCTTCCACCGACAAGTTCGATGCCCATTGTGGCTGGCCGGCCTTCGACGACGAAATTCCTGGTGCGGTCCAGCGGCTGCCCGACCCTGACGGCCGACGCATCGAAATCGAATGCACGAACTGCGGTGGACACTTGGGCCACGTCTTCTTGGGCGAGCGGCTGACTCGCAAGAACACCCGCCACTGCGTCAACTCCCTGTCGATGCGCTTCATCCCTGCGAGCCAATAGGGGAAGGTTGAAAACCCGCCCATCGTGAGCTTGGCGAAAGTCGGGCGGTTGCGGGTGGGCTGCGGGGGGCAAACCCCGGCCATACTTCAGAAAGCTCAGGGCTAAAGTTCTCACCGGACACCTTCAGCCGGTGCGCCATGTTGATGACCGTTTCCAAGGTCTCGGCTTGCGCGCCGGCGAAGCCTTCAAACACTGCCGGTATAACCTATGTCCCGTGGCAGCGTTTGTATTTCTTGCCGCTGCCGCAGGGACATTTTTCGTTGCGGCCGATTTTCCCTCGGTCGCCGCGCACCGTCCGTTTCTCGGCGCACCAGGCGCAAGTGCAGGCTGGGGGATGCTCGCTGTACCAGTTGGTTCGCGTCGTCATGCTATATCAGCTTTCCGTAAGATTGTGAACGAGATGCCGCCTGTATCTTATCACGCCCCTCTGCGCCCGAATCTTCAGACACGCCGGACAGGCAGGGGAATCGCGTTTTGACCTCTGTCGCCCCTTCACCCATCGTTCTCTGCGCCACTCCGTCATTCCCGCGAAAGCGGGAATCTGTCCAGCCCTGCCGCCGATACACCGTCATAAGCGATGCCCTCTGGATTCCCGCTTTCGAGGGAATGACGGATGCCGACGAAAATGACGGACGCCAACAAAGCTGATTCAATAAAATGATATGGCCCTGCGCTGGAACAGAACGATTGCAAAGTTCCCTCTCCCTCTGGGAGAGGGTGATGGTGAGGGCGTTCCCCAGACGATTTGATGACACTTGGCCCTTGCCAAGCCCTATGACACCTCCCTAGCATAGTACCTGTATGCCCTTACCCGTCCGCCATATTCGGCCCTCAACACGGCCGCCCAAACAGAATAACCAAAACGGCCGGAAATGGCCGGAAATGGCCGGGAAATCAAAAAATAAGCCACTCAGGCAGCATCAGGAAGTGCCGTCATGACTTTGAGCCAAATCAGAAACAGCGTCGATGCCCTGTGCCGCAAATACGCCCCTGAGCTCGCCCTCCACCGGGCCCGCGGCTTGGCCAGCGAATTCTGCCTCCAGTACGCCGTGGCCGTCGCCGACCGGAAGCCCGCTCCGGAGACCCATCCCTTTATCAAGCGTATTGCCGACCACGGTCTGCGCTTGACCACCTTTATGGCCCTCAACAAATACCTGGAACGCTGCCAGAGGGAAATCAGGATTCCCGAGTGCAGTGAAATCGTCCACTGCCTCCTTCCGTGGTCCAGAAACAGCGGCCTCCAAACTACATCCCTCGTGTAAAGTCCTCCAGAGTCCGCCCATGGCGAGCTGGTCGAACCACCAACGGACCCGGACAACTCAGGGCCCAGCAGGACAATTGCAAAGTCCCTGAGAATCCGTTCATGGTGAGCTTGTCGAGCCACGAACGGATTCTGACGGCCCGTCCTTCGACAAGCTCAGGACTAACGGCTTGGATGTCTGTTTGACTTTGAAATCGTCCTGGGCGCTGGAAGGCAAGCCTTGACGAAACTGGATTGGGGCATAGAATATCCGCAAATTCTTCGTGTCTATCTGTGAGCTATGACCGCTTCCCCGGCTGATATGCTGCTCGGCCCCTACCGCGTGCTGGACCTGACCGACGAGCGCGGGTTGCTCTGCGGCAAGATTCTGGGCGACCTGGGCGCGGACGTGGTGCAGGTGGAGCCTCCCGGCGGCAGTCCGGCCCGGCAGGTGGGGCCGTTCTATGGCGACGACCCAACGCCAGACAAGAGCCTGTACTGGTGGGCCTACTGCGCCAACAAGCGAGGGATTACGCTCGACCTGGAGCATTCCGACGGGCGCGTCCTGTTGCAGCGACTGGCCGTCTCCGCCGATTTCATCATCGAGTCCTTCGACCCCGGCTATCTTGACGTCCTCGGCCTAGGCTACTCGCGGCTGTCGGCGCTCAACCCCGGCGTGGTCATGGTCTCCATCACCGCCTTCGGGCAGGACGGGCCGTATGCCGGCTATCAGGCGTCGGACATCACCGGCATGGCGTTGGGCGGATTCATGCACCTTACCGGAGACCCCGACCGCGCGCCGCTGCGGCCCGGCTTTCCCCATTTCTACCTGCACGGCTCGGCGGCGGCGGCCACCGGCGCGATGCTGGCCCACACCCATCGCGCCCTCACCGGCGAGGGGCAGTACGTGGACGTGTCCTGTCAGCAAGCGGTAGCGCGGACACTGGCCCACGCCCCGCAGATATGGGACATTGAGGGCGCGGTGTTGCAGCGCATGGGCGTCTACCGCCAGACTTCCGGCGAAAACCGGGTGCGCATCAACTGGCCCTGCGCCGACGGTTTCGTCAACTATATGCTCCAGGGCGGCAACGTGGCCTCCAGCACACGCGCGCTCTTCCAGTGGATGGAGGAGGACGGGTTCGACGTGGCGCAGCTCCAGGCCATCGAGTGGGAGGATATGGGCTACGGCCGCATCACAGGCGAAGTCATGGATATGGTGGTTGGGCCGATGGCCGACTTCTTTCAGCGGCATACCCGCGAGGAACTGACGCAAGGGAGCCTGACTCGCCGCATCCTGCTCTTCCCCGTCGCCACGCCCTCCGACCTGCGGCAGCACCCGCAACTTGCGGCCCGCGGCTACTTCACCCCGCTGGAACACCCGGAGTTGGGGACGGCGGTGGACTATCCCGGCGCGTTCATCAAGAACGGCGACGGCTCGGCGGTGGCCGGACTGCGCCGCCGCGCCCCGCTGGTGGGCGAGCACAACCTCGAAGTATACGGCGGCGAGCTGGGCCTGTCGGCGACGGAAATCGAATCTCTGCGGCGCGGTGGGGTAATCTAATGGCGCGAAAACCGCTTGACGGCGTAAACGTCCTCGATTTCTGCTGGGTCGCCGTGGGGCCGATGACCACCAAGTACCTGGGCGAGTACGGTGCGACAGTGGTGCGGGTGGAGTCGGCCAAGCGCCCCGGCACACTGCGCTCGGCGGCCCCCTTCCGCGACGGTGTGTCAGGCATCAACCGTAGCGCCTATTTTGCCAGCTACAACGCCAACAAGATGGGCATTACCGTTGATATGCGCCATCCGCGCGCCCGCGCGCTGATGCTGCGCCTTGTGGGATGGGCGGATATTGTGACCGAGAATTTCACCCCCGGCACCATGGAGGGCTGGGGTCTGGGCTTCGAAGAACTCCGGGCGGTCAACCCGGGGCTGGTGATGTTCAGCGCCTCCATGATGGGACGCGGCGGACCGATGGAGCGGCAACCCGGGTTCGGCCCGGTGCTGTCGTCGCTGGTGGGCCTGACCAACGTCACCGGCTGGCCCGACCGCACGCCGGTCAACCCCTACGGAGCCTACACCGACTTCATCGTCCCCCGCTTCGCCGTGGCCGCGATACTGGCCGCCCTGGACTACAGCCGGCGCACCGGCGAGGGGCGGCACCTGGACCTGTCGCAGCTTGAAACCTCGATGCACTTCCTCGCGCCGCTGCTGCTGGACTACACCGCCAACGGGCGCCAGCAGGGACGGCAGGGCAACCGCGACGCCGGGGCCGCGCCCCACGGCGTCTATCCGTGCTTGGGCGAAGACCGCTGGCTGGCCCTGGCCTGCCGTACCGAAGAGCAGTGGCAGGCCCTCCTGGACACCGCCGAGCCAGAGGACGGCCCGCTCCACGGCGGCGCCTTTGCCACCCTGCTGGGCCGCCAGGCCAACGAGGGCGAACTGGACCGTCTCCTCGCCCTATGGACGGCCCAACACGAACAGCGGCCCCTGATGCGAATGCTGCAAGAGGCAGGCGTTCCGGCAGGCGCGGTCAACGACCCGCGAGACCTCTTCGACGACCCCCAACTGCAACACCGGGAACACTTCCGCTGGCTCGACCACCCGGAGATCGGCCCCTACGCCACTGACCGCAGCGAGTTCGAGCTGTCCCTGACCCCCGGCAGCCTCGACACTCCCGCCCCTCTGCTGGGCCAGCACACCGAGCACTTCCTGCGCCAGGTAATCGGCCTCAGCGAAGAAGAGTACCGCTCGCTGGAAACCGATGGCGTGCTGGAGTAGCGCCACGCGACCTGCCACTAAAAGAACCCGCGGGCCAAAACGGTTTCTTCGTTATCCTCAGAAATAAGCTGTCTAATATGATCTAGATGGCGTAGGAAAGACTCCGGTTCTCTGGTATGTTCAGACAAGTAATTTACAGGCAAAGACCTGTTGAGCCTTCGGCCTTCGGCTGTAGCGAACGCACTTCTCACACTTCAGAGATCTGCCTGTAGTATCAGTAGCAGTTCTCGGATGGCTCTTGTGGCGCTCCTCCTATGGGTCCGCAGTTCTCTTGGCCCGACGTGCCCGTGGTAGAAATGGAGGTGGAGCTGCTCTGCCGCCCCAAAGTCCGAGCGCCATCTCTCCAGATTCTGTTTTGCCGCCAGTTCCCTTACTATATGCCGGAATGCTTCGTGGCTGTTATGGGGCAGCCCTTCCGTCAGTGCGACTGTGATGAGGCAGTGGGCGAATGCTCCCCATAAAAATTCGGCGGCAATCAGTTCGTTGCCGCCGTTCTATAGCTCCATATCTGACCTTGCCATCAGCTCTTGCGCCGTTCTGATGTGCTCTTCCTGGTTCAGGGGATCACCACCTTTTCCTTGGCCAAGCGCCCGGCCAGTTCTATGGTTCTTCTTGCGAACATGGTGGCGTCCTCGTCCGAGCCGTCTTGGCTGTCGTAGAACAGGCCGAACTGTACTGATGCCGGCTGTCCCATGCTTGCCGCGAAGGCGCTGCACAGGTTGATACCTTCCTCGGAGGCTGTCTCCAGCAGCTCTGAGACGTGATCGTCTTCCTTGGGCAGTATGCCGGTGACGAGGGCCGTTGTGACATCATAGAGGTCGGTCTGTGTGCCGTGGGGCCATTCCTGCGTTGCGGCGATGAAGCCCAGTGCGGCTCTTACGGCGTCAGTCAGGTGTTCGGTTCCTTCCAGAGGCTGTCCTTTGGCGAAGCTCCTCCGGGCTCTGTCGAAGTATTCTTCGACTGTTTCCGAGACTGTTTTGTCCCATGCTTTGGCGATGGGGGTCTTCCAAGTTTCCTTTTCTTTGTCCCACCCGCTGACCGTCGGCTCCTTGCTGGCTATTGCTGCGGTCAGGGAGGCGCTCATCGCGTCGTTCATGGGAAACCTGCTCCCCTCTGTAGGCCACCTTGCGTAGAAATTCTTCTCCAGGCGCTCCATGGGGAGTGGCGATTCTGCTGAGCTGCTGATATTCCGGAGAACCGCCAGTGCCATTCGCTCTGTTGCCTTCTCCATTCTCGTGGCCATCTGCGTTCTCCAGCGTCTTTATCCTGTCCGATGTTAGTTGCTTCTTGAATTCCGGTCAAATGCGCCTTGGCTCTCCGGTTGCTACTATTGCTGCCCTTTCCTTGGGTTCGCAGCCTTCGCACGAAAATAATTTTCTGGCCCATTTTTGCGCCAAGCCACGGGTTGGTCTGATTTATCCAGCGGGCGGCGTCAGCAACTTTGCCTTGCGGTGGCCGCCGCCTGCCATTGGGAGGCCCTACCCTAACCGTCTCCCAGAGGGAGAAGGACTAGCGGGAGCCACTCCCTACAGCGTCTGCCAGTCTGCCGACTGCTCGAAGGCGTGGGCGGCGCGGAGTACGGTGGCGTCGTCGAAGCGGCGGCCCACCAGCATCAGGCCGACGGGCAGGCCCTCCGCCGTCTTGCCGCAGGGGACGCTGATGGCCGGGTGGCCGGTCATGTCGAAGGGGCCGGTATTGGCCAGCATATCCCAGCCGTGGTCCAGCACCACGTATGGGTTCCCGTCGGCGTCGTTGCGGTGCGCCGGCATCGGCGTCGTGGGCATGGCCAGCACATCGAAGCGGGACAGTGCTTCGTCGTAAGCGGCCCGCAGTTCGCGGCGCATATTCTGGGCCTTGGCGTACATCCGGCTGTTGTATCGCTCAGTCATGTAGGAGCCGATGAGCAGCACTAGCTTGACCGTCGGCGGGAAGTCGTTGGCCTGGGCGCGGCGTCCCTGCCCAAGGGCGTGGGCCAGGCCGGGGTTGTACAGCCCCTCGAAGTGGCGGCCCGTGCCGCTGGTCTGGATCAGCGCGGACGCGCCCTCGGCTATCAGCCCCCAGACCACGCCGTTGGCCTTGGAGTGCCACGGGACGGACACATCGGCGACCGTCCCGCCCAACTCCGCCATCAGCCTGAGAGCGCGCCGCACCTTGTAGTCGACCGCAAGGTCGGATTCCGGCAGTCCGAATCCTTGGGTCAGCACGCCGACGCGCAGCCCGGAGGCGTCGCCGGTCAGCGCGGCGGTGTACGGCTGTGTCGGCACGTCGCCCTGGCGGGGGTCCAGCGGGTCCTTCCCGGCGATGACCTCCAGCATTAGGGCCGCGTCGTAGACCGTCCGGGCCATTGGGCCGGCGTGGTCGAAGGTGTTGTCTATGCCCACGATGCCGGTATACGGCACCAGCCCGTGCGTCGGCTTGTGCCCCACCACGCCGCAGAAGGACGCCGGGATGCGGATTGAGCCGCCTTGGTCTCCGCCGATGGTTATGTCTATGTCGTCGTAGTACAGCGCAGCAGCCGAGCCGCCGGAGGAGCCGCCGGCCAAGTGGCCGGTGTTGTGGGGGTTGAGCGTGGGGCCGAAGGCGCTTGTGTCGCCCGCGCCGGAGAAGGCAAAGTTGTCCAGGTTAAGGATCGCGTTGATCTCCGCCCCTTCGTCCAGAATCCGGGTGACGATGGTGGCGTCGGTGTCGGGGATGTAGTCCTCCAACACCTTGGAGGCGCAGGTCATGGGCATACCGGCAACGCAGATGTTGTTCTTCAATCCGATGCGCTTCCCTGCTAGCTTGCCGCCGGTTGCGCCCCGCAAGGTACAGCGGCGCAGTATGGCGTTGTACGGGTCTTCCTCACGGCTGGGGCGAGCTCCGGCGTCACGGCTGGGATAGCGTAGCGGCGAACGCTGCTCCGGCAGTTGGGCCAGGGTGTCGTAAGACTCGAACAGCCCCGGAATCATTGCCTCGAACGCTTCCATCTCAGCGTCCGTTATTTCAAAGTTGTTGGCCTCCGCCAAACGCCGCAGGTCTTGGGAGGTTGGCCTTCGTATCGTCATGTCGCGCCTCCGGTGTCAGTCTTTGATTTTAGGTTCAGATTTAGGATAGCACGACACTGTCGGCGGGGCAGGATCAGTCGCCCGCGGCCGTGGCGGCAGCGGGACGACGGCCGAAACTCAGCGTCGTTCCCGCAATCACCAGCGACAGGGGGGTAAAGCTCGCGATGAACATGGTCAGCTTCAGGTTCCCCGTGGCCTCCTCTAGGAAACCGATGAACAGCGGCCCCAGGGCTTGGCCCGTCGATATAAGCATCATGGTGAACGAGAATGCCACCGCCAATTGCCTGGGCTGAATGCCGCGCAGGTTGAACGGCACGGTGATCAGGATTGGGAAGAAGGTCCAGGCCACCCCATTGATGATGGCCATTATAAAAATCACCGCCAGCGAGCCGGATAGAATCATCCCAAGGAAGGAACCCACCATCAATATCCCGAGTATTTGCAGGAAACGCCCTTCCTTGCGCCAGGTCGCCGCATAGTAACCGATAGCCAGACCGCCGACGCCACCCAACACCACGTCCAGCGCCAGGGCGATTCCGCTGACCCGTAACGACAGTTCGTATTCTTGGAGCATCAGCGTTGGGTAGAAGGACAGGAAGGCCGAGAACGCCATCGTCGCGCCGGCAAACCCTCCGCCGCAGAGCCACAGGTCGCGGTGGCTCAGGGCGCTTCGCACCAATGGCAGGAGGGGCTGGGGTTCGCCGCCGGAGAACTCCTCAGATACCCGGTCGCGTCCCATGAACAGCCAGATGCCCAGCAGTCCGAGATAATAGAAGCCGAATATGCTGAAGGTCCCTCGCCAATCGTCACCCAGCAGGATGAGAATCACCGGCGAAAGGGCGAGGCCCCCACCCACTACAAGGCCGAAGAATACGTTTGAGAGGCCGTTGACCAGCACCACTTCCCGCGCCGGGAACCACTGGCGCGTGAGCAGGGCCCGGGCCGGTTGCTGGGCGATGGTGAATATCCCGAATAGCAGTCGCCCCAGCAGCAGCACGGCAAACACCGGCGACCAGCTCTGCAGGAACAGGCACAGCGCGCAGCCCATCAACGTAGCCGCCGTGAGCCACTTGGGTGACAGACGGGAACCCGCCCACGCAATCGGGATGGCCAAGACAATCGTGCTCCAGAAAGGCGCGGAGCCCAATAGCCCCTGTTGGGATGGCGAAAGGTCCAGCCCTTCGGCGATAGACGGCAACAGGATTCCCAGCGTGTTGATCACCATCTGCGCCGAGACATTGCCCATCAGGTACAGGCATATCAATGTCCAGCGATAGGTGGGGTATGTGGTCATTTCAATCCTTTGCAGTCAGGAACGGCGCCATCAAACTGCTTCCTGGCAATTATGACCGTTCGCCCAGCTGCGGCATCGCGGACGGCAGGACGATTGCAAAGTCCCTGAGAATCCGTTCATGGTGAGCTAGTCGAACCACGAACGGATTCTGACGGCCCGTCCTTCGACAAGCTCAGGACTAACGGTTTGGGTGCTGACATGACTTTGCAATCGTCCTGTCGCGGACGGGGCGGCAATGGATTTGGCGCAGCCTTTTGGCATATCATAGTCCCTACAATCCAATGTGCGCCAACCTTGGCGGCCATGGCGGCCGGTTAGACCGTCAAATACCCCTTCTCCCCCAAAGGGACGCTACGCAAATTTCCCCTCTCCTTCGGGGAGAGGGTTAGGTAGAGGGCGATCATGGAGCGAATTGGTGTTGGGTTTTCCGGCGGGATGGCGCCGCCGGACATTGTAGAGTGCGTGCAGCTGGCCGAAGAACTGGGCTACGAATCCGCCTGGGTTGCCGAGGGACACGGGGGCGACCAGTTCGCCATCCTCACTGCCTGCGCCGTGGCCACCAACCGGATCAAGCTGGGAACCAGCATCACCAGCGTTTTCGTTCGCACCGCGCCGACCATCGCTATGGCCGCCGCCACGGTTGACCACTTCTCCAACGGGCGTTTCATCCTCGGCCTCGGCTCCAGTCACAAGGTTCAGGTGGAGCCTGAGCACGGCCTGGAATTCAACCGCCCAGTGCAGCGGATGCGTGAGTGCACTGACATCGTCCGGGGCATCCTGCGCGACGGCGACATCAAGTATCATGGCGAAATTAACAATATCGAGCGCTTCGACCTGTGGTTTGAGCCGGTGCGCCGACAGATGCCCATCTACTTCGCCGCCGTCCGTCCCCGGATGCTGGAAATCTGCGGCGAGATTTCCGATGGCGTGATCCTGACGTGGTGCACTCTCGATCATGCCGCCACCGCCGTTCACCACATCTCCGAGGGAGCGATACGGGCCGGACGCGACCCAAAGGACGTGGATGTGACGACGCTGATAGCCTGCGCCGTTTCCGAGGACCGCGACATAGCCCGCGACGAACTGCGTCGTTACGTTGCTTCCTACGTCTGGCGGTTTCCGCGCTACCGCCGCTTGGTTGAGGAAGCTGGGTTCGCTGATGAGGTTCACGCCGTGGCCCAAGCCTGGAGAGAAGGACGGACTGAGGACGCTCTGGCCCTGGCGCCGGCCGGGCTGGTGGACGCCGTAGCTCTGGCCGGCTCCCCGGAGGAGTGCCGCGAGCGGCTCCAGAAGTACCGGGAAGCCGGAATAAGGCTGCCCATCATCTCCCCACGCGCTACCGGCCCCGATGCCAAGGCGCGGGCAATGGCGGTAATCCGCGCTTGCGCCCCGGTCTGACAGATTTCTCTTTTCAAATGGGAAGGTTAGCCTAATAAGTTCCCTCTCCCCTTGGGGGAGGGACAGGGTGAGGGCGTGACCAACTCCAATCTTGCGACTGAAGATACACGGAGGCGCCACATGACCACCAAACCCGCCATCACCGCCGAAACGCTGGAGACGCTGCGCGGAATTCCTACCCAGACCCTGATTGACGGCCTGTGGGTGATGGGCTGGCCGATGAGCTTCATCCACGGGGCCAAGCCGCTCCAGCCGGGACAGAACATGGCCGGGCGGGCGGTCACCCTGCGCTTCGTGCCGCACCGTCCCGACCTGGCCGCCGACAAGCCCAAGGGCGCCGACTCCGCCGAGTACGTGGCCTTCGAGCTGTGCGGCCCTGAGACCGTGCTGGTCATTGACGCTATGGGCTGGGAGTACAGCTCCATCGGCGGCGACATCAAGTTCATGCGCCTGATGCAACGGCAGGTGGGCGGTCTGGTTACCGATGGCGCAGTGCGCGACAGCAATGCGCTCAAGGAATACGGCTTTCCGGTCTACGCCGCCAACACCACCGCCAAGCAGGGGCCAGCCGAGTTCTGGCCTTGGCAGGTCAACGACGCCGTCCAGTGCGGCGGCGTCCTGGTGCGGCCCGGTGACGCCATAGTCGGCGACGACGATGGCGCAGTAGTGGTCCCTGCCGCCGCGGTGGACGAAGTAGTCCGCATCGCCCACGAGCGCGAAGAGGTGGAAGCAGTGATCAAGGCCCAACTGGAGGTTGAGCAGTGCAGCCCCGGCAAGTACTATCCCTTCAACGACCGCACCTGGCAACTCTTCGAGGAAAAGACAGGCAAGAAGCGCGGAGGGTAGCAAGCGCCCCAAAAGTGACTGCCAAATGCGGAATGGGGAACATTACGCCCGTTATGAGACAGCCCTGATACAAAGAGAAGGGCACGGAACTCCGTGCCCCTTTGGTCAGTTCCAGAACCCCGCGCTACGGTGCGGTGGCGCCACCGAACGCTCCCCAGCCGGCGGGAATCTGGATGACGCCAGGCTCCAGGGCTTCCACGTCAGACTGGCCGCAGAAGGCCATGGCGCGGTCGACTTCCTCGCGCAGCAGCTCCAGTACGCCGTGGACCCCGTTGGCGCCGTCCAGGGCCAGCCCCCAGAACAGCGGGCGACCAATGGCCACGGCCTTCGCGCCCAGGGCCAGGGCCTTGATGACGTCGCTCCCCCGCCGCACGCCCGAATCGACGTAGACTTCGGCGCGCCCGTTGGTGGCGGCAACAATCTCCGGCACCATCTCGATGGCGCCCATGGTCATGTCCAACTGCCGCCCGCCGTGGGTGGACACGAGGATACCGTCAACGCCGTTTTCAACGGCCTCGTGGGCGTCCTCGGCGGTGCGCACGCCCTTCAGCACCAGGGGCAGCGAGGTCAGTCCGCGCAGCCATTCCAGCTCACGCCAGGTGATTGGGGCAGCATAGGAAACGTCCCACCCCTCAGTCTCGTCGGTGCCGCTGATGGCGCTGCGGTCGGCGTCCATACCCCTGAAGTTGCCCAAGTCATGTTCGCGCTTGTAGCGGTTGCGAAGGTCGCGCTCCTTGGGGCTGGCCACAGGCGTGTCCACGGTCAGCACGATGGCCTTAAATCCCGCCTCTTCAGCGCGGTGCACCAGCATTTCCGTGAAGTTGTAGCCACGGTGATACAGCTGGAACCACAGCGGACCGGAGGCAGCCTCCGACACTTCATCCATGCTGTAGTTGGAGGATGTGCTGAGCATCATCAGTGTATCGGAGCGCCCTGCGCCCTGTGCCGTGGCCACTTCACCGTCTGGGTGGGCCAGCATGTGGCTGCCTGCCGGGGCCACCATCACCGGCATACTGATTTCCTGGCCCAGTACGGTGGTGGAAATCTTGCGCTCTTGGACATCCCGCAAAAAGCGGGGCCGCAGCTTCAGATCCTCGAAGGCGGAGCGATTGCGGCGGGTAGTGAACTCGTCCATCGATCCTGACTCGATGAACTCCCAGTTGTTATGAGGCAGGACCAGTTTCGCCCTCGCCTCGTAGTCGAAGAGATTGATGGGGTCGTTAGCCATAGAGGTGCCTCCTGATGCTCCAATTGCGGCTACTCTAGCCCGAAGTTGCTGGGCTGGCAAGTGCGATGCGCTAACGTATTCGCTGTTCACGCCAGCTTTCTGATCCCCTCGGGTTCTGAGATACTCGTCCACAATGTGAGGAAGGGCATGAGAAGCTGGATGGGCGCCAGCGAACCACTCTGCATCAAGCTCAATTGTATCTAACGTGAATTATGGATAAAAAAGGGACACCAATGGTTGAGAAGAGGTATTCTTCTCAATGCTAATCCATTGAGAGGTGTCCCGGGATGAGTCTACTAAACCTATTTTGCGATGTCGATGATTTTTGGCAACGGTTCCAGCCCCACTGGGAACAAGACCTGCTCCAAAGTGGCTCCCGCCAAAGGCGGCGCCTGGGCCAACTGTCAGTCAGCGAAGCAATGACCATCATGATTCATTTCCATCAGAGCCACTATCGCCACTTCAAGGCCTACTACACCGAGTACGTGCAGGAGCATTTGCGCTCCGAGTTTCCCCGGTTGGTCAGCTATGAACGCTTCGTTGGACTGATGCCTGGGTTCCTGGTCCCCCTATGCGCCTACCTGATGAACTGTTACGGACGCTGCACCGGGATCAGCTTCATCGACTCAACTCCAATAGCCGTCTGCCACAACCGGCGCATTTCCAGCCACCGGGTCTTTGCGGGTATAGCCCAAAGGGGCAAGACCTCGGTGGGCTGGTTCTTCGGGTTCAAGCTGCACTTGGTGGTCAACGATCGGGGCGAGTTGTTGGCTTGCCGCATCACCCTGGGTAATGTTGATGACCGCAAGCCGGTCCCCCACTTGACCCGGAGCCTATTGGGCCGGTTGTTTGGCGACCGGGGCTATATCTCCCAAAAGCTGGTCTCCCAACTGTTCGAGCGGGGTATTCAGTTGATTACCAGGCTGAAGCGAAATATGAAACCCCGCCCCTTGCCCCCGGAAGACAGGGCCCTGCTTCGTAAGCGGGCCGTCATCGAATCGGTTAACGACCAACTGAAGAATATCTCTCAGATTGAGCATACCCGCCACCGCAGCCCAGCCAACTTCTTGGTCAACCTGGTCTCCGGGTTGATTGCCTATTGCCATCAGCCCAAGAAACCATCCTTGAGCAGAGAGAATATTCCCGCGCTCCCAACCGTCGCTTAACCATAACTCAATTGTATCTAGGTCAGTTTTGATAGCGGCTTCCTCTTCCGGGGACAGAGGTTCGTCCCCCGGTTTAAGCCTGGGCATACTCCCTCCTTGTACCGTTAAAATGCCTACTCGTACCGCAGGGCCTCGGCCGGGTAGATGTTGCTGGCCTGGCGCGCCGGGAGGAAGGTAGTAGCCAGAGAGAACAGGTAGGCGATGGCGATGATTATGCTGATCTGAATCCACGGGATGGTGAATCTGATAGTTTCCACTTCGGTTTGGATGTCCTGAACTATGTAATAGGAAATGATGGTGCCCAGACCTATCCCGATAGCCACCCCCAGCAATACGATGAAGGACGATTCGGTCAGGAAACTCAACTGGATCAGACTACGCCGGTAGCCGATGGCTCGCAACACGCCTATTTGCTGACGGCGTTCCACGACGGCGCGGAGGCTGATTACGCCCAGAGAGGCAACTCCCACCATCAGGCCCAGCCCCATAAACCCGGTGAACAGGTAGTTGAAGGACTTGTTGGCCGCCACCGATTCCTCCACAATTTCGAGCAGGGAGCGGCTTTCCAGCCCGTGTTCCGGGAAGGCAGCGTCCAGTTGGTTGGCGACGGCCACCGGGTCAACGCCTTCGGTCAGGCGGATGTTATAGGTCGTCGAGGGGATGTTGAAAGGCACGGCTGCATCCAGCCCAGCGCGGGAAATGTACATCCCGCCTCCAAGCGAACCGAAGAGGTCGGCGGACCGGTCCAGCACCCCAATTACGGTTACGGTCACGATTTCCCCGGTCCGGGGTTCCCGCACCTCAACTTCAATTGGAGGCATAGTATCGTCATCGTAGTAGAAGCCTTCCATTTGGAAGGGGAACGCCCGCTCGGTAAACCCGGAGCGGAGCGGCACCACGAGCGACTCAACTACGGCCAGGCGGTCATTCTGCCGCAACGCCTCCCACACCTCTTCGGAAGTCTCGCCATAGCCTTCGGCGATAAGCGCCACCTCTTCCTCAAGATTGGCTAGAAGCTCTTCATCGGCTGCTCGAACCGCGTAGTAGCGCCATTGCTGCTCCTCAGCCCCGACTTGCCTGGCCTGCACTGGCAGAAAGGTGTAGCTGCCGATGGCCTCGAAGTTCGCGGCGTTGAGGCTGGGGGCTTCTTCAATGGCAGTCCGCAAGTCCTCAATGGGGTTTTGCAGGTTGACGTTGGTCCGGATGTCCCAACCGCCGGTGGCCTCCTCAATCTGTTCGGTGCTGCTGCCAAATGCTTCGGTGAGGATGGACATTACGATGAGGGTAAAGATGACTAAAGCAAACATAGCCAGCGTGAGGCCGGTGCGGAGCTTGGCGCTCATCGGGTAGGCCACTGCTGTAACCAGCACGGGGCGAAGGCTCCCGATTCTCGACGTAAGAATGGTCAAAATTTTCAAAAGCACATCGGCGTTGTACATCACCGTCCAGACCGCCAGGGCCACCATGGTGATGCCCGAAATAAAGAACATTTCGATGCCGCCGCGCAGCTCGCCGGTGACTTTCTCAATCCAGCTAAAGGGAATGAACCAATAGAGCAGGCCCACAACCCCCAGCAGCGTAAATCCAACCCGGTCCGCCACCTCCGGGCGAGATCCGGCCCTTCGCATGAGGGTTCGCACCGTCAGCCCGATACCGATTACCACGACAGTTACCCCGACGCGGTAGGACATCTCTTGATCATATATCGTCCCACTCCAGACGATTGCTGCGCCAATCAGAATCGCCAGCCACCCTTGGCTGAAGGGGCGAGCCGCCAACTGGAACACGGCCATCAAGAATCGAACTGGAACGCTCACCGGAGACAGCGCCACCTGGCCAAGTAAACCGGCTGAGTGCGCGATACGGCCTGCCCTCAGAGCGCGAACTGTGGCAAACAGAAGAACAAAAGGGCCGGCTAATGCCAGCGGCGGGCCCAGCAGAAGCTGACGGGTTGTAGTAACGTTGGTTTCCCTCGGCGGCCGAAGGTTACGCACTGCGGCCACGATGTTCATCCGGCTGACCTGGTATGCCGAGACGCCGACAGTTACCAGCGATATGACCATGCCCAGGCAGTAGGCAACTACGACGCTGCGAATCTCGAAGTGGCGGGTAAGCTGGAAGTCGTCGGCGTCTCCCACTCCTCCGCTGGCGAAGATACTGTTGACGATGGCGACTATCAGGGCGCTGGCGAGCAGCCCCAAGACCACACCGACCGCCCCCGACATCAGGGAGTAGGCGGTGCCTTCAAAGACAAACATCTGGACTAGGTGAATGCGCCGGGCGCCGATAGCCCGGGCCATTCCCATCTCAGAACGCCGGGCCGCCGCCAGCATCACGAAGATGAGAAATATCAGCAGGATCCCAACCATGATGGAGAACAGGCCCATCATGATGAACAGGGAGGTGACGGCGCTGCCCACCTGGTCGGCCTGGTCAATGAACTGCCTCTTTATGTCCAGCACCTGGAACTCGGCCAGATTCTCAAAGTGAGTGCTGACTTCCCGAATGACCTCAGCTTGTCCCGAGTCTTCCAGCGCCTCCAATAGGTCTGCCCGAACTGTGTCGTCGGCCAGCAGGGAAATAAGCTCGTCGGAAAGCTCCGTGCGGGTCAGTTCTGCCCGCAGCATGGCGATTTCTTCCTGCCGCTCGGGGCGGGCGCCGGCCTCTCTTTCCACCAGGGCTTCCAGCACTGGCGGCTGGGATAAGACAGACTGCAATTGAGCGGCCACCGCCCGGTCGGTGAACTGGACACGCAGCGCCGTAGTTACTTCCTTGGAGTTTTCAACGCCGCTGTATTGGTCGCCGCGGTCGGATACGACTATTGAGTTGATGTACCCCTCGCGCCCAAGGACCTCCTGGGCGCGGGCAAGGGTCAACAGCAGGGTCGGGTCTGAGCCGGCCAGTCCGCCGCTGAGGACCACTCCCTTGACGGTAAAGGGTGTCGGATTGCCCTTAACGTACAGCATCAGTTCGTCGCCCGGGATCGCTCCCAGTTCCTCGGCTGCCGCGTCGTTGATGTAGGCTTCGTTGGAGGCCAGGGCGGGGAAGTCTATCTGGCCGCCCTCCGTCAATTCAAAACCGCCGAAGCCCGCCAGCGTGCCGGGGTCAACTCCGGCTAGGCGCAGCCTGCCGGCGCTCTGCCGGGTCCGGGTGTTGAGCGAAGGCACTGTCTCGCCGATACCGGGGGTTAGGCCGTCAATGCTGTCCAGCCCGGAAAGCTCCTGTTGCAGGCGGGTAAACCGCTCGATGGGAACGTAGGGTGTGGCGCCGAGTTCGTCGTCGCCGGAACCGCGGGCGGGAATGATAATCTGGTCAATGGTTCCCAGCCCGTCGACCACGGCCTTGCGAATTGAGAAGCTGAGAGTGTCGCCAGTGCCGAATGACGCCGCCATTATCAGCGTCGAAATCATGATGCCTACGACAATCAACGCAGTCTGGGCCTTGCGGCGGGGGATGTTCCGCAGCCCCATCTTCAACATCACGCGGTTGCGCAGGGCCATGACGCCTATCACGGCCAGCGAAGGCAGGAAGACCGCCAGCAGGACAATCATTATGTAGTCCATTTTGACGCCGAACAGGTCTTCCATTTATGCTCCCGAATGCTTTTGATGTTGCTTGGATTACATTGACATAGGAATTGGGAGTGCCTTCAGCGAGCCGTTGCGCGGCTGGGCCCAGCCGTGCGTACTTGCCTCTATGCGGATGAAACGGCAGCGGGCCGCGACAGTGTAAGCCTGCCGAAAAGCCCTGGGATGCTGACGTTGAACAGGTAGTAAACCACAGGCACCACAATGAGCGTCAGGCCCGTGGAACTGATCAGCCCGCCAATTACGACGGTGGCAAGCTCCGCACTGATGATGCCGCCCTCGCCGCCGGAGAAGGCCGCCAGCGGCAGCAACGCGAAGCTGGTGGTCAGCGCCGTCATCAGGATCGGCCGCAGCCGCACCCGCCCCCCGGTCATGAGCGCTTCGGTTACCGACATACCCTTGTCCCTCAGTTGCTCGACGAAGGCGATTAGCACGATGGCGTTGGTCACCACGATTCCGATGAGCAGGAGCAGGCCCATCATGGCCGGAAGCCCCAGAGTGCGCCCCGTGATAACCAAGGCCACCAGCACGCCGATGAGAGCGAGAGGCAGGCTGCTGATTATGATAAACGGGTTTCGCAAAGACCCCAGACTGGCCACCATGACCAGATACATCAGGATGATTCCCACCGCCATCGAAAGGAATATGGCCTGAAAGCCCTCGGCGATATCTGCGAAAATCCCGCCGCTGTTCACGGTCACGCCTGCCGGCAGGTCCAGCGCCGCAATTTTCTGGTCAATTTCGACACCTACCGCCTGGGTGTCGGTACCGGTGATGTCGCCGGTGACGCTGGCGGACCTCTGCCCGTCGGTCCGGCTTATGGTTACTGGGCCATCTTTTGTGGTCAGTTGGGCCAGTTCGTGCAGGGGAACGGCGCCCCCCGGCCCGGCGATTACCAGGTTCTTGATGTTTTCCAAGCTGCTCACGGCTTCGCGGCCACTAGACAGAACAACGTCGGTAGCGTCGCCGTCAATGTTGATGGTAGTCACGGCGCGGCCCACCAAGAACTGGCTTAACTGGAACCCCACTTGGCGCGTGGTCAGTCCTATGGCGGCAGCGGCGGCCGGGTCTACCTCGACGGCAATCTCTTCCCGTGACTGGGCTACGTTGCTTTCCAAGTTGACCACGCCATCCAAGGAACTCAGCGAGGAAACGAGTTCTTGGGATACGTCGCTGATGTTCTGATAGTTCGCGCCGGAGATGCTGATTTCGACGCCGCCGGAGGGTGGCCCGTCTTCCAGCTCGTTTATGCGCACCAGTCTATCCGGGCCTTCCAGTTGCTTCCGCAGCGTTGCGGCGGCGTTATCGGGCGCATCATCCGCCAGCACCACCAGCATACTCGCTTGGTTGAAAGCGCCGGGGGCGCCGCCGGAGCCGAGGTCGGTGGCTCCCACGGTGACGGTGTATATCTCGGCGATGCCGCCGACGTATTCTTCGATTTGGATGACCTCCGCCAAGGTGCGCTCGGCGGGAGTTCCCGGCGGCATGGTCAACTCGATTTCGACGAAGCGTTGGCCGCCGCTGGGGAACAGGGTCACCGGAATGAGGGTCAGCAGGGCCAGGCTCGCCACCGTAAGGACAACCGCTCCCAGCAGGGTGACGGCCTTGTGACCGAGCGCCCAGCGCAGCACCGGCGTGTAGGCCCGCTGCATCCAGGTCTCATTAACAAAGGAAATGTCGTCTTCTACAGCGGCCTCGGGGAGGTCGCCGGGGCGCAGGAGGTAAGCTCCCAGCACCGGCACGGCCGTCAAGGCCACCACCAAGGACGCTACCAGAGCGAACCCAACGGTGAGCGCGAAGGGGAGGAAAAACGCCCCTACCAGTCCTTGAATGAACCCCAGGGGAATGAAGACGACTATGGTGGTCAGGGTCGAGGCAAAGATCGCGGGGCCAACCTCGGCAGTGGCGTCCAGCGCCGCCCGCCACCTCTCACGCCCCGCCTGAATGTGCCGGTACACATTCTCCAGCACCACAATGGCGTCGTCAACCACCCGCCCCACGGATATGGCCAGACCGCCCAGCGTCATGAAGTTCAGAGTCATGTCCTGCCAGGTCATCAGCAAGACGCCGGTGAGAACGCTGAGTGGGATGGACAGCGCTATGACAACGGTGGGCCGCAGTGTCGTGAGCAAGCCCCGAATCACCGTCGGTCGGATAGTCAACATGAAGAGAAACACCACTCCCACGGCGAACAGAAAGCCAAAGAGCGCTTCCCGGAGCAGCGTATCAATCTGTTGCTGTATTTCCGGCCCTTGGTCGGAAACGATGACGATTTCGACTTCGGAGGGAAGCCCCGTAATACCGTCCAAAGCTGTCCGCACCGCTTCGGTCACTTCAATGGTGTTGGCCTCGGCGTCTTTCACGATGGACACGCCGACGGCTGGTTTGCCGTTGGTGCGGGAGATGCTGGACGGGGCGCCGTCCGTCAAGACGACGCTGGCAACGTCGCCCAACAGCACCGGGCCGGAGGGCGAGGCGCCGACGACCAGGGCCTCAATGTCCTCAACGGAGTCCAGCGTGTGGGTGGTCTTGACCGGCATCGATCTGCCTGCGCCGAATATGAGACCGGCCGGCAAAGTGACGTTATTCTCGCTCAGGGCGGCGGCAACTTGGGAAAGGGAGACGCCGCTGGCCTGCATCCGGGCCGGCTCAACGGCCACCAGAACCTGCCGCTCCACCTCTCCGGACACGATGACCTGCATGATTCCTTCTATGTCGGAGATCTCGGGAAGGATGCGCGATTGCACCAGATCCGACAGGTTTGCGCCGCCTTCCTCCGAGATAACGCTGAATTGCAAGACCGGGAACTGGTCGGGGTCAAACCGGCCTACCTCGGGCCTTTCCACCCCGCTAGGGAAGGTCAGGCCGCCGACAGCCGACTCTATGACGCTTGCCGCATTGGCCATGTCTGTGCCGAACTTAAAGGTCGCCAAGACAATGGAGTTGCCCTCAAAGCTGGTCGACTGGACGCTTTCGAGTCCCTCAGTCCCCAATACGGCCCGCTCTACGTGAGAGGTGACGTCCTGCACCACGCCTTCCGGGTCGGCCCCGGGATAGGAAGTCGTCACGACAACTAGGGGAAACTCTATCTCCGGGAACAACTCCACTTGCAGGGAGTTGTAGGCGAAAACGCCTCCGGCCAACAGCAAGACCACTGCCAGCATCGTGACTGTGCGCCTGCTGATGGCGGCGGCGGTGATAAAGCGCATGGGTCTCCTTCGGCTACTGTTTTGGCGCGCAGAATAGCCGTCTTGCCTATTCCTAACGGTGGATAAGACGGCGTGGGTGGGATGGTCAGTCAGTCTGGCCCTACTCGATTAGTAACGGCACCCTTTACGTGGGTCTTGCTGCATCACCCCAGACTGCCTTGACTGATCTTTATTAACATAACGTGAATTATGGATAAAAAAGGGACACCAATGGTTGAGAAGAGGTATTCTTCTCAATGCTAATCCATTGAGAGGTGTCCCGGGATGAGTCTACTAAACCTATTTTGCGATGTCGATGATTTTTGGCAACGGTTCCAGCCCCACTGGGAACAAGACCTGCTCCAAAGTGGCTCCCGCCAAAGGCGGCGCCTGGGCCAACTGTCAGTCAGCGAAGCAATGACCATCATGATTCATTTCCATCAGAGCCACTATCGCCACTTCAAGGCCTACTACACCGAGTACGTGCAGGAGCATTTGCGCTCCGAGTTTCCCCGGTTGGTCAGCTATGAACGCTTCGTTGGACTGATGCCTGGGTTCCTGGTCCCCCTATGCGCCTACCTGATGAACTGTTACGGACGCTGCACCGGGATCAGCTTCATCGACTCAACTCCAATAGCCGTCTGCCACAACCGGCGCATTTCCAGCCACCGGGTCTTTGCGGGTATAGCCCAAAGGGGCAAGACCTCGGTGGGCTGGTTCTTCGGGTTCAAGCTGCACTTGGTGGTCAACGATCGGGGCGAGTTGTTGGCTTGCCGCATCACCCTGGGTAATGTTGATGACCGCAAGCCGGTCCCCCACTTGACCCGGAGCCTATTGGGCCGGTTGTTTGGCGACCGGGGCTATATCTCCCAAAAGCTGGTCTCCCAACTGTTCGAGCGGGGTATTCAGTTGATTACCAGGCTGAAGCGAAATATGAAACCCCGCCCCTTGCCCCCGGAAGACAGGGCCCTGCTTCGTAAGCGGGCCGTCATCGAATCGGTTAACGACCAACTGAAGAATATCTCTCAGATTGAGCATACCCGCCACCGCAGCCCAGCCAACTTCTTGGTCAACCTGGTCTCCGGGTTGATTGCCTATTGCCATCAGCCCAAGAAACCATCCTTGAGCAGAGAGAATATTCCCGCGCTCCCAACCGTCGCTTAACCATAACTCACGTTAACATAGAACTGAGTTCGCTTTGGGGTTGCAGCTAGGGGCTATTAGCCGCTCAAGCCGTCGTCCACGATGGCACCGTCCCGCATTCGGACGATTCGGTGAGCCATCCCGCCCACTTCCTCGGAGTGGGTGACCAGAATAAAGCTCTGCCGGTTGGCGCGGTTGAGCTCGAGGATGAGGTTCATTATTTCGTCGGTGGTCTCGCTGTCCAAATCGCCCGTTGGCTCGTCGGCCCAGATGATGGAAGGCTGGTTTACCAGGGCGCGGGCGATGGTGACGCGCTGCCGCTGGCCGCCGGAAAGCTCGCTGGGAAGGTGGCTGGCCCGGTCGGCCAGTCCTACCCGCTCCAGCATATCAAAGGAGCGCCGCCGGGCCTCCGTTGCGCCTATACCCGACAGCAGCAAAGGCATTTCCACGTTTTCCACCGAAGAGAGAACCGGAAGCAGGTTGTAAAGCTGAAACACGAAGCCCATGCTTCTGGCTCGGTAGTCGCTGCGCTCGTCGTCGGGCAGGTCGTGCAACACCACGCCGTCTATAATCACCTGCCCGGAGTCCACGTCATCCAACCCGGACAAGCAGTTCAGCATAGTGGTCTTGCCGCAGCCGCTGGGCCCCATGATGGCGACCATTTCGCCACGCTGAACCGACAGGTCAACGCCGCGGAGCGCGTTCACCTTGACCTGGCCGGTGTCATAGGTCTTATGGATTCCAACGGCGCGGACTATGGCGTCGTCCATGGATTCTCCAAGTTCACAGATTATTACCAATACACTTACGCAGGTTCAGCCGGATTGGATTGGCCGAATTTCGATGATAGAAGTGCGGTGGGTGCAGTAACGTTTTCAAGTATAACCTAAAACCGTCGGCTATTTGGATAGAATTCGTAACGATCCTTTCCAGCGTACTTCCCGGCAGGGCTGGCCGGGCGCTGACAACGGAGCACGGAATGGGCACAGAAAAGCATGAGTGGGACGATGAAACTTGCGGCGCAAGCCAAGGTGGCTGTTACAAACGCAGCTTCAACTGCTCCAGCCACCACCACAAGCGGCTCCATACCATGCGCCGCTCCGGGTCGGTCAGTTGGCGGCCGAGGTGGCGGCGGGTGGCGGCGACTCCTTGCCCGGCCAAGTAGCCCCACGCGCCCGACTCGTTACGTATCCAGGCCAGCGTCTTCGCACGGTGGTCGCCGAGCACCTGCCGGAGCACAGGGTCAAGCTCCTCCAGGGTGAGCGGAGGCGGCTGAGACATACGCTCAGACCGCAGCCCGGTGAACGTTGACCCGGGCGTCGAGGATTGCTGCTGAATCGGAAAATGCCACGCCGTCAGCCGCCGCCTACGGGACGCACAATCTCCAGAATGTCGCCGTCCTGCAGGATGACCTCCGGGTACTGTTCTCGCTTTAGCACGTCACCGTTATAGCCGACAGCGACGTGTTTCAAATCCAGTCCGAAGGAATCGAGGTAAGACTCTAGGTCCAGGCTGGCGTCTATGGGGCGCGGCTTGCCATTCACCATCAGGTTTATCATGCCGAAAAAGGCCTCCGGTCAGGATAGGCGGCCGTCGTTGTCTTGGCTACGGCGTCAGTCCTTGCGTGACGCTGCCGCCATACGGCTTGCAGGGCTGTCGCAAGCTCTCGGGAAGCCGACCGCGGATCATCCGCGCTCAGTATGCTGCGAATGACCGCCACGCCCGAAGCTCCGGCCTGCATCACCTCGGCAACATTGCCGGGCGTGACGCCGCCGATGCCGATGAGAGGAAGTTTACAGCGGGCCGCTGCGTCTCGCATCAAACTCGGCCCGGCGGGCAAGGCGCCGGGATGCGAGCCCGTGGCGAACATGGTTCCGACCACCAAGAAATCGGCTCCGTCGCCAGCGGCTTGGGCTGCTCCGTCCGCCGAGTGCACTGACCGCCCTATGAGCGACCCGGGGGGCAACAAGTTTCTCGCCGCAGACACCGGCAACGCTTCCTCGCCCAACTGCACCCCGGAGGCATGGGCCACAACGGCAACGTCGGCGCGTTCATTCACCAGAAGGGCCGCCCGTCCGGCTATTACCCGCTTCAAGTCCATTGCCAGCGACAGGAGTTGGCCGCCGGGGAGTTCCTTGGCTCGGAGCTGCACCAGCGTTACGCCCCCGGCCACTGCTGCGTCAACGCGGGGCGCCAGTTCGTCCGGGTCGATTACGGAGCAGTCAGCGACCAAGCAAAGACAAGGAAGTTGCAACGCAACAGTCATTTCCGGCTAACCTTCCGACGGACCGTGGGCCAGCACCAAGCTAGGCCCCGGCGGCGGCTGGTTGCGGAACGTCGGAGACAGGGCTGCTGGCGGCGGCATACTGGCGCACCCCGATGCGTCCCGCCAAGTACGCCTTACGTCCGGCCTCAACGCCTGCCTTGAAGGCTTCGGCCATCATCGCCGGGTCGTTGGCCTGGGCAATCGCGGTGTTGACCAGCACGGCGTCGGCGCCCATCTCCAGGGCCTGCGATGCGTCCGACGGCACTGCCAGCCCGGCATCCACCACTACCGGCACGTTGGCCTGCTCGATAATGATGCGGACTTCCTCCCGGGTGTGGATGCCCTGGCCTGAGCCGATGGCCGAACCCAGGGGCATCACCGTGGCGCAGCCTGCGTCCTCCAGATTCTTGGCCAGTACCGGGTCGGCGTGGATGTAGGGGAGGACGACAAAGCCCTCTTCGACCAACCGGCGAGCCGCTTCCAGCGTGGCGGCGCCATCGGGGAACAGATACTTCGCGTCGGGAATAACTTCCAGCTTGACGAAGTTGGTCTGTCCCACCTCACGCCCCAGCCGGGCCACGAACAGGGCCTCCTCGACAGTGGCGCAGCCGGCAGTGTTGGGCAGCATCTGGTAGCGGCCCCAGTCTATGTAGTCCAGCAGCGTCTTGCTGGTGGGGTCGTCGAGGTCGAGCCGCCGGATGGCTACCGTAATCATCTCGGTCCCCGAGGCTTCGACTGCGGCGACCATTTCTTCCATGGTGCGGTAACGGCCGGTGCCTACGATCAGCCGCGACTTGAATTTTTTGCCCGCGATAACCAGTTCGTCCGACATTTCGACCCTGCTCCTAAAAGCGCCCGCGGCCTGGAAACAAACAGCCGCCGGGAGCAATCCGGGCGGCCGTTGGGCGTAACCAGGTTCGTCGTCTTGTCCCTGCGCAGGTATTACCCAAGCCGGGTACAGACGGTCGGCGGCGATTTGGGCCGCCCTCTCAGCCTGGCTTCCCCAAGCTCCCGCCAGAACTTTTTACGTTGCTAAATTGACAAATAGATTACCACCGACCAACAGCGCCCGTCAACGGCGAAGCAAGCGCTGGCAAGGCCTTTCAGTTCTCCCTCCCATCGATGGAGAGGAGAGTTTTTCTGAGAACTGAAAGGCACTGCAAGAGCCGGAGCGCGGCTCTGACCTACTTCAGGGCAGCAATCCCAGCGGCCAGTTATTAGTCCGCCGTCGCGCCCACGTGCTGCTCGGCCAGCACGCCGGACAAGAATCCTGCCAGCAGTGCGTTGAATTCGTCGGCCTTCTCGAAGTGGGTGGAGTGGGCCGCCCCGGTGACCACCTCCATCCGTGAGCCGGGAATGGTCTTGTGCACCTCGGCGATGACGTTGGGCGGGAAGATACGGTCTTCGTCGCCCACTATCAGCAGCGTCGGCGCCTGCCAGCCAAAGAAGTCGGCCTCCTGCCTCCCGTCCTCGCGGCGGAAACCGGAGATTACGCCGTCCTCGCCTCGCTCTGGGTTCAGTCCCTGAATTTGTTGGTAGAGAAAGGTCAGAGACGGCTGTTCGGCGATGAAACCGGCTGCCAGCGAGCGCGCCACGCCGTCGGGCGCAGGCGTAGACTCGGCCAGAGCCGCCAGCACACCCGGAGTGGCTACGCCGCCGGTGGTGTCGCCCAGCACCAGCCCAAGAGTCCTCTCCGGGTGGGCCAGCGCGAACTCCAGGCAGCAGAAACCGCCCATAGACTGCGCCACCAGGAAAGTTTCTTCGATGCCAAGATAGTCCAGCAACGCAGACAGGTCGGCGGCGAAATTCTCCCGCAGCGGCGACCCGTATTCAGCGATGGACTGCCCCCATCCGCGATGGTCGAAGGTGATGCAGCGGTACTCGCCCGAGAACCGGGCCACCTGCTGCCACCAGCTAATATGGTTGCCGCCGCGTCCGTGTGCGAACACGATGGCCGGCCCGCTGCCGTGGGACTCGTAATACAGTTCGATGCCGTTGATTGGCGCCTTGGGCATGATGCGTCTCCTTTAGCTAGTGTTCCCTTCATCTCTGGGAGCAGGGTTATCTGAAAGAGGGTTATGGTAAGGGCAAAGTTATACCGGCCATTGCTCGCGGCGGTAGGCGGCGTCCCAGAACATATACTCGTAGCGGCTGCTGGTCAGGAACGCTTGTCGCATTGCCTCCAGTTCCTCCGCTCCGGCCTGTTGTGCCTGGCGGTCAACGAAGCTGCGCCAAGCGGCGACGCTGTCCTCCAGCAGCCCGGACACGTAGAAGCTGGTCCATTGCCCGTACAGTGGATGCTCCGACTGCCCCAGCTCCTCGCGCAGCAGGTGGTAGGTCCAGGGGCAGGGCAGCAAGGCCGCCGCCGTCGGCCCCAGTCCCTCGCGGTTGACCGTAGCCAGCATATGGTTCACGTAGGCGGCGTTGGTGGGGGACGCCTTGGCCTGCTGCGCGTCCTCCAGAGTTAGTCCGGCGGCCGCTAGCAACTTGTGGTGCAGCGGGCGCTCGATAGGGGTCAGCACTCGCTTGGCCAGCTCTTCCAGTGTCTGGGAGTTGGGCGCTTTGGCCAGTGCCATAGCCACCGACCGGGCGAACCCTTCCAGATACAGATAGTCCTGTCCCAGGTAGTATTGAAAGGTCTCCAGGGGCAGTGTGCCGTTCTTGATTTCCCGCAGGAACGGATGCTCAAATATGCGCCGCCAAATGGGTTCTGCCTCGGCGCGCAGTTGTTCGCTAAAACTGTCCATTGTTGCTACTCCGTTTTGGCCCGTTCCAGCTCCATCTCGCGGAGCTCGACGCGGCGGATTTTGCCGCTTACCGTCTTGGGAAGCTCGGTCACGAACTCGACGGCGCGGGGGTACTTGTAGGGCGCGGTGGTAGTGCGCACGTGGTCCTGGATGCTCAGCACCAGCTCGTCGGATGGCACGTAGTCCGGGGCGAGGATGACGAACGCCTTCACGATGTCGCCGCGCACTGGGTCGGGGCTGGCGACTACGGCGGATTCGGCCACCGCCGGATGTTCGATAAGCGCGCTCTCCACCTCGAAAGGCCCAATGCGGTATCCGGCGGAGATGATTACGTCGTCGGCCCGGCCCACGAACCAGTAGTAGCCGTCTTCGTCCTTGTACGCCTTGTCGCCGGTCAGATACCAGTCGCCGTAAAACGACCGCTCCATGCCCTCATCGTCGCGCCAGTATTCTTGGAACAGGCCCAGCGGGCGCTCCGGCTTGACCTTGACGGCGATCTGCCCTTCTTCGCCCACGGGAACCTCGCGCCCCTCTTCGTCCACCACGCCGATGGTGAAGCCGGGGATGGGCTTACCCATCGAGCCGGGGCGCACCGGCAGGCAGCGGTAGTTGCCCACCAGAAGCACCGTTTCGGTCTGGCCGTAGCCGTCATAGATGGTCAGACCGGTGCCGTCCTCCCACTGCTTCATCACCTCCGGGTTCAGCGGCTCGCCGGCCCCGGTGCAGTGACGCAGGTTGCGCAGGTCATACCTCTTCAGGTCTTCAAGCACCATCATCCGGTAGGCCGTGGGCGGGGCGCAGAAGGACGTGACGCCGAACCGCTCCAGCATCCGCAACGTCATGGGAGCATCAAAGCGGCCGCGAGCGTCGTGCTGCATCACCGTTGTGCCCAGCGTCCATTGGCCGAACAGCTTGCCGTAGGCCGCCTTGGCCCAGCCGGTGTCAGACAGCGTCCAGTGCAGGTCGGTGCTCTTCAGGTCGTGCCAGTATCGGGCGGTCAGCACGTGTCCTATGGCGCAGGATGCTTGGGTATGCAGCACCATCTTGGGGTAGCCGACGGTGCCGGAGGTGAAGTAAATGAGCAGCGGGTCGTCGCTGCGGCTTGGCTCCACGCCTTCCAGCACTGGTGACGCCTCGGCCACCATACGCTCGTAGGACAGCCAGCCGCGCCGGTCTTCCCCGGTGGCCATCAAGTGTTTCAGGTTGGGGCAGCCTCCGGCGGCCTGCTCCACCTTGGCCGCGTTCTCGCCGTCGGTAATCGCCATCACCGCCTCGGCGCGATTGATGCGATACTCGATGTCGTTGGGCGTCAGCAGGGTCGTGGCCGGCATGGGCAGCGCCCCCAGCTTGAACAGCCCCACCATCGCCACGTACCACTCCGGGATGCGGGGCAGCATGATAAACACGCGGTCCCCTTTGCCGACACCCAGTTCCCGCAGGGCGTTGGCGAAGCGGTCGGTGAGCGTCTTGATGTCCCAGAACGTATGATGCGTGGCCCGCTCGCCGCTGGGGTCAACCGACAGCAGGGCCAGCTTGGTGCGGTCTTCGGCCCACTTGTCCACCACGTCGAAACCGAAGTTGAAAAACTCGGGAACTTCGTGGCGGTCATTGCGATAGGCGTATTCGTAATCGTGCATATTGGGGGCAGGATTCGGCATCGCTTCACCTCAAGCGCAGGCCCCGTCAGGCGCGGCTTGGTCTTCGCCCCTATTCTACCACCTGCCACGACTGCCGGATGCGGGCCGGTAGTGGCATGGCGCAGCGGGACGGGTATAATCGGCAAAGATATTCCGGCAGCAATGCTGAGAATGAAAGCAAGATAGCAGAACAGGAGTAGCAACATGGCCGGACAGCTTGACGGCAAGACAGCGCTGGTCACCGGCGGAGGCTCCGGCATCGGGCGGGCAACTTCCCTGGCCTACGCCCGCGACGGCGCCCGCGTGGTGGTGGCGGACATGAACGTGGAAGGCGGCGAGGAAACGGTGCAGCTAATCAAGGAGGCCGGCGGCGAGGCCATTCTGGTCCACGCCGACGTTTCCGACGCCGCCGGCACGCAACTGATGGTCGAGCGGGCGGTGGAAGCCTTCGGTAGCCTGGACTGCGCCTTCAACAACGCCGGTATATCAGGCGGACGCGAGCGGCGGCTCTCCGCGGACTATGAAGAAGAAGACTTCGACCGGGTTATCCGCATCAACCTGAAAGGCGTCTGGCTCTCGATGAAGGCCGAAATCCCGCAGATGCTCAAGCAGGGCAGCGGCGCAATCGTCAACACTGCATCCATTATGGGCCTTATCGCCACTCCCGGCTCGGTGGCCTACATGGCGGCCAAGCACGGTGTGACCGGGCTGACCAAGGCCGCGGCCCTGGAATACGCCGCCGATGGCATCCGCGTCAACTCCGTATGTCCCGGCTACATAAACACGCCGCTGGTGCGGCCACTGTTCGACAATTACGAGGGCATGGAGGAACGCATCATTTCCCGCCACCCGGTGGGGCGGCTGGGAGAGCCACAGGAGATCGCCGAGGCCGTGGTCTGGCTGTCGTCGGGCGCGGCCAGCTTCGTCACTGGCCTCAACATGGCCGTGGACGGCGGTTACGTGGCCCAATAGCTCGACGCTTATCGCATTCAAGTTCTCTCCCCTTCTCTCCCCCTGATGGGAGAGGATTAGGGTGAGGGAGTCCCCCGGCTATCCTAACCTGCCCATAGGGAAAAGAGCCTTCAAGGAAGGTGAGTTATGGCTAACGTAGACCAGCAGACCCGCCGACGCATGGCCCGCACCGGCCTGACTGCCCTAGACCGGGACAAGGCTTGCCCCGGCTACGTGCTGTTCACCCCGATGGCCAGCCCGGGCGACGTGTACCTGATCGACATGGAAGGCAACGTAGCGCACCAGTGGACCATGCCCCACCCGCCGGGGCTGTACGGCTACCTGCTGCCCAACGGCAACCTGTTCTACGGCGGAAAGATCAGGGATGAAACCTGGGAACGTTTCCCCTCGTGGAAGCGCTTCAAGGGCGGCGTGATGCTGGAAGCCGACCCCGACGGCAACGTGGTCTGGGAACACCGCGACCCCGACCATCACCACGACGCCCGCCGCACCGAATCGGGCGGCGCGCTCTACATGACCGTAGAGCTGATGGATGCGTCGCTGGCGGCGAAGGTGCAGGGCGGCGTGGCAGGCTCAGCCCCCGAAGGGATGTGGGCAGACGTTCTCGTAGAGGTTGACGCTGACGGCAATCGGGTGTGGGAGTGGCACGCCGCCGATCATCTGGACGTGGAGAAGCACATCGTCACCTTCAACGACCTGCGCGATGAGTGGAGCCACGGCAATACCCTATCGCCGATCCCCGGCGACCGGGTGCTGTTCAGCTTCCGCAACACTTCCACCGTGGGCATCGTGGACAAGGCCAGCAACCAAATCGTCTGGCAGTTGGGCTACGAGACGCTGGCCCAGCAGCACGACCCCAATATGCTGCCCAACGGCAATGTGCTGATTTTCGACAACGGCTCCCACCACCGCGAAACCGGCCTGCCCTTTTCCAGGGCCATCGAGGTGAACCCGGCGACCAACGAAATCGTTTGGGAATACCGCGACAACCCGGCCTACAATTTCTTCAGCGCCTACATCTCCGGCGCACGCCGCCTGCCCAACGGCAACACGCTGATCACCGAAGGACAGTTCGGACGAATGTTCCAAGTAACGCCCGAGGGGGAAGTGGTCTGGGAATACGTCAACCCCCACTTCCACATGGACATGGAGAACCAACTGGTCAACCGAGTCTTCCGATCCACCCACTACCTGCCCGAAAACATCCCCTGGCTGCCGTGATAGTTGGCATTGTAGGGGCCGTGATAGTTGGCACCACATCATTGACCGCATCGAAGGACTCGAGCAGCCTGATTGCTGGCAGTGTAGGGGCGCACGGCCGTGCGCCCCTGAGATAAAGCCATGCACGCCCCTAAGATATTAGAGAGTTCATCCGCCAAAGAGGAATAGCTGCCGATGTATCAGGCAATCGTTTACATCCACGTCATAGCAGCCATCACCTGGCTGGGCGGGATGCTGTTCTTGGCCATGGTGATGGTCCCGCTGGCCCGCAGAGACGCCGGAGTCGGGTTCGCCATGCTGCGCGACGCGGCCAAGAAGTTCGTGCCGGTGGCCTGGGCGTCAATGGCGGCGCTGACGGTCACTGGCGGATATCTGGCCTGGACTCACTGGGGCATCCGCCCTGGCGCGTTCTTTGGCGGAGAGGGCCACTTTGTCCAGTTTCTTCAAATGAAGACGGGACTGTTCGTTATCGTGATTCTGGCCAGCATCGCCCACGACTTCTGGCTGGGGCCGATGATGATGGACCGGCTGGAAGCGGCGCGTTCGTCTGGCTCCCCGCTGCCCACCGGCCCGGCCCGCCTGTTCGTGCAGTGGGCAGCGCGCGTCAACCTGCTGCTGGTGCTGGCAGTGGTGGCCCTGGCAGTGGTGATGACTCGGCCTTAACGCGCCGACGGAAAGTCCGGGTCGCGCTTCTGGCGCACTGAGTCCAGGCCCTCTTGCACGTCGGGGCCGAAGAAGTTGAGCATTTCCAGGGCCAGCGAGTAGTCGAAGGCGGTGTGTTCCGCCATGCGTAGCCACTGGTTTAGCGACCGCTTGGTGTAGCGCAGGGCCGGCTGGGGGCCGGCGGCCAGCTTGCGGGCCACGCCCATCGTCCGCTCCATCAGCTCGTCGTGGGGCACGCAGAGGCTCACTAGGCCCAGCCGCTCCGCCTCCGAGCCGTCCAGGAACTCGCAGGTCATCAGGTAATACTTGGCCTTGGCCATGCCGATGAGCAGGGGCCAGATGACGGCGGCGTGGTCGCCCGCCGCGACGCCCAGCCGGACGTGGCCGTCGGTGAACCGCGCCCGCTCCGAGGCTATGGATATGTCGGCCAACAACGCTACCGCCAGCCCCGCGCCAACAGCCACGCCGTTGATGGCCGAGATGACCGGCTTGTCTAGGTTAATCATGTTATGCACGATGTCGTGGGCTTCCTGCATCGTGGCGGCAATGACCTCGGCGTTGCCGATGGACTGCTCGATCATCTCGAAGTCGCCGCCGGCGGAGAAGGCGTTGCCGGCGCCGGTGATGACCGCCACCCGCACCTCAGGGTCCTGCCCCAAGTCCAGCCACACGCGGCTCAGCTCGTTGTGCAGCGTGAACCCGGTGGCGTTGAACACCTCCGGACGGTTCATCGTCAGCAGGGCGACGCCGTCGCTCTTTTCAATCAGCAGGTCTTTGTAGCCCCTATAATCAACCATTTTCGCTTTCCTTAGACAGAGATCCCCTCTCCCAAAGGGAGAGAGTTGGGGTGAGGACGTCCCCTGAGCAAGGCGGCATCAATAGAGCGCGCCGCTCTCCGAAAGCGTCTCAATTTCGGAGGCAGACATACCCAGCACTTCCCGGAACACGTAATCGTTGTCCTCGCCAATGTTGCTGTAGTTGCCGAACTCCATCGGCGTTTCGGAAAGGCGGGCCGGGGTAGTCCAGGCCACGCTGTCGCGCTTCTCCCACTCCCAGGCCGGAGTTCCCCGCTCGGCGACGTAGTAGGGCGTGGGACGGTAGAAATCGCGGGCCTTCAGGTGGGCGCTGTGGTACAGGTCATCGCCCTGCGAGACGATGCTGGCCGGGACGCCTTCCCGCTGCATCCGTTCCATTACCTCATCGGCGGTCAACTGCGCTGTCCATTCGCCAATTAGCGCATCCAGCCGGTCCTGGTTTTCCAAGCGCCCCTCGACGGTGGAAAACCCCGGCTCTCTACTCCAATCCGGGCTGTCCATCGCCCGGCGGAATCCGTCCCACTGCTCGCCGGTTTGCACTGCGATGGCGCACCAGCGGTCTTCCCCCTGGCACTGATATACGCCGTGGGGAGCGCTGGCGGCATCGCGGTTGGCAATGCGTTGGGGCAGCCGCCCGTTGGCCTGGTAGTCGAGGATGGACGGCCCGGCGGTGACCGCGCCGGACTTGAAAATCGAAGACTCCATGGTTGCGGGCTGCCCGGTCAGCCGTCGGCGCATCAGCGCGCCGATGATGGCCGAGGGCTGGAACACGCCGGTGTGGTAGTCGGAATAAGAGGTGTTGATGGCCGAAGGCGGCTCGCCTTCGTCGCCGGTCATCAGCGACACCCCGCCCATGTGCTGCACCAGAATCCCGTATGACTTGTAGGTGTAATAGGGCCCGATGCCGCCCAATCCGGTCTGCCACATCAGTATGATGTCGGGCCGCAGTTGCCGCACTGCCGGGAAGTCGATACCCCAGCGGTCTAGGATGTTGCGGCGGAAGTTGGTCATAAACACGTCGCTGACCTTGACCAGCTCCTGGAACACCTCCAGCCCGCCGGGGGTGCGGACATCAATGCTGACGCGCTTCTTGATGCGCTGGAAGTCGGGCTGCCCTGCGCCCCGCGACCAAGCGGGGATGAAGGCCATTTCGTCCAGCACCTTGTTGGTCTCGACCTTGATGACCTCGGCCCCCAGAGAGGCCAGGATGCGCCCGGTGAGGGGCAGGGCCACGTAGGGCCCCAACTCCAGCACCCGTACGCCTGCCAACGCTTTATTGACCATTGCTTCCCCTGCTCTGAATCCCGCGCCGTCTGTCTCTCTTGCGCCGCCCTCACCCTAACCCTCTCCCAGTGGGAGAGGGAATTTTTGAGAAGCTCTTTAAATCACGCCCTCGCGCCGCATCTCTTCCATCTCAGTACCGGTCAGCCCCAGCTCGCCGGCATACACAGCGTCGTTGTCTTGGCCCAGTCGGGGGGCCGGGTTGGTGGCCGGCGAGACTTCCTCGCTGTCGAACACGCCCAGCGGATACTGGAGCGTTCCGGTCTCCGGGTGTTCCAGGCCGAACCAGAAGTTGCTGGCTTCAAGCTGCGGGTCGGCCAGCAAGTCAGAGACGGTATTGACCGGGATGAACACCAGATTGCGCCGCTGGCCCTCGTGGAACAGGTATTCGCTGGTGAAGCGGGTGGTGAAGTCTATGACCAGCGCGGTGATTATGTCGTTATGGGGCGCCCGGTCCTGGTTGCCGCCGCGATAGGCGTCGTTCAGCACTTCCTCGTTGCCGGTGACTTCGTAAATCCACTCCGCCAGCGCGTCCCACTCACGGGGGGTGATGATGCCGGCGGAAATCCAGCCGTCCGCGCTGGGATAGGCGCCCAAGGGAATCACCAGCGTGGAGGTGGCCCCGACGCGGGTAACATTCTCGCCCAAGAGCATCCAGGCCAGGGCGGGGTGAGCGTCGGTATAGTAGGTAATCAGGGCTTCCTGCAACGAAACGTCAATATGCTGCCCCTCGCCGCCGGCCAGGTCGCGGTAGTAGAGCGCGGCCAAGATGGCGGCAGCGGCGAACTGAGCGCCGGGAAAGTGGGACTGATCGTTGCCTTGACGCATCGGGGGGCCGCCGGGTTCGCCGGTAATCTGCATAAACCCGCTGGCGGCCAGGGCGATTAGATCGGAGGACTGGTAGTCCTTCCACGGCCCGGTCTGGCCGAAGGGCGTTACCGACGCCATCACGATGCCGGGGTTGATTTCTCGCAGCGCGCCGTAGCCAAGGCCCAGCGAGTCCAGGTAGCCGACCGGGAAGCTCTCTAGCACGACGTCTGCCTGCGCCGCCAGACGCCGGAATAGTTCCCGCCCTCGCTCGGCCTGCAAATCGAGGGTGATGGAGCGTTTGTTGGTGTTGTAAAACAGGAAATAGAGGCTGCGCTCCGGTCCCGGCGTATCTCCGGCGAAAGGCGCGCGGCCGCGGGAAGCGTCGCCGCCCGGCGGCTCCACTCGTACCACGTCGGCCCCATAGTCGGCCAGCAATTTGCCGCAAAACACCGCCTCTGGCCCGCTAAGGTCCAGCACGCGGTACGGCGGCAGCAACCGCCCTTCTTGTGGAGTTTGTAAGGGCATAATCTGTCGGTCTTCCTCTTCGTATAATAGAGCCTTAGTTGAAATTGCCGGTGAACTGTGCCGGACGTTGCGCCCGCGTGAGCAGCCAAGCAGCCCATCCGCCCCAAAACGTGTGCGTGTGGCATGGGGATTGTAGAAAGCTGCGGATAGGGCGTCAAGTTTCGGCGCGGGGCCTTTTAATTCTCCCTCCATCTGAGCCGGGGTGGAGGGGTTACAAGGTCTTCTTAACCTCCCTAACCTTCCTAACCTTCCTACGATGCTGCCTGAGTGGCTGGATTTTTTCGGTTTCCCGGTCATTTCCGGCCATTTCCGGTCGCTTTTTGTGGGTTCCGCCGCGGGGCCGGGTTGTGGACGGATTTAGGGCGGGTGGCACGACTTCGCTGGCATAACTTCGCTGGCATAACTTCTTGGCATTATGGTAGGGAGGCGTCACAGGGCTTGGCAAGGGGCAACTGTCAGCAGTTTTAGTTTCAGGTTCAGGGCGGTTGCGACGGAACGGGGCTGTGCTGCTGTATGGAGGGACGTCCGGCGGGTTATGGCAGGAAGGCACAACATTTTCCTGCTTGGGAGCATGGGGGGGCAGGGGACTGCCAACAACTAAAAGGCCCTGAGTTTCGGCGCGGGTGTCGCGGCGGCAGCCTTTCCGGGATACTGGTATAATGCGCCTTCCGCAATCTGCCGCGCAGAAGCCGAATGGGGTTGTATTTGACTTCATACTTGGCTGCCACCAGAGACCGTTTCCTTCTGGGGCTGAAATATGCCGATTACCGGACTATGTGGATCGCCACCACGTGTTCGGGGGCGGCGGCTTGGGCCTTGATTGTCGCGCGGGGCTGGCTGGCATGGGAAATTACCGGAGAATCGCTCTGGGTTGGCATCATCACTTTCGCCGCAATGGCTCCGCGAGTGTTCTCCACTCCCATTGTCGGCTACTTGGCCGACCGATTCGACCGCCAGACCCTGTTGCGATGGATATTCGCGCTTAATCTGGCCCACAACATAGTCTTGGCTTTGCTGGTGATGAACGGCATGGCCGGCCCTTGGATGCTGACGTTCCTGGCCCTGTTCAACGGCACCCTCCGCGCCGGCCAGATGACAGTGGCCACCGCGCTGATTCCCAACTTGGTGCCGCGGGAACACCTGCTCAACGCCTTGGCCTTGAATCAGGCCACGCAACAGGGTTCGCGGATGGTGGGCGCGCTGGCCATCCTGCCGCTGCTGGGTTTCATCAACATCGAATCCGCATTCTGGCTTTGCAGCGCCTTCTACCTCATCGGCCTGGTGCAGGTCACGAGAATCAGCACGCGCTCCACCGGCAAAATGAATGCTTCCCAAGGTTTCTGGCGTAATATGGTGGCCGGCTTCGAGTATGTATACTCGCGCCCGCCGATCTTGGCGATGGTGCTGCTGGTATTGGCGCACTGCGCCTTTGTCATGTCCTATGAGTCAATTCTGCCGGCCATCTCCGTAGAAAAGCTAGGCGAGGGATCGGTGGGGGTCAGCTACATGCTGGGCGGCGTGGGCGGCGGGGCGCTCATTTCGTCGGTTTTCCTGGCCGGATTGCGCAGCACGGTGATCAGGGGGCGAATCTTCCTGATTTTCGCGCTGCTGAGCGGGTTGGCTCCGATACTGCTGGCCCTGTCTACGATGCGGGAGTATTCGATACTTGCCACGATGTTTATCGGGGCAACGCAAGCCGGCTTTATGACCATCAGCCACACAATTATCCAGACACTTACAGACGACGAAGTGCGGGGCCGGGTTGCCGGAGTCTATTCGGTCCATATTGGCGGCAGTATGGCAGTGACCAATATGATCAATGCGGCCATAGCCGACTGGTTTTCCGCTCCGGCGGTGATGGTGGTCGGCGGACTGTTGTTCCTTGCCGCCGTCATCTTCAGCTTTGGCAGTGGAGCGATAAGGCGCATCTATTTCCCTGGGGCTGCCGTTCCCGCGACGGCCTGACCCGGGTTCCATCATTAACACCATCGCCGGAGGCACGTCAATGAGCAGCGAAATGGACCGCTACCTGGAACTGACCCCCAAGTCGCGGGCCGCGTGGGAAGAAGCGAAGCGCTATCTGCCCGGCGGGGACAGCCGCAACTCCATCTTCTGGGAACCCTACCCCATCTTCGTAGACCGCGCTTCCGGGGCGCAGGTGGTGGACGCCGACGGGGTGGAGCGGCTCGACTTCATCGGCACGATGACCACACTGATTCTGGGCCACTCACCGGGGCCGGTGACCGAGGCGGTGCGGCAGCAGCTTGAGCAGGGAGTGGTTTACAACGCGCCCAACCGGCATCAGGTGCGGCTGGCCCGGTTGCTCTGCGAGCGCATCCCCAGCTTCGATCTGGTGCGGTTCACCAACTCCGGCACCGAGGCGACGCTGAACACCATCCGCGCCGCCCGGGCCTTCACCGGGCGCAGCCTGATCGCCAAGGTCGAGGGTGGCTACCACGGCAGCCACGACACCGTAAGTGTCAGCGTGCGCGTGGATCCCCGCAAGGCCGGCGAGCGCCTCCGGCCCGACGCCATGCCCGCCACCGAGGGGCTGGCCGAGGGTGTGCTGGACTCGGTGGTGGTGCTGCCCTTCAACGAGACTGGACCGGCGCGGGAAATACTGGAGCAGCACAAGAGCGACCTCGCCGCGGTCATCGTCGAGCCGATGCTGGGGTCTGTGGGGATGCTGCCCGCGACCCACGAGTTTCTTTCGATGCTGCGGGAGTTTGCCACCGAGAACGGCGTTGTCCTGATTTTCGACGAAGTAATCAGCTACCGCATGGCCCCCGGCGGAGCGCAGGAATTTTACGAGATCACGCCAGATATGACCTCGCTGGGCAAAATCATCGGCGGCGGTTTCGCCGTTGGCGCTTTTGGAGGCCGACACGACATCATGGGCCTGTACGACCCCACGTCCGGCCCCCGGGTGTCTCACGCCGGAACCTTCAATGCCAACCCGGCAACCATGCTGGCCGGAGCGGTGACGCTGGAGCAGCTAACGCCGGAGGTTTACCGCCGTCTGGCCGAGGTCACCGAGTATCTGCGCCACGGGCTGCGGGAGGCCGGGCAAGAGCTGGAAGTTCCGGTGCAGGTCACCGGCCTTGGCTCGCTGTTCGGTATTCACTTCCTAGAAGACATACTGGTCGGCTACCGCGACATTGCCCGGGCCGATTCTGCCTTCCGGCATCAAGTGTTCCTAGGCCTGCTGAACGAAGGCATCCTGATGGCTCCCAACCTGGTAGGCGCAGTATCCACCGTCATAGCAGAGCCGGAGGTGGACACCTTCGTGGAAGCCTTCAGCCGCGTACTGCGGCGGCTGGCGTAACACAGAAAAAGTCCCCGCTCGGTTGAAGCGGGGACTCCCAAATCTCTCTGGTCGCTGATTTGGCCGGTTTAGGCGAAGTCTTCCTTGCGGAACAACGTGGTGGTCTCGATGCGTTGCGGGTCGCCGTCGAACCAGTCGCCGACGGTCTCTCGCCACTGAGCGTAGTGGGGCATCCCGCGGTGGGCAGTCTCCCAAGCGTCCCGGTTTTCGTATACCTCGTAAAGGTAAACGGTGTTGGGGTCGTTGTTGTCGGCCAGCACGTCGAAACGGATGCAGCCCGGCTCGGCCGTGTTTGAGCCTTGGGCATCGCCTTTGGTAGCCTCGATAAACTCGTCGCGGTGGCCGTCCTTAATCTTCACGGTCACAAAAAGGGTGAACATTACTCCTCCATCCCCGGTGCCTGGGCGGCAGGTCCGCGGCGAATCCGGGCGGCTGAATTGATGGCGCGTCGAACCGCTGCAAGCGGGCCTACGGCTGCGTCATTATATCCTTCGCTTGCCCGCAGCGGCAAACGCCCTCCCGGTTGGCGTCAAGCATCAAGCGTTGTAGAATTGGCAGACGATAACGGCCGCTGGCAAGGCCGTATCCGGTAAAGGAGGCCGCCGATGGCCGACATACCAATCGTCTACACCCTCACCGTATGCCCGGCCTGCGACGCCCTGCGCGCCGCCTGGAAGCGGGAGGGCATCGAGTACGAGGAAAGGCGTGTAGACCAGAGCCAGGATACCTTGGATGAGGCCCTGGATTACGCCGACACCGTGCCTATCATCATCTATCCCGATGGCAAGGTGGCGGTGGGCTTCAAGGGAATGACCGGTTGAGAGATTGGCTGACGGGCCGTGCGCCCGTGTCCAATCCCATCCCGGCGGGTCAAAAATCAGCGCTTACGGGGGCAATATGACGAGCAGTACCAGCGTAGTAACCCCGGAACGGTATTCCGAGGGGTTCGATTACCTAGCCTACATGAACGAAATCAAGGTCAACAAGGCCCGCTTCGAGGGCTTTTACGACGGTTGCCAGCTTTCTGACGCGGAAGCCCGGGCCTTCAGGGAACTGGTCTCCCGCGACGACGGGCCCAAGAAGATGCTGGTTCTGGGCGAGGACTGGTGCGGCGACGTGGTGCGCGGTATGCCCGTGCTGGCTCGCATCTGCGAGGCGGCGGGCCTGGAGATGCGAATCTTCCCCCGCGACTCGCACCACGACATTATGAACGAGTTCCTGAAGAACGGGGAGTATATGTCCATTCCCGTGGCGGTGTTCTACACCGGCGACCATGACTACATTTGCCACTGGATTGAGCGGCCCGAAATCGCCGAAATCGAGATGCACCAGATTGAGCGCGACATCCGGGCCGAAAACCCCGGCATCGACGACCAAGCCTTTGGACGCGAGCGCCGCGCCCGCACCGCCGCCAAGGCCGACGAGTGGATTGCCGCCAGCATCGTCGAAATACGGGAACTGCTGACGAAGAGCCTCAGCTAGTCCGCAGTCAGCTTCTTCATCGCCAAGGCCGTATGGGAGGCCAGTCGTTCATCCTTCGACAGACTGAAGATGAACGACTGGTCATCGCTCCCTCATCGCAGTGCCCATCAGCCCCTGATCAGCCCAAGTCCCTAATCCGCCTGGCTGCCCTGCGCGGTCATTGCGGTCCGTCGCCGGGATTCGGCGGCGGATTCCGGGCTGCCCAAGAACAGGAACAGCGTCGAACCGGCCAAGCTTACTATCGCCACCACCACCATCGGTATGGCGTAGCTCTGGGTGGCGTCGTACATTATGCCGGCAAACAGCGGCGCGGCCAGCAGCATCACGTTCATCGGAATCATAGACATTCCGGTGATGCTGGCGAAAGCCTTGCGCCCGAAGTAGACGCCCCGGATGGCAGTGGTCAGCGGGTTGCGCCCGCCGAATCCGATGCCCATTAGCACGGCGAACATATAAGCCATCATCTGCGTATCAGCCATCAGGAGCAGCACTACTGCCCCCGACTGTATGGCCGAGAAGACAAACAGCGCCAGGCGCATCGGCAAGCGGTCTCCTACATAGCCGCCGATGAGCGTGAAAATCGCCGCCACGCCGGTGTAAGCGCCGACAATCCACCCCACCGTTTGCAACGAGAAACCCCGGTCAGTCAGCATCGGCCCCAGATGAACCGTTATGGTCACTATCACGATGGACGTGCAGGCATGGCCCATGGTTATCAGCCAGAAGCTCTTGGTTCGCACCGCCTCCTGCCAAGTGTAATCCCGCTCCTCGTTGGCCGCGCCAGGGGCGGCGACTTGTCTAGCCCGAGCCGCGGCCGCATCGCCGTCGGGGTGTTGCCTGTAAGGCTCCGGGGCGTTGCGGACGAACCGGGAGACGGGGAAGGCCACTACCACCAAGAACAGTCCGATTGCCAGCGCGGTGTTGCGCCATCCGGGGCGGCCCACGGCGTCGGGGTCTATGGCGAAGGCCAACAACGGCACCAGCACCATGCCGCCCACCAGAAACCCCTCCATCGCCAGCGCCATGGCCGTGGAGCGGTTGCGCACGAACCAGTTGTTGAGCACCGTCATCATCGGCATCCAGGTGCCAAGGCCGACGCCCATGCTCATCACGACGAAGGCGGCGTAGAAATGCCAGATATTGGTCATTAGGCTCATAATTACGAACCCGCCCCCGGCAATCACCAGCCCGATGAGCACCATCCGCCGCGACCCCAGCTTGTCTATCAGGTAGCCGCTGATGGGACCCATAATCGAGCCTTCGACCCGGCTCAGGGAGAAGGCGATAGAAAACTGAGTGCGCGACCAAGCGAATTCCCGCTCCAGCACAACGATCCAGGCAGTCATCCCCTGGAACAGCGGGACGGTGCCGATGACCATGACAAAGGCGGCCACGCCGACCAGCGTCCAGCCGTAAAAGATGCGGCGCGAGAAAAGGCCGCGGGCGATATTCATAAGCTGTCCGCAGGTGTGGGTGCCGGTTCAGACATGGGCGATTGGAGAATGTCGAAGGGCGGAATGGCGAGCATCCTAGCAGTCGCCGGCAGAAGCGGGGGCCATTGGAGCCGGCGAGGGCTGTGAGGCCGGCAGCTTGGGAGGCCTAGCGATTAGGAACAGCACTGCGCCGACGCCGTTCAGTCCTGCCAGGGTCAGGAAGGCCAGGTCATAGTTGCCGAACTGGTCCCGCATAAATCCGGCGAACGGCCCGGCCGCCAGTAGCATGGCATTCATCGGCAGAGTGGAAATTCCCAAAATCTTGCCAAATGAAGCCCGTCCGAAATACTCCCCCCTGATGGCGGTGGTCAGCGGAGTGCGACCACCGAATCCGGCGCCGAACAGAATGGCGAACAGGGAGATCATACCAATACCGGGAGACAGCACCAAGACAACGACGGCTACGGCCTGCAAGCTTGTGAACGCAAACAGGGCGATATTTTTGGGAACCCGGTCCCCGATGTAGCCGCCCGCCAACTGAAACACGATTGATACCGCAGTATAGAGCGACACTATCCCGGCGGTGGTCGGAACGCCATAACCCAAGTCCTTCATCAGAAGCCCGAACTGGGACATTATGGCAAGTATTATCATTGACCCGAGGCCATGCCCGAAGGCAATAAACCAGAAGGCTTGAGTCCTTAGAGCCTGATGGACGGTAATGCCCTCGTCCTCTTCGGCTACGGATACGGCAGCTTGTCCGCCGCTGGCGCGGGCTTCCGGTTGCGTGTCACCGTCCGGGCGAAGTCCCCGTTCTTCCGGCCTGCTGTAAATGAACCTGGGCAGAATCAAGGCGCAAACGAACACGATGGCGGCCACCAGCAGGGCGGTGTTGCGCCAACCCAGACGGCCCTCCGGCAGGATGTTGTCCATCGGGAAATCCGGAACCCAGCCCAGCCGTCCGACCTCCGGGTCTATGGTCCAGGCGATGGCCGGCACGATAGTAATTGCGCCGATGCCCATGCCTACCATCACCAGCCCCATGGCCAGCGCGCGGCGACGCACGAACCAGTGGTTCATAAGTGTCATCAGCGGCACCCAGCCGCCCAGCCCCTGCCCCATGGAGAGCAGTATAAAGGCCATCAGGAACCACCAGAAATTTTGCGTGAAAGCGAAGAAGACGAAGGCGGCCGATAGCCCCAGGAGCCCGACCATCACCATGCGCCGGGCGCCGAAGCGGTCCGCCAAATACCCTTCCAGAACGCCAAAAAGCCCGCCTTCAACTCGGGTCATGGTCAGCGCCAGACCAAGTTGAAAACGGGACCATTGGGGGAAGGCCGACTCTATGGCAACCACCCACACCGTATTGGCGTGGAACACCGGCACCGAGGTCAGAGCCATGACCAGCCCGGAGATTACGGTCAGCCACCAGCCGTAGAATATGCCGCGCGGCTTCATACCGGTCTCCCCTCCGGCGCCGGTTCTGTAGCCACTACGAAAAACAGAAGGCTGCCTCCTAAAGGCGCCGACGCAGAGCGAGCCGCGCCGTCTATCACATTCAAAAGATATAGTATACAGCGTAGTCTATCGTAATCAATAATACAACAGGATTCAAGGACTGCCTCCGCAACTTTAACCGGCCCGGAGTTGGGGACTCCGGGCCGGTTTCCCCATCTGTTCCGGCATTTCCCAACCTGCGGGGAACGTGGTAAATTAGGCTGCCCGGTAATGGAGCCATGTTCGCTTTGGAATCGGGTGCTGCGTTGCCAAAATACGCTTGAAGAATCGTAATCGCCAGGCAAAACGGAGGACCGATGAAGTACGGAATGTTTATGATGCCATCGCATCCGCCGGAGCGCGAGTTGTACGCTGCCCACCAGTGGGACCTTGATTGTCTGCAATTGGCAGACGAGTTGGGGTTCTCCGAGGCTTGGATTGGCGAGCATTTCACCTCTCCTTGGGAGCCGATTCCCGCCCCCGACCTGATGATCGCCCAGGCATTGATGCGAACCAAGAATATCAAGCTGTGCACCGGCGTCCACCTGCTTCCCTACCATCATCCCGCCGAGCTGGCCTGCCGGGTGGCCTACCTCGACCACATGGCCCAAGGCCGCTTTATGTTCGGCATAGGCTCCAGCGGCCTGCCCACCGACTACCGGCTATTCGATGTGGACGGTATGAACGGGCAGCACCGCCGCATGACCCGCGAGTCCATCGACATCATTCTCAAGCTATGGACGAGCGAGGAGCCATTCGAGTATAAGGGCGACTTCTGGGACGTGAACTACCCGGAACCAATGCTGGACACGCTGCGGTTCTTCATCAAGCCTTACCAGAAGCCCCACCCGCCCATCGGCGTCGCCTCGGTGAGCATCGGCTCGGAGACGCTGAAAATCGCTGGCGAAAACGGCTTCCTTCCCATGAGTCTGGCATTCAATCAAGACTACGTCATTAGCCATTGGGGCGCCGTCGAAGAAGGGGCGGCGCGCAGCGGCCGGAAGCCCAGCCGCCAAGACTGGCGCATCACCCGCGATGTATATGTCGCCGACTCCGACGACGAGGCTTACGATAAGGCGCTGAACGGTATGCTGGGCCGGGTTTGGGGCGACTACCTGCTGCCCCTGTTCGACGCCTTCGGGCTGCTCCACGTGATCAAGCACGACTCTTCCGTTCCCGACTCCGCAGTGACCCCCGAGTATATGGCCGACCACGTTTGGCTCATCGGCTCGCCCGACACCGTGGAGAAGCGAATACTCAGTCTCTATGAGATGTGCGGCGGCTTCGGCACCCTGCTCACCCTCATTTACGACAACATCGAAAATCAGCAGGGTTGGGAAAAGTCCATGGGCCTGTTCGCCAACGACGTAATGCCCCGCTTGGCCGAGCTGACGCCGGACTAGCCTCAAAGCGCCAAGCCAAAGCACTGACCCTAAAATTATCAAGAACGGCTAACGGAGAGGCCGCCCGGAAACTGGGCGGCCTTTCTGCTTGACTGTCCGTTTGGGCGCCCTTTTTGCCAGGAATTGCCTCCGTTAATCCGTCCGTAACATTTGCATCCTAGAATGATTTGGAACAGCTTGAAAGGCGATTTTCCGCCTGATTTTCCGTTACTGCAATCGAAACTGAAAGCCTAATGCGGCCGGGAAGGTGGATATATTTTGGTTGCCCCCACGTGCTCAAAAGCCGTCAAGTTCTATAACGAATGGCATGACTATGACGGGCGGCTCAGGCCCCACTACGCCAGCATAGCGGAGACTGCCCAAACCCTAGGAACCGAGCGGCTCGCCGAGCGGTGGAGCAGCGCCCGAGGCAGGTTGAACTGGATGCCGTCACCTTCTACCTGGGCCCCGGACAGTACCGCGCCATGCCCACCGACTTTCTGCCCAGGGTCATTCCGGCGGATCACTGGGAAAGCATCGCCGCGGGCGTCTCGCAGCGCATCCGGGCCATCAACCGCTTCCTGGTAGACCTATACAACGACGGTCAGGACGTGGTGCCTGACGAAGTGATGTACACCTCCCAGTATTTCTACCCCGAAGTGCAGGGATTCCGTCCGCCCAAAGACGTTTTTGTCCACATCTACGGCATTGATCTGGTGCACTTGGGCGACGGGCGATACGTGGTATTGGAAGACAACCTTCGCATCCCCTCCGGCATTTCCTATCAGCTCAAATCCTTGGGGCTGGCGGCGAAGACGCTTCCCGAATTCGCCGATGGGTACAACATCCTGCCCTACGACATTCGCGACGCCTACCTCGAGATGTTCCGCTCCCTGACCGACAACCCGGACCCGGTATGCGTGCTGCTGACCGACGGGAAGTATGGCTCTGCCTTCTTCGAGCATCGCTACCTGTCCGAATTGCTGGGCATTCCGCTGGTAGAGGGGCCTGACCTGTACGTCGGCCACGACGGAAGAGTCTACGCCCGCACGCTGGACCAGGACATTCCGGTGGACGTGATCTATCGCCGGGTGGAGGACCTGGACCTGTTCGTTCCCGGTCTTCTCGAAGCCTGCCTCGATGGCAAGGTTGTGCTGGTCAACGGCATCGGCACCGGGGCCGACGACAAGCTCGTGTTCCTCTGGGTGCCAAAAATGATTGAGCGTTATCTGGGCGAGTCGCCGGTTCTGGAGCAGGCCCGCAGCTACAACCTAGCCGATATGGAAAGCCGGCGCTACGTGCTGGAAAATCTGGAGGACCTGGTCATCAAGACCCGTCAGGGCTACGGCGGGTTGGGCGTGTTCGTCATGCCGGACCTGGGCGAGGCTTACAAAGCGCGAGTCGCCAACAACATTTTGCAAAATCCGCTGATGTTTATAGCTCAAGAGACATTGGATTTTTCCCAGCACATGGTTTTTAATGACAATGCCGGTAATTTGGAGCCACACCACATCGACCTCAGAGTCTTTGCGATCCAGAGCGGGGACGGGAACGTCTCGGTGTTCCCCGGAGGGCTGACCCGGGTGGCGCAGTCCGGCAGCAGAATCACAAACAACTCGTCCGGTGGTCTATGCAAACCGACGTGGGTAGTCAGATAGGTACCGTAACCGCGTCCTTCATCTACGCGGCCAGATACGGCTACTCCGACACGGTCATCAACAACGACAATCAACTCAGAATCTTCCCCAGAGAGGGCGAGGGACAGTTCGCCCTCGAGACCCAGATCTGGTCAATTCCACCGGGCAAGGGCGTGGACTATAAAGATCGCTTCGGCAACCAGGTGCGCCGCCTGCGCGTCGTTGAGCCGCACACCACCTTTATCGTGGTCGCTGCCGGTCTGGTGCGCCTCTCCACCGAACTTCCCGCCGACGATGACGTTCGCATCGCCGACTTGCAGGACTTGCCGGAGACTTTCGAGTACACCGCCATATCGCCGCTGGTTGATCCGGATACAGTCGCCCCCCTGGCGAAAGAAGTTGCGTACGGCGCCGACACGGTGATTAGCGCGGTGAACAACATTGTTCAGTGGGTGTACCAGAACATTCGCTACAAACGCGGAACCACCTCCGTAGCCACCACCGCCGACCAGGTGCTGGTGGCCGGCGAAGGTGTCTGTCAGGACAAGACGCATCTGGCCCTGGGAATGATGCGGGCGCTGAAGGTGCCCTGCCGCTACGCCAGCGGCCTCGTTACCTGGCAGACCGGCGAAACCCATTCTTGGGCAGAGTTTTACCATCCCAATCACGGATGGCTGGGGGCCGACCCAACCAAGGGCATTATTCTTCGCCCGGCTAGTGATTACGTCAAGCTGGGCGTTGGGCGCGACTACACCGACGTTTCCCCTGTCATAGGCTCCTTCCTGTCCAAGGGCGAGGCCGATCACATAGCCGCCATCGCCACAGTAAACCTGGGCGAGGCCAAGCCGACGCTGGAGGACGCCCTGGAGCTGCTGAACAACGCCTATGTGGTCCAGAACGGAAACGACACCCCGGCTTCCCTATAGAGAGACCCGAGAGGGACAGATGACCGACAATACGGATTCGAGGACGATTGCGCTGGGCGCAAACCGCTGGATTACGGACTCCCGCGTTTATAATCTGGTGTGGCTGGGGCGCTGGATTGAGCGCGCCCAGACCACGCCCGCGTGGTGCGGTGGGCGGCGCAGCAGGATGCGGCCGACGGCCAGCCCGGGCTGGAGGCCGTCCTTGGCATGGCGGCCGGCATCAGGGGTGTCAGCGTCGGCCCGGAGGATACCGCTCTTGATATGCTGCTCACCAAGGACAGCAGCGCGTCGCTGCGAGGAAGCCTAGTCGCGGCCCGGTTTAACGCCACCCACGTCGCCCCCGTGGAAGTGATTCAGGTCATCGGCGCCGCCATCGAGCTGATGGACTCCGCTGCCCATCCCATTACCACGGGCGAGCAGGTGGTCGCGTTGATGGATGAGGTGCTGCCCGCTCTCGAGAAATTGCACTCATCCATCGAAGAGGCCTGGTTCCACTCCACCCCTTTGTCTGAAGAAGAGGTCTATCGCCGCTTCGTACAGCAGCAACAGCAGTAGGCTTAGCCCGAGAGTTTTCGTAGCTGCCGAGATTCTCCATCCGCCAAGAGATGCCCTGATCGCTGCGGATTACTGATCGGCGCGCTTCCGGCGCAGCGGGGCGCTGACTTCGTGCATATAGCCCAAGATTTCCCGCTGGGACTGCCAGAAGCCTGTTTCGTGATATGTGATGCCGCGTTCCAGGCAGAAGGTTCTTACCACTTCGCGGGCGTCCTTCAGACGGTTGCGGGGCATATTGGGGAACAGGTGATGCTCAATCTGGTAGTTCAGCCCGCCATAGGCGAAGTCAATGACCGGGTTGGGCAGAACGTCGCGGGAGGTAAGCGCCTGCTGGCGCAGGTGGTCCAGCTTCGCCCCCGGCTCCAGCACCGGCATCCCCTTGTGGTTGGGCGCGAACACCGACCCCATGTAGAGTCCGGCCAGCGCGCGGTGAACGACGATGAACAGCGCAGCCTGCCACGGCGGCAGGAATACGAACAGGATTGCTAGGTACAAGGCTATCCCTGCGACGACAGCCGTAACTTCAGCCACGGGGTATCGCACCCTCTCGCGGCGCGCTAGGTACACGATGCCGCCCCCCAGCAGGCTCAGCGAAGTCAACAACAGCATCGGGTAGAAGAGAAAGGCCTGGTATTTCACCACAAAGCGAAGCAAGCCACGCTTCTCCAGCGCCTGTTCTTCGGTAAAGGCGAACACCGAAACCTCGATGTCTCCATCAGCGTCCAGCTGGTTGGGATTGCGATGGTGTTTGTTGTGCTTGTCCTGCCACCAACTGGGGGTCATTCCGGTAACCAGTCCGGCCAGCAGCATCACAATGTCGTTGTTCCGGGCGGAGCGGAAGATTTGCCGGTGGCCTGAGTCATGCCCCAGGAATCCGAACTGACCGAACACCATTGCCAAAAAGACGGCATTGAGCGTCTGAACCCATAGCTGCTCGAAGGTAATAATGACCGCGATGCCCAAAGCCAACAGGGAGAGCATCGCGGGAATATTGACTGCGTAATACAGGTATTGCCTGTCCAGCAGCCCTTTATCGGCAACGAGCCGCCGGAGCTGCAAATACTCCTTGCTGCCCTCATTTCGGGCCGAGTCTTCCAGCGCCACGTCCAGAAGGTCCCGGTTGGCGGCGATGCTCAGAGCTTTGGAGGCGATTCTTTGAGTAGCTATGGCAGAGTCTCCGCATTCGTACTAGGTTTAACAGCCCGCCCATAAGGGGCATAGTCGCGCAAGATTATACTGCCACAGCCTTGGCCGCTTCTTCCCGGATGCGCGCCGCTGACTCCCGCAGGGAGTTCAGCACGATGGTCGGCGGGGCGGGGGCGACCGAGGTGTAGTTTACGCCCATGCTCAGCAGTTCCTGCGGCGAAAGGCGCAGAGCCGAGTGATTCACCGGGATGTAGACCTTGGCCTTGCCCACGGCGTTGACCCGCGCGGCCAGGTCAACGAAAGTCTGGCGCAGCCTGGGGTCGTTGGGGTCGGTCATGCCCAGCGCGGTTGAGATGTCGGTGGGGCCGAGGGAGATGACGTCCACACCGTCAACCGCTGCGATTTCTTCGATTTCGTCCAGCCCGCGCTTGTCCTCGGTCATTACGATGAGGAGAATCTCTTCGTTGGAGGTCCTCATGTGCTCCGTCCACGGTGCGGAACCGTAGCCCGCGGCGCGGGTGCTGCCGGCTCCGCCGCGCTCGCCCTCCGGCGGATAGCGCACTGCGGCAACGGCGCGCTTCGCTCCCTCAACGCCTTCGATGTGAGGCACCTGAATGCCCTGAGCGCCCGCGTCCAGCAGCCGCAGGATGGTCTTGGGGTTGTTCTCCGGCACCCGCACGATGGGCGTAACGCCGCAGAGGTCGGCCACGCGAATCATCTCGCCGACGGTCTGCATATCGAACACCGAGTGCTCCATATCGATGAACGCCCCGTCGAATCCTGCCGTAGCGATTATTTCCACCACCGCAGGGTCGGCGAAACCGACATGGCTGACTATGGCCAGCCCGCCTTCCCGCATAACGCGCTTGACGCGGTTTTCCTTCATGCTATCCACCTCATGGGCCATAGGCTGACCGGGCTGCGTAAGAGTGTAGATAGACCTACGCGAAACTGTCAAACGGGTAGTCTGGTTTGCGGGCGGGCGGTTTGGTCAGATCTTCCGCGCTGTGGTACTGTGCGGCTAGCGGCGTTGCGGAGGGACGGCAAGCTCAACCCTGTCGCCCACGGATACGGCTCCGGGAGTTTCCACCACGCCATACACTCCGAAGTACGGGGCTCGGACGGCTGGGCGGTAGGTCAGCAGCAAACGTGGCGTGTCAAAGTCTCGCTCGCCGGTATCCGGGTCTACGGTGGTGATGGCGCAGCGCGGGTCGGGGGCCGCCACGCGAAGGCGGAGTTCCGGGCCGATGGCGACAACTCCGCCGAGCCAGAAGTCTTCCTCATGGGGCGAACAGCCCTCGAACAGGAAGTTGGGACGGAAGCGCCGGGCCTCGAATTCCTTGGCGCCGTCTGCCTTCTGCCCCAGCAGGTCTATCGAGGCCTGGGACAGCAGGGACAGCGGATATTCGTCGAAGGAGACTCCCACGTCGTCGGTCTTCACCAGCCGAACCGGGCCGCCGCATAACTCGGACAGTGCGTCATTCCATTCTCCGGCGGCCACTCGGCCGGAAACCAGCCTGCCCCATACAGGCGTCCGCACGGGTTCCGCAAGTTCAACCTGGCCAGACAGATCCAGTCCGTCCGGGAAAGCAAGGGTCAATTGCTCGCTGGCTGGGTCATAAGTCGAGGCGACTCTCGCCAACTGCGGGCGTTGTCGCTGGGTTAGCAGCCTGCCGCCTCCGTCTATGAGGTGGAAGCGGCGATCTTCGGCGATACCCGTGAGGCCGACCGTCACTGACGCTCGCGGCTGCAAGGCCAGCGACTTGACCGCCGACGTGTAGATTGCACTTACGCTGGGCAATACTTTCCCTCGCCTTCCAGATTGCGTTTGGCCCGGTTCAGGAATTCTACTCTGATTCTGGCTTGGGACGCTCTCCCAGGGTAACCTCTATTGTTTCCTGCTGCCCGTCCCGCAAAACCGTGAAGGTTACAGCGTCACCTGGACTGCTGTAATAGGTCAGGTAGGCGATAAGGTCCTTCGTCTTGGTGATTTGCGTTTCTCCGGCAGCTATTACGATGTCGCCGCCCAAAGCGTAGTCTCTGCCGTCAACGGTGCGGCTGGAGTTGGAACCCCGCAGCCCCGCCTTATCGGCAGGACCATCTTCGACAACGGCAACAATCAGCGCTCCTCTGGTGTCGGCGGGCAATCCCGAGATTTCGGCGTAGACCGAATCAACAGTGCTTATACGGACACCCAGCCAGGAGTAGTTGAACTCTCCGTCAGCAATCAGCGACGGGACGACTCGGCTGGCAATGTTGATTGGCACTGCCATTCCGACGCCGGAATAGTTCCCGGTGTTGCTGATAATATGGGTATTGATGCCGATGACCCGTCCTTGTCGGTCCAGCAACGGGCCGCCCGAGTTACCTGGGTTGATGGCAGCGTCTGTCTGGATAACTTCAGGGATGCTGAATTGCGAGCGAGTAGTAATCAGCCTCCCCACGGCGCTGATAATGCCGGAGGTCATGGTAAATTCCTGACCGAAGGGCGCACCGATGGCCAGCGCCAACTGCCCCGGACGAACCTCGCTGCTGTCGCCCAAGTCCACCGAATGGGCGGTCCAGTCCCCTTCTTCCAGCTTGATAACCGCTAGGTCGGAATGCGGGTCGCTGCCCACCACTGTTGCCTTGGCCTGGGTGGAGTCGGAGAAATAGACTACCAGTTCCTCGGCGTTTTCTATCACATGATAATTGGTGACGATATGCCCTTCTCCGTCCCATACAAAACCGGAGCCTTGGCTCCAGATATATTCTTCCAGTTCTTCCGGTAGAGATTCCTGGATAACGGGCGGGAGGTTGTCCGGGACGTTCCGGTAACGCGCCCTGATATAGACCACCGACGGAACAACATCCTCGTAGACGCCGGACAGAGCCTCTTCAAAGGCGGCCAGAATTTCGTCGGCGGAGATTTCCCCATTCGGAGCGGCCGTTATTGGCTGACTATCAGTTTCCGGCAAGGCAGTGGAGACTTGCGCCGGCACTGAGCCGCCGTTTATTGCCGCCCCAGCGTCGCCAGGCGCGAAGTTGGCGACATTGATGCCCTGCTCTGCGCCCGGTGCGGGACTCGTCCCGGTGTCCGCCGGAGCGTTGTTGCCGCAAGCTGCCAGCCCCGACGCCAGCACACCCACAAGCACCAATATCACCGCCGCCTTCTTGATAGGAATAAGGCTACTCGTTCGCCACATCTCTTAATACCGCCTCAGAACTGCCTCAGAATCCTGCCAAATTATACGCCGGAAAGGCTGCAATTGGATTTTAGCGGATGGATTTCTTAACGCTGGGTGCAACTACGGCACGGATGGTCAGCGTATAATCAATATCAAAGGCTCAAGCTGTGGCCGGAGAAGTGATGATTTCGATGATGGCGAAACGGGGCCGGATAAGGCGCTTCATTTCGCTGTGCTCTGCGCTGGCGCTGCTGCTGGGGCTGGCCGGGCTGCTGGCCGGGCAGGCGAGGGCGCAGGAGATCGCCGGGCCGCACGCGCTGGTCATCACCGTTGACGGCGTGATAAACCCGGTCAAAGACCGCTACATCGGGCGCGCCCTCGAAGAGGCGCAGCAGGGCGGCGCAACGCTGCTGGTCATCAAGCTGGACACTCCCGGCGGTCTCCTCAGCTCGACCCGGGATATCGTGGAGCGGCTGCTGGAATCGCCCTTGCCCACGGCAGTGTACGTCTCGCCTCGCGGGGCGCGGGCCGGATCAGCAGGCACTTTCATCACCGCCGCCGCCAACTTCGCAGTGATGGCCCCCGGCTCCAACATTGGCGCGGCCACCCCGGTCTCCTCCACTGGCCAGGACCTGGACGAAACGCTGGCCAGCAAGGTGGAGAATGACGCCGCCGCGCTGATTCGCAGCATTGCTCAGGAGCGAGGGCGCAACGTCGAATTGCTGGAGGCCACCGTCCGGGAAGCCGCGTCCTACTCAGCGCAGGAAGCGCTGGACGGAAACGTGGTGGACTTTATCGCCGATGACCTAGAGCACCTGCTGGCGGAGCTGCATGGCCAGACAGCCCAGACTACGCAAGGCCCAATTACGCTGGAAACCGAAGGTCTGGCTACGCGCAACCTAGAAAAGAACCTGCTCGAAACGTTGCTGGAATTTCTGGCCGACCCAAACGTGTCGTTCCTGCTGCTGAGCATCGGCGGCCTGGGCATAGTCATAGAGCTGTTCAACCCCGGACTGCTGGTGCCGGTGATAGTGGGCGTCATCTGCCTGATTCTGGCCTTTGTCGCCTTGGGGAATATGCCGGTCAACTGGGCCGGAGTGGCCCTGATTCTGCTGGCCATTGTGCTGGCGGCAGCTGAGGTTGTGGTGGCCGGGTTCGGCGTTTTGGGCATCGCCTCCGTGGTCAGCCTAGTCATCGGCGGACTGCTGCTGTTCGCGCAGTTCGGCGACACCTCCCCCACGCTGCCGCAGGTGTCGGTGAACCGCTGGCTCATAGCCGCCATCGCCATTGGCACGGGATCCAGTGTGGTATACTTCGCTAGGGAAGCAGTGAAGTCGCGCCGCGAACGCCGGGCCGACGTGACGGATTCAATGGTAGGGCAGATCGGCGCGGTCACCGCGCCTTTGACGCCGAGGGGTGTCGTTCGCGTCGCTGGTGATACTTGGACCGCGGTTAGCGCCGACGGGAACGAGATAGACGCCGGAGAGCCGGTGCGGGTGCTCTCGGTCGACGGGCTGGTACTGACCGTCGCCTGGGATGACTCCCCGGAATTGAATGGGCCTTCATAAGGGATTCGGACAAAGCGAAACCGCAAGGAGGGCGAAATGTCGGCAGGTGTCATCATGGTACAGCAATACCAGCGGATGGTCGTGCAACGGTTCGGAACGTTTACCGGCAACAAGGGTTCTGGACTCCACTTCCTAATTCCCTTTGTCTTTCACGGCACCAAGGTGGACCTGCGGGAGCGGGTGGCGCGAGTGCCGACCCAGAAGTACATCACTGCGGACAACGTGGTGGTGGACATGGACTTCGTCATCTACTATCGCGTCATGGAATCCTTGGCCGACCGCGCCGTGCTGGAAGTGCAGAATTTCGAGCTGGCGGTGGTCAACCTAGCCTTTGCCACCCTCCGGGCAGTCATCGGCGCGACATCGCTGTCCGACGCGCTGGCCGAGAGGGAGCGCATCCGCGACTCCATGCAGGTGCGGATGGATGAGGTTACGGAGCGGTGGGGCGTAAAAGTCTCACAGGTCGAAATCAACGAAATTGACCCGCCCCCCGGCGTGAAGGCCGCGATGGAGCGAGAAAAGTCGGCGGAGGCCATCAAGACTGCCGACATTACCGAGTCCGAAGGTTTCCGTCAGTCGCAAATCAACCGCGCCGAGGGCGAAAAACAGTCGTCCATACTGAAAGCCGAGGGCGAACGCCAGTCTGAAATCCTGAAGGCTGAAGGCGAGCAGCAGGCCTCCGTTCTACGCGCCACCGGCTTCAGCGAGGCCCTTGACCGTATCTATCAGGTAGCCAATACGGTAGACGGCAAGACCATGAGCCTGCAATACTTCGAAACGCTGAAATCCCTCGGCGATTCCCCGTCCACCAAGTGGATTTTCCCGATGGAGTTCACCTCCATGCTGGGCAACTTCCTGTCCATGGGCGGCAACAGCAGCAACGACAACCAAGGCAACGGCACGGGGTAGCGGGCCGGCAGCCCGTTCCAGGAAACAAGACAGGCCGGGCGTAATTGCCCGGCCTTCGTTTTGTGCTGGTGGAAGTGGTGGGGTTGCTATTATCGGTTTAAGATGGCGTCGTAACTCGGACGTTATCTTTGTAGTCGGCGTAGCTGCGCCCGGAGCCGTTCCACCTCTACGTCGGACGCTAGTCGCGCTTCTCGCTCTGCGTCACGTTCCGCTTTGGCCTCGGTGATGTTCTGTAGGTAGCTCTCAGTCTTGCGGTCGTAGAACAGCAGGCGCCGGCCTTGAGTGCACAAGCACAAGTCCAGGGTTGGACTGTAGCCCCATACCATACCATCCGGTTCCCCGGTCAGCGGGATAGGCCGATAGACACCGTCGCTCAGACTGTCTCCGGCCAAGGGATAGCCGTAGAATTCTCCTCCGGTGGGATCGAAACGCCAGTATTCAACCATCCCCACCCTAGCGTACAGTGCTGGTTTGGTGTCGGTGTCCACCTTGTGAGTCGTCCTTGACGCCACTTCCAGGGCGAAATCCGGAGGTTTGCCTACCTCCCAGATGATATACCCGTTGCGTTGGAATACGGATTGGGCGTCTACTCCAAAGGCAATGTGCAGGTCCGGCTCAAACCTGTTATTCATATCCTGACGGTCATAGTAGACCAAACCTGCACCGCCGATGTGCACATCTGGGCGATCAGAGAAATGGTCTCGGAGCAAATGGCCGCATTCTTCGAGGATCGGGGTTTGTTGCATGGAGTCAGGCCTGGGCCTTGGATCAGGGCACATAAAGTCTTTAGGAAGAACCATTGTGTATGGAATATAAGGGGCGGGTGTTTTGGAGAGCTTGGAGGTCATAACGGGCCTCGCGCCTAAGAATCGCACCTATTTCGATAGGATGATAGCACAGAGAGAAAATTCGGGGAAAGCGAGAGGCGCAGTTTCCTGCGCCTCTCGTAGCTGCCTGATAGTTGTCTGGTTGGCCCGCTACTGCCCGGCGGGCTGAATCAGGCCGTAGTTGGCGTCGGCGCGGCGGTAGAGAACGCTGTAGCGGTTGGTTTCGGCGTCCAGAAACATATAAAAGCTGTGGTCGAGGTACTGCATCTGGAGCGCGGCGTCTTCCACCGACATCGGCTCCATGTCGAACAGCTTGATTCGGACCAGGTCTCCACTGGGGGCCATCAGTTCCAGGTCGTCCTCGGCGCCGTTTTCCTGCGGCAGGGGTTCCCGGGCCACTAGGTCGGCGTCCGGCGCGTTGCGCGACTGCCGTTCGCTGCGGTAGGTATGCGCCTTCCATCGGTTGACCTGGCGGTCGAGGGCTTCGGCGGCCGCGTTGACGGCGGCCCTGGCGTTAGCAGCCCGCCGCTGAGCGCGCAGCAGATTGCCGCCGACGGTCAGCGACACCTGCACTACGACCCGGTCCTGCTGTGAGCGAGTGGGCTCGGAAGACATCTCCACTTCAGCCCGGGCGATGGAAGGCAGATGGCGGTCGAGAGAAGCAAGCTTGGAGGCCACGTGTTCCTTCATCGAGCGAGTGATCTCAATGTTCCGGCCTTGGATGTTCAAGTCCATCTTTCGCACCTCCCTGTTGCTACAATCGGGGGCGGAACCAGTCGGGAATCCCACTGCCCCGAAGTGTGGGCCGCGATAATACCATAAACGCCGCATATACAGCATAGCAGTTTCCGAACCGGCGCAGTATCTTTCGCCAGCGACGGAGGCGAGAAGCCGACGGGGCAGCGGTTATCGTGGCGGGGCGGCGGGAAATCCGGGGTTGAGGGACGAGGAGCCGAGGAAATCAAGCGCAGCGGAATATGGCTCGGATTCCTTGGCGGCCACCTGCTCCAGCATTGATAGCAACGACGGGTCGGTCTGTACCATGCTGCGGAGCCGACGCACCAGCTCTTCCTCGACCACTTCCAGAAATTCCTGAGTGCGGTGTTCGCCGCGCCGCTTGGTCAGGTTTCCGCTGGTCTCAAGGTAAGCGTGATGCTCTTCCAGACTGGCCCAAAGCTCGTCAATGCCCTTGCCTGTGTGAGCTGCGGTAAGCTTTACCGGCGGGACCCAATCCGGCGTTGTCAACGACATCTGAAGCATGGCCGTGACTGAGGCGGCCATCCGGTCGGCCCCATCGCGGTCGGCCTTGTTCACTACGTAGAGGTCAGCTATCTCCATCACGCCGGCCTTGAGAGCCTGAATAGCGTCTCCGGCTTCGGGAATCAGGGCAACGGCCACGGTGTCGGCCACGCCCATGATGCCCAGCTCCGTCTGGCCGACCCCGACGGTCTCGACGATGACTACATCGTAACCGGCGGCGTCCAATGCCCGGGCGATGCCCTTGACGATGCGGGGAAGTCCGCCGGACTGGCCCCGGGTGGCGATGCTGCGGATGAACACGCCTGAGTCGAGGTAATGCCGCTGCATCCTTATCCGGTCGCCCAGCAGCGCGCCGCCGCTGAAGGGGCTGGTCGGGTCAACGGCAACGATACCCACCCGCTTGTCCAGTCCGCGCAGCAGCCGGGTCAACTGGTCTACGATAGTGCTTTTGCCGGCGCCAGGCGGGCCGGTGATGCCCAAGGTGTAGGCGCGGCCCGTATGCGCGTCGACCTTCCGCATCACATCCGCCGCCGCCGGATCGCCCCGTTCCAGCATGGAGATGACCCGGGAAAGCGCGCGCTGCTCCCCGGCCAGCAGCCTGTCGGCCAACTCGGACAACGCTCGCTAACTCCAGTGCATCCGGCGTGGTATGGCAAAGAGAGAAAACAAAGGGAACACTGGATTAGTGGTGGAATCCGCCACCGAAACCCCTGGCCCCGGAAGCAATCAGAAGGTCGGGACGATTGCCCCAGCGCTTAAGGAAGCGGCCGAAATTCTTACGCGATAGTTCGTCGCGCTGATTGTCGTCAAGTTCCGTCCACTGCCGGTGTTCGTGTCGCACCAAGGGCAGGGACGAGTCGGCGACCACCCGGTATCCCTTGTCCTTGAACTGGAAACAGTAGTCAATATCGAGATTGCGGTAAAAGCGGAACATCTCGCGCATCAGGCCGACGGTGTTCACCGCCTCCCGCCGGAAGGCCATACAGTAGGCTTGCATCGCGTCGGCGTCCCCGGAGTCCACCTCTTCGTGGAAGTGCTGCATATCGTCGGTGGTCAGTCCATAGGGGCCGAAAATGCCGACGGTTGGGTCGCTCAGTTGCGAAGCCACCGGCCCGAGGATGTCGCCTACGATTTCCGCCGAACCGTCCACGATGATGACGTGTTCGCCAAGGCTCTGCTTGATGCCGATATTCTTGCTGGCGGCGTCCCCTATAACGTGATCGCAATGGACGACCCGCAGGTTATCATGCTCTCGCTGCATCTCTTCCAGCATCTCGCCGGTGCCGTCGGTTGAGCCGCTGTCGATCACGATGATTTCAGCGGAGTGGCCGACGGAGTGGCGCAGCATTCCGTTCACGCAGCGCCGCACGTCCTCCGGGTAGCCGTAGGCGTTAAGCACAAAGCTGAATTCATACCGCGAGGGATCGTGCAGCCTCGACGCTACTTCCCGCGAAGAAGACACGGAGTTCCATTTCTCCAGCCGTCGCTCCATAGAGGTCTTGGGACGGACGCGGGAGCCTTCCGGGGCGTCTTCCACCACATAGCCATCTGAGGACAGGGTAGATCGCATGGCGTCGGCGGTCGCCCAAGTCTGTCGCTCCCGCAACGATTCCCGCTCCCGAACGGAGGCAACGATTTCCTCGCCGACCTCGTTTTCGGCTGGCGTCCGGTGCAGGTCCAGGCCGAACATCTCGTCGAACTCCAGAATCAGCGCCAGCTTGTCGCGGACGGCCAACTCGGAACGAGCCATTTCCCAAGTGAGGGCCAGCGCACACGGCAGGTCCAGGTCTGCGTCAACGGCTTCCCAGAAGCGGCGACGGTACTCGGCGGCTTCCGCGCTCTCGGCGCGCCGCGATCCGTTGGCGGCGAGCCCGGCTTCCCGGCCCCACAGCCAGACCCGGCGGCGCAGGTTGGTCAATGCCTTCTCCGCAGCCCGAAGCGACGTGAAGGTGAAGTTCATCCGGTGGCGATAGAGGACGGTCATGCAGAGATAGCGAAAAGTGAGCGGGTCAAATCCTCTCTCAATCAACTCTTCGACCAAAAATACGTTGCCCGACGACTTCGCCATCTTCGCGCCGTCGGCCAGCAGGTGCTGCGCATGAACCCAGTAGCGGACGTGCTGCCTGCCGAAAGCGGCTTCGCTCTGCGCGATTTCGTCCTCGTGATGCGGGAACACGTTATCCACGCCACCAGTATGGATATCAAAGAACTCGCCCAAGTACTTGGAGGCCATGGCCGAGCATTCGATGTGCCAGCCTGGGAATCCCTCCCCCCAGGGGCTGTCCCATTTCACGTCACGGCCCGGCTCGGCGGCCTTCCAGAGCGTGAAGTCGCGGGGATCGCGCTTCAGCGGATCGGCCTCGGCCCGCACACCTTCCAAGAGATCGACCCCGGTGTTGCGGGAGAGCTTGCCGTAGTCGGCGAAGCTGGGAACATCAAAATAGATATTGCCGCCCCGCTCGTAAGCGTGGCCGGTCTCCAGCAGCGTCCCAACAATGGAAAGCATTTCCGGGATGTGCTGGCTGGCCCAAGGGAAGACGTGGGCCTCCATGATGTTCAGGCGCGCTTCGTCACGGTGGAACCGCCCGGCGTACAACTGGGCGATTTCCTGCACCGTCTTGCCCTCGGACAGGGCGGCCAGAATCATCTTGTCGCCGCCGGTTTCCACCAGCTCTTGGCGCATATGGCCCACGTCGGTGATGTTTTTGACGTGCTGGACTTCGAGGCCGTGATGCAGCAGAGCGCGGCGAATCCAGTCAGCCATCATGTAGGTGCGCAGGTTGCCGATATGGGCATCGCGATATACCGTCGGCCCGCAGGTGTACATACGGGCCACGCCCGGCTCGGACGTTTCTATCTCTTCAACCTGTTTGGACAGGGTGTTGTAGATACGCAGCAAAGCAACCGCCCCTTCCCGCCGAATGTAGCTAGTTTACCACGCTCCCGAATCTCCCGCCAACACGCGGCGATGCGCTATCCGCCGGTCTGCACCACTGCGCCGGTGGCTTTCAGCGCAGCAATCTCTCCGGCGGAGTAGCCGGCCTCGATCAGTATTTCGTCGGTTTCCGCTCCCAGCACTGGCGTAGGGCGGCCCAAACGGGCCGGGGTTCCCGACAGCCGGGGCACTACCCCCAAGTGGTCCGCTTTACCAAAACCGGGGTGCTCGCGGCCCACGACCAGACCAGCCTTGCGGATATGCGGGTCGTCGTGGAAATCCGGGATGGTTATGTTTTCTATGACACTTACGCCGGTATGAGCCAGGCGCTCAATCCAACGCTGCCGGGTATCGGCAATGAAGACTGCGGACAACGCGCCCGTCAGGTCATCGTCGTTTCGCTCCCTCGACACTGCATCGCTGAAGCGGGAATCGGAGGAGAGATGAGCGAACTCGCTGAGGTTGGTCAAGTCGTCCCAAGCCGAATCGTCCGGACAGTGCAGGTACAACCAGCCATCGGCGGCCTGGTACAGCCGTGAGAGCCCTGAGAAGCCACGTGCGTCCAGCCCTTCCGGTTCGGAACGTTGGTAGCCTTCATAGTCCAGGAAGTAGGGTGACTGAAGCAGGCACGCCGTCAGGGCCAGCCCGCCATCTACCGACTGGCCCCGGCCGGTGCGCTGGCGTTCGTGAAGGGCCAGCGCCACGGAGTAGGCCCCCAGCAGACCGGTGGCGTAGTCGTTCATCGGGTAGGGCAGCAGCTGGGGAGCTGCGTTGCGCCCGCCTCGCCGCACCTGGATGCCCGTGGTGGCTTGGGCCAGTTGTTCCCAGCCCGGGCGCTCTGCCCAAGGCCCATCAAAGCCAAAGGCATTGAGGGAGGCGTAGATAATATCAGGCCGCCGCTTCCGTACTTCGTCGTAACTCAGCCCCAGACGGGCCAGACTGCCCTTGCGGTTATTTTCCACCACCACGTCGGCAGACTCCAGCAGCTTCCAGAAGACGCCTCGGCCCTCTTCCTTTTTCAGGTCAATCTGGATGCTGCGCTTGCCACGGTTCACGTCCAGGTTACCGCCGTAGTCGTAAGGGCGCGACGGGTCGTCAATCTTGATAACATCGGCGCCGAACTCGCCCAGCGTGCGCCCGCAGGTGGGGCCGGCCAATACGATGCAGAGGTCCAGCACCCGCACTCCTTCGAGGGCGGAAAGGATGTTTTCGCTGCTAGCCGGGACCCGGCTAGGGCTGGCAGCCCGGACCTCCGCCAACGCGGAGGCCGTATGCTCGCCCAGCTTAGGGGCGCGGACGGGCGCAGGGCCGGGGGTTCCTCGCAGACGCACGGGCGCGCCGGGCTGCTTCATCGGGCCGTGAGCGGCGTCATCCACCTCGACCACCATTCCGCCGGCCATGGCGTGTTCGTGCACCAGCCATTCGTCCACCGTCTTGCAGATGGTGCAGGCCCCGCCGGTCTCGGCGATGGCGTCCTCCCACTCTTTGGCGGTCTTCTGCCGGAAGAGGTTTTCCACCCGCTCCCGCCACATGGCGATGGTTTCCGGGCGCACATCGGCCCCGTACAGGTCTTCCAGGTCTTCAATCCACTCGGGGCGGCCCGCCGCGAGCAGGAACTGGCTGGCGAAGCGCTGGTACATCCCATGATTCTGGACGTAGCGGCCGTCGGCGCACTGGTATTGGTGCGACATTACGTTGCGGGGCAGTTGGAACAGGTCGGGCGGGTTGATTTCATGGAAGTTGGAAAGATGGCGTCCCATCGCGGCGAACATAGCGCTGTGCAGCGGGACCTCGATGCGCTGCCCCTTGCCGGTGCGCTGCCGGGCCGCCAATGCCATCGCCACCGACACCGAGCCAATGATTGCCGCGAAAGTGCTGGCGGCGGGCAATGGAAGGAACAGCGGCTCGTCCATGCCGTCCACGCCCTGATGCGCGCCGGTGGCGGCGGCCACGACTGGTTCCCAGCCGCGTTCTTGCCGGTGGGGACTGTCTTCCCCGAAGCCAGGCAGCGAGCAGTAGATGAGGGCGGAGTTGGATTTCGCAGTGTTGTAGCCGATGCCCAGCCGGTCGGCCACGCCGGGGCGGAAGTTTTCAATCAGCACGTCGGCCCAATTTACCAAGTCGAGGGCTTGCTTAACGCCGTCGGGCGTCTTCAAGTCCAGCTCCACCGAGCGTTTGCTCCGGTTCCAGGTGGCGAAGGCGGGTTCGCTGCGAGCTGGGTCGCCGCCGGGCCGCTCCACCTTGATAACGTCGGCCCCCTGCTCCGCCAGAAGCATCCCCAGCAACGGGCCGGGGATATACTGCCCGAACTCGACTACCCGGACGCCGCGCAGTGCGCCCCCGGTTTCGGATGCGGCGCCATTAATGTTATCGGTGGTCATGGTCTGCCTTCCTTTCTTACATCTTGCTGGACTTGCCTAGTGACAATGCGGCTCTGGCGAAATCTTGACCACCCGCCCGGTCCGGGCCGACTCAATGGCGGCGGCGGTGATGCGGGCGGCGCGCAGGCCGTCTTCGCCAGTGGCCGACGGGGCACGGTCCTGTTTCAGGGCGTCTTGGAAGTCGTCCAGTTCGGCCACGAAGTTTGCGAGGTAATCGTATTCGTATGACTCGGCCTGATTGACAGAGGCGCTGACCACCTCAGCCCGGCCCAAGCGAGCCTCCCAGACGGTTTTCTTGGTGGCGATGCGCCCATCGGAACCGTAGAGGGCCAGGTCGTTCTGCGTGTCGGGCATCATCCGCCCGCACATCACTTGGGCAATCGCGCCGCCGCTCATCCGCAGGGCAATGGTGGCGATATGCTCCAGCGGCTGCCGCTCAGTCTGACCGTCGGTCATGGCGACGACCTCGACCACTTCCTCGCGCAGCAGGAAGCGCATCAGGTCAAATACGTGGACGCCCAAGCCCACCAGCACCGAGGCGTCGCCGATAAGCTCCGGGGTTTCCCACCATTCTCGCAGGCCGACGCGGGGCAGATGCTCCGGCTCGCCGCGGTTGCCCCGGCCCCATTGCCCGTGGGCCAGCCGGATGCGCCCGATGGCGCTCTGGTCAATCAGGCTCCGCGCCCAGAGATGGGCCGGGTGGAAGCGCAGCTCGAAGCCCATTCCCAGAGTGACGCCGTGGTCGCAGCAGGCATCAATCATAGCGGCGGCGTCCGAAACCAACGTAGCCATCGGCTTCTCTGCCAGCACGTGCTTGCCCGCCGCGGCTGCCCGAATAGTCTGCTGGGCGTGCAGGTGGTTGGGCGAGGCCACAAAAACGGCGTCAACCCGCGAGTCGGCCAGCATCGCGTCGAGGCTGCTGTACGCGGCATCCGCGCCGTGGGCCCCGGCGAAGGCGTCGGCCCGACCCTGGTCGCGGCTGTACACCGCCACCAAACGCGAGTCCTGCGCCAATTTCATGGCGGGCGCGATTTTGAGGTCGGCGTGCGAGCCAATGCCAACGATTCCCCAGCCTAGCGGCATTGGGGCGCTCCTTGGGGTTGGGATACTGGTAATTTACCCGCTTTCTCCAAAACTGTCTAACTCTGGTTGACCTGAAAATCATGTGCCTTGTAAAATGCCATAAACGCTTATGCGGGTATCATATGCCTAACAAGCCTCCAGTCAAACCCGGGGAGCCTCCCATCAGGGTCATTGACTACACCGTCAATGAAAACGGTTGTTGGGTGTGGAACTGGTCCCTACAACCAAAGGGTTACGCAACAGTTCAGGTCAATGGGCGCCCTCACAAAGCACATCGCGTCGCCTATGAACTAGTATGCGGCGCTATCCCACGCGGACAGATGATTCGCCATCTTTGCGGTAATCCTTCTTGTGTCAATGCCGAACACTTGCGGCCTGGGACACAAACCCAAAACTCCAGGGATATGGTCGAATCTGGAACCCAACACTTTCAGAAGCTGTTGCCTCAAGATGCCGATGACATACGGAAGTTGTATTCTAACGGCGACGTCTCTCAAACTGAGATTGCCAGGAGGTACGGAGTAACTCAGGGAACGGTCGGCCAGATTGGCAGGAACAAGACATTCCACGATCCTGACTACATCCCGCCAGAAGTAAGGAAGTATAAAGATCCAGTTAATCCGACAACCGCCAATGAAATCCGTAGAATATGCCAGACTGGAGAGAAAACCCAAAAAGAAGTGGCTAAAATGTTCGATATTCATCCGGGGGTAGTTTCGAATATAGTCCGGAACTTGGTCTGTCATGATCCTGAGTACTTCCCCTCTATTCGCCCTTCGCCTCGGAAAGGAACTGACAAACAGAGGGAGAAAACGATAACTCGACCGATTCTGACGTCGTTGACCGGGCCTGCCCCAACCGGAAAAGAGGAGCAGCAACGCCGCCGAGAAGTGAGAGTTACAAACCGCAAACCGAGACGAAAACCCGGCGACCCGCTGATTACCGAAAATGATTGGGTATTGGACCCTGATACTGGTTGCCAAAACTGGCGATGGGGAGGGAATAGCACCGGGCATGGCCTTATTACTAGTCTCGATGGCAAACGCATGATGGCGTATCGCGCTTTTTGGGAAATGTGCAAGGGGCCCATTCCTGCTGGAAAGCAGCTTAATCATCGCTGTAACAATGGCTTTTGTATCAACCTTGACCATTTGTATCCTGGAGATCAATTTGAGAATATGAGAGACACCGTTATTGCTGGTAACCATGCTACCCAGAAACTGACCTGGAAGGATGCCAAAGCAATTCGCCGCGATTATGAACCAAGAATAGTTACCTATCAAGAATTAGCAGATAAGTACGGAGTCACTATTGCAGCGATCTACTGTGTCATAAACAATAAAACTTTCCCTGATAGACAATATACTCCCAAAAATCCAGAAGTGAGTGTTAGACGTGTATTGTCAGAATTAGACGCAGAGAATATTCGGGAGAAATACGTAAATGCAAGAGCTTCGCAAAGATCACTTGCGCAGGAGTTTGGTGTATCCAGATCGGTCATAAAGGGCATAGTACGCAACGAAACTTATTATAGCCCTGAATTCATTCCGCTTTCGCCGAATGAAAAACCCCTGTGGAAATTGTCAAAGAACGATGTCGAGAACATAAGGCACGAGTATGTTCCTCGTAAAGTCACTCACAAGCAACTAGCCAATAAGTACGGCGTAACTACTAAGAGAATTAAGGAAATTCTCCGCGCCAAAGACTCTCACGTCTAATTCCACAGTCCTGTTTATACCGCTCCCTCACACAGCCAAAGCGCCACTAGGCAAGGTTTTGGGGTTGTGCAACTTCGGGCGAGTTATTCTGTCTCCCTGCGACGCAGTTCTTCCCGCAACCGGGCTACCTCGGCCTCGGCCTGCTCGGCGCGCAACTCAGCTGCGTCGCGGCCGGCTTCCGCTTCCTGACGAGCTACATGCTCCATGGACAGCGGGTAAATGGTTTTCCCGGTACCGGGGTCCAGCACTTCAAAGTCCGCGCCGTCCCAGTAGAAGTCCAGGTTCAGGAGTTCGCTGTGGGCTTTTGCCGAGCCATCAGGCCCTTCGCCGACTTCATATGGAACGTACTGGCCGTCCACCAATCTATCCCCGGCGAGCGGCTGGCCGTACAAATCGCCCCCGGTGGGGTCGAACCGCCAGTACTCTGTCACTCCTAGCCGCGCGTACAAGTCCCGCTTCTGTCCTACGTCGTTGGCCGCAGTGCTGGGTGATGCCACTTCCATAACGAAATCCGGGACCTTTCCCGTTTCCCATATCCAGAAGTTCGGCAGGTTTTCCCGTATGGCCGCCGCGTCAACGCCGAAGGCGATAAAGAGGTCGGACTGCACTCGAGAGTTGCCATTGGTTATGTCATACGAAACGAAGACAGCCTTGGAAACGAACACGTCGTCGCGACCCTGATAATGCTCCCACAATGAACTTTTGATGATATCAATGGACCGTTCCCGCTGCATACCGTCCTCAACGCCCTCCGGCTCCTCGTAGAAGATGTCGGGGAGCGTCCGGTTGACCCAGGCATTGGTTATCGTCCTGGTTGTCGTCATCATCGGGCCTCCGGCTGGAATAGCGGGGCGAGGCGGGAATCATGGGACTGTACGGGGGCGGTCAGACCGCAACCGGGGCCGCGAACCGCTCTGGGGCGAAGTTGTCGATGGGCAGGCCGGTGCCGTCGGTGGCAATCAGGTCGGCGACGGACTTGCCTATGGCCGGGGCCAGCAGGATGCCCTTCTTGCCCGCGCCGGTGGCGAGCCAAGCGTTGCGGTAGCCAGGGACACGGCCTAGGATGGGCAGCCAGTCGGGGGTTACGGGGCGCAGGCAGGCGGTGTGGGTGACCAGCGTGGCGTCGGTTATGGAAGGAAGGAGCCGCTTGGCGCCCTCCAGTATGCGCTCCCGGGTCTCGGTCAGGGGTTGGCGGTCGAATCCGCGCCAGTCCTCGGTGGTACCGCACCAGATCAACCCGTCGGGCTTGGAGTAAAGGGCGGCCCCTTCGCCCACTACCTCATGCTCTAGGGGCGGGCCGGGAAGCCTCATCCGAAGAATCTCGCCCTTGAGCGGGTCAACCGGAATGTAGGCATCAAGCCAGCGTTCGGCCTGCCGCGACCAAGGGCCCATGGCCAGCACCACCTCCCCGCAATCCAGTTCGCCGTCCTCCAGCAGCACCCGGCTGACCTGGTCTCCCCGGACTTCCAGCCCGCGCACCGTGCCGTGCCGCACCTTCGCGCCTGAATGCTGGGCGGCAGACGCCATAGCCTGGGTGAAGCCGAGGCTGTCCAGCGAGTAGTTGCCGCGGGTGAATACGCAGCCGGCGAACTCGCTGTTCACCCTAGAGTCCAGCTTCCGCACCCGCCACTGCTCGGTCATTGACGCGGCGAAGCCGTCGGTGCGAAGGAGCCTGTCCGCCAAAGCCTCAAAGGCAGGCACTTCAGCTTCGTCAAAGGTCAGCCGGATTTCCGACACTGGGCGCAGTTGGTAGTCAATTCCCGTCAGCTCGCTCAGCATGGGGTAGAGCCTGCGGTGCATGTGGAAGGATTCATTAGCGAAAGCGGCCAGTGGCCCCGGTATGCCGTGGCCCAATTGGGGATTAAGCCCCCCGGCGGCATAGCCAGACGCCTGGGAGCCGACGCCCTCGCGCTCTATGATGGTGGCGGCAAGGCCGGCCTCGGCCAGGTAGAAGGCTACGGCGCAACCGGCCGCGCCTCCGCCAATGATTGCTACGTCGGTTGATTCGGGCATAACGTCATCATCCGTTAAGGTGAACTTGCCGAACCGCCGCGCCATAGCGCGGCCCCGGCGGCGGGGTTAGAATATGGGGCAAATGATTCGGATGGGAGTATACCAATGCCAATCTACGAATTCTATTGCTCCAAGTGCGGCCGCGATTTCGAGCTAATGCGCCCGGTTTCCCAGTCGGACGACCCTGCGCCCTGTAACCAGTGTGGGGAGCCGGGACAGCGGCAGCTTTCCAACTTCGCCTTCCGTTCCAACACCTTCACTGCGCCAAAGTTCAAAGCCTCGCTGGAAAAGCCCATGCGATCGCGGCCAGAGACACCGGCTTCCCAGGAATAATACGGCCTCAGCCTTACCCTCTCTTTCTGGCAGAGGGGATTATGCAAAGGCCATCATAATTTTTAGGCGATCAATTGCCTCCGGCAGCCGCCTCTGCTCTGGCCTCGTTGCAGACTATGCAGGTGCAGGCGGCCCGCAGCGCACGGTAGGTGTAGATGCCGGTGTAGTGGGTATCGTCCCATAGGAACTGCATCCCGTAATTGCCCACCGGCATATGATCAATGGCCTGCACATCGGGCGGCACCGTGCCCGGATCGAGGGTGGGCCGTCCTGTCATCTCATCCACGCAACTGGCGCAGGGGCAGCGCAGCCGCAGGTATCTATGGGGAAAGGGGCTGCGGTGCCCGTCGTCCCATATTATGACGATGGCGTTTCCTTCAAGGCTGATGTCGCTGGGGAAAACTCGCTCTTGCATCTGCTTTTTCAACGCCGAGCGCACGGAGAACGCAAAGGAATTTATAAAACTCTCGGCGTTCCCTGCGCGATCGGCGTTTAATCCTAAGATTGGGGTTGCGCCTGCACGTCGGCGAGGCGGGCCGGGCGGGGTAGTTCGTCGGGGTCTACGGCAATTTCAATGATGCTGGGCTTGCCCGCTTTCAGAGCCTCCAGCATGGCGTCGCCCACGTCTTCAGGGCGCTCGACGTAAAAGCCGGCCCCGCCGAACAGCTCGGCGAACTTGTCGTAGCGCGGGTTAAGCGTGTCGGCCCCGACGTAGCGCTCGTTGAAAGCGTAACGCTGGTAGGCTTTCTCCGAACCCCAACTGCCGTTGTTCATCACCACGGTGACCACCGGCAGATTGAATTCGACAGCGGTGGCGAATTCCTGGGCATTGAACAAAAAGCCGCCGTCGCCGTTGAAGTTGACCACCGGGCGGTTAGGCGCAGCGAACTGCGCCCCCAAGGCGGCAGGGAAGCTGAAGCCCAGCCCGCCCAAGTCCAGCGAGGTCATCAGGCTGCGAGGCTGGAAGAAGTTCAGCCGGTCCTGCCCGAAGTTGGGGGTCAGGCCCGCATCCAGAGCCACAATGGCATCGCGGGGCATCACCTTGCGCAGCTCGGCGTACACCCGCTGCGGCTTCATCGGCAGGCCGCTCAGGCGTTCCTCACCCCGCAGCCGTTCGGCGCGGCGGGCGACCCAGGCCTTGACTTCCTCGGCCCACTGCGGGTTGACGCGCGGCTCACGCTGCCGGAGTTCCTCCAGCAGCCCTTCCGTCACGGCGCCAGCGTCGCCTTCGATACCGACGGTGACCGGATAGTTGCGGCCGATTTCCTCGGGGTCAATCTCGATTTGGATAATCCGGGCGTCGGCAGGGATGAAACGGTTGTCGTAGAAAGTAGTGGACTGGCTCAATCGGGTGCCGACGGCCAGGATAACGTCGGCCTCGCGGGTCGCCTCAATGCCCTCGGTGGATCCCAACCGACCTAGGTGGCCGAGGAAGTTGGGGTGGTCGGATGGCACGGCGTCGGCCCGCCCGTAGGAAGTCACGATGGCCGCGCCGGTAAGCTCCGCCAAGCGGCAAACGGCGTCGCCGGCGTTGCTCCACTGCACTCCGCCCCCGGCCAGGATGACCGGGCGCTGGGAGGAAGCCAGCACTTCAGCGGCCTTCTGTATCAGCCCCAGGTCGCCCCGGGAGCGGGTCTGGCCCGGGCGGTAGGCGTCGGGGGGCAGCAGGTCCAGCTCCACCTCGGCGCCGGGGAGCAGGTCGCGCGGAATGTCCAGCAGCACCGGCCCCATCTTGCCGGAAGTAGCCACCCGGAAGGCGTGGCGCAGAGCGTCGGGCAGCCGGTCAATGCGGTTGATGGGAAAGGCCGCCTTGGTAATGGGCTTGAACAGCGCCACCTGGTCAAATTCCTGGGTGGAGTTGCGATACTGGTCGCGGCGCGACGCCGACGGCGCAATCACCACCACCGGCGAGTGGGCCACGTAAGCGGAGCCGATGCCGTAGGTCAGGTTCAGCACACCCGGCCCGTTGGTGGCCAGGCAGACGCTGGGCGCGCCGGATATGCGGCTGAACCCGTCGGCCATCAGCGCCGCCCCCTGCTCGTGGCGCACACCGACGAACCGCATATCGTCGCGGTCATACAGGGGGTCAAGGATGTCCAGAAATGACGAGCCGACAATCCCGAAAATGTGGGATACGCCTTCCTGTTTCAGAAGCTCAATTACCGCCTCGCCGGCCTTGAATCGTTGGGTCAACGCTGTCGCCTCCGGTACGCTGGATTGCCCCACAGTTTACCACACGCCGGGGACGCTCTCAGGGCCTTTTCATTCTCTCTCCATGCTGAGCCGGGGTGGAGGGGTTACAAGGTCTTCTTAACCTCCCTAGATATGGCTTCACTTCCCGATGCTGCCTGAGTGGCTGGATTTTTTTCGGTTTCCCGGTCAATTCCGGCCATTTCCGATCGCTTTTTTGGGTTCCGCCGCGGGGTCGGGTTGCGGACGGATTTAGGGCGGGACTGTGACGACTTCACTGTCATAACTTCTTGGCATTATGGTAGGGAGGCGTCACAGGGCTTGGCAAGGGGGAACTGTCAGCAGTTTTAGTTTCAGGTTCAGGGCGGTTGCGACGGAGGGGGCTGTGCTGCTGATGGAGGGACGTCCGGCGGGTTATAGCAGGAAGGCACAACGTTTTCCTGCTGGGGAGCATGGGGGGACAGGGGACTGCCAACAACTAAAAGGCCCTGGGACGCTCTCTCCGCTCTTTGCGCTCAAGGCGTTTAATACATACAATCAAATGCAAAATCAGGCCGCAAATGCGGCTCGGAGGATGCTTACATGGACTACGAGCACCTGCTGGTGGAAATCGAAGACCGCGTTATGGTCATTACCATGAACCGGCCCGAAGTTCTGAACGCTATGAACCACCTGCTCGACGAGGAGTTGCACCACGCGGTGATGACGGCTAACGCCGATGACGGCGTGGGTTGCATCGTGATTACCGGAGCGGGAGAGCGTGCCTTTTCGGCGGGAGGCGACATCCACGAGCAGCGGGTTCACGCCGTAGAACTGACCGAAGAGCAGCGGGAAGCCGACTCGCTCAAGTACCAGCAATGGATGTATGAGATTTCCGCCTCGCCCAAGCCGGTCATTGGCATGATGAACGGCCTGGCCTACGGCGGCGGCGCGGTGCTGGCGTCCTGCCTCGATATGAGAGTCGGCTGCGAAAACACCCGCTTCCGCTTCCTGGCCGTTGCCTACGGTCGCATCAACAGCACCTGGAGCCTGACCAATCAGGTGGGCTGGCCCATCGCCAAGGAATACCTGTTAACCGGACGGGTGGTCGAGGCCGAGGAGGCCCACCGCGTCGGCCTGCTCAACCACTTGGTGCCAGCGCCGGAACTCCGCGCCAAGACGATGGAGATTGCTTCCACCATCGCCGGCTACCGCCCCGAATCAGTCACCGGTATCAAGCACCTGCTGCTCCAAGACAAGACCGCCGACCTGCGCGGGATGTGGGAGAACGAACGCGACTTCACCAACAAGGTCAAGGGCTACGGCGTGGAGCAGGCCTTCCCGGAGTTCATTGAGCGGCGGGGGCGAGAGCTTTAGGGCAAGGCCGCCAAAATCTGATGCGCCGCAAAAAGTAGCGCGGCAATTCCGTATCCGGCAAATGGCAACGGAGACGAAATGGTGAAGCTGACTTTTGACGAAGAACGGGTGCCCCTGCGAGAGGTTGAGGGGGGCAGCGTCCGCGTCGGGAATACCAAGGTTGCTCTGGAGGGGATAATCTTTGCCTATCGCCGGGGCTGCACCCCCGAAGAAATCCAGGGGGCTTTCGACGCCATCAGTCTGGGCGACGTGTATTCCATCATCAGCTACTACCTGCATCGGAAGGAAGAGGTCGAAGAGTATCTGGAGGAATACCAAGAGCGCTGGGACCAGTTCGTGGCGGAGATATTAGCCCAGCCCGGCGCGCGCGAATTCTACGACCGGGTGGAGAAAGTGCGGCAGCAAAAGGAGATGGAGCAGAGCAAGGGCGGATGAATAGCCGTGTGCCTCTCTATATTGCCGACGAGGGGTTCAATCGGGATATTGTCCACGGTGTCCTCTCCCGCGACCCTACTATCGCCATAGTCCGCGTTCAGGACGTGGGTTTGAGCGGAGCAACCGACCCGGCCATTTTGGAGTGGGCAGCGCATGAAGGGCATATCGTATTGACTCACGACGAGAATACCATGCTGGGAGACGCCAATACGCGGCTCATCGCCAACTTGCCAATGCCGGGGGTTGTCGTGGTGCATCAAGATATGCCAACAGGCCGGGCCATAGAGGGTCTGCTGGAAATGATTGGCGCTAGTCTGGAAGGCGAATGGGAAAACCGGATTCGTTTCATCGAAAGGCGATGAATTGCCCCGGTCCTGAGCCGAATCCAGCGACCGCCTCTACCCGCTCAGCGTTCCCTTGTTGCTGGGCACGGCATGGGGCGAGCGGGGGTCCGGCTCCAGGGCGTCGCGGAGGGCACGGGCTAGGGCCTTGCAGAGAGCCTCGGCCTTGTGGTGGGGGTCTATGCCGGTGAGGGTTTTGGCGTGGAGGTTGATCTTGCCCTCCAGTGCGAAGGACTCGAAGAAGTTGATTAGTTTTACTGCCGCAATTCTCTAAAGGTGCACCGGGCGTAAACCAAAAGCATCATTGACTCCGCGATATATAAAAGGGACACTATCGCCATCCCGATGATGTAAGTCCACGAAATGCCCACTACTCCTACGCTAAAGCACAGGTAGGCAATGGCCAACCAGTAGCTATTACGGGTATACCGTTTTGAACCTGTGACCTTGGCCTGGGCAACAAAGTATATAACCAGAGTTCCAAAAACGGTGACGGCGACTATGCCCATCAGGGTCATCCAGACCATGAATCCTATAAAGTCATTACGCAACAAGTCACTAATGTTGTCCCATAGCAGGACAAAGATAAGGTAAGCACCCAAGCATAGATGGGGGATCGCAAGATTCCCTGCCCCCGTGTCGCTCCGGTGAACTTGCCTCGATGTGAATCGTGGAAAGGATTTGCCCATTCCATCCACTCCTTTCCTACGGAAACGCCAGTCTAGGGCCGGCGCTTCCGTAGAGGTTGCGCATTGTCCGGGACAGCATCTGCTGGGTTCAACTGCGAATTAGTCGGCAACCTCTATTCTTTCGCCGTGGCAACTGTGGCGCAGCGCCCAGTGAATGACGTAGACGGTGCAGTGCCAGCGCGGGTCTCCCGGGTAGGTGAAAAATGTGCCCCGGTGCTTCGTGCGACAATGTTCGCCAGTAGGACAAAGATTGTTATGGAATTCGCCCTCAGTCCAAGTGGAGATTACATTCGGGCCAGTCGTGAATTCACCGGATGTACCGGAGTCTTTCACCCATCCATTAAGCCAGTACAATCTTGGAAGGAATGTCACCCCATACTACCAATCGTGGAATCCGGAATGTCCACCCCATACTGGAGCCATCGTCGAAATATTGGATACCAGCCTCGACTGAGTTCACTTCGAGGCCAGGCTTGTCTGTTACCGACGAATCTACGTAGCCTATTAACTCCTCTGTCTTAGTAGCGCTCCCGCTTGCGCCGGGGACGGGCGAATACCGAGGAGTAGGCCCACTTCCTGAATCATTGGTTACTTGGCGCCATTCCAAATCGGAAACAACCAACGTACAGTCTTCGGTGACTCTTACGCTGACCCTGCCGGAGTTCTTCTGTCTCGTGGGTTTGCCTGTGATTACCAGTGGACCCGGAAAATCACAGCTCCCGTCATCTAGTCATCCTCCCGGAAGATTCTGTAAATCTACGTCTTTGATATTTGTTATTATAAGACGCGATATATCTTCGGTCAATCCCTGCAGCAAATTCAGGGGTCCTGCAGCGGTCGGAGGGGCGGCTTGCCCCTTACCCGCTCAGCGTCCCCTTGGTGCTGGGCACGGCATGGGGCGAGCGGGGGTCCGGTTCCAGGGCGTCGCGGAGGGCACGGGCTAGGGCCTTGCAGAGAGCCTCGGCCTTGTGGTGGGGGTCTATGCCGGTGAGGATTTTGGCGTGGAGGTTGATCTTGCCCTCCAGCGCGAAGGACTCGAAGAAGTGGCGCACCAGCGAGCCTGGGAGCGTTTCCACCATTGAGTCGTCTATGGTGGTCTCGATGACGGCATAGCCCCGGCCCGAACAGTCCAGCGCCACCATCGCCAGCGTCTCGTCCAGCGGGACGATGGCGTGGCCCATGCGGCGGATGCCCCGCGCGTCTCCCAACGCCTCGTGGAAGGCGCGGCCCAGCGTGATGCCCACGTCCTCCACCAAGTGATGCCAGCCGGTGTGCAGGTCGCCGTTGGCCTTCAAGGTTATGTCTATCAGGCCGTGGCGGGAAATCTGGCTGACCATGTGGTCGAGGAAGCCGTTGCCGGTGTCCACTTCGTAGACGCCAGCGCCGTCGAGATTGAGAGCTAGGCGAATGTCGGTCTCGCCGGTGGTGCGGTGCATCGTGGCCGTGCGGCCTTCGGGGATGGCGGGCAGGTTCTCGGCGTCAGCCATTGGCGTCCTCCGTAAGCTCGGCCAAGGCCGCCGCCACTGCGTCGTTTTCCTCTGGCAGGCCGACGGAGGTGCGAATGCAGTCCTTCAACCGCGGGCTGCTCCAGTGGCGCAGGAATATGCCGCGATTGCAAAGCTCGTCGAACACCCGCTGCCCGCTGTCTTCGGGTAGCTCGCAGAGGATGAAGTTGGCCCGCGAGGGATAGGGCTTGACCGTGGGGATGGCCGAAAGCAGTCCGGCCATGCGTTCACGCTCGGCGACGATGGCGTTGACCCGCTCCAGCAGGGCCGGCATATCTTCCAGCGAGGTGATGAGGGCAACCTCGGCGGCCAGGTTGACGTTGTAGGGCGGCTTGACCGACATCATAGTCTGGGCCAGGTCGGGGTGCATGGCGCCTAGGCCGATGCGCAGCCCGGCCAGTCCGGCCCACTTGCTGAAGGTTCGCAGCACCACCAGATTGGGATATTCGCCCAGCAGCGGCATTACAGTCTGTCCGGAGAACTCGTAATAGGCTTCGTCCACTATCACCAGTATCCCGGTGTCCAGCAGCGCCCGCACTTCGGCTTCGCTGGGCATATTGCCAGTGGGGTTGTTGGGCGAGCAGATTACGATGGCCTTGGTGCGCGGCGTGATGGCCAGCTTTACGCCTTCGAGGTCTATCTCGAAGTTGGCGTCACGCGGAACCGAAACCGCCTCTCCGCCGCAAATCTCAGCCCCCAGCGAATACATACCAAAGGTGGGAGTAAGGTTGATGATGTTGTCACCGGGGCCGATGAACATCCGAAACAGCATATCAATGAGTTCGTCGCTGCCGTTACCCGCAATGATGCGATCCGGTTCGACGTTTACGTAGCCCGAAAGGGCTTGCCTCAACTGGCGCTGCTCCGGGTCGGGGTAGTGGTTGAAGTTGGGAAAACCGGCCAAAGCCGCCGCCACCGCCGGGGACGGCCCGTAGGGGTTTTCGTTGCCGTTGAGCCGGATGATTTTTTCCGGCGGGATTCCGGCGCGTTCAGCCATCACCTCCACCGGCTCCACACCCTGATAGACGTCCAGCCCGCGGATATGGGGCAGCATTGACTGTTGCAGTTGTTCGGTAAATTCTGCCATGCTCTTTCGACCTGATCTGCCGGTTATGCCGGTTGGGATTCGGGGGGGCGTCCGTGCTTTGACTTTAGGGAATCCAGCCGCACCTGCACCGCACCGGCGTGGCCGGCCAGCCCCTCGGCGTTGGCGATGTGTACGGCGGCGGGGCCAAGATTCTGGAAGTCGGCGGGACTGAGTCCCACTACCGGCATCGTCCGCAGGAAGTGGTGGACGCTCAGGGCGGAGCCGAAGCGGGCCGTGCCGCCGGTGGGCATGACGTGGCTGGGCCCGGCGATGTAATCGCCCATCACTTCCGGCGAGTACTCCCCCAAGAATAGACCTCCGGCGTGGTGAACGCGATTGACCCAGCTCCACGGCTCCCGCACTAGCAGGCACAGGTGTTCGGGCGCGATGCGATTGACCAGTTCCACGCCCTCGTCCAGCGAGTCCACCAGCACCACGCGGCCCTGCCGTTCCAGGGCCTGCCGCGCCACGTCGCCCCGGAGAGCGACGGCCAGCTGCGACTCTAGTTGCGCTTCGACGTGAGCGATCAGATCCTCGCTGTCGGTGACCAGAATGGCGGTCGCCAGCGGGTCGTGCTCGGCTTGGGCGATGAGGTCGGCGGCGCAAAAATCCGCGTTGGCGCCATCATCGGCCAGGATGATGGTCTCAGTAGGGCCGAAAACGCCGTCAATGTCCACTGCGCCCTGCACCAGCTTCTTGGCATAGGCCACGAAGATGTTGCCAGGGCCGCAAATCTTGTCCACGCGGGGGATGGTCTCGGTGCCGTAGGCCAGAGCGGCGATAGCCGGAACGCCGCCGACCTGATACATGGCGTCAACACCGGCGATTTTGGCGGCGGCCACCACCGCGGGATTCAACGGCTGGGAACCAGCGCGGGGCGTGGTCAGGATGACCTCTTTCACACCGGCAACGCGGGCCGGTATCACCGTCATCAGCACAGTGGAGGGGTAAGCGGCGCTTCCCCCCGGGGCATACACGCCCACGCGGGCCAGCGGCCGCACAAGCTCGCCCAATCCCTGCGCCGGGTCCATCCACTCGCCGGGCAGGGTTGCCTGATGGAAGGAGCGGATTCGCTCGGCGGCCAGTTCCAGCGATTGCCAAAGCTCCGGGCTGACTTGCTCCCTAGCGGCGTCCAGTTCGGCGTCAGGAATGCGGAAATCGTCCATTTCCGCTCCGTCCAGCAGCTTTGCATAGCGGCGGACGGCAGCGTCGCCATCACGTTTAACGTCAGCCAGCATACGCACCACCGACTCCGCCGGGGTCACGCCCTCGCCGAACGCCTGATGCGTCCGCGCCACCACCGATTCGGGCAGGGACGACAAGTCCAGGGGGTCAATGCGCGTCAGGACGTTTTCGGCGTTTTCCACGCCGCGAATTATTTTCAGCGTAGCGTTTGTTGGCACTTGGCGGCTCCGGTGTTCATATATGCCCGGAAGGCCAACCGTTCGTCCTTCGACAGGCTCAGGATGAACAGTTAAGCCGTTGGGCCGGATGTTTAGTTATCAGGGAATGTTCTGTTATTCGGGGAGGAACTCGCGCACTTGAGCAATGGTAGCGGCTACGGCTTGGCGTCGGTAGTTGTCCACCTTCGCTTCGGGGATTCTCTGGTACACCTCGTCCAGGCTTTGCGGCATCCGGGCAAGGAATCGGTCAACCGTCTGCTGCACCTCGCCGTTGTCGCGGTACATCCGGTTCAGGGATCCCTTGAGCCGCTCCCAAGTGAAATCCCGGGCCACGAGACCGGAAACCCAGCCCTTCCATTCGGTGAGCAGGCCATCCTCCAGAAAAGCTACCGAAACACCGGTGTCGCCGCAGGAAACTGCATGTCCGGCATTCAGCGCGCCCTGCACATCAGGCAGCGACTGACGGTCCATGTCCAACTGCACGGCGCGGTCCCAGATATCGGCCTGCACCTGATTGCCGGTGAGGCGAGTATCCTCGCTGGCAGTATCGAAGTTGGGGCGGTAGACCGTGGTTATCCACACCTCGTCGGCGGCCAGGTGGCAGACGTAGCCCAGCAGGAAAGTGCGCGTCGCCAGGGATTGCGCGGAGCCGTCCATCAGTTCCGGGTGATTCTGGAACATAGTGCGGGCGCCCGTGCCTACCTCGCGTACCGACAGCGGGGCGAAGTGAGTCTGCTCGCGGGGCCACTTGGTCATGGCACGAATGTCAGGCGAGGTGGAACCCAGAAAGAAGCTGCCGATGTGGTCGTGGACATAGCCCCGGTCAAGCTGCTCAGCGACTTGATGGGCCAGATAGATGTGCATGGGCAGGTTGGGCATTCTCGGCGTCCTTGTGCCTGGCCATGGGGCTGCTCATCCCCGGTCCCGCCTGCCGCAACAACGGATTGCGCCATACCACAAGCGGGTGAGGGGCGACGCCGTATTGTAGCCCTTCACGATGGTCTTGTCGAACCCTGCAGAATTTACTCACCGGCTAATATGACGCCCCGAACAGCGATTCGTAGGCGTGGGAGTGGCTGTCGAACAGATAGCTCAACTGCGAGGCGGCCACGTCCTCAGCGCCGCAGCTTCGCAGATGGTCTACGGCCTCCAGCAGCCGGTCTTTTTTCACCAAAAGACTTACCGAAAACCAGTCCTGTTCCTCAATGTTGTAAACACGGGCCACCGTAGGCCCGCGCAGTCCGGCCAAGGCGGGGCGAGCCAGAATCATGGCGCTTACCGCGTCGGCGGATGGTCCCTGCACGTTGGCCGACAGCCGGTAATAAGGCTCGGCCCGCAGGTGAGCTTCCATCACATCAGTCAAGGCACGGGCCAGTTCCCGCGCGCCGGGAGACTCGGCCAGCAGTTCCGCGTTGGCGAGCAGGCAGGCCTGGGAGCTGAGTATTGTGCCGTCTTCCAGGGTTTTCAGCCTGTTCTCCTTCAGCGTGGCCCCGGTGGCGGTTAGGTCGGCGATGAGGTCGGCGTATCCGGCGACCGGCGCCGCTTCCAGCGTTCCCGACGCGGGCGCCAGCGTGAAATAGTTGATCCCCCGGTCGTATAGATACGCGCTCAGCAGACGGGGGTACTTAGTGGCGATGCGGAACTGTTTGCCTTCCTGACGAAACTCTAGGGCCAGGTCGGCCAGGTCGGCCAGCGACGTGACGTCCAGCCACGAGTCGGGAACCGCCAATACTAGGTCGCACCGGCCGTAGCCGAGATTTTCGACCAGCACTGCGGCCCTGCGTTCTTCCTCGCGGTACTCCAGCAGGCGATCCATGCCGTTGATGCCCAGCTCGGCGCTGCCTTCCTCCACCTTCGCGGTGATGTCGGCAGTGCGCTGGAAAAGCACTTCCACGCCAGGCAGGGCGGGCACCGTTGCCGTGTAACGGCGGGCGTTGGGGCGCCGCACGGCCAGGCCGCAGCCGCGCATGAAATCCAGGGTTGTCTGGTGCAGATCGCCGTCGCTAGGCAGCACCAGGCGCAACGACGGCTGGCTGTTGGCGGTTTCAGTCTCGCTCATATCACGCCTGCACTCTGACATTCTCCCGGAAGAATGGGGAAACGCGGGGCACTGCTTTAGACATTGTGAGTGGTGGCCCGGCCATTTTCTTCCACCACTACCACGCGGGTCAGGCCGCGGCGGACGGCAAAGGCACAGGCTTCCTCGACGGTCCGTCCGGTCACTTCCATTTCTGCGGTTTCACCCTGCTCGCGGAGCTCTTGGGCCGTTTTAAGCGCGGCTGCATTAGCGCCGTCGCCGGCGGCCACTATTAGAACTCCCTCGGTGTTCGCGCCGGAATCGGCCGTATCATTGGAAGTCAGTTCCGCGAGGGCGTCCATGTTGTAGGCGAAGCCCAAGGCCGGAAGGCGATGGCTTCCGCCCAAGTCGCGGGCCAGACCGTCGTAGCGGCCCCCCCCGCCCAGCGGCCCCGTCCAGCCGGGGTGTGATACCTCGAAGATGATTCCGTTGTAATAGGCCAGTCCCCGAACCAGGCCGAAGTCCAGCACTATCTGGCCGGAAGCGTCAGGCTGTCCCGGTAGCATTTCGATAGTCTGCCCCAGCCGGCCAACCGCGGAAGTATCAGCCCCGGCCTTCCGCAACACGGCAGAGGCTCCGGCAAGGGCAGCAGACGCATCGCCGCGCACTTGGGCCAGGTCGCAGGCAGCCGTAAGAGCCAGCCGCAAACTCTCCTCCGCGTCGGGCCGCCGAATCTTGCGCAGCAGCCGCTCAACCACCTCTTCCGGCTTGCGCTGTCCCAGTTGGTCCAATGAGTTGGAGCGAAGAACGCCCAGCAGGACGCTTCGCGCCTCGTTGTCGTCAAGGCCCTGCACCGCTTGGCTCAGGTAGTCGTCGTCGGCTGGATGCCCGACTACGTGGAGCCGCCGGCTTTCGTCCATAAGTTGTGGGATCGCGTATGGCCCTTCGCTGAGCCGCGGCACGCTCTGCACCACGAAGGCCCGGGCGCGCTCCGAAAGCCCGACCGGGTCCAGCAGGCTGTTCAGCACGTTGAGGTCGGCCAGCCGCAGCGTCCACCGGCGCAGACCCGACTCGGAGAGCGCCGAAACCGCCAGCGACAGGAGTTCTACATCCGCCATTGCGTCTTGTGAACCCAGCAACTCACCGCCAATCTGCGTGAACTGGCTGCGGGATGGAGCGTCGTCTTGCAGCGCGGCGCCATCGAAGCGGAACACCGGCCCACAATACTGCCAGCGCGCCGGCAGCTCAATTTCGCCGGAGTGTTCGAGGTAGTGACGCATAGCCGGGGCAGTGAACTCTGGACGCAGGCTGACGGCCCGGCTGCCCGGATCGGTGAAGCTGAAGAGCTGGGAAGCCATTTCACCGCCGGACTTGCGTAAAAACAGTTCAGTGGGTTCCAGCAGGGGGGTGTCCAAGCGGCGGTAGCCGTAGCTGTCGAGGAGGGAGGTCAAGCGGCGCTGCAAGCTATCACGCCGCCGGAAGGATTCGCCGGTCAAATCAGACATACCGCGCAACCGCGCAACGGGCATGGCTGATTCTGCGGCTTGTCGATACATTGGTCGGGACAGTTACTATTGTACACCAGACGAGAGGGAAGGAGAAATGGGTTAGGAGCCGTTAAGGATGAGCGTTCAGCCCCCCGTCCATATACACAGGCTGGCCGGTGGAGTAGTCGCAGGATTCAGAGCACAGGTAGACCAGCAAAGGGGCAATGTCTTCCGGGCGGCCCTTGCGGCGGAGCGGCGTGTAGCGCACCAGCAATTCCTCCTGCTGCTGTTCTACGGGCTGGCCGGTGGAGTCAATCCAGCCGGTGCCCAGCGCATTGACCCGGATGTTGTGGCGGCCCCACTCCACGGCAAGCGAGCGGGTCAGAGAAAGCAGGGCGGCCTGGCTGGCGGCAAATGCGGAGCCGTTAATCATTCCACGCTCCGCCAGTTCCGACACAACGTTGACCACCCTTCCATACTCTCGTCCGGCCATGCGCGGCAGCACCTGCTGGGAAAGCAGAAACGGCATCTTGACGTTACGGGTCTGCACCTCTTCCCAAGCCAGGAAATTGATTTCCTGCAAAGGCGCGGCGTACATACTTCGGCAGTCGTTAACGAAGATGTCCACCCGGTCGTGATGGCGTTCCAGCTCTGTCAAGACTCTGGCGGCGCTCACGTCGGAACCGGGATTCATCACCGCCCCGGAACTGCCGGAAGGCAGCACGCCCAGCACAGCATCAAGCAAGGGCTGAGTACGGGCCACGGCAAAAACGGTTGCGCCTGCCTCGGCCAGCGCCGCAGCCAGAAATGGGGCTTCGTCGCCGCCAGAAGTGGCGAATACGGCTACTTGGCCTGACAATCCATACTCCGGCAGAACCGGCATCTTTCGCTCCGAAAATCTCCCCTTCATCGAGAAGAGGGTAGGGGTAAGGGCATCTCGCAAATATCCTACGGCTCCAGGGGAATCAGCGGCGCGTGTCCCGTGGGGGTTATGCCGCCCGCCAGACCGCCGCCGTCGGCAATTATCATCTCGCCGGTCATGTAATCGGAGGCGCTGGAGGACAGGAACACCGCCAGCGGGCCGAAGTCCTCCGGTTTGCCCAGTTTGCCAATGGGCAGGAAGTCGCCGGAACGGGGCAGGCTGGAGGTGGTGGCGCCCATATCCCCGGTCGGCACGAAACCTGGGACGATGCTGTTGGCGGTGACTCCGTAGCGCGCCAAGTTGAAGGACAGCACACGGGTTAGCTGAATCATCCCGCCCTTGCTGCAACAGTACATATAGATGTCGCGCCCGCCCCGCATTCCGAAGCCCGACGCCACGTTGATTATCTTCCCGTGTCCTTGGTCCACCATCGGCTTGGAAACGGCGCGGGAGCAGAAGAACGCCCCGCTCAAGTTGACATCCATAATGCGATGCCAGTCTTCATCGGTGATTTCCCAGATGGGCTTGCGGACGTTGTCCTGCACCGCGCCGGCGTTGTTGATAAGCACGTCTATTTTACCGAAACGCGCGATGGCGGAGTCCATAAGCGCTTCGACCTGGCCGGAGTCGGTTACGTCGGTGGCAATGGAGATGGCTTCACTGCCTAGGGATTCCACTTCGGCCGCGGCTTCTTCGATAGGGCCGGGGCGGCGGCCCGCAATGACCAGCCTGGCCCCGGCGCGAGCCAGGGCGCGCACCATGGCCAGCCCCAAGCCGGTGCCGCCTCCGGTTATCACTACCGTTTTGCCGTCAAGACTCAGCGATTCCAGCATGATTTCCCCGGATGAAAAGTTTGGAATGATGAGAAGTTTGGGATATGGAATGCAGCGCGTGCAAGTCAGTTCTGCTGGCTGCTCAGCGTAACGTCCCCGGCGGTCAAGGTGATAATTTCCCCGCCGTCCATACGGAGCAGCAGGTTGCCGGTGTCGTCGACATCCAGCGCGTCGCCCGTGAATGTCTCATTGCCGAATGTTGCCGTCACCCTGCGGCCGGTGGTCTCCAGCAGCAGGCGCCATTCCGGTATGGGTGATGCTCCGTTGCCGGGCTGTCCGCTTGGCAACCGGCGATAGAGGTCATCCAGCTCCAGTAGCAACTGCCGCAGCAGCGACGCCCTAGCAATTTCCCTTCCCGCCGCCGCGTTGACGCTGGTGGCGATGCTTGCGATATCGTCCATGTCTTCGGCGTTCAGCGCGACGTTTAGGCCGATGCCCAAGACAGCATAACATACAGACTCCCCCACGATAGCGCTCTCTGCGAGAATGCCTGCCGCCTTTCGCCCGTTCAGCATCAGGTCATTGGGCCATTTTATCCGAGGGTCGAGTCCGGTGGTCTTGCGAACGGCCCGAGCCGCCGCCACCCCGCCGATGATGCTTATGAAAGGCAACTGCGCCATAGTGGGGCGGAAGAGGACCGACAACAGCAGGTTCCCCGGCTGGGAGACCCAACTGCGCCCCTGCCGGCCCCGGCCCGCCGACTGACGCTCCGCAATGACCACCGTCCCTTCATCCACGCCCTCTTCCACCAACCGCGCCGCCTCGTCCATAGTGGATTTCAGCACGGGGTAGTAGAGGATGCGGCGGCCTACAACGTGGGTGTACAGGCCCTGCCGGACTGTGGCGGCTACCAGATTCGGCATGACTGTGGCGGGCTACCAGCCGTGTTCCAGCTTGTCGCGCAGGACGTTCACCAGTTCGGACACAGGAACCCGCGCCTGATACATAGTGTCGCGGTCGCGGACGGTCACCTGATGGTCGTCGAGTGTGTCGAAATCCACGGTGACGCAATAGGGCGTGCCGATTTCGTCCTGACGGCGATAGCGGCGTCCGATGCTCTGTGCGTCGTCGAACTGCGCGTCGAAGTGCGGGCGCAGCAGATCGTGAACCCGGCGGGCCGTCGGAGTCAACCGCTCGTTGCGGCTGAGCGGCAGCACCGCCACGGTCACCGGGGCCAGCCTCCGGTGGATGCGGGAGACTACGCGCACCGTGTTGCCGTCCGGCTCCTCATCGTAAGAGTCCAGCCAGAAGGCCAGCGTCGCGCGGTCCACGCCGCCCGACGGCTCGATGACGTAGGGGTAGTAGCGCGTCTGAAGTTCGTCGTCAAAATAGCTGAGGTCTTCGCCGCTGAACTCGGCGTGCTGCTTCAGGTCGAAGTCGGTGCGGTCGGCGATGCCTTCCAGTTCAGCCCATCCCCAAGGGAATCGGTACTCGATGTCGTAGCAGTCCTTGGCGTAGTGGGCCAGCTCATCCGGCCCGTGCTGCCGCAGCCGCAGGTTCTCGGGGCGGATGCCCATGTCGACATACCACTGGAAGCGGTCTTTGACCCAGCGGTCCAGCCATTCCAGATCGGTTTCAGGGCGGACAAAAAACTCCACCTCCATCTGCTCGAACTCGCGGGTGCGGAAGGTGAAATTGCCGGGGGTAATTTCGTTGCGGAAGGACTTGCCAATCTGCCCGATGCCAAAGGGCAGCTTCTTGCGCGTGGAGTTCACCACGTTGGGGAAGTTGACGAAAATCCCCTGGGCGGTCTCCGGGCGGAGCCAGACTTCGTGGGCGGTGTCCTCCACCGGTCCCATAAAGGTGCGGAACATGAGGTTGAAGCGGCGCGGCGCGGTGAGTTCGCCGCCGCAGTCGGGGCAGCGCAGGCTGGCGGCGGCTTCCACGACGTTGGGGGCTGCCGGGTCAATGCCTGCGCTCTCCAGCAGGTGGTCTTGCCGGAAGCGTTGGTTGCACTCGCGGCACTCTACCAGCGGGTCGCTGAAGTTCTCGACGTGGCCGCTGGCCTCCCATGCCCGGGGGTGCATCAGGATGGCGGCGTCCAGCCCCACCATGTCGTCGCGCCCAGAGATGACTGACCGCCACCAGGCCTCTTTGACGTTGCGCTTGAGTTCCACCCCCAAGGGCCCGTAGTCCCACGTGGAGCCGAGGCCGCCGTAAATTTCGCTGCTCTGGAATACAAACCCGCGGCGTTTGGACAGAGACAGAATCTTGTCCATGTCGGCATAGGGTAATGAACGGACCAAGTGAAACCTCCTGGCAGTCTGCGCCGAAGCTGAAATTTGTGCCAACAGAACTGGGCCCTTGGCATATTCGGGGTATCTTCCGGTTGCCTGGCTAGGGTTTGGCTGCGATGGCCTCTCAATATGCCCGCTGACGGTGTGCCTAGGGAAGGATGACGAAATCTGTATGTTTGATTATACATCTACACATCGTGGATATGCCCAAAATCCCGCCGACAAAGCCGGACGGTTTTGTGGTCAAATCAAGAACCGGGTTTTTTAGCATTCGTTCTTGCCCTTTGGTTATTGACTTTCGGCGTGTGGCTTGATAAATTGTGCTTCCCACCGAAAGGCGTGCGGAGAATAACCTATGCCTACAGTGAATCAACTCGTTCGCAAAGGCCGGCAGCCGGTCCGAAAACGTACTAAGGCCCCGGCCATGCACTGGGTGCAGAATTCCCTGCGTAACCGGGTGAAATGGGGTCCGGGTTGCCCACAGCGGCGCGGCGTCTGCATTCAGGTGCGGACCATGACCCCGAAGAAGCCAAACTCGGCGTTGCGCAAGATCGCCCGCGTCAGGCTGACCAACGGCGTCGAAGTTACCGCCTACATCGGCGGTGAAGGGCACAACCTGCAAGAGCACTCCGTGGTGCTGATACGCGGCGGCAGGGTCAAGGACCTGCCCGGCGTCCGCTACCACGTAGTACGCAGCGCCCTGGACTGCGAGGGCGTGAACGACCGGCGGCAGGGCCGTAGCAAGTACGGAGCGAACCGCCCCCGCCGCTAGTCGCAGGGGGTTCCAGGCTTGAGAAATTTCGGCGTGTACCGGACGGCATACCGTCCGGTCGCCGACAATCGAACTCTTTAAGGTGTGACGACAAATGTCCAGAAGGAGGCGCGCCGAGCGCCGTATAACCGTGCCCGACCCGCGCTTCAATAACGTGGAGTTGGCCCGGTTTATCAACCGGCTGATGTTGCAGGGCAAGAAGTCCATCGCCCAGCGGCTAACCTATAACGCTTTCACGATAATTCAGAGCGAATCGAACCGCGAGCCGCTGGAGGTCTTTCAGCAGGCCCTGCGCAATGCCACGCCTGCGGTGGAAGTGCGGCCCAAACGAGTGGGCGGCGCGACTATTCAGGTGCCCACCGAACTGCGTACCGAACGCAGCGAGGCGCTGGCTATGCGCTGGCTAATCCGGGGTGCCCGGTCGCGCAAGGGAATACCCATGCGCCGGGGACTGGCCTTGGAGCTGATGGATGCCTCGCGCGGCGAGGGGTCGGCGGTCCGCCGAAGGGAGGAACTGCACCGAATGGCTGAGGCCAATCGCGCTTTTGTTCACTACCGCCGGTAATTCCGGCTCTCGTAGCGCAAAAACAGGTTGTTCGCTTCTTCACCAGTGCCCAACACCATGCAGAACGCTTTCCCCATAGATAAAATCCGCAACATCGGATTCATCGCCCACATCGACGCTGGCAAGACCACCGTTACCGAGCAGGTGCTTTACGCCACCGGACGCATCCACCGGGTTGGCGGCGTAGACGACGGCACCACCGCCATGGACTGGATGCCCCAGGAACGCGAACGGGGCATCACGATTACCGCCGCCGCCACCAGCGCCCACTGGCAAGACTGCCGCATCAACATCATCGACACCCCGGGCCACGTAGACTTCACCGCCGAAGTGGAACGCTCGCTCCGAGTGCTTGACGGGGGAGTTGTAGTCTTGGATGCCGTAGCTGGCGTGCAGTCGCAGTCTGAAACGGTGTGGCGCCAGGCTGATACCTACTCCGTACCCCGCATTTGCTTTGTCAACAAGATGGACCGGGTCGGCGCCAGCTATGAGCGCACTTTGGAGTCCATCCGGCGCCGACTCTACGGCAACCCGGTTCCCATCCAGTTGCCTATGGGAGAGGAAGCCGAATTCTGCGGCACCATAGATCTAATCGGGGGCCGGGCCACCGTTTACCCTGTGGGCCGGGGCCGCCGCAGCAGCGCCGAGGACTACGAGAACGTTCCGGTGCCCACCGAGTTCGAGGTCGACTATCAGCGTTACCGTCAGGAGATGATTGAGAAGATAGTCGAGACGGATGAGCAATTGCTCATCCGTTATCTTGAGGGCGAAGAGCTGTCGGAGGGCGACCTGCGCGAAGGGCTGAGGCGGGCCACCGTGGCCCGTACCATTGTGCCGGTGCTATGCGGCAGCGCAATCTCCGGCAAGGGTGTGCATCCGTTGCTCGACGCCGTGCTGCACTATCTCCCGTCGCCTTCGGACGTGCCGCCGGTGGAAGGCATCAACCCCCAGAGCGAAGAGACGGAACTGCGCTATCCCGACGATGACGGCCCCTTGGCTGCGCTTGCCTTCAAGGTGGCTACCGACCCATACGTGGGCAGGCTGGTGTTTTTGAGGATCTACTCCGGGCGGGTCAAGTCCGGCGCGACAGTACAGAACGTGTCCCGCAAGGGGCGCGAGCGGATGGGCAGGATCCTTCTAATGCACGCCAACCACCGCGAAGAACTGGAAGACGTCACGGCGGGCAATATCTGCGCCGCGGTAGGCTTGAAAAACACCTTCACCGGCGACACAATTTGCGCCGACTTAGACCAGGTGATTCTGGAGCCGCCGAAGTTCCCCAGCCCGGTGGTGTCGGTGGCCATAGAACCAATGACCCGCGCCGACCAAGACCGCCTGAGCGACGCCCTCCGAAAGCTGTCCGACGAAGACCCCACGTTCTTGGTGCGCTTCAACGAGGAAACTGGCCAGACAGTCATGTCAGGCATGGGCGAATTGCACTTGGAAGTGCTGGTGGACCGGATGCGCCGGGAGTTCAACGTCGAGGCGCAGGTGGGACGTCCCCGGGTTTCCTACCGCGAAACGCTGACCCGCTCCTACCGCTCCGACGCTCGCTTCGTGCGCCAGACCGGCGGCCACGGCCAGTACGGTCACGTGGTTCTGATCCTGGAGCCGCTAGATCGCGGAGAGGGTATCCAGTTTGTTAATGCCATATCCGGGGGCACGATTCCCCGCGAATACATCCCTGCCGTGGAGCGGGGCGTTCGGGAAGCACTGGACAACGGGCCGCTGGGCGGTTATCCTCTTGTAGATTTGAAAGTCTCTCTGGTCGACGGCAGCTTTCATAGCGTAGATTCTTCCGAGATGTCTTTCCGTAGCGCCGGGATGATGGCTATCAGGGAAGGGGTCAGAAAGGCGGCCCCTGTTCTGCTGGAGCCTATCGCCGAGCTTGAGGTGGTTACCCCCGGCGAGTTCTTGGGCGATGTGATTGCCGACTTGGGCACCCGCCGCGCTCAAATCCGCACCGTCGAGGGGCAAGACGGCCTACAGACAGTGCGAGTGGTGGCGCCGCTGGGAGAGACCTTCTCCTACACGACGGCCCTTCGCTCGATCACCCAGGGGCGGGCCTCCTACACCATGGAGTTCCGCTATTACGAACCGGTTCCCGAAGGGTTGCTCCGAACCCTGCTTTAGCCGGTTACGGCTTTAGCTTTCAGGGGTGGGTTCGGCGCATCTTTTCGGGTTCAATCTTTATTTACGAAGTTGAGGACCGGGCGGCTAAGTCCGGTAAGCTGAAGAAGACGTATGCAGACAAGGCAGAAAGTCAGGATCATCCTGAAGGCGTTCGACCACAAGATGCTGGACCAATCGACCGGCCAGATAGTAGAAACTGCCGAGCGAACCGGAGCCAGGGTCGCCGGGCCGGTGCCGCTGCCTACCCACATACGCCGGTTCTGCGTCATCCGGGGGCCGCACGTCGACAAGGACTCGCGGGAGCATTTCGAGATTCGCACCCACAAACGCCTTGTAGACATCCTGGAACCCACTTCCAAGACCATTGACTCGTTGACCCGGCTGAATTTGCCTGCCGGCGTTGACATCTCTATTAAACTCTAGGTCTGATTTTTCAGGCCAAGTCCGGCAATTGCCGGGCGGATTTGAAGGCCGGCTGAATATGCTTCGGGGATTTCTTGGCAAAAAAATAGGCATGACTCAAATGTTCCGGGAAAACGGCAACGTCGTCCCGGTGACCCTGATCGAGGCGGGGCCCTGCGTCGTTACCCAGGTCAAGACTAAGGAGACCGACGGCTACGAGGCGGTTCAGTTGGGCTTCGGCGACATCAAGCGTCCCAAAAAGCCCATGCAGGGTCACTTTCGGGCCAGCCGGGCCAGCCGCTACCTTCGAGAGGTGAAGGCCGACGACCCGTCGGATTTCTCGGTAGGGCAGACGGTTAATGTCGATATATTCGCGAAAGGCGAGAAAGTCGACATCATCGGACGCTCCAAAGGCCGGGGGTTCGCCGGCACGATGAAGCGCCACGGTTTCGGCGGGGGGCCGCGAACTCACGGCCAGTCGGACCGCGCTCGCGCCCCTGGTTCCATCGGCGGCGGTACTACGCCAGGCAAAGTATTCAAGGGCTTGAAGATGTCCGGGCACATGGGTGACCGGCGAATCACGGTGAAAGGCATCGAAATAATCGGTGTCGACACCGACCGCAACATCCTGATTGTCAAGGGAGGCGTCCCAGGCGCGCCCAACAGTCTGGTCCAAATCAGAAGGGCCGCCTAAGCCCGTCAGGCAGCAACGCTATGCAAGTCTCAGTAAAAAATCAATCCGGCGACACTGTTGAGAACATCGACCTCAATGACGCCGTGTTTAACGTGCCGATGAACCGCTCCTTGGTCCATCAGGCAATGGTCATCTACCAGTCCAACCGGCGACAAGGCACGCACGACACGAAGACTCGCGCTGAAGTGTCTGGCGGCGGTCGGAAGCCGTGGCTTCAGAAGCACACCGGACGCGCCCGCCAAGGCAGTACCCGCGCCCCCCACTGGAGGCACGGCGGCGTGGCCTTCGGCCCTCACCCCCGCAGCTACCGCAAGTCACTGCCGCGGCGGATGCGGCGCCTTGCCTTGCGCTGCGTGCTGTCGGACAAGGCCCGCAACGACCACCTGGTCTGCTTGGACTCGATGAATGGCATCGACGGCAAGACCCGGTCGATGGCCGGTCTTTTGCAGCGGCTCAACGTTTCCGGGTCAGCTCTGATTGTCACCATGGATACCGACCAAGACGTAGTTCGAGCTGCCGGCAACCTGAAGAAAATCTACACTCTCCCGGTCAATCTGCTCAACGCCGAGGCCTTGCTGTCCCGCGATGTGCTGATTCTGACCGTGGATGCAGCCCGATGGGCTGAGAATACACTTGCTTCCGAACCTCATGGCCGACGCGGTCGCAAGTTTGCCGCAGCGGACATTGATGAGGAAGCAGAGGCCGTACCGGAAGCTGAAGACGCCTCAGAAACCGAAACGGTATCCCCTGATTCGGTAGCCACCGAATCAGTATCATCCGAAACGGCATTGGACGAAGATACCGAATCCGGTGCGGGCGAGGACGGCGAGTAGATGGACATTCACCGCGTTCTGGTCAAGCCGACCATCACCGAAAAGAGCACCATCCTGCAAGAGACAGGGAAGTATACTTTTGAAATCGCCCCCAAGGCCAATAAGGTCCAGGTTAAAGAGGCGGTAGAAAGGAACTTCAACGTCACCGTTCTTGACGTGAATATCTCAAAGCTGCGAGGCAAGCGCAAGCGCTACGGCCCTCGCCAAGTGAAACAGCCTGACGTCAAAAAGGCGGTGGTTACCCTTAAACAGGGTGATCGCATCAACCTTATAGAAGGACTCTAAGGGGCGCGCCATGCCGCTCAAAAATTTTCGGCCGATAACACCGGGAACCCGGAATGCGGTGCGGGCCTCCTTTGAGGAGATTACCACCAACAAGCCGGAAAAGTCCCTTATATCCCGCAAGCCCAACCACGCCGGACGCAACAACCGCGGGCGCGTCACCGTCCAGGGGCGCGGCGGCGGCTCGCGGCGGATGTACCGTGAAGTTGACTTCAAGCGAAAGAAAGACGGCGTTCCGGCACGGGTGCAGTCTATCGAGTACGATCCCAACCGGACGACTCGTATTGCTCTGATTTTCTATGCTGACGGCGAGAAGAGCTATATTCTGGCTCCGCACGGGCTTTCCGTGGGCGACCGCGTGCAGTCTGGGCCGGATGCCGAGGTCAGCTTGGGCAACACGCTTCCGCTGACCAACATACCCACCGGCACGGTGGTCCATAACCTGGAACTGACACCTGGCCGGGGCGGTCAGCTTGCGCGCGGCGCCGGAACAGGCGCGCAAGTGCTTTCGCGCGAGGGTGAGCACGTGCTAATTCGCCTCCCTTCCGGCCAGATGCGCCGTATCCTACTGCGTTGCCGGGCCAGCATCGGGCAGCTTTCCAACCCGGATCATAAGAACGAGAGTCTGGGCAAAGCCGGAGCTACGCGGCACATGGGGCGCCGTCCCAAGGTGCGCGGCGTGGCCAAGAATCCGGTGGACCACCCCCACGGCGGCGGCGAGGGCCGCTCTCCCATCGGTATGCCAGGCCCCAAGTCGCCCACGGGCAAACCCACCCTCGGTCACAAGACACGTCGGCGCAAGAAAGCCTCCAGCAAGTTTATCGTGCGCCGGGGCAGGAGACGCTAAAATGTCCCGTTCGATCAAGAAGGGGCCATACGTTCACCCCAAACTGATAAAGAAAGTGGAGCAGGTCCAGCGCTCCGGGGCAAACACGGTGATTCGCACATGGTCGCGCGCCTCTATGATTATGCCCGAAATGGTCGGGCTGACCATAGGCGTACACGATGGGCGGCGCCACGTGCCAGTGTTTGTCACGGAGAATATGGTAGGCCACCGGCTAGGCGAATTTTCGCCGACGCGGACCTACCGGGGCCACGTGACCCGATCGGAACGCTCCAGCAGGGTGAGGTAACGACTTGCCGCCAGTTCGAGCCGTAGCAAAGCAGCTTGGAGCTTCCCAGAAGAGGCTCAAGCCCATCTTGGACTTGGTGCGTGGGCAGCGGGTAGATGATGCGCTGACCACTCTCCAGCTCCTGTCATCTCCTTGGGCCAAGCCGGTAGCCAAAGTCGTGCAGTCGGCCGCGGCCAATGCCGAGAACAACCTTCTGATGGACCGTGACAATTTGCGGATCATTCAGATAACGGCGGACAACGCGACTTCCTTAAAGCGGTTTCGCCCCAGGGCTCGAGGACGCATAGGGCGTATCACCAAGCGCGCCAGCCACGTAACCGTGGTGGTGGACGAAGAAGGGCAATAGGAGACTGAGGAATGGGCCATAAAACCCATCCATACGGGTTCCGGCTGGGCATTATCAAGGACTGGAAGGCCCACTGGTATGCCCCCAATGGCACCGCCTACCGCGGCTTGGTCAAGGAAGATCTTAGCCTTCGGGACTGCATCCGTAACGAGTATCGTATGTTCACGGACGCGGGCATCGCCAGTGTGGTGATAGACCGGGGCGCCCAGGACAGCGTTATCGATATCCACTCGGCACGGCCTGGAATTCTCATCGGGCGCGACGGCGAGCGGGTGAAGAATCTGCGGGCCAAGCTGGAGGCCATCACCCGCAGCCGGGTGCAGCTAAACATCAAGGAAATTGAGCAGCCGGAAATCAACGCCTATCTGGTGGCTAAGAACGTTTCTGATCAGTTGGAGCGTCGCGTAGCCTACCGGCGGGCCATGCGCCAAGCAGCGCAGCGGGCCATGCAGGCGGGCGCTGAAGGTATCAAGATAATCGTCAAGGGACGCATCTCCGGCTCGGAAATCGCTCGCACCGAAAAGCTCATGCTCGGCCAGGTGCCCCTGCATACATTGCGGGCGAACATTGACTATGCTCTGTCTGAAGCTCACACCGTTATGGGGCGTGTCGGGGTCAAGGTCTGGGTTTACACCGGCGAGGTGATGCCAGCCCGGGCCGAGGAAGCGGCGGAACTGGAGAATATCGAGGTAACGGTGCAAGCCGGTGAGCCGGACGAGGAACTGGAACAGTTGATTGACTAGGACATAAGTAACCAAGCGTGATTTAAGGCCGGGAAAGCGTCGAATCGTTTGCGGCCGGACTGGCAAACGGATAGCGGGAGAACCCAATGCTTCAACCAAAGCGCACCAAGTACAGGAAGCAGTTTCGCGGGCGAATGCGTGGCTCTGCAGTCACAGGCAGCAGCGTAAACGCGGGGGAAGTAGGCCTGAAGGCCATGGAACCCTGCTGGATTACGTCACGACAGATCGAGTCGGCCCGTATCGCCGTAACCCGCCATATGAAGCGCGGCGGGCAGGTATGGGTGCGCGTGTTCCCCGATAAGTCGGTGAGCAAGAAGCCCGCCGAGACTCGCATGGGCGGCGGCAAGGCTGCGGTGGATTACTGGGTCGCCGTTGTCAAGCCCGGCCGCATACTATTCGAGGTTGCCGGCGTGCCCCAGGCAGAAGCCGTTGAGGCTCTGCGGCTCGCCTCCCAGAAACTTCCTGTCGCAACCAAAACCGTATTTCGCGACCGGCTGGCAACTGCCGCCAGCAACGCGGTTGCCTAGTTGAATTATGCGTATTCACGAAGTTCGAGAACTTAGCGACGAACAGCTTAACGAGGAGTTGGAAAAGGCAGGCCGCGAGTTGATGAATCTCCGGTTTCGGGCCGCCACAAACCAACTGCCCAACTCCAATGAGCCGGTGTCCGTCAGAAAAACCATTGCCCGCCTGCGCACAGTAATCCGCGAGCGGCAGATATTGGAGGGCCGTTAGTGGTCACCAGAGCAAGGCGCAAGGTGCGCACCGGTTCCGTGGTGCGCGTCAAGCAGGACAAGACGGCCATAGTGGAGATGGTCTGGAAACAACGCCATCGCCTTTATCGCAAGCAGGTCCGGCGGATAGCACGGTTCTACGTGCATGACCCGGAGAATCAGTGCCGCTTGGGCGACCTGGTCCGAATAGCAGAAACGAAGCCCATCTCCAAAACCAAACACTGGCGGTTGTTGGAAATCTTGGAACGCCGCCAAGTGGCCGAGGTTCGCCCCATAGATTTGGAAGGCGACGCCACCGCTGTTACGGACATAGAGCAGACGGCTGATGATGCTGTCATTGAAATGGACGAAGACATTGATCCGGACATCCTCGACCTCCTCGCAATGGATAGCGAAGATTACGAGGATGACGAGGATGACGAAGACCATTAGCGGGAGCTTCCTCCGGGACACCGGCCGCCCGGAAGCGCCCCAAGGGATGCAGGAATGATTCAGACCTATACCAGGCTGACAGTGGCGGACAACAGCGGGGCCAAGGTTATCCGCTTGATCAATATCCCCGGTAGCAGCCGCCGCAAGTACGCCAGCGTTGGCGATGTGGTAGTCTGTAACGTCCGCGAGGCCGCCCCCAATTCGCCGGTGCGCAAGGGGGACGTGGTTCGCGCTGTGGTCATTCGGCAAGCTCAGGCCCACCGGCGGCCCGACGGAACTTACATCAAATTCGATGACAACGCTGCGGTGCTTATAGCGGAGAATCTCAATCCGCGTGGCACTCGCATCTTCGGCCCAGTAGCGCGGGAACTTCGAGACCGGGGGTTCATGCGGATCGTGTCCCTAGCCCCGGAGGTGGTCTGATGCGCATTCGCACCGGCGACTCCGTGCTGGTCATCGCCGGCCGGGACAAAGGCAAGACCGGGCGCGTAGAGCGTTATTTCCCCCAGCAGGACCGTGTGGTGGTCGAGGGCGTCAACGTGGTGACCAAGCACATGAAGGGCCGTCCCGGCGTGCGGCAGTCGGGTCGCATCCAGATGGAAGCGCCTCTGCACGTCTCCAATGTCGTACTCATTTGCAACAAGTGCAACCAGCCTACCAAACCCCGGATAACCTTTCTGGAAACCGGGGCCAGGGTGCGAGCTTGCACCAAGTGTCAGGAAGTAATCGACGATGCTCGATGACGAAACGCAGCAGCAGGAAACCCAAGTCCAGGCTACGGAAGAACGGCGGAGCGGCGGCAGGAGACAGCGCGGCGGTGATTCCGCGACGGCTGTCGCCGAAGCTGAGGCTGCCGGCCCTCCCGTGCCCCGGCTGAAAGGGAAGTTCCGTGAAGAAATTGTCCCTCAAATGATGCGGGAATTCAGCTACTCCAGCTCGATGGAGGTGCCGCGCCTCCAGAAGATCGTATTGAACATCGGCTTGGGGGAGGCGCTGGTCAACGGGCGCGCGCTGGAAGCCGCCACCCAGGACTTGACGAACATCAGCGGGCAGAAGCCAATCGTAACCCGCGCCCGCAAGTCCATCGCCGGCTTCAAGATTCGGCAAGGCAACGCTATCGGCGCCGCCGTAACCCTGCGCGGCGACCGGATGTACCATTTCTTGGACCGTCTGGTGAATACGGCTTTGCCGCGTATACGCGACTTTCGCGGCATCCCACGGCGCGGGATGGATGGACGCGGCAATTTCTCCATCGGAATCCGGGAGCAGATAATTTTCCCGGAAATCGACTATAACTCCATCGACAGGATTCGTGGACTCCAGGTTACCATCGCCACCACGGCGCGAAACGACGCCGAGGCGATGCGGCTACTGGAACTCTACGGCTTCCCGTTCATTCGCGAAGCATAACGGAGGCGCGACGTGGCCAAGACGTCCCAGATACAGAAGTGGCTCAAGAAGCCGAAGTACCCGGTGCGGGCCTATAACCGTTGCGGCCGTTGCGCCCGCCCCCGTGCCTACATCCGACACGTCGGCCTGTGCCGGATTTGCTTCCGGGAGTTGGCCCTGACCGGCGAGCTGCCCGGTGTCCGAAAGGCCAGCTTGTAGGCGGCCAGGACAGGAATTGCGTCAGAAAAATCCGCTTTACTTTTAGATGAGGCGCAGATGCCCGTAACCGATCCAATCGCCGATATGCTCACACGTATCCGCAACGCTATCCAAGCGCGGCATGATTCCGTGATGATGCCCCACTCCAAAATGAAGCTGGCCATAGCCAGAATTCTGAAGGAAGAGGGGTTCATCCGCGACTACGACACGCCTAGGGGCCAAGTGCATCCGACCTTGCGCGTCCACCTCGCCTACCGGGAAGGACGCAAGTCTGCAATTGCCGGGCTCAAGCGGATCAGCAAGCCTGGGTTGCGGGTTTATGTCGGCAAGGGCGAAATCCCGCGGGTCTACGGTGGATTGGGGCTGGCTGTGATCTCCACTTCCCGCGGGCTCATGGCCGGACGGCAAGCGTGGCGCGATGGCATCGGAGGAGAGTTACTCTGTTATGTCTGGTGAAGTAAACGGAAACGGAAAGACTCAGAGCCGTACGCTTTCGCGCATCGGGCGCAAGTCAATCCCCATTCCCAGCGGTGTCAAGGTTGACGTTGGTTACGGGGAGGTCACTGTGTCGGGGCCGAGAGGCACGCTGACCCAGAATTATCACCCCGACGTAGTGGTCAAGGTGGAAGAAAGCGAGATCGTTGTCGAGCGGCTCACCGAGCGAAAATTTCACCACGCCTTGCATGGCCTGACACGCAGTCTGATTGCTAACGCGGTGACCGGCGTTACCGACGGCTACTCCCGTACGCTGGAGTTGATGGGCGTCGGTTATCGGGTGCAGGTGGCCGGCGATGGCGTTATTCTGAATGTGGGCTACAGTCATCCAGTGGAGATTCACCCCCCGGAAGGCGTAACCATGGAAGTGGAAGGCAACAACCGAGTCCATGTCCGGGGTATCGACAAGCAGAAGGTGGGACAATTGGCGGCACGGGTTCGCAGAGTTCGCCCACCCAACGCCTACAAGGAAAAAGGCATCCGCTATCAGGGTGAAGTGTTGCGCTTCAAGCCGGGCAAGTCGGCAGCGCGCAAAGCATAGTCAATTTGTAAGACGGTGAGCGCGCCAATGGGAATGCTGGGCGCGCCGGGAAATTCGAGGCAGGTATGCCAAAAGACAAGAACGCCAGGCATTTGCGCAGGGTGCGCCAAGAACGGGTACGCAAGAAGGTCTCCGGGTCCGCGGAACGTCCCCGGCTGTCGGTTTTCCGCAGCCTCAAGCATATCTACGCTCAGGTCATAGACGACACGACGGGGCGAACTATAGTCGCGGCGTCCAGCCAGGAAGGGCCGATTGTCGAAGGGGCCACTGCTTCCGGCCCCAAAATTGAAGTTTCGGCCGCCGTGGGCAAGGCGCTGGCCGAGCGGGCTCTGGCCGCCGGGGTAACCCGTGTGGTGTTTGACCGCGGCGGCTGCAAGTATCACGGCCGCGTCAAGGCGTTGGCCGACGGCTCACGAGAGGGCGGGCTGGAATTCTAGGCCCGTGTCCAGTCACTTAACGGCAAGAATCAGGGAGGTCCTAACCTCAGATGGTACAAACTCCGCCTATCAGACGCGGTGGCCCAGGCCGGGCAGGTGGCCCACCAGGCCGGGGCGGTCCGCCGGGACAGAACAGACAATCTCGGGACGGAGGCGGTGGACGTGGTCCTCGCGATGGACGCCCGCCGCGCGAGCGCGCCCCGCGTGAAGAAGACACTGGCGGGTTCTCGGAACGCGTTGTCTATACCCGTCGCATCGCCAAGGTTGTGAAGGGAGGCCGCCGCCTTCGCTTTAATGCTCTCGTGGTGGTTGGCGACGGTCAGGGAACCGTCGGGGCCGGCTTGGGGAAAGCACTGGTGATCCCCGATGCGGTGCGCAAGGGTAACGCCGTAGCCCGCCGGGAGATGGTGACGATTCCTTTGCGGGGCAGCACGATTCCCCAGCAGATCACTGTCAAAAAGGGCGCAACAATCGTCCTGATCAAACCGGCCCGCGAGGGAACCGGCGTCATCGCCGCTGGAGGAATGCGCGCTATTTTGGAACTGAGCGGCGTCAAGGACGTGGTGGGTAAGTCGCTGGGATCCCGCAATCCCATAAACATCGTCTACGCCACCATGGAAGCGCTACGCCAACTGCGCGACCCAGCCACGGAACTGGCCAAACGAGGCATTCGCACCACCCCTGCTCCGGCTGGGACCGCTAGTGAGCCCGCCGCGGTCAGTTCAGCAGGAAGCTAACCCCGGCCCGCCGCTTGGTTGCGGCGGCCGAATGACGAGAACACCTAAATGTCGGAACTGAAAATTACCTGGACGCGGAGCTGCATCGGGCGGCCCAAGAATCAGCGGGAAATTATCCGCTCGTTGGGCCTGCACCGCCTGCAAGATACTGTTGTCCATCAAAACTCCCCCACCATTCGCGGAATGGTCAAAAAAGTTGAGCATCTCTTGCGAGTGGAGGAGGTCGAAGACGCGGTATGATGCAGCATCAAGTTGCGCCGTCCAAGGGCGCGCGCCGTAACCGCAAGCGCATAGGCCGGGGTGACGCCGCCGGCCAGGGCAGCACCGCAGGCCGCGGCATGAAGGGGCAGAAGTCACGCTCCGGCGGTGGCCCCCGAGTGGGGTTCGAGGGCGGCCAGTTGCCGATTATCAAGGGCCTGCCCATGCGACGGGGCTTCAACAACATTTTCAAGACCTATTACTCACTAGTCAATCTCGACACCCTGGAGCAGTTCAGAGCCGGAGACGTTGTCACGCCCGAAGTTCTGGTTGAACGGGGCTATCTCCGCAATCTTAACCGCCCGGTAAAAGTCGTTGGTGGCGGCGAGTTAACCAAGCCGCTGACGGTGGTGGCCAACAAATTCACTCGCTCCGCAAGAGAAGCAATCTTATCGGCTAATGGCTCGGCAGAGGAATCCGCCGCCTGATGATGGCCTCAGAGTCGCAGGGAGGCCGGTTTCCCAGGCTGCTTCAAGCGGCCATAGACGCTTTCAGCCTTCCCGATCTGCGAGCTAAGATACTGTTTACGCTCGCTATACTGGCCCTGTACCGGTTCATCGCCCACATCCCGCTGCCTGGCATTGATCAGGTGCAGCTCGATAATCTGTTCCGCAACAACGAGTTGCTGAGCTTTCTGGACCTGTTCAGCGGCGGTGCGCTCAGCCGTATGAGCATCGTCGCCCTTGGCGTGTTTCCCTACATCACCGCGTCCATCGTGATTCAGCTCCTCACCCCCGTTTTCCCACAGCTTCAGGAGATCTCGAGGGAGGGGGAGGCCGGCCGGGCCAAGATGAACCGCATCATCCACTGGCTCACCGTGCCCATCGCACTGGCTCAGGGGTACGGCCAGTTGGTGCTGCTCCAGCAGAGCAACGTTTTGACCAATGTCGGCTTCACCGGTGACGCCTTGCTGCCCACGGCGGCGGCGCTCTTCTCCATCACTGCCGGCACGATGTTCTTGGTGTGGCTGGGCGAGATGATTACCGAGCGAGGCATCGGCAATGGCATCTCCCTGATAATCTTCGCAGGCATCGTGGCGGGATTCCCCAGCCTGCTTACCCAGGGTTTTCTCGACCGGGACAACGTGCTGGGAATCGGATTCTTCGCCATCATCGGCGTGTTGATTATCGCCCTAATCGTGCTGTTCAACGAGGCTCACCGCCGCATCCCGGTGCAGTACGGCCGCAGCATTTTCCGCGGAGGGCGAATGTACCGCCAGAGCGGGGCGACCTATCTGCCGCTGCGTATCAACTCGGCGGGTATGATACCGCTCATTTTCGCGTTTTCCATCGTGATTCTGCCCGGCACTATCGCCACCTACTTTTCTACCAACACCACATGGCTTGGCGATGTGGCCAACTTCTTCGCCGTGCTGCTGGTGCCAACCTCGCCGCTGTACTGGGTGATGGTGTTCATACTGGTGGTGCTGTTCACGTTCTTCTATACGCTGGTGATATTCAACCAGCAGAACCTTGCCGAAAACCTGCAACGCAACGGTGGCTTCGTGCTGGGCATAAGACCAGGCAAACCGACCCAGGACTACCTGAACCGGGTGATTGTGCGCATAACAATGGGCGGAGCGGTGTTCCTGGGCTTCATCGCCATCGTGCCATATCTGGCGTCGTTGGTTACCGACGTTCAGGCCATATCGCTGAGCAGCACCAGCCTCTTGATTATGGTAGGTGTTGGCTTGGACACTCTGCGCCAGTTGGAAGCGCAGCTCACAATGCGAAATTATGAAGGATTCCTGCGATAACGTGACTGAAAGTCTGCGACTCGTGCTATTCGGGCCGCCTGGGGCCGGCAAGGGAACCCAGGCTCACCTGCTCACCGAACGCTATGATCTGGCCCACGTCAGTTCCGGTGACATTTTCCGGCACAACCTGCGTCAGGGAACGCCCTTGGGACTGCGAGCTAAAGAGTATATGGACCAGGGCCTCCTGGTCCCCGACGAAGTGGTCATTGACATCATGCTGGACAAAGTAATGTCCATCCGCACCAACGAAGGTTTTATCCTTGACGGCTTTCCACGAAACACCCGGCAGGCTGAGGAACTGGAGGCGGCGCTGACCACTCGCGCACGCAACATTGACCTGGTGCTGCACATTGATGTGCCCGAGGACGAACTGGCGCGACGATTGGGGGGGCGATACGTCTGCGGTGAGTGTCAGGCGCCCTACACTCATCAGGGGCGCGCGCCCACCCCCGCCTGTGACCGCTGCAATGGGGCTCTTTACCAGCGGGACGACGACCGCCCGGAGGCGGTGCAGAAACGAATTGACGTTTACCACGAGGAAACCATGCCGGTGCTGGAATTCTACCGGCGGAGAGACCTGCTAGTGGACGTTCCCGGACAGGACACGGTGGACGGGGTGTTTCAGCGCATAGCGGCCGCCCTTGAGAGGCAGCAAGGCGAGCCTTCGCTTTCCAATAGCCATAACTTGGGAGTACAATAGCCAAGTGAACCGGAAGCACAAAAAGGAAACCGCTTCGACCTCGCCCTCAACCTACTCTGGCGGCATAACTGTCAAATCCCCCCGCGAGTTGGACTCGATGAGGCGAGCAGGCGCGATTGTCGGCCAAACGATAGACTTGCTTAAGGCGTCAGTCGAACCGGGTATGACCACCCGCGACCTTGACCGAATCGCCTTTAAGGAAATCACGCGGCATGGGGCAACCCCGACATTCAAGGGCTACCGCGGTTTTCCGGCCACTATTTGTGCTTCGGTCAACGAGGAAATCGTCCACGGCATACCGGGTAAGCGGGTGCTTCAGGAAGGCGACATCGTAAAGGTAGATGTCGGGGCAACCATCGAAGGCTTCATAGGCGACGGCGCCGTCACCATCGCCGTCGGCGACCTGCCTGACTCGCTGCTCTCCTTGATGGAGGCCACCCGCTTGGGCTTGGAAGCAGGCATCAAGGCAGCCGTTCCCGGTGCCCGCGTGGGAGACATCGGCGCCGCGGTTCAGGCTTACGGAGAGTCCCGCGGCTACGGCGTGGTGCGCGAGTTCGTGGGCCACGGCGTCGGGCGGTTCCTGCACGAGGACCCGCAAGTTCCCAACTACGGCGTGGCTGGACGGGGGGCGCTGCTCCGGGCCGGGATGTGTATCGCTATCGAGCCCATGTTCAACCTGGGAGACTGGCACACCCGGATCCTGGATGACCAGTGGACGGTGGTAACCGCAGATGGTAAGCTGTCATCCCACTTTGAGCATTCCATCGCAATTACCGAGCAGGGGCCGGAGGTACTGACTATCCACAGCTAGGACTCCAGACCGGACTGTGGAATAGTCGGCGGTCGGCATCGGAAAGCAAATCTATACGCAAGGGGATTTATGGCGAAGAAGCAGGCGATTGAAGTAGAGGCCAGCGTTAAGGAAGCCCTGCCCAACGGGATGTTCCGTGTAGAATTGCCCAACGACCATGAAGTGCTGGCCCATGTGTCGGGCAAGATTCGCATGAACTTCATTCGCGTGCTGCCCGGAGACCGGGTTCTGGTGGAGTTGTCTCCCTATGATCTGACTCGCGGGCGTATCACCTACCGGTTCAAGTAGCAGCCATAGCATCCTGTGGAATTTACTAGCTGAGGCCGGCGAGTTCAGACGTTGATCTGACCTCGGCCTGCCCGTTTCTCTGTCGGAAATTCAGGCTGGCAATCGGAGCTTAAAATGAAAGTTACGGCATCGGTCAAACCTCGGTGCGACAAGTGCCGCGTGATCAAGCGCAAGGGCGTTATCCGTATTATCTGCGTCAACGCCCGCCACTCGCAGCGTCAGGGTTAACCCGTCCCTTCGTTCAGACGCAATCCAGACCCCCTGAGACAAAGGAGGCAATGTGGTACGCATAGCCGGAGTAGATGTCCCGGACCGCAAGAGAGCTCACGTCGCTCTGCGGAGTATCTACGGAATCGGACCGAAGCTGGCCGAGGAAATAGTAATCAAGGCCGACCTGGACCCAACTATGCCTCCGCGCATGAATGAGCTCAGCGAAGCCCAGGTGAACCGCATCCGCGAGCTGGTCGACCGGGAGTACATCTCGGAAGGCGACCTGCGCCGCGAAGTTAACCAGAACATCCGGCGGCTGATGGACATCGGCTCCTACCGGGGGCTGCGCCATCGCCGCAACCTGCCCGTGTCCGGGCAGCGCACTCGCACCAACGCCCGAACGCGCAAGGGACCGCGCCGCACCGTAGCCGGCCGCGGCCGACGCACCGGCGGCAAGAAGTAGGTGGTGTAAACCATGCCCAGACCCAGAACCAGACGCCGGGAACGGCGTTCCGTGCCGCAAGGCCGGGCCTATATTTACTCCACGTTCAACAATACGCTGGTGAGCATCACCGACCCCCAGGGGAACGTGATCGCCTCCGCCAGTTCCGGAGCGGTGGGCTTCAAGGGATCCCGCAAGGGCACCGCCTTCGCCGCCCAGCGCGCCGCTGAGCAGGCGGGGCGCCGCGCCGGCGAGTCCGGGATGCGCCACATCGACGTCTTTATCAAAGGCCCCGGCGCAGGGCGCGAGGCCGCCATCCGCTCCCTACAGGGAGCGGGGCTGGTGGTCAGCAGCATCCGCGACGTCACCCCCATCCCGCATAACGGGTGCCGTCCACCCAAGCGAAGGAGAGTGTAGGCCAAGAGCTTATGGGCAGATATACAGGGCCGGCCTGCCGTTTGTGCAGGCGCTCCGGCGAAAAACTGTTTCTAAAGGGTGACCGTTGCTTCACCCCCCGCTGCGCTTTCGAGAAGCGCCGCAACCCACCGGGTAACATCTCGCGGCGCCGCCGCCGCCCGTCCGACTACGGCGTTCACCTGCTGGAGAAGCAGAAGGCGAAGTACATTTACGGCGTGATGGAATCGCAGTTCCGCAAGTACATGACCGAGGCGTTCAACACGCCCGGTGTTACCGGCGTGAACCTGTTGCGCAGCTTGGAGCGCCGCTTCGACAACGTGGCCTACCTGCTGGGCTTCGCGGACTCCCGCAAGCAGGCTCGTCAGCTCGTGTTACACGGGCATCTCCAAGTCAATGGACGAAAGACCGACGTGCCTTCTTATTCGGTCAAGGCCGGTGACGTCATCACTTGGCGAGAGAACGACAAGACGACCGAATTCTACGCGGACCGCACTGCGGGTCTGCCCAAGCGGCCGGTGCCAACTTGGCTGGCCTTGGATGTCGGCGAGATGTCCGGGCGGGTGGTCGCTCTGCCATCGGACGGAGATCTGCAAACCACGCTGGATTCCCGGTTAATCGTAGAGTTTTACTCGAGGTAATTCAGTGTCAATGTTCGACACGTTCGTTGTGCCTGCCGCCTCGCCGGTCGAGGGTCCGGCAGTCCCTGCGCCCGAAATTCTGGTCCAGGTTTCCGAAGAGACCTACGGCAGGGTCGCCGTTGGGCCGCTGGAGCGTGGCTTTGCCCAGACCATCGGCAATCCGCTGCGGCGTATCCTGCTTAGCTCCACCCCCGGCAGCGCCATCACCTGGGTGAAAATCGAGGACGTGGTGCACGAATATATGGCCATCCCAGGCGTCAAAGAGGAGGTCATGGAAATCCTCCTCAATATCAAGGGCATCCGTATCCGCTCCAGTAGCGGACGCGACGGAAAGATGCGCCTGCAAGTGAGCGGTGGCGGGCCGGTTTGCGCCGGCGACATTATGACTTCCTCCGACTTCGAGATCGTCAACCCGGAACAACACCTGGCAACCCTGGATGACGAAGAAGTTCAGTTGTCCATCGAGTTTAACGTCAGGCAAGGAACCGGATACCAGACTGCCCACCCCGGCGAAGACGGGTCAAACATACCGGCCGGGGCGCTACCCGTGGATGCCGTGTTCAGCCCAGTGCGCAAGGTCAACTTCACGGTAGAGCGCACCCGGGTAGGCCAGGTTACCGATTACGAGCGTCTGCTTCTGGAAGTCTGGACCGATGGGGCCATCCGGCCCATCGAAGCGGTGCAGCAGGCCGCTGAAAGGCTGGTGCAGAACTTTTTCCTTTTCAGCAAGCTCAACCGGGCGGCGGAACATGGCATCGACCGAGCTCCTCTGGTGGTCTCGCCGGAGGTCTATCAGACGCCAATAGAAAAGCTGGAGTTGTCGCCGCGCACTCTCAACTGTCTGAAGCGCCACCAGATCAACCGGGTAGGCGAAGTGCTGGAGATGTCCGACGAGGAGCTGCTGAAGATACGCAACTTCGGTGAGAAATCGTTGGTGGAGTTGCAGGAAAAACTGGCTGAGCATGGCATCACAAATCCGGACAAGATCTTGCAACCCACTGACGAAGCCGCCGCTGCTAACGCTCTCTCAACCGAGGACATTGCCGAGCTGATGGGCGGTGGTGAAGAGGGCGACAGCGTCGTCCTTCCCACTGGAATGACCTTTGAAGACGAAAGCGAAGTTGCCACATCGGACGAGCCGGGTGCCGATAGGCTGGACTACGAGGAGTTGGACGACTAACCATGGCTTCCCACCGCGTCTCAGGACGCAAGCTAAGCCGCTATAAGGACCAGCGCAAGGCGCTAATGCGCGGGCTGGTTTCCGAACTGATTACCCACGAGCGTATAACCACCACCTTGGCCAAGGCCAAGGAAACGCGGGTGGTGGCTGAAAAGCTGATTACCCATGGCAAGAAAGGCAGCCTCCATCACCGCCGTTTGGCCTTGGCCCAAGTTCCAAGCAAGCGCGTGGTGGAAAAGGTGTTCGACGACATCGCGCAGCGTTATGCCGACCGGCCCGGCGGCTACACCCGCATCGTCAAGTTGGGGCCGCGCTTGGGCGACGCCGCGCCGATGGCGGTAATCGAACTGGTCTAAAGGAGTCGTTTAGATAGAGAAAGACGTGGGCCTGCCGTCTTCTAGGGTTGGAACTGGCTGCTTGCCGGAGCGTTCTGCCCGGCGGGTGGCCCTCTGGGTCGAATATCAAGGCACCAATTACAACGGTTTCCAATTGCAGCTTAACCAACCAACGATCCAGGGAGCGCTGGAGGAAGCGCTGACCCGCTTCACTGGCGAGAGCACCCGGGTACGTGGCGCCAGCCGCACCGATTCCGGTGCCCATGCTCAGGGGCAAGTAGTGGACTTCCTTACCGGCTCCCGCCATGCGGCTGACAGATTTCCGCCTGCGCTGAACTACTTTCTCCCGGATGACGTTCGGGTGCTGCGGGCGCTGCCGGTGGCCGAAGGATTTCATTCCCGGCGGTCGGCCGTCAGCAGGGTCTATCAGTACCGGATGCTGGCCCGGAGCGAACCTTCGGCTCTGCGGCGGCACACTCACCTGTGGGTCAAGGAGCCGCTGAACATCGCACGGATGGCCGAGGCAGCCCAAGCATTATTCGGTACGCACGACTTCCGGGTCATCGCGTCGGGGCACCCCAAGGACCGTAGCGCGGCCAGGACGGTCAGCCGTTGGGATGTTGGACGCGAGGGCGACACCGTAGTAATCGAATGTGAGGCCAACGGCTTCCTGAAGCAGCAAATCAGAAAGGCCAATGGAATTCTGCTGGCTGTAGGAAAGGGCAGGCAGCCAGTGGAGTTGATGCGGTGGACATTGGAAGGAACGGGCGATGTTCCTGAAGTTCCGCTGTTGCCCGCTCACGGACTGTGTTTAATTGAAGTGAAATACCCGGAGGGAGCCTTATGCCCCCCTCCGGCGGAGACCGGACAGGACAAATGAAAAGAACAAGCACGTATTTCCCCAAGTCCGGCGACGTTGCCGAGAACTGGAAGGTGGTAGACGCCACCGGGCAAGCGCTCGGTCGGCTGGCCCGCGACATAGCTGTTTCGTTGCAGGGTAAGGACAAGCCGTCGTACACTCCGCACACGCTAACCGGCGACTTCGTGGTGGTGGTCAACGCCTCCAATGTGCGTACCACCGGGCGCAAGACCACCCAGAAATACTACTACCGCCATTCCGGGTACGTCGGTAACCTGAAGTCTATCAGGCTCCGTGAGATGCTGGAAACACACCCGGAAAGGGTCATTGAACTAGCGGTAAAGGGTATGCTGCCCCGCAATCACATGGGGCGGCAAATGCTACGCCGCCTCAAGGTGTATGCCGGCCCTCAGCACCCCCACGACGCCCAGGTGGGCCAAGTAAACTAATTACGCTGGCCACATTTTCGGCCGGACACGGACGGAGGCAGGACTCACTTGGTGCTATTAGACACAGCCCAGCAGTATTACTACGGTACCGGAAAGCGCAAGACGGCCATCGCCCGTGTGCGGATTTACGTGGACGATGGCGGCCCCTTCATTGTAAACAGCAAACCCATGGACGAATATTTCGGCTGGTCGACTTGGCAGCGTACCGTCAACGACGCCTTCCACGTTACCAACATGCTGAACCGTTTTCGCGTGGTGGCTAAAGTGACAGGAGGCGGCGTCAACGCCCAGGCCGAAGCGGTGCGCCACGGCATAACACGGGCCCTCATCGTCTTCGACCCTGCCCTCAAGCCCGCCTTGCGCCGCGCCGGATTCGTCACCCGCGACGCTCGCATCAAGGAGAGCAAGAAGTACGGCCTCAAGCGCGCCCGCCGCGCCCCGCAATACACCAAGCGATAACAGGCCCGACAAGAAGCAGGTCATCCGTCCTGCGGCACGCTCAGGACGAACGTCTTGGCGTCACTATGTGGTTGCAGGCAAGGAAACGCCCCGCTGGCCGGTGGGGCGTTTTCCTGTTTCACGCGGCCTTCTCGTCCGGTTATACCCGCGGGTGCCTGGCCAGAAAATCGTCAGCTATTTCGTTGAAAGTCAGGAAGCGAACGCCATCGTGAGAGGCAATGTACTCCGTCAGCCGCTCCAGCATCAGCAGCACTTGAGGACGACCGCTCACGTCGGGATGGATTGTGATGGGGAACACTGCCTCATCATACTCCCGGTAAACGTAGTCGAACTGGTCACGCCATATCGATTCGATGTCCCTGGGGTTGACGAAGCCGTGGCTGTTGGGCGACTTCTTGATGAACATCATGGGCGGCAGGTCGTCCAGATACCAGTTGGCCGGAATCTCCACCAGATCGGTCTCCTCGCCGCGCACCAGGGCCTGCATCCAGTGGTCCGCTGGCTGGGAGTAGTCAATTTTGGTCCATCGGTCGCCCACGCGCACGTAGTAGCACTCAAAGTCGCGGTGCATCAGGCTGTGGTCGTACTTAATGCCATACTTGAGCAGCAGTTCATTGGTGACATGGCTGAACTCCCACCACGGCGCCACGTAGCCAGTAGGCGGCTTGCCTGAAAGCTGGGTGATCAGGTCGATGCAGCGCACCAGTACCGCCTCTTCCTGTTCCGGCGACATAGCGATGGGGTTTTCGTGGGAATAGCCGTGCATCCCCACCTCATGCCCCGCCTCGACTATCATCCGGCATTCTTCGGGAAAGGTCTCAGCCGAGTGCCCCGGAATGAACCAAGTGGTCTTGATTCCCAGCCGGTCGAACAGCTTGACCAACCTGGGCGTCCCCACTTCGCCAGCAAACAGCCCTCGCGAGATGTCGTCGGGCGAGTCTTCACCGCCATAGGATCCCAACCAGCCGCCCACGGCGTCCAAGTCTACTCCGTAAGCGCACAGAATTTGCTTTTCCGCCATCTCGTACTCCTTATTGTTGAATGTTGTCAGCCGCGCTGCGGGGGCGCCCTCACCCTAACCCTCTCCTTTGGGGAGAAGGAGCCTACACGCCCAAGTACTCGGCGGCAGCGTCCAGCAGGCTGGTTACGCGCTCCGGCGAGCCTGCTTCGGCGTAGATTCGCAGCAGTGGCTCGGTGCCGGAGAAGCGCACAGCAAGCCAGCCGTCGTCGAAGCGCAGGCGGCGTCCGTCAATGCTGTCCGACGCCACAACCGGGAACTCGCCCAACCGAGCCAGCGCGGGGTTGTTCACCAGTTGGAGGATACGCTCCCGGTCGGCAGCGTGGAACTCGATGTCGCGGCGGTGGTAGAAGTGGGAGCCGACCCGGCTAAACAGGTTTTCCAGCAGTTGAGAAACCGTTTTGCCGGTCTTCGCCAAGTATTCCAGAACGAACAGTCCGCTGAGGATGCCGTCCCGTTCCGGCACATGGCCGCGGAAGGCGAATCCGCCGCTCTCCTCGCCGGCCATAAGCGCGTTCAGCTCTTCCATGCGAGGTCCCATGTGCTTGAAACCAACCTGCACTTCGTGGACATCCACGCCATATATGCCGCCCATCTTGTTAAGAGCCTGAGACGCCGTTACTCCCTTGATAAGGGAGCCGCGCCAGCCCTTTTCCTCCAGCAGGTAGAGGGCCAACAGCGAGAAAGTGTCCAGCGTGGTTACAAACCGCCCGCCCTCGTCTATGATGCCCACGCGGTCAGCGTCGCCGTCCAGGGCGATGCCCAACGACGCCCCGGTGGCAGGAACGCGGGCCAGCAGTTCGGTTAAATTTGGCGCGATGGGTTCCGGCTGGGCCATGCCAGGGAAGGCCGGGTTGCGGTGTCCGCGCAGTTCCTCAACCGTGGTCGCTCCGCCGTTCAGGAGCCGAGGAAGGTACCCGGCCCCAGCCCCGTACATGGCGTCCACGACCACGCGGAAACCAGCAGACCGTATGGCGTCCAGGTCTACCAGTCCGGCCACGTGGTTCAGATACGGCTCCGACGGCTCCATATCTTCCACGAGATCAGAACTACGCCCGGCGCTGATTACGGCGGGGTCAACCGTCCCTACCTGCCGGATGGCGGATTCCAGTTCGTCGGTGATTTCCTGCGTGGCGCTGCCCGCGTATTCCGGCTTGAACTTAAAGCCGTTCCAGGCAGCCGGGTTGTGGCTGGCGGTTATGATGGCCGCGCCGCCCGCTCCATGGTGCAATACGTTGTAACTGAAAACCGGCGTCGGCGCGGCCTCGACTGACAACAGCGCCCGCACTCCTTGGCTGGCGCACACTCCCGCCACGGTGTCGGCGAACTCCGGCGACAGAAAACGAGTGTCGTAGCCGACGATAAGGCCGCGTTCGGCGGTGCCGCGCTGCTTCAGGTAGTCGCACAGCCCCTTGGCGCAGCGGGCCACGTTGGCGTAGGTGTAATCCTCAGCGATGAGGGCGCGCCAGCCGTCTGTGCCGAATCGAATTTCCGCCTGCTGCGTCATAGAATCCCCCTGGCTGTGGAATTATTATGTCAAAAAGCGGCGGACTTTGCGCCCGCCGCTTCCCTTTGGTGAAACTAGCCCTCTGCGAGAGGGAAAAGATTAAACTGCGGCCTGTCGCAGCGCTTCAGCCTTGTCGGTCAGTTCCCAGGTCAGGCCCAGCTTGTCCGACGAGGGGCGTCCGAAGTGGCCGTAGGCGGCCGTAGGCTGGTAGATGGGCCGGCGGAGGTTCAGGTCTTCGATGATGGCGCCGGGACGCAGGTCGAAATGTTCGCCCACCAGAGCCTCTATGCGGTCATTGGCGATGTGGCCGGTATCGAAGGTTTCCACCGACACGGAGATGGGTTCGGCCACGCCGATGGCATAGGAAACGAGTATTTCCACTCGCTGGGCCAGCCCCGCGGCCACCAGATTCTTGGCGACGTAGCGGGCGGCGTAGGCCCCGGAGCGGTCTACTTTCGTCGGGTCCTTGCCGGAGAAAGCGCCTCCTCCGTGGCGGGCGATGCCCCCGTAGGTGTCCACCAGAATCTTGCGCCCGGTCAGTCCGGTATCGCCCTGCGGTCCGCCCACGGCGAACCAGCCGCTGGGGTTGACGAAGTACCGGGTATTGTCGTCCAGCAGCTCCGAAGGAACAATCGGGCGGATGACGTGCTCGAGAATGTCGCTGCGAATCTTCTTGGTGAACGATTCACGGTCGTCGCTGTCCTGATGCTGGGAGCTGATTACCACGGCGTCGACCCGGCGGGGTTTACCTTCGTGATACTCAACGGTCACTTGCGACTTGCCATCGGGGCCCAGGTAGTCCAGCAGGCCGTTCTTGCGGACTGCGGCCAACTGCTCCACCAGACGGTGTGCGAGGTCTACGGTGATGGGCATCAGGCCATCGGTTTCGTCGCAGGCAAAGCCGACCATCATGCCCTGGTCGCCGGCGCCGGTGGCCCGCCGCGCATCGGACGCGCCGCCTCCCCGCTCTTCCAGGGCCGTGGAAACGCCGCTGCTGATGTCGGGGGACTGCTGACTGACGTGGGCAATGACGCCGCAGGAATTGCCGTCGATGCCGTAGCTGACATCGGTGTAGCCGATTTGATTCATCACGCCGCGGGCGATTTCATCGAAGTTAAGGGCAGACTTGGTGGTGATCTCGCCGGTAACCATGACGAGGTTCTTGGTGGCGACGGTTTCACAGGCAACGCGGCTCATCGGGTCTCCCCGGAGAGCGGCATCGAGAACCGCGTCGGAAATCTGGTCGCACAGCTTGTCGGGATGCCCCTCGGTCACCGACTCCGATGTGAGCAAGTACTTCGGGGATGTCATAAATTGGATGGGCATTGGGACTGTCCTCCGGTTGATTGCTCCGGCCTTTGCCGGTTGCGGTTGGGATGCAAAAGGCCGAGGTTAGGTGCCTTCCTGCCAGCTCTCCTGATACTTCTGCTGTTCGGCGCTCAGGCTGTCTATGCCTATGCCCAAAGATTCCAGCTTCAGGCGTCCGACTTCGCGGTCGGTTTCGGCCGGGACGCTGTGGACGCCCGGGGCCAACTGCCCCCGGTTCTTGACAATGTACTCTACCGAAAGGGCCTGGTTGGCGAAGCTCATGTCCATGACCGCGGAAGGATGGCCTTCGGCAGCGGCCAAGTTAATCAGGCGGCCCTCGCCGAGCAGATACAGCTTGCGCCCGTCGGGCAGGACGTATTCTTCGACGAAGGGGCGAACCGTTCGGTGAGAGACGGCCATGCTTTCTAGGGCCGGGATGTCGATTTCCACGTTGAAGTGGCCGCTGTTGGCTAGAATAGCCCCGCTGGGCATCACTTCCAGATGCTCCCGCCCGATGGCGTGAAGCCCGCCGGTGACCGTGATGAACACCTCACCTAGGCGTGCGGCTTCGATGCCCTTCATCACCATGAAGCCGTCCATCACCGCCTCCAGAGCGCGAATGGGGTTGGTCTCGGTGACGATCACATGGCTGCCCATGCCCCTAGCGCGGGAAGCGACCCCGCGTCCACACCAGCCGTAACCGACGACTACCACGCGGCGGCCGGCCCACAGGATGTTGGTGGCGCGGGTGATGCCGTCCAGCGTGCTCTGACCCGTACCATAGCGGTTGTCGAAGAAGTGCTTGGTCTCCGCGTCGTTGACCGAGATGACCGGGTACAGGAGCTTTTCGTCCCTGGCCATCGCGGTGAGCCGGACGACGCCCGTGGTGGTCTCCTCGGTGCCACCGATGACATCGGACACCAGTTCGGAGCGCTGGGTGTGCAGGATGGTCACCAAGTCCGCGCCGTCGTCCAGCGTTACGTTGGGTTTGAGGTCCAGCGCGGCGGTGAGATGGCTGTAATAGGTCTGGCCGTCCTCACCTTTGATGGCGAAGGTGGGGATGCCATATTCGCTGACCAGCGCGGCAGCCACTTCGTCCTGGGTGCTGAGGGGGTTACTGGCGCAGAGGGTGACATCGGCCCCGCCATCGCGGAGGGCCAGGGCCAGGTTGGCGGTCTCGGTGGTGACATGAAGACAGGCTGCCATACGAAGTCCAGCCAGCGGTTTCTCGCGGGCGAACCGCTCACGGATGAGGTTCACCACCGGCATTTCGCGCCCGGCCCATTCGATGCGGTTTATACCCTCCTGGGCCAGGGAGAGGTCTTTAACGTCTCCTTTTGCCTGTTGTGTAGCCAAAAGTTTCTCCTTGATTTTCAGTCTGCGGGCGGCTCGCCCATGGGGCTGAGCGTCCGGTTAAATCGCGTCTTGGGATGGCGTTAGCCCGGGCTTTGGGCTAGGGGTCGTTGCCGCGGGACGTGGGATGCCCTCCGGCAATCCAATACGGAGTGCCGTCTTCGATGTTGTAGAGGTTGGTGGTATCGTACCCGAAGGAAGAAGCCAACTCGCAGGCTAGCCCGCTGCGAACGCCGGCGGCGCAGATAAAGAGCAGCCGTTTGTCCTGCGGCACCTCGCCGATGCGGTCGGCAAAGTCGTCAATAGGGATATGGACGGCCCCGGTAACGTGTCCGGTTACCCATTCGTCGTCGCGGCGGACATCTATCACCACGGTATTATCGGGATCGTCGTCCAATATCTGCCGTGCCTCGTTGGAATCGACGCGGAAATATGGCTCACCGGGGTCTTGCCTAGGCATGGTAAAACCTCCTGATTCCGGGTTTTAGGTTCCGGCCGCTAAGCCGGAATACTTGCCGATGATAGGCGCCAACTTCCTTTTCAAGTTGTCAGGGATGCTTTCTTGGGAAGTGATGATGGCGTCCTTCAGGGCGGAACCGCAAGGACAGTCCCAGGGTTCTGAAAGAGCGGGGACAAGCCGGCTCAACAGCTCTTTGGAAGTCTCCACGTTCTTCAACAAATTCTGCACCACGGCCTCGACGCTCACTTCCTCCGTGCCGGCCCGCCAGACGTCATAGTCGGTAATCCAGGCCATGGTGGCGTAGCACATTTCCGCTTCTCGCACCAGCTTGGCTTCGGGCAAAGCGGTCATGCCAATAATATCGGCCCCCCATGAGCGGTACATGAATGATTCGGCCCGAGTGGAGAAAGCGGGGCCTTCCATAACAACCATCGTGCCGCCGGGGTGGACGTTGACATCCATCGCTTGAGCGGCGCGGTGAATGGCTTGGCTGGCGGAGGCGCAGAAGGGGTCAGCGATGCCCACGTGGACCACCACGTGCTCATCGAAGAAGGTGCTTTCCCGTAGCCGCGTCCGGTCAATGAGCTGGCTGGGAATGACCAGGTCCAGCGGCGCGAACTCCTCTTTCAGGCTGCCGACGGCGCTGACGGATATAACGCGCTCCACGCCCAACGTTTTCAGAGCGTAGATGTTGGCTCGCACCGGGATGTGGGTGGGATTGAACCGATGACCGCGCCCGTGACGGGGCAGAAAGGCCACTCGAACTCCCGACAGATCGCCCAGAACTATGGAGTCGCTGGGGCTGCCAAAGGGCGTATCGACATCCACCTGGTCAACGTCGGCCAGACCGTCAATCTCGTATAGTCCGCTGCCTCCGATGACCGCGATTTTGGCTTGAGGTTTACTCACGACTAATTCTCATCATACTCTCTATCTCGCGGCCTTGGTCGCCAGCATGAGACTCTCGGTGAACGGCGGGGGAGCGATCCCGCATTCGGTTACGATGGCGCTGATGTAACGATGCGGAGTAACGTCAAAGGCCGGATTCACCGCCGCGACGCCTTCCGGGGCGGTCGGGCTGCCGCCGAACCTAGTAACTTCCTCTGGCGCGCGCTCCTCGATTTCGATGCCGTCGCCGTCGGGAAGGCTCAGGTCAATCGTACTGGTGGGCGCAGCGACGTAGAAGGGAATGCCGTTTTCCTTAGCCAGGGCGGCCAGGGTATAGGTGCCAATTTTGTTGGCGGTGTCGCCGTTGGCGGCTATGCGGTCGGCGCCGGTGATGACGCAGCCGATTTTGCCCTGGCGCATCAGCATACCTGCCGCCGAGTCAACCAGCAGCGTCGCCGGGATGCCCAGCTTCTGAAACTCCCAAGAGGTCAAGCGCGCCCCTTGCAGCCAGGGACGTGTTTCGGTATTGAAGACCTCGAACCGCTTGCCGGCTTCCCATCCGGCGCGAATCACCCCGAGAGCGGTGCCGAAGGCCGAGGTAGCAAGCGCGCCGGTGTTACAGTGGGTCAGAACCGAGCCGCCATCGGGCATCAGATCCTTGCCGAACTCGCCCATGCGCCGGTTGATGGCCTCGTCTTCCCGCTGGATTTCCTGGGCCTCGGCCAGCAGCAGCCCGGCGATTTCCGGCGTGTCTTCCACCGAGGCGGCCAGACTCATCATGCGGTCAACGGCCCAGCCCAAGTTGACCGCCGTGGGGCGCGCCGCCCGGATGCTCCCCGCGGCCTGCTCCAAGAGGGCAAGAAACTCCGCCCGGTCGCCGGCGTCCGTGTCCCGGGCCGCCATCGCCACGGCATAAGCGGCGGTTACTCCGATGGCCGGCGCGCCGCGAACCCGCATTTCCCGGATAGCAGCCACGGCTTCCTCATAGCGGCTCACCGTAACGGCAGTTTCCTCGACGGGAAGACGGGTCTGGTCCAGCAAAAGCAATTTGCCGTCCGCCCACTGGATGGGCCGAATCTCTGTCAAACGACTCGCTCCTAGGAATTTTCAGGTCACCCACGGGGTTGATATGATCGCCATCCCGTCTGCCAGCAACACTTTCGGGCAATAAAAAAGCTTCTCGCGCGAGAAGCCCATACCGAACCCTATCCCCCCGTACCCGGCTGTTCATCCGGCGCTTGGGACACTTCCATACTACTAACGGAGCCGTAATGTGTCAAGAAAGCCTGGCGTGGCGCCAGGGTCTTTTCATTCTCGGGGAAAGTTCCCTCTCCCGGAGGGAGAGGGTTAGAGCCTGCCCCCGCGAAAGCGGGGGGTGAGGGCGTCCCCCAGCAGGAAAACCTTCCGCCTTCCCTCCCTAACCCGCCGGACGTCCCTCCACCAGCAGCACAGCCCCGCTCCGTCGCAACCGCCCTGAACCTCAAACTAAAACTGCTGACTTTTGCCCCTTGCCAAGCCCTGTGACGCCTCCCTACCATAATGCCAAGAAGTTGTCTCAGTGAAGTTATGCCAGTGAAGTCGTGCCAGTCCCGCCCTAAATCCGTCCGCAACCCGGCCCCGCGGCGGAACCCACAAAAAGAGACCGGAAATGGCCGGGAATGACCGGGAAACCGAAAAAAATCCAGCCACTCAGGCAGCATCGGGAAGTGAAGCCATGTCATTGAGCCAGATCAGAAACGCCGTCGATGCCCTGTGCCGCAAATACGCCATCCCCCTCGCCATCTATCGCCTCCGCCCCCTAGCCGAGGAATTCTCCCAAGAGTGGTCCGTTGCTGAGGCCGATCGGAAACCCGCTCCCGAATCCCATCCCTTCATCCGGAAGATTGCCCTCGCCGGATTCAGCCTCCCCACCTTCATGGAACTCCACAAATACCTGGAGCGGTGCCGGCGCAACAACACCCGCCCCGATGTCAACGGAATCATCCGCTGCCTTCTCCCCCAGGCCGAAGAGCAAGGCTGCCTCGAAGCGCTCCGCTGGGACCGCGCCGCAACGTAGGCGCAACACAGGAAGGTTAGGAAGGTCTTGTAACCCTCCACCCGGCTCAAATGGAGAGGGAAGAAAAGGCCCTGGCGTGACGCTAGGCTGCCGCGTTGGCGCGCGCCGTCCTGCTTACTGCCTTACTGCCTCTTCATTGCCGATCCCATCAGGAATACCGGCACGCCGTACGGTCCCGCGTTCCTTTACTTTCCTTTGGTTGACACTGTTACAGCCCGACAAGATAATACGGCTGTCCACACGGGGATACTATTGTCCGTAAATATAGCAGTGGAAGGCGGTTTCACAGCCTTGTTCCTCCCATGAGCAGACCTAACCTGGCACACACGGATGGACAACTGGGGTTGTTTACCGACCTCTATGAGTTGACTATGGCCCAGGCCTATTTTTGCCAGGGAAAGCATCAGCAGGCCACATTCGGCCTCACGGTGCGAAGCTATCCGCCGAATCGCGGCTACCTGGTGTCGGCAGGCTTGGACGACGTGCTGGATTACCTCTCAAGGCTACAGTTTGATGACGAGGCTATCGCCTACCTCCGTTCCTTGGGGATGTTCACCTCCGAATTTCTGGAATATCTGCGGGGAGTCCGGTTTACGGGCAGCGTCCGCGCCGTGCCGGAGGGGAGGCTGTTCTTCGCCGACGAGCCGGTTCTGGAAATTACCGCCCCGATCATTGAGGCGCAACTGGCCGAAACCTACGTCATCAACCAGATGCATCTCCAGACGGCGTTGGCCACCAAGGCGGCGCGATGCGTCTGGGCTGCCGGGGGCCGGGGAATCGCCGACTTCGCCTCGCGCCGCACCCAGGGGGCCGACGCGGCGATGAAGATGGCCCGCGTCAGTTACGTCGCCGGGTTTGCCTCCACCAGTAACGTCCTTGCTGCCAGCCATTATGACATCCCGCCAGCCGGAACGATGGCTCACTCTTTCATATCTAGCTTCCCGTCGGAACTGGAAGCCTTCAGAGCCTACGCCAGCAGCTTCCCTGACCGGACGGTGCTGCTGCTGGATACTTACGACACGTTGGCCGGGGCCTGGAACGCCGTGGCAATTGCCAAGGAACTGGAGTCCGAAGGCCACCGACTAACCGCGGTGAGGCTGGACTCCGGCGATTACGCCGACCTGAGCCGACAAGTGCGACGCCTGCTGGACCAGGAAGGGCTGGAGTACGTCAGGATTCTGGTAAGCGGCGGACTCGACGAGTACGAACTGGAGATGCTGGTTCAGGCCGGAGCGCCCATCGACCTGTTCGGGGTAGGCACCAAGGCCGGGGTGTCCGCCGACGCACCCTGGTCGGATATGGTCTACAAGCTGGTCTGCTTCGACGAACGCCCGGTGATGAAACTGAGCGAGGGCAAGGTATCCCTGCCTGGCACCAAGCAGATTTTCCGGCGGCTTGAAGACGGCGGCGAAATGGCGGGCGACATCATCGGGTTACAGGAAGAATCCGGGCCGGTTGGCTCCGAGCCACTGCTACAGGAAGTGATGTCTGACGGCACTCGCACTGGCCCTGCCTCCACGCTGCGCGACCTGCGCGACCGTTTCCGGGAGGAATTCGTATCGCTCTCGCCCCGGTTCAAGAACCTGCGCCGTCCGCCTCAGTTCCCGGTGTCCATCAGCCCGCGCCTGCAACGAATGACTGCAGAGGTACGGGAAGAAGCGGTGTTGACCAACGTCTCCGGCGAGTCCCCGTAGGGTCACATCCGCCGGGCCGCCTTCACCTCAGCCTCTTCCCGGTGGGAGAGGGCATATTTCGCTGCTCCAATTCTCCAACGGAAGTAATAGCCGCCCATGAAAACTGCCGTCTGCATGAAATATGTGCCAATGATCGCCCGGATGCAATTCGACTACGAGGCCAGAACTATCGTCAGGGATGGGGTGCCTTCTGAAGTCAACCCATTCGACCTGCTGGGCTTGGTGCGGGCGGTGGAACTGAAGAGTGAACCAAGCGACGAGGTCGTGGTGCTGACCATGGGGCCGCCAAGCGCCGCCGAGGGTCTGACCAACTGCCTCGCTCTGGGAGCAGACCGGGGCGTTCTCGTCACCGACCGCGCGCTGGCCGGCAGCGACACCCTGGCGACATCCCGCGCGCTGGCCTTGGCTTTGGGCCGCGAGCAGCCCGACCTCATCATCTGCGGACGCAACAGCACCGACGGCGAGACTGGGCAGGTCGGCCCGGAGGTGGCCGAGCTGATGGGGCTGCCCCACGTCAGCAGCGTCCGCCGCTTGGAGCTGAGTGAAGACCGGCGCACCGCCATCGTCGAGCGAATCACCGATGAGGGTTTCCAGACGCTGGAATGCGACCTTCCGGCGGTCGTCTGCGTAACCGAAGGAGTCGCGCCGGAGCTTTTCCCCAATCGCCAGCAGATGGAAGAGGGCGCAGCCAAGCCAGTGGATGAGGTTAACTGCGCCCTACTGTCCGATGACACATCGCAATTCGGGGCGCAGGGGTCGCCGACCTGGGTCAACGAAATCCGGCTGGTGGAACCCAACCGCCTTGGCGTGACGCTTCAGGAGGTTACGCCGGAGGACGCGGCGCGTCAGATAGCCGATTCGGTGCGGGAGCGGCTTGCTGAGTTGGACTCGGCGGAGCCTCCCGCGTCCCAGGAAGCGCTGCCTCGCTACCCAGAGACTTCGGAACGCAGCGTTTGGGTTGTTGCCGAGAACACCAGGGACGGCCTGGCCCATGTAACTTTCGAGATGCTGGGCAAGGCTCGGGAATTGACCGCCATCACTCGGAGCGAGGTTGTGGCAGTGGCGATCGCCACCGGCGGCGAGGCCCATGCCCCGGCTCTGGCTGCCGCGGGAGCCGACCGCGTCCTAGTCCTGGATAATTCCGCGTTGGGGCCGGTCTACAGTCGCGCTGTGGGCAATGCTCTCGCCGGGGCCGTGGAGCGCGAAACTCCCTACGCCATTCTGTTTGCCTCGACCGCCGACGGGCGCGACCTAGCGGCAAGATTGGCGGCCCGTCTGAGCCTGGGATTGACCGGCGATGCCATCGACCTGGAAATCGACGAAGAGGGCCAACTGGTGCAGTTGAAGCCCGCCCTCGGCGGCAACGTTGTTGCCCCGATACTCTCCAAGACCTTGCCAAATCTGGTTACGCTGCGGCCCGGTCTGCTCACTCCGGCGGTGTCTGAGCCGGACGCTACGGCAACGGTGGAGCATCTTACTGCCGAACCCTTTGTCGGCTCCGATGTTCGGTTGGTCAGCGAGAAATTTCAGGAGGACACCGAGGGGCTGGATCTGGCCCGCGCCCGAGTCGTAGTCGGGCTGGGCATGGGCGCCGGTGAGGAAAACGTGGCGGCGCTGCTGGCTGCCGCCCGCTCCATCGGCGCGTCGGTAGCCACCACCCGCGACGTGATACACGCCGGATGGCTGCCCCAGCAATTGCAGGTGGGCATCAGTGGCCGAACCATCGCCCCGACCGTATACATCGCTGTCGGCATACGCGGCGCTTTCAATCACACTGTCGGGTTGCAGCGCGCTGGCATCATCGTGGCGGTGAACCAAAACCGCCGCGCCGCCATCTTCCGCTCCGCCGACTTCGGCATCGTCGGGACCTGGCAGGAGTTCCTGCCGCCGTTGATAGAGGCGCTGCGCCCGGTGCTGGCAGGGATAAGCCAAAGCTGAGGGTCAAGTAGAGGGATTATGTCCATCACTGAGCAACTGGCTGGGCACATCGCCGCGGCAAACTTTGACGCCATGCCGACCATGCCAACAGTTAGTATTGGATTTGAGACCGCCCTAGGACTTTTCAGTGCTGAAGCCTTGGTCTACTATGAGCCGACGCTGCTGGTGAAGATAGGATTCGACCCTGCATTCGCTACAGGACAGGTTTCGCGGCCTAATCTGCCCCAAGAATCCTTTCCCGCATTGGTAGACACGGGAGCGGACATCAATTGCATAGACTTCAACCTAGCGGCGGATTTGGGATTGCCGGTGCTGGAGGAAAAACAGTCACGGGGATTGGCGGAAGTTTCCGAACCCGGATATATCTTGCCCCAATTTATATCCCGCCCTTGCAAATGACAGTAGCGGGAGAATTTCCGGGCGTTTCCCCAAGCAGCGGAGAACTGGCCCACCGGGCCATCATTGGCCGAACCTTCCTTCGAGAAGTCACGATGTCTTATGATGGCAGGAACGGGGTCGTTACTCTCAGCAACGACTAGCCTGCGCTGTCCAGGACGATTGCAAAGTCCCTGAAAATCCGTTCTTGGTGAGCTTGTCGAACCGCGAGCGGATTCTCAGAGACCGTCCTTCGACCAGCTCAGGACTAACGGTTTGGTGGCTGAACATGACTTTGCAATTGCCCTGCTGGGCCTTGAGTTGTCCGAGTCCGTTTGGTGGTTCGACAAGCTCGCCATGGGCGGACTCTGGAGCTCTCTATGAGCGGACTCTTGAGGACTTTACACGAGGGCATGACTGCACTTCCTGATGCTGCCTGAGTGGCTTTTTTTGGTTTCCCGGTCATTCCCGGTCATTTCCGGCCATTTGGTTATTTTCCTGTTTGGGCGGCCGTGTTGAGGGCCGAATGGCGGACGGGCAGGGGCATACAGGAACTATGTTAGGGAGGTGTCATAGGGCTTGGCAAGGGCCAGGTGTCATAAAATCGTATTAGGGGGAACCCGGCAAGGGCCGCGGCATTTGTTCAGGACAGTTTTCGTCTGGGGAACGTCCTCACCCTAACCCTCTCCCAGAGAGAGAGGGAACTTTGCAATCGTTCTGCTGCGCTGTCGATCATCCCTTGACACTGCCACCCTCGCGCAAGACAATGGCAACAACTTTGGCGGGTTTAAGAAGCCGCTATCCACCAACGGGCCGCTATCCACCAACGGGCAATGAGGCGAACATGGACTTTGGATATACCCTGGAGCAGGAAACCCTCCGCCGGGAAGTTCAGGAATTCATAGTCGAGCACGTTACCGATGACGTCCTCGGCGAACTGGAGACCGCCGAAGAGGGCGGGCGCGGCATCCACTACCGGGAGCTTATTCGCAAGGTCGCCGAGCGAAAGTGGATTGGCATTAGCTGGCCCAAGGAATACGGTGGGCAGGGCGGCAGCCGCATAGAGCAGTACATCATCGAGGAAGAATTCGCCCGCTTGGGCATCGCCGTCGGCGGGGCCGGCAGCGGCGCGCCGGCGATACTGGCCGCCGGAACCGAAGAACAGAAGCAGCACTTCATCCCCGGCCTGATTAGTGGGGAGATTATTTTCGCCCTCGGCTTCACCGAGCCGCAGGCGGGCGCGGACTTGGCCGGACTCCAGTGCCGGGCCGTGCGCGACGGCGATGAGTACGTTATCAACGGCCAGAAGATGTACACCTCGGCGGCCCATTACGCCACTCACATCTACCTTATGGCCCGCACTGACCCCGACGCGCCCCGGCATCGCGGCATCTCCATCTTCCTGGTGCCGATGGACGCCCCCGGCATCACCGTGCGGCCTCTCTGGACAATTCAGAACGACCCGCCGGCTCCCATCGGGACCACCTACGGCATGGCCCGCACCAACGAGACCTTCTTCGAGGACGTGCGCGTTCCCGCGTCCATGTTGCTTGGCGAGGAAAACACCGGCTGGTACGTGGGCGCGATGGGCCTGAACCTCGACCGGGTCGGGGCCAGCCGCTACCTGATTTCCGTGCGCCGCGACGAAGACATCGTGAACTGGGTCAAGGAAAACGACTTCGGCGGCCATTCGCCCGCCGACGACCCGGCCGTCCGCGACAAGTTGGCCGAGCTGTGGACCGAGGCGCAAGTCTGCCGCCTGATGACCATGCGGAGTATGTCGCTGGTCGAGCGGGGCGGCAACTTCACCTACGAAGGCTCGGCGGAAAAGGTCTGGGCGCCGGAGCATGGCGTTCACACCACTGAAACCATCACCCAGATTCTCGGCCCCTACGCCCAACTGCTCAGCAGTTCGGAAGAAGCCATCGAGAACGGCGTCTTTGCCCACAACGTCATGGGCGCCTTCCAGTCAGGCATCAACCACGGCAGCGTGCAGGTGATGCGCGATCAGATTGCCCGCCGCGGGCTGGGAATGCCGCGCGGGTAGGGCATGGCCCTGTGGCCGGTAATGATGCGTACAGCGACGGCGAAATAAAGGCCGACAGATGCGCATAGACGCAGGAAAGGAAGGCTTGCAAACTGCTTTGCAAGCCATGGGCGTTAAGTTCCGCCTCACGGATGCGGCCCTGTCCGGAGAGGTTAAGCCGCGCCAAGGGGCTGAGATTTATGCTAACGGTGAATGGCGGGCTTTTGACGCCGAATCTGAAGGATCTCTTAAGGTCAGGATACACGCCGAGTTTCTGGTGGGCGAACAGAACGAAGGGTTTACCCGTCAACAGTGGAGCAATGCTTTGCGCAGCGTGTTGACCGCTATCCGGCGGGAAAGCCGCCAAGAACAATTTCTAGCCTCTTTGATTAGCCAGATAAAGGAAGTCTCCGAGGAAGCGGCTCCCGATTCTTTCGTAGACAAGTGGAAGCTGTTTAGCCATGTCGGCTCGCTGGTTGACCGAAGTCCCATGACCGGAGGCCCCGGCGCGATAGTGCAACTGGCCTTTCCCGATTCGCAAGAAGATGAACTCCACGTTTACGGCGTAAGGTTCACCGTGCCTGAGTCGGACTTGCTTTCCCGCCCTTACTGGCAGTCCCGAGACCATGAAGACTGGGAAGACGACCCTTACGATGCCTACTGTTCACAATGCGGACGTAAGGCTCTGGTGAATGATGCGTCCTGTTGCCGTATTTGCGCCGACCACTCTACGGTTGCCGTGGCCCGGTTCAGCGTTCCCTCGGAGTCCGGCGAGGGCGGCTACGTGGTAAAGGTAGACTTGGCGGGCCGGTATTTGTGTGAGTGCCCCCAGGCTACAGAAAACGGGAAATGGTGCAAACATTCCGAGTCAGTATTTGCGTCCTATGGCTTGTCGCCGTCAAATCGTTATGAACATCACCTGCGGAACCCCTGGGTTTCGCCATCCGTCCAGTATCTTGGCGGGCGCTCCAAGCTACGAGTTAGCTGTAAAGGGGCGATGAGGCGCATCCGCAGCTTATAGTCCTTGGCCGTTTGAATAGCGCTCATATCAGTTAACCTTTTCAGGAAGTCAACTAATGGACATACTACCCTCCGAAGAAGAACAACTGGTCAAGAACGCGGCCCGCGAGTTCTGGGAGGCCGAGGTCTCCACGGCTCTGGTGCGCGAGATGGAACTGGACGAAAACGGCTATCCGCCCGCTCTCTGGCAGCAGATGGCCGATTTGGGCTGGCTTGGGCTGGCCATACCGGAAGAATACGGCGGCCAAGGGCTGCCGATGGCCTATCTCGGCATGGTTATGGAAGAAATGGGCCGCGTCCTGGCACCGGTGCCGCTGCACAGCACGATGGTCGCCGCTCTGACCATTGCCGAGGCCGGAACCGAGGAGCAGAAGCGCGAGTTGCTGCCCGCGGTTTGCAGCGGCAGCATGGTTATGACCTGGGCGGTCACGGAGCGCGACCCTCGCCTGATTCCGTCCGCCATCGCGCAGCAGGCGCAGCAGGACGGCGACGGCTGGATACTCAAGGGCGTCAAGATGTTCGTCGAAAACTTCAATGTTGCCCGGCACTGCTTGGTGGCGGTTCGGACGGCTCCCGCGTCGGATGACAACGAAGGCATCTCGCTGTTCCTCATCGACCCCAACGGCACAGGGGTGTCGCAGACGCCGCTGGTGACCATCGCCAAGGACAAGCAGAGCCGGGTCAGCTTCGATAATGTGCGGGTGACCGGCGCAGATCTGGTGGGCGACCTGCATCACGGCTGGCCGGTCGTCGAGCGGATGCTGGAGCGGGCTACGGCCCTGCTCTGCTGCCAGATGGTGGGTGCAACCCGCAAGGATGCCGAGATGGCCATTGAATACGCCAAGAATCGCGTGGCCTTCGGGCGTCCTATCGGCTCCTTCCAGTCAATTCAACACATCTGCGCCGATATGCTTCTGTTCACCGACGGCGCGCAGCTATTGACCTACGAGGCGCTTTGGAAGATGGACCAGGGTGTGCCGGCCGGGGTGGAAGTGTCGCAGGCCAAAGCCTTCGCCAACGAAAAGTGCGAGGCGGTTGTCCGCTCGTCGCAGGTTATCCACGGTGGCATCGGCTTTATGATGGAGTTCGACCTGCACCTGTGGCTGCGCCGGGTGTCGGCGTGGACGATGCGGTTGGGCACAACCTTCGACCATCGCGCCAAAATCGCTAGCGCACTGCTGGACAAGCCGGGCAAGGTGCGGCTGGGCCTCCCTCTGCCCACGTAATCTAATCCGAAGTCGTTACTACCGGAGAGTTAAGCATGGCCAAAGACCCCGTTTGCGGGAAGGAAATCGACGAGGCGCAAGCCCGGGCGCAAACTTCCCAGACCGTCCACGGCGCATCCGAAGTTGACCCCCAACTGGGAACCCGTATCTTCCACGATAGCAGTTGGATTTACTTCTGCAGCCTGGAGTGCCGCACCCGCTTCCTGGCCAGCCCCGCGACTTATACGTCGGGCTAGGCCGGCGTTCCGCATCCTGGCCAAACCGGCGTTCTCAAATCGGCGTACAAGGAGCATCCTGATGCCTGACGCGCTAAAGCTCGACCCCAAGACTACCGCAGTCATTCTCATCGACATGATTAACGCCGTGGCCAAGGGCAACGGCCCGCCATATAACGTACCCCCCAATCGGCAGGGTGTGATTGACAGCTTCGTCCGGCTGGTGGCCCACTGCCGGGAGGTTGGGACGCCCCTCATCTACATCACCACCCACCGCCGGGCCGACAATGCTGACGCCCCCAAGACGGCAGCCGACGTTGGAGGCGGGGGCGGCGCCGCGATGCTGGCAGGCACTCCGGCCGTCGAGGTCATAGACGAACTGGCTCCTCAACCGGGCGATTACGTGGTGGTCAAGCCCCGGTTCAGCGCCTACTACGGCACTAACATGGACAGCATCCTGAAGGCCCTCGGGACAGAGACCATCTTGGTCGGCGGCATTTCCACCCAGCGAAGCGTGGAAGGCACCGCCCGCGACGCCAAGAACCGCGACACGCAATGCGTGGTGGTCAGTGACTGTTGCACCGCCGGCGAGGAAGACGTTCACGAGATGACCATCAAGCACGTCCTGCCTCTGCTGGTGCGCGTGCGGTCCACCGACGAGGTGATAACCGCGCTGTCGTGATCTGGAATACAGGCCCTTAATCCAGGATACACCCTCACCCTAACCCTCTCCCAAAGGGAGAGGGAACTGAACGACGGGAGGTATACTTCATGAGCGATGTGAAGACAGTCCTGGTAGGCACTATCGGACAGGGGATTATGCGCAGCGCCGACGGCGGCGAGTCTTGGCGGCGGGTCGGGATTGACGCCGGGATGCACTCTGATGCCTTGGTGCGAGCCTTGGGCAACCATACCGACCGGCCCGGCGTGGTGTTCGCAGGAACGGACAAGGGGCTGTATCGCAGTGACGACGGCGGGCAGAAGTGGCGGCTTGCCGACACGGCGATGAGCGGTTCCTGCGTCTGGGCGCTGGCCATAGACTCGGCGGACCCCAAGCTGATGTTCGCCGGGACCGGCACCCCCAATCCTGCTGGAGTCTTCCGCTCCACCGACGGCGGGGAGACTTGGGAGCAGCGGCCGGTGGAAGTGGCCGCCGAATGCCCCAACGTGGGAGTGCCACGGGTCACCGGTATCGCCATCGACCCACAGAATCACCGCGACGTTTGGGTCGGGCTGGAAGTGGACGGCCTGCGGCACAGCGCCGACGCAGGAGACACCTGGGAGTCCATCAACGGGGCGATTCCCAACCCAGACGTTCATAACGTCGCCGTCGCCGCCGGCCCGCCCAAGACCGTCGTAGTAGTGGTGAACAACGACGTTTACACCAGCGCCGACAACGGCGCCAACTGGGACCGGCTGGGCATCCGCGAGGTGTTCCCGCTCACCTACCCCCGGGGAATCATGGTGCAGCCGGACAACCCAAACGTGATTTTCGTGACCATCGGCGACACCACCCCCGGCCAGACCGGCAGGGTGATGCGCTCCAAAGACACCGGCAAGACCTGGGAAGACCTGCCGCTGCCGGTGGAACCGAACACCGCGATGTGGACGGTCAACATCCAGCCCACCGCCCCCTCTGTGGTGTTCGCGGGCAGCCGCTACGGCTACCTCTACCGCAGCGACGACGGCGGCGACTCTTGGAGCAAGCTGCGCCGCGAGTTCAGCGAAATCTCCAGCGTGATGTGGCTGCCTGAGTAGCACTACCGGAGTGTATCGAAGCCAACAGTGGACGCGGCAGGCTAGGGGCTAACGACCTTGGCCTTCCGCTCCGCTAGGCGCCATTCGAAGTTCATATCACCCGCCGTCGGCGACGGTAGTAGTGTGCCGTCCTTATGGCACAATTCGATGACCTCGTCGACTATCTCACATAGCTCGTCGAAAACCGTCCGCTCGTCATCTCCATGGCAGCACGCGCCGTCGCCGAATAACAGCCCCGGCGCGCACCCTATATAGAGTTGGTCTTCTTCCGACCACTGGACAATCTTGGCGTATCGCGCACTGTCTTTCATTTCTTGGACTCCCCGATTGCGGCTCGCGCTCTCCGAACCTGATACATCTGGGCGTCTGTCCCCAAGTTCCCTGAAACTGTAATTGGTTGGATCACGTTCTAATGAACGAAGTTTCGGTGGCTGCCGCGTCCGCCGCGGTTGTAGAATCCTGCCCGTTCCAGTTCAGAGATTAGCTCCCGTATCTTGGGCGCATGGATTCAGTTGCACCTTCACTATCTGCCTACCATCTATCTATGATTTCATCACGCCTGCTAACGGTAGTGGCGGGCCAGCTCCGAGGCGTAGCGGCGGCCCAGCGTGTCGCGGTGGTCGCGCATCCAGTCGCTCAGGCGCGTGGTTCCGGTGTGCGGATCTGACGACACTAGGTGGCCCGCCATCAGGCCGTCGATTTCGTCGCGGGTCAGCACCACGTCGCGGAGGGCGAGGCCCATCAGGCGGGCGGCGGCGTAGACCAGCGGAGGCGGCAGGGGCAACAAGCGGGCGCGGCCTCCGGTGGTTCGCCCGATGAGCCGCACCAGTTCCTGAAAGGTGAAGGTCTCTGGACCTACGGCGTCCAGAGTTACATTCCCCTCACCGGGCGCCGAATCTACGGCAAGCCGGGCCACGTCGTCCACGAACACCGGCTGCACTGGGTAGTCGCCCCGGCCGGCGATGGGAAACACCGGAAACCGCCGCAGGAACCAGGCGATGTTGTTGATGAGTATGTCCTCCCGCCCGAAAATCACCGTGGGCCGGATGATGGAGTAGGCTAGGCCGGACTCACGAATGGCGTTTTCGACCAAGCCTTTGCCCCGGAAGTAGGGCAGAGGTGACGCTGCGGATGCGCCGGTGATGCTGACGTGTACGATGCGCCGCACCCCGGCGACCACCGCCGCGTCAATCAGGTTCCGGGAGTTGCGGACTGCGGTGTCGTGGTTAACGGCGCCGCGGGCGAACCGAATCCAGTAAGTGTTATACAGGGTGTCGGCTCCCCGCAGGCTTTCGGTCAACTGCCCGGCGTCGTCGAAGTCCAGCGGGAGCCGCTCCACTCGATCTCCGAAGGGACTGATCGAAGCCGGATTCCTGGTCAGCGTCCGCACGCCATGTCCCGACTCCAGCAGCAGCCGGGCAATGTATTTGCCGGTGTAGCCGAAGGCGCCGGTTACGACATTGATACTGGTAGTCATCTGCCGGGAACAGCCACGGGTGGAGCAGGCACCGCGGTCGCCGATTCACCACCGAGACGATTGATTTCCTCGATTTGCTTCTGAGTGACCGGCCTCATTTCGACAATCATCTGACAGCTTGTCTGGTCGGCGGATACAATTTCCGAAACGTCCAGAAACGCTCGCACTCCGGGGCTGGTGAATTCGCATTCGCCATCAATCCATTCGCCTACTAACACTTGCTGATATGGACTGGAATTCTCCCAGAATAACGGCAAGTCCTGCTTCATCTGATCCAGTTCACCTCTGCCAAGGGGCCCGATTCTCACCGCTTGCAGGCAGTCTTCCGAATATGCTGAATAAGTCACCGGATATTGCGAAATGTCCTCGCCGAACCTGCATTGCCCGTCTACCCTTTCGCCCTGGCGAATCCGGACCACCGCAACTGGGTCAGACGATGATCCGCTGCCATCCGTTGCGTCGCGCGTCGTCTCTTCTCCGGAGCTGCAAGAAACAGCGAACACTACCAGCGCGGCGAGCAGGCCGATGACAGGCTGCATAATGTCCTATAAAAACCCCTCTCGTGAAGAGAGGGGTTGCTGTACAGTCGGGCCTGCGCTATGGGCCTTACGGGGCCAGGCCGGCGGTGCCCGTCTTCGGGCGTTCGGCGCGGGGGCGGTTGTCATAGGGCTGCAACTGGACTTCGTGCAGGGCGGGGATGACTTCCTTCCCCAGCAGCTCTATGGAGCGCATGACGTCCTGGTGCTGCATTGCGCCCTCGTTGCCGTAGATGTGGATGTAGCCGGGGCTTAGGCGCTCGATAACCTCAGTCAGCTTCTCGATGACGGTGTCGGGGCTGCCGACGATGATGTTGTTGACATCGCGGAGTTGGTCGTAGGAGAAGCCCACGCCCAAGCCGCCGGCGCCGGCCACGTTGCCGGTAGGCCGCTGGGCCTTGATTTCCACCGATGCGCGGGACTGGTAGCCGGGCGGGTCGTTATGCTCCATCGGCCCGCGCTGGCGGTGCTCGATGGTCCACATGAATTCCCGGCCCAGCTCGATGGCCTTCTCATCGGTGTCGGCCACCAGACAGCGCAACAGATAGCCGAAGTGCTCTGGGCCGGCCTGCCAGCCTTCTTCCTCGGCGGTGTCGATGTAGACCTGCTTGAGCCACTCGGTGGTGTCCACCAATGCGCCCAGGTTCATGTAAGGGTGCTTGTGCTTGGCGGCCCACACCACGCTCTCCGGGCTGCCGGTGCCGGGGAACCAGATGTCGGGGCGAGGCTTCTGCATGGGCACCACCCACGGGTTGACCACCCGGTAGTGGTAATACTGGCCCTCATACCGGAAGGGGCCCGGCTCGGTCCAGCACTTGATAATCAGGTCGTGGGCTTCCTCGAAACGGGCCCGGTTTTGCGACGGCTCAATGCCGCCCTGCAAGGTCTCGACGGCGGTGCCGCGGACGAAACCGGAGATGATACGGCCCCCGGAGTAGCAGTCCAGCATGGCGATTTCCTCGGCCATGCGAATGGGGTCGTTGACGGCGATGACGTTGCCCAAAATGGCAATCTTGACGTTCTTGGTGAGCTTGGCGATGACGGCGGCGTCGAGGTTCACCGCTGGCTTCATGCACCAGTACGAGGCGTGATGCTCGTTGCTCATAATGCCGTCGAAGCCAACCTCGTCGGCCAGAACGTACTGCTCATGGTACTGGTTGTAGAGTATGCTGGCCTTGTGGGGGTCGAAATGGGTGTTGGGGAATCCCAGACGGCCGGAGTCGTATTTTTCTAGGTCTTCGTTGCTGACGTGGCCGTAGGGCTGCTCGGAGAACCAATAAATATCCGCCTTGTCTTTGGGTCGCGCTAACTGGTCGACCATTCTCCACTCCTTTTCCGGCTTTACCCGTGGCGCCGGCTGTGGGCGTGTACCGGCGGGCGTCCCGATGGCCGTTTAGGTCTGCAAACCAGAATTAGTGTGTCGAATTCCAGAACGCAGACCGGACCGCATCCCGCTTTTGACTGGCGCAATTATAGTCAATGCCGGGATGTTAGGCAACCGCGCGAACAGCTTCAGGCGGCGTTCCGTTTCAGGCGGTCGAGCTGCGCTCCCGTGTCCAGGGTTGTTCCCCGGATACTCGCCCCGCTTTCGCGGGACAGCGTTCTTTCACGGGAACGGCGGATCAAGGGCCTCTTACGCTTGAGGGCTCAATTCCCATTGGAACGTAACGAGGAAACCGCCGGATGCGGCCCAAGGGAGAAGGGTGCCAACGATTTGACGGGGTTGGGGATGTTCGTTCGCGTTGCGGCAGCGTTCCAGGTATTTGTGGAGGGCCATGAAGGTAGGCAGCCGAAATCCGGCGTCGGCCACCCGCTTGATGAAGGGATGGGGCTGAGCAGCCTCCTGGTGGTCGGCGACGGCCCACTGGTCGCAAAATTCTTCGGCCAAGCGGCGGAGGCGGATGACGGCGAGCTCGGGGGCCAATTTACGGCGGAGGGCGTCTACGCGACGCCTGAGGTGGTGCAGCGACATGGTTTCACCTCCTTTGGTTATGCGATCCAGGTGGTTATGCGATCCAGGTGGTTATGCGATCCAGGTGGTTATGCGATCCAGGTGGTTATGCGATCCAGGTGGTTATGCGAGCCGGGTGGTTATGCGAGCCGGGTGGTTATGCGAGCCGGGTGGTTATGCGAGCTAGGTGGTTATGCGAGCTAGGTGGTTATGCGGGCCGGACTTATGACAGGGCTATTGTGTCAATTTTTTTGAATCCGGGCATTCTCATCAGGTGATGGTGAATATGTTTACGTTCAGACAACCGCCGCACTGCGTAGGGGCGCACAGACGCGCGAGCAGGCTGCGGGCATTGGGCGGCTGGAACCTGTTGTAGGGGCGCACGGTTGTGCGCCCCTACAACAGCAAAATGAACATCGACACACGCCGGGAATACCGGAATCCGTTGTTGGGGAGCCTTGCGGCAGACTCATAAGCAATGGGCTGGGTTCCTCAAAGATTTGGCAATAAAGACTTGGCAATCATCCTGTGTTCATCCAATGGACTGGCGGGGGAGGCTTTGGCGGGCTGTCCGCTCGCGGAGGGCTTCTTCGAGGGAGCGGATTTCCGACCTGAGATTCTCGGCTTCGCTAATCTGAGCCGCGAAGGACAAGGCGTAGCGGGCGGCACGGAGGCGAATTGCCGGGTCCGGATCGGTCATAGCACCGGCGATGACGGAGATGCTGCGCAGCATAAGGCCCTGGATTTCTTGGCGGGCCAAGTTGACGGACTGCTGGCGGAGGCGGGCGAGCTCGTCGCGGAAGGTGGCGTCTTCGAGCCAGCGGCGCAGGGTGCTCTCTCCGATGCCGGAATCACTGGCGGCCTGGGTTATGGAAGGGGACGAGGCGACGATAGGAAGGGCCGACTGCTGGCGAAAGGTGAGTTCGGATTTTTCGATTTCCTGCTCATTTTCGCTCATTTTCTCCCATTCCGGCCGTACAGCCGGGATGGATCCGGGTTTACGAGGCTGTGGAGCAGGCCGGGAGCGGCCGGTCTTGTTGCGTTTTTCTGGCATAGTAGATCACGTTGCCTCAGTGGCTAGTTGGATTAGGATTGGGACCCCGAGGGATGCTTGGGGCTGACAATAAGTAATGCTAGGGAAGTGTTATAGGGCTTGGCAAGGGGGAAGTGTCAGGTGTCTGGGCAAAGGCGAGGGCTATCGCATTAGAAATTCTGGCGGCCCATTCGAGTAGGAAAATGCAGGCTCTAGCCGTAATTTTCAACCAACCGGCGACCAGAATGGGCAAAATCTCTTGGAGTGACGGGTGATTAAGGCGGGTAATCCCGTGAAAAATATCCAATAATGCCGCTTGCGAAGCCGGAAATTTTCTAATGCGATAGCCCTGGGGCAAAGGCGAGTTCGGGTTGTGGCGGCGGGCGGCAGGGTTTAACATTGGGCGCAGTTACGCCACCCTGGCGGGACAGGCACAAAAACGTCACTTTACAAGGAGTACAGATATGGCTCTTACACTGGCGGACGCGAACCGGATTATCCAGGCTTCCATCGCTGCGGCGGACGGAATGGGTGTCAAGCTGAGCGTGGCGGTAGTAGACGGGGGCGGGCAACTGGTGGCCTTTCAGCGGATGGAGGGAGCGATCGCCGTCAGCGCGACGGCGGCCCCCGGCAAGGCAGTGGGATCGGTGTTCTTTGGCCGCGACAGCGCGCAAATCAACCCGGAGTCGCCGGTGATGCAGGCGATCATCGCCACCCAGGGCGGACGCATCATCCCGGCTCAAGGCGCCATCCCCATCTACCAGGGCGGCGACTTGGTGGGCGCCATCGGCGGCAGCGGCGGGACGGCGCAGCAGGACGAGGACTGCGTGCGCAAGGGGCTTGAGGCGCTGTAGGGGACTGGCCAGAATCGGGAATGCGGTCAGGGCAGGTCAATTGACCTGCCCTGAGGGCGGCAAGCCACTGCTGCCGCCTACAGCGGGCAACGGAAAGGCGGACAAGTTATTCGAGGGCTACCTCGCCGACAGCGAAGTGGAATCCGCATAGCCCTGAATCAATCCTGCAACTGCGGCGGGAGTTCCGGCTCGAGGCGGGCCTGCCATACTTTCTCCCGCTCGGCTAGTATATCTCCGCTTTTGTCTGCGCGGTATTGCAAGCATTTTCTCCGTATTTCATTCACATAGGCCAGCCATGTCCGCGTATAATCATTTTCTGCTTTCTCAGAAGCTTTTTGTCTGGCAAGATTGCCACCTATGACAGCTTGACGCCAGAACCAATCATAGTTTTCCATTAGTCGGTTGCTACAGCTCATGGTTTCCCTTTGACTGAGGAATTGGGCATGTTGGTATAGTTGCCGACTGTTTTCCTTGTAGTAATCATACCTATCAAGGAAATAGTGCCAGTGGCGCGGCGTTATTGTCTTTACCCAATCCTGAGCATCCTGCCAAGCATAGCCTGCCCAATCGGGCTCGATTTGCGGATGAGGGGCCGACTGCTCAAGGTGTTCGATGATGTCATCCAAGTCTTCGACACTGATATCCATCTTGCCACGCTCCAAGGCGGCGGTGTGCGAAGTCAGTGCTTCGCGGCAAATTTGTGAGATGTTGGCTTCTGGATCGAGTTCCTTGATTAGCTTGATAATTTTGTCCGGGACATTGATACCAATGCGCATACAGCCTCCGTATGTGTATGTCTTACAGCAAGCATACGTATACTCCGCGAGAAAGTCAACCCAGTTCCCAAACGAAAAAGGGCCTCCCATTGCGGGAGGCCCCGACATTGCCATCTGTACTGAGTAACTTACTCCGGCAGCCACATCACGCTGGGGATTTCGCCGACCTCTTTCTTTAGCTTGCTCCAGGCGGAGTTGGGCTCGACGGGGAGGTTGCTGATCTGTTGTAGTCGGTCGGGTCGGCTACGGTAGCGTAGTCGTCGCGGGTTAACCAGTGGCACCAGATGTTCGTACCCGGTATGGATAAGCGCCTGTTACTTTGTGGGCTACGCCATGCGGCGACTGCAACGTGGCGCTCGTCTGAGAACCTTCTTTTTACAAATTCTAGGGCAGGAAGCAGGTCAGTGTCCGTAGACATGATTACCCCAATGTCGTAGAGGCCGTCGACTGCCATTGCCACGAAATCAATGGCTAGGGCAGTGTCAATTCCTTTTTCCTGTGCGCTGTGGTTGGGCCAGTCAGGCGGATACCTGAGTTCCCGGTGAACTACGGTTACACTGGTTGATTCCCATTTGGCACATTGATTCATGTGGGCGGCGTATGTCTTGGAATCCTTGCGAGGGTCCGGACGGCCAGTATAGGTTCTTACCTCCGAGAGGGCGCAACTAGCTCTATTGGGACCACCTCTCGATTCTATCAGCATGCCCAGTTTCGCTGGGTCGAACTGCCCGCTGACTGAAGAAGCCATTCTATTGAAGAAGGCTCTACGCGCTCCACGGTAAGTGTTTTGCATGTCGATGAAAAGAGCAAGTTTCAAAGGAACAGCCAAGTCCACCTTCAAAAAAGACAAAATAAGCCCCGCCAATCTACCTGCCGAAATGGCTGGCGGAGGGCGGGGAAGATTGTCATTATTCTAAGCATGGGGTTGACAGGCTGTCAACCCCTACAATGCAAATTGCTGCACTCAAAGGGGCGGGTTTGAAACCCGCCCCTACGCGGTTGGCGTGTGCCTCAGTACGGGCTAGTTGGGCGTTACTGCTATGGAGCGGATTTCGCCGAACTCCTTCTTGAGCTTGCTCCAGGTATCGCCACCGTCTTCGCTGACGTAGACGTAGCCGAAGAGGCTGGCGGCGGCTACCACGTTGGGCATCTCCGGGTTGTTGGCCAGCCAGTAGACCACCGAGTTGGGTTCGACGGGCAGGTTGGCCTTTTCCCAGCTATGGCCGCCATCGCGGGTGACCTGCACGGCGCCGGTTACGCCGGGGATGAAGTCGCCGTTGCCCACGAACATGGTGTTGGGGTCGTCGGCCTTGACAATCATGCCGCGGCAGTAGGAACGGACGTCGGCCTCGTTGAACTTGGGGAAGTAGTGGTAGTCCCAGCTCTCGCCCTCGTCGTTGCTGGTGGCGATGCCGAAGGGGCTGGTGCAGTAGAAGGCCGGGTTGTCGCCGGTGCGCAGGGCCATGCCGTGGATGTCGCCGTGGAACGGATCGGGGCCGAGGTCGGGCAGGTGCACCCAGTTGTCGCCGCCGTCCAGGCTCTTGTACACGCCGTCAACCTCGATGCCAGCCCAGACGGTGCGGCTGTCGCGGGGGTCGACGATGATGTTGGTGGTGCGCGGCGTGCCGATGGGGCAATCCATGTTGACGCCCATGTCCAGCTTCTGCCAGGACTTTCCGCCGTCGCGGGAGCGGAAGCCCTCGGGCCGGGTGCCGGCGAAGATGGTGTCGGAGTTGCTTGGGTCAACGGCCACCGACCACACCTGCAAATCGCCGAAGGGGGCCTCGACGTTCTCCCAGCTCAGGCCATTGTCCTCGCTGCGGAACAGGCCTAGGCCATCGGAGCCGGCCAGGATGCGGTGGGGGTTGTCGGGGTAAGTGCGCAGGGCGCGGACGTTGCCCTCGGTGGGAATGGGGTTGCGTATCTTGGTCCAGGATTCGCCGCTGTCGGAACTGATGTTGAGCCCTTGCCCAATGGTGCCTACGAATATGGAGTAGTTATTCGCCATAACCATGCCTCCCAAAGCGCAATACGGACTTGGTTTGGGTCTGCCGCTATCATAGCCGCACAGCAGGGAAAATTCCAGCGGAACGCAATGAAAACCGTCGCACGCTATTACGAACGCCGACAGGTGGGACAGCCGTCAAGTTGACACTCTGCCGTGGCCCCGGCAAAATGAAGACAGAAGGACACTGGATTACTTGGGGGTTCGGAATGACGCAGACGGCAGCCTATACGGTGGACGCATTCATTGACGACGTACGCGAAATTTTTGACGAAACGCAGGACCCGCTGGCCCAGGCTCAGGGAGTGGCCAAGAACATGAAGCGCCTGCTTGCCACTCCCGGCTGGCTCGAGGAGCGCCTGGAACTGCCCGACGAGGGCGGCTACGGACGATACACCATACACCTGGACGAGGACTACGGTCATCCGGGCGGCGGCTTCTGGCTGATGGCCACGGTGCAGAAGCCCGACCAAGACAACCTGCCGCACGACCACGGCGCGGCCTGGGTAGTCTACGGCGTATACCAGGGGGCCATCAAGCAGACCAAGTTCCGCTGGTTCTACCCTGGTGAAGGCGTGGACTCGGTCCAGATTCAGGAGACGGGCGATTTCGTACAGGATGACGGCAAGGTGGCCTTCTTCCTGCCCGGCGAGATTCACAACACCCTGAACGTCACCGGCGACCGCGCCCTAGTGGTGCGCCTGGAGTCGCAGAAACTGGACCGCCTAGTCCGCTACCAGTACAACCCGAAGGAAGGGACGGTTGCGGTGATGGACCGCTAAAGTCACCGGCGCCGAAACACTGGAACAACCACATGGGGCGCAGAGCTTTGCTGGACGAATTCCAGTCTCTGCGTCCCATGTTTTTAATGAGGAAGGGAAATGCTAGGCCCCGAGCCTTCCGCCAAGTATGCGGAAATGAGCCAGCGCTTCATCCGGCAGGCCGACGAGGAATATCAGAAGGGAGACCTGGTGCAGGCCTCGGATAAAGCTTGGGGCGCAGCGGCCCTTGCCCTCAAGTCCATTGCCGAGCGGCGGGGCTGGAACCACAATAGACACGGCCTGCTCTACGACATCTCCGGGCAAATCGCCGACGAACTGGGCCGGCCCGATTTGCGCTCCATGTTCCGCAGCGCCAACGCAATGCACCAGAACTACTACGAAGACTGGATGCCGGGGGAAGAGGTTCGGGACGGCATCGAAAACGCCAGGGCGTACTTACGGGAACTGGCAGTAGCGCAGGCTCAAGCCGCGCCGCCGGAATTCGACCCCGAAACGCCGGAGCGGGCTGCCCGCCTGCGACGGCTCACCGCGCCCTAGAAGGGCGGCTCGAACCCTGCTTTACCCTCGCCCAGCTCCGGGAGGGTGTCGCGCAACACGCCGAACACCATCCGGTAATGCTCCAAGTATTCGTCCCGGAACGAATTGCGGTCACAGCCCAGCTTTTCGGCCATCAGGTCAAAAGCCTTGTCGCGTCCTCGCTCCGAAAAAAGACAGGAGGACATCGGAGTACCTTTGCGGGGCCAAAGATTCGACTCTATCGTCTCCCAAGTACTCCCTTAACAGTTCATATCTATCCGTATCCACTCTTTTGTTCGTTTGGAAGAGAAAGTCGGTATCGTCCGGTAAAATGGACCAGAGGATTTTATTAATGACTTTGGCCGTTTTCTTATTGATAACGTTGTGTTCAAAGTCAGGGTGATGTTCATGATTGAGAGCTTGGGCGGCGCCGATAATGGAGGGTACTAATATCACTGTCATCCTAAAGCGGAGTCGTTCTTCTGCAACCTCTCAGTCGCCGCCACGTCCAGTTCGCCCGCTGCATTCAGCACCACGCCATACTCCGGGGGCAATTTTTCCTAGCGCACGTCGTCTGGCAGAGAATTCTGTCCTTGTATCAGAGGCCACCGCAATAGGAGTACTCCCAGCGCCTTTCAGTTGGCCATCGTTTCCAAGCGGCAAACCAACCTACCTACCTGGTTTCGGCCACCGGCTATGGCCCGGTCGCTCATGCTCCCTTCATACATATTGCGATGCAGACGGCTCGCCCGCTTAAACCACTCTATCAAGTCATCATCGCCAAGGTCGCAGGCCAAATTTCTGACTACCCGAAAGAGGTCTTCGTGACTGTCATTGCGCCAGCCTCTTTGTTTGGCGGCGGCCTTGACCGCGTGGGCTGCGGAGCACCAAAGGATTTCGGAGCGCAGCAACCGGTTCCGTTGCGCGATAGGTGCGTCCGCCAAATCGAGAAAGTCCAGTGCTGCGGCGATATGCTCCTGGGGGTTCACTCGGTCAGCGCCGCCAGGTTCTTGATGAAACGCCGGACTGACTCACGGGAGGACTCTATTTCGTAGGGTTTCAAAAAAATGGAGCGGACGTTTTCCAGGAAGTCATCGGCGGCCCCGAACTCTGCGCCCAAGTCTGGGTCGTAGCCACGCTCTGCGCCTAGGCGCTCAGCGGCGGCGCCGAGGTCGTCGGGCGTCTGGTGGGGCCAGCCGCGCTGCTTGGCGATGATGGCAACCAGCGAGGAAGCCGCGTCCCAGAGCTTTTGCGAGCCGAGGCGAATGTCGCCGGAGTCAAAAGCGCGGTCGGCTTCTTCGACGATGCTGCGGGCAGCCTGAAAGTCTTCGGGTGTCAGCACAGCTATTGTCGGCGCCACTCCCGCCGCCATCTCCTGGCGCAGGGCCTGGGTTGCCGCTGGGTCTAGGTTGCCTGCCGTGTTTAGGACTACGCCGTATTCGGCGCGGGCGTAGGCTGGGGTCAGCTTTTCCTGCTGTATGTCGTCCAGCACTGCTTGGGGGTCGCGGGTCAGGGGGTTGCCGTAGCCGCCGGCGCCGGCCTGGACTACGCGGTATAGGTCGCCCTTTTTCAGGGTCATGAGGTGCTTGCCGGGGAGTTTCCGCTCTTCGGGGGTGCCGGGGTTGAGCAGGTTTTGCGTGGGGGTGCCGGGCTTGCCGCCTTCGACGCCCCAGGGGCGGAAGTCGGTGCGGTCGGAGCGTAGCTGGAAGGTGGCTTCCTCGGCCAGCAGACGGAACTCGCGGACGATGCCCAGGCCGCCGCGGTACTGGCCTGCTCCGCCGGTGTCGGGAACTAGGCCGTAACGCTCGACAAGCAGGGGCTGGTCGGACTCGATGCTCTCGATGGGAGTGTTGGCCATGTTCAGCACCGGCGAGGCCATACCGTCTGCGCCGTCAATGCTGGGGCCGCCGCCGCGAGGGCCGTCGTTGTTGAACTCCAGGTAGACCCACGCCTTGCGGTTGGGATAGTAGCCGCCGAAAGACAGGCCAATCTCGCCGCCGCCCCAAGCCGCCGGGACCCGGCCGGGCAGGGCTTGAGCCATCGCGCCAAACATGGCTTGGCAGATGCGGAAGCCGGCCAGTCCCCGCGCCGCGACCGGGGCCGGGTGCTGCGGGTTGACGAAACACCCCTCCGGGGCGGTGATGTTGAAGGGCCGGAAGAAACCGCTGTTGGACTGAATGGCCGGGTCAATCAAGCACTTCATCGCGGCGTAGACGTTGGACTTGGTGTAGGCGAAGTTGGGGTTGATGCTGCCCTTGGCCTGCGGCGAAGTGCCGTCGAAATCAACGAATACCTCATCACCGTGGATGCGCACCTTGACGTGAATGTTGATGGGCTGCGGGTCTATGCCGTCGTTGTCTATGTAGTCGACAAACTGCCATTCGCCTTGCGGCAGAGAGGAAATTTCGGCGCGGGTCAGGGCCTCGGTGGTATCGAGGATGTCGGCCATGTAGTTCTTCATCTCTTCCAGGCCGTACTCGTCCACCAGACGCAGCAGGTCGCGCTCCCCGAACCGCACGGCGGCCAGCAGCGCCTGAACGTCGCCCAGCACTTTCTCCGGCACGCGGACGTTCTTCTCCAAGATGCGCCAGACCGCGCGGTTCAGCTCACCCTCTGCGTACAGCTTGAGGGGCGGGAGAATCAGCCCTTCCTGGAAGATTTCGGTGTTGTCGCAGGCGTTGCCGCCGGCCACGCGCCCGCCGATGTCGGTCTGGTGTCCGATGCAGCAGCTCCAGCCGATTAGCACGTCGTTGATAAATATGGGCTTGAACAGGAAGATGTCGGGCAAGTGACTCGCCCCTTCGTAGGGGTCGTTGTTGGCGAAGATGTCTCCGGGGAGCACGTCGTCGCCGAAAGCGTTCATCACACCCTCAAGCGCCGGGGCCATGCTGCCGAGATGCGGCGGCAGGGTCAGCCCTTGGGCCACCTGCTGCCCCTCGGCGTCGAACAGGGCGGTGGAGAAGTCCATGCCGTGCTTGATGACCGCCGAGCGGGCGGTGCGCACTACGGTCAGCGCCATGGTGTCGGCGGCGCTCATCAGAGCGTTCTTGATAATCTCACGGGTAACCGGGTCGGTCGTTTGCAGCATCGGACTCTCCTCTTTGCCACGGAGTTCGGTCGCATGGGGTTCGGGAGTGGAGCGATTTGGTGGCATAGTGCCATAGGGGTGGATGGTGGCGCAAGGGAGCCGGGTCAGCGGCCGGGCTCCCTGGGTTCAACGTTCGCCGCAGAAGGGCAGCCCAGTCTCGTTCAGGTCATTATATAGATGACTATATTGCAATTCCGGCAGGCACCCCGTCAGTTGGTTGTTGGCAAGATACAAATCCGAGAATCGGAGATTACCCAACTCCGGCGGTACGATGCCAGTGAGTTGGTTGCGGGAGAGATACAACCCCCGAAGGTTGGCGAGGTTGCCCAGCTCAGGCGGTATGCCGCCCGTTAGTTGGTTATTGCCGAGAGACAACACGTTCAAGTTGGTGAGTTTGAGCAACTCCGGCGGTATGCCGCCGGTTAGTTGATTGCTCTCGAGATCCAACCGCTCCAGATTGGTGAGGTTGCCCAACTCCGGCGGTATGCTTCCCGTCAGCTGATTGCTGAAGAGAGCCAACCCCCGAAGGCTGGTGAGCTTGGATAACTCCGGCGGTATGCTTCCCGTCAGCTGATTGTTTCGCAGGTTCAGCCACCAGAGTTTGTCGAGATTGCCCAATTCCGGCGGTATGCTTCCAGTCAGTCCAAGGTACCAAAGCTCCAGCGCTGAGACACGGCCGTTGACGTTGGTGGTGACGCCCCACCACTCACCCAATGGACGATCGCTAAGCCAGTTCGTATTCCCTTCCCAGGAGTCTCCGTTGGTGGCATGGTAGAACGCGACCAAGGCGTCCCTGTCCGTTGCCGGTGTCGTGGCAGGCGAAGTGGACGTTGGTGGCGGGGCAGCGCCGCAGAAGGGCAACCCGTACTCGCCCAAGTCGTTCCTGGGGATACTGGCCCAACCATCCGGCAGACACCCCGTCAGTTGGTTGCCCATGATAAACAGCCACTTCAAGCTGGAGAGTTTGCCCAACTCCGGCGGTATGCTGCCCGTTAGTTGGTTGTAGTCGAGAGACAACCCATTCAAGTTGGCGAGTTTGCCCAATTCCAGCGGTATGCTGCCTGTCAGTTGGTTGTAGCTGAGAGACAACACCTTCAGGTTGGTCAGGTCGCCCAACTCAGGCGGTATGCTGCCTGTCAGTTGGTTGTAGCTGAGAGACAACACCTTCAGGTTGGTCAGGTCGCCCAACTCAGGCGGTATGCTGCCCGTTAGTTGGTTGCCTCGGAGAGTCAAGTCCTCAAGGTTGGTAAGGTTGCCCAACTCAGGCGGTATGCTGCCTTCCAGTAGGTTGCCCCTGAGATCCAGCGACTCCAGATTGACCAGCTTGCCCAACTCCGGCGGTATACCGCCTGTAAGTCCGCTTGCGCCGTGTAATCCGAAAAGAGACAAGCTCCGAAGATTGGCGAGACTTCCTAACTCAGGCGGTATGCCACCAGTCAGCCGATTGAGGTGCAGAGTCAACTCCCTAAGGCTGGCTAGGTTGCCCAACTCCGGCGGTATGTTTCCCGTCAGTTGGTTGTGGTCGAGATACAACTCTTCTAGGTTGGCGAGGTTGCCCAATTCCGGCGGGATGTCACCCGTTAGTTGGTTGTCTCTCAGTTCCAGTTTAGTGACGCGGCCGTTGGCGTCGGTGGCGACGCCGTACCAGTCGCCAATTGGCCGGTGGCTCAACCAGTTCGTATTTTCCTTCCAGGACGCGCCGTTGGTGGTGTTGTAGAGCACGACCAAGGCGTCCTTGTCCAATGCCGACACCGGGACTACCAGCGTGACCGTAGGTGGTGGAGTAGCGGCGGCGTAGATATCACAGAACGGCAGCCCGGTCCTGTCTAGGTAATTATTCGGGATATCAACCCACAAACCGGGCAGACACCCCGTCAACTGGTTGCCGCCAAGAAATAACGATTGAAGGTATGAGAGGCGGCCCAACTCCGGCGGTATGTCGCCCGTTAGTTGGTTGCTGGAGAGACTAAACCGCTCCAGATTGGCGAGATTGCCCAACTCCGGCGGTATGCTTCCCGTTAGCCGGTTGCCGGAGAGAGATAAGTCTCTAAGGTGGGTGAGATTGCCCAGCTCCGGCGGTATGCTGCCCGTTAGTTCATTGCCACCGAGAAGCAGCCTCTGCAAGTTGGCGAGGCTGCCCAACTGCGGCGGTATGCTTCCGGTCAGCCGGTTTCTGTGGAGAGACAACCGCTCCAGGTTAGCAAGATTGCCCAACTCCGACGGTACGCTGCCGGTCAGTTGATTATCGTTAAGAGTCAAATGCACCAGGTTGGCGAGGTTGCCCAACTGCGGCGGTATGCTGCCCGCCAGTTGGTTGTCGCTGAGATACAACTCGCGAATGTTGGTGAGATTGCCCAACTCCGGCGGTATGCTGCCCGTTAGTTGATTGCCATAGAACCCCAACCTTTCCAAATAGACGAGGTTGCCCAACTCCGGCGGTATGCTGCCCGTCAGCCGGTTGCCGGTGAGGCCCAGTTCGGTGACATGGCCGTCGACGTCGGTGGCGACACCGTACCATTCGTTGACCGGCCGGTCGCTCAGCCAGTTCGTCTTCTTGCTCCATGACACGCCGTCGGCGGAATTATAGAGTGCGATCAGGGAATCCCTTTCCTCGGCCGGTGTCGGAGCGGCCGGTGTAATCGACGCGGCTGTACGGCTCGGAATGCTCGGCGTGGCGGTGACGACCCGCGGTGTCCGGGTAGGCGCCACAGTAGGCGCCACAGATTGAGATGGCCGGGTAGCCGTCGGATGCGGGATGCCCGGCGTGGCGGTGACAACTATCCATCGCGGGGTGGCTGCCGGTGGTGGGATAGTTGGCGTGGCCGTTGGCGTCGCTGTAGCCGTCGGCTGTGGGATGCCCGGCGTGGCGGTACAACTATCCATCGCGGGGTGGCTGCCGGTGGTGGGATAGTTGGCGTGGCCGTTGGCGTCGCTGTAGCCGTCGGCGCCACCGTAGCCCCTGGGGTCGCAGTGGCCGTTGGCGTTCCCGGACCGGAACATGCGACCAGCGCCAGAGCAGCCATGGCTAACAGCGGAAGGGAGGCCAGAACCTTTAAAAGTTTCAGCATAGCCGGTCACACTATGATGCCTTGTAGAGCGTAATCATACCTTGTCATTCTATCAGGCGCTACCTCTTCAAGGTCTTTTGCCTTGCGGGGTCAATTTAGTTCATAGCGCAATATCCGGATGAGGATTGGCAACATTTGGGAACCGGCAGAACAAGAACAATCACGTCCGGATGAGCCAGCATCGGGGAAATCTTCTAATCCGGCAAATCCTGATTCAGACAATGGTACAATCAGCCATGCCATAGACATCCCTATTCGATAACGAGGGTTCCGAATGAGCATTGACGTAGCAACCGCCATCGCCCGCATTCTGAAGCAGGAGGGCATTGAGTGGGTCTCCACCTTCCCGGTGTGCCGGGTGAACAACGCGCTGGGACGCGAGGGCGTACCGATGATTATGATGCGGGACGACCGCTATGCCGTGGCGCTGGCCGACGCCTTCTCGCGGGTGACCGCCGGGGAACGGATCGGCGTCTGCACGGTGCAGGGCGGCGTGAACGGCGCAGGCTTGCAGTATTCCTACCCCGGCCTGGCCCAAGCCTTCGAGGATAATTCGCCGATGCTGTGCATCACGGACGGCATACCGGCGGGCAGTTCCGAAAACACCCAGTTCGACGTCACCACCAGCCTGAAGACCGTATCCAAGTGGTTCGGCTACATTGACCGGCCCGAGCGGGTGCCGGAGTTTATGCGCCGGGCCTTCACCATGCTCCGCAGCGGACGCCCCGGCCCGGTGGTGCTGGCGGTGCCTAACGCCTCCGCCGTGTTCGACGAAACCGCCGACCCGTACTTTCCGGTCCGGGCCTACAAAGCTGGTCCCGACCCGGCCGACGTAAACACCGCCGTAGACCTGATTCTGGGCGCAAAGAATCCCCTCATCTACGCTGGCGAGGGGGTCATCTACGCCAGGGCCTCATCAGAACTGAAGGCATTTGCCGAGCTGGCCAACGCTCCGGTCATCACGACGCTGAAGGCCAAGGGGGCGTTCCCGGAGAATCACCCGCTGTTCGTCGGCGTCCGGGGCGACCATCCGGCCGAGTTCTTGGAGAAGAGCGACGTGATTCTAGCCGTCGGCTCCAGTCTTTCGCCGGGCCGGTTCACGCACGGCATCCCCAACCCGGCCAGCAAGACCATCATCCAGTGCAACCTAGACGAGTTCCACATCAACCGCATCTACCCCACCAGCCACGCCGTTATAGGCGACGCCAAGTTCACCTTGCAGGCCCTGGCCGACGCGCTGGCGGAGCGCACCGGCGGCGACGCACGGGATGCCGACGGCGTAGCCGCCGCGGTAAAGGCGTCGCGGGACAACGGGCTGGCCAAATACCGCGAGGTGATGGTTTCCGAAGACACGCCCATCAATCCCTACCGGGTGTTCGGCGACATGATGAAGGCGCTGGACCCGATGAATTCCTTCGTGACCCATGACTCGGGCAACACGCGGGACCAGTTAAGCACGGTCTACGACACGTTGATTCCCCGGGGATTCCTGGGCTGGGGGAATATCTCGACGCTGGGCTTCGGGCTGGCCGGGGCGATGGCGGCCAAACTCGCCTTCCCGGAACGGCAGTGCGTAGCGGTGACCGGCGACGCCGGCGTGGGCTATATGCTGGGCAACCTGGAAGTGCCGGTGCGCCAGAAGGTTGGCATCACCGTGGCCCACATCAGCAACGGCGGTTTCGCGGGTTACGGCCCCGGATTCTGGGGCGAAGGCCATGATCCCTTCACTCACCGGGTGATGGGCCCGGAGGATGTGGATATGTCGCGGGTGGCGGCGGAGCTGGGCCTGCACGCCGAGCGGGTGACCGAGCCGGAGCACATCATCAATTCCCTGCGGCGGGCGCAGGCGGCCAACGATAAGGGCCAGCCGGCCTACATCGAGTACATCTGCAGCCAATACCCAGTCTACGGCGGCTGGGTGCCAAGCTCCATCGCACACTAGGGGACGCCCCCTTACCCTGGCCCATTCCAAGAGGGACAGGAACTTATCGCCGACAAGGGTTTGAAACTACTGCGGGCGGGAATACAATTTCCCCGGAGGCTTCTTGGGGAACCGCCCGCAACCGGACCTTGAATTTCCCACAATTGGGCCTTGAATTTAAGGAGGGCCAAGATGCCTGACCTCAGCCCTGAACAATGGAGCCACCACACGGCGAGAATCAACGGCATCAACATCCACTACGTGCTGGAAGGGGAAGGCGAGCCGGTGGTTTTCCTGCACGGCTGGCCGGAGTTCTGGTATTCCTGGCGGCATCAGATACCGGTGTTTTCCCAGAACTACCAGGTCATCGTTCCTGACCTGCGCGGCTTTGGCCACTCGGACAAGCCTTTCTACGGCTATGACACGCGCACCTCGGCGTCGGACGTTTACGAACTGGTGCGGCAGTTGGGCCACGAGAGCGTCTACGTCGTGTCCCACGACATCGGGGCGCGGGTGGGCTTCCGGTTTGCTCTCGACCACGAAGAGGCGGTGCGCAAGATTGCCTTCCTGGACGCCACGCCGCCCTACGAACAGCTTGGCCCACAGGCTCCGTCGGTGGTGCGGGAACGCTGGCATTCCTATTTTCACCAGCAGTTCGACCTGCCGGAGAAGCTGCTGGAGGGCCGCGAGGAAATCTATCTGCGCCACATCCTGCGCGACTGGACCATCAACAAGTACCCGCTGACCCAAGAAATCATCGACGAATACGTCCGGGTCTACTCCGCGCCGGGCGGCTTGCGCGGAGGATTCAACTACTACCGGGCCGCCGCCTACCTTGACCCGGCGGACTGGCGGGCCGACGAAGGGCGCACGCTGTCGGTGCCTGCGCTGTTCCTGTACGGCAGCCGCCGCGTCCGCACCGCCGAGGAAATGGGCGCGGGGCCGCTGGAAGACGCTTGGCGCGGCGTGATTCCCGGCGTACAGTCCAAGCACCTGGGCGACTACGGCCACTTCCTGCAATGGGAATGCCCCGACGACGTGAACCGTGAACTGCTATCCTTTCTGGCAAGCTAGGGCCTGGCAAGCTAGGGGACACAAGCAAGTCCCCTCTCCCGCTGGGAGAGGGCTAGGGTGGGGGCGTACCCTCCCAACCCTAACATACCCAACGCAACCGGAGGAGCCTGAATGACAACTGCCGAAGATCGCGCCGCGCTGGTAAGCTCCGAGTCGGCCCGCCTGCTGGAATACTTCCGGGGTCTGTCGCCCGCCGATTGGGAAACACAGAGCGCCTGCGACGCATGGAGCAACGCCGACGTGGTGGCCCATCTCATCTCGGCCGTGGAGACGTTTTCCGGCAACATAGCGCGGGGTTTGGAAGGCGATTCCTCGACGCCGGAAGGGATGCCTCCGCCCCAGGAAACTGACATGACCGCCCGGATGGCCGCCAACGCTGCCCGCGCCGTTACCATACGCGAGAGCCTGGGGGAATCGCTGGTGGACACCTTCGCAGAGCAGTGCGAGCGGCTGGACTCGCTGGTGTCCGGGCTGGGGCCGGACGACTGGGGCAAGCCTTGCTATCACGCCGCCGCGATTCTCTCCGTGAGCAAGTATCTTAGCCTCCGGCTCACCGAGATGGTGGTCCACGAGTGGGACATCCGCTCGCGGCTGGAGGCGTCGGCCAAGCTGCCCGACGCCGTTATGCCGGCGGTGCTCGACCTGCTGCCCGGCTTCGTGGTGGGGCGGCTGTTCCAGCCCGGCGCGGGCATCGCCCAGCCGGCGCGTTTCCGGTTCCGTTTGACCGACGGCGCGGCTTATGACATCGTGGCCGGCGGCGGCGAGCTGCGGATGGAATCCAGCGCCGCCGACGCCGCCGACGTTACCTTCGCCTGCGACGGCTCCACCTTCGCCCTGCTGGCCTACGGGCGTTTCAGCGTCGAAGAGGCCGCGGCCGCCGGAAGCATTACCATCGAGGGCAACCGGGAACTGGCGGCGCAGTTCTAACCGGGCTTTGGCAAAATCAACTCGTTCGTCCCGTTCGTCCTGAGCTTGTCGAAGGATGGCCGGGCTTCCAAATCAAAATCAGGAGATGATTCGATGAAACTGCTGGTAATTTCCGGGGGCAGGCACCCCTACGAAGAATCCACGCCAGTGCTGGAGGGCTTCCTTAAAGGCGCAGGGCACGACGTCACGGTAACGGAAGACGCCTCGATTCTGGCCGACACGCCGGGAATGGGCGCATACGACGCGCTGGTGTTCAACACCCGGCGGGAAAACGTGCCGGACTTTGGAGACTGGTCATTGAAAGCGGCGGAACAAGAAGGGCTGAAAAGCTACGTTATGTCCGGCAAGGGCTTCGTTTGCCTGCACATCGCCGGATGCGCCCCTTCCGGCTGGGCTGAATACCACGAAATCACCGGCGGCGGCTGGATTAGCGGCACCAGCTATCACCCGCCCTACAGCGAGATGAAGGTAAATGTCAGCAACCCGGGCCACGCCGGAACTGCCGGGGTTGCCGATTTTTCCACCAACGACGAGTTGTACATGGGCTGCCACATCAACGAGGGCAACGACGTTTTCCTCACCGCCGACGCCGAGGAAGGCACTTGGCCCTGGGGTCCCGATCGCGCTCCTACGTTCATGCCTGGCGGCACCTATCCGCTGGGTTGGACGCGCGGCTACGGGCAGGGCAAGGTGTTCGTGCTGCTGCTGGGCCACGATGGCCGCAGCTTCGAAACGCCGGAGTTCCAAAAGCTGGTGATCAACGGCGTGGCATGGGCCGGGGCGGATTAGTTCGGGTTCAAGCGCGTAGGAGCCGGCGTCAGTCGCTGTTTCCGCTGTCTTTCCCTGCGTTGCTCCGCAAGCCTGCGGTATTCTTCATTCAGGGCATCCCGCTCCAGCCCTTGAGACGCGGCCAGGTAGGCGCGGGCACTCTCCACTGATACGGAGTGCGGAGCGGCGCCGGTGAGCTTAATGCCGGCGCCGTCCAGCACCTCTTGCTGAAAATCCAGCCAAACGATACCGGCTATTTCATAAGGCCCGTCGGCGCTGATGTCCAGCACGGATGAATTCAACTTGCCAACCGCCATCGAGCGGCGGGCTTCCGCAATGTAAATCTCGTTCCAGTAGCGTTCGACGCCTACGGTTTCCAAGTAGGCGTTCCACTGTTCAACCCCTTCCTTAAAACCGGAGAAATCTGACTCCGCCAACGATTCCATTAGCGCAAGCAGGTCGTCCTCCCCCGCCAAGTACTCGAAGTCTGGAAGGTCTGCCCTTTCCAGCAGTTCCGTAAACCCGGCCAAGTCTGACTCTTCCGCCAATCTCTTGAGCTCAAGCAAGGCCGGGAGGCTCTCAGACTCCTTCCGCTCTAGGTCACGCTTGACTGCAATGTCTCCGTCGGTGGGCGCGTGCCCCTCGGCGACTGCCTTCTGGTAGAGCGCTGAATCAAGAATCAACCTGGCTAGGGCCACGTTTTCCAGACCGAACTGGATTATCAGGCCGTTTCTCGCCCTGAAGCCGTCAGCCCACTCAGAGTTCCCTTCTACTTCTTCTTGGGCTTGGAGTTTGGCCTCTACCTCTATGCCGTCAAGCGCGGCCTGGAGCTGGGCGGAGTATTCGGACATCCGAAGACATTCCTTGCCCACCTTCACTATGGCGGGATCGCGGTCGCTGGTTTCTTCGCAATCTTTATCCTGCACACCCAACAGAAACCAGTAAACCAGCCCTGCCGCAACAACGGCCAATATCCCCGCCGCAAAGAGCCACTTCCGCGCTCTGGGCGTTGAGATTTTATCCTCGCTCCAGGATGATGTTGCTGGCCTCGTCCACTGTGGCGCTCCAACTTGGCGGAACTACCGTCGTGGAGTCGTACTCCTCGATAATCAGCGGCCCGGCGGCGGCATTACCGGAGAGGCTGGGGCGGCTGGCAATGGGGGTATCGGCCCAGCCGCGGTTGGGGCCGAAGTAGACCGGGCGCGAGGCTGGGCCGCCGCTACTATTCTGTATGGAGAGCGGGGCGGCCAGCTCGAACCGCTCCGGCATCCGAGACTGTTCCGACAGCCCGCGGGCGAGGACACGCACGTTGACCAGTTGATAGCTGGCGTCGGTGCGGTAGCCGAAAGACTGTTCGTGTTCGCGGTCGAAATTCTCCGCCATAGCGGTCAGCGTCTCTTGGGTGAAGGGGCCGGGCGGCACTGCGACGGTGAGGTCGGATACTTGTCCCTCGTACTTCATGTCGGCCTGGGTTATCAGTTCGTGCCGTGAGTCGTCGAAGCCTTCCAGCCTGAGTTGGCGGCGGCCTTCTTCCCACAGGTTTTCCACCAGCCCGGCCAAGGTGGGCAGGTCCAGTTCGTCGAAGGTCTTGAAATGGGTCTGGACGAAATGATGCTCCACGTCGGCCACCAGCAGGCCAAAGCTGCTGAACACGCCGGGGAAGGGCGGGACCACCACTCGCGTTATGTCCAGCATTTCGGCCAGACCGACGGCGTGAACCGGGCCACCGCCGCCGAAGCATATCAGGTCGAAGCGGCGCGGGTCGCGGCCCCGCTCGCTGGAAACCGCCCGCAGCGCCCGCCCCATGTTGGAGTTGACCAGCAGATGGATTCCGTGGGCCGCTTCCACGTCGGACAGGTTCAGAGGTCGCGCCACGTTGTCGGAAACGGCCTGCCGGGCCAGTTCGGCGTCGATGGGGAAATCGCCGGCCAGCAGGTGCTGCGGGTTAAGGTAGCCAAGCAGCACGTCGGCGTCGGTGACTGTGGCGTCCTGCCCGCCCAGACGGTAGCAGGCCGGGCCGGGAAAGGCCCCAGAACTCTGTGGGCCCACGCGGAGGGAGCCGCTGCGGTCGACGGTGGCGATGCTGCCTCCACCTGCGCCCACCTCGGCCAAGTCGATGGCCGGCACCCGCAGGATGTGGCCGCTGCCCCGCAGCAGCCGATGGCCCACACTGATGCCGCCGCCGACTTCGTACTCCGGCGCTTGCAGCATCTCGCCGTTCTCGATGATGGATGCCTTGGCGGTGGTGCCGCCCATGTCGAGCGTCATCAGATTGGGCATATTCAGCCGCCGCCCCAAGTGGAACGCGCCGACCACACCGGCGGCCGGGCCGGACTCGATACAGTAGACCGGACGCTCCATGGCAATGGCGGAAGTAGCCAGCCCTCCGTTGGACTGCATCACAGACAGCGGCACGGTTACGCCCATGTCCGCCAGCCCCTCGGTCAGCAGCATCAAATAGCGCTCTACCACCGGGCGGACGTAGCTGTTAATGACCGTGGTGCTGGTGCGTTCGTATTCCTTCATTTCCGGCAGCAAGTCCGAGGACAAGGTCAGGATGACCCCTGGGGCGCGCTCCCGCAGGACTTGGCCCACGTACTGCTCATGGACCGGGTTGGCATAGGAATGCAGCAGGCAGACCGCCACCGACTCGACGCCGCTGTCCAGCACCGCCTGCACCGCCCGGTCTACGTCGCCGGTGTCTAGGGGGCGCAGCACCTCGCCCCGGAAGTTCAGCCGTTCGCCCACTTCCAGCCGGTACTGACGTTTCACCAGCGTTGGGGACTTCTCGTAGTAAAGGTCATAGAGCCGGGGCGTGCGGTTGCGCCTGAACTCCAGAACGTCCCGGAAGCCCTCGGTGGTAATGAGGGCGGTGTGTGCGCCCTTCTGCTCGATTATGGCGTTGGTGGCGACGGTGAAGCCGTGGCCCACCTCGGTCACGGCGCTGGGCGCGATGTCCAGCTCTTCCATACCGGCGCGGAGGCCGTCAAGCACGGCGCGGCTGTAATCGTCGGGTGTGCTGGCGACCTTGCGGGTCAACACCCGCCCGTCGCTCCCCAGAAATACGATGTCGGTGAAGGTGCCGCCGATGTCTACGCCGATACGGAATTCGGTCATGTTTTTGCTCTCATATTGAGTTGGGCGCCGAATGTGATGTTGGTCACTTTATCTTCCCGATTATCCGCCCACGCAGTTGCCCAACCAGGCCCTGCCGTCACGGGCCAGGAAATCATCAGCGGAAAACGGCCCTTCGCTGCCTGGGTCGTAGATTTCCGGCGGGCGGGCAGACGGCAGGGATAACCCTTCGATGATCGGGTCCATAATACTCCAGGACTGTTCAATTTCGTCGCTGCGGATGAATAGCGAGGCATCGCCGTTCAGCGCATCCAGCAGCAGACGTTCGTAGGCGTCGGGAATTTGTTGGCCGCCGAAGGAATCTTCGTAGTGAAATTCCAGATTCACCGGGCGCAGGTCGAGGGTCGAGTCCGGCGCCTTGGCCTGGAACTCTAGGTGGACGCCCTCGTTGGGCTGGAGGCATATTGACAGGGTGTTGGAGCGGATGTCTCCACTTCGGCCTTGGGGAAAGATGAGATGGGGAGGACGGCGGAACTGGATCAGCACTTCGGTCCGCTTGTTGTTCAGGGCCTTGCCGGAACGCAGATAGAAGGGGACTCCCTGCCACCGCCAGTTATCCACGTCCAGACGCAGGGCGGCGTAGGTGGCAGTCCGGGAACCGGGAGGCACGCCCGCTTCGTCCAGATAGCCCTCGTACTGCCCCTGAACGACGTGGTCCGCCGCCTCCGGCGCCGGGATGTGCCGCACGGCCTCCAGAACCTTGACTTTCTCGTTGCGCAAGGCATCGGCCTCGAAAGTGGAAGGCGGCTCCATCGCCACCACTGCAACCAACTGGAGCAGGTGGCTCTGGAACATATCCCGCAACACGCCGGCGTTGTCGTAGTAGGCAGCCCGCTCGGCGATGGATAGGGACTCCGCCACCGTGATTTGTATGTTGTCTATGTAGTTTCGAGACCAGATAGGCTCAAAGATGGCGTTGGCGAAACGGAAGACCAGCAGGTTCTGCACCGTCTCTTTGCCCAAGTAGTGATCGATGCGGTAGACCTGATGCTCCGCGAAGACCGAGTGGATGGCGTGGTTAAGCTCCTTTGCAGTCTCCAAGTTTATGCCGAAGGGCTTTTCCACTACTACGCGGCGCCAGCAGTCCTTTTCCACGTTGTAGCCAGCTTTGCCCAAGGAGAGGACAGCGGGCGCAAACAGGAATGGGGCAAGGGCCAGGTAGTAGAGCCGGTTAGCAGGCGTGTCCGGCGATTCTACTTCGGCCAGGGTGCGGTCCAGTTCGGCCAGGCCGTCGGGAGCCATGACATCGCCGTAGCAGCAATGAATCCGGCTGGAAAAATCGGCCCACACTTCGGGCGCAGGAGGAAAGTCCGCCGCATCCCCGAAGCCTTCGTAGAAGGAGGCCAGAAATTCCTGCGCGGTCATTTCGCTGCGAGACACGCCCACAATCCGCACTTCCGGCCCCAGCCGCCCCTTGGCGTAGAGGTCGGCCAGGGCCGGGGCCAGCTTCTTTGTGGTCAGGTCGCCCGAAGCGCCTAAAATAACGATGGTAGTGGTTTGCTTTTCTATCGCGCACCTGTCTTGGGGCAGGTTATCAGCCGCTGTGGCGGACAGAGTGGCCGCCGAATTGCTGCCGCAGCGCAGCCAAGAGCTTGGCTCCCAACGGCCCGTCCTGCCGCGAGCGGAAACGCTGCTGCAAAGCCGCGGTAATGGCCGGTATTGGCACGGCCAGCTCCACCGACTCCTCGACGGTCCACCGTCCCTCACCGGAATCCTCCACGTAGGCTTGCAGGCTTTCCAGCCTGGGGTCTTCCTTCAGCGCGGCGGCGGCCAGTTCCAGCAGCCAAGAGCGGACGACGCTACCGTAGCGCCAAGTATCGGCGATGGCGGCTAGGTCGAGGTCGAACTCTTCTTTGGCGGCCAGAAGCTCGAAGCCCTCGGCGTAGGACTCCATCAGGGCGTACTCCACGCCGTTGTGCACCATTTTGACGAAGTGGCCCGCCCCGCTGGGGCCGACGTGGCAGTAGCCAACATCATCGCCCGGGGCCAGCGTGCGGAAGGCTGGCTCCAGACGGCGCACCGCTTCATCAGCCCCACCCACCATCAGGCAGAAGCCATGGGCCAGCCCCCAGATGCCGCCGCTGGTTCCCACGTCTATGAGGTCTATGCCCTGCCCGGCCAGTTGCTGGCCGCGGCGCATGGTGTCCTTGTAGTTGGAGTTGCCGCCGTCCAGGATGGCGTCGCCGGGGGAGAGCAGAGGGGTCAGGGTGTCTATGGTGTCCCCGGTGGGCCGTCCATCGGGAAGCATCAGCCACACCGCGCGCGGTGGCGTCAGGAGGGAGACCAGTTCGGCCAGCGACGCGGCTCCTTCGGCGCCATACTCCACGCTGGCGGTTACGGCTTCTGAATCCAGGTCATAGGTGACGACCCGGTGTCCGCCGAGAATCAGCCGCCGCGCCATGTTTGCGCCCATGCGCCCCAATCCAACAAGTCCCAGTTCCAAAGAAGCGACTCCTTAACTTAGCTGCCGCGATGAATTGCCCCCGCCCTTGCCGCATCTTTGAAGGGAGCGAACTCGGGGGCCGTTAAAGTTCGTCGAGGAGGCGGCGCAGCCCGCCGGTGACGTTGTCGCCCAGATTAACGGTAATCAGGCGGCGGCCTAGGTTGGTTAGGGCCTGGTAGTCGCCAATGGCCTGGGCTGTAGCGAGAATGTCGAACCCGTACCGTTGGCCCGGTATTGGCAACCGCTGGCGCCCGCCCATCGTCAGTTGGAGATACAGGCCCGATGCGGGGCCGCCCTTGTGCAACTGCCCGGTTGAGTGCAGATAACGCGGGCCGTAACCGACGGTGGTGGCAATGCGGAATCGTTGCATGACCTTTGATCGCAGTTCGTGCAGCAGCCTGTCCGCCTCGGCATCCAGCGGTATGTAGGGCATTATGGCGAAATAGTCGCCGGGCCGGGCCTGCTCCAGCAGCGCCGCTATGGAGCCGGACGAGGCGCGTTCCGGCAGGCGCCCTTGGCTCAGGTAGGTGTCCAGCAAGCCGTCGGTGTTGTCCTTTGCCCCCTGTACGTCGGGCTGGTCGAAGGGGTGAACATCCAGCATCGAACCGGCTATCGCGGTGGCGTACTCCCAGCGAAAGAACTCAGCCCCCAAGCCGTAGCAGTCAGCCAGTTCAAGCTGCACCACCGGATGTTCCTTCGCTACCAGCCGACCCACGGCGTCGTCCGCGTCATCGCTGCCGCCGGTCCGCAGATAGACAAACAGCCGGTCGTCGCCATAGGCTTCGGGTGGAAGCAGCGGCTCCCCGGCCACCGGCACAATGCCGCGCCCTTCCTTGCCCAGGCTCTCGGCAATCATCTGCTCGACCCAGAGGCCGAAGCTCTCGACGGGAGGGGGCGTAATCAGCGTTACCTTGTCCCGGCCCGACAGGGTCATCGCTCCCAACAGCGCCCCTAGTTGCAGGCCGGGGTTGGATTCGGCGTCATCACCCAAACACTGGTCTCGCATGGAAGCGGCGCTGTCAAGCAAACGCGCCACGTCTATGCCCGCCAATGCCGCCGGAAGCATCCCGAACCAAGAGAGCACCGAGTAGCGGCCTCCGATGTCCGCAGGGTTCAGGAATACACGCCGGAAGCCCGCCTCGTTTCCCAGACGCTCCAGAGGAGTACCGGCGTCGGTGATGGCGACAAAATTCCGTCCGGCCCCGCCTTCAAGCAAAGCCGCCTCTGCTAGGTCGCGGAAGTAACGGTAGTAGGAAAGGGTCTCGATAGTGCCGCCGGACTTGGAGGAAACGATGAACAGGGTATGCGAGGGGTCAATCGCGGCGACGACGGCGGCCACCTGCTCCGGCACGGTGGAGTCCAGCATAGTCAGCCGGGGGAATCCGGGGGTGGGGCCAAAGGCGCAGCGCAAAACTTCGGGGCCGAGGCAACTGCCGCCCATGCCAAGCAAGACCACGTCGCGGTAGCCCTCGCCTCGGATTTCGCTGGTGAAGGCGTCCAGTTCCGGCAAGTGAGGGCGCAGGAAGCCGCCGGCATCCAGCCAGCCCAGCCGGTCTGCGATTTCCCGAGGATCCGGGCGCCACACGGTGTGGTCGCGCTCCCGAACGCGCTGCGCGACACGTCGCCCGGCAAGGTCGTCCAGCGCCCGCCGGACCGCATCGGAGGCGGCCGGGTTACCGGATACCAGTTCGCCGGGAGTTGGTTCACTCACGCCTGCTCACCATGGACCAGCTTGCGGGCTTCCTCGACAACCCGCGCGGCAGTGAAACCGAACTGCTCCAGCAGCACGCCCCCGGGGGCCGAGGCCCCGAAGGTTGACATTCCGATGGACGCTCCGTCCAGACCCACGTAGCGGGCCCAGCCGTTGGTTGCGCCCGCCTCCACGGACAGCCTCGCCCGCTGGCTGGGCGGAAGCACCGCGTCGCGGTACTCTTTGGGCTGCGCTTCAAACAGTTCCCACGACGGCATGGAGACCAAACGGGCCTTTATGCCTTCTTCCTTGAGAGTTTGGGCGGCTTCCAGCGCGATGTGAACTTCGGAGCCGGTGGCGATGATGATGACCTGCGGCCCTTCTTTATCGGATACGGGGGCATTTTCCCACAGGACATAGCCGCCTTTGGCCGCGCCTTCGGACGGCGCAAGGCAACCTGCGCCTCCTGATCCCGTCGAATTGTCCAGCACCGGCAGGTTCTGACGGCTCAGGGCGAGGGCGGTGGGGCCGTCGCGCCGCTCCAGGGCTGCTTGCCACGCCGCCGCAGTCTCGGTGGCGTCGGCAGGGCGGATGACCACCAGGCCGGGCATTTCGCGCAGGGACATCAGGTGTTCGATGGGCTGGTGTGTTGGCCCATCCTCCCCCAAACCAACGGAATCGTGGGTGAACACGTAGATGACCTGCTGGCCCATCAACGCGCTGAGGCGCAGGGCCGGGCGCATATAGTCGGAGAAAATCAGGAAGGTGGAAGCGTAGGGGATGGCGCCGCCGTGGACGGCGATACCGTTGGACACCGCGCCCATAGCGTGTTCGCGGACTCCGAAGTGCAGGTTGCGACCGTCGAAATTGCCTGGGCCTATGTGCCCCTCATTGTTCAGGATGGTAAGCGTCGAGGGGGCCAGGTCGGCGGAACCGCCAATGAGGTTCGGGACGGCGCCGGCGATGGCGTTCATCACCCGGCCTGACGCCTCCCTGGTGGACACTGCCTTGCCGTCGTCGAACAGTCCGGCCAAGCCGCTGTTCCAGCCTGGGGCCAGACTTCCGCTGAGGGCGGCGTCCAACTGGCTGGCTGCTTCGGCGTAGCTTTCCCGGTAACGGGCGAGCGAGACTTGCCATTCCTCTTGGCGCTGCCGTCCCCGTTCTCTGGCCTTGCCCAGATGTTCCCAAACCTCGCCGGGAACCGTAAAACTTTCGGAATAGGGCCATTCCAACTGCTGCCTGGTAAGGCCCACCTCCTCGTCGCCCAAGGGCGCGCCGTGGACTCCGGCGGTGCCGGCCTTGTTCGGGCTGCCGTAGCCGATGACGGTATGGCAGACGATGAGGCTGGGCTTGTCAGGCTCGGCTTTGGCCTCGGCAATGGCGGCGGTTACGGCGTCCAAGTCAAGGCCGTCCATGCCGCCCAGCACCTGCCACCCGTAGGACTCGAAGCGGCGAGGCACGTCTTCAAGGAAGGTTATGTTGGTGTCGCCTTCTATGGAGATTTCGTTGTCGTCGTAGATGAGTATGAGCTTGCCCAGCCCCAGCGTGCCGGCCAACGAAGCGGCTTCGGAGGCGACGCCTTCCTGCAAGTCGCCATCGGAAACGACGGCGTAGGTGTAATGGTCTATGATTTCGTGGCCGGGGCGGTTGAACCGGGTGGCCAGCCACCGTTCGGCGAGGGCCATGCCGACGGCGTTGGCCAAGCCTTGCCCCAGCGGCCCGGTGGTGACTTCGACGCCGGGAGTCTGCCCGTACTCGGGGTGGCCGGGGGTCTTGCTGCCCCACTGCCGGAACTGCTGCAACTGTTCCATCGGCAGGTCATAGCCGGTCAGGTGCAGCAACGAGTACAGCATGGCCGAAGCGTGGCCGGCGGAAAGCACAAAGCGGTCGCGGTCGGGCCAATGCGGATCGGCAGGATTGTGTTTCAGGAAGCGGTCCCACAGCACGTAGGCCATGGGCGCTGCCCCCATAGGCGCGCCCGGATGCCCTGATCGCGCCTTCTGCACAGTGTCCACCGCCAGAAAACGAAGGGTGTTTATGCTAAGTTGGTCAATAGCCGAAACGGTCAACGCTTTCCCCTGCAAGGACGTTGCCGGGTCATCCGCTCCGGCTCCGCCCGAGAATAATTCATCGCCCACATGGAGGGCCGCCGACGCTTCGCCCCGGCTGTTGGTATGGTATCCAAAGCCGCCTAATCTGTCATCTACTGAAGGGCCGGGATATTGGGCCTTTCGCCGCCCAATCCAAAATGACTTTCCTGCTTGCCCCAAGTGTGCCGAGCGGTGAGCGCATCGTCTTTAATTTTACGCTATGGCGTGGGCCGCTCCCCCAAAGTTGCCTCGGTTTCCAGTTCCAGGTCGCCGCGATAGATACGGACTGACACCTGATCGCCTGGCAGGTTATCCAACAGGAATTTCGAGAGGTCGCCGGTATTTCGAATATCATGGCCGCCCATCGCTACGATGACGTCCTCACCTTGCAGCCCGGCGACATGGGCGCCCGAGTTTTCCACCACGCGGGCAACCACAATTCCCTCATAGATCGGGACTCCAATCTGGGTTGCGATGGCAGGGGTGAGATTCACCGGCGAGATGCCGAGAAAGCCCCGCTCAACATAGCCCTTCTCGATTAGCTGCAAGGACACGGCCATGGCGTCGTCAATGTTTATGGCGAATCCGATGCCCTGGCCTCCCTGGATGGCGGCGGTATTTACGCCGATAACCTCTCCGTGCCGGTTGACCAGCGGGCCGCCGCTGTTGCCGGGGTTGATGGATGCGTCGGTCTGGATCAGGTCTACGAACGTGTCCTGCAGGCCGGCGTCTATCGAGCGGCCTAGAGCGCTGATTACGCCCCTGCTGACCGTGGGGCCGCCGGCCAGGGCTAGGGCGTGGCCGATGGCGATGACATCCTCGCCAACCTCGAGACCGGCAGCGCTGCCGGTTCGGGCAGGCTGCAACCCGGACGCCTCGATTTTGACGATAGCCACGTCGGGGTTGGAATCTCCGCCCACCAGACGGCCAGGGTAACTTTCGCCGTTGTGCAGCGTGATAGTGATGGAGTCCGCCCCCGCAATGACGTGGTTGCTGGTCAGCAGGTGTCCGTCAGGCCGCAGAATGATGCCTGTCCCTACTCCGGTGCTGGGTGTCAACTGGTTGAAAGCGCCAGTGCCAGCAGCGCTCGATTCGGTAAACACATGCACCACCGAGGGAGTCAACTGCCGCACGATGTCAACGACTTCCAGACCTCCCTCGGCAGAACCGGCTGGCTGGCTCCGGGCAGGCTCTGAATTGCCGCCGCAGGCCACCAGCAGAGTTACCGCCGCGGCCAGAAGCAGCAGCGCCGCCAACGATCCGGCGCCCCGCCAAACAGCAAAACCAAGGACCGACCCGCGGCTGCCTGAACCGCTTTGTCCAATCCTTTCATTCGAGCCAAACATTATGGTTTCTTCTTGCAAGTCCGGCACATATTGCAAAGAGTGCCTATGCGCCCGGCAAGTTTAGTCCTCTTTGCGGTCTAGGGCTGGGAAGATGTGGTCGCGGAAGGCGGCCAGTTCGCCGGTGGCGAACTCGTAGGTTGCGCCGGTCATCAGGTATAGATGGGTCAGTCCCTCCTGCTCCGCCTTTCTGATGCGCTCAGCGCAATACTCCGGGGTGCCTATCAGTCCCATGGTGTCGCACAGCGCTGCCAGGGCGTCGTCGGGCAGGAAGGCGCAAAGCTCCTGCGCTTTCTCCCAGTCCTCGGCGTGGGGGACATCAGGGTAGAGGTCCCAAAGACCGGCGGGCAGTTCCAGGTCGCCTAGTTCTATACCGGCGGCCTTGAGCCAGCGTTGGTAGGTGTTTTCCATCAGGCGCTGCACGGCCAGTGGGCGGGCGATTTCGCGGGCTTCCTTGAGGTCGTCCCTGATGATGGTGGTGGCCGTAAAGACTGTTTCTATGTCGTCGGGGTTGCGCCCGGCGGCGCGGGCGCCGTCGGCGATGAGCTCGCGGGCTTCGGCCACCGCTCCGGGGTGGATGCCAGTCATCAGCAGCGCGCCGTCGCAGACCTCACCGGCAACGCGCATAACCCTGGGGCCGGTGGCGGCGATGTAGACGGGAGGCGCGGGAACTTCACCGCCGTGGCGCATCCGGCTGGAGGCGTCGCCGAAGGAAACCATATCACCAGACATCAGTTCCTTCATAGTGATGACGGACTGGCGCATCTGCCGGACGGTGGCGGGCGGGATTCCCACGGTGGCAGTGGAGCTGTAGCCCCGGCCAATCCATAGCTGCACCCGTCCGGGAGCCAGTTCCGCCACCGTCTGCGCCGCAGAGGCCACCACCGACGGATGGCGAGTTACCGGGTTGGTGACCGCCGAGGCCACCTGAATCCGCTCGGTGGCCTGCACCGCCGCGGCCATGCTGACAAAGCAGTCGCGCTCCAGCAGTTGCGAGTCGAGGATGCCAACGCCGTCAAACCCGGCATCCTCGCATTGCTTCACAAAGTCGGCCACCATCGGCCCGGGTTTGCATGGCGGCACACGCAGGTCAATTTTGATGGACATTGTTCACTCCTGAATTTATGTTCCCTCTCCCTCCGGGAGAGAGTTAGGATGAGCGCGTCCCCCGGATGGCACAATTGTGTTAGCTACCGGGTAAGTTCCTCCCGCAGCCGACGGATAACCACACCGACTTCTTCTTCGGTCAGGTTCAGAGGGTCAACGGCCAGCTCTTGCGGGCCGCCCAAATAGTGGAGGTGTATCTGCGGGCTGCCATGCTCCATAGCGGCGGCAATGCTGCCCCGCGAAGGGCCGCGCCATTCCTCGGAGAAGCGTATCACAGCGTGGGGTATCAGGTAGTTGGCGCCGTCGTGCTCCAGGGTTATGCGCAGTCCGGGCAGTTCCACCAGCGCGTCCACTACTGTCTGGGCCATTTCGCGGTAGGCCGCCATCTCGGCCGCTTCGTCTTCCTCGACGAAAGCGGCCAGCGACGCCACTAGTCCGATGACTTCCTCTTTGGCCACCTTCATGCCGCGCCCCAGGAACTGAGCGGGGTTTGCCTGAGCGGCGGCGGCCTCAATCAAGTCTGCGCGGCCTACAAGGACGCCGCTGCCTTGGGGGCCGCGCACTCCCTTGCCGCCGCTGTAGACCACCATGTCGGCCCCGGCGCGCAGGTAGCGGTAGAGATTGGCGCGGGGCGGCAGCATCGAAGCGGCGTCCACGATGACCGGCACGTCATGGGCTTGGGCGATCTCGCAAACCTGCTCCAGCGGCATCACTCTGTTGCTGGAGAAGGGAGCGCACAGATAGGCGACGGCGGCGGTGCGCTCGTTGATCGCGCCCTCAAGCTGCCAGGGGTGGGCGAACAGGTAATCGCCGAACTCCACCAACTTGGCCCCGGCGGCGCGGTACGCTTGATCGTAGGGGAAGCGGTGCATCGTATGGATGACGATTTCGTTCTTCATTCCCTCGGTGTCGGGGAGCCGGCGCATCTTCACCGGATCGTTGCCCGTGATACAGGCTGCCGCCTGCAATAACAGCCCTCCGGCGGCTCCGCTGCATACGAAGCCGGCTTCGGCTCCGGTAAGGCGGGCGATTTCCTTTCCCGCCGCTTGGTTCAGCTCGTCAATGTTCACCATCACCCGCGCCGCCCGTGACATCAGCTCCAGCGTTTCGGGCCGGGTCCGGGTCCCGCCCAAGCGGGTTATGGAACCGGCGGCGTTGATGATGGGCGTGACGCCAAGCCGTTGATAGACGGCTTCGGCATCCCAAGCGTTAGTGCTGTCGGCCACGGCATCCTCCTGCGCCCCGCCTTCCGTCTTTGGCCCGCCGGGCCGTTTTTGTCTAGCGGTTCCGCGATATTATATCAATATCAACCACGCAACGGGTGTGTGGTAACATTTCAGAGGATTCTCGCAATGTCCAAAGTTACCTCTGTCCGGGGAACAGGACTGCAAGTCCCCTCTCCCTGTGGGAGAGGGTTAGGGTGAGGGCGATTATGTCATACGTCAATGGAACCCTTGAAGAGTTGTCGCCTAAAGCCAAAATCGGGCTGGTGGTGGTCAGCGCTTCGACGGTCTCGGAGCTTCGCTACCCGCGAGCCGTCCCCGGCGTGGGCTTCTTCGCCAGCCGGGTGATGCTGGGCGGCGACCACGGGCTGGAGGCCCTGCTGGAAATGGAGAGCAACTCGTCGCGGGCGGTGCAGGAACTCGCCTCGGCGGGCATGGATTCCATTGCCTACTGCTGCACCGTGAGCGGGGCGCAACGCGGGCTGGCGAAAGACCGCGAGTTCTGCGCCGATATGGAGCGGCAATGGGGATCTCCCACCACTTCGACCATGCTGGCCGCAGCGGAAGCGTTGCAGCACTTGGGCATTCGCCGCGTGGCGCTGACCAGCCCCTACCCGCACAGCTACCACGAAGCGGAGAGCCGTTACTTGGCGGAGGCTGGCATCGAGACCGTGGCGGCGTCGGGGATGGGGCTGCAAACCGCCGCCGAGTTCGCCGCCGTGCCGCCTGCCGAGATTTACCGATTCGCCCTGGAAGCCTGGCAAGACAGCGGCGGGAATGCGGACGGGCTGTTCATAAGCTGCATGAACTTTGACGCCATGGCTACGGCGCAGGCTCTGGAGGACTCCATCGGCAAGCCGGTGGTCACCTCGCATTCGGCCACGCTGTGGCGCGCGCTGGCCCTGGCCGGAATTGACGAGCCGGTACATGGCTACGGGCGCCTGCTGGCCGAACCCCGCGACTGCCCAATACCTTCTGCCGTCTAACAAAAAATCAGGAGAGTTACCTATGACTACCGCCGACCGTCTGAACACGATTCCCTTGGGCGAGGCGATGTTCACCCAGCGGGCCATCCGCCGCTTCAAGCCCGATCCGATTCCCGACGACGTGATGGAAGACATCATGCAGGCGACCATCCGGGCGCCCAACGGCGGCAACAACCAGCAATGGCGCTTCATCGTGGTGAAGGGCGCCGAAGTGCGGGGCAAGCTGGCCGAACTGTATCACGAAGCCTGGTGGGCCAAGCGGGCCGACGCGGGCATCATGGGGCCGGAAGACATCCCGCCCGGCAAAAACCCCATGCGCTCGGCGATGCGGATGGCTAACGAAATCGGCATCGCTCCGGTGATGGTGCTGGTGTGCGCTATGGCCAAAGGGGCGCAGGCCGCCGGATCGGTCATCCCGTCGGCGCAGAATATGCTGCTGGCGGCGCGGGCCTTCGGCATCGGCGGCACCATCGCCACGCTGCACCCGGTAGTCGAGGAGCGGGTCCACGAACTGTTTGGCATCCCGGGCGAGGCGCAGGTGGTCTACTGTATGCCGCTGGGCTACCCCCGCGGCGAGTTCGGCTCCGTACAGCGCAACCCCCTGTCGGAAGTCTGCGGCGTAGATGGCTGGAGCAACAACTACCCCGGCTAGGGTCGGTTCACAACGTCAGGGGGCACGGCTGTGCGCCCCTACAAATTCGGTCGTGGCGAGTTCGGCTCCGTACAGCGCAACCCCCTGTCGGAAGTCTGCGGCGTAGATGGCTGGAGCAACAATTACCCCGGCTAGGGTCGGTTCACAACGTCAGGGCGCACGGCTGTGCGCCCCTACAAATTCGGTCGTGGCGAGTTCGGCTCCGTACAGCTTTTTGCAACCCCCTGTCGGAAGTCTGCGGCGTGGATAGCTGGAGCAACAACTACCCCGGTTAGGGTCGGTTCACAACATCAGGGCGCACGGCTGTGCGCCCCTTCCTCATTTATTCCACTGCATTTGTAGGGGCGCACAGCCGTGCGCCCCGTTAACAGACCAGCAAGGTCTGAAGAGAGTTGGCCATAGGGAGATGCGCCGATGGCAGTACGCACGGGGGAGCAGTTCCTGCAAGGCCTGCGGGACGGGCGGGAGGTGTGGCTGGAGGGCGAGCGGGTCGCCGACGTTACGGCTCACCCCAAGCTGTCGCGGATGGCTCGGACGCTGGCCGGCATCTACGACCTCCAGCATTCGCCAGAACTGCGCGACAGGATGACGTTCGCCTCCCCTCAGAGCGGCGAGCCGGTGGCGCTGTCCTACCTCGTGCCGGAGAGCCAGGACGACCTGCTGCGACGGCGCGGGGCGCTGGAAATTGTGGCGGCGTCTTGTCACGGGATGCTGGGGCGCACTCCCGATTACGTCAACATTCAGGTGACCGCCACCCGCCAACTGGCTGCCCTCTATGGCGAGCGAGAGCCGCTCTACGCCGAGAACGTGCGGGCCTATCACGAATACGTCCGGGAAAACGACCTGTGCCTGACCCACGCCTTCGGCCACCCGCAGGTGAACCGCGCCGTACCGCTGTCGCAGCTTCCCGACCCATACATTGCCGTCGGCGTGGTGGATACCTGCGCCGAGGGCGTGGTGGTGCGCGGCGCGAAGAACCTGGCGACCCTGGCCCCATTTTCGGATGAGATGTTCGCCCCGGTCTACCGTCCTCTGCGACCCGACGTGGAGGAAGACCGCAAGTATTGCATCGGCTTCGCCATTCCCTCCGCAACCAAGGGGCTGAAGTTCATCTGCCGCCCATCCCACGACGGCGGCCAGCGGCTGGCCGATTACCCGCTGTCGGGGCAGTTCGACGAGATGGACTCGATGGCTGTGTTCGATAACGTGCTGGTGCCGTGGGAACGGGTGTTTGTCTACGACGACGTGGAGCTTGCCAACCGCACGGTGGCGCAGGTCACGCTGTGGCGGCACTATATGCAGCAGGTGGCGGTGAAGAACATCGCCAAGCTGGAGTTTATCCTCGGTATCGTCCACGGCATCACAGAAGCCATCGGCATCGGCGTTTACGGCCACGTGCAGGAGAAGACGGCGGAAATCATCGACACCATTGAAACGGTGCGGGCCTATCTCCGGGCGGCGGAGGCTGACGCCGCGCCGCTGGAGGGGGCCGAGGGAATCTGGCCCGCGCCGGAGCCGTGGATTGCGATGCGCCACTGGTATCCCGAAGCCTATGCCCGAGTGGCCTCCATTGTGGAGCAGCTCGCGGCCAGCGGGCTGATGCTCACCCCCACCGAGGCCGACCTGGCCGGGCCGCTGGCGGACGACATCGGGAAATACTATCAGGGCGCAACCGTCGGGGCCGACGTGCGCCTTCCCCTATTCCGGCTGGCGTGGGACTTGATTGGAACGCAGTTCGGCTCACGGCAAACGCTGTACGAGCGCTTCTTCAACGGCGACGTGGTGCAGCTCCGGCAGCGCCGCTACGCGAGCTATGACTACAGCCGCGCCGAGGAGTCAGTCCGCTCCTTTATGTCCAAGCTGGACGGCCACGATGCCGGAGGGGGCCTAGCGGCCGAATAAATCCTTAATTCGGTCGAGGAAACCGCCTTGGCTGGCCCCTCGCTCCATGAAGCGGGACCATTGCTGTTCGGCGGACTCGGAGCGGCGCAGATCGCGGGCGCGCTGCTTCATCAGGTCCAGCACCCGCTCTTCCTCGCCCTTGTCCAGCCAATAGCCGTGGTCGTTGGGGCAGTGTTCGATGGGCAGGTTATGGGCGCGATAGTTGAAGACGTCCATTGCCGTGCCGCAGTGCGGGCAGGGCCGCTCTCCGGTGCGACGGGCGTAGTCGCGCATTCCCTTCAGCACTTCGTCTTGGTTGGCGGTATCTTCCAGCAGGTCCAGTTCGTCGAAGTCCAGCCACAAGCCCCGGCACTGCGGGCAATGGTCAACTTCGATGCCCCGGTACTTGCGCTCATCCAGGGCAACGTTGCAATCAGGACAATTCATCGTCGAATCTCCGGGTCTTTGGATGTAAATCTTCGCTTGGACGGCCAGGGATGGTTACTGTACCGGGCTTTTCCGGGTGCTGAAATTGTCTATCGTTTCGGCGGGTTCGCGTCAACGTCCAGCCGTCACGCCGAACCTGCCGGATAGCTTCCCCAGCACTTGGCATAAGGTCTAGCCAATCACGCGGCGGAAGAGGTCCAGGGCATTGCCGCCGATAATTTTGCGCACGTCGTCGTCCGGGTAGCCGCGCCGGATGAGGCCGCGAACTATGTTGCCGCCGTCGGCGGGCGACTCCAGGCCGTTCAGGTAGGCAGCGGGATACTCCGCCAGCCCGTCGCGGCCCAGCATCAGCTTGTGGAAGGCCACGTGGTCGCCGATGGTGGTGTCGGTGCCGATGCCCACGTGGTCAACGCCCACCAGATTGACCATGTAGTCGTAATGATCGAGGACGCACTCGATGTCCTGCTCCGGGTCGTCGCTGAGCGAGTTAGGCACGGCGGTAATGCAAATCAGTCCGCCCTTCCCGGCGCAGGCCGCCAGCTCTTCGTCGCGGCGGGTGCGGCGGTTGGGGCGCAGTGCGTAGGCGGCGTTGTGGCTGAACACCACCGGGACGCGGGAGAACTCGATGGCGTCCATCGCCGTGGGCAGCGAGGCATGGGACAGGTCTATGACCATTCCCAAATCGTTCATGCGCCGCACCACTTCGATGCCAAAATCGCTCAGCCCGCCGGGGTTGCGCTCATACAGCCCGTCGCCGATGTAGTTGCGGCGATTGTAGGTGATGCCGGCCAGCCGCACTCCCATGCTGTGCAGGGCGTCGAGGCGCTCGATGCGGTTGCCGATGGGCAGGTGTTCCAGCGTGGGCATAAAGCCGACGCTGCCCTGTTGCTTGGCGGCCACGATGTCGGCGGCGCTGCCGATACGGTTCACGCCTTCCTGCGCCGCCATGTCGGCCACCATGCCGCCCACTTCCGCCGCAACGTCCTCGTATTCCACAAAGGACATATCCGCCGTGCTTTTCAGCCCGGCGAACACGTTGGCGGTGGTTACCGCGGTCCAGCCGCCCGCCCGCGCCGCTTCGTAGCCCCATTGGTAGCGGCCAACGCGCACTAGGTCAATAAGCTGCTCCATTGCTTCGGGCAGAACGAAGGGGTGCTGGTGGACGTCCACCGTCACCGCCTCTTCCGCAATGTTGCGGTAGCGCACCTCTTCCCCAGCATCGAGAGGCACTACCGAGGATGGAACGCGGCCCACCTGCCGGGCAAACGGGATTCCAGCAGACATTTCAAGCTCCGCAATGATGGATGATTCTGGTTGGGACGCCCTCGCCCTGACCTTCTCCGGGAGAGAGGGGGATTTTGTCAGTTCACGGAAATCGGCGCGCCTGTGCCTCCGGTCTGTTCGTTGATCAGGAAGGTTGCTTGGTCGCGGCCGTATACCGTTTCTAGGTCGGCGTCAAAGCGCTGGCCGCCCAGACCGCCCATAATCTCGTAGCGGCCTTCGGTGAACAAGCGGCCCTCGAAATTATCGTGCTTCACCTTCCGCTCGGACTCGCTACCCAAGTACATCTCCACGGCCTGAATCATCAATTCGTTGAACTCATCGGGCTTCAGGTAGTTGGCGGAGCGCAGGAACACGTAGCCCCAGCGGATACCCAAGTGTTCCATCATCATGGCAGCACCTCGCTTCCGGCGGGGCTAGAGCTGTGCGAAAAGCAAATTGGCATTGCAAACCTATACGGCCAAGGTTGTGAGCTAAGGAAAACTGTATGCACAACCGGCCGGTTCGTCAAGGTTTCATGGCTGCGGCGCGACAGCCCCGCTTCGGCCCTAAAGCGGCACGCAAAGCAGAGGACAGGATATGTAATTTCTCCCGGCGCGGAGAGAAGGGAACAGTCAACGGAAACAGAAAGGCCTCCTAAAAAAGGAGGCCCGATGATGTCCTAATGTCACTATTCGACCGTCGGCTGGTGGAGCTGGAGGGGATCGAACCCTCTACCTCTTCAATGCCATTGAAGCGCTCTCCCGAGTGAGCTACAGCCCCATCAGCAATAATATAGCAAACTGCGCGATGCGCCTGCAAGTCCCGCAGCCTAGCGGCGATGGAATTTCACCACGCGGCGGCTGCGGCCCCACTCGCCGGGCATCACGAAGTACAGGTCCTTGCTGGAGTCGGCCCACACCCCGTGACAGGAGCGGTGCAACTCCGAACCCCACTGGGTGATGATTTCGCCCTCCAGCGACAGCACGCTGAACAGCCCGCCGTTATGCTCCGGGATGTACACGGCATCGTCGGAGTCGATGTAGAAGAGGGCCGGGCCAATCAGCTTGCTGGGCCATGTGGTGATGTATTCACCATCTTGGGTGAACGCCTGCACCCGGTCGTTCTCCCGGTCGGCCACCAGCACCCGCTCGTGGCGGTCAATCCAGATGCCGTGGGGCAGCCGGAACTCTCCTGGGCCGTCGCCGGGGCTGCCCCAAGACTGAATCAACTCGCCCTGTGGGGTGAACTTGTGGACGCGGGCATTGGCGTAACCGTCGGCAATGAATATCTGCCCTGCATCGTTGATGGCGATGCCGGCGGGCATATTGAAGGGGGGGCCGCCGTGGGTGACCGACTGGAAGGCCGTGGAGCTGTAGTCATCGGGACCAACGCCGGTGTCGGAGCGCACACCCTTCTGGCCTATGGTCATAAGGTGTTGCCCGTCGCCGGTGTACTTGTGGACTTCATGGGTGTTGCGGTCCACCAGCCAGACGTTGTCGTCCTTGTCCAGCAGGATGGAGTGGGCGAAGGTAATCAGCCCAGCGCCCCAGGACGACACGAAGTTGCCGTCCTTGTCAAAGATGCATACCGGATGGTCCGGGTCGCGGTTGAAGGCGTAGACCCGGTCTTGGGAATCGCCATAGACCGCCGCGGTGGGCATCTCCCACCCTTCGGGCAGCTTGGCCCAGTCCTCGTTCATTTCGTAGGTGTAGTCGCCAGAACCGACAATTCTGCTTGACGCCACGATTCGACTCCTGAGTGCAGATTCGGGGTTTGCGCCAATCATACAGGCTGGCGGTGGGGTTCACCACCCGGTAATGCTCACCCTCGGACTCTACGGCTGCACCCCCGGCGTGGTCACCCGGAAGCTGTAAACCGACTGTCCCGGGGTGGTGTAGACAGTGCGGTAATCGGGGCCACCGAAGGCGATGTTGCGGGGAATCTCCGGCCCGCGGATGACGCCGATGTGGCTGCCGTCCGGCTCGAAGACCCAGATGCCGCCGGAGCCGGTGCAGAAGACGCGCCCTGCCGTATCCACCTTCATTCCGTCGGGAACGCCCGGCTCCGCCGAACTCATATCGGCGAACACCCGGTTGTTGCTCAGCGAGCCGTCGGCGGCCACGTCGAAAGCGCGTATCTTGCGGTGGTTGCAGACCTCGCCCCGCTCTTCTTCGCCCAGGCAGTCTAGGCTGATGCGGCTGATGGCGACGTACAGCACCGACTCATCGGGCGAGAAGGCCAGTCCGTTGGGATATTCGCAGCCGTCGGTGGCCAGATACACCTCGCCGTCCGGGGCAATGCGGAACACGCCGGCGAAGTCGTACTCCCGCAGTTCCGGCTCCAGCCGCAGCGACGGGTCGGTAAAGTAGACGCTGCCGTCGGAGCGGCAGACAACATCGTTGGGCTTGTGGAACCGCTGGCCTTGCCACCGTTCGGCGATGGGGGTGACGGTCCCGTCGGCGTCCATGCGGGTAACGCGGCGACGGTCGGCGCCCTCGCACATCAGCAGCCGGCCCTGGCGGTCGAAGGCGCAGCCGTTGCCTTCGCCGGTGCCTTCGCGCAGTACGCTGGCGCCGCCGTCGGCGTCCCAGCGCAACAGGCGGCTGCCGGACAGGTCAACGAAGGTCAGATAGCCGCCGGGGTGCCACAGCGGGCCTTCGGTGTTGCCGCCCACGCTGGCCAGCAGCGTATGCTCCGGGGACTCAAGGATGCCGGAAAGGTCGTCAGCCATGACATACTCCTCGTCTCAAAATTCGCGGGTTTTCGAGATTATATCAGCCGGAGCCCAACCTGCCGCGTTTGACCGTGCATGAGGGCGGATTTAGAATGCCGGTAAGCCGCCTGCATCCTCGATGGCGGGCAGCCGTCTATCGGGACGGAGGTAACATGAGTCAGAGGCTCGAATCGGAGCCAATATACCAAGAGCTGCGTCGGCGGGCAGCAGCGGAGTTCGGCGAAGACCGGGCCGCGGAGTTGGAAGACTTTCTGCAGACGACGGCCCGTCAAATCGCCGATGTCGAGCAGGCAAATATTCATCCAGATATGGAGCCATTGCTCCACGGCTGAACGGAACCTGTAATTTGGAACGCGGAACCGGGCATGGCGTGAGATTGCCTCTGCCCATTCCGCTTGATTGAGGTGGCGTAATGCCTGAGCCATACGAGCTTTCCGTAGTCGAAGCGGCGTCGCAGATTCGCCAGGGCACCCTCTCGCCAGTGGCCTTGGCTGAGTCACTGCTGGCGCGGATTGACGCGCTGGACGGCGACCTGCAAGCCTGGGTGACCATCGACCGCGAGCAAGTGCTGGCCACTGCCCGCCAGCGGGAGGCCGATGTGGAGCGGGGCGGGGCGCTCGGCCCCATCCACGGCGTCCCAGTGGGACTGAAGGACATTTTCTATACTGCCGGAATGCTGACCGCCTGCGGCTCCAAGGTCTACTCGGACTTCGTGCCGGACTTCGACGCTACGTCGGTAGCGAAAATCAAGGCCGCCGGCGGCATCATATTAGGCAAGGCGGTCACCACCGAATTCGCCACCTCCGACCCGTCGCCGACGCACAACCCATGGAACCTGGAGCATACGCCCGGCGGCTCCAGCAGCGGCTCCTCGGCGGCGGTGGCATCCCGGATGGTCCCGGCGGCCCTCGGGTCGCAGACCGGCGGCTCCACCTGCCGCCCGGCGGCCTACAACGGCATCGTCGGCCTTAAGCCCACCTACGGGCGCATCAGCCGCTATGGGGTGGTGCCGGTGAGCTGGTCGCTGGACCACGTGGGCATACTAACTCGCACCGTGGCCGACGCCGCGCTGATGCTGAACGTACTGAGCGGCGAGGATGATAACGACCCTGGTACGCTACGCCTTCCAGTCCCCGACTTCAGCGAGCAGATGAACAACGCCAACCGGCCACCGCGAATAGGGTTGGTGCGGCAGTACTACGAGGACTATGCCACGCCGGAGATTTGGTCGCACACTGAGGAGATAGCCAACAAGCTGGCCGAAGCCGGGGCCGACGTGGTGGAATTGCCGCTGCCCGATAGCTTCTCCCGCGTCCACAGTTTTCAGCGAATCGTGATGAACGTGGACTGCGCCGCCTTTCACGAGGCAAATCACCGCTTCCGCTCTGCCGACTACGGCCCGCGCGTTCGCGCTGGCATCGAGATGGGCCTGATTATCCCGACTGCAACCTACCTGAAAGCCCAGCGGCTGCGGCGGGAGTTCCGGGCGGATATGAGCGAAATGGCCGCCAAGGTGGACGTGGTGATGACTCCGGCCACCCCGGCCCCGGCCCCCAAAGACCTCAACACCACCGGAGACGCGGCTTTCCAAGTGCCTTGGACCGCCGCCGGACTGCCCACCGTTACAGTGCCAACCGGCCTGAGCGGGCTGGGAATGCCGATGGCGGTGCAGTTCGGCGGGCCGCTGGCCGAAGAAGGCAGGCTGCTGGGCGCGGCGCTCTGGTGCGAACGGGTTGCAGGGCTGAACCAAGGGCCACCCAACTACCCGTAGCCGCGCCAGTGAAGACTGACCATGACCTCATCGTTATCGGCGCCGGGTCGGCAGGGCTGACTGCGGCCCGGTTCGCCCGGCAGTTGGGACTGTCGGTCGCGCTGGTTGAGAAGTCGCGCGTAGGCGGCGACTGCACCTGGACCGGCTGTATACCAAGCAAGGCGCTGCTGAAGGCGGCTGGAATCGCCAACTCCATCCGCGAGGCCGGCCGGTACGGATTGGCCGACTCTGCCCTACTCGTGGATTTCCCGGCGGTGATGGAGCGCATACGCTCCGTCATCCAGCGGATATACGACACTGAGTCGCCGGACGCGCTGGCCCGCGAGGGCATCGACGTCGCCTCCGGCGAGGCCAGCTTCACCGGCCCCGGCACAGTTGATGTCGACGGCCGTACGCTGACCGCCCGGCGCTTTCTCATCTGCACTGGCGCCTCTCCAACTATTCCGGCCATTCCAGGGCTGGACGGCGTTGAGTTCCACACCTACGAAACCGTCTGGAACTTGGAGGAGCTGCCCGCATCTCTGGCCGTGGTCGGAGGGGGCGCCGTGGGTTGCGAGTTGGCGCAGGCTTTCGCGCGGCTCGGTTCGCAGGTAACGCTAGTCGAAGCCGCCGACCGCATTCTGCCCCAGGAAGACGCGGACGTGTCCGAGGTCATCGCTCAACGGTTCGCCGACGAGGGTATATGTCTGCTGGTTGGCCGGGCAGCCCAAGCGATTTGCCAGGCGATCGAGGCCGGGGCAGGCTTCAAAATCGAGCTATCCCACGGGCAGAACGTCGAGGCAGATGAGTTGCTGGTGGCAGTGGGCCGCCGTCCCAACACCGAAGGTTTGGGGCTGGCGGCGGCAGGAATAGCCGCCACGCCAGCCGGCATTACCGTAGACCGCTACCTTCGCACCAGCCAGCGCGGCATCTACGCAGCCGGAGACGTCACGGGCGGGCCGCAGTTCACCCACTACGCCGGTTGGCAGGGGTTCATTGCCGTCCGAAACGCATTCCTGCCGTTGAACACCCAGGCCGTGCGGCAACAGGTCACGCGAGCGATGTTCACCGACCCGGAGGCCGCTCAAGCCGGACTGACCGAGGCTGAAGCGCGGGAGCAGTACGGCGGCAAGGCGATGGTCAGCCGGTGGCCGTTGGGTGAGGTGGACCGCGCCCTGACCGACGGCGAAACCGGCGGTTTCTTGAAGGCAGTCCACCGGCGCAATGGCGCAATTCTCGGCGCAACAATCGTGGCGCCCCGGGCAGGCGAGATGATTCACGAGTGGACGCTGGCCATCGAACAGGGCATCAAACTGGGCGACCTAGCCCGCTCGATCCACGTCTACCCCACCTACTCGATGGCCTCGCAGCAACTGGCGCTCCGGGCAGAGGCGGGGCGGCTGATGGGCGGGCGAGTCGGATCCCTGCTGCGCCTACTGGCTCGCCTCCCTGGCTATTCGCCGGGGCATTGAAGAGTCCTGCAAGTTCGCAGACTCCCTTCCCTGAGCCTGTCGAAAGACGGATGGCGAGGATTCGTTCGTGGTTCGACAGGCTCATCATGAGCGGATTCTCTAGGGCCACCATGGGCGGATTCTCCAAGACTTGGCAAGGAGGCCCTGCGGCTACTCGCCCAGCGTCGTTGTGAGCACCCACATGGGGCGCTGGCCCACGTCGTAGGTTGCCAGGGGCGTGAGTTCGCCGGTGTCGCCGTTGATGCCGTAGGAGGCGAGGCGGCCGGTGGCGGAACCGGCGGCGAAGACGAACTTGCCCTGCGGATCCAGGCTGAAGGCGCTGGGGACTGCCTCGGTGGGAGCGCGCCCGGCGGCGGTCAATGCCCCGGTTTGAGCATCCACTGAGAACCCGGCGACGCTGTTGTGGCCCCGGTTGGGAACGAAGAGGAATCTCCCGTCCGAGGTTATCTGAATCTGCGAGCAGGTGTTGCGCTCGGTATGGCCTTCGGGCAGCGTTGAGATGGTCTGGAAGTGTGACAGTTTGCCCTCTGAGTCCATGTTGTAGGCGGTGACGCTGCTACCCTGCTCGTCCGAGAAGTAGACCACGTCCAGAGACGGGTGGTAGCAGTAGTGGCGCGGGCCCAAAAAGGCGTTCATCTCCAGCACCAGCGGGTCATTGGGCGTCAAGCGACCGGTGTCGGCGTCGAAACGGAACTGGTAGATCACGTTGGGGCCGGGGATGTTCTTGGGCGGCTCCAGCACGTTGTCCTGTATGTAGGCGATGTGCGGGACGTAGGCGAAGCGGTTGGAGCGGTCGGTCAGGATGGAGTGGGCCCCGTCAGCCGTCTGCAGCGACTCGGTCGGCGGCCCTCCCAGCACCCCATCGACGCCGATGGGGTGCACTCCGGCGCGCGCTCCACCATAATAGGCGACGAGCAGGTGGCGGCCGGTGCGGTCGGTGGCGAGGTACGCCGGCCAGTCCTCAACGGTTACCGAACCAGTCTGGGTCAGGCCGCCTGTGGCCGGATTGATGCGGTGGCTGGAGAGCGCGAGCGCCTCGCGATGGGAAACGTACAGCGTGCCCTTGTCGGGGCTGATGGCCAGCAGCGACGGGCCGCCTGGCATTGCTAAGTCGGCCTGGTGAGTCAGCGCGCCGGTGTCGGCGTCCATGGTATAGCTACCGAGCTTGTTGTCATCTTGGGCGGCTACATATACATAGTGCGGCATCTTTCTGCCTCCTGCTTGAAGTTACGGCGATGTCGGCCAAACCGTTCATGCTTCGACAAGCTCAGAACCAAAGGTTTGGCCGGGTATCCCAAAATTCCACGTTAGAAGATGGCGATGGGGTTCACCGGGGAGCCGGTGGTGTTGTGCAGGCGCAGCGGGCCGATGGAAATCATGAACTCCCAACGGTTGCGCTCGCGGCAGGCTTGGGCTACCTCTTCCAAGTTGGCGTTGTCCAGAATCCAGAGGCCCATGGCGGTGATGCCGACTTGGTGGATGGGGCTGGGGACTTTTTCGTACTGCGGCGGGTTTACGTCGTTGCCGGTGTCGGTACCCAGCATGGCGATGCCCCGCTCGTAGAACAGCGGCAGGCAGGACGCTTGGCAGGCGGCGGAGCCGTCCTCGCGCGACCACGGCCCCTCGACGTTGCGGCGGTGAAGCTGGCCGGTGCGAATCAGCAGCACGTCGCCCTCTTCCACCTTGAAGCCGCAGCGTTCCTCGGCGGCCAGGATGTCGTCAATCATCACGCCTTCGCCGCGGTCAATCCAGTCTATGCCCTTAATCATTGGCACGTCCACCAGCACGGCGCGGGTGATGATGCCCTCCTTGGCTTCCTCCACGGAGCCAAAAGTTGCGCCCAGGCTGGTCGAAACCAGGTGGGCCGGCTTGCCGTTGTAGGTCTTGCCGTTCCAGAAGAAGTGAGCCAGGCTGTCCACGTGGGTTACGGTGTAGCCGTGGAAAATCATGCCGAAGTAGTCGGTGGCGGCAGGAAAGGCGCGGTTGCTGACCTTCTGGCCGCTGGCCCAGCCCTCGCCGCTCTCCACCATGAAGTGTACCGGCGGCGCGGGCGCGTCCAGCGAGGGCTCGAAGCTGATGGTGCGGGCCATCGAGATGCGCACACCTTCCTGCACCGTGGCGATGGCGCGCTTCACCTTGTCGGGCGTAATGAGGTTGGGCGCGCCCAACTCGTCGTCGTCCCCCCAGCGGCCCCAATTGGAGAATTTATCGAAGTAGCTGAGGACTTCCTCTTCTGACGGAATGTTGGCTTGCGGCATCGGTCAACTCCTTCATCAGTTAATCCCCTCTCCCTCTGGGAGAGGGTTAGGGTGAGGGCAGCTTATACCGGCGGCGCGAGTTGAACGTCCAGGGCGCGCTCGCACCAGCGGGCGGCGGCGAGCAACCGCTCTTCGCGGAAGGGCGCGGCGATGATTTGCAGACCCATCGGCAAGCCCGACTCCGCCAGCCCCGACGGTATGGTGACGGTAGGCAGCCCGCAGGATGTCCACGGCCCTTGGAACGCGGTGTTTCCGGTGTTGGTGAGGTCGGCCAGCGCCGGGGTGGGCGTGGACGGCGTAAGCAGCACGTCGGCGCCCTCGGCCAAGACCTGCATATCAGTGATGAATCGCAGCCGCCGCTCTAGGGCGCCGGAATAGTCGGCGGCGCTAGTATCCAGCCCCCGGCGCAGGAGGCGGCGCAGCAGAGGGCGGTATTCTTCGGAGCGGGTCTCGTACATCGGGCGGTGGAACGCGCCGGCTTCGGAGGCCATGATGAGGAGCTGGTCGGCGATGGCGGTGCTGAAGCTGTCAGGCAGCGTTACCTCATTCACCTCGGCGCCGGCGGCGGCCAGCCGTTCCAGCATGGCGCGGACGTGACGCTGCGTTTCCTCGTCGGATTCCTCCATAAAGAAGGACGTGACTAGGCTGATGCGCGGCGGCGGGCCGTCTTCCAGGCCAGACAGGTAATCGCCGGCTGGAAAGCGGGCGCATACCGGGTCGTTGGCGTCGGGGCCGGCCATCACCTGCAACAGCAGCGCCGCGTCTTCCACCGAGCGGGACATCCAGCCCATAGTGTCCAGCGACCAGCTAACCGGCACGACACCGTAGCGGCTGACCCGTCCGTAGGTGGGCTTGAGGCCGACCACGCCGTTGTAGGACGCCGGGCGCAACACCGAGCCGACGGTCTGCGAACCCAGGGCCACGGGACACATCCCGGAGGCCACCGACACCGCCGAGCCGCTGCTGGACCCACCGGGGGTGTGGGCCGGGTTCCACGGGTTCAGCGTGGGCGAGGGGTCAAGGCAAGCGAACTCGGTGGTTACCGTCTTGCCCATCATGATGGCCCCGGCCTGCTTCAGCCGGGTCAGGGTCGCCGCGTCGTACTCCGGCACAAAGTCGGCGTACACCTGCGAGCAGGCGGTGGTAGGGATTCCGGCGGTATAGAAAATGTCCTTCACACCCACCGGCACGCCGTGCAGCGGGCCCGGTTCAGGCAGCGTGTCCAGTTCCCGCTGACGCTGCTCGGCGTCGGCCAGCACCGTCTCACGGTCGAGGTACACCCACGCTTGCAGCGATTCCAGGGCATCAGTGCGGGCCAGCAGCGCCTCGGCAACATCCACCGCGCTGATTTCGCGGGCGCGAATCTGGCGAGCCATCTGGCTGGCGGTGAGTTCGTGCAGTTCCGGCATAGGTTCTCCTGAAAATCCCCTCTTCCTTGTAGGGAGAGGGTTAGGGTGAGGGATCGCGGATAGATTGCTGGTTAAACTGGCTCAACGATGCCGAAATATGGTTTGGTTGGTTCTCGAAGAAACCGTGGATGCTCTTATTTCTACGCCATTATTGTCAAACGCAAGGCGAGTCATGTGCAGGTGGGACAAGCGAGACACTTCGATTTCGGTGATTTCGCTACTACCAATCCTTTGGGAAAGTTCAAGGGCCAGGTATTGGGACAAGCTCGAGTGCATCCCTAAGCCCTCACCTCCGACCGCCCAATCCGGGTAGTCTACTCCACGGTTAAGGGTGTGTTCGAACTCGATTGCCAACTGGTAAGCAGTGAGGAATTCGCCTGGCCGATTACGCAAAATTCCAACTACTTTCCCGTGGAAATCGTATTGCTCCCAGCGGCTCGTTCCTGAACTCATGTCATTTATCCTATAGGCGGAATTGTGACCGACCCTGGCCCCGAACGGGACGGAGTCGGGGCGCCGTTCCCGCAAGCGGCGGGACGCAACGAGCATTTCATCGTCTACCTCATACTCGCCGCTTTCGATGTCGATGACGATGAACTTCCCGTTTTCCAGGGGTTCCACCAGCGCCTTTATCTGGTCTGCGTATATTTTCTTCCCGCGGTCGCTTACTTCGGCGATGCTGTATTTCGGAGTGGTAACCCCTTGAACTACTTTGTCAAGGAGCTCTTCATGTTGATTGAAGCGAAAAGCCGTTTTTTGCTGTGAACTTTAGCGTGTTTTGAAAAGTGTCCGAGAACTCCGAACGATTGATACGTTTTCCGGCCCAAGCGACAGGCCGACGATGCGGAAAATCGCAACCATCAAGATGATTCGGCGCGTAATAATACGGTGCATCGACGACTCTGCCGTAGTATAGCCATTGGGAATCGGAACCGGGCGTGATAACGTAGTCGCCAACTTCCATTTCAAGAAACAGCCACAGTTGACCCACAATCGCGCCAACAACCCATGGCGACTGATCCGGGTGAGCTTGACGGTACATCGCCCTTAGCTCATCCTTTGTCTTGATCTTCGACAGATCATCCTCTCGCAACCACCCGGCGCCGACATAGGCACCGTCAACGAATTGCTCAGTGTACTTTCCGTGTATGGAGTGAATCACCCAGACATCGGGCATATTGCCTCCAAGATGCTCAGCATTTTCAATTCGAATGGCAACTCCCTAAACCGGCGGCCGCCGCGTGTGCCACTCCGTGGCCTGCTCGTAAGCATAGGCCGCCCGCAAGACGGTTGGCTCGTCGAAGGGGCGGCCCACCAGTTGCAAGCCCACCGGCAGCGAGTCCGACGTGAAGCCGCAGTTGATGGACAGCGCGGGAACGCCGGCGACGTTGAAGGGACGAGGTATAAGCTACGCCGTACCGCCCAGCATGGTCAGGAAACTCTTCCTTTCCGTTCTTGGAGAGGCCTGCCTCGGTGGGGATGGGGGTGGCCTGCACCGACGACGCGGGCAAGGCTAACACGTCCACGCGCTGGAGCGCGTCCAGAATCTGGTCACGGAGGATCTGACGGAGCCGGGTTGCCTTCTGATGGGCTTGGGCGGGTACTAGCGCGCCGGTCAGCAGGCGCACCCGATTGTTGTGGTCGTACTTCTCAGGGTAGTCGCGGAGACCCTGGCGATGCACCGCCGTGGCGTCCACATAGATCAGCGTAGTGGATATGGCTGCCGATTGGGCAATCAAGGGAATGGAAACGTCTTCGACTACCGCGCCCAGTTCGCCCATCTGGGCGACTGCCCGATTCACGGCGTCGCGCACGTCCGGCTCCACCGCGTCGGCGTTCACGCGGTCGCTGATTACGCCCACGCGCAGGCCGCGTATGCCGGCGTCCAGGCCGTCCAGGTAGTTGGGGACGGGCGCGTTGCGGGTATAGACGTCGTTGGGGTCGTGTCCGGCGATCGCGCCCAGAGTAACGGCGCAGTCGGCCACGGTGCGGGAGATAGGCCCGGCGGCGTCCATTGACCAAGTGGACGCCAGCATCCCGTAGCGGCTGACCAGCCCCCAGGTGGGCCGGATTCCCACCAGCCCGCAGAAGGCGGCGGGGCCGCGTATGGAGCCGGCGGTGTCCTCGCCCAGCGACGTGGCGCACAGGAAGGCGGCGGTGGCCGCGCCGGAGCCGCTGCTGGAGGTGCCGGGGTTGCGCGACAGGTCCCACGGGTTGCGCGGGCGGCCGTAGGGGTGATGAAAGGCGTCGCCCATGGCGAATTCGCTCATGTTGAGCTTGCCCAGCAGCACCGCCCCGGCCTGCTTCAGCTTGCTCATCACGGTGGCGTCGTAGTCCGGCACGTAGTCGCCCAAGATGGACGACCCGCCGGTGGTGAGCACGCCATCGGTACAGAACTGGTCCTTGACCGCCACCGGGACGCCGTGCAGCGGCCCCCGGTATTGTCCGGCGGCGATTTCGGCTTCGGCTTGCCTCGCCTCTGCCCGCGCCTGCTCGGCAGTAACGGTGATGTAGGAATTGAGGGCCGGGTCTACCCGCTCGATGCGGGCTAGGTAAGCCTCCGTCGCCTCCACCGGCGACACTTCGCCCGACTTTAACAAATCCGCTAGGGAAGTTGCGCTGAGGAAGGGTAATTCGTTACGGTTCATAACTGACGCCTTCGGTTGCGGTTAGATGGGAGCGCGAATGCGCTTGGAAACAGCCCAATTTTGCCGTTGGCGTACAGCTATGTCAACGCAAAAGCGAGCGGGCGACTTGCGTGGGTTATAATCAAGGGGCGGCCATCGGGGCCAAACGGGGCCGCCGGAGGATATGGCTATGGGCATCGCCGGCGTGATAATGGCCGCTGGAGAAGGGCGGCGGATGCGGTCTCGAACCCCCAAGCCGCTGCATCGCGTCTGCGGCAAAGAGATGGTGCGCTATCCGGTGGAACTGCTGAAGCAAGCGGGCGCAGGCCGGGTGGTGGTGGTCGTGTCTCCGGAGAATCAGGACGCGATTAAGGCGGTTTTGGGAGATTCGGTGGAATACGCCGTTCAGCCGCAGCGCGACGGCACCGCCGGCGCTCTGGCCTGCTGCGCCCCGCTGCTGGAAGGCTCAGCGGAACAAGCGCTGGTTGTCGGCGGAGATTCCCCGCTGGTGTCCGCCGAATCCGTGGCCCGGCTGCTGGACAAGCATACTGCCCATGCCGCCCAAATGACCTTGCTGACCGCTCACCTAACGGGGGAAACCGACTTGGGGCGGGTAATCGTTCGAGACGGACGGGTAAGCAGAATCGTCGAAGCGGCAGACGCCGCCGAAACCCCGGACGATGCGCCCTCCGACAAGCTCAGGACGAACGGTTGGGATGTCAATGCCGGGGTCTATTGCTTCGAGGCGCAATGGCTGTGGACGGCGATCAAGCGAGTCCGGCCCAGCGCGTCGGGGGAACTCTACCTTACCGGGCTGGCGGCCCTCGGCGCAGGCAACGGCGCCGGGGTGTTCGCTGCCGAAGCCGTGAACCCGTCGGAAGCCCTAGGCGTCAACGACCGGGTGCAGTTGTCCATGGTGGAAGATGCGATGCGCCAGCGAATCCGGCAACGCTGGATGCTGGCCGGTGTCACCATGACCGACCCGGCGTCGGTATACATAGACGCTGACGTTACCGTCGGGATGGACACCGTGATATTGCCCAATACCATGCTCTTGGGGCAAACCTCTATTGGCGAGAACTGCGAAATCGGCCCCAACTCGGTCATCCGCGACACCATTATCGGAAACAACTGCCGGGTCACGTCGTCGGCTCTGGAAGAGGCCACCATGGAAGACCACACCGACATCGGCCCTTTCAGCCACCTGCGGCCCGGCGCATACCTAGAATCTGGCGTTCATATCGGCAACTACGTCGAGGTGAAGGAGAGCCGGTTCAAGGCGGGCGCAGTCATGGGACACTTCGGTTACGCCGGCGACGCAACCATCGGCTCAAGGGTCAACGTCGGCGCGGGCGTAATTACCTGCAACTACGACGGCAAGGACAAGCACCGCACCGTGATTGAGGACGACGCCTTTATCGGCTGCGACACGATGCTGGTCGCGCCGGTGAAAGTAGGGGAGGGGTCGAAAACCGGCGCCGGAGCGGTGGTAACGAAAGACATACCGCCCGCTAGACTGGCAGTAGGGGTGCCTGCTACTATTAAGCGGAACTTGAAATAGCCCGGCCTCCCCGCAGCAGGGTGCTTCGCTTTCCGGCCCATAGCGTCGGCCGCCTTGAGTTTCGGGAGATTATTGAGGTTTGGAAACAGATAGCGCACCCCCCGGTTTAGCCTCCCCGGTTTCCTCTCCGGCCCATCGCCGCCCGCCGGCGTATTGCTGTCTGAGCGTGTGTTGGGACTCGGCGGCTGCATCCGTATTTTCGTCGGGCAGCGAACGTCCCTCTGCTCTACCACTAATTTGCATCCCCGGCAGGCTGTCACAATGATTCCCTTGAGATGGCTTGGCCGGTGGTTCCGGGGCAAAGGACGCAACGAGCGCCGACGGCACCGAGCAGCAGAAGCTACGACCGGCGCCAACGGCCCGGCTGCGGCTGGCGCGAACGGCGGCGCCGGGTCGGAGAACGCCGCCAGACTGGCCGAGCCGCCCGATGAGCCGGCCATTACCGATGAAGAACTGTTTCGCATGGACCGGCGCGACCGGGAGATGCTCCGCTCCATCATGGGCTTGGACTACACCACGGCGCGGGAAGTGATGGTGCCACGGCTGGACATGGTGGCTTTGGACTCCAGCGTGACTCTGGAAGAAGCGGCCGCCGCCATAGTGGAACATGGGCACAGCCGGCTGCCGGTCTACAGCGATACCATCGACGACGTGCTGGGCATCGTCTATGTTCGCGACCTACTGGCAGCTATGGTCAATCCCCAGAAAGACCAGGACCTGCGCTCCTTGACTCGTCCGGCATTCATCGTTCCCGAAACCAAGCGGGTCGACGAACTACTTGAAGAATTTCGCCAGCGCCGCACCCAGATAGCCATAGTGGTGGATGAGTATGGCGGCACCGAAGGGCTGGTGACCATGGAAGACGTGCTGGAGGAAATCGTTGGCGAGATCGAGGACGAATTCTCCCGCTCCCTCGAAACGGAGATTACCCGGCACGAGGATGGCGCGGTCTACGTCAGCGCCGGGCTGAGCACGGAAGAAGTGCAGGGCCTGTTCGGGGTAGACATTGAGAGCGACGATTTCGACACGGTTGGAGGATTCGTGTATCACCACTTGGGGCGCATCCCTCACGTTGGCGACGTGGTGGAGGAGGAAGAGTTGCGCGTCGAGGTGGTGTCGGTGGCGGGTAGAAGGCTGAGGACGCTGAAGATTACCAAGGCAAACGGCGGCTCAACCGGGGATGCCGGTTAAGCCGCCGCTACCTGGTCAGTTCACGTTCTAGCTGCTTGACTTGCGGGCGATTAGCTCGGCGTCAACTATCAGCCGGTGGTCGTATACCAAGCGGGGCACGCAGGACACCAAGTGGATATTCGGGCCGCCGTCCCCTTCCAGGGTAAGAGCGTCCTCGTGCACCACCCGCGTTTGGGTGACGCGATACAGGAACTGCTCTGTCCCGTTGCCGGTGATTATCTGGACTTCCTCTCCGTCCCGGAGCATATCCGGCACCTGTTGCAGGTCGAAGAACACCGAGCCTTCATCCAGGATGGGGCTTTCGGTGTGTCCGAAGTACCATCCTTCGCCATTTTCGCCAGCATCGGAAGTTTCCGGGATATGCCCCACCGAGTTGTTGGGCGTCTGGTAGGCCCTCCGGTCTCCCAAGTCTTGTATGGACAGCTCAACGACAGTGGAGTCGATGCTCAGCGCGGGGATGCTTATCTGGGTGGCCGGAGCAACGGGGGACAGTGGGTCGTCTCCGGAAAAATCGATGAGCTCGAAACCTTCGGGCAGTGTTGGCCCAGAGTCAGCAGGGATGACTCCGGCATCGCCGGAATACAGGGATATCTCGGGGATGGTCGAGAACCCAACCGGCGAAAGTTCAACTGCCGGGGGGGTGTATACGAAAGCAGGCGCGAGTTCGACCGCCGATGCCTCGAATCTTTCCAGGTTCGCGCGGGCGCTGCCAGCATACCCATAATAGGCGCCGCCCACTCCGATAAGCAGCCCTCCGGCTAACAGCAGAGAGGCCCCGGCAACCCTGGTGCGGGTCCAGAAGCGTCTCGCCCCCCCGCGAAGAATCAAATAGTCATACCCGGCTATCATAGCGTCACTCCTCCCGGAATCCCCGGAAGCCGCCATGTGCCGGACGGCTTGCCGGGGCCGGGAACCTCACGTCACCACCACCCAGCTATTCCCCGGAGCGTTCAGGGAGCGCGGCGGAGGCTCGGAAAATGGGTTGTAGTTTTCCCGCGCCGAAGACCCAAAGTCACCGGGACCGTGGCGAATTCAGCGTCCCCGGTGAAATCGGCTCGTTAAGGTAGATATCACCGTTGCGAATCTTGAGATTGAATCCGCAAGGGGGATTTACGCAGACCCAAGCCTTGTAATGCACGGCTGCGCCTTGCCCGCCGTAATCCGACAGCGGGACCAGATAACCGGCATCGCATTGCAAGCACTTGGGCACTGTCATTTCACCCATCAAGAACCACCTCTCTCACTGGCGACTTGGGCGAGTATAGCGCGCGGTTCATAAATCATTCAACAAAAACTGCAATGGGTATTGTGAATTTTGTCGAAATCAGCTTACATAACGACGTATTCTTGTGCGTTATGTCTAAAAGCTGCTACATTCTCCAAGGGCTTTCTAGCGATTGGTTGGCGCGGTTGAGTCGAAATCCACCTCGAATTGCGTCCTGAATTATTGGGAAAACCCGGGGCTGCCCGGGATTTCCCGACTAAATCCGCGGAGACCTTACTCCAGGAAATCACGGAGCTTCCGGGAACGGGTGGGGTGCCGCAATTTCCGCAGCGCTTTGGCTTCGATTTGGCGGATTCGCTCTCTGGTCACCCCGAATTCCCGGCCTACTTCCTCCAGGGTGCGGCTGCGCCCGTCTTCAAGCCCGAAACGCAGCACCAGGACCCTCGCCTCACGTTCGGTCAGGGTGTGAAGCACCTCGTCCACCTGCTCTTTGAGAAGCTGGAAGGAAGCCGCGTCGGCAGGCGCAGGGGCATTGCGGTCCTCGATGAAATCACCCAGGTGGGAGTCCTCTTCCTCACCGATGGGCGTCTCCAGCGATACCGGCTCCTGGGAGATTTTTAGGATTTCCTCCACCTTTTCGGGGCCGATCTCCATGGCCTGGCCGATTTCCTCCGGGGTCGGTTCGCGCCCGTATTCCTGGAGCAGCCGGCGGTGCTGGCGCATCAGTTTGTTGATGGTCTCCACCATGTGCACCGGGATGCGGATGGTGCGGGCCTGGTCGGCGATGGAGCGGGTGATTGCCTGCCGAATCCACCAGGTGGCATAGGTGCTGAACTTGTAGCCCTTGCGGTAGTCGAACTTCTCAACCGCCCGAATCAAGCCGATGTTGCCCTCCTGAATCATGTCCAGCAGGGCCATTCCGCGGCCTATGTACTTCTTGGCTACGCTGACCACCAGACGCAGGTTTGCCTCGGTAAGGTGAGACTGCGCTCGTTCGCTGTCGGCCTGCACGCGGTTGTAGTGCTGCCGCAACAGGGGGTCCCGCCGTTGCAGGCGAGCCAGGTGCTCGGGGTTGCCCAATGCGGCGCCAAGCTCAGCCAGCTGAGAGTCCTTGAGGGCATCGACGGTCTGTGGCGCCAGCACCCAAGAACTCAGGGAGAGGTCCAGCACCTTGCGATAGACTTCGTCGGAGGGCTGATCCAGTTCCTCGGCCAGCCGCCCCAGCATCTCTTGGGAAACCTCAGCGTCGATCGAATCTCGCAGCTTGGTGTGTCCCATGATTTGCGACAGAACCGGATTCGCAGGCAGCAGATTCGGATTAAGGTCGGCCCACTGTTCCTGTTTTTCTATTATCTGGGAAAGGTCGGGATTGTAGGGCAACACGACCTGACGGATTGCCTGCCGCAATTCCGGGGACAAGGCTTCCCGCAGCTCAGGCATATCCAAGATTTCAGACAGAGTGGGATTGAAGGAACCATCGTATTCCAATTCGCCCAATTCAACCGGAAGGTTCGGAGCGGCAGCCTCTGGCTCCGCAGGCGGGTCTTCCTGGGAATCACCACGCTGAATTTCAGCCGGGTAAACCTCAAGCAGCCCAGCCTTGATGTTCCCATCCACCTCCGGGTTGTCCAGGATATGAGACAGCCTGGCATCAACGGGCAGGACTTCTTCTTCTCCTTCTTGAACCTCTCTCAGTGCGGCTTTAATGCTCTCGCTCACTTCCGGGTTGTCCAGGATCTCAGCCAACGCAGGATTGGCGGGATCTTCTTCGCCGTCCACCCGTTCGTCCAGCGTCGGCGATTCGCCATCGGCTACGGTCCCGTCGTCCAGGCCCTCGGCCAGCCCCGGACCTGCGGGGGCGGCGGGTTCCTCGACGGGCGCTTGAGGGGCAATCATCGCGCGCAACTCCGGGGTTTCCAGGAGTTGAGACAGGGCGCCGTCGTGTCGCGCCCGAAAGTCGCGGGCCATGGCGTTAATCAGCGGCTCGGCTCCAGCAATGCGGTCGAGGAGCCGTCCGGTAATTTGCCAAGGACTGGGGTCCTCATCCAGTTCTTTGACCAGTTCCGACTTCAACCCCTGAAGGTGCTTGCCGCCTTCCAGTTGGCGGGCCAACTTGCGCTCATCCGCCGAGGTGAGGAGACGCACCCGTCCGATTTCCCGCAGGTACATACGCACTGGGTCGTCGAGTACTTCCATGGTCTCGGCGGCTTCCGGCCCGCGCTCAGTGTCTTCGGCCTCCGCTTCGGGCGCGGCTCCTTCGGTAGTTTCCCCGCTGCCTTCCGTTTCCGGCGTGTCCCATTGTTCCTCCTCGGCGGCGACGGTCAAGGGCGCTGGGCGGGGAGCGGCTGCTTCATCTCCATCTTCCGCGGCGTCGTTTTGTACGGCGTCCACCTTCCGGAAAATGTCGATGATCGGATCGCGCTCTTCGGTTTCTTCGGCGGCCGGCTCCAGGAAATCCTCGGGGTTCAGTTCTCTGGCTGCGTGTCGGTGACTGACCATGCAAACTCCTCGAATAGGTTGGAAAGTTAAGCGTATGAAATGGTTTCGGGCATATAAATGCCGGGCAGTTGGCTTGCGAACGATTATCGCAGGGAGCGGATGCTCCGGCGCAGGTTTTCGTTGTCCTTGATTCGCTGGTTAAGTTCGACGGCGCGTAAGAGGTCTTCTTCGGTCACTTCTTCCGGCGAACCGGCAAACCGGTCTTGCTCATCCTTTTTCTGCTGTTTCAGGTTGCGGTGCTCAAGAAACGCCACAATCTCAGATATGGCCAGCCGGCGCTTCACCAAGTCCATGGGAAGCAGCGATTTGAGCCGTAGAGCCTCTATTTGCTCCCGGACGCCAGGGGGGATGTTGTCCGAATACCCCTCGTCATCGCCGCCAGAGTCGCTTGGGCGGGCCGGCAGGTCCAGATAATTGCTAAATATCTCCCGGTTCTCGGGGCGCAAAAACAGTTCCGGGGTCAGAGACTCGGCGTATTCGCTCAGGTCGGGGTAGCGCATCAACAAAGCCAGGCAATTTTCCTCCGCCGAATCATGTTCCAGTTTGGCGAAAGGCGAAGCTGCCACCTGTTCCTGAGACTGCCCTGACGGCTGCCCATTCTGGGCGGGTCGAGGCCGACGCGCCGGGGTCGGCCTGCTGATACTGGCCCGCAGGGTTTCCAGCGGCACATCCAGCTTTTGGGCCAGCAATTGCATATAGTAATCTTGCTGCGGGGCGTCCTGCACCGCAAAGATGAGCCGGGAGACCTGGTCGGCGATGGCGGCCTTCCCTTGGGGCGCAGACGGGTCGACGCTCGCCGTCATTGCCGAGATGACAAACTCCAGCAGAGGGCGGGCGTTCTTCACCAATCTTCCCCACTCGTCGGGCGAGCGGCGAATTACTTCGTCCGGATCCTGTCCCGGCGGCATGGCTGCGATCCGGATTTCGGGCATTTCCGGGCTTCGCAGCAGTGTTGTGCCTCGAGACTGCCCGGTCACCTGACTCTGGTAGATGCGCCATGACGATTCCAGGCTTCGCAGGGTGGCCTGCTGCCCGGCGGCGTCTTGATCCAGGGCCATGGTTACTTGTCCAGTAAGCCGCCGGATGGCGCTGACCTGCGGCTCGGTGAGGGCCGTTCCCATCGAGGCCACCACGTTTCGGAACCCGGCCTGATGGGCGGCGATGGCGTCCATGTAGCCTTCCACGATTACTGCGCCGCTCTTCCTGATGTCGTCCCGCGCCCGGTCCATGGCGTAGAGGATTCGGCTCTTGTCGAACACTTCGCCTTGCGGAGAGTTAAGGTACTTGGGCTGGGAATCGTCCAGCGCTCTCCCACCGAAACCGGCCAGCCGCCCTTCGGAGTCCCTGATCGGAATAATCAATCGCCCGCGGAACAGGTCTCGCTGTTGGCCGTCGTCGCTCACCCGCGCCACCCCGGCTTCCACCAACTGCTCCGGGAAAAATCCTTCGCGGACCAAGTAGCTGCGCAGAGAGTCGCCATCCGAGGGCGCCAGCCCCAGTTGAAAGGCTTCAATGGCAGCCCGGTCAAGTCCCCTGCGCTCCATGTAGGCACGGGCTTCAGCGCCTTGAGTAGACGAGAGGGTTCGCTGGAAGTAGGCGCAGGCGGCCTCGTTTATCCGGTAAGCCGCCGGGTCTGCGCGGGCGCCTTGCCGCTCGGGCATTGGCAGTCCGGTCTGCCGGGCCAATTGGCGAATCGCCTCGCCGAACTCCAGATTCTCGGCGCGCATGACAAAGGAAATAGCGTCGCCACCGGTAGCGCAGGCGCCAAAGCAGCGCCAGGACTGCCGGTCTGGAAAAACGTGGAATGACGGGGTGCGTTCCTGATGGAAGGGGCAATTCCCCTTGTAGCTGCGGCCTGAGCGTTGCAGCGGCACCCGCTGCCCCACGACTTCGAGAATGTCCAGCCGGGCCTTTATGTCGTCAACAACGGTCACAAACAGCCCCTCCGAATCCGGGCGCCAATGCCAAAAGGCCGACCGCCGGAAAGCAGACCGCCTTGGACTAACCGGGCCGGTAAACCTCGGTACGTCTCATAATGCCGACTTTGCAAGCATTTTAAGCACACTACGCCAGCATTATTATATCAAGTCTCTCTCGCTGACGCAAGAGCGAATCCAGGTTGTCGGTCACGGCGGCGTCCAGTCGCGCCTCGGCCATACGGGACAGGTCACAGTCAAAGTCCGAGTCCCAAGCCAGGGTGCGAACTCCTTGGGTTCGCATCTTGCGCATCAGGGCGGCGTTGTAGCTGTCGTTGGCTGGGTCATACCACTGCGCCCTCACCAGGCGGCTGAAACAGCGGGAGCGGATGGGCGGAGGATGCCGGCGTGACCAGATGTAGCCCCGCATGATGCGAGGTTCGATTTTGCGCAGTTCCCACAACGATATTGGGTTGAAGCTGGCGACCAGAGTGCTGCTCCAGCGTTGGCGCCGACGGACCACCTCGGCGACCCGGTGGGCGATAAGGCGCATACCGTCAATGATCGACTTCATTTCCACGTTAATCAGAAAGTCGGAGGGGAGCAGCTCGAACACTTCATCGAGAGTAGGAGCCTGAGCGCCCCGAAACTCCGGCCCGAACCACTCTCCCACGTCCAGCGCCCGTATTTCGTCCAGCGTGGCATGGTTCACCAGCCCGCGCCCACCGCCGGTACGGTCCAGCTTGCGGTCGTGAAAAACCACCAGTTGCTCGTCTCGGGTGAGCCGAACGTCCAGCTCAATGCCGTCTGCGCCCCGCTCGAAAGCGCTGCGGAAAGCGGCCAGCGTGTTCTCCGGAGCGTTGGAGACATCGCCGCGGTGGGCGATTAGAAGGGGGCGCCGACGGGAGCCGGGAGGAAAGTCCCAGGAAGTGGGCCGCTCCGTCGCAGAGCGTCCCGGCAGCAAGGGGGCTGATTGCGGGGCAGTCGGCATTAAATCCCATACATCGGCAGGCAATGCAGGGCTACAAAGTACCGGGGCTTTCCTCGCCTGTCAAGGCAAGCCGGCGAGTTTGGCCGGCAGGGGCCGCGAAAGCCGCGGGCCACATCCAAAGCATCCCGGGCCTTCCGGCGTTAGAATACGGGGATTCCCGCCGGATCCGGCGGAGACAGCCGGCGGAGGGCCGATGAGGCAGATCCCAGGCATTCGCGGCACGGCGGTGGGGTTGATGCGGGAGCGGGACTTCCGCGTCATCTGGTCCGTGGGCATCTTGGCCGAGTTTGGCCGACGGTATGAACTGCTGGTCATGAGCCTGCTGATACTCGACGTCACCAACTCCTCATCGTCCCAACTGATGCTGCTCTGGGTTTTCAATAACCTGCCGCGCCCTTTCATTTCGCCATTGGCCGGCTACATCGCGGACCGCTTTCCTAGGCAGCGAGTGATACTGCTGGCCCATACCATTAACATTGCCAACGCTGCCGGACTCCTGGCGCTGATGCTATACAACCTGGAAGCCATCCAGTCTTGGCACATTTTCGCAGTGGCATTTATCCAGGGAACCACCAAGGCCGTCGAAGACCCTTCGCGACGGACGGGTATCTTCGACATCGTGGGGCGGGAGCGGCTGATCAATGCGATGTCCTTGGACGTGATCGCCCAGAACGTCGGCAAAATGATCGGGCCGGTGGTGGGCGGCCTGCTCATCGAGTTTTCGGGATATCCGGCGGCCTACATATTCCTGCTGTTGGTGCACGCCGATAACCTGTGGCTTATCTCCCGGGTGCGTATACCGGCTGTGGGTATTCGTGCCGCCGTACCGCCGATGTGGCGCGGGCTGGGCAACGCCTTTGGCTTCGCGTGGAGCAACGGGGCGCTGGTAGGGATGCTGTCGCTAACTCTGATAATGAACTCCTTGGCCTTCCCGCTACAGCAGTTCATCCCGGCAGTCGGCACGAGCCTGCTGGGCGTTGGCCCGGCCTTGGTGGGGACGCTGGTGGCCGCCGATGGCTTCGGCCACCTTGCAGGCGCGGCAATGATGGCCTCCAAGCGGGCTGTCCGGCATCACGGACGCTATTTCGCCTACGGATCAATCACGGTGCTACTGGTGTCAGCGGCTTACGTCTGGTCGCCGTGGTATGCTCTGGTCTTCGGGCTGCTTCTGGTCAGCGGCCTCGGTCAGGCAGGGTTTTCGACGATGCAGAGCAGCATTATGATGCTGGTGTCTCCGCCGGAGATGCGCGGGCAGATGATGGGTCTGCTCAGCTTCTGCATCGGCGTCGCCAACCTCTTGGGCTCGCTGGAGATCAGCTTAGTGGTATCAATGCTGAGCTTGCAGCAAACCATATCCCTGCACGCCCTCATCGGGCTAACCCTGCTTCTGCCCGCGATCGCATTTACGCCTCTGATGCGGCGCCCCTTGGCGCCGCCGGAACTGCATACTTCCTGAAGGCCGGTTGCCCCTGCATGGCGCAGGCGGTATATTCACACACGACCGCAGGCCCACCACGAAGCAAACGCATGGGTTGGAGGCCGGCGGAACGGAGCCGTTGATGACACAGGTAATAGACTGGCCGGGGCGGATGCAGGATCTGGCCGACTTCGTGGGGTTGGACCAAGAAGGGTTGGAACTGATTCAGTCAACCCGTGAGGTGGTTCTGACTCACGGAGAAGAGTTGACTGCCTCGGTTTATGACAACTTTCTGGATTTCCCGGAGTCTCGCCGCTTCTTCGCCGACGAGACCGGCACGGTCAACGAGGAGCGGCTCACCCGTCGCAAGCACAGCCTGATGCGCTGGCTACGCGGCTCCATTGAGTTCCAGATGGACCAGGACTATCCCATCCGCGTGCTGGCTATGGGCATCGTCCACAGCTACCCGCCGCTGCATCGCGCCCACCTGGGTTCCGTGCCGGCCCGGTTCATGGTAGGCACAATCTCCTACATACAGTCAGCCGTTTCGGATTTGCTGCGCCGCGAGCTTGGCGACCCCGACCTGGCGATGCGCGCGGCGTCGGCATGGAACAAGATGCTGATGCTTCAACTGGATATAATGCTGGCGGGGTACATTACCGATGTGCCCAACGAGCCTGTTGCCGGCGGGCCGCAGTACGACGGGCCGGGCGCGGAATAGAGCAAAGAAGCCCAGCCGTCCATCCTTCGACAAGCCCAGGACGAACGGCTGGGGCGGAACATTTACAGCGAACGAAAAGGAGCAAGGAAGATGAGCAAGGTCTTGGTGATTCAGGGCGCAGGCATGAATATGCGCGGCAAGTCTCAGGTTGAGATTTTCGGCTTGACCACCCTGGAAGAAATGGACGAGCAAATCCTCGGCTACGCGGAGGGTCTGGGGATTGACGTGGAATTATTCCACTCGAACATCGAGGGCGAGGTGGTAAACGCGCTCTACGACGCCCATGACCGCGACTTTGACGCCGCGCTGATTAACCCGGCTGGCTACACCACCGTGGCTGGCCCGTTGCGCAGCGCGATAACGCAGGTGAAGTTCCCGGTCTACGAGGTACACGTGTCGAACCCGACCGCCCGAGGCACCGTTTCGCAGGTGCTGCCGGTGTGCAAGGGCGCAGTCTACGGCTGCGGCGTCTACGGCTACCGGCTGGCCCTGGAGGCTGTACAGCAGTTGGGTTAGGGCAACAATCCCCTTCCCTCCGGGACGGACGCGATTGTCCCGATTGCATCGGGAAGGTTCTCGTCGCAGCCGGAGGTTGGGGTGACGGCGTACCTCGGAAGGGGTGGGCGGGTTGAATCCCGCCCATAGGCCAGCCCGCTACTCGCAGCGCAGGCAGCGCGGCTCCGAGAACACGGTGGCGTGAATGTCAGGGCTGGTAATAAGGTAGTCCAGCACCACCCGCACCGCCTTGTCTTCGCTGGAAAGGTTGAACTTCTCTTTGGCCTGCCGGATGAAGGCCATTTGGTCCGGATTAAGTTCGATAGTGTACGCTTCCTTGGGGCCTGCCATAGTAAAAACTCCTTGCGTCGGCCGGATTGGACGGCGTACCGCCCGTTGCGCTTTCAGGATAGTGTACGGGACAATGCCGCGCAATGGCCGACGGCCACCGGATGCCAGTCCGGCGCTGCGTGGAGGCTCTTCTTGCTGGGCATTCTGGCGGCGCTGTTCTGCCTGGCGGCCTGCCAAAGCGAACCATCGTCCACGCGAACAGCGGTTCCGGCGACAGTGCAACCCACGCCGACAGAGCCACCGGCGGCACTTCCCCCGGCTACTACCACGCCAACCGTAACGCCGCCAGCCATAACTCCAACGCAGACGGTGGCTGCCCGCGCCATTGCAACGCCTGCTGCGTCTGTTCCCATTCGGCTCGCAGCGACGAAGCCGCCGCTGGCCCAGCCGTCCCCGGCCCTCACCGCAACTCCCGCTCCGACTGCTCCAGTCCAGCCTGCCGCCGGAGATAGCTTGCCAGAAGACGCAGCCGCCATTCGACGGATAGCCAAAGAGTATTGGGAAGCACTCAACGACTATGACATTGACCGTGCTCTGTCGATGCTGGAGGCGGGATACCGAGCCTTGGAAGAGAAGCTCATCCGAAGTGACATTGGGCGCATGAAGATGTTTCGCGTCCAGTTGGGAATATCGGAGGAGACGCCGCCAACCCTGAACGCCGATGGCGATTACGAAACTTACCTCACCATTAAAACGCCCATCGACACGCGGAGGGCGCAGATGGTGTTTCGCCGTATCAGCGGCGAATGGCGGATAGTGTTATCCGACGAGGTTGAGTAAGCTCAGTCGCAGGCGTCGGTGATGGCTTGAGAAATGGCCGCCAGCCTCGGCGTGTTGGTGGCCTCGGCGCGGAAACCGTTGGTGATGTAGGCCACCGCCAGGCCGTTGTCGGGATTGGCCCAGCCCACCGACGTGCCGGAACCAGCATGACCGAAGGTGCGCGGGTTCAGCTTGTCGGGCGCGCCGCTGCGCGGGTCGGCCAACGACAGGCCCATCCCGCGGATGACCCGGCGGTTCAGCGAGTGGTCTATGCCCTCGGAGTGAGGGGCAGTAACCTCGGCCACCGTTTCAGGAGTCATTACGGTTACGCCATCCAGCGTTCCGCCGAGTTGCATCATGGCGAAGAACCGGGCCAGTCCGCGCGCCGTGGAAATGCCGCCACCCGCCGGCTGAACCGTCCGGTGCACCTCCGGGCGGTTGTACAGCGTCACTTGGCTGCGGCGGTCACAGTCCTCCATGGCGTGGAGCTTGGAAACCCGGCCCAGCAACCACTCCGGCAGCCCAATGAACAGGTCATTGATGCCCAGCGGCCGGGTGATTTCCTCGCGGACGAAACGGTTGATGGGGCGTCCGTCAATGCGCCGCACCAGTTCGCCGCAGACCCAGCCGAAGTTGCGGGGGTGGTAGGCGATGACACGGCCGGGCGGGTAGTCGGGGCGAAGTTCCTCCATCGCCTTCACTGCCGCGTCCCAGTCGCTCCAGCGGTCCCAGGTCATGTGGCTGGGGCTGTCGGGGAAGCCGCCGCGATGGGTCAGCACCTGGGAGATGGTTACGTCTTCCTTGCCTGACTGGGCGAAGCCGGGCCAGTGCTCGGCTACCCGGTCGTCCCAATTGAATTTACCTCGCTCCCACAGTATGAACAGACAGCAGGCGGTGACCGGCTTGGTGGAGGAATACAGGACGAACATGGTCTCTTCGTCCACTGAGCGCCCCGTATCCTGGTCGGCCAGCCCGCCGTAGAGGTCCAGAACCATTTCGCCGTGGCGATAAACCGCAAGAGCGGCCCCGGGGTGCAGGCCGGAGTCTATCTGCTCGAAAAACAATTCCCTGACGCGCTCCAGACCCTTCGGGTCCATCCGCGCTTCCGCTGGCGCTCCGGCGCCGCTTACCATAGCCACTATACGCAACCTCACCGTATCAAGCGGGCCGCGATAGATACCGTGACACCGCGGCCCAGGTTTATGGCGCCGAACGTTAGGCGACGCTCAACTCCGCCTGTCCCAGACCCTCAATGCTGATGACCGCGGAATCGCCCGGCTTCAACCACTTGGGAGAAACTATGCTGCCGGTAATAACCACCATGCCAGCCTTCAGTCCCTCGCCGCGGGCGGCCAGGGTGTTGGCCAACCAGACCAGCGGCTCCAGCGGATGCCCCATAACGTCTGAGCCGTGGCCCTCGCCTACCATTTCGCCGTTAATGGTCATCCAGCCGTGCGAGGCGGCTAGGTCAATGCCTCGCCAGTCGGTCACCGGCTCGCCCAGGGCTATGCCTGCATTCAGGACGTTGGATGCGATGGTGGTCAATAGCTGTGTCTGCGTGTCCTGCCCTTGCGTTCGCCGGTTGTCCACCACCTCAAAGGCGGTCATAACGGCGTCCACCGCTTGCGACACGCCGTCCCGGTCGTAAGGCGCGCCCGACGCGGGCAGGTCCGCGCCCAGCCGCGCCGCCACCTCGCACTCGATTCCGGGTTGCAGGAAAGTCGCGGAGTCCAGCACCGCGGGCGAATGCCGCACGTTATTGGTCAGAATCACCCCGGCGACCGGCTCGCTGATTCCCGACGACTGTTGCAGCGCGGCGGTGGTGTAGGCAATCTTGTACCCGGCTACGGCTCCGAACTCGCCGGTCAGCGCTCCCTGATAGGCCGCCTGCACCGCGTAGGCGCCGGCGATGCTTTCCGGCAGCAGATCGCCTTCCAGCAGATACTTTTGCTTGCCCCTGAACTGCTCCAGCAAGGCTTCGGCCGCCTGCGATACTCTGCTCATGTTTCCCTCAATGCGCTTTGCGTGTTTGCCTGTGATTATAGCAGTCCGGAGGGAGGGCATCCCGTCCCGGTACGCTTATTCATAGGGCACGAGCTGGATTTCATGGAGCGCGGGTACCACTTCCTTGCCCAGCAGCTCCACCGAGCGCATCACGTCTTTATGGGGTATGCGTCCGTCGCTGCCGATGAGAATCATGTAGCCGGGGTTGAGTTCCGTGATGGTCTCGGACAGCTTTTTGATTACGGTGTCGGGGCTGCCGACGATGATGGCTTTGATTTCCTGCAAGTCTTCGTAGCTCGCGGGCGGGCCGCCCCCGCCGCCGATACGCCGGGCAGCCAGCCGGCTGGCCGTCGGCGACTGGTAGCCGGGCGGGTCCAGGTGCTCAACCGGGCCGCGCATCCGGTGCTGGCCGGCCCACAGGAAGCCGCGCCCCAGTTCCTGCGCCTTTTCGTCGGTATCGGCCACCAGCGCCCGCACCTGGTAGCCGAAATGCTCCGGGCCGGGGGTGAAGCCCACCTCTTTGGCGGTGTCTATGTAGACCTGCTTCAGTTCCTTGGTCAGGCTGATAATCGCGCCCAGGTTCATATAGGCGTATTCATGCCGGGCCGCCCAGACCACGCTCTCAGGGCTGCTGCCTCCGGGGAACCACACCGGCGGGTGGGGCTTCTGCACCGGCAGCACCCACGGGTTGACCACGCGGTGGTGGTAGTAGCGCCCCTCAAACCGGAAGGGGCCGGGCTGCGTCCAGCACTTGATAATCAGGTCGTGGGCTTCCTCGAAGCGGTCGCGGTTCTCCGTGGGGTCGATGCCCGCCTGTAGCGTTTCCACGGCGCCCCCGCGCACGAACCCGGAGATCAGCCGCCCGTTGGAGTAGCAGTCCAGCATGGCCAGCTCTTCGGCCATCCGCACCGGGTCGCTGATGGGGATGATGTTGCCGAGGATGGCAATCTTAACCCGCTGGGTGATGCGGCTGATGACGGCGGCGTCCAGGTTGGCCGACGGCTTCATGTTCCAGTAGGACGAATGATGCTCGTTGGTCATAATGCCGTCGAGTCCCGCCTCATCGGCCATGGCGTATTGCTCATGGTACTGGTTGTACAGGCCGTGGGCCTTTTCCGGGTCGAAGTGGGTGTTCGGGAAATCCAGCCGCCCGGAGTTGTACTGCGCGATTTCGGCCTCGTCCAAGTGGGTGTAGGGTTGCTGGGAGTGGAAGAACACCTCAACGGAGTCTTTCATCTGGCCGCTCCTGTAGTTGATTCAGCGCAGGGTACCGTGCCGTGCAGTATAGCAAATCAGCCGTCGCCGGCTGCGGGAATCAGGCGATTTCGATGCCCACCGGACAGTGATCGGAACCCATGACTTCGGGCAGGATGAAGCCGCCGGTGAGCCGCGCGGCGAAATCGCTGTCGGCGAAGAAGTAGTCTATGCGCCAGCCTACGTTCCGGTCTCGCGCCTTGGTCATCTGGTCCCAATAGCTGTAGTTGCCCGGCTCCTGATTGAACTGGCGGAACGTGTCCACGTAGCCGTGTTCCAGGAAGGTGTCCATCCACGCCCGTTCTTCGGGCAGGAACCCGGAGATTTTCACGTTTTCTTTGGGACGGGCCAAGTCAATTTCCTTGTGCGCGGTATTAACGTCGCCGCAGACCACGACGTTGCGGCCCTCGCGCCGCAGGTTGTCCACGTATTCCAGAAAGGCGTCGTAGAATTCCATCTTGTAGCGCAGCCGGTCAGCGGAGCGCTTGCCGTTGGGGAAGTAAATACCGAGGAACACGAAATCGTCGAAATCGGCAACGATGGTGCGTCCTTCGCTGTCGAACCGCTCCACGCCCAGGCCGAAGCCTACGCTGACCGGTTCGCGGCGGGTGTAGAGACCCACGCCACTATAACCCTTGCGCTCCGGCGTAGAGAACCAGGCCGAATACCCCTCGACCTGCTTCAGCGCCGTGGGCAGTTGCGCCTCGTGGGCTTTGGTCTCCTGTATACAGAGTACGTCGGGCTGTTCCTCATTGAACCATTCGAGAAATCCTTTCTTGTGCGCCGCCCGGATGCCATTGACGTTCCAGGAAATCAGCCTCATACACCACACCGCCAAATTGCCAAACTTCCGTCCGATTATAGCAAAGGCTGGGGATGCGTAGAGAGCTGGTGGCCCTGTGCTATTATTGGATTCGCAATCCCATCCCATTCCTTCGGCAAACTCAGGATGCACGGCGGGCAGAAACGATGACCAAGACAGGACAACAGCACCTGGATAGCCTGCGCGACGGGCGGCAAGTTTATCTGGACGGGCAACTGATAACCGGCGTGGTGGACCACCCGGCGTACCGCAACGCCGTACGGTCGGCGGCGGCCTTGTACGATTTCCAAGCCGCGCCGGAAAACTTGGAGTTGATGACCTTCGAGTCTCCCTCCAGCGGGGAGCGGGTCAACCGCTGCTGGCAGCTTCCCCAGTCCTACGCTGAGCTGGTTACGCGGCGCAAGGCCCTGGAAGCCTGGGCCGGGTGCACCTTCGGGTTCATGGGCCGCTCGCCCGACCATGTGGCCTCGTCGCTGAGCGGCATGATGATGCGGCTCGACCTGTTCCGGGCGCACGGCGAGGAGCGGGCGCGGGCGCTCGCCGATTATTTCCAATACGCCCGCGACAACGACCTGTTCGTTACCTACGTAATCACCAACCCGCATGGCTGGGCGGGGGAGCCAGACGAGTTCCTGGTCGCCGGTATCTGCGACGAGGACTCGACGGGGGTGACCATCAAGGGCGCGAAAACGCTGGGAACCAGCAGCATCATTGCCAATGAGGTCCTGGTCACCACCATCCAGCCGCTGCGTCCCGGCGACGAAAAGCACGCCTTCTCGGTGGCAGTGCCGATGGGCGCGCCGGGACTCAAGATACTCTCCAGAAAGTCCTACGAGGCGTCGGCGCCCGACGAGTTCGACAGCCCGCTGTCGCACCGCCTAGACGAGAACGACGCGGTCCTGTACTTCGACGAAGTGAAGGTACCATGGGAGCGAGTGTTCATCCACCGGGACATCGCTCTGTGCCGGGACCAGTTTCACGAAGCGCCCACCCACATCTTGCAGAACTATCAGTCCCAGGTGCGGCTGATGGTGAAGCTCCGGTTTCTCATTGGGCTGGCCCGGAAAATAGCCGATGCCAACGACCTCACCGGCGTCCCCCAGGTAGTCGAGACCCTCGGCAGGCTTGCCGCCCAAGCTGGGGTAATCGAGGGGCTGGTCAACGGCATGGAGGTGTCGGGCCGCTACGTGGGGCCATACTACGTACCCGACCGCCACCCGCTTTATACCGCTCAAGTCATGGCCCAAGAGCTTTACCCGCAGGTCATACACACGCTGCGAGACTTGGCCGGCAGCAGCCCTATCATGCTTCCATCGTCGGTCCAGGATTTCGGCAATCCGGAAGTCGCCGACTACATCGCCCGCAGCCAGAGTTCGGTGGGGCCGGAAGCGACGGAACGTATCAAGCTCTTCAAGTTGGCATGGGACGCCATAGGCTCCGAGTTTGCTTCCCGCCACATACAGTTCGAGTTGTTTTACGCTGGCGCTGGCTACGTCGTCCGCAACAACTCCTACCGCACGTATGACTGGGAGCGGGCCACGGCGATGGTGGACGAACTGTTGGGCAGCTATGGCCTGCCGGAATGATTGGCGCTTACCGGCCCGGCCCTTGGTCGAACTGCACCAGAATACCATCGGGGTCGTAAACGAAGAAGGTGCGCATCACGCCCTGTTCGTCGGTAAAATCGGCCAGCGTCCCTGCCAAGGGAACGCCTTTGGCCACCAACTCTTCAGCGTAGGCCCGAACGTCCTCTACCCCGAAGGAAATGTGACTGATGCCGATTTGGTCCAGCTTTATGGGTTCGCCCTCGACCTGGCTTCCTGGGTGTGAGGTCAACACCAGAAACGGCTGGGCCGTGTCCGGGTCCTCGAACCAGACGTTGGCTACAGTGCGCGACTCCCGCGGCCTTTGGTACATCTCCGCCGACTCAGCACCCGGCCTCCGGGCCATCTCCTGAGTAGTGTGCAGCCTGACCGTCAGGCCGAGCAGATCGCGATAGAAATGCAGGGAGCGATCAAGGTCGGCTACACACACTGCTATGTGAGAAACTCCTTTCGCTTGCATCTAATCCCCTCCTTGGTGATTGCTATTATGATAAGGCCGCACGGGGCCACGCGAAATCCTGAAATTGCCCGACTCACCGGAGTAAAGCCATGAATTCTAGCTCAAGCCAACTACCTTTGCCTCTGGAGGGCATCCGCGTCCTAGATGCCACGCACATCGTGGCCGGGCCGTTTTGCTCGCTGATTCTGGCCGATATGGGCGCAGAGGTCATCAAAATTGAGCGGCCTCGCACCGGCGACATCGCCCGCGGGCGGCATCCCTTCATCACCGGCCCGGACGGCAACCGGATGAGTTCGCGGTTTCTGGGAGTCAACCGCAACAAGAAGAGCGTCAGCATCGACCTGCGCAATCCCCGATGCAAGCAGGCTTTCGAGAAGCTGGTGGCCGCATCGGATGTGCTGGTGGACAACTGGGGTTCCGGGGCTTTTCGACGCTTGGGGCTGGGCTACGACCGGCTCAGCGAGGTCAATCCCGGCCTCATTTATGCCAGCATCACCGGCTACGGCGACAGCGAGGGGCTGACCGGCCCCTATTCCAACTGGCCGGCCAACAATATGGCCATCCAGGCTATGGCCGGGTGGATGGAGCTGACCGGCGACCCGGACGGCCCGCCCCAGTCGGTGGGCGACAACATCGGCGACTCCATCCCCGGCCTCTGGGCCGCCCTCAGCATCGTCCTTGCGCTGGAAACCCGCCGCAAGGCCGGCCGGGGCCAGCACATAGACGTGGCGATGTACGAGTGCATGGTGTCGCACATCGAAAGCAACATGAACCACTACCACGCCACCGGAGAGGGGCCGGGCCGCTCTCACGACCGTATGGCTACCGCGGGCGTCACCTTCCGGGCCAAGGACGGCTACGTGGTGCTGGCCGGGGCGCGCTCCGAGGAGCGGCTGCGCTCCCTCTGGCAGACCATCGGCCGCAACGACCTGGCCGAAGACCCGCGCTTTCTGGGCGGGGAAATGGGCGGCGACTTCTTCGTCAACGAGTTCATCCCGGCCATAGAACAGTGGTCGGTCAACCTGACCAAGCTGGAAATCGCCGAGGCGCTGGTCTCGCTGGGCTTCTCTATGGGCATGGCCCAGACCATCGAAGAATTGGCCCACTGCCCCCACCTCGAAAGCCGCCAGATGTACGTGGACACCGGCGACACCTTGGGCGGCACTTTCCGCTCGCCCCGCACACCGGTGCGGCTCACCGCCTGCGTCGAATCGCCCGCCGAAACGCCGCCGACCCTCGGCCAGCACAACCGCGCAATCCTGTGCAGCCTCGGCGGCCTGTCGCCGGAGGAATTGGAATCGCTGGAGGCTGAGGGCGCGCTGTAAGAATCGCTTTTAAGCGGCCCTCGCCACGGTCGTACCTTCATCCGGGGTCCTGGACTCCTCCGGCGGCGTAACCGGCCGCCGCACTAGCGGGGAGAAGGGGATTAGCGTTACTAGCAGAATCAGCCCTAGGCTGGTGCTCATTCCGACCGCGAGGTTTGCGTCCACTCGCTCGGCCAACTGCCCCACTACAAACGCTCCGATGGCGGACACCCCGATGCAGTGTCCCAGCACACCCAGGGACGTACCCCGCATTTCGGGCGTTGCCGCAATCATAATGATGGTGCTTTGCATGGTGCCGAACCCGGCGCTGCCGATTCCCGCGCAGAGCAGCAGCATGAACGAAACGGGATACCAAGGAGAGAAGGCGAACAGCACGAGGCTGACCAATTGTATGAACAGGCCCACGCAGAAGATACGCCCGTGATACGTGCTTCCACTGAGGATTCCAATGCCGATCGCCGCGACGAAGGTGCCGATGGACTGGGCTGCAATCAGCAGCCCCGTCAGGCCCTCGCCGACCCCCAGATGGTCGCGCGCCACCACCGGAAACAGCGACTCCACGCTGAACGCTAGGGAGTTCATAATCATGGTGAATCCCAGCACGCCCCGGATAATCCGGCTCCCCCAGGCATAGCGCACTCCCAATGCCGCGGTTGCCCAGAAGTTGAAGGGACCGGAGGAGCGCGCCGGAATCCTGGCTTTGACCAAGACGGTCAGCATCCACGCCAGCCCGTACAGCGTGGTCAACAGAATAAACGCGGGCTTGTACCCCTCGAATTCGACAATAAATCCGGCCAGCAGAGGGCCTAAAAAGCGGCCGATGGTCACTGTGATGGTTTCCAGCGACATTGCGCCGACAATCCGCCGCCCCCCAACCAGTTCGTAGATGAAGGAGCGGCGGGATGGGAACTCCAGCACGTACAGCCAGCCCAACAGCAAGGAAGCGAGGAACAGGTGCCACGGCTGGACGCTGCCCAGAGCCACCACCGCGGTCAGCGTACCGATGACGGCCCAGATTAAAGTCCGGGCGCCCACCATCAGCAGCCAGCGGTTGGCACGGTCAGCAAGCATTCCAGACGGCAGGGCAATCAGGAGCATCGGGCTCCAACGGAAGACGAAGAGCAGCGTCAGCTGGGAGGGGGAGTCGGTCAACTCCAGGACCAGAAGCCCCATTACCACGGCTTCCATCCAGCGCCCCGAGTTGTCCATCCCCCCGGCGGCCCACAAAAAGCGAAAGTCCCGGTTGCGTAAAACGGCCCGGAAGGAGTTGGACTCTCGCTGTGCTGAGCCTGCTGAGGACATGGACTACCAGCGTCTTATACCAGAGGGGCCCTGTCAACAACAGGGCCCCTCCATTTGCCTAGATACTCGACGCTACAGTCTAACCGCCCTTGCTCTCAATGGCCTCCAGCACGTCCGCCGGGGTGATGGGCAGCTTGTTGATGCGGACGCCGATAGCGTTGGAAACAGCGTTGGCGATGGCCGGCAGCGGGGGGATGATGGGCGCCTCGCCCACGCCCCGCAGTCCGAAGGGGTGGCGGGGATTGGGGACTTCCACCATCACCGTCTCAATCATCGGCACGTCCAGGCTGGTGGGCATCCGGTAGTCGAGGAAGCTGGAGTTGAGCATCACGCCCTGGTCGTTGTAGTTGTATTCCTCATTCAGCGCCCAGCCAATGCCCTGAACGGTGCCGCCCTGGATCTGACCTTCGACATAGCTGGGATGCACCGCAGTGCCAACATCCATGAACGCAGTGGCGCGGACTATGTCCACCTTGCCCGTCTCCGGGTCGACCTCAACGTCGAAGATGTTGCCGGCGATGATGGGGCCGACGCCGGTGGAGACTGCCGAGACCGATGTGGTGATTGGCCCACCGGTACGCATCATGCGCCCTGCCAGCTCCTTGAAGGTGAAGCGGTCCTCCGAGTTGCGGGTGCAGGTGAACACGCCGTCCTCGAAGATGACGTCATCTTCCTGCACCTCCCAGATGGCTGAGGCGCGGGCGGCCATCTGCCGCTTGATTTCTTCGGCGGCCTGGATGGCGGCCAGGCCGGTGTCGAAGGCGGTGCGGCTGCCGCCCGTTACGGCGGTGTAGCCGATGGTGTCCGTGTCCACTACCGTCGGGATCACGTCCTCGGCGGCGATGCCCAGCACTTCGGCGGCCTGCATCGCCACGGCGGTGCGGGTGCCGCCGATGTCCACCGAGCCGGTAACAAGGTTGATGGTGCCATTGCTGTTGACGATGATGGTGGCCGCCGACATCTGCCCGGCCTGCCAGCGGTATCCCACGGCTGCGCCGCGTCCCCGGTTGGGACCGCCCAGCGGAGCGCTGTAATGGGGATGGTCGCGCATTGCTTCTTCCATCTCGCGGACGCCGAAGCGCGGATGGGCGACGCCGTTGGGCATCCTGTCGCCTTCCTTGGCGACGTTCTTCAGCCGCAGCTCCATGGGGTCAATCCCCAGGACTTCGGCCAATTCGTCAATGATCGGCTCGACGGCGAAGGCGCCCTGCGGCTGGCCGGGAGCGCGGTAGGCCTGCACCTTCTGCTTGTTGACCACCACGTCGTAGCCGTCGACCAGCAGGTTCTCGATGTTGTAGGGGCCAGTGGCGCACAGAGTACCGCCGCCGATGGGCGAGCCGGGAAAGGCGCCAGCCTCGAAGGCCATCCACAACTGGATCGCGGTTATCTTGCCGTCCTTGGTGGCGCCAATCTTGGTCCTCATATTTGACGCCGAGGTGGGTCCTGTTCCTTCGAAGACCTCCTTACGGCTCATCACCATCTTGACCGGGCGGCCCGTCTTCTTAGACAGGATGGCAGCCAGCGGCTCGAGGTATGTGGTAATCTTGGCACCGAACCCGCCGCCGATTTCGGTGGGTATCACCCGCACCATGTCCTCGGAGATTGCACAGATGGCCGCGGTCGAGCTGCGGATGGCGAAGGAGCCCTGGGTGCAGGTCCAGACCGTAAGGCGGCCGTCGCCGGCCCATGTGGCCGTCGACGCGTGAGGCTCGATGTAGCCCTGATGCACCGTGCCGGTGTCATACTCACGCTCCAACACAACATCGGCATCGCGGAAGCCCTTCTCCACATCGCCCAGCTTGTGCTGGATGTGGCTGGCGATGTTGCCCTGCGCTCCGGTGTCCTCGCCTCGGGCAAAGCGTTCCTGCTTGAAGTGAGTGGTCAGGGTATCGTGGATGATGGGAGCGCCGGGCCGCATCGCGTCCTCAAGGGACAGCACTGGCTCCAACACCTCGTAGTCAATGTCAATGAGGCCTAGAGCCTGCTCGGCGATGTGCGGGCTGGTGGCGGCCACCGCTGCCACGGCGTGGCCTTGGTATAGGGCCTTGCGGTGGGCCATGACGTGTTCGGCCATCAGCCGGATGTTACCCTGGGTTTCGGCCAAGTCCATAATCTGGTCCTGGATGATGGGGAAGTCTTTGGAAGTCAACACTCCCAGCACGCCGGGCAGGGCCTCGGCCCGGCTGGTGTCTATGGAGCGGATGCGGGCATGGGCGTAGGGACTGCGCAGCACCTTGCCGTGCAGCATACCGGCCAACTGGATGTCCGCCCCGTACTTGGCTGCGCCGGTGACCTTGTCTATCCCGTCGTGGCGTATGGGCCTGGTGCCGACGACCTTATATTTGCTGCTGGGACGTTGCTCGGTGGTGGTCATTTGTACCTCCGGCAGGTTGGAATTTCGCTGGCTGGAACCCTCGGAAACTGCCCTTCACTATAGCCGCCGGGCGGGGATTGTCAAACCGTGTCCCCGGCAGGCATCTCACCGCCGCCACCTGCTATTCCCGTCAACCTGTCATCCTTACGCTCCCGTCATTCCCGGGGACGAGTGAGGGGCGTCGGACTGGTTAGCTCCCTGCAACCTGGGGCCAGCGAGTCTCCCAGCGCGCTGCCCAGACGGTTCCAGGCGAACACTGCGATGACGATGGCAAGGCCGGGGAACACCACCACCCACCAGGCGATTTCCCAGTACACAACCCCCGATTCCAGCATCCCACCCCAAGAGGGCACGTTGGGCGGAACGGCTATACCCAGGAAGGAGAGTGATGACTCGAGCAAGATAGCCCAGCCCATATAGGTAGCAGCCACCGCGATGTAGGCGGCAGCGATCTGCCGGGTCATCATCCGCCGGTTGGCGCCTCCACTATCCTGACCTGTCGGCACACTGCCAGTTTCCCAAATGCTGAGCCCCAGAGACCGGAAGGTGATGGCCGCGCAAGGAATGAACACTATCGACATCGCAATGATAACGCCCGTGACGGAGGCACCCTGCACCGCCATGATGACTAACGCCCAAATCAGGACTTCCAGGGCAAGCAGCAATTTCCTCACCGCCTCCCTCAACCACTTCGGCCCTATGCGGAACAGCGCCAGGATGAGCAGCCGGTCCCAAAAGAATAAAAACAACGCCACGCGCAACACTCGCCCCACTACCAAATGAGCTTTGCCGCTGAATCTGCTGATAACCAGCCACACAGCCAAACCGATAGTGACTCCGAACAGCACGCTCAGGGCGCCCACCAGCAGCGAAGTGCGAGCGCCATAGACCATCCGGCTGAACACGTCCCGGCCTATATGATCGCCGCCCAGAATCATATCTGAATTGGGCGCGGCGAACGCCAACTTAGGGTCGATTTCAATCGGGTCGTGGGGCGCGATTACCGGGGCCAGAATGGCTATGACAATGAAGAGGATGGCAATGATCCCGCCTATCGTGCCTAGCGGCTTGTCTTTGGCGAACTTGACCAGCGGGTTGTCGCGCCGAGGGGGCGTAAACTGGGGCATACCGGGCGGTGCGCCGAACACGTCCTGCCGTCCGGCCAGGGCATCCCCCGATTCATCGGGCGGTACTCTGCTATGATTTCACCTCCGGATGGCGGGGAGATTGGCGCGGATGGCGGGGAGATTGGCGCTGGTGGTGGATGGCGGGGAGATTGGCGCGGATGGCGGGGAGATTGGCGGAACGTATCGTATTGTCCGGGTGACAGGAAAATCGGGCAGACGTGACGGGTTCCGGGCAAGGCCGGCCGCAGTTGCTCTTACAGCAGGACAAGCCCGGATTTTCGGCGGCTAGTTGGAGCCACGGAGCTTGGTTAACAGTTTGCCAAAATCAGGTCGCCGGGTTTCTGATTATATTTCGTTATCATCTACGATAATCGGACGAAATCTTGCGATTTACTGCTATGCGCGGCTACTTTGTAATTCCCTTGAAAGGTTCAGCGGAATATAGGTTACCGGCAGCCGGAAAGTCAATAAGCGGAAGACATACCGCGAACCGGAATGTGCTCTTTCACGGTTGACATGACCAGAACGATTGCAAAGTTCCCTCTCCCAGAGGGAGAGGGTTAGGGTGAGGGCGTTCCCCAGACGAAAACTGTCCCGAACGAATGCCGCAGCCCTTGCCGGGTTCCCCTAATACGATTTTATACGATTTTATGACACCCGGTCTTTATGACACCCCGGTCTTTATGACACCCGGTCTTTATGACACCTGGCCCTTGCCAAGCCCTATGACACCTCCCTAGCATAGTCCCTGTATGCCCCTGCCCGTCCGCCATTCCGCCCTCACCACGGCCGCCCCAAACAGAAAATAACCAAATGGCCGGAAATGACCGGGAATGACCGGGAAACCGAAAAAAGCCACTCAGGCAGCATCAAGAAGTGCAGTCATGTCTTTGAGTAAAGCCCTCAAGAGTCCGCTCATAGAGAGCTCCAGAGTCCGCCCATGGCGAGCTGGTCGAACCACCAACGCACTCGGACAACTCAGGGCCCAGCAGGGCAATTGCAAAGTCATGTTCAGCCACCAAACCGTTAGTCCTTAGCTTGTCGAAGGACGGTCTCTGAGAATCCGCTCGCGGTTCGACAAGCTCACCAAGAACGGATTCTCAGAGACTTTGCAATCGTCCTGTTGACATGACTGGTTGACATGACTGGGCGCGATAGATACATTTCCCTAGGGCGATTCTTCAGGAATCGCCACCCCAACCTGTCGCATTAGAGCCGGCGGCGTCCGGCGCAGGGGCGGCTCGCCCCGGGAGATAACTGATGGCAAACATCCCTCTCTTTCCGGTCACCGTAGTGGGCAGTTGGCCCCGCTCTACCGAGTTAGTCCGTGCGCTGCGCAGGAAAGAGGCCGGCGAGGCCACGCTGGCTGACTTCAACGCCGTGGCCGACGGCGAGGTGCTGGCCTGCATCCGCGCCCAAGAAGAGGCGGGGGTGGACATCCTCAGCGACGGAGAGCAACGCCGCGACAACTTCTATTCCTTCGCGGTGGACAAGCTCAACGGTATGCAGTTGATGAAGGTGTCAGAGCTCCTGAATTACTCCGCAGACCGCGCCCGCATGGAAGAGGTGCTGCGCGCCCTCGACGTTCCGGCCTTCGCCATCAAGAGCCCCATCGCGATAGACACTATCACCAAGCGGCAGGGACTGGCCTTGGACGAATTGGCTTTCCTCAAGGAGCATACCGACCGCGCTATCAAGATTCCGCTGCCCGGCCCCTATATGCTCACCCGGTCCAGCTGGTTCGAGGGCCTCTCGGACAAGGCGTATCCAACCCCCGATGACCTAGCCAAGGACGTGGTGGCCCTGCTGCGGGAAGAAATCATCGCGCTGCGGGACAGCGGCTGTGACTTCGTCCAGTTGGACGAGCCGACACTCTCGCAGGTGGTGTTCGGCGAGGAAACCACCGAGACCTTTATGTGCGCCGCCCTGCCCAATCGCCGCGACCCCACCGACGAACTGGAAATGGCGGTTCGGCTGATGAACGAGACGTTGGACGGCATAACCGGCATCAAGACCGGCGTCCACGTCTGCCGCGGCAACTGGAGCCGCAAGGAAGAGGTGCTTCTCACCGGCAACTACGGCCCGATGCTGCCTTATCTGGTGCAGATGAACATCGACCAGTTGGTCCTTGAGTGCGCCACCCCCCGCGCCGGCGAAATGGCAGTGTTCAAGGAATACAGCAACGAGAAGGAAATCGGCCTCGGCGTAGTCAACCCGCGCACCGACGAAATCGAGTCGCCAGAGCAGATTGTGGCCCGTGTGAAGGAACTGCTGCAATACTTCGAGCCGGACAAAATCTACCTGAACCCCGATTGCGGCTTCGGCACCTTCGCCGAGCGCAACGTCAACACTCACGCCATCGCCATCGAGAAGATGCGGACCATCGCCGAGGCCGCCCACATTCTGCGGGCCGAATACGCCTAATTCCCCAAACCAAGACAGCAAAGCCAAACAAGTGCAGGAGCGTACAAATGGCACAGGAACCGGAGCGAGACTTGAATGGGCTTCCCAGAGAAAAACTGGTCGAAGTGCTGGATTCCTTCCGCGACCCTGAAGTGTTTAACGCGGTCACCGGGCCGTGGAAGTCACGGGTTGCCTGGCAGGGCGGCATGAAGGCCCGGGCCTATATGCGCAATCACACGGTGGACATGGACGAACCCGGCGACCTGACCGCCACCGACGTCGCCGCCAGCGCCCACGAGCAGCTTCTTTCGGCCATCGGAAGCTGCATGACCGTCGGCTTCGTGGTCAACGCCACCAAGCAGGGCGTGCGGATTCACGACTTGGAAGTGGCTGTAGAGGGCTACTTCGACAACATCCGCAAGTGGGCCGGCGTCGAGGACGAAGGCAACCCCGGCTACGGCAACATCTCGGCCAAGTGCTACGTCCGCGCCGACGCCGACGAGGAGACGCTGCGGGAAATCTGGCGGCTGGCCGTCGAAGGCTCCCCGGTCACCCAGTCGGTGATCAACCCGACGCAAGTCAACACCGACTTTGAAGCGATTGGCTAATGGCGACCTTCGTATCCGCCGACTGGGTTGAGGAACACATCGCAGGGCCGACGGGCCGTCCGGGGTATGTGCTGGTCGACCCCCGGTCGGCCATGCGCTATCTGATGGGCCACCTGCGCGGCGCGGTTAGCGTTCCTCTGAAAAAACTGCAAGACTCCCAAGGCCGCCTGCGCCCGCCGGAAAAACTGGCCGAAATTTTCGGCGCAGCAGGGCTGGGCGACGGCGTAACTCCCGTGCTTTACGACGGGCAGGACGGGCGCAACGCCGCGATGCACGCCTGGATTCTGGAATATCTAGGACGCGACGACACCCACGTAATGGACCTGCTCTATGACCAGTGGAAAGGGCAGGGCCGTGAGGTGCTGTACCGCCCGGTGCCAACGGAGGCCCAAACCTTCATCCCACGGGTCGAAACCGGCATCCGCGCCACGCTGCCGGATATTGTAGATATAGCGGCAGCCAATCCCGGCGGCGCCAAGCTGCTGGACACCCGCTCGGCGGAAGAGTTCCGCGGCGAAGTGGAGACGGACGACCGCCCCGGTCACATTCCCGGCGCTCTACACCTAGCATGGAGTGAACTGGCCGGGCAGGACGGGAGGCTGCTGATTGAACCGGAGCGACTGGAGCAGGCCCTGTCGTCGGTGGGCATCGGCCCCGGCGATTCAGTTATCGCCTACTGCCGCAGTGGACTGCGGGCATCGCTGCCATACCTCGCTATGAAGCAGGCCGGGTACAACGTGCGTCTGTTCGATGGATCCTATGCCGAATGGATGGAGAGCGACTATCCCATAGAAACCTAAACCCGCTTTTTAGCGCCGGGCACACCAAGAACGCCGGGAATTGTTCAGAAGAACCCGGCGTTCTTTGCGCCCTCGGCGTTTAGCTTACGCCCCCGGCAAGTCCCAGCCGATCCAACGGCAGAGGGCCCGGCCCATAACTTTCTCTAGGTCTTCGCCGGTAAGCCAGGGCAACTCTTCGGTGAACAGCGTGATGCACTCCTTCCATGAGCAGGGCATCCGGGTGATGTCGGTGCCCCAGAAGGTGCGGTCGGGGCCAAAGGCGTCAAATATCTGACGCAGGTAGTCGTGGATGTTACTGTACGGGTAAGGAGCGCTGGAGTAGCTGGGCGCGCCCGAAGCCTTGCAGGCCACGTTGGGATACTTCGCTAGGGCCAGCAGGTCGGGCAGCGTCTCGAAAGCCGCCGCGTCAGTGGCCCGCTGACCTCGGCCCATGTGGTCTACGATCAGTTTCAGGCCCGGATGCCGCTCCGCCACTTGTCCCACCACCGGCAGGAAGTTGGCGCAGGCCAGACCCACCGGCAGCCCGGCTTCCTCGGCCGCCGGCCATAGCCAGTCCATAGTGCCGTCGGTGGGCCACGTCTGTTGATGCGGCTGCAAGAAGGTGAACCGCAGGCCCAGCATCCCCGGTTGACGTTTCCAGCCGTTAGTCAGCCCCTTGCTGCCCGGGTCGTCCAGCGGGAACTTCCCCAGGATTGAGAAACGATTTGGATATTGCCGGGCCGCTTCCACCGCCAGATCGTCCGCGCCGGGATCCCAGCCCGGCGGGTGAATCACCGCCGCGTCCACACCGGCCTCGTCCATGTCTCGCAGCACGTCCTCAGCGGTGTATGAGGTGATTTGCCGGTGCGCCGGGTTGGCGGGCAGGTTGCTGCTCCAAATGTGTATTTGAGAATCGACTATCAGCACTGACTTGCCTCCTCGCTGGTGTTATTGGGAGATTCCCCGGTTGGGTTGCCGTCTGCCTCTTCCGGTACGGCATCCGCGGTGCCGCTGGCGGGCTGCCGGTTGAGCCGCCTGGGATTTCTCACGCTGCTGTACAACGCCTTGAAGTACGGCTCTGTAACTCGCAAAACCAACTCCAGGGCTACAACGAACACCCAGTAGTAGAAGATGCTCGTCCATTGGGTTCCAGCTCTTTCCAGCAGAGCCAGCGACGTTTCTATTTCGAAATACCTCAGGTCAATCAGGAATATGCCCAGCAGGGCGAAGGGGAGCATTTTGGCGATGTCCCGGGACAAATCTTCGGTGTAGTAGGACGTCACTCGGACGGCGGCCAACACCGCCATAGCGATGAGAAGCAGGTCGTCAACCTCTTTGGTTTTAGACAGGAAGGCGACCAGCACCACCAACACGCCAAACCAGGCAAAGGCGAAGAGGGGAAACAGCAGCATATACTTCGCAATGTAGAAAAACAGATGCAGGGTCTTGCCGAGGTAGGGGTGTTTCGATTCCTCATACTTGGAAAAGTCCAGGTTGAAGATGTCTCTCCTCGACATGAACCGATACAGATTGAAGATGATCACGGCGTAAATACCTACGCCGACAGTGAATATCCCAGCGGGCCGCAACAGCTCGATGGCTTCAGTCAGGCTGAGTTCGCGTAGCAGGTCTAGCTCGGGCGGCATATCGTCTCCGGCATCTGAATTCGGGCGGCTAGGCCCAAGGGTCGTAGGAACCGAAATTCCACAGGTAGCCTTCGGGGTCACGAGCGGTGTACAACCGGCCACCATAGTCCTGGTCGGCAATTTCGTAGACGATTTCGGCCCCGGCCTCTCTGGCCTGCTGGTAATGGTCATCTATTTCGCTTACGACGATGTAGGGCGCCTGCGTGTTGGTACCCGCTTCCTCCGGCGTCTTGATCAAACCGTCGTATTCCTCCGTATCGCGTACCGACCCCAGCATTATCATGCCGTTGCCCAAAGTTAGCTGGGCGTGGGCGATGCCGCCCCGGTCGTCTGGGACTACTAGGCGCCGGGAGAAGCCGAATGCCTGGCAAAGCCAGTCGATAGCCGCTGGCGCGTTGCGGTAACGCATTCCGGGGATGATGTTTCCTTTGGCTGGTTGGCTCATGGGCTGCTGTCAGTCCTCCACTTGATTCCCGCAGGTCCGCCGTCCCAGCCAATTTTACCAGCTACCACGCCGGGTAGCGATTGCCCTACACCGGCAGAAAGGGCCTCTTCATTTTCGGCAATTACTCGGGAATTCTTTTCGTGGTGAGCTTGTCAAACCATGAGCGGGCGGCCTTCCGGCAAGCTCAGTGCGAACGGCAAGCAAGAATGACAGCATGGCGAGAATGTAAGGGCACTGCTCTGACCGAACGATGTCTGCTGCCGGATATATCGGACGGCAGTTAGAGAATTGCAGTGTATCAACACAATTTTGAGTGCGTATGAACTTACTGAATTGCTCTATTGACACAGTAAAAAATATGCCTGTATTATCTCAGTGTGTTCCTATCGGCGATGTATAGCCTAATGCCGTGGCTAAACACACGAGAGACCGGGCGCAAAATTTTCGGGAAATCTTAGCCGGGGAGGTTTTGATTCATGTTAAGGACTTGGCGCTTTGCCATACCCGTCGTGGTTCTGTTGACGTTGCCGCTGCTGTTGGCGGCCTGCGGCAGTTCGCCCACGGCCACACCGCAACCGACCCCCACTCCCTTTGATACAGACTCGTTGCGCTCCATGATTCAGGACGCCGTGTCCAATTCCATGCCAGCCGAAACAGCGGAGCAGGCCATCACGGAGGAGCAACTGCAAGCGCTGGTGGAGCAAGCGGTCTCCGCTTCAGTGGAAGCCTCGATGACGCTGGGCCTGACAGCCGAAGACGTGGAGGAACTGGTGCAAGCGGCGGTCGAATCGGCCATGACGCCGGGGGTGAATCTGGATGAAGTGGAAGACGCCATCGCCGCCGCTCTGGCCACCGAAACGAGCCGGATGGCTCAAATTTCAGAGCCGCAGACGCTGGTTATCTATTCCGGCCGCAGCGAATCATTGGTGGACGCCATCATTCAGCAGTTCAGCCAGGCTACCGGCGTCGAGGTAGAGGTTAAGTACGCCGGCACGTCGCAACTGGCCGCGACGCTGCTGGAAGAAGGCGGAAACTCTCCTGCCGACGTTTTTTTCGCCCAAGACCCCGGCGGTTTAGGCGCGGTGGAGGGAATGCTGTCCACTCTCCCCGACCGGGTGCTGAGCCGGGTGCCGGACTGGGCCCGCTCCCCGCAGGGCAAGTGGGTCGGGCTGTCCGGCCGCGCCCGCACGGTAGTCTACAATCCGGAAAGAATCAGCGAGGACGAACTGCCCGACGACGTTTGGGGTTTTGTAAACCCGGAATGGAAGGGCCGCATCGGCTGGGCTCCCACCAACGCATCGTTCCAGACGATGGTGACCGCAATGCGCGCCCTGTGGGGCGAGGAAAAGACAACTGAATGGCTGGAAGGCGTGCAGGCTAACAACCCGACTATCTATCCCAAAAATACGCCACAGGTGGCCGCCGTCGCCTCCGGGGAAATTGACGTCGGCCTAGTCAATCACTACTACCTGTTCCGCTTCCTGGCTGAGGAAGGCGAGGACTTCGCGGCGCGCAATTACCATCCGCGGGCGGGCGGCCCCGGCGCTACCGTAATGGTGGCCGGCGCCGGAATCCTCGACTCATCGGACAACAAAGACGCCGCCGAGAAATTCCTGGAGTTTATGCTGTCCCGCGTCGGCCAACAGTATTTCGCCGGGCAGACCTTCGAATATCCCTTGGTGGAAGGCGTGAATACGCCCCACGTGCTGGTCCCACTGGATGAAATCAACCATCCCAGCATCCCGCTGAAGGACCTGACCGACCTGGCAGGCACCCAGCAATTGCTGCGCGAAACCGGAGTGCTCCCCTAGCGGGGAGTGGCAGGCGTCGTCCACCTGTCCCTGGATCAAGCCCGGATGCTGGCCGTGGAAATGCGGGGCTGGCTTCCGACCACTGCCCTCTGCACCACATGGCCGTGAGCTTGGCGGGCGACGAACGCCAAAATCAGCCACATAGTCATCGAGCCTACGGGGGCGACCGACGAGGGCACCGGCACGATGCGGCTGGTAACCGCTACGGGGATGCGCAGCACTTACGTCGATGCGGCTGCGGCTCTGGCCATAGCGATTCACACGGGGCTGCCGGTATTCAGTGCGCTGGTTCGGAGCAGACAGCGACGCCCCATAGTGCCTTACCAATTTCCGCCTTGCCACGGCTCAACCACCCCTGTCTAGGACGCCCCAATCCTAACGCACTCCATCCTAGACAGAGGGGGAATTTACCGTGTAGCCCGCTCCTAACTGCTCTCGGCGGCCTTTATCGCTAGGCGGTTGCGGAAGAGGGCGGGCTCAACGTATGCGCTGGGGGAAGACAGGGCGTCGTCTATGATTTCCAGCACTGCGATGATGGCCGGATTGCTTAGCAGAGCTTCCCGCTTCTCCGGCGTGTCGGCCAGCGGTTCGTATCCGGCAGTGCCGACGCTCTGGCGGTCTACGACCTCGGCGGCCCCGATGATGGCCTTTTCGAGATCGGACTGATCAATCACGCCGTGCAGCCGCCAGTTGGCCAGAATCGCCCCGTCGATTCGCTCGGTGGCCCGGTCTTTCATCTCTTCAATCTGGTCGAAGTTGGGCACGCCGCTGCATCCAATGCCCCGCCGCACCCAAGGCTCCACGTAGGCCACCATGCTGTGGGCGTAGCGGAGCGTCAGGTTGGCCTTGACCTCCGGGTCCGCCAACTTCTCTTCCTTGAGCTGGGGGAAGGACAGAAGCGAAATACGGTCGATGTTCAAGGCCGGGGAGTCCAGCATCACCCGCTGTACCTCTCCGACGTCAATCATGTGGTAGTGGGTAGCGTGCAGGTCGCTGGGGTAGGGGGCGGGAACCCAAGCGGTGTTGCCGCCGGTGCGGGGATGGTCGATCTTGCGCTCCAGCATCTCGGCCATGGCCCGGTTGCGAACCTGCATCCCCTTGCCGATTTTGCCGTGCCAGTTCACTCCGGCCCGCAGGCTCACGTCCACGTTGTGCCGTTCGTAGCTGACGTTGAAGATTTCTTGGGTCAGGTCGTCGCGCAGGTCCACCGGCCCGGCCGCCATCTGCGCCCGAATTTGCGAGCCGGTGCGGTCGAGGAAGCCGGTGTTGGTGAAGAAAGTCCGGCCTTGCGCGGCGCGCAGCGCATCGGCCAGTTGCAGAGTCATACCCAGCTCTTCGTTCATTATCCCGATGAGGATGACGCCCGGCGTCAGGCCCAGCCGGGACTCTATGGCCTCGAACAGACGGACCTGTTCCGCCACTTCCTCCGAAGTTTGCAGCTTGGGCGTCACCTGATAGACCATCCCGCGGCTGCTGTTGGGGCCGCGAGACGGCAGTGTGCCGGAGCCGTCGGCCCGTTCCTCACCGTTGGAACCCTTGTCGTGGCTGGTGGCAATGAGCGTGGTGAGCAGCAGCCCCAGCATACGCTCCGGGATTTCCTGACCGCCCACCTTCACGATGCCGGTGTACATGTGCAGTGACACGTTCCGAACCGACATCAGGCTGGTCGCCTTCAGGGTTCGGGGTTGTCCGTCCGCGCCGGTGCAGATCCTGTCGGAGTTCAGCGCCTTGAGGTTGCCGCGTGAGCCGTAGCCCACCAAATCGCCCTTGATGAGGCCCAGATAGTTGCGCAGCGACTCCACTAGGTCTTCGGCGTCCACCACGGCCACGGCGTCTTCAAAGTCAACGATGTTGGTGATGGCCGACTCAATCATCAGGTCGCGGAACTGACCGTTTTCTTCGTTGATCCGCCCGCCTTCATAAAGCTGGAAAAGTATCCGCAACCCGTTGTTTTCGAGATAGAACTCGTCGAGGTCTCCTTGGCCGTTGAGGTTGAATCCGAAGAACTTGCCGGGCTCGCGCAATCGCGCTTCCCCTCTGCCGGTATGCCCCACCAGTTCGTAGCGGCCCCCGCCGGTTTGCCGGACGGAGAATGACTGGATTTCCCCGATGCCACCGGCGTTTTCCCATTGAGCAACGTGCTGGTCGAAGAAGGCGTTGGATTCCTCCACCACCATTCGCAGGCGGGCCGGACGCTGGGCTTGGCGATCGATTTCGGGGTGTACGTCGCTGAGGAAGTAAGCGTCATAGAGGCTGCCCCAACGGGCGTTGGCGCCGCCGACTGCCATGCTGGCGTTGGATACCGGGGTAACCAGTTCCGGGCCGTTCTGGTCCATATCCGGATCCAGCTGCGGGGTGGTCATCTCGAAGTCCACCGGCCCGTCCGGCTGCAGGTAGCCCAAGTTAATCAGGAACTGCTCCAAGTCTGCGGCGTCCTGCTCCCGCGACTCCTGCGAGGGATGCCAGCCAGCCTCTCGTTTGCCCTGATACCAGGCATCAATCTGCCGCTGCACACTGGCGCGCCGCTCCAGCAGCGCACGGTTGGGCGGGTCAAACTCCTCGACCAGCTCGCCCAAGTGACGGAACACAGCCTCGGCGCCCCAGGAAGTGCCGGGCGCAACCTCATCCCGCACGAACTCAAAGAGAAGGTCGTCTACTTCTACCTGATTACCGGAGGGCAGTTCGACTTGTGCCATGTCACGCTCCGCTGATAGGAAATCAGGGCATTGGAGTTCTAACCCTGTCATTCAAAGCGGAGCGAAAAATCCCTGCTATGGTTCAGGGATGCTTCGCTCCGGTCGGTGATTCGATGAAGGAGTCCGGCCCGCTACCACTGAACGAACATTGGCATGACGACGTGAACGTAGTCATCGCTGTCAATGGGCTTGAATACGCCGGGGCTGGACGACGTGGTGGTCTCGATGGCTACTTGGGCGTGGTCCAGCACCGCCAGCACATCCAGCAGATAGCGGCTGTTGAACGCTATCTTGCCTTCTTCGCCTTCCAGTTCGACGACATCCACCACGTCTTCGTTGTCGCCCACCTCTTCGGAACGGGCCGAGATTACCAGCTTGCCGCCCGGCTCTTCTGCTTCTTCGTTGGGCATCACGTGCATCCGAATGATATTGGAGCCGTCACGGGCGAAAATAGAGGCGGTGCGGGCGGCTCGCAGCGTCTGCGGAAGATCGAGAATGGCCCGGGTGGTGTAGCTTTCCGGGATCAGCTGGTCGTAATTGGGAAAGGTGCCCTGCAACAACTGGGATACCAGCTCCACGGTGTCCCCGCCGTGCACCCGGAACATCACCTGCCCCTTCTGGGGTGTAAGCATAATATCAACGGGATCCGCGCTGTCGCCCAACAGCCGTTGAAGCTCGGTCATCGTGCGGGCCGGAATAATGACGCTCATCTCTTCGGGAGTCGACTGGGCTAATACCCCGTGATGCACCGCCAGGCGAAAGCCATCGGCGGCGGCCATGGTGAACTTGCCTTCCTGCAGCTTCACTTCGACCCCGGTAAGGACCGGCCGCGATTCTTCCGTCGCTGCGGCGAAGGCCACCCTAGCGATGGCCGTCTTCAACGCCGCGGGCAGGGCCTGGGCCACCACTGCGTCGTCCACCGTCGGAATGGGAGGGAACTCGGCAGCGTCGGTGCCATTGATGTTGGCCTGGGAGCGGCCCGACTTAATCTGAAGCAGGCGGGAGCCTTCCTCCATCTCGATGTCAATCCGGTCGCTGCCCAGCGAACCTACGAACTCGGTCAGCAGCCGCGCTGGAACTGTCACCGAGCCTTCCTCTTCCACCATCGCGCCAATCCAGGTGGTCATGGCGATTTCGAGGTTGGTTGCCGACAGCCGTAGCATACCGCGTTCGGCGCTGAGCAGCACGTTCTGAGTTACCGGCAGCGTGGCCCGGCTGGCCACCGCCCGCCCCACCACGGAAAGGCCCCTGTTTAGATTCTCCTGCAAACACGAAATCTTCATCGTCAGCCCCTGAATGTTCGGCGCGGCACCTACGTAAAGCGTGGGCCGCCAAGTAGTTTGCCATTATAGGCCATAGGCACCAGATATGGGATAGCCTGGACTAGGGGCTACTTGGCAAAAAACGGCTAACCCGTTATTCCCGTCTGCTATAATACCGGCGGCTTGGGAGCGAGCGCCATGACTGAGTTGCTGTTTCACGAACATAGCTATCTAAAAGAGTTCGACGCCACTGTGTCCGCGGTGGCGGACGCGGGGGTGGCCTTGGACCGCACCGCCTTCTACACCGGCGGCGGCGGTCAGCCCAGCGACCGGGGCATCTTGTCCGCCAACGGACGCCAGTTCGCGGTGTCCGGCGTCAAGCGGGACGGCGGGGAACTGCTGCATCTCATAGACTGGGAAGATGAAAGCGAACGGCCTGCCGCCGGCAGCCGCGTTTCCGGCCGTATAGATTGGGAGCGGCGCTACCGGCTGATGCGAACCCATACCGCGCTGCATATTCTCTGTGGCGTGGTCTGGCGCGATTACGGCGCGCTGGTCACGGGGGGCAATATGCAGCCCGGCGAGGCTCGCATGGATTTCGAGCTGGAGCGGATGTCTACCGACTTCGCCGAAGAGGTCGAAGCCAAAATAAACGTGGAAGTCGCCGCCGCCCGCACAGTTCTGGCCGCCAACCTGCCCCGCGAAGATGCCGAGCAGATACCCGACCTGATTCGCACCAAGATAAACCTGCTGCCGGCCAACATCCACGAAGTGCGAACCATAGACATTCAGGGCCTGGACGTGCAGGCCGACGGCGGCACCCACGTCAACAACACCACCGAGGTGGGCCGCATCCGCGTGGTGGGCCACGAAAGCAAGGGCCGCATCAACAAACGCCTCCGCATCGCGCTGGAGGACTAGCGCTCAGCCCCCTTATCCCCCAGTTTCCTCTCCCTCCGGGCAGGGTTGTTAGGGTGAGGGCGTACTCCGTACTTTGCCATCACCTTGGCAGTTAAACGAGCGGGCATTCTCTGCGGTCTAGGTGAAGTCGACGAGGCCTGCCGAGTAGTCCGGCAAGGTCTTAACATATTGGCTGTCGGTCGCCTCGGCCACAAGCTGGGCATCGATTGACGACACTCCTTTCTCAGCCGCCAGCATAAAGGTAAGGGCGGCGTTGGATAACAACTCGCGCGGCAGTTGTCCTTTTTGTATCAGAGCAGACAAGCCATCGTCAGTGAGTGGTTTAATAGATTCGTCCTCATCGTGGTCGAGACGGTAATGGTCCAAGTGAGCGGTGATGATTGCGGTAGCCTGATCCGGCGTCGGTAGCGGCAGTTCCACCGACGTTGGGGCGTCGGGATTCAGGCGGGCGAAGGACGACAGACCGGCTTCATCCCACGCCGCCGCCAGCCGTCGTATGACCGAATCGTGGGTAGTCAACACGCAAGAGAAGAAACCGTAGGCTGAATTGGCGTAGCCGGGCCGAACAGTGCAAATGCCCAATTCTTTGGCAAACTCGAGCTGATGTCGTCGCGCCATCTTATCAGCCAAGTTTTCGATGTCGTCGATGAACAAGTATCCACCTGCGAAGCCGGCGGCCCGTAGGTAGCGCACAATGTCGTTGAAGAAAAGGTTGCACGCGTAATCTAGGGATACTCTGAACAAGTGGGGAAATCAGGGTGCCGGCGTATCTAAAATCACGGGTTTTAGGGACTTATTCAGAGTATCCCTAGCCCTTTCGTATCCCGCGGAATGTAGTATGGGCGGAGGTTGCCATCTCGTCGGTGGTTCCTCAAGAATTCTTCGAAATCGCCCTTGGCCAGCGCTGAGGCTGCCGCTCGAGTCACACCTGCGCTCAACAGCAGGCTTTCGATATTACTGTCAATGATGTCGGGGCTTGTCCCTATGCCTTCCAGAATGGCGTCGTCCAGTAGGTTCTCAAAGCGGGCATCACCATTGGCATTGATGATGGCCTCTACCTGATCCTCGGTCATTGCATCCCGCCGCAGCGATGCCCGCGACGCGATTAGCACGCCATTTTCGCAGACGTCAACCAATGCGGCCCAAGCCAGTTGCTCCATCCAACGCCGATCTACTTGGTCGGGAAACGCCACGTAGATGACCACGGCCGAAAATCGGCCGTCGAACTCTTCGTACCCCCAGTCGGGATTGATGCGACGCTGAAAATAGCGCAACATGGCCGTTTTGCCCATGCCGCGCCCTTGGTAGGCTTGGCCTTTGGCCCATAGCGAGGCTAATTTGACCCGATTGCCAAAGTCGGAGGGCCGGATCAGTAAACGCTCGAATTTTTCGATCTCCGCCTGTACCGGCGAAGTAGCGAATATTTCACCGTTGCGACGCGGGTCATTGCTGTTGGGGTCTATTACAGGCTCTGTAGCAAAGGGCAAATCCTGGAGTCCCAGTTTCTCGTATGGGGATGTGGTCGGCTGGGATGGCCGGCGGGGAAGTTGCAGCATTACTGTCTCCTTATTAGGTTGTGCAGTTGGTTGGTTTGACGGCGGACCAGTGGCTTGCGATTGGCCGTGATTCCGTCGTAGTGGAATCCGACCGACAGCGGTGAGGGCGTGCGGTCCAGAAGGCGGTTAAGTCCTTCATCGAACGCCGCCTCAGGTATAAGCAGGTCCTCGCAAACCGTGTCACGTAGGTCGGGGATGTCGTGGTATCCGGCGACGGGGGTTAGCTCAAGCATAGCTTTGTCGATGGCGTCGAGCAGGATGTTCTGATTGCCGCTTTCGGCCATATCCGGCTCGCAGAAGAGTATCCGGTACATTCCACCATTGGGTAGCGGGACTTCCAAGGGCGTATACCAGTCATACGATCCTGGTTTGGCCACACAAGGGGAATAGGTCTTGTAGAACTCGCAACCCTTGAAGGTGGCGCGGCGGAGGTTCAAGAGCCGCAAGGTGGCCAGACGAGCGCATATACCACGGAAATTGGCCACCCCCATTCGTTGATCAGGCAAGAACTGCTTGATGACCTTATCGTGCAGCGCGTCGCGAATCTTGCTAGGACTTTGTTCCCCGTGTTCGGCGCGGATTGTAGCGGCTACCGAGGCAGCGTCGCTCCTGAAGGTAGGAACTAGCAGCGTTTCAAGGTAGCCCGCCTGCCCAACGTGTTCTGCCTTGACTTCGATCGGACGCCATACAGGGTCTGCGGTGATGTGGTTTTTGACCACAGCACGGAGGTTGTCGTAGGTTTGCAAGTGGACCCGAGCCATGAGGCGCCGCAAGTCGACGGCGTTGTTCTCCGCCATAAGATCCAAGATGTGCCGCCCAGATTCGGTCAGACCATATCTGCCCCCGGCTGATTTCCCCTGCGATTTCACGAATTGGAATTGCTCCAACTCCGTGCATATTTTCTTCGCAGTTCCTTGGTAAGCCGTGCCGGGCGCCGCTATCATCAAGCTCTGGTTTCTGTCGCTAACGAACTTAAGAACGTTGCTGGCGACAGCACTTATCTGCTCGGTACGGTCGGAGGTAGAAGGCATCCCATCTAACACGCGCAACCCGATGTAGTGGTAAGTAACGTCGGTGATGTTGTAGCTGCTGATGTTCATTTTAGCCGTCACCCCGCGCGTTGGGCGTGTTGAAAGGCACTGTATATTGCTATGCAATCACCGTTAGCCTGTCGCAGTTCCCGCGCCAAATCGTCCACATCAATTGGGTCCACCGCTCGAAACAGCAAGCCATCAGCAGCAGAAAGGTAGTCGCACCGGTGCTCTAGCCAAGTTTCACGCAAAGCGAACGCCACGCGATTAAGATTGGCGCAAAAATCTTCAAAACGGGCCAATGTCTCTGAATCAACTTGCAATCCTCGATCCAACTCCGCTTGCATCAGCATTGCGTTATTGATTAGCACTGGGAGCGGTCGTATATCGGATGCCACTGGGTGTATGCCCAAACCCAAGCAAGCGGACAGCGCTCTTTGGTCGAAGGTGACCCGCGACACAAAGGCTAAGCAGACGTCCTCATAGGCCAATTCGGGATTAGCGAGCAAGTAATCAAGGATTTTGGCGTAAAAGACGATGATGTCATTTTTGCCTGGCCCGCCGCCCAAGTTCTTCAATTCGGCCACTGCGATCGTCCTGATGGTTTTGGCTACAATGTCCACCTCGTGCTGTGTCCCGGATAGTGTTTCTAGCCCGCCGCCTAGCCACATTTCACGTGACGGAGCGACTGACCAGCCGGGCAGCTGCCTGACACAACTGTCGCGGAACAGCTCTTCGAAACCCTCGTCCGGCACCGGCTCCCGCACAGCATGAGGCCACTCCAGGCTAACAAACCGAAAGCAGCGTTTGAGGAATTCCTGAGTGGGCGCCGACGACCGGTTTTCAGGCCGGATCAGCACATGGGGCTCCTTCAAAACCAGATGGTGCCACTGAAATGCGATACAGATATTATTCTACCAAATATCCGCCGCGGCGGTACCCCGAATCCACCGAATGAGGGTGTGTGTAAGGCCTCGAGAGGGGGGTTAGGAGGCGCTTCTATGAATCTGCGATAATGATTTTTGGACACAAAACCAAGTCCAGTCCAAGAGCGCCTAACAGATGCTACCACGCAATCATCCCGACCGCATCCGAATCGCCTTCAACGACCACCACCTGGTGGCCAACGCTGGCCTAATCCTTCCGGCTCCCATCGCCCTGCACCTCGGCTTGCCTCAACTGGTCCAGAAGAGCCTGGACCTGGGCAATGCACCGGGTCGAGCCAACACTGGCGACAAGGTGATGGCCCTGGTGACCTCTGGGGCTGGACGGCGAGCGGGTGGAGACCATCCGCCGCAACCTGACCGCCGAGCCGTCGGTGACCGGGAAACGCTACGCAGGGTTGCGCCCGGCGTGATATGCTCCTTGACGTATAATTTTTCTCTCCCTCAACAATGGACGGGGCAACAATGGACGGAGCCGGAGGGATCATGACAACTAAACCCAAGCTGCTCACCTACGAGGAGTATCTGAAGGAGCCGGAGTCAAAGGAACGCCGGGAAATCGTGGACGGCGAGGTGGTAATGGCCGCGGCTCCCATTCTTTATCATCAGACTATTTCGGTCCATATCCTTGTGCCAACTCACCTATTCGTCACCCAACACGGGTTGGGCCGAGTTTGGCACGCGCCCGTGGACGTCGTGGTGGAACAGGATCCGGTCCGCGTGCGGCAACCGGATCTGTTATTTGTCAGCAACGAGAGAGCCGCCATCCTGGGCGATCAGATTAACGGCGGCCCTGACCTGGTGGTGGAGATTCTGTCGCCCAGCAACAGCCGGGCAGACATCGAAAGCAAGCTGGCCGATTACGCCAAGATCAATGTCCGCGAGTGCTGGCTGGTCTCCCCCGAAGCCCGCACCGTCGAACTCTTGCGACTGGAAGGCAGGGAATGGCGGCGGGTCTTTATCCGCGGCGTCGGCGAACGCATCGAATCGGCCGTGCTTCCGGGGCTGGAACTGGACATTGCCGAGATTTTTTAGGGCATCTAGCTCCGGGAGCTGGAGCGCAAGGGCAGCGTTCCCTTTTAGGCGGTTTACCACCCCGGCCGCCATTCATCAGCAGGCCGCCGCGCTTTCGAGGGTGGGAATGCGGCAGGCCGGACCAACAAAATCCCACAGGAGACGCCATACCCTATGCCCCATACCGTGGTTGGAATTGACGTAGGCGGCACGTTCACCGACATCGCCGTGTTGCAGGACGGGCGGCTGACAGTTCACAAGCTGCCTTCCACTCCGCAAAACCCTTCGCTGGGCATCGTTCAGGGGGTTGGCGAGGTTGGGGTTGATACGGGGGCCGCCGACTTCGTTCACGGCTCCACCGTCGCCACCAACGCCCTGCTGGAAGGCAAGGGCGCGCGGACTGCCCTGGTCACGACGATGGGCTTCGAGGACGTGCTGGAAATAGGCCGGCAGAGCCGCGCTGAGCTGTATAACCTGGAGCAGGACCGCACGCCGACCCTGGCGCCGTGGGAACTCCGCTTCGGCCTGCCGGAACGGGTGGACCACACCGGCGCGATATTAGAAGACCTGCAACCCGCCGCCATAGATGCGCTGATGGCCCTCATCACCGAGTCCGGGGCCGACGCGGTGGCCGTGTCTTTCCTGTTTTCCTTCCTCAACCCGGTGCATGAGGAGATGGTCAACGAGGCGCTGCGGAAACTGAAACCCACGCCGTTCATATCGCTATCCTCCCGCGTCCTGCCCGAATTCCGCGAATACGAGCGCACCAGCACCGTGGTGGTCAACGCCTACGTGGGGCAGGTGATGAGCCGCTACCTCGGCGAACTAGAGCAGTCCTTGGGCGAAGGGCTGCGCATCATGCAGTCGTCTGGCGGCAGCATCACGGCCCGGCTGGCCGCGGAACAGCCGGTGCGGACCATTCTCAGCGGCCCGGCGGGCGGCGTAGTGGGCGCGTTCCACGTCGCATCACAGGCAGGCTACCCCGACATCATCACGCTGGATATGGGCGGCACGTCCACCGACGTATCGCTCTGCCCCGGTCGCATCAAGGAAACAGGCAGCTCCAATGTCGGCGGCTATCCCATCAGCGTGCCGATGATCGAGATCCACACCGTAGGCGCAGGCGGCGGCTCCATCGCCCGCGTCGACACGGGGGGCGCGCTGACCGTTGGCCCGCAGTCGGCGGGGGCCGACCCGGGCCCAGCCTGCTACGGACGGGGCGATCAGCTAACCGTGTCCGACGCCAACCTGCTGCTGGGCCGTCTGCGCCCCGACCACTTCCTCGGCGGACGCCTCACTCTCGACCTGCCGCGGGCGCGGGGGCTGATGACGTCGCTGGCGGCGCAGCTGGGACTGGGCGAGCAGGAAGCGGCCTTGGGCATCAACCGGGTGGTCAACGCCAACATGGAGCGGGCGATACGCGCCATATCCCTGGAGCGGGGCTACGACCCCCGCAGCTTCACCCTGGTTCCTTTCGGCGGCGCGGGGCCGGTCCACGGTTGCGAACTGGCCCAGGAGTTGGGCATTCCTCGCGTGCTGATTCCGGCGCGCCCCGGCATACTGTCGGCCCTCGGCGTCGCCATCGCCGACGTAGTTAAGGACTACTCCCGCACCGTGATGCTCCGCGGCGGCGATTTGGAGCGGACGCGGCTGGACGAGGAGTTTCACGGCATGGAGGGGCTGGCCCGCGCCGAGCTGGAGCAGGAAGGGCTGCCTGTCGAGCGAATGACTACCCGCCGGTTCATGGACGTGCGATATGTCGGCCAGTCTTTCGAGCTGACCATAGACTATCCATCGTCGCGGAGTTCGCGCTCCTCTGACGGCCTGGCCCGCGCCATATCCGACAGCTTCTACCGGGCCCACCTGCAACGCTTCGGCTATGCCGACCGGGGCGAGCCGGTGGAAATCGTCAACCTGCGCCTGAAACTGGATCTGGCGGTGGACAAGCCAGACCTCCCGCCCTCGCCGCTGGGAAGCCCCGACCCGTCGGCGGCCCAAATCGCCAGCGTCGGCGTAGTCTTCCGCGAAGGCGAACTCGCCACGCCCCTATATCAGCGCGAACTGATGACCACCGGCAATCGCATCGCCGGCCCGGCTCTGGTGGTGCAGCTCGACACCACCACCGTCATCCCTCCCGGCTGGCAGGGCGAGGTTGACGCCTACGGCAACCTGCTGCTGGAGCGGGGCTGACGCCAGCCAATTGGTATTTTTCGGAGCATATCTTGAAGTTTAGTTGGTATTATGTATTCAGCGTAATGTCGCGACGGCCATATATCAAAGACGAATGGTGCGAACTGGCGATAACAAATCCGATTCGCGTCGAAGTGCAAGAGAATGGCCGGATACGGCATTGGGCATACATACCTGAGTTGGGGAAATACCTGAGAGTCATTACCTTCGCGGATGGCGAGACAGTTCATAATGCTTTTCCAGACAGAGGGTTTAGGGAGTAAGAGCGATGAGGCTCAGTTATCATGCGGAGACGGAATCTCTATATATTGATGTTGCCGATGGGATCAGCGCAGAGTGCGTAGAAATCTGCGACGGGGTGGTCTTGGATTTCGATTCCAACGGCATATTGGTGGGGATTGACATTGACCAGGTAAGCTCTCTCCCGCAAGGACTGAAAATACCGGAGCGCATAACCATTCCCGTGGAAGTACCAGGAGACCTGGATTCTTCCGATGGCTAACCGGCAGGATCAAGACCCAACGCTCACCGTCCTTGCTGTCTTCGCGCACCCCGACGACGAGGGTTTTGGCTGCGGGGGGACGCTGGCGGCGCTGGTGGCCGGGGGACATCGGGTGACGCTGATTTGCGCCACCAACGGCGACGTGGGCGAGATCAGCGACCCGGCGCTGGCTACGCCGGAGACGCTGGCCGCAGTGCGCCAGGGCGAGTTGCGGACGGCAATGGACGTCACGGGCATTGAGGACGTTCGGTTTCTCAACTACCGTGACTCCGGCATGGCGGGAACGTCCGACAACGACAACCCGGCCAGCCTGTTTCAGGCCCCGGCGGAAACGGTAGTGGATCAGGTGGCGGCGGTCATCCGGGAACTGCGCCCCGATATGGTCATCACCCACGACCCCACCGGCGGCTACGGCCATCCCGACCACGTGACCATCTGCCGCCACACCGAGGCGGCGGTGGCCCGTTTTGCATCGGAGGCAGACCGCGATGAGGCCGGGCCGCTGCTCTACTACCTCTGCTTCCCGCGCCGCGTCTTTCAACAAATGTGGCAGGAAATGGTGGATGCCGGCATCCGTCCGCCCTTCTCCGCCGACGACACCGCCGCCCTCGGCACCTCTGAGGATGAGATGACCACTGTGCGAAACGTCAGCAAGTTTCTGGCAGTCAAGAAAGAGTCGCTGGAATGTCACCGCACTCAAATTGACCCCAACGGTCCCTTCGCCCAATTGTCCCAGGATTTTGTGGACGAGATTATGTCCACCGAGTATTTCCAACTTGTCCCGTCACGCGGCGCCGTAACCACCGACATCCTCGCCGAACTGCCTGAGAATTAGGCCAGGCCAACCAGTATTGAGGTGCGACTATGCCCGTAGACCCGGTTAGCCTGGAAGTCTTCAAGAGTATGTTCGAGTCGGTGGCCGAGGAGATGGGCGTCGCGTTGCAGCGCACTGCCTACTCGCCCAACATCAAGGAGCGGCGCGACTTTTCCTGCGCCGTGTTCGACCCCGCAGGCAACATGATTGCGCAGGCGGCTCATGTGCCGGTGCATCTGGGAGCCATGCCCGCGTCGGTGCGGGCCGCGCTAGATGTGTTCCCCGGCGCGCTGCGGCCCGGAGACATCGTTATCCTCAACGACCCGTACCTCGGCGGCACGCACCTGCCCGACATCACGATGGTGGCCCCGGTGTACGCTGGCGAGAAAGGGCAGCAACAGTTGGCCGGGTTCGTGGCGGCCCGCGGGCATCACGCTGACGTGGGCGGCATGACCCCCGGCTCGTTGCCCTTGTCCACCGAGCTGTACCAGGAAGGCACCATCATCCCGCCCATCAAGCTGGCCCGCGGCGGGCGGCTGAACCACGACGTGATTCAGCTTATTTGCCGCAACTCCCGGACGCCGGACGAGCGCAAGGGCGACCTGGCGGCACAAACCGCGTCCATCCGCGTCGGAGAGCAGCGGATGAGCGAGCTGTTCGAGCGTTACGGCGTTGCCGAAACCTCCGAACACATGGCGGCCCTGCTAGACTACTCCGAGCGCGTAACCCGCCAGACCATCTTAGGCATCCCCGATGGCGTTTACAGCGTCTTAGATTACATGGACGACGACGGCCTCACTCAAGAGCCAGTGCCTATCCAGGTCACCATCACGGTGTCGGACGACGAAATGGAGATAGACTTCACCGGCACGTCGCCGCAGCGGCCCGGCTGCATCAACGCACCGGAAGCGGTCACCGTATCGGCCTGCCTGTACGTGGTGCGCTGCCTGCTGCACGAGCAGGCGCCGGCCAATCAGGGCTGCCTGCGTCCTTTGCATATCAACGCGCCGAAGGGATCGCTGGTCAACCCCATGCCGCAGCGGGGCGTGGCCGGGGGCAACGTGGAAACCTCGCAACGGATTACCGACGTGCTGTTTGGCGCATTGGCCAAGGCCTTGCCTGATGTGATTCCGGCGGCCAGCCAAGGCACCATGAACAACATGATTATCGGAGGCCACGACCCGGTGCGCGACAAGCCCTACGTCTACTACGAGACCATTGCCGGGGGTATGGGAGCGCGACCCGACAAGGACGGCATATCCGGCATCCAAACCCACATGACCAACACCATGAACACGCCCATCGAAGCGATGGAGTTCGCTTTCCCGCTGCGCCTGCGCCGCTACGCCCTGCGCCGCGGGTCCGGCGGCGACGGGCAGTACCGGGGCGGCGACGGCGTGGTGCGCGAGGTGGAGTTCCTGGCTCCGGCAAGGGTGACGCTGATGTCGGAGCGGCGGCGGCTTCCACCACCCGGCTACCACGGAGGCCACCACGGAGAACCTGGCGAGAACGTGCTGCTGCGCGGCGGATTCGAGGAAATTCAGTTGGCCGGCAAGGAACTCATCGACGTGGAAGCAGGCGACATTCTGAGCGTCCGCACTCCCGGGGCCGGCGGCTGGGGAGCGCCGGAGTACCGGCACGGCCACGAACATTGAGCGTCCGCAGAGCATCGGGCGGACGACTTAAGGCGGCCATTGTCCTGATTCTGGCGGGCCTGTGGGGGCTGTTGCTGGCAGGCTGCGGCTCCGAAGTGTCGGCAGAGCCGCGGGCATTACTGATTACGCCGCATGACATTAGATCCGACTTCGTCAGCGTTTTGTCCCTGAGTGAGGAGCAATCGCTGGCCGGGCCGTCGGCGCAGATCGAACTGCAAGCCTATGGATTCCGGGTGGTGCAAAGCCTGATCATCTATGAGACCCGGGAGCAGGCCCTGGCTGCCTTGGACGGAATTCGCGCCGACTTGGTAAATCGAGGCGAGGCCACGCCCGGCGGGCCGGAGGCCAGCGGCATTTTCGAGCACCATCTGGGTGAGGAAGAAGCCGCCAGCCTGTTCTTCATCGAGAATCGTGGATTGGTGCGGCTTACCGCCACCGGCCCCGACCGAGGACGCCACCTTGCGGAACTGGCAACAGTCGCCCGGAAAAAGCTGGCAGGGGATTAGCTGCCGTCATCAAAGCTGACGATGACCACGGCGTTGGCGATTACCAAGGCGTCATCACCGCGTTCGTTGGGGATTTCCAAGCCACCGGGAACCGCTTCGCAATGCCCGGTACCGTGGGGCAGCACCGACAGCACCGCTTCCTTATCAACCGCACCGGGGTTCGGCACGCCTATAGTTACGTCGACGCGCATATCGTCGGCCGTCTTGCCCAGCATCCGCTGGAACCCCAGGCTGCTGTGGTGGATGGCGTCGAACACCGCTCGCTGGGCTGCGGTGGTGTAATCCTGCCCGTGAACGTCAACGCCCATGCCCATCTCAGTAACGCAGCGCACTAGCGCCATATCAAACCTCCGTAGCCGATTTACTACCGCCATTACAACCCAGCCGCCCCAATGCGTCAAGACGGTTGGCAGCCGTCCCTTTACAGCCAACTTTACAAACCTCCGATTCCCGGTTAGATTTCAGGCCGTTACAATCATCGAATACTGCTGGCGAATGCTGCCGGGCAATTCCCTCGTCCTGGTCCAAAATCCAATGCCGACGCTCCCCCAAATCGTTGCCAAACGGCGTATGTTCCCAATCATGGTCGCATTCATCCTCTTCTTCACGATGGGATGCGGCAACGGCAATGGGGGCGAAACCGTTATCACGGTGTTTGCCGCAGCCTCCCTTACCGACGCTTTCCGGGACATTGCCCGCGAGTTTAAATCGAGTAACCCCGGCGTTGAAGTGAAGCTGAATTTCGCTGGCAGCCAGCGCCTGCGTTCGCAATTGGAGCTAGGGGCGGCAGCCGACGTATTCGCGTCTGCCGATGAGGCGCAAATGTCCCTGGCGCAAGATGCCGGCCTAATCGCTGGCGGCAGCCGTCCTTTCGCCAGCGCGCGTATGGCCGTAATCGCTTCCTCAGAGTCGGAAATCTACGACGTAAGGGATATTGCCGCCACCGGCGTGAAGCTGGTCATCGCTCACGAAAGCGTCCCTGCCGGGCAGTACGCTAGGGTGCTGCTGGAGCATCTCTCCGGCGCTGGTTCCGGCCTTGACGAGAATTTCGCCGAGCGGGCGCTGGCCAACGTAGTATCCGAGGAAACCAGCGTGAAATTCGTCGAGCAAAAAGTTGTCTTGGGTCAGGCCGATGCGGGTATTGTGTACCGCCCAGGGGCGATGACTGCGAAGTCCAGTGGCGCGGCTCGTGAATTGCCGCTCCCTTCCGAAGCCGCCAAAGTTCGAGCGGTCTATCCAATTGCGGCGCTACGGGACTCAGACGTCCCTGTATGGGCCGAAAGATTTGTCGAGTTCGTGCTTTCCGAACCAGCCCAGGACATACTCGCCGGTTATGGATTCGATGCGCCGTAATCCCGCCTATCAGAAGTTTCGGGTATGTTAGACCGACGCCTGCGGCTGCGCTGGGCCAGAGGGCCTGGGGGCGTGATGGGGGGAATGGCGGGCGCGCTCTATGTCGTCTTTATAGGCTTGCCCATAATCGCTCTGTTGGCCAGAGCGGCGCAGCAGGATGACCTGTGGAGCGCGGTAACCGGCGACCTCGCCCTGACCGCCTTGCGGCTGTCCTTGGTGACCAGCGTCATCAGCATTGCTGTGGTCATCATAGGGGGAACACCCTTCGCCTACTTGTTGGCCCGCAGCGAGCATTGGCTGGCCCGGTTGGTCGACGGGCTGGTGGAACTGCCTATCGTGCTGCCGCCGGTGGTGGCCGGGGTGGCGATGCTTATGGCCTTCGGTCGCGGCGGCGTGATTGGCGGACTGCTTGACGATGCCGGAATCGGCATCTCCTTCACCACAACGGCGGTGGTGTTCGCGCAGGTATTCGTGGCCGCGCCCTTCTATGTGCGTTCAGCAAAGTTGGGGTTTCAGTCCGTGTCCCGCGACTACGAGGACGTTTCTCAGACTCTTGGCGTATCTCCAATAGTTACCTTCTGGCGCATTACCCTGCCGCTGGCCGCGCCGTCCATAATCACGGGGCTGGGGCTGTCTTGGGCGCGGGCGCTGTCGGAGTTCGGCGCGACGATGATGTTCGCTGGTAATTTGATAGGTGAAACACAGACCATGCCCTTGGCGATTATGACCGCCATGGAGTCCAGCGGCGGCATCGACAGCGCACTGGCTCTTTCGGCCTTGCTGTTGGCCGTGTCGGTGCTGGCGCTGGCCGTCCTGACCATTGCGTCGCGACGGCGGTGGAGTGGGCGGTTTTGACCGCGCCGCCGGTATCGCGGGGCTGGCTGCATTGCCGGGTTGGGGAATTCGAGATTAAGCTCGACTGGGACCTGGAGCCGGGGCGAACTCTGGTGCTGTTCGGCCCGTCGGGATCAGGCAAGACCACCGCCCTGCGAGGCATGGCGGGGCTGCTCCGGCCAGTAGCGGGGAGGATCGTAATTGACGGACGGCCCGTGTATGACAGCGCCGCGCGCCTATGGATACCGGCCCATCGCCGACGGGTCGGTTATCTGACTCAACAGTACCATTTGTTTCCCCACCTCAGCCTCGCTGCCAATATCGCCTATGGCCTGGAATCGGGCAGAAGCAACGAAGCGGGACGCCGGATTGAGGCACTGCTGGATACTTTCCAACTTCGGGGGCTTGAGGAACGCTATCCTTGGGAGCTTTCCGGGGGGCAGCAGCAGCGGGTTGCCTTGGCGCGGGCGTTGGCCACCCAGCCTCGCTTGCTGTTGCTGGACGAGCCGTTCGCGGCCCTGGACGCCGGGCTACGGCGCACGCTGCGGCAGGAATTGCGGGCGACGCTGGCCCGCAGCCCTATACCCGTAGTATTGGTGACCCACGACCGCGAAGAAGCATTATCTCTAGGCGACGACGTGCAGGTCATAGACAATGGAAGTGTCATCGCCCAGGGGGCGCCCGTGGAGGTGTTGGGACAGCCGGGACAAGCAGCCGTGGCGCGGCTGGTCGGCGTCGAAAACCTGTTCCGCATGAGGGTCGATTCGCGCCATCCCAGAGACGGCACCATGCGACTGTCCGGCGAAGGGGAGCAGACCGGTTTCTTTCTGGAAGCCCCGCTGGACGGCGGGCCGCCGACTTCGGAGGAAGACGACCGGGTTACCGTGGGCATACGCGCTTCGGACATCATCCTGTCATGGCAGGAACCGGCCGGTTCCTCGGCCCGCAACCGGATTCCCGGCACCGTAGCGCGCATCGAACCGAAGCCGCCAGGCTATACGGTCGAGCTGGACTGCGGCGTTCCCCTTCGCTGCCAGGTAACCGGGGCCTCCTTGGAAGAAATGGGAATCCAGGCAGGTCAACGCCTCTGGGCCGTATTCAAAGCCTCATCCTGCTTCTTGGTCGAAGATCAAGGCTGAAGGTCAGGCATACGGGGATCCTGTGGAGACCCGGGACGGAGACAGCGATGCGGAATACGGCACCGCCCTGAATTAAACAGACTGGAACAGGCAAACCCAGAACTGAGGTATGCTAACAGCGCAATTTCGGCGGTTGAAGGGTTTTAAGCGTATTTCGTCTGATGTAGAGCATAGCATTACGAATTCGGGTAAAATTAAGTGGTTTACCCAATTTTGGTTGCATATTCTCTTTTGATAGCTATAATGTTGTGATAGGCACATACAAGGTTATTCGGGGCAGGTATTCCAGCGTAAACCGGCCAGGTTATCCATCCCTACCGCCGTTGGCTGGCCAGCTGGGCCACGGACGTTACCGGCCCTCTACCGGAACGTGCCCAAGGAGGTCACCAGTGGCATTGTCGGACAGAACCCTTGTTTGCGTGGAGTGTGGTAGCGAGTTCACCTTCACCGTCGGGGAACAGGAGTTTTTCCAGGCTCGCGGGTTCGGGAATGAACCCAAACGCTGCCGGAGTTGCCGGGCAGTTCGCCGCACCGAACAGCGTGGCGGTGGTGGCGGCAGCGGTGGTGGTGGTGGTATGTACCAGGACGGCCCGCGGGAGATGTACCCCATTGTTTGTGCCGAGTGCGGCAATGATGCCATGGTGCCCTTCCGTCCGCGCGGCGACCGGCCGGTCTACTGTAGCGACTGCTTCAGCCGGATGCGCGCCGAGTCCTCTTCCGGCTTCTAACGTCTCTGACCACAGCCTTCGGGGGCCGCGTTTCACCGGCCCCTGACAGCAATATAACCGAATGTGCCCCCCACAGACCGCCCTCGGCAAAAGAGGGTGAATCTTTCTGTGTCATTCCAGACATCGCTCCTCTCATCGTGGCACATTGCTACGGCCTTCTTCGTGCTGCTTCGCTGATAGCCCCTCGATTGAACCCCTCATCGTTTCCAGCTAGAATTGACTCGACTAGGCTAAGCTGGGTTGTTATACCGGGCCAATACTTACAGGGTTCCAAATTGGCGGGCCGGTTTGTCCGCCGGACTCACCGCAAGGCAGCGCGGAAAGGCCGGATTGTCTCCTCAATGAAATTCCGAGACCTGCGGGAATTTATATCCTTCCTGGAAGAAAAGGGCGAGTTGCGCCGCATTTCGGCTCCGGTCGATCCGCGACTGGAAATTACCGAAATTGCCGACCGGGTTATCAAGTCCGGCGGGCCGGCGCTCCTGTTCGAGAATCCAAAGGGCTACGACATACCAATCGTCATCAATATGTACGGCTCGGCGCAGCGCATGGCTTGGGCGCTTGGCGTGGATGACCTGGACCAGGTTGCGGAACGGGTGCAGGGGATTCTCAACCTGATTCAAGGCCCTCCCGACGGCTTGGCCAACAAACTCCGGACCCTCGGTCAGTTGGTCAACCTAGCCTCATTCCGTCCCCGCACGGTGAGCAACCCGCCCTGTCAGGATGTGGTGCTTCAGGGGGAAGACGTTGACCTGTTCAAGTTCCCCATCCTCCAGTGCTGGCCGATGGACGGCGGCCCCTACATCACCTTGCCTCTGGTCATTACCCGCGACCCGGAAACCGGGGTGCAGAACTACGGCACTTACCGGATGCAGGTCTATGACCGCTGCACTACCGGGATGCACTGGCAGACTCACAAGGTAGGCGCGCACCACGAGCGCATAGGGCGAGAGCTTGGCCTGGACCGCTTGGATGTAGCGGTAGCGCTGGGCGGCGACCCTGCCTCCATCTGGACCGGCTCCGCGCCACTACCCCCCGACATGGACGAGATGATCGTCGCCGGGTTCCTGCGCGAGGAGGGGGTGGCCCTGGCCAAAGCCCGCACCAGCGATCTGATGGTCCCGGCAGAGGCGGAGATCGTCCTGGAAGGTTACGTTCTGCTGGACGAGCAGCGGATGGAGGGGCCTTTCGGAGACCACACCGGCTATTATTCGATGCCCGATCCGTATCCGGTGTTCCATGTAACCTGCATCACCCATCGCAGCCGTCCCATCTACCCGGCCACCATCGTCGGGCGCCCGCCAATGGAAGACTACTGGATGGGAAAGGTCACGGAGCGGATGTTCCTGCCGATGATCAAGATCATACTGCCCGAAGTAGTGGATATGAATATGCCGGCGGAAGGCGTATTCCATAACCTGGTCATTGTTTCGATGAAGAAGGAATACCCCGGACAGGCCCGCAAGGTGATGCACGGACTTTGGGGGTTGGGCCTGATGAGTCTGGTCAAGGGCATCGTCGTCGTTGACCACTTCGTAGACGTGCAGAACATCTCAGAAGTCGCTTGGAGGGTCGCTAACAACATGGACCCGGCGCAGGACTTCGAGTTCACCACCGGCCCCATAGACGACCTGGACCATGCGTCGATAACCCCCAAGTTCGGCAGCAAGGTCGGAATCGACGCCACCATCAAGATGCCTCTGGAGGGAGGGCGCACGCGGGAGTGGCCCCCTGACGTGGTGATGAGTCCCGAAATCAAAGCGCTGGTTGACCAGAAGTGGGCCAGCTACGCAATTTCCTGAGATCCTGACCATAGCAGCGCCAAAAATGCAGGCTTCCAACGCCATACTCTCCCCAATAGTCAAGCTGCCCCATTACTTGGGGGCGGTGCGTATTTGGGAATCGCTCTACGCCCTCCCCTTCTGCTACATCGGCATGATGCTTGCCTCGATTGACACAGGCGGCAGCGGCTGGCCCGGGTGGAGTGATTTCATCTGGATCACCGTGGCCCTCACCGGCGTGCGCACGCTGGGAATGTCGGCCAACCGCATCATTCACCGAAAGGAAGACGCCGCCAACCCGCGCACCCGGGGCCGCCACCTGCCCCAAGGATTGCTCCGTCCCGCCGAGGTCATCGGCATGGCGGTGATAGGGACGGGCGTATTCTTTTTCGCCGCGTCGCAGTTGAATACGCTGACGCTGATACTGGCCCCGGTCGCCACCCTTTACGTTATTTTCTATTCCTTCACCAAGTACGTCACGTGGGCCTGCCACTTCTTCCTGGGTTGGGCGCTGGCAATCTCGCCGACGGCGGCCTGGATTGCCGTAACCGGCCGCCTTGATCCCGAACCCGTGCTGCTGTCCTTCGCAGTGGCGATGTGGGCCGGAGGCTTCGACGTAATCTACGGCTGCGCCGACTATGACTTTGACCGGCAGTATGGCACCAAATCGCTGGCAAAGCGGTTCGGCATCGGCGCGGCCCTTTGGACAGCCCGGACGATGCACCTGCTGGCCGCCGCCACATTGCTGGCCGTGGGCCTGTGGATGGACTTGGGAATTTATTACTTGATCGGCTGGGCCATCGCGGTCGTCCTGCTGGCGTTGGAAAACAGTCTGGTCAAGGCCGACGACCTGTCCAAGCTGCGTTCGCCCATGTTCCAGTACAACAGCGTCATATCCGTCTCACTGTTCGTGTTCACCGTACTGGCGGTGACCCTGTAATGCCCGGCCCCGTAATCGTAGGCATCACCGGAGCCAGCGGTTCACTGATGGCGCGGGCCATGGTGGACGAACTGCTGCGGCGTGATATGTCTACAGCAGTGGTCTGCTCCAACGCGGCCCGCATGGTCTGGCAGGAGGAACTAGGCTATTCCTTCAACGAGACGCTGGTGGAATGGCAGGAACACCCCACCTTCGTTCACTACGCCGTGAACGATCTGAGGGCGCCCATCGCCAGCGGCACCTATCCGACGGCGGGAATGACGCTGGTTCCGGCCAGTATGAACAGCATCGCCTCGCTGGCCAGCGGCATCTCCGGCAACCTGCTGCTCCGCGCCGCCGATGTTTGCCTGAAGGAGCGCCGCCCGCTGGCCCTGGTGCCGCGAGAGACCCCACTGCACAGCATCCACTTGAAAAATATGCTCACCCTGAGCCGCATGGGAGCCGTCATCCTGCCGCCTGACCCGGCCTTTTACCTGAAGCCGGACACCGTGGAAGATATAGTAAAATACGTAGTAGGCAAAGTTCTGGTCGCCTTGGGCATTGACCAGGCCTTGCCGGAAGATATGCAATACGGCGAAAGGTACGGCTGATGGGACTCACGTTCGTTGAAGGACAGGCAAAAGGAATAAATGGCAGGGAAGAAACCGTCAATTTCTTGGTGGACAGCGGTGCCGGTTACTCCTTATTGCCTTACGGTGTATGGCAGTCACTCGGCTTGGAAGCCGACAGGGAAGAGAAGTTTTCCTTAGCGGACGGGACAATAATCAATCGCAATGTGTCAACTTGCTATCTCTCGTTGCCGCAAGGAAGGAACTACTCGCCGGTAATCCTCGGCGAGGAGGGCGACGACCAAGCGTTGCTTGGCGCGGTAACACTGGAAATCCTGGGACTTGTACTAAACCCCTTCAGCCGCACCCTCCATCCTATGCGGATGCTATGGCGAGGCTGACTGGCGCGGCGCGGCAGCAGTACGTCGCCCGGCTTTTTGCCCGCATCTCCGGCTACTACGACCTGATGAACGACGTTATGACCTTGGGGATGCACCGGGGCTGGAAGCGTCGGACGGCGGCGCTGGCAGCCTCCGCTATAACTGCAACAGAGCGGCCCGGCTCGGCGCTGGACGTTTCCACCGGGACCGGAGACCTAGCCTTTCGGCTGGCGCGATGTCCGGGAGTAGACCGCATCGTAGCCCTTGACCTGCTGCCGGAAATGATTTACCTCGCACGAAGCAAAGCAGCACGGCGCAAGGCAGGCAAGGTCAGCCTGATGGTAGGAGATGCCCTGTCATTGCCTTTTCCCGCCGGCACATTCGCCTGCGCCACCGCAGGGTTCAGTCTGCGCAATATGCCGGACGTAAGGCAGGCAGTAAGCGAGATGACGCGGGTCCTGCGGCCCGGTGGTCGCGTGGCGCTGCTGGAGCTTTCGCCGATGGACACCGGTCTCAAGGCCAGGCTGTTCCGCATCTATTTCCACGGGCTGGTCCCGCTTATCGGAATGCTTATAGCCCGCGACGGCGCAGCCTACACCTATCTTCCGCAGTCGGTGGACAGGTTTTATGACGCTGATGAGTTGGCCGGTATTTTGCGGGAGTCCGGGCTGGAACGAGTATCTTATCGCCGCTTGGGGTTCGGAACGGTATGCCTGCACTGGGGCGACAAGCCCGAGGGATAGGCACTGTCCAACTCTGTGGATGCCGCAAGATTCGGTACTGTATCTCCCAACCTGTTTGGGTTAAACTTATGGCAAAAGGCATGCCAACGAACTGGAAGTGAGTTTCTAGGCATACCGCTACATTCAATTAGGTTTGAGCAAGGTTGGCTAATGACCCCGATGATTGACAAACTGGCCCCCATAATCCGCCGCTACGAAGACATCGAATCGGCTATGACCGACCCGGAAGTGGCGGCCAATTATGAGCGGGTGCAGGAACTGGCCCGGGAACGGGCGTCTTTAGAAGAATTGGTGGGCATCGCCCGCCAGTACCGGCAGCTTCTGGAAGAAATTGCCGACTTGGAAGCGCTAATTCAGGAAGGAGCGGAGCCTGATCTGGCGCAAATGGCGCGGGAAGAACTGGAAGCCAACGAGTCCCGGCTGGAAACGGTTACCCAGTCCCTGCGTACTGCTCTGCTCCCCAAAAACCCCAACGACCAGCGCGACGTCATCGTTGAAATCAGGGCAGGCACCGGCGGCGACGAAGCCGGGTTGTTCGCCGCCGACTTGTATAACGCCTACAGCCGCTACGCCCAGAACCGCGGCTGGAACGTTGACATTATGGATGTGAACTCCAGCGAGGTGGGCGGCTACAACAAGATAGTCTTCGAGATTCAGGGCCGCGGCGCATTCAGCCGCCTCAAGTATGAGAGCGGCGTTCATCGTGTCCAGCGCGTACCAAAAACCGAAACTCAAGGCCGCATCCACACCTCCACGGCCACCGTCGCGGTACTGCCCGAGGCCGATGAAGTCGAGGTGAAAATCAGCCCCGAAGACCTGCGCATTGACATCTTCCACGCCGGAGGCCACGGCGGGCAGAACGTCAACAAAGTCGCCACCGCCGTCCGTATAGTCTACGAGCCTACGGGCCTGACCGTGGTTTGCCAAGACGAACGCTCGCAGCACAAGAACAAGCAGCGGGCGATGGCGATGCTGAGGGCGCGCATTTTCGATGCCGAACAGGAACGCCACGACGCCGAAATCAGCCAAGCCCGGCGGTCACAAGTGGGCGGCGCGGAGCGGGCCGAGAAAATACGAACCTACAACTACCCTCAAGACCGCATCACCGACCACCGCAGCAGCTCGACTTTCCACGGCATCCCGCGCTTGATGGACGGCTACTGGGACGACATCATCAACCGCTTGGTGGCTTGGGAAGAAGAGCGCCTGCTGGCCGAAGCCGGGGTCTGACCCTCCACGCAGATGGCGACAATACGCGAAACAATCCGGCAGACCCATCAGACGCTCGAAGCCGCCGACATTCCTGACGCCCGGCTGGAAGCCGAGGTTATGGTGATGACGGTGATGCGTATGACCCGCCAGAACATCTTCGCCGAGCAGGAATCGGAGGTTCCCGGCCACACGGCTCAAGAACTGGCTGGCATCGTAGCTCAGCGGCTGGAACGCATCCCGCTGGCCTACATTCTCGGGTACCGCGAGTTCTACGGCATCAACGTGGTGGTGACGCCGGACGTGCTGATTCCCCGGCCCGAAACCGAGGGCATAGTGGAACATACGCTGTTCATGGCGCTGATGGGCATGGAAACGCGGGAGCTGATAATCGCCGACGTGGGAACCGGCAGTGGGGCCATCGCGGTCAACTTAGCAATCCACCTGCCCGCCGCCCGCATTTACGCCGTGGACATTTCCGAGCCGGCCCTGGACGTGGCCGCCTACAACATCCGCGCCCACACCGTCGCCGACCGGGTACGGCTGGGGCATGGGGACTTGCTGGAGCCGCTGCCTGAGCAGGTAGACGTTATTGTAGCTAACCTGCCATACATCCCGACCGGTCGCATCCCCACGCTCCAGCCCGAGGTACAGCAGGAGCCGCAACTGGCCCTGGACGGCGGTCCCGACGGGCTTGACCAAGTCCGCCGGCTGCTGGCCCAGGCCCCTGGCAAACTGAACAGCCCCGGCATCATCCTGCTGGAACTTGACCCGGAGCAATTCCCCGCCGCCGAAGCCATAGCCCGCCATCACTTCCCGGAAGCGGAAATCACCGCCGAGCAGGACCTCACCCGCCGCGACCGTGTTATGGTAATCAACCGCCCGTAGCGCAGGGGGATGCCGGGCGGTTGCTCCTTAATTCGGACTTATCGGGTAAGCACGCAGGGCGTTGTCCCAGAGGATTTTGCGCTTGCTTTCGATCGACACGTTGGGAAGCTCCATCAAGTCCTGCTTGGCCTTGAAGTACTTCCTGCCCTCCGGGTGACCGAAGTCGGTGGCGCCGACGATTACGTGGTCGCCAATGGCTTCAATCAGCGGCTCGATTCCGGGGTCGTCCTGATCAGCGGCCACGAAGCACTGGCGCTGGAAATACTCCACGGGGTTGTGGTTCAGCCCCTGAATCCTCAGCCGCCGGGTGCCTCCTTGGATGCCCGCTTCCAAGCGGTCCAGCCAGAAGGCGGCCCACCCGCAGCCGGACTCCAGGAACACCAGCTTAAGCTCCGGGTGACGTTCCAGCACACCGCCCATGATGAAGCCGGTGCAGGCCAGCATACTGCCCATCACAAAAGATACCGTGGTGCGGCAGTTCCGCAGGCCGGGCAGGTAGTCCAGCAGTCCCTGATCGAAGGGATGGTTGGCGCTGGGGTGCAGCCCAACCGGAACGCCCAATTCTGCGCAGGTCGCCCAGAGGACATCGCACTCTTCGTCGAACAGCCGCAGGTTAGGAACGGGCGCCGGGTTCAGATGCACCGCCTTGAAATCGTACTCCCGCACGCACCGGCGCACTTCCTCGGCAGCCGCGGCGGGGTCTCGCAGGTCAATGGAGGCCGCGCCACAGGCCCCTGCCCCGATTTGCTGGCAAAAGTCGCCCAGCCAACGGTTGTAGGCCCGGCGGATGGCCATGGCGGTCTCGCCGTCCATCTCGGCGACGCCGGTGGTCCAGAATCCGGCCGTCGGGTAGAGAATCATGTGGTCAACGCCGTGGCTGTCCATCACCTCGCGGTAGGCGCTGGCGGGGAAATCCTGGTCGGCCCACTTGCCGTAGGCCACATCCAGCTCATCAAGGTCGCGGTCCTGGAAATTCCGGGTGGCGGCGTTGCGGTCGAGGTCGCCCAAGGGCCGTGTGCCCATCACTTCCAGCTCAAGCTCGAATGCCAAGGCGTTTTCCCGGGCCGATGACTTGTCAACTGAGTTCACGCCGTCACCCGAGGGGGTAGTAACCCACCGGACGTGCCCGTTAATCAGGTGGCGGTATTTCTTTTCCAGATAGTTCTCCCAGATTGCCTCGGGCTCGAGAACGTGGGAATCGCCGTCAATAAACCGTAGACGCTCCATAATTCCCTCCTGCTCAGGCCTTACAGCCCGGTCAGTTCCAGCGTTGCAACTTCGTTCGTTTCCATGTTGGCGACGCGAATGGCGTTGTTGTTGGTGTCGGCAATGTACATCATACCGTTGGCGATGCTGAGGCCGCTGGGTTCGGAGAAGCGGGCCTGGGCAAAGGGGCCGTCCACGTGGCCTGACGCGCCCGTGCCCGCTACGGTAAAGACCGACCGTGTTTTGGGCAGCACCCGCTTGACCTTGTGGTTGTAGGTGTCGGCCACGTACAGCACGCCGTCGTGGTGCGTGATGCCGATGGGATGCTGAAGGCGCACGCGGAAGTCGTCGCCGTCCACGTCGCCGAACTCGAACAGGCCGAGGCCGATGAGCGTCCGCACCGAGCCGTTGGGGTCCAGATCGGCGTTGCGAATTGCGCTGGTTTCACTGTCGGCGAAGTACAGACGCTCGCCGTCGGTGGTAATGCCGCTGGGCTGGGCCAGGGTCGCCGTTGCCAGCGGACCATCGGTAATTGACTCGCGCCCGCTGCCCGCGTAGGGAGCGACGGTCCCGGTTTCCAGTTCCAAGACCCAGAGCTGGTGGATGCCGGCCATGGCGATATAGACCACCCCGTTATGCAGAGCAACATCCCACGGGGAACTGAGGCCGGTTGAACGGCCGGGGCGGCGTCCGCTGCGTTCGAAGCCCTGCTCGCCGGTGCCGGCGATGGTCTCAACCTGCCCGGCTTGCAGGTCTACGCGGCGGATGGCATGGTTTTCGGCGTCGGCAACGTACAGTATATCGCCGTCAATCGCCATGCCTTGAGGGTGGTTGAAGGCCGCCTGCGCCAAGGGGCCGTCGGCTAGGTCTTCCTCGCCGGTGCCAATGACCTGCCTCACGTCACCGTCGAAAGACGAGACGACAATGCGGTTGTGGTTGGTGTCAGCGATGAACAGCCGTCCGCCTGCCTCATCTGCCAGCACCTTGCCGGGGAAGCTCAGCGCGCTTTCCGGGCCGCGCGGCGCCGAAGTGGGCAGCGGCGAGCGTTGGATGATGCCGGATGCGTCGAACTCGGTCAGCATTTCCGCCATCAGGCTGTCGAACTGGTCAAAGGTCATCTCGCCTTCGTGTTTGCCGATGACGTTGCCGCGCGGGTCAATGAACATCAGCGTCGGCCAGGCCCGGCAGGAATACTGCTGCCAAACCCTGAACTCGGCGTCGTTGATTACCGGGTGCTCCAGCTCGCACCGCCGTACCGCAGCAGTCAGGCTGCCGGTTTCCTTTTCGTTGGGGAACTTGGCCGAATGAACGCCGACCACCACCAACTCGCTGGCGTACTTGCGCTCCAGTTTCCGCAACTGCGGAAAAATGTGCATACAGTTGACTCAACAGTAGGTCCAGAAGTCGAGAATGACAATCTTGCCCTTCAACTCCTCCATCGTCAGCGGTCGGTCGGTGTTGACCCATTCCAGGCCATCGGGGAATTCGGGCGCGGCCGTCTGCCCGGCATAGGAACGGCTGGTTGTCATCGGAACCTCCGGTTTGTGCGAGTCTGGCCTGAATTTCTTACGAACATACAGGCCCTTATGGAATCTCTGGATTAGTCCTCACCCCCTCTTGGAAGGAGAGGGGCTTTGGGGTCAGCCAACAGGCGCGGGTTGAAGCTGCTCTGCGAGGAACTCTCTGGTCCGTGCCCAAGCCATTTCCGCAGAGGTGCGGTGATAGCGCTGGGGCATATAGCGGTTCATAAATGCGTGGTCTGCGCCGGGATAGGTGTAGAAGCGATGGGGTTTGCCCAGCCGCGTAAGCTCATCGTCCAGCCGCCGCATATCGTCCTGCGAGGGGTTGTCGTCCACCTCGCCGAAATGGAACAGCATCGGGCAGTTTATCCCGTCGCTAAGCTCAAAGGGGGCGGTTTCACCCGCGCCCCAAGTCACGAAAATGTTGCCGCCGTAGTGCGGCACGACGGCCTTGAAGTGTGGATTGGTGCAGGCCGCCAGCCAGACCACCCTCCCGCCCATGCAGAAGCCGGTGATGCCCAGCCGCTCACGGTCAACCGCCACGTGGGAGCGAAGAAAGTCCACGGTGGCGTTCACGTCGGCGATGATGTCCGGGTCGCTGAGTTGATCGCGCTTGCTGCGCCCGGTCTGCTCCACCATCTCGTCGGTGATGCGATGGAACAGGTCGGGAGCGGCGGCCGCGTAGCCTTCCGCCGCAAGGCGGTCGGCGTATTCGCGCACGAACTGGTCTACGCCGGGCGCGTGGTGAATGACCACCATCGCCGGAAAGGGGCCGTCCCCATCCGGTACGCTCAGGTAGGCCGACATCTGGGCGTGGCCTACGGTCAGCCTTTGCAGTGACGCGGGCATGGTCCCCTCCGGCGGATACTTGTTTGGGTGTGGGCCAAGTTATGTCTGCGTTTCACCGCAACCGGATAAGGTTAGCAGACCGTCATGGCATCAGCGACATTGGCGCCGATCCATTTATTCGCTTCGATGGCTGGGCGTTGCGGTTCTCGGCTCTGTTTCGTTCACTCGAAGGCCAAAGTAGCGTAGCGGATGAATATGGTGCCCACCGGTTCGGCCAAGGGAGCGTTGCCGACCAGAACAGCGATGACGTGTTCGGCGCCGGGGACGGCGCTATCTTCAATCAGGACGCGCTTCGGCACATTGTTGCCCGTGATAACCCATAAGTTACGGTCAATCTGCCCGTCCACATAGACTTCGCCGTAGTTGTCCACGTTGGTCTCAAACCAGACCCGGCGGCCGGCCACTTCCTCTCCCTTGGCGGTGGACGGAATAGTCACCCTGAGCCGGTACCAAGCGAAAGTGAAGCCAACGGAGCGGCGCTCCTGGATGTCGGCGTTCTGCTCCCACCCGGAATCGTCGTAGTCGGCCAGCCGGGCCGGGCTTCCCAGCATTTCGGCGGTAAGGCCCTGGTTGGGTTCGCCCGGAACCAGCCCCATCGCCACCCGCCAGCCGTCGGCGCCCAACAGGGCCAAGTCAGCGGTATTTTCCAAATCCAATGACACGCGAGCCATCAGCCGCTCCTTCGCAGAAAAGTCTCTTCGTATTTCCCAAGAGGAGAGGGGTGAGGGCTACCCCCATCCTGTTTATCCTAGACAGGGCTACGCGGTAACCGCGGCGCCCTTCAGGTGCTTGTCAAAGAACTCGATGGTCCGGGGCCAGGCCGCCGCGGCGGATTCCGGATGGTGCCGGTCGGGGTTGTTGAAGTCCATGAAGGCGTGGTTCGCGCCTTCGTAGGTATGGAACTCGTGGACTTTCCCCAGCCGCGTGAGTTCCGCGCCCAGCTTGTCGCGGTCTTCCAGCGACGGGTTGACGTCGATGGAGCCGAAGTGGAACAGCATCGGGCAATTGATGTTGGCGGTCATATCGAAGGGTGTCTGCTCGCCGCTGCCCCAGATGCCCATGATGTTGCCGCCGTAGAAGGGCGCGGTGGCCTTGAAGATGGGGTTAGACCCAGCCATCATCCAAGCGATGCGCCCGCCCATGCAGAAGCCGGTGACGCCGATGCGGTCGCTGTCCACGTGGGGGTTGGCGACCAGGAAGTCCACCGCCGCGTTCATGTCGGCGACGATGTCCGGGTCGCTCAGGTAGTTGAGCCGCTCCAGACGCGGGCCGTCCAGCGCCTCCTGCGGGAAGCGGTGGAACAGGTCCGGCACCACGGCGACGTAGCCGGCCTCGGCCAGCCGGTCGGCCATAGTCTTGTCGAACTCGTCCAAGCCGCCGACATGGAAGGCGATGACCACCGCGGGGTGGGGGCCGGAGCCGCTGCTAGGCACCGCGGCATACATATCCATTTCCGAGCCGTTGACCGTGAGTTTGTCGGTGAACGAAGGCATCGAATCACCTCTATATTTTTATGACTCGCCCGGAGGCGCCGGGCTGGTGAGATTTTACCAGAATTGCTAACTCGGCGCAGGGGCAGAGCTTGAGGCATATCCGCATCTGCGAATTCGATTGTCCGGTTGCGATTTATACCGGCTATTTGAATGAATTCGACGGCTTTCTTTATGTAGATTGACAAATCCGCCCTTGACAGATTATCAGGTAGATCCTAATGTACTCTTCGACAGCAAAACATTGGCCGCCGCCCGCGGTGAGTGCTGGGTGAAACTGTCCAGCCGATTTTAATTGGCTGTACCCAAGAAATACGGATTTGGAGCGTATCAACAAAATGACGACACCAGATACTCCAGAACAGGAACAGCCCCCAAATTCTCCGGACCAACCTCAAGATACCCCTCCTTCCCCTCCCCCCTCCCCCCGACTTCTAGCCCTGCCAATCGGGGAGGGTTTTTCCGAAACAAGTGGCTTCTCATCGGTGGCGGGATCGGTGGAGTAGTAGTAGTTGCCATTGTGGTGGTGGCGCTGCTGTTTATTGGTGGGGGCGGTGGCGGGTCAGCCGGCGTCAGCGACCTGCTGAAAATGGTTCCGGAAGATGCCGTAATGGTTAGCATCGCAGATACAATATCTGTTAGGCAAGACGTAGACTTTGAGGAAGCGCTCGACATAACCTCGCCCGCGGACACAATAGACATTGAGGAAGTTGACGAATACATCCTAGTGATATTAGAAACGGGCGCGGAAGTGCATCTGCTCAAAGGGACCTTCCAATTCGACGATTTACGCGATGATTTGGAGGAGCAAGGCCACGAAGAGGATTCATACCGGGAGTACGAGGTTTGGTACGGGCAGAGAAATTACGCCCTTTTTGAAGACGATGGGTATGTCATTGTATCCAGAAATAAAGACGCGACCGAAGAAGTGCTCAAGACACTGTACCGGGGTTCAGGTTCGCTGGCTGATGCAGAAAATGATAACGAACTGAAACGCATCCTGGACAAATTGGGAAACGCGCCGGTAGTATTAGCCGTAGTGGGTGATAGTTGCACGGTGAAGCGTTGCCAAGGATACGGCATGGCTGCCATCAGTTACGATATAGGCGAAGAGGAGCTTTCCTCGGAGTTGGTCGTCTTGTTCAGCAGCGAGCGCGCGGCGGAAGATGCCGCCGATGACTATGACGATGTGGCCGATTTTATCGAGCAAACGATGGATTTGGACGTCGCTGATACAACTAGCGATGGCGAATTCGTCCTAGGCACTGGAACTGAAAGCTATGCACCGCCGACGCCGGCGCCAACAGCGACGGCGCCACCGCCGACGGAGGCACCGGCGGCGACGGAGGCAACGGCGACGACGGCGCCACCGCCGACGGAGGCACCGGCGAGGGAGGTGCCAACGGCGGGACCGACGGCAACGCCAGAACCCACAGAAATAGCGAATATGTCCAATCTGGATATAGCGAGGGATATCGTTGAGTGTGGGATAGATGATGACAGGGACGACGATATTCTCGATATAACGTCTTCGCAGCCAGGCGTCGGTGAGAGGCAAGCTGCAATAAAAATGGAGGAAATGTATTCCCGAAGAGACCTCATTGACTACTACTACGACTTCTGCGAGTGACAGCGCTTCCACGCAAGCGAGAAACTCCCCGGCCACCCAGCGGGCCGGGGAGTTTCTCGTTTCGACGCTGTTTGTGTCGCGGGGATATAGGCGCAGTCCCTTAGATCAGCCCCTCGGCTCGCACTGCTGCTATGGTGTCCTGGAAGACCTCAATGGTCTGGTCTATGTCGGCCTCGTTGTGGGTGGTGGACACTAGGAAGGCGTCGCGGCCCATTATGTCCACTCCACGGTTCTGGAGGCCGCGCTTCATCGCGGTTACTGCGGGGGAGGCCGTAACGCTGGCAATCTGCGAGTGGGGCATGACGCAGATCTCGCGGTCGCAGTCGCAGTCGGCCAGCACCACGTGAATCATTGAGGCGATGCCGTGGGCGTGGCCGGGGATTTCCAGCCGTCCCAGCGCCTCGTTGAGGCCGGCCTTCAGGCGCGCCGCCATAGCGTCGGCGTGCTGATTGACGGGCTGCGTGGCAATCATCTCCAGCGCAGTGGCTCCGGCGGCGGCGGACAGCGGGTTGCCGTTGAAGGTGCCGGGGTGGTAGACGCGCCGCACGTTGTCCCATTCCGGATCGCCCCGGTGAGCAATCATGTCTATGATGTCAGCCTTGCCGCCCACCGCCCCGCCGGGCAGCCCGCCGGCCACTATCTTCGCCATCGTGGTCAGGTCTGGCGAGATGCCGTAGCGGACCTGCGCGCCGCCGGGCGAGGCCCGGAAGCCGGTCACCACTTCGTCGAAAATCAAGATTACGCCGTGCTGGGCGGTGAGTTCCCTCAGCCCCTTCAGGTAGTTGGGCGTGTCAAAAGGTAGCTGGCCGTAGTGGGCGCCGGTAGGCTCTAGGATGAGAGCGGCAATATCGCTGTCCTTAGACAGGGCGTCCTCCACCGCTGAAAGGTCGCCGGCGGGAACCACTATCATCGTTCCCATGCTCGACTCCGGGATGCCCGGCGCAGAGCGGTCGGAGCCGGCCATGGCGTAGTCGTGCCAGCCGTGGAAGTGGTCTTGCAGCTTTATTACCTTGTCCTTTCCGGTGTAGGCGCGGGCCAGCCGCATCGCCATCAGCGTCGCCTCGGTGCCGGAGCTATGAAAGCGCAGCTTCTCGATGGACGGGATCAGCGACTTGATGGCCCGGGCCCAGCGCAGTTCCTCGTCGGTGGACGCGCCTAGGTGGGTGCCGCGCTGAATCTGCCGCGAGACCGCCTCGGCGATGTCGGGGTGCGAATGGCCCAGCAACAACGCGCCGTGGCCCGACACATAGTCCACGTATTCGTTGCCGTCCACGTCCCACTTGCGCGGGCCGGTACCATGGGTCATAAACAGCGGGAAGGGCATGGCGTAGCGCGTGTCGTGGGTGACCCCGCCGGGAAAGACGGCGACGCTCTCCTGATAACGCTGCGCGGAACCCGGATGCTTGGCGATGTACTCTTCAAGAATAGTCGGCATACTGTCTCCTGCGGTTAGGCTGATGTGGCGACAAATGTTGCCGCCATTTTAGCGCGGCAGTCCAGCGCGCGCTACGGCGGGGTGTCAGCCAACGGTAGTGGGACGGGCTGCCTTCCAGGAAGATTCCGGCTTCGTCCGTTCTCCGGCTCCGTAGTAGCCCAGAGTTTGCCGAAGCAATGCCATATCTTCGCTGACCTGGAGCGGCCCGACAGGTAAAATAGGACTAACATGATTGTATTTTCCTAGGCTTGTCTTTACGAACGCCCGTTGGAATGCCGCCTTGAATACCGTCGTACAACCCGGAGCTGAAGCACATGGTGGCATCCACGAAGCCGGCCACCTTGACGCCTTCTACGCTACCGTAGAGCAGTTGGACAACCCGGAGCTGCGCGGCAAGCCGGTACTGGTCGGCGGACGCCCGGAAAACCGCGGCGTGGTGGCTACGGCTTCCTACGAAGCGCGGCCTTTGGCGTGCGCTCGGCCATGCCCATGCGCACCGCCGTCCGCCTTTGCCCCCAGGGCATCATCGTCCCGCCTCGATTCACCCGTTACCGCGAAATGTCGCGGCAGGTTATGGATATTTTCCGTGACTTCACTGAACTGGTGGAGCCGCTATCGCTGGACGAAGCCTACCTCGACATCAGCGAGGCGGTGGACGAAGCACAGGGACGATGGCCGCTGGGCGTGGCCTTGGCATTGAAACGCAGGGTGAAGGACGAGACCGGGCTGACCGTCTCCGTGGGGGTCAGCGCCAGCAAGTCGGTATCCAAGATTGGGTCCGACCTGGACAAGCCCGACGGGCTGGTAGTCGTGCCTCCGGGCGAAGAAGCGGATTTCTTGGCCCCGTTACCGGTAGGCAAGCTCTGGGGCATCGGCCCCAAGACCGGCGAGCGGCTGAAGTCCGAGGGCGTAGACACCATCGGGGCGCTGGCGGCGCAAACGCCGGAATGGTTTAGCCGCGTGTTCGGTCAGAGAGGGGAAAGCGTCCGGCTGCGAGCTGTCGGCCTTGACGACGAGCCGGTGCATACCGAGCGGGTCACCAAGTCGGTCTCCTCGGAAACCACCTTCCCCGATGACATCGGCGACGCTGAGGAATTGCGCCGGGTGCTGGAGGAACTGGCGGACAGTGTGGCCGGGAGCCTGGAGCGCAAGAGCCTGCAAGGGCGCACTGTTACGGTCAAGATGCGGCTGGCTGATTTCTCAACTTTCAGCAGACAGACAACCCTTCCCGCTCCGTCCAACGATACCGGGCCAATCCGGGACACAGCCTGGCGCTTGCTTTCCGTAGAGCTAACTCCGGGACGCTCCTTTCGGCTGCTGGGCGTGGGCGTAAGCAATTTCGCCGAGCCCGAATCGGAGCGACAACTCCCGCTGTCCCTGGACGGCGACTTTCGCGCCGTCAAGCCGGGGCTGGGCTGGCCAGAGGGTTCCTTCTAACCCCGAGCATTCTTCCCTGCGGAGAGGGATGTACGGCCGGGGTGAGGGGATTTACAGGATTAAGCAGCTCTAGCGGAACAGGTCGCGCTCGCCGGAGCGGAGCAGCCGCTGGATGCTGGCATCCTCCATCGGCTCGAAGGCATAGCCGCGAATGATGGTTACGGGGATGCCCAAGGCCTTGCCGGTCACCAGTTCGGCGGTAGCCGCCAACTCGTCGGCCACGGCGATTTCGGTGGTGTGCAGGATGTTGCCGTGGGCGTCCTCATGTCCTACGTAGCTCAGCAGCGGGTCCATTCCAGCAACTCCGATGGCAACGTTGGCCGCGCCGTTGCGCCAGGGCCGGCCAAAGGTGTCCGACACCACCACGGCCACGTTCACCCCCAGACGCGCCCGCACCGCCTCGCGGATGCCCTGGGCCGATGCGTCGGAGTCGTCGGGCAGCAGGGCTATGGTCTTGTCGCCGGGGATGTTGGAGGCGTCTATGCCGGCGTTGGCGCAATAGAAGCCATGCTTGGTTTCGGCGATGATTACGCCCCGGTCCATCCGCACAATGCGGCGGGCTTCCCGCAGTATCATCTCGGTGTGCCGGGGGTCACGCCGGTGGCCTTCGGTGATAGTGATTGCCAGCGGCGAGGCTTCCACGTCCTCGATGCTCATCACCTTCCCTTCCACCTTGGAGATGACTTTCTGCGTAACCACGAGTATGTCGCCTTCTTCAATAGGCGTGCCCTGTGCGGCGGCGGCGTCTGTCATAAGACCGGCCAGGTCGTCTCCGGGGCCAAGCTCCGGCATACCCTCGACGCCGATAACGCGAACTTCATTAGGCATAGCGATCACCTCGGTGTTGTTCCAGCCTTCATTATACCCCCATATATGTGACGCATTCCCGTTTGCCAAGTGAGCTGTCACCTTGTAATTGCGTGCTCCTTTATCCCATCTCCCGGAAATGACAGTTAGGGCAGGGGCAATCCCTGTGCTAAAATCGAGAGGTGGCCGTTGGGCCATCCACCCTGCTTAAAGCCTGCTTATAGAAGGTGACGCTGTGGCCTCTTCGACTTCCGGGGAATACCGCAAACGGGTTTATACCAAGTTCGGCGACAAGGGGGAAACAAGCCTGCTCTATGGCGGGCGGATTTCCAAGAACAATCCCCATACCGAAGCATACGGCATCACCGACGAAGCGGTTTCCGCCATGGGGCTGGCCCGGGCCATGTCCAGCGACGAGCGGGTGAAGGAACTGCTCCGCCGGCTGCAAAGCGAGCTGTTCACCGTAGCCGCCGAGCTGGCCACCGACCCCGGCAAGTATGAACTGTTCCAGCAGCACTTCTCGCCGGTGACCCCGGAGATGGTGGAGAGCCTGGAGCAGGCCATCGACTCTCTGGAAGAGGGCATGGAAATGCCCAAGGTGTTCATCCTGCCCGGCGGTTCGCCGGCTTCGGCGGCGATGGACCTGGCACGCTGTATAGTTCGCACCGCCGAGCGGCGCGTGGTGGCCATGGGCGAGGCCGGATTGCTGACCAACGAGCTGCTGGTTTCCTATCTGAACCGCTTGGGCGACCTGCTGTTCGTGGTGGCCCGGTACGAAGACCGCGAACTGCCCATCGAGCGCGCCACCGGCCAGCGGACGTAAGGGCGACGGGCGATGAAGCTGGTGGTGGTTGATTACGAGTCGGGAAACCTGCGCAGCGTCTCCCGGGCGCTGGAGTCGTGCGGCGTCTCGCCGTTGGTGAGCGGTGATCCTCTGGAGTTGGCAGACGCCGACGCGGTGGTGTTGCCCGGCGTCGGGTCCGGCCCGGCGGCGATGACTGCCTTGCGGCAGCGCGGGCTGGTGGAGCCGCTCCGGGAGTTCGCCGACAGCGGGCGTCCGTTCCTCGGCGTCTGCCTGGGGCTACAACTGTTGCTGGACTGGACCGACGAAGAGAGCGGCGCCCCTTGCCTGGGCATAGTTCCGGGACGGGTGAAGCGTTTACCGGAGCCGAAAGGCGGCCCGACGCTGAAGATCCCGCACATGGGCTGGAACAGCGTTGCGCTGAACGCGGCGCATCCGGCATTGTCCGGCATTGACTCCGGCAGCTATTTCTACTTCGTCCACAGCTTCTATGCCGAACCGGCAGGGTCTGACGGGGTTCTGGGGACTACCGAGTACGGCCTGCCCTTTTGCAGCGTCTACGCTAACGGCGGCGTGGTCGCCACCCAGTTTCACCCGGAGAAGAGCGGGCCGGTGGGACTGCGTATCTACCGCAACTTCGTCGCGATGGCGGTACGCAATTCCGGGGCGGCCTGACGCTGCGTTTCCCGACGATTTCACCCTCAGCCTAACCCTCTCCCTCAAGGGAGAGGGAACTTTGCAATGATCGGGGCGAGGGTATAGATGGAACTATTACATGGAAGTAATTCCGGCTATTGACTTGCGCGGCGGGCAGTGCGTCCGGCTGCATCAGGGCGACTTCGAGCGGGAAACGGTGTTCTCCGACGACCCGCTGGCTATGGCCCGGCGCTGGCAGGAACAGGGCGGGCCACGCCTACACGTAGTGGACCTGGACGGCGCGGCCACGGGCGAACCGGCGCATTTGGAAATCATCTCCGCCATCGTCGCCGCGCTGGAAATTCCGGTGCAGGTGGGAGGCGGTATCCGCACTGCGACCACCGCCCGGGCCTGGCTGAACGCAGGCGTGGAGCGCGTGGTCATTGGCACAGCGGCGGTGCGCGACCCCAGTATGGTGCAGGACGTATGCAGCGAACACGGCAGCGGGCGCGTGGTGGTAGCCGTGGACGCACGCAACGGAATGGTGGCCGTGCAGGGCTGGACGGAATCCAGCCAGGTCAGCGTGCTGGAACTGGCGCGGCTCATGGCCGGTCTGGGCGTGACCCGGCTGCTTTATACCGACATCGCCCGCGACGGGATGCTGACCGGTCCCGACCTGGAAACCAATACGCTACTGGTGCGGGAAACGGGTATGGCGGTGCTAGCCTCCGGGGGCGTGTCCTCCGTCGAGGACATTCAGGGTCTCGTTCCCACGGGTGTGGAAGGGGTGATCGTCGGGCGGGCGCTATACACCGGGGCGGTCAGCCTGCCGGATGCGCTGGCCAGGGTAGCGGCTGCCTAGGGCTAGTCCGGGCCGGAGCGCGGGAACACCGAGCGATGCCTGGGCCGGGGTTCCTCCGCATCCGGCGTATCGCCTGAATCCGCGTCGGCAGCCGGGTTGGCGCTGTTGGCTCTCGCGGCTGAATTGGATTCCATACCCCTGAAGCGGGCGGCCAGCCGTTCCTCTGCTGTCTCAAACCAGTCGTCCCGCAGCACTTCCATCAGGATAAAGTCATGCGACATACGGCGGACCGTGCGCACCGGCTTGAATCCGGACTTGGAGAAGCAGCGCTGGGCGCGCTCGTTCCAGTCCAGCGTGTGCAGATAGACCCGCTTCAACTCTATCTGGGAAAACATATAGTCCAGCAACGTAGTAACTGCGTCGTAGCCGTAGGAGTTGCTCCAGTAGTCGCGGTCGCCGATGACGATGCCCAGTTCGGCCTCACGCTTGATGCTGTCGAGGTCGTAGTACATACAGTTGCCGATGTAGGTGCCGTCAACGGCGTCGGCCCCGAAGTGGTGCGAGCCGGGGGTAGGATAGCGCAACTGGTCTTCAAACAGCTTCAGATAGCGCTCGTAGGACATACTTAACGGAAAAGCCGCGTCAAGCCGGGCGATTTCCGGGTCGCTGCGCCAGCGGTAATCTTTCTCCGCGTCCTCGATTCGCTTGTCGCGAAGGATAATCTTCGCGCCTCTGAGTTCAACCATCTTCGCCTTGACCTTGTCTCGACTTGATTACGTTGACGGCCCGGCGCAACACACTGGCCTCGTTTCCGTAGGCCATGGAGGTAAGGGCTTCATCGACCTCGAACCACTGTACCACGTCAAACTCGGGGTCGTGCTGATCGATGTGGCCGCCTACTGGCAACATCAGGTAAAAATGGACTGTCTTGTGATAGCGAACGTCGTTGTCGCGGTCAGCGAACCAATAGTCTATGCTGCCCAACGGACTGTCCAGTTCGACCTCCAGGCCAGTCTCTTCCCGCACCTCGCGGAGGGCGGTTTCTTCCAGCGTTTCGCCGGGGTCGGGCGTGCCTTTAGCCAAGCTCCAGCGCACCGGCTCGGAACGCCCGCAGAGCACAGTCTCGAGGTGCCCCTCGTTCTGGCGGAAAACCACTCCACCCGAGGAGACCAGGGTTTCTACTCTGGAAGTCTCTTTTTCTAACATCCCGCCCATACGTAACGCTGAAATTAACACGCCTCCACCGGGGCCTCGGCGCGGCGTCTACTACCCCCCGCCATTTTAAGCGGCCGCGTTTGGGGCAGTCAAACCGGAATTCGGAACAATGCGCCTTGAATCCTGCCTTCGGGCCAACCGAACCGGAGCGCGAAACCCGGAATGGTCTGGGTACTAGGCTATCCGCCTCCGATGGCAGGCACGAAGTGGACTTCGCTGCCCTCGCTCACCCGCTCCAGCATACCCATGCGGGCAACATCGCCGTCTATGGCCACGGCCAGGTTGGAGCGGATTTCGCCGTCTTCCACCAAACGGTCCTTGATGCCGGGATACAGGGCTTCGAGTCCTTCGATTATCTGCCGGACGTTGCGGCCCTGGCAGTCTATCTGCTTGACGCCGCCGGTCAGCGGTTGAAGCATGGTGGGAATATAAACCTTCGCCACGGCCACCCTCCTGATACAGCGATTCGCCGCCACCTGTGGATGCAGTCCTGCCCCAGCCCAAAATCCGTTGAAAGTCCGGGCCGGAGTTCCGCACACAATCAGGTTACCTTTCCCAGAGCAGCGATTCAACCCTCCAGGGCGATACCGCAGGGCCTTTCCATTCTCTCCCCATCTGCGTCGGGGTGGAGGGGTGCAAGACCTTCCTAACCTTCCTGTGTTGCGCCTATGTTGCGGCGCGGTCCCAGCGGAGCGCTTCGAGGCAGCCTTGCTCTTCGGCTTGGGGGAGAAGGCAGCGGATGATTCCCTTGACATCGGGGCGGGTGTTGTTGCGCCGGCACCGCTCCAAGTATTTGTGGAGTTCCATAAAGGTGGGGAGGCTGAATCCGGCGAGGGCAATCTTCCGGATGAAGGGATGGGATTCGGGAGCGGGTTTGCGATCGGCCTCAGCAACGGACCACTCTTGGGAGAATTCCTCGGCTAGGGGGCGGAGGCGATAAACGGCGAGGGGGATGGCGTATTTGCGGCACAGGGCATCGACGGCGTTTCTGATCTGGCTCAATGACATGGCTTCACTTCCCGATGCTGCCTGAGTGGCTGGATTTTTTTCGGTTTCCCGGTCATTCCCGGCCATTTCCGGTCTCTTTTTGTGGGTTCCGCCGCGGGGCCGGGTTGCGGACGGATTTAGGGCGGGGCTGGCACGACTTCACTGGCATAACTTCACTGAGACAACTTCACTGGCATATATGGTAGGGAGGTGTCTCAGGGCTTGGCAAGGGGCAAAAGTCAGCAGTTTTAGTTTGAGGTTCAGGGCGGTTGCGACGGAGCGGGGCTGTGCTGCTGATGGAGGGACGTCCGGTGCGGTTATGGTAGGAAGGCGGAAGGTTTTCCTGCATGGGGACGCCCTCACCCCCCGCTTTCGCGGGTGCAGGCTCTAACCCTCTCCCGGAGGGAGAGGGAACTTTCCCCGAGAATGAAAATGCCCTGGGCGATACCGGCGCCAAAAGCTGCTGCCTCCCCTCTGTTGGGGAGGCAGCATAGGGTGCGCCCTTGCCCGGCGGAACCGTGGCGGCAGGGGATTAGTTGCCGTTTTCCTGCTCCCACTGCTCTTCCAGTATCTTGCCTGGGGTCATAGGCAGGTCGCGGAGGCGGAGGCCGGTGGCCCCGTGGATGCCGTTGGCGATGGCGGCCATGGGGGGAACGATAGGCACTTCGCCCACGCCCCGCACCCCGTAGGGATGGCCGGAGTTCGCCACCTCGACGATTACCGTGTCAATCATCGGCAGGTCCAGGGAGGTGGGCATCCGGTAGTCTAGGAAGGTCGGGTTCATCATACGTCCGTTGTTGTCGAAGTAATACTCTTCGTTGAGGGCCCAGCCGATGCCCTGCACCGCGCCGCCCTGCATCTGGCCTTCGACATAGCTGGGATGCACCGCCTTGCCCGCGTCCTGAATGGCGGTGTAGCGGGTCACTTCGGTCTTGCCGGTGTCTGGGTCAACTTCCACGTCGGCTAGGTGGACGGCGTAGGAATTGCCCTCGCCGGCCGGGTCGACGTTGGACTGGCCGGCGATGGCGCCGCCGGTGGTAGCCAGTTGGCGGGCCAGGTCCTTGAAGCCCAGCCGCAGTTCCGGGTCGGACTTGTGGCGCACCACACCGTCAACGTACTCAACGTCTTCCTCGGCGGTGTCCCAGATTTTGGCGGCGCGGGCCACCATCTGAGACTTGACGGACTCGGAGGCTTCGATGGCGGCCAGTCCGGTGGCGAAGGAAGTGCGGCTGCCGCCGGTGATAAAGGTGAAGCCGATGGAGTCGGTATCCACCACCGTCGGCTTGACGTCTTCGTAGGCGATGCCCAGGGTCTCGGCGGCCTGCTGGGCGATGGAGGCGCGGGTGCCGCCGATGTCCACCGACCCCATAATCAGGCTGATGGTGCCGTCGAAGTTGACGGTGATGACGCAACTGGACTGGAAACCGCGGTTCATCCAGTAACCGGCGGCCACGCCGCGGCCTCGATTTTCGCCTTCCACCGGCGCCTTGTAGTGGTCATGGTCGCGGGCCGCTTCCAGGCACTCCACCAAGCCGATGCGGCGGGCCACCGGGCCCTCGATGCGGCGGGTGCCTTCCTTGGCGGCGTTGAGCAGGCGGAACTCGATGGGGTCTATGCCAAGCTGCTGGCATAGTTCGTCAATCACCGTCTCGACGCCGAAGGTGGCCTGCGGCGAGCCGGGGGCGCGGTAGGCGGCGGTCTTGGGCTTGTTGAGCACCACGTCGTAGCCGTCCACCTTGCCATTCTCCACGTCGTAGCAGGCGAAGGCGCAGGTCATCGCCTGCATCACCGGCGAGCCGGGGTAGGCGCCGGCGTCCATCGCCACTTCGAGCTGCACGGCGGTCAAGCGGCCGTCGTTCTTGGCGCCGACCTTGACCTTCATCCACGAGCCGGGGGCCGGGCCGGAGGCTTCGAATACCTCAACGCGGGTCATCAACTGCTTCACCGGCGCGCCGGCCTTCTTGGACAGCATGGCGGTGATGGCGTCGAGATAGGCGGTAATCTTGCCGCCGAACCCGCCGCCGATTTCCATGGGCGTAACCTTGATTTTCGAGACCGGCAGGCGAAGCACGTCGGCCACTGCGGCCCGCACCGCGAAGGCGCCCTGAGTGCTGGTCCACAGGCTCAACTGCCCGTCGGTGTTCCAGAAAGCGGTGGAGTTGTGGGGCTCGATGTAGCCCTGATGCACCGACGCGGTGGTGAGTTCCCGCTCTACGACCACGTCGGCCTCGCCAAACCCCTGCGCCGCGTCGCCCTTCTCGTAGCTGAGATGGGCTGCGACGTTACTCGGTTTGTCGGCGATTTCGCCCATGGACGATGTTCGCAACTCCTCATGGAGCAGCGGCGCGCCTTCCTTCATTGCCTCGCGGACATCGACCACTGCTTCCAGCACTTCGTAGTCAACTGCAATGAGAGCCAGAGCCGACTCGGCCACATGGGCATTGACCGCGGCAACGGCAGCGACGGGGTGGCCCTTGAACAGCGCCTTGTCGCTGGCGAGCATATGGTCGGAGGCGAACTTGAGCCTGCCATAGTCGCCTCCCAATTCTTCCTTGGACAACGAAGCGAAGGGCAGGTCTTTGGCGGTGATTACCGCCTTGACGCCAGGGAGGGCTTCAGCCTTGCTGGTGTCGATGGAGCGAATGCGGGCGTGCGGGTGCGGACTTCGCAGCACCTTGCCCTGGAGCAGACCGGTCAGCTTTACATCGGCACCGTACTGGGCGCGGCCGGTCACCTTGTCCACTCCGTCCGGGCGCAGCGGCCGCTTGCCGACGATGTTGTATTCAACTTCGGAAAGAACTTGATTCGAGGAAGTCACAGCTCATCCACCTCTGTCTTACAAAGTTCCCTCTCTCTGGAAGAGGGTTATGGCATCCCCCGGACACATGGATTCCCGCTTTCGCGGGAATGCCGGAGTATGCCGGAAAGGCGGCTCCGAACGGGGCCGCCTTTCTGATTGCCGCAACTGGCGTCTGATGACAGGCGCCGGGATGTTGGCTATTTGCTGGAAGTTGTGCTGACCTGAAGCACGGCCCGGACGATCTTGTCGTAGCCGGTGCAGCGGCATAGGTTCCCGGCCAGCCAGTGGCGGATTCGGCCTTCGTCGGCATCCGGCTCGGCTTCCAGCAGGGCGCGGGAGGCCAAGAGGAAGCCTGGGGTGCAGATGCCGCACTGCAAAGCGGCGTTCTCCAAGAAGGACTGCTGCAACGGGTGAAGCCCGCCGGGTGAGGCCATGCCCTCGATGGTTTTGACCTCACGGCCCCGGACTTCGACACCCAAGACTAGACAGGAGTCGACGATGCGGTCGTCCAGCAACACAGTGCAAGCGCCGCAGTTGCCGTCGTTGCATCCCTCTTTGGTGCCGGTCATGCCGAGGACATCCCGCAGCACTTCGAGCAAGCTCTGGCGAGGCTCGCACAGGAAGTTGGTGTCTTCGCCGTTAATATTTGCCTGAACGTGAACAACTCCGGGCATCCTTTAGCCTCCCCTAGCCCGCTCGACGGCGTTATTAAGAGTGCGGCGCGTGAGTACGCCGATAAGGTGGATCCGCTGGCGGATGGTGCCGCGCATATCGGTGATTGGCTTGGCGTCGGCCATCGCCAACTCCGAAGCCGCACGAATCGTTTCATCGGAAACGGGCTTGCCGGCCAGGCTGTCCCCGGCTGCCTGGGAGAATACCGGGGTCGGCGCAACCGAAGCCAAGGAGACGCGGCCGGACACGAAGTTCTGACCCGAGGCGTCCAGCACTACGGAACTACCCACGCCGGCTACGGCGATGTCCATCTCGTTGCGGGGGATGAAACGCAGGTAGTTGGCGCCCGAATGGGCCACGGGAGCCGGGAAAGACATAGACACCAGCATCTCGCCCTGCTGGAGGGCATTCTGGCCAGGCGCGGTGCAGAAATCTTCGGCGTTAATCTGCCTGTTCCCGTTGGGCCCAGCCACGTTGCAGACACCGCTCAACGCGATGACCGCCGGTATCGAGTCGCCGCTGGGGGCAGCGTTGCACAGGTTGCCGCCGATGCTGGCCCGGCCTTGAATCTGGATGCCGCCGATAAGGGACGCCGCGTCAATCAGCCCCGGATATGCGGCTGAAATGGCCGCATCCTGATATATGAGATAGCATGGCACGGCCGCCCCAAGGGTCAGGCCGCCTTCCGGGGTGTAAGACATTTCGTTTAGTTCAGGGATTCCCTTGGCATCCAGCACTACGTCGGCCAGACGCCGTCCGGCCCGCATCATTACGAGGATGTCGGTGCCGCCGGCTATCATTCTGGCCCGTTCGCCTTTCTCGTTCAGTATCGAAACGGCTTCTTCGATACTCTGCGGAACTACGAAATCAAATGCTTCCAAATTGCCCACCTCCTGCGGCCTGAATTATAGCATCCCTCGACATAGGGTCAAGCTGTAAGTTACATTCAGGCGCGATCATCAGCGCCAGCCAAGAAAGGAGCCGTCCAATCATGGCTGAACAGCCCCAAACAGCCGCCCCGGCCACGCCCTCGGGCTTGGAGCGGGCGCTTCGGCGAGACCGGGCCGCCGTTATTGCCGCGATTCTCATCATTGCCGCCATTGCCTGGGCCTATCTGGTCTATCTGGCCGAAATGGGCGACATGGGCATGGGCATGGCGATGGCCGATATGCGTTCTTGGAGCGCCGCCGACTTTGGCCTGATGTTCGTGATGTGGGCGGTGATGATGGCGGCGATGATGGCCCCTTCCGCTGCGCCCATGCTGGTGGTGTTCGCCGCAGTGAACCGCAAACGGCGGGAGCGGGAAGCCCCCTACGTGCCAACAGCCGTTTTCCTCGCCGGGTACGTCATTGTCTGGACGGCCTTCGCCTTGGTTGCGACGCTGGGCAACTGGGGCCTGCATCAGGCCTCGCTGCTGTCTTCGATGATGGGCGCGGCCACCAGCGGCTACTTGGGCGGGGCGCTGCTATTGGTTGCCGGAGCGTTCCAGTGGAGTCCTTTGAAGTACGCCTGCCTCAAGCAATGCCGCACGCCTATGGGCTTCCTGATGACCTCGTGGCGGGAAGGGCCACGGGGGGCGATGCGAATGGGGCTGGAGCACGGCTTGTTCTGCTTGGGTTGTTGCTGGGCGCTGATGCTCCTGCTCTTCGTGCTGGGCGTGATGAACCTGGTCTGGATTGCCGCTCTGGCCGCCTTCGTGCTGGCCGAAAAGGTCGCGCCCATGGGCGAACGTGTCAGCCGCGTCACCGGCGTTCTGCTGGTGGGCTGGGGAGTATGGGCGATTGCCACCGCAGCATTGTAGAGGCGCACAGTTGCGCGGGTTCGCGCCATTCGGTTTCAATGGGCCAACGCCACGTGGTGGGGGCGCACGGATGTGCGCGCCTACGCCATACTCGAGGGTCTAGGCAACCTCTACCCAGCCGGGGCGCAGGGGCCCCCTACGCTCCGCCGCCCAACTCTCGCAGGACGCCATCGACCGTCCCGGCCAGCGAGCCGCGGAGAAAAGCGCTGCCGCTGACTCCTGCAACGCCGTCGAGGGACAGGGGCATCTGCCCGGACGCCGCGGCGCGAACCAGGCCCAGGGCGGCGCCCCAGCTCTGCGAATCGTCCAACTCCCCGTCCCTCTCCCCTTTGGGCAGGTCGAGGCAATAGGCGCGCCCGGCCGCTTCGGCCTTTTCCACCAACGGCACGATTGCCAGCAGGGGGACGCTGGCTTGTTCCTTCCCCAACTCGGCGAGAAAGGCCACCTGCGTGGCCGAGATTCCGTGCTGTCCGAAAATCACCAGATGGTGAAAGCCGCCGCCCAGTTCCTCGAAGGTTGAGCGGTAGCGCCGGAAGATGTCATGGGAAGCGCGGTCTTCCGGCGACACTAGGAAGATGGCGCAGGCGGGGAACGCCGCCGTGCCGCCCTCCGCCGGGGTGTCCAGCCCGGCCTTCCAGCGGGACAGCTTGTCCAGGTCGTGGCGGTCGGCATGGCTTGGCTGTTGCTCACGGGCGGCGGTCATAGCGCGCTTCCTTCCTTACGACAAGATCAGGCCTTCGACAAGCTCAGGATGAACGGAGAGCCGGGCGGTTAGCCGTGATCGTCGAACTGCACCAGTATGCCGTCTGGGTCATAGACGAAGATGCTGCTGACCCGTCCGTCGGGGGCGGTGAAGGCTTCCAGCGGGGCGGCCAGTTCGACGCCCTTGCCGGTAAGCTCTTCGGCCAGCGCCTTGACGTCGGGAACGGTGAAGGATATGTGGCTGATGCCCACCTGGTCCAGCTTGATAGGCCCGCCGTCAGGGTCCTCGCCAGGGTGGCAGGTCAGCACCAGCGACGGAGCGGTCTGGCCCGGCCCGTAGCGGACGTGGGTGGTGCGCCGGGTCTTGCGGGCGTGCTCATATATGCTGGGCAGTCCGCCGGTGGTGGTGTCCTGAACTTGGTCAAAGTCCACCGTCATGCCAAGAATATCGCGGTAAAAGGCCAGGGACGCATCCACGTCGCGCACGCAGATGGCGATGTGGGATACCATGCTCGCTTCCATAGTTGCTGCCTCCGGCAAATTCCCTTCCCCTCTGGTAGAGGGTTTAGGGTGAGGGCGTTTGATTGCAGTCATATTGCGCCCTGCCCATGCTAAAGGCGGGGTGGGGCGGTGTCAAAGGGATACTGTTTCTGAGATCCACGTTGAAGTCATTTGTAGGGCGCACGGCTGTGCGGCCCCTACGGAGAGCCGTCTGCCAGCGGCTTCAGCATCGCATAGATAACGTCGTTGATGGGCGTAGGGACACCGGCGGCCCGTCCGGCGCGGACTACGGCCCCGTTCAGGGCCTCCAGTTCCAGGGGGCGGCCTGCCATGACGTCGGTGTGCATTGAGGCTTGGAGGTCGGCCAAGTTGTCTTCGATGTAGGCCAGTGTCGTCGCGTGTATGCCGGACGGGAAGTTGACCCCGTTGGCGCGGCCCGCCGCTTCTATTTCCCGCAGGCAGCCCACCACCACCTCGCGCCATTCGGGGCGCGGCATCAGCTCGGCGAGAGTCTGCCGGGCCATGGCGGTAACGCCGGCCATAGTTGCGATGAACAGGAACTTGCCCCACAGTCCGGCGCGTATGTCGGGGGTCAGCTCCGCCGGGACGCCACTGGTGTCGAAGGCGTCGCTGATTGCGCGTCCGCGTTCCGACAGCGACCCGTCCGGCTCGCCGAACACTACTCGCACCACGTCGCCGGCCTGCCGCGCCACGCCGGGGCCGGCCAGCCCGGCCTCGATGTAGACCGCGCCGGCCAGCACTCGCCTTTCGCCGAAAGCCGCTGCTGACGCCAGATAGCTGTCGATGCCGTTTTGCAGGCACAGCAGGGCGGTATCGGGGCCGACCAGGGGCGCCATCGCAGGCACCGCGGCGGCGTTCTGGTAGGTCTTTACGGTAAGCAGGACCAGATCCACTGGGCCAATATCGCTAGGGACGTCCGTGGCGGCGCAGTTGACGGTGAACTCCTCGCTGTCCCTTACCACTCGCAGGCCCCGCTCCCGTATGGCCGCCAGATGCGCCCCGCGCGCAATTAGCGACACGTCATGCCCACCCCGCGCCAGCATCCCGCCGAGGTATCCGCCGACGCTCCCCGCGCCCATAACCGCGATGCGCATGGTTTTTCCTCCACTTCACTGGGAGCAAGTATAGCGTTTTTCGAGTGCTTAGCCTCTTTAAAAAATCCGGCCATGCCCGGCTGGCGATTGCGAAACACGCCATACGATGTGATGGAAAGGATTCAGGGCAATCGCGTTATAAATGGTAGAGTTGGCGAGGCAGACAAGCCTGCGTATGTGCAGGGAAGCGGCATCAGCTGCTGGACATCATCGCGATTGCCCGGACGCCTCCTCACGACTGAAACCTCATATCCTATCTATATCCTATCCCTACTCCATCTGGCATGGCGTCATTGACAGTTCCAGCCGATCATTGAAGAAAGCCATTGGTCTGACCTGCTGGATACTGACCTTCGTCACGCAGGGCTTCGGCTTCATATCCTTAGGTTATGATGCTGGTTGTGATATTCAAACTCTGATCATGATTGCCCGCGGAGGTCGGCGGCCCTGCTTCCCGGGTGCGGTCTCAGGAAAGCAGGGCAGACAACCCGGCTTCGGCTAGGGGAATGTCGCGCATACGGCCAGGCTCCATACACAAACAGGGGAGCCAATCAGGCACAAACAGGGGAGCCAATCAGGCCGGCGGCGGATTAGAGGCAAGAGCAGAGCAGAGGTGAGGAGTGAACAATGCCCAGAATGCTTGGCATCCTAATCCTGGTGTCGCTGGCTGCAATCATCGCCTGCGGCGGCAGTCGGATGACTGTCAGAGAGTACGCTGAGGAGTGCGGATATATCTTCGAGGAAGCGCATTCATTCAATCCTTTCAGTTTCTTTGATATCTACGATTACGAATACGCCGATGATGGTAATGAGGCGATAGAGGACCTGAAGCAGCTCATCAGAGACTTTAAAGCGCTAAATCCTCCGACCGAGCTACAAGACTTCCATGACACTCGCGTAGCGGTACTTGAGTCTTCCGAAGAGAAAGCTCTTCCAATTCTTGAAGATGCGTTGTCTCTCATGGAGGATGCGCAATCAGCCGTGGAAGACGATGACGAAGATAAATTAGAGGAACTTGAGGAGAAGGCGGAGGAACTTCAAGACAAGTTTGAGGAGTTTGAGGAGTTTGAGGAACTTGCGGCGGATGCAGGAGAAGCGAGAGAAGACCTGTCTTCTATAAATCGTGAAATCCTAAGAGATTCGGATTGCTTCTAACTCGCAGACCGTCCCGCCGAAAGCGTTGCCTGGCCTATAATTCCCGACCCCACCCTGAACTACCTGCCGGAAAGCAACCAAGGCCGCACCCGGTTCATTTCCTTGACGGGTGCGGCCCATCTGCGTATTCTTGGGGCGTTGAAAGGGGGCATATCCGGCCCTGATTTCCTCGCCTTGAGTTTATGGAGAAGCGTATATGACGCAAGAGCAGTCGCCGACGCCGATTCCGGCGCCCAGCCCGCAGCCGGAGTCTGATTTTTACTTTGAGAAGTGCCGCGAGGGGGAGTTGTGGCTGCGGCACTGCAACGCCTGCGATTCGGCCTACTTCTACCCCCGCGACATTTGCCCTGGCTGCTTTTCCCGCGACACGAACTGGATACAGAGCAGCGGACGGGGCATCATCCACACCTTCGCCATCGTGCATCGCGGGCCGACGCCGCCCTTCCGCGACCGCTCGCCCTACGTGCCGGTCATCGTGGAGCTGGCCGAGGGGCCGCGTATGCCGTCGAACCTCGTGGAGTGCGAGCCTGACCCGGAAGTAATCAAGGTGGGGATGGCGGTCGAGGTGGTGTTCGAGGCGCTGAACGACACCATCACCCTGCCCTATTTCCGCCCGGCGGCCTGATGCCTCTTCAGGGCAAGGTGGCCGTCGTAACCGGAGGCAGCCGTGGCATCGGGCGGGCTATCTGCTTGGCCTTGGCGGAAGCCGGGGCACAGGTGGTGGTCGCCTCCCGCACTGTGGCCGACGTTTCGGCGGAGTCTGAGTATCCACGGTACGCCGCGGGCGACATCCGCGAGACGGCCCAGGCCATTGCCGCCATTGGCGGGGAAGCCCTGCCGGTGGTCTGCGACGTTACTTCCGCCGAAGATCTGCAACGGCTGGTATCCGAGACCTTGCAACACTTCGGGCGCATCGACGTGGTGGTGTCCAACGCGGGCATCGACTGCGAGTCGCCGGTGACCGAGCTGGACGTGGAGCTGCTGGACCGGGCGATGGCAACGAACATTCGCGGCCCGATTCTGCTCTGCAAGTACGCGCTGCCCGCGATGGTAGCGCAGAAGAGCGGCGGCTCGATTTTCTGCATCACCTCCGGCGCGTCGCAGGGCTACCGTCCGGGGCGCGTCGGCTACTCGATGACCAAGGCCGCCCTGGACCGGGCCTATACCAGCCTGGCCGAGGAAGTGCGCGAACACGACATCGCGGTCAACGTCCTCAGCCCCGGCAAGGTAGACACTTGGATGAACCGCCGCGGTCACTGGCCCGGCACGGAGCATATACCGATGGACCAGCCCGATTCCATCCGTCAAGCGGCCCTCTGGCTGGCCGGGGTCAAGGCTTCGGACTTCACCGGCCATCGCGTCGAGCGGGCCGAGTTCGGGGTCACCTGGGGGCCGGGAATCCCGGATTAGCGGCCCGCAAGACACTGCCGCAAGATACTACCGGCGTTGTAAGGGCGCACGGCTGTGCGCCCCTACGGGAAACAGGACTGCCGCATATTTACAATACAAGAGAGGAGTAGAGCTATGACTACCGCACGCACCGTTACCGCCGAGATTTCGCCGAAGCTGGGAGACCTGAGCGCCAACGTGCTGTTTGGCGATGTTTGGGAACGTCCCGAACTGTCGAAGCGCGACCGCAGCATGATTACCGTGGCCAGCCTGATCGCGCTCTATCGCACCGACCAGCTCCGGGGCCACCTCGGCCGCGCTCTGGACAACGGCGTTACGAAGGAAGAGATTTCGGAGATAATCTGCCACATGGCCTTCTACGGCGGCTGGCCGACCGCCGCCAACGCGGCCCGCGTCGCCAAAGAGGTGTTTGAAGAGCGCGGCATTTAATTCCTTAAACGCAGAGGACACAGGGAATACGCGGAGGGCGCAGAGGATTTTGGCTTGCCGGAATTATCTCTGCGTCCTTTGCGCTGAATAAGGCATCCAATCCATTTCCAGACTGGGAGATAACAATATGGCGCGTATGACAGGCGCGAAATTCATGGCCGACACACTCAAGGCTTACGGCGTTACCCACGTCTTCCTGGTGCCGGCGATCCTGCGGCGGGCGTTGGCTGAAATGGACCTGAATGGCATCAAGCGGGTCATCACCCACGGCGAGAAGGCAGCCGCATACATGGCCGACGGTTACGCCCGCGCATCGGGCAAGCCCGGCGTCTGCATGGCGCAGTCGGTAGGGGCCGCCAACCTGGCCGCCGGATTGCAGGACGCCTACCTGGGCTTGTCGCCGGTCATCGCCCTGACCGGACACAAGCGCAGCGACGAGCAGTACAAGAACGCCTACCAAGAAATCGAGCACTCCCGCCCCTTCGCCTCTGTCACCAAGTTCAGCGCGGTGGTGGACAACGCCGAACAACTGCCCCACCTGCTGCGCCAAGCCTTCCGCGAGGCCACCACGGGAGCGCCCGCGCCGGTGCATTTGGACGTACAGGGCATGACCGGCGACTTCGCCACTGAAGCCGAGGGCGACCTTGAAGTCATCTTCGAGTCCACTTTCGCGCAGCGGCCCGCCTTCCGCCCCGAGGCCGACCTGGAGAGCGTGCGGGCGGCGGCACGGGCGCTGACTTCGGCGCAGCGGCCCGTGATCGTGGCCGGCGGTGGTGTAACGTCGTCTGGAGCGCAGCAGGAGGTCGTAGAGCTGGCCGAGATGCTGAACATCCCGGTGGCGACCTCGCTGAACGCCAAGGGCGCCATCCCCGACAATCACCCGCTGGCCGTGGGCGTTGTCGGTTCCTATTCCCGGTGGTGCGCCAACCGGGTGGTGAGCGAGGCCGACCTGGTGTTCTACATAGGCAGCCACACCGGCAGCCAGGTAACCAACGAGTGGAGGGTGCCGTCGCCCGGTACTCCGGTAATCCAGATTGACATTGACCCGGCGGAACTGGGCCGCACCTACCCGGCCGAGGTGGCGATGCACGGCGACGCCAAGGCCACCCTGCGGCGGATGATCGAGGCGCTGGAACCCATCGGAGGACGGGCCGACTGGACGGCGCGGGCGCAACAGTTGGTGCAGGAATGGCGGGACGACGTGGCTCCTCGCGCCAACTCCGAGGCGGTGCCCATCATCCCGGAGCGGCTCTGCAACGAGATTACCAAGTTCCTGCCGTCCGACGCGATGCTGGTGGCCGACACCGGCCACGCGGGCATCTGGACCGGCAGCATGATTGACTTCAACCATCCCACGCAAGAGCTACATCCGCTGCGCCGGGTCGCTGGGCTGGGGACTGTCGGCGGCGATGGGCGCCAAGTGCGCGCTGCCCGACCGCCCGGTGCTGTGCTTCAGCGGCGACGGCGGGTTCTGGTATCACATCGCCGAGCTGGAAACGGCGGTACGCAACAATATCAACGTGGTAACGGTTATCAACAACAATAGCGCCCTCAGCCAGGACCAGCGCGGCGACGAGCGCGCCTACGCCGGAATGGAAGGCGGCCACCCCGAAGACCTGTGGCGGTTCACCGACACCAACTTCGCTGCGGTGGCGGAGTCCATCGGCTGCTTCGGCATCCGCGTGGAGCACCCCGGCGACATCCAGAGCGCGCTGGAGCAGGCCTTCGCCTCGGGCCGCCCCGCCGTCGTCGACGTAGTAACCGACCCGCACGACAGCCTGGCGCCGGTGCCGTGGAGCCCGTAGGGGGCAATAGCCACAAAGCATTCTAAAAAGACTCGAAAGTTATGCAGAAAGTCCCTCTCCCTTCCGGGAGAGGGACAGGATAATGTCGGCTACAATGAGGGCAGCAGCGGGATTGGCGATAGTTTCCTTCTTCGTATTGGCGGCTATCCTGGCGCCGCTGGTAACTCCCCTTTCGCCCGATGTCATCATATCCGAAAGACACACTCCGCCATTCTGGCAAGAACAGGGAACGCTGTCTCATCCCCTTGGGACAGACCATTTGGGCCGGGATGTCTTGGGCCGCTTGGCCTATGGCCCACGAGTATCTCTAATGGTCGCTCTGGGCGCCCTGGCCATCAGCGGATTGATGCTCATAACCCTCGGCCTCCTTTTCGGCTACTACCGAGGCCCTTGGGACAGCATATACAACGTTGACACTCCGTTTCCCGTAACGCTGGCGCTTAAGGTAGTTTGGTTGGTCGGCTGTTTGTTTGTCGCACTCACAGTAGTATCTAGTCTAGGTTCTAGCTTAAGTTATCTGATTGCCGCCATGGTACTGGCAACCGGGCCTCGGTACATCGGGGTCATTCAAAGGAGGGTGAGGCGCTTGGCAGCCTTGAGCGCCATCACCCAAGCCAAGGAACGGGGGACATCGGATTTTGTAATTTTCACCCGCCTTCTGTTCCCCAAGATAGCTCATACGCTGCCGGGGCTGCTTATATTGCAAATGGGTTTCCTGATGACTGTGGAATTCATTTTGACTTTCTTGGGCGTTGGCATATATCGCCCAACCCCATCGTGGGGAGGAGCGGTGGCGGACCATTCGGAGTGGTGGACTTGGACATTTCCGCTCGCATCTATCATTCTGCTGGTCGCAGGGTTCTATATGCTGGGAAGCTGGCTCCTTGACCGCTCCGAAGACAAAGCGTTTTGACCTCTGTGATACCGGTGCGCCCTGTATTCAATTCTCTTTCGCCCGGCCCAGGAACTCCCGTGCTGCGTCGTAGTTGCGGGCGCCGCCACGGCGGATGGGGGGCATCAGGTAGACGTTGCGCAGGCCGGCTTCGTGGAACCGCTCGTATAGCTCTGCGGCTATTTCTACGCCGGAGCGTCCCGCATCCAGTTCCCTCCGCACTTCCTCGGGAACGGAGCTGAACAGAATGCCGCCCGGCTCCAGGATTTGCAGGCCGTAGAACACCGGAAGGTTGAGCGCCGCGCCGCTTTGCCGCTGGTAGCTGTCGCGGAAGCGGTGGGCGTCGTCCGGGTCGAAGACGGGCTGCGACATCAGGAAGTGGGCGCCTGCCGCCACCTTCCGGGCTGCGAGGGCGGCCTCGGCGTCAATGCCCCGGCCCAAGTCGATGGTTGCGCCGATGCAAAAGTTGGTGGGTTCCCGCAGCGAACTGCCCCGGAAGTCAATGCCCTCGTTCATTGCGCGAATCCCGGCGATTAGTCCGGTGGGGCGGTAATCGTTGGCCGGCTTGGTCAGGGTGAGGTCGCGGTCGCTGAATGGGTCGCCCTGCACCACCGCCACGTTTTCCAGCCCCAGCATCTGCGCGCCCAGCAGCAGCGACTGTATCGCCAGGCGGTTCATGTCGCGGGTGGCCAGGGTGAAGATGGTCTCTTTGCCGGTTTCCCGGCGGATGGCAGCGGCCAGCATCGCGGAATTGGCCCGCACTGCCCGTCCGGGGTTGTAGGCGACGGAAATGAAATCGGCGGGGATGTTGGCCCGCCGCGCCTCGCCGAGGCTGCCGGAGCGGGGAGGCGAGAAGTCGCAGATAAAACCGGGGCAGCCAGTGGATTCGTATGACAAATCAGCAACTCTGACCACGGCTCGGCCCTCCGGCGGGAATGAGCGGGCAGGGACGCCCCCACCCTAACCCTCCCCCGGAAGGGAGAGGGAACTACTTTTTAGGAGGCAATCACTTGGTCGCGGTAGACACGGAAGAGGTCCATGGATTTCTGCTCGGACAGGCCGACGAAGTAGCGGTAGCCGATGATGTACTCCATTATGTCGCGGGCCAGCATCAGCAGGTTTTCGCGGGGGTCGGAGAGATGGAACAGGCTGTCTACGCCCTCTTCCAGCCCAACGTACAGGGTGTCCTCAAGGAGCAGGGCGTCCCTGTGCTCCATATCGTTCCGGCGCATCCAGCGGGCGAAAACGAAAGGCAGTTCAGTGAAGCGGTGCCACTCATCGCCGAGGTCGTAGCGATGGCCGTACCCTCGCATTCCCCGGCGGCGGCGAAGCGCGGCGTCGCCGGAGATGACCAGGGCATCGTGTTCGTCGGCGGTCTGCACCAGTTGCGGCGCGCGCTTCTGGTACTTTTTTGCAAGCAATACTTGGAGCAACTGCACTGTCGTCGGGTCAACCTCGGAAAGGGCAATGCGTCCGCCGTCCAGCTCCTCGATGGGCACGCGGGAATACACTAGGTTGCTGCCGGAGCGGGTCGCGGCCGACAGGCAGAATCCGGTCACGGGCGTCGCGTAGCCATCCATCTCGAAACTATCGGAGAGGGGTACGGGACCGCCGTCAATTTCTCCCTCCCGGATGGCCTCGGCCACCTGATTGAAACGTATGTCCCGCAGTTCCACGCCGCGCCGTTCCATGTCTATGTAGAAGGGCTCGAAGCTAAGCTGAGCAACCCGGCCAACTCTAATCGCCATTTACCTGCACCATATTCGACTTGAGAAGATTGAAGGAACCGGGAATTCGCCTTGAGGCCGTTGCTACCGCACCCGAATTGGCTAACGATTCCCGGAAACTGATTTTAGGCAACGGACATTGGGCAGTCAAGTTGACCTTGCCCCGCCGCCAGCCTTTCAGTTCAGCGCCGGGCCGGTTTGTAGTAAACTCGCTACTGCTGAATAAGGAGTAAGCATGGCACGTCAATTGCGGTTCACGGTTGTCCTGCTGACCCTGGCTCTGGCGGCCCTGACCGGCTCTTCGCTGGCGTTTGCCGATGAAGGCGACATAGAAGTTGTCGAGGCCACGGCTGAGAGCAATTTCCCGGAAGGCATCCTGTTCCGGGTTGAGGCCGAGAGCGAGGGCGTTATTGACGAGGTGCGCGTCTTCATCAAGAAGGCTGACCAGTCGGGCCGCAGCTCATACCGCAGCATTGACGTGGAGCCTGGTGAAAGCATAGCGGGCGAGACGCTGCTGCCGGTTTCCAGCAGCGCGGATTATTTTCCGCCAGGCACCAAGATCAGCTACCACTTCGAGGTGCGGGACAAGGCCGGCGGCGTGGTTCGCACTGAGGAAACCGATTTCGTTTATGAAGACAGCCGCTTCGACTGGCTCACTGTGTCCGACGGCCTGATTGTCGTCTACTATTACAGCGAATACGTGGAGGAGCGGGCGCGAATCATCCTGGAGGCGGCCAAGGAGACCATGGAGCGCATGGTGGGAGTGCTCGGCATCGCTCCTGCCGACCCGCTGCGGATAGTTGCCTACAACAATTACCGCCACATGGCTATGGCCCTTCCCTTCCGCTCGCAGGCCGTATCCGAAGACTTGCAGACTCAGGGTATGGCCTTCACCGATGAGCGGGTCCTGTTGGTGCATGGCTTCGACCCGACAGTTACCGGCACGGTGTCCCACGAGTTCACCCACCTTCTCGTTGCCGAGGCGGCCGGCGGAACGTCCGCAGCCATACCGTCCTGGCTCAACGAGGGCCTGGCGGAATATGGCAACATTGATCAGACCGACGAATACGACGCCGCTTTGCGCTATGGCATCTACACCCGCCGCATTCGCCCGCTCTGGTATCAAGGCACGTTCAGCGGCGAGCCGGATGACATTATCATCGCCTATGGACAGGGCAAGTCGGTGGTCTACTTCATGGTGCGACAGTGGGGGGAGGACAAGATTTCCGACCTCTTTGCCGCGGTGCGCGAGACCAACGACATTGACAGTGCCCTGCTCATGGTCTACGGCCTAGACCAGCACGGAATGGACAGTGCCTGGAGGCGTTCCTTGGGACTGGAACCGCTGCCTTCGCCCGAAGATCTGGCGAGCCGGATACAAGAATCTGAGGGGGAAACCACCGAGGGCGATTCCACCGTCTCTGAAGACGCCCAGCCTGCCGGAGTTGGCCCTGAGCCGTCAGAACAGGAAGCTCAGCCTGCCGCTGAGCCGGAAGCAGTCGAGGCCACGACAGAACCGGAACCCGCCTCCCCGTCCGAGGAGACAGAATCAGGCGGGTCATCTTCCCCTTGCTCTGCCCCTCCAGCCGGAACGGCATCCATCGGCCTGGGAATGCTCGGGCTGATGGCCGGGCCGCTGGCCCTGGGCGGCCTGCCCTTGGTGAATCGCCGAAGAAAACGCTGAACTCGCTTTGGTGGGCAGTCGAGGCTGGCAATGGCGCCTGCCCGTGGACGTCAGGCGCCCCGCAAACGCGGGTCAAGGATGTCGCGCAGAGCGTCCCCCAGCAGGTTGAACCCGAAGACCGCAACGCTTACGGCGATACTGGGAAATACCACCAGCCAAGGGGATACTTCCACGTATCTCTGTCCGGCGAAGGAAAGCATCCCTCCCCACGACGGAATATCGGGCGGGGTGCCAACGCCGAGGAAACTGAGCGCAGCCTCCACAACGATGGCGTAGCCCAGATTTGCCGTGGCAAAGACGATGTAGGGCGCCATGCAGTTGGGGGCCACGTGGCGGGCGATTATTCGCCAGTCACCCGCGCCTATCGACCTGCTGGCCAGTACGTAAGTCCCTCTCTTTCACCGCCAGGGCCTGGGAGCGGACGATTCGGGCCGAACCCGGCACCAATATCACCACCAGCGCCATGATGACGTTTTGCAGCGACGCCCCGGCCATTGCCACGATAGCCAGGGCCAGTATGATTGCCGGAAACGCCATCAGCGTGTCTACCAAGCGTTGAACAAGCAGGTCAATCACCCCGCCGAAGTAGGCGCTGACCACTCCGACGGCGGCCCCCAGCGTGACGCCGATGCCAACGCTAATCAAGCTGACGTACAGAGAGATGCGCGCCCCATAGACCAGTCGGCTAAGGGTATCGCGGCCCAGTTGATCGGAACCCAGCCAGTACGTCTGCCCGGTTGACTCCAGCTTGGTTCCCGGCGGAGCGTATTTGGAAGTTACGTGCACTTCCTTGGGCGGGAAGGGGGCTATAACGGGGGCCAATATCGCCGTCAGCACGGCAATCAGGAGTATGACCGCTCCGATGGCGCCCAAGGGCTTCTTCTTGGCGAAACCGCCCAACGCGCCCAAAAGGGAGAGAGCCAGCGGACGCGGAAGCGCCGCTGTCCCGGGCCCCGCCGGCGAGATCTCCCCGCTGTTCCTAGCCATAACGAATTCTCGGGTCAAGCCAGCCGTATATCATGTCTACCGTCAAGTTCACAATCAGCACCGCTAGGGCAAAGACCAGAACATCTCCCATAATCAGGACGTAATCCCTGGCCGTGATGGCCTGTAGCAACAGCGCGCCCATTCCGGGTATGACGAATATCTTCTCGATGATGATGGTGCCGCCAAGGAGCAGGCCGAGGGCCCAGCCGGAAACGGTTATGATAGGCAGCATGGCGTTTTTCAGGGCGTGGAGAAACACCACTCGAGTCTCCTTGAGACCCTTGGAGCGGGCGGTCCGGATGTAGTCGTCCCGCATCACCTCCAGCATGGCGGAACGGGTGACCCGGGCCGTGAAATTCATTTGGAAAAAGGCCAGAGTCAGGGCGGGGAAAATCATCTGCTGCAAATTTTTCCACGGGTCTTCCCAGATGTGGGCGTAACCCAAAGGGGGAAACCAGCCGAAGATGCGCACCAGCAGATACACCACGACGAGTCCGGTCACGAAGATGGGGATGCTGATTCCGGTAAAGGTAAAAATTCTGGCGGCGTAGTCGAGCCATGAGTCTTGCTTCAGGGCTGATAGCATCCCCAACGGCACGGCAAGAATGAAACTGAGGATCGCCGCCAGCACCGCCAGCTCAATGGTCAAGGGGATGCGCGGCCCCAGCTCGTCGGCGACCGCCGTCCCATAGAACAGGGCTGTACCCATGTCACCATGCAACAGACCCCATAGCCAGTCGCCATACTGGACCAGGATGTGCCGGTCGGTCCCCAACTCTTGGCGCAGGTTGTCCAGGTCCTCCTGGGTAAATGACCCCTCGCCCCCTCCGGCCAGGATCAGGAACGCAGGGTCACCCGGTATCATCCGCATCAGGACGAATACCAGTATGGTGACCAGGAGGATGGTCGGTATGAACAGCAGAAGCCTCTTGACTACGTATTGCTGCATCTAGAGGGCTACTCCTCGAACCACAGATGCTCTTGTTTATGTATCGTCTGGATGGTTTGGGCTGGAACGAATTCTCCGGCTTCCGTCCTCACCTTGTTGGCCACGAAGTACCAGGAGGGGAACCATTGGAGCTCCACGTAGGGGCTGCCGCCCGGCTCGAGCAGCATCAATTCCATCTCCCGGAGTATGGCCTTCCGCTTTTCGACATCCAGTTCTCTGGACTGTTTGGCCAGCAGTTCCAGGAACGGGTCGTTGCGCCAGCGGGTCCAGTTCCGGCTGGTGGGGCCGTACACGTTCATCACGTAATCATCGGGGTCGGCGATGTTGAAGCCGTAGCCGGTCATAAGGATGTCATATTCGCCGGCAGCGCCGGCGTTGATGGAGCTGGGGCCATCCACCATCCGGATTTCGATTTCCAGACCCAGGTTCCGCCGCATCTGCTCGGCCCACAATTGGACCAGGTCAGGGAACCAGAGAGCGGAGTTGGTCATAAGCACCCTCTTGCCAAGAGCAGACGGCGGGTCGTAGCCCGCTTCCTTCAGCAGCGCTATCGCGTCGTCGATGTCCTGCTGCTTGGTTCGGGAGCTGCCGGGAATGCCTCCGAAGCCAGGAAGGTCCAACAATTCCTCATGGGTATGACCGTACCAGGAACCTGGAGGGAATGGCGCTCCGACGGAATATCGCCCAAGCCCGAATGCCTGGAAGAGTTCGTACTGGTCCGTGGCCAGGCGCAGCGCGCCGGTTACTCGAGTATCGTTCCAGGGTTCCTTCTCAAAATTGAACCCCATTTGCAACCCGGTGTTCATCGGCTGCCAGAAAATTTTGTGGGTGTCCTTGAGGTCATCTTCCAAGCCCACTATAGCTTCGACGCTGATGGGAACCACCGGGGTCGTGAAGTCGAGCTTGCCGGTCTTGAAGGCAGCCACCGACGTGCCAGGGTCGGTGATGTTGAACCCGGTGATTTCGTCGAAATAGGGCCGGCCTTCCTTGAAGTAGTCAGGGTTCCGTTCGTGCCTCCAGAAGTCGCCTCGTTTGGTTTCCACGGGCCGGTAGGGGCCGCCGGCCACCACATTGTTGAAGATATTGATGTCGGTCCCAGCTTCGACCACGTGCTTGGGGACTACCTTCATGAAGTCAACCGCTAAAAAGCCAAGAAAGGAACCCGCCGGAAACTTCAGGTTGACCTGTACCGTGTTGCGGTCGATGACCTCCGCATTCTCGGTGGAGGTGCGCAACAAACCCACCCTGGGCCGTGGTTCGCCGGGCTCAATCATCCGGTTGATGCTGAAGGCCACGTCATCGGCCGTCAACTCAACCCCGTCCTGCCAGACCACGTTATCGTGGATGACGAAGGTGTAGGTCATCGCGCCGTCGCTGACTGTCCAGCTTTCCGCCAGATCGCCGATGATCTCGTCGGGGCTGATGGGGTTGAATTCCACAACCTGGTTGTAGAGGGGGCTGGTGCCTTCCAACCCAACAATGGTGCCTTCCAGGCGGGGATCCCATAGCTCCGGGTACTCCGTGGTGAGGATTCTGGCGTGTCCGCCTTGCCGTCCGACGCCAGTGAACTGAACCACGGCCGTGGCAATGGGCATGGGAGTGGCTTCGGGGACGGCGGTAGGTGTCGGGGTCGCCGCCTGAACCGGCGTGGGAGTGGGTGCATCATCCGCTGCCGTCGGTGTCGGCTCTGCGCCTGCCGATCCGGACACAGCCGTCGGCTCCGCCCCTCCACCACAGGCCACTGCCACCAGTAGCGCCATCACCAGCGAGGCAATCAGGAACCATTTGGGGCGCAAGGCGAATAAGCAAACATCGGAAATCCTTTCCTCAATCCACTTTGCCTAGAATTTCTCGGCATATTTACCTTTCTATAATGGTAATGTCAATACTATTCCCTTAATTATGACTCTAATCCATAATTGTAGTATGTAATACTACGTTATTCGGACATATATTTAGTTTTCTGATATCTATCACACATTGGAATCAACCGGCAATGGGGCCGGAACTATCGGGAAGGACGGGAGGAAGGGTAGCTACCGGGTTCGGGGGTTGAAGGCGTCGTTTATGGCGTCGCCCAGCAGGTTGAAGGTGAAGAGCAGGACGGCGAGCGTCGCCACCGGGAACATGAGCAGGTGGGGGGTGGTTCTCAAGACTGACAAGCTGCCGTTTTCGTAAATCATCAGTCCCAGGCTGGGTACCGGCGGTTGGATGCCTATGCCCAGAAAACTGAGTAACACCTCGGCCCCGGCCACTGCCGCCAAGGAGGCCGACACCAGCACGATTACCGGCCCCATGACGTTGGGCAGCACGTGCCGGAACAACAGCCGGGGCGTCCCGCATCCTATGGAGCGGGCCGCCTCAACATACTGGTCCTCTCGCGCCTGCAATACTTGGCCCCGCACTACCCGCGCCATCCCGAACCAGGAAAACAGCGCCAGCCCCAGCGACAGCGCGAAATAGTCGGCCACTCCTAGGTGAATGATTTTCACTCCCAGCGTATCCTCCACGCCGCGCAGCCATTCGACCATTGGCGGGCGCACCGTCAAGACGATAATCAACACCAGGAATATATCCGGGAAGGACGTGATAATCTCCCCAACCCGCATAATTATAGTGTCGGTCATCCGGCCGAAGTAGCCGGCAACCAGCCCCAGGGTTATGCCGATAGCCAGAGTGCCGGTGGTCAGGGTGACCACAGTGAGTATGACGGTGGTCCTCAACCCGTAGATAACGCGGGTCAGTATGTCGCGTCCCAGCCGGTCGGTGCCGAAGGGATGGAAGATGCTGGGCGACTGCTTGACATTGGCATTGGCAAGGTTCTGGTCGTTGTAGCCATAGGGAGTAACTACGGGAGCGAAAATTCCCGCGCCGTACATCAACAAAATCACGGTCAGGCAGGCGACGCCAACTTTATTGCCCAGCAGGCGGCGAACGGAGATGGTCAAATAGTTGCGCGCACGCCGGCCCTCCGGTTCAAGCAGCCCGGTCTTCGCACCGCTAGGCAACATTGCCTTGTCCCAGCCTGATCCGGGGGTCGAGCACCGGATATATCAGGTCCACCATCAGATTGGCCACCACGAACATGGTGGTGCCGATCAACAGTACGCCGTCAATAATTGGGTAGTCCCGGGCAAATATGGACTCAATGAGCAGGTTCCCCACCCCAGGGATGCCAAAGAAGCGCTCCACAATGAAGGAAGTAAACGCTATCCCGGCCAGCGACAAGCCCAGCGACGTCACCACCGGAATCATGGCGTTCCGCAAAATGTGCCTCCGGCGCACCATCATCTCCGGCAGGCCCTTGGCGCGGGCGGTCCGGATGTAATCGAGGCTAACGACCTCCAGCGTGCTGGCGCGAGTTAGGCGGGTGACAATGGCCACGCCGGGAATGCCCATAGCAACGGCGGGTAAGATGATGCTCGTGGAGAAGAAGCCGTCCCACCCATGGGTGGGTAGGTTCAGATTCAGATTCCAGCGAAACATCCAAAAGATCCACTGGTCCAGCTTCCACGCGAAGACCCACAAAAGCCCCGGAGCGGTAAGGAACACCGGCACCGACTGCCAGGAAAGGGTCATAGTCACTGCCGCGGTGTCCCACAGCGATCCCTGACGCAGGGCGGCGAACAGCCCGATGGGGATTCCTAGGCCGACGGTAAGTATCATCGCAGCGATGTTCAGTTGGGCAGACACCCACATCTTGGCTTTGAGCAGCTCGGACACGGTGCGGCCCCGGTACTTGAAGCTCTCGCCGAAATCCCCGCGGGCGACGTTCTTTATGTATCGCCCGTACTGCACAAAGATATTGTCGTTGAGGCCGCGCTGCTCCCGGATGCGCTCCACCACCTCCGGGTTGGAGTGCTGTCCCATCAGCACCTGAACCGGGTCGCCCGGGCCGTACCTCCCCAGCACAAAAGTTACGAACGACACAGTGAACAGGATGACTGGCAGCCACAGCAGCCGGCGCAGGATGTATGCAGCCAAAGTCTCCCCCGTTCCGGTCTTATTCGGCGGTCAGGTAAATGAAACGGTAGCGCGGGATAATCAGGGGCGGCAACAGGTAGTCGTGAACGTTGGGCTTTACCAGCAGCTTGCGCTCGCCGTCGAACCACAGCGGAACCCAGGGCGCATCGTCCAAAATCTGCTGCTCGGCCTGATTGTACAGTGAGTAGCGGACGTTGGCATCGGTTTCCACCCTGGCCTGCATCAGCAGTTCGTCAACATCCGGGTTGCTGTAGTGGGTATGGTTGTTGGTGCTTTCGCTATGGAAGAGGATGTCCAGGAAGTTCTCCGGGTCGGGATAGTCGGCAATCCAGCCGATGTCGAACATCTGGAAGCGCCCCTTGTGCAGGTCTTTCAGGAAGGTGGCGTATTCGGTCTGCTGGAACTCGGCAGTGATGCCCAAGTTGCGTTCCCACATCTGGAGAATGACTTCCATATCCAGGCTGACGTTCGCCCCGAAGTTGCCCGGCGTGGTTATCGTAATCGTAGGCAGGTTTTCCAGATCGCCGCCATACTTGGACTCTGCCAGCAGTTGCCGGGCGCGCACCGGGTCGAATTCGTAGCCGCGAACGCTCTCGTCGTAGCCTGGGAAGTCGGGTGGCAGGATGCCGTCGGCGGGCCTCACGAGGTCGCCCAGGACTATGGTGGCGATTTCTTGCTTGTCGATGGCGAAGTTCAGGGCTTGCCGCACCTTCACGTCGTCCAGCGGCGGCTCATTCACGTTAAGCCCGATGTAGTTGACGCTGAAAGACGCCGGAGCAGTCCGCAGCTCAGGATAAAGCTCGTTGCTGGGATCGTTGAGCCGGTCCAGGTCGGCCAGCCCCACCCCGGCGACGTGAATCTCATCGTTCTCATACATCAGCATTGAAGTGCCGCCGCTGAGAATGAATTCCACCTCTTCCAGCATGGGTGGCCCTAGGTGGTAGTTTTCGTTGCGGCCCAGCTTCAGCGTCTCGCCCACACGGTACTCGGTGAGCCGGAACGGCCCTGTGCCGTTTGGTTCTCGAAACCAGTTGCGGGGGTTGGCTTCAACGTTTTCCTTGTCCAGAATAAAGCCGGTCGGATAAGTCAGCTTGGCCAGGAAATAGGACTTGGCTTCGTCGATTTTTATCTCGATGGTGTGATCATCAATGAAACGAACGCCGGATATGGTCAGGGCATCGCCGGCCAGTTTTTCCTCAACGCCTACGATGTCCCCTAGGTACTGGTCCGCTACCGGCGACTCGGTGAGCGGGTTGGTGGCCCGCTCCAGCGACCACTGGACATCATGGGCCGTTACGGGCTTGCCGTCATGGAACTTTGCGTCCGGGCGCAGGTGGAAGGTGTAGACACGCCCGTCATCGCTTATGTCCCAACTTTCGGCCAAGTCCGGGACTACATCGAGACTGGGGGCGATGGTGACCAGCCCGCCAAAGACCTCGACGATTATCCGGGCGGATGTTGCGTCCGTGGTCACGTGCGGATCGATAGTCGGCGGGTCAACGAAAAGTTGCACCAGCCGCGTGGTGTCCTGTGTTGCGCTGCCCGATTCCGGTCTGCCGGTTTCTCCCGCCGATTCTGTAGCCGCCGGGGCCCCGGTGGGAGCGGCGGTTGCTTCCGGGATGGCAGTCTCCGGGCCGGAGTCGCTGCTACAGGCCACGACCAGCAGGAGTGTGGCAACCGCCAGGAAAATGCCAATCCACTTGTTGGCGATGTTTGTATACATTCAGCCATCCTGTTGGCCCGCATCGGCGGGCGCGATAATGTTTGCTAAAGTCAACGCGAGTATTTTAGGCATCCGCTTCCTCTGGTTTCAATGCGGGTGGTTTCAATGCGGGTGGTTTCAATGCGGGCTTCCTTTTTCATTTCCATAGCGCCTGCCCGCCAGAACACCGGCGCCTGGTATCTGTCCCGCTCGCCTTGGCCACAGGCTATGGGTCAGAAAATAACCCATTCCCCCGCCTTTGAAATGGACTTGGCGCGCTTGTAACGGCGTCGTGTATTTGTTAGCATGAGAGTACGTGGCGAGCGTAGCCGAGTGGTCAAGGCGCCTGTCTGTGGCACAGGAGATCACGGGTTCGAACCCCGTCGCTCGCCCCAAAACCGGCCCCGGCTTTCGGGGTCGCCGTTCCGCTGTCGCCAGCGCCTGTAGCTCAATGGATAGAGCACTGGGCTTCGGACCCAGGGGTTGCGGGTTCGAATCCTGCCGGGCGCGCCACTTCCATTTCCTGCCGATACTTGGGCCAATGTCTGTTTGCCATGCCAATTATACGGCTGCGCCCCCGGCCCGGATTTGTCATACGCCATTCCCAGTTTCGCTGATGTAGAATATAACAACGTCAGGCGGGCTGCGCACGGCCCGTGGGTGGAAATTGGCATATAATGAACAATCGGGACGTTTCCGGCAGGTCACAGGAGGCGAAAATGGTATTCGGGGCGAACGTTGACGCGGCGGCGCTGGATTATGTATTGCAAACGGCCGAGGATGGCGACGTGAAATTCGTCCGTCTCTGGTTTCCCGACATCCTGGGAAACCTCAAGGGGTTTGCGATCAACGCCGCCGACCTGCGCGACGCCATTGAGGAGGGCGTGGGATTCGACGGTTCCGCCATTGAGGGATTCGCCCGTTCTCAGGAGAACGATATGCGGGCGTTCCCCGATCCCAACACCTTCGCGGTGCTGCCGTGGCGCCCGCAGCGCAACGCCGTCGCCCGGATGTTTTGCGACATCAGGCTGCCAGGAGGGGACATCTTTCTAGGTGACTCCAGGGCGGTGCTGAAGCGCAATCTTGAGCGGCTGGCCCGTATGGGCTATACCTACTACGTCGGCACCGAACTGGAATACTTCTATCTGAAGGATTCCGTTAGCCCGGAGCCTCTGGACCACGGCGGATACTTTGACCAGCTTTCCAGCCAACCTTCCAGCGATCTGCGCCGCGACACCGTGCTTAACTTGGCCGAGATGGACGTTCCGGTTAAGTATTCGCACCACGAAGCCGCCCCCAGCCAGCACGAAATAGATCTCCAGCACACCGATGCCCTAGCCATGGCCGACAGCGTAATTACGGCCCGGCTGGTAGTGAAGGAGCTGGCCCAGTTGCAAGGGGCCTACGCCACTTTCATGCCCAAGCCCATCGCCGGCGTCAACGGGTCCGGTATGCACGTCCACCAGTCCTTGTTCCAGGGCGAGCATAACGCCTTCTTTGATGAAGACGATGAGCATTACCTTTCCGAGGTCGGACGCAAGTTCATCGCCGGGCTGCTGCGCCATGCGCCGGAAATCACTCTGGTTACCAACCAGTGGGTCAATTCCTACAAGCGCTTGGTGCCGGGTTACGAGGCCCCGGTGTACGTTTCTTGGTCCCACGTCAACCGGGCCGACCTGGTGCGGGTGCCAGCCTACAAACCCGGCTACGAAAGCTCAATGCGAGTGGAGTACCGCGCCCCCGACCCAGCCTGCAATCCCTACCTGGCGTTCAGCGTCATGCTGGCTGCCGGCATGAAGGGGATCGAGGAAGACTACCCGGTGCAGCCCCCGGTCGCCGGAAGCGTCGCCGAGATGAGCGAGGCGCAACGGCAGGCTCTCGGAATCAAACTGCTGCCGACCAGCCTGGGCCATGCCATCTCGCTGGCTGAAGACAGCGAGTTGCTGCACGAGGCATTGGGCGACCACATCTTCCCCAGCTTCATTCAGAATAAGCGGATTGAGTGGGAGGAATACTGCTCGAAGGTCACCGACTACGAAATCGCCCGCTACCTGCAACGGTTATAGGCCGCTTGCACGCGCCCCCAGATAGAGAGGGACCTCAGCAAAACGGATAAGCCTCCCGAAATCGGGAGGCTTTATGCTTATCGTGCGAAATGCTTCCGTGGCTGGGGTAATTTTCGGTTACGCTGAATAATCGCAACCGCCACTATGCTCTTGGTCCGCACCGCCCGAGCCATCGGCGGCAACCGGCATGACCGCCGCAATGGTCAACAACGCAACAAACACAAGCGGGATAAGTATACGCCGCATCTTTTCCCTCCCGGCAAGCCGACTGAATAGCCCAACTTTAACAGCACCATACACGGAAAATCAACTTGCCATTGGGCTCGGGCCATTGGGCTCGGGCTACGGAGCAAGCGGTTGGACTGTATAATCGGCCCCAAAGCCGTCGCTTAGGAGCGTGCCGCACAACCAAACTAACCCTTGGAGTATAAGTATGGCCGACAAAATTCGTCTGGGAATCATTGGCGCAAGCCCTACCGTGGGATGGGCGCACCGTTCGCATTTGCCCGCCATCGCCGCCAGCCCGGAGTTCGAGCTGACCGGCGTCTGCACCACCCGTATGGAGACCGCCGAGGAGTCGAAGCGTCAGTACGGGGCGCGGCTGGCCTTCGACAACTATCAGGATATGCTGGCCCATCCGGACATTGACGCGGTGGCCGTGGTGCTGCGGGTGCCCGCCCACTACCAAATCACCAAAGACGCCCTCAACGCCGGCAAGCATGTGTTTACCGAGTGGCCGCTGGGCCGCACCACCGGCGAGGCGGAGGAACTGGCCGACCTGGCCCGCGCCAAGGGCGTGCGCGGCGTGGTGGGGTTGCAAGCTCGCGCCGCTCCTGCCGTTTTGCAACTGAAGCAGCTTGTCGAACAGGGCTACGTCGGCGAGATTATGTCCTGCTCGATGACTCTGGTGCGCGGCGGCGTGCTGGCCCGGCCCTCGGGGCGCACCTGGCAGCGAGACGACGAGCTGGGCGCGAACACGCTGACCATCGCCACCGGCCACTCCATTGACGCCATGCGCTTCGTTGTCGGCGACTTTGCCGAGGTGTCGGCCATCGTCTCAACCCAATGCCAGCAGTGGTACGAGACCGACACCGACCAATACCTGGACGTCACTTCCCCGGACAACATTCTGATCAACGGGCGGCTGACCAACGGCGCAGTGGTGTCCGCTCACGTCGCCAGCATCCCGTGGGCCGGCAGTGGATACCGGCTGGAGGTGTACGGACGGGAAGGGACGCTGATTGCCGACTCCGAAGATTCCCCGCAGTTGGGCCCGGTGCGGCTTCAGGGCGCGCAGGGAGGAGACGAGCTGGACGAGCTGTCCATCTCGGAGCAGCATCGGTTCGTGCTGGAAGGAATGCCGCAGGGCGCACCCTACAACGTGGGCCAGCTTTACTATATGTTCGGCGAGGCCATCCGGGGCCAGGGTGGCCGCCAGCCCGATTTCGATACGGCGGTGGAACTGCACCGGCTAGTGGACGCCCTGCGCCGCTCGTCGGAGCAGAAGCAGGCCGTGGCGGTGGAGGGTTAGGCGCCCTTCGGCTAATTTGTATTCGCAGAGCGCGGCAGTTCGTCTTGAGCTTGTCGAAGGACAGCCCTTCGGTAAGCTCAGGAGTTGGAAGGGCTGCGGAAAAGCGAAACCAGTTCATACTTCAACCGGCTCAGGACGAACTGGTTTCGCGAAGCGCTTTGCAAACGCGCCCTATAATCAGGGTTTGCGGGCCACCAGAAGAATCTGAACACTGATCTCGTCGGCAAGGTAAACCACGGAGCTGGCCGTCGGCTTGGTCAGCCCCAACTGCTCCCAAGTGAAAGTGGCGAGGCCCAGCACGTTGATGGCGTTGCCATCGTTACGGGCCGTCACCTCGAACAGCAGCGGCGTGACGTTATCGCCGATTTGCAGGGAGCCGCTGAGTTCCCCGGTGGTCTCTTCGCCGTCAAAGAAGCTCTGAGGCAGGTCCGGCAACTGGTCGACGGTAACAATCGCTTCCGGCGTGTCGGGGAACATTCTGTCCCGTATGTACCGGTCCCGGTAGCTCTGGTCGCTGGTCAGCGAATGCAGGTCGAGGGTGACCACCGACGGCTGCCCGTCGAGATTCGCCACGCCGCTCAACTTGGTGCTGGAAATCACCGCATCGAACCGCACCGGGGCGCGGCCCAGCTCTTCCTCAACGGTAAAGGTGATTTTCGACCCTTCTCCGATGATAAACGCCTGCGCGTCCTCCCCTGACTCGGTGGCGGCGGCGGTCGGCGGAGGCGCCGCTGTCGCCGTAGCCTCGGCCTGAACGGATGTCGCGGCAGGGCGGGCGACGGCAGTGGGCTGCGGAGTTGTCGCCGGGGTCGCCGCTGCCGTCGCCTCAGGGGTCGTTGCGCTGGTGGGAGCCGCTGTCGGAGCGAGAGCAGCGGTTTCTGTTGGGACTTGACCCAAAGGCGCAACCGTCGGGGGTGGCGGAAGGGCGAGGTCGCCACTCAGGGCGTCGCCCTGCGTAATCAGCCCGAAGCCCAACGCCAAGGCCACGATTACTGCTATGACCGGAGACCATTTCAGGAGTCCCAGCGCCGGACGCAGGAAGAATGAGGCGAGCATCGGCGTCAACACGGCGCAGACAATGATGACAATGACCGCCAGCGGTATCGAGAAGGAAGCCAGCCGCTCCAGTTGACTGTTCCCTGCCAGCGCCACAACCAGAACTACGGCAAACAGCCCGGCAAGGATGGCCGCGTACCATACTACCCGGGCGGAGAGCCGCATCCATAACAACCCGGCAATCAGCCCGACAACCAGGGCCGCCACCGCGACCGTGGCGCTGTTGAATGCGCTGTCCACAGGGGAATGAAGGGGCAGCGACACCAGCGCCGCAATGATGGCGGCAATGGCCCCGGCAGTCAGTCCTGCGAGCATAACCTGGGTTCTCCTCCTCAGTGAATCCGGGGCCTCCCCCACTTACAGGGCCATAGCGTAGCAGGCGCGGCGGGGGTCTGCGCCGGTGCTGAGGTAGCCGGTCTCCGGGTCACGAACGGACACCGTGGCGCCCAAGCCGCAGTCCACGGTTCGGGCTATCTTGTGGCCCATCGCCCGCAGTTCCTCGGCGGTGGTTTCCGGGATGGCGTGTTCCAAGTCCAGGCGCCCAGGTTGGTAGACGTGGGGGTAGAAGGAGTTGACGTTGCTCTGCGTCGCAAAGCGCGGAGCCTCCACAGCCTGCTGCGGGTTCATGCCGAACAGGATCACGTTCAGCATCAACTGCACGTTGGCCTGGGTCTGGTTGTCGCCTCCGGGGCAGCCAACGGTCATCACCGGCTGGCCGTTCTTGCTTATGATGTAGTTCACCAATGTAGTGCGCGGGCGCTTACCAGGCTCGACGACGTTGGGATGCCCTTCCTCGCAGTTGAACATTTCGATGCGGGTGCTCAGGGCGCAGCCCAGCTCCGGGAAGAACACCGATTTGGCGAAGGCCCCGCCGCTGATGGTGCCGCACACCATGTTGCCCTGCTTGTCCATGGCCGACACGTGGGTCGTCCCTTCCCGCGCCGATGCGTCCACCGTGTCGGGGGCGGAGGGAGCGGGGGCGCCGTTGCTGCCGGAAGCGCCGTTGCTGCCGCGTGATTTCTTGGAATACCGCCAAGGATCGCCTCCCTCGGGCTGGGCCGGGTAAGCGGTCTCGAGGTCAATCAGACGGGCGCGCTCGGCAGCGTACTCCTTGGACAGCAGCCCGTCGATGGGAATAATGGAGAAGTCGGGGTCGCCGTAGTGGGCTTCGCGGTCGCCAAAGCCCAGCTTCAGCGCCTCGGCGACGGTGTGGATGTAGGCCGGGCTGTTGTGGCCCATCGCCCGCAGGTCGTAATTCTCCAGCATATTGAGGGTCTGCATCAGCATAGGGCCCTGTGTCCACGAGTCATGCCCGTGAATCTCGTAGCCGTGGAAAGTGGTCTTGACCGGCGTTTCGTACTGCGACTTGTAGGCGGCCAGGTCGTCCGTAGACATGATGCCACCCACGCGGGCCACCGAGTCGGCTATCTGCTGGGCCACCGGCCCGCGATAGAACACGTCCCGCGCCTTCTGCAGGCCCTCGACCCTCGAAAGGGCGTGGCCGTTGCCGGAGCCTGGCAGCATGGTGCGCAGGGTGTTGGCCAATGCGGGCTGCACTAGCAGCGTCCCGGCGGTGGGAACCTGCCGGTTATCATAGAACACGTCCCAGCCGCCCGGCCCGTACAGGTCGAACTGCTGCGCCGTCGCTCTTGAATCCAGCCGGTCGAGCATATACTCATAATTGGGGATGCCATCGGTGGCGTAGCTGATGGCCGGGGCCAGAACCTCGTCAATGGTCTTGGTGCCGTAGCGCTCCAGCAGAGAAATGAAGGCGTCCACCACGCCGGGCAGCGTGAACGACAGGTGGGACTTCTGGTGTCCGGGGCCGGTGGGGATGCGTTCCAGGCCCTGGGACTTGTAGAACGCGGGCGTGGCCTTGCCCGGAGCGGTGCCTTGCCCGCTGAGCGACAGCAGCTCGCCGCCAGCCGAGTCGTAGAGCATAAACACGCCCTCGGCGGCGAGGGAGTACGACGCGATGGGCTCCACCACGGCGGCGGCGAACCCGGCGGCTACCAGCGCGTCGAAGGCGTTGCCGCCGCTGAGCAGCATCCGCATTCCAGCCATCGAAGTGAGGTAGTGGCCGCTGGAAATGACGCCCTCGGTGGAGCGAATAACGGGGCGTCCGGTAGATTGCTGGGTGGTATTGCCCTGTTCGGTGTTTACCGCGGTCTGTTGGTTAACCATTTCGGCTCCTGCAATTATCAACGATTAGGGTGCGTGGGGTTCACTGATTCCCAAGGGGAACATCAAATTAGCGGTATTATATGTCGCCCGCGCTGTCCTTGCCGGGGAAGGGAATGACGCCCACGCCATCGACCAGATGAGCCGGCATAAAGTATTCGCGGGTGTCGGGGCCGCCGAAGCCCTCGATGAAGGACTGCATCACGCCTTCGGATTCCAGAGCGGCGCGGACAATCTGCTTGTTGAAGTTGCTGATGTCCTCGCGGGACAGGAAATCGTCCACCGGCAGCCACAGGCATTCCTGAATCTCGTCGGCCTGCATCGTGATTTCCCGGCTCAGCGGGCGCAGACGGCCCACGAAGTAGATGTCGGACTTGCCGTAGCGGTAGCCGTGCCAGTGACGGAAGCAGGCGATGGACTGGAACTCGGCCTGCACTCCGGTTTCTTCCAGCACCTCGCGCTCTACCGCCTCGGCCAGATGCTCGCCGGGGTGCAGCGCGCCGCCGGGCAGTTTCAGCGTAGGCGGGCGTCCGCCAGCGCCGTAGATTTCCCGCACCACCAGCAGCTCGCGCTCCGGCGTCAACACCACGCCGCCGATGCCGATGTAGTGGGTAGCGAAATGAGGCACCCATGCCTCTTCCTGCAACAGGGCAGTGAGCATCAGGTAGTCGTCGCCGGTGTGGTGAAAGGTGAAGCCGCGACTGACCGCCTCGGGAATCAGGGCGGCGCGCGCGGTAGGCACTTCCAGCCAAACGGCTTTTATGCCGTCAGCAGTCCACTGCTCCAGGCAAGCGTCCAGCCGTTGGGCGAACTCGGCGGCGGCGGTGGGCAGTTGGCCCGGCGCGATCACCATGCCGCCGAAGGGATTGGCTCTAGCTTCCAATAATTGCGTAGCAACCGGTAATTGCTCCGCAGGTAGCTGCGTCATTGGCGCCTCGCAAATAGGCAGGATTAGCGGACGCCCCGGCCCGCCGCCCAAATGCTACGGCGCGATTGCGGCGGCGTCAAATCCTGGCGCGGGTGCCCATCCGGCGAAGCCTCGCGGGGCGACACAACGGCGAGGCGCACAACGTCCCCTAATTGTGTCAGTGGACACTGCGCGCTCCCGGTATTTCCCGGCAAATATTTCCAGCCGGCGCGGAAGGCGAATGACGGGGCAGCATCCGCCAATGCGCTCCAAGTCAAACGGTCAGGCGCTTGGCTAATGCCAGACGGATAGATATGCCACTAACTACGCTACATTATAGGCAACCTTCATCCTCCAGTTCCTCTTCTAATTTGTCAATTTTCTTCTCGGCGTCCTCCAAAATGGACATTATCTTGCGCTTGCTGTCACCGTCGTAGCCCTCCATTTTTCCTATCGCCTCGTCGATGTCATCTTCGTGCTTATCGAGAATGTCCCCGCACACTCCCGTACCTCCGCCGAAACCATAAATAAGCACAGCGCCAGCAAATTTCTAAATTTCTCCCCAACCTTTTCTGCCTTAATTGCGATTTCACGGTCGGTGGGTTCTTCACCGCAGGCGAGAGGGAGGGCCAGAAGGATAACGGCAGCCAATAACCATGTAGTCTTTTGAATTGAAATCATCGTAATCCTTTGAAATGTAGTCTATTGTCTGGCGAAGGCGGCGCTCCGTGTCGGGGTTGCGCATCCGGTAGCCACCATTCCGTCGCATCTATTGCCAAGTTGGTCTGCTACATTCTACCAGACACTCCTGTTGCCCAATTTTATGACACCTGCGCCTTGCGCCGTCCGTCCGCAGCGGGGACAATACGGGCAATCATTCCGGGGGACGCCCCCATCCCAACACTTCCGCGGAGGGAGAGGGAGCAGGTTCTACGTGTCAACATCCCAATTTCACCCGGTAATCCGCGAGTGGTTCGAGGGGCGGTTCCGGCAGCCCACCGAGGCGCAGGCCCAGGGCTGGGCGGCGGTGGCCGAGGGGCGGCATACGCTCATCGCTCCAGCAACCGGCGCAGTTGTTCGCGCAACTCCCTGGCTTCCGATTCGGCGGCGAGTCGGGCAGACTGTTCGGCGGCGGCCCGCGCTTCGGCAGTTTGTTCGGAGTCGAGGATTTCCTCATAGGTAGGCAGACGCAACCCCGTCGCCGGGTCGTAGAAGCACAGCCACCCCTGGCCCTGCCGCAGTTCCCAAGACAGGAACATCTCCAGAATTGGGCTATAGGCCCGGATTGACCCGCCGTCTTCCCGGCGGGTTTCAATCCGCTGATACCGTCCGTCAACCAGCCGCTCGCCTATCAATGGCTCCCCATAATACTCGCCGCCGGAGCCGTCAAACCGCCAGTATTCGACGATGCCCAGCCGCTGGTACAGTTCGCGTTTCTGGTTCCCGTCGTTCTCAGCGGTGGTTTCCGACGCCACTTCCAAGGCGAAGTCCGGCATCTTGCCCGCTTCCCAAGGCAGATACAGCCGCCGCGCCCGGATGGCCGCTGCGTCCACGCCAAAGGCCAGGTAGCAATCCGGGCCTACCCGAATGTTCAGGTTGCTGCGGTCATAGCAGATGAAGGTGTTGCTGCTGAGAAAAACATTGCCCGGGGGTGGTTCCTTGCCGATGAACCGGGCGGCCAGCAGGTACATTATTTCCCGCAGAACAAGCTCTTGATACATAGCGTCAGGCAGCGGCTCCGGGTCGTCCGGGTTGAAACAGAGACCGCTGTAAATGTCTCCCTCTTCCCGTTTGTAGGGGATTCGGCCGAATCCAAGCTTGGTGGTCATGGCAGTCTCTCCGCAACGCAGTCGCGGGCTGGTTTTCCGGCGGTTGCCATACGGCAGCGCACCCGAATGCTAACACACATTGAGAATTTTCTTCCAATCCGGGCATTCGCTCCGTTCTATGACACCTGCGCCTTGCGCCGTCCGTCCGCAGCGGGGACAATACGGGCAATCATTCCGGGGGACGCCCCCATCCCAACACTTCCGCGGAGGGAGAGGGAGCAGGTTCTACGTGTCAACATCCCAATTTCACCCGGTAATCCGCGAGTGGTTCGAGGGGCGGTTCCGGCAGCCCACCGAGGCGCAGGCCCAGGGCTGGGCGGCGGTGGCCGAGGGGCGGCATACGCTCATCTCGGCGCCCACCGGCTCCGGCAAGACTTTGGCCGCCTTTCTGACCTGCATTGACCGGCTGGTGCGGCAGGGGCTGGCGGGCGAGCTGCCGGACACTACGCAGGTGGTCTACGTCTCGCCGCTGAAGGCCCTCTCCAACGACATTCAGAAGAACCTAGCCGCGCCGCTGGAAGAGATAGCCGCGCTGGCTGCCCTTCGACAGACTCAGGGTGACGGATGTGAGGATCAGGGACGCCCTCACCCTCTGGGAGAGGGAACATTGTCGGGAGAGGGGACTTTCCCGGAAATCCGCGTTGGGGTTCGCACCGGCGATACCCCCCAGGCGGAACGCCAGAAGATGGCGAAAAAGCCTCCGCACATCCTAATCACTACCCCCGAATCGCTGTACATCCTGCTCACGTCTGTCAGCGGGCGGCGCGGACTCAAGGGCGTCAACACCCTCATCCTCGACGAGATTCACGCGGTGGCCGACGACAAGCGCGGCTCGCACCTGTCGCTGTCGGTGGAGCGGCTCTGCGCTCTGTCGGAAAATCCGGTGGTGCGTATCGGGCTGTCGGCCACGCAGCGGCCCATCGAGGAAATAGCCAAGCTGCTGGTGGGCAACGATTTTATCGGGGCCGACGGCAAGCCTGCCTGTACCATCGTGGACACCGGGCACGCCCGCGAGATTGACCTGGCATTGCAGTTACCGGAGCAGGAACTCGGCCCCATAGCCTCCCACGAGCTTTGGGGCGAGACGTTGGACGCCGTCGCCGGGCTGGTGCAGGCCCACGATACGACGCTGGTGTTCGTCAACACCCGTCGGCTGGTGGAGCGGGTATCGCACCAGCTCAGCGCCCGGTTGGGCGAGGACGCGGTGGTGGCCCACCACGGCAGCCTCTCCCGCGCCACCCGGCTGGATGCCGAGAAAAGGCTGAAGACCGGCCAGGTCAAGGTATGCGTCGCCACGGCGTCGTTGGAGCTGGGCATAGACATCGGCGACGTTGACCTGGTTTGCCAGATAGGTTCGCCCCGCTCCATCGGTGTGCTGCTGCAACGGGTGGGCCGCTCCGGGCATTCGGTGGGCGGGATGCCCAAGGGCCGGCTGTTCCCGCTGACCCGCGACGAACTGACCGAGTGCGTCGCGCTGGCCCGCGCCGTCCGCCGCCGCAACCTGGACACCCTATCCATCCCGCCTTGGCCGGTGGACGTGCTGGCTCAGCAGATAGTGGCCGCCTGCGCCCAAGAGGAATGGGCCGAGGATGACCTGTACACGCTGTTTCGCCGCGCCTATCCCTACCGGGAACTGCCTCGCGAAAAGTTTGACCAGACCATCGAAACACTGTCCGAAGGCTTTGCCCGCCGCCACGGGCGGGGAGCGGCCTACCTGCACCGCGACGGGGTGAACGGCAAGGTCAAGGGACGGCGCGGCGCACCCCTAGCCGCCATGACCAGCGGGGGGGCCATCCCGGAAAACGCGGACTATGACGTTATCGCCGAGCCGGAAGACACCTTCGTGGGAACGGTCAACGAAGACTTCGCCATCGAAAGCCTGAAGGGCGACGTGTTCCTGCTGGGCAATAACGCTTGGAAAATCCGCCGCGTCGAGAGCGGCCGCGTCCGGGTGGAAGACGCTCACGGCCAGCCGCCCACCATACCCTTCTGGCTGGGCGAAGCGCCGGGCCGCACCGACGAACTGTCCGACGAGGTGAGCGAGCTTCGGGAGGGCATAGACCGGCTGCTTGACTCTGAGCCCGGCAGCGGCGCCGCCCGCGAGTGGGTGGTCACCGAGTCCGGGGTTGACGCCGAGCCCGTCCGGCAGCTTGTCGCCTACATTGAGGAGGGCAAGCGGGTGCTGGGGGTGACGCCCTCCAAGAACCGCGTGGTAGCGGAGCGCTTTTTCGACGAAAGCGGCGGGATGCAACTGGTGATTCACGCACCCTTTGGAGCGAAGATTAACCGCGCCTGGGGTATGGCGCTGCGCAAGAAAATCTGCCGCTCCTTCGACTTCGAGCTTCAGGCGGTGGCAACCGACGATGGGCTGAATTTCGCCCTCGGCCCCGGCCTTTCGATGCCCGTCGAAGACATATTCAACTACCTGAAACCCGGCACCATCGAGGAAGTGCTGACGCAGGCGATATTGCAGGCCCCCATATTCGGCACCCGCTGGCGCTGGAACGCCACTCGCGCCCTGGCAATCCTGCGGCACACCGGCGGCAAGAAGGTTCCCGCACCGCTACAACGGATGCGCTCCGACGACCTGCTGGCGGCAGTGTTCCCGGCGCAAGTGGCCTGCCAAGACAACGCGCCGCCCGGCGACATCGAAATCCCCGACCATCCGCTGGTGTTCGAAACCCTGCGCGACTGCCTGAACGAAGCCTCCGACCTGGAAGGCTGCCGCGCTGTGCTGGCCGCCATCGAGTCGGGCGACATTGAGGTCTACGGGCGCGACACGGTCCAGCCGTCGGTTTTCTCGCACCAGATACTCAACGCCATGCCCTACGCTTTTCTGGATGACGCTCCGCTGGAAGAGCGCCGGGCGCGGGCGGTGCCATTGCGCCGGGCCCTGCCGGACGATTCCCGCGACTTGACCCGCCTCGACCCTGACGCCATCCGGCAGGAGTCGGAAAACGCCTGGCCCCGAACCCGCGACGCCGACGAACTCCACGACGCGCTGCTGACTCTGGGCGTAATGCCTGAAGGCCCGGATGGGCTGTCGCGCCCGGTAATGACGGGCCTGCCGCTGCTGGCCTGGCTGGAACAGTTGGCCGGAGCCGGACGGGTATACCGCGTAACGACAGATCCTTCAGCAAGCTCAGGACAAACCTTTGTTGCCTGGGTTGCGGCGGAACGGCTGGACCTCGTGCGCCAGGCTTACGCTGGCGTCTCGGCCAGCCCCCCCTGTAATTCCCCTCAAGCCGGAGGGGAAACCAGAGGGAGAACGCTGCCGCTGTTCGCCAACGGCCAATACGCAGGCAGCCGTGAAGACGCGATACTGGCCCTGGTTCGCGGCTGGGTGGACTGCATCGGGCCGTTCACCGCCGACGAGCTGGCTTCCACGCTGGCCTTGCCGGATGATGACGTAACCTATGCGCTAGGCCATCTCGAAAACGAGGGCGTGGTGCTTCGGGGCAGCTACCGGCAGGGCATCGAAGGCTTGGAGTTTTGCGACCGCCGCATCCTGGCCCGCATCCATCGCTCCACCATTGAATCGCTGCGCAGTCAGGTGGAGCCGATACCCCCGTCAGCGTTCATCCGCTTCCTGCTGGACTGGCAGCACGTTATGCCGGAAGCACGGCTCCACGGCGAGGGCGGGCTGCTGACCGTTATCGAGAAGCTGCAAGGGTTCGAGACAGCCGCCGGTGCGATGGAAGGGGAAATTCTCGGCCCGCGCATCTCAGAATACAGCGGCGTGCTGCTGGACCACCTCTGCCTGAGCGGCGAGGTGGTCTGGGGCCGGTTTTCCGCCCGCCATAGCGCCGCCAACGGAAGCGGTGCAGCATCATCCGGCGGGCGGGCTGCGTTCTCCCGGTTCACGCCGGTAACCCTGGCCCTGCGCGAGTCGCTGGACTGGCTGCTGCCCGGCGAAGATGTCGCTACCGATGGGTTGGCTGGCGCTCCTAAAGAGACTCTGGAATTTATGCAGCAGCGAGGCGCGTCGTTCCAATCCGACATCGTGTCCGCAACCAAACGCCTGCCCAGCGACGTCGAGGAGGCGCTATGGACGCTGGCCGCATCGGGTATGGCAACTACCGACGGGCTTGAAGCCCTGCGCCAACGGTTGCGGGGCACGAAACGCTCCCGGCGCCCGTCTTTCGACAAGCTGAGGGCGAACGGAGGGGGCAGGACTAATGGAGGCGGAAGCCTTCGCAGCGCACCCGGACGGGGCCGCCGGGGATTCAGCCGCTGGTGGCTGCTCGAGGCGGTGGAGCCGGTGGAAGACCGGGCCGAGGCGGTGGCGCGGCAACTGCTGCATCGCTATGGGATTCTGTTTCCCGAACTGCTGGCCCGGGAGTCCTTGTCCTGCCGATGGAGGGACCTGGTGCGGGTTCTGCGCCGCCTCGAAGCGCGGGGCGAGATTCGGGGCGGCCGGTTCGTATCCGGTTTCATCGGCGAGCAGTTCGCCCTGCCAGAAGCGGCGGACGCGCTGCGGCGTTGGCGCAACCGTGAGCCGGACGACCGGCTGGTCATAGTATCGGCCTGCGACCCACTGAATCTGGCCGGAGTCCTCACACCCGGCCCGCGTGTGCCGTCCGTGCCGGGCAACCGCCTAGCCTACCGCAACGGCGTCCCCATAGCCGCCATGGACGGCAGCGAGTTCGTAGCCCTGTCCAACGCGCCGGGTGGCGCTCTGGAGCAGGCCAGAATCCTGCTGTCGCTTCCCCTCTCCCACGCCAACTACCGTTTGGAGCTGGACGCGCTGGCTACGGCGTAGAAGCGAATTACCGTGCGCCGTTACGGAGATAGCGGGACAGGAAGGCCGTCTGCTGAGCTGTCCGAAGGGCGAATTGAAAAACAACGGTCTCTATGCTAACTTGGAATGCCGAATCCCGGCCTAATCGCCGAGGAAAGTAACCGCAGGCGGCTGTATTGACCAGCATTCGTTTCTCTCCCAATCCCAATCAGGCGCACTGCATCGAATGGCTGCCGTGGGCGCGCTCCACCTTTGACCGGGCGCAGGCCGAAGACAAGCCGGTGTTGCTGTCCATTTCCGCTCCGTGGTGCTATTGGTGCCACGTCATGGACGAGACAACCTACTCCGACCCCGACGTACAGTCCCTTTTGGCCCGCGGCTTTCTTGCCGTGCGGGTGGACAACGACCATCGCCCCGACATAAACGCCCGCTACAACGTGGGAGGCTGGCCCACTACGGCCTTCCTGACACCCCACGGCGGGCTGATTGGAGGAGCGACCTATCTGCCGCCCGACCAGTTCCTGGCGATGCTGATGGAACTCGAAGGCGCATACCGCGCCGATAAACCCCAAATCTACGCCCAGTCCCGCGACCTGCTGCAACGCCGCCGCGAGCAGGCCCGCCGGGTCGCCGCGGGGGCCGATGTAGAAAGCTCCCTTTCCGACCGGGTTTCCCGGATAGTGGCCGGGGCTTATGACGCTGTCGAGGGTGGATTCGGCAGCGAACCCAAGTTCACCAACCCCGCCATACTCCGGTTCATCGCCCACCTTTACCGAACCACCGGCGAAGAGTTCTATGCGGCGATGCTCCGCAAGACGCTGGACAGGATGGCCGGTTCCGCGATTTTCGACGATATTGACGGCGGATTCTTTCGGTACAGCGCCGCCCCAGACTGGTCGGAGCCGCAACGGGAAAAGCTGCTGGAAGACAACATACAACTCGCCCGCATATATCTGGACGCATCCATCATCCTGCAACCCGATCATCCTGAGGTTGTCAAAGGATACCGGAACATCGCTGAACGAAGCCTGACTTATGTGACAGCCCACCTTTACAGCGTGGGCGCCAACGGCTTCCGAGGCAGTCAGGGAGCGCATTCCGACTACTTTACGTTGGACGCCGGGCAACGGGCTGCGTCCGTTCCTCCGCCCATAGACCCATCCTGCTACACCGGCTCCGGAGCTCTGGCGGCGGCCACCATACTGGATGCCTCCTGGAAGCTGGGCCGCCCGGAACTGGCACGTATGGGGCTGGACGTGCTGGCGGGCATCGACGGCATGGCCGAAAAGGGTGAATTCAGCCATGTCTATTCCAGCAATGGCGCAGACGACGCTCCCGCCCTGCTGACGGACTGGGCCGGGCTGCTAGCCGGTCTGATGCAGGCCCACGCGACCACCGCCGAAGCGCGCTACCTGGATCGCGCCGTGCAGGTTGCCGCCGTAATGGTTGACCGCTATTTCGACGATGAGGGCGGCGGATTCTTCGACATTGAGGAAGACGCGGAGGCTGTGGGCCACTTGCAGGTACGCGAGAAGCCACTGCCGGAGAATATGACGGCGGTTCAGGGACTCCTGCGCCTGCACCAAGCAACACGCAACGAGGACTACCGGCAACTATGCGAGGCCACCCTTAGCGCCTTCGCCGGGGTCTTCCGAGAACAGGGAGAGTTTGCCGCCGAGTTCGGCCTGGCCGTGGACCTGTTCTGCAACCCTGCTGTAGAAGTGACAGTGGAGGGCAACCCTGAAGACCCTGCCTGCCGCGAGTTGCTGGACGCTGCGGTTCGCTTGAACAGTCCCAATCTGGAGATCAAGACCGTTACGGCGGGCGGCGCGGCATTGGCTCACGTATGCCTGGACACGCTGTGCTTGCCGCCGGTCGGCACGCCGGAGGCTCTGGCTGAAGCCGCCGCCGGTATTGACAATCAGCCGGTCAGTCCCTTTCAGGACATTATGCGGATTTTCCCGGGCGGATGAACTAACACACTTCTTGAAAAGATAAGTTTTGGAGGCCTTGCGTGCCCCTCCCCGTAAAAATGAAGGGCGCTAACTGCGGCGACTTGCGTCTCAGCGACGCGGATTCACAAGTTACTTTGGCCGGCTGGGTCGGCCGCCGCCGCGACCACGGCGGCATTATTTTCATTGACATGCGCGACCGTTCCGGCGTGGTGCAGGTCGTCTTCAATCCTGAACTGTCGCCCGAATCCGCCCGCACTGCCGAAGAATTGCGTCAGGAGTGGGTGGTACAGGTCAAAGGCAACGTGCGGCAGCGGCCTGCGGGCAGCGAAAACCCGGCGATGGAGACCGGGGACATCGAAGTGATGGCCTCGTCGGTAACGGTGCTGAACCGCTCACTCACGCCGCCCTTCTACATCACCGACGACGCCGGGGCCGATGAAAGCCTGCGGCTCCGCTACCGCTATCTCGACCTGCGCCGCCCCGCGATGCAGCGAAATCTCGTCCTGCGCCACCGGGTGGTCAAGTACATCCGTGATTTTCTCGATGCTCAGGATTTTCTCGAAATCGAGACGCCCATCCTCATCAAAAGCACGCCGGAGGGCGCGCGCGACTTTCTGGTTCCCAGCCGCCTCCAGCCGGGCAGCTTCTACGCCCTGCCCCAGTCGCCCCAGCAGTTGAAGCAGTTGCTGATGGTGTCCGGGGTGGAGCGTTACTTCCAGATAGCGCGTTGCTTCCGCGACGAGGATATGCGGGCCGACCGGCAGCCGGAGTTCACACAGCTTGACCTGGAAATGAGCTTCGTTGACCAAGAGGATGTGCTGGCCCTTACCGAAGAGCTTTACACCGGCATGATTGAAACGGTAGCTCCTCACAAGAAGCTGCAAAAACCCTTTCCCCGCCTGACCCACGCCGAGGCGATGGCCCGCTACGCCTCCGACAAGCCCGACCTGCGCTTTGGCCTGGAGATGACCGACGTCACTGACCTTGCAGCGGAGACCAGCTTCCGCGTCTTCCTGTCCACCATTGAGGCCGGGGGCTGCATCAAGGGATTCGTCGCGCCGGGTCTGGCCGGTTACACGACTTCGCAGGTGCGCGAACTGGACGCTTTCGCCAGGGAATCGGGCGCCGGGGGGCTGGCCCACATCCGATACCGGAGCGCCGGGCCGGTGGCCGAACAGAGCGAAGAGGAAATTCTGCAATCAGCCGGGTTGCGGATGCCTGCGGAGTGGCACGGGCGGATAGCCGCCAAGATGGGCGCGGGGCCGGGCGACATGGCGCTGCTGATGGCTGGCCCGCCTACCCGCGTCAACGTCTGGCTGAACGCGATGCGCAACCATGTGGCTGAAATGCTGAACCTGGCCGACCCGGATGAACTGGCCTTTGCCTTCGTTACCGACTTTCCGCTGTTTGAGTGGAACGAAGACGCCAACCGTTGGGACTCGTCGCATCACCCCTTCACATCCCCGGCCGACGGGGAAGAAGGGCTGCTGGATGGCGGCGACCTGGGGGCCATCCGCTCCAAGGCCTACGACCTGGTGTGCAATGGGTCTGAGTTAGCCAGCGGCAGCATCAGGATTCACCGCCGGGAACTCCAGGAAAAGATCTTCTCCATTCTGGGCTACAGCCGCGAGGACGTGGGCGATCGCTTCCGTCAGATTCTGGAGGCGTTCGAGTACGGGGCGCCTCCCCACGGCGGAATCGCTCCGGGCATTGACCGTCTGTGCGCCATACTGGCCGGCACAAACTCCATTAGGGACGTAATCGCCTTCCCCAAGACGCAGAGCGGCACTGACCTGCTGTTCAACTCTCCCGCAACCGTTGCCCCCTCGCAACTCCGGGAACTGTCGCTGAAGATAGACGCATAAACACCGCGTTTGCACGACGCAAAGAGGGCGCCGGGACCTATGAATGGTCCCGGCGCCCTCTTTGCGCTTGGCGTTGCGGAATAGTCTAGTCGTCGTCAGCGGCGCCGGCCTTTTCCGGGATGAGGGCCGATTCCTTGCCGTTTCGGATGGCGAAGCGGTCCACCAGATTGCCAATGCTGGTGCGGAAGCCGGAATACTCCAACTCGCCGTAGGGCAGCATGGCCGCGCCCGACCAGCCCTGAGAGCGCATGGCGATGCCCTTCTCTTGGGCTAGGTTGCGGACGTAATCCCACGCCGGGTTGTCGAAGAAGTCGGCGAATGAATCCGAGAAGTAGCCATCGCGGTTCAGCGAGAAGCCCACGCAGGAAAGCAGCGGCAGGCAGTACATCCCGGTTACCGCCGTGTTGATGGGAACCGGCATCAGCGGCATTACGTGGGAGCCCCGGGCGTCGCCACCGATGTAGTGAGCCTTGGCGTAGGGAGAAATCAACTCTTCCGGCGCGGGGAAGACGCCCTGATTGCGAACGAGGGCCACCGGGTCGTCCTTGCCGGTGTAGGTGCCGGCGATGTTGTGCATCCGCGTGGCCGAGATCGCAGCGGCGACCTGCCCAGTGTAGCGGGAAACGATGCTTTCGATAGCGAACCGCTCGTTGTCGCGCAGCAGCACCGTAATCTTGTAGTAGTCCTCCGGCGCGTTCAGAGAAATCAGGCTATCGCCATTGGTGTTGTCCATGTCAATAATGTTGAAGGTGAAGCCTTCGTTCAAGCGGGGCAGCATCAGTCCCCCGCAGTACATCGGGTCGGCGAAGCCCAAGAACATCGGCAGGTTGTAGGCGCCGGGGCCGCACTTGTCGGCGGCCAGCACCATAAAGGACTCGGCTGGCCTCACCGGGTTGGTCTTCACCGGGTCGTGGTCTAACTCGATTTCGGCCACCGCCGGCCCAGCGCCGCGGATATTGCCGGACGGCGCGTCCACCAGCAGGTCCTGACCCGCGCCATACAGTCCGTATTCGGTGGCGATGGCGGTGGCGTTCAGGAAGGAGTTCCAAGCGAACTGGTGGACTTCAACATCATTTTCCCCGCGAGTGTGAGACGCCACGATGCAGATGTCGTCGCCGGTGTGTCCGATGAAAGCATCGATCAACAGTCCCCGTGCAATGGCGGCGGCGACATCGGCCCGCACTGAGTCCATCATACGGTCGGAGGGTTTGGTGTGGCCTCCGATGGAACCCACGTCCGCTTTGAGAATGGATAGGGTGATTTTCATAGTCCTCCTCAGCAGCAGCGCCGACAGCCTGGCCGAACGCTGCGCGTCAAACCGTTTTGTGTCCCGTCATTATATCGGATTTCGATGGGCGGGCAATGCTTCGGAGGCCGACGCAGGCGCAGCAAACCCGGCCCTTCGGCGATTCTTGCCGCGGTTGAGGGCAGCGGGCAGCGGCAATTACGTTTTGCCATTGCCCTGAGCGGCAATTTCTAGTATATTCAGAAGTATACGTTAGCAGATGATGTACCGGAACCCTGCCGCACCTGATTGATTCGATCCTATCCCGCCAATCCCGATTTCAAAGGATGACCTCAATCCGGGATTGAGGAGGCAAGGGCTTATCTTCGGACTAGAGACAACCGAAATTCTCCTCGTCTTCCTGGTTCCCTTTGTTGCCTTCTGGACTGCGCGACTGGCGATGGCCCGTGGCCGGAACCCGTGGATATGGGGGGGGGCGGCTCTGGTCTTGGGCATCCCTTGGCCTGACATTGGCCAGCCCATACTCGGGGTTGCGCCGGTTCTTTTCCTCATGTTTTTCGTGCGTCCGACAGGCCAGCGCAGCCGACCGCATCACAGCGCTTGCTCCAAGTGCGCCAGCCCCCACTCGCCCGGCCAGAACTTCTGCACCAAGTGTGGCTGGGACCTGTCCCGAGAGTATTCCCCGGATAGCAGCGATACTGTTCTGGCTTCTGAGATGCACCAAGGACAAGCCGCTGCCACAGCCACCCTGGAGCGCCCTGGAGAGCCAACCTCGACTGAGCCTGCAACCCCGGCGCCTCCCGCTGCGGGACCTTCTCCAGTCGCGGAGCGGGAAACCGCCCACATTGACGGCGCCGCAACCCATGCTGACGGTGAAGCCGCTCCTGTGGACGCCGCCGGCCAGGAGCATGGCGAGGATCACCCTGGGCCAGCCGACGAACCAGCGCCGGAGCCAGCCCGTCCTTGGGGTCTTCTGCAACCCGGGCCAGCCCCCACAGCGGAGGGAATGACCACTAGGGGAGCAATGCTGCTCAGCGAAGGGAAGCTGCAAGAGGCCATTGACCAGTTTACCAAGGCAATAGCCCTCAACCCCCAACACCGTGAAGCCTTCGAGCGTCGCGCCGAAGCCTACACCCAACAGGGCAGGGGCGAGCGCGCCGAGGAAGACTACCGCCGCATTGAGGCCCTCAACACCGGCCTCTGAGCAGTCCGAATGTCGGGCAGCGCCGTTAACGAACGCGACGGAGCAACATAAAAGGGCAGGATTTCAATCCTGCCTTTTTATGTTATCAGCGCCGCCCTGCGCCTCCCCACTTACACTGCCATGATGTGGTAGCCGGCATCGACGGGGATAACTGCGCCGGTGATGCCGCTGGCCAACCCACTGCATAAGAAGAGGGCAGTCTGCGCTACCTCTTCAACGGTGATGTTGCGTTGCAGCGGGGCCTTTTCCGCGTGGGTATGGCGCATATCCCGAAAGCCGGTGATGCCTCGCGCCGCCAGCGTCTCCAGGGGGCCGGCGGAGATGGCGTTGACCCGTATGTTGGCGGGGCCCATTTCGGAGGCCAATTGGCGAACGGCGTGTTCCAGAGCCGCCTTGGCTGACCCCATCACGTTATATCCCGGATAAACCCTCTGCGACGCATCGAAAGTCATGGCGACTACGCTGCCTCCGCCGGTCATCAGCGGCGCGGCGTGCCGGACCAGGGGCAGCAGCGAATAGGCGCTCACCTCCATCGCAATTCGGAAGCCGTCGCGTCCGGTATCCACGAACCGGCCGGTCAGGTCTTCGCGGTTGGCGAAGGCGATGCTGTGGATGAGGAAAGAAATCTCCCCGAATTCCCTGCTCAGGGCCTCGAAGACCTGCTCTATTTGCTCATCGTCGGTAGCATCGCAAGGCAACAGGACGGGACTGTCAAGGGAGGTTGCCAAACGTTCGACGCGCTCCCTTAGGCGTTCACCCTGGTAGGTCAAGGCCAGACGGGCGCCGGCAGCGGACAGGGCCTGGGTGATGCCCCACGCGATGCTGCGGTCATTGGCCACGCCCAAGACTATTCCGTTTTTTCCTGACAGGTCGATGGGGACCACTGCGTTTTCCTTTATTACTCTTTACGTGAGCTTTCAGCCGATCGCCCCGCGACAAGCCCGGGACGAATGGTTGGCCTTTGGGAACTGAAACTAGGCGAACTGGGGAGCGATACGATCCAGGAAAACGTCGAGCTGGCGCTCCGGGTCGAAGGAGGCCAGTCGCACCACCAGCGTGTCAGCGCCGGCATCGGAGTAGGCTGCCATCCGGTCGGCCACGTTTTGGACACCGCCGAACGGCCCCCAGCGGGTTCCCCAGATGTTGGCCCCGTAGTAGCGCATCAGCCAGTCTTCGGCGTCCGCTTTGGCCGCCGCTTCATCTTCATCCAGGTTTACGGTGAGATAGAAGACATTTTCCCGGCGGGTGGTGTCGCGGCCATACTCCTCGGCCTTGGCGTCCACTTGGGCAATAACTTCTGCGAATTCCGGCGGAGTGTCGGATATGGCGATGATGCCGTCACCAACACGGGCGGCCCGGTCGATCTGTGCCTGCTGCTGGGCGCGGTGGTGGGTGGCCAAAAGCCACGGTATGCCTTCGGGCTGGGTAGCTGCCGGCAACATGGTAACGGAATCCAGGGAGAAATGCCGGCCTTCGTGGCTGTGAGGTTGGCCGGGGCCAAGTCCCTTGGCGATTTCCACGATTTCCTCGAACCTGCGGGCGCGCCTGGTGGGGTCAACACCTGCCGCGGCCCATTCGCCGCGCTGTTCGTCGTTGAATGCGCCGCCGACTCCGGCGCCGATAACCAGGCGGCCGCTGGAAATCAGGTCAACCGTGGCCATGGTCTGGGCCATCAGAACCGGATGGCGCAGCGCTGGCAACAGAACGGCGGTGCCTAGTCGCACCCGGCTGGTGCGGGCCGCCAGGGCGGCCAAAGCGGCCAGCGGCTCGAGGCGCGGCTTGGCAACCAGGCTGTCGCCCACCCAGACCGAATCCAACCCTGCTTCTTCGACTCGCTGCGCCATTCGGAATACCCGGTCGGCGTTGGACGGCTGTTCACCGCGCAACAGGAGGCCTCTTGTGGGAAGGAGCAGGCCGAGTTTTGGCTTGTTAGCGTTCATATTATTCACCATTAAGGCTGCCCCAGGCGCGGGGAGGAATTGCCGGTGGCCTGCATCAGGCGTTCAATCAGGCCTGGCTCCATGTGCTGGTAGGAATCCAGGTCGTCTACCACGTCTAGGTCAAAGCCCAACCCTGGGCTGTAAGCGATGGCCACGGAGGTTTCCAGCCGGGCCGCCTGGGCTAGGTGCTTGCTGAAACTTCGCTTCCCCAATTCCGGCTTGAACGGAATGCCGCATGGCACCAGCATGGCATTGGTTCCGCCGTCGCGCCGGGCCGGAGCCAGCGTGACGTTGTCCGCCCTCCGCGAAGCCTGGACAAAGGAATGTATGTCGGATGGCTTGATGAAGGGCAGGTCACCGGCGACGTAGAGGGCTGACTTGCCGCGCCGAAATGCCTGCTCTATCGCTTTACCCAAAGTGTCATTCAGGTTGCGGCCCATCTCCTCGAACCATGTCGCACCCTGATTGCGGGCCATGTTCTTCACTCTTTCGTCACCGCCCACCACCCAGATCGGGTCGATGGACGCTCCGCTCAAGGCCACCAGCACGCGACGCAGCATACCAACGCTGATGTTTGCCCGCTGCTCCGGGGTAAGGGTGCGGGACAAGCGACTCTTGCCCTCGGAGAGAGGCTTCATCGGCACGATGGCTACTATGTCGTATTCTTGGTTGGACATGACAGGCATTTATGATAGGCGGGATTTGTTAACCCCGGATTAAATTAGTCCGACTACTCGTCTAGCGACAGGATGGTCTGGGCCAAGTCTATGCGGTCCTCGAGCGATTCCATTATCGTGTTTGTGACCACCGGGCGCACTCCGGCATCAGCCACGGCAGGGGCCAGCGCCTCATCCTGCCGGTCAATTACCAGCACGTCGCAAAAGTCCCGGTAGACCCGAGCAACTCCAACGGCGGACACTTCCTGTCCCAACCCGGCCATAATTCTTCCCGCCGGCCCGCGTACGGCATCGTTGCCAACAATGGGACTGACGGCGACGCGCAGTCCGGGGAAAGAAGCCAGCCGCTCTCTCATCCCGGCAACTTCGACAATGGGCTGTACACTGAGGGCCGGGTTGGACGGGCAGACCACCAGCATCCGCGCCTCCGAGAGCGCCGCTGCCAAGGCTGGCGACGGGACCGCCTCGGCAGCTCCCAAGTAGCCGACGGCGGACACTTCCGGCTGGGCGCGCCGCTGCACGAAGTATTCCTGCATCGACAATCGCCCATCGGCGGTTTCCAGCACAGTGCGCACGGGCTGATCGCTCATTGGCGCTATCGGGTGGGCAATTTCCAAAGCGGCGCAAAGCTGGGCAGTGACTTCGGAGAGGGTCTGCCCCTGGCCCAGCAGTTGCGTCCGGCGGATGTGGGTGGCCAAGTCGCGGTCGCCGAGGTTGAACCAAGTTTCGACGCCGTACCGCCGGAGCATGGCCAGCGCGCTGAAGGTATCGCCTTCCAGTCCCCATCCCATTTCCGGGTTGGACAGCCCGGAAAGAGTGTACATCATGGTGTCGAGATCGGGCGATACGTGCAGGCCGTGAAATTCGTCGTCGTCGCCGGTGTTCACTGCCACCACCAGTTCGCCCGGCTGGAGGCAATGCGCCAGCCCGACCACCAGTTTCGCTCCGCCGACGCCGCCAGCCAAAGCCAGAACCCGCAAATCGCTCATAATGGCTGCCCTGCAAGGCAGTGGTCAGGTAGAGGCGGGTTCAATTGGCGCAACCGCTTCCTCTCGACTAGACGCTGCGGAGCTAGACGCTGGCCTGCCTGGCGTGGCGTGGATGCTCAAAGCGGTAGGTGTCCAGCTTGACCAGCCGGTTGTAGGAGCCGAAAATCTCTTCCACGTTCTCGCCCACCAAGTCCAGTGGGTCATGCTCTTCATCAGTGTCGCTGAACACGCGGCGCAGTCCGTAGGTGGTGTAGCGTTCGGCGGGAACCCGGCCCGCGTCCCGAATCATCCCGCGGAACTCCGAGGGCCGCATCAACTGTCCGTGCTGCGCCCCGGCGGCGGTGGATATGCTTTCGTTAATCAGAGTGCCGCCTAGGTCGTTCACCCCGGCGGTGAGCAGAAGCTGCGACATCCGCGAGCCTTCCTTGACCCACGACGCCTGAACGTTGGGAATCCAGTTGTTGAGCATGATGCGGGCGATGGCGTGCATCTTCACCACGTCCATACCCGTCGGGCCGGGCCGGACGTTCTGCACTAGGTTCTTCAGGAACATGGGGGCTTCGGTATGCACGAAGCTGAGAGGCACGAACTCGGTGATGCCCCCGGTCTGCTGCTGGAGGTCCCGCAGCAGGGCCATGTGATTGCAAAGCTGCTCCGCCGTCTCGCGGTGTCCGAACATGACGGTAGAGGTGGTCGGGATGCCTAGGTCATGGGCCGTGGTGATTACCTCAATCCACTGGTCAACAGTGATGCGCCCCGGCGAAATGCGGTCGCGCAGTTCCTGGTCCAGCACCTCTGCGGAGGTTCCGGGCAAACTGCCCACCCCGGCGGCTTTCAGCCCTTCCAGGTATTCACGGATGGTGCAGCGGGAGCGGACGGAGCCGTAAAGCACTTCCTCCGGCGAGAAACCGTGAACGTGCATATCCGGCAAGGCTTCCTTTATCGCGGCGCACAGCCGGATGTACAGATCGCCCTCCATCTGGGGCGGCAGGCCGGCCTGGACGCAGACCTCGGTTGCGCCGTAGTCCCACGCTTCCTGAGCGCGGCGGACGATTTCCTCAACGGGGAGGAAGTAGCCTTCTTCCTCACGGAAATCGCGGCTGAAAGCGCAGAAACCGCAACGCTTGATGCAGACGTTGGTGAAGTTGATGTTGCGGTTGACGACGTAGGTGGCGATGTCGCCCACGGTGCGGCGGCGCAGTTCGTCGGCCACCATAACCGTGGCGTTGTATTCCGGCCCGGTTGCGCCAAACAGCAGCGTGGCTTCTTCGGGCGAGATGTCTTCGCCGCCCAGAGCGCGGTCAAGCACCGCGGCCACTTCCGGGTTCAGCGTTCCGGCCAGTTCATTGAGGCTGGCCGCGCCCGGCCGCTCAGTTATTCCCGACATATCGTTGGACCCCCCCTTGTACATATCCCTCTTCATCAGCGAGGGCTCGGACTTTCGCCAGCAGCCCGTCCGGCAGATAGTCGCCGGTGGTAAGAAAATATTCGGGATATACCGGCAGCCTGGGTTTGAGCTGGAAGCCGGCGGCCTCTGTCTGTGCCTTAAGCTGGGTCAGGGCCGGCCACGGAGCTTCCGGATTGACGAAATCTATGGTCAGGGGCGAAACGCCGCCCCAATCGTTGATTCCCGCGTCCAAGTAAATACGGTAGTTGTCGGCGCTGAGATTCGGCGGCACTTGAACGTTGGCTTCCGGCCCAAGTATCAGCCGGGCGGCGGCCACCGACCAAAGCAGTTCGATAGTATCGGCGTCAAGGGTATCCGCCATCGCCGTGCCGGGTTTGGCCCGGAAGTTCTGGACGATCACTTCCTGCACGTGACCGAACCGAAGGTGCAGGTCGCGGATGGCAAGAAGCGACTCGATGCGGTCTTCGCGGGTGTCGCCGATGCCGATGAGGATACCAGTAGTGAAGGGCAGCCGCAACTCGCCAGCCAGTTCAATGGTTCGGAGACGCACTCGCGGCCGCTTGCTGGGCGCGAATTCGTGAGCGCCTCCGGGAGCGTGCAATGCGGACGAGGTGCTTTCCAGCATCAGGCCGATCGAGGGATTATAGGGCTGGAGCGCGGCGATTTCCTGGCGGCTCATGGTTCCCGGGTTGGCGTGGGGCAACAGCGAGGTTTCTTCAAGCACCAGCCGGTTGACGTAGGTCAGGTACTCCAGGGTCGTCTTGAAACCGCGCCGGGCCAGCCAGTCTTTCGCTTCCGGGTAGCGCTGCTCAGGCCGTTCCCCCAAGGTGAACAGTGCCTCGGTGCAACCGAGCCGCTCACCCGCTTCGGCGACGTCCAGCACCTGCTCCGGCGTCATGTAGAGCGTGTCGCCGGCCTGCTCCGGCGTCTTGCGGAAAATGCAGTACCCGCAGAAGTCGCGGCACATGTGGGTCAGGGGGATGAACACCTTGGGCGAGAAGGTGACCGTGCGTCCTTTGCCCAAGTCGCGCATACGTCCGGCGGCCTTGCACATCGCGGCCAACCCGTCTGCGTCAGACTCGACCAGAGCCCAGACCTCGTCGTCAGCAAGCGGACGGCCCGAAGCGGCGTCCGCCAGCGCGGGGGCGAACCGGGATCCCGTGGCGGTGGCAATTGTGTTTTGCTGCGTCATACAGATTCCGGCGGCTCAGGCCGCACGGGGGGCAGAAACTCGAAATCGTCGATGCTAATGTCTCGGTGCCGGGGCTTGGTGGTCAGCATTCTCAGCCGCCGCCGCTGGGGGTTCGTCAGTTCGTCCAACGGCGGGAAGCCAGGAATCGCTTCATCTCTGATTTTATCCATTCCTTCGGTGAAAGTTTGGGCGGCTTTTACCCCGTCCTCCACTTCATCCGCATCCCATTCGACTTCATAGTAATTCTGGTGCAGGTTTTCGAGAAACCCGAACAATAAGCGAAGGTCGCTACGGTTCCGTTCTTGCGCTATGTAACTTACCGCCGCCCTGAGCCGGAAGTGGGACTGATGATGCCAACTCCACTTTTCGGCAACGGACTTAAGCGAGTGGGCCGCTGCGCCCCAGACTTTTTCCGACGCCTGTATAAGGTCGCCTTTGTCCAGTTCCTCCTGGGCCTGCTGGAGGAGCGCCTTGCCAACCTGGTCGTGGCGTTCGGATTTTGAATATGGCGCAGTGGTCATTTTCCCTGCTTGCTGCGTATGTGTAGCGCAACAATCATTTTATGTCCTTTACCATTCCAATAGCAACGGGTCCAATAGCAACGGGTCCAATAGCAACGGGTCCAATAGCAACGGGTCCAATAGCAACGGGTCCAATAGCAACGGGTCCAATAGCAACGGGTCCAATAGCAACGGGTCCAATAGCAACGGGTCCAATAGCAACGGGTCCAATAGCAACGGGTCCAATAGCAACGGGCGGGCGGCTCCCTAAAACCCTTCCAGCTTGGGCTGGCCGGTGGCGGCCGCAGACGGATAGGGGCGGCCCAAGTGCTCGTGGGCCCTGCGAGTGGCGACCCTGCCTCTGGGCGTGCGGTCCAGGAAGCCCAGTTGAAGCAGGTAGGGCTCCCACACGTCCATAATGGTGTCGGAATCCTCGTTCAGCGCGGCGGCCAGGGTTTCCAGCCCCACGGGGCCGCCATCGAACTTGTCAATTATGCTGCTCAACAGGCGGTGGTCAGATTGGTCCAGCCCCAGAGGGTCGACGTTAAGCTGCTCCAGGGCGGCGCGGGCAACCGGGCCGGTTATGCGATTGTCGGCCTTAACCAGCGCGTAGTCGCGGGTGCGCTTGAGCAGCCGGTTGGCGACGCGGGGAGTGCCCCGCGAGCGGCGCGCGATTTCGGCCACGCCGTCGGCCTCGTGGCCGGTCTCCAGAATCCGCGCCGAACGTTCGACAATTATGTTCATTTCTTCGACATCATAGTATTCCAGCCGCCAAACCGAGCCGAACCGGTCCCGGAGCGGAGCGCTTACCATGGAGTAGCGGGTGGTGGCGCCGACCAAGGTGAAGGGGTGGATACGCAGGTTCACGCTGCGCGCCGCCAGTCCCTTGCCAACCATCCAAGAAAGGAAAAAGTCCTCCATAGCCGAGTACAGCACTTCCTCTACTACTCGATTCAGGCGGTGAACTTCGTCGATGAACAGCACTTCGTTGGGCTGGAGGCTGGTGAGGATGGCAGCCATGTCCCCGGCGCGCTCGATGGCCGGGCCGGAGGTCACTCGAATCGGCACTTCCATTTCGGCGGCGATAATGTAGGACAAGGTGGTCTTGCCCAAGCCGGGCGGGCCGTAGATGATGGCGTGGTCCAGCGGTTCCTGGCGAATTTTGGCGGCGTCGATAGCGATTTGCAGGGTCTGCATTGTGTGGGGCTGGCCGACGAATTCGTCAATGCGCCGAGGGCGCAAGGAAACGTCTGCGTCTTCCTGAAGCTCTGCGCCAGCAACCAGCCGCTCATCAGCCATCTTCTCTCCCTTTAGCCTATCCCGTTCCGCCGCTCGCGGCGCGGAGGGACCGTTGAATCACTGCTCGAACTTGCGGAAAACCAAACAGGCGTTTTGCCCCCCGAAGCCGAAGGCGTTGGACAACACCACGCGAGCGTCGAGTGTTCGCGCTTCGTTGGGCACGTAGTCGAGGTCGCAACTGGGGTCGGGCGAAGTGTAGTTGATGGTGGGATGCACCTTCGCCTCGGTGATCGTCTTGATGCAGGCGGCCGCTTCCAGCGCACCCGCCGCGCCCAGCGAATGGCCAATCATCGACTTGGTAGAACTCACCGGGATTTTATAGGCTCGCTCCCCGAACAGGCGCTTGATGGCCACGGTTTCCAGCGTGTCGTTGAGCGGCGTTGAGGTGCCGTGGGCGTTGATGTAGTCAACCCGCTCGATGGTCTCGCCGGCATCTGACAGTGCGACACTCATGGCATGGGCGGCGCTGGCGCCCGACTCCTCCGGCTGCACCGGGTTGCCGGCGTCGCTGGTGCTTCCGAAACCGGCGACTTCGGCCAAAATGGACGCCCCGCGGTCCAGGGCGTGTTCCAGCCGCTCCATCACCAGCACCACTGCGCCTTCGGAAGGCACGAAGCCATCGCGGTCAGCGTCGAAGGGGCGGCTGGCCTGCTCCGGCGCGTCGTTGCGAGTGCTGAGGGCGCGCATAACGGCGAAGCCGGACAGCCCCAACAGGCTGATGCCCGCCTCCGCTCCGCCGGCGAATACCACGTCGGCTGCGCCGCGGCGAATCACGTCCATTGCTTCGCCGATGGCCTGATTGGAGGCCGCGCAGGCGGTGGTGGCGGTGGAGTTGTAGCCTTGAGCGCCCAGGTAGCGGCTGACGGCAGCGGCGGCCATGTTGGGCAGAATCATGGGAAAGAAGAAGGGCGACATCCTCATACCGCCACGTTCGGCCAAGATGCGGCAGTTCTCTTCAAGGGTGGGAAATCCGCCGTTGCCGTTGCCGAGGATAACGCCCACCCGGTAGGGGTCTTCGCGCGACACGTCTATGCCGGAGGACTCGGCGGCCTGCAATCCTGCGGCCACTGCCAACTGGGAGAAGCGAGCCATTCGCCGCGCCTCCCGTCCGGGGATGTACTGGCCGGGGTCGAAGCCCGTGACCTCCCCGGAGATGCGGCAGGGGTAGCCCTCCGGGTCGCAGAGGGTCATCGGCCCTACGCCCGAATGTCCGGCGACGAGGTTCCGCCAGAACTCATCCGGTGACTCGCCCAGCGGGGTCATGGCGCCCACGCCGGTCACTACGACCCTGACCCGCTGGCCGGTCACTGTTCCGCCCGGCCTTGGGTTATTCGGTTGGTCATCAGCAGTCCTTCTCGTTTTTCTTCCGGCTGAGGGTGGGATAGATTTCCGGTTCTATGCCCAGAGCGGCCTCGCGCACCTCGGCAGCCAGGAACAGCGAGCCGGTCGCCAGCACCAAGTCGCGAGGGCCTGCGGTGGCCCGGGCCTGCTCCAGCGCCTCACGCGGCGTTGCGGCCGAGTCCGCAACCGAACCACGCTGCGCAAGCATATCCAAAAGTTCCGGGACTTTCAGACCGCGCGGATGACGGGACTGAGTGGCTATGGTCGCGTCGGCTGCCGATGCCAGCGAGTTCAGCATCGCCTCAACGTTTTTGTCCCGCGAGAATCCGGCGATCACCACCAGACGGTCAAAGTCAAAGTAGTGGGGCAACGATTCCAGCAGCCGGTCCACGGAGTAGTCGTTATGCGCTCCGTCGGCAATGATCAGAGGCTCGCGCCCCAGCAGTTCCATGCGACAGGGCCAGGACACGCTCCGGAATCCTTGGGCCAGCGTTCCGGCGGACATCTCGAAGGCTTGGGACTGACACATAGCCTCGATGGCTGCCACGGCGGTCGCGGCGTTCTCCATCTGGTAGTCGCCCAGCAGCGGGAGGTCCAAGTCATAGGAGCCGAGCATTCCGTGGACGGTCAGCAACTGGCCTTCCAGGCAGGATCCCTTCGGTTCCCAAGTGACGTCGCGTCCGATCAGGACCGGCTGAACGCCCACGCGATTACAGGTATCCAGAATCGAGGCCAAGGCTTCCGGGCGTTGCGGGGCGATTACCGGCGTGGATCCGGGCTTGATGATGCCGGATTTGTCGGCAGCGATTTCGCCGATGGTGTCTCCGAGTATTTTGGCGTGGTCCATGCTCACCGAAGTTATCACGCACACGCCTGCGTCAACCACGTTGGTGGCGTCCAGGCGGCCGCCCAGCCCAACCTCAATGGTCTGCACGTCGGCGTGGGCTTGATCGAAACAATGGAAGGCCATGCCGGTCAGGAACTCGAACAGAGTTACAGTATCTTGGCCGTCATTATCGCGATTGCGCAACGGCCAGAGATCATTCACCAAGCCGGCAAATTCCTCTTCGGATATGGGCTGACAGTCCCGCCGCACCCGCTCCCGGAAGGTGTGCAGGTGGGGGGACGAATAAAAGCCGGTGCTGAGGCCGGCGGCATGGAAGGCGGCATCACAGAGGGCGGCAGTGCTTCCCTTGCCCTTGGTGCCCGCTATATGCACTGCCGGGACGCGCCGGTGGGGGCTTCCCATCCGGTCAAGGAACGACTCCATTCGCCGCAGGTCATAGATGACCTTCTGGCGCGGGCCGTCAACCCGGGCTCGCTCCGAGTCAAACAGGGAAAGCACGTTTCCGATGGCCTGTTCGTACTGCAACGCGCACCTCACGGGAACACCGCCGAATATGCCGGTAAATCATCTTTCCGGCTAGGGCTTCCGAGTAGGGCTTTCCGGGTAAGACTCAGCTCCGGCGCGGCATGGACAAGCCCAAGGTCATTCGCAGGGCGTCGCCGAAACTGACTGAATTCACGTAGTCAATGTTACCCCGCAACGGCTTGGGGGTAAACCCGAATGCTTCCTCCATATCATGGCCTTGGGCCACGTTTCGGATTCCCAGCATCCGGAGCTGTCCGGTGGTGACCGGCGGCCTCGGCAGCACCTGTTGCAGCATGGCAACGACCGGCCACGCGAGCGCAGTTGGCACATGGACCCGCCGGATGCGCTTGCCCATGGCCAAGGCCACCTCATCCAAGAGGTCATTGTAGTTCAGGCGGTTGGGGCCACCCAAGTTGAAAGTCTTGCCCTTGACCAGCGAATTGCCCACCGAGGCGACGATGCAGCGGGCCACGTCTTCCACCGCCACCGGCTGCATCCGGTTCTTGCCGCTCCCGATTACCGGTGCCAGCGGGCCGAGCCGCACCAACCCGGCCAGCGCGGTCAAGAACTCATCACCCTCGCCAAAGATTACTGAAGGGCGCAGTATAGTGTAGCCCAGCCCAGAGCCGGTTACTTGCAATTCGGCCTGGCGCTTGGAATGCAGGTAAGGGTACTTGGGGTTGTCGGTCGCGCCCATGGCGCTTACGTGGATAATCTCGCGGACGCCCGACTCTTTGGCCGCTTCCGCCACGTTGGCGGTGCCTTGCCGGTGCATCCGGTCGAACGTTACCCCCCGCCCGGTGCGGATGATGCCCACCAGATGCACCACTGACTGGACACCGCTCAGGGCTTGGGTAAGGGATTCCGGGTTGAGGATGCTTCCATAATGCACCTCAACATCCTGTTGGCCGAAGAGCCGCTCTTTGCCCGGAGAATGCACCAAGCAGCGAACCTCGTGGCGGCGCGCCAGCAGTTCGGGCACCACCCTCCGCCCCAGAAACCCGGTGGCTCCGGTTACCAGAACCAACAAGAGCCTGACCCTCCCGCTGCCGACATATTAGGCAACTCGCCAGCCTGCAATTCCGCGCCCCAACCAATTCCAGATTCCGGTATGGAATGCTGATTGTCAAGGCGCGGCTGTCATCAACTGGGGCTCGCTGCATTGGAACGGGGCGAAATCTGCGCTAATATGACACGGCGCATTTTCAGGGGCGCAGGGGCAGGACGAGATATATGGCGGCTGATGAGCTTCACTTCGGGGCCAACCTGGCGCTGGAGATTGGGGAAACGGCGCGGCAGGCGCGATGGATGGAGGAATTGGGATTCGAGTATTTCTCGGCGGGAGAGCACTTCATGCGCGGCGACCCGCCGGGCCCTTCCCATGCCGCACTGCCGGTGCTGGGGGTGGCCGCCGGGGCCACTCAATCCATCCGCCTATTGTCTTCCATCGTGCTGGCGCCCTTCTACCATCCGCTTGTGCTGGCCCGCATGACGGCGACGCTGGACGCGGCATCCAACGGGCGGCTGACGCTGGGCGTGGGCATTGGCGGGGAGTATCCGATCGAATTCGAGGAAGCCGGCTTGCGAGTGAACCAGCGGGGGCGCCGCACCGACGAATGCCTGGAAGTTATGCGCCGCCTGTGGACTGGGGAGAAGGTGACCTTCTCCGGGCGGCACTTCCGCTTGAACGGCGCTATGATCAACCCCACTCCAGAGCAGCGGCCCCACCCGCCGGTTTGGGTGTCCGGCAGGCGCGACGCGGCGATGCGCCGGGCCGCCCGCTTCGGCGATGGCTGGGTGCCTTACTTTTTCGACCCTCCCCGCTACCGGGAGAGCGTTGAGAAAATTCACGGTTTCGCCCGCGAAGACGGGCGGGAACTGGACGGCTTCCAGTGGGGCTTCTTCCCCTACATTTCCATCTACCCCACGGAGGAAGAAGCGGCCCAGGTGGCGGCCCGGCAGCTCGGAGGGCAATACTTGTATGGCGGCGACTTTATAAACATCGTCCGTCGCTACTGCCTCTTGGGAACGCCTGAGCAGTGCGCGGAACGGCTGCGGGAGTACATCGCTGCCGGCGCCCGCCACATTGTGTTCAGCATCACCTGTCCGCCCGAAGACCGGGAGCGCCATCTGGAAACCATAGCCGCAGAATTGATTCCGCTCCTCAGGTGAAATTCCGAGGGCGAGATTCCTCGCCCCAGATTATGACATCCTGATATAATGGAAGCTGGGTAATCCGGCTCGTCGCAGGGCATCACAAAACGGCGGCAGCGGGTTATAATGACTACCATAGGCCCGTCCATTGCCAGAGGAAATGACCCGGTAGGGAAAAACCGCCCCGCGGACGGCCACCGGGCGCACAGGAAAGAACCGGACGGGATAGGAGCGAACATGTCTCGAATCAAACGGGTGATGCTGCTCCAGCCGGCATCCGCCGGCGGCAATTTTGAATACGTGGCAATCCCACGGCAGGGTATGCTCTACCTTTCCGCAGCCTTGGCCCAGTGGGAAGGCCCCTTCGTCTACGAACGGGAAATCTGGTTTGAAGACCGCTCCGGGCTAATGGACCCGGAAAAGGACTTGGAAGGCATCGATATCCTGATGCTGACCGCCCTTATTAACGAAGCTCCCCGGGCTTATCAGGTGGCGCGTCAGGCGAAGGAATACCACCCGGAGCTCATCACCATCGGCGGCGGCCCGCAGATGGGTCCCCTTCCCGAAGAAGCCTTCGATTACGGCAATTTCGACGTCATCGTCCAGCGGGAGGCCGAAGATATCGTCGGCCAGCTTTGCGACGTTCTCCTGGAGCGGCGCGGCCCCAGGCGCAACGAGTACCTGTCCAAAGTCCCCGGCATCAGCTACCGGGAGGACGGGCAAGTGGTCTACACCAAGCGCACCGGACTGGTGCGGCCCGACTTCGTGGAGCTGCCCGACTTTCACTCTATCCGCGACCTCACCCCGGACAACCCGATGGCCGGAGCCGTGATTGAAACCATCCGCGGTTGCACCGAGAAGTGCACCTACTGCCAGGTAATCCAGCAGTTCCTCGGTTACCGGCTGGTGTCGCGCGAGACCGAGTTCAATCGCTTGGACCAACTTCACCAGTTGGCCGCCGACGGGCTGATTCACACCTCGCGCAACGGTTCCTTCCAAGTGTTCGTTTCCGACGACCTGCACACCCCACCGCTGCGGGCGGTCAAGTTCCGCAACGAACGCCTCGACCGGCTCCAGGGCTGGAAGGGCCGCACTGATAACATGAACCTCATCATCCAGGCCCGCGCCGAAATCGGCCAAGACCCGGAACTGGCCCACGCCTTGCAGGAAGCCAACGTAAAGATGCTCTATCTGGGCGTGGAGTCGGACAACGCCGAGAACCTCAAGGCGGTCAACAAGCGGCAGGAACCAGGCCAGATGCACCGGGACCTGGCCTACATCAACGAGCTTGGCTTCACCGTGGTGGCAATGACCATCATCGGCCTGCCTTATGACACTGAAGATAGCATTATGGCGCTAGCCGACTGGGTGACGACGGTCAGCCGCTACCAGACGGCCAACTTCCTGACGCCGCTGCCGGCCACCTCCAACTGGACCGACCTCGCCCCGCTGAATGAGCACGGTGAGCTGCTCCAGGAAGGCGAGATGCGGCCCTACCAGCTCTACACCGGCCGCCAGTTCGTGCATCACGACGAACGCTGGTCGATGCAGGAAAGCCGGGAGATTTTCGACAAGTACACCGGGAAACTGCAAGAGGTGGACGACGTTTACCGCCGGGTGTTCCGCATTTTGCGGACTTACAAGCTGCGGCTGGCGGCCACCAGCAAGGGGTTGAGTGACACCATCACTGCCCGGCTCGGCGAGGCCACGGAGACGCTGCGCGACCTGTCCGACCCGGATTCGCTGTCCGGACGAGACTTCGGAGAGAACATTTCCGGTCGAGTCCGCGAACTGGTGGAGACACTGCGCTCAGTGTCCCAACCGCTGTCCAATGTCCGGCGCGAGGCCGCCGACAGCATCGGATCCAAGCTCAACGAGCTCACAGAATCGCTGAAAGCGCTGGCCGACCCCAGTGTCAGCAGCGGCAAGGAACTGGCTACCAACGTTTCACGGCGCATTACCGAGCTTACCGATGCTATTGATGTCGCGCTGTCCGACCAGAGCGAAAGCAGGAGAAAGCCTGCGAGACAAAGCTAACGGGCGGACTTCCGCTTGTCAGTCGTTCGTTGCGCAAGCTGGCCGCCCTTTCCCGGCGGCCAGTCGGCTGCGCCGGTTTCATCAGGGCTTTTAATTAGAGGGCAGTAAGGCGAAACAGCAGGGATTGTGGATGGGATGACAGAACTTCACCGCGTCTACGTCACCGGCATCGGCGTAATCAGCCCGCTGGGGCTGGACTTGGCGTCAACTTGGGAAGGCATAACTCAAGGCCGCTCCGGCGTAGATTACCTGAAGGCTTTCGACACCGAGGGTTTCGATACACGATTCGGGGCCGAGGTCAAGGATTTCGACCCCGAGGACTATCTGGACCGCAAGGATGCGAGGCGCATGGACCGCTTCGCGCAGTTCGCGGCAGTCACCGCTCGTCAGGCTTGCCAACAGGCCGGGCTGTCGCCAGCCAAAGGTGAGCCTTACCGAGTTGCCGTGGTTATCGGCAGCGGCATCGGTGGCATTTCCACCCTCTCCCAGCAATTTACGGTGTTGAGCGAACGCGGGCCCAAGCGGGTCAGCCCATTCCTGATTCCCATGATGCTTGGGGACATGGCATCGGCCCAGGTCTCCATGGCAACCGGGGCGATGGGGGCGAATTACTGCGTGGTGTCCTCCTGCTCCAGCGGGGCGGACGCAATGGGCCAAGCGTGGGACATGGTGCGGCACGGGCGGGAAGACATCGTGCTGGCCGGAGGCACCGAGGCGCCGCTGGTCCCGGTGTCCGTAGCCGGATTCAACGCGCTGCGGGCCCTGTCCCGGCGCAACGACAGCCCAGCCCAGGCCAGCCGTCCCTTTGACATATCCCGCGACGGGTTCGTCATGGGAGAAGGCGCAGCGGTGTTCGTGATGGAAAGCGAGGAGAGCGCCGCCCGCCGCAACGTCGAGCCGCTGGCCGAGTTGCGGGGTTACGCCGCAACCTCCGACGCCCACCACCTGACCGAGCCGTTGGCCACCGGGGAGAGCGCCGCCAACGCCATGAGTATGGCGCTGACGGAGGCGGGCATAGACCGCTCGGAGGTCGGCTACATCAACGCCCACGGGACTTCCACTCCGCTGAATGACAAGCACGAGACCAAGGCCATCAAGATGGCCTTGAGCGAAGACGCCTACCGGGTTCCCATCAGTTCCAGCAAGTCCATGACCGGGCACCTGCTGGGCGCCGGCGGCGCGCTTGAGGCCGCAATCTGCGTCATGGCGATGCGCGACGGGGTGATTCCGCCGACCATTAACCTCGACGAACCCGACCCGGAGTGCGACCTTGACTACACCCCGAACCAGGCCCGCAGCCGGGAGATAAGCGTCTCCATGAGCAACTCCTTCGGGTTCGGCGGGCATAACTCGGTCTTGGTGTTCGCCAAGCCTCCCGTGGCTCGCCAAGTGTGAGCGCGTCAGCCGCAGCCGCTCGCTGGCTCTTCCCGCTGCCGTCCGAAGTTACCGGCCTGCCTTCCGATTTGCCATCCCCCGTTGCCCGGATACTGGCAGCCCGCGGGATAGACACGTCGGAAAAGCTCAATCACTTCCTGAACCCGTCCCACCTGCCTTATGACCCTGGGCGTCTGCCGGGCATGGACGTGGCCGTAGCCCGGTTGCGCAGAGCTGTCAATCAAGGCGAGAGCGTCGGCGTGTTCGGCGACTTCGACGTGGACGGCATCACCGGAACGGCCATAATGGCAGAGGGTTTGCGGTCCTTGGGCGCATTTCCAATCCCTTATCTGCCTAACCGCAGCGGCGAAGGGCATGGATTGTCCAAGAACGCGATAGATGCCCTCATCAGCGCCGGGGCAACCCTCATCGTAACCGTGGACTGCGGTATCACTGATGCCGATGAAGTGGCTTATGCCGCCGGCCGGGGCGCCGAAGTCATTATCACCGATCACCACGTTCCGCCGGATGGTCTCCCCAAGGCCCTGGCGTGTGTCAACGCCAAGCTGCCGGAAAGTGAGTATCCCTTCGCTGAACTCTGCGGAGCTGGTCTGGCCTTCAAGGTGATCCACGGGCTGCATCAATCGTGGCAGGTGCCCTTTGACCCTGCGTTGCTGGAACTGGCGGCCTTGGGCAGCATCGCCGACCTTGTGCCTTTGGTGGACGAAAACCGCTATCTGGTGTCAGAGGGCGTCGAGCGGATGAGGCATACCCGGCGACCGGGTCTGCTGGCGTTGTGCGAAGTGGCCCGCTTATCCCCAGGGGACATCAACTCAGAGAATATATCCTTTCAGATCACGCCCCGGCTGAACGCGGCAGGGCGCATGGGCGACGCCGCCGACAGCTACCGCCTGCTGACCACCGGCTCGGACGAGGAGGCTGGCGCGCTGGCGGAAAAGCTGGAGGGAATGAACCGGCAACGCCGCGTGGCTACGGAAGAGGCGACGAAGCTGGCCTTTGAGCGGGTGGAAGCCATGCCGCATCTGCCCTCGATGCTGGTGGTGGCCGAAGAGTCTATCCCCCAAGGGGTCGCCGGTTTGGCGGCGGCAAGGCTGGCCGAGCGCTACCGCCGTCCGGCGGCCGTGCTGTCAGTGAAGGGCAGCGAGGCCGTTGCGTCGGCCCGGAGCATCCCGGAGTTCAACCTGGTCGAGGCTATCGCCGCCTCGTCGGGACTCTTGGTCAGGTACGGCGGACACGCCCAAGCTGCCGGATTTACTGTATCAACGAATCGCATAGGCGAAGTTGCCGAGCAACTAGACGCCTACGCCGCAGAGCGGCTGGGTCAGATGGACTTGTCGCCGACGCTGGAAATTGACGCAGCAGTGACGCTGCCGGATATTACGCCGGACGTCTGGGACTGGCTCACCGCCCTGGAACCCTTCGGCAAAGGCAACCGCCGGCCGCTATTTGCTTCGCTGAACGTGGCCGTCAAGGAAGCCCGGTACATGGGGCAGTCCCAACAGCACCTGCGGCTCCGCGTGGAGCAGGACGGGCGAGAGATAACGGCGTTGGCCTTCAACCAGGCAGCGGACTGGCAAGCCATCAGCGGAGTACCAGGAACGACCCGGCTTGACCTCGCCTACACGCTGATGATGGATAATTGGCATGGCCAGTCTTCCTTGGTCCTGCGAGTGTCGAAACTCCGCCTTGCCGAAGTTCAGAATCGACTGATTTAGACCGCAGGTCTAGGTTCTCTGAGCGCTGCGGCGTCTGTCGGCGCGGGCGCCTCCGGAAGGGCGAACCAACTGCGCTTTCCAGATTAGCAACGGCACAGTGATGATTATCACGATTAGAGCTACTACCTGGGCCTCGTTCAAGCCGCCGAAGTAGGTGTTGTACTCTTCCCGCAGGAAGCTGAGGAAGAAACGCCCAATCGAGTAGGTCGCCCCGTACAGGGCGAAGAACATCCCGTTGGGCCGCAACCGCTTCCGCAGCGGCCACAGTACCGCCAGCAGCGCCAGATCGAAAATCAGCTCGTAGGCGACTGCCGGATGCGTGGCCGGACGGCCCAACCCGGGGCTGTCGGGATGGGTGTAGATGAACCCCCAAGGCAGATCGGTCACCTTGGCGAAATGCTCGCCGTTGATTATGTCGCCTATGCGCCCGATGGCCATAGTCAACAGCAGCGCCGGCGCGGTGATATCGGCCAAGTGACCGATTTTCGGCAGGTCGGCCTTGTTGGGCTGCCCGAATACCGGAGCGAAGGGCTTCCACAACGCCAGGAACCAGCCGGAATTGCGAATCAGCAGGTAGAGCGACCCGCCGACAAACCCGCCCAAAATCGCCCCGAATATGGCTATGCCTCCCTGCCACACTTGGAAGATGCTGACGAAGTCGTGTCGGTAAACCTCATCCCAAAAGTCTATGACGTGCAGTACGCGGGCCCCGATTACCCCGCCGATGATGGCCCACATAGACGCGGAGTAAAGCACGTCGGCCACCATGCCCTCGCGAGTGCCCCAGCGCACCACGAGGTACACTGCCGTCGCCACGGCGATGAAGGTGAATACCCCATGCCACGACAAGAGGAACCCCCCCGCGTTAATCAGATTGGGGTTCATCCCGATGCCAATGCTGGCCAAGCGGTCTATGCCCATTCATTCGTCCTTGACCGAGTTATTGACTTCAAGGCTGGGCGACCGGCCCAACCGCCGTAACAAGGTATACCCCCACCCCCAAAGGCTGCAAGGCTTCTACCACCGCCCTGTGCTCCATTTCGCTCGAAGGGATGGCGAACATGGCCGGGCCAGCGCCGCAAAGGTGGAGTTCCGGGCCGCCGCGCTCCAGCGCCGCCTGCCGCATCTCGGCCAGTGCAGGGAATTCCCATTCGGCTATGTCCTGAAATACGTTGTACACGCAGCCGCGGATTGATTCGGCCACAAATTGCCCCCCGGTGAGCAACTGAGCCAAGCGGCGGGTTACTCCTCCGTCGCTGTAATTCGCGGGCGTCATCCGGGAATACATCCGGCGGGTCTTGTCATTGATGGTCAGGTCAGGAAAGACCAGCGTCAAGTTCAACGGCGGCAACGGCGGCAGTGGGGACACCAACTCCCCTCGCCCTTCGGCCAGGGCGGTGCCGCCCCAGAGGAAGAAAGACACGTCCGACCCGACCTCAGCAGCAATTTCCGCCAGCTCATCGGTGGACGCGGAAATCTCCCACAGTTCGTTAAGGGCGCGCAAGGCGGACGCAGCGTCGCTGCTGCCGCCGCCAAGCCCCATCGCTACCGGAATTCGCTTTCGCAGACGTATGCTTGCACGGGGCTGAATGCCCTGACTGCGGGCCAGGGCCGCTGCCGCCTTCCATACAAGGTTGACTTCGCCCGACAATTCCGGGCTGTCGCATTGCACTTGCAGCGTGGGCCAATGCTCGATGACGAGCTGGTCGGACAGGCCGATGGTCTGCATCACAGTCTTGACTTCGTGGTAGCCATCGCCCCGCTTGCCCAGCACCTCGAAGGTGAGGTTCAGCTTGGCATGGGCCAACGCGCTATAAAGATTCGTCTGCACCGCGGCTCATCTCCCGTCCCAATTCTTGCCAGGACGCGCAGACCGCGGCCCACTCATCCAGGCTCAGGGTGGCGGGCCGGCGGCGTCCGTCGATTCCGGCTCGCTCCAGCGTGGCCGCGCCAACTTTTGTCTCAACGCCCAATCCATGGCTCAAGGAATTGTGAAGCTGCTTGCGGGGAGCGGAGAAGCCGGCCCGCACAACCTCAAAGAAGGCATCGCGGTCGGCAGGGCTTACCGCCGGCTTTTCCCGGACGTTCAGCCGCACCACGGCAGAGTGCACCTTCGGGGCCGGGCGGAAGGCAGCGGGCGGCACGGAGCAGACCAGCCGCGCGTCGGCGTAGCATTGAGTCGCAACCGACAGCAGGCTCATACGGCCTGGGGCAGCCGTCATGCTGTCGGCGACTTCTTTCTGCACCATCACCAGGACCATGCTGGGCGGCGGCGTGGATTCCAGCACACGGCGGACGATGGGGTTGGCGGCATAGTAAGGAAGGTTGCCGACGACCTTGTACCGGCCCGAGGCGGCCACGTCTGCCGACGCCATCAGGGTGGGCAGGTCAGCTTCGCGGGCGTCGGCCAGGACGCATTGAAGGTTGGAAGGGAAGCCGAGGCGAGCCGGAAGTTCTTCGCACAGCCGCGCGTCCAGTTCTACGGCCACCACCCGGCCCGCCCCTTGCACCAGACGCCTAGTAAGGACGCCGCGCCCGGGGCCTATCTCGACAACGGTGTCATCGGGCGACAGTTCGGCAGCGTCAACTATTCGGCTGACCACGCGGGAATCGGAAAGAAAGTGCTGACCCAGCGACTTGCGCGGCCCCGGCCTGCGAGCGGTAACGCTCACGGGAGCAGGAGCGCCGGGGGGACAAACATCGGACTGAACATGATTAAGAGACCGCGCACCTCCGGTCGACACTGACAACTGAGCTTGTCACGGCGGACGACTCAGGTCAGGCGCTCCCACGGCGCGCGCAGTGGCCTGTTTACCGTTGCTTCCTCTCGGACCTGGCGGGGTTCACAAGTCTGCGTCGCGTGGGACCCGACCCTCAACGACCTCCGGCCGCGATATAGGCCCACCGGGCAGGCCTCTGGGAGGGATTCAATCCCGCTATAGCGGATTGCGGGTGCAGGGCACCGCTAGCTCCCCATCTAGTGCGGCCTCTCATTCATAGTAGGTTCAGCCGCCCCCGGTGTCAAATCAGTCATCCCGTTGCTCCGTGGAAACGAATTCCGCGCGTTGTTGGCCGGGGTTGGCGATGCTAGACTATGGGGCGTTGAAATTGCTGGTGGTTGTTTATGCCCATCAAGAAGGCTGTCATTCCCGCCGCTGGTTTGGGAACCCGTTTCCTGCCGGTGACCAAGTCGGTCCCCAAGGAACTCCTCCCCATCCTGGACCGTCCGATGCTGCAATACGTGGTTGAGGAAGCCGCCGAGGGCGGGGTCGAGGAAGTAATCATAGTTACCGCTCCGGGGAAAGAGGGCATCGCGTCCTACTTCCAGCCTTCCCCTGCGCTGGAGAGCAGGCTGTCCGAAAACGGCGCCCAAGACCTGCTGGACAAAGTATTGCAGGCGTCGCGGCTGGCCAAAGTGTCCTTCGTCATACAGGAAGAAGCATTGGGGCTGGGCCACGCCGTGCTGACGGCGCGGGATGCCGTCGGCGATGAGCCGTTCGTGGTCATCCTGCCCGACGACATCGTACATCACACGCCGGGCGTGGTGGCGCAGATGGCGGCCATCTTCGACCGCACCCAGGCCGGAGTGGTGGCGGTGGAGCCGATGCCCTGGGAAACGGTGCACAACTACGGCGTGGTGGACGCCATTCCCACCGTTCATCCTGAGCTTGCCGAAGGACGCGGGCTGCATCTGGTGCGGGGGCTGGTGGAAAAGCCGCCGCGGGAGGAAGCGCCGTCAAACCTGTCCATCGTCGGGCGCTACATCCTGCCACCAGAGATATTCGACTGCCTGGAGCGCACCCGCCCCGGCGCCAAGGGCGAGATTCAGCTAACCGACGGGATGCTGCTGTTGCTGGAAAGCGCCGAACTCTACGCCTACGAGTTCCAGGGCATCCGCTACGACGGCGGCACCCCTCTAGGCCTGCTCCGCGCCTCGATAGAGTACGCTCTGCGCCGCGACGACACCCGCAACGCCGTCCGGGAGCTGCTGCGGGGCATAGACATTGGCAAATAAGGGAGCGGACAAACAACTTTGACTACTATACAAATTCAGCGCGATAACGCGGACTCGCTCTACGCCGCCCTGCTGGAACTGCTGGAGGGCATGAACTATTGCCTGGACTGGAAACCCGATGAAGCAGACTGGTCGGCGCGGGAGATTGTGTATCACCTCCTGGACACGCCGCCCGGCGGTATGGCGACGGTGGTGAAGGGCATCGTCTCCGGCGAAATCACCGAGTACGAAATCTGGTCCGACCGCTCAAACGTCACCGAGGCGCGGGCAACGCTGGACCTGGCCGAGATCGAATCGGACATCGCAGGCTTCTTCGACACATTCACCGCCGCGCTGGAGGCCGCCAACGACGCCGACCTGCAGGGCCGTCGCGTGATGATGCACCAGCGCACCCGCGGCCAAGACGAAGAGCGTACGTTGGAAACGGCCCTCGCAGGTTTCGATCGCCACTGGCGGGCGCACCTGGAGCAGTTGGGCGAACTGCGGGACGCGCTGGGACTTTAGGTGTAGTCCGTAGACCGCAGTGTTTTATTCGACCACTCGGTAGCTATCCGCTCGGCTTATCCCCATAACGAGCCGATACTTGAAACGAGCGACCCAAGGGCAGGAAGTCTTCAACCTGCTCGCTGGCGAGTTTTTCCCGAATTTGGTCGAAGTATAGGATAGTGTCCTTCGAGAACATTCGCTCTCCGCAATGAAGGCAAACTTCGGCTGACGCTACAACCGCGGCCACGTTCACCCCACCGCGCAATAGTTTCTCGACCTTTTTCTCGACAACTTCCCCGCCACAAACCGGGCACTTGCTAAACGGCATCATCCCAACAGTCGGGGGCAGTACCGTACAAGGTAGTCACTCAGCCCTCGCCGCCCACTTCCAGCAGGGTCAGGAAGGCCTCTTGCGGGATTTCCACCTGGCCTACCATTTTGAGGCGTTTCTTGCCTTCCTTCTGGCGTTCCAGCAGTTTGCGCTTGCGGGTTATGTCGCCGCCGTAGCACTTGGCGAGCACGTCCTTGCGCATGGCGCGGACAGTCTCGCGGGCGATGACGCGGCTGCCAATGGCAGCCTGGATTGGCACCTCGAATAGCTGGCGGGGGATAGTTGTCCGCAGCTTCTCGACCACGCGGCGGCCTTGGTTCACGGCCTGGTCGCGGTGCAGAATCATGGACAGCGCTTCGACGGCCATGTGGTTCACCAGCACGTCGACTTTAACCAGCGGGGCCTTTTGATAGCCGATAAAGGTGTAGTCCAGCGAAGCGTAGCCCTGGGTGCGGGATTTTAGTTGGTTATAGAAGTCAGCAAGCAGTTCCACCAGCGGCATGGTGTATTCCATCATTACGCGCGAGTTGTCCGGGGACGCGCCGCCGTCGTTGCGAAGGCCGCCACCGTCGCTCTGCCCCCCGTCTGTCTGAATATACTCCATCCGCTTGAACTCGGAGCGGCGAGAGTGCATCAACTCCATCAGGACGCCCACGTAACGGCTGGGGGCGACGATGGTCAGATCCAGCATTGGCTCCTCGATGTCGCTGTACTCGTTGGGAGAGGGCAGCTTGGCCGGGCTGTCCACCTTGATGACCTCGCCGCCGGTCAGCGTCACTTGGTAGGCCACGCTGGGCGCGGTTACGATGAGGTCAAGGTCGTATTCCCGCTCCAGCCGTTCCTGCACGATTTCCAAGTGCATCAGGCCGAGGAAGCCGCAACGGAAGCCGAAACCGAGGGCTACGCTGCTTTCCGGTTCGATGGTCAGGGAGGCGTCGTTGAGCTGCAACTTTTCCAGTGCTGTGCGAAGGTTGCCGTACTGCTCGCCGTCGGAGGGATACAGCCCAGCGAAGACCATTGACTTCAGCGGCACGTAGCCCGGCAGGGGCTCGGTGGCCGCCGCCCGGTCTATGGTCAGCGTATCGCCGACGGTACACTCGCGCACGTCCTTGAACCCAGTGGCGACGTAGCCCACCTGGCCCGTTTCCAGCCGTTCGGTGGGCTTGGGCGCGGGGGCGAATACGCCGACCTCGACGATCTCGGCAGTGCGGCCGGAGGACATCACCCGGATGCGGTCAAGGCGGGAGATTGCGCCGTCCTCCACCCGGATGTGAGCGATGATGCCCTTGTACTGGTTATAAACGGAGTCGAAGACCAGCGCCCGGGTTGCCTCGCCGGGCTTGCCGCCGGGGGGCGGGATGCGCTCGACCACGGCGTCCAGAATTTCTGACGCGCCGGTGCCTTCCTTGGCCGACACGAACAGCACTTCGTCGCGCCGGAAACCGAAGACCTGCTCGATTTCGCTGGCGACCCGCTCCGGCTCGGCTTGGGGCAGGTCCACCTTGTTAAGCACCGGGATCAGGTCGAGGTCATACCCCATCGCCATCAGGGTGTTGGCGATGGTCTGGGCCTCGATGCCTTGGCTGGCGTCCACCACCAGCAACGCCCCTTCGCAGGCGGCCAGCGCCCGGGACACCTCATAGCTGAAGTCCACGTGGCCGGGGGTGTCGATGAGGTTCAACTGGTAAGTCTGGCCGTCCGGGGCCTGGTGGTACATCGTCACGGCCTTACCCTTGATGGTGATGCCGCGCTCACGTTCCAGCTCCATCTGGTCCAGGAACTGCGCCTTCATATCCTCGGGGCGCACGGTGCCGGTGATTTCCAGGAATCGGTCGGCCAGCGTGGACTTGCCGTGATCAATGTGGGCGATGATGCAGAAATTTCTTATGTGCGACGGATTCATACACTCTCAATGGTAACACGCATAGAGGGAAATTTGGAATGTGGAGCGCGTAATGCCGAAACAGGAATCCGAATCCCGAACTCCGCCTCTTTAGGTCACAGGGGCAGGCTGCGTCCGGCCTCCCCCAGTAGCTTCCGCCGCTCCCGGGCGTCGGGCATGGCGCGCAGCACCACGTCCCAAAAGGCCGGCGAGTGATTCATAACGTCAAGGTGAGCCAGTTCATGCACCACCACGGACTCGATCAGACTCGGCTCCACCATAGCCAGCCGCCAATTGAAGCGAAGGGTGCCGTCGGCGCTGCAACTGCCCCAGCGCGATCGCTGCTCCCGCACCAGCACGCGCGGCATATCGCTGCGCCCCATGACCGGCAGCCACCTAGCTACGCGATCCACCAGAAAGTCCCAAACCTGCGCCTTGTACCAAGCGGTCAGCGCCGCCCGCGCCCACTCCTGCCGCTCTTCTTCCGCCAGATCGCGGGCCACCCAGACCGCAGCCGCTCGCCGTCCAGCCGCGCTGAGGGGCGGCGGACTTCGGCATCATTCACCACCAGCGGCAGCTCCCGCCCTAGGCAGGGCAGCGCCTCCCCCGAGACTAGGCGCAGCGGCGGCGCTTCCTGAGAGGAGGCTTCCAGCTTGTCGAGAATCCAGACGCCTCGCTCTCGGACAATGGCCTGAATTTCGCGGTTAGGCGTGCGCAACGGCGCCGAGACCAAGACAGCGCCCCCGGCGACGCTTATCTCCACCGTCTTATTCCGTCGGCTGCTGCGCCGCACGGTGTATTCAATAACGGCATCGCCGAACCGGAGGGAGTGGGTGGCAGGTTTTGAGTTCATATTCAGGTTCCAAATTGGGTTGCTTACCGGCCCCAGCAAAGTTCAGGGGCTGTCCTATTTCGTATTTTAACCTTGCTAAAGCTCCGCGTTACTAATCACCTTCGCAGAAATCGGCGTCTTCTACCGGCTCCCAGTCGGGGGAGGAGTGGTTGCCTGCGGTGTCGCGGGTGAGATTTCTGGCACCAGAGCCGTCATAGTACGCTTTCCATACATCGAAATTGGAATCCATGTCGCGGTTGGTGTGGAATACCATCTGCTCTCCGGAGCCGCTCCAACTGGGATCAGCATCAACTGTCCCGTCCGAATTCGCAGTCGCTTGGGCCTGATCTGAGCCATCGCTGTACATAGTATAAATCTCCCAATCGCCGTCCCGGTCAGAGGCAAAGGCGATGAGTTCATCTCCTGTTCCATCCCCGTAGTCGTAATACCCCAGATCGGGCCAGCGGTCGTTGTGGCCGTTGCTATCGTCGCTGGCGCTGTCCGTTAGGTTAGTTATGTTCGAGCTATCGGAATCGGAGACGTATATGTCCCAATCGTCGTCGCGGTCGCTGGCAAAGGCGAGCCGGGCGCCATCGGACGACCAAGCCGGGTCGAGGTCATTGGCACTGTTGTTGGTGAAGTTCCTCAGGGTATTGCTGGAAATCTCCAGCACGTAAATCTCGGCGTCGCCATCGCGGTAGGACACGAAAGCCACCTTGCCGCCATCCGGGGAAAGGGCTGGCGACTCGTCGTCGGCCGCGCCGGTGGTGAGCCGGGCAATTTCCCACGGGTCCAGCGTGAGCAGATAGATGTCGAACCCGCCCGCAGCGTTCCGGTTGGAGCTGAACGCCAGCCGCCCGCCGCTGGCCCATGACGGCTGCTTGTCCTCCGCAGAGTGATTGGTCAGATTGACCTGGTTCTTACCATCGCAGCCCATCACGTAGATTTCGCTGTTATCGTCGCGGTCGGTCTGGAAAGCAATCCGCCCGCCAGCCGCATACTCCGGCAATTCCACCGCCGCCGGCTCCTCCGTAGGCGCAGGTATCGGTGTGGCCGTGGGTGTCGGCGTCGGCGTGGGTGTTGGCGTCGGTGTCAGTGTTGGCGTCGGCGTGGGCGTGGGAGTTGGCGTCGGTGTCGCAGTAGGCGTCGGCGTGGCATCGGTGTGCCCGTTGGCGTGGCCGTGGGGGTAGGCGTCGGTGTTGGCGTGGGGGTAGGCGTGGGCGTCGGCGTAGGCGTGGGTGTCGGTGTCGGGGTAGGCGTCGGCGTGGGGGTAGGCGTGGGCGTCGGCGTAGGCGTGGGTGTCGGTGTCGGGGTAGGCGTCGGCGTGGGGGTAGGCGTCGGTGTTGGCGTGGGGGTAGGCGTCGGTGTGGGCGTGGGGGTAGGCTCAACAATAGGCGGTTCGTCGCAGCTCTTACTGTGCGGTTGGGGTTGCCAGTCCGGGAAAGAGTCGTCGCTTGTTTTGCTACGGCTGATGTTCTGCTGTTCATCGCCGAAGGCATTAACCGCCGCGAACACCTCCAATTTTGTGCTGCTGTTGTTGTGGAAGACGAACTCATCACCCGACGGCCCCCAGCTTGGGGAAGTGTCTGTTCGTAGTAAGTTGTCCGTTGCCTTCAATAGGCCAGAGCGGTCGGTATACATCGAAAAGATTTCCTGGTTCCCTGTACGGTTCGAGGCGAATACTACTCTCTCTTTCCCCTCATACCTGCCCAAATCCGGCCAGCGATCCTCAACGGCACCCGCGTCATCCTCTTCGCTGTCGGTGAGATTGAACGGGCTGGAGCCGTCTGCGTTGGCCAGATAAATGTCCCAGTCGCCGTCGCGTTTGCTGGAAAAAGCGAGGCGGCAGCCATCAGTAGACCAGGCAGGGCCACGGTCTTCTCCGGCATTAACAGTAATGTTGACCGGCTGCCCGTCCGGGTCACCTGCGCTGGATAGTCCGAGTACATAAATCTCAGCGTTACCATCCCGCTGCGAGACGAAGGCCACCTTATCGCCTCTTGGCGAAATAGCAGGCTCTTCATCAATGGACGAATGGAAGGTAAGCCGCTCTATCTCTTGGGATGCCGATGCCAGCCTGATCAGGTAAATGTCGGAACCGTCTCCGCCATTCTCTTCCTGTGCATCCCGGTTGGAACTGAACGCCAGTCGCCCGCCACTGGCCCATGACGGCTGCTTGTCCTCCGCCAAGTGATTGGTCAGGTTAACCTGATCCGAGCCGTCGCTATACATCGTATAGATTTCGCTGTTCCCGTCCCGGTTAGTTTGGAAAGCAATTCGCCCCCCTGTCGGTGTCGGTGTTGGCGTTGGTGTAGGCGTTGGCGTTGACGTTGGTGTAGGCGTTGGTGTAAAGGTCGGTCTGGGTGCGGGTATTGGCGTCGACGTCAGTGTGGGTGTGGGTGTGGGTGTGGGCGTAATGGTTGAGGTCGGCTTGGGAGATATGTACACCGTTACGAAACGGTCGCTGTCCATCCGTAGCCTGGCGCTTGAACCATCAACTGTATCAGCCCCAGTGATTTGCAGTCCGGTACCAAGTCGGCCTACTTGAACATCGAAGGTCACTTGAGTTCCTATTGGATACATCCCGTCGGGCCTCGGAAGTTCATTGAGTGCGACTATGCCAAGCGGGACATAGAACCTCGTATCACTGGGCAGGACCTGCCTCCCATTGATAAACAGCAAGTGGCCTGGAACAGGAGTCGGCGTAGGCGTCAGAGTAGGAGTGGGCGTCGGGGTCGGGGTTGGGGTGGGCGTCGGCGTCGGGGTCGGGGTCGGGGTCGGAGTTGGGGTGGGCGTAGGTGTGGGAGTAGCGGTCGGTGTAGGCGTAGGGGTGGGGGTTGGCGACGGTGTAGCTGTCGGAGTTAAAGTCGGGGTAGGAGTTGGGGTTGGACTGGGTGGCGGAGAGGGCGTCGGTGTTGGAGTGGGCGTGGGAGTAGGAGTCTGGGCCGGGAGGGGCCGGTCCACCTGAGTCGGAACTGGCCTTGGCATTTCAGTGGGCGAAGCGACGGGTATAGGCGCGCTAAGCGATGATACTGCTGTTGCCAGCTCCGGCTCCGGCGAATCGTCAGGTGGCCCGCTGCCTGAGTTTTCTGCCCGGCCCTCGCTGGCATTGTAATTGTCTACAACCACCGCAGTTGCAAATAGGCCCAAAGCATCCGTAGTAGTCTCAATTCTCAGCCATGGCAGGTCAACGGATGATGGCGCTACTTGCCATGCGGAAGCCGATTCGTCATAGCGATGGACTACCAGCCGGAACGGGTCGTAGTCGGCAGACCGGTAGTCGTTCTCGGTAATCAGCAGTGAGATCGTCGCAGAATATGGCACCGGGCGTTGCCACAGTGTGTCTCCAGGACCATACACAGAGAGCCGGAAAGTGCGTATGGGACGAGAATAGCCTGCCGGAAATTCTGGATAGGGATGCGCTGGCAGTTCCTGAAATTTCAGAGTCAAATCATGTTCAGCGGCTTCACCGTCCAGGGTTACCACCACGGAACCATCAGCAAAAACCGATGGCTCCCAAAACGCCAAATGTTTCGTCCCGGTCGGAGGCGGCGCTTCGTCCGGCGTAGGGGCTTGCAGCTGCGGAGCCTTGAATTTCAGCGTAGGGCTGTAGACTAAGGCTATCCCGGTAGCAACGCCAAGCACTGCTATCCCCAGCACGAGGACTATTAACGCTTGTTTCCTGCTAATGATAGTTTCCCGCGGATCTCGCTGTTCCCATTGCGGGCCATCTCATCGACTCAGCAGGATTAACTGAACCTGGCCCGCTGGGACAAACCGCTAAGAGAAACAACCCATATAGGTATAGGATCTTGCCAGGTTGTATCCGCAATCAAAATAATCAGAGATTATAATTAGTTGCCACGGAAATTCAACGGCCCAGGCGTTGACCAGGCGGATAGCCTTGCTCTCCTGCCCTACCGACCCAGAAAATTGCGAAACTCAACCCGATAGAAAGGAAGGATCGGTTCCAAGTGGTCGGGCAGCATCACACAACCTGTTAATTCCGCGCAACCGCCCAAGAGCGGCTACGGCTTCCTTGGAGTCGAGTTGCACCGCAGCAGCATCAGGGAAGTGGTCCTGAAATATGCGCAAAGAGCCGCCAAATTTGTGGGCCGGGAGAGGACCGGGAGGCGGTTGCCAGCTACGAAAAGCAGCGCAGCTGCCGGCTTGGTCAACCGTGGCCGATCGTGGAGACCGGCGGCAGCATGGTGGGTACTGGGGAGTTGGAGCCGAACCCAGCGGGGGAGGGAGTCTGGGGGGGACGCGCCAAGCGGAACAGGAATACCCAGTGGCGGGAAGCGCGGCTGAGCTTGGTGGAGGCGTCGGGAGGAAGGGAGCGGCGGTACGCCGCGGCGATGGGCCCTCCCCAGCGGGCGGGAGAGCAGATGTTTGCGCTGGCGCTGAGCTGCGGGTATGGGGACAACACCTGGGTGCATGGCATCGGAGACGGCGCGCCCTGGATTGCGCAGCAGGTGGCGGCGGTCTTCCCCCGGCATCGCTTCCTGCTGGACCGCTATCATCTGCTGGAACACTTGCATGACGGGGCGTCGGCCCTGACGCCGGGGGACCCGGAATCCACCCAGGCTTGGGTGAGAGCGCAGGCGAACCGGATTGACGCCGGCGGCGTAGCCGGGGTGGTGGCCGAATGCCGGAGCCGGGCGGGAGCCGGCGTGGAGCATCCGCTGCACCGGTTGTCCGGTTACTTGGAGCACCGGCAAGGACAGCTGGATTACGCCGCCGCCCGGCAGGAAGGTCTGCCCATCGGAAGCGGCGCGGTGGAAGGGGGCCATCGCCACCTGATTCAAGCCCGGTTGAAGTTGCCGGGAGCATGGTGGAAGAAGCAGACGGTGAACCCCATGCTGGCCTTGAGATCATTGCGGGCCAACGGCTGTTGGCAAGCCTTTTGGAATTGATCCCAACCACTTTTAGCCACACCCATGCCAACCTCGCTCGTTGTCTGCTTGGTGGTCAGTCAAGTTGGCTCGCCGCTGGGATGGGTGGGTGCCTGCCAGCAAGCGGATGGGAGTCTCGTCAAAGCAGGCCCACGGCCGACTGGGAGCATGGGGTTCCCCCGTAGAGTTCCAGCGCGTCCTCCCTTTCAGCGTAGCATTCCGGTTGGCTTCATGCAGCGCCTTACGATGCTGGCTTGTCTGAATACTGGGAAATGGCGCAGGCTGATGCAATCCGTTGCAATTTGCTTCATTCAGGGCCAAATACTTGACAGTATAACTATCAATTTATAAGATATATTCATATCAATTATGGTTGCTGGGCTGCAGCGTCGTTGGACGGTCTCAGCCCGGCAAGTGGCCTGTTTCTCATAGGGCAGTATACAAGAAAACCTGCGTTTGGTGGTGGTGCCATGAGCAATTACTATGAAGTGCTGGGCGTTACCAAAGGTGCCTCCGAGAAGGACATCCGCCAGGCTTACCGGCGGCTGGCCAGGCAGTACCACCCCGACGTCAACAAGAGCGGCGTCGAGGCGGAGGACAAGTTCAAGGCAATCAACGAAGCCTACAGCGTCCTTTCCGATGAAGATTCCCGCCAAAAGTATAACCGATATGGCAACAATTGGCAGCACGTGGGCCAGTACAATCAAGCTGGGCCATCCTCCGGCAACGGGGTCCGGTGGAACGCCCGGGAGGGGGACGGCTTGTTTTCGCCCTTTGCTGGGCGCGGCAGCGTGTTTAAGGACTTCTTCAACGTCAGTGACCAGCCTGGCCGTGCCTGGCGTCCGCAGCCGCCAGCCGAGCATCATGTGGAGGTCACGCTGGAGGAAGCGTTTCATGGCACGGCCCGCACCATTCGCACCACGGACGGGCGCACGCTGGAGGTGAAGATTCCGTCCGGGGTGGACAACGGTTCGAGAGTGCATATCTCACCCGACGGCTCGCCGGGCAAAGATTTCTATCTGGTGGTGTCAACCTGGGAGCACCCCAAGTTCAAGCGCGAGGGGCAAGACCTGTATACAGAGGTTGAGCTGCCGTTGGACGACGCGGTGCTGGGCGCGGAGATAGTCGCTCCAACGCTATCCGGTCAGGTAGCGCTGACCGTGCCGCCCAACACGCCCAACGAGCGTCGCTTCCGGCTGTCCGGGCAGGGTATGCCCTCGCTTTCAGGTAACGGAAAGCGCGGCGACCTGTACGTCACTGCTAAAGTGCGCCTGCCCACCGAGCCGTCCAGCGAAGAAATCGAACTTTTCCGCAAACTGCGGGAACTTAGGATGGAGCGTTCCAGTGCCGACGGCGAATATCCGGCTTAATCCGGCGGCATAACCACCGGAGCGCTCCGAAGGATACTGGGGAGGGGTTTGGCAAATGATTGAAGAAAGAGGCCTTCGAGAGGAACCCTGCTTTGTCATCAGCGTGGCGGCCCGCATCGTTGGCGTTCATGCGCAGACTCTGCGGCACTACGAACGGGTGGGGCTGATTTGGCCCTCTCGCACATCGGGCCGGCAACGGCTGTATTCCATGTCCGACATCGAACGCATCCGGCGTCTCAGGACACTGACCGAGGATATGGGCGTCAATCTGGCCGGGGCCGAGGTGGCCCTGAAGTTGATGGCCCGCGTTGAAGAATTGGAGGGAGAGGTGGCGCAACTCAACGAGACGGTCGCCTCCCTCCGGCAGGGACAGTACCGGCGCAACGGACAGCGCGCCTGATCCGCAGGCGTGGTCTGCGCAATCCTCTACCAGGAGGTGAAATCATGGCAGCGCAAAACGACCAATTCACCGACCAAGCGCGGCAGGTGCTGCAAAACTCGCAAGAACTGGTTCACCGTCACCAGCACAACCAGTGGGACGTAGAGCACATTCTGCTGGCGCTGCTGGAACTGGAAGATGGGGTGCCGACGGCCATTCTTACCGAACTCGGCGCTCCGGCCGGCGAAATCAAGGCCGCCTTGCAACGAGCACTGGAAGCCGCGCCTAAACTGTCCTACGAAGCCAACCAGATATATCCAACGCCCCGGGCGCAGCGGCTGATTGGGAACGCCCGCGCCGAAGCGGGGAGGCTGAAGGACGACTTCATCGGCGCGGAGCATCTGTTTGCCGCCGCCGTCATGGAGCAACAGGGCGTTTCCGCCGAGATTCTAAAGTCCAATGGCATTGACCTAGAACAGGTTTACCAAGCCCTAACCCGAGTGCGCGGCAGCCACAGGGTGGACGACCCCCAAGCGGAGAGCCGCTACCGCTCGTTGGAGCGATTTTCCATAGACCTCACGAAAGCGGCCGAGGAGGGCAAGCTGGACCCGGTAGTGGGGCGCGACGCCGAAATCCGGCAGGTGATGCAAACCCTGACCCGCCGCCGGAAGAACAACCCGGTCATCATCGGCGAGGCGGGCGTGGGCAAGACTGCCATCGCCGAGGGGCTGGCCCAGCGCATCGCCTCCGGGGACGTGCCGGACTCACTGCGAGGACGCCGCGTGCTGGCCTTGGACCTGCCCGCCATGGTGGCCGGCTCCAAGTTCCGGGGCGAGTTTGAGGAGCGGCTCAAGTCGGTCATAGACGAGGTCAAGGAAGCCCGCCGAGAGGTGATTCTCTTCCTCGATGAGTTGCACACCATGGTGGGAGCCGGCGGCAGCGAAGGTGGCGTTGACGCCAGCAATATGCTGAAACCCGCCCTCGCCAAGGGCGATATGCAGTGCGTCGGGGCCACTACGCTGGACGAATACCGCAAGTACATCGAGCGTGACTCAGCGCTGGAGCGCCGCTTTCAGGCCGTATACCTAGAAGAGCCGACGGTGGAAGAGACGGTGGAGATTCTGGAGGTGCTGCGGCCCCGCTACGAAGCCCACCACAACGTGGACATCACCGACGCCGCGCTGGCCGCGGCGGCCCGGCTCAGCGACCGCTACATCACCGGGCGGCAACTGCCCGACAAGGCGGTAGACCTCATAGACGAAGCGGCCAGCAAACTGCGTATTGACGCGGAGAGCTTGCCCGCCCCCCTGAAGGAGCGGGAAGAGCAAATCCGCCGCCTCACCGACCAAGAGCAGGCCGCCGCCGAGCGCTCCGACTACGAGCGGGCTGCGGAACTGCGCACCGAGCGGCTGCGGCTGCAACAGGAGTATGACGCCGGGAAGCTGGCCCTGCTGGGCGAGCGGCCAATGGAGCGGGTGGTGGACGAGATGGACATCGCCCGGCTGATTTCGGCCTGGACTGGGGTTCCCACCGGAAGGCTGATGGAAGGCGAGGGGGAGCGGCTGGTGCACATGGAGGACGATCTGCACCGGCGCGTTGTCGGCCAGGGTGAGGCAGTGAAAGCTGTGGCCGAGGCCGTGCGACGCTCCCGGTCCGGCCTGAGCGACCCCCGGCGGCCCATCGGCAGCTTCATTTTCCTCGGGCCCACCGGCGTGGGCAAGACGGAACTGGCCCGGGCGTTGGCCGAGTTCATGTTCGACGACGAAGCCAACATGGTCCGCATAGATATGTCGGAGTATATGGAACGGCACGCCGTATCCCGGCTGATTGGCGCGCCCCCGGGATACGTCGGCTACGACGAAGGCGGGCAGCTCACCGAGGCGGTGCGGCGGCGGCCCTACCGGGTGCTGCTGTTCGACGAAATCGAGAAGGCCCACCCCGACGTGTTCAATATACTGCTCCAGATTCTGGAGGACGGGCGGCTGACCGACGGGCAGGGACGCACCGTTGATTTCCGCAGCACCATCATTATAATGACCAGCAATCTGGGCACCGAAGATCTGCGGCGTCAGCCCTTCGGCTTTCGTCTCGACAGCCGGGACGGGCGAGACGAGATGAAGGCCCTGCGGGAATCGGTGGATACCGCACTCAAGCGCACCTTCCGCCCGGAGTTCCTGAACCGGATCGACGAGCCTATCGTGTTCCACCCGTTGACCCAGGAACAGATTGTGGAAATTGTGGAACTGATGGTCCGCGACGTGCAACACCGGCTAGCCGAGCGGGAAATCACCTTCGAGTTGACCCACGATGCGGGCCTCTGGCTGGCCCGGGAGGGCTTCGATCCGGTCTATGGGGCGAGGCCTCTGCGGCGGGCGATTCAGCGGCAACTGGAAAATCCGCTGGCCCGATCGGTGCTGTCCGGCGAGCTGACGGCGGGCGCCCACGTGGTGGTTGACGCGGGGCCGGAAGGCATCACGCTGACCACCCAGGCAGCCCCGGACCAGGCCGACGCCGAACCATTGGAGGCGGCGCTGGTATAAACTCCCCCGAAGGGAATTTCGGAACCGGGCATTCAAAGCGGGTTCAGGTTTTCATCAGATGACTACTACGGCCTTAATGCAGCGGGCGCAAATCGAAGACCTCAACGTGGGCGGAATCAACGTCCGCTATGCCATAGCCGGGGAAGGGCCGGCCGTGCTGCTGGTGCACGGCCTGGCCACCTCAATGATTACTTGGTACTGCAACATAGACGCCCTGGCCGACGCCGGGTTTACCGCCATTGCAATGGACCTGCCCGGCTACGGAGACTCGGAGCTGCCCCGCAGCGTCGGCTACGAACCAACGAACGGGGCCCACTTTCTCGCCCAATTCGCCGATGAGCTGGGCATTGAGCGGTTCTCGGTAGTGGGCAACTCCGCCGGGGGGCTGATTGCCGGCCTGACCGGTCTGGAATACCCGGAGCGAGTGGAAAAGGTGGCCTTGGTGGGTGCGGCAGGCCTCGGGCGACGGCTGTCCTGGCCTCTGCGGCTCATCTCCATACCGGTGCTGGGGGAACTGGTCTACCAGCCCAAGATGTTCAGCAAGACCTCCGTAGCCCGCCGCATCTTCTATCGTCCTCCCGACTTTCTCGACGATATTTTTCCAGAGATGCTGAGGGTCCGGTGTTTGCCCCATGCGCCCCACGTGATGTTGCAGTCGGTGCGCTCCGGGGTGAACTGGCTTGGACTGCGCCCCGAGCACTACATACTGAACCGGCTGCGCGGCCTGCGCGCCCCGATACTGGCAGTATGGGGCGAGGAAGACACTGTCATTCCCCCCAGCCGGGAGGAAGACATACGCCGCGCCCTGCCCGGCAGCACCATTCACACCCTGCCAGAATGTGGCCACTGGCCACAGATGGAGAAGCCGGAGCAATTCAACCCGATTCTCACGGGCTTCCTGTCCCAGCCTTCGCCCGGCGCTTTTTCGCGTCAGGGCAACTAGGTTTTCGCAAGATCGTACAGCCGTTGGATAGCACTGGCGGCGGCGTCAGTGAAGACAGCGGCCTCGATGACGGAGTAGCGCCCGGCGAAGGGAATACTGCGTCCGATTCCACCCTCACGCCCCACCCTGTCGGCATCAACGCCTTCATAGAGAAAGTGGCCTCGACCTGGCGGGGGCGACTGGCGGTTGTAGCCCTTGTGGCCGCGGTCTCCGCCATCTCTTTTCTGCTGCAGGACCGCATCGAAGTAAGCCGTTTGAGCTACGGATTAGTGGCCGCGGCGGTATTGCTGGCCAGCGGAGGCTTGGTAATTCCGGTCCCGGCTCTGGCCATCACCTGCACCACTGCGACTTTCCTGAATCCTGTCGCAATTGCGATAATCGCCGGCATTGCCGGGACGCTGGGAGAACTGACCGGCTACTTCCTGGGCTACAGCGGCAGCGGACTACTCGAACGCAAACGCTTCTACCACCGGGTGGAATACTGGATGCGGCAGCGGGGCTGGTTGCTGCTGTTTGCGATTTCGGCAGTCCCCAACCCCCTGTTTGACGTGGCCGGAATCGCCGCCGGCGCCTTGCGTTATCCGCTGTGGCGGTTTCTTCTGGCCGTAGGGGCTGGCAAGCAGGTCAAATTCTTCATGGTTGCCTATGCCTGCCTCTACAGTGTGCAAGGGCTGAAGGGCGCGTTCGGCGTATAGCCGTACTGGATAGCAAGCCCCCTTGTACTCCTGTAAATGGCGGGGGATGCAGGGTCTTTGATTGTTGCCGGTCCCGTTGGCCCTGAGCTTGTCGAAGGGCCGTCCGTTCATGGTTTGACAAGCCTGTCCTGAGCTTGCCGAAGGGCTCACCACGAACGGGCTTGGCAGGCAGTGGACACGAACGGGCTTGGCGGGACTGTGAAATAGTAGCGGCGGCGCGGCGCACGCTGTATTCTGGTACGGGCTCAAGCTCAGGGATTGTGGCCCCGTTCCGGCCAGGGAGGTCCATTATGATACGCGGACTTGACGGCAAGTTTCCAAAAATCCACCCTTCCGTCTTCGTCAGCGAAGCCGCCTACATCGTAGGCGACGTTACTATCGGCGAGGGTTCCAGCGTCTGGCCCGGCGCGGTCATCCGGGCCGACTACGGCGACATCATCGTCGGCAAGAACTGCTCGCTGCAAGACAATTGCACCCTGCACACCGACGACCATCTGGAGCTGGGCGACAACGTGCTGCTGACCCACGGCGCGGTAATCCACGGCGGCAAGGTGGGCAGCAACGTGCTGGTGGGCGTCAACGCTGTGCTGCTGGAAGACGCCGACGTGGGCGACTACGTTTTCATCGGCGCCGGGGCCATCGTGCGCGGCCATGTGCCGGCCCGCTCGCTGGTCATCGGTGTGCCGGGCCAAATTCGCCCCCTCAGCCCGGCGCAAGAGGCGCGGCTGCAAGACCCCACGGCCAACTACGTCCGCAACGCCAAGCGGTTCATCGCCAACGGCTTGGGACTGCAAATTCCGGCCAGTCCCGAGGACGGGGAGGGATAGCAATGACCACCGGACCGGAAAGCGTTCCCCTCCCGCTGGAGGGGCTGCGAGTGCTGGACGTTACCCACATCGTGGCCGGCCCCTTCTGCTCCATGATTCTGGCCGACATGGGCGCCGAGGTCATCAAGATCGAGCGCCCCGGCGCAGGCGAGCGCGGGCGCAGCAACGGCCCGTTCATCGAAGGCCCCGAGGGGCAGCGGGTGAGTGCCCGCTACCTGGGCCTGAACCGCAACAAGAAGAGCGTAACCATTGACCTCCGCGACCCGCGCTGCAAGCAGGCTTTCGAGCGCATGGTCGCCGAGTCCGACGTGCTGCTGGACAACTGGGGGCCGGGCGCGCTGCGGCGTCTGGGTCTTGGCTACGAGCGGCTGCGGGAAATCAACCCCCGTATCATCTACGCCAGCCTCACCGGCTACGGAGATCCCGACGGCCCGGCGCCTGGGCCGTATTCCCACTGGCCCGCCAACAACCCCTGCGTTCAGGGTATGGGCGGCTGGATGACCGTTACCGGCGGCCCCCCGGACGAACTTGGAGACCCGGGCCCGCAGATGGTCGGCGACAACATCGGCGACTCGGTGCCCGGCGTCTGGACTGCGCTGGGCATTATGATGGCGCTGGAAAGCCGGCACCGCACCGGGCTGGGCCAGTACATAGACATGGCGATGTATGACTGCATGGTGGCCCACACGACCAGCACCATGCCCTTCTATCAGGCCACCGGCCAGGTTGCGGGCCGGGAGCGCAGCAATATGCTCAGCGCCCAGCTTGCCCTGCAGGCCAAAGACGGCTATGTGGTTCTGGCCGGGGCCGGCGGCGCCGAGAAGTGGAAGGCCCTCTGGCAGCTAATCGGCCGCGAAGACCTGACCGAAGACCCACGCTATCTCGGCGAAGGCATCAGCGGCGAGTTCTATATGAGCCACTTCGTCCCCGCCATCGAGGAATGGACGAAAGAACGCCCCAAAGCCGAGGTAACACAACGCCTGATAGAAATCGGCTACTCCATGGGCATGGTGCAGGACCAGGCCGACCTCGACAACTGCCCCCATCTGGAAGCCCGCGGAATGTTCATCAACGGCGGCAACGACATGGGCGGCATATTCCGCACAGTGAACACCCCCATCCACCTGGCAGGAGCGCCCGAAACGCCCAACCACCAGCCCCCGCTGCTGGGCGAGCACAACGCCGAAGTGCTGACCACCATAGGCGGCCTGACGGCGGAGGAGCTGGCGGAGCTGGCGGGTGAGGGGAGGGTGTAGGGGCTGGCCTGCTAATGCGTATCGCCGTAATGGGTGCCGGTGGAGTCGGCGGATGCTTGGGCGCCAAGCTGGCCCAAGCGGGCAATGACGTGTCGCTAATTGCCCGTGGTCAACATCTCCAGGCCATCCAGTCCAACGGGTTGCGGCTGAAACAGGATGACGCCGAGTTTACAGTACAAGTCCCGGTCACCAGTGACCCCACAGAGGTTGGGCCGGTAGAGCTGGTTCTCTTTACGGTAAAGACATACCACAACGCTATGGCGATTCCGGCCATCCATCCGTTAATAGGGCCGGACACAGCCGTCCTCACACTGCAAAACGGCGTGGAATGCCACCAACAACTGGCCACTGAATTGGGGCTTGGCCATGCTATGCCTGGAGCCTACTGGACTGCCTCAAGCGTGGCTTCGCCCGGCGTAATTGCCAGCATCGGCCCGACACCCCGGCTGTCTTTCGGCGAGGAGGCCGGCGGAATTAGCCGACGGGCCGAAGCCATTCGGGACGTGCTACAGACGTCGGGAATTGATGCCGAGTTGTCGCCCGACCCGCTCCAAGTTATCTGGTCCAAGTTCGTGGTGCTATGTTCAATCGCCGGGATCACCAGCGCGGCCCGAACGCGAATCAAGGCGTTCATCCAATATCCGCAATGTCTGGAGCTTTTCACCGCCGCAATGCGAGAAGTGGACGCGGTGGGACGGGCCAAGGGCGTGGATCTGCCAGGAAGGACTGGTGGAACGCTCTCTGCAATTCATACGGGGCCACATCCCCGACTTTCAAAACTCGATGCACGCCGACTTCGAGAACGGCCGCCCCACCGAACTGGAAGCCTTGAATGGAGCCGTAGTGCGCGTAGGCCGTGAAACGGGCGTTCCCACTCCGGTGCACGAGTTCATATACTCGGTGCTGTTGCCACTGAAAGACGGGACGGCGGCGTAAGTGCTTTCAACTTTGAGTTCTGCGCCCCAACATATAATGAATTCACGAATTCCCCTACGGAGTGACAACTGTGGTCTTTCGAGCGCCCCGCGGCACTGCCGACCGCCTGCCTGAAGAGCAGAAATACTGGCGCTACATTGAATCCAAAGCGGTGGAGATTGCCGGCCGCTTTGGCTATGGGCGCATTGACACCCCAGCCTTTGAGGATTCCAACCTGTTCATCCGCTCCGTGGGCGAAGGGACGGACATCGTCGAAAAAGAGATGTACACCTTCGATGACCGGGGCGGCGACAGCGTCACCCTGCGGCCCGAAGGCACCGCGCCGGTCTGCCGCGCCTATCTGGAGCACGGGATGCACAACCTGCCCCAGCCGGTGCGGATGTATTACTTCTGCCCCGTCTTCCGCTACGAACGGCCCCAGGCAGGACGCTTCCGGCAACATCACCAGTTCGGCGTGGAAGCGCTGGGCGACGCCGATCCGTCGGTGGACGCCGAGGTCATCGAGGTGGCCTGGGAGCTGATGGGCAGTCTGGGCCTGCGCGACATCAACCTGCTGGTCAACAGCATCGGCGACAGCGAATGCCGCCCGGCCTACGTGGAGCGGCTGCACGACTACTATTCCGGCCACCACCAGCGGCTTTGCCCCGACTGCCGCGACCGGCTGGAACGCAACCCGCTGCGGCTGCTGGACTGCAAGGTGGAGACCTGCCACGCCCTGAGCGACGAAGCGCCCCGCTCCACCGACTACCTCTGCGACGGCTGCCGGGAGCATTGGGACAAGCTGGCGGGCTATCTGGACGCCATGAACCTGCCCTACATCGTGGACCACCGGCTGGTGCGCGGGCTGGACTATTACACCCGCACGGTGTTCGAAATTCAGCCGCTGGACGCCGGGGGGCAGTCCACCATCTGCGGCGGCGGGCGCTACGACGGGCTGATTACCCAACTGGGCGGGCGGGCCACTCCCGGCATCGGGTTCGCCACCGGCATTGAGCGGCTCACCCTGAACCTCAAGCGCAGCGAAGTGCCGGTTCCCGACGAGCCGTCGCCGCGCTATTTGGTGGCCAATGTGGGTGATAACGCGCGGACTGCGGCCCTGGAACTGGCAGTGCGCCTGCGCCGCGCCGGCGTCGGGGCCATCCTGAGCAGCGGCTCCCGCGGGCTGCGCGGCCAGATGCGTCAAGCCAACGCCCTAGAGATACCCTATGCCCTGATTCTGGGCGATGACGAAATAGCCAAGGGCGAGGTCGTGGTGCGGGACATGACCGCCTCGACGCAGCAGTCGCGCCCGCTGGCCGAGTTTCTGTCGGAAATCGCTTCCTAGAATTCAGCAAATGTTCATCAGGAACGTAGGGACGCACGGCCGTGCGTCCCTACGTTCCTACGTTTTTCACCCTGCCTCGACTTTCCCACCCAAAATTTTCGCTGACACTTGCCCGTTGAACTTTTGCCGGGTTTGTTAGAACATTAGAGCGTCAAGCAATTTTACGGCGATTTGCCAAGCCAAGAGGGGAAGGGTTATGAAAATCTACTACCGTGGCTACGTCATCAACGAAGACTACCCGGAGGAGCGCTTCATAGTGCAGGGAAGGCGGCCGGAGCGGGCGACGCTGACCATCGCCGACAACCCGCAGTCGGCGATGCGCTGGATTGACCGCGCCGTGCTGCTCCAGAGGGTGGAGGACGCCGGCTGGCTCAGTCCGTGGGCGTTATCGGCCTAGCGGACGCTGTCGGCTCCTATTCGCTATCATCCCGTTGTGTCGGCATCCATGCAGGGACGAGAAATTGGGACAACAGGAACGTAATGATGGCCCCAATTTTTTCGGGGCCATCCAACGCGCAAAAATCTTAACATTGAGTCACTTGGTATCGCCGCAGATACCCCGCTGGCCGGGCGACCCGCCGGTGGAGTTGGAGAATTGGGCCGACTTGGAACACGACGGCTACTATCTGCGGCGGTTTTCAATGAGCGAACACGGTGGCACACACTTGACGGCCCCTGCCAGCTTCTACCCCGATGGCCGAACCGTTGACGAATATCGGTCGGAGGAGCTGGTCAAGCCTGCGGTGGTCATTGACGTGCGGGAGCAGTGCCGGGCCAACCGGGATTACGCCCTGACGGCGGCCGACCTGTCGGCATGGGAGTCCAGTCACGGCAAAGCGCCGCCCGGCTCCATCGCCTTGCTCCTGACCGGCTGGGCGGAGCACTGGGGCAACCCGGCGGTTTACTTGGGCACAGACTTGGGCGGCGGGCTGCACTTTCCCGGCTTCGGACCCGACGCGGCGTCGCTGCTGGTCAACGACCGCGGAGCCGCCGGGCTGGGTACGGACACAGCGGGGGTTGAGCCTGGGGACGACGGCAGTTTTGCCGTCAGCAAGCTGGTCCTGGGCCAGTCTGGAATCGTGCTGGAAAACCTTGCCAACCTCGACCGTCTGCCGCCAAAGGGCGCGGTTCTGGTCATCGGCCTGTTGCGCCTGTCCGGCGGCAGCGGTAGCCCGGCGGCAGTTACGGCGTTCTTACCCTGAACCAAGCAATAGGGGCGCACAGTATACGCCCCCAAGTTTAAGCCCTCACCCTAACCCTCTCCCTCTGGGAGAGGAGACTGAAGACGGCCGCTTAAATTTTGGCGATTCCGGCGGCGGCGCAGTCTTCATCCTGCTGGCTGCTGCCGCCGCCCACGCCGCAGGCGCCCTCAACCATTCCGTTGCGGATGATGGGGAGCCCGCCCTGGCTGGGGATGCCGTGTCCGCCCTCGGCGGACAGGATGCCGGAAATAATGGGCGTGGTCGCCCGCTCTTGCAGCTCTCCGCTGGAGCGGCCAAAAGCGGCGCTGGCTACGGCCTTGCCCTGAGAGCCGTAGGCTCCGCCCCAGATTGCGCCGTCCATCCGGTTGAAGGCAACCAGACGCCCGCCCGCGTCGCAGACGGCGACGTTGATTTTTATGCCCATTTCGGTCGCGGCAGCTACCGCGCCTTCCACGATTCGATTCGATTCGGCCAATGTCAGCGCCATAAGAGACCTCCCCATTTTGCCTTTCGATTCCTGTACCGGGGCTATTCTAGCGCACAGCCTTAAACCTCGCCAACCGTCACTCCCAACCCGGAGTCGCGGTGATATACTGCTACCTGATTTCCAGCAACCCAAATGGAGCGGTTACGCGGCCGTGTTGACCAAACGCATCATTCCCTGCCTGGACGTGGACGGCGGACGGGTCGTTAAGGGCATCAGCTTTGTCGAGCTGCGCGACGCGGGCGATCCGGCGGAGCTGGCCGCAGTTTACGACCGTGAGGGTGGCGACGAGCTGGTGTTCCTCGACATCACCGCCAGTTCAGACTCCCGCGACACCATGGTTGACGTAGTGCGGCGGGTGTCCGAAGAGGTCTTCATCCCGCTCACCGTCGGCGGCGGCATTCGCAATGTCGACGACATTCGGCGGATGCTCAAGGCCGGGGCCGACAAGGTGTCGCTGAACACCGCCGCAGTCAACAATCCGGCTCTGATTGGCGAGGGTGCGGTGCAGTTCGGCAACCAGTGCATCGTAGTCGCCATCGACGCCAAGCGGGTGGGCGGCGGCGCGCCGGACCGGGAACGTCCCCAAGCAGCCGACAACAGCCTGGCGCTGGACTCCGGCTCACGATGGGAAGTGTATACCCGCGGAGGCCGGACGCCCACCGGCATTGACGCGGTGAAGTGGGCGGTTCGCGCAGTGGAACTGGGTTCCGGCGAGATTCTTCTGACCAGCATGGACGAGGACGGCCAGAAGCGGGGCTACGATCTGCAACTGACCCAGGCCGTTTCGCAAGCGACGCCCGTGCCGGTCATCGCCAGCGGCGGAGCCGGCAACCTGGAGCATCTCTACGATGCGCTTGACGCAGGGCAGGCCGATGCTGTTCTGGCCGCCAGCATCTTCCACTTCGGGGAATACTCCATCGGGGAAGCCAAGGATTACCTCAGCCAGCGCGGCGTGCCGGTGCGCCCCCGCGCCTGATTCGCAATGTTCATCAATATGCCGGTGCAGGTGGCCCGTGGCTGAAATCAAAGCTGTCATATTCGATATGTACCAAACGCTGGTGCAAGACCCAGGCGGGCAATGGCGCAGCAGCTTCAAGACGATCATTGAGGAGCAGGGGCTGAACGCCACTGCGGAACAGCTATGGCTAGGCTGGCACGAGTCCGAGGAACAGTTTCGTCTGCGGCGGACTGACCCGACACTGCCTTTCCAGACCTATTTCGACGCATGGGCCGACGGGTTCCGCCTAGCCTTTGACACGATGGGCCTGCCCGGAGACGCCAACGCCGCCACCAGACGCTTCTTCGCCGACCTGTCGCAGCGGGAGCCATTCCCGGAAACCGCGGATGCGCTGCGGGAGCTACAGGAACGCTACCGGACCGCCGTCCTTTCCAACGCCGATGACGACTTTCTGCTGCCCAACCTCGCACTCTTATACAATGCCGGGCTGGACTTCGAGTTTGAGACCGTCTTGTCATCGGAAATGGCGCGCTGCTACAAGCCGCAGCCGGAACTGTTCCGCGAAATGCTGCGCCGCCTGTCGCTCCCGCCCGAAGAAACGCTGTACGTGGGCGACCGGCACTATGAGGATGTGTTCGGCGCATCAAGCGTCGGCATCAACGCCGTGTGGATTGACCGGGGCGACCGCAAGCTGCGCGATGACCTGCCGCCGCCGCAACATCGCATCTCCAGCCTGCTGGAGCTTCCCGCGCTCATCGAAGACGGGCTGGCGAAGGCGTGAATTACGCCCTCACCCAAGGGGAGAAGGAATTTTCCAAATCCAAGTTTCGGGGACACGTCCGTATGAAAGTTAAGCTGAACGAGCAGGGGCTGGTTCCGGCCATCGCCCAGGACATCAATACCGGCAACGTGCTGATGCTGGGATATATGAACCCTGGATCAATCAAGCGCACCGTCGAAGGCATCCAGGTATGGTTTTACAGCCGCAGCCGCGAGGACCTGTGGCACAAGGGCGAGGTGTCGGGCAATTACCTGAACCTGCGCGAGGCCTGGCTGGACTGCGACGGCGATACCATCCTGCTGAAGGTTGAGCCCGACGGGCCAACCTGCCACACCGGCGAGTCTTCATGCTTTTTCAACCCGCTGGAAGGGTTGCCGGAAGGATACGAAGACACCGACGCCGGTTCCGGCATTCTCGGCGAGTTGTATGCCACGGTGCAGGACCGGCAGCGCGAAATGCCGGAGGGCAGCTACACCGTCAAGCTGCTGCAAGAGGGGGTGGGACGCATCGCCCAGAAGGTTATCGAGGAAGCGGGCGAAACCGCCCTCGCCGCCGCTCAGGGCGACACGGAGCACTTGCCCTCGGAGATTGCCGACCTGATGTATCACACGCTGGTGCTGATGGCAGCGTCGGGCGTCAAGCCGGAACAGGTCTGGCAGGAACTGCGGGAGCGCCGCCGCTAGAAGCAGCGCATAAGAAATTCCCTCTTCCCTGCAGGAGAGGGTTAGGGTGAGGGCGTCCCACGCAGGGAACCGGCGAGCCGGGATGTGGGTTAGAAACCCGATGGCAGCCGCTCACCTGCACCGAACACCGCGAACTCGTCGCCCCGGTAGACAGTTACCTTGCCAGACCCAGCCACCCGCCAGTCATCAGGGCCACCGATGACTCCGGTGCGGGCATCTATTCCCAGATAGACCACTCCGGCTGGGGCGGACTGGCGCAGTTCGGTCAGCGTTTCCGCCGGGTCGCGCCGCTCGTGGTGGGGCAGTACGCCGATGTTGGGCGCAATGCCTAATCCCTCAACCCAACCGCCGGAACTGGGGCGGCGCATCACCGAACCCATGACCATCGCCCCGGCGGAGGAGCCGCCCAGCACCAGCCCGCGCTCCAGCCCCTCAATCAGCAGCCGCAGCAGCGTCGAACTACGCCCGTCATCCGACCGGAGCACGGCCAGCAGGTGGTCGGGGCTGCCGCCGGTGAAGTAGACCACGTCGGCGCCGGTAACCGGCGCAACGAACGAGGCGTCGTTGGCGTGGCTGGACTCCAGTACCATAAGCTGGCTGGCCGCGCCGCCCAAGGCCGCGAAGTGGGTTACGCCGTCGTTGGCTGCCTTGGCCGGGCCGGTAACCGCGGCAGTAGGAATAATGATAACGTCGGCCGGGTCTTTGCCCGACGCGCGCATCACCTCGCGGTCCATCTCCTCGCAGCCGACGCGAAACTCCTCGCCACCAACCAGCGCTATCTTACCGGACATGGCAAACCTCGCTGTGAATTTTTAATTGCATTTTCCATTGCATTTCCATGGGGAGATGCAATTTCATGCTATGAATTCAATAAAGACTGCGGCCAACCCCAAGAACAGGGCAAAGCCTATCACATCGGTAAAAGTGGTGACGAACACCGCCGCCGAGACCGCCGGGTCCATCCGCAGCCGCCGCAGCAGAAGCGGCACGCCGGCCCCCGCGATGGATGCCACCACCATATTGCCGGTCATCGCCATCGCTAGGACCAAGCCGAGAATGGGGTTGCCCTGCCATGCCCAGGCCACGCCCCCGATAATTACTCCAAGGATCAGGCCGTGAATCAGGCCCAGCATCACCTCGCGCCGCAGCAGGCGCAGACCGAGACGACGAGGGAGTTCGCCCGTCGCTAGGCTGCGAACCACCAGCGTCACCGTCTGCGTACCGCCGATGCCGCCCTGTCCGGCGACGACGGGAAGGAAAGCCGCCAGCGCTACAACCCGGGCAATGGTGGACTCGAAGAGCCCGATGATGGCTGCAGCCAGAAATACCGTAACCAGGTTCAGGGCCAGCCATGGGAACCGGCTACGAAAGGAGTCGGTCAACGGCCCGGTAATCCGCTCCTCGCCAATACCGGCCATACGGAACATATCCTCGGTGGCGTTTTCCTGCACCACCTCCAGGGCGTCCTCGGCGCGAATCAGTCCGGCCAGGCGTCCGTCTTCTTCTACCACCGGCATCTCACTGACATTGAACCGGCTTATGAGCCGGGCCGCTACCTGTTCATCCGTCGAAGTAGTTACCGAGGTCAATTCACTGTCCATGATTTGGCTCACGGCGACATTGGGCCGGGCCAAAGCCAAGCGTATAGGTTTCAGGGAACCCACCAGAATCCCATCACCGTCCACTACCGGAAACGAATTCACCTGCTCGGCGGACGCTCCCATAAGCCTGAGCCGGTCAAGCGCTATGGGAACGGTCATATTTTCGTTGAAGACCGGAATCTCCGGGCTGATAAGCCTGCCCGCAGTGCCTTCTTCGTATCGAAGCAGGGTTTCCACTGGTATCGGCAGCGCCATGGCATTGAGGGTATTTAACCTTTTTTCCTCCGACAGCCGTTCCAGCACCTCGGCCGCAGCGGAGGGGTCGGCAAGGTCAAGCACGACGGCCAACTGGCCTGGCTCATACTCTCGCAGCATTCGGGCCGAGACCCGGGGGTCCAGATACTCCAAAAGCCCGGCCAGGGTTTCGGGGGCCATATCCTGGGCCAAGGAACGGCGCATACCGCCGGGCAGTTCTGTCAACACTGCGGCGCGGTCGGAAGGATGCAGGTGCAAATAGTAATTCCACACCCCGTCCCTCATACCCTCATAGATCATTTCCTCGAGGAGCAGGGCCCGTTCACGGGCATTCTCTTCTGGCAGAGTGGTCCGCTGCTCCACCTGCGGCGTCGCAGGACCGGCCAGTTCTTCTTCAAACAGTGATTCAGACACGGCATCCTTGCGGGCGGGCGTATTTATCCTTCGCCTGACAATTGGCGAAGGGAAAACCATCCCATACCAATTTAACCGCTTTAACCCCCAATAGTAACATTCCGTACACCCGGATAAACCCGGACGCGAAATGAGGATAGACAACGCCTCGCTGATGGTAATAGAGGCTCGCCGATTGTGATAGAATTAACTTTCTTTCCTGTCGCCCTTCAGCAACCTCAGGACGAAGACGAGCGGCACACAGCATGAAATACGCGAGGAATGGCCGGTTATGTCCGCAGTCCCGCTTATTGACGACATCCGGCGTCTGGTAACGAAGGCAGTCGAGACTGCGCGCAGCAAAGGCGTGCTTCGCCTGGAAACCATGCCCGACATCCACATGGAGCATCCAGGCAACCCCGAGCACGGAGACTTCGCCACCAATCTCCCGCTCCGGCTGGCGCGCGCCACACGCATCAAACCGCTGGACTTGGCCCAGACGCTGATAGACCACGTACCCGATAGCCCGCCCGTGGCCCGTGTGGAAGCTGCCCCTCCGGGGTTTATTAACTTCCACCTCAAGGACAGTTGGCTGCAACAGCAGGTTGAGACAGTAAGGCAAGCCGGAGCCACCTACGGCAATGTTGACAGCGGGGGCAACCGCCGGGTGATGGTGGAGTTTGTCAGCGTCAACCCCACGGGGCCGGTGCACGTGGGCCACACGCGCGGCGCAGTGCTGGGCAGCGCTCTGGCCAACGTGCTGGAAGCCGCCGGCTATCAGGTCACCCGCGAGTATTATGTCAACGACGCCGGCAGCCAGATGGAAGCCTTCTACCGCTCCGTTCTGGCCCGTTACCGCCAGTCCTTCGGGCAGGACGCCGCCATGCCTTCCAACGGCTACATGGGCGACTACATCACCGAACTGGCCCAAGAGATTGCCGACGCCGAGGGAGACCGGTTCCTGAGCCAGCCTGACGAGCAGGCTGTCCGCGAAATCGGAGACTTGGGCCGCGAGAAGATGGTCGGCCTGATCCGGGCGGACCTGAGCAAGATTGGCGTCGAGTTTGACAACTGGTTCAGCGAACGAACCCTCTACGCCAACGGCGAGTATGACAAGGCCTTGGGACAGCTCCGGGAGCAGGGCTATCTGTCCCAGCGGGAAGACGCTCTGTGGTTCAACTCCACTATGCTGGGTGACGAAAAGGACAACGTGGTGGTACGCTCATCGGGCGAGCCGACTTACTTCGCCTCCGACATCGCCTATCATCACAACAAGTTCATCGGCCGAGGCTACGACTCGGTTGTCAACATCTGGGGCGCGGACCATCAGGGACACGTGCCGCGGGTAAAGGCGGCAATCGAGGGGCTGGGCATCGACCCGGAGCGGCTCACCATCCTCATCTCGCAGATGGTAACGCTGAAACGGGGCAACGAGTTGGTGCGAGCCTCCAAGCGCACCGGCGATTTCGTCACGCTGCGGGAACTGGCCGACGAGGTGGGCGGCGACGCCTGCCGGTTCTTCTTCCTGTCGCGGACTCCCTCGACGCAGATGGAGTTCGACCTAGAATTGGCCAAGCAGGAATCGGCAGAAAATCCGGTGTATTACGTGCAATACGCCCACGCCCGCAACGCCGGCATTCTGAATCTGGCCCGCGAGCGGAATATAGACTGGAGCAAGGGCGACGTTTCCCTGCTCAACGACCCCAGCGAGCTGGCCTTGGTGCGGGCCATGCTCCGGCTGCCGGAACTAGTGCAGCAGATGGCGCAGACCCTGGAGCCGCACCACCTGGCCCACTTCACCATGGAACTGGCCAACGCCTTCCACAGTTTCTATGAGAACTGCCGGGTTATTTCCGCCAACCCGGAGGACGCCGACGTAACCTTGGCGCGGCTCAAGCTGGTGGAGTCGGCCCAGATAGTTTTCCGCCGATCCCTGGAACTGATGGGCATGACCGCCCCGGAACGAATGTAACGCCCCGGCGTAATACCAGGGTGCACTGTGCCCGATCCCGAAATGAATTTAACGTCCAGAACGGACGTAGTGAAAGAGACGATTAGCGATTAGATGGACATACTGATACGCATAAACCACATCGCCTGGCAGTTCCGTACTCGCCTTATCCTGGCATACGTCACCTTCGGCATCGCCGTCGGCTTCTCGCTGTTCATCCCCTTCCTGATTGGCCGGGCCATAGACACACTGGTCTCGTACGACGTGGTCAGCAAAACCATAACCGGGAAATTCCCGGAGACTTCGGTACTGGTTTGGCTGGCCGTCGGGATCCTGGCCGCCAGCCTGGCTCGGGGCGTATTCGACTTCGCCCGCACCTACACGACGGACTCGCTGTCGCAGAAGGTCTCCTACGTGCTGCGCAACCGTTTCTACGACAAGTTGCAGCACATGAGCTTCGCCTATCATGACCGGGAGCACACCGGCGACCTGATGTCCAAGGCCACTGCCGATGTGGAGGCCATCCGCCGCTATGTGAACATGGGCATGGTGCGGTCGCTGGAGGCGGTGGTTCGGGCCGTCGCGCTGCTGGCGATTCTCAGTTTCATCAACTGGGAGTTGACGCTGGTCAGCCTGGCATTCGTCCCCTTCATCGTAGCCCGCTCCACGATGGTGATGGGCCGCCTGCGCTCCATGTGGACCCAGGTACAGATAACCATGGGCGAGACCGTAACCGTCCTCCAGGAAAATCTGGTCGGGATACACGTGGTAAAGGCTTTTGCTTCCGAGGAGTTCGAGAAGCGCAAGTACGAGCGTAAAGCGCAGCAGTTGCGAGCCGAATACTTTCAGTCGGAGCGGATGCAAGGCACCAACAGCGCGTGGATGTCCTTCTACTTCACCATCGCCCTTGGCCTCATACTTTGGTACGGGGGTTGGGAGTTATTGCGCGGCGACCTTGATCCTGGGGAACTGGCCTCGTTCATTCTTTATCTGAACCAGCTCACTTTCCCCGTACGCATGGCCGGCTTCATAATCAACAGTTTCTCGAGGGCCATCTCCTCGGGGCGCCGCCTGTTCGACGTGCTGGACGCGAAGTCGCCGGTAGTCGAGCGCGAGAACGCCCTGGACCTGGGCCGGGCCGATGGGACGGTACGCTTTGAGAACGTTTCCTTCAGCTACGACCCTCGAATTCCGGCGCTGCGCAAAGTCGACATCACGGCGCGCAAGAACCACGTTACCGCAATCCTGGGCGCACCGGGCAGTGGCAAGAGCACCATAGTCAACCTGTTGCCCCGCTTCTACGAGGTGGACGAAGGCCGGATTACCATAGACGGGCGGGACATACGCGAGTTTACGCTGGACTCGCTGCGCCGCAACGTTGGCATCGTGCAGCAGGACGTGTTTCTGTTCAGCGCCACCATCCGCGACAATATCGCCTACGGAGCGACCGATGCCACGCTGGAAGACGTGACTCGCGCCGCCAAAGTGGCCCAGCTCCACGACCATATATCGACGCTCCCCGACGGCTACGATACCTGGGTCGGCGAGCGGGGAACCACCCTGTCCGGCGGACAGCGGCAGAGGCTGTCCATCGCCCGCAGTGTGCTGATAGACCCGCCGGTGCTTATCCTAGACGACTCCACCTCCAGTGTGGACGTGGAGACGGAGCGTCTGATTCACCAGGCTATGGTGAATGTAATGAGAGACCGGACCACCTTCGTCATCGCCCACCGCCTCAGCACGGTGCACGACGCCGATCACATCATAGTGCTGGACCGGGGGCAAATCGTCGAACAGGGAACCCACGAGCAGTTGGATGCCGTTGGCGGCATCTATCACGAAATTCTGGAACTCCAGTTGCGTCCACAGGAGGAACTGATGCGGGACGTCGCACTTACTCCCGCCCTGAGCACAGCCGACGGGGCCGACGCCGGAGGGCGACGCTAATGCGGATGGGCGGCCCAGGGGGCGGCTTTGGCGGAATGATGGGCGGTATGCGCGGCCTCAATGCGGCCGGCGACCGCACCCCCACTGCGGACAACCTCAGCGATGAGTCCGTCGTAGGCACAGCATACGACCACAAGGTCGTGATGCGTCTGATGACCTACATAGCTCCCTACAAACATGACGCCATACTGGCCGTACTCGCGGTGATTCTCTACACGGGGGCCAACGTTTGCATCCCTTTCCTGATACAGCAGGGGATAGATGGAGCCATCAGCGAGGGCAGCCTAACTAAGCTCCACTGGATTGGCGGAGCTTTCTTGGCAGTGGCCGTGATCCACTTCGGCGCCAACTATATGCAATTCGTCTTCATGCCGCAGGTTGGGCAGGGCATCCTGTTTTCCCTGCGCACGAAGATGTTCAACCACTTGCAGGAGATGTCGCCGTCTTTCTACCACCGCACTCCGGTGGGCCGGATCATGTCACGCAGCCAGAGCGACGTGCTCCAGTTGCAGGAAACCTTTGAGCTTATCGTCCAGAGTTTTTCCGACATCCTCAGCCTCGTTGGCATCGTCACCCTGATGATGATCATCGACTGGCAGCTCGCTGTGATAACCCTGGCCATCGTCCCGGTGCTGTTTTTCATCCTGGGCTACTGGCAGAAGTTCGCGCGGCACTCTTTCATGCGAATCCGCCGGGCTATCGCCATGGTCAACGGCGAATACAACCAGAACATCACCGGGGTGCGGGTCGTGCAGAGTCTCAACCGTCAAGAGACCAACATGGCCCACTTCGACAAGTTGAACACGGAACACCTGAACGCGAACCTGGAAGCCAGCCGGTTCTCCGGCGGGCTGCAACCAGTGGTGGAGATACTCATCGGCGTAGCCATGGGCTTCGGTGTGGTGCTGGCCGGCGGGTTGATGGCGAAAGGCGGCAGCCTGGAATGGGGCGTACTGGTCGCATTCGCCCTCTGGATTCAGCGGTTCTTTGAACCCGTTCGCCACTTGACCATGCAATACAGCCAGTTGCAGCGCGCCATGGCGGCCGGAGTGCGTATCTTCGAGGTGCTGGACCTAGAACCCGAGGTAAACGACGAACCGGACGCTGAGGATTTGCCCCAGGTCGAGGGCGATATCAAGTTCGAGAACGTCCGCTTCCACTATGTGCCGGGCATTGACGTGCTGAAGGACATTAACCTGCACATCCTGCCCGGTCAAAACGTGGCCATTGTCGGGTCTACCGGCGCTGGGAAGAGCACGATGGTGACCCTCATCCCCCGCTTCGCAGATGTCACTGAGGGCCGTATCCTGGTGGACGGCCACGACATACGACATGTCACCCGCCGCTCGCTGGCGGGGCAGATGAGCATGGTGTTGCAGGAGCCGTACCTGTTCTCCGGCACAGTCGCCGACAACATCCGCTACAACCACGAGGACGCCACCGCGCAGGAAGTTATTGACGCCGCCAGGACCGTTGGCGCTCACGACTTCATAATCAACCTGAACAACGGTTACGACACGGTGCTGGCAGAGCGCGGCGTCAACCTCAGCGTGGGGCAGCGGCAGCTAATCAGCTTTGCCCGCGCCATCGTCGGCAATCCTCGTGTCATCGTGCTGGACGAGGCCACCGCCAATATAGATACCCAGACCGAACTGCTGATCCAGCGGGCTTTGCAGCGGGTGCTCCAGGGCCGCACTTCGATCGTCATCGCCCACCGCCTTTCCACAGTGCGCAACGCCGACAAGATTGTGGTCCTGGACCATGGCGAGCTTGTGGAGATGGGCAGCCACGACGAACTGTTGGCCTTGGGAGGCGTCTACGAGCGCCTGTACGCGGTGAACTATGGCTTGCTGTCCGAGTCCGTAACCACCGCCGCCATCGAAAGCAATGGCGACGGGCGGGAGGCCTTGCCCAGCGGCGGGCTGGCCACAGCAACAGCGGACGACTGACGACCGATTCAGGCATCCGATCCAAGCGAGGCAAGAACCCGGGGAGGAGCAACAATCTCGATGTACACTCGGATTCTAACGCCGTTGGATGGCTCGGAGTTCTCGGAGCAAGTTTTGCCCTATGCCCGGGCGCTGGCCTCCAGGTTGTCGTTGCCCATGACTCTGCTTATGGCCGTTGAGCCGGAGCATCCCAACATCAGCCGCTCTTTGAATCCGGAGCTTTACTGGCAGCATACGGAGAGCCACCGCGCCGGCCACGCCGAGGGATATCTCGCGTCGGCAGCCGCCAGGCTGCGGGGGGCGGGGTTGAGCATAGACACCACGTCGCCCCACGGCGAGCCTGCGGCAGCCATCGTCGAAGAAGCCGCCAAAGACCCCGGCATTCTCATCGCGATGGCCAGCCACGGGCGCTCCGGTCTGGCTCGCTGGTGGATGGGCAGCGTGGCTGACAAGGTGCTCCACCTAGCGCACAACCCCCTCCTCATCATCCGGTCCCAGGCCGAACCGCCAGCCGATCAGGAAAGCTCTCTGGAGCGGTTGATCGTGCCGGTGGACGGCTCGGAAGTAGCCGAGGAGATTTTGCCTCACGTTGCCTATTTGGCAACGGCTATGGGGTTGTCCGTAGACTTGGTTAGAATCACCCTTTCCGAGGCCGAGTATTATCAGGCCATGTCCATGGGTCTCAGAGTCCTGCCCCCTGCCCTGCCTTCCTTCCAATCTTTCTCGGAAGCGGTGGACGGCGAAGCGCAGGGCTACCTGAGCGGCGTGAAGGCCAGCCTGGTCCAGCAGGGTGTGACTTCAGTGGAAGAACGAGTCATGCAGGGCGCCGCGGCAGATTCCATTGTTGACCTCGCCACCTCAGGGCCAAACGCCCTGGTAGCCATGACCACCCACGGGCGTTCCGGGGTGGGCCGGATGATCCTGGGCAGCGTGGCCGAGCGGGTGGTCCGCCAGTCCGGCGGCCCGGTGCTGGTAGTGCGGTCAGTCCACAAGAGCGTGGCTCCGTAGGCCGGCGGGCCAGCCCAAGGCACAAAGCAGGTATCACATCGGTGAGGCCGCGTAGATGGGTACGCGGCCTCTGCGCTTTCCCCTTCGATGTAGAGCCGGCGGCTAGAGGCTGGATATATTGGTCACTAGGTTGTAGATGAACCAGCCGTCCCCAACGGAGAAGACTTGGGGCTTGGCCGACTGGGCGTCACGCATGATGCCGATGCCGTCACTGTAAGGCTCGAAGGACACGATCTTGTCCAAACGGATGCGGAACCGCTTCTTGGCGCCGTGGAAGTACAGGTGCTTGGTGGTGACTCCGAGCAGTCCGGTGTCAGCGTGGATGTCCTCCTCCCACTCATGCACCCGGCTGCGAAAGGCGCTGGGCCGGTAGTACAGCCCACGGGTTACGCGAATGCTGACGCCGTGGGAAGTGCCGCGCCGCTCCTGCATGGTCCTGGTCTCGATGTAGTCCACTCCGCCGAACAGCCAGACGAGCTTCTCGGACTTCATCAGGTTGAAGGGGTGGCTGACTGCTCCGCTCAGGCGGTCAGGGATGATTCCATCGGCTAACTCGCGGATGACGGCCGACTTGACCATGTTCCGGTGAGCGCCGTTGCGGTCCACATCGGCCACCGTCAATCCGAAGCGGTCGAGGTAGCGAATCAGGGCCGCCTCTTCGTCCAGAGAGAGAACGCCGTCTTCCAGCGAACCCTCCACTGCTGCTTCCCAGGCTTGGGCCAGCAATCGCCGCTCGTCGGATGGCGATAGGCCGAGTTCCCGGAGCGAATCCGCCAAGCCATTCAGGGCGGCTTCCCTTCCGGTAGTGGCCAGCGCGGAAAGGCGGGCGTCCAGCATCACGCGGTCGCGGGCGGCGCTGGCCAAGGTCGCTTGGACATCCTCCGGGCCTTCAATGGCAAAGCGGTCCCGGAAGTCGCGCAGCCTGGCTTCCTCATCCTGAGTGAGAATGCCATCGGCCAAGCTGGACTTGACGGCGCAATGCCAGCCCTCGGCGATGGCGGCGTTGATGCCCTCGCCGTCGTAGAAGGAACGCTGGGCGATGGCGAGCAGGTCCAGCCGCAACTGCGTTTGGCTGAAACCCGGGGACTCGGCGGCCCGCGCCGCCACCGCCACCATTTCGTCCCAACCGGCGTTGTGTACCGAGCGGCACTCACCGTGGGCACTGCGGAAGAGTCCGGCCTTCTCTCCGCAGTGTTGGCAATCTCCCATAGCGCAAATCTCCGGGGTTTCCTGGCCGTGCGGAAGGGCGTTACTCCTGGCTCAGGTAACGCTCCATGGCCTGCTTGAAAATGGGATAGGGATGGGCGCCTGTGAACATCAGGTTGCCCACCAGGAAGGTCGGAATACCGTTGATGCCGTATTGCAGCGCCTCCTGGTACTGGGCGATGACGGTCTGCGAATGTTCGCCCGCCTCTAGGCTGCGGGCCATGTCCACGCCGTCCAGCCCGACGCCGTTGGCGATGTCCACCAGCGCATCTATCTGGCCGATGTCCTTCCGGTCATCCCAGAAGGCCTTGTAGGCGGCGTGGTGGAATTCGATGAACTTGCCCTTTTGCTGGGCGTACTCGGTGGCTTCCAGCGAGTAGAGCGTGTTGGGGGTGTAGGGCGGAGGACGCATAATCAGCCCAGACTCCCGCGCTTGCCCGCGCAGCGGCTCCGACAGCTCATCGTCCGTTTCGCCGGCGCGCGGCGCGCGCTCGGCGCCCTCACGCGGAGTGTCGGGACGTAACAGATAGGCGCGGCCCTCTACCTCGATGTTGAACTCTTTGGCCAGCTTTTCGACCCGCTCCAGGCCGATATAGCACCACGGTCAAATGTAGTCGTACCAGACGGCCACCCGGACTGCGGAATGGTCGTGGTCACCGTTGTGGGTTTCCTGTGTCATAGCGGCCCTCCTGACGATCGAGAAGTTGCCTCTCTCACTGAGAGGTCAGGGCAAAATCGAGTTACCGGATCAGGACTCCAGCAGTCCGATCAGTTCACCGAGATGGGATATCTTGGGGCATCCGTCCACCGGTTCGTGCCAGCCGCCACGGTCCAGCAGGGCGGCCTGCATCCCCACTGCCCGCGCTCCGGCCACGTCAGAGCGTATTTGGTCGCCGACGTGCAGCACCTCCTCGGGCGCGACTGCGGCGCGGCGCAGGGCCTCCAGGAATATCGGCGGATGGGGTTTTTCCGTCCCGGCCAAAGTGGAGTTGACGCAGAACTCCAAACAATCAGACAGGCCGGCCTGGCGTATAAGAGGTTCAAGGTCGCCCCGCAGATTCGTAATCACACCCAAGCGAAAACCCCGGTCTCGCAGGCCTTCCAGAGTCGGAAGAGTCTCTTCGAATGGGGTGAACTCTTTGGGCACGGCAATAGCCAGCGCCCAAATCTGGCTCGCCAGCCCCAGAGTCACCGGAATGCCGGCGGTATCCAGGATTAGCTGCTCGTATTGGGCGAAAAACTCCAGCCGACGCTCTGTCGAACGCAGCGATAGCGGCTCATCCTCGTTGGCACGGTTAAAGAGAATGTCGGCCTTGGCGTAGCCCCGGCGGATTGCGTCCCGCGAGACGGTCAGGCCCATCTTGCGGCAGGAGGCCACCTGGATGTCTTCCAGAGGGGGCCAGAACTTGACCAGAGTGTTGTAGAAGTCGAATGTAACTACCTTGATCATTCCATTTCCCAGCGCTCAGGTTGGTCAAAGCTAGATATGCCAGTCTAACACGGCATACACCCTGGCGCGAACCAGAGATGAGGTTAGGCAGGACGGGCCTTTTCATTCTCTCTCCATCTGAGCCGGGGTGGAGGGGTTACAAGACCTTCTTAACCTTCCTGCGTTGCGCCTACGTTGCGGCGCGGTCCCAGCGGAGCGCTTCGAGGCAGCCTTGCTCTTCGGCCTGGGGGAGAAGGCAGCGGATGATTCCCTTGACATCGGGGCGGGTGTTGTTGTGGCAGCACCGCTCTAGGTATTTGTGGAGTTCCATGAAGGTGGGGAGGCTGAATCCGGCGGAGACAATCTTCCGGATGAAGGGCTGGGGTTCGGGAGCGGGTTTGCGGTCGGCCTGAGCAACGGACCATTGGTGGCAGAATTCCTCGGCTTGGGGGCGGAGGCGATAGACGGCGAGGGGCAGGGTGTATTTGCGGCGCAGGTAATTGATGCGGTTTCTGATTTGGCTCAATGACATGGCTTCACTTCCCGATGCTGCCTGAGTGGCTGGATTTATTTCGGTTTCCCGGTCAATTCCGGCCATTTCCGGCTGAGTGGCTGGATTTTTTCGTTTCCCGGCCATTTCCGGTCATTTCCGCTCACTTTTTGAGTTCCGCCGCGGGGCCGGATTGCGGACGGATTTAGGGCGGGTGTCACGACTTCACTGGTATTATGGTAGGGAAGCGTCACAGGGCTTGGCAAGGGGCAACTGTCAGCAGTTTTAGTTTTCAGGCTCAGGGCGGTTGCGATGGAACGGGGCTGTGCTGCTGATGGAGGGACGTCCGGCGGGTATGGCAGGAAGGCATTAGGTTTTCCTGCTTGGGGACGCCCTCACCCCCCGCTTTCGCGGGGGCAGGCTCTAACCCTCTCCCAGAGGGAGAGGGAACTTTCCTCGAGAATGACAAGACCCTGCGGCTAGGCTGACGGCAAAGTTCGATTCCACGTAAGCAGCCGCAGGCAGTATCGTAAGCAGCCGCAGGCAGTATCACCGGCGATGCTAACCGTTTTGCGAAATCTGTAACAGGCCCTGGTGCGACACCTTCTATGCCTTCCCTCTATTTTTGGGGTGCTATACCGAGCTGCACTATGCTTGGACGGTCCACGCCCGCGACGACTGGGCAGCGGGCCGATGCAGGCCAATGCCTAGTCACGCTAGGCATTGGCGAAGCAGCGGCGGGACGGGTATCCTTACCATGTCCCGGGCGGCGCCCTTCTGCGGCGTCCGGCAACCCACTGAGGAGCCTCTGCCCATGAAGGTGGCCGTCGGCGCCGACCATGCCGGATTCGACCTAAAGGCCCAGATTGTCCCGTGGCTGGAATCATCGGGGCATGATGTGGTGGACGTTGGAGCGCATACGATTGACCCTGCCGACGACTACCCCGACTTTGCCGCCGCGGTTGCACGCGCCCTGACCGCCGGCACTGCGGAGAGGGGCGTTATGATTTGCGGCAGCGGGGTAGGGGCCAGCATCGCTTCCAACAAGGTTAGCGGTATCCGCGCCTGCCTTTGCCATGACACTTACACGGCGCGGCAGGGCGTGGAGCACAACAACATGAATGTGCTCTGCTTGGGCGGGCGCGTCATTGGCATCGAGACCGCCAAAGAAGTGATCGGGGCGTTCATCGGGGCGGGCTTCACTCCCGAAGCCCGTTTCCAGCGGCGCATAGACAAACTACACGAAATCGAGCGGAACTGCTGAAAGCGCAGGGGCGGGTTGGACATCCCGCCCTTATGGTTGCTCCAGCAGCAGGCGCAGCGTTTCGGCCACCTCTCGCGGCGACTCCAACTGATGCAGGGCCGTCGTGCCTTGACGGGCGCCGCCCACAAACACCGCCAGGCCGCCCATGTCCTGCACCACCTTGAAGCCGTCTTCGTCAGTGCGATCATCTCCAAAGTAGACGGGAAAGGGTTGGCCGCCGCATTCCTCCCGGATTTTCTCGATGGCTTTGCCCTTGTCCCAAGCGATAGCGGGGCGCACCTCAACGACCATCTTGCCGCGAGTTAGCCGAAGCTCGCCGCTCTCGACGTATGGGGCGGTTACCTCCACCACCGCGGAGTCAACCTCACCGCGCAGCGGCTCGGGAGCGGCGCGATAGTGGACGGTCAGGGAAAGCCCCTTGTCTTCTACAATTATGCCTGGGATATGGACCAAAGAGCCGGCCAGTATCAATTGTGTCCGCGCCAGGGTTTCTCGGGCGGCAATCGCTCCGGGGTGGGTGAACTCCAGCCCTTGGCCGCGAATTTCCATGCCGTGGTTGCCGGCGTGAATCAGGCCGGGAACGTCGGCCAGCGCCGCTAGATCATCCAGGCTGCGCCCGCTGACAATGCCGGTTATGTAGCGTGGATGCGCCGCCAGGGCCGCCAGATCCCGCCGCACCTCAACAGGTAGCAGCGCCTCCTCGGGCCGGGCCACGATGGGCGTGAGCGTGCCGTCGTAATCGAACAGCATGAGAACGCGCCCGGCCCGGAGCAGGCGGGCCCTAACCGAAGGCCAGATGTTCAGCAGATGGGCCATGAAGCAGGGCGCAGGCGGGAAGGCTCGCCGTTCATGGAATTAGGCCCGCAAGGGGCAGTCAGAGAAACAGGCACAGGCACAAGTATGCCACTGGCGCGTTAGACGCTGCGGATGGGGCGGCGGGCGCGACGCCCGACCTGCATCATATCGACAAGAGAGCGGGCCGCCCATTTGTAGATGTTGTTTTCCTGCACCACGGCCCTCATGTTGGCCATGCGAACCTGACGCTCGCGGCGCGGCATCTCTATGGCCTCTTGGATGGCATCGGCGAACCGCTCCACATCGTAGGGGTTGACGATAAGCGCGTCGGTCAGTTCCAAGGCTGCGCCGGTGAATGGGCTGAGGATAAGAACGCCGTCATGGTCGAACCGGGTGGCGACATATTCCTTGGCAACCAGATTCATGCCGTCGTGCAGTGAACTTACCACGCAGAAGCGGGCCAGCCGCCGCAGGGCCATCAGGGTCAGGTGGGGCAGGTCAGTGGGCATATACAAGATAGGCTGCCAGTCGTCGGTGGCGAAGCGGCTGTTCACGTCGTCCAGCAGGCGGTCAATCTGGTCCGAAAGCTGCTGATAGGCGATGATGTTGGTGCGGCTCATCACCCCGGCCTGAATGAATACTATCTTGCCGATGTACTGGGGGTTCTGCTCCAGGAAGCGGTTGATGGCGCGGATGCGGTGCGGGATGCCCTTGGTGTAGTCAATCCGGTCGATGCCCAGACCGATTATCTGGTCTTGCAGCCCCCACTCGTCAGTTATCCGCTCCATCTCGTCGGCAACCTCGGGGCTTTGAGCTTCGGTTTCCAGTTGGTCGAAGTCGACGCTGATGGGAACGGGTCGGACCAGCGTGGAGTCGTCCCGGTGGTAAACCAAGCTGTATTCCTCGTGAACGCGGGCGCCCAAGATGCGCGATGCCGCTTCCATGAAGTTGTTGCAATGGTCGCCGAGGTGGAAGCCGAGCATATCGTTACCCAGCAGCCCGTCCAGCAACTCGTCCTGCCAAGGGCAGATACGGAACACCTCATAGTTGGGCCAAGGAATGTGCCAGAACTGTCCGGTAATCACGTCAGGGTCGGCGTCGCGAAGAAAGCGGGGCAGCAGGGCCAGATGGTAATCCTGGATGAAAACCGCCGCCGGCCCGCCGTTGATTTCCTCGGTAACGTGCTGAGCGAAAGTGCGGTTTACCGCGGTGTAGGTATCCCAGTCGGATTGCTCGAAGGTGGGCTCGATAAAGGCATTGTGGCACAGGGGCCACAACCCTTCGTTGGAAACACCGTAGTAGTAGCCTTGCTGTTCTTCTGCGGTCAGCCAGACCAGCCGGAGGGTGTAGGCGGGGTCGTCGGGGGGAACCATGACGCGGTTCTTATCGTCCACCGCTAGGTAGTCGCCCGCACCGCCGCCGTGGGCAATCCAGGTGCCGGCGCATTCCTGCATCAGCGGGTCAATGGCGGTGGTGACGCCGCCAGCGGGAGTGGTGACGCGCAACTCGCCGTCGATCAACTCGTGAACATAGGGTTGCCGGTTGGAAACGACTATAATCCGGTAGTCTCCAATCTCCCGGTGTACCAAGCGGCGCAGCCGGTCTCTGGTCCAGATAGGTTCTCGCACCTTATCCCTCTACAACCCGATCAGCCTACCAGTCCCTGTTATTGTACGTTTGGATTCTGGCATACAGACCTCGAAAGGTCAAACTAGGGCAGGTGTCTGTGGGGGCGCCGCCGTACCTTCAGTTCTCCAACAGGCAGCTCTCCAACGGGCGGCGGTGTATTTGTTGTTCCAATTCCCTAATCCGGGCCTGGTCGGCTGCTCGACCGGCGCGCTCGGAACGGAGCTCGGCCTGTGTCTCCGTAAGCTCGGCTTGCGCCTCCCGAAGAGTCTCTTGGTCATGGGCCCAGTTGGTCAGATACGACTGGGTTTCGTGGTCATAGAAATACATTTCGCCGTCGTGCCAGCAAAGGCTGAGTCCTAGAATCGGGCTGTACCCTTTGAGCACATCGTCGGGTTCGGTGGTCAGTTCCAGCGGACGATAGAGGCCGTTTACCAGTACATCGCCAGCCAGGGGGTCGCCATAGTAGGCGCCGCCGGTGATGTCGAATCGCCAGTATTCCGGTACGCCGATTCGCTGGTATATGTCCCGCTTAACCGTGACGTCGTGCCGCGCCGTGGTCTGGGAGGCGACTTCCAGCACCCAGTCCGCCATCTTGCCCGCCTCCCAAGGCAGATAGAGACGACGGTCGCGAATGGCGCCATCATTGACGCCAAAGGCGAGATAGCAGTCCGGCCCCACACGGAAGTTGAGGTTACGACGGTCGTAGCAGATAAAGGTGTTGCTGCTGAGCAAAACATCGGAGCGGCGGTTATGATCAGTGAACCTAGCAGCCAGAACGGGCATTATTTCTTTAAGGACGGGTTCTTGGTACATGGCTTCAGGCGGTGGCTCCAACTGGTCGGGATCAAAGCAGAGGCCGTCATATATGCTGCGCTCTTCCCGCTGGTAGGGAATCATGTCGTAGCGGGTTTTGGTAGTCATCGGCAGTTCCTCGGCGTCGTATCGGCGTAACGGAATCAGTTTACCAGCGACTACGCACATAAGCACTGCCGGGCCGCTGGCACTTCCGCAGGCATATTCCGGGGAAAATCGCCCGGCGGGCTGCGGGGATGTTCCGGGCGTGATACCATAGCGCCAAAGGCGCGGGGTATGCCGCCGCAACTGGCGGCCCCGCTTTCCGGCACGATATTGCTTGCTGATAGAGGAGGCCCCATGGCTCTGTTCGTTCGCCGCGACCTCACCGACAGCGTCCCAACCCCTGAGGGGAATATGCACTTCGTCAAGAAGGGCGCCGGCTATCCGGTGGTGCTGCTGCATCCGCTGGGCACGTCGGTCTGGACTTGGGAATACGTCATTGACGCCATCAGCCAGAATTACACCGTCTACGCCTTTGATATGCTGGGGCATGGCGATTCCGACAAGCCTCAGCGCCACTTCAACCTGCCCGACTATGCCCGCGCCCTAGACGAGGCCTGCCAGGTGCTGAACATCCACCGGGCGCACGTCGTGGGCAACTCGGTGGGCGCGGTGCTGGCTACGGAGACTGCCGCCAGCTTCCCCGAACGGGTCGACAAGCTGACGCTGATTGGCGCGCCGGTGTGGAACGTCTTCACCGCCAAGGAGCGGCTGGCCGACACGCTGGCCCAATACGACGGCGACGGTATGCCCAAGCCGCGCACGCTCCAGGACCTGAAGGACGGCACAACCTTCGCCAACCCGACGGAGGAATGGCTGGACAAGAACAACGCCAGCCGCGCCAAAGCCGGGCCGTGGGTCCGCAACTTGATGGAGTCGCTGGCCTCGTACGATATCATGTCGCGGCTGCCGCTGATCAAGGCGTCGTCAACGATGGTGCTGTACGGGGAAATTGACCGCCTGCGCGACGGCGAGGAACTGCTGCACAACAACATTGTCAACGCGCGCAAGGTCATCCTGCCCGGCATCGGTCACATCCCGCAGGTGGAAGACCCGGAGGGCTTTCTGGGCGCGCTGCTACCCTTCCTGGAGGAGTAGGGAGATATGTCCTCGTCGCCACGTCACCCGTTGCGGCTGATGGAGACTTGGCGCTCCATCTTCTATACGCCTATCTACGTCTCGGTGGCCGGCGGGTTTCTGGAGCGAGAGGGGCTGGACGTGGAGTTCAGCACCTGCCCGTCGCAATTCCCCCATCCGCTCAGCGCCCTGCATCACGACGCGGCCGACATCGTGCAGAGCGGAATCATGCGCTCCATCATCGCCTCCGACTGGGGCGCGGAAACGGTGCCACAGCATTTTGCCAAGATAAACTCGCGGGATGGCTTTTTCATCTTGGGAAGCCGTCCCCAAGAGACCTTCGACTGGGAGTCTCTGCGCGGCAGCAGGGTGATTCCCGTGGGCTTCTCGCCGATGCCTTGGGCCTCGTTCCAATACGCGCTGCGCCGCCACGGCATCGAACTCTCGGAACTGGAACTGCTGACCGGCCTTTCGCTGGACGATGGGGTGGCGGCCTTCAGAGAGGGACGCGCGGAGTACGTCCATGTGGCCGAGCCGGTGGTGCAGCAGTTGATTGCCGACGGCGCGGGGCACCTGCTGACAGCGTTGGGACCCGAGAACGGCCACCTGGCCTACAGTTCCTTCGCAGCCACCCATAAATTCTTGGAAGAACGGGCGGATACGGCGGCGCGTTTTACCGTCGGGTTTGCCCGGGCTCTGCATTGGCTGTCGTCCGCTGAACCAGAGGAGGTTGCCGAGGCGGTTTCGGAGTTCTTCCCGGAGACCTCGCAAGAGGTGCTGTCCGCATCCATCTCCCGGTACCAAGGCCAAGAACAGTGGCCGGTGACTCCGGTGCTGGCAAGACCGGAGTACGAAAACCTGCACGACATTCTACTGGCGGCCGGTATGTGCCGCGAGCGACAGCCCTACGGAAAAGTCGTCCGCACCGACATTGCCGAGGCCGCCGTGGCCACGCTTTAGCCCGGCCTGGCATCGGGCGCATCGGCAGGGTGTTGCGGGCGGCGGGATGTTGTAGAATGTTGCTCTGACGCCGCCCTGCTGCAATCAGAGGGGAGGCGGGTTCTTCGTCAGGATCAGAACAGGCTCAGGAGGCGGGCGTTGTGGCCAAGATAGCGATAATCGGCACCGGCTTGATCGGAACTTCTCTGGCGCTGGCCCTCCGGCAGTCGGACTTGCGCAACCTCGAATTGGCGGGAACGGACTACGACAGCAGCGCCCGCACCGGGGCGCAGAAGCGGGGCGCGTTCCACAAGGTGGAGGGGCACATCCGTCCAGCCATTGACGGGGCCGACGTAGTGGTGCTGGCCACGCCGGTGATGGCGATGCGTGACCTGATGGAAACCATCGGCCCGCATTTGCGGGAAGACGTGGTGGTGACCGACGTCGGCAGCTCCAAGCGGGTGGTCGCCGAGTGGGCCTCGGAGTTTCTGACCCAGGGAGCGCAGTTCGTCGGCGGACATCCGATGGCAGGACGGGAAACCGCTGGGCCGGAACACGCTTCCGCCGACCTGTTCAGCGGCAAAGCCTATTGTGTAGTACCCAGCGCCGACACATCGCAGCAGGCCGTTTCGTCGGTTGCAACAATAGCCGAAGCCGTCGGAGCCAAGCCCTTTTTTATCAGCGCCGACGAACACGACAGCTTTGTCGCCGCGGTCAGCCATCTGCCATTTATGATGTCGGTGGCGCTGATGCAAACCGTGTCGAAGAGCGCCAACTGGGACGACATCGCCCAGCTTGCTTCGTCGGGCTTCCGTGACCTGTCGCGGCTGGCCTCCGGCGACGCAATCATGCACCGCGACATTTCGATTACCAACCGCGAGCCCATCGTCAGTTGGATTGACTCGTTCATCCGGGAGCTTTACGAAATACGCAACATACTGAATGAGGACTCCGGCCCCGACCCGGCAACGGTTGAAGAGCTTTTCGAGCACGCCTCCGAAGAAAGGAACCGCTGGCTGGCTGGGGCGGTTACGCCAGGAGGCCGCACGCAACAGGGCGCGTCGGCAATTCCCAGCTTCTCAGAATCTATGGGAGAGATGCTCCTGGGCAGTAAGGGAATGGAAGCCCAGCGCCGTTTCCTCGATCGCGGAAAAGACGGCGACCGAAGCAAGCGCAACCGGAAGTAGAAATTAGCAGCAGATATAATTGGAAAGCAGACTCCAATATGCCGGATAGTCCGGGTACGCCCTGACCTCAACCCCTCCCGGAGGGAGCGGGAATTTATAACATCTTCCGAGAGAAATATGGCGGCTGATAAAGCTGTCCGCACTATCACAAGGCCCGGAAAGTTGCAAGGCGAGTTGGCGGTGCCGGGAGACAAGTCCATCTCGCACCGCTCCCTCATACTCAACGCCATGGCCTACGGCACGGCCCGAGTTACCGGCTTGTCCAACGGCGAGGACGTTATGTCCACTCTGGCGTGCCTGCGGGGTATGGGCGCGGAAATCGTGGACGGCGGCAGCCCCGGCGAGTACGCCATCGTTGGCCGCGGGCCGGTGTTGCAAGAGCCGGCAGACATTCTCGACGCCGGCAACAGCGGCACTTCGATGCGGCTGCTTTCCGGCCTGCTGGCGGCGCAGCCGTTCCTGTCGGTGCTGACCGGGGACGCCTCGTTGCGCTCCCGTCCGATGCGGCGCATCGTTGACCCCTTGCAGCGGATGGGGGCGCAGGTCACGGGCCGTCAGGACGGGTCGCTGGCCCCGCTGGTCATCCGCGGCGGCTCACTTCGGGGCATCGAATACGACCTGCCGGTAGCCAGCGCGCAGGTGAAATCGTGCATCCTGCTGGCAGGGCTGTCTGCTGACGGCGACACGTTGATTCACCAGCCGGCGCTGTCCCGCGACCACACGGAGCGGATGGTCACGGCGATGGGGGCGATAGTAGAGGAGGACGGGCTGGACCTCTCTCTGCATCCGGGGACGCTGCGGGCGGTGGACATCGCCGTGCCTGGCGACATCAGTTCAGCGGCCTTCTGGATTGTCGCCGGGCTGTGCCATCCCGATTCGCGGGTCTTGGTGCGCGGTGTCGGGCTGAACCCCAGCCGCACCGGCATCATAGACGCCCTGCTGGCCATGGGCGCAGGGGGCAGCCTGCAACTGCTGGATGAGCGAACTGAAGGCGGCGAGCCGGTGGCCGACGTGCTGGTGACCCCAGGAGAGTTGCGGGGCACGGAAATCGGCGGCGACATGATTCCCCGAATCCTGGACGAGGCGCCGATTCTGGCCGTGGCTGCCTGCTTCGCCAGTGGAGAAACTGTCATCCGCGACGCCGCAGAGCTGCGGGTCAAGGAGTCCGACCGCATCGCCACCACGGTCCAGGAGCTTTCCCGGCTGGGAGCAAACATCGAGGCTCTGGATGACGGCATGGTGATTCGCGGCACTGGGGGGCTGAACGGCGCGGCCTGCCAGTCCCACGGAGACCACCGGCTGGCCATGGCGATGGCAGTCTGCGGGCTGCTGGCCGACGGGGAGACGGCAGTACACGGAGCAGCCGACGCCTCGGTGTCCTACCCCGGCTTCTGGGACGACCTGGACGCGCTGGCGCAGGTGGGCCCCCACCCCAACCCTAGGGGAAAGGGAAGGAGCGTTTAGCCTTTGGTTTCGCTCATTCCCGAAGCCAGCCCCTCGCCGCCGCTGCTGGTGGTGCTGTCCGGGCCGTCGGGCGTGGGCAAGGACGCGGTTCTGGGCGAACTGCGGAAGCTGGACCGCCCTTGGCACTTCGCGGTGACGGCGACCACCCGCCAAATGCGCCCCGGCGAGCGGGACGGCGTGGATTATGTCTTCTTGAACGATGACACTTTCGCCCGGATGCAGGAACGAGACGAGTTCTTGGAGTGCGCCGAGGTCCACGGCCGATGGTACGGCGTGCCGCGCAGTCAGGCGCGCGACGCCTTGCATTCGGGCAGGGACGTTTTCCTGAAGATTGACGTGCAGGGCGCGGCCACCGTCCGCCGCATAGCCCCGGAGTCCTTGCTCATCTTCCTGATTCCCCCGTCGGTGGCCGACCTGCGGCAACGGCTGCAGGGCCGCATGACCGAATCCGCGCCGGAACTGGAGCGCCGCCTGCAAACTGCGGAGGAAGAGCTGACCCGGATTCACGAATACGACTATCGCGTCGTCAACGAAAACGATGGTCTGCAACAGGCCGCCGCCCACATTGACGCCATCATCACCGCCGAGAAGTGCCGCGTCACGCCCCGGCTGGTGCAACTGCTCTGACGCCGCCCACCCTCTCAACTTGCTATAATGGCTCTAAAGACTTACTCAACGGCTCCCGGGGGACTCGATGACCCAGACGAAGAACACCGTTGAACTGCGGCCCCGCCTGCCCGAGTGGCTGAAGGTGCAGATGCCCGGCAGTCCGCGTTATATGCACCTCAAGGAACTGATGCGCAGCCAGGAGTTGCACACGGTTTGCGAAGAGGCGCACTGCCCCAACATCGGCGAGTGCTGGGGGCGCGGCACGGCCACCTTTATGATTCTAGGCGACATCTGCACCCGCCGTTGCCACTACTGCGCCGTCACCACCGGCCGCCCCATCGGAATCGACTTGCAGGAACCGAAGCGGCTGGCCGACACGGTCAAGGCAATGGGCCTGAGCTACTGTGTCATTACGTCAGTGAACCGCGACGACCTGCCAGACGGCGGCGCCTACATCTTCGCGGCCTGCATCAACCGGATACGCGAGTTGACGCCGGAATGCCGGGTTGAGGTGCTGATCCCCGACTTCGCCGGCAATTGGGCGTCGTTGCAACGGGTCATCGAGACCGGCCCGGCGGTGTTGAACCACAACATCGAGTCCACGGTCCGAATCTTCCCGCGAGTGCGGCCCAAGGGCAACTACAACCTGTCACTGGAACTGCTGGCCAAGGCCAAGGAAATTGACCCGTCCACCGTCACCAAGTCGGGAATCATCGTAGGCATGGGCGAGACGGCGGACGAGGTGCTGGAGACGATGAGCGACTTGCGGGGGGTGGACTGCGACTTGCTGACCATCGGCCAATACCTGCGCCCGTCGGCCAAGCACATCGCCATTGACCGTTTCTACACCCCTGCGGAGTTCGAGGAGCTAAGGGTTGCCGGGTTGGAAATGGGCTTCAAGCACGTGGCATCCGGTCCGCTGGTGAGAAGCTCCTACCACGCCGACGAACAGCACGACGCCGCGTTCGCGCCCTAGCCGCCCGACAGGCTAGGGGCCGTCCACGCTTGCGCTCACAGCCGCCGCCGCCTGTGCCAACATCAATCTTGCTCCCTAGTGTAAACCTCGTTCTGGTCAACGCAAACGTGCTGACCATGGAGCGATCGCGGCCTTTGGCCCAAGCCGTCGCTGTAGCGGGGGAGCGCATCGCGGCGGTAGGCGGCAACTCCCACATTCGGCCATTAGCGTCAGCTTGGACGCAGATCATCGACTGCCAGGGCCTGACGCTGCTGCCGGGGTTCAATGACGCCCATTGTCACCTTCCTGGGTTGGCTCGGCGGTTGCAGGACCTGGATTGCAGTCCGCAGCGCGCGCCTTCGATTTCGGCGTTGCAGGCCCTGGTTCGTCAGTGGGCCGAGTCGCGCCCGGCTGGAAGCTGGGTGCGCGGCTACGGATACGACGACCGGCAACTATCCGAAGGGCGCCACCCCAAGCGTTGGGAACTGGATACTGCCGCGCCGCGCCATCCGGTATGGCTGGATCACCGCAGCGGCCATGCCATCGCGCTCAACAGCCGGGCGCTGGCCTTGGCCGGCATCCACCGTGAAACGCCCGACCCGCCCGGCGGCGTGATTGAGCGAGACCCGGCGACGGGCGAGCCGACGGGAACACTCTTCGAGATGCGTCCCTTCCTTCGTCAGCGCTTGGGAAACACACGCAGCGCGCAAGACTTTGAGAACGGGATGCGGGCCTCCGGTCAACTGCTCAACAGCTACGGCATTACCTCGGTACAGGACGCGGGCGCAGATAACGGCATAGAGCGATGGCATACTTTCCAGCGCCTGCTGTCGGTAGGCGCACTGCGCTGCCGGGTCACCATGTTCGCCGGAGCGGAACGGCTGGACGAGCTGGCCTCAGCAGGGCTGCCGTACGGTTCGGGCGACGATTGGCTGCGGCTGGGACACGCCAAGATAATGCTCACCTTGACCACCGGGGCGCTGGTTCCCTCTATCGAGGAGCTGTCGCAGATGGTGGCAGGGGCGCACAAACGAGGGTTCCCGGTGGCGCTGCACTGCATCGAGGAAGAGGCCATCGCTGCCGCCGCAGAGGTGTTGACCGTCAACCGGCATCCCGCGCTCACCGACCGCATCGAGCATTGCGCCGAGGGCGCGCCGCATCTGATTGACGCCTTGCGCGAGTCGGGGGCTGCGGTGGTGACGCAACCCGGCTTTATCTACCACAACGGAGCGGCATACCGGGAGAACGTTGAAGACCGGCTGCTGCCTCACCTTTACCCGGCAGGGGCTTTGCGTCACGCCGGGGTTGTCACGGCCTTCGGCTCCGACGCGCCGGTCATAGACCCCAACCCATGGCCTGCGATTTACAGCGCCGTCACCCGCCGCGCCGCCGATGGCCGCCCATTGTCCGGCGATGACCATGCAGAGCAGGGGGTTAGTATGGCGGAAGCCCTTAGGATGTACACCATTGCCGCCGCGACAGCGGAAGCAACCGCCAGAAAGAAGGGAACCATCGCGCCCGGCAAGCTGGCCGATTTGGTGCTGGTGGACACCAATCCTCTTACCACCGAAGCGGAGAGCTTGCCAAGAGTGAAGGCGGTCTTGACCATCTCCGGGGGATCGATAAGTTGGAGCAACGATTAGGGGCGGGAATTTTCACCCGCCCCTTCCTTGGTGCCGGTTGGTTGCCGTTAGCGCCTCTAGTCGGCGGCCAACTGAGTCAAGCGACTGTATTCCGGAGTATTGGTGTCGGCCTGGGGCCAGGACTCCCTGGCCTGCGCCACGTTGTCCTTGGCTTCCGGCTGGTGGCCCTGACCCGCTTGGGCGCGGGCGAGCCAGAAACGTTCGCGGGGGGAGTCGCGGCGACCCAGCCGTTCCTGAAGCATATCGGTGGCCTTGTCGAACTCCTCGGCCCGCAGGTATGCCTCCAGCAGGGTGTCCTCGAACACCAGCCGCTGGGCGTGGCTGCCGCCGACGCGGGTAAGCTGCGGGTAGACCGGCTCCAAAAGGCGCACCGCTTCGGCGTAGTCGCCGCTCCCGAAGGCGCCTATACCCTTCACCAGCGGCAGCGTGGCTTCTAGGGCGCAGGCGTCACCGGCGTCGGCCATGGCCTGTAGTCCGTCCACCAACTTGCCGAAGGAATCATCGTCCCCAGCGGCAGTGAAGGCCAGGGCGGCGTGGGCATCCCGGAAGGACGGGCCGGGCCGGGCGGCGGCCGGGGCAGCCAACTCAACCAGCTCGTTCCACGGAGCAGTGGGAGCGGTATCGCCATAGATACGCATACGCCAGACCAGCGACGCGCTGTCGGCCAGGGCCGCGTACTTGAGTTCCTGCACCGAAGGCCGGATGTCGTTTTCGTACCAGCTCAATGCCTGGTTGTAGCGGCCAAGGGCCAACTCGAACAAGGCCTGGTGCCAGGACAGATGCACACGGTAGCTGGCGCGACGGTCGAAATCGTCCAGCCAGCCGCCGAGGAAGGACGAGCCTTCGTCGTTCTGGCTCATCTCGTAGTAGACGTGGGCGATGGAGTGGACAGCCACGGCATTGGCCGGATAAAGGTCCAGCGAACGCTCGGCCAAGCTGAGCCCCTCGGCCATCTTGCCGATTTCATGGTTGGCCCAAGCGTACTGCCCCATGAAGGCCCAATCCTCGCCGTAGGCTGGCGCGGCATCGGTCATCAGCCGGTAGAACCGGGGCGGGTAGTCGGGGATGCCGGCGCCGACGCAGCCCTGGGTGTAGAGCCGCTGGGTCAGCCGCAGCATCATGGAATCCAGAGGAAACTCCTTCAGATGCTCTTGGACGGCGGCGGTGGCGGCGTGGTTTTGCCCGTTGACGAATTTGGAAACCACGTCGACGTGGCCCCGTTCCCGGCGGCTTAACCCCGACGAAAGCTTGACGGCAGTCTCGGCGCTGGCCCGCGCTTCCGGCACTGCGATCCTGAGGAACTGCGTGAACGCCAGCCCAGCGTGGGCCAGCGCAAATCCCTCGTCGGACTCGGCGGCGCGGGCGAAGGCTTCCTCGGCGCCGAAATTCTGCGACAGCGCCAGGTCCAGCCCTTCGGCATAATGGGCCAGGGCGGTCTGGGAGTTGGTGGTAAGGGGCATCCCATAGCGGTCGGTGAAAGCGGCTTCAGTACTCATATCTGCCTCCTGTACCCAAATTGTGCCACGGCTCGCGCTACGAATCAATGACGAATCTTGGACGAGTTTTGTCTGTGACGCCACAGGCTGGGCGAAGGCTGCAACGGAGTCTGCTATACTGGGCAAGATTTCGTGTTGAGGGTATTGGCGAATGGCTACAGAGAGGCAGGTCAACAGAATCACGATGCGGCAAATCAGCGGCTCGGCCCGCTCCAAGAAAGTGCGGGTGGACCTGGGCGAGGAATCTAATTTCAGCGACCTTCCGAAGCTGGTAAAGGTTGGCACGGCCAATTACTTTCTCGTGAAGGGCAGTGAGGGCTACCGTATGTTGTCCACGCTGTGCCCCCATCAGGGCGGCGAGGTGGAGGATGTGGGCGAGGACGTTTTCGTCTGCGACACCCACGGCTACGAGTACGAGAAGAACGACGGCCGCTGCGTCAACAACCCCGGCCTGCGGATGAAGGTGTTCTTGGTAACCAAGCAGGAGGGCCGGCTGGTAGCGCTGGTTCCCGACGAGTAGGGACAAGCGCTTGTCCGACGAAAGCCAACATCCCGCCCGACGCATTATAGAGAATGCGCATTGGTATTACACCGAAAGAGCTCAGTACAAGCACGTAGGGGTTGAACCCGAATGGATTGAACGGGTGTTAAGTGACCCCTATCACACCGAGGTGCAACCTAGTGGAAGGGTAAGGTACTGGGGCTACATCCCTGAATGGGGCGAAGGTGGCCGCTGGTTGCGCGTTATAGTGGAAAACGGACGGTTGCTCAATGCTTTCCCGGACCGGAATAAAATGAGACTGTGGGGGATCCAATGAAGATCGAGAACGTAAAGCCGGTCATTCTCGATAAACTGGACATTTTCTACGACCCGGAAACGGACACTCTCGACATTGGGAACGGGAGTCCTGCTCACTGGGGCGAGGATGTTGCTGAGAACCTCACCGCCCACCTCACGGAAGAAGGGGAAGTAGTCTTTTTCGTCCTATCAGACGCCTCCAAGGTATTGTTCCCTTATCTGTATGAAGCAATGAAGGCACTGGCAAAGGACGAAGGAATAACCACGTAACGCCGTCCCTTGGCAATGCAGGAAGGGGCGCACAATTGTGCGCCCCTTCTTACATTGACGATACCGTACAACCCTAGCCCACTTGGTCGTAGCTGCGGAGCAGCTTGCCGGGCAGGGCTCCGGTGCATTCGTTTTCCTGGAAGGTGAGCGTGCCGTTGACCAGGATGTAACGGATGCCCGTCGGCATCTGCACCAGCCGCTTCTCGCCGCCGGGGAAGTCGGTGGCGAACTGGGGCTTATCGTAGAGCAGGCCCAGCTCGTCCATATTGTAGACCATGATGTCGGCGTAATCGCCGATGCGCAGGGTGCCGCGGTTCTTCATGTCGGAGAACCAGGCGGGCAGGGCGCTCATCTTATTGTGGGCCTGCTCTAGGGACATCAGCCCCATGTCGCGGATCCAATGGCCCAGGAAGTAGACCGGCCAAACGCTGTTGACCAGGAACCGGGTATGCGCGCCGCCGTCCGACACCGAGATATGAACGTAGGGGCTCTTCAGCCTTTCGCCTGTAACTTCATCGCCCCGGTTGTTGGAGGGGTGGGCGAATTCGGTCTCTAGGTCTTCGTCGAGGGCGATGTCTAGGAAAGCGTCCAGAGGCTCTTTGCCTTCTGCCTCGGCGATGTCAGCGATGCTCAGGCCCTCGTACCTCAGGTTGCGTTCCTGCGCCACCTCGACGACCTGTAGCCTGGTCCAGTCGGTCCTGGGGTGGGGACGGTCGAGAACGTCCTGCTTCATGCCAATCCGAACGCCATCCTCCGACAGCTTGGCGATGCGCTCTTCTTTGCTGCCAACCAGCGGCTGGACCCAGTTGGGCATATAGTCGAACAGGTTGTACTCGGAGAGTTTGAACTCGGAGATGGTCGGGACCGAGCCCAGCTGGGCCACCACCGGCAGGCCCTCGGCGCGCATCTCATCCAGCCAGTCGTAGCCCTCGTCGTCGCCGAGAACGACGTGGAGGGGGCGCCCGCTCATCCGCACCATCTCGGCCAGCATATCGCGCTGCGCCGGGCGGTCGTCGGATATGCCGATGGTCCAACCCAGATGTCCGACGCCGAATTGGGACATCACTTGGGACAATGCGAGGAATTCCTCGCGGGAGGCGACGTGGCTGGGCAGCCAACTGCCGTCTTCGGGACGGTCTTCCAGGTTTTTGTCTGCCGAAATGCCAAAGGCTCCGGCCTTCATGGAGTCGTAGAGAATCTGCTTCATCTGATTGAGCTCGGCCTCGGTGACCGAGGTGCGCTCGCGGGCCGGAATCATGCCCAGCACGTAGCCGCGCAGGGGCGAGAACGGCACCAGGCAGCCCACGTTTACGCCGAGGCCCTGCCGGTCGAGGCTGTCCATGTATTGCGGGAAGGTCTCCCAGTCCCAGCGCATACCTTGACGCATGGACTCCAGAGGGATGGCCTCGATGCGATTCATCATCCGCATATTCAGGTCGCGGTCATCGGGGCGCGTCGGCGCGAAACCGAAACCGCATTGGCCGACGGTGAGCGACGTAACGCCGAACCAGCCGGACAAGGAAGCATAGGGGTCCCAGTTCAGTTGCGCGTCGTAGTGGGTGTGCAGATCCACCGCGCCGGGCGCGACGATGCAGCCGCTGGCGTCCAGTTCCTTCGCGCCGCCCGCATTGATGCGGCCGCTTATCATGGCCACCCGGCCATCCTTGATGGCCAAGTCGGCCCGGAACCGGGGGACGCCGGTACCGTCAACAATAGTGCCGCCGCGGATTACGAGGTCATATTCTGGCATACCAATGCCTCCATAATCGGAATGTAAAAATCCAGCCTTGTCTTCATCAGATTCAGCGCAGTTTAGACCCGGCGCAAACCTATGTCAAACTTCGGCGGTGTTATACTGTATTCATTACGGAAAGCGTCGAACTTTTATCAATCAATGCCTTATGTCAGCAATGGCTGAAGAAAAAGACCCCGCCGAGAGTGGCGGGGCCTTCCGTTTGCCTAGGGTAGTTGCGGGGGCGATTAGCCCACTTGGTCGTAGCTGCGGAGCAGAGTACCGGGCAGCGCTCCGGTGCATTCGTTCTCTTGGAAGGTGAGCGTGCCGTTGACCAGGATGTAGCGGATGCCGGTGGGCATCTGCACCAGCCGCTTCTCGCCGCCGGGGAAGTCGGTGGCGAACTGGGGCTTGTCATAGAGCAGGCCCAGCTCGTCCATGTTGTAGACCATGATGTCGGCGTAATCGCCGATGCGCAGGGTGCCGCGGTTCTTCATGTCGGAGAACCAGGCGGGAAGCGCGCTCATCTTATTGTGGGCCTGCTCCAGCGACATGAGTTCCTTTTCCCGGATCCAGTGGGCCAGGAAGTAGACCGGCCAGATGCTGTTGACCAGGAACCGGGTGTGCGCGCCGCCGTCCGACACCGAGATGTGGGAGAAGGGGCTGGAGATGTATTTGTGGTCGGAGTCGCCGCGTCCGCCGGCCGGATGGGCGAATTCCGTCTCTAGGTCTTCATCCAGCGCGATGTCCAAGAAAGCGTCCAGCGGCTCCTTGCCTTCGGCCTCGGCGATGTCGGCGATGCTCAGGCCCTCATATTTCAGGTTGCGCTCGTGGGCCACTTCAACGACCTGCACCTGCGCCCAGTCGGTGCGCGGGTGAGGACGGTCGATGACATCCTGCTTCATGCCGACGCGCACGCCATCTTCCGACAGCTTGGCTATGCGCTCTTCCTTGCTGCCGACCAGAGGCTGAACCCAGTTGGACATATAGTCGAACAGGTTGTACTCCGACAGCTTGAACTCGGAGATGACGGGAACCGCCGTTTCTTGGGCAATGACGGGCAGGCCCTCTTCGCGGACCTCTTTCAGCCACTCATAGCCTTCCTCGTCGCCGAGAATGACGTGGAGCGGGCGCCCGCTCATCCGCACCATCTCGGCCAGCATATCGCGCTGCGCCGGGCGATCGTCGGATATGCCGATGGTCCAGCCGATGTGTCCCACGCCGAACTGCCCCAAAACCTGCGACAAGGCCAAGAACTCTTCTCTGGAGGCCACATGGCTGGGCAGCCAACTGCCGTCTTCGGGGCGGTCTTCCAGGTTCTTGTCTGCCGAAATGCCAAAGGCTCCGGCCTTCATGGAGTCGTAGAGGATTTGCTTCATCTGATTGAGCTCGGCCTCGGTGACCGAGGTGCGCTCGCGGGCCGGAATCATGCCTAGCACGTAGCCGCGCAGGGGCGAGAACGGCACCAGACAGCCGACGTTGACGCCCAGACCCTGCCGGTCGAGGCTGTCCATGTATTCCGGGAAGGTCTCCCAGTCCCAGCGCATACCCTGACGCATGGACTCTAGGGGGATTGCCTCGATGCGGTTCATCATCCGCATATTGAGGTCGCGGTCCTCCGGGCGCGTCGGAGCAAAGCCAAATCCGCACTGCCCGACGGTCAGCGAGGTCACGCCGAACTGTCCCGACAGCGAGGCGTAGGGGTCCCAGTTGAGCTGCGCGTCGTAGTGGGTGTGCAGGTCAACTGCGCCGGGCGCGACAATGCAGCCGCTGGCGTCCAGTTCCTTCGCGCCGGCGGCAGCGATGCGTCCGCTAATCATCGCCACTCGTCCGTCCTTGATAGCCAAGTCGCCACGGAACCGGGGGATGCCCGTTCCGTCAACAATAGTGCCGCCGCGGATTACGAGGTCAAACTCTGGCATACCAATACCTCCGCTGCCTTTCGTAGCATTAGTTGTACTCTATGGCGAAGTTTACCACAGAGCCGGTCAATGCACTCACGTTGTCATCACGAGAGGGCTACAGTGGCGGCCGGCCGCGGCGGGGGCGGTGCAGTTCCTCCAACGCCGCGCCAGCCCGCAGAATGGTTGCTTCCTCGAAGTGGCGGCCCACCAGTTGCACGCCGATGGGCAGTCCGCCGCTGCTCAGGCCGAAAGGCACAGAGAGGGCAGGCGAGCCGGTGAGGTCGAATGGGACGGTGCAGGTAAGGGCGTGGCGGGGCGGGGCGGTTTCGCCGCCGATTTCGTGGCGGCGGGTGTCATGGGGATGCGCGGCCACCGGCCCGGAGGGGAGAAGCAACACATCGAAGCGAGCAAACAGCGCAATCAGGGCGGAGCGGAGCTGCTCCACCTGTTCCATCGCTTCCAGATACTCGTCGTAGCTGGGCCCGGGGATGTTCAGGCGGCGCTGCATCGACAGGGCCAGCATATCCTGACGGCCCTCGATTATGGGATCCAAGTACTTGCTGCCCTCTGCGGCGAATATCCGGGCGGAAATCTGCTGCCCCGGCCAGTCCTGCCAGCCTTCGAGATCCACCTGCTCCACTGAACAGCCCAACTCGCCGAGCGCGGCGGCGGCAGAGGCGACGGTATCTTGCACCTCCCGGTCAACGGGAGCGAAAGGCCCTTCGGGACACCAACCCACCCGCAGCCCGGCGGGCGAGGCCATCTGCGAAAGGTCTGCCAGCGGCACGGGCAGGGCGTAATGGTCGATGCCGTCCGGCCCGGCCAGCAGGCTCAAGGCCAGAGCGGCGTCGCCCACGCTGCGGACGATGGGGCCGACGTGCATGAAGCGCAACAGGGTTTCGGGCCAGTGGCCGGTGAGTGGGATGCGGCCGTGGGTGGCCTTGAGTCCGACGATGCCGCAGTAGTTGGCCGGTTCTCGAATGGAGCCGCCCACGTCGCTGCCGATGCCCAGCGGCGACATACCGGAGGCAACGGCTGAAGCCTCTCCTCCGCTGGAGCCGCCCGGGGTGCGGCCAATCATCCAAGGGTTTTCGGTGCGCCCGTAGACCAGGTTGTCAGTCTCCCACCACAGGGCGAATTCAGGCATATTAGACTTGGCGATAAAGATACCACCAGCGTCTTTTAATCGCTTGACCACCGTGGCGTCGGCGTCGGGGACGTGGTTCTCGAACAGCCGTGAGCCGCGGGTTGTAACCACGCCCGCGGTGTCCACGCAGTCCTTGACGGTGAAGGGGACGCCGTGCAGCGGCCCCCACGACTCGCCGCGCATTATGGCGGCTTCGGCCTCGCGCGCCCGCTCCATCACGCCGTCGGGGAAGGCGATGAGGGCGTTCAGCTTGGGGTTGACTGCCTCGATTCGGTCCAAGTGCGCCTGCGCCACCTCCACCGGCGACAGCGACCGTTCGCGGATGCGGCGGGCCAGGGTGGCGGCGTCGGCGTAGAAGATTTCTTCGCTCATGGTAGTGCCTCCGGGTGGATTTCCTGGGGTTATTGGGGTAACGCCCTCACCCTCTCCCAGAAGGAGAGGCGATTTCTAATCACGTCTAGTGGATGGCGGCGGCAGGGGCGGCGGCGCGTTCGTTTATCAGCTTGCCCTCGTGGAACCTCGACAGGGCGAAAGGCTTGATTAGGTCGGGCGTATTCCCGGTGGCGATTAGACTGGCGATGTTCTTGCCGGCGGCGGGCGCGGCCTTGAAGCCCCAACTGCCCCAGCCGCAGGAGATGATAAATCCGTCCAGCCCGTCCACAGTGCCCATGATTGGGGCGTAGTCGGGGGTCATGTCGCATAGCCCGGCCCATTGGCGCAGCACCTTCGCGTTGGAGAGGCAGGGGAACATTTCCAGAGTGTGTCCGGCCAGTTGCTCCATGGGCATCAGGTCCGACCGCATACTGTAGGACGGATAGGGGTCAACTCCGCCGCCGATGACCACCTCGCCCCGGTCGGTCTGGTAGACGTAGGCGTGGAGGTTGGCCGAGGAAATGGTCTTGTCGAGAAACGGCTTGAGCGGCTCAGTGACCATCGCTTGCAACGGGTGGGTGGTGATGGGCAGGTCAACCCCGGCCAAGCGAGCCACGTCGCTGCTCCAACCGGCGGTGGCATTGAGCACCACCTCGGCCTCAACAAAGCCACGGCTGGTTTCTACGCCGGTGACGCGGCCGTTGGCGCGGTCGATGGCGGTGACCTCGGTGAAGGGATGCAGCTCCGCGCCGCCGTGGTCTGCGCCGCGCCCGAATCCCCAAACCACAGCGTCGTGCCGAATCACGCCGCAGGGCGGATGATACAGAGCGCCGATGATGGGAAAAGGCAAGCCTTCCCGCAGGCTCATGGGCGGCACCAGCCGCTTGATTTCGGCGGGGCCAATCATCCGGCTGTCCACGCCCAGGATGCGGTTGAACTCGGTGCGCATCCGCAAGGCGTAGACTGCGGCGTCGGTGTGGCCCAAGTCCAGCCGCCCCATCTGGTTGAACAGCAGATTGAAATTGAGTTCATTCGCCAGCCCCTCGTACAGCTTGACGCTTTGGTCAAAGAAGGGGATGCCCTCGACGGTCAAGTAGTTGGAGCGGATGATGGCCGTGGTGCGCGCGCTGGCCCCGCCGCCCAAGTAGCCCTTGTCGAGAACGGCGATGTCCTTTACACCCAGCTTGGTCAGGTAGTAGGCGGTGGACAGCCCATGCACGCCCCCGCCAATAATAACCACGCGATAGCGGTCTTTGAGGGGCCGGACCTGCCACATCCGATTTTTGCGGAATAATTGAAACATCTCGACACTCTACCCTTGACTCTATCCCCTCAGCCCCAACAGGGCTTCGGTGCCCACGGGGCCGCCGCCGGCTTCTCTTGCGACTTCGATGAGGACTTCCCACAGGTATTCACCGAACTCCCGGCCAGCGTAGAACTGGTACATCGCTGTGCCGTTGACGTCGCGACGCAGGAGCAGTCCCTGGACATCAGCGAAGCGGGACTGTACGCAGGCGAGGCCGGGCAGTGCCCGGGGTGATGTGTCCAACTCGGTGATGCGACTCATCATGCCTTGGGTGGCTGGACCTACTATTGCCACGCCGCAAAGCCCGGACGTTACGTCAACGGCATGGGAGCAGGGGTAGTTGCCGGTCTGCACCGCTTCCATAGCGGACGAGGCTACAGCGGACGAGGCTACGCCGGCGGGAGTCAGCAGCAGGAACTCGTCGGGGGCCAGTCTAGCAGCCAGCAGCTTGCCGCCGCGTTGGAGCGGCGAGTCCGCTTCGTTCACAGAGCCGGGGGCCTGCTCTGCTGCTTCGGGCAGCAACGCCCCGACAGCCTGCGCCGCGCCCGCTCCAACTACCCGGAGCTTGCCGATGGGGCTGATGTCGGATACCCCGACCGTTTCGCGCAGCCACGCCGCTTCCTGCGAAACGTCGCCGTAGTGTACAGGCAACTGCCAGCCGTCGGCATCGGCCATAACGGCCCCCATAGCCAACTGGGCGTGATACATGGCGGTGCGTCTTACCGGGGCAGCAACGGACATTATTCAGCTCCGCAGCCGGTGGCCTTCCGGGTCGTAGACCGGCTGGAGGGTTACGCGGGCGGTTACGGGGCGATGGTCAACCAGGACTTCGATGGACGCGCCTTCCTCGGCCAGGTGGGGCGGCACCCAGGCTAGGCCGAAACCCCGGCCCATCGTGGGGCTGAGGCGGGCGCTGGTCACTCGGCCGATGGGTCGTCCTCCGCTCACCACTGGCGTGCCGTCTTCCGGCGCGGCTTCGCCGGGCATTATGAATCCGACCAGACGTTGCTGCGGGCCGTGGTCAGAGGCGATAGCCAGCCCGCCCCGCCCGATGAAGTCTTCCTTGTCGAAACGCACGGCCCACTCGGAACCCACGTCGAGGGGCGTGGATATGGCGTCGGTGTCTTGGCCGACGATGACGTGACCCTTCTCCAGACGCAGGATGCGCTGCGCTTCCAGGCCGAAGGGAGAGATGCCGAATTCGCGGCCAGCTTCCATGATGGCGTTCCAGATATATTCGCCGTACTCGGCGGGGAAGTGCAGTTCCCAGCCCGTTTCCCCCACGAAACCGATACGCAGCAGCAGGCAAGGGATACCGGCAACATCGCCATGGGCCGAGCGCATATAGCGGAAATTGCGCCTCGTAAGGTCTATGTCCGTGAGCTTCACCAGGGTCTCGCGGGCTTTGGGGCCGGCGACGTTGACCGCGCCATAAGCGGCGGTAACGTTGACCACGTGGGCGCAATTTGCGGCCCCGGCGTTCCACCAGTTGAACCACTCTTCGATGACATCGGCGTTTCCCGACGTGGTGGTGACAAAGTAGCGGTCGTCGGCCAAGCGGGTCACCGTTCCATCGTCGAGGATGACGCCGTTGTCGAAGGTCATCAGTCCGTAGCGGATTCGGCCTACGGGGAGGTCGGAGAAGCGGTGAGTATAGAGGCGGTCAAGCAACTGCGGGGCGTCGCGGCCCAGGACTTCCAGCTTGCCCAGCGTGCCGACGTCTATGATGCCCACACGCTCGCGCACGGCGGCGCATTCGCCGGTGGGAGAGCCGTAGCTGTGGGGCCGCTGCCAAGGCCCGGATTCGACCATTGCAGCGCCCAGTTCGCGGTGGATATGGTCCAGCGGCGTCCGCTTGATGGGCATCCGCTCGCGCCCGGCCAGAACCGCCAGCGGCACCGGCTGATATGGCGGGCGCGAAGTGATGTAGAAGCCCCCCGCTTCGCGGCTCGGTTCCGTCCCGTTCCTTCGGCTCGGCCCAGGTCCGGCGTGGGCAGCGCAGATACTGGCCAGGGCACGGCCACACATCTTGCCTTGGCACGGCCCCATAGTGGCCGTGGTATACCGCTTCAGCGTCTGTACGTCTGCAAAGCCCTCGTCGATGGCCTGCTCGATATCGTGGGCCGAAACGTCCTCGCAGAAGCAGACGTAGGTGCGCGCGTTGTTCCCGGCGGGCATCGCGGGGAGCGGCGCGGAATGCGGCTCCGGCAACAGCGCGACACTGGCATGGGAAGGGGTGGCGTTGGCAGCTTTGAGTCCGGCATCCCTGCCTTGTCGAGTTACGGCGTCCAGCCCGGTTGCCCCGTTGACGCCACCGGCCAGTGTTACGCCGGGCTGGGACGCGCCCGCCTGATGCAACAGAGCGTCCACCGGCTGGAATTGGCCCGACATACAAAGCAGGTCACAACGAATCCGACGGGCAGCGGACGGGCTTGATTCACCGATGGAGGCAATATAGGCTGCCTTGACCCTCCCGCGTCCCGCAGCTTTGACCACGCGGTGACCGGTCAGGATGGTTACCCCGCGCTCTCGCACCGCCTCTGCTGCTACGCCCGTCGCTGTTTCGGAAGCATCCACCACCGCCGCGACGCGGACGCCGGCGGCTATAAGCTCCAGCGCCGCCTCGTAGCCCTCGGCGGTCTCGGTGGCGACCACCGCCTCACGTCCGGGGCGGACGCCATACAGCGCAATAAGGCGCCTTGCCGCCGAGGCGAGCATTATGCCGGGCAGGTCGTTGTTCTCGAAGAGCAGCGGGGATTCCTGAGAGCCGGTAGCCAGGATTACCTGCTTGGCCCGAATCCGCACCAGCCCTTCGGGGGTTAGCACGGCCAGCAGGTTGTCTTGGTAAAGACCGAAAGCTGTGGCGCTGCTGAGTATCTCGATATTGGACGATTGGGCCACTGATTCCGTTCTAGGCTTGCCTTCGCCGTCGGCAGCTTCCACGGGCTGACGGCTGTAGCGCAGGTGGCCGCCGAGTGCGGGTTGGTCATCAATCAAGGCTACGGTGGCGCCGACGCCGGCTGCGGCCAGAGCCGCCGCGATCCCAGCCGGGCCGCCTCCGACGACGGCAACGTCGGCGTGCAGGTTGCGGCTGCTGAACTCTGCTTCGTGGGTGGCGTTAATGTCTATGCTGCCCAAACCGCCAACGCGCCGGATGAGCCGCCGGGCCAGGAGCCACAGGGCCTTGGGGCGGTGCAGGGCCTTGTAGTAGAAGCCGACGGGCATCAGCCAGTGTACCCGGTCCAGCAGCGACAGCAGATCGAACCCCAGTGACGGCCAAGCGTTCTGGCTGCGGACTTGCAGGCCTGGCTCCACGGGGCGGGCGCAGGCGCGCACGTTGGGTTCGCCGCCGACGGTCACTAGGCAGTTGGGGCAGTTGCCGGCGCAGCAGAGCAGCCCCCGCCGCCGGTGGTACTTGAAGCTGCGGCTGAATACGCGGGTCCCGTTGGAGTACAGGGCCGAGGCCACGGTGTCGCCCTGCAAGCACCGGATGCGGTGTCCGTCGAACTGGAACTCCACCGGAGCGGAGCGGTCAATCGCTTCACCCGGCTGCGGTTCAAGACGGGACTGGTTACTGCTGGGCATAACTCTGCCTCTTAGACAAGCTCAAGACAGGCAACTCTATGCCTGAGTAACGGGCGGCTGCTCTCCCGGCCAAAAGGTTGCCTGGACTACATTGCTGGTGGTATCCCGAAGGGCGTAGAACCAGCGGCGGCAGCCATAGCGGTGGTTCCACCATTCCTGCTGCACGCCTGCGGCGTTGGGGCGGAAGTAGAAGTAGCTGCTCCACTCGCCTTCCGCCGCCCCGGGCGCAGGCCGCGAAACAACCTCCCCGCCAAAGCGGAACTCGTTAACGCCGCGCTCCCCGCAGTTGGGGCAGTTCAGGAGGAAAGACATATGAAACTAGCCAACTATGCCGAGAAGTCTAAAAGAATTCCTTACCCGATTCAGGTCCGGGGCGGATAGAGATCCTAATTTTCTGCTAACTAGCCGCCTCTGAATTGTAGCCAATTTGTGCGGTCTAACTACGGATGGACGGTTTAGCCTTGCATGGGGCAAGTCGTTAATCAGGACGTCGAAAGGATCCCTAATCCGGTGGGTGGTGATACGGGCAACAACAACATCGTCGTCTCCCGTATCCGCCAATACCAAGGCTGGACGCGGCTCACTCCCACCTGTTGTGGGGTCCACTAGGACTACAACATCGCCGATTAGATAATTCGGCATAGCGTTAGATTGTGTCATACACTGAATCGGCTTCAGAGTATCCCGCGAAAAACTGGTCTGCCGTTAAGCGGAGCCAGAATTCGTCCTCAGCCGAGTCTGGCTGGTAAGATTCAGATGTGGAATCTTGAGCGAAATTTCGGTACACAGGACGCCGCTCCAAGTATTTCTTCCTTATCTCTTCCGAGTCAATTACCGTCTGACGGGAACCCTTCTCTGTCAGCGACCACACGCCCCGTTTCGGATTGTCCAAAAAACCACAAGCCCTTAAGACAGTACGAGCCCAAGCAAGCCGATATTCAAGCTCGGTCTTAGGACTCGATCCATGCAATTGCCGGGTTATTTCGCCGGGCAGTTGCATCTGATGAATAACGGCTTTGGAAATCTCCTGTATCGTTCCGCTCCCGCCTAATGAGCGGACAGCCTGTAGGGTTGGGGCGCATAATTCATATTCTCTTGGTACTCTCAATATATGCCTCTCTGGTCTAAAACAGCGTCAGGTAGCGCTCTATCTCCCACGGCGTTACTTGGCGGTGGTATTCGCGCCACTCCGCTTCCTTCTGCCCGACGAACTCGTCGTAGATTACGCCCAGCGAGTCCTGCACCACTGTGTCGGCTTGCAGCTCCGCCAGGGACTCGGCGAGGGACTGCGGTAGCATTCGGACCCCGCGGCGGCGGATTTCGTCTAGGCCCAGGGCGTAGAGATTGCCTAGGTTGGGTTCGCCCGGATCCAGCTTGCGACGGATGCCGTCCAGTCCGGCGGACAGGTAGGCGCCGAAGGCCAGGTAGGGGTTGCAGGCGGAGGACATGGTGCGGTCTTCCAAATGACCGGGGCCGGCGGTGCGTATCATCTGGGTGCGGTTGTTGTCTCCGTAGGAGACGAAAGCAGGCGTCCACAGGAATCCGGAGGACGATCCCATAAGGGCAGGCCCGACCTGAAGCCGCTTGTAACAGTTAACCGTCGGCGACATTACGCAGCAGAGGGCCGGCGCGTGGGCGAAGATACCGCCGATGAAGTGATAGGCGGTCTCCGACAGTCCTAGGCCGCGCCGGTCGTTTTCATCGAGGAACAGGTTTTCGCCGGTCTCGGAGTCGGCCAAGTGATAGTGGATGTGGCCGCCGCTGCCGGTGCGGTCGGTGAAGGGCTTGGCCATGTGGGTTGCGATGGCCCCGTGTTTCTGGGCGTACTGGCTGGTCATCATCTTGAAGAAGGTGTAGCGGTCGGCGGTGGTCAGTGCGTCGGAGTAGTGGAAGTTGATTTCGTACTGCCCGTTGGCGTCCTCGTGGTCGGACTGGTAGGCGTCCCAACCGACGCGGCGCATCGCATCCATCATGTCGCGCAGGTAGCCCATGACGTTGGCGATGCCCTTGAAGTCGTAGCAGGGCTTGCGCAGGCTGTCTATGTTATTCGGATCCCAAACCTGGATGGAGCCGTCGGCGTTTTTGGTGACCAGAAAATGCTCCGGCTCAATGCCAACGTTGAAGACGTAGCCCTCGGAGCGGGCGTCGTTCAGCACCGACTTGAAGTGCTGGCGGGGGCAGTAGGGATGCGGTTCGCCGTCTACGAACAGGTCGCTGGCGAAGCGGGCCAGCCCGTCTTCCCACGGCACCGGGGTGTAGGAATCCAGGTCGATTCGGGCCATCATGTCGTGGGAGTGCGGCCCCTGCCCCATGCCAATCAGAGCAGCCCCGCCGAACCCGGCCCCTTCGTCCAGCACGTCCTCGAAATGCTCGACAGGCACCATCTTGGCCTTGGGGGAGCCGTTGAGGTCAACAAACTGGGTCAGCAGAAAGCGGACTCCGTCATCCTTCATGCGCTGAGCGATTTCTTCTCTGCCGGTCATGCCGGTTACTCCTTGCGGGAACCGTCAGGCGGGAGTACTCCCGCCTGCCTAGTAGATCACAATCCACAAATTAGACGGTTCCTAATTCGATAAGGGCCTCAATTCGTAGAGCTGGTCGGCAAAGTCGACTAGCAGGTTTCGATGAGCCAGTATGTCTACCCAGCTCCTCGGAATTCCCTTGGCTCCATAGAAGGCCCCGGCAATTTGCCCGTACACGGCTCCGGTGGTGTCGGCGTCGTCGCCGAGATTCACGGCCAAGCGCGCCCCGTCGGCGAAGTTGTCGCTGTTGTGGAAGGCCCACAGGGCAGCTTCCAGCGATTCCACAACGTAGCCGCTCCCCTTGATTTCCGGTGGATGGAATATCCTGAACGAACCAAAGGCGACTCTCTTCATTTCATCGGACAGTTCGCCGGTCAGGGCCGGAGCCAAGACGTCTTCTTTATCCGAACCCCACAACACCCGAACAATTATCGCAGCCATGTACCGGCAGGCGCCGACTGCCTCGTCAGCCGCGTGGGTTGTGGCCGAGCTCTGCCCGGCGAACTCCACGGCGTCATCCATGCTGTTGGCGTAGAACATGGGAACCGGGGCCAGGCGCATAATGGATCCGTTGCCTGCGCTGTTCGGAGATGTCAGACCGGATGGTACGCCGGTGGCCTGAAACTGCTCTAGGGCCATCCTCGTGGTCGTGCCAATGTCGAAGCAGTAGCCGGTGCAGCTCAGGTGGCCTTTCTTCCACCAGCGCACGTATCTTTGCAGTTGGTCTTGCGCGTCAAAACCGCGGCGCTCTATGAGGCTCTCAGCAAGGCACAGGGCCATGGAGGTATCGTCGGTCCACTCCCCGGCCAATAGTCCGTGGGGGCCGCCGCCCACTATCTCCATTAAGGGATCGAACGTCCCAGGCTCCATGAACTCGACGGTTGCTCCAAGAGCGTCCCCCGCGGCCAGACCGAGAAGCGCGCCCCTGTACCGGTCAAGCTCAGAATTCATGCGGCAATTCCTGCGTTGCGTCAGGCGCGGCGAGCTGGCTAACTGCCGAAGACCCTGTTGGTCCCGACCAACGGCACGCGGGCCATGGCCGAGGCTTCCAGGGTCAAGGCTGCCAGGTCTTCCGGCTCAAGGCTGTGAACGTCACCCTTGCCTAGGGAGCGGGTGAGCAGCGTCATCTCCATGGTCATTGAGTTGATGAAGTTGGCGACCCGCTCCGCGCCCTCGTCGGGGTCGAGCCGGCTCATCAGCACCGGGTCCTGAGTGGCGATGCCAACGGGGCATTTGCCCGTGTGGCAGAAACGGCAGTAACCGGCGGGGACGCCGACTTCTTCCTCGAAGTTGCTCTCCGGGATTTCCTTGTTGCAGTTGAGCGCGATAAGCGCGCCAAGGCCGATGGCCACGGCGTCGGCGCCTAGGGCCAGCGCCTTGGCGGCGTCGGCGCCGCTGCGGATACCGCCCGAGGCGATGAGGCTGACCTTGCCGTACAGCCCCAACTCCCGCAGGGCCTCCCGCGCCATGACGATAGCGGGCACGGTGGGAATGCCGCTGTGTTCCAGGAGCACCTCGGCCGATGCGCCGGTCCCGGCCAACATACTGTCAATGACGATGGCGTCGGCCCCGGCCTTGGCGGCCAGCTTCACGTCGTCGTCCACCCGGCAGGCCCCCAGCTTCACGTGTACCGGGACGCGCCAGTCGGTGGCTTCTCGCAACTGCTCTATCTTGACCGCTAGGTCGTCGGGGCCGAGCCAGTCGGGATGGCGGGCCGGGCTGCGCTGGTCGATGCCCAAGGGCAGGTCTCGCATCTCGGCCACGTCGTCCTGCACCTTGACGCCCATGAGCATACCGCCGGTGCCGGGCTTGGCGCCCTGCCCGACCACGATTTCGATGGCCTGGGCCTGCACCAGATGATGAGGGTTGAATCCGTAGCGGCTGGGCAGCACTTGGTAAATCAGCTTCTCGGCGGCGGCGCGTTCGCCCGGCAGCATACCGCCGTCGCCGGTGCAGCTCGCGGAGCCGACCATGGCGGCGGCCTTGCCCAGCGCCACCTTGGCGTTGGCCGACAGCGCGCCGTAGCTCATGCCGCTGATGTACACCGGGGTCTCCAGAATCAGCGGGTTCTCGGCGTGGCGGGCCCCGATGACGGTGCGGGTGTTGCACCGCTCCTTGTAGCCCTCCAGCGGAAAGCGGGTGAGGCCGGTGGACAGGAATGTAAGGTCATCAAAGTGGGTGACCTTCTGGAAGGAAGAAAAGCCGCGGATGCGGTAGCGGCCCAATTCAGCCTTAGCGTGGATGTCGTCAATAATCCAGGGAGACCAAATCTGGCTGCTGCCCATTACCATAGTAATTAGTCCCCCCTCGCCGTTCGCCCGTGTATTACGCCCCTAATTCTACCTGAAAGTGTCCTACCCCTTCAGAGGGCCGATTTCTCCAGCCGCTCCAGCGAGTCGTAATGATAGAGCCGCTTGGCGGATACCACTTTTGTGAAGCTGCGCTTGTCCGTGATTCCCTTCGCTTCCAACATGGTGAGTACGTCGATAAGCTCGTCCTCGCTCATCTCTTCCACCTTGGCATCCGCGCCGAGGGAACCGATGTTGCCAGCGACGTATATCGTGCCTTCGTACATTGAGTCGCCCAAGGCTTCGCCGGCATCGCCACAGATGATTATGCGGCCCTTCTGCATCATAAAGCCAGTGAGGAAACCGGCGTTGCCGCCGATAATCAAGGTGCCGCCTTTCAGGGAGATGCCTGCCCTGGCCCCGGCGTCGCCGCCGATGAACAGTTCCCCGCCGCGCATGGTGGAGCCGGCCGATGCACCGGCATCCCGCGTAACGGTGATTTTGCCGCTCATCATGTTATCGCCCACCGCCCAGCCCGCGTTGCCTTCGATGACCACCTCCGGCCCGTCCATCAGGCTGGCGGCGTAGTATCCGACGCTGCCGGCAAACCGGATGGAGCAGTTCTCAAAGATGCCCACAGCCAGGTTGTGGCGGGCATTCGGGTTGAGGACGGTTATCTCGCTGCCCAGCGCGACCAGCCCTTTGAGTTGGGTGTTGAACGCTCTGGTGTCCAGTGCGGCGGCATCTAAAGTAACCAGGTCTTAACCTCGCTTTTCTGAGGCTCCACTCGGTCAATCTCTTGATCGAAGACGCCGCGCAGGGCGATTTCCTCGGACGCGATGGCGATAACGTCGTCGGTTTCCATGGTAACCAACGGCTTGGCCGACCATTCGTCCTTGGCGTAACCCAAGCCCTCGCGGGTGGCCACCAAGTAGGTAAAGGTGCCGTCCAGGTCGTTCAGCGAGGCGCGAAGGGCACCCTCCAGCTCCTCGCCCTGAGCCAGCTTGTCGGCCAGATAGACGGCGATAAGTTCCGAGTCGTTGCCGGTCTGGAAGTGGTGTCCTTGGTCTTCGTACATCCGGCGCAGCTTGTGGTAGTTGGTCAACTGCCCGTTATGCACCACCGACACATCAGGGAATGGATAGGCCCAGAAGGGATGGGCGTGGTTGACGTCTACGCGGCTCTCGGTGGCCATCCGCACGTGGCCGATGCCGTGAGTGCCGCGGATAGCGCCGATGTCGTGCCGCTGGTCCATGTCGACCGGCGTGCCAACGTCTTTGATGACCTCGGAAGTGTGGCCGATGCTGTGCAGAGCGACGCCTGGCGTGTCCAACAGAGCAGAGGCCAGCTCAGGAGTTTCGCCTTCGTAGTTGACCACCAGCCGGAGGAACTGCCCAGTGTGGCGGCTGGAGCAAACGACCCCGCCGACGTGGCGCACGGTATCTTCGGCGCGGGCCAGCACGTCCGCGGCGTCGCGGGCGCTGTCGGTCCAGATGCGTACCATCAGGTCGCCTCCCGGCTGCTCGCCAACGATGGTGACGCCGCTGGAGTCTCTGCCCCGGTGGGTCAGCGGCTCTAGCATACGGATGAGCTGGTCGCCCACCGGCGCCAGCCCACCGCCGGGTGTCCGAGTTTTGTGGAGGATGCCGCTAACGCCACACATAATGAAGGGCCTGCTGCCTAGCTGCCTGGATGCTGGCAGTGTAGCCAAGCGCAGCGGATTGCGTCAAGGGCAGGGATGGAGCGGGGGATGGTCAGCGGGCGCAGAGATCGGTGCGGTTCAATAGGCTTCGGTGAGCTCGAGTTACATCGCTGCGCTGTCGCGTGGTGTAGACCCGGCCCCTCGGGTCATTGATGATACCCGGGTTTCCGAAATCTCCCTGCAGGGCCTGGTCGTTGGTAAAAAGCAGCCGGGCGCCGCTCACTCTCGCAAGGGCGAGAATGTGGGCGTCGTTGGACTGGCACACATTATTTACCGATGCAACCTCATCATTTACCAAACTATCGTCGTACTTTACCATTTTCGATCGACGTAAAAGGTCGGCAAATACCAGATGAACTCCCCTATGTGAAACCAATTCTTCCCAAAGCTTTCCTCCAACTACTAACTTTGCTCCGTTTCCTTTTAGCAACCAATCCAAGAAAAACTTACCCGCCTCGGACTGATTGTCGCCAAACACTTCGTGTCTCACGTTAGCGTCAACGATTGCACACATCTAAATGCCCAATACTCGTCGCAGCTCGTCCGTAAAAAACTGACGATAACCGTCAGGAGCGTCAAGAATGTTCCCCTGTTCGTCCAGGCGCAATGAGTGGATGGTTACGTCATGGTCGTTCGGCTCAAAATAGAGAATCGAAACATCCTTCGCTCTCAAGTCTGTTTTTTGGTCACGAACATCTATGAGCACACGGTCAATGATGTTGTCGCTGTGCGTCTCCACCACCAACTGCCGGTCTGTACTAGCAATTTCGCAGAACAGTGTGCCAAGGGCAGCCTGCGCGCTGGGGTGCAGGTGAACTTCCGGCTGCTGCAACAGAAAGAGTGGTTGACGCAAATCCGGGTCGAGCAACTCGGTGATGAGCGGCAACACTTGGCTTACACCATAGCCAACATCAGTCAAGTTTCTCGCTAGTCCCTTTGATTTTTTTCCGTACTTCCTGATACGCACCTGAAAGGGAGACCCAATGGCTTTGCCCAGTGAGTCGATATTAATCTCGTCAAACAAACCAGACTGTTTGCCAAATTCTTCAAGTCGACCTTTAAGAGCTTCCCATTTTGCAAAATCTTGGCGGGACATATTTGCCAAGTATGTAGGTATGTATTCCCCTTCCGGGTCTCGGTACGGACGTGCAGGGTCGTAGGTCCGTTTAGGATGGGAACGAACCGGTGCTCCAGCATAGGGATATTTTTGACGCCCGGTTAAATCGGGTCCAGGCACAATGGCCCGTAGTTTTTCTAGTACTTCCAATGCTTCATTATCTAAAGGCTGTCGCCCATCTTCGGTGGTAATTCGTGGCAATCTAAGAAGGTTTGAAAGACCGACCAATTGAGCATCGTCACGGGTACGCACAAATGAGCCGTCAAGTCGGTGATCCCATTCTTTCGTTTGCGTACCGAACCTTAGAACAGCATCTTCGTCTTTTGAGAAGTCCATTTCAAGCCAGAGGTCTTTTTCGGCAATGAAACGTGATACTGGAAATGGAACACCTTGCCGCTCTTTGAAGACTGCCTTAAAACGCACCGGCCCTCTAATTCGCGGGAGATGATGCTCAAATCCGGCCTCAAAAGAATCCGCTTTAGGGCTTCTGCTACCTCGATTATGCGCTATCTCCCGGAAGCTCCCAAGGTCATAAGGCGGTTGCTTAAAGTCAGGGGCCGCTTCCAGAAAGGCAACATCCCACAGGGCCCGCAACAACGCAAGGAAGGACGTCTTCCCGGTGCTGTTCTCGCCGACAAGGAGCGTCAGCGGCGCCAGGCGGGCCGTCTGCTCCTCCCGGAAACAGCGGAAGTTTTTGACGGTTACACTTTCCACAATGAAAGTTCTCTAATCATTGGCTAGTTTGAGTCTATCACATCCGGCGAAGCAATAGCCTCCGCGCTACCGACGGCGGTTCCACACGTATTCGGCCAGGTCGTGGAGGGACTGGCGGGCTTCGCCTTTGGGCAGGGCCTTCAATTCGGCGCAGGCGCGCTCGCAGTAATCGCGCACTACGTCCTCGCAGTCGGGGATGATTGTCGAGTTGTGAATCATGTCCACAACCCGTTGCAGCTTGGCCGGATTTTCCTTGTCTTGGAACAGGTCAGACACGGGGTTGTCTTCCGGGTAGCGCTCTTGCAGCATAATAGTCGGCAGCGTCAGGACGCCGTGCAGCAAGTCGGAACCAACCGGCTTGCCCAAGTCGGTCTCGTCGCCCTCGAAGTCCAGCAGGTCATCGCCCACCTGGTAGGCCATGCCGATGTTGTAGCCGTAGCGGCGCATGGCCTGCACCTCGTCCTCCGGCGCGCCACCGAGCAGCGCTCCCGATTCTCCGGCGGTGCAGAAGAGGGATGCCGTCTTACGGTAGATGCGGTCGTTATAGAGTTCGCGGGCCTGAGCGGCGTCAAAAGCCCCGAAATACTCAATCAGCTCGCCGCTGGCCAGATCCATGATGGTCTCAGAGAAGCGGCGCATGATGCGTATATTGTCGGTGTCGCAGACGAAAGTAGCCGAAGTGGCGAACACGTAATCGCCGAACAGCACCGCCACATGTTGCCCCCAAACGTTGCCCACCGTGGCGCGGCCCCGGCGGGTCGGAGAGTCATCCACGGTGTCGTCATGGATGAGGGTAGCGAGGTGCAACAACTCCACCGCCCCGGCCATCAGCACCAGTTTGCCGGGGTCGTGGGGGTAGGAGTGGGAGGCCAGCAAGGTGATGGCCGGGCGGACACGCTTGCCGCCGGTTTCGGCCACGTAGTCCAAGAGAGGGCGCAGATGGCCGACTTCGATGGGGGCAAGATTCCTGAGTTTATCCTCCACCATTGCTAGTTCGGCCTGAATCGGAGCGTAAATGGCCGCGGTGCGTTCGTCCAGTCCGTAAAGCATTAAGGCGTTAGTATCCTTAGCCGTTTGCTGCGCCCAGCCGGGCAACTTCCTGGTCAACGACCTCGGGATCCAGCTTGGTGTACAGCGGAGCCGGACGCCGCAGTTCCCGCCCACCCGCAACGGCGCTTATGGCCGAGTCGAAGTCCCAGCCGCCTTCTTCCACCTGGCCGTCCTGACCCAGAAATTCGTGGAGCTTCTGGGAACTGAAGGGCATAAACGGATGGAGCAGCGTCTTCAAGCAGTTGATGACGGCGATGGTTACCCACAGGCTGGTTGCCGCCGCCGCGCGCCCCTCCTCACCTTCGCGGATGCTGCGCCAAGGGGCTTTGGCGTCCAGGTAGCGGTTGGATTCCTGGGCCAGAGCGAAGATGCGGGATATGGCCGCCTTAAAGTGGCAGGCGTCGAGGCTGGCGCTCACCTCGTCCATCGTGGCGCGGGCGGAATCGAGGATCGCTTGGTCGGCATCGTCCAGGTCGCCCGGAGTGGGGATCCGCTCCTCGAAGTTGCGATAGGCGAAGGTCAGCACCCGGTTGACCAAGTTGCCGTAGGTTGCGACCAGTTCATCGTTGTTGCGGCGGACGAACTCGCCCCAAGAGAAATCGGAATCGGCGGATTCGGGCATATTGACCGACAGCAGGTAGCGCAGTGGGTCGGGGTCGTAACGCTCCAGGTAGTCAGGAACCCAGACGGCCCAGTTCTGGCTGGTGGAAAACTTCTGGTTCTCCAAGCTCAGGAACTCGTTGGCCGGTACGTCGTAGGGCAGGTTCAGGCCCTTGCCGTAGGCCATAATCATCGCCGGCCAGATGATGCTGTGGAAGGGAATGTTGTCCTTGCCTATGAAGTAGTAGGATCGGCTTTCCGGGTCTTTCCAGAAGTCCTGCCAAGCGTCGGGCGCGCCCTGAAGCTGTGCCCATTCCACCGCCGCCGAGAGGTAGCCAATGACCGCCTCAAACCAGACGTAAATTCTCTTGGAGTCGTACCCTTCCAGAGGGATGGGAACACCCCAGTCCAAATCGCGGGAGATGGCGCGGTCGTGCAGTCCATCCTCGAGGAAGCGGCGGGTGAAGTTAAGCACGTTGGGCCGCCAGTGGGATTGCCGGTTGACCCACTCCAGAAGCGGCTCCTGAAAGGCCGACAGCCGGAGGAAGAAGTGCTCCGACTCGCGGAACTCCGGCGTGTCTCCGCTAAGGGCGCAGCGCGGCTCCACTAGGTCGTGGGGGTCGAGGGTGCGCCCACAGGCGTCGCACTGGTCGCCTCGGGCCCGGGTGTTGGCGCAGTAGGGGCAGACACCCTCCACGTAGCGGTCTGGGAGAAAACGGACGCACTGGGCACAGTAGGCCAGCAGCGTACTGTCGGTATAAATGTAGTCCTTTTCCAGCAGTGTCGTGAAAATGTCATGGGTAACGGCCTCGTGGTTGCCGGTGTTGGTGTGGGTGAACAGGTCGAAGGATATGCCCAGCTTCTCCCACGATTCCAGGAACAGGGCGTGGTAGCGGTCCACCACCTCGGCGGGGGTTATCCCCTCTTGGTCGGCGCGGATGGTTATGGGCGTGCCATGGGTGTCGCTGCCCGATACCATCAGCACGCGGTTGCCCCGGAGACGGTGATAGCGGGCGAATATGTCGGCGGAAAGGTAGCAACCGGCCACGTGCCCCAAGTGCAAGGGGCCGTTGGCATAGGGCCAAGCTACGGCGACAAGAATGCGCTCAGTCACGGGACAAGTCCATATCGCCCGAAGGCGCAGGGGATGGGAATCTGCGAAACACCGGGTATCCAGGATAGATATTTTAGCATAAGGCAATGGCATAATGTACGCACGAAGCCAGGGATTCAGTACCTCTGCCAAAAGGCGGCGGCACCATCCAAGGGCAGACGCGGAACTCGACAAGGAGCGTCAACGGAGGGGTCATGGAGGGCATAAAGAAGCTGTTTGGTGTCTACCTGGCAGGCATCGCCGTAGTGGTGGCGGTTTGGTTCATCATCAACACGTTCTTCGCCAATTCTTTCGACACTCTGAATATCTGGTACGTGCTGGACGCCGTGATGTTCTCCGGCTTGGTTCTGGCCTTGGGGTTCAATTACCTCCGAAAACGTGAGCTGGGCGAACGCGAACCGGGAGAGGCCGTCAGCCGCCGGTATCTGGAAGTCAACACGGCCTTCTATCTGACCGCAGGCGTCACGATTCTGTTCCTTCACAACTGGTTTTCGCTTTTGGCAAATGGCCCTGACAGCCTCGACGGCAACCACCAGGCTTGGGTCATCTGGGCGGTGGTGGACACCCTGCTGCCGCTAACCCTGGGCGTCACCGGCTGCGCCATGTGGCGCGAGGCGTCCCGCTCCTGACGCATCCCGGAGCGCCATGGGCGGCGTGAAGCATAGCTGGCTACAAAGCGCCGGGCGAGAACAGCAAGTCCTGGACGGTTAACTCCGGCTCTTCCGCAAAGCCGAATCTGCCGAATCTATGGTAATATCGGAACAAATAATGGAGGCCGAAGCTATGGGTTTCGTTCACGTAAACGTTGGCTTGTCGAATCCGTCGGAACCCGGCAACGTTGAGGTAGTTCGCGTTCTGGTGGATACCGGCGCCACGCTCAGCGTTTTCCCGGCCAGCCTGCTGGACCGTCTGGGGATTCAGCGGACCGGCCAGCGCAGGTTGCGCGGCTTCGGCGGTGTCATTACCCGGTCTACTGGAGCGGTTATAATGACCTACGAGGGCGAAGTCGCGGGGGTGACGGTGGTTTTCGGCGACGAGAGTGCCCCCACAGTCATGGGCGTTACAGCCCTCGAATCGCTGGGGTTCAACGTGAATCCGGCAGCGGGAGAGCTGGACCGTGTCGAGATGCTGATTTGATACCGCAGTGACTTTGCTGCCGTTATGGAACCGAAGCGAAATACCGTTGACAGTGGATTTGGGGGCTGTTAAGATTTCCTCTACGAAATCCGCGATGAGCGGGAGTAGTAGCGGTGTCCTGTCCCAGAGAGCCGGCGGTTGGTGCGAGCCGGTGGCAGAAGAGCCGTGAACTCGCCCGGGAGCGGCCCGCCTGATTACCCCGATTGCGCCGGGGAAGCAGGGCGCGGCGGGTGACACCGTTACCGAGTCGCTGAGTTGTTCCGGCCCGGCTTAACGTCGGGGTTCCGGGAAAGAAGGGTGGTACCGCGGGCCCACACCCGTCCCTTCAGTATGGGATGGGTGTTTTTTATTGCCCAATTTTCGGCCATCCCCGAAGTTCCAAAACCTCGGTCATTCATCCTCTGGCAGGGTATATGAAACTTAGCGGCGCTGAGATTGTCTGCGAGAGCCTCCTCAAGGAGGGGGTGGAAATAGTCTTTGGGTTGCCTGGCGGCGCGGTGCTGCCGCTGTACGGGGCCATGGCCAACTACCCGCAGTTGCGCCACGTTCTTGTCCGCCACGAACAAGCTGCTGCGATGGCCGCCGACGGGTACGCACGGGCCACCGGACGGGTGGGAGTCTGCTCCGCCACCAGCGGCCCCGGCGCGACCAACCTGGTGACCGGCATCGCCACCGCCCAGATGGACTCGGTGCCGCTGGTGGCCATCACGGGCCAGGTGCCACGGGGAGCCATCGGGCGCGACGCCTTTCAGGAAACCGATGTAACCGGCATCACGCTGCCCATCACCAAGCACAACTTTCTGGTGATGGAAGTGGAAGACGTGGCGCTGGCCATCAAGGAAGCGTTCCATATCGCCCGCACCGGCCGGCCCGGCCCGGTGCTGGTGGACATCCCCAAAGATGTGCTGATGGGCCTGCGCACTGAGTTTATCTGGCCCGACAAGACCAACCTGCCCGGCTATCACCCACCCGGTGAGGCCCCGATGGAGCAGGTGGCCCGCGCTGCCCAACTCATCAACCAGGCCAAGCGGCCCGTCATTCTGGCCGGCCACGGCGTGCTTATCTCCCAGGCCTACGACGAACTCATCGAGTTGGCCGAGAAGGCGCAGCTTCCGGTCATTACCACTCTGCTGGGAATCAGCTCCATCCCCACCGACCACGTGCTGAACATGGGTATGCCGGGAATGCACGGCATGGCCTACAACAACCTTGCCATAGACCAGGCCGACCTGCTCATCGGCTTGGGGATGCGCTTCGACGACCGGGTTACCGGCCGGCTGCGCGACTTCGCCCCCAATGCCCAGGTGGTTCATATAGACGTGGACGCCTCGGAACTAGACAAAAACGTGAAGGCCACGGTCCCGGTGGTGGGCGACCTCAAGAAGGTGCTCAACCAGTTGATTCCTCTGGTGGAGCCCAACGTGCATATCGACTGGCACCGCCGATTGGACGAACTCAAGGCGGAGCATCCGTCGCTGTACATCCGCGAGTCCGAGGAACTGTTGCCCCAGTACGTGCTGAACCGGCTTTCAGAATTGTCCGGCGGCGACTGCATCGTGGTCACGGGTGTGGGCCAGCATCAGATGTGGGCGGCCCAGCATTGCAAGTTCAAGGATCCCAACACGCTCATTACGTCCGGCGGGCTGGGTTCGATGGGATACGAGGTGCCGGCAGCCTTGGGCGCCCGCATGGGACGCCCCGACAAGACGGTGTGGTCGGTGGCCGGCGACGGCGGCTTCCAAATGACCATGTGCGACCTTGCCACCGCCGTTGAGAACAACGTCGACATCAAATTCGCCATCCTCAACAACCAGAGCCTAGGGATGGTGAAGCAGATGCAGGACGTGTTCTACGACCGGGAATACTACGCCGTGGAGTATTCCGGCAACCCCGACTTCGTCAAGCTGGCAGCCGCCTACGGTATTGACGGAATGCGGGTCACCCGCAAGGAAGATGTGGACGACGCCATACGCCACGCCATGGAGGTTTCCGGCCCGGTAATCATTGATTTCGTGGTTAAGGCAGACGAGCAGGTGTACCCTTGGATTCCCGCTGGCGAATCGGTGCACGAGATGATTGAAGAGCAGCCGGCCAGAGGAGGCCCCTACTAGGATGGTGCAGCCCGCCCAGCCGGAACAGCACACCATCATCGCCTTGGTGGAAGACAAACCGGGGGTGCTGACCCGCGTCGCCAGTATGTTCCGCCGCCGCGGTTTCAACATCGCCAGCCTGGCCGTCGGGCGGAGCGAGCAGGCGGGGTTTTCCCGCATGACCTTCGTGGTCAACGGCGACCTCCCCACCGTGCAACAAGTGACTAGGCAGCTTGACAAGCTAATTGACGTTATCCAGGTGTCAGACATATCAACGCAACAGGTGGTGGCACGCGAGCTGGCTCTGATTAAAGTGACCACCTCCCCCTCCACCAGGGGCGAAATCATGCAGTTCGCCGAACTGTTCGACGCCAACATCGTGGACGTAAGCCCCACTTCCATAGTCATCGAAATCACCGGAGGCGAGCAGAAGGTCAATGCGCTGGAAGGCCTGTTGCGTCCCTTCGGAATCACTGAGATGGTACGCACCGGTCTGGTGGCAATGGTGCGGGGACAGGAAAGCGGGATGGACGAGGAAAACTTGGGCGTCCCAATCAGCACCAACGGCGCCCTGTTCATGGACAGCGGAATCTAACGCGAAGGGCATCCCAGTTCCCTCTCCCTCCGGGGGAGGGTCAGGGTGGGGGCGTTCCCCCAGGACCATAAAGATTCCCGCTTTCGCGGGAATGACCGGATAACCAGAAAACAATAAAAGGACGGAACAGGCAACGATGGTAAACGTCTACTACGATCAGGACGCCAACCTAGGAACTCTCGCCGACAAAACTATCGGCATCATCGGCTACGGCAGCCAAGGCCACGCCCACGCCCTGAACCTGAAGGACAACGGCCAGAACGTTGTGGTGGGCTTGTATCCCGGCAGCTCCAGCATCGCCACGGCGGAAGCGGCCGGCCTGCGCGTTGCCAACGTGCCGGAAGTAGCGGCCGAGGCCGACGTAATCATGATGGTCATTCCCGACCACGTTCAGGGCCGCATCTACCGGGAGCAAATTGAGCCCAACCTCAAGCCGGGCAGCGCCTTCATGGTGGCCCACGGCTTCAGCATCCACTACGGCGAGATTGTGCTGCCCGGCAACATGGACGTGATGATGGTCGCGCCCAAGGCCCCCGGCCACCGGATGCGCGAGCTGTTCGTCGAGGGCGTCGGGGTTCCCAGCCTGCTGGCAGTGCATCAGGACGCCACCGGCAACGCCAAGCAGATCGGCCTGGCCTATGCCAAGGGCATCGGCTGCACCGGCGCCGGCGTGCTGGAGACCACCATCAAGGACGAGACCGAGAGCGACCTGTTCGGCGAGCAGAGCATCCTGTGCGGCGGGGTCACCGCGTTGGTCAACGCCGCCTTCGAGACGCTGGTGGAGGCGGGTTATCCCCAGGAAATCGCCTACTTCGAGTGCCTGCACGAGCTGAAGATGATCGTCGACCTGATATATCAGGGCGGCCACAACTATATGCACTTCTCGGTGAGCGACACCGCCGAGTACGGCTCGCTCAGCCGCCGCGACCGCATCATTGACGAGCACGTGCGCGAGAATATGCGCGCAGTGCTGAAAGAGATTCAGGACGGCACCTTCGCCCGCGAGTGGATCGCCGAGAACGACGAGGGCCGCCCCCGGTTCAATCCCATGCGGGAAGCCGCGCAGACCGCCCCCATCGAAGGCATCGGGAAGGAACTGCGCGCCATGATGCCCTGGATGAACCCGAAGTAGCTGTTAGTGGCCTGTGGCCGGCAGCTCTGCCGGCCACAGGCCATGCGTCCGAAGGAGCTTCTGGAGGTATCACAACAACTGCGATAGATACGCCGATGGCGAAAAGCTGGCCCGCCTAGAAACCAGGGTGGATCCCCTCGAATTGCAAGTCTCCGAGATTCGGCGGGACATTCGGGACCTGCGAACGGAGATGCGGGAGGAAATGGGTGCCGTGCGGGCGGAGCATCGGGAGGACTTCCAGCGCTTGGAAGTGCAACTCTAACGTCTGCAGGCGCAACTCCGGCTGTAAATGGAAGCCCAGCGGTCAAGGACGGAGAACCAGTTTCGCCGGATGGTGGGAATTGTCATCACGGTGGGGCCTTTCTAATCGCGTTGGGCACAACGGCGTTCTTCACCATCTTGAACAGAATAGGGGGTTAGGAACGCCGAACTGCGCCAAAGCCAAGCCTGCCCGAACGACAACACAGGAGGCAGACCGATGGCGACACAATATAAGATCGACCGGATTGACGCCCAATGGCAGGCGAAATCCCCGGGCTGGCGATTGAAAAAGTATAGCGGCGAGCGCGAGATGCTCTACGATATTCTTGACGACCAAGAGGATATTGAGTGCCTGTTAGCCTGCCGCTGGGGGACAATCACTCATGGGCGTGGGTAGGGAGTATGGTTGTGGCCTCTGGGGGAGGGTCGCGAGGTGCAGGGTTCCAAGATGTAGGTAGTTATTACCCGGGACCTCACTACGATGGCATCGCTGTGGCAACCAGCCAACGGGTCATTTTCTTGATGAAGAGAAGAGGTTTCCTAGGCTTCTTTGGAGAAGCCAGTACTGCCGAAATGCTATACGAGGGTATAGTGTCAGTTCCCTATCCTGACATGGATCCGTACGAGAAGGGCTGGAAAGATAGGCGGATGGGGGGTCTGGTGAGGATAGGCAACTATAAATACACTGTCGATAAGCAGATTAACGATCAGCCGTTCATTGATAGTGTGCGGAGTCATTTAACCTCTCCAGAAGCGTTAAAGGCGAACCAGCTTGATGCTCAATGGCAAGCGTGCGCGCCGGAATTTTATGACCCGGCGGATTCCACTCGTGTGCGCCGTAACCTCTACTCAATACTGTATGATAACGAGAACATCGAAAGACTGATACAGGGTAACCTATGGGAATGGTCGACGCCCAATGCGGGCGTTGCGGTGGCAACCGACAGCCGGATTATTTTTATGCGCGCCTCGGAACAATGGTATTCAATACCTTGGTCCGAAATACCGTACCGTGGTATCGAGGAAGCGGTATACAATCAAGCGGACGTGCAAGCGGACGTGCAAGCGGACGTGCAAGCGGACGTGGCCATCACTAGGCGTAGTGGCGGTGTCTGTAAAATCACCGACGCCCTGCAGTCTTATGCTGAGTCGTTCGCCGACTGCATACAGGGCCATTTGGCTGGAGCGGCGGTATCCGAAGAGGCAGCGAGGCTGAACCGAATTGACACTCAGTGGTATGCGCGGATTTCAGATAATCAGGCTTGGCGCACGGAGGCATACACCGAAGAACTCTTGGCGTTGTATGGCATCCTGTACGATTCCGAAAACATTGAAAGCGTAATTGAGGCGTTTTTAGAAGACATCATATATTGCATCGCTGTGGCGACCGATCGCCGGGTCATTCTATTAAAAGAATATAACAAGGTGTTCGAGTTGCCATATCAAAGCATCGGGGAAATAGAATACAACACGGAATTGTTTGGTTTTCGTCCAAGCATGACAATCACCGGAGTCTTCACTGACAGTTTAAAAATCATCTTCGGGTATCAAAGTCGTGATCTCAAGGCGTTTGCCGAATGCGTGCGAAGTCATCTGGTCTGGACAACTTAAGTCAGCGCGGAAAGTGGGAGTAAATTGAGGCCGCGGCATGGCAGCCTATCAGGAGGGCACTGCCTTACCTCCGCGCATGATAGTTGTGACGTCGGTCAACGCAGGCCCAGGTTGTAAACACCAAAGGAAACAAAATCTTAATTGAGGATACGGAAGATGTTGAGAGTAGTTCACCATCGCGTGTTGGTCCTGGCCGGGCTGGGCGCGGTGGACTACGTGACCCTGCCGCCCCTTTCCGAAAAGCTGCTAGTCTGAACCAAAGGCACGGTACCCCAAACTACCGGAACATCAAAGCCGGAAAGGTCAGGAAATAAAGAGATGGCTAACGACAGAGTTTTGCTTCTGGACACCACCCTCCGCGACGGTGAGCAGTCGGCAGGCATCGGTATGACCGGGGCCGAAAAGATGGAAATCGCCCGGCAGTTGCAACGGATGAACGTCGACATCATCGAGGCCGGCTTCGCCGCCAGCTCTCATGGGGACTTCGAGGCGGTGTCCAACATCGCCAAAGAGGTCAAGGGGCCCATCATCGCCTCGCTGGCCCGCGCCCATCCCAACGACGTTGACCAGGCTTGGCGCGCCGTGGAACACTCCGAGCGGCCCCGCATCCATGTGTTCCTCTCCTCCTCGGAGATTCACCAGATGCACCAGCTCCGCAAGAACCGGGAAGAGGTCATGGAAATGGCCGTTACCATGGTGGAGCGAGCCAAGGGCTACTGCCCCGACGTCGAGTTTTCTCCGATGGACGCGACGCGCACCAACCCCGAATATCTGTACCAGATGCTGGCCGAGGTGATACGGGCCGGGGCGACCACCGTCAACATCGCCGACACCGTAGGCTACGCCATCCCGTCGGCCACCGGCTTCGCCAGCCTGCTCCAGAACATCAAGGCCAACGTGCCGGGTATCGAAAACGTGGTGCTGAGCGTCCACTGCCACAACGACCTAGGGCTGGCCGTCGCCAACAGCCTGACCGCCATCGAGACCGGGGCGCGGCAGGTCGAGGGCTGCATCAACGGCATCGGCGAGCGGGCCGGCAATGCCTCGCTGGAAGAAATCATCATGGCCCTGGACACCCGCAAGGACCACTTCGGGATGGACATCGGCATAGACACCACCCAGATTTACCCATCCAGCCGGATGGTTAGCCGCATCACCGGGATGTCGGTGCAGTCCAACAAGGCGGTGGTGGGCGAGAACGCCTTCCGACACGCTTCGGGCATCCACCAGGACGGTGTGCTGAAGGACCGCTCCACTTACGAGGTGATGCAGCCGGAACGGGTGGGCGTGCCGGGCAACAGCCTGGTACTGGGCAAGCTCAGCGGCCGCGCCGGACTGCAAGCCCGCCTGGAGGCCCTGGGCTACAGCCTCACCCGGGAGGAAGTCTCCCGCGTGTTCGAGTCGTTCAAAGACCTGGCCGACCGCAAGCGTGAGGTCACCGACCGCGACCTGGAAATCCTGATGGACGAGGAGTCGCGGGAATCCAGCGAGCCGATCAGCTACACGCTGGACCAGGTGCAGTTCAGCGGCGGCGACCACGGCATCGCCACGGCCACGGTGCGGCTGATCGACCCCGAGGGCATTCCGACCACCGATGCCGCCACCGGCAACGGCCCGGTCAACGCCATCTGCAACGCCATCGACCGCGCCATCGGCGTCGTCAACCGGATGGTGGACTTCAACGTGCAGGCGGCCACGGAAGGCCAGGACTCGCTGGGGACGGTCACAATCCGCATCGAGAAGGACGGCAAGACCTACACCGGCCGCGGCGCCGACACGGACATAGTGGTAGCCAGCGCCAAAGCCTACATCAGCGCCGTAAACCGCCAACTGGCCTCCGACGAGTCCTCCAACGTCCCCGCCCTGGGCTCAACCCCGGACTAACGGCGATAACCCCGACCGGAACCTCGAAGGGGCGCACAATGTGCGCCCCGGTTATATCGTGACCTAGCTTGGATAGAATGACGGAAATCAGAGAGGGAATCATCGTGTCCAACAACTCGGATTGGGCCGAAAAGATAGGCGAGCGAGGGGAAGCAATATACCAGGAGCATATCAAGCCCGTGGTTGACCCGCTCCACTACGGCAAGTTTGTAATAATCGACGTCCAGACAGGCGACTACGAAATAGACAAGCGAGACGCCGTGGCCACCAGAAGGCTGCGTGAGCGTCGGCCGGGAGCAATCACCTACGGCGTAAGGGTCGGGTTTTTGAGTGCCTATCGCATGGGTGGAAGAAATTTGGAATCCAGGCAATGATCACCGGAAGGGTCAACTGGCACCTCGAAGCAACAGTTAATGTTGAGATCCAGGATTCCAACGGCTACCTTGATACTTTCCAATGCACTTTGGATACCGGGTTCGATGGAGACGTCGCCCTGCCATCGGCCACGACTGTGCGATTGGGTCTGGTTTCCTCGGATAGCCGCCGCGTAACCCTTGGAAACGGCGACCGTGTCTTCATGCCGACCTATAGCGCCAATGTTTTCTGGCATCGGCAACTGGTCGAAGTGGAAGTCCTTCAAACCGAACGAGAATCGGTCATCGGCATGTCCCTGCTCGAAAACAGCATTATCACCCTGCAAGTCTGGGATGGTGGCCAAGTTTTAATCGAGGAGCGGCAATAGCACAAGGATTCGCTTCTAGCGCCCCTTACACCAGCCGCATCTGGAACCCCCGCGTCTCCTGTGCACCCCTTGAAGTCGAGATGGACGGCGGGGTAGCCCATGCTGCGAGTTGGCTGGCGAGTTCGGGAAAGTCGAAGACAGTGTAGACGCGGGTGGGTTGCACAGTTCCCTCGTAGGCCACTAGCTCGTTGAAGTCGGCAGGAAGTCTGCTCTCCTCCGCCCCGGGATTCCGGGCTGTTGCCCTGACCGGCTATACATTCGGAGTATCCGTCAACTGGAAGTTAATTTTGTAGTACTTGACATCAATGTTCGGAACCATGCTTTGGGCGTAGTCCAGCTTGTCATCGTTGCGGTGACAGATTATCAACCCCCGCACCGTATCACCACTTCCACACAGATGCTCCTGCACCCATCCCATGTACCGGAGGGTTTGCCCTATAACCACATCCGAACTCTTGCCTTTCTTCAATTCGATTACGACGTATGCATTGGTTTTGGCATCTCTGGCCAGTATGTCGATGCGGCCAACGTCAGTCAGATACTGCTGACCCGTCCTGTTGCCCTCGTCGGCAAACAGAGACAGTTCGCCGTGAAACACGGCATCAAAGTTTGACACGATAAATTCCTGCAAGTACTTCTCCAGCTCAAACTCGGACGGGTTGCCTGCCGCGTCTTCTTCGTCGACTCCGTTCTCTAAGGAAGAACCGACTGTTCTGCTTCCTGCATAGCTTGGGTTAAGTATCTCTCTTGTCCCTGTTAATTCTTCAAAGCGATCATCCGGCAGTTCGTATAGAGTGTGCATACTGAATACTTGATCATCGAACTCTTTTTCTCCGCCTTCCCACTGGACCGGTAGAAAGCTCTCGTAGTACCCGTCAAGTCCATCCGCACGTTTTTGTCCCTCTTGAGGGTCATAGAAGGGAAGGCCGATAACCGTACCTACGCCCATTATCTTCTTGCGGCCGCCGCGGGCTATGACACGGTCTCCAGGCTGAATTTCACACCAGAACCGAATCACCTGATTAAGAATCGCCCTCGTAGGTTTATCTGGGTACTTTCTAGTGTAGCGGCGTTGTATTTCTTCAGAGGATAAGCCTGAAAGGTCTCCCACGTCATAGCCAATCACTATAACATTATTGTTGCGGTCATAATTCCAGGCTTGCGCGAAGGTTTCCGGGTCACCGAAAAAATAAGGCGCTATTACCCAATTCCTGGACATAGGTGGCCTCCGCCAAATTGCGAGATGAATTTTACTCCAGCCAAGAATCGCCCGCAGCCGCAAGTGGTCCTTTGCTTTACGTTGCGATTATACCAGCCGCATCTGGAATCCCGCGCCTCCGCTGCCCTTGCCGTCCAGGTGCACCGCCGGGTAGCCCATTGCCCGGAGTTTCGCGGCCAGGTCGGGGAAGCCGTAGACCGTGTAGACTCGTTTGGGTTTCACCGCTTCCACGTAGGCCAGCAGGTCATCATAGCCGGCGTGGTCGCTGAAGGGCAGGCTTGCATCCGCCTGCCTGCGCCAGTGGCGGGGGCTGTCGGACACTGCCCAGCCGGTTAGCTCCATCGTACGTATGTGACGGTATCCCCTGAGGGATTGAGTGCTGCGGCCCGGAGGAAAGAGGGCAATGGCGCCATCGGGCCAGTGCCCGTCGAAAGCAGCCACCCGTCCGGGGAAATTAACACCCGCTTCACGATAGGCCTCCACCGCCTGGTATATCCCCGGTTCGGCCACCACCTCAAATCCGTCGGCCAACAGGTGATGCAGCAGTTCCTGCGCTTTCCCCAGCCGCCAACCCAGCGCCACAGGGCGCTCCCCTCGGGACAGCCAGGCGCGCAGGGTGCGGGACGCGGCGGCCAGCGTCTGCTCCTCGGAAGGAAATACGTAGTCAGGATGGCCGTAGGTGGACTCGATGACCAGAGTGTCAGCTTGGACTGCTTCCAGCGGCTCGTTGGTGGGGCTTGGGCGAGTTTTGATGTCTCCGGTGTAGAGCAGCCGGTGGCCGGTAGCCTCCGACACGACCAGCGCCTGCGCCGATCCGAGACAGTGGCCCGCCGGGTGCAGGGTGATGGTATAGGCCGGCGCATCCAGCGGCTCGCCGTAGGGTAGTACGATGGGGTCGGCGTTCTTCAGGTAGTCCCGTAGCAGCAAAAGGGTGTTGGGAGTAACGACGGGCCGGCGATGCCGCCCGAGGTGGTCGGAGTGAGCATGGGAGATGACGCTGCATTCGCGCTTGCGCCGGGAATCGAGCCACAAGTCGAGTTCGGGAACATACACGCCGCGATCGAACACCACCTCCACGCCCGCCGCCCCCTTATTTCTCGCCGCCAGTCAGCGCTGTCAAGTTCGTCACGCGGGCAGTATAACATCGCCGCCAACGCGGGGGAGGCGCCCGGCCAGGGACAAGCGGCGGAACTGTTGCAAGTTCACGGCGCGCCGGGTGTGGGTTGCGAGCCGGATTGTGGGTTATAATCTGACTGACGGCGCGGGTTGCCTTGTGCGCCGGAATTCTAAGGAGTGTGGTTATGCCTGCAGAAGTTGGCGACGTTGCCCCAGATTTCAAGCTGGCCTCTCCAGACCACGGAGAGATTACCCTGAGCCAGTATCACGGCGATAAGACGGTGGTGCTTTCCTTCCACGTCTTCGATTTCACCGCTGGTTGAACCAGCCAGGCCACCTTGTTCCGGCAGGCCCACAGCCGGTTCGAGGAGAACAATGCCCAGGTTCTGGGCATCAGTTGCGATACGGTACACGCCCACAAGGCATGGAGTACCGCCATGGGCGGGCTGCCCTACCCGGAGCTTTCCGACTTCCACCCCAAGGGCGAGGCCACCAAGGCTTACGACCTGTGGAACGAGGAGCGCGGCGCGGGCAACCGGGCCATTGTCATCGTGGACAAAGATGGAATCATCCGGTTCCGGGAGACCTATGTGCCCGGACAACTGCCCGACCCCAACGACATCGTCGCCGAGGTTGCCAAGCTGAACACCTAGCCTCCTTTAGGCGGCGCTGATCCGGGAAAAAGATAACGGACGCCGAAAAAAGCGGCGTCCGTTATCTTTTTCTTTCCAGTGCCAGAAGAGGTGAATTCAGCTTGCTGGAACTAGGCGGCGGTTATGTTCTCCACAACGTAAGTCAGGGTTCCTTTGGGCGTGGGGATACTGACTTCCTCGCCGACGCTGTGGTCCAAGAGGGCCTGGCCAACCGGCGACTGGATCGAGATGCGCTGAAGCGCCACGTCGGCCTCCCGGGCATCCACCAAGGTATAGTCCATGACTTCGCCGGAGTCCTTGTCCTTGACCGTCATCCGGGTGCCGACGGCGGAGCGGTTTATGGTGTCGCCACTGCTGTCGGGAAGTATTTTGGCACTGGCGATGCTGGCCTCGAGTTGCCGTATTTGGGTCTCAATGCGCCCTTGGCGGTCTTTGGCTGCGTCCAGAGGGGCATTCTCCCGGAAGTCTTTGTCGGCCATCGCCCGGCGTATCTCTTCGGTTACCGACGCGCGCTCGGACTTGAGTTCTTCGACCTGCTGCACCAAGCGGTTGTACCCTTCTTGAGACAGGAAGGTGCGCTCTTCTTCGGGTGCCTTGACCGGCCTTGCCGAGGCGCGGGCCGCGCTTCTAGCCTTGCTGCGTGGCGGGCGCAGGTGGGTGGCCAGCCGGTGGCTAGTCCAGCCCTGATCCTTCCAGTAGTCCACAAACGCCTTGACCGGCACCAGCCGCTGTTGGGCGGAATCCGCGCCGCTTTGCCCTACCTCCTTGGCGTACTGCTCCATGTCGTGAGGGGTGAACCTGCCGACCTCACGGTCACCACTCCATCTCAAAAACTTCCTTAGCTCCTGACTGCCGTCACGGGCGCTCTTTTTGATCTTCTTGTCACTGTCGGATTCAAACTTGCTGAGCGCCTCGGACACTTTCGGGGTGGAGTGGGTTGTCACGGGTTTACCTCCGCCGGATAGTGTAGGGCTTGGGCGTTTAGTTGCTGGCTTCCAGGATTCTGGGGTTCAGGCCCGGGAAGCCGGCCAGATGCGCCCGTCGTTCTTCCTTCAGGCGGCTGGCATATTCCTGTATCTGCTCTCCGGTGTAGAAGTTGGAAGGATCATATTTGCTGATGTCCAGCCCATCTACGGAAACCGGGACCTGGGCGCCGAACAGTTGGTCTTCGCCCCACTGCACGGAATCGCGCAGGATACCTCGAATCAAGGCTGACATCTCCGGTATTGGCACCCGGGTGACCGGCTGCTTGACCGTCGCGCGGCCCTGTTCGTCGCGCTCCAGAATCTCGCCGACGCCCCCGGTGTTGAGCAGGTAGCATTGTACCTTGTCTTCATTGTTCTTGACGAAATCGTAGAACCAGTTCCCTTCGTCGGCCTCGGAGCCGATGAGGAAGGGGTTGGTCCCCACGACGCGCACCGATTCGCCGGCGCGGCGCGGGTCGCCCGCCGTGGTTTCCACGCTCTCGCCCAGCATGAAGGCAGCGGCAGCCTGCTCCGGGTTCAGCCGCGAAACCAGCGGCAGCACGGTCATGCGGCGAGTGATAAACGCGACTACCATTCCGTCAAGCTGGTCCAGCGACGGCAGGTTGATGTCGCTGCCCACGTATTCGCCGAAGGTGCTGCGGGGGATGACCGCCCGGCCGTTGCCGCCCAGCGACAGGTCGGAGTAGTCGATATTGCCGTCGTGGGTCAGCATCACGTTCTCGAAAAGGGCTTCGGGAGAGCGCAGCGCCTCGTGAATCAGCACCTGCGTTTCGGCGTTCATCCCTTCTGTCTTGAGGTAAAAGCCCCGCTCGGTGCCCAGGGCTCGCCCGTCTCTGCCCAAGGCCACGATGTCATCCTGCAAAATGTCCATCACCTCGCCCGGCGCTTCCAGTCCGTGGCCGTGGCAGGCGTGGGTGGTCTTGCCCGTGCCGGACAGACCAAAGAACAGCATTCCGTAGCGCTTGGAGTTGCCGTCGGGCTGCTGGGCGGTGACTACCTTGGAGCCGGCGTGCAGGCTGAGCAGACCTTCCTCCTTGGCGTCCCACATTGCCATGCGCAGGAACCCCATCTTCACTTCGCCAACGTAATCAATACCCAGAATGACGGTGAGATTCTCTTCCGGGAAGATGAGGACTTGCCGTTCGTTCTCAGGCCATTCCGGGATACAGATTTCGTAGAGGTCGGGGCCGGGGGAGGAGGGGTCGTGGTCGCGGAGGGTGTGGCTCCAGAGGCAGGCTTGACGAACATTGTCGGCCCGCTGGACCGACAAGAAAAGGTTGCATTTGGGGTTGAATTCCGAATTGTCGCCGATAGTTCGCTGGACCCTGATGAGGGGCGTTCGCAGCAGGTACTTTCGGACTTCTTCCAGCGTCTGCTCCTTGCGTTCGCTGATGCGCTGCTGGACAGAGTTGAAGCTCTTGGTGGCCACCCGGTCGCTGCCGAAAATCACGGCCACCCCTGCGCTGCGGTTGCGAACGTTCGAGTAGAAGCTGCGTCCGCCAGTACTGGTGACGCGGCCGTACTTGTCCGCCTCCGTGTCAAGCTCATCAACGCTTACGCTGCGGACGTTGCCCTGCTCCGGCAGGCTCTTCACAAAATCCAGGAAACTCTCTGCCATCGGTTCCTCGCTGCGTCTTTCAACCGTGCCGCGCGCCTGATTTCCCTCTGCCTGATTCCACCCGGGGCCTGCAATTCCCTTGGATAGCAGACGGAAAGGCACCCTAGCACGCTTTGTATTCAGAATTTACGGCTTTTAAGAAAAGCGCCACGTCATAGTATCAGTTTCAGGAATAGTTGGCAATTTGGCCTGCCCCTGTAGCAGGACGATTTCAAAGTCAAACAGACATCCAAGCCGTTAGTCCTGAGCTTGTCGAAGGACGGGCCGTCAGAATCCGTTCGTGGCTCGACAAGCTCACCATGAACGGATTCTCAGGGACTTTGCAATTGTCCTGCTGGGCCTTGAGTTGTCCGGGTCCGTTGGTGGTTCGACCAGCTCGCCATGGGCGGACTCTTGAGGACTTTACACGAGGGATGTAGTTGGAAGGCCGCTGTTTCTGGACCACGGAAGGAGGCAGTGGACGATTTCACTGCACTCGGGAATCCGGCGCTCCCTCCGGCAGCGTTCCAGGTAGTTGTTGAGGGCCATAAAGGTGGTCAAGCGCAGACCGTGGTCGGCAATACGCTTGATAAAGGGATGGGTCTCCGGGGCGGGCTTCCGGTCGGCGACGGCCACGGCGTACTGGAGGCAGAATTCGCTGGCCAAGCCGCGGGCCCGGTGGAGGGCGAGCTCAGGGGCGTATTTGCGGCACAGGGCGTCGATGCTGTTTCTGATTTGGCTCAAAGACATGACGGCACTTCCTGATAGCGTCCAGGGGGACGAATTTCGATTTCCCGGTCATTTCCGCTCATTTCCGGCCGTTTTGGTTATTCTGTTTGGGCGGCCGTGTTGAGGGCCGAATATGGCGGACGGGCAGAGTCATACAGGGACTATGCTAGGGAGGTGTTATAGGGCTTGGCAAGGGCCAAGTGTCATCAAATCGTCTGGGGAACGCCCTCAACCTAACCCTCTCCCAGAGGGAGAGGGAACTTTGCAATCGTCCTGTCCCTGCAGACTCTCATTCGGCTGGAAGCTCTGCCGCAGCCCTGGGTGATTCCTGGGTGTATAATTGGCGCATTCAGCCTGACGTGGGCCAGACAGCCAAAGACGCAGCGGCCACGCAGCAGGGCAGGCGACCGACAGGAGGGGAATAATGAAGGCGGTGCAAATCAACGAGTTCGGCGGGCCGGAGGCGATGAAGTATCAGGATGTCGCCGACCCGACGCCCGGCGAAGGCGAAGCGGTGGTGCAGATACAAGCGGCGGGCGTCAACTACACAGACGTTTACAGCCGCGCCGGAATCAACCCAGGCCCGCCTCTGCCCCGGACCATCGGTGTAGAGGGCGCGGGCGTGGTGTCTGCCGTGGGCAGTGGCGTCAGCGATGTCGCAGTGGGAGACGAAGTGGTCTATTGCAGCGTCAACGGCTCCTACGCCGAGCAGGCGCTGGTTCCGTCCTGGAGGCTGGTCAAGCGTCCGGCAGGCCTGGACGCCAAGGCTGGGGCGGCGGCTATGCTCCAGGGAATGACCGCCCATTACCTTTGCCATTCCACCTACGCGGTTCAGCCGGGAGACCGGGTAATCGTTCAGGCCGGAGCGGGTGGGATGGGCCTGATTCTCACCCAGATGATAAAGATGCTGGGCGGCTACGTTTTCACCACCGTTTCCACCGAAGCCAAGGCAGAGCTGTCACGGCAGGCGGGCGCCGACCACGCCATCAACTATACCGAGCAGGACTTCGCCGAGGTTGTGAAGGACGCCACCGGCGGCGAGGGCGTGCGGGTGGTATATGACGGGGTTGGCAAGACCACCTTCCACCAGAGCGTTAGCTGCCTGGGCCGCCGGGGCGTGATGGCTCTCTACGGAGCGGCCAGTGGCAACCCTGACCCCATCGATCCCAGGATGTTCGCCGCCGGTTCCCTCTATCTCACCCGCCCTGGCCTAGGCGACTACACCGTTGACCGGGCCGAGTTGGAGCAACGGGCCGGCGACGTGCTGGGCTGGGTTGCGTCGGGCCAGATAAAGCTGCATATCGGAGAGGAACTGCCGCTGTCCGAAGCCCCCCAGGCGCACAGCCTGCTGGAAGGCCGCGCCACTACCGGAAAGGTGCTGCTGATCCCGTAAGGCTAAGGCGGCAAGCTCTAACACAGGGATCTCAAAAACCCAGAGCTTGTTGAAGGCCTTTCTTCAAGCTCTGGGTTCCATAAGCGTGGCAAGTAAAACATCCTAGCCAATTCTTGATATAATTCGGATATAACAGCGGCGCAGAGGAGGCGAACGTGGCGGAAGTATTAGTGAGCAAGGATGAGGTTCTCGACGCCCTCCGGACAGTCTACGACCCCGAAATCCCGGTGAACGTGGTTGACTTGGGGCTGGTTTACGACGTTCAGGTCAACGATTCGGACGTTTACGTGCAAATGACGCTGACCTTCCCCGGCTGCGGCATGGGCCCCTACATCGGCCAGCAGGCGGAGTGGGCCATCCAGGAGTTGGACGGCGTTGAGGAAGTGCAGATTGAGATGGTCTTCGACCCCCCGTGGTCGCCGGACCTGATCAGCGAGGAAGCCCGCAACCAGTTGGGCATCTAGCCGCCAGAGAAAGAGCATCTGGAAAAGCGCCTTCTCCTATTACCCTTGCCTAGCTACCAAGGAGAGGGCGCCGGAAACAAAATTCCCTTTCCCTCCGGGATGGGGTAGGGTAAGGGCGTCAGGGATAAGGCGTCAGCAATTCATCGCCAACGTCCCGGCGTCATCTCCCCGGTATTGATTCAACAGCCGTTGCGGCAAGCTGCAATTCGGCGAGGGATTCGTATGGCAACTCCCCAACAGAACGCGCAGAACGCGCGCTTGGAACAAATCAAGCGCAGTTGGCAGCAGAAGCGGCAGATTGGCGAGCGGCTGGACAAAATCAAGACCAAAATCGGGGTCTACAGCGGCAAGGGCGGCGTCGGCAAAACCACCGTCTCGGTCAACCTGGCGGTCACTCTGGCCAAAGAGGGCGCCCGCGTCGGCATTCTGGACGTTGACATAGACTGCCCCAACGTCACCAACGTCCTGGCCGCCACGACGCGGCCCGACTACGTGGACGGGCAAATCATTCCCGCCGAGCAGTGGGGGGTGAAAGTGGTTTCCATGGCCTTCTTCCAAGAAAATCCGGAAGAGGCCATCATCTGGCGCGGCCCGATGATTCACAACGCCATCAACCAGTTCCTCCAGACCACCGAGTGGGACGAACTGGACTATTTGGTGGTAGACCTGCCGCCCGGAACCTCGGACTCGCCGCTGACGGTGATGCAGACCCTGCCGATGGACGGCTTCGTGGTGGTTAGCACGCCCCAGGACCTGGCAGTGCTGGACGCCAAGCGCTGCATCAACATGATCCGCAAGCTGAACCTGAACGTGTTGGGCGTGGTGGAGAACTACACCGGCGAAATCTTCGGGCAAGGCGGAGGCCACGACTTGGCCGTAGAGGTGGGAGCTCCCTACCTGGGCAGCATGGCCCTGCGCTCTTCCTACCGCAACAACACCATGCCCACGGTGCTGGCCGACGAAGATGTGCGCGAAGAGTATTCGGATATCGCCGCAGAACTGCGCAGCAGCCTGCGGGAGTTCGGGCGCGAGGCGACGTAGTTTCGGGCGGTAATCGCAGGTTTTGTAAACAAAGGGTTGAATTAATGGGGGCAGCAGGGTAAAACTGCCCCCATTATCTTGTGCGCGGTTGCGCGCACTCGTCAGCTAGTGCCACAAAGCAATGGAGGTTCTACGGATGACAACGCAATCTACCCCCCCTGACTCTTCCCCTCCTGAATCCACACCACAACCCGCGTCCGGCGGCGGACGGAGCTTTCTGCGGCGCAACATTCTGCTCTTGGGCGGCGGCGGCGTCATTGCCGTCGTTATCATCGCCGTCGTCGCTGTGGTGTTCGCCACCGGCATGATAGGCGGGGGCGGCGGACAGAAAGCCGCCACGGACTTCATCCTTCGCGATTCCTCATCCGTGGCAGTGATCGAAGTCGCATCCATTCTGACCTCCCTGGAAATTCCCGCCCAACTGGCGAGCTTCAGTTCATTGGGTCTGCCAGGCATCAACCCTGACGACCCAGACGAATGGAAGGATGCGTGGAGAAACAAATGGGAGAATGATTTCCCACAGATACAAGGCTCCATTAGTCTTGACGAAGTGACCACTGCCGTACTGCAAAGGGATGACGCAGGGAAAGCTCTCGGCTGGGTTTTCATCGGGGAATTCGCCTTTGCTGACATCCGGGATGACTTGGAAGTCGCAGGCAGCAAGTCCGACACATATCGGGATTTCGAGGTTTGGGACGACGACGTCGCTCTACTGGAAGACCGGGGAGTCTTGGTTATCGGTTCTTTCACCTTCGACCTTCTGGAATCCCTCGACACTGACAAGGGATTCGCGGACGAGGCCAGCGCACTGATGCAGGCACTGGACAAGGCCGGAGCAGGATTGGTCGTCAGCGTCGTCACGGACTGCAACAGCAACTTCTTTCAAGCCCAATTGAACGGTTGCGACGCCTTGGCCGAAGTGGTCACCGGCGGAGATGCCAATAATACCCAAGTGTCTGGGTTCTATGTTTTCAGCAACGAAAGCCGTGCCGGGTCAGGTTCGGACGATATTGAAGAGGCCATAGAAGAACAAGACACCTATGACGCAGACCTCATCAAGATTGAGACCAGGGGTGAAATCGTCAGCTACGAAGCAGCTATCATCGGCGGCTTCGTCGGGGGCGGCACCGGGGAAGGGTCAAACCCGCAGGCCTTAATTCTGGAGGACGCCGACCATGTGATAGTGCAGAACGTCGCTGCGATTTTGCAGACGGAATTCCCCGATGGCATCCCCCAGCAAATGCTGCGATTCAAAGTATTCAAAATGCCGACCAACGTCGACCTGGAGGACGCGCTCGACTGGAAGCAAGAATGGAATGATGTTTTTGCGGATGATCTGCCCTACATGCTGAACGAGGCCATTACCCTCGAGGAAGTAACCTACGTGATGCAACAATGGAGGTTGGGCGGATTCGACGGCGTTGTGATCTCTGGCAACTTCGACTTTGAAGCCATCCGTGAAGTCCTGGAGGATGATAAGTATGGCCCAGGCTTGAAAGACGGGGAATACCGCAAATTCGAGGTATGGGGCGACAATGAGATCGCTCTGCTGGAAGACCGGGGGCTAATTGTCTACTCCCGGGGATTTGTGCAAGAATTCCTCAAAGCCCTCGATAGAGGCGGGTTTGTGGATGACGAAAGCGATCTGAAGCGAGCGTTGGACAGGATTGGAGACGCGCTGGTGCTCCGCGGCGACGCAAGCTGTAGCACGGGCCATTTCTTCCCGACTTCTGATATCAATCGGTGCGAGAGTCTCGTCTACGCAGTCCAAGGCGGGGATGTCTCTCAATCCAAAGTGTCAGGGGTCTATGTTTTCCGAAACGAAAACAGCGCCGAGAGTGGCCAGGACGACGTCGAGGACGCCATAGAGGACCAAACCAGCTATGATGTCGACCTCGATGAGATAGAGACCAGCGGGGACTTCGTCACTTACAAAGTGACCATACATCAAGATTACGAGGCGCCGGGGCCGGAGGAGACGCCAGTACCGGCGCCTACGGAGGCGCTGGAGCCGGAAGATCCCCGCAATATGTCCCCCGTACAGATTGCTCGGGCGATAATCGAGTGTGGGATCGAGAACAATTTTTACGACGCACGCCAATTTGTCGAAGATTACGGTAGCCTGGAGAATGCGGCGCAAGAGTGGGCGGCTCTTTACGCATATGATGATCTGGTCGACGAGTACGGAAACGTATGCGGCTATTGACCCCAAATCCCGGCTTGGAAGCGAGTGGGGCAGGTTGGGACCTGCCCCTTCTCTATTTCCGCCATTCCGCAAGCCCGGAACGTTCAGGCAATCTTAATCGTCATCGGTGGCCACGTAGGCTTCGTGGGGTTCCGGCTCCGTGGCCCTTCTTCTTGTCGGCAGACGCTCGCCGGCGGTTATGCTCATCAGCAGCTCGACTTCCCGCGTCATTGCTTCCTGGGAGTATTCGCTGGCCTCGCCCATACGCCGGAATTTCCCGTAGCGGCGTTTCATCAGCCTGCCCTGCGACGTCTTGGCCAGCTTGTTCAGCTCTCTCATGATGGCGCCCTGGAGGGCCGTGCCGGCAGCGCGGGGGTCGAGGTGGGAACCGCCTTCAGGCTCCGGGATTACTAGGTCGGCGATGCCGAGATCCACGCAATCCTGGGCGGTCAGCATCAGCGCGTCGGCGGCCTCGCGGTCCAGCAGCGGCTCGTGGAATGCGCCGGCCAGGTTGTGATTCATGGAAATAGGGGAATAGACAGCGTACTGCTGCATCAGGATGCGGTCGGCCAGCCCCAAGGCCAACGCCCCTTCGCTGCCGCCCTCGCCGATGACCACCGACACGATGGGCGTCGGCACGTCCAGCATTGCTGAAAGGGTGCGGGCGATAGCGTTGCCGATGCCCTGCTCCTCGGCTTCCAGCCCTGGATCCGCGCCCTGGGTGTCAACCAGGGTAATCAGAGGCAGCTTGAAGCGGGATGCCAGCCCAATGACCCGCTGGGCCTTGCGAAGGCCGTCGGGGTATACGTGGTAACGCTCGCCTTCCAGCAGCGGACGGCGCTGCTGCCCAATGACCGCCACCGGCTGCCCGGCCAAGTAGCCCACACCGGCCACCACCGAACGGTCGTCGCTGCTGAGGCGGTCGCCCCGCAGTTCGATGAACGGGTCGAGTATCTGCCGGAAGTAGGTAGCGGCCGCCGGACGCTCCGAGTGGCGGACGGCGGACAAGGCGTCCCACGGGTCCACCTGAACGCACTCTTCAGCCGCGGCCTTCAGCAGGTCGGCCTGTTCCGCCTTGTCCTGCCGGTTCTTGTCCTGCTTCTGCCCTTGCAGAATGCGGAGCAGAACGGACACCCGGGTCCGCAGCGCCTCGCGGTCAACAACGTTGTCCAGCAGCCCGTGGCCCACATGAGCCTCGGCGGTGTGGGCGTCCAGCGGCAACGGGATGGGAGACATCTCCCGCAGCGTCCGCAGCGGCGAGAGTCCAATCAGCGACTTGGGTTCGGCGAGAATCACATCGGCCAAGTTGGCGAAGCTGGCGTAGGCCTGGCCGGTGGAGGGATTGGCCAACACCACGATGAAGGGCGCGCCTTCGTCGCGGAGCTTGTTGGCGGTGGTCACCGTCTTCGCCATCTGCATCAGGGACAGCACGCCCTCCTGCACCCGCACGCCGCCGCCGGATACCACGGCGACCACGGGAATGCCGCTTTTGGCAGCGGATTCCAGAGCGGTAGCTACTTTCTCTCCCACCACGCTGCCCATCGTGCCGCCCATAAACGAAAAGTCGAGGACGATGAGGACGATGTCGTTGTCATCTATCTTGCAGCGTCCCGTAACCGCCGCCTCGGTCAACCCGGTGCGGTTCTGGTCCTGCGAGAGGAGTTGGCTGTACCGGCCACGGTGGGCGAAAGACAGAGGAGCAACGGAACTCAGGTACTTGTGGGATTCCTTGAATGTTCCCCGGTCGGCCAGCAGGTCGATTCTCTCGCGGGCGGTGATGGTGTAGTGGAACCGGCAGTAAGGGCAGACACGGGACGTCAGGTAGGATTGGGAGTCCCGAATCGGCTCTTCGCAATACAGGCAGCGTTCATGCACCACGGAAAGGCGGGTGGTCTCCGTGCCTTCATCGCGCCCGAAAAGGTGGACCAGAAAATTGGCCAGGTTCCGCAAGTCTCCCTCCCGAAGTCTCCCTCCCGCGGGATTCGTCTGGAAATTCGCCGCCGTTCAATCCTTAGGTGTCCGAAATCGGGTGTCTGCAATCCCAGTGATACAAAAGCGCTAGCCTAATAATACTAGGGCAGGCGGTGGAATGTAATGCCGCGCCGTTGAGACATTTGGCGAATCGCCAAGCAATTCCGTCATCAGGGACAGTTTTCCGGGGCTCCGGCGCGGCGAGTTTGCGTTTGCCTTTCCCTTGTCCTACACTCGCGCCAACGGCGGAGAGGCGCAGCCACGCCCCGCAGTATCCGCAGTCTAGGCCGAAACAGACAGGCAGGAGCGCCGTATGAGTGTTTCCGATGAGACCTTGCAGGCAATCATTCGAGAGTTCAATGGGTTTGAGCTTTCGGCGGAAGAACTGGAGCTGGTCCGCCCGGAAGTTGATTACTACCTGGAACAGTTGGCAACGCTGGATGACTTGAATCTCTCCGACGCCATGTCGGGACGGCTGCTGCGAATGCCGTCCGCCGATGAATCGAAGGCACGGCAGGAAGGGGGTGAATAACATGGCTGGCAACGAATTATTATCTTCAACGATAGCTGAACTCGCTCCTAGGATTCGCGCCGGTGAGGTGTCGCCCGTCGAGCTGACCGAGGCGGCGCTGGCCCACGCGGAGGCGATGCAGCCTGCCCTCAACACATTCATCACGCTGCTGGGCGACTCGGCCATGGCCCAGGCGCGAGAGGAAGAAGCAGCCATCGCCCGCGGCGAATACAAGGGGCCGTTGCAAGGCATACCCATCGGCCTCAAAGACAACCTGGCAACCGCCGGCATCCGCACCACCCTGGGAACCAAGGTGCTGTCGGACTACGTGCCGGAGGAAGACGCGGAGGTGGCGATACGCTGCCGGGCAGCCGGGGCGGTAATTCTGGGGAAGGAGAACATGGAGGAATTCGCCGCCGGGGCCACCTCCAATAACCCTCACTTCGGCCCGGTGCGCAATCCGTGGGCCACGGAGCACATACCCGGCGGCTCCAGCGGCGGCGGCGGGGCCAACGTGGCCGCCGAAGTGACCTTCGCCTCGCTGGGCACCGACCTCGGCGGCTCGGTGCGATTGCCCGGCTCTTTCTGCGGCGTTGTAGGATTGAAGCAGACCTTCGGGAGGGTCAGCCAGCGCGGGCTGCTGGTAACCAGCTTCAACGGCGACCACATCGGGCCGATGACCCGCTCGGTGGCCGACAGCGCCATCCTGCTTCAGGCGATAGCCGGGCACGACCCGCTGGATCCCAGCACGGTGCCGGTGCCGGTGCCCGACTACTCAGCAGGACTGGGCCGGGGCGTCCGGGGACTGCGTATGGGGGTGCCTTCCAATTACTACTTCGAGGACCTCGAGCCGGACGTGGAGGAAGCGACGCGGCGGGCCATCGCCGCGCTGGAGGAACTGGGCGCGGTATCGGTCCCGGTGGAGCTTCCGGCAATGAAGTACATCGGCGCAGTGCGAATGGCCGCCATGTCCGACGCCATCGTCACCCATGAGCCGTTCCTGCGGGCCAATCGCGACGACTACGGGCCGGACGTGCTGTATCGCACACTGGGCGGCCAGTTCGTCCTCGGCCACCACTACTCCAAGGCGATGAAGGCGCAGCGGCTGATTCAGGAGGACTACGCCCGCGTGTTGCAGGGCGTGGACGTCCTGGTGACGCCGACCACTCCGCTGTGCGCCCCGCGCATCGACGCCGCCTACGTGGAGCACGCCGGGGAGACACACCGGGTGCGCGGGCCTGGGTCGGGGCTAGTTTCCCGCAACACCAGCCCGCTCAACTCCACCGGCCACCCGGCGATAACCGTTCCCTGCGGCCTGAATGGGGCGGGACTGCCCATAGGCCTGCAATTCATTGCCGCCGGCTTCCGCGAAGACCTGCTGTTCCAAGTCGCGGCGACCTACGAAACGGTGTCGCCGTCCCAGGGCCGCCGCCCGCCAGTGCTGGAAGGTTAGCCAATCGCTTTGAATCAATTGCAGGGGCGCACAAGTATGCGCCCCTGCGCCGTGTTAAAATTCGGGTCAAAAATCAGGCGGCTACCCACCAAAACCACAAGCTCAACATCACAAGCAGGAGAACAGCAATGCCGGCAAACTGGGTTGACATCAACGTTGATGGCAGCAACATGGAAGGGTATCTGACTCAACCGGAGGGCGACGGCAGTCACCCTGCCGTCGTGGTGATTCAGGAGATTTGGGGCGTCAATTCACACATCCAGGCCGTTACTGACCGGCTTCCGTCTCAGGGGTACGTGGGGCTGGCCCCGGCTATGTTCCACCGCCAGGGCCGCATGGTGACCGGGCTGCACGAGGAATTTCCGCCCGCCGTAAGCCGAATGCAGCAATGCACCGACGCGGGCATCCTGGCCGACGTCAACGCCGCAGTGAACTACCTGCAGGGGCAATCCTTCGTAAATGGCAAGATTGGCATCGTCGGGTTCTGCTTCGGCGGGCGCGTTTCCTATCTGGCGGCCTGCAACATCGGCGACCTGTCGGCGTCGGTGGTCTTCTACGGCGGCAACATCGGCGTAGCCTTGGGCGACGGCGCGACTCCGCTGGAGCAAACGGGCAACATAAACTGCCCGGTGCTGGGGCTGTTCGGGGAGGAGGACGCCAATCCGACCCCGGACTTCGTGAACGATATAGACGCCGAAATGACCCGTCAGGGCAAGGCCCACGAGTTTCACCAGTACGGCGGCGCCGGTCACGGCTTCCACTGCGAAGCGCGCGGCAGCTACCGCCCCGAAGCGGCGCAGGATGCTTGGGCCAAAGCGCTGGCGTGGTTCGACCAGAACCTGAAAGGGTAACCGCCCCGCCGGGGAATCAGACACAAGCGCAGGGGCAGGGTTTAACCCTGCCCCTGCGCCGTCACTCATAAACCCGTCACTCATAAACCCGTCACTCATAAACCCGCCGGCATAAACCCGCCGGCATAAACCCGCCGGCTTACATCACCGAACGGACCACGCCGCCGTCAACCAGAATGGTCGTGCCGGTTACATAGGTGTTCTTGTCGGAGCAGAGATAGGTTACGAAGTCGCCCAGTTCTTCGGGGCGGCCGAAGCGGCCCACCGGAATGCTGGAAGACCGCGCCGCCAGCACCGAATCAATATCCTGCCCGGTCTCGCGGGAGCGGGTCTCGAAGATGTGGCGCATTCGCTCCGTCATCAGAAAGCCCGGCGCGACGTTGTTCACCAGAACGTTGTCACGCCCCACCTCGTCGGCCAGGCTCTTGGCGTAGGCCACCGCGCCCATGCGGGTAACGCCGGAGGTCACCAGGTTGTCTATGGGCTGGTAGACGGTGGAAGCGAGGATGTTGACGATGCGGCCCCATTTCTGCTGCCTCATGTGAGGCGTGGACTCACGGCCCATGCGGATGAAGAAGGACAGGGCCATGTCAATTGCGCGGCTCCAAGTTTCCTCGGTAGTGTCCACCGCCCTGCCTTCCGGGGGGCCGCCGGAGTTGGCTACCGCTATGTCCAGCCGTCCGTAGTGGTCAACGGCGGACTGAATCAGCCGCTGGATGTCTTCCAGCCGGGAAAGGTCGCCGGGAACTGCCAGCACCTCGGCGCCGGTGTCGGCGCGAATCTCGGCGGCTGCGGCCTCAAGTTCCTGTGCGTTGCGGCTGCAAATCGCCAGCCTCGCGCCCTCTAGGGCCAGCGAATCGGCGCAGGCGCGGCCCAACCCCTTACTGCCGCCTCCGATGACGGCTACTCTTCCGGTCAGTCCCAAGTCCATAACGCGCCCTCCCGCTGGCTAATTGCCGCTATGCTACCAACCCGCCGTATCCGTGGCAACCTGCTTCCGTATTCCTTGACACTCAATAGGGGCAGCCCTAATATGGCGCAAAATTCGCGCAGGCGCAGGGAGGCATCGTGAGCAACGTTGACCGGATTCTTGAAGGCGCAGTTGACATTCATGTTCACTTTGGCCCGGACCCAAAGGTGGAGCGCCGCGCCGGGGCTATGGAAGTGGCGCAGCAGGCCAAGGAAATGGGGATGCAGGGGTTGGTGCTGAAGAGCCACGAATATCCGACGCATCCCGTGGCCTACACCACGGCGCAGGCGGTGCCGGGGATAACCATGGTGGGCGGCATTGCGCTGGACGTGGAGGTTGGCGGGCTGAACCCGATGGCGGTGGAGGCCACGGCGCAGATGGGCGGCCGAGTAGTCTGGATGCCCACCTATTCCGCCCGCGCCGACCGGGAAAGCAAAGGGCTGAACGGCGGCATCTGTCTGCTGGACGACGATAGGCGGCTGCTTCCCGAAGTCTTCGCCATTCTCGAGGTCATCAAGTCGCACGACATGGTGCTGGCGACCGGCCACATTTCCACCGCCGAGAGCATGGAACTGGTGCGTCAAGCCCGCGACATGAGCATAGGCCGCATTGTGGTTACCCACGGCACCACCATGTCCTATTGGACCGGTATGACAGTGGAAGACATGAAAGCCCTGGCCGACATGGGCGCGTTCATTGAGCACTGCATCCACGTGATGATGCCGACCACCTACCGGATGGACCCGCGCGAACTGTGCCAGGCCATAACCGCCATCGGCCCCGAAAAGTGCATCCTGAGCACCGACTTCGGCCAGGACTTCCACCCCATGCCCGCCGAAGGAATGCGCATGGGCATAGCCACCATCCTGCGCTCCGGCCTGGAAGAAGTGGAAGCGGGAATGCTGGTCAAGGACAACCCGTCCCGTCTGTTGGGGTTGTAGGGGACAGAGAGCGTCTACGTGCCAGGCGATGCGAGGTCGCCGATGTGCGCTCTGATGCCGGCGTGGAACGGCAGGCCCATCACCTGATACTGTTACCGGTTTGGGATGACGAAGACCGCCACGCCACGCTCTTGAGCCATATCCCGCTGCGGTTCAGGAATATTCTCCGTTACCACGGCTGACATAGATTCGGCGCCTGAGACAGCAGCCATAATGTCGGCCCTTCTTACCGCCCGCTCTATGTCGCTGCTATCCACAGTTAGCGACACCTCAATTACTACGTATCGGTTGTTGTCATCAGAGATGATAATGTCGGCCCCGTACAGGTCATCCATGGCCTCATCCGTAACTACTCCCGATTGAATGGCCCTGGCGAGCAGCCGGTTCAATCCGGGCGTTTTTTGGGAGTACTGGGACATGGCGATGACCGGGTTGTTCAACCCAAAATGCCGCTCAGCACGGAACGTGGCGCGGTTGCCGACGCTGCGTTCGTAGTCCTTGCCTTCCATGTTGCCGAACCGCCCTTCCAGCCGATTCAACCGCTCATTGGTCAGCCTCGAATTCTCGTTTAACTGCCGCAAGTTCTCGTTGGCTAATCGGGCGTGCTCATTGAGTTCCCGCAAGTTCTCGTCTACCCGCCGGGAGTTCTCGTTGAGTTCCCGCAAGTTCTCGTTGGCTAATCGGGCGTGCTCGTTGAGTTCCCGCAGGTTCTCGTCTACCCGCCGGGAGTTCTCGTTGACTAGGCGGAAATTCTCGTTGGTAGCCTCGATGAATTGGGCCAACTGACGAGGGAGGCTGAGAAGTTCTTCGCCCATCAGCAGATTACTGATAGTGGCCCGCCATTCCGGGCGTTCTTGCAAGATTTTTACCAAGTCGCTGATGTCGTTTATGGTCGTCATAGTGTTCTTCTATGGTACGGCTCCCTTTATGCTGTGGGAGCGTCGTTCATTCAGGGGAATTTACTCTTCTGCTTAGCTTATTATACGCGGCTCGCTGAATAAGGGCGAGTCCGACCCTATTGCTGATTGCGCCGTCAGTCGGATTCTCCATCTTCCGGCGCTTCCGCCTGCGTGAAGCGAACGCACAGCCTCGGCGCGTCATCGCTTGCCGCGGCCCAGCCTGCAACGCGGTGGCCCACTACCCAGGCTATGCCGCGGTCGCAGACCAACAGGGGGATGCGGTCGCGCTGTTCGCGGGGCACTTTGGCGTCGGTGAAGAAGTCTTGCAGTTTTTTGGTTCCGGTCATGCCTGATGGCTGGAAGCGGTCGCCTGGGTGGCGTGTTCGCACCGTCGCAACGGCTCCCAGCGCCTCGCGGTTCAGGCAAGCAGTGAGCTGCTGCGGGCGCTGGGCGGCGTGGGGATTGGGCTGGCCCGGTTCAACGGTCTGCAAGATCAGCCGCCAGCCACCGATATTAGTTTCCAGTCTTTCGCCGGGTGCCTGAGGCAAACGGATGATATGCTCGCCGGTAAGTTCGGGAAAAGGCGGCGGCTCGGCTCGGCGGGCCACCCTTAGCGCGTCGTTTTGCCTTCGGGCGCCGACGCCGCGGGGCAGGTCTATCCCGCGACCTCCTTCCTCTCCCTGCAACAGCGACAGCATGGCTTCCAAGTGACTCTCGCCAAGGCTCCGGGCGTCGCCGGCTATTGCGGCAAAGGCGCGCCGCAATGCGTGACGTTGCAGCGCCGGATGCAGGGCTGACAAGGCGCGTACGTTGAAGCTAACCACGCCCTCGCGTTCGTCGGCGATGTTGGGCCAGTGGCGGGCCAGCTCGCCCTCTATGTAGTTTACTTCCTCGGCAGCGGCGCGGGAGAGGCGCACCAGGGCTTCATGGACGCGGGGGTTGTAGTCGCGCGCCAAGCGGGGCATCAGGTCATGGCGAACTTTGTTGCGGGTGAACCGCCAAATATAGTTGCCGGAGTCTTGGCGGTAAAGTTGGCCCAGCGCAAGGCAATAGCCGACGGTTTCGGGTTTGCCAACCCCCAGCAAGGGGCGGAACAGCAGGGGACCCGGCCAGGGCCAGGGCCAAGGGGACGCCTCAGCCATCCCGCGCAGGCCGTGCAGGCCTGAGCCGCGAAGCAGGTGGAGCAGGACGGTCTCGGCCTGGTCATCGGCGGTATGTCCCAACGCTACGGCGGTTGCGCCAGTGGACGTGGCTACGGCGGCGAGAAAAGCGTAGCGCATTTCCCGGGCGGCCTGCTCAAAGGACGAAACGCCCCGCTGCCGCTGGTAGGCGATGGGGTCCTGCTTGTCTATGCTGCAAGGAAGTCCAAGCCCGTCGGCCAGGCGTTGAACAAAAGCAGCGTCGTGGTCGGCCTCAGCGCCGCGAAAATCGTGGTTAAGGTGGGCTACGTGGAGGGTCAGCCGGTGTTCTTCGCGCAGACGATGTAGGCAACGGAGCAGAGCGGTGGAGTCGGGGCCGCCCGACGCCGCAACCACCAGTTTTACGCCGTCTTGGGGGAAACGGGCGCGGCGCAGGGAGCCAGCAACCTGCCGCTCCAGGCCGGACGGCGTGGTCATAGCGTCGCGGCTACCGGTTTTCCGGCGACAGATGGCTGTTGCAGTTGTAGGTTGTCAAGCGGCGGCCATTCCCATCGCTCTCGAAGGTGCAGAGGGAGCCGAGACCCAGCGACATACGATGAAAGTTGTACAGCGGTATGCCGAGGATGGCGCAAATGATGGTGCGGATGGTGAAGTTGTGGGAAACCACCACCACTCCCGAATCATCGTCATGGGCGCGTTCTATTTCCAGGATGACCTGCCAGGCTCGTTCCTGCAACTGGGCCAGCGACTCGCCATTGGGCATTACTACATCTGCCGGGTTGTTGCGCCAAGTATCGTAGACTTCCGGCCAGCCCGCTCGCATCTCGGCCCCGGTAACGCCTTCCAGGTCGCCTAGGCTCAACTCTCGGATACCAGGGGTGGCAACCACGGGGACGCCGGTGACTTTGCAGACTTCCTCGGCAACCTGAACTGTGCGGGTTAGCGAGCTGGCGTAGAGTGCAGACGGCTCCCAAGCTAGGGCGGCGCGGGCGGAATCGCGGGCTTGGGACAGGCCGCGCTCGTTGAGTGAGACATCAGTCAGGCCTTGGAACTTCCCCAGCTTGTTCCATTCGGTTTCGCCGTGGCGGAGCAGGTAGAATTTCACCGGCGCTCCTCGGCGGCGCCCACGGGAACGCGCATCAGTTCCACCTCGTCGATGCGCACGCCGTCCATGGCTTTTACGATAATGGTCATGTCATTGTAATCCAGCGCGTCGCCTATCTCCGGGATGCGCCCCAAGCGGTCCAGCACGAACCCGGCCAGCGTCTGGTAATCTCCCTCCGGTATATCTAGGCCCAGTTCTTCGTTGATCTCGGAGATGCCCACGGCGGCGTCTACACGGTAGCTGTGTTCGCCCAGAGGAGTGACGACTTCTTCCGGGGCAGGGCCTTCGTCGCCGACCTGCCCGACGATGACCTCCAGCAGTTGCTTCGTAGTGGCCAGACCGGCGATGCCGCCGAATTCATCGAAGGTCAGCGCCACGGCATGACGGCCCTGCTGCATCTCGGCGAAAGTGTCGCTGACGCTCTTGGTCTCAGGAACGATATAGGCCTCGCGCAACAGGCTGGTTACGTCGTCTTCCGGCTTTATTTGCCCGGCGCTCAACCCGCTCAGCACGTCTTTCACAGTCAGAATGCCTACCACGTTCTCCTTGGTGCTTTCGTAAACCGGAAAGCGCGTGTGGCTTTTCTCCCGGTAGATGTCGAGGAACTCGGACAGCGTTGCTCCCCTTTCCAGCCAGACAATTTCCGGGCGCGGAGTTATTATCTCGCGCATCTGTTGGTCACCGAACCGGAAAACCTTCTCCAGCAGTTTTGCTTCGTCAGCCTCGACGGTTCCCGTCTGCGCGCCGTCGGCGATGAGGGTGCGTATCTCCTCTTCGCCGACCAAATGGGAAGAGCCGGTCACTCCCAATGCGCGGTTGCTCACCGTAATGAAGCCCTGAATCACCGAGACGGCCGGCGACAATGCCAGCCCCACGACGGACAGCGGACGGGAGGCGAAAAAGGCCACCCTTTCGGAGCGGTGCCAAGCGATGGTTTTGGGCAAGGTTTCGCAGAAAAGCAGCAGTATGAGGGTGATGCCAATGGTGGACACCAGCGCCGACACCAACGGGTTGCCAATCAACTCAACCACCAGAATCGTGGCTAGGACGGCGGCGGCAGTGTTGACGAGGTTGTTACTGAGGAGCACCGTGGCGAGGAAGCGTTCCGGGTGCTGAATCAGCCGGGAAACCAGGCTGGCGCCGGCTCGCCTAGTCTTGACCAAGTGAAGCAGACGCGCCCGCGGCAGGGCAAGGAACGCCGTTTCAGAGGCCGAGAAGAAGGCTGAAAGAATCAGGAATATGGCAAGTATGCCCCATCTCCATGAGTCTCCGGCGTCCATATTTTTGCGTTCCCTCCGATTTTCCGGCACTGTTTGATTGACGAACCAAAAGCAGTGATACCAATCCGATGATAGCATTGGCCTGAATGGGTGTAAAGTTGGGCTATTGGTGAAGCCCTGTGAACGAGTGGATAAGCCCTGCAATGCGAGTCATAATAATTTCAGCGTGTCATTCCAAATAGTCTTAAGAACAGGCGGCGCCAAACATGGCATTGAAGATTCTGGGCATCGAAACTTCCTGCGACGAAACCGCGGCCGGGGTGGTAGAGGACGGGCGGGCGCTGCGCTCCAACATCATATCCTCCCAGGCGGAGTTGCATTCCCGGTACGGCGGGGTGGTGCCGGAGGTGGCCTCGCGACAGCACGTGCGCGACCTTACGCCGGTGCTGGAGCAGGCGGTGGCGTCCTGCGGGCTGGGGCTGGAAGACGTGGACGCGGTGGCAGTTACCTACGGGCCCGGGCTCGCCGGGGCGCTGATAACCGGCCTGAACGCAGCCAAGGCCATCGCCTACGCGCTGGGAAAACCGCTCATCGGCGTCAACCACCTGGAGGCCCACATCTATGCGTCGTGGCTGACCCCGGCCAACCCGGCAGACGACCCTGGATTTCCGTTGGCTTGTCTGGTGGCGTCGGGCGGCCACACCGACCTGCTGCTGATGGAAGGGCATGGAGACTACCGGCTGGTGGGCCGCACCCGCGACGACGCCGCAGGAGAAGCGTTCGACAAGGCTGCCCGCATTCTGGGGCTGGGCTTCCCCGGCGGGCCGGAAATTCAGCGGGTGGCCCACGGCGCATCAGGCGAGGTGTCTCTGCCTCGCGCCTGGATGCGGGACACTCATGACTTCAGTTTCAGCGGACTGAAGACGGCACTACTGCACATGGCCCAAGAGCGCGGCGTATATCTGGCCGACTCAGAAGTGACGCCGGAAGACGCCGCAACGGCGGCGGTTATCCGCGAGCTGGCGGCGGCGTTTCAGGAGTCGGTGGTGGATGTGGTCTCGGCCAAGCTGGTAGACATGGCCCGTAAGTACGGCGTGAAGGGTCTGGTACTGGGCGGCGGGGTCACAGCCAACGCGCGGCTGCGGGAGGAGATACTACGGCGCTCTCCCCTGCCGGTAATCATACCCCCGCCGGCGCTCTGCACCGACAACGGCGCGATGGTGGCGGCCTGCGCCTATTACCAGCACCAGCGGGGCGAGCAGTGGCCGCTGGAGTTGGACGTGGACCCGGGGTTGCCACTGGGCTGATCCGACGCCCGATTGCTACTTGCGGCGCTTACCCTTCAAACGAAAGCTCTTCTCCCAATAACGCTCCCCTGCTACTCGGTCCAGTCGCTTTTCAGATTTTCCGTGTGGTTCCGCCGCCGCGCCGAGTGAGCCAGGTCCACAAAATCGTACACTTGGCTGACGTCCAGCGAGCTGCGGAAGGGGAACGCTATCTCCACCCCTTCGCCGTGGAAGATCATCGCTCCGGCGGGCCGGGTGAAGTAATTCTGGAGCAATACCAGCAGCCCAGCCAGGATAATCAGCAGCGCGATAAACGGCGCGGCGTCTATGTTTATCCCTGGGATGTTTGGCCCGCTAATCTGACCGGCCAGCCAGTAGCCTACAATCAGGTAGAGGAATCCTCCTCCCAGCATAATCATGAACCCTTGCAGTACCGCGCCCCAATTGCGTTGGCCCGTGCGGACCGAGCATTGTGTAATTTCGGACGCCATCGCCATGTGCGTATCACGAAAGCCTTCAACCCCTCTGAATGCAATCAGCCGGTGATTGGTCAATATGAGCGCCTGACCGGAAGGCGGGACATTGGAGGTCAAACCTTCGTCGGGAAGGAATACTTGGGCAATGTCCTCGCCGCGGGCGAGACGCACGCCTCGGATGCGGGCTGGCTTGTCCTCATCCGCCTTTTGCAACTCCATTTCAATCGGCGGCGATAGTTGGCCGGCGCCCTGGGCTTCCTCGATTACCCGGTGCAGGTCTTCGATACTCTGGATTGTTTCCGGTGGCGCGGCGGCGTAGGTATCCATCTCTGGTACATACGATCCCTTGTGCGCGGTCTTGCCATCCCGCCACTGCGCCACCAGGAACTCGCTGGGGGCCGACGGAGGTGGCGGCGTCAGCACAGGGGCGGGAGCGTCGGCAGGAGAGGGCGCGGGGGCAAGGGCCAGCCACTGGGTCGCTAGGAACTCGGATGGAGCCGACGACGGCGGCGGACTGAACGGGGGCCGGATGGCGGAACGCTCCGGCTTCGACGCCCACAGGCTGCCTTCCACTTCAGGTTGCCGTTCTGCTAGTTGGTCTGCTGGTCGTTGGGATGTCTCTTTTTCGCCGTTCATATCGCTCGTTTGTCTAACTCTCTACCGTCAATACTAGCATACGCCTTGCGAACACCGCCTTATTCCCATTTCGACGCTTGGCTGACCGGGATGTTGACACGGTGGGGCGGTTATGCTAGTTTTCATCAAAGGCTGTGATGGAGACGAGTAGGTCAGGGTTTCGGGCATAGCGAGCCTGGTACGGTGGAAGCAGGCGCATCGAACCTGAACGAAAATCCCTCCGGAGCCGCCGGCTGAAAGCCCATCAGTCCATCAATGGCGATAATGGCGAGTAAGCAAGGCCGGGGTTCGTCGCCCGTTAGCAACGACGGGGCATGTTGGTGTCCTGCAAGAGAGGCCCTGATAGCATCGGGGCAAATAGGGTGGTACCGCGGGAATAGTTAAAGTCCCGTCCCTATGTTGGGGCGGGCCTTTTTTATTGCCGGTCAGCGGCTCTCCTCGCACCCTTCTCTGGCAGGGAAGGTCAGAAACTACGGAGGCGCTGCTTTGGAAGCTAAACAGAAAGTCAAGGGCGCGGAAATCATCTGCCAAAGCCTAATCCGGGAGGGTGTCGAAGTCCTCTTCGGGCATCCGGGAGGGGCCATTCTCCCCTTCTACGACGCGCTGTGGGCCTACCCGCAGTTACGACACATTTTGGTGCGCCACGAGCAGGCCGCGGCCCATGCCGCCGACGGCTATTCGCGGGTCAGCGGCAAGGTGGGCGTCTGCGTCGCCACCTCCGGCCCCGGCGCGACCAACCTGGTGACCGGCATCATGGGGGCCAAGGCCGACTCGGTGCCGATGGTGGCCATCACGGGGCAAGTCGCGCGGACCGCCCTTGGTTCCGAGGCGTTTCAGGAGTGCGACATCTGCTCCATCACCGCCACCTGCACCAAGAAGAGCTTCATGGTCATGTCGGCCGACGATCTGGCTCCGACCATCCGCGAAGCCTTCGCCATCGCTCAAGAGGGACGCCCCGGCCCGGTGCTTATAGACATACCCCGCGACGTCCAAATGGAGATGGTCGAGGCGGACTACCCGGAGGTCACTCCACTGCGTGCGCCAGAGTTGGGCGAGGAGGCGCGAAACGGATTGCAGGCCGCCGCCCGGCTGATTAACGAAGCCGAGCGCCCGCTCATCATCAGCGGCCACGGCGTGCTGGCTTCGGGAGCCTCCGCCGAACTGAGGGAGCTGGCCGAGACCACCGGGATTCCGGTAATCACCACGCTGCTGGGGCTGAGCAGCTTCCCCGGCGGACACCCCCTGAGCCTGGGGATGCTGGGGATGCACGGAATGTACTGGTCCAACATCGCAGTGGACGAGGCTGACCTGATCGTGGGCGTCGGCATGAGGTTCGACGACCGCGTGACCGGGCGGGTCGCCACTTTCGCTCCCCATGCGCGCATCATTCACGTGGACATCGAGCCTACCCAGATTGGCCGCAACGTGCCGGTGGAGGTGGCGCTGCCCGGAGACGCCAAAGCGGTGCTCCAGGCCCTGACGCCTCTGGTTTCCAACACGCCGCGCCCGGAGTGGATGGAGCACATCAGCCGGATGCGCCGGGAACACCCCTCCCTTGCCATACCGCCGTCGGACAAGCTGCAAACCCAGCACGTGCTGTCGAGCCTCAACGAAATGCTGCAGGACGACCCGGGGGCCATGGTGGTCACCGGAGTTGGACAGCATCAGATGTGGGCCGCTCAATTTCTGTCGTTCAACCAGACAAACACCTTCGTTTCTTCGGGCGGGCAGGGGGCCATGGGCTTCGAGCTGCCGGCAGCTCTGGGGATGCAGGCGGGCCGGCCGGGGGCGACGGTCTGGAGCGTCGCGGGCGACGGCGGATTCCAGATGACACTTCAAGAACTGGTGACCGCCGCCGAGGAGAATCTGCCGGTCAAGATTGCGCTGATAAACAACGGCCACCTGGGGATGGTGCGGCAGTGGCAGGAGATGTACTTTGACAATCACCTGAAAGCCGTGCCGGTTCCGGGCCCCGATTACGTCAAGCTGGCCGAGGCCTACGGCGTGGGGGCGCTGCGCGTGTCGGAGCAGGAAGATGTGCTGACGGCGCTGCGCAAGGCCAAGGCCCATGACGGGCCGTTCCTCATTGAGTTCGTGGTTGACCAGTCAGCCAACGTCTACCCGATGGTGCCGCCGGGCGGGTCCTTGGCCGACACGCTGGAAGACCCGGCCTTGGCCGCAAATGCACGGGGCGTCTAATTTACTCTGCGTTTTCCGGGTTTTAGTGTTCACGGAGATGGTTATGGAGCAGGTTACGATTCAGGAAGCGTCCCGCCGTTTGAACATATCGCAGCGGGAGGTACGGGAATACATCCGCCGGGGCAGTCTGAAGGCGGAGCGCGACCCGGACTCGACGACGGGCCGCTGGCTGGTGGAACTGCCGGGCGACGGCTGGGAGGATGACTTCAAGTCGCTCCTCAACGAAATGGCGTCGGGGCAGACGCCCTGGTGGTGGGCCTTCAAGGCCAAGACCGGAAAGGTCCACTATCTGCTGCAAGTTGGCATAGAGGAAATCATGCCCGACTTCCTTTGCGGACTGCGGGGCGAAAACCTCTACCCGGCCACCGGCCACTCCCACGCCGATCGCTGCCCCAACTGCCTCAGCGCCGCCGCCGGACAGGGCCTGCCGCTGTGGGACGAGGGGTAAGCAACGCCATTTGCCGAAAATCCGGCAGCCGTCTCAACGGGCGGGCGCCCCCGAGTCTTTTCAGTTCTCCCTCTCTCTGGGAGAGGGAGAGGGAACTTTTTCTGAAAGGCGAAGATTCCCCTAGCCCCCGCCGCCGCCGGTGTTGACGCCGGGCTCGGTCATGCCTTCGGGGTTCAGCAGGGCGTCCAGTTCGGCGTCGGTTAGCTGGGTCTTCTCTTTGGCCGTTTCGCGGATGGTGGAGCCGGTGGCGGCGGCCTCTTTGGCGATGGCCGCGGCTGCGTCGTAGCCGATGGCCGGGGCTAGGGCCGTGCCCAGCATCAGGCCCTTCTCCACCATGTCAGGGCCGACGGTGGTGGCTTCGATGTCCCGGACGCACTGGTCGGCGAAGTTGTTGGCCGAGGCCGCCAGCAGCGATATTGACTCCAAGATGTTGTGGGCCGCCACCGGCATCATGGTATTCAGCTCGAAGTAGCCTCCCTGTCCGGCGAGGGTGACGGCGGCGTCGTTGCCGACGACCTGGGCCACCACCTGCACCACGGACTCGGCAATCACCGGGTTGATTTTGCCCGGCATTATCGAGCTGCCCGGCTGCACCTCCGGCAGCAGGATTTCGCCCAAGCCGGCGCGGGGGCCGGAAGCAATGAAGCGGATGTCGTTGGCGATTTTGTGCAGGCTGACGGCCACGGTCTTGAGTTCGCCGCTGGCCTCGACCAGGGCGTCCAGCGACGCCTGCGCCTGGAAGTGGTTGGCGGTCTCGCGGATTTCGACGCCTGCCGCCTCGGATACGAAGGCGCAGGTGCGGGCGGAAAACTCTGGGTGGGTGTTGACGCCGGTGCCGACCGCCGTGCCGCCCAAGGCGACCTCGGCCAAGGCTTCCTGAGCCCGCTGCATCCGCCGGATGCCGTAGCGGGCCTGCCCGGCGTAGCCCAGAAATTCTTGCCCCAGCCGCACCGGCGTGGCGTCCTGCAAGTGAGTGCGGCCAGTCTTGATGATGGGCCAGAACTCGGCGGACTTGCGCTCCAGTCCGGCGGCCAGCGTCTCTAGTCCGGGGATCAGGTCTTCCTTGATGGACAGCAGGGCGGCTAGGTGAATGGACGTGGGGATGACGTCGTTGGACGACTGGCCCATGTTCACGTGGTCGTTGGGGTGGACCAGCCGAGAGCCGAGGTCGCCGCCCAAAAGCTGGCTGGCGCGGTTGGCGATGACCTCGTTGGCGTTGGTGTTGGTTGAGGTGCCGGAGCCGGTCTGGAAGATGTCCAGCACAAAGTGGCGATCGAGTTGGCCGTCAGTGACTTCCTGCGCTGCGGCGACGATGGCGTTGCCGGTGCGCTCGTCCAGCAGGCCCAAGGCCATGTTGCTGCGGGCGGCGGACTGCTTGATGAGGCCCAGAGCGCGGATGAAGGTCCGGGGGAAGCGCAGGTTGCTGATGGGGAAGTTCAGTACGGCGCGCATGGTGGAAGCGCCATACAGAGCGTCGGCGGGCACTTCCATCTGCCCCATAGAGTCGCGCTCAATTCTGACGTTGGGACTGGCGGTCATGGCAGGACATTCCTCCAAACAGAGTTCGGCATAGCATACCACGACGGCATATTCCGCTCACTCCACGTAAGCCGGGCCCCGGGTCTTTTGATCGTCGCAGAACGTGCCGGTACATAGCGCTACCAGGACCGGGCGAAATTTGCCAGGGGGCCGTTGGGGCCGGCCTGGGGATACAGGCTTTGTATGATGCTGAGGGGGTTGGGGCAGGTGTTGGATTTTTGGCAGCGCTCCAGGTATCGGTGGAGGTCGGTAAAGGTGTCTAGGCGGAAGCCGCGGGCGACCAGGCGCTGGATGAAGCGATGGGGCTCGGACAAGGAGCCAGGTTCTTGAGCCGGGGCTGGGTTGCTGTTGGCGTTGGCGCGTTCGACGGCCCACTGGTCGCAGAATTCCTCGGCGATGGGGTGGAGGCGCGCTATGGCTAGGGGAATGGCGTATTTGCGGCGCAGGTAATCGATGCGGTTTCTGACCTGGATCAAGGTCTGGCTTAAGGACATGGTTTCAGCTCCGGCGTGTATTGGATGGCTCGGGTGAGGCCGAAATTTTCACTTTCCCGGTCATTTCCAGTCATTTCCAGTCATTTTCGCCAGTGGCTGGATTTGGGCCGGGTTTTGGTGTTGGCGGGGGTTGCCGATCGGTACATAAATAATGCTACGGGGGTGTGCCAGGGGTTGGCAAGGGGCAAGTGTCAGGAAAAGCGGGGGCCCGGTTTCAACGCAGAGGGGGTGCTCCCGGCAATCAAAAGACCTTGGGCATATCCCGCTTACTCCACGTAAACTGCGCTCTTGGGCCGGGCCTTGCCGCCGTGAACCGACGGCTCGGCGCACCACTTGGCCGCCAGCCGCCGCACGCCCCGGTATACGTCCTCGTGGAAGCCCAGCAGATCGCAGATTACACGCCGGTCCAGCAGGGCGCGTTGGCGTCGGCTAGGCAGTCGGACATTCGCTGTGGCGAATAACCTCTTTTGGGATATATTCCAGCAGGTCTTATGATTCCCTTGCAATCCTTGTTTTGCGTTGGTCAGAATCGATTTGAAAACAGTCCTTACAGACGAATATGAGGCTCTCTTGAGGCGGCTAATCTCGGCGCGAAGGGTAGCCGGGCTGACGCAAAAGGAGTTGGCTATCCACCTCAATCGCCCCCAGTCGTTTGTCTCTAAATACGAGCGCAGGGAAAGACGACTAGACGTTCTCGAGTTCATCATGGTCTGTAGTGTATTGAACATAGACCCGTGCAGCATCATCCGCGAGATAGAACGCTCCCTGTCCGCAACGTCAAATCCAGCAGAGCAGACTACGCCATGAATACTCATGAAGTCCTTCGGTCTGCATCTGACCATCTCCAGAATTTAACCGGCCATATATTCGACGTTTTGACAATTTCCAAGCCGAGTACAGCGGCTCAGTCTACTAACCTTGCGAAAATCCTCTCAAAACTTTCTCCTTTGATTGGAAACTTGATTGAATTCAATATGGTCGAGTTTCTGAACGCTCAGGAGGAGTATTCTTCGTTAGGCGAGTGGCAACGGCAAGATCCTGGGTTTCCTGACGCAATTTTTGTTGGGGGTATTACACCTACTCCGGGTTTCGAAATCAAAACATGGTTCCCACTTGCCACAGAAATAACAGCACGATTCAAGGATAGCCAAGACCACTTCACACAAGATCAGACTTATGTCTGTATGATCGCCTGGTTACCTGATCAATTGATTTTCGGGAGGCCTCGCATTATCGACGTCTGCATTGTATCCGGCAAGTCAGTAGCCGAAGCGAGGGACAGGCATTATCACAACCCGCCAGATTATCTGGTAATAGAGCCGGAAGATACTACGACCCGTACACGCAATCTCCAGCAGACGAACACTAATGGGTATAAGTTCCAGGGAACACCAGAGCAATTGGCCGAAGCGCAGAAACTTGTCAGAAACTGGCCTTCGCAACCTAATGAATATCAGACGTCGGCTGAATACCAAGCTTATCTACGTGAATTGCTGGGGGATTTCAACTATCGGCTGGATACCAACTTTGCCAAGATGGACCGAATCGCACATAGCGAAATTGAAATCTTTAAACAGCGCGTTCTGAATCAAGAGCTACACGGTCACAAAATCAGAGATTGGGCCCGCCTGCTCTACAAAAGCTCTGATGAGGCGAAATGGCAAGCATTGGAAAACCTCGTTCGTCCTTAAAGAAGAGAAGACTGACGTGATGCTTCATTAAGCCTCTTAACCCCGTAGTAGAAATAAGTCGGGTCGATTTCTCCGCCGAAACTGCGTCTGCGCCCAAATCGTGCGGCAATGCAGGCAGTGAACAATCCCCCAAACGGTTCCCAGACCACGTCGCCTTCGCCCGACGATGCCTCGATGAGCATACTAATCAGATCCAAGGGCTTCTGGTTGAGGTGTATGGCTTTGCCTGAACCTCCGTTGATTTTGTAACGTTCCGGCCCTCGGAGAGCTGGACGGTCCCATACATTGGTAAAGCCGTGCGGACATTCGAACTTTGCGCGCATCAATGCCCATTGTTCGACTGTTCCGGGTTGCTTCCCGTCAATGGAGAAATATGGACGCCCCGTAGGGTCGCCATATAAATTCGCGTACTCTTGGAGTCGAACAAACATCTCTGGTGGCGGAAAGTACCATACATGGCTCTGGTCCAAGTATTTCCGTACTGCGGCATCTACCACTCCGCAGGCTTCGTTTGCCTTATGAAGCGGTAGATTTGTGCGTTTCCACTCATACAAAAGCCAATTTTTCAATATAAGGCCGTCTATTTTTGCCTCATATACGTATTGAACGCACATTTCGGAGACGACCGGGAAGCGCCGGATGGTGCGCGTATTAACATTACCCGCAATATGACCTTTGCCTTTGTTCCAAACGTTGGCATTCACGTAGCGCCATCCATGCGCTTCCAGTACAGGATGAACTGCCGCCCAGCCAATTTCCGAGTTCCAGAACCACAGGGTAGTTCTTGGAGTTGCGCGCTGCGACCATGCGGCAACGTGAGGTTCGTACCAGTCGGGCAAAGCCAAGTGGTCCGAAGTGTCTCCCTCAAACCCGAGCACGCCGTAGCCACCATCAGAGATTATTACAGTTGGAGTATCCCATCCGCTGTAAAGGTTAAGGCTGTCTCCCAATCGCACGTTTACTAACTCGTCGGACCACTCTCCTGCTATTTCGGAGGAGGCAACAGACTGCACGGTTCGGCCGCGTCCTACGGTGCTCGTCGGCGTGGGCCGTCCGGTTGGCGTTCCCGGCGTTGACAAGATTTATCTCCTACGGCGGGCAAGTCTCGGTCTTATCCGTTATTGAAGCGAGGCGAATTGGCTTGCGGCAATCCTAGCGGGTGGCGGGTGGTGGCGCAACGGGCGGATGTCAGCGGGGGGCGGCGATTGCAAGGTGGCTGCCGCCGCACGGCGGTTTCCGTTCAAGCGATGCCTGCAATCGTGCTACAATGAGGGCAGTTAGTTAGCCGGGGAGTTTCAGATTTGGCTACCGCGGTTCGTGTCAGATACGCCCCCAGCCCTACGGGGCAGCCCCACATCGGCAATATCCGCACCGCCCTGTTCAACTGGCTTTTCGCCCGCCACCACGGGGGAAAGTTCATCGTCAGGATTGAGGACACCGACCAGACCCGGTTTGTGGAGGGCGCCATTGAGGCCATCCTAGACGGCCTGCGCTGGCTCGACATTGACTGGGACGAAGGCCCCGAAGTGGACGGCCCCCATGCTCCCTATGAGCAGTCGAACCGGCTGGAAGTCTATCAACGCTTGTCGGAGCAGCTTCTCGACCAAGGCAACGCCTATTACTGCTACTGCAACCGGGAAGAACTGGAACGGCTCAGGCGGGCCAACCGCGAGTCCGGCTCATATTCCGCCGGGTGCAATTGTCGCCGTGAGGGGCGTGCCGGAACCGTGGGGCAGCCTGTCGGAGACGACTCCCGCGTCGTCCGATTCGCCATGCCGGAGTCCGGCGTCACGCGAGTCCACGACCTGATTCGCGGCGATGTGGAATGGCGCAACGAATTGCAGGAAGACTTTATCATCCTGAAGTCGGACGGCTTTCCCACCTATCACTTGGCGGTGGTGGCCGACGACCACTTGATGGAAATCAGCCACGTGATGCGGGCGGAGGAGTGGCTGCCCAGTACGCCGCGCCACTTGCAGCTTTACCGGGCCTTCGGCTTTCAGCCGCCGGAATTCGCCCACCTGCCCATGATTACCGGGGCCGACCGGGCCAAGCTGTCCAAGCGTCACGGCGCGACCGCCATCGGGGAGTACCTGGAGCAGGGCTATCTGCCGGAGGCGCTGCTCAACTTTATGGTGCTGCTGGGCTGGTCGCTGGACGGCAGCACCGAGATCGTGCCGCTCCAGACGGTCATAGACAATTTCACCCTGGACCGCATCACCAAGTCGGCGGCCATATTCGACCAAGACAAGCTGCTCTGGATGAACGGCGTCTACATCCGCGACCTGCCCGCCGACGAACTGGCCCGGCGGATGATGCTCTTTATCCCTCGGACATTGGACGCAGAGGAACAGGACTATCTATGCCGCATCGCCCCGCTGCTGCAAGAGCGGCTGAAGCGGCTGGACGAGTCCGACGAAGCGACTGCCTATTTCTTCGGCGAGCTGCCTGATTACGATCCGACGACGCTGGTGCAGAAGGGCATGGACTCCGCCGGCACGCTGGCCGCCCTGCAAGCCACGCTGGATGAGCTGGCCGCCAACACCGGGGACGACGATTTCGGCCACGAGCGGCTGGAAACGCTGCTAGGGGAGACAGGCCAGCGGCTGGAGCTTTCCCGGAGGCAGTTCTTCGGGTTGCTGCGGGTTGCCGCCACCGGCCGGGCCGTGTCGCCGCCGCTGTTTGAGACGATGGAAGTTATGGGCCGGGAGCGCGTGCTGTCCCGCTTCCGGCTGGCGGCGCAAAAGCTGGGCGCGGCGGCCTGATTTGGTGTTCTGAACGCTTGTTGGCATTTCCCTAAAAATACGCCCGTGGGGGCGCACAGTTGTGCGCCCATATCACAGGTACAGCATCATTCCCATCCGCAGACGCAGGGCGCAAGGCTGTGCGCCCCTGCGGATTGAGTTGGAGTAGACCAAGAATGACGCAAGCGGCACAATCCGAGACCTCGGCGGGGAGCGACTTCATCCGCAGCATTGTGGCCGAGGATAGGCGCACTAATAAATTCGGCAGGCTGGTCATCACACGCTTTCCACCGGAACCCAACGGCTACCTGCATATCGGACACGCCAAGTCGGCCTGCCTCAACTTCGGGCTGGCCGCGGAAAACGACGGCCATTGCAATATGCGCTTTGACGACACCAACCCCATGCGGGAGGCGGTGGAGTACGTCAACTCCATTTTGGAAGACGTGCGCTGGCTGGGCTGGGACTGGGGCGATAACCTGTTCTACGCCTCGGACCACTTCGAGCAGCTTTACGAAATGGCCGTTGACCTCATCCGCAAAGGCAAAGCCTACGTTGACGACCTGACCTTTGAAGAAATCCGGGAGTACCGGGGCACACTGACCGAGCCGGGGCGCGCAAGCCCCTACCGGGAACGCCCGGCCGGCGAGAACCTGGACCTGTTCCAGCGGATGCGGGCCGGGGAGTTCGACGAGGGCAGCCGGGTGCTGCGGGCCAAGATAGACATGGCCTCGCCCAACCTCAACCTGCGCGATCCGGTGCTCTACCGCGTCCTGAAAGCGTCCCACCATCGCACTGGCGATACTTGGCAAATCTATCCGATGTACGATTTCGCCCACGGGCAATCGGACTCCATCGAGGGCGTGACCCATTCCATCTGCACACTGGAGTTCGAGGGGCACCGGGCCTTGTACGATTGGCTCCTAGAAGAACTGGACATCTATCACCCGCAGCAAATCGAGTTCGCCCGCCTGAACCTCACCTACACCGTGCTGAGCAAGCGGAGGCTGATTCAGTTGGTGGAGGGCGGCTACGTCAACGGCTGGGACGACCCGCGAATGCCCACGCTCTCCGGCCTGCGGCGGCGGGGCTACACGCCGGAGGCCATCCGCGACTTCTGCGAGCGCATCGGCGTCGCCAAGCGGGACACGTGGACGGAAATTGCGCTGCTGGAGCATTCGGTGCGGGAAGACCTGAATCGCCGCGCCCCGCGGGTGATGGCGGTGCTGGATCCGGTGAAGCTGGTCATCGAAAACTACCCGGAGGGGCAGGTCGAATACATCGAGTCGGAAAACAACCCCGAAGACGCCAGCGCGGGACATAGGCTGCTGCCATTTTCCCGCACGGTGTACATCGAGCGGGACGACTTTGCCGAAGACCCGCCTCGCGGCTTCTACCGGCTCTCGCCTGGCCGCGAGGTCAGACTGAAGGACGCCTATTACGTCACTTGCACCGGCGTGGTGAAGGACGAGGCCACCGGCGAGATAACGGAGTTGCACTGCACTTATGACCCGGAAACCGGCGGCGGCACCTCCGCAGACGGGCGGCGGGTGCGCGGCACATCGCACTGGGTTTCGGCGGAGCATTACCTGGACGCCGAGGTCCGGCTCTATGACCACCTGTTTATGAAGGAAGACCCCGACGATACGCCGGAAGGCGGCGACTACACCGACAACCTCAACCCCGGCTCGCTGCGGGCAATTACGGCCAAGGTGGAGCGGTCCCTAACCGAGGCTAAACCCGGTGCCCGCTTCCAGTTCCTGCGCCAAGGCTACTTCTGCGTGGACGCTGATTCCACGCCCGGCGCGCTGGTGTTCAACCGCACCGTGGCGCTGCGGGACTCGTGGGCGAGGCGCGCGCGGGGGTAGGGACAGGAACCGCCCCTCAGGTGGGCCGGTTTTCAGGCGACCACAGAATCTACTTGCAGTTCGGTGTGTCGGGCGAGGACGTCGAAGTCCCTGTCGTTGTGCAGAACCGCGATTCCTGCGCGGATGGCGATCGCGGCAATGAGGCAGTCAAGCAGCTTGCGGATGGTCTCGCCTTGCCGTCGGCAGCGGCGATATAGGGCTGCTGCATAGTCGTAGTCAGTCGGCTGGATGGGTATATTTGTAGCCCGAGTGAGAAAATCAATTAGGGCTACCAAGTGGGAGTCGTCGCGTGCCCCGGCCAGCACCTCCATTCTCACAGGGTCGCAAATGGCACTCTCATCCGCCTCACCCGCCAGCAATAGGTCAACGCGATTGCAGACAGGCGATCCGGTGTCCCTGAGAAACTCAATCCAAGCCGAGGATTCTATCAGGGTCACGGTATACGACTGGAACTGGACCGCATTTCATCGAGGTCACCGCACCACCCCGTGCCCCGCATTGCGCGCGCCTCTTCGGCAGTCATGGGTTCCCCCGCCATCCTTCGCAGCGCGAAGTTGATTGCCTCGCGCTTGGTCTTGAACCGATAGCGCTTCATGACCTCGGCGCAGGCTTTTTCGTCTATTTCCACGGTGGTGCGCGCCATGAATCCATCCTGCCTTGCCACTTGCGTTTGGAAGACCTGTCAGGCTCCGGTTAATCGCCTGCCGCCGCGCCCGCTGCCGGTACGGACTGGTAGCGCACCGAGTATTTCTTTTCGTTGATGGTGAACGCGGCGATGGCCGCCGGAACCAGGCAGGCTGCCGCAATCGAGAAGGGCAGCAGGTATGAGCCTGTCATGTCGTACAGCACGCCGGCCAGTATTATGCTTACGAACGCGCCAATCTGGTGGCAGAGGAACGAAATTCCGGCAATGGTAGCCAGTGCCCGCAGCCCGTATACGTCGGCGGTCAGGGACGTGGTGATAGGCACGCTGGCAATCCAGGAAAAGCCGGCCAGAATGGCGAACAACCACAAGCTCGGAAGAGCCGGGGATCCTAAGAAGGGCAGTGTAATGGACCGCTCCACCGCAATCAGCCCGCCAATCAATACCAGGTAAGCGAGGCATCGCACGGAGTAGACCGTCCCCAGCACGTTCTTGCGGCCAAAGCGGTCGGCCAGCCAGCCTCCCCCAATCGCGCCGATTACGTTCAGACCGGTCAGGACCCCAAAAATAATTCCCGCCAGTGTGGGGGAAATTCCCAACTGTTCATCAGCGTAAGGCACGAAGTGTACGGATATGAGACCTACGGTTATACCACAAACCATGTATGCTGCTGAAAGGTTCCAGATAGGAGGCGACTTGAAAGAGTGCCACCACTCGTCTACCTCAAATGGACCCCGCCGCCGTTCCGGAACGGCGGCAGCGTCCTCGGCAGCGATCCGGGGCAGCGACGACAGCAGTGAGGTCCCGCGCCCAAGAGGCATGGCCGCCGCGACAGCGTCTCCTGGCGACTGATGCACCGGCCGCACTCCATCGGGCTCAAGTCCCATATCCGAAGGCCGGTTGCGCAGGAACATAAAACCTAGGGGAACGGCCAAGAAGGTAACGATGGCGCCCAACGCAATCCAGGATATCCGCCAGTTGAACAGATCAACTAGATAGGCGCTGAAGGGAATCAGTATCAGGCCGCCTATGGACGATCCCGACGCCACCAACCCCAGTATGAAGGTGCGCCGCTTCATGAACCAGCGAGCCAGCAGCGGCCCCAGGGTGCCGATGGAGGCGCCGCTCATAGCGGTGGAAAGCACGAAGCTGAACAAAAACACCAAGAACAGGTAGTGGAAGGTCAGGCTGAGGGCCGCAGTAGCCATGCCGGCCACCAGCAGGCTGATGAGAATGACCTTGCGGGAGTTGAACTTGTCAAACAGATGGCCTACCAGGGGCTGCGTAATCCCGTTCACCAGCCAGCCGATGCCGGCGGCTACGGAAATGGTGGTGCGGCTCCACTCAAAGGCTTCGCTCATCGGGATGACAAACACCCCGAAGCCGTTGCGGGCGCCGGTGGTCACGGCGGCGATGAACATGGCGGTGACAACGATGTACCAGCCATAGTAGACGCCCCTTTGCTGCGGCGCACCGAATTCCGGCATAGAGGCTGCCCGATTTTCCTGAGCCATACCTACCCCGTCTGGCCATCCCAGCGGTAGACTTGAATGCGGTGGCGACAACTGTCTACGACAAACACATTGCCGTGCCCATCGACTTTAACAGCAGTCGGTCCCCAGAATAGCTTTTCAATGTTGGCGGATTCCTCTTGGTCGCTGACCGGGCCTGAGCCGTATGACGGCTCCAGGGTGGGGGCGAGGTCCGCCTCCAGCCGCAGAGCGCCCTCCTCGGGGTTGGCCTGAAAATACTCGTTGGCCCAGGAGGGCGTTTCCGACTCGCCCCGCAGTGTTGCCAGCAGTTCACCGTCCGGGGACAGCACACGCACGCGCTCATTTCCCCAGTCGGCCACGTATATTGTCCCCTCGGCGTCAACACACAGTCCGGCGGGCCGGTGGATGCGCTCGTTTTCCGGGATTGACGCGCCGGGCTGGGGGAACTTCGTCAAATATTGCCCGGAGGCGTCGAACTTCTGAATCCGGTCGTTGCCCCAATCGGACACGTAGACGCTGCCATCTGGGTCAAGGGCAACGCCCCACGGCGTGTTAAGGCGGCCATCGCTATCGCCGAACTCGCCCCAGCTTTGGAGGAACCGGCCATCGGGGGCGAACATTTGTATGCGATGGTTGCCGCTGTCGGCTACTAGCAGGTTGTCATCCTGGTCCAAAGCGACACCCGACGGGCGGTCAAGCTGTCCCTGAGCGGCTCCCGGTTCGCCCCAAGTGTCCAGCACCTCGCCCTGGGTGTTGAAAACGGTGATGCGGTTCAAGGCCTCGTCGGACACATAGAGGATGTCGCGGCTGTCGAAGGCGAGGGAGCTGGGCCACCAGAGTTCGCCCGGGGCCGTGCCGCCGGTGCTGAACTCGCCCAAGAATTCCTCATCCACAGTACACATGGACACACGCTTGTAGGGCAGGCGCAGAGGTATCTCCGGCCCGGCCCGGTTGAGCACGTACATCACGCCCTGGGAGTCCAGCGCCACGTCCACCGGGTTCTGGAACCCGCGCCCTTGGTTGGAAAGCGAGCCGACGGTGTGGCTGTAACGGATGGCTGCTGTGGTGGTCATGTCAGGAAATTATCCTATCGTATTCCGAATGTGGACCAACCCAATACCAAGTTATTACGTTCCCTTCGACCAAACCGAGCACCCGGTAATTTTGGTCTACTCTTGCAGAGTAATGGTTTCTTCTGGCCCTGACTCGTTTGAATCTTAAGCTGCCATGATCCGGGTTGTCCTTAAACAATTCGTAAGCCCGTTGGACCTAACGTTGTATTTCGGGGTCAAGTTTTCTGTACGCTTCCAGAAATTCAGGACTTATCTGTGAAATCATTGGCTATAGATCGGGGGCCAGATTCGCAGTCTTCTGCGGTTTCTGCGAGAAACTCATCCAGTGAAATCGTCCTTCCCTCTTCGATAGATTTCTGGGCGGCATCCGCCATAGCTTGCAGCTTTTCCGGGGATCTTGCAAACAGCTCGTCCCACCGCATTGAGTCGTTGACGCTTTCCAGCATCGACCAGACGGCCCCGTTCTGGTCTGCCTCATCCAGAGCAATAAGTTTGCCGAAGGCTTCGGCCCACATTTCGTCGGTCTCGATTTTCTTTTTGAGGAACTTCAGGATTTCCTTCTGAACGTCCTGAGTGACCTGCATTGAAAATTCCTCCGCTTGACTCCACTGCCGGGGGTGGGCCGGGCTAGGCCATCTGGTATTCACGGGTGGAGACGATTAGCTGGAGCAGGTCCGCGACGCGCTGCTCGGCGCAGAGAGAGGCGTATTGCGGTTCGAGGCTAAGGTCGCCTTGGGACGCGGCAAAGGCGGTCAGTTCGCGGTGGGTGGCTTCCGACACTTCCAGCGCGCCGGACAGACTCAGGCAAGCGTCCACCAGTTCCTCCGGGGAGTATTTCGGGCGGTCTTGGCGCAGGCGGCGGATGATTGCCTGAACGCCAGGCTGCGCGGGGTCGCCGAACAGCAGGGCAGCCGAGTTGACCCGCTCCATCAGAGTGCCGGTATCCACCCACTCGGTGCCGGTGTGCCAGCCTTCAACCGTGGGCGGGTTCAGGATTTCCTGGCCCATAAAGTTGGCGTCGAGGGCCAGGTTGACGATGCTCCAGTGGGGCGCCCCGAAGGCCCCGGCCATCCGGGCGACGCCGGCCACGACTTCCGCCGGGCTTTTGACCTTGGCGTAGCGGGCATTTTCCGAACGGAAGAAGTCCGAGAGGAATATGGTTCGCAGGGCCGACCGCACATCGCCGCCGGTGCGGCGCAGGTCTTCGGCGATGACTTGCGTCGCCGCTTCGTCCGGCTGGTCGGAGACGAAGAAGGAGTAGAGCTTGCCCGCCAGGAACCAACTGCTGGCGGGGTGGCCGCAGATGATATCAAGCACGTCTTCGCCGTTGAAGCGGCCGGTCTGATTCAGGAAGGTCTTGGGACTGTCGTCGTGGTCTTCGGGGCGGTACACGAACTGCCAGTCGAGGCGCCCGTGGGGCCAGATGGAATCGCGGGAAGCCCGGACGCTCATATAGTCTTGGTTGGCGATGGTCCAACCAGTGAAAGATCGGGCGGCAGCTTTCACGTCGGCCTCGCTGTAGGTTCCGATGCCCATGGAGAACAATTCCAGCAACTCCCGGCCGTAGTTCTCGTTGGGCGCGTCCTTGTGATTGTCCTTGTTGTCCAGCCAGAAAATCATGGCAGGGTCGCGGGACAGTTCGGACAGCAGATTGCGGAAGGTTCCCAAGCCGTGGCGACGGAAGGTGTTGGTCTGGTTGACCACGGCCTTGGCGTGGTTCAGCTTACCGTAGGCGGTGGCGAACAGCCCATGCCAGAAGAGGGCAATTTTCTCTTCCAGAGGGCGTTTCGAGTTAATCATGCGGTACAGCCAATAGGACTGGGAACTCTCAATGAGCATCAGGCTGTTCTGGTCTACGTGGTAGCGGCGGAAGAGGGCATCGTCCCAGGGTGGCGCCTCTTCGGGGTGCAGCAACCGCTCCACCGTGGCCTCATAACCATCAGCCTGGCAGTTCTGCAACTCTTCGTAAGCCGCTCCGAATCCGGCCCGCCGCATCAAGTGGGCCATCAATGAAAGCTCGCCCTGTTCCTGTTCCCGCAGGACTGCGCTGAGTTGTGTCATTGCCTGCTCCTCCGCTCAGTGGAGATGTGTGACTGCTATCGGCCGTCTCCGATGGACGCTGCGTTCCGTCCGTAGCTGCCAGTCTGCCGTTTTCTTGATCATCCAACGCCGGTAGTATAGCACCGAACGCGCTGATACGGCTTTTCCGGGATGGGCCTATTCCGTAACGGTCATTATGGTATGCCCGGTTGACATCCGCGCATTTTTGTCATATTTTTATATTTGTTTAAGAGATTTGTGATAATAAATCTGCGGAAAAGGTCTTGACACTTGAAAAATCCCGCATTTAATTGCCATCCGCGCTTTATGACAATCCTGGGATGGGGCAGACCGGATTTGGCCTTTGCTTTCCCTCCCGGCAGGCCCTGACCGTTTAGGTCTACGGGCGGCAAACTCTCATCAATAGGCAGCAGGAGGTAGTTGATGGAGCTTTGACCAGCCGGGGAGTCCCCGGCAACCGGAAATTTCCGCTAGGCTCCGCAGTATAGCAGCATAAGGGATACTGGCCGGCTCTGTTGTTTGCAGTATTCTTTCCAATCATCGGCCTTCTTCCAAGGAGTCCGTTTGCATCCCCACCAGCTGCCCTGAAGCCTTGCCGGAATTCGCAATGTCAAATTCGGCATATCACACGGTAGATTAAGGGTTTGGGGTGGTTTGAAGATGGCAACGGACGTGAAAATAATCAGCGACGGCGTAATGAAAGTTGACGGCGGGTCCATGTTCGGCCCGGTGCCCAAGGTGGCCTGGGAACACAGCGTGGTTACCGACCGCAAGAACCGAATGACACTGGGGCTAAACTGTCTGCTGCTGCATTCCGGCGGTCAAAACGTGATCGTCGACACAGGAGTAGGCTCCAAGGGCATGGACACCGACAAGGAGAGCATGGGGTTGGTTCCCAGCCGGCTGCTGCGAGAACTCAAGGCGGTCGGTCTGTCTCCCAAGGACATCAATGCGGTAATCCTTACTCATCTGCATTTCGATCATTCCGGCGGCTGCACCCGGCTGGACCGGGCAGGCAACCTGGTGCCAACTTTTTCCAAGGCCAAATACTATGTGCAGGAACGATGCTGGAACGAGGCCTGCCATCCCAACGAGCGGGCCAACAACTCCCACCGCGCCGACAACTTTCTGCCCATTGATGAGCGGGGGCAATTGGAACTGCTGGACGGCGACCGGGAAATCTTGCCGGGCCTGAACGTTGTGGTTACGGACGGACACGCCAAAGGGCATCAGATGGTGATGTTCAACCACGGGGGCGAGCGCGTGGTCTTCTTGGGCGACATCGTGCCCACGCCGCACCATCTCAACCTGGTGGCCATCTCCGCCTTCGACAACTCGCCGGAGGTGACCCTGGAGCAGAAGAAGGAACTGCTGTTCCGGGCCGAACGCGAGGGTTGGCTGCTGGTGTTCTCCCATGGACATGAAGTCCGCTCCGGCTATCTGGAGCGCCGCGGCGGGATGGGCTTCCTCCGAGATGGAAAACTCTAATCCTCGGCGGCCTGCGCGCTTTCGAGACACACTACATTACAACCGCCCTGTCCGAGCCGGACGGGGCGGTTGCTTTTGGGTCTCCGGTTCCCGGAATGGCGGGCCTGGCGCGGGTTATTCCGGGTTTTTCAAGGCACGACTTCGGCTAACACCCAATCGCCATCCAATCCGGTCAGGCGGGCGTTGGTAATCCGGTTGCCCAAGTCCGAATCACTGGCGGCGCGAACTCTCAGGTAGTTGCCAGTGAGGCCCGACCAGACTCCGCCGCCGGTGGTGGCCCGCTCCCACAGAACCGTCCTCACGGTGCCCAACTGGTTTTCCCGGAAACGCAGACGTGACTCTGCCGACAATGCCAGCATTTGACCCATTCGCTCCCGCTTCTCCGGCTCGGCTACCTGCTCGCCGAAGTGGAATGCCGATGTCCCCGGCCTCGGGGAGTAGGGGAAGACATGGATGTCGGAGAAGCGCATCGCCGCGGCGAAGTCGAGGCTGGAGGCGAAGGCTGCGGCGGTCTCTCCGGGGAAGCCCACGATGATGTCCGTTGTTACGCCTGCGCCGGGATACATCCGCCGAACCAGTTCCACCGAAGCCGCAAACTGCGCCGTATCGTACCGGCGGCGCATGGCCCGCAGCGTCGCGTCGTGTCCGCTCTGCAACGGAATGTGGAAGTGGGGCATCAGACGCGCGTCGCTCCACAGTTCGAGCAGCGGCGCGGTGATTTCGTGGGCCTGCAACGACGACACGCGCAGCCGTTCTACGGTAGTTTCGGCCAAGATGCGCTCCAGCAGCCGTTGCAGATTCACGCCGGTCAGGTCGAAGCCGTAGCTGCCTAGCTGCGTGCCGGTCAGCGCCACTTCGCGGCAGCCCTCTACGGCGTGGCGGTTAATCTCGGCGATAATGGCTTCGGGTGGGATGCTGCGCTCTCGCCCCCGCACCTTGGGGACGATGCAGTAGGCGCACACTTGGTCACACCCTTCCTGAATTTTGACCATGGCGCGAGTGCGGCCCGCAGCCTTCGTCAAGCTCAGAGGAACCGGAGAGGGCAACGGCGTTCGGGATTGCAGCGCAGCATGGGCCGATTCCACCAGCGATGGTTTGGCGGTATTGCCTATGACCAGCGAAACCTCGGCCAGCGCTTCCAGCTCGGCGGGGGCGCGCTGGGCGTAGCAGCCCGTGGCGACCACCACGGCGTCAGGGTTGCGGCGGCGGGCGGCGCGGAGGTACTGCCGGGCCTTGGCGTCGGCGGTGGCGGTTACGGTACAACTGTTCAGCACCACCACATCGGCGGCGGCGGACGGCTCCACCACGCTGAATCCTGCCTCGCGGAATTGCCGGGCCAAGGTTTGGCTGTCGGCCTGGTTCAGCTTGCAGCCGTGGGTGTGTATGGCAACCGTGGGCGGCGGCGCCGGTTCCTTATTCGTCATCGTCCTCGTTTATCCGCCTTTGCCGCCGACGCCGGGAGCGGACATTACGGCGCGCTGGCGGCGGGGCCGGCTCATCATCTGAATCCGGTGAACCTGGTGAATCCGGCTCCTCCAACTGCTCATCCATGGGCAGCATAGCCCATAAGCTCTCCACCGCAGACGTGACGTCTTCGAGAATGGCGATGAGCTGCTGGGTCCCGGCCCGCGACTCGCGCACCCGGTCGGCGGCGTCGGCGAAGGAGCCGAGGCGGGTAAAAACGTCACGGATGCGCCGGTCATTGCGCTCGCGGCCTAGGCTTTGGGCGTACTCTTCCACCGCCTGCCGGTCGTCGGGCTCGTCGCCGCGGATGAGGGCCACGCCCCTGATCGCCAGGGTGACGCTGCCCCAAAGCAGTTCTTCGCAGCGCAGCCACCGGCTTTGCCGCGCCTCGCCCATGGCGTCGCGCAACAGCCGGACGCTCTGCCCGTGGTAGCGTGTTAGCCGCGCCGCTTGTTGTGGGGTGGGTTGAGGCATCATTATTCCTGCTCCTATTTTATCGCAAAGAGCACGGACGCGCAGAGATTTTGCAATGAGAAAGGCGGCCCCGAGGGTATCGGGGCCGCCTTTCTCATTGCCTTATTTACTGGTTTATGGAGAGCGAGGGCTACTCGTCGGGCCAGCCTTCAGCTTCCTCACCGGCATCGAGGGCAGCCTGTACCTTCGCGGCGGCCTCGTCGGTCACCCAGGAGCTCCAGGCGTCTCCCTCTTCCATCAGCCAGTTCATGGCCGCTTCCTCGACGGTGGCATCATTGGCTCCACTCCACTGGACAACGGTCTTGTATACCGAGATGTTGAAGCCCCAGTTCCGCAGGAAGTCGACTACCTCCGGCGCGCGGGCAGGAATAGTGGGATGGACGGCTATCAGGATGCTGGCGTCCTCGAACGCGCAGGCCTTAGTGGTGAACCAGCACTCATCGCTGTAAGGGGTTTCTTCCAGCAGCACTAGGTCCAGCTGCAGGGCCGGGTCGCCGGTGCCCCACATATAACCAAGCCAAGGTTCCTGCCGTTCGTAGGCCCCGAAGATTTCGGCGAACATTGCAGCCTGGGAGCCGGGCTTGATTACGTGCAGATAGTCCGTCAGGCCGTATCCGGCAATCTGAGCGTCGTTGACTAACTCACAGTTCCAGCCGGGAACACAGCCCACCAACCGGGCCTTGCCACGGCTCTCGTTGGTGGCGAACAGCTCCTGGAATTGCGGGTCTTTGAGGTCGTCCACATGATCCAATTCCGGGTATTGCTCTTGCAGATAGGCCGGAATGACGAAAGTGCTCTGCCAGTCTTTGCCCAAGCTGGCGCCGACTGAAACCACCTCACCGTTAGCCAGGGCCTCATTCCAAGCATCGGCCTGGTTGGGCAGCCAGATTTCCATCGTCACGTGGGTATCGCCGCCGCGCAGACCCTGGAACAGGGGCAGCGTGCCGCCAAACACCACATCGGTGGGGTAGCCGTAGCCATGCTCAACGATGTATTGGGCGATGCGGTTCTGGACTTGGGCGCTGGTCCAGTTGAGGTCGGAGAATACGATAGTCTCTTTCGGGCCTTCCGGGGGTTCGACCATCACCTCAACCATCACCTCAACAATTTTGGTGACCTCGACCGGCTTATCGACTTCGACAATTTTGGTGACCTCGACCGGCTTATCGACTTCGACAATTTTGGTGACCTCGACCGGCTTATCGACTTCGACAATTTTGGTGACCTCCACTAGCTTATCGACTTCGACAATTTTGGTGACCTCCACTGGCTCAGTCGAGCCACAGCCAACGGCAGCAATCATAGCCATAATGGCCAAGAACATTGCCAGAGAAATGAATCTGTTCCTTGTCAACAAAACAATACCCTCCGCCCTGTATCGGGCACTAATTTTGGGATGATTCCAACCGCGTATTCGCCAAGAATCAGCTGCTGCCCAGCGCGGGTGCCAAGCCATAAATTTATATCAGCGTCAACCCGCTCTGTCAAACGACGCAGCCGACTCTTTTAATGGCCTTCCTCGAGGGCCTGCTGCCGACTTCGGGCCGCTGCCTGGGTCAGCCGGTCGAACACGATGGCAATTAGCACGATGGACATACCAGCGATGACGCTGTTGCCTGGGTCCTGCCGTTGCAGGGCGCGGAATACGTCCTCGCCCAGGCCGCTGGCGCCCACCAGCGAGGCGATGACCACCATTGAGAGCGCGAGCATGGTTGTCTGGTTGATGCCGGCCATGATGGTGGGCAGGGCCATCGGCACCTGAACCTTGGCGAGAATCTGAGTTGGCGAAGCTCCGAAAGAACGGGCCGCCTCTACTGTGGCCGGGGACACCTGCCGAATGCCCAGATTGGTCAGCCGGATGGCCGGCGGCACGGCGTAGATGACCGTGGCGATAACCGCCGGGGTGTAGCCCAGCCCGAAGAACAGAATCCCGGGCACCAGGTAAACGTAGCTGGGCATCGTCTGCATTCCGTCCAGCACCGGGCGCATCGCCGCGTCGGCGCGGTTGGAGCGGGCGGTGAGAACGCCCAGTGGCAACGCAATCATCACCGAGACAACGACCGAGAACAGGATGATCGCTATGGTCTCGACAGAACTGTCCCAGCGGTTCATCAGACCGATGAACACCAGACTCAGCAGCGCGAATAGCGCCAGCCGCCAGCCGGCCATTACCATGGCCGTTGCCGCGACGGCAATAAAGGTGACCGGCCAAGGAATCCACCGCAGCGCATCTTCGAGATTAACCATGGTGATGGTGATAGCCTTGTCGATGCCGTCGAACATCGACCCCCAATTGCGCACCAGCCAAGTGGTTCCCGCTTTGATTTCGTCGGAGATGATGCGGCTGATTTCCTTCGGTTCGGAAACGCCGCCTTTCTCTTGCGAAACCTCGCTGGGGAAGTTCATGTTCGGACCCCAGGCAATCAGGCATATGACCAGTGTTACCAGAATGGCCAGCAACACCATAGCCCACCGCAGGACAGCGGAGCCGTTGGTAAACCGCTGAATCATGGTTTCTGCTCCACCAGATTCAGAATGCGCGCCAGAATCGTCGCCGGTTATTTCTGCCACTGCTGCCTCCGAGCGCCGGGGAGTGTTTCCCGCGCCAGTCTGTCCGTCTGCGCCCCTAGCTCCCGGCTTCCTGTAGCTCCGACTCGGCTTCAGCGGCCAGGGCGGCGTTGGCGGCGGCGTTGGCTTCGTAGTCCGGGTCGGTGGTGGAGGTTTCGGCCAGGGCCTCGGCTAGGGCGCTGCGGTGCACTTCGCCAACCAACAAGTTATCGCCGTCGGTCACAGGGATAGGATAGTCGCTGGCCATGGTGCGCGGGATAATCACGTCAAAGGACGTGTCCGGGCTGACCGCCGCGTATTCTTGGTCAACGTAGCCCATGCCTAAGTCCAACCGCCGGACGCCGGCCTGGAGCGCCTTCTGGGCATTAGTGATGGTCAGGAGGCCGAGGTAACGCTCGCGGCGGTCGACAATCCAAGCGGCGTCGCCGTCGCTCTCGCCGATGGTGTGCAGGGCGGCGCGGGGGCCTTGGTGGCCCATCACGGTGGCCTTGGGGGCCACCATAACCTTGCTGGCGGTCAGCACGCTCTCCAGCCGCACGTCTTGGGTGAAATCGCCCACATACTGGTCCTCGGGGCGCAACACAATGTCTTCCGGCGAGCCGATTTGGACCACGCGGCCGTCCTGCATGATGGCGATGCGGTCGCCCAGTTTGAGGGCCTCGTTGAGGTCGTGAGTGATGAAAACGATGGTCTTTTGCAGTTCTTCCTGGAGCCGGAGCAACTCGTCCTGCATCTGGCGGCGGATGAGGGGGTCGAGGCCGCTGAACGGCTCATCCATCAGCAGGATGTCGGTGTCTACCACGAGGGCGCGGGCTAGGCCGACGCGCTGCTGCATCCCGCCGGAGAGCTGGCGGGGGTAGGCAGCCTCCCAGCCGCTCAAGCCCACCATATCGAGAGTCTCGCGGGTGCGGGCGAGGCGTTCCGCCTCGGGGACGCCCTGCACTTCCAGCCCCCAGGCCGCGTTTTCCAGCACGCTGCGATGGGGCATCAGGCCGTAGTGCTGGAACACCATAGCCGTCTTGCTGCGCCGGAACTCCATGAGTTGCTTGTCGGTCATCGCGGTAATGTCGTTGCCGTCAATGACGATGCTGCCGGCCGTGGGCTCGATGAGGCGGATGAGGCAGCGCACCATAGTTGACTTGCCGCTGCCCGACAGTCCCATGATGACAAAGGTTTCGCCCCGCTGCACCTCGAAAGAGACATCGTGCAGGCCGATGACAGCGCCCAGTTCCGACTGGATTTCAGCCTTGCTCTTGCTGATGTTCTCCGGCGCGAGCGCCCGTTCCGGGTTCTTGCCAAAGACTTTCCAGATGGAGTCCACCTTGATTATCAGGCCGGATCCCGCGTCGCCACTTTCTTCAGGCTGGCTTCCGGTCGCTAGGTCAATGCCGGTCTGGTCGGCGGTTATAGCCATATTCGTCACCCTCAATGTCGGCCACATTTGAGGCCGACCAGTGATGCGCTCAGTCCAGATGGGCTACATTGATGGCCCTAAATTAGGGGGATGTATGCGGTTTGTCAACAAACGCCAAGCGGCGCGGGCCTACGCGCGGGCCTTATAATAAGGCTCGATTGCCGCCGGGCCGAAGGGCGGGCGGAAATTTAGCTTGTGATTTCGAGGGGGTATTGGCTATGAAGTATGACTATATTGTGGTAGGCGGGGGGTCGGCCGGATGTGTGGTGGCCACCCGGCTGTCCGAAGACCCGGGCAAGTCGGTGTTGCTGCTGGAGGCCGGGCCGGACTACCCTGAATTCGAGCATCTGCCCGATGATCTGAAGCGGGGCTATAACGTGTGGCGTTCGGCCTACGGCCCCCATAGCTGGGACCTGCGGGGCATCGCCAACGACACGCAGGCCGAGCCGATGATTATTCCCCGGGGCAAGGCCACCGGAGGCTCCAGCGCCATCAACGGACAGGTGGTTTTCCGGGGCGTACCGGAGGATTATGACAACTGGGCCGAATGGGGCAACGAAGAGTGGGCCTTCACCAACTGCCTGCCCTATTTCCGCAAGATGGAAAACGACTGGGACCACTCCGGCGACGACTTCCATGGCAACGAAGGGCCGCTGCCCATCCGCCGGTTCAAGCGTGAGGAGTGGATACCCGTTTCCAGCGCGTTCTACGATGCTTGCACCGGCGTGGGATTCCCGGAAGACGCGGACCAGAATTCCCCCGACTCCAATGGCATCGGCGTCCGCCCGCTGAACAACATAGACGGCGTGCGCATGAGCACCTCGCTAACCTACCTGTCGCAGGCCCGTCACCGGCTGAATATCACCGTGCGAGGCAACGTAACCGTCCACCGGGTGCTGTTCGACGGCAAGAAGGCAGTGGGGGTGCAAGCAGAAAGCGGCGGCGAGGTTTTCACGGTCGAGGGAGAGCAGATTGTACTGAGCAGCGGCACAATCGGCTCTTGTCAGGCGCTGTTACTCTCCGGTGTGGGGCCGGCTGCCGAGCTGGCGGCCCACGGCATCGCCTCGGTTCACGACCTGCCCGGCGTGGGCAAGAACTTCTGCGACCACCCCGCAGCGTACATGGTGTTCCGGGGCTACGGCGACCCGGCCGACGTGGAAACGCCGACGATTCAGGTGGGCCTGCGCTTCAGCACGCCGGGGTCGCCGACCCGGGCCGACTTCCAGATTACGCCGACGCTGATGACCAGCGAACACCGGCCCGCCAGCGTCAGCTACGAGGGCGACGAGTTCCACTGGGGTCTGAGCGTGGGCTTGCAGAACGCCACCTCGTCAGGCGAGATAACCCTGTCCACCCCCGACCCTCACGTGCAGCCCCGGCTGGACTACCAGTTGTTCTCCGCCCCCTACGACCGGGAACGGATGCGGGAGGCCCTGCGCACCGCAGTCCGCATCGCCGAACACCCGTCCATGTCGGCCCACATCGCCGAGATGCTGAACCCCACCGAGGCCGACTTCGTGTCCGACGAAGCGCTGGACAACTGGATTCTCCGCAACGCCTACACCCAGCACCACATCACCGGCACCTGCAAGATGGGCCCCGCCTCCGACACCATGGCGGTGGTGGACCAGTATTGCCGCGTCCACGGGCTGGAGAACCTGCGGGTGATTGACGCCTCGGTGATGCCCGACGTCATCCGCGCCAACACCAACGCCACCACCATAATGATTGCCGAGCGGGTGTCGGACTGGATCAGGGAGGGGAAATAGACCATCAGACCGTTCGGGAGAGGATGAATATGGGCGGGAATTCCCGCCCATTCCATTAACAGTCACGGCCCCAAGATTCAAAGCCAGGCCGTTTAGGCCATTCTTTCGGACAGGCCTTGAGCCGGTTCGCCAAGGCAGACTCAAGGGAAACAATCAGCGAAGGCCCATCGGTCACGCCCTCAAACGTTAACGCTCCGTCGTCAAAGTAGCGTAACGGTCCATCATCCAGAAAGACCAGGTCCCAATCGCAGCAGACTCCGTAACTTCTGAGTTCGTCGTCAACCTTCAAGGAGAACACGAACCGCTCCCCTACTTGGGGGCGTCTCGGGCTGTGAATGCCGAGCAGCCGGAATGAGACCTCCTGTAAAATGTCGCCGTCGTCCAATAGAACTCTCTCCACCGCAATAGTGTAGTCGGTTACCGCCAGTCCGAGCGGGCGAACACCGGCTTCGGCGAGTTTCTCCAAAACGTTCGGCTCAGGGTCTTCCCACCCCAGTACGAAAATATCCCCGATTTCCGAAATGCTTCCGACTACAATGGCGTCAGCCCGGTTTACAAAGTCCTAGGCGTCCAGCGGTGGGTAGTAGACGGTCATCGTGGAGTTGCCCCGGCTGTCCCAAATGCTTTGCCTGCCAACGGCGCCATCCCACTGTCCCTCTCCGGCGAGAGGATTCCACCTTATATTCCGAGGTGTGGTGACGCGGGCCGGCAGCGCCGATTCTATGGCGGCAACCAGCGACGCCTCGTCCGTCACCCCTTCGTAGGACAAGGGATTCTCGTTGAAATAACGCAACCCTCGACCGTCGAGGAATACCAAGCCCCAAGGAACATCCGGCGCATAGCTTCTGAAGTCAGGATTGGGACTCAAGCCAAACAACAGCCGGTCCCCGACCTAGAGCTTAAACGAATCGGGCGTTCCCGGCACGCGAATAAAGGCGTTGCCGGAAATGTTACCGTCATCCAGCACGATCTCCTCCAATTCAATGGCGTAATAGGTCACGGTAATTGACGGCAAAGGGTAGGGGTCCTCCAGGCGCATTTTGACAAACTCAGAGTCCACGTTGTAGGGCAGGTCATCAACTGGGCCTTCCACGCTGGCCACCGTCCCGATAACGATGGCATCCGTCCGGTCCACGAAGTCCTGGATGTCCACCGGTATGGCAATACTCATCGCGTGCCAGGATACGGATGTCGAAGAAGGCTCCGCGGGAGTGCTTATAGCGGGCGGTACAGCCGAATTGGGACTCGGTGGAACGGTCCGAGTGGAAAGGGTCCTGGTGACAGTAGGTTGCCTGGGCTGTGCGGCTTCTTGGACGGCTTCCTCCGGCGAGGCCGCGTTGGGCGTAGCCATCTGACAAGCGGACAGCAGGGCAGTAAACGCGGTCAACAGGGTGACGGCAGCGATGATTAAGACGATGCTTGAAATTGAGTGCTTATTGCGCATTTTGGGACTATCTCCGCAAGCAGACTGCAGAAGGTCTCTCTGACTTGCAGGGCATGCAATTTAATATAATATTATATACTGTATAACCATTAGAGATATTGCAAATAAAACGCTTATGCCATTCCGGGAAACCCGGCAATCCGGAGGCAGGCAGTTGTGCCTGTGCGCCGCAAGAAACTGTTAGCTTCGGCGTTCGCGCCGCGCTGCTGCCAGCGCGGCTTCCAGGTCGGGGGGCAGGGGGGAGCGGAACTCCAGCGGCTCGCCGGTGGCGGGGTGGGCGAAGGCCAGGCGGCAGGCATGGAGGAAGTGGCGGGGGAGCAGCGGGCTGCGCTTGCCATACACCGCGTCGCCCAGCAGCGGATGACCGAGCCAGGCCAGATGCACGCGGGCCTGATGGGTGCGGCCGGTGTGCAGTTGCAGTTCCAGCAGGCTGTAAGCGCCGGCCCGCTCCATCAGGCGGTAGCCGGTGCGGCTTTCGCGGCCCCCGGCGGTAACCGCCATTCGGGTACGCCGGCGCGGGTCGCGTCCGATGGGGGCGTCGATGACGCCGGACTCCGGCGACGGTTCGCCCTCCGCCAAGGCCAGGTAGCCCTTCTCCACGGCCCGGTCTTTGATTTGCTGAGACAGGTGATGATGAGCGCCTTCCGTTTTTGCGGCAATGATCAGGCCGGATGTGTCCTTGTCGAGGCGGTGCACTATGCCGGGGCGAATCTCGCCGCCGATGCCCTGAATGTCGGGACACAAGGCCAGCAGGCCATTGACCAGCGTATTGTCAGGGTGGCCGGGACCAGGATGGACCGACAATCCCGGCGGCTTGTCGACAACAACCAACTCGGAATCCTGATAGACCACAGTCAGGGGGATGTCTTGGGCCATGGCGGCGGCAGGCCGGGGCGGCGGGACAGACACCACCACCCGGTCGCCGGGCCGGACGCGGTGGGCGGGCTTCACTGCGGCGCCGTTTACCAGCACTTGGCCGTCGGCGATGAGTTGGCGCAAGCGGCTCCGGGTGAGTCCCAAGTCCAGCCGGGCCAGGTAGTGGTCCAGCCGAGACTCGCCGCCATCCACACGAATGTCGTGAATGGTGTCGGCGTCCGCGCTCACTCTGACGAGGGTCACAACGTCCGGTCGCCAGTGGGCGAGTGGGACGAAACCAGCACACGCTCGCGTACGCCACAGGTGGAGCAGCGCCAGCCACCGCTCCACCCGCCATAGGCAGGAAGGACGCGCATCTCGCCGTCGCAGACCGGGCAGTAGTCGTGGGCATAGCCCTCGGTAGGCCGGGCGGCTGACGAACGTTCGGCCATGACGAACAGCCAGGCGAGAATCGCCAAGCCGGTTACAATGGATGCATCGGCCACATTGAACACTGGCCAAGGGCCAATATCCACCCAGTCGATAACGTGGCCCAACCGCATCCGGTCCACCAGGTTTCCAAACGCTCCGCCCAATTGCAGGCCCAAGCTGAGGCGCAGCAACCCGGTGGGGAATCGCTGGCTGCGGTACAGCAGAATCAACACCGCGACACCAACAAACGACACCAGAATCAGCGGCGTGTTCTGGCCTTGAAACAACCCAAAAATGCTTCCGGTGTTGAAAGTGTGGGTGATGCGAACGAAACCCTCAGACGGGAAGGACTCGCGCAGGGACAGAAACTCCCGCACCAGATACTTGGAAAACTGGTCGGCCAAGAAGACCAGGACGACAAGCTGAATAAGAAGAAAGTCGCGGTAGATCGGAGTGCGCCGGACGGGAGAGCCGCCCGCTGCCTTGCCGGAGTTTCCAAACCAGCCTTTATCTTGGCGGACAGTCATGGGTGGGGGTGGGCTTTCATTGCGGAATTTCTCAACGTGGGTTGGCATTACCGGCAGAGCAAGGCGGAATTTCTCAACGTGGGTTGGCATTACCGGCAGAGCAAGGCGAAGCGATGCGTCGCTATTCGATTTCAGGCGACACATCGCCATCTTACTTCAGTTGTTCAATAAAGAACCGCGCCACTTCAGGCACCAGTCTCTCTTCGTGTCCGTACCAGAAGTGATCAACGCCCTCGAAAATGTGGCTTTCCGGCGGGAGGGCGAAGCTATCCAACTCTCCCGAAAGCAGGTCCGGCTCAACCAGCCGGTCGCGGTCGCCGGCGACGACCAGCGCTGGCGTCTTGCGCTCCTTGAGGGGGCTGCCGCTGACGTAACGCAACGCCGGCGACACCAAGGCAATAGCGTCGGCCTCTTGATGCAACTGCTCGTGGCGCAGGATGACGCCCGAGCCGAAGGAGTACCCCACCAGCCCGGTCTTCCCGTGAGTGTCAGGCCAGGCTTTGATGAGGTCCAGAGCGCCGAGAACTTCCTGATATTCCGTCTCGCCCTCCCCGTGTTCACCTTCGCTGTCGCCCACGCCGCGGAAGTTGAACCGCAGTGTGACAAAGCCTTCTTCGGCCAGCCCCAAGGCCAAGGCCAGCACGACGTTGTTGTGCATCGAGCCGCCATGCTGCGGGTGAGGATGGCAGATGACCACGCCGGGCCACGGCCCGCCCGTGGCGTCGGGTTGGGCGACCACGCCCTCGAAGCTGAGACCGGCGGTCTGAAAAGAAACAGCGCTCTGACGCAAGACAATCACCCCCGCGTTCCTGCTGGCGTACCGGACTCATATTAGGGCCGGGCGGCTCGCTTTGGCAAGGCACGCACTGCCATCGGGCGCGGCCCCGATTCCCCATCCAATCGCAATACTGCTAGAATAGGCGCGATTCGATCACGCTTGCGTTCAATAATAATCAATAATCTCGCTTGAAAGTGTAGAGGGCCGGATGACAGCGATTGACCTGCGCAGCGACACCGTTACCCAGCCAACCGACGAGATGCGGAGAGCCATGGCGTCCGCCGAGGTGGGCGACGACGTTTTCGGGGAAGACCCATCCATCAACGAGTTGCAGGAGCGTTCCGCCGCCCTACTGGGCAAAGAGGCCGGGCTGCTGACCTCCAGCGGCACGATGAGCAACCTCATCGCCACACTGGCCTGGAGCAGCCACGGCGACGAAATCATCATGGGCGACCAGGCCCACATGTTCTGGAACGAAGGGGCCGGGCAGGCCGCGCTGGCCGGGGTGCAGACCAAACTGGTGCCTAACGACGGGCAGGGCCGCATCAACGCCGACGACGTGGCCGCCGCCATTCGCCCGGGGGGCAACCTGCACTTCCCGCGCACCAGCATGGTCTGTCTGGAGAACACCCACAACCGTTGCAGCGGCGGCACGCTCACGCCGGAAGACACCAAAGCTGTCTGCGACGTGGCCCACTCCGCCGGCGTGCCTGTCCATCTCGACGGCGCGCGCATTTTCAACGCCGCCGTCGCTCTGGAAGTGCCGGCCGCCGAGCTGACCCGCGACGTGGACGACCTGAGCTTCTGCTTGTCCAAGTCGCTGAGCTGCCCCGTTGGGTCGGTGCTGGTGGGTTCTCAGGAGTTCATTGACCAAGCGAAGCGCTGGCGCAAGATGCTGGGCGGCGGTATGCGGCAGGCGGGCGTACTTGCCGCGGCGGGGCTGGTAGCCCTCGACACGATGGTAGACCGCCTGGCTGAAGACCATCAGAACGCGCGGCGGCTGGCCCAAGGGCTGGCAAACATCGACGGGCTGAGCGTAGACCCGGAGCAAATTCAGACCAACATCGTCTTCTTCGAGGTGGATGAGAAGCTGGGAACCGCCGCCGACCTCATCGCCGCCCTGAACCGCCACGGCGTCAAGGTATCCTACCCCGGCAAGCAGTCCATCCGCATGGTGACCCACCGCCACATCACCCCCGAAGACATCGAGGAAGCGCTGTCCCGCACCTCTGCCGCAGTGCGCGAACTGCAGGCGGGATAGCTACTAAATCACAGAGCCTGGCCGGGCTTGATTCCTTCACCACGACAGAAGTCCGGTACGCCGTGCCTAGCGTAAATAGCCCCGGAGCAGGTGAAATATGGCGGACATCACTCTGAACAAAGACCACACCGCCCTGCTTATCGCCGACTTCTATGAGGCGATGATGGACACCATTCCTCACGCTGTGGAGCGTGGGGTGGTGGCTAAGACCGCGGCGTTGCAGAAGGCGGCGCGGGAGGCGGGCGTGATGGTCTGTTACTGCGCCACCGTGTTCCGGCCCGGCTACCCGGAGATTGGCGCGCGCAACAAGACCTTCGGGCAGCGCAAGGCGTCGGGGCAACCGGCGGTGTTCGACCCTCTGAGGGTGATTCACCCCGCCGTCGCTCCCGCCGAAGGCGAGGTGGCGGTGGGCAAGCACCGGGTCAACGCGCTCTACGGAACCGGGCTGGACGTGGCGCTGCGGGCCAACGATATACATAACTTGATTATTTTGGGCTACGCCACCAGCGGCGTGGTGCTTTCCACGGTACGGTACGCCTCCGACCTAGACTATAACCTGTTCGTGGTGGAGGACTGCTGTTCCGACTCCGACGCGGAGGTCCACGACTTTCTGACCGGGCGCATCTTCCCGCGTCAGGCCGAAGTTGTGCAGTCAGCGGACGTTATAGCGGCACTGGCGGGCTGATGGGCGGAGAGCGCCGCGACGAGGACGGACAGCCGGGCCGGCCGCGTATCAGAACCCGCCACATCGCCATCCTGGCCTTGGCCATTGCTATCGGCCACGTCATTTACGCCGTCCTCCGTGACCACGTATTCCGCGGTTCCCCAATTCTTTCCTGACCTTGAGCAGGCCCCGCCAAGGTGAACGTATGGACTTACCGGCGCACAGATTTCTGGAAGAGCAGGGCATCCCCCACAGGCGGCTGGAGTTTCCGGCGGATACTGAGAAGGGCGCGGCCAACGTGGCGCGGGCGCTGGGATACGCCGAGGCGCAGATGGTCAAGACGCTGATATTCGAGACCGCCGCAGGTGAGCGCGCTCTGGTGATGCTGGGGGGAGACAAGAACGCGGTATCAGGACGGCTGAAGCGGGCGCTGGGTTCCCGCAACATCCGTCTGGCCGACCCGGAGACAGTCAAGGCGGTGACCGGCTACGAAATCGGCTCCATTCCGCCCTTCCACTGGCAGCCCACCGGGTTCCGCTCCTTGGTAGACGCCTGCCTGATGGACGAGCAGGAACTGGGCGTAGGCGCGGGCGTCTGGGGGCAGGAGATAATTATTGCCCCCGACGCTCTGGTAACGGCGAGCAGCGCCGAGGTTTTCGACCTGAGCGGGGCGTAGCCCAATGCCCGGCCCGTTGAATCATCTTGTCTGCTTCTGATAGTTATTTTACTGTAGCTTCTCGCTATAGAGGGGATATGAAGATTGCTACTTCGATACCCAATGAGGTCTTTCTCGAAACCGAGTCTTTGGCTAAAAGGATGGGTGTCTCAAAAAGCGAACTTCTTCGCAGGGCGCTTTCTGCCTATCTCGAAGCCTGCGACGCCAAGTCTATAGACTGCCCCCCTGATAACGACCGGATACGGGAAGTTCTGAATGAAGTTTACACGCAAGTGGATTCCGGGGTTGAGGAAGTCTTAGCCAAAATGCAGTGGGCGTCACTTCCAAAGGAAGGTTGGTAGTGCGCCGTGGGGAAATATGGTGGGCGTCTCTCCCGGAACCGTCTGGTTCTGGGCCTGGTTATCCGAGACCGGTATTGGTAGTTCAGGACGACCGTTTCAACGCGAGCGAGATTAACACGGTAATAGTTGCTGTTTTAACGTCAAATCTTCGTTTAGCCGATGCGCCCGGAAACGTCTTCTTGGATATGCGAGACTCCGGGCTTCCGCGGCATTCGGTCGTAAACGTCTCCCAGGTACTTACGATAGACAAAGTCTTTCTCACGGAACGAGTCGAGAAGTTGCCACCGGAAATCCTTGTGGCGATAGACGACGGTTTGCGATTGGCAATCGGTTTATAGCGACAGGTCAGGTTAGTTGTCCGATTCTTCTGGCCTTGTTTGCTCCCGCTTTGGTCCCATTCCCCACCAGCGCCGCAGCCGCTCCCCAATCTCCTTCTCGGCCCCTTCCGTGCCGGGGTGGTAGTAGCGGCGGCCCTGCAACTGGGCCGGCAGGTATTCCTGTTCTGAGAAGTGGCCTTCGTAGTCGTGGGAATACTTGTAGTCCCGTCCGTAGCCCATCTGCTGCATCATGCCAGTTACGGCGTTGCGGAGATGGAGCGGCACCGGGTCGTTGGGCAGACGGCGCACGTCGGCCATCGCTTCGTTCAGGGCAGCGTAGGCCGAGTTGCTCTTGGGGGCGGTTGCCAGGTAGACCGTGGCCTCGGCCAAGGGGATACGGCCCTCGGGCATACCGATGAAGTGGGCCGCCTGTTGCGCCGCCACTGCCACACTGAGGGCCTGCGGGTCGGCTAGGCCGATGTCTTCCGCCGCCAGAATCACTAGGCGGCGGGCGATAAACAATGGGTCTTCGCCCGCCTCGATCATCCGGGCCAGCCAGTAGAGCGCGCCGTCGGGCGACGATCCGCGCACCGACTTGATGAAGGCGGAAATGGTGTCGTAATGACTGTCCCCCGCCTTATCGTACATCGGCGAGCGGCGTTGCAAGGCGTCGGCGATGGTGTCCAGATCAATAAAGCGGGCGCCGCCGTCCGGCCCCGGCTTGGTGGCGAAGGCGGCGGTCTCCAGCGCGTTGAGGGCGGCCCGGGCATCGCCGTTGGCGATGTTCACCAAGTGGGACATGGCGTCGGGAGCGATGCTCACGCCCATCCCACCCAGGCCCCGCTCCGGGTCTTCGGCGGCGCGGTTGATGATGGCTTCCACTTCTGCCGGGGCCAGGCCTTGCAACGCGAAGACACGGCTGCGCGACAGCAGCGGCGCGATTACCTCGAAAGACGGGTTTTCGGTGGTTGCGCCGATGAAGGTCACCGTGCCGTTCTCGACATGAGGCAGGATAACGTCTTGCTGCGCCTTGTTGAAGCGGTGAATCTCGTCGACGAACAGGATGGTAGCTTGCCCGTGCATCCCGCGCCGGTCGCGAGCCTCGGCGACGATGCGCCGCAGGTCGGCCACGCCGGAGGTTACGGCGCTAACCGGCTCGAAGGCGGCTTGCGTGACAGTGGCTACCAGCCGGGCCAGGGTCGTCTTGCCCGCGCCCGGCGGCCCCCACAGTATGAACGACGGCAATTGGCCGGCGGCTATGGCGCGGAACAGCACCCGGTCGCTCCCGACCACCTGCTCCTGACCCACGAATTCATCAAAGGTCCTCGGGCGCATCCGCTCGGCCAAGGGCGCATTACGTTCTGCGTCAAGGCGACTCTGACGCTCGAATAATGACTCGCTGGAACTCAATTTTACGCCCTCACCCTACCCCCTCCCTGAGGGAGAGGGAACTTGATTAGCTGAAGTGGGGCATCACTTTTTCGGCGAAAAGGCGCATTGAGGTCTTCACTTCCTGGTGAGGCAGCATTCCGCCGATGTTGAACCAGCACATGAATTCCTGGGGGCGGTATCGCTCCCGGATGATGGTGAGCCGTTCAATCACACGCTCCGGAGTGCCCACGGCGGCGAATTCGTCGCGCACGCTTTCGTAGTCGAGGGCGTGGGCCCGCTGCGAACCGCGAGACACACCTCGAGCGGCCCCTATGTCGCGGAGCGTGCCCAGATAGTTGTTGATGGTGGCCTCAAAGCCGGCCCGCGCCTCGGCGTCAGTGGCGGCCACGTGAGTGGGGACGTTCACGTTCGCCTGCAACGACGCTTCGTCATGGCCGTGGGCGGCAAGCTGCCGGCGATATTCCTCAAGACCGGCCAGCGCTCCCTCGGTGGTCACGATAGTCGGGGCGACCAGAATGTTGTGGCCCAGCTCGCCGACGATGCCAAAGGTGTCGGCGCTGTTGGCGGCGATGTAGACCGGTGGGTGAGGCTTCTGGACGGGGCGCGGGATTACGCACAGCCCTTTCGCCTGAAAGTAGCTTCCCTGATAGTCGAAGTTCTCGCTCTTCCAGGCTCCCAGCACCAGCTCCAGCGCCTCCAGGAAGCGGTCGCGGCCTTCGCTTTGGTCGATTCCGTAGCCCTCGTAGTGCGTGGGCATCGCCCCTCGACCCACACCGAAAATGGATCGCCCCTCCGACAGCACGTCCAGAGTCGCCGCTTCCTCAGCCATGCGTATGGGCTGGTGCAGCGGAATGAGGTTGACCGCGGTTCCGATGCGTATCCGGCTGGTAGTCTGAGCGATGGCGGCGGCGACCATGAGCGGAGCGGGCATCACCGAAAAGCGCGGGTTGAAGTGCAGTTCGGCCAGCCAGGCCGAATCGAAGCCCAACTCGTCGGCCAACTGCACTTGGGCAATGGTGTCCCGATAGCGTTGCGCCGGAGACTGGTCAGCGGCGCAGGGCATCTGATAAAAAACGCCGAACTTCATGGATGGTCCCTCATAAAACATTGTCTGCCCAGATTCTACACCAGATTGCCAGTCAGCACCGGGTGGATGGTAATATAGCTTGACTAACGGGCAAGATAGCAAGGGGAGCAAATGGAACCATCTAATTCCGAATCGGAAAGGTACGCCGAGCTGAGCCGCCACTTCATCGAGAAAGCGGATGAATACCTGCTTGCAGGCGACCGCGTACAGGCGTCAGAGAAGGGCTGGGGTTCGGTGGCCGAGGCCATCAAGTCCATCGCCGAGCAGCGGGGGTGGAACCACCAGGGCCATCGGCTGCTTGGGGACATCGCTTTTCAGCTATCGATGGAGTGGAGCCGCCCTGACGTGCGGATTCTATTCGACGCAATGGAAAAGCTGCACATCAATTTTTACGAAGATAATATGGGACTGGACGCCATAGCGGCTCAAGTCGGGGACGCCATAGCACTGCTGAGGGAACTGGAAACCCTCCGCCTCCTGCCACTCCGCCCGGTCGTCCTCGATAGCCGGGAACGGCGGCTCCGCTGGCGGCGGCTCACCGGTGAACTGTTGCCGCTGGGTTCAATGACCGGCGCATCACAATCACCAAAAACATAGGGCGGGTTTGAAACCCGCCCCTATTTCTGGACTTTGCGGCACCCATCCTAAAGCGGGATGTTGCCGTGCTTCTTGGGGGGCAGGTTGTCGCTCTTGGTTTGCAGCATCTCCAGAGCGCGGATTATCTGCGGACGAGTGTCCGCCGGGTCTATCACGTCATCGAGAAAGCCGCGGCCGGCAGCGATGTAGGGCGTGGTAAAGCGCTCTTTGTAGTCGTCTATCAACTCCCGGCGGGTCTGCTCAGGGTTCTCCGACTTGGATATTTCGTCGCGGTAGATTATGTTCACTGCGCCGTCGGCGCCCATCACGGCGATTTCCGCCGCTGGCCAAGCGAGGTTGATGTCTGAGCGCAGGTGCTTGCTGCTCATCACGATGTAGGCCCCGCCGTAGGCCTTGCGGGTAATGACCGACACCTTGGGCACGGTAGCTTCGGCGTAGGCGAAAATCAGTTTGGCCCCGTGGCGGATAATGCCGCCGTATTCTTGGGTCACGCCGGGCAGGAAGCCGGGAACATCCACGAAGGTGACCAGCGGAATGTTGAAGCAGTCGCAGAAGCGGACGAAGCGCGCCGCCTTGACCGAAGCATCTATGTCCAGCACTCCTGCCAGATAGGCCGGCTGGTTGCCGACAATGCCCACTGGCCGCCCATTCATCCTGGCGAAACCGACGACGATGTTGGGCGCGAAGTTCTGGTGGACTTCCATGAACTCCTCGTGGTCGACCACCTTGTACACCACGTCGCGCATATCGTAGGGCCGTCCGGGGTCTTCCGGCACCAGATAGCGCAGGTCAGGATCGCGGCGGTCAGCGGGGTCTCCCGCCGGGCCTTCGGGCGGGTCGTCCACGTTGTTACCTGGCAAGAAGCTAAGCAGGTAACGCACGTCGTTGATGCACTCTTCCTCGGTTTCACAGACGAAATGGGCCACCCCGCTTCGGGTGGCGTGGGTTGCCGCGCCGCCCAGCTCTTCATGCCCCACTTCCTCGCCGGTAACCGCCTTGATGACATCGGGGCCGGTGATGTACATCTGCCCGATTTCCTTCACCATGAATATAAAATCGGTGATGGCCGGAGAGTAGACCGCGCCACCGGCCGCCGGGCCAACGATGACGGTAATCTGCGGCACCACGCCGGAGTACAGGGTATTGCGGAGGAAGATGTCGCCGTAGGCCGCGAGGCTGAGCGCGCCTTCCTGAATACGCGCGCCACCGGAATCGTTGAGACCGATGACGGGGCAACCGGACTTGGCGGCCAGGTCCATAACCTTGCATATCTTCTGGCTAACCACTTCGGAAAGGGAACCGCCCATAACCGTGAAGTCTTGAGCAAAGGCGAAGACCTGGCGGTCCCACACCTTGCCGTAGCCGGTTACCACGGCATCGCCCAAGGGGCGGCGGTCGCCCAAGCCAAAGTCGGTAGTGCGGTGGGTGACGAAGGGGTCAAGCTCCTGGAAGGTGCCTTCGTCCATCAGCCGCTCCAAGCGTTCGCGGGCGGTGAGCTTGCCCCGGCTGTGTTGCTGGTCGATGCGGTTCTGCCCGCCACCCAGCCGGGAGGCGCGGCGCATGGATTCCAGTATTTCCAACTGCTGGTCAATCTGCCTCTGCTCCGCGGTCACGTAAGCCTCCCTGAACCTCCGGGACTGACGACAGCCATTACCGTGGCATACTTCCCGAATTTCGCAATCCGCATTCTATCGCGCATCTCCCCATCGCGCATCTCCCCATCGCGCATCCCCTCATCGCGCATCCCCCTATCGCGCATCTCCCTATCGCGCATCTCCGCAGTGCGCTCTGTCCGGTGATAGAATCCAAATGCCGGTCCAATTCCTGATTTGAGCAGGTCTCCATCGAGCTGTTGTTATGTCCATCGGGCTGTCAACATTAACCGGGCTTGCCGTTGCCGATGGCGAACGCCTTTCTTGGGGGCGGCGCACCTACGTGATGGGCGTGATTAACGTTACGCCCGACTCCTTTTCCGGCGACGGGCTGGGCGGCGACGTTCGGGCCGCCGTGGAGCAGGCGTTACGCTTCGAGGGCGAGGGCGCAGACTTCTTGGACATCGGCGCCGAGTCCACCAGACCGGGGCATCGGGCGGTGACGGAGGCCAAGGAGATGGCCCGGCTGTTGCCGTCGCTGGAGGCGGTGGCAGCGCGGGTTTCCCTTCCCATCAGCGTTGACACCTGGAAATCGCGGGTGGCCCGGGCCGCGCTGGACGCCGGGGCCTGCATAATCAACGACGTGTGGGGGCTGCAAGCGGACCCGGAGATGGCAGCAGTAGCAACCGAGTGCGGGGCCGGGCTGGTTCTGATGCACAATCAGCATGGTCATTATTATGACAACTTGCTGGACGGCATTATCAACGGGCTGCGGCGCAGCGTCGAGGCCGCGCTGGAGGCGGGCGTTCCCCGCGCCAACCTGATAGTTGACCCTGGCATCGGCTTCGGCAAGACCGCCGACCAGAACCTGGAAGTGTTACGCAATCTGGACCGCGTCAAGGCGCTGGGGCTGCCGCTGCTGGCCGGAACGTCGCGCAAGTCCACCATCGGGCTGCTGCTGGGCCTGCCGCCGGAGCAGCGACTGGAAGGCACCGCAGCCACCATCGCCCTGGCCATTGCCGCCGGAGCGGACATCGTGCGCGTTCACGACGTGCGCGAGATGACGCGCGTTTGCCGGGTGAGCGACGCCATCATCCGTAACTGGAGGCCCGAAGGATGGCAGGCAACGCCGTGAACCCATCCGGCTCTGCGAGTACGCTTCCACGAGTACGCTTCCATGTGCGAGTACGCTTCCGTGAGTGAAGTTATCGCCTATCTGGGGCTGGGGACGAACCTAGGCGACCGCTGGGCCAACCTGCGGGAGGCGCTGGAACTGCTGGCTGCGGGGCCGGGGTTACGCCTGCTGCGCTGCTCGCAGGTGTATGAAACCGAGCCGTGGGGCGTTGCCGGGCAGCCGCGCTTCCTGAACTGCGCCGCCGAGGTTGCCGTCACGCTGGACCCGGAGGCCTTGCTGGTCAGGTGCAAAGAAGTGGAGGAGTGGCTGGGGAGGTTGCCGGGGCCGCGCTGGGGGCCGCGCCTCATAGACGTGGACATACTTCTGTACGGCACACAAGTCGTGGATCTGCCGCACTTGGAGATTCCCCACCCCCGCCTGCACTTGAGGGCCTTCGCGCTGGTCCCGCTGGCTGAACTGGCTCCGTCGGCGCTCCATCCGGTTCTGGGGCAAAGCATCGTCGAGCTGGCCCGGAACGCCGAGGGGCAGGGCGGCGTGACGCCGGTGGGGGCGATTGAGTTGGCACTCCGATGCTCCGGCTGCTAATTTGCGGTTGACAATCATACCCGGTTGGCGCATATTTTGTTGTGTTTGTTTGTGTCCTTTCTGGACGACTCCCCTCACTCTAAGCCTCTCCAATTAAGGAGAGGGAACTCTTAAACACGATAACGTAAAAATACAAGGAGCCAACGATGGCGGACAAGCAGCTATCTTTTGAGGAAGAAGCCCGGGTAAGCCTGCTGCGCGGCGTGGACCAGTTGCGGCGCGTCGTCGGACTGACCCTCGGCCCCAGCGGGCGCAACGTAATGCTCAGCCGGATGTTCGGCAACCCGGTGGTGTGCAGCGACGGCGTAACCATCGCCAAGGAAGTGGAACTTCCTGACCCATACGAAAATCTGGGCGCGCAGTTGGTGAAGGAAGCGGCCTCCAAGACCAACGACGCCGTGGGCGACGGGACCACCACGTCGGTGGTGCTGACCGATGCCATCGTCCGCCAAGGTTTCAAGAACGTGGCGGCCGGCGCCAATGGCATGGACCTGCGAAACGGCATTGAGGCCGCTGTGGATGCGGTGGTCGCCGAGCTACGGGAAATGTCTATCCCTGTGGAGAACCGAGAGCAGATAGCCCGTATCGCCGCGCTGTCGGCCCACGAGGAAGCCATCGCCGAGCAACTGGCCAACGCGCTGGAAAAGGTGGGCCGCGACGGCGTGGTGACCGTCGAGGAATCCAAGTCCCTGACCGACGAACTGGACTTCGTGGAAGGCGTCCGCATTGACCGCGGCTATCTGTCGCCCCACTTCGTTACCGACACGCAGCGGATGGAAGTCGCCCTGGACAACCCGTCCTTCCTGTTGACCGACCAGAAAGTAAGCTCGCCCAACGACCTCATCGGCATCCTGGAAAAGATGGTAGGGGCCGGCCGGCGGACGCTGGTGATCATCGCCGAGGACGTGGACGGCGAAGCGCTGTCTACCCTGGTGGTCAACAAGGTGCGCGGGATTCTGGACTGCGTGGCCATCAAGGCGCCGGGGTTCGGCGAGCGGCGCAAGGCCCTGCTTGAAGACATGGCTATCGTCACCGGCGGCACGGTCATCAGCGCCGACCGCGGGCTGAGGCTGGACGCTGCCGAATTCGATCATCTCGGTTCGGCCCGGCGGCTGGTCGTCACCAAAGATGACTCCACCATCATTGAGGGCCACGGCCCGGAGCAGGGGGTCAAGGACCGGCTGGACCAATTGCGAGTGCAAATCGAGGAATCCACGTCAGACTACGACCGCGAGAAGCTGCAAGAGCGCATGGCCGCGCTGGTGGGCGGCGTTGCCGTGGTGAAGGTCGGCGGGGCCACCGAGCCCGAGGTCAGCGAGCGCAAGTCGCGCACCGAGGACGCTCTTTCCGCCACCCGCGCCGCCATTGAGGAGGGCATTGTCCCCGGCGGCGGCGTGGCCTTGATTCGCGCCGGCCACGTGCTGGACGACGTCATCAAGTCGCTGGAGGGTGACGAGGCGCTGGGCGCGCGTCTAGTGCGCGACTCCCTGAGCGCGCCGCTGTTGCTGATTGCCGAGAACTCCGGCTACGAAGCGCCGGTGGTTGTGGAAGCTGTGCGCGCCGGTGAAGGCGACTGGGGCTTTGACGCCGAGCTGGGCGAGTACACCCACCTGATTCAGGCCGGCATTATAGACCCGGTGAAGGTCACCCGCTCCGCCTTGGAGAACGCTGGCAGCATCGCCGGAATGATGCTGACCACCGAGGCCATCATCACCGAAATCCCCGAAGAGAAGCCCTTGCCCGCCGATATGCAGGACTTCATGCACGACTAGGGCGCGGCGCCGGCACCCTCGGAAATTGATTCAGCCCGGACGGTTTGCTTGTCCGGGCTGAATTTTGCCCGTTTTACGCCATCGTTTCTATTCCCAACTAACCCGATGGCCTGTACTGTTATGTTGATGTGTGCCGGGGTTGGGTGAGAGATGGGCGGAAGTGTGCTTAATCGAGAAACCATTTGTGCGATGATTGATGGCCCGTCGCCGCTGGTGGAAAACTACGTGTCGCTGGAAGAGCAGTTACAGCCCAACGGTTTCGACCTGTCGCTGCACGAGGTATCCCACTTGATTATGCCTGGCCAGATAGGCGCGGACAACGCCGACCGGCTACTGCCTGCCACCGAACCCCTGGAGTTCGACGCGGACGGATGGCTTAAATTATCACCCGGTCCACATCTGATAACGTTTAACGAGACCGTCAATTTGCCCTTGGGCCTGATGGCGCTGGGCTACCCGCGCTCCAGTCTGTTGCGAAGCGGAGCGGCAATACATACTGCGGTATGGGATGCGGGTTTTAGTGGCCATTCCCAATCACTGCTAGTCGTCTATCACCCTCTTGGCTATCGCTTGCAGCACAACGCCCGCCTGTTGCAATTGGTCTTTCACTACCTCAACAACCGGGCGGCCGAAGGATACCAGGGGAGGTTCTGGGGGGAAGAGACCTTCATCCGCCCACCCAAGGGCCATCAGGGGCAGTTTTGGAGGGAGGCGGGGTAGCTCTTACTTTGCGCTAATCTGGATTACACTTTTCGCGTTATCATCAGGACACATCAGGACACCATGGACGACCTCAAAGCCACTGTCACCGCTCACGCCCGCGCCTGCGGGTTTGACCTCGTGGGCGTCACCAGCGCCGACGACTTCGCCGACGACCGGGACGCCGCTTTGGAGCGCATCCGCGAGGGCCGGATGGACGGGCTGCCGTGGTATACCGAGTCGCGGGTGATGCGGGGGACGAGTCCGGCGGAGTTGCTGCCGGGGGCGCGGTCTATTATCTGCCTGGGGCTGAGCTATCTGGGGGATGATGAGCCAGAGGGGGCGAATCCTTCGACACGCTCAGGACGAACGGGAGTAGGTAGTGGGAACATGGGTGTCGGGCGGGTGGCGCGGTATGCTTGGGTGAGAGACTACCACCGGGTGATGAAGCGGCGGATGCGGGAGTTCGTGCGCGGGCTGGAGCGGGAGCTGGATTCAACGGTGGCCGCCCGCTGGTACGTGGACGACGGGCCGATGCTGGACCGGGCCGCGGCCAACCGGGCGGGCATCGGCTGGTTCGGCAAGAACACCAACATCCTGACCTCTAGCCACGGGTCGTGGGTGTTTCTCGGACAGGTGATTACCGACCTAGCACTGGAACCGGATGCGCCGCTGAAGAAGTCCTGCGGCAACTGCGTCCGCTGTATCGAGGACTGCCCTACCGGGGCCATCGTCGCTCCGTACGTGATAGACAACACCCGTTGCATTTCCTACCTGACTATCGAGAACCGGGGGCCGATTCCCCGCGAGCTTCGTCCGCTGATGCAGGACTGGGTCTTCGGCTGCGACATCTGCCAGGATGTTTGCCCGGTCAACCGCAAGGCTGGGACATCGGGGCAGCCCATCCCGCCGGCGGATGTTGCTATGCGGCGCAGCCCTTCGGCAAGCTCAGGGCAAGCGAACGGGATGGCCTTGCTGGACCTGATTGAGCTGCTGGAGATGTCCGAGGATGATTTCCGCGCCCGCTTCGCCGGAACTTCGATAATGCGGGCCAAGCGGATCGGTATGCAGCGCAACGCCTGCGTGGCGCTGGGAAACCTGGCCGAAGCCGCGGCCGTTCCTGGCCTGGCTCGCGCGCTGCGGGAGGCTGAGCCGCTGGTGCGGCTTCATGCGGCGTGGGCGCTGGGACGCATCGGCGGTGCGGAAGCGATGGCCCTTCTGTCGGAAGCGGCAACCACGGAAACCGACCCCGACGTGCTGGAAGAAATCGCGGCGGCAATCGTCCATTCCTGATTACGCTGGGAAACGCCCTTACCCTGGCCCTCTCCCGGGGAGAGGGGATTTCGGCGGCTAACGCCGGGACGCAGGCGGGGGGCTGTCGGCGGCGGCGGGCTTTCGGCTGCCCGAGCGGCGTCGGCGTTGCTGAGTTCGAGTCGGAATCACCGAGGTCGGCTGGTAGTCCTTACCGAAGTGCAGCTTCTTCATTTCCTCTTCGATAAGCAGGAAATCGCTCTTGGGCAACAGGTGCAGGTTGCCTTGGAACGCCATGTACCAGTCTTCCGGGGCCCAGCGTTTCACGTATTCCAGCCTCGGCGCGATGAGATTGGCGTCCATGAACTGCTCGTCCTGCAACACGATTTCGGGCCGGATGTTGACGCGGTAGGGAAACCCGGCTTTGCCTTCTTTTTCCCAAACCGTATCCTCCGCCTCGCGGTAGTCCGAGGTGGCCGTGGCCGTGGCCACGAAGCGGCGTAGATGGCTGAGATACATCAGGATGCGGTCGCCGTCGGCAATGCGCTGAACTTTCCGGCGGTGCTGCGCTTTCAGCCCCATGACGGAAAATCCCATTCCTTGGGTTATCCTGAAATTCCGCTCATTATTGATGATCATCCAGAAGTTGCTGGCCATGGCCCCCTCTGGGAGTTTTTGACTTGGCAATGTGGGCCAAAGCCATATTGTAGCACGGCCCCAAAATCGGAGAAGGCAAATACGAGGCCAGTAAGACGAGGCGCTGGCGAATCAATTATCGAAGAAAGTTCCCTCTCCCTTGAGGAGGAGGGCTGTGGCGGGAGTGAGATCCCTGCGACTTTTCCAGTGCGGGAACGCCCCCACCCTAGCCCCCCGGAGGGAGAGGGGACTGTATCTGAGAACCGAAAGACCCTGAATGAACGGGGCCGTTCTTGTAATCGCGGATTGCTGTGTGCTAACCTTGAAACCCCTATGATAGGAACGAATGCTGCGGCTCCGGCAAAGCTGTCTGGTTGCCCGCTGCGAAGAGAGATGACCGATATGCGCTGCCAGATTTGCTTGAAGTCCGGGATGAGCGGCAACAACGTCAGCCACTCCAACCGGCACACCAAGACGCGCTTCAAGGCCAACGTCCACAAGCAGACCCTCGACCGCGATGGCACGCCGGTCACAGTCAAGATTTGCAGCCGCTGCCTGCGCTCCCTCCACAAGTCCCCCAAAGTCCGCAAAGCCTTCGCCGCGCTCAAATAGCCTCCCTGCTCGGCGTTTTCGGCTCGGCGTTTTCGTTGACATACTGCGGCCATGGCAAGCGCCATGGCCGCCTTTCCTGTTGATTTCCATAAATTGACCCTTCTGGAGCGGCAATGCAAACAGAGACGCAGACATTCATTGTGATTTTGGAGCAGGAAGAGGACGGCGGCTACTCAATCCACTGTCCGGCAGTACAGTGCTCCAGCCAAGGCGACGAGAGGGCAGAGGCGCTAGAAATGATCGTGGACGCTATTCAGGGTATGCTTGAGGCTTACGAGGAACTTAAAGAATGCAATCCATCGCTGATTCCGCTGCCGATAGCGGAGACGCCGGAACTGATCTCCGATGAAGTACGGGTGATTTTGGAATTTCGCGCCGAGCGCTCATTGTCGAAGGAGCTAGAAATCGTGGAAGTCGTTGTGCCGGCTCGAGTGCTGGTGTAATGTGCCGCCCCTCCCCGTCGTCTCCGGCCGCGAGGCTGTTAGAGCATTCGAGCGCGCCGGCTGGAGGTTTTCAAGACAGCGGGGCAGTCACATGATACTGACCAAGCCAGGGGAACGGTACAATGTCAACATTCCCAATCACCGTGAAGTGTCTCAAGGTGTTCTTCTCAAGGAGATTAAGAAAGCAGGGTTAACACCCGCAGAGTTTATAGAACTACTGAACCGCTAAACCAGCCCTGCGCTAGGCTAAACCAGCCCCGCCAGACAACCCCGCATCCCCCGCATTGCCTCCGGCACCGATTCGCGGTTGTTGAAGATGGCGCTGCCGGCCACCAGGATAGTTGCCCCGGCTTTCACCGATTCTTGCGCCGTCCAGTCGGCCTTGATTCCGCCGTCCACCTCTACCTGCGCCGATAGCCCTGTTTCGTCGATGATACCTCGCAGCCGCCGGATTTTGCTGACGCTTTCCGGGATGAATGACTGACCGGCGAATCCGGGATTCACCGACATCACCATCACCATGTCCAGCATCGGCAGCACTTCCTCCACCGACGCCACCGGCGTTCCCGGATTGATGGCAACTCCAGCCTGATTTCCTTGCTCCTTGATGCGCGTCACCGTGCGGTGCAGGTGGCGGCAGGCTTCGGCGTGGACCAGAATCTGGTCGGTCTCGGCCTTCATAAAGGTCGGCAGCAGATTGTCCGGCTCCCGAATCATCAGGTGGATGTTCAGCGGCAGGTGAGTGCTGGCCCGGATGGCGTCCACCACCACCTCGCCGAAGGATATGTTCGGCACAAACACCCCGTCCATCACGTCCACGTGAATCAGGTCGGCCCCGGCCTCGGTGACGGCCTGCACCTGTTCGGCCAGCCTCCCGAAATCCGCAGACAACACCGACGGCGCAATCAGCACCCTGGTCTCATTAGTCTTAGGCTCCATCACCCGCGCCCTCCAGAATTTTCTCTGCCAACGCCAACGCCCCGGCCACCCGGCCCGGCGCGGTGCCGCCGGGGTTGTCCCGCGCCGCCGCCGATGCCTCCGCGGTAATGCTGTAAACGCCATCGTCGAAGTGAGAGGAAAACCGCCGGTAATCGTCCAGCGGCAGGTCCCGCAGCGCGATGCCACGGTCATCGCAGTGGCGGCACAGTTCGCGCATAATGCCGTGGGCCTCTCGGAATGGCACGCCCTTGCCCACCAGATAATCGGCCAGGTCGGTGGCGAGCATTCCGCTTTCGCCGGCCAGCGACTCCACCCGATCCGTCTGCAACTCCAGGCCAGGGAGCATCGCCGCGAACACCGCGATGGTGGTTTGCAACGTGTCCACGGTGTCGAAAAAGCCTTCCTTGTCTTCCTGCAAGTCGCGGTTGTAGGTGAGGGGCAGCCCTTTCAGCGTGGTCAGCAGGCCCATCAGGTTGCCGTAGACGCGGCCGGTCTTGCCCCGGGCCAGTTCGGCGAAGTCGGGGTTGCGCTTCTGCGGCATGATGCTGCTGCCGGTGGTGAACTCGTCGGCCAGCCGGATGAACCCGAACTCGCCGCTGGCCCAAAGTATCAGTTCCTCAGACATACGCGAGAAGTGCATCATGCAGAGCGCCGCGGCGGCCATGAATTCCACCACAAAGTCGCGGTCGGACACCGCGTCCATGCTGTTGGCGCTGATGGCGGCGAAGCCCAACTCGCGGGCCAGAAACTCGCGGTCGGTGGGGTAGGGAACGCCGGCCAAAGCGCCGCTGCCCAAGGGCAGCACGTCGGCGCGGCGGCGGCAGTCGTCCAGCCGCCCGATGTCGCGCTGGAACATCTCGAAGTAGGCCAGTATGTGATGGGCGAACAGCACCGGCTGGGCCCGCTGCAGGTGGGTGTAGCCCGGCATGACCACCGTCTGATAGCGCCGGGCCAAGCCCAGCAGCGCCCGCTGGACGCCGCGCAGACCGCCCACGGTTTCGCCAATTATCTCGCGGGCGTACAGGCGCATATCGAGGGCAATCTGGTCGTTGCGCGACCGCCCGGTGTGCAGCCGGCCCGCCGCCGGGCCGATGAGCTGATGCAGCCGCCGTTCGATGTTCATGTGCAGGTCTTCGAGCGAGGCGTCCCAAGGGAACTCCCCTGACTCGATTTCCTGCCGGACGCGCCCCAGCCCGTCCAAGATGGCCGCAGCGTCCTCCTCGCTGATGATGCCCTGCCGGGCCAGCATCCGGGCGTGGGCCACCGACCCGGCAATGTCCTGCCGGTACAGGCGCCGGTCGTAGTGGATGGAAACAGTGTAGGCGGAGAAGTCACTAGCGTCATTCATACGGCTACAAACTATAACGCGGGCCAGTCCGAGGCTCAAGGGCCGCTGTGCTATGATAGGGCCGACACAATCGCCCCCAGACAGCTTGCGGTTGTGACGGATTGCAGTCCACGCCATGAGGGGGGGCGCTTTGTTTATGTTCGGCAATTTCGCCACGGGGAAACTGCATCGCGCGTTCTCGAAGGGTAAGAAGGCCATCGTGTTCGTCGGGTTGGCGGCGGGCTTGCTGGCCGCGGTGGCTTGCCAGTCGCCAGCCGAAACCGTGGAAGTCGAGGTAACCCGTGAGGTGCTGGTTATTGAAGTAACTCGTGAAGTGCCGGTTACTCGCCAAGTTTTCGCACCAACCCGCCTGCCGGTTACCCCCCGCGTGGTCGAAGTAATCCGTGAAGTGCCGGTTATTGAAGTAACTCGTGAAGTGCCAGTTACTCGCCAAGTTTTCGCACCAACCCGCCTGCCGGTTACCCCTCGCGTGGTCGAAGTAACCCGCGAAGTGCCGGTTACTCGGGTAGGCGAAGTAATTCGTGAGGTTGAAGTAATCCGCGAAGTGCTGGTTGAAGTGCCGGTTGAAGTAATCCGCGAAGTGCTGGTTGAAGTGCCGGTTACTCGCGTGGTCGAAGTAACCCGTGAAGTGCTGGTTGAAGTGCCGGTTACTCGCGTGGTCGAAGTAACCCGTGAAGCGCCGGTTATTCGCGCGGTTACGGCAACGCCTCCTGCGACCCCTACGCCACCAGAAGACTGGATGCCTTGAAGGACACCGCAAAGAAAGTATCTTACGACGACCTCTTCAGGTACAACGAACAGTATGTTGGGGAATTGGTATACTTCGAGGCACAAGTTGTTCAAGGGATAGACGAGGAGAAAGGTCACTACCATTTAAGGGCAAATGTTACCAAAGACGAATTTAATATATGGGAAGATGAAGTATTTTTAATCAATTCGGGAGGTCATCTGTTATCGGGAGGTCGTCTGTTTTTAGATGGCGATATCATAGAGTTCGTAGGAAGGGTCTCCGGCCGTGCTACATACGTGGCTGTTTCGGGCCGTTATATCACCATTCCGGAGATTTATAACATCCTATCCAGAAGAGTACCTTAGGAGAACTGGTTATGGTCACCCAAAAACCCAAAGGAAAACTCACCTACGAAGACTACGCCAAGACGCCGGAAGGCGAGCGTTGGGAGCTCATAGACGGGGAGTTATTTATGGCGCCGTCACCAAAAGAAGCACATCAGCGGAGTCAAATGAAATTGGGGGCTCCCATGTTTTTCTTCGCAGAAGAGAAAGACTTGGGGAGAGTCTACTTCGCCCCTTTCGACGTGGTGCTGTCGGACACTGACACCGTTCAGCCCGACCTGCTGTTTGTCTCCAAAGAGCGGCTGGATATCATCACCGCCGACAACGTTCAGGGCGCGCCCGATTTGGTGGTGGAGATTCGCTCGCCATCGACCGCGCGGCAGGACTGGACTACCAAGCGCGAGCTGTACGCCCGCCACGGCGTCAAGGAGTACTGGCTGGTGGACCCGGAAGCCGCCACCGTCGCCGTCCTGTTGCTGGATGGCGGGGAGCTGAAGGTGGCCGGCGTCTACGGCATCGGCGATACGCTGACCTCGGTAACGCTGGAAGGGTTCAGCATCGCGCTGGCCGACGTTTTCCGGGGCTGATTGCCGTGCTGATAAGAGGCGCGCGGTCATAACGCCAGAGGTACGATGTTCGATGCTCGCAAAACCCTGTCGCGCGTAAGCAACGGTACGCCGTGAACGATGCTGGTGGCGGCAATGAGTTCGTCGGCGGGGTCGCTTCTGAAGTCAAGCTGGGTGGAAGCGCGGGCGACGGCCAGATCTATCGGCCATACGCCCAAGTTTTCCAGTAAATCAGCCACCTCTCTATCGTCAAAGTCGAAGTCAATTCGGCCAAGCTGGACAAGTTTTGCTAACTCCCAAAGTACAGCCGCCGAGATTGACCACACTTCTCCATCCAGTAACGCTTTTTCCTCAGCCCTGAGCGTTCCGCTAGCTATGTAGACCACTATGTGGGTGTCCAGATTCAGCATCCCAGCGAATCCCTGTGGAAAAAATGTCGCCATGTATCTTGACTTTGTCCCGCAGGCTGCCGTTTAAGACCGCCCGTTTCCATTCGTCGTCCTGTTGCTTATGGGTAACCTCATCATGCGGGATTACCTTGGCGATGGGCTTGCCGTCCTGGGTGATTACCAGTCCTTGGTCGTTAAGGTGCGCCAGCAGTTCCAGGCAATGCTCTTTGAAATAGGCAACGCCGACGGATTTCATAATGTCCTCCCTTATTATGGGTGGTATTATACGCCAAAAGCCGCTGGCAAGCCCCGGCGCAGGACATGGAGTCCATACTATGCGAGTAACCCACCGCCTAGCATCCCAGTCCTTGGCGGCCATTCCTGCCGAGGCCGCTTGGGCCGAATCTATTGGCTATGACGCGCTGTCGAAGAACGAAACCGCTCACGACTCGTTCCTGCCGCTGACGCTGGCTGCCACCTCGACCACCCGCGCGCTACTTCAAACCAGCGTGGCCATCGCCTTTCCTCGCTCGCCGATGATTGCCGCCTATACCGCCCGCGACCTGCAAGACCTGTCGCAGGGCCGCTTCCGGCTGGGGTTGGGCACTCAGGTCAAGGGGCATATCGAGCGGCGCTTTTCCACGGCGTGGGAATCGCCTGGGCCGCGGCTGCGGGAATATGTGCAGGCGTTGCGGAGCATCTGGGCCGCGTGGGAAACCGGGGAGCGGCTGAACTTTCAGGGCAAGCATTACCAGTTCACGCTGATGACGCCCTTCTTCAGCCCTGGGCCCGGCGAGTATCCGCCGCCGCCCATCTTTACCGCCGCGGTCAACTCCTATAACTGCCAAGTGGCCGGAGAGGTGTCCGACGGCCTGATGCTGCACAGCCTGACTTCGCCGGAATACGTGCGGGACGTGGTGCGCCCGGCGCTGACTCGCGGGGCGGAGCGTTCGGGACGCGATGCCGGGCGGATTACCGTCAGCGGTGGCGGCTTCCTCATCACCGGCCCCAACCGGGCGTCGCTGCGGGCGGCGCAGGCCGAAGTACGCCGCCGTATCGCTTTCTACGCCTCTACCCGCACCTATCACTCCGTTTTGGCCGCCCACGGCTTCGAGGAAATCGGGCGGCGGCTTCACGAAATGTCCCTGCGCGGCGAGTGGGCCGAAATGGGCGAGCTGGTCAGCGACGAAATGCTGAACGCCTTCACCGTCTCCGGCGAGTACGACGAAATCGCCGCCGAGTTCGCTTCCCGCTACGGCGGGCTGGTGGACGAAGCCAGCTTTACGCTATATTCCGAGCAACCGCCCAATGAGACGGAACTGCGGAGAATCATCCGCGATTTCCGGGAGTTGAAGTAGTTATGGCTGACAACGACAGTTACGCCCATCTGGTGGGTTCGGTGCCGCTGGCCGACGCCGAAACAGTCTTCCGCACCGCCGGAGCCGCGCTGGGGCCGCACCTGCGCCGGATTCCCGACGGCGAGACCGGAGAGCGCATCCGGTGGATTTGGTTTCAGCGCGATATGCTGTGGAATCACCCGGACATGGAGGAAGACACGGACGCCGGGCTGTTCGCGGTGTATCAGTGGGACGGAGTGCTTTTGCGCGAATCGCCCTACCTCCGCTTCAAGCCATCGGCGGACCCGAATGCCGCGCGCTTTCCGACGGGCTATGCGGAAGCGGCGGCAGCTTCCTACGCCACCTATGCCCGGCTGCGGGATGAGGGCGTCATCGATCCCGGAGCGCGCTTCCAGGTGTCGCTGCCCACTCCGATGGCTACGGGCTATATGTACGTCAGCGACGCCGCCCGCGACGCCTATCTGCCAGCCTACGAGCGCTCTCTGATGGAAGCTCTGGACGGCATCCTAGCCGCCATACCTCACGACCGGCTGTCCATTCAGTGGGATGTTTGCCAAGAAGTGCTGCTCTTTGAGGACTACTTTTCCCATCGCCCGGCCGACTATAAAGAGCAGGTTCTTGACCAGTTGGCTCGTCTGGGCGGGCGGGTGCCCGAATCAGTCGACCTGGGCTATCACCTGTGCTACGGCTCGCCCGCCGACGAACATCTGGTGATGCCCAAAGACATGGGCATTCTGGTCGAAATCAGCAACGGGCTCGCATCAGGGCTGGAGCGCAGGCTGGACTTCCTGCACTTGCCTGTGCCCAAAGACCGCACCGACAGCGCTTACTTCCAGCCGTTGCGGGATCTGAACCTGCCCGCCAGCGCCGGGATAATCCTGGGGCTGATCCACTTCGATGACGCTGCCGGAGACGAAGCGCGCATTGCGACAGCCCGGGAATTCCTGCCCATGTTCGGGGTGGCCAGCGAATGCGGCTGGGGCCGCACCGACCCGCAACGCATTCCAAGCCTGCTAACCAGCCACCGCCGCGCCGTGGAAAGTCTGAACCGGGGGAATTAAATCAAGAATACAGTAGCTGCCACTCGAGGCTGCCGAGGCCGAAGTAAATGCGGCGGAAGCCCTCGGTGTGGTCGAGTCCGGTCAGTTCTTTGTAGCGGCCGGCGTTGTTGGCGATGCGGGACAGGCGTTCCTCGGTGGTCACCGGCGACATCTGGCTGGCGTGGGCTTCCAGCGACAGGGTTTTGGCCTCCAGATAGTCGCTGACTTCGATGAACACGTCTGGGGACTCGCTGCCCCACATATATGCCTGCTCCACCCGGTGAGGTTGCAGCCCCTCTTCGGTAATCTGCTCCGGGAAGTGCTGATAGCTCCAAGCGTAGGTAAAGGCCGCGTCCAAGGCCACCTGTCCACTCATCCGGTGGTCGCGGTGGGTGTGGCTGGCGCTGCGGTAGGGGTCAATGCACATAATCAGGTCGGGGCGGTAGCGGCGGATTTCCCGGACTACCTGACTGCGGAAGAGTTGGGTGTCCTCCAGACCACCGTCGGGGTAGCGCAGAAACACGATGTCCTCGGCCCCGATAATGTCCGACGCGGCGCGCTGCTCCACTTCGCGGGTTGCCGCCAGCCGCTCCGGTGTCAGATCGCGCTCCGAAGTGCCTTTGTTGCCGTTGGTGCACATCACAACGACGGCCTGGGTGCCGAACTCCTTGACCCATTTGGCCAGCGTGCCGCCGCAGCCGCCCTCGCAGTCGTCGGGATGGGGCGTGACCGCCATGGCCACGCGGGGAGCGGCTTTGAGAATTTCAAAGCCCGCTCCGTCTGAATTTTCTTGGGCCGACGGCCCGGACATACCGAATTGCGTGTTTCGGAGCATTCCTGTTTCCTTAAAGCCTAGCCGGCGAGGGTTATGGAGCGGCCGAGGTCGGTGGCAGCGTAACGGCCGGAACGGCCGGGGATTCGCTCCAGCCAGCCGAACTTGGAGCGCGCGGCGTTGCGGAGCGTCTGGGTGAAGCTGTTTGCCCGCCGCCAACCAGCCAGGTCGAACAGTTCGCCCAAATCGTCGGCGCTGACCCCTTCCGCTCCGAAGAACCGGACGGCGGCTTCGGCAGCCACCACCACCCTCCGCATATCTCCCATCGGATTGAGGGACTGGCAGAAGGCCGTGAAGTCCTCCCGCGACTGCTGCGTCTGATGGATTAGGTCCAGACCATCATCCCCGGATTCGTTGGCCGGGAGCAGCGGCACGTTGGCCCCGGCGTTAACCGGCGTCCCGGCGGGCTGAAAGCTCGGGCCGGATGGCAGCGATTCCCCGTTGGAGACCTGGCGCGGAGCAGCACCGTTGGCCCGGCGCGACGGAGAAGAGGCAGGCTCGTTTGCTGTCTCAACAGGTGTATCCGTACCTTTTTCCACCGCTCCGTTCTCTCCGTTGGCGGCTTGGGGAGCAGGTACACTCTCGGGCGCAGCCTCCGTAGGCAAGCCGCGCAACACCATCCCAAGCGCGTCGTGGACGACTTCGGCTTCTTCCGATTCCAGAGTTATCTGGGTGTTATTGGGTAGCGATATGGATAATTTAGCCATGTCTTACCCGTTGCGCCTTAGGCGAGTGTTCGCCACTGTTACTACAAGGGTATATGCTACCCAGTGGCATTAGTCAAGCGATAACCCCACTCGTTACCAATTTCCCCTTCGATGATTTTCAGACGGCCATCGGAGGCGCGATGAGGGGAACAGGGCGGCAAGCGGCCTTGTATAAGTGTAATCGAGCGTTCAGGGGCTAGATGGTCTGCTTGAGCCGGATGGCCAAGGAGCGGGTCATACCGGGGACTGCGGCTATCTCATCCACCGCAGCCTCTTTGATGCCCTTGAGGGAGCCGAAGCGCCGCATCAGCATACGCTTGCGTTTCGGTCCGATGCCGCTCACCAGGTCAATGGGTGAGCCGAGGCTGCCCTTGCTGCGGAGGTTGCGGTGGTAGGTGATGGCGAAGCGGTGGGCTTCGTCGCGGATGCGCTGCACCAGGTAGAGGGCCTGCGAGTCGCGGGGCAGGATGATGGGCTCCGGCGTGTGCGGCACGAAGAGCCATTCGTTTTCCTTGGCCAAAGACGCTAGGGGGATGTCGTCCAGCCCCAACTCCAGCATGACTTCCAGCGCTGCCGAGAGCTGGCCCTTGCCGCCATCAATAAGCACCAGGTCCGGCACGGCGGCCCAGCCGGTATCAGCAATGGCGTCCGCGCTCTCGCCGTCGCCTGCGGCGTTACGAGCAGACGCTAGGCGCTTGAAGCGGCGGCGCAGCACCTCTCGCATACTCTCGAAGTCGTCCACTCCCTCGACGGTTTTAATCTTGAACCTGCGGTACTGGGACCGCTTGGGTTGGCCTTCCTCAAAGACCACCATGCTGCCCACGGAGTTGCTGCCCTGGATGTGGGAGATGTCATAGCATTCCATCCGGCGCAGCGGCAGAGGCAGCGAGAGTTCCTCTTCCAGTTCCGCCATTGCCTGCTGGATGACGTCCTGATTGTCCAGCCACTTGATGCGGTGCTGCGCCAGCCCCTGACGCGCGTTGTCAGCCACGGACTCCACCAGTTGCTTGTGCATCCCGCGCTGGGGCCACACCAGCCGCACCGCGCCGCCGCGCAGACCACGCAACCATTGGGTCACCACTTCTTGGTCTTCCACTAAGTGCTGGGTCACAATTCGCGGCGGAATAGTCAGGGCCGACCCGTAGAATTGCTTGATAAACTGGCCAGTAACCACCGCGGGCGTGTCGTCCTGCGGGCCTTCCATGAAGAAGTGCTCGCGTCCGATGAGTTTGCCCTTGCGAATGAAGAAGACTTCCACCCAAGCCTCGGCGGAACCTTGCGCTAGAGCGATGACGTCCATGTCAGAGACCGGGTTGGAGTCAACCTTGATTCGCTGCTCCTCGGCCACCCGCTCCACCGCCTTGATGCGATCGCGCAGCACCGCCGCCCGCTCGAACTCCAGACGCTCGGCGGCCAGGGTCATATTCTCTTCCAGGTCGCTGGTTACGGCGTCGGTGTCGCCCTCCATAAACATGATGACCTGATCTACAACCTTGGCGTACTCTTCACGGCTGGCATAGCCGGTGCAAGGGGCCACGCAGCGATTGATGTAATACTCCAGGCAGGGTCGCGGGTCGTTCCCGGTTATGGTCTTGGTGCACGAGCGGTAGGGGAAGAGCCGCTTCACCAGGTCCATGGACTTGCGAACGGTGTTGGCGGTGGCGAATGGACCGAAGTAGCGCGCGCCATCCTTGGCCACCCGGCGCGTGATGTAGACGCGGGGGAACTCTTCGTTCAGATCTATCTTCAGGTAGGGATAGGTCTTGTCGTCCTTGAGCCGGGCGTTGTAGCGAGGCTTGTAGCGCTTGATTAGCGTGTTTTCCAGTATCAGCGCCTCGGCCTCCGAGTCGGTGACGATGTACTCGAAGTCGTGGACGTGGCCCATCAGGCGCCGCGTTTTGTTGGGCTGATTGGAGGGCGAGCCGAAGTAGGTGCGGAGCCGGTTGCGAAGCACGCTGGCTTTGCCGACATACAGCACCGTACCCCGGGCGTCCTTCATCAGGTAAACACCGGGACGCTCCGGGGTGGCCTGGAGCCTTTGCACAACCAAGGGCAGGGGCATGGCAGCTCGCGCCGGTAGGGTATTAGAGGACCACGGACAGGACGACCAAAGCAGCCAACACTGCGGTAGACAGCAAAGCAATGCGCCTCAGTTCAGCGCCGACGTAGTTGTAGGCCGCAGGCCTGTCGCCCCGCAGCCGTCCTTGGCCTCTGGGCTGCGCCGCCGACCGGGGAGCCGGACGCGCCGCAGGGGCGGCGGCAGAGGGCGAGGTCTGCTGTCCGGTATTCACAGGAGTCGCATCGTCCGCAGCGGCTTCGACCGCCACCGCTGCTCCGCCGCCGCTTTGCTGAGACGGAAGCGATACGGTAGCCGGGATGCCGCTGGGACTACGCTGGGTCTTCTTTCTTCGGCGGCTAAGTTCACTTTGCCGGGCCGCAGTCCGGCGACCTTTACCGGCCATAAGTATGCACCCCCCTGATGGGTCACGGACGCCGGACGCTCGCGCTCAATGGGGAGCAGTCCAGCTTTATTTCCAGTTATCAGGACTAAACTATATCAGCAATTAGGGGAAAAAGGCAGTGCTCGGATGGAGGGTCCAGGGCCTTTTCATTTTCTCTCCATCTGCGCCGGGGTGGAGGGCTTGCAAGACCTTCTTAACCTCCCTAGATATGGCTTCACTTCCCGATGCTGCCTGAGTGGCTGGATTTTTTTCGGTTTCCCGGTCAATTCCGGCCATTTCCGGTCGCTTTTTGTGGGTTCCGCCGCGGGGCCGGGTTGCGGACGGATTTAGGGCAGGACTGTCGCGACTCCACTATCATAACTTCTTGGCATAACTTCTTGGCATAACTTCTTGGCATAACTTCTTGGCATAACTTCTTGGCATAACTTCTTGGCATTATGGTAAAGAGGCGTCACAGGGCATGGCAAGGGGCAACTGTCAGCAGTTTTAGTTTCAGGTTCAAGGCGGTTGCGACGCAACGGGGCTGCGCTGCTGATGGAGGGACGCCCGGCGGGTCATAGTAGGAAGGCATTAGGTTTTCCTGCATGGGGACGCCCTCACCCCCCACTTTCGCGGGGGCAGGCTCTAACCCTCTCCCGGAGAGAGAGGGAACTTTCCCCGAGAATGAAAAGGCCCTGATGGAGGGTCCCTCCCGGAATTGAGGCTGTGCCAAGCAAGCCGACGGATGTAGGGGCATCCTGAGCGCCCCCAAAGATGACGCAGAAAGCCCTGCCGGGCAGGCGGGGCATCGCACCGTTCGATATTCGGCGGTTGTCGAACCTGCGGTTAAGCGCGAGGGTGGCTTTTTTCGTATTCTTCCCGCACGTAGGGGCTGGTCAAGTGGGTGTACACCTGCGTGGTCGAAATGCTTGAATGGCCCAGCAATTCCTGCACATGGCGCAATGATGCCCCGTTTTGCAACAGATGGGTGGCGAAACTGTGGCGCAGCGTGTGGGGCGTGATGCTCGACTTGATACCGGCGGCCTGAGCGTAATGTTTCAGCACCGACCAGACCCACTGGCGGGTCAGCCTCTCGCCACGGTGGTTGACGAACAGGGCCGGCTCTTCTTTACGCTTTCCCAACATCGCAGTGCGGGAATGCTTCATGTAATTTCTCAGTTCCTGCAACGCTTTGGGGTAGAGATGCACGATGCGCTCCTTGGAGCCTTTGCCCAAGCAGCGCACATAGGATTCCTCAGTATTCACGTCCCCAACGTTCAGCGACACCAGTTCCCCGACGCGCAGCCCGGTGGCGTAGAGCAGTTCCATCATAACGGCGTCGCGCTGGCCCTCATTGGTGCCGGGCTTGTAGCCTTCATCCAGCAGACGGCTAATTTCCTCTGCGGTCAGGTACTTGGGCAACGACCGTCCCACTTTGGGCGTTCCCAGCGACTCGGTGGGGTCTTCAGTGATGATGGCGTTTTCCGCCATAAAGCCGAAGAATGACTTGACCGAAGCTACCTTGCGGGCAGAGGTGGCGTTTCGGTATCCCTTACGGTCTTTCAAGTCGGTGATGTAGCGGTTCAGGGTGTCGATGTCCACCGCGGTCCAGTCCATTGAGGGAGAGTCCTTGCCTCCGCCAACGCCGTTCTGTTGCAGGAACTCCACAAATTGAGACAGGTCGTTGCGGTAGGCAGAACTGGTGTTTTGAGAGAATCCCTTTTCCACGATGAGGTGTTGTAGAAAAGACGACACAGTACGGTCCATAGTGCGTATCCTTTCGCCGAAGCGTAAAACAGATGAACAAGTCATCAGTGGGGCGATGCTTGTCCAGTACTTGCAAGGGATACTAGCACACCTCGCGGCTACGCCAATGATTAGAGCAAATTCGGGATTTGACCAAAATTGAGTTCTGTCAACTCGCGCCACGGCACGAAAAACGCCCCGGCGATTGCCGGGGCGTGAAGCTGCGGTGAAGCTTGGTTGTGGCTGCGGCTAGGTAGCCAGCAGCACGGTTCCGGTGGAGGACAGTGAGCCGCCGGTGCCGTTGACGATGGCCGTCTTGGCGGCTTCGCCCGAAGCGCGCTTGCTCATAACCTGCCGTTCCCCGCACTCGCCCCGAAGCTGACGCACGGCCTCCACCAGCAGGAAGATGCCATACATCCCCGGATGGGTGTAGGACAGCCCGCCGCCGCTGGTGTTGAGCGGGAAGTCGCCGCCCGGCGCGGTGCGCTGGTTGGCTACGAAGTCCGCCGCCTCGCCGCGTCCGCAGAACCCCAGCGATTCCAGCGTGACCATGACAGTATAGGTGAAGGAGTCGTAAATCATCGCCAGGTCCAGGTCGTCGTGGTTCAGGCCAGCCCGGGCCATCGCCCGCGGCCCCGACTCCCTGGCCGGCGTGATGGTGTAGGAGGGCATCTGGCTGATGATGTTGTGGTCGTGGGACTCGCCGCCGCCCAGCACCCAAACCGGCTGCTTGCGGCAATTTGCGGCCCGCTCCGCCGTCGTCACGATAACTGCCGCGCCGCTGTCGGTGACCAGGCAGCAGTCCAGCAGGTGGAAGGGCCACGACACCCAGCGGGAGTTGTGATAGTCGTCGAAGCTCATCGGCGTATCGTGCATCTGGGCCACCGGGTTCAGGTTGGCCCATTTTCGCGTTGCGACGGCAATCTCGGCCATTCCCTGCCGCGTGCGCTCCTCGCCGTAATCGTGCATATAGCGAGTGCAGGCCAAGGAGTAATTGACGGGCGCGCCGATGATGCCGTAGGGGGATTCATACTGCGCCGCCGGCAGGTTGCCGTCGGCCGGCACACGCACCCGCGTGGAGCGCCCCGCCTGTCCGTGGGTAATCAGGGCGGTCTCGCAGTAACCGGCCCGTATTGCGGCTATTGCGTGGGCCACATGGATGATAAAAGAGGAGCCGCCAACATAGGTGCTGTCGGTGAACACCGGCTCGATGCCGAAATACTCCGCCGTGGCCAGCGTGGAAAACCCGGCGGTCAGGATACCGTCAATGTCACGCATCGAAAGCCCGGCGTCATCCAGCGCGTTGTGCGCCGCCTCGGCGTGGTGCTGCAACGACGACTTGCCGGGCACGTTGCCCATCACGTCCGACTCGGCAACCCCCACGATGGCGATGTCCCTCGGAGCAGAACCGTTAGAAGTCACAACCAACCCCCATATACTTATGCCTGAATCAATATCGGAAACCGATGGGCCAGATACTACAACACCGCCGCCGCCCCCACAACCCGGGATTTCGCTTGCGCCTTCTGCCAGGCGGCAAACGAATGGGAGACAGCTATGGCCCTGCTATGGGCAGCGTAGGATACGAAGGGGACATGGGGAAAGGGCGCTCCGGGTCGACGCGCCGGAGCATATAGGCGTCCGATGCCATGATTTCATCAATCTGCGCCGGCAACTCCTCGAACTTGTCGGCAAAGGCGCGGATAAGCCGGCCGGACAATGCGCCGCAATCGTCGCTGCCCAAGAAAACCGCCAGCTGCGCCGCCCGTTCGATGGACGCCCCTTCGCCGGAGGTCACCTGCACGCCACGCTCGTAGGTGGCCGTGTCGCCGATAGCCAGCGCCAGGTCCCGCGTTTCTTCCCACATCCGGGTATGGATGGAGCCGGGGCTGATGGCGTTGACGGTTATCGGGGCGCCAGCCAGTTCCAGCGCCAAGTTTTCCGTCAGGTTGACGATGCCGGTCTTGGCTGCGTCGTATGCCGACATATTGGGGCCGCCGACGCCGGACATATTGACGATGCGGCCCCGGCCTCGCTCCAGCATCGCGGGAAGGACCGCATGGCAGCCGTAGAACACGCCCATAAGATGCACTGCAATCGTGCGGGCCCAGTCCTCGGGGTCATTGTCCCAGACCCGGCCCACCGGCCCGATGTTGCCGGCGTTGTTGACCAGAACGTCTATGACGCCGTAATGCTCCAGAGTGCGCGCCACCGCCGCGTCCACCTGTTCACGGCTGGATACGTCGGCGACGGCGGTAATAACGTCGCTGCCGAATCGCTCCGAAATGAGCCTCGCCGTATCCTCAAGTTCGGAGGAGGTGCGGGCCGACAGCGACAGCCGCGCCCCTTCCGCGGCGTAAGCCAGCGCGATAGCCTGCCCGATGCCGCGCCCTCCTCCAGTAATGAAGGCGACGCGCCCTTCAAGTCTCTTACGGTCAGCCATCCGTTCGCCTCCTGAATTAAACCCGGGTTGAATGCCAAGATGGTAAAATCGGAATACATACTACACTTTCTTCCGCCCCAATAACCGGGGCATGGAGGTGCGCGATGGCTGATGCGAACGAAACGGTGGCCTTCACCAGCATGGCCGAAGGCACCCGCGAGGACTACGAATTACTAGAGCGGCTGGAGGCCAGGTTCGCCGAAGGCACGGCGGACCGCGTTCTAGAGCAGCTTCGGGGACTGGCCGGATCGCTGTCCGGCTATCGGGTTGACCGCCTAGAGCATTCGCTGCAATGCGCCACTCGCGCCCACCGCGACGGGGCTGACGAGGAGCTGGTGGCGGGGGCCCTGCTGCACGACATTGGCGATATGCTTTCGCCTTACAACCACAGCGAACTGGCAGCCGCAGTGCTAAAGCCCTACGTCTCCGAAAAGACGTACTGGATCGTGCGCCACCACGGCCTGTTCCAAGGCTACTACTACGCCCACCATACGGGCGGCGACCGCAACGCCCGTGACGCCTACCGCGATCATCCGTGGTATCAGGACACGGTGGACTTCTGCCACCGCTGGGACCAGTCGTCCTTCGACCCGGACTACGAATCGCTGCCGCTGGAGTTCTTCGAGCCGATGGTGCGGAGAATCTTCGCGCGGGCGCCGTTCAGCGAGGCCGGGCGGGGCGCGTAGGCGCATCCGAGCGCGAGGCCGCCGGAATGCGAGACCGCCGCACAGCCATCTGGAGTGTGCCTGAAGACTGGGCCTCGCTCTACCTGTTTCTGTTCAGCGTCCAGCTAGTCGCACTAATCGGCTTGGTGGTATGGTATGAGATAACCCAGGTCACCGGCGGTACTTGGCCGGAAACCATCATGGCCATCACTAGGGGGGTAGGTTCGTCAGTCATTGCAATCGCGGGCGAAAGCCTGGTTCTAACGGAGGCAATCGTGTTGATTTCAGAGCGGTATCTGAAGAAGCGCTACAACGCGGGAATTGAGAAGGGCCGGGAGGAAGGCCGAGAGGAAGGCCGGGAGGAAGGCCGAGAGGAAGGCCGGGACACGAACCAACAGGAATGGGAGGCTTGGAACCGGCGGCGAGAAACAGCCGCGGCAGTCAGCGAAGAGTTCACCGAGCCGCCGCCCGCGCTAAAGAAATAACCGCAAAAGGGTTGACTGGCAACGTGGAACACTCGGGATTAGTTGTTCACACCCGGCCGGGCAGCGCGTCCTTCAGCTCTCCGCTGCTCTTCCAGGCCGGTTGCGGGGTTTCCCGGCCCGTATGTGGGACGTATTCCGACGGCTCCACGAAGCGATACTTGTGGACGTACCGGGGGCAGTTCTTGTAGACCTCGGTTACATCCACCCGCACGATAAACTGCGCTTCGGCGTATTCGGTCAGCAGCTCGTCTTCTTCCTCAATCCGGGCCACGCCCTGAATCCGCAGGCGCTGGCTGCCCTCAAAGTCCACGAACAGCAGGCCCACGTTGGGGTTGCGCAGCAGGTTACCCATAGACTGGTACTTGCCATTGCCGTCGTAGTTGGGGAAAGCCAGCGTCGCCTCGTCCACCACGCGCACGAAGCCGGGATCGCCTCCCTTGTAGGAGCAGGTGGGCAGGCTGCGGTCGTCGCAGGTGGCGAGGAAGAACATCCGGGCTTCTTCGATGATGGCCTTGGCTTCATCCCCGATGGCCTCGGTCACTCTATCCTTGAGCCGGTCGGCCAGCCTGCGCGTATCGAAGCGGTCTTGCAGTTGGCGGTTGCCGTCGTGGTAATCGTGAACTTTCATTCCCTTTGCTCTCCCGATTCCGGATGGGGATTCAAGATTCATGTGGCTGACGGGTCCGATATATTTGCACTGCGGCCAGCTCTATTGATGAACCGCGCACCGGTGGATTGGGCTTCTTGACCGTCACCGACACGGCGTCCAGCGGAAACTCGGCCAGCAGGCGGTCGGCGATGGCTTGGGCGGCGGACTCCAGCAGGTTGCGCGGCTCCCCTTCCATTACCGCCCGCACCGTCCGGTAGATGTGGGAATAGCTAACCGTGTCCTCCAGCCGGTCCGACTGCCCGGCGCGGCTCAAGTCCAAGTCGGCGGTCAGGTCAACGACATACCGCTGCCCCAGCACCCGCTCTTCGGGATTGACGCCGTGGTAGCCATAGAACTGCATCCCTTGCAGCATGATCCGGTCGGTCATAACGCTAGCGGGCCGCCGTTACCCGGACTGGCCGATGGCGTCGGCCAAGGCCAGCAGATTTTGAGCGCGTTTGACCACCGGCACGTCAACCATCCGTCCGTCCAGGGACAGTGAGCCGCGGCCCCCCGACTCCGCAGCGTCCCAGGCTTCGACCACGCGGCGGGCGTATTCGATTTCCTCCGCGGAGGGGCTGAATGTCTCGTTGATAATCTCCAACTGGGCCGGATGGATGGCGAACTTGCCGGTGTAGCCCATCCGCCGCGCCCTCTGGGCGTCGTCGCGCAAGGCGTCGGGGTCGCGGAAACGAACAAAGGGAGAGTCGAGGGCACCGACTTCCCCGGCCCTAGCCGCGACCGGCACCATCGCCCTGGGAACGCTGACCTCTTCGCCGGTGTCGCTGCGCTCGATACCCATGTCATTGGTGAAATCCTCGGCGCCGAAGGCGATGGCCACGACCCGGGGCGACGACTCGGCGATGGCGCGGGCGTCCCAAACCGCCTTGGCCGTCTCAATCCACGGGATGATGCGCAGCGAGCCCGTTTCCAGCCCGGCGGCAGACTCCAGCGGGGATAGCAGGCCGTCAAGAGTGCGGACATCGCGCACCGACTCCACCTTGCCCAAGCTGACGCCGTAGAGAGCGGGAGAAACCACCGTTTCCAGCTCCGCGCGAGTCAGCCCGGTGTCCAGCGAGTTGACCCGCACCATAACCCGCTTCCCTTCGTTATGCAAAGAAGGGACCCACTCGCGGGCCAGATCGCGGGCGTTGACCTTCTCGCCCGGAGGCACCGAGTCCTCCAGGTCAACCATAATGACGTCGGCGTCAAAGGAGCGCGCCCGCTCCAGCATATTGGCCCGGTTGCCAGGAACGAAGATTAGGCTGCGGATTAGTTCCATGTGGTGTGCTCACTTCCTACAGGTATGGCGGGTGTCTTTCCCAGTCCGGAACTCTCTCAATTTCGTGAGTTACCGGATTAACCTTGTACCGGAGGTTTTGCAGAAGTTCATAGCCCAGCAAAGGAGTGTGCGCCGGCACCAAGATAGCTGTGAATTCCTGACCCATCAATTCGCCATCAGCGACGTATGTTTCCACGTCGATCAGACCTGTGGCACTCATCAGCTTGACCACGCCACGTCCACGACGCAACCCTAGTAACTCGATCTCATCCTGAGGGAGGGCCAAGAATGTGGAACCAGTGTCTACCATGAAACTGTACTCCCGAGTCTCCCTCTCGCCGAAAACCCTTGCTTGTACTTGAGTAACTCCCATTCGATCGCTCCTTGCTGGGTTCAATACCGCGCCCCGGCCCCTACTCCATGTCACCCCAGTTGTCTGCCCATTTGGCGTCGACTTTCAGCGTCACGTCTAGGTTCATGGCGGCGGGCATTTCGTCGAAGACCAGGTCGCGTAGGGCGTCCATCTCTTCGCGCGGAGTCTCGAAGACAAGCTCGTCGTGGACTTGCAGCAGCATCTTGGTCCGCATTTCCTCGGCGTCCAGGCGGCGTTGGACTCGCACCATTGCCAGCTTCATTATGTCGGCGGCAGTGCCTTGGATTGGCATATTGATTGCCATGCGCTCGGCGCCACTGCGGGTGTTGAAGTTGGAACTGTTGATGTCGGCAAGGTAGCGGCGGCGGCCCAGCAGCGTCTCCGCGTACTGCTCGGCGTGGGCGCGGGCTTTGACTTCCTCTAGGTAGCCGCTGATGCCGGGGTATTTGGCGAAGTAGGTATCTATAAACTCTTTACCCTGCTCACGGGTGAAGCCCGTCTGCTGAGAAATGCCGTGGGGCGACAGGCCGTATATCACGCCGAAGTTCAGCACTTTGGCGATGCGGCGCATCTCCGAGTCCACCTCGTTCACCGGCACCTCGAACATCAGCGAGGCGGTGGCGGAATGGATGTCTTCGCCACGACGGAAGGCTTCCAGCAGCGCCGGGTCCTGCGACATATGGGCCAGCACCCGCAGTTCAATCTGGGAGTAATCGGCGGAGAAAAGCTGCCAGTCCGGGGCGCCATCGGCCACAAAGGCACGGCGTACCTGACGGCCCAACCCGGTGCGGATGGGGATGTTCTGCAAATTTGGGTCGCTGCTGGATATTCGCCCGGTGGCCGAGCCGGTCTGGTTGTAGCTGGTATGCACCCGTCCTGTGGCCGGGTTAACCATTTCGGGCAGGGCGTCGACATAGGTTGACTTGAGCTTGGCCACCTGCCGGTATTCCAGAATCTGGTCCACCACCGGGTGCATCCCTCGCAGTGATTCCAGCGAGTTGGCATCTGTAGAGTAGTGGCCGGTCTTGGTGCGCTTGGTGCGGGGCAAGACCAGTTCCTTGAACAGCAGGTCGCTCAACTGCGGGGGAGAGTTGAGGTTGACTGCGTGACCGACGGAATCGTAGATTTCAGATTCAATCTGGGCCATCTGCCGGTACATATCGGCGGACATTTCATGCAGTACGCCGGCGTCCATCTTGATGCCGTGGCGCTGCATGGTAACCAGCACAGGCACCAGCGCCATCTCGGTTTCGTCCATCAGACCGCGCAGACTCTCCCGCTCCACCTGCGGCTCGAACGAGTCACGCAGGCGAAAGGTTATGTCGGCGTCTGCAGCGGCGTAGTCGGCGGCGGCGGCGATGTCCACATGGTCAAAGGTGACCTGCTTGCGCCCCTTGCCGATGAGGTCGGTAATGGGCGTCATTTCGTGGCCCAGCACATCCAGCGAGAGTTCCTTGAGGCCAAGCTGGTTGTAGCTGCGTCCCGTCAGGTGGGCGGCAATCATTGTGTCGAAATCGACGTTGGCGAACTTGACGCCGTGGTTGGCCAGCACGGTCATATCGTAGTTGGCGTTGTGGGCGCACTTGGCGATGTCCGGCGACTCGAACAAGGGGCGGACGGCAGCCAAGACGGATTCCACCGGCAACTGTTCCCCTTCGCGGTGGCCGACCGGGACGTACCAGGCCCGGCCCGGCGCGGTGGCGAAGCTGAGGCCGACCAGTTGGGCGCGCATGGCATCCAAAGACGTGGTCTCGGTGTCAAAGGTGAATCTGCCCGTTTCTTCGATGGCGGCAATCATCGAATCCAGTTGTTCTCCGGTCAGGACGACAGTGTAATCGGTTTTCTGTTCCGGCTCCCGGCCAGTGTCCGCCTCTACAATATCCAAGCCGCCGGGATCAGGGACGCGGGATACGACGCTGAAAAACTCCAGTTCGGTCAGCAGCGCCACCACGTCGCGGCGGTCGTAGCGCCCGAAGCGGCACTGCTCCGGGTCCAGCGTAACCGGGGCCTGCCGGTCTATGGTCATCAGCCGGCGGTTCTCGAAGGCGCGCTCGCGGTTTTCACCCAGAGCGGCCTTGACGCTGGGCGGCTTCACGGCGTCTAGGTTCTCGTAAATGCCTTCCAGACTGCCGTAGTCGCCGAGCAGTGCGGCGGCCCGTTTTTCGCCCACCTTCGGTACGCCGGGGATGTTGTCCGAGGAGTCGCCGACGAGGGCCTTGAAGTCGGGCTGTTGGGCAGCGGTCAGGCCGGAGTAGCGTTCCGCCAGTTCCGCCTCGCCGTATACCCGCCGGTCTTGGATGCTGGAAGCTAGGTCAACCCGCACACGGGGGGAAATTAGCTGGAAGGTGTCGCGGTCGCCGGTGAGTATCACCGAGTCAATGCCCGCTTCCTCTGCCTGCAAGGTGAGGGAGCCGATAACGTCATCGGCTTCCCATCCGTCAAGCTCGAATACGGGAACGCCGAAGGCCGTCATAAGCTGCTTCACCCGGTCAAACTGGGGGCGCAACTCCAGGGGCGTCGGCGGGCGTTGGGCCTTGTATTCCTCAAACTGCAAGTGGCGGAAGGTAGGCGCCGAGGTGTCGAAGGCGATGGCGCAGTAGGCCGGGTTCCATTCCTGCAAGGCGCGCAGGAACACGTTGGCGAACCCGTATACGCCGGTGGTGTCCTCGCCCGTGGCGCTGCTGGTCAGGTTGCGCTGGGTGGATATGGCGCGGAAGGAGCGATGCACCATCGCATGGCCGTCCATTATCATCAGGAGCTGCTGGCGTTCGGGGGCAAAGAGGGGCATTGTCATGGCGGCACCTCGACAACGGTGAGCAATCGTTGCCGCATTATACATTAGCGGCTCGGAGCTTCCGGCTTACGCCCCTCCCAGTTCGGCGAGGATTTTCTCTAGGCGCGGGTTAAGATTTTCTTGAACTTGGAGGCGAACAGGGGAGGAAGGGCCGCTTCAGAAGCAGATTTTCCCTGCGGCGCATAGCCTCTCCGTGTTAAAATACCGGACGTATGCCTATCTACGAGTATCGTTGCGGCGGCTGTAATGCGGTCAGTTCCAAGCTGGTCTACAGCTGGTCGTCTGCCAACGCTCTGGAATGCCCGGGATGCGGCGGCGGAGACATGGAGCGGCTGATGTCGGCTTTCTCCTTCCGTGCGTCGTGGGGCGACAGCCTCAACTGGGTGCCCAGCGGCGAGACAACCCGCGACGTTGACGAAGACAGCCCAGCCAGCATCGATCAACACATGGGCCGTATCAAGCGGGAGATGGGCGGCCAGTCAACACCGGACTTCGACCGGATGCGGCGGGAAATCAGCGAGAGCTGATATTGTTCCCTCACCCCAACCCTCTCTCTACGTGGGAGAAGGGGCTTGGAGGCGTAATGCCTATCTACGAATACAGGTGCCAAGACTGCGGGCGGGTATCGTCATTTTTCGTTCGCTCCATCGGCAGCGAAGTCACGGCGGTTTGCTCCCACTGCGGCAGCGGCGAGATGTCGCGGCGGATGTCGTCTTTCGCCATGGGCAAGACGGAGGCGTCGGTGCATGAGCAGTTCGCGCCCGGCAGCGAGCGCCGGTCGCCGGAGTATTACCAGGACCCCCGCAACATAGGCCGCAACGTGGAATCCGCCTTCCAGAAATACGGGATGGAGATGCCCCAGTCGGTGCGGGACAACATTGACGCCGCCCGGCAGGGCGAGACTCCCAAGGGGCTTGACCTGTGAGCAACGCCGGACACAGCCACTACTCAATGCTTTATCACTGCCTGGACGCCGTAGCAGCCGCGTCGTCGGCCACGGCAACCGCAGCCCATCGAGGACTGTCTGAACTGCTGCCGTCGCTGCCCTCACCGCTGGCTCTGGCCGGGCCGGACGACGCGCCGCCGCAGACCGTGGAGCAAACGCTGGCCCTGACAGCCACGGCGCAACTGCTCCTGTCGCAGCTTGAAGCCAACGAGTCGTCCAGCCCGGTCGCATGGGAAACCGCCGGCCGCATCCGCCACGCGCTGGAAGAGCTGTCGGCCCAATTGGGCGCAGCCATCCGGCGGGAGAAGGCGGACCAGGTGCGGGGACTCTACGTCATCATAGACCCGCAGGTCACCGGGGGCCGCGACCCGCTGGACATCGCCGTCGCCGCGGTCAACGGCGGGGCGCGAATGCTGCAACTGCGCGACAAGCTGCGCGACAAGGGCGAGTCGCTGCCCTTAGCAATGGCGCTGCAAGAGCTATGCCAGCGCAACGGGGCGATGCTAATCATCAACGACCATGCCGATGTCGCGGCGGCGGTAGGCTCTGCGGGCCTGCACGTGGGGCAGACCGACCTGCCAGTGGCCGAGGCGCGGCGGGTTTTGCAGCCGCATCAGGTGTTGGGCCGGTCGAACCGGGAGTTCGAACAGTTGGTGGAATCCCAGGAAATGGGCGCCGACCACGTGGCCTTCGGCGCAATCTACGCCACCACCAGCAAGGGCGTCGCCCGATTTCCGCAGGGGCCGGGGCGGGTGCGTGAGGCCAAGGAGGTGGCAAAGAATACGCCACTGGTAGCCATCGGGGGCATCAACCTGAGCAACGTTACGCCTGTGGTTGAAGCGGGGGCCGACGCCATCTGCGTCACCGCCGCCGTGGGGCTGGCCGAGGAGCCGGAGGCTGCCGCAGCCCAAATGACCGCGGCCATCGAAGCGGCAGGGGGGCGGGTCTGATGCCGTCCAGATACAGTGCCGACCTGTCCGAAATCGGCAACCGCGCCATCGAGCAACTCACCGGACGCAACCGCGACCGCGAGGAAGGACTGTCGGTTTCCAGGGAGGTGATTCGCCTTTCGGCCAACGCCATCCGCGCCGTCCACCGCTCCGACTTCGACGAAGCGCGGCGGCTGATTGACACCGGCGCGGCCCGCCTGCAAGCCGCCGAGCATATCCGCGACGATAATCCGCTCATTTACAACGCCGGCTTTATGAACGACGCCCGCAAGGAGTTCACCGAGGCCAACGTTACTCTGGCGGTTATCTCGGGCGAGGCTATCCCTACTGCCGAGAAGCTGGGCGTAGACCCGCCGGCCTACCTAAACGGCATGGCCGAGGTCATCGGCGAACTGCGCCGCTACATCCTCGACTCCCTTCGCAAGGACAGCGTAGGCCGCTGCGAGGAGTTGATGGAGGTGATGGACGAAATCTATGGCGTGCTGGTAACGGTGGACTTCCCGGAAGCCGTAACCGGCGGGCTGCGCCACACCACCGACGCCATGCGCGCCGTGCTGGAACGCACCCGGGGCGACCTGACCATCGCCCTGCGTCAGCGGGCCCTAGAGTCGCGGCTGGCCGAATGGCAGGAACAGCGCGGCGGCCCCTAACCCTTCTTCACTCCACAATCCAGATTCACCGGAGGCAGCGATGCTATCCAGTACAGGAGCAACAGCGGAAACCCTGGACCGCTTCTACGAAGACTTGCGCGGCTACAGCACGTCGCCCCTGTGGCTGGTGCAGGAGGAAGCGTTGGTAGCTGAGCCAAAGAGCAAGGCGCTGCCCTTCCTGTGGCGGTGGCGCGATCTGCTGCCGCAGGCGCTGCGGGCCGGCGACCTCATCGGCACCGCCGACGCCGAACGCCGGGTGCTGATGCTGCTCAACCCCGGCCTCAACCGTATGGCGACCACCAATTCAATGTTCGCCGGCCTGCAAATCGTTATGCCCGGCGAGGCGGCTCGCGCCCATCGCCATACCCCGGCGGCCTTGCGGTTCATCATCGACAGTCAGGGCGGCTCCACCACCGTCAACGGCGACCGGATACCCATGTTTCCGGGCGACCTCGTGCTTACGCCCAACTGGACCTGGCACGACCACGCCAACGAAACCGCCGACCCCATCATCTGGCTGGACGGGCTGGACATTCCGCTGGTGCATATGCTGGAAGCGGTGTACTACGAACCCTATTCCGAAGACGTGCAGCCGGTGACCGAACCCACCGACTCATCGCTGACCCGGTACGGCGCCGGCGTGCTGCGCCCGGTGTGGGAAAACGGCGGCGCGGCCCACTCGCCGCTGCTGCATTACCCGTGGGCGCGGACTTGGGAGACCCTGCAACGGCTGGCCCCGGAGGTGGACGGCAGCCCCTTCGACGGCGTGATCATGGAATACACCAATCCCAACACCGGCGGCCCGGTGATGCCCACCATCGCCTGCCACATCCAAATGCTGCGTCCCGGCGAGTCCACCAAGGCGCACCGACACACCGCCGGAGCCATCTACCACATAGTCCAGGGCCAGGGCCATTCTGTGGTCAACGGCCAGCCCATTGACTGGGAGGACAAAGACGTCTTCTGCGTACCCGGCTGGAACTACCACGAACACGCCAACGCCTCGGACACCGAGCCGGCTGTGCTGTTCAGCTTCACCGAAGCCCCGGTGCTGCGCGCCCTGAGCCTGCTGCGCGAGCAGGCCCACCCCAATGGGCACCAAACATAGGAGCGAAGAGGGAGGAATGAGAATTGAGAGCAAGGAAGAGCAGCGTTAGCGCCGTCTCCTAAATCCTTGCTTCTCTCAGCTCGCTCCTCATAATTATGAAGATTAGTTTTCTCGGCACAGGGGCTGGAAGCTCTACGCTACGGGCGCACACGGCTATGACCCTGGAATGCCCCGACGGCACGAAACTCTTGCTGGACGCCAGTTCCGGAAATTCCGCGCTCCGCCACGCCGCAGCCTTGGGCATCAACCTGCGTGAATTCGATGACGTGCTGCTTTCTCACGACCACCCCGACCACATGGCCGGAATAGATTTCGTGCAGTTCGACCGGGCTCTGTTCAGCGAGAACGGACAGCCTCTTCGAGTCCACGCCACTTACGAGGCTCTGGAAGGGCTGAAGCGGCATAGCCTGGCCACCCGACTGAATATATGGGACATTTCGGGCGATTTCGGCCGCAACTATGCAGGGAGGGAGCTGCTGCACTGGAAACCCGCAGCATCTGGCAATGTCATCGAGCTGGGGCCGAGAACTACCGCCTGGCACTTCCCGGCCAATCACATCACCGGCGCGGCGGGCTGGCGGGTGGAGTGCGACGGTAAGGCAGTGGTGTTCTCCGGCGACACAAGGTACAGCCCCGAACTGGTTAAAGCGGCTGAAGGCGCAGACCTGCTGATACACGAAGCCTTCTGCGTCGGCGACACCGTCCTAGCCAGCAACGCGGGCCACTGCACCGCCGGCGAGGCCGGGAAGGCCGCCGCAGAGGCCACGGTTCACAGATTAGTCCTCACTCACATCACCAACGCCTACCACGCCGATTCTGAACCCTTGGGCGTGGAAGCCGCCCAGCATTACACCGGCCCAATCAGCCTCGCCCACGACTGCCAACAAATCACGTTGGGATGAATGACTTGGAGATTACTTTCCTCGGTACCGGCGCGGGCCTGTCGGTCACCCGTGCCCACACTGCAATAGCTCTCCGCTGCTCCGACGGCACGACGCTGCTGCTGGACGGCAGTTCCGGCAACTCTGCGCTGCGAAACGGCGAGGCCGCCGGCATCAGGGCACTGGACTACGACCATGTGCTGCTGTCCCACGACCACCAGGACCACCTGTCGGGCTTGATGTTCGTTCAGAGCCGCCGGTCCCACGAGACGCCGGAGGAGAACCCTCTTTCGATATACGGAAGCAACGCTGGACTGGAGGGTCTTCGACAGGCGGCAGTGGCGGGCCGCATCCCCGACATCCGCGCCAACGCCGCGTACAACCACGGCGGCCGGCAGGTGCTGCGCTGGCAGGAAGTCCCGCCCGGACACAAGCTGGAATTGGGGCCGGACACCGTGGCCTGGTCTTTCGACGTTGACCACATCCCTGGGTCGATTGGCTGGCGCGTCGAGTCGGGCGGCGTGGCGGTGGTCTTCTCCGGCGATACCACATACAGCCCCAGCCTGGTCGAAGCCGCGCAGGGCGCCGACCTGCTGATTCACGAAGCCATGGCTACCGACGCCGCTCACGATATGGCGGTCAGCCGCCTGCACTCAACCTCCGGGGACGCGGCGCGGGTTGCGGCTCAAGCGTCGGTGGGGCGGTTGATTCTCACCCACATCGACAACGCCTTCCATGAAGACCAGGTCCCGTTGCTGGAAGACGCCGCCCGCCACTACACCGGCCCGATCAGCGCCGCCTACGACTTGATGCGCATTGGCGTCGCACAGATTTAGCCGCCCGCCCTTCCCCAAGTTCCTCACTTTCACTTCGTCCACGTCCGGCACAGGCCCAGTGAGCCGGAAGTTTCCTCCGAAAATTGCTGACAGTTGCCAGTTGCGAACAGGCTGTCTGTAGAACTATAGTTCCAGCGAGCCGGGTAACGGACAAACCTGCCACTCGACTCCCCGCCTCTTGCCACACGGGTAACGCCCGCATTGAGATTGCGGCGGGGCTGGCAGAACTTTAGGAGGGGCACGTGTTAGCTTGCACCAATTCCTGCGCGATGGTTGGACTGGAAGGATTCATAATCAGGGTCGAGGTTGACCTGTCTCCCGGCGTGCCCAAATTTAATATGGTGGGCTTGCCGGACACGGCAGTGCAGGAGGCCAAGGAGCGGGTCCGCGCCGCGCTGCGCAACAGCGGTTGCGAGTTCCCCATGCGGCGCATCACTGTCAACCTGGCCCCGGCCGACCTGAAGAAGGAAGGCCCGGCCTACGACCTGCCCATCGCCGTCGGCATCCTGCTGAGCTCCGGCCAACTGGAATCCACCCCCGCCGAATCAGTGTTCCTGGGCGAGCTGTCGCTGGACGGCAGCCTGCGCCACACCAACGGCATACTAACAATGGTGTCAGCGGCCCGCGACCAAGGTTATACCTCGGTTTTCGTTCCAGCGATGGATGCCGAAGAGGCTTCGCTGGTGGAGGACATCACAGTCTATCCGGCGACCACCCTGGACTCGGTGGTGCGGCACCTGCGGGGTGAGACACTCCTGGAGCCGATGAGCGGCGACGGCTGGTCAAACTGCGCCGCGTTGACCGACACGCCCGTACAGATGAATCTTGCCCACATCAAGGGGCAGGACCATGCCAAGCGCGCCCTGGAAGTGGCCGCCGCAGGCTTTCACAATCTGCTGTTCAGCGGGCCTCCGGGCAGCGGAAAGACCCTGCTGGCCCGCTGTCTGCCGTCCATACTGCCTCGTATGATCCCCAAGGAGGCGCTGGAAGTCACCAAAATTTACAGCGTCCATGGCACACTGCAAAGCGACAACCCACTGATGATGAAACGTCCATTTCGGTCTCCGCACTACACAATCTCAAACGCGGGGCTAGTTGGTGGTGGCCGAACCCTCCGGCCCGGCGAAATCACACTGAGCCATCGAGGGGTGTTGTTCCTCGACGAACTGCCGGAGTTCAACCATGCAGCACTGGAATCACTGCGCCAGCCATTGGAGGACAAGGTTGTAACCATCAGCCGGGTGTCAGGCACTGCCACTTACCCAGCAAGTTTCATGCTGGTCGCCGCAATGAACCCCTGTCCCTGCGGATTCCACAGTCACCCCGTGAAGGAATGCACTTGCAGTCCGTCGACCGTTGCCCGTTACCAGAAGAAAATCAGCGGGCCGTTGCTGGACCGGGTGGACGTGTTCGTCGAGGTGCCTCCGGTGGAATACGAAAAGCTGGTGGAGGACATTCCCAGCGAAGATTCCAGTCGCCCCCGTCAGCGGGTCGAGCAGGCTCGGGAAGTCCAGCGGGAGAGGTTCCAGAACAACGGCTTTCTCTGTAACTCGGAAATGGGCCCTGCAGAAGTCTGGCAGCACTGCCAACTGGACGACGGCGCAAGGAGTCTGCTCCAGACCGCCGCCCAACGGCTCACTCTGTCGGCCAGGGCGTTCCACCGGGTGCTTAAGGTCTCGCGCACCATCGCCGACCTGAGCGGCGCCGACCGCATCAGCGTTCCCCACCTAGCCGAAGCGCTGCAATACCGGGCGCGGGCAGCAATCGCGTAGGGCCAGGCTGCCGGGATCGGTCCGTACTTCCGGAAAAAGGCAACGCCCGGCCGCATTGGCCGGGCGTTGCCTTTGGGCGAACTGGCGGCTGGGGGATTATTGGGACGATTCCCTCGACTTGGCAACGATGTAGTTGATGGCTCCCTGCACTTCCTGGCGTCGACCTACCGGGGAAGAATCGCCCGGCGACATGGCCCCGGCATCCACCAGCAGCGTACCACGCCCACCCCCAGGCGCCAAAGACGCCTCCCGCACGAACTGGGCCAGCGGCTTCCAATCTTCGGAAACGGTTAGGAGCCAGAGATGATAACAACCGGCGAGGATGCGAATAAAAGTCGCGCTGAAAGCCAGCGAGCTACGGCGCAGCCGCGCGATTTCGTCGCCGGTTATCTCGCCAGTCACCAGCCCCTCGTACTCATCCCGGGCAGCGGGCAGGAATTCGTCGGCCCACTCCAGGCAGCGTTTATAGAGCGCATCCAGGTTTTGGATATGCTCGTCGTTACGTTCACGGCTGACCCGGCCGTTTATGCCAACATAAAGGGCCTTCAAGTCCGCCGCCAACTGGTTTATAGCGAGAAGAGACGAACCGCTTGGGGACACGGTAGTACGCTCCATTTCGATTCGCCTGCCGAATAACTGACTCTCCTCTGCCAGATATTTGGCAGCTACGTTAAAAGCGTACCGCCCGTCAAAAATTGTCACTACGTTGGTTTCGATACGCTTGGTTTTGGAAGCGTCGGAAAACATCTGGCGCAACGAACGGAGGTCTTCCTCGGCGTAGAGGGCTACTGGCACCGAGGCTTGAAGGAGAGCGGTACGGTGTGCGTCATTGCTTTCTCCTATCTCGTCCATCTCCAGGAGCAGGTCTCCGATGGCGCGGCGGCGGTGCTGGCCATCAAAGATTCGCATTGTATTCCGAAGATTAGCCACGATACGCAACTCGCCGAAGTTTATGTTAGGACGGCCGTTTTCGTCATTATAGGGTTCAAATTCAACTGCTTTGGGAGAAATTCCAAGCAGTATAGCCCCCAGCAGCCAGTCCTCATGTTTCCGCAGATAATCCTGAATGTTCTTGGCGTGGCTGGGCGTCAGGCGGCGGTTGGCTTCCCGAATCATACCTTCGTCCACTCGCTGGGGCAGCAGACCGTCAAGGCTCTGCAGGTCAAGGGCGAAATAGTACACGCAACGCTTACCTTGCCAATAGCGATGGGCTGGGGCGCGCAGGCAGTATTGATTGGTATCGGTGGTAATTTGGAGTGTCATTTTTCCTCTCCCGAAAGGTTAGTTGGGGACTTGCAAAGGGCCGCTTAATTGCCGACCGCCTTTGCTTGACAGACGATGTAATCGACCGCTTCCACCAATTGCGCTTGCCGTCCGATGGGGGAGATTCCGCCAGGAATAACCGCTCCGGCATCCACCAGCAGGGCACCTTCGCCTGCTCCAGGCTTTAGCGATGCGGCGCGAATAAAGTCGGCTAGGGGAGTCCAGTCTGCGCCGTCTTTAACCCATTCGTAGTAGCAGCCGGCCAGAATGCGGATGACGGTAGCATTGAAGGACATGGTGCGGGAGCGCATCTCCGGTATTTCGGAGTTGTCAATCTCACCTGCTAGCAGGTCGTCGTACTCCTCTCTCGCGGCCGGCATAAATTCGTCGGACCAAGTCCAGCATCGGTCAACCAGTTCATCAACGTTGAACAAGAGCTCATCGTTGCGTGCTGTTTTGACCCGCCCATTGATGCCAACCTCCAAGGTTTTCAGGGTCATGGCCAACTGGTTGATGGAGATGATGTTGGGGCTGGTGCGTGCAACCGAGGAACGCTCCATTTCAACACGCCCGGCCAAAAATTCGCTTATCCCCAGCAACTGGTCGGCAGCGCGATTAAAAGCATTTCGCCGGTCAAACTGCGCCACAGTATTGCGCTCGATGGTTTTCGTTTGCGCAGCGTCGGCGAACATTTGACGGAGTGCGTCAATGCTGGCTTCGGCGTAGAGCATGATTGGCACCGAAGCCCCTTGCAAAGAGGAGAGCCTGTCTTCCTTCAGTCGGTCTTCGCGGAGGGACTCCAGAGCGTCCTTGATAGCACGGCGGCGGTGTTGGCCGTCGAAAATTTTTAAGCCGGCGGCGGCGCGGATACGCAACTGGCCGGCGACCACGGCACGGCTGGTGTCCTGCCCTGGCTGAAACTCAACGGCTTTGGGGTCAATCCCTAGCAGCATCGTTCCAAACAGCCACTTTTCCTGGCTTTCCAAGTATCCCTGAATACTTTTGGCATGGCTGAGAGTCAGGGGGCGGTTGGCCTCTTCTCCTTTCGCTAGCCGCTCGTCCACCCTGTCAGGAAGCAGGCGGTCGAGGGTGGGCAGGTCGAGGATGAAGGAGTATACGTAGCGACCGCCCTGAGTGAAGCGATGGGCCGGGGCAACCAAGTCGAACTGGTCGGGATTCGCCGTGGGCTGAGTCATTGGAGCTTCCATTATTTGCAAGACGTTGATTAACGTTCGCATTAACACGTTAAATACACCGTTGTCTACACCTTAAATTATCGGTTATTTCTGAACGCTGTGTGTGGCTGTCATTCAGTGCTAATGCTGACAAGAGGCAAAACCCGCTTGCCACCGGGTGGCGTGGGACACTATGATAGGTTGCATGGAAGAGAAGCAGGTGAAATACCCGCTGGGAGCACTCTCACGGGTTGAGGCAGTTACTTTTGGGCAGCCGGGCGGTCGCACGTTCCGGATGGACTTGAATTCCGGGGCGGCTTTCTGCTCGCTGTGGCTGGAAAAGGAACAACTCTTTCAGCTCGGCGTCTACCTCCGGGACTACGTGGCCGGTCTGTCGGCGGAAGAGAAAGCCCGGGAAAGCACACCTCAGGAGCCCGCGTGGACTGGGGGCGAAGCAACCATAGACTTCAAAGCCGGGCAGATGTTCCTCAGCCACGACCGCGAGACCAACTCCTTCTATATGCAGGCCCACGAGCGGGAGACGGACGAGGAGGGCGAAGAGCGTTCCAGCGAAGAAGCCGAGTCGGTCAGCTTCTGGATTACTCTGAACCAAGCCAGCGAACTGGCCGAGGAGTCACTTCGCATCTGTGCCGCTGGGCGCCCAATCTGCTTCCTGTGCGGGCAACCCATCAACCCAGACGGTCACGTCTGTCCGAGGGCCAACGGGCACACGGTTCTGGAAGCCGGCTAATGGCCGGCAGCCAACTCCCTGCACCGGACATCGCCGATTGACCTCAGACACTAAAACCCAAGATGTGTTGCGCCATGGCGAAATCCTCTCCTGCCAGTTGTCACGCCTGGGTTCCAACTACACCTTCGTGGTCAACGTCGGCCTAGACGGTGAGGAAACGCTGGGCATCTACAAACCGCGGGATGGCGAGGCGCCGCTGTGGGACTTTCCCAACGGCACCCTCTACAAGCGCGAATGCGCCGCCTATCTGCTCAGCGACATCCTCGGCTGGAACCTGGTTCCCTTCACCATCATCCGCGATGGGCCCTATGGCATCGGCTCGGTGCAGCAGTTCGTTGACCACGACCCCAAGGAGAACTACTACACCTTGGGCGGAGAGTATGCCGAGCAGCTGCGGGTCGTCTGTTGCTTCGACTTGGTGGCCAACAGCACCGACCGCAAGCCCAATCACCTCATCATCAGCGGGGACGGCAAGCTGTGGAGCATCGACCACGGCCTGACATTCCATTCCGACGTCAAGATTCGCACGGTCATCTGGGACTTCGGCGGTGAGCTGATCCCGGAGACGTTGCTGGGCACATTGGCCGAATTTCAGGCCCGGCTCAACGGCCCGCAAAGAAGTATGCCCAAACGCCTGCTGGAGCTGCTCGACTTGCTGGCCCCGGCGGAAGTGGAGGCATTGAAAGGGAGGCTGGATTGGGTGCTTACCGAACGAACCTATCCAGGGCTGTCGCGGCCCCGGCGTCGTCGCGGCGGCTAGAGAGGGCGCAGGGAGGGCTGGCATGGGCGTGGAAACTATCAGCGCGGTTACCCTGGCGGTAACTGACATGGCGAGGTCGGTGGTGTTCTACCGCGATTTCGTAGGGATGGAGCTACTCTACGGCGGCGAGCAAGCCTCGTTCACCAGCTTTCGAGTGGGCGGCAGCTATATCAACCTGATGCTGCGCGAGGAGCAACCTGACTGGTGGGGGCGGCTCATTTTTCACGTTGACGATGTGGACGCACACTACCAGCGACTTACCGGCTTCGGCCTGGCCCCGTCCACCTCGCCCGCAAACGCACCCTGGGGCGAGCGCTACTTCCATATCGACGACCCCGACGGCCACGAACTCAGTTTCGCCCGGCCCTTGTGAGCGTCCTGGGGAAAAACCGGCTCATCATTCGACAAGCTCAGGATGAGCGGTTGGCCTTTCACGCGCCTTTTTAGACGTTAATCAGGAAGTTGATAACGTCGCCGTCCTTCACCTGATAGGTCTTGCCTTCGGAGCGCAGTACGCCTTCCTTGCGGCCTTGGGCAACGCTGCCGCAGCGTACCAAGTCGTCGTAGTGAATGACTTCGGCGCGGATGAAGCCCCGGATGAAGTCAGTATGTATAGTTCCTGCGGCGTCCAGGGCCGGTATTCCCTCGGGAACCGGCCAGGCCCGCACCTCATCCTCGCCCACGGTCAGGAAGGACACCAGCCCAACGGTGTCGTAACACACCTGCTTGACGCGCTCGATGGCAGACTCGCTCAGGCCTAGGGCGTCGCGGAACTCGTCGGCTTCCTCCTCGGACATCAGCGCCAAGTCTTCCTCCAGCCGGGCGCAAAGCTGCACCTCGCCAAGCCCGTCGGCCATTTCCTGAGGCAGTCCCAAGTCGCCGAGGGATGGCGCAGGGCCGGATTCGCCGGTGTTGAAAGCGGCGATGACCGGCTTGTCGGTGAGCAACTGGTAGCCCACAATAGCCGACCGCTCCGATACCGTAAGTTCTTGCTGGCGCAGCCGGATCCCCGCCTCGAGTCCCTCCCTGGCCTTGCGAACTGCGTCGGCTTGGGGGGCCAGCGCCGGGCGCTCGGCGGGCTTGGCTTTTTTAAGGGAGTCGGACAGGCGGGCTTCAACACGCTCCAGCGTCTCCAGGTCGGCCAGCGCAAGCTCGCTCAACATCGCCGCTAGGTCCCGGGCGGGGCCGGCGGCCCCTTGCAGATCGTCCTCAAAGGCGCGCACCACCAGCAGCAACGCCCCCGCCCCCTGCAGAATGTTCCGATGGCGCCCGGCCAGCCCCTGATTGCGCTGCGAGTGGTCGGCGGGCGGCAGGTCCCAGAACTTTATCTCGGCATAGACCACCTTCCAGGGCAGATACATCCGTTCCAGGACCGGGAGCCGCTGGTCGGTAACTTTCACCACGCCGACCTGCGCTGGGCCGGAGCTCCCCCCGCCGGTGGCGGCGCTATGCCCGGCGGTGAGGGCGTTGAATGCGGTGGTTTTGCCGCTCTGGGGAAGGCCGATGATAGCGATGTCCATTCAACTGTTCCTGTCGTTATTTTGGCTGAATTGCCGGTTAGTCATCTATGATGAAGCCGCGTTCTGTGAGCAACGCGCGGGCGATGCTGGATAGAGTGAAGCTGCGGTCAGTTATTCGATCCAAAAACTGCTGTTCTCTCTCGGGATTCTCGATTAGCCCTTCCATCTCGTGCTCAATTAAAAACAACCTCTCTTCACGCAATTTTATATGATGGGGGGCATTGAGGTTGAGGTTATCTATCATTTGAAGAGCCTTTAACCGTCGCTCGTCAGATATGTTTGCCTTTGGGATTAACTCTCTGGTTTCTATATCGAAATCAAAGAAACGCTCTGGCCACTCTGATTCATCCTCTGAACACGGGTTAATATAGCCATCATCCGGCCATTTGTCAGACTTGCTTCTATTACAACTGCTACACGCAAAAACCCAATTGGACCATTCGTAAACCAATTGTGGAAACTTACTAACTGGCTTGAAGTGGTCTATTTCTCCTTTGCCCGCTTCTTCGCAGTAGCCACACAAACCAGAAAACACCCCGCTTAAATCACTATGAAATTGCTGCCATCTTGGGTTTGGCCTGCTTCCCTCCCCGCCCTGATAGCGCTCCACCCACTCTTGAGTGAATCTTGAACTCACAGCTTCCAAGCCGCTCGGCTCCGGCCCTCGGTCAACCCAGTGCATCGCCTATGAAACTCCGTTGCTCTTTCTTCTCACCCGTGGGCGTTTTTTGTCCGAAGAGCCTGAACCAGATTCCTGTTTTGAGTAGACTTCCTTGAGAAACCGCAAGAAAGATTCCACGTGGGAAGAAGCAGGACCTCCCGGCAATACCTCACCTATATGCTGCCGAAGCTCCGCCAGCTCGGCTTTCTCCGCTTCTGTGAGCGTTTCTTTGATGCTCAACTCCCCCATGCGGTCAATTTCGGACGCAGTGGTCAAGTCCATCGTATCCCGCACCCCTAGGACGCTCCTCAAGATTTCTTCCGCCGACCATCCTGCCATGTCCTGCCAGTTCGTGGAAACCTCGACCTTGCCGTCCTCGTTTCGCTTGAGCAACTGCACTTGGCCTTCCTTCAGCCCCGACAGCATCAGGGGGGAGTGGGTGGAGCAGAAGACTTGCAGGCTGGGGAAGTTGTTGGTCAGCGCGGGGATAATCCGCCTTTGCCAAGACGGGTGCAGGTGGGCGTCGATTTCGTCCACGATGAGGATGGCGGGCTTCGCCGTCAGGTCTTCCGGGTATTCGTAGTATTGAGCGTAGCCGAACAGGAAATGGGACAGCCATTGAATGATTGATTGCGTTCCTTGGCTCAGCACGTTCAGCGGCAGGTCGCCGTCAGGCGTCCGATACTCGGGGAAGTATCCCCGGTCGTCCTCGCCGATTTGCAGAAACTCGATAGGGTATCCCTCAGTGATTTCGGACGCGACACTGGCGACTTTCTTGAGCAGCCAATGTATCTGGGGTTGCTTGCGGCGGTATCCAGCGTAATCCAGGTCAACCATCATCTGAATGACCACTTTGTCGTCAACTAAAGCGGCATCTGTAGGGACAAGCTCGCGCCTCTTGCGCAGTTCCGGTGCGTTATAACCATCGCCTTCGGGCGAATTACTGCTGGAACCCTGATCCACTTGGCCAATTGAAGGGCCTTTGGAGCGATGATCGGTACTTTGGCGAAGGGGTGGGACAAAGGTTGAGTACCCTATCTCCTGTAATGGCCTGACCACTCCCGGCTGCTCCTTTAAGCCGTCCGGCAGTACGCCGTTAAATACCTTCTCCTGACCGCCATTGCCGAGCGTAATTTCCCACCGGCTTTCGGAACCCTTGAGAATCTTGCGGGGAAAATTAAAGGGATACACTGTCGCTTCCGCCAGCGCCAGCAATGCGGTGGACTTCCCGGAGTTGTTCGGGCCGACGAAGACGTTGACCTGCTCGTCGAACTCGAAGATTATGTCGTCGAACGGCCCGGCGTTGGTGATTCTGAATTTGCTTATCGGCATTTCGCCTCCAGACGGGCGGGCCTTAGTAGGACTGGAACAGGCGGCCCCATTCGGTTTTCAGGGCGGCTTCGATGCGGCGGCGGCCCTTGGTCTTCAGCCAGTAGCCGTTGTGGTACAGGTTGGAGGCCAAGAAGGCCCAGCCGACGATGGGACTGCGCAGCAGTATATTCTCCAGCGGCTTGAGCGGCCCCCAGTAGATGAGCTTCTGGCCCCGGCTGGCGAAGGTGTTTTCCACGCCGGAGAACTGCCAGTTGACGCCGCCGATGTCCTCGCCGCGAACGTCTATGTCGGCTACCTCGCCGCAGCCCAGCCCCCGCTCGTGGGCCAGACGGATGAAGGGAATGCTCATGGGGTCGAACCCCATCATCTTGGCGGCCACGGCGTCTATGGCTACTTGGTCAGCGCTGGCCAGGATGCGGTTCTTGATATGCCAGCGCATGGCGCGGGGGCCGGGGCCGTCGCCAGCAAAGGTGCCGTCCATCACCGCGAATAGGCCGGGATGTATCTCCTGCTGGATGGCCAGCAGGTCAACCAGCGTTTCGTGAATCACCGAGTGCGTCCAGTGGCGCTTGCGGTGCAGCAGCCCGCCGAAGGCGTTTTTCATCGCCCCGGTCATGGTGGTGAACACGTGGGTCTTCATCGTGGGCAGGTGTACGATGTTGGTTCCGGGGAAACATTCGGGAATCTGAATCCCCTCCGGGAAAATGTCGTCCAGTGCCAGCATTTCGGCGCGGGGCCGGTAGTCAATCCATCGGTTCGGCGGGCTGTCCAAGTGTATGTCCGGCAGGCCCACCCGGTCCTGAGCGGCCTTGTGCTTGTTTTTCTCTTCGCCTTCATAGGAATCAACGACCACGGTGCCGTTGTGAGCCGCCACTAGATTGCTATGGCCCATTGCTTTCAGAGCGTTGGCAACGCCCTCAATCTGCCACGGCGTGGAGGAGCAGCCGGGATACCAATGCTGCCAAGAGATGTTGACCTTGAGCAACGTGCGGTTTTCCGTCGGCAGGAACTCGGCGGCCCCGGCGAGCTGCATAGCGCGGGCTATGTCGTCCTGCACCGTCTCAGGCGTGGTGGCAACCACCGCGACCACCGGCGGCGCCGTGGCGCGGGCCGACGCCGGGAAAGTTGGGGTTTGCTGTGTCTGCATTTATGGATTCTCCCACCGGGGGCGTTGAACCTTCCGGCGCATTGGGCGCATGCAATGCGCCCCTGCATATAACGAACTACCCATTGAGCAGCAGGACTGCCGCCGACACTGCCAGCCAGGCGACAACCGTCCCCAGCAACGGCAGGTCGCGCACCATAAGCTGCTCCGGGGCTTCGGCGTCACTGCTGTGGTTCAGCAGGTACAGGTAGCGGAACAGCCCCAGCGCCACCAGCGGCAGGGTGAACAGCATGGCGTTGTTGTCAGGCAGATTATCGGCCTCAATGGTGTATAAAGTATAACTGAGCAGCGCCGCCGTTGCCGAGATGGTGAGAAGCTGCGAGATGAACGGCCCGGAATAGCGGGCCAGCACCGGACGTTGCCGGTCTGCGTCGCCGCCAGCCAGCCGAACCTCGGCATAGCGCCGGCCCAGCACGATGAACAGCGCCCCGGCCCCGGTGGTGGTGTAGAGCCAGGGAGACGGGTCAACGTCGATGGCCAGCGCCCCGGAGACCGCGCGGATGACGTATCCGCTGGCTACGGCGAACACGTCCAGCAGAACGACGTTCTTGCCGCCCAGGCAGTAGGCCGCGTTGATGGCGAGGTAGACCCCGCAAACCAGCATCAGCGCCATTCCGGCGTACCAGACGGCGGCCAGTCCTGCGGCTACGAGGACGACTATCAGCGCCACCGCTGCCGGGACACCGACCTTGCCGGACGCGATGGGCCGCTGCCGTTTCCGGGGATGCTCGCGGTCAGCGCGCCGGTCCATCAGGTCGTTAAAGACGTAAACGCCGCTGGACAAGGCGCAGAAGGCCAGGAACACCAGCGCCAGCCGGCCCAGCAATTCGGGGATGTCGCCCGCCGAGTCCACCGACCAAGCAATGTCAACCGCGAAAAGGAAAGGCAGGAACACCAGCCCGTTCTTCACCCACTGCAACGGGCGCAGCAGACGGAATGCGTCAGCCATCAATCGGCCTAGCGACGCGGGCCGCTTACCGTTGGCTCTGAGCTTGCCGAAGGGCCGGCCCGCTCGGCGGCCCGCAGTCCCGAATACCAAGCGCCCAAGGCCGACATACTAGCGTAGTAGAAGGTCGCTACCACCACTCCGCCCCACAGCAGGATGGGGTACGCGAAATCTCCGAGCAGGGTGACCAGTACCACCGCTACCACCAGAATCACGCCGACGACCGCGCCCAGCCAGACTCCGTAGGCCAGCGCCTTGCGCCCCGGCGTGCCGGGGTAGTCTCTGGCCGCGTTGATGCCGAAGTATCCGGCAATGAACGGCCCGGCGGGAACGCCGACGAAGTGAACAATAGGAATCAGGGCCAGCAGCAAAACCACAGCCAACCCTACGAAAAGACCTTTTACCATTGCACCAAAACAACAACCCGTGGAACGAAATACTCCGCTATTATATCTGAAAATCACCGCCATTCCCGGCGCGTGGTCTGACAGAATCGGTCATTAAGGAGAGTCTGGCTTGCCATTCGGAGATGATTCCCCCTTTTCCCGGTTCATAGGCATTGAAGAAGGGCGGTCGGAGGGTGGCGTGGGCAGCGTCTCGCTGGCAGTGCAGCCGCACCACCTACAAGCCGCCGGCCAGGTTCACGGCGGGCTGATTGCCGTCTTGGTGGACACTGCATTTTTCCGCGCCGTCCGCTCTGTCATGGCCCCGGGGCAGCGCACTACCACCATCGAGCTGAAGATAAATTTCCTCGAAAGCGCGGACTCCGGCCGACTCACTGCGACGGCCAAAATAATCAACAGCTGCGACCGGCTGATGGTGGCTGACATCGAAGTGGCTTCAGAAGACGGCCACCGCATCGCCCAGGGTCTAGGCACTTTCCTATTGACAGGCAGCGAATGATGGAAAGGGCCAGGATAACGCTCCGCGTTCAATCTGACCCGCCGGTTTGGAAAATGATACGGGGCTGGTGTATACTTAATAGATTGCAGGCCGTCTGGGAAGGAGCGCCGAAATGAAGATCCCCATGCGCGTTGATTATGGGGTGCGGGCCTTGGTTGAGTTGGCCCTCCACTGCGGCGATGGCCCGGTTCAGACCGCTGAGATCGCCTCGAAACAAGGCATCCCCGTTGCTTACCTCGACCAATTGATGGCCTCGCTCAACAAGTTCGGCTTTGTGTCCAGCCGCCGGGGTCCGCGGGGCGGCCACTCCCTCGCCATGCCTCCTCACGACATTAACCTGAGTATGGTGATGTCCAAGCTCGACGCCAACAGTTCTCCCCTCGACTGCCTCATCAACCCCGACGACTGTGTGCTTTCCGACTCCTGCGCCCAGCAGGAGGTCTGGAAGTCCGTCGAGGAAGCCATACTGGACCTGCTGAGCAACATCACCCTAGCCGACCTTGCCGACCGCCAGCTCAGCCTCGCCGCCATTGCCTCCTAAACCTGCCTCCCCGGCACACCCCGCCGTTCCTCATGGCGCCTATGCAATAGGCGTCTCTTGTATTTCTATCGGCAGTCCCATAACGCATTACGTCACCAATTTGTCCTATCCGCACACAACTGGCCCAGCCGTCTTTAATTTGACAGCCCGATTGGCAATCTCTACAATTCAGCAGTAGCACTTCTGGCGACCCATATCTACATCTTTCCCTACTCAATCTGAGGAGAAGGGTCAATGGCAACCTACGACATTATCATCAGAGGCGGCACCATCGTCGACGGGACGCGCGCGCCCCGCTATATCAGCGACATCGCCATCAAGGACGGGCGCATCGCCAAGATTGGCGGACTCAACGGCGGCGACGCCGACCGGGAAATCGAAGCCAAGGGCCTCATCGTGGCCCCCGGCTTCATCGACCTGCACACCCACTACGACGCCCAGATTTTCTGGGACCCCTACTGCACCCTGTCCGGCTGGCACGGCGTCACCTCCGTGGCCTTGGGCAACTGCGGCTTCGGCTTCGCGCCCTCCCGCGTCGAGGACCAGGACCGCGCCATGCTGAGCATGACCCGCAACGAGGCCATCCCCTACGACGCCATGAAAGAGGGAATGCCTTGGGACTGGGTCACCTTCCCCGACTTCATCAACAGCTTGGAGAACACTCCCAAAGGCATCAACTGCCTGACCTACGTGCCGCTGACCCCCCTCTACGCTTGGGTCATGGGCTGGGAGGAAGCGAAGAGCCGCCGCCCATCCGAGGCGGAATTGCAGGAGATGGTCCGGCTGATTCACGAGGCCATGGACCACGGGGCTTGCGGCTGGTCGGCCCAGGTTCTCGGCTCGACCTCGGTGCAGCGCGACTTCGACGGCACCCCCATGATTACCGACCTGCTCTCTGAGCATGAGGTTCTCACCTTCGCCCAGATCCTCCGCGACCGCGATGAAGGCTTCATCGAGCTTGCCTACCAGGAAACCGGCGAGGATGGCCGCCCCTTGGGTGAAGAGACGCGCAACTTCTTCGAGCGCGTGGCTGAAGTGTCCAGGCGTCCGGTGCTCTACCAGGCGGTCGCCCCCAACGCCGTCCACCCCGAGCAGCACCGCGAGCGCATCCGCTGGCTCGAGAGTTGCGCCGAGCGCGGCCTGCGAGTCTACGGTCAGGGCGCTACCCGCCGCGGCGGCTTCGAGCTGACCTTCGAGGACTGGAACCTGTTCGACGACACCCCAGCTTGGCGCGATGTGACCTTGGGCGACAAGGCCACCCGCAAGGCCAAAATGCAGGACCCGGAGATGCGTCGGCGCTTGAAAGAGGAATGGGACTCGGGCACCCGCCCCACCTTAGTAATCCAAGGCTCGGTGGGCAGCCTCCAAGTCATGACCCGCAAGGTCAAGATTGACATCGGCGCAGAGTCCGACTTCACTGGCGCGCTGCCCAAGGTCAGCGTCGGCGGCAGCGAATACTTCTTGATCAAGACCAGGGACGGATACAGGCTGCTGTCGCGGGTCTGCCCCCACCAAGGCGGCACCATCGACCGCGAAATGGGCCAGTTCGTCTGCGACACCCACGGCTACGAGTATGAGTACGACGGCGGGCGCTGCATCACCGACCCCGAACTGCGGATGAAGTCCTTCGTGGTCAACGTCGTTGACGGGCGCATGATTGCGCTGGCCCCCGACGAAACCGAGGCCTCCAGCCCGCAGGCCGGCCAGACGGTGCAGCAGATTGCCGACGAGCAGGGCAAGCACGTCATCGACGCGCTACTGGATATGTGCGTCGAGGACGATCTGGCCACCGAGTTCTATGCCGACACCCAAGGCCGCGACCAAGCCCAGTACACCGCCGAGGTGCTGGACTCCAACCACATCGTGGCCGGCGTGTCCGACGGCGGCGCCCACGTCAAGTTCCTGACCGCGGGCATCTACCCGACGGATATGCTGACTTGGCTGGTGCGCGACGAGAAGGTCATCACGCTGGAGGACGCCCACTACAAGCTGTCCTTCCTGCCCGCCCACTTCGGCGGCTTCCAGGACCGCGGCGCGCTGCGCGAGGGCTCCCCGGCCGACGTGGTCATCTATGACCTCCAGAAGCTGGAAGTCCTGCCCAGCGAGATAGCGGAAGACCTGCCTGGCGGCGAGTGGCGCCGCATCCAGAAGGCCAACGGCTACCGCTACACCATGGTCAACGGCGAGGTGACGTTCGAGGACGGCGAACCCACCGGCGCCTACCCCGGCCGCCTGCTCCGCAACGGCCGCGGCTAAGCTGCCACCCGTTCGTCCTGAGTTTGTCGAAGGACACCCAGAGGTCCCGGAGCTTTCCGGGGCCTCTTTTTTTCGTGTAATATAAGGGCGTGATGGGAGAGTGGCGGGAAATGCGTTGGCTTCGCCTGCACGCGATAGCGGTGCCCTTCGGCGTTTTCGTCGTAACGGCGCTGCTTATGCTACGGTCAGGCCAGTGGAGCAGCTGGGAAAGCCTGGATTACGCAGCATCATTGGTGGACTTGGGCGCAGTGAGCTACGGCATGGTTGCCGTGCTGGTAGAGAGAGGCGTGAGAATGGTCTTTTGGGCACTGGACGAAAGGCGTAAATGGCGGGCGAAACGACGGGACGAGGCGCAAGCCGAGCTGATAACCAAGATGCTAGACGAAGGCATTCCTCAGACGCCGGAGGATATGGAACGCTTCGCCCGGGAAAATGGCATCCCCATCGACCGGGACAGGAAGCCGACCCGCTAGGTGTGAGAATGGTCTTTTGGGCGCTGGAGCAAAGGAAAAAAATGATAGAGGATAGGAAGGCGCAGGGCCAGGCTGAGATGATCGCCGAGCTGCTGGCCGCCGGGGTGTCCACCGAGACAAAAAGGGAGCTGGAGCGATGGGCGCGGGACAAGGGCATCCCCCTCAACAAGCCGCCGCCCCGCTGACCCCTTCCGGCTAGTATCAGGCGGAGGCCAAACCCAACGAAACGCAGAGGCCCCGGAGCTTGCCGGGGCCTCTTTAATTGACATAACTACTACATCTTGTAACATCGGATCAATTGGTATACTATTTCCCACGGTTGGGATGCCGCTTCAGGCATTTGATGACAGGGAGGGAGTGCAAATTTAGAACGTTTGTTGCATACTGTCCACCTGATGGCAGCAGGGCAGAGGCCTGATGCCGACGGGGGTGTTGTATGCAGACTACCTTGCGATTGACAGGGTTGTCAGGCGGCAGAGAAATGCCAGCGCAGTTTTCCTTCGTGGACATCTTCGCAGGGATTGGGGGGATGCGGCTGGGATTCGAGTCTATCGGCGGGGAATGCCTCTTCACCTGTGAATGGAACAAATATAGCCAGCAAACCTACCGAGCCAATTTTGGGGACGAGGAAATTGCTGGCGACATCAGACAGGTAAGCCTCCAGGACGTGCCAAGCCATGACGTTTTACTGGCAGGCTTTCCCTGCCAGCCGTTCTCCATCGCTGGAGTATCCAAGAAAAACGCCCTCAACGATCCCCACGGGTTCGACTGCGAAACTCAGGGAACACTGTTTTTTGAGCTGGAAAAGCTGATAGCGCATCACAGACCCAAGGCGTTTCTGTTGGAAAACGTTAAAAACTTAGTCAGCCATGACCGAGGCCGGACGTTTCACACCATCCATTCGATCCTGACCAATGATCTGGGCTACAATGTCAGCTACCGGGTGCTGGATGCAAAAGCATGGGTCCCACAGCACCGCGAGCGCATTTTCATCGCCGGGTTCCGCGATGACTGTGATTTTGACTTGCATCAGATGTCTCCACCGGAACCAGGAAATGGGCCTGTATTGGGCGATATTTTGCACCCGGAAGACGGTACACAATCAGCAGAGCCGCATTATACTAGTGGGGCTGACAGTAGAGTTGGAGAGCAATACACTCTGAGCGGCCATCTGTGGAGTTACTTACAGGCTTACGCTGAAAAACACCGCAAGAGGGGTAACGGCTTCGGTTACGGGCTAGTTAGTCGCTCGGATACCTCCCGGACTCTCTCTGCGCGCTACTACAAGGATGGGTCGGAAATTCTCATCAAGCAGGAAAGTGACCGTCCAAGGCGCTTGACACCTAGGGAGTGCGCCCGCTTGATGGGTTTTGACGAACCTATGGAATCCCAGTTCCAAATTCCGGTATCAGACACCCAAGCATATCGTCAGTTTGGCAATGCTGTAGTCGTTCCGGCAGTCAAGGCGGTAGCGAGACACATGGAACCCTATATAATCTGATTGAGGATGGCTGATGGTCGATATCGTGACTCCGGCGGTGCGCAGCCGGATGATGTCGGGTATCCGGTCAAAAAACACCCGCCACGAAGTGAAGATACGCAAAGCCCTGCACGCCGCCGGGTTCCGTTACAGGTTGCACCGACGGGATTTGCCCGGTACGCCAGATATCACGTTGCCACGCTATCGTGCGGTAGTTTTCGTTCACGGCTGTTTCTGGCATGGCCATGACTGCCATCTCTTCAAGTGGCCTTCGACGCGCCCTGAATTCTGGGCCGCCAAAATTCGCTCTAACCAGAAACGAGACTTGGAATCCGTTCGGCAGTTGCTGGGAGTCGGCTGGCGTATTTGTACCATATGGGAGTGTTCCTTGCGAGGCCGTCTGAGGTTGCAACCAGAAAACATTGTTGGTTTCGTAATCAGATGGTTGCTAGGGGCCGAAAAGCTCTGCATTGTACGAGGGAATGAAGATGCCAGTATTTCAGTTGACTGAATGGGTAACCCAAAGCCAGAACTTGGGTGGCTATTGGTACATAAAGCGGTTAAGCGGGAACGACACCCAAGCTACCGGATCCCATCAGGCCGGCCCTTACATTCCCAATTATGTTGCCTTTCAGGTTTTTCGAGAGTTGCATGATTCAGGGAGAGAAAATCCCAGGGTGGAATTCCAAGCTATTTCAGGCTCGCGTGAACACGCGGCGGACGCAAACATCATTTGGTACAATAACCAACTACGCGGTGGGACCCGCAACGAAGTCCGCGTCACAAGACTCGGCGGCCATGAATCGCCTTTGCTTGACCCAGAGAATACCGGGGCAATAGCGTTACTTTTTTTCACAGGAGAGAATGGTAACCGAAAATGCCGTTATTGGGTATGCAGGGACGAAGCAGAAGAAGATGCGGCTGAAACATTCGCTGGTTCAGTCGAACCTGGGAAGCCTTTGTTCTGGGCTACGCCAAGTAATAATTTGCCGGATGCCGCGGAGACTCCAGCACAGGGTGGATGCTGGTTAACCGCTGAACAGGTGACGGCAGAATGGGCAGATCAATTCCCCACACCCCAAGAAGTATTGGACAAGGCGATTTCGCTACATGGCTACAAAGACTTGCCAGTAGACTCTCGCTTAATGCGGCGCCGAGACTGCGAGTACGACGTCTTCCGCAGTGTGGAGTGCGCTATTGAAATGCATGTGATTCGGAATGGTTTTGATTCGATAGATACTTTCGTGAGCAAAGCCAATACTATACTGCAAAGGCGCAAAGCTCGGTCAGATCGGTCTTTGGAACTACATATGACAGCTATCTTAGGCGAAGAGAAAATCAATTGCCAACCTCAGGCTCGAACTGAATCTGGCAACAGGCCTGATTTCATTTTCCCTTCTCAAGAGGCATACAATGATCCATACTATCCAAGTGGCCGGCTCAGGATGCTTGCCGTCAAAACAACGGTAAAGGAACGTTGGCGGCAAATTCTTGAGGAAGCTGGTCGCATTCCAATCAAGCACCTTTTGACTCTCCAAGAGGGCGTGTCGGAGCAACAGTTTGCTCAAATGCGCGATGCTGGTGTGCGCCTCGTTGTGCCTCAGTCGTTGCATACCAGATATCCGCAATCAGTACGCCCGGAAATAATGACTCTGGCAGAAATGATTGAAGAAGTGCGCGACATCTGAATACCGCCTCTCAAAACGATTGCAAAGTTCCCTCTCCCAGAGGGTTAGGGTGAGGACGTTCCCCAGACGGAAACTGTCCCGGACGAATGCCGCGGCCCTTGCCGGGTTCCCCATAATACGATTTTATGACACTTGGCCCTTGCCAAGCCCTATGACACCTCCCTAGCATAGTCCCTGTATGCCCCTGCCCGTCCGCCATATTCGGCCCTCAACGCGGCCGCCCCAACAGAATAACCAAATGTGGCCGGAAATGACCGGGAATGACCGGGAAACCAAAAAACAAGCCACTCAGGCAGCATCAGGAAGTAAGGAATCCAACCAGTTTATTAACGAATGCGAGGGCCACTGCGGCCTCTAGCTCGCCTTGACAACCCCGCGCCTGCCGCGCTACACTGCCCGCGTCAATGAACCTGCCTGCCAGCCTTTGCTATTGCGCTTGTACCTGTACCCCTACATAGGGGGCAGGGTAGCTTGCGTTTAGCTGGAAGCCTGCGCCCGCCCCTCGCCGGGGCTGCCCCTAGAGGGCAGGGGCAGGTTTTTTTGCTTGCGCCGGTATTCGCCCGCGTCGCCACCCCGGTACCAGCCGGGGCTGCGTTCCGGCAGACCACCAGTAAGGAGCCGAAGCTATGGCCACACAGCCTCTTGCCCTGACCCCCGAACAGGTTAAACGCTACAGCCGCCACATCATCATGGGCGACGTCGGCTCCAAGGGCCAGCGCGCGCTGATGCAGTCCAGCGCCCTCATCATCGGCGCCGGCGGCCTCGGTTCGCCCAGCGCCATCTACCTCTCCCTCGCCGGCGTCGGCACCATCGGCATCGTGGACCTGGACGTGGTGGACCTCTCCAACCTCCAGCGTCAGGTGCTTCACCATACCGCCGACGTGGGACGCCCCAAGGTGCAGTCGGCGCTCGACAACATCAAGTCCTACAACCCCGACGTCAACGTCGTCCTGCATGAGACTTGGCTGAACTCCGAAAACGCCATGGAGATCATTGAGCAGTACGACCTGGTGGTCAACGGGGCCGACAACTTCGCCACCCGCTACTTGGTCAACGACGCCTGCTATCTGCTGGGCAAGCCGCTGGTGGACGGCAGCATCCTGACCTTCGACGGGCAGACCACGGTGTTCCTGCCAGGCAAGGGCTGCTACCGCTGCCTGTTCCCGTCGCCGCCGCCGCCTGGGATGGTGCCCAACTGCGCCGAGGCCGGCGTGCTGGGCTCGATGACCGGACTGGTGGGCAGCATCCAGGCCACCGAGGCCCTCAAGCACTTCTTGGGCATCGGACAGTCGCTGGCCTCCCGCCTGCTGATTATCGACGCCCTGGATATGAGCTTCCGCGAGGTGCGCCTGAAGCGCAACCCCAACTGCCCGCTGTGCGGCGACCACCCCACAGTGACCGAACTCATCGACTACGAAGTCTTCTGCGGCGTGGCCGCGCCCCACGAGGAACCCGCCGCCGTCGGCGCTTCGGACTAAAACAACCACAACCGCTCGCCCTGAGCTTGTCGAAGGGCGGGCGGTTGGGTATTCTCTCGCTGGCTCCAAGCCTGTCGAAGGGCGTCACTCTTGACAGCAACAGGTCATAGATGGTTGCGAAGCTGACATACAAGGGCATTCTGGACACCATCGGCAATACCCCGACGGTGGAGTTGCAGCGCATGAGTCCCAAGCCGGACGTGCGCATTTTCGCCAAGCTGGAAGGGGCCAACCCCACCGGCAGCGTCAAGGACCGCATCGCCCTCAAGATGATTGAGCAGGCGGAGGCCGACGGCGAACTGAGCGGCTCCCGCACTATCCTGGAACCGACCAGCGGCAATACCGGCATATCGCTTGCGATGATCGGCCGCATCAAGGGCTACAAGGTCGCCGTGGTGATGCCCGAGAACGTCAGCGTCGAGCGGGTGCAACTGCTGGAAGCCTACGGCGCGGAAATCATTTCCTCCGACGGCTCCCGCGGCACCAACGGCTCCATCGAGGTGGCCCAGGCCCTCGTGGAAAAGCGCCCTCACGACTACGTGATGATGTACCAGTACGGCAACAGCGGAAACCCCGGGGCGCACTACGAGACCACTGGGCCGGAAATCATTGAGGCCGTCCCCGAAGTGGATATGTTCGTCGGCGGCCTCGGCACCGGCGGCACCCTGATGGGCGTGGCCCGGCGGCTCAAGGAATACAACCCCGCCGTGAAAATCGTCGCCGTGGCCCCGGAGCCGGAGGACTTCATCTCCGGCCTCCGCAGTCTGGAGGATGGCTTTATCCCGCCCATACTGGACATCAACCTGCTGGACTCGCGGATGCTGGTGGGCAGCCTCGAGGCGTTCCAGACCACCAAGCAGCTGCTGACTGAAGAGGGCATCTTCGCCGGCGTGTCTTCCGGCTCGGTGGTCTACGGCGCCATCCGCCAAGCCGAGCGCATGGAGCGCGGCTCCATTGTCTGCCTGCTGGCCGACGGCGGCTGGAAGTACCTGAGCACCTCCCTGTGGACCCGGGACTACGACCAACTGCGCGAGGAATCCAAGGGCAAGATTTGGTGGTAGGCCAGCCGGAAAGTATTTCCGTTATCACTCGTCATTCCCGCGATACCCGTCATTCCCGCTTTCGCAGGAATCCAACGGTCCAAACGCCATCATGCCACTCGGAACCGTTCGTCCGTCAACACGCGCAGGACGAACGGTTAGTTTATATACGGGATTACATCTTCACCCTGCCCTCTCTCCCAAGTAGAGGGAATCAAGAGGTACAGGTTTGCAAAGCCGTCTGAGTTCCGCCCCGCAAGGCCGGGTGGTGATGGTGCAAGGCACCGCGTCCCACGTGGGCAAGAGCGTGCTGGTCACCGCGCTATGCCGCATCTTCCGGCAGGACGGGTATCGCGTGGCCCCGTTCAAGGCGCAGAATATGTCCAACAACTCCTTCGTCACCCCCGGCGGCGGCGAGCTGGGGCGGGCGCAGGCAGTGCAGGCCGAAGCCTGCGGCGTCGAGCCGACGGTGGAAATGAACCCCATCCTGCTCAAGCCCGAGGCCGACCACCGCTCCCAAGTGGTGCTGCTGGGCAAGCCAATCGCCAAAGCCTCCGCCGATTACTTTGCCACCGCCAAGCCAATGCTCTGGCAGGCTGTGGCGAATTCTTTAGACACGCTGCGGGCGCAGTACGACGTGGTGGTCATCGAAGGCGCGGGCAGCCCGGCGGAAATCAATCTCAAGCAGAACGAAATCGTCAATATGCGGGTGGCCCTCCACTCCGGCGCTCCGGTGCTGCTGGCCGGCGACATAGACCGGGGCGGCGTGTTCGCCTCCCTCATCGGCACCATGGAAATCCTGGACCCCCACGAGCGCGACGCGGTGGCCGCCTTTATCATCAACAAGTTCCGGGGCGACGTTTCGCTGCTGGAGCCGGGCTTGGTCTGGCTGGAAGAGCGCACCGGCAAACCAGTGCTGGGCGTGGTTCCTTACTATCAGAACATCGAAATCGCCGAGGAAGACTCGGTGTCGCTGGAACATCGGCAACAGCTCAAGTCGCAAACCGGCTACGTCCTGGACATTGCGGTAATGGGCTTTCCCCACATCTCCAACTTCGACGACTTTGACCCTCTTCAGCGCGAGCCCGGCGTGCGGCTGCGCTACGTGGAGGGCCGCGACAGCCTGGGCGAGCCGGACTTGATTATTCTGCCCGGCACCAAAACCACCATGGCCGACTTATGGTGGCTGCGCGAGCGAGGGTTTGCCGCCGACATCCGGCGTCAGGCCGACGCCGGCACTCCGGTCATCGGAATCTGCGGCGGCTATCAGATGATGGGGCGCCGCATCTTCGACCCCCACGGCGTAGAGTCGCCGGAGCCGGAAGCCGAGGGCCTGGACCTTCTGCCGGTGGATACCATTTTCGCGCCGGACAAGGAAACCCACCGGGTGCGCGGGGTAGTCTCATCGGATTCGGGGCTGCTGGCTCAGGCCGGCAGCGCCGCCGTTGAGGGCTATGAAATCCACATGGGATCTTCTACCCCGACCGGCGCGGCGGTTAGTCCATTCAGCATCAGCAGGGCTGGGCAGCCCGAGGTTGACGACGGCGTAATTTCGGCAAATGGCCGGGTGCTGGGCACATACGTCCACGGCCTGTTCAACAGCCACACCTTGCGCCGCGCGTTGCTGGCGCAACTGGCCGAGTGGAAGGGCGTCAACCTGCCCCCGGAGTCCGATACCGGAGGCCAGATGTCCCGGGACGGTGAATACGACAAGCTGGCCCAAACTGTTCGCGGCAGCCTGGATATGGATCTGCTCTACCGCATCACCGGCCTTGAGCCGTTGAAAATCGACTGATTCCCAGTCCGGTCACCGCCTGTCTCTTACCTTGTCTATCAAAGATCGAGATTTAGCCGCCGGGCTGAACGGTTGCCCCTGCGCGGCGGCGATGCTATAATTCCGCCTACATGGTTCCTCCTTTTGGGAAGCGGGTTCGCCCCGCTTTCTTGTTGATGGAGACATACCATCTGCCCATCTGAGGCCAGAATCAGTGTAGGGGCTGAACTATGAAAAGCGATTTTATGGTTGCGCTGAAACAGTTGGCGGCGGAGCGTCACCTCCCTATGGAACAGGTGCTCGGCGCCATTGAGGTTGCGCTGGCCTCGGCATTCAAAAAGGACAATCCGGCCTCCGGGCAGAATATATCGGTAACGCTAAACCCCAACAGCGGGGAGGTTAGCGTCTACGCTCTGAAAACGGTGGTGGACACTGTCGAGGACTCAGAGCGGGAAATCACGCTGATTGACGCCCGAAGAATCAAGCGGGAGGTTGTCATCGGCGATGAAGTGGCCGCCGCCGAACCCCTTCCCCATAACGCCAGCCGCATCGCTGCGCAAACGGCCAAGCAGGTCGTCCTGCAACGTCTGCGGGAAGCGGAGCGCGAACTGCTGTTCCAAGAGTTCGCCCAGCACGAAGGCGACATTATGTCGGGCATCGTCGAGACTTCCGACCCAGGAAGAGCTATCACCCTTGACTTGGGCCGGGCGCAGGCCATCTTGCCGCAGGACGAGCAGGTAACCAGCGAGCGCTACCGCAAAGGTCAGAGGGTCAAGGTGTTCCTCCTCAGCGTTCGCAGCTCACCCAAGGGACCGGAGATTCTGGTCTCCCGCAGCCATCGCAATATGCTGCGCCGCCTGTTCGAGATTGAGGTGCCGGAGGTCCACAACGGCGTTGTCGAAATCAAGGCCATCGCGCGAGAAGCCGGGTTCCGCAGCAAGGTCGCGGTAAGCGCAACCCAGCCTGGCATTGACCCTGTGGGATCCTGCATCGGCATAAGGGGCAACCGTATCCAAAGTATTGTTAACGAGTTGCAGGGAGAGAAAATAGACATCGTATCCTGGGACTCCGACCCCCGTGCTTTTATCGCCAACTCCCTCAGTCCTTCGGAGCCAGTGCAGGTGGAGTTGCTGGAGTCGGAGCAGACCGCTGTAGTGGTGGTTCCCGACCGGCAGTTGTCTCTGGCCATCGGCAAGGAAGGGCAGAATACCCGGCTGGCCGCCCGGCTCACGGGCTGGCGGCTGGATCTCAAGGGCATGACCGAGTGGGAGGGAATCCGAGAGGCCCGGCTGCAAGCCGCCGCTGAAGCAGCAGCCAAGGCCGCCGCAGAGGCCGCGCTTCTGGTCACTGCTGAGGCCAGCGCCCCGGCAGAGGCTGGCGCTGCGTCCGTAGAGGATGAGCAGGAAGCCGCCGTGGCCGAGGCTATGGCGATCGTCGAAGGGGCAACCGAAGAACTTGAAACTGCCCACACCAACCAAACGGTGGAAGAGGCAGCAGCGACCGACGAACCGGCCGTTGCCGAAATCGACGAAGACAGTATTCTCGAGGCCCTCATCCGGGATGAGGAGCTTCTTGGCGAGACAGCAGAAGAGGCAGCCGCGGATGGCCCGTCTGAAGACGGCTCGGCGGTGGGTATAAGTGTCGACGACCTGGACTCCTTCACGCTGGAAGAGGTAGAAATCCCCGACGATGAGGACGACGAGCCGAGCGAAGAACCGCTGGAATTCGCAGAACTGCCAGTACTGACCCCCGACGCCGGCAAAATACGTTTCGCTGAGGATATCGTCGAGGACATCCGCGGCGGCGGACGCCGGGGCGGTGGCGGACGCCGCCGGGGCGGTGGCGGCGGTTCACGGCGACGCTAGACCGTCCTGCCTACAAGAAGGCAGTCAAGCTCGCAGAGCAATCAGGAGGAAATGCCTTTGCCTAGAAAGCAGCACATCCCTGAGCGCACCTGCATCGGCTGCGGGAACAAGAAACCCAAGGTTGAGTTGGTCCGGGTGGCCCGCTCTCCCCAGGGTCAGGTCTCCGTGGACAATACCGGCAAGGCACCTGGGCGCGGCGCGTACGTCTGTGGCCCGGACTGCTGGGACACGGCTCTGGGTCGCGGTCGTCTGGCTCGCAGTTTCGGCAGCGCCCTCTCCGCTAAAGATTTGGAGACTCTCCGGGCAGAATCCCTCCGGGCGTAACGCAGTTGGACGAGGAACTAGACCAGTCCGGCCGACATTAACCCGGTTTTGGCAGGTGAGCGATTAGATGACTACAATAACGGCAGTTGACGAATCCGGCCGAGGCCAAAGGCCCCGGCGGGAACGCGGTGAACGGCGCAGCGGGCAGACCCGTCCGATAGTGTTGCCCTCGACTATGACTGTGCAGTACCTCGCAGAGGTACTGAATCAGTCCGCCATCGACGTCATCAAACAGTTGATGCGCAACGGTATCATGGCCAACATGAACCAGGTCATCGACTATCAGGTCGCTACCCTGGTAACCACCGCCCTCGGTGTTCGTACCAGCATGGCGCCGGAACCCAGCGCGGCCGCGGCCCGGGCTAAGGCCGCCACCGGGAAAGAAAACGAGGAAGACCTAGTAACCCGCCCGCCTGTGGTGGTGGTACTGGGCCACGTAGACCACGGCAAGACCTCACTTCTCGACTGCATAAAGAACTCCAAGGTCGCCGACCGCGAAGTGGGCGGCATCACCCAGCATATCGGGGCCTATCAGGTTGAGGCGGAAGGCAGCCCCATAACCTTCATCGACACCCCAGGCCACGCCGCCTTTACGGCGATTCGCGCCCGCGGCGCCCGCGTCACCGACATCGCGGTGCTGGTGGTGGCGGCGGACGATGGCATCATGCCCCAGACTCTTGAGGCCATTAACCACGCCAAGGCCGCCGAGGTCCCCATCGTAGTCGCAATCAATAAGATGGATCTGCCCGGCGCCGACCCTGAGCGTGTCAAACGCCAACTCAGCGAGAACGAGTTGCTGGTTGAAGACTGGGGCGGCGACATCATCTCGGTCAACGTGTCCGCACGCACCGGCGATGGAATCAACGACTTGCTGGAAAGCTTGCAACTAGTGGCCGAGATTTCGGAGCTGAAGGCCAACCCTGATAACCATGCGTCAGGAGTAATCATCGAGGCGAAGCTGGACCGGAAGCGCGGCCCCAGCGCCACCGTGCTGGTCACTGACGGCACCTTGTCGGTGGGCGACCACATCGTCGCAGGCATCGCCTCCGGGCGCGTCCGGGCCATGACCGACGACAAAGGGAAGACCGTTGCAAAGGTCACCCCCGGCACACCCGCCGAAATTCTGGGCTTCGGGTCCCTGCCGGAGGCGGGTGACCAAATGCGAGTGGCCACCAACGAGCGCGAAGCCCGGTCCATGCTCGGCGGACGGGAACGCGCCCACGGCTCGCGTCCGCTCCAATCCCGCGCCCTCAGCTTGGAGGAAGTGGTCAACCGGGTAGAACTCGGCGATGTGAAGGAGTTAAACCTCGTTCTCAAAGCCGACGTACAGGGCAGCCTGGAAGCCATCCGTCAATCCTTGGAGCGGCTGGTGGATGAGGACGCCAAGGTGCGGGTGTTGCACACAGGCGTCGGCGCGGTAACAGAATCTGACGTGCTGCTGGCCAGCGCCTCTGAAGCCGTCATCATCAGCTTTTCGGTGGGTTCGGAACCCAGCGCCGAGCGGTTGGCTGACCGGCTGGGCGTTGAAATTCGCAACTACAAAATTATCTACCAATTGATCGACGACATCGAGTTGGCCCTCCATGGAATGCTGGAGCCAGTTTCCACCGAGGTAATTGTCGGGCGGGCCGAGATACGGGAAGTCTTCGGGGGGCGGCGCGGCACTCAAATTGCCGGTTGCCGGGTAATTGAGGGGCGCATGGTGCGCAACGGCGCAGTGCGGATAACCCGCGAAGGAGAAAACGTCGCCCAGTCAACCATATCCAGCCTTCGCCACTTCCGCGACGAAGTCAACGAAATGAACGCTGGCACCGAGTGCGGCATCGTTCTGCAAGGGTACAACGAGTTTCAGACCGGCGACATTGTGGAAGTCTTCCGGCAAGAGCGGGGGCGGCGCTAACCCGCACCCGCAATCCCGGTCCGGCCCAATCCCGGCCACTACCGCAGCCTTTAATCAGGACTTCCGGAATCCTCCGGTGGGGGTGCGCGATGCCCCGGCGCATAGACCGCGTCAACGAACAGCTACGCTCAGAAATCAGCCACCTGATTGCGCGTCAAATCAAGGATCCCCGGGTAGCCGGCGTCATCAGCGTTACCGAAGTCATCGCCTCCAGCGACCTGCGCAGCGCTCGCGTGTACATCAGTGTTATGGGCCGGGAGGCTGACCAGCAATCGGCTCTGCAAGGCATCCAATCGGCAGCGTCCTTCCTGCGGCGGGAACTTCGCGAACGAGTGAACCTGCGCCACACGCCTCACCTAACTTTCATCCTGGACGATTCCATAGCGGAAGGAAACCGCGTGCTGAAGCTGATGGACGGGGTGACTCCTGAGCAATTCGCCGCCGAATATCTGGACCGAGCGGAGTCCGCGCGCCGCCTCAGAGCGCCTCGCACTTCCAGAGGACAGTGATTTTGCCCAAGACAGGAAACAACCAGCCGCCAACGGTAAACGGCTTCATCAACCTGTACAAGCCCCCCGGCATCACCTCTATGGAGGCCCTGCGCCGGGTGAAGCGTATTACCGGGCAGCGCCAGAAGGTGGGACACTGCGGCACGATGGATCCTCTGGCCCGCGGCGTCCTGCCAGTTTGCTTCGGCCAGGCCACCCGCTTGATGGAACACGTAGTGAGCGGAAGCAAGCGCTACGTCATGGACGTGAAGCTCGGCCAATCTACGACCACCTACGATTCTGAAGGCGAAATCACAGACACCCGCAGCACTGACGGGATTACCCAAGCCGACATAGAATCGGCCCTTGATGGGTTCATCGGCGTTCTTGACCAAGTGCCGCCGATGTACAGCGCGGTGAAGGTTGACGGGCAGCGGCTCTACAAGCTGGCCCGGGCTGGCATTGAGGTGGAGCGCGAGGCTCGCAGCGTCGAAATCCACGGAATACGGCTGACCAGGCTGGAATTGCCTGATCTGACGCTGGACGTGGAATGCGGTCGGGGTGTCTATATGCGTACGCTGGCCCATGACCTTGGGGAAACCCTGGGCTGTGGGGCCTACGTATCCGACCTAGAGCGCCGGAGCTGCGGCGGGTTCTCCGCCGCCGACAGCGTTTCCTTGGAAGAGTTGGAGGCCGAAGCGCAAGAATCTGACGGCTGGCAGCGCCGTCTCCACCCGGTGGACTGGGTGGTGCGGGGACTCAAGACAGTCACCGTAGGTCCCGCCGCCGAGAAGTTTCTGCGCAACGGGCAGCCTGTGAGCTTGAGCCGCCCAAATATCGATGCGGGTTATATGGAGCAGTTCCGGGCTTACAACACGGCCGGGGAGTTTCTGGCGCTAGTGCGCTTCGATCGTGCCGGCAACTCGTGGCGCCCCATGAAAGTGTTTCACCCCGGCAGCCGGTCCCCGCTGGCTCCGGTCCCCGCCTGAGCCCTCGCTCAGGGGGGCCGGGAGCCGATAGATGCCCATAGGCGGATTCCAAAAATCCCCGAATGTGGCAGAAAATCCCGGATGCTCCGTTATCCAACCTGCAACGTCTTGACAATCTCTGCGCCGCTGTGTAGTTTGTGCCGAACTTTGACAATAACGATTGCATACCTATTAGGAGAAGACAAACCTAGGGATAGTCGGGAAGCTGGAAATCCACACGAGACGACTCGAAACTAGGGCCATTTCACGAAGGGGGCGCGCCATGGAGGCATATTGCCTGAAATGCCGGGAAAAGCGGGAGATAATCAACCCTGAGCAGGTTACTTTGAAGAACGGCCGACCGGCCACGAAAGGGGATTGCCCGGCCTGCGGCACCAAGGTGTTCCGCATTGGCAAGTCCTGACGGCGGGCCACTGCCAAGGGAAGCTGCCGGCCTGTCCGGTTAGGCCGGCACCAACGAATCAACCCCCAGCTTCGCCAGCAATTCCCTAGGATTCTGTTGCAAAAGGGCGTGGACCTCGTCATCGTCGAGGCCTGCGCCCTTCGCCACTTTCTGGCACAGTTCCGGGGTGAGCAGGTCCTCCGGGGCGTGGGCGTCGGAATCCAGCACTAAGGCAGCCCCGGCCTCCCGCGCCACTTTGACCACGTGACCGTTGGCAAAACTGTGTCCACGCCGCGCTGACACTTCAAGGCGCACTCCACGTTCCGCAGCCAGCCGCGCCTCGTCCGGGGTAATCAGGCCTGGGTGGGCCAACACGTCCACCCAGGGCGAGCGGATTGCAGCCTCATTTGTGCCGGGTTCTACCGGCTCCACCGGCGTCTCCCCGTGCACCGCCACCAGCTTCGCCCCCATCTCCTTGGCCGTGCGAGCCACTAAATCTATGTCGTCCTTGGGGACGTGAGTAATTTCGACGCCAGGCAGCGCCAGAATATCCCACCGCTTGGTCGCCATGTCGCAGTCGATCACCAGCGTCTTGATGACGAATTCCACATTCCCCAAACCCACGTGGTCGGTCACTGCCATCGCCTTGTAGCCGCGCACCAGCGCCCGGCGAATCAGCTCGATGGGCGACAGCACCCCGTCGCTCAGAAAGGTGTGGGTGTGAAAATCGTACATTGCTCCTCCCGCATTGACTTCGAGACCCGGCTGCGGTTTAATTTCCCGCCGTAGAGTATAAGAGGGCGCAGAAAACCACACAAGCGGAGCACCAGCCTTCGGCCATCGTCGCGCGTTGACTTACCCGGCAGGCCGGCCTAGAATACGCCGCGCCGACGCACCACCACGGCACAATGCCTCGCTAGGGCGCCGCTTCCTCTATTCTCTTGCAACAACGGGGCCAGCTTGCAGCACACTGAACCCGTTCTCTTGGACAACCCGACGGCCACTGCCTGTACCAACTGTGGCCGGGCGGCCCGGCCCGGACGGGCATTCGCTTTCCGTTCCCGTCAGGCCGTTGACTCGGATGCGAGCGTCAAGTGTATTAGGTGCGCTCCGCGCCACGGGCCGATGCTGCGGCGTTCGGCCATCGTCGCCGTAGTCGTCGGCACCATCCTGACGCTGCTGAACCAAGGCGACGGGCTTATCTCTGGCAACTGGAGCAACGCCCTCTACTGGAAGATACCACTCACCTACTGCGTCCCCTTCCTGGTAGCGACCTACGGCGCGTTGACTGCCGCCCGGCGTTAGCCGTTCTTCGTCGAGCTTCGGACGACCGTGCCATCAGGCGTTCCGGATAAGCATTGTTTGCCCGTTTCGTTAGAATTTGCGAAGCACCGTTACTACCTTGCCTCTCACTTCCACGTTTTCAGCCGGGCAGTAGATGGGCGCCATTGTGCTGTTGGCTGGCTGAAGCCGCACTCGATCGCCTTCTTGGTAGAACTTTTTGAGGGTAGCCTCTTCTTCGCGCTTCAGCCAGGCGACCACCATTTCCCCGTTGGCCGCTTCATGCGAAGGCTTGATAACGACCACATCGCCGTCGTCAATCAGTGCGTCCACCATAGACGTGCCGCGGACGGTGAGAGCGAAGAGCTTGCCGTGGCGGCGCGGCAGGTCGGGGGAAATTTCGATGGTGTCGAATTCCTCGCTGGCGGCGGCATCTTCCGACGAGAATACCGGTAGCGGCTGACCGGCGGCGATTGAGCCGACAATCTGCACCCGGGGGGCACTGGACACTGGTTCACCATCGCGGTCCAGCAACTCGATTCCCCGGGCGACTTCCTTACGGCGGTTCAGGTAGCCGGCTTCTTCCAACTGTTTGAGGTTGTAGTCGACGACTGACGTGGAACTGATTTCGCAGGCTTGCTGGATGTCCCGCACCGTTGGCGGAATGCCGTTCTCGGAATAGAACTCCTGAAGAAACTCAAGAATCCGGCGGCGGCGTTCGGGCATTTTTTTTCTGGCAACCATACTCTCCCCTGCTTTGGCATAAAACCTTTGTTCTATCGGCAGACTACCAAAGGCAACACGGGGTGTCAATGAGCTTTTGTCAGCGCTGGTTAAAATCACCGCCCAATCTTGGACGCCAAAAGAAAGCCGCCCGTTTCATCCGGGCGGCGGCGAAGATTCCGCGGGACTGTTCAGACTATTCTTCGTCTGCCTGGCCCAAGCGCGCCAGCTTGGCCATCATACGCGACTTGCGCCGCGCGACGTTGTTCTTGTGGAGGATGCCCTTACGGGCGGCGCGGTCAAGAGTCTGCACGGCGTCCATCACTGCCGGCTGCGCGGCCTCTGCATCGTTGCCGGACAAAGAGCGGTTGGCCCGGCCTATGATGGTGCGGGTTTCGGTTCTGGCGCTTCGGTTACGCTGAGCGCGCTTAATTGCCTGACGGCCTGCTTTCTTAGCGGGCAAAGGGTCTACTCCTGTCGCTATTACGGTGATTAAGCCCTACTGGGCAGAGATGATGCCCTGCCGAATGGGCGGAACGCGGGGTATTATAACCCAAGTGGCCGGGAATGCCAAAAGGCGGGACTGGCGGCGTTCGCTTAACTAGCATTGCATCAGCCAATTACACGTCCAGGTTTTTGACACTCCGGGCGTAGGTCTGGATGAAGCTCTTGCGCGGCGCCACCACCTCGCCCATCAGCGTAGTAAAGGCGTCTTCGGCCTCGTTGTCGTCCTCGACATTCACCACCAACATATGCCGGGTGTCCGGGTCCATGGTGGTTTCCCACAATTGCTCCGGGTTCATTTCCCCCAGACCCTTGTAACGCTGAATACTTGGGTTGCGCTGGCTGGTGTTCTTCGCCAGCAATTCGTCCTTCTGCTCCTCAGTGTAGGCGTATTCTATGCGCCTCCCGTTCTGAATTCGGTACAGGGGCGGCTGGGCGATATACAGATAGCCGCTGTCAATCAATCCCCGCATCCGGCGATAGAGGAAGGTCAGGATGAGGGTGCGAATGTGGGAGCCGTCCACGTCGGCGTCGGTCATAATGATAACCTTGTGGTAACGCACCTTGGAGGGATCGAAGTCCTCGCCCTCGCCTGCGCCCACGGCGGCCACCATAGCCCTGATTTCCTCGTGGGCCAGAATCTTGTCGGGCTGCTGGAGAACGCGCTCCACGTTCAGGATTTTGCCCTTGAGGGGCAGGATAGCCTGGAAGTGGCGGTCGCGGCCCATCTTGGCCGAGCCGCCGGCCGATTCGCCCTCTACGATATACAGTTCCGACTTGGACGGATCGCGCTCAGCGCAGTCGGCCAGTTTGCCGGGAAGAGAAGAGCCGTCCAGCGCGTTTTTGCGGATGACCAACTCGCGGGCGCGCTTGGCCGCCTCCCGCGCTTTCTGCGAAGTGAGGCACTTCTCGATCACGCGTTTGCCTTCGACGGGGTTTTCCTCTAAGTAGCGGGCTAGGCCCTCGCCAACCACCGACTCAACTATCCCGCGCACTTCAGGGTTGCCTAGCTTGTGCTTGGTCTGGCCCTCGAACTGAGGCGAGGTCAGCTTTACGCTGATGGCGGCGGCTAGGCCCTCGCGCACGTCTTCGCCGGTAAGGTTGGCCTGGTCGTCCTTGAGTTGGCCCTGCTTGCGGGCGAAGTCATTGATGACGCGGGTCAGGGCCGAGCGAAAGCCGGTCAGGTGAGTCCCGCCGTCGGGCGTGTTGATGCAGTTGGCGTAGGAGTGGACCGACTCGGCATAGCCATCGTTGTATTGGACTGCCACCTCGACGGCAGTCTCGTCAATCGTTTTCTCGTAGTAGAACGGGATCGGCTGCAACACCCTGCGGTTGCGGTTGTCGTTGCGCACCAGGTTGGGTATGCCGCCGTCAAAGAAGTAGGTGCGCTCAATGTCACCCTGTCGCCGCTCGTAATGCCAATAGCTGATGAAGCAGATTTCCAGTCCCTTGTTCAGGTAGGCGATGTCCTTGAAGTGCCGGGTCAACTCGTCGAAGTCGTAATCGACTTCCTCGAAGATTTCCGGGTCAGGGCGGAAGGAGACGGTAGTCCCACGTTTGTCGGTGGACGATTCGCGCAGCAGCGCAGTGGTGGGTATTCCACGGGCATATTCTTGGGAGTGGCAAATGCCGTCGCGGGATACTTCGGCCCGCAGATATTCAGAGAGGCCATTGACCACCGACGCGCCGACGCCGTGAAGTCCGCCGGTGACCTTGTACGCCCCGCCGCCGAACTTGCCTCCGGCGTGGAGGGTGGTCATCACGGTCTCCAGCGCGCTCTTGCCTGTGGTGGGGTGAACGTCGGTGGGAATTCCCCGCCCGTTGTCGGATATGGTGATGAGCCCGTCAACGCCGATGCTCATTTCAACGCGGGTGCAGTGGCCGGCCATGGCCTCATCAACGGCGTTGTCCAGAATTTCGATCATCAGGTGTTGCAGGCCACTGAGTCCGGTGCTGCCTATGTACATACTAGGCCGGACGCGGACTGCTTCCAATCCCTCCAGCACCTGAATGTCCTGGGCAGTGTAGTCAGGGTTAATCGGCAAAGTCTGCTGCATGGGCTAAACCACCAGTCGGGATTGGTGCGACAATAACAGGGAGCATCCAATCGCACGTAGACGGGGCGCAAAGGTGTACAAATGCTCTATTTGTCATTTTACCATAATCATAGCTGATTAGCTTTGATTTCAGCGCCCATATATTCATTTCCAGCCCGTTTCCATGACGGCACAAGGGCGGGGTTTCAACCCGCCCTTGCTCGCTACTCATCCCAACTCCGCAGCGCTGCGGCTCTGCTCCGGCGCTACTCAGGAAAGATGCGGCGGTAGACGCCCGGCGAGCCGGTGTCGTGAACCATGTGAGGGCGCACTTCGGTATTCCAGACGGGGGTGACGGCGGTGCGCCAGTTGTCCCAGCCCTCGCTTTCGGCCACTGCCAGCGACTCCATTTCATGTACAGTGGCATAACGGGGCGAACCCATCACCGCCTCCCAGCGGCGGGCGCGGATGTAGCCCGGAATGCTGAGGCACAGGGGCAGCCGCTCGTTGTTGTATGCCTCGTTGAACTTGGCGTCCAAGTCGTCGGGAACCGACATCCGCCCCACCAGCAGCACCGGCGACATTCCCGCCCCGGCGGTCTCGGCCGGCACGTCCTGCGGGTGGACGCGGCGGTAGAGATTGCGGATGTACTCGGTGCCGATTACGCTGGGCGACATACGCTTGGACCACTCGGTTGGCTCCTTAAGCCACTTCTGCCATCCTTCCGAGTGCCAGGCCTCGTAGCTGTCCAACTCGTACACCGCCAGATACTTGGGGCCGCCCTGCACTGCCTCATAGCGGGCTGCGCTGAGAACGCCCGGGATAGATAGACGCTCCGGTATGTGTTCCTCGTTGTACCAGCGGTTATATTCCTCGTTATGCTCCGGGGCCACGTCGCTGTACACCAGCAACAGGCCGTCGCCTTTCTTCGCCGCCATCATCAACTCCTGAACTCCGAAGTTCCTTTTCTCTCTGGAGAAACTGGCTCAATTCCCTCCCCATCAGTGGGATGGTTAGGGTGGGGGCGCATTCCCATCGCCGGGGTAATACTGCCGTCCGGTTCGCAGGCTGTCGAGAGCGTAGCGCATGGCCTGGAACAGCGGTTCGGGCGGCGACTGCAAGGGATACCAGCCACAGCCGTCAAAGGCTTCCGGCTCCATTAGCTCCGGCTCCTGCCCGCCGATGTCGCCCAGAAACTCGACGTCAAGGTAGTGGCGCCCGTAGGCCACGATATTGCTCAGGCAAAGGAAGCGCAACTCGCCCACTTCAACGCCCAGTTCTTCCCTTGCCTCACGGCGGGCGCAGTCTTCCAGCGTTTCGCCGAACTCCAAGTGTCCGCCGGCGGACCCCCAGGACCCGCCTCCCAATGCGCCGCGCCGCTGCGCCAAGAAAACGCGCCCGTCCCGCACAAACACTACGCCAACACCCACAAGGGGCCGTGAACCAGCCGCCGTCATGTTGGCGAGTATAGCACGGTTTTGTTTTCCCTCTCCCGCCACCCCGCGGGGATGCCTTCACCCCAACCTCTCACTGCGTCGAGAGTCTCGATGCAATCGGGCCTTTCCCAAGGGAGAGGGAATTTTAGAGCAGAGAATGCCTCCGTCGCCTATAATGGCGGCGGCAGACTGATATGAGGTGAGCGCGATGGCGGAGTTGCAGCGAACAGCGGTAACCAGCGAGCAGGCTCCCCAACCTCTGGGGGCCTACTCCGTGGGTATGGCGGTCAACGCCGGACGCCTAGTATACGTGGCGGGACAGGTGGGCGTGGACGCAGCGGGCAACCTGGTGGGGCCCGGCGACGCGGCGGCGCAGACCCGTCAGGTGCTCGAGAATATCGGCCACGTTCTGGCGGCAGCCGGGGCCGGGTTCAGCAACGTGGTGGAGTTTACCACCTACGTCGTAGGGCGCGGCTCGGTGGCGGGCTTCATTGAGGGGCGCAACCAGGTCTTCCCGGATATATTCCCCAACGGCGACTTCCCGCCCAACACCCTGCTGGTGGTCAACGGGCTGGTGCGCGAGGAGTTTCTGGTGGAAATCAAAGCCGTCGCCGCCCTGCCCTAGCCATGCCGCCGGAAGCGTACCCATGCGTTATAGATACCACGCTGGCCCGCCTGACCGAGACACCGGAAGGGCAGCCGGTTGAGTACGATATTCCGCTGTCGGCCTACCCTTGCGATTCGGGAAGGCTGCTCATCATCTCACCTGGTTCGGGGGAGCTTAAGGACGGGCGGCACGAACGATGGCGCAAGCTGGCCTTGCACTTGCAAGAATTGGGGCTGTGCGCGACCGTGACCTACAACACGCCGCGCCCCGACTTTCAGGTGCAACTGGAATGGGAAGCCTATTCCTACCGGGGCGCAAGCTGGAACCGCATCCTCATCGAGAGCCTCTGTCATGCCGCAGACTGGTCGCTGGAGAGGGCCGCCGAGTTGTGCGGCGCGGAGTCCCCGGATGTCTGCATGGCCGGGTTTTCCTCCGGCGGGTCGGCGGTGGGCGCCGTAGCCTTCCGGTATCCGCAAGTACGGCAGGCGTTGCTGCTTTCGTCCTACGACAGCGTCGGCGACCCGTTCTATGACGGTATCTCACGGTTCACGGGGGATATATTCATGGGCTATGGCAGCCAGGACCCGCCCGCCGGGATGCTGGCCTACGTGGTGAGCGTGGGGCCGTTGGCCGCCCGGTCGCTGGTCGGCCGCCCGGTTCCTGGCTGCGACCACCGTTTCAGCGGCGCAGACAACAGCCGCTCTCTGGTCAAGGCGGTCTACTGGGCGCTGGGCCACGACGACAGCTTCCCCGACCCCACAGGCGCCCCACAACTGTACGAGTAGGCAAGCCCACCTGTTCGTCCTTCGACAAGCTCAGGATGAACGGGACCAACCGAGAACCGGCGGGCGCGAACGGACGGACAGTCACCGGCCAAGAACCGGCGCAAGGAGAGTTGAGCATGGCAGACCGGCAAAGGCTCATCGAAACTCTGATGGAGCTGATCAGGATTGACAGCCCCAGCGGCGAGGAAGACGCCATTGATCAGGATGTGAGCGCCCGGCTGTCGGCGCTGGGCCTGACGGTGGAGCATGACGCCTATAACAACATCGTAGCCCGGATGGACGGCGCGGGCGAGCCGGTGTTGCTCTCAGCGCATTTGGACACTGTGGAGCCAGGCCGGGGCATTCAGCCGGTGCTGGACGGCGACACCCTGCGCTCCGACGGCACGACCATCCTCGGCGGCGACTGCAAGGCCGGGGTGGCCATCGTGCTGGAGGCGCTGGCATCCGTCGCCGAGTCGGGCAGCAGGCGCCGCGCCGTGGAAGTGGCCTTCACCCGCCATGAGGAAGGCGGGCTGGTCGGCGTGCATCATCTGGACTTCGGGCTTCTGTCGGCCCGCACCGGCATCGTGTTCGACGGCGAGGGGCCTCCCAATCGCATCACGGTTTCGGCCCCGTCGCAGAACGTGGTAACCGCCGAAATCGTGGGCCGTGCCGCCCATGCCGGGCTGGAGCCGGAAAACGGGCTGTCGGCCCTGCTGGTGACCGCCGACATCCTCACCCGCCTGCCCCTGGGCCGCATCGACGCCGAGACCACCGCCAACATCGGGTGGATGGAGGGCGGCCTGAAGCGCAACATCGTCCCGGAGCGAGCGCTGCTGGACGGCGAGTTCCGCAGCCGCAGCAACGACAAGCTGGCCTGGATGGAGGGACAGTTCCGCAAGGTGTTCGACGAAGCCGCCGCCCGCTACCCGGACGCCCGCATATCGCTGGACATTCGCAACACCTATCAGGCCTACCGGGTCGCGCAGCAGCACGAAACGGTGGCGATGATTGGCCGGGCGCTGGACACCCTCGGACTCGCCCCGGTGCTGGAGGCTTCCGGCGGCGGCTCCGACGCCAACGTGTTCATCGAGCGCGGCATCACCGCCTTGCCCGTCGGCATCGGCGTCCGTTCCTTCCACACCACTTGGGAAACCGCGCTAATCCCCGAAGTGCTGCAAGGGGCCGAGATGTGCGAGGCCGCCATCCGGGGAGGGAATCACGCCTGATGGCGGCCATTGTCATAGTGGTGTTCGACGGGCTGCAACCAGCGCAGGTCACCCCTGAGCTTATGCCCAACCTGGCCCGCCTGGCCGCGGAGGGCGTCGCCTGCGACAACCATCACGCCGTCTTTCCCACCGTCACCCGCGCCAACGTCGCCAGCATCGTTACCGGCCACCAGCCCGGCGCTCACGGGTTGACTGCCAATACGCTGGTCATACCCGAATTCGACCCGCATCGAGCCATCAATGCCCTGGAGCCGACGCTTACGGAAGTGGCCGCACGGACTCCGGTATTATTGCAGCCCACCCTCGGCGACATTCTTCACCGGCATGGGCGGGAATTCATTGCCGTGGGAACCGGAACGTCGGGCAACGCCTACTTGCAGAACCCCAATGCCGAGGCTTCAGGCGGCGCTACCATACATCCCGACTTCTGCCTGCCCCGCCCGTTGCATGGAGAGATAACCGAGAGATTCGGCCCGTGGCCTGACCGCCGGGAACCGAGTCCGGCAAAGCTGGCCCGCGCCGTGGACATCGTAACCGAGTATGTTCTGGCCGAACGGCAGCCTGCGGTCTCGCTACTGTGGTTTTCCGAACCCGATTCATCCCAGCACGCTCACGGCGTCGGCTCCGAGGAAGCGGTTGGCGCTATCCAGGAGGCCGACCGGCAGTTCGGCAGGCTGCTCGCTTGGCTGGACGGACAGGGGATGTCTTCCGATACCAACGTGCTGGTGGCCTCCGACCACGGCTACTCGACTATATCGGAGGTGATAGACCTAGAGACAGCGCTGCGCCAGGCGGGGTTTCCTCCGGGGAGCGAGCCGGGCGGAGTCACGGCGGCGGCCAACGGGGGGTCGGCGCTTTTCTATGCCTCTGGCGACACTGCCGGGCGTTTGGCCGAGTGGCTGACTATCCAACCCTGGTGCGGCTCGCTGGTGGCGTCCCGTGCTGCCGGGGATATTGCGGGGACTCTGCCCGCCGGCCTAACCGGACTGGAAGGCCCGCGCGCTCCCTGCCTCGCAATGTCCTTCCGGTGGGACTCAACCGCCAACTCTGCCGGATTCGCCGGACACGCCTACTCCACCGGCCTAGGCCCGGGGCAGGGACAGCACGGCTCCATGAGCCGTCACGAAACCCGAAACGTGTTCTTCGCCAGAGGGCCAGACTTCAACCAGGCGGCCACCGTAGCCAACCCCACCGGAAACGTGGACATCGCCCCCACAATTCTCCATCTGCTAGGCCTGCCCGGCGGCGAAACGATGCACGGCCGCGTCCTCGAGGAAACCCTGCGGGGCGGGCCGGATACCATAGGCTGGAATACCACGACACACGAAGCGGAGCGAAGCACGCCCAACGGCCTGTACCGGCAGGCGATTATGGTGTCCCAAGTGGGCGAGACGGTCTACCTGGATGAGGGTTCCGGCGGGATCGAGTCCGGTTGACGCTCCACGCCAAGCCAACGATAATGCGTTATGCCCAACCGTGAAAGGCTACTACGGCAGATACTCTCAGAGCAACCAGGCGCCAACATACGGTTCAGCGACCTGCGCCGGTTGCTCATACGGTTAGGATTTGAGGAAAGGATCAGCGGAAGCCATCACATTTTCGCCAAGAGAGGAATCCCTGAATTCCTAAACATTCAACCCAGAAGAGGACAGGTTAAAGTATATCAAGTACAACAATTGAGGAGGATTGTCGAGAAATATGGTCTCGGGGAAGAGTGACAGACACAAATATGCAGTCATCATTTCTTGGAGCGCACATCCCGGCGACCAAGTATTTGTTGCCGACGTGCCAGAACTGCCGGGCTGTACAGCCCATGGCGACACCCACGAAGAGGCACTGGCCAATGCCCAGGACGCCATTGCTTTGTGGCTGGACACTTGCAAGGAATTTAATGACTCTCTTCCCGTTCCCGGCGCCATATCTTCGATAATGCGCTCAGAATACGTTGACTTGGAAAAGAAAGGCATAGGCAAAACAAGCCCTGACATCCTTCGGGAGCACATTATTTCTCTCTGTAGAGAATACCGTGACAAAAACAAAACGGGCATCCCGGACTAGTAAAGGTTGGAACCGTTTAACCAACTCAATACCCTTATCACGGACCTAATTAAGGAGCGTCACAATGGCAACGGTAACACGCAAGCGTCAGTTGGGGCGGCAGGTCGCCATCGTGGGGGCAGGGCTGTCACAATTCGGCGCATTTCCTGACAAGGACAGCCGCGACCTGTTCGTCGAGGCCTTCCAAGAAATGATTCAGACGATGGACAAGCCCATCGACATTGACGACATCGAGTGCGCCTACGTGGGCAACTATTCGTCCGACCTGTTCGAGGCACAAGGCCATACCGCGCCCATCGTGGCCGACTGGCTGGGAATAACTCCCATCCCCATTACCCGCATCGAGAACGCCTGCGCCAGCAGCGGCAGCGCCCTGCGCGAGGGCGCCATGGCCATCGCCAGCGGTATGTACGACGTGGTGCTGGTCGGCGGAATGGAGAAGATGACCAACCTGCCCACCGAAGGCGTTACCGATGTGCTGGCCTCCGCCGCCGACGGGCTGTACGAGGTTCCCGCCGGACTCACCTTCCCTGGCATCTTCGGGGCCATCGCCAAGGCCCACATGGACCGCTACGAAACCAGCCCAAACCACCTGCTCAAGGTTGGCATCAAGAATCACAACAACGGCGCGCTCAACCCCAAGGCCCAGTTCAACGTCACCATCAAAGACCTGATGGAGCGGCGCAAGGCGCGCGCCGAGCAGCGCGGCCAGCCCGTCCCCGACTGGCAGACCGAGCTAGACTTCCTCAACGACGACGCCGCCAACCCCATGATCGCCTGGCCGCTGCGGCTCTACGACTGCGCCCCCATCACCGACGGCGCATCGTGCATCCTGCTGGTGGCGGCGGACATCGCCCACAACTTCACCGACCGCCCCGTGGCGCTGGCCGGCATCGGGCAAGCGTCGGGCAAGCCGCTGCACGACGCCGACGAACTGACCTCGCTCTCGGCAGCCAAAGCGGCAGCGCAGCAAGCGTATGATATGGCCGGCATCACCGCCGACGACGTTGACCTGGCCGAGGTCCACGACTGCTTCACCATCGCCGAAATCGTAGCCAGCGAAGACCTGGGCTTTTTCGCTCCGGGCGAGGGGCCGCGGGCGGTGGACGAAGGCCGCACCGCGCTGGACGGCGACCGGCCCATCAACACCTCCGGCGGTCTCAAGGCCAAGGGCCACCCGGTAGGCGCCTCGGGTGTGGGCCAGGTAATCGAAATCTACTACCAACTGCGCGGCGAGGCCGGCGCGCGGCAGGCCAAAAAGTCGAAGCTGGAAGTGGGCCTGACCCACAACGTCGGCGGCACCGGCGGCACCTGCGTCGTCAACGTGCTGCGGATGGAGTAGAGGCCATGCCCAGCGAATTTAACGCCACCAATTTCTACAAGCGGCTGCGGGAAGACGGCCAGCTTACCGGCGTCCGCTGCAATGCCTGCGGCCACCTGTCGCCGGAAGCGCGCCCCATGTGCGCCGCCTGCCGCAGCTTCGACATGGCGTGGCATCCCTTTTGTGGCCGGGCCACGCTGAGCACCTTCACCTGCATCTCGGTGGTTCCCGACTACTGGGGTCAGAAGGGCTACGGACGTAACAACCCATATTGCAGCGGCATCGTAACCTTGGAAGAAGGGCCGCGCATCTCCGCCCGCATTACCGGCGTGGACGGCTCCAACCCGCAGTCCATCCACACTGGAATGGCGCTGGACCTGGACTTGGAAGACCTGGACCCTGACCGTCCGTCGCTGGCCTTCAAGCCGGCGTAAGAGCAGCAGGCTCAGGGGCAATCTTCCGGCTCAACGCCGGTTCAGCTAGGAGGACAGCGACAACGCAATGCTGATTTTAATAATAGTAGTGGCGGTTATCGCCGCTATTGTGGTGATTGCCGGGGCGGTTTTCTGGATGACGCTCTTTATGAAGCAAAGGGAGGCGTCCGACCTGAACCGCTACCTGCAAGGCGCAGAGTGCCAGTGGGAGAGGTTGGAAGGGCCGGCTTCCTCGGAGAGCGCAGACAATAACCCCTTCTTCGTCAACCACGCCCCCGCAACGCAGGGAATCGAAATGCGGGTGTACGCCTATGCCGAACCCGACGACGGCTCCAAGGGCGACGACGAAGGCGTCTGCCTGTCCATAATTGACCGGGACAACCAAAACGGTCTGATCCTCAACGGTTTCGCTCTGCACCTAGAGGCCATGCAGTTCGGCGACACCCTCTGGAACGACCGCTTCTTGGGCGACACCGGCATCATGGAACGGATGATCACGGAGAAGCGAGTGGCCTGGGACCAAATGCAGCAGGAAATCATCGTAGGGCACTACGCGCAGTTTATGTAGGGCAAAGACAGGGAAGCGAAAACGCCCGGCTACGTACAGCCGGGCGTTTAACTTTTGACAGTATCAAACATCAGCTTTACGGTTCCAGCCTCTTAGTTGCTTTTCCCTTCGAATAAATTTCGCAACTCATCCGGCAACGGGTCGAAGAACGAATCCGGCACTTTCGCTAAACCCGCGCCCAGCCCTGTTGGCCGCGGTTGGCCTGATGCTTTCGGCAGGGGCAAAATCTCGGCGACTGGACTGTTTTCTTTGCAGAGGATGATTTTGTCCCCCGGCCTCAGCCCAGCGATATGTTCGGGCAGGCGGGCAGCCGCTTCCTGCATATCTAGTCTGGTTATAGCCATATACTGATTATCTCCCAGCTATATCCAAATCGAGCGCGTTACAGAATAAGCAAACAGGCGCAAGAGACTCTTGCGCCTGTTTGCTTATATGGCCGGCGAGCTTCCGAAGATTGGCCTAGTCGAAGCCGCGGGTGCCGACCCAGCCGACCTGGGAGACGTCGATCATCTCGCCGTTCGGGCCTTCGTACTTGGTCTCGACGTTCTGGTGGCGGGGGCCGGTACTGCCGGCGTGGAGGGCCTGATTGACCGATGCCATCTCATTGGAGCCGCTGGCGGCCAAACGGGCCTCGATTTCCTCGAGGCTCTCAACCTCGAAGCCGATGTGGTGAATGCCCTCCCAGTCCTTGCCGCGCTCGCCAGCCACGGCGTCGCTCTGGAAGTCCAGGATGGCCATGTTGACGTTGCCGTCGCTGAGCATGAAGCCTCTGGCGTTATCGCTGTCCAGTTGGGCGACCTGGCGGAGTCCGAACACCTCGGAGTAAAACTTGGCGGTCTTTTCGGCGTCGTTGGTGGCGATGGCGATGTGCTTGATCTGGGGCATCTCGCAACCTCACTGAATCAGATTATCTTGGTCGAGCCGGGTTTTCGCTTCGGTAAAGATACCACGTTTGAACTCCTCTCGCCATATCGAAGGCATAAGGCCGATTTGCCGGAGAGAGACTTCCCGGCCTTCTGCTCCATAACCTTCGCCCTGCGCTTTTAGGCTGTGCTTTCGGGCCGTGTTAGAATGGGCTGGATTATGTGGCCCAACGGCAGACAGCTACCGGGGAGGAGAAGCGATGACCGTCCCATACAGGATGAAGTTTGGCGTCTTCATGGCGCCGTTCCACCGGGTGGGTGAGAACCCCACGCTGGCGCTGGAGCGCGACCTGGAACTAATTCAATGGCTGGATACCCTGGGGTTCGATGAAGCCTACATCGGCGAACACCACAGCGCGGGCTGGGAAACCATCGCTTCGCCGGAGGTGTTCATGGCCACCGCCGCCGAGCGCACCCGCCAGATTAAACTGGGTTCTGGCGTGGTCAGCCTTCCATATCATCACCCCTACATGGTGGCCAACCGCTTCGTGCAGTTGGATCACCTCACCCGCGGGCGGGTCATCCTCGGCGTCGGGCCTGGGGCGCTGGCCTCCGATGCGCTGATGCTGGGCATCAAACCGGAGAACCAGCGGGCGATGATGGATGAATCGCTGGGCGTAATCATGCGGCTGATGACCGAGACCGACCCCATTTCCTACAAGAGCGACTGGTTTGAGCTTAACGAAGCGGTAATCCAGCTCCGGCCCTACCAGTATCCCCACGTTCCGGTAGCCGTGGCCTCGGTGGAGTCTCCTGCCGGCGTCACCACCGCCGGGAAGCACGGCGCGTCGGTACTGTCCCTGAGCGTGCCCCGGGACACCATACGCCGCACCTCCCTGATGGAACTGTGGGAGATAGCAGAGGAGACCGCCGCCGAGCATGGCAAGACAATGCACCGCGAGGACTGGGGCATCGTCATGGGTATGCACCTGGCCGACAGCAGGAAGCAGGCCCTTGAGGACATCCGCGAGGGCAGCGCCCGCGTGGTCACGGAATACTTTGGCCGCACTCTGGGCAACCCCGTGCCGGACGTTCCCCGGGACCAGATTGTGGACTTCATGGTGGACCACAACCAGTGGATTGTCGGCACCCCCGACGACGCCATCGCCGGCATCGAGCGGCTTCAGGAAATCAGCGGCGGCTTCGGCAAGTTCATGATTCGCGTTGAGGACTGGGCGCCCCGCGACAAGCTGCACCGCAGCTACGAACTGCTGGCCCGCTACGTGATGCCCCACTTCCAGGGGTCGCTCGTCGGCATCGAAACGTCGAATCAGTGGGCGGCGGAACGCATCGAGGTGCTGCAAGCCAACCGCTACGCCGGCCTGAAGGCGGCCACCGAAACCTTCGACGCCAGCCGCGCCCGCAACTAGCATCTTTGGGAGGCCCGGAAGTGACAGAGATTACTAGGGAGCAACTGCACAAACTGGTCGACCGGCTCCCTGAGTGCGAATGGGAAGTGTCTTACTGGGTGCTGCTCGCCCACCTGAAGCAGCACGACCCGATGCTGTGGCGCTTCATGACCGCGCCCGAGGACGACGAGGAGGAAACGGAAGAGGAGCGCCTCGCCGTCGAGGAGGGCAGAGAAGACATTCGGGCCGGGCGCGTTGTTTCCTTTGAGGAAGTCAAAAGCCGTTTTGGCATCTCCCTGTGAGGAGGCAAATCGAATTCACTCGTCGAGCAGTGACTGACCTTGATAATCTGGACAGTGTAGTCCGCGAGCGAGTTATCGCCGCTTTGCACCGCTACGCCGAAACTAATCAGGGCAACTTGATAAAGTTGAGCGGAAGAGGAAACGAGTGGCGCTTGCGAGTGGGTGACTGGCGGGTGAGGCTGGAACTCGACGATGAAGAAGCCATAATTAACGTGCTCCGGGTGCGCCACCGCCGGGAAGCTTACCGGTAGAGCGGACAAAGACACCGCCCCGATGATTTGGGGCGGTATCTCTTTTGGGCGGAAGGCGTAGCGGGGAGCGGGGAGCGGGCGTCAGAGCGCCCTCTATTGCTTGGCTATCGGTACCTCAATACATCTGAATACACAATAATTTGCTTCAACAAACGTATCGAGATATTCGGTATCCCATTTGCCGATATGCTGCCCGTGGCCAAGATATAATCCGAACATTGACAAGTCAACCAACGGATATTCCCTAAATGACCGTTCCAAATCAGCTCGTTAGCGGAAGAATGTCACAGCGCTCTTTGCCGGAATCTGGATGTATCTGGCCTGGAAGCCTGTATTTTCGTCAACATTATGTATTACACTGCGTGAAGCGGACGCCGGTTCCCCAGCTCATCCCGAGATGCCAGAGGCGAAGAAGATGCGCAAGACCAAGATAATCGTGACCATTGGCCCGTCATCCAGCGACGAGGAAACGTTGAGCAGGCTCATCGCCGACGGGATGGACTGCGCCCGTCTCAACTTTTCTCACGGAACCCACAAGGAACACGCCGCGGTCATAGAACGAATCAGGCGGCTTTCGAAGGAACAAAACCGCACGGTTGGCATTCTGCAAGATTTGGGCGGAATCAAGCTGCGTCTGGGACACTTGGAGGAAGCGCGTCCGATCAACTTGGGCGACGAAGTGGTAATCACTGCTGATCAAGAATCTCGCGAGCCGGGAGAGTTGCCTTTCCCCCAGCCCGGCGTATTGCGGAACCTCGAAGTGGGGGATTTCGTGTTCATCGCCGACGGCACTGTGCAGCTTGAGGTGACGGAGGCCACCCCGTCCCGTGTCTACTGCCGGGCGCTGAGTTCGGGGGTGGTGTCGTCCTACAAAGGAGTCAACCTGCCCGGGGTTGCCATTGACCAGCCGGTTTTCACCGACAAAGACAAAGCCGACCTGCTATTCGGCGTGGAGCAGCAGGTGGACTGGGTCGCAGTATCATTCGTACGCACCATGGAAGACATTCACTATGCCCGGCGGCACCTGAATGCCGCAGGCAGCAAGGCCCTCGTAATGGCCAAGCTGGAGCGCGGCGAAGGCATCGACAACTTGGACACCATCCTTCCCGAAGTGGACTCGGTGATGGTGGCCCGGGGCGACCTGGGGGTTGAGATACCCATGGAGCGGGTGCCGCGAATGCAACGGCTGATCGTGGACAAGGCCAACGCAGCCGGCAAGCTGGTGGTGATCGCCACCCAGATGCTCCTCAGCATGGTCATCTCGCCAACGCCGACGCGCGCCGAAGTTTCGGACGTGAGCAACGCTGTGCTGGAGGGCACTGACGCCATCTTGCTATCAGACGAAACGGCGATGGGACAGTATCCGGTAGAAGCGCTGCGAGTCGCGGTTTCCACCATCAACGAGGCCGAGTCGGAAGACATGTATCCCTTCTACAAGAACATGGGAACGCACGACCGGACCCAGGCGATAACGTCTGCTGCCGCAGGATTGGTGCGGACCCTTGACTCCAAGCCCATCGTCCTCACCAGCACTGGGCGGGCGGCCCTTGAGCTGGCGCGTTTCCGCCCGGCCAACGATATCCTGGCTTTCTCCCATGACCCCGCTGTGCTGCGAAAGCTATGCTTGGGCTGGGGCATTCAGCCCACGGGGGTCATCCCGATCCAGCCCGATGTGGCCGAACTCGTTTACCAAGTGCTCCAGTCGGCATTGGACTTGGGGGCGGTCAGCGAGCACGACGTGGTTACCATAGTCCACGGCTTCCTGACAGGCGTGACGGGCACAACTAACGCGGTGCAAGTGCTGAGCATGAGGGAATATCTGGAAAACGTGGGTTGGCCCCGCGCCCAGCAGATGGCAGGGCTGCGGCAGTAGGGAAACGGATATTGATGCGCCGTCTCCCGGCGGGAACGGAAGCGCCCCCACCCTAGTAGCCCTCAGAGCTCTCCCAAAGGGAACGGGAACTTGCGCGGAAGAGAGCTTTCTGAACGCCTCTACATGGTGTCGGGGAGAGAGTGGGGTAGGTTGGTCTCGCCCATCAGGTAAAGGTCAACAGCCCGCGCGGTTTCCCGCCCCTCGGCGATGGCCCAAACTACCAGAGACTGCCCCCGGGCGGTGTCGCCGGCGGCGAACACGCCGGGGACGCTGGACATCCGGCCGGAGTCGAGGCTGACGTTGCCGCGCCCGTCCAGGTCCACGCCCAACCGGGTTAGCAGCCCTTCATGCTGCGGATGCAAGAAGCCCATAGCCAAGAGCGCCAGTTCGGTTTCCACCTCGAACTCGCTGCCCGGAACTTCTGTCATCGCCGGACGCCCACCGTTGGGCGGCTGGCTCCACTCGACCTTCACGGCGTGAAGCCGCTCCAGCTTCCCGTCGCTGCCGGAGAAGGACTTGGTGAGGATGCCGTAGTCGCGGACACCGCCCTCCTCGTGAGCTGCCGAAGAGCGGAGTATCATTGGCCACTCGGGCCAAGGGTTGGCAGTGGCGCGCTGCAAGGGTGGCTCGGCCAGCAGCTCGAACTGGTTGACCAGTTCTGCGCCCTGCCGGTGGGCCGTGCCCAAGCAGTCAGCGCCGGTGTCGCCGCCGCCCAGGATCACCACCCGCTTGCCTTCGGCGGTGATGCGGCCGTCCGCATCAACCTGCTCCCCTGCATTGAGCCGGTTCTGCTGAGTCAGGTAATCCATAGCGAAGTGTACGCCGTCCAACTCGCGGCCTGGCACTTCTAAGTCACGGGGCACGGTGGAGCCGCAGGCTAGGCAAACCGCATCGAAATCGCTGAGCAGGCTCTCAACCGGCAGGTCAACTCCCACATTAACGCCGGTCTCAAAATTTATGCCTTCCTCAGTCATTATGTCGAGGCGGCGCCGCAGGACTTCCTTGTCCAGCTTGAAGTCCGGGATGCCCAAGGCCAACAGTCCCCCAACGTATTCGGCGCGCTCGAATACGGTGACCCAGTGGCCGGCCCGGTTAAGCTGCTGCGCGGCGGCCAGCCCAGCGGGACCAGAGCCAACCACGGCGACCTTCTTGCCGGTGCGAACAGACGGCGGAGCAGGCCGTATCCAGCCCTGTTCAAAACCTCGGTCGGCGATTTCCTTCTCGATGTATTCGATGGTCACAGGGTCGGAGTTGATGCTGAGAACGCAACTAGCCTCGCACGGCGCGGGGCAGATGCGGCCAGTGAATTCAGGGAAGTTGTTGGTAGAGAGCAGGGTGTGGAGCGCGTTTTCCCAGTCGCCCTGATAGACGAAGTGGTTGAATTCGGGAATCACGTTGCCCAGCGGACAGCCGGTATGGCAGAAGGGCACGGCACAGTCCATACACCGCCCACCCTGTTGACGGGCCGCGGCTTCGGGCCAGCGAGTGTAGAGTTCCCGGTAATCGTTGACGCGCTCGCCTGCAGGCCGGCGCTCCGGGGGTTGCCGGCCTGATTCTATGAATCCGCTGGGTTTACCCATTGGCTATAGCTTCCAGTTCCCGGTGCGCCGAGGTCCGGTTCTTGCGTTCTTCCAACACCCGGCGGTAGTCACGGGGCATAATCTTCTTAAATTTGAGGAGGGCCGAGTCCCAGTCGGCCAGCACACGGGCAGCCGGGTGGCTGCCGGTATGCTTGTAATGCTCTTCGATGAGTCCCTTCAGGGTGGCGATGTCCTCATCCTCAACCACAGGCTCAAGGTCGGCCAAGCCATCGTTGAAGCGGATATGGAAGTCGCCATCGGCGTCGTTGACGAAAGCAATGCCGCCGCTCATGCCTGCCGCGAAGTTGCGCCCGGTCGAGCCCAGCACAACCACCACGCCACCAGTCATGTACTCGCAGCCGTGGTCGCCCACCGCTTCCACCACTGCCTGCACACCGCTGTTGCGAACGCAGAAGCGCTCGCCCGCCACGCCGTTGATGAAAGCATGGCCGCCGGTCGCGCCATACATTGCCACATTGCCGATGATGATGTTCTCTTCAGGGACGAAGGTGGAATCTGGGTGAGGTTTCACCACGACCTGCCCGCCGGACATTCCCTTACCCATATAGTCGTTGGTGTCGCCCTCCAGGTTCAGGGCAACGCCCGGAGCCAGAAACGCGCCGAAGCTCTGTCCCGCTGACCCGCTGAAGTTGACGCGAATCGTCTCCGGGGGTAGACCGTCTTCGCCATAAGCCTTGGCGATACGGCCGCTGAGCATCGCCCCGACGGTACGGTTAGCGTTGCTGATGGGCAGGGTTATGTCCACAGGCGTCCCTTGCTTCAGCGCCGGCTCGGCCAGAGCGATAAGCTGATGGTCAAGAGCTCGCGCCAGCCCGTGGTCCTGTTCCTGCGAGCAGTAGACCGTTTCGCCAGGGTTGATGGCTTCTTGATAGTAGAGCAACCGCGACAAGTCCAAGCCCTGTGCCTTCCAGTGCTCGATGGCCCCGCGAGGGTCCAGGGCGTCGGCGCGCCCAACCATCTCGGCCACCGTTCGGAAGCCCTGCCCGGCCATGACTTCCCGCATTTCCTCTGCGATGAACATGAAGTAGCTGACCAAGTGCTCCGGCTTGCCGGCGAACTGCTCCCGCAGTTCAGGGTCCTGAGTGGCAATGCCCACTGAGCAGGTGTTCAGGTGGCACTTGCGAAGCATGATACAGCCGCTTACCACCAATGCCGCCGTGGCGAAGCCAAACTCCTCTGCCCCCAGCATGGCTGCGATAACGGCATCCCTTCCTGTCTTCAACTGCCCGTCGGTCTGCACCACGATGCGGCTTCGCAGTCCGTTGGCCACCAGCACCTGCTGAGTCTCGGCGATGCCCAGCTCCCACGGCAGGCCGGCGTACTTGATAGACGACTCCGGCGACGCGCCGGTGCCGCCGTCGTGACCGCTGATCAGCACCACGTCGGCGTGTCCCTTGGCCACACCAGCAGCGACGGTGCCGACTCCAACCTCGGCCACCAGCTTGACGTGGATACGGGCCTCGGGGTTGATATTTTTCAGGTCGTGAATCAGTTGGGCCAGGTCTTCAATCGAATAGATGTCATGGTGCGGCGGCGGAGAAATCAACTCCACGCCGGGGGTGGTGCGCCGTACCCAGCCAATGTACTCGTCCACCTTGTGACCGGGCAACTGACCGCCCTCGCCGGGCTTGGATCCCTGGGCCATCTTGATTTGCAGGTCGGTGGAGTTAATCAGGTAGTTGGCGGTCACGCCGAAGCGCCCGGACGCCACCTGCTTGATAGCGCTGCTGCGATTGTCCCCGTTCTCGTCCACGTTGTAGCGCCGGTAGTCCTCGCCGCCCTCGCCGGTGTTGCTCCGGGCACCGAGGCGGTTCATGGCGATTGCCATGGTCTCGTGAGCTTCCTTGCTGATGGAGCCGAGGGACGCCGCGCCGGTGGCGAACCTCTTGACGATTTCCGAGGCCGGCTCCACTTCTTCGATGGGGACAGGCGCGCGGTCTCCCTTGAAATCCAGTAGCCCGCGCAGGGTGGCGATGCGCCGGCTCTGGTCGTTGACGAGCCGGGCGAACTTCTGATAGACGTTCCAGTCGTTGGTGCGGGCCGCGTGCTGGAGCATGACGATGGTTTCGGGGTTCCATTGGTGATGCTCGCCGCCGCGCCGCCATTGGTAAAAGCCGCCGAGGGGAAGCGACTGGTTGGCCGGCACTTCAACGGTGTCGTAGGCCGCGCCATGCCGTTGTACCGCCTCACGCTCGATGGCATCCAAGCCGATGCCTCCGACGCGGGAGGGTGTCCAGGAAAAGTATTCGTCCACCAGCTCTTGGTCGAGGCCCACGGCCTCGAAAATCTGCGCGCCCCGGTAGCTCTGCACTGTGGAGATGCCCATCTTGGACATAACCTTCAGTACGCCCTTTTCGTTGGCCTTGATAAAGTTCTTGACGGCGTAATCAGGCTTGTGGCCGTTGAGCTGGCCGGACTCGCTCAAGGACTGCACAGTTTCCAGCGCCAGATAGGGATTGACTGCGCCCGCACCGTAGCCGATAAGCAACGCAAAGTGATGCACTTCGCGCGCCTCCCCGGTTTCAATGACCAGTCCCACCCGAGTGCGGGAGCCTTCCCGTATCAAGTGATGGTGGACCGCGCCAGTGGCCAGCAGGCTGGGAATGGGCGCCCGTCCGTGACCGACTCCCCGGTCGGAAAGCACGATGATGGAGTAGCCCTCTTGCACTGCTTGGGAGGCCCGCTGGCGCAATTCGTCTAGAGCGGGCTTAATGCCCACCGCAGGGTCGAACAGCGTTGGCAGGACCGTGGCGCGCAGGCCGGGCAGATCCAGGGCTTTGATGCGGGCTAGGTCTTCGTTGTCTATGATGGGAGATCTCAGCTTCAACTGACGGCAGTGTAGCGGCGTCTCGCCAAAGAGGTTCTGCTCGCCCCCTATGAAGGCTCCCAGCGAGGTGACCAGTTCTTCACGAATGGCGTCCAAAGGAGGATTGGTCACTTGAGCGAACAACTGCTTGAAGTAGTTGAACAGCACCTGGTTCTGGTCGGAAAGCACCGCCAAGGGAGCGTCGTTGCCCATAGAGCCGACTGCTTCGTAACCTGACTCGGCCATAGGGACGGTGAGCATCCGCAGCTCCTCGACGCTGTAGCCGAAAGCGCGTTGCAGACGCACTAGGTCGTCGGACTGCATCTCCGGCTCCGCCGGGGCGGCAGGCAGGCTTTCCAGGGTGACCTTGTTCTCCCGCAACCACTGTCCGTAGGGCTGCCGGTTAGACAGACCGCGCTTCAACTCCTCGTCGCCGATGATGCGGCCCTGCTCCAGGCTCACCATAAACATCCGGCCCGGCTGCAAGCGGCCCTTGAGCTTGACCTCGCCGGGGGGGACATCCAGCACTCCCGTTTCGGAAGCCATGACCAGCTTATCGCCAGTGGTAACCAGGTAGCGGAAGGGGCGGAGGCCGTTGCGGTCGAGGAGGGCGCAGATGTTGCGGCCATCGGACGAAACAATCATCGCCGGGCCGTCCCACGGCTCCATCAGCGCGGAGTGATACTCGTAAAAGTCCTTCTTTTCCTGGAGCATGGTCTCATGCTGGTCCCAAGCCTCGGGGATCATCATGAGCATGGCATGGTCCAGGTCACGGCCGGTCATCATCAACAGTTCCAGGGCGTTATCGAAGCTCGCCGTGTCGCTGTCGCCCGAGTTCATAACCGGCGGAATTTTGGCCATATCGTCGCCGAACAGGGGCGACTCGAACATAGCTTCGCGGGCATGCATCCAGTTGAGGTTGCCGCGAAGGGTGTTTATCTCGCCATTGTGAGCCAGGTAGCGGTAGGGGTGCGCCAGCCGCCAGTGGCCCAACGTGTTGGTGCTGAAGCGGGAATGCACCAGCGCGAAGGCGCTGACCATGTCGTCATCTTGCAGGTCGAGGTAGAAACCCGCCGCCTGGTGGGCCATAAGCAGACCCTTATATACGATGGTGTTGCAGGACAGGCTGCAAACGTAAAAGTAGTCCGACTCTTCTTCGGAAAGCCCGCTGTCCTTCATCGAATGCTCGATGACCTTGCGGACCACGTAGAGCTTGCGCTCCAGTTGGGCCGGGGCCAGCCCGCTCCGGCCGGGGCTGACGAACACTTGGCAGATGCGGGGGCAGCGGCTGCGGGAGTCGCGTCCCAGTTTGTCGTGATCCAGCGGCACGTCACGCCAGGCCAACACCTCCAGCCCTTCATCGGCAATGGCGCGGGAGACCAGGCTGCGGGCTTTCTCGGCGGCTTCCGGCTGGGCAGGCAGAAAGACCATGCCGACGCCATACTCGCCGTCAGCAGGAAGCTGGAAGCCCAGGCGTTGGCTCTCGCGGCGGAAAAGCTGGTGGGGCATCTGAATCAGGATGCCGGCGCCGTCCCCGGTATCGGGGTCGCTGCCGGCGGCGCCGCGGTGCCCCAGGTTTATCAGCACCTGAAGGCCCTCTTCGATTATCTGATGCGACTTCCGGCCCTGGATGTCGGCCACTACGCCGACTCCGCAAGCGTCATGCTCCTGTTCCGGTGAATACAGGCCCTTGTTGGCCAATTCTTTCAGCGGGTCCATATCTTCCGATACCCTGCCAAGAAAACTTGAGCGTTGGGGCGCATCGCTCAGGCCGCCGACCGTAGGAAATGGGCAATAGCCGGGCGGCAATCACCATCCCAGCCGGGCCGCGGCTTCATTTGTGTAATATATCACAATAATCCTTCGATACAAGACCTCACCCAAACACCATGCCGAATAATGGCCCACGGGGAAATTTCCCGCGCCCGAGCATCAGGAGAAGCAGTCCAGGAGATGCAGTCAGTCGGCCCGAATCCTCCAGGGCGCAGGGTCAGCCTTGGGGCTCGGCTGACCCCATTTGCATGAAGAGCAACAGAAAGTCGAGGATTTGTCCCATAGCCGCTTCGTCGAGGGTCAGCCCGTAGGATACGTCCAAGCCACTCTGGCTAATTTTGATGCCGGAAACCAGTTCTTGAATCTCAGGTGACCCCGCCATGGCGCCCAGCATGGCCATGGTTCCTTCGTTGAATTCCTTGGAGGCTGAGGCGGCGGTCTCATCCTCGAAAACCTGACGTACTTGTATCTCCATAGCATCATCGCGCAGCAACAGTTTCATCACCGTCAGGCGGGCGGACAGGGCCTCCGGGCCTAAAACGCCCAGTAGGGGAGCCGTGTCTTCCCCGCTGCCTTGCGTTGTTGCTTCCATTGACTCAGGCGACAGCAGCATAGCCATTCCCAAGTCCCGGTCTCCCAAGGCGTTAAGGGCCTCCACCACTTCGCCCGACACAGGCAGGGCGGCTCCGGCTGCCACGTCCAGCATCGCCTTAACCCCGTCCGTTGTGCCGAGTAGCAGAGTATCAGAGTCTATGAAGCCGAGGGAAAAACTCTCAAAGTTCCCGCTGGCGTCGGCGTAAAGATTGTATCCCCGGTAGGTTTCGGCCTCATACACCGTGCTTGGGTCCTCTTCCACAGCGGCTTCAAGCCTGGCGACGATGTCGGCCTCATCGAACTCGCCATGCAGGGCTATACCGATCGTCGGCTGCGTTACGCTCTCCTCGCCCTCCATGCCGAGCCCCAATCCCAGAGCACCCTCAAAGTCAGTGAACATCTCCACGTATTCAATGGAGCGAAGAGAGATGCCGGTCTCGCTCTCGAACTTGCTGAAAAGGCTTTGCTCATCTCCCTCGTCGCCAAGTAACACGTCAAAAAACGGTTTCATTACCGGCGAAGCGAAAACGGCGGCGGGGTTGGCGTCAACGATAAGCGTGGCCCCCTCCGGCAGGAGCGACTCGCCGGTTGGCATACTCGCCGGCGCGGCCGTGGGGCCGGGCGTCGCGGTAGGTTCGGGGGTCGGCGGCGTAGCGGTCGGCGCGGGGGTAGCGGTCGGCGCGGGGGTAGCGGTCGGGGCCGGGGTTGGCGTCGGGTCCGAACCGCAGGCCAGAACCAGCAGCGCGGCCAGAACCGCACCGGCCACGGCAAGTTTGGGCAGCAGGGAGTGAAAAAGGCTCATATAATCTCCGAGACTGAAATAGGGGCGCATCAGTTGTTCCATTATACCTGACATATACGCGCACATATCTTATGCCGGATTTGCCGGCATTTTGCCGCGATTCCGGCTCTGACCCGGGAGCCACAAGACAGAGCCGCGCCGGCCAGGAGGCTGGCGCGATTGACCGGCGCAGGTGGCGGGCCTATACTCGCCAGAAACCCAGAAGCAACGAGATTCAGAAGCCGCGGGCGTGCCGCCGAAAGCACGGAGGAACCACCGCTGGAACCCTTGGAAGTGGCGCAGTTCATTGTAGACGTCGCATCGGACAAGTTGGCCGAGGACATCGTGCTTCTCGACCTGCGGGGGCTTGCGCCCTTCGCCGATTACTTCGTCATCATGTCGGCGGAGTCATCCCGCCAGATTGAGGCACTGGAAGAAGACCTGATCCAGACCCTCAAGGAGTCCGGGATTCTGCGTCACCGGCGCGAAGGAACGCCGGCCTCGGGTTGGGTGCTGCTGGATTTCAGCAACGTAATCGTCCACGTTTTCTCGCCGGAAGAGCGGGAATTCTACGACCTTGAGCGGCTGTGGCAGCGAGCGCCCCAGGTCGTCCGTGTGCTGTAAAACCAGGCGTCTCAACAGCCGTGCGGCGAGGACCCTCTCCATATAATAAGGGGGAGGGAATTTTTGTGTGTCTGTCCTCGCCTTGGCTACTCAACAATCCACTGGTCGCTGCTGCGGGCATAGCTAAGGATTTCCCCCGGCTGGAAGAACAGGGAAAGCTCCCGTTGCGCCGACTCAGGGCTGTCCGAGCCGTGAATCAGGTTGCGACCGATGTCCACGCCAAGGTCGCCCCGGATGGTACCGGGGGCAGCGCTGACCGGGTTGGTGGGCCCCATCGTGCTGCGTACGATTTCCACCGCGTTGTTGGCTTCCCAAGCCATGGCCACCACCGGCCCAGAGGTTATGAATCCGACCAGCCCCGGAAAGAAGGGGCGGTCAACGTGTTCGCCGTAGTGGCGATGTGCCAGAGCTTCATCAACCTGCATCAGCTTCATCGCCGCCAGCTTCAGACCTCGCCGTTCCAAACGTCCGATGACCTCGCCGATTAGCCCCCTCTGCACCCCGTCGGGTTTCACCAACACCAGTGTTTGCTCCATTGCTTCCATGTCCTTTTCTATATCAGAATTGTTGCCGGTTAGTCTTCTCGGCCCTCACCCGAATTAGGCGCTTCGCGCATCAGGCTCCAGACCAAGGCTACCACCCAGCCGACGAACGTCCAGCCCAGCAGGAGATTGAGGGCGAAGATGGCGTTCTTGTTTCGCTTGTTCTTATTCACCGCGATGAACGACGGCACGAAATACAACGCCAGCGCGATAACTGCCAACGCCACTCTAATCATACGACACTTCTCATCCCAGCCTTCCGCCCTCGCCTCAATTTTCTCCCGATTTAACTGGCGGTATGACAGGAAGCAACCGGGGAATCACCGCTAATCTTCTAATCCTCGATGGTTTTGGACAACTGTATTTCGACGCCGCGCCGCTCCATGTCCCACAGGAAGGGCGCAGGGTCCAGGGCCTCCGGAGGGTAGACACCGGGCGCGGGAAGTTCGCGGGTCAGCAGCATACGGGCGCCGATGGCCAGGGTTGCCGCAACGTTTTCCGCCTCTTCTTCTCCAGGGAAATAGTAGGTCATCGTGAAACGAGTCGGCCGGCCATGCAACAAGCCGCTCACTTGAGCCTGACGCAGCGGCGGCACCGGCGCGGCCCCGAACCCGAACAGCGAGGAGGTCATCGGGCCGGCCCAGGCATCGTGGGGGCCGGAAAAGAAGGCGGCAGCGAACTCCGCAGGACTGAGCGCGCCCGTAGGGGTATCTACGGGGCGGTCACTGCCGAACCCGCAGCGCACCAGGCTCTCCATGAATTCCGCCATGTCCGCATCTGAGAAACCGCGATGACTCGACACGCGGGTTAGCGACGCAAAACTCCCGGGCAGCGTGATCGGCCCGAGACCCACGGTGCAGCAGGGGACACGGCCCCACGGCGGCGGGAAGACGGCATCATCGCACTCAGCCATTGGAGATACGTGCCTCCATTCGCTGCCGCGCCACACCAGCGCGGGCGAGCCGAAAGCGGCCAGCCGGTCGCGCCATTGACCGGGGAGGCGGCGGCGCAGATCGTCCACCAGATAGAAACGGGCTTCGTCAATTCGGTCCAGCCTATGGCCCAAGTAGCTGGTCAGGGCATTGGTCAGGCCGGGCGACGTTCCCAGCCCGGGGGCCACTCCCACGGCCCGGTGTCCGGCCAGCGCCTCCAAGTATTCCGAATCGAACACCGCTTGAAGCGACTCCGGGTCGCTGTTGGCGTCCGCATAAGACGCCCCGGCTTCGACCACGCTGCGGATTAGCGGCAACAGGCTGCTCAAGGGCAGCCGGACAGTGTTGAGCACCAAGGCAACGTCACCCAAGGCGCGGGCCAGCGATTCGTCGTCGGAACTGTCGAGGCGGGCAGAGGTGGCCTTGCTCCCGCAAACTTCCGCGGCCGCTGCGGCTCGCTCGATGCTGCGGTCGGCAGTGATGACGCGGCTAAAGGCGCGATCCTTTCCCAACAGGCGTGCCGCCGAGACGCCAACCGCGCCGCAACCCAGCAGCAACACCGCGCCGTCAGGCATCACGCCTCACCGGCATGGAGGCTGCACACACTCCAACACTCTCCCGCTGGCAAAGGGAACGTTGGGGGTGCCTTGTACCCTTGGAAAGCATCAGCCGCCCTGCCGGGAGCGGCCCGGCTGGGAGCGAGAGGAACGGCGGGCAGACGCCTGCGGTTTCCGGTCTCGCCGCTTGGGGACTCCGATACTGGGCATACGCAGATAGTTGGGCTGAAGCAGGTCCAGGTCATCCACCTCGCCGCGCTGCAGCCTGCCGAGCGCCAGTGCCGCCAGCGACCCGGCCCTGGCCAACGGCGGAGTGTGGCAGATGACGGCGCGGCGGCCCAGGCGGGCCTTCACCTCATCGGCCCACGGCGGCAACCCCTCGCCGCAAAACAGCATAGCATCGTCTACCATGGCCTCGATTTCGTCCAGCAGCTCCTCCGGGCCGGATATGCAATCTTCACGCTGCCTGACGCCGCCCGGCGCGATGATGGCGGACGCCGCTTCACTCCGGCCTGCTTCCAGCAGGGCGCAGACCGGCACCCCGGCATCCCGGAACGGGTATGCTTCCAGGTCCAGGCTGCCGACGCCGATAATGGGGATGCGGGTGGCTAATGACAGCCCTTTGGCGGCGCTCATTCCGGTGCGCAGAGCACTGAATCCGCCCGGGCCCAGCGCCACAGCCACGGCGTCCAGCTCCAGGGGGCGGATGTTGCGGCTCTCCAAGAGCCGGGCCACCGCCGGCATCAACTCCGTGGAGTGATTGACCATAGAGTGCCAGGCGCGGCTGGCGACAACCCGTTCCCCGTCGGCCAGCGCGACCGAGGCGTTTCTGGTGGACGTGTCTATGGCGAGAAGCATCTGGGGACTACTCGGCTCCGGTGGCGAATGAACCGGCGGCTCCGGCCAACTCAGACAGCAGGGCGCCGTAGCGGAATGACTCGGTGTCTAGGACAATCTCGCGGCTGTCTTCGGCCCCGCCGTAGCTGAATTCCAGCCAGAGAGCATCCTCGGGCAACAACTCTTCGGCGCGCTCGGCCCACTCAATGACGCAGACACCGGCGTCGAAAAGCTGCTCGTCCAGCCCTAGATCCCAAGCCTCGGCGGGGCTGCCGATACGGTAAAGGTCCAGGTGATGCAGGGTCAGGCGTCCCTGATGACGGGTCATCAGCACGAAGGTCGGGCTGCGGACGTAACCCTCCACGCCGAGGCCGCGGGCGAGGCCTTGAGTAAAGCAGGTCTTGCCCGCTCCCAACGGCCCACTGAGCAGGTAAACATCGCCAGCGCGAGCGTGTTGACCTACGGCACAGCCTAGTCGCCGGGTCTGCTCCGGGCTGGCGGTATGCAATGTAATGGAGTAAGACACGGTTTCCTGCATCGCTCGATCCAAACTTTAAGCCGCCAACCTACTCCGGCTGCGCCTGGCGGAAATGGTCCCAGCCGCGGCCGGCCGGGGAAATTTCTTGCCCGGCATCATCCACCACAGTCACCTGCCCGGGTTTCCTGCCGTCTCCGGCTGCCTGGATTGAGCCGATGATGGCGCTGCCTTCCCCCAACTGCGGTATAAGCGGCTCCACAACGTCCGGCGGGCCGGTGAACAGCAAAACATAGTCCTCGCCGCCGCCCAGGGCCAGGGCCAAGCAGTCGCCGGGGAATTGCTGGCGCAGCATCGGATGCACCGGCGCCATCGAAGCCCCGATCCGGGCAGCCACGCCGGAAGCGGCGCAAAGTTTGCCCAAGTCGTCGGTCAGGCCATCGCTCACGTCCATGGCGGCTCTGATCCCGGCAGAGGCCAGAAGCTGCCCTTGCCGAACTGCCGGCGCGGGCCGCCGGTGAGCGGCGCGCAAAAAGTCGGCGGCCTCTCCGGTGGCTCCGGCGCATTGCAGCATCAGCCGCAGTCCGCCAGCGGAACTGCCGACATGGCCGCTGACTGCCACCAGATCGCCGGGGCGGGCGTTGGAGCGCAGCATCGGCATATTCAGGGTGACGCCGGTAAGCGCGGTGGTAATGAACAGCACGGGCGAGCCGACAATGTCACCGCCGACGATGGCCATGCCGCATTCGTCCCCGATTTCCAACATTCCGCGATACATTTCCTCGATGTCGTCCACCTCGGTTTCCGGCGGCAATCCCAAGGTTATCAGAGCATAGGTTGGCAGTCCGCCCATGGACGCCACGTCGCTGACGTTGGCGGCGATGGCCTTCCAGCCCAAGTCCCGCCACGGCGTGGTGCGGCGGGTGAAGTGAATGCCCTCGACCATGGTGTCGGTGGTGAACAGCTCGTTTGCGGTTTCTGCGCTCAGGCCGCGCGGGCCGACGCCAGTCTGCCAGGCGGCGGTATCGTCGCCGGTGTCCACCAGCAACGGAAAGGCGCGAACGGCGTCGTTGCCCGCTCCCCGTCCAACGACCATGCGGTTGAGCCGCTCGATAACGCCAAACTCGCCAATGTCTTTAACTTGCATCGCCCTGCGATTATAGCCTACGAAGGGGATTCGGGCGCGGGCTTGGGGTGATTGGCGGTATAATCGGATTACGAAAGGTTGACAACCTGAATCTGAACTAATTAGTATGCGGTTTATACTACTGGCACAATCGGCGGCGGCGAAATTCGGAATGCTTAGGCGTTGTGTCGGCGGGGTCATCTTAATGTTTGGGAAGTACTGGATGTTAAATGCGAAGCTGTTCAAGATTCTCGCCCTAGCGTCGGTGGTGGCGCTGCTAAGCCTAGTCGCTGTGGCCTGCGGTTCGTCGGCCACGCCGACCTCCGCCCCCGCGCCGACCGCTATGCCTGCGGCCACTGAAGCGTCGGCAGCCACAGCTATGCCCGCTCCCTCTGCCGACGAAAAGGTTTTCAAGCTGAAGTACAGTTCGCCTCTTTCGCCGCCGCCGTTCCTGATTAGCGAGGTTCAGAAGTGGTGGGCCGACGAGGTGGAACGCCGCAGCGGCGGGCGCATCGAGTGGACCGACTTCTACTGGTCGGGCGCGCTTACCAAGGCGGGCGAGACCCTGGAGGCGGTGCAGGTCGGGCTGGCCGACGCCGGCATGGTCGCGCTGCCCTACTACCCCGGCAAGCTGCCGCTGGGCAACTGGACCTATGCCGTGCCCTTCGGCCCCGGCGACCCTTACATGATTCTCGAAGCCGCCCAGCGGTTGTACGACGAAGTGCCGGCCCTTCGGGAGGAAGTCGAAGCCTACAATATGATCTTCCTGGCCCCATCGGTCATTGACACCTACAACCTGACATCCAAAGAACCCATCGTCACCTTCGAGGACTTCGACGGCATCAAAATTGCCTCCATCGGCTCTTATCACCCCAAGATTTTGCAGGGTGCGGGGGCTACGGCCATCGCCATGCCGGTGGCGGATCGTTACCAAGCGTTGCAGACCGGCGTCATCGATGCCGAGTTCCTGCCGTGGGACATCTCCCACGCCTATAAGTACCACGATTTCAACAAGAACATCACTTGGGTAAACATGGGCGCGGCCATGCCGGTGGGTCTGGGCATCAACAAGGACACTTGGGAAAGCCTGCCCGACGACTTGCAGGAGTTGATGCTGACCGTGGCCGACGAAGCGGTACAACTCAACGCATCGCTGATTCTGGAGCGGCGCAACGCGGCCCTGGCGGAATGGGAAGAATTGGGTATCACCCGCCACGATATGCCCGAGGAAGACCGGACGCAGTGGGCCAACGCTCTCTCGGACATTCCGGGCGACTGGATTAAGGAAATGGAAGACAAGGGACTGCCCGGCAGTGAGGTGATGGTCACCTACATCGAAATCCTGGAAGAGCTGGGCCACAAGTTCCCCAGAGAGTGGGCCGCCGATTACCGGTAGGCGCTAGTGGATTGCGCCCCGCCGTAGGGGCAAGGTTGGAAACCTGCCCCTACACACCCCACGGTGAGGATCGAAATGGACTTGCGAGCGGTAGGCCGACGGTTGGGTTGGCTGATGGGCTGGGTGGTCGACTCCAGCGCTTTCGGCGCGGCCAGCATTGTGGTAATTCTGATGGCCCTGGTGGTTGCCGACATCTTTGGCCGCAAGGTGCTGAACAAGCCGATACCGATGTCCTATGAAGTCGCCGCGTTCATGCTGGTCTTCATCGTGTTCATGGGACTAGCCTACAGCCAGCGGCAGCGGGCGCACATCCGGGTGGAGTTCCTTACCCTTCGGATGTCCGAAAGGGGCCGCGCCATCATGGATCTGGTGGCCTTCACCCTCGGCATAGCCATCTACGGGGCGATCTTCTATCAAACCTTCAAGTGGTCCTATCACTCTTTTGAAATCGGGGAGCACGTGGCCGGGCTAATCAACATACCCAAGTGGCCCTCGCAGTTCGCCGTGGCCTTCGGGGCGCTGCTGCTTTCGTTGCAGTTTCTTTCCGACTGGGTCAACCGCTTCGCCGAGGTGGTGGCGCTGTACCGTGCGCCCCGCCTAGCGGCAGCCCCAGAGGCCGAAGCGCTGCCCATCGAACCGGCCGGAGAGCCGGCGACTCCCGACTAGGCGCGTCTGCGGCGCAACCGTTCATCCTTCGACAAGCTCAGGATGAGCGGTTGGGGAGCTCAGGACAACGGTTCAGAGGCATCCGGCCCGTTGGGGGAAGCAACCCGTTCATGGTGAGCTTGCCGAACCATGTAACGGCGGCTAGTTGAGCGTTTGGAAATACCGTTTTAAGGTCTAGGAATGGACGATCTCTACTGGGGCATCATCGGCTTTGTAGCGGTTCTCGCCCTGATGTCGCTGGGCATCCACGTGGGTCTGGCGCTGGCGACGACCGGATTCTTCGGGATGCTGGCGATGACGGGCAAGGTGCAGTTGGCTCTGGCCCTCTTCACAACCACACCCTACTCCACGACTAACGTCTACGCCTTCGCCATTCTGCCCCTGTTCATCATCATGGGACTGTTTGCGATGCACGCCGGGCTGTCGGCGCGGGCCTTCGACGCCGCCTACAAGTGGGTGGGCAGATTGCCGGGGGGTATGGCCATCGCCACCACCTGGGCCAACGCCATGTTCGCCGCCTGCACTGGCTCCAGCGTGGTGGCCTGCGCCGTGTTCACCCGCATCAGCCTGCCGGAAATGGACCGGCGGAACTACGACAAGGCCTTCGCCTGCGGCACCATCGCCGCCGCCGGAATGCTGGGGATGCTGATACCGCCCAGCGCGCTGATGATTGTCTACGGGATTCTGACCGAGCAGTCCATCGGCAAGCTGCTGATCGCGGGCGTCGGGCCGGGCATTCTGCTGACCCTGATATTCACCGCCGGCATCATTGCTGTCGCCATAAAATACCCCGACCGCGCACCCAAGGCCGACTATGCTCCGCCCTTTATGGAGCGGCTCAAGGCCACCGCGGGGGTTGTCGGCATCGTCATCTTGGTGCTGGGAATCATCGCCGGAATGTACACCGGCATATTCACTCCCACCGAGGCCGGCGCTGCCGGCGCTGCCGGGGCCTTGGTGCTGGCCCTGATAGCCCCCTTCATGGAGCGGTGGGTTTTCCGCTCCGGCACCGCAGCGGCAGCCTCCAACGCCGCAGCCACCGACCCGCCGGACGCGGACTCAAGGGCCACCAGGACAGGGGATGTGGAGCTGCTGGCAAAGCCGGGCCTGAACTGGGCGCGGTTCAGCAGCGCCATGAAAGAGGCGGCGCAGACTTCGGCGCTGGTGTTCTTCATCCTCATCGGCGCGATGATTTTCGCCCGCTTCCTGGTGCTGACCGGGCTGCCCGGCGAGTTTGTGGAAATCGTGGAAACGGCCAACATCCCCACGCTGCTCATTATGATTCTCTTTCTGGTGATGTACGTGTTCTTGGGGATGTTCCAAGACTCCATCTCCATGATGTCCATTACCCTGCCCATCGTGCATCCCATCATCGTGGGCTTGGGCATAGATCCGGTCTACTTCGCCATGCTGGTGATAATGTCCATCGAAATCGGGCTGATTACCCCGCCGGTCGGCCTGAACGTCTACACCGTCCGCTCGGTGGCGGTGCAGATGCCGGAGGGCGCAGACCTTACGCTGGAAAGCATTTTCAAGGGAATTCTGCCCTTCTTCTTCCTGTCGATTGTCGCGCTGATAATCCTGATAGCCGTACCGTCCATCAGCACGTTCCTGCCCTCCAAGATGTTCGGCTAGGAAGCGTTCGGCGCGGAATGCCTGCTCTGCCTCGCATTCTGCGCCGGTTTCGGAGACCCAAGGCAGAGTTGCGGTTGGAGTTGAGCGACCCAACGCCGCCGGATGAGCATTCCGGCGGCGTTGTGCGTCTGCAGGTCACACTGCTGCCGCTGACATCCTTCCGGGTGCGGTGCGGGCGTCTGGAATTGTCGCTGCTGACCACCCGCTTCTCCCCGACGGCTCTGGACGGCTACCTCGAACACACGTCGGAAAAGGTATATCAGACCGCCGTTCTCTGCGAAAAGGCCGCCGCGCATCCCGGGGACGTTCTGCTGTATTCCGCGGAACTGAGACTGCCTCAGGCGCCACCACCGGATTCCCGCCCGGTGCGGCGGCACTGGCAAGCAAGGGCGCGATTCGAGATTGACGGATACCGCGAGCTGTGGGCCGCCCGCATTCTGAGCGACGTAAGCCCCCGGCAAGGCGGCGCGCCGGTAGTGGACGGCAGCGGGTTCCTGCCGCTCTACGAATTCGGCGCGGATGGCCCCTCTAACATATCCCAAAGGGAATAAGTAAATTTCGAGAAGGGTTAGCGGAAACCGTCATTCTTCATTAGAAAGCACGATACACGATAGTGGGCCACTATCGGGGGGCTGGCTTCTACTCTCCTTTCGGCCCTGCGCTGGTCACCACCTCGAAGGACAGCAGGTCTGCGGCGGTGCCCACCGGGGGAGGACTGCTGGCTTCGCGGTTGGCCTGAGCGTGGCCGCGCTGGAAGTCCTGGCTGTTGAACCAGTTCTGGAACGCCTCTTCGGATTCCCAGCGGGTATAGACGAAGTAACGGGTCTCGCCCTCCACTGGGCGGAGCAACTCAAACCCCTCGAAGCCCGGAGCGTTCTCGACGGCTGCGGCGCGGTGGGCGAATCTCTCTTCGAGTTCGTGCCCTCGCCCCTCCGGGACTGTGATAGCGTTGATCTTAACGACGCTCATGCTTTCCCTCACTGCCTGCCGCCTTAAGCGTTTTGCTGGCGGGTTCGTTCTGGTCTCAAGCAAGTATAGCCCATTGGCAGGCGGTAATTGAGGCTGGCGGGCGCACAGGTTACCCCGCGGTTTCCTGTTGGTAAGATAATGGAAATCCCACAAACTGGGTGGGAATTGGGTGTTGACAAGCAGGGCGGACTCAATTAAGATACGCAGGCTGAACCGAGCCGGTAGGGAAACCGCCGGGCGGTGGCGCACCTTAACAGTTGAATAGTGGAAGGAAGCTAGGTAAGTTCTGTTTAGAGAGTTTGATCCTGGCTCAGGGTGAACGCTGGCGGCGCGCTTAATGCATGCAAGTCGAACGTGCTTTCGGGCAAGTGGCAGACGGCTGAGTAACGCGTGAGTAACGTGCCCTCCGGTGGGGTATAGCCTCGGGAAACTGAGGGTAATCCCGCATACGATCCGGTGGTTTTGGCTGCCGGATGAAAGCCTTCGGGCGCCGGAGGAGCGGCTCGCGTCCTATCAGGTAGTTGGTGAGGTAAAAGCTCACCAAGCCGATGACGGGTAGCTGGTCTTAGAGGACGATCAGCCAGAGGGGGACTGAGACACGGCCCCCACTCCTACGGGAGGCAGCAGCAGGGAATTTTGGGCAATGGGCGAAAGCCTGACCCAGCGACGTCGCGTGGGGGATGAAGGCCTTAGGGCTGTAAACTCCTTTTCCCGGGGAAGAGAAAGGACGGTACCCGGGGAATAAGCTCCGGCTAACTACGTGCCAGCAGCCGCGGTAATACGTAGGGAGCAAGCGTTACCCGGAATTACTGGGCGTAAAGAGCGCGTAGGCGGCTTGGTAAGTCTCTTGTGAAAGCTCCCGGCTCAACTGGGAGAGGTCAAGGGATACTACTAGGCTTGAGGGCAGTAGAGGAAAGCGGAATTCCCGGTGTAGCGGTGAAATGCGTAGATATCGGGAGGAACACCAGTGGCGAAAGCGGCTTTCTGGACTGTGCCTGACGCTGAGGCGCGAGAGCGTGGGGAGCAAACTGGATTAGATACCCAGGTAGTCCACGCCCTAAACGATGAATGCTAGGTATAGGGGGTATCGACCCCTCCTGTGCCGAAGCTAACGCGATAAGCATTCCGCCTGGGGAGTACGGCCGCAAGGCTAAAACTCAAAGGAATTGACGGGGGCCCGCACAAGCGGTGGAGCGTGTGGTTTAATTCGATGCTAAGCGAAGAACCTTACCAGGGCTTGACATGCTGGTAGTAAGAACCCGAAAGGGTGATGATCCGGGGGTAACTCCGGAAGCCTTCACAGGTGCTGCATGGCTGTCGTCAGCTCGTGCCGTGAGGTGTTGGGTTAAGTCCCGCAACGAGCGCAACCCTTGTCGCTAGTTATTTTCTCTAGCGAGACAGCCTCCCACAAGGAGGAGGAAGGTGGGGATGACGTCAAGTCATCATGGCCCTTATGTCCTGGGCTACACACACGCTACAATGGTCGGTACAATGGGCTGCGAAAGCGCGAGCTGGAGCCAATCCCACCAAAGCCGGCCTCAGTTGGGATTGCAGGCTGAAACTCGCCTGCATGAACGCGGAATCGCTAGTAACCGCAGGTCAGCATACTGCGGTGAATACGTTCCCGGGCCTTGTACACACCGCCCGTCACGTCATGGAAGCCGAGAACGATTGAAGTCGCTGAGCTAACCCGCAAGGGAGGCAGGCGCCGAGGTCGGGTTTGGTGACTGGGACGAAGTCGTAACAAGGTAGCTGTACCGGAAGGTGCGGCTGGATCACCTCCTTTAAGGAGCACATGACTCCGCCCGTTGCCCCGATTACTTCGGGACGGGGGCGGGGCCCAACTCCCAGGTCGATCGGTGGGTGTTCCCCTCCAGAAAGCCAGCCGAAAGGCAATGCGATTGAGTGCAATAGCGCTCCCAGGCCTATGGAGAGGTTCCCTGAGAAAGTCCACCGAGCCCCGGTTTCGACCGGGGACCTGCTAACCACTCAATGAACATCACCAAATCTCCCTTCCACTATTCAGCAGTTAAGGCAGTAGAAAAGGCCCCGAAGTATATCGGGGTCTTTTAGTTTGTAGCCCACCCACGCTAGGAATGAACGTATGCCATTTCTGGGTCTTTTTCGCAGCAAGAAGGAAAAGCTGAATGCCGGAGTAGCTGAGCTACACAGCAAAGTTGTTTTAGCGACGCTAAAGTCGACCATTGCGATAGAGACAACGCTCAAAGAGAAATTGGAAACGGCACTGAAATCATCTGCCGGCTATGATCTCCGTTGCGAAATTTATTGCTTCTATGCGCATATATTGGATTATTTCTCATTCGGTGTGCTTGGCGTACGAGGACGAGACATAGTAATGGATGATTTAGTTCCTCTAGGAATAGTACCGTTTGTGCACATTTCAGTTCTTGAGGCAGGCGACGAAGTTTGGGAGCCACTGATCGCGGATTTGCTAGAACGTAGCAATACAATGACGTTTGAGTATTCTGAATCTCATGACGTGTTTACGAGAAATATGGCACAAGTAGTCCAGCGCGGTGGAGTCCCTGGGACAGTCGACGCTTTCTCCGACGAACCTGAAGCGAAAGTGTCACGTTTAATCCAAAACGTAAATCTAACCCTGCAGGGCCATCTCCCTAGATTCGGGACAAAGTCCGAACTCGTATTTGGAGGGGCCGCCGGTTTTGGTACATCTCCCGAATCTATGAGCTTTGTTTTGCTGTGCGCAGCAGTTCAAAATACGATATATCAGGAACTGGCCGAAGCAAATCTGCTCGATCGACTTAGCAAGATTCGCCCCCTCGTTTGATGATTGCTGCGGACATTTCCCACAACATGACAACACCTGATACCGTACTTTCCGTAATGGGCGTGCCTATTCGCTTGCCAGATGAGCGATGGAGGCACATAGTACAAGAGCATCCCGAGCTATCGGAATTGCATTTTGAAGTTCTCGAAACAGTAAGAGATCCCGATAGAGTTGTAGCAGGAAGTGCCGGAGAACTCTTGGCGGTGCGAAAGCATGAACCTGGAAAGTGGCTTGTGGCTATATACCGTGAATTGAACGGCGATGGGTTCATCATTACCGCATTTTCGACCAGCAGACCAGTCAGGCTCTGGAGAAGGAGGCAATTATGGCCTTGAAAGACCTGCCTGAAAATTTGAGCGAATATCTAAATTTGGCGTCAGTAGTGCGCCACTCGCCTAACGGCCGCTTGTGGGCTACCTACGACGAAGTAGGGGATGTGCTGTACGTTCATTTCAATGAACCCGGACAGGCCACCGACAGCGAAATCACCGAAGACGACATCATCGTGCGGTACGAAGGCGACGAAATAATTGGCCTAACAATCCTGCACGCCAGCCAGAGGTGAGTGCTGCTTGCTACCCTCTTCATGGTCAGACTGCCGTCAAGTGACCGGGCCGCCTGCCCACTCCAATAGCCTCCCCGGCACTCTTCACCCCTCCGCCACATCCACCTCCAGCTCCCGCACCTCCAAGCCCTCCAGCCGGGCGTGTTCCAAGTGATGGCGGCTTTCCGCTCCGGCTCGGGTTAGGTAGCCTTCCAGTAGCGAGCGGACCTCCGCCAGCGCTTCTTCGGCAGTCTCCCCTTGCGCTGTCAGGCAGTGTGCCCTGTGTGATCAGGTGACAGGAAAAATAGGGCATTACTGCGGTATAGCCTCCGTCTTCGTCGGGATAAAGAACCACCGTTACTTTTTTCTTATCCACTTTGGCAAGCTCCTGAATTGAGGCAAAGCATAGGGGCGGACCGTCTACAGTCCGCCCCAATAAATTTCACCGGACGGGGCACAGTTTACCACAGTCAGCGGCCGTGGCCGCATCTGCTACTGGGCCGTCCAGCCGCCGTCCAGCACCAGCTCGCTGCCTGTCATAAACGACGATTCGTCTGAGGCCAGGAAGAGTACGCCGTTGGCTATATCGTCCACTGTGCCGATGCGGCGGATGGGAGTTTCGGCGATACGCTGGTCGCGGATACCGGGCTGCGACATCATCCGCTCGGTCATAACAGTATCGATGTAGCCGGGATGCACCGAGTTGCAGCGGATGCCCTCGGCGCCATACTGCACGGCGGTGGACTTGGTTAGCAGCCGCACCGACCCCTTTGAGGCGGCGTAGGCCGCGCCCGCGCCGGTCCCCGGAGAGAGACCCACGATTCCGGCAATAGACGATATGTTGACTATGGAGCCGCCTCCGGCAGCCCGCATCGCCGGAATGGCGGCACGGGTTCCCAAGAAGACGCCCTTGCTGTTCACGTCCATGATTTGATCCCAGATTTCTACCGCTACGCCCTCGATTTTCGGGGCGTCCAGCCCGCCGGTCGCCGTGCTGCCGATGCCAGCGTTGTTGACCAGAATGTCCAGCTTGCCGTAGCGCTCAGTGGCCTGTCCCACGGCATTATCCCACTGCTGCGGCTCGGTCACGTCGAGATGAACATAGGTGGCCTGCCCGCCCAACTCGCGTATTTCGGCCTCCAGCTTCAGACCTTCGTCGTCGAGAATGTCGCCGATGACCACGGCGGCCCCTTCGCGGGCAAACAACCGCGCCTCGGCGGCCCCCTGTCCCCGCGCGCCGCCGCTGATGAGGGCTACTTTGCCTTCCAGTCGCATCTTAATCCTCCACGGTTTTTGCTGCTTCAGCAGGATCCCTTTCCCGCATTTCGTCCACGTACCGATGAGCTTCCTCGCCAAATTTCCAATCAGGGCCAGGTGTTACCGGAAACTCGATCTCTACTGCGCCGGCCACCACGTCATCGGAGTATGCGTCAAGAGCCCACAAGTCGAACTCGTCGGGCTCGTAGAGCGACAATTCCAGCGACTCGTTGGCCATCCGGAAAGCGTCTTCCATGGTATCGCCTTGGGTAGTGCAACCGGGAAACAGAGGCATATACGCAACATAGCAGTCTTCGCTAGGGTACACTGCGACGGTGATTTTCTTCGTCGCCATCTACAGATATTCCTCCATCAGAGCCATGAGTTGCGGGCCGCTCATGCCGCATTTTATGGCGATGGAATTGAAGGTTCCGGGGTCCAGTATTGGGCCGGACACTGGAACCGAGACTGGATAATTCCCATCCGGCAGCGTCAGTTTAACATGACTTCCTTCCTGCTCAACACGCACCCACCCCAACCGAAGGAGCACTCCGGATAACTTCTCTTGGCCGGTAGCGTCGGGGCATACCGCTATTGTAGCAACGCAGCATTGGCGGCCGTATGCGCCTCCCGGTATTCTGTGTAAGGTGTAATCGGTACTGCGAAGAACGGGCGATTGGGGTATCCTAGCACCAACCGGCGCGCGCCAGGCTTTCGGCCCCGGAATGTGCATACGCGCGAAGAATCCGCAGGGAGGAGTTGGACAATTATGCGATTGGAAGGAAAGGTTGCCCTGGTTACCGGCGGGAGCAACGGCATGGGAGCTGAGGAATCAAAACTGTTCGCCCGCGAGGGCGCTAAAGTGGCCATCGGCGACATTCGAGAGGAAGACGGGCGGCGGGTCGAGGCCGAAATCGCCGAGGCCGGCGGCGATGCGATGTACGTCAACCTGAACGTGGCCGACGAAGATTCCTGGATTGCCGCCGTGGGGCAGATTGTGGCCCGTTACGGCAAGCTGGACGTTCTGGTCAACAACGCCGGCATCAGCGGCAGCGGGGAGACCGACTTCCGCAGCACCGAAGCCTGGGACCGCCTGCTGGACATCAACGCCCGCGGCGTATTCCTCGGCATCAAACACGCCGTGCCGGAAATGCAAAAGCTGGGCGGCGGCTCCATCGTCAACATCTCGTCCATCTCCGGCATCGTGGGGCAGGAAGCGGTGCATCCCGGCTACAACGCCTCCAAGGGCGCGGTGCGCTTGCTGACCAAGGCCACGGCAGTGCAGCACGCCAAAGAGGGCATCCGCATCAACTCGGTGCATCCCGGAATGATGCCTCCAATGCTGACCTCATTCCAGCGCGGCGACACCCGCCGGGAAAGGCTGATTAACGACGTGCCCATGGGACGGGAAGGCCGCACTATCGAGGTCGCCAACGCCGTGCTGTTCCTGGCGTCGGACGAGGCGTCCTACATCACCGGCACCGAGCTGATTGTCGACGGCGGTTTCACTGCCAGATAGGACATTTGGACTCCACAGACACGCCCAACGGCATAGCGGCAACGACGGAGGAAGCGATGGGATTTCGGGTGCTTCACCATTTGAACACCAGCAACATCAAGGGCATTCCCGAAGAAGCGAAATGGGCCGAAGACATAGGATACGACGGCCTATGCACCGAGGAAACCGGACATGACCCGTTGCTGCCGCTGGCGCTGGCGGCAACCACCACGTCGCGCGTGACTCTGGAGCCGCGTGTCGCCATCGCTTTTCCCCGCTCGCCAATGGTCTTCGCCTATGCCGCCATGGACTTGCAGGAATTCTCCGGCGGGCGGTTCCGGCTAGGGCTGGGAACCCAGGTCAAGGGACACATCGAGCGGCGCTTTTCCGCCCAATGGACAGCTCCCGGCCCGCGCTTGCGGGAATACGTGCAGTCGCTCCATGCCATTTGGGATTCGTGGCAGAACGGGACTCGGCTGGCCTACCATGGAGAACATTACAATTTTTCGCTGATGACTCCTTTCTTCAGCCCTGGCCCGTCGGAGCAGCCACGTCCGCCGGTGTTCGTCAGCGCCGTCAACGCCTACAACTGCCGGGTGGCCGGGGAGGTGTGCGACGGGCTGTCGCTGCACCCGCTATGTTCCCCGGAGTATCTGGAGCAGCGCATCCTGCCCAATATCGCCGACGGCGCCCAGCGGGCCGGGCGCGACCCCAAAGCTGTCAACCTCAGCGGCTCCGGCTTCATAATCACCGGCCCCAACCGCTCCGTCATCGAAGAACGCAAGCACGCGGCGCGGCGGCAGATTGCCTTCTATTCCTCTACCCGCACCTACACACCGGTGCTGGAAACCCACGGCTTCGAGGATGTGAGCGTCCGCTTGCACGAAATGTCACTGAAAGGTCAGTGGGATGATATGACCGGCCTGATTACCGACGACATCCTCGACAAGTTCGCCGTGGCCGTGGAGTACGCAGACCTTGCCGCCGCCGTCAAGGAACGCTACGGTGGCCTGCTAAACGAAGTAGTCTTCGGCATGGCAGTTTCGGGCGCGGAAGACGAACGGCAACTGCGGAAAATCATCGCTGAGTTGCAGGAGTAAACGCCCTCCCCCAGAGGGGAATATTCAGCCGCGAGAGGCCCAGCTTCCGGCTTCCACGGCGGTCAGGAAGTCTAGGATAGCTTGGTTGAACAGCGCCGGCTCTTCCAGGTTGATGGTGTGGCCGCTCTGCGGGAAGACCGCCAGCCCGCTGCGTGGCATTGTACGCTTCATAAACACCCCCGGCTCGAGGCAAGGCTCATCTTCGTCGCCAATCAGCACCAGCGCCGGAACCTCTATCCGGCGCAACTGCTCTTCCAACTGGTAAATGGTCGGCCGTTTCATCTGTACGCCGCGGAAGGTGTAGGCCGAACCTTGGGCCGAGTGGGCGGCGAGGCCGGCGCGGAATTTCTCCCACCCCACCGGGTCTTTGCGCCGGAACTGCACCCGCTCCGGGCCGTTGGCGTAACCCTCGGCGAACTTCCCCATCCCTTGAGCGAGCATCAGGTCGCTGAGCTCCTGCCACGAGGCCAGCAGCCGGGCGCGGTCGGTGGTCCCCGAACCGGCCGAAGCCACAATCAAGGCGCGGCACATCTCCGGGTGGGCGATGGCGAAGGACACCGCCGCGCTGCCGCCCATGGACAGCCCGCCAATATAGGCTTGCTCAAAGCCCAAGTGCAGCAGCAGCGCCCGCATATCGGACACCAGATGCTCCTGCGAGTAGGCTTGCGGGTCGTCCGGAACGTCCGACGGCGGATAGCCGCGATGGCAGTAGGTGATTACCCGGTAGCGGCGGGCGAAGAAGTTAACCTGCGGCTCCCAACTGGTGATGTCGCCGGCGAACTCGTGGCCCAGAACCAGCGGCAGCCCCTCCCCAGCAACCTCGTAGTGGATATTAACGCCGTCGTCGGCAGCAAAAGTGGGCATAAATCTCTCTCAGAACGAAGTCTCCGGTGCAGGCATCCGGGGCCGGGGCTTGTATCGCGCCGGAAAAACCAATAGGCTTGCGCCAAGTCTACCAGCCACTGCACCCCATCGTCATTATCTCCGCTGGAGGACGAGAGCCGGGAGCTAATCCGATACAGGACGGAGGATGTTATGTTGAACAAGGTTCACCACGTGACCTACGTTGTGGAAAGCGTCGACGACATGGCGAACTATATGGAGCGAAACTTCTCCCTCGCTCCCATTTCCCGCGAGGAGTTCGAGGACCGGGGCTTCAAGTCCATCCTCTATCGCATCGGCGAGACACTGGTGGACTTCTTCGAGCCGCTGCGCGACGACACCCCCATGGCACGGCAGTTGCAGGCGACCGGCCCCGGCGTGATGCACGTAGCCTGGGGCGTGGATGGCATCGGCGACGTCTTTGCAGACCTGAAGTCCAAGGGCAACGACCTGCACGGCGATGGCCCGTCGGTCAGCCCCTTCGGCTACCAGACCCTCAACATCGAAACCGGCAGCTCCCATGGCATACACTTCCAATTGGCCGAGGGCGACGTAACGGCATAGCAGAAGGCGGTGGCGAAGTGGGCCACCCTAACCGCCCAATTTTCCAGACCCTTTTTGGGCCGATCGAGACATACCTTGCTGAGCATTGCAACACTTCGCACCTTGTCCGCGGCGCGGCTGGAAGACGCCCGCGTTCTTTTGACAACTGGCCGAAGCGAAGGCGCCCTGTACTTGTGCGGTTATGCCGTCGAATTGGCGTTGAAAGCCCGTATATGCGAAACTTTGGATCGGGATGGCTTTCCCGATTCAGGGGCCGAATTTCACTTCCTTCATTCATTCAAGACTCATGACTTGAGCGTGTTGCTTCACCTTTCAGGGGTTGAGAAAGAAATTAAGCTCGAAAAGCAGGGAGATTGGGATGTAGTCTCAAAATGGAAGCCAGAGGTCCGCTACATCCCCCTTGGCGCAGACCCGGCCTTACCGCTCCCTGAGGCAATGGTATCCGCGACTGAGCAAATCCTGGGGGTCTTGTGAAACCGATTATCGTCAACCACAAGCCGACCATCGAAGGGTTGGTTAAATTCGAGCGCGAATTTTCCGAAAAGCATGGCCCATTTGTTTTTTTCGGTTTCCTGTGGCCGGAATACTACGCAGACAGCGATTCTAACGCCAACCCATACGTCGCCGCTGCAGCTCCGTGGTCTAATCCTCACCAATGGCCGTCAGAAGACGACAAAGCTGTCCGAGAATCGTTCTACCAAGGTATCCAGCAGATAATGGAAATCGAAAGGTGGTTCTGGAAACCCGATAGTACGCTACTGGACCCTTCTCACCCGGTACTGGCGCCAGTTCTTGACGCTCTAGAAGTCGAGCACGGTCTAGTTGAATTGGTTAACGTGGAGTTGTTCGGCAAGGAAATACGCCGCGCCTACATCATCACTTCCCAAAGGCTTTCGCCTGCGGCAGTAGAAGGACGGGACTAGCGTTATGGAATACAGCATTCTGGGCCGCACCGGCCTTAGCGTGTCGCGGGCCGGGTTCGGCGGCGGCGGCATCGGGCAGGTCTGGGGCGCCACCACCGAGGCGGAAGCTATCCTTTCGGTACACCGGGCGCTGGAGTTGGGCATAACCTTCTTCGACGTAGCCCCCTCCTATGGCGACGGCAAGGCGGAAGAAGCCTTGGGCAAGGCCCTGGAAGGGCGCAGCGAGCCGGTGGTTGTCGCCACCAAAGTCCGGCTACAGGCCGACGAGATGGACGACGTCGCCGGGGCCGTCAGGCGGTCCGTCGAGAACAGCCTGCGCCGGTTGCGGCGAGACTCCGTGGACGTGCTGCACGTCCACAACCGTTTCACCGAGCATCGCGGCGAGGTGGCCCACTCCCTGTCGGGCGATGACGTTCTGGGGCCGGTGCTGGAAGCGTATAAAGAGATGCAACAGGCCGGCAAGACCCGCTACATCGGCCTCTCCGCCATGGACCACCACGTGCCGACGATGCGGCGGATTATGGAAAGCGACGAATACGACACCGTTCTCGCGTACTACAACCTGATCAACCGAACCGCGCAGGAACCGTCGCCGCCCGGCGCGGACATATTCGACAACGGGCAAATCATACCCCTGGCGAAGAGCCTGGGCATGGGCGTCATCGGCATCCGATCCCACGCCGCCGGCGCGCTGACCCCGGCCCTCGACCGCCCGCCAACCCCCGGCGACGCGCTGATGCAGGGCGACCTGCGGAAAGCCGCCATGCTGGACTTCCTGCTGGACGGGCCAATCGGAACGCTGTCCCAGGCTGCTATGGTCTTCAGCCTGATGAACCCCGACATAGACACCACGGTTCCCGGCGTGAAGAACGCGGCGGAGGCGGAAGAAATCGCCCGCTGCGTAGACCTGCCTCCCATCCCGGAAGCCCACTTGCAGCGGCTCCAAGAGTTGTACGAGCGGGACTTCCGGGAGTAGCAGGACATTGGCTCTGAAAAATGGCGTAGGGGCAGGTTTCGACCTGCCCCTACGGATTCGCGCTAACCCCCGTAGGGGCGCACGGCTGTGCTCCCCTACGCCAATCGCAAACACACCCTATACCAGCGGCCACACGTCGCTGGCGAAGCGCTCCATCCGGCCCAGCATCACGTCCAGGTCTTCAGTCTGGCGCAGGAAGTCCAGCACCATCGAGCCGACGCCCATACCCTGGTACTGCCGGATGTCGCCGGCGATTTGCTCCGCGTTGCCTACGAAGGGCAGGCGATCGCCATTGGCTGCGTCGTCGGTAAGCTCGAACTGGTGCGTCCGGTAGATGGTCTCGATTTCCGATGGGTCGCGGTCAAAGCGTCGGGCGTAGGCGGCCAGACGCTCCAGCCCGGAGGCCAACTGTTGCGGCGTCCCCATCGGGAAGGTGGGGTTGGATCCCAGCGGATACCAGCCGTCGGCCAACTCGGCGGTGCGGCGCAGGGCGGGACGGCTCTCACCGCCAACCCAGATGGGCGGGTGCGGCTTCTGCACCGGCTTGGGCAAGAAGCTGATGTTGTCGAAGCTGACGTACTTGCCCTCGAAGTGTGGATCGTCACTGGTCCACAGTTCCTTGAAGGCCCGGATGTATTCGTCGGTGACCGCGCCGCGCTCCTCGAACGGCGGCAGGTTCAGCGCCTCGAACTCCTCGCGCATCCAGCCCACGCCCACGCCGACCACCAGCCGCCCGCCGGACAGCACGTCCAGCGTCGCCAGGGCCTTGGCCGCCACCAGCGGGTTGCGGTGCGGCACGATGATGACGCTGGTCACCAGCCGGATGCGAGAGGTCTGCCCAGCCAGAAATGCCAGCAGCGTCAACTGCTCCATTGACTCGCCCGACGGGCTACCGGGAAACTCACCGCCCTCGGTGTAGGGATAAGGCGAAGCGATGTTCCGTGGCACCAGGATATGGTCGCCGGTAAACAGGGCGTCATAGCCCAGCTCCTCGCCCTTGCGGGCAATCCGTCCCAAGGTTTCCGGGGCGGCCAACGGCCCCCGGCCCGGCAGCGTAAATCCGTACTTCATATCTGTTTGCTCCTCGTCGGGGCTTTCATTCCCGCCCCGGCGCCAATATCGGTACCACAATTCCATCGTCATTCCCGCGAAAGCGGGAATCTACGCGCTCTTGCTATGGTAGGGCTGGCCTCGCTTCGCTATAAACACCCTGGATTCCCGCTTTCGCGGGAATGACGGGAAGGCAGGGGCAGAGCGGAGTTAGAAGGCCCGCCGCAGCACCTCCATGACCTGCTCCGTCTCGGTGATGGGGACGGCGTTGTTACGGCAGCCGCCGTCGGTCAGCACCAGCTCGGCAATGTCAGGCAGGTCCTCCTCGGGTATCTCCAGCTCGCGCAGACGGTGGGGCATACCCAGGCCGAGGATGAAGTCGTCAACGGCGCGGGCGGCCAGTTCCGCCGCCGCTTCATCGCTCATCCCGGACGTGTCGTGTCCGGCGGCGCGGGCCAGCAGCGCCTGCTTGGCGGCGGAGGCCGGTCGGTTGTATTCCATCACGTAGGGCTGGGTGACGCAGGAGGTGTAGCCGTGGCCGACGGCATACTTGACGCCGACGATGTGGCCGATGGCATGGCTAAGGCCAACAGCGAAATTGGGCGCGCCCATCATGGACATCCACGCCGCCACCAAGCATTGCAGCCGGGCCTCGCCGTCGCCGTCCGACTGCCGCGAGCGGGGCAAGGCGTGGAACAGCATTTCGGCGGCGGACAGCACCGGCGCGTCAATGGCCGGCTGGTTGCCCCGGCAGTACAGCCGCTCGATGCAGTGGTCCAGGGCCTTGACTCCGGTGGACAGCCACAGCCAGTCGGGGGTGCCGACGGTCATTTCGGGGTCGAGTACGATTAGGTCGGCGTAGAGCCGGGGATGTCCTACCCGAATCTTGTGACCTTCGCCATCGTCCAGCACGTTGCCGCCGCCCATATTGAACTCGCCCGCCGAAAGCGTGGTCGGGATGGAAACCTGGTAGGGCAGCGGTTTGCTGTCCAGGTTTGGGCGGAGCATCGTATCCTGACGGTGGCTCTGATCCCGCAGTTCTTCGACGGTGGTGATGCCCTCGGCCATCAGCACGGCAATCATACGGGCGGCGTCGGAGATGGTGCTGCCGCCCACGCCCACCAGCGTATCGGCGCCGAGAGAGACGGCCAAGTTGGCGGCCTCAACCGCCGTGGCCAGCGGCGCCCGCTGAGTCAGGCCCGAGTAGACCCCCACGGCGGTGTCGCCCAACGCCTCATGCGTCCGGCGGACGGCGTCGGTCTGCTCCGCCACGGTGCGGCCTGACAGCACCAGGGCGCGCTTGCCGCCCAAGGCCGCGACTTCGCTCCCCAACGTGGCGGCCTTGCCTTGCCCAAAGATGACGCGGGTGGGAACCGTGGGGTTGAACTCGCCGCTCAGGTTGGCGTATGCGGTCATAATCTTCGCCTTCGATATCAAAATCAGAGCCGGGTTAAGAGTTCCCTTGCCACCCCGGAGAGGGATCGGGTGAGGGCGTCCCCTCGCGTATTCAGCCCAAGTCTAGTCGGACAGCGGGATAATGATGGCAAAGCGCGGCTCGGTGCCTACAACACGGGTGGAGTGACCGGTGCCGGTCATATCTTCGGCCATCAGCACGGTGCCAGGGCCGTAATGCTTGATGGTGCCGTCGGGCGTGCCTACCTCAATTTCGCCGGTGAGAGTGATGCTGTACTGACGGCGCGGGGCCGTGTGGAAGTCGAGAAAGTAGCCGGGTTCGTACACCCGGAAGGTTATGCCGGGAGTGTTGATTAGCTCAGTCGAGAGGCCGTGCGCCCCCTCCGTATCGACGAAGCTCTGCATCTCGAAATCCCGTTCCTCGACGACCGACTGGCCGTCGTCGCCAGTGTAAACGTGAACGAATTTAGCCATTATTCCCCCTGTTTATTTGCACAGTATGCCTGCGTATTTCCAATTACGGGTCAATTACGGGTATGGTACAGGAATTCGTAGGGCCGTCAAGGAACGGGGCCCGCTGCCTTTCGGGTAGACCAGCAGTTCATCACCAACCTCCGAGGCATCGTGAGCACAGTCGCCTGCGAGTTTCATGCTCACCCGGAATGCGAAAACCTGGATAGCTGCCATCGCCAAAAACTCGGACCCAAAAATCACGCAACAACGCGCTCCCAGAGATTCGTCTCTGGGAGCGCGTAGAGCACCGCCTAGCCGACCGGGCAGTCAGGCCACAACGCCGCTAATTCAGCGTGATATAGGAAATTTCCGATGCGCTAACGCCGACCACATTGATCGCCTTCACTCGCACGGCATATTCCCCCCCGATGGTCAAACCGGTCACGGTGGTGGAAGTCCCTCCTGTCACCCACCTCTCACCGGCCTCTAGCGAACCCGGACCTTCCACCTTCAACCAGTGTACAGAGTAGGCCACAATCGCAGAACCATTGTCGCCCGGCGCACCCCATGAGACCGTGAGGTTACTGCCGTCCGCCGACAACTGCAGAGCGCCAGGCGCATCCGGCAGGGCCGCCGTCGTGGCCGAAGCCACACCGGACCAAGGGCTGCTACCGTTCGGGCTGTGCGCCTTCACCCGCACCGCATAGGCCCTGCCGTCCGGCAGTCCGGTCATAGTATACGAAGTTCCGGTGGCCGTGCCCGAGCCGAACCAGTCCGGTTCGTAGTGATCGGCTATGATGTACTGCGCCCAGCGCTTCGCGTCGTCTATGTCAGAGAAATTGGCGGGACTATGAACCGCACCGCTGGGCAACCAGACCGTCGCGCCGCCCAACGACTTCACCTCGGCATACCGGCCGTCACCCCAAGTGCCGAGGACATGAACCCCATTCCAAACGTACCAACCGGAACTGACCTCCATCAACCGGAGAACGGACAGGTCAACATACTTCGCATCCCACTTCCACTGTACCGTGTAGCCGGTGACCACCAAACCCTCATGCTCCGGCACGTTCCAAGATACAGCGACCTCGTTTACCCCGCCAGCCAAGGTTGGAGCATCAGCAGGGCTATCGCATTAGAAAATTTCGGGGCTTGCGTGTGGCATTTTCGGCGATATTTTCCGCTTGATTCGCCTTGACACACTGTGATGAGGGGACCCTATCACTCAAAATTACTACCGGGGGCAGCATTTTCACCCTGAACTGGTCTCCAGAAATCCAAATGCGATAGCCCTGATGCAGTCAGCGCCTTGATTGTCGAGAAAAGGCCCCTCTCCCTCCGTGGGAGGACTAGGGGCCTCTGCGTCCCCTGTCCCCGTCGAAGGGCCGTCCGTTTATGTGTTAGTATCCAGCCGCGCCACACCACAAGCATGCGCACAGTAAACCAAAGCCAGAGAGTGACAAAATGCCCCAATACTTGCGGCTTGTCCCGCTCTGTACCATCCTTGCGCTGATTCTATCAGTCTCGCTCCTGTTAGCCGCCTGCAGCGGGGACGACGGCCCAACGCGCCAGCCCGGAAGTACCCCGTCCGCAACCACCACCCCCGCGCCCGAAACCGTGCAACCACCACCCCCGCGCCCGAAACAGACGTGCCAACTAGCCAGCCCGGAAGCACCCCGTCCGCGGAAAGGGTTACATCCACTCCTAGGGCAACAACTATCCCACCTGCGATGACCTCGCCCGAAACGGACAGAGCAGCGCTGGTTGCCCTCTACAATTACACTAACGGCCCCAACTGGTTTCGCAACGATAACTGGCTGAGTGACGCCCCACTCGGCGAATGGGACGGCGTAACCACCGGCAACAACGGCCGTGTCATTGAATTGTTGCTCCCCGGGAACCAGTTGAGCGGGGAGATACCGCCGGAGTTGGGCAATCTCGCCAACCTGACATATCTGTCCCTCTGGAATAACGAGTTGAGCGGGGAGATACCACCGGAGTTGGGCAACCTCTCCAACCTGATAAGCCTGGACCTCAAACAGAACCAGTTGAGCGGGGAGATATCGCCGGAGTTGGGCCGCCTCGCCAACCTGGCATCGCTGTCCCTCTGGAATAACGAGTTGAGCGGGGAGATACCACCGGAGTTGGGCAACCTCCCCAACCTGACAAGCCTGATCCTCTACCACAACCAGTTGAGCGGGGAGATACCGCCGGAGTTGGCCAACCTCCCCAACCTGACAAGCCTGAACCTCTACCACAACCAGTTGAGCGGGGAGATACTGCCGGAGTTGGGCAACCTCGCCAACCTGACATCCCTAGCCCTCGGCGAGAACCAGTTGAGCGGTGAGATACCACCGGAGTTGGCCAACCTCGCCAACCTGAAAGAGCTGTACCTCGACGCGAACCAGTTGAGCGGTGAGATACTGCCGGAGTTGGGCAACCTCGCCAACCTGACATCCCTAGCCCTCGGCGAGAACCAGTTGAGCGGTGAGATACCGCCGGAGTTGGGCAACCTCGCCAACCTGACATATCTAGCCCTCGGCGAGAACCAGTTGAGCGGTGAGATACCACCAGAGTTGGGCAACCTCGCCAACCTGATAGATCTGTCCCTCGGCCTTAACCAGTTGAGCGGGTGCGTACCAACCGGTATGCTAGGCCGGCTGCGACACTACGACTTCGGTGGCTTGCCGCCCTGCTAAGGATGAGGGACTAGCGGATGCCCCCGTGTTCCCCCTGCGTCCCCTGCGTTGCCCCCCGTTGAGCCCCCCAGCTTTTCCTGACACTTGCCCCTTGCCAACCCCTGGCACACCCCCGTAGTATTATTTATGTACCGATCGGCAACCCTCGCCAACACCAAAACCCAGCCCAAATTCAGCCACTGGCGGAAATGACTGGAAATGACTGGAAATGACCGGGAAAGTGAAAATTTCCAGCCCGCCAACCCACCCAAATACGCGCCGGAGCTGAAACCATGTCCTTAAGCCAGACCTTGATCCAGGTCAGAAACCGCATCAATTACCTGCGCCGCAAATACGCTATCCCCCTAGCCGTAGCGCGCCTACACCCCATCGCCGAGGAATTCTGCGACCAGTGGGCCGTCGCCCGCGCCAACGCCAGCAGCAACCCAGCCCCGGCTCCGGAACCTGGCGCATTGTCCGAGCCCCATCGCTTCATCCAGCGCCTAGCCGCCCGCGGCTTCCGCCTAGACACTTTTACCGACCTTCACCGATACTTGGAGCGCTGCCAAAAATCCAACGCCTGCCCCAACCCCCTTGGCATCATACAAAGCCTCTATCCCCAGTGCGGCCCCAACGGCCCGCTGGCAAATTTCGCCAGATTCTGGTAGCGCTACGTACGGAAACGTTCTGCGACAATCAAAACCCTGGTGTGCGGCCGCCATACCCTTGGGTTCGCTCAGGGCAGGGCTAGACGATGAACGTCAGCGCCTGCCCGCCCAGCGCCGAGAGCACCACTACCAGCCAGGGCGGCCACTTCCAGACAGCCAAAAGCGCCAGAGCCGCCAACGCCAGACCAAAGTCCTCCGGCCCATGGATAGCGCTGGTCCATACCGGGTCGTAGAGCGCGGCCAGCAGCAGCCCCACCACCGCGGCGTTGATGCCGCGCAGCGCCCCGCCAAAGCTGGCCCAACTCCGCAGCTTGTCCCAGAAAGGCGCCACGCCGATGACCAGCAGAAAGGAAGGCAGGAAGATGGCGGCCAAAGCGAACAGGCCGCCTGACCAGCCGGTAGGCGAGCCGTCAAGAACCGTCCCCAAGTAGGCGGAGAAGGTGAACAGCGGCCCAGGGACGGCTTGGGCCGCGCCATAACCGGCGACGAACTCCGCGTTGCTCACCCACCCCGGCGTAACGACCTGTTCCTGAAGTAGGGGCAGCACCACGTGGCCGCCGCCAAAGACCAAGGACCCGGCCCGGAAGAAGCTGTTGAAAACTTGCAATAGATCGCCGACCTGTTCGGCAGCGAAAGCCTGTCGCAACAAAGGCAGGCCCACCAGAAGCGCTCCGAAAATCGCCAGGCAGAGGACGGCGAATACGCGACTTACCGGAAATTGCTGCACCGGGGCTGTATCGGCCTGGCCTGTCCGCAGCAAATGCCAGCCGACTATTCCCGCCACGGCTATGACCGCCAACTGTGCCCAGCCGGTGGGCCATGCCAGCACTCCGATGGCGGCGGCGAGGGCCATTGTCGCCCGGGGGCGGTCAGGGCAGAGGTTGCCCGCCATACCCCAGACTGCCAGCGCCACCACCGCCACCGCCGCAATCTTCAACCCATCCAGCCAGCCAGCTCCGGCCACGTCGCCGAAACGCGCTATGCCATAGGCGAACAGGATGAGCGCCACCGCCGACGGGGTGGTGAAGCCCAGCCAGGCGGCCAGCCCTCCAGACAGTCCGGCGCGGCGAAGGCCCAGCGCAATCCCCACCTGGCTGCTGGCCGGGCCAGGCAGAAACTGGCACAGCGCCACGAGGTCGGCATAGGCGGCCTCTTCCAGCCATTTTCGCCGGACTACTATCTCTTCCCGGAAATAGCCCAAGTGGGCGACCGGGCCTCCGAAAGAGGTTAATCCCAGCCGCAGGAACACGGCCAGCACTTCCAATACAGAACCGCGCCGGACTTCACCTTCCATTCAGGGCCTTTTCCACCTTGCGGCGCAGGCGGCGAATCCAGAAGCGCAGGAGCGTGTCGGACGGGGCGGCCAGCAGGGAGCGGGCCATCATGCCGTAGACCCACCGGCGCTTCACCCGCGAGGGACGCGCCGGGTCGAGCCAGGCGTCATTGCGGGCCAGAATTTCCAGGGTGGCAAGGCCCAGCACGATGGGCCAGAGCGCGGCCAATCGCAGGCGCAGGCAGCGGCGCGGCGCGGCCAGCAGGTAGCTCTCGGCGGCCTCGAAATGCTCCAGCGCGGCGCGAATCCACGGCGTCAGCACGGGCCGGACTCGCTCGGCGTTGGCCGGGTCGAGCAGGCCGGCGGGCGCAAGGCCGACACGAGCCAGGTCGGACTCCGGCAGGTAGCACCGGCCGGTTCGCAGGTCGCGGGGAACGTCGCGCAGCACGTTGGTCAGTTGCAGCGCCTTGCCGAAACGCACGCCCAGGGCGCTCATCCGCCCGGCGTCCCAATCGGAGAGCCGGGACTGATGGGCCATTGCCACCGACGTCCAGAACTCGCCGACGCAGCCGGCTACCAAGTAGGTGTAGCAGTCCAGTTCCTCCGGCGTTTTCAGGGCGGCGACGGTTCCTGAGTCCTCGGACGGGAAGGTGGTCAGGTCCAGCTCCATCCCGCGGGTGAGGGTTGCGACCACCCAGCGCACCTGCTCGCGGTCAGCCTCCGGTAGCGCTTCCAGCAGGTCAAACACCCGGCCAATGCTGCCTAGCAGCGCCGTCTCCGCCGGGGATGCTCCGTCGGCCCGTTCGCCGATTCCGGCTACGATGCTACCGATGGCTTCCCGCGACGCCAGCCCCTCGACTTGGGCGCGGAATGCCAGCAGACGCTCCAGCCGCTGCGACGGTGGCAGGGCGCGCGTGTCGGCGATGGTATCTGCGGCGCGGGCCAGCAGGTAGGCCACCGCCACCGGCTCCCGCATTCCCGCCGGCAACGCCCGGATGCTCAGGTAGAAGGAGCGGGAAACTCGCTTCAGGACGTCGCTCAGCAGCAGCCGGTCGTCCACTTTTTCACCACGGGCCGGGAGACATTCCGAACAATCTCCGCGCCCTCTGCGTTTAATCCGGCTGCGAGTAGGGCGACGGGATCCGCTCGCGAACGACGCCGGCCAGGGCTTCAGCCACCATCTCCGCCACGGGAAGCCCCTGCTCAATGCGCTCTATTACGGACAGGCGGGCTCGGGTTTCGGGATGCTTTGGCACGAAAAGCGAGCAACAGTCTTGGTCAGGCTGAATCGAAATGGGGAAAGTGCCAATGCCCCGGGCCATTCCGACGATCTCTTCCTTGTTCAGGCCGATGAGAGGCCGCAGAACCGGCATACCGGCCACGTCGTCAACTACCGCTATGTTGTCCAGCGTCTGCGAGCTAACCTGCCCGCAGCTTTCGCCGGTCACGATGGCCTTGGCTCCGGCGCGACGAGCCAGGGTTTCGCCGATACGCAGCATGAACCGGCGGTACAGCAGCACCCGGTATGACGGCGGCGTTTCGACAATTATGCGCTTCTGTATCTCGGCCAGCGGGGCCAGGAGCAGCTCGGAATGGAGCTGGTGACGGGTCAAGTGCTGCGCGAGTTCTCCCGCCTTTTCGATGGACGAACGGTCAACCAGCGGGTAGCTGTGGAAGTGCACGAACGAGGCAGTACAACCGCGCTTCATCATGTGCCAGGCGGCCACCGGAGAGTCTATGCCCCCGGACAGCATCACCGCCACCCGCCCGCTCACTCCCACCGGCAGCCCGCCGTGGGCCGGAGTTTCGTCAAAATACAGCAGTATTCCCCGGGCCTGTATGTCCAGATAGATGGACAGGTCCGGGTTCTTAAGGTCTACGCGGGCCCCGGTCAACTCCTCAACGAAACGGCCTAGCTCTTGGTTCACATCCGGAGAGGTCAGCGGGAAACGCTTGTCAGCGCGGTTTGTGACCATGCGAAACGACCGGAATTCCCGGCCTTCCAGCATCTTGGTCAGGGCTTCCCGAATCAAATCCAGGTCTTGCGGGAATTCATGGGCCAAGAAAAACTTGGCAACTCCGAAGCAGTCGCGGACTCGCTCTTTCACCACCGGCCAACTGCCTGCATCGTCCAGGGTCAGGCCAACCATCAACCGACCTTGCCAGACCTGGGTAACCCCAACGCCCTCGGTGGCGCGGCGCAGGTTCTCGGTGAGCCGCCGCATGAACCACGGACGGTTCTTGCCCTTAAGGGCCAACTCGTGAGTCTTGACGATTACGTGAGTTTTCACCCCGCCATTGTACACAACCAGACACCACTCGCGGAACCGCCGACAAGGGCCGTCCGGGCGTTTCCAAAGCAAAGTCCCTCTCTCCCTCTGGGGATGGCGGCCCAGAGTGAGGGCGTTTCCGGCAGTCCCCGCCACTGCCCTGCCAGGTCTCATCGCTCGTCGGAGCGGCGCCGCTACGGGGTGGCGGTGGCGGTGGGCGCCGGCAGCACTGTTACGGTGTAGCCTTTCCACAGGACCGAACCCTGATACAGCCCCACCGATACCAGGCCGGCCGCGCAGCCCAGCAACTCCACCGTGAGGCCGTTAAAACTGGTCTTTGCGGCGTCCACAGCCCCTGGGCATTCGCCGTTCAGGGACAGGTTTCCGGTATCTCCGGCAGCGTTCACCTCGACCCGGATGCCCAAGAACGTTGGCTTAACCCCCAGGGTAAAGGCCGCCGTCTCGCCAACGGCAATGGTCAAAGGCGTCGGCGACAAGCTCGTTACGATCCCCGATACCCCCGGCGCCGACATAGGCGTCGGGCCGGGGCGTAGCCGTCGGCGCGGAAGTAGGGAGCGGCGCCGGAGTCGGCGTAGCCGTAGGCTCCGGCGTGGGCGGGAGAATCGGCGTGGAACCCGTCTCACGGATGCGCAGCATCAGGTGGTCGCCGTCCTGCCACGGCTGGGAGGCCACCGGCCAGCTCAGCTTGCCGCTGGCGGCCGTCGCCGCGTCCAAACTCAGCGACACCGTGCCGTCCACTGCGAAGAAGTCCAGCACATAGCCGGTCAGCGTATTCTGCGGACTCAACGTCAGCGAAACCGTGCCGTTCTGCCACGTCAGTTCCTGGATGGTCGTCGCGCTGCCGTCCACCGTGAACCCGGCCGACACCAGCTCCCCCGCCGCGCTGGTGAAGCCCACCGCGCCGCCGGATGCGCCCACGTCAATGAACGCCTCATGCAGCGTGCCGGTCACCGGCGCAACGATGATGTTTGGCTCGCCCCAGCCGGAGTAGGTGAATAACGTAACCGCGCCGTCCCAGTCCCACTTCTGGCGTACGAGTATCGTCGATTCATCAACCCAAAAGTCATACCTTTCCTCCTCTCCCAGCCATCCCTGGCTGCGAGTTGCTACGTAATGCGTGGTCTTGATTCCTAATATATCTTCTTTTCCTACAGACTTGATGTCGTCGAAATACTCGGCTGGCCACCAACAAAAACTGGCGTTGTCTGATGAATCTGATTGTACTTCAAGGCCGGAGGAGCCTGTTCCTTTAGTATTCCCTCCCTGAGTATCTACTTCCCAGCCGCTCCATTCACCTCGGTTGTCAGTGGAGCGCGAATAATGGATTATGTAGGACTCACCACCTTCATTTTTGCTTTGGCTTTGCGCTAAACCAACGGTATCTAATTCGGAAGATATCTGAGTTATTATTATCAATTCGTCTTTCAGTAAGGTATTTTCTTGAGACGTGACTCCGTGCAAATTGTCACTGCTATAGCGAACTTGGATCACCGTTGTTTCTTTGAGACCAGATATACTAGTGGCACTCCCCGTTGTGTTATAATTTCCTTCGAAATTACCGCAAGCATCGGCAATTGCTGCTATAGCATCGGTAACTTGGTCGCTACTGGACGTGTGCCACATTAGCAATATAGCTAATCCTGAAATTATTGCCACGGCTAGCAAAGCCAGTACGCGATATCGTCCGACGATATGATTCATAGAATATCCTTCTACAGACCTTTTATAGTATCTGATGCTGAAGTCTCTACAGTTTCTGAAGAGAACTTATGCTCTGCTTGTATGCTGATCTGCAAGTCACTCATGACTGATGACACAAGGGAGACTCCTTCAATACGAGATACAGCGTAGCACGAGCCTTCACATATATTGGAATAAGGATGGGTTTTCGTTCCAGTTGTCATAGTAGCAGTAATACTAGTTGAAACAGATTCTGGCGCCCAGTGCCTTGATACTCCAACAAAGCATGCATATTTTGCTGTGGCATATTTTGCAAGTAAGATCAACGTGTTGCCAAAGTTACTAGCAGGCGAATCTCCGGAGCCTGGGTTTATACCATGGTAGAAATCAGATCTGGCTATATATTTAATTTCGTTGCCATCAGTTACCACTACGGTTCCGTGGCTACCTCTGGTGTGTTCATTATTAATATAGCAAGGAAGTCTTATAAGTTCCCATGTCAAGTCCGGCAACTTCGGTGTAGGCAAAGGCGTCGGTGTGGGCGTAGGTAAAACAACCTGCACAGTCCTCGTATCAGTGTCTATAGGGTTATCCATACGATTCGTATTATACAGAGTCGCCGTCAGAGTTCCTTCACCCGGATCACAAGCCCATACAGTGAATTTCCTAGTATACCAACTTCTCCCGGTGAGTCCTTCCCAATTTTCTTTTCGGTCGGTACAGTTGGAATCGAAGGCAAGTTCGCCTTCGGCCATCAATTCGACTCTAAACTCAGCTGTCTCCGAAACACTGTCCGAGATGGAAATTGACACGTCATAGCAACTCTGTGGTTGTAAAACGGAAAAGGGATTTGGGAAAGCTATCTGTATTATCTTCGCGTCTGGGCCAGCAGCACTAGCCTGTCCCTCCAAGTTCACACACTCTTTTGAAGAAAGTAGGGTTGGCGTGGGTGTCAACGTTGGTGTGGGCGTGTGGGCGTGTTGGTGGGAGGTAGTGGCGGCCGCGCAATGTGCACCTTGTTGGAATAGTGGCCCCATGAGCCGCACTGGGTGGTGTTTTGCTTGCAGGTCCTGCCTTGGGCCTTGAACCACTTGTCGTTGCTGCCCGGAGGGATTAGAAACAGGGCCTGCGCCGGTATGCTGGCCGCCCCGGTTGTTGCACGGGTGGTTGTTACCGTCGAATATGGACCCTTCTTGCTACTTGCACGGTACAGTTGGAACGACTCACGGTGTTGCCAACTTCCGTTGCGTTGGTATCCGAGCAGGAATATGTCCTCTTCCCCTGCATACTGGTTGATGCTCAGTTGCAGGCCGGAGGGCGGCACCAAGGGATCCGGCGTTGACGTGGGCCTAGGCGGCGTGGGCGTGTTGGTTGGCGGCAAGGGAGTTGGCGTCGCGGTGGGCTTGGGCGTAGGCGTGTTGGTTGGCGGCAAGGGAGTTGGAGTCGGTGTGGGCTTGGGCGTAGGTGTTGCCGTCGGCATGGGGGTGCTGGTGGGCTGTGGCGTCGATGTGGGCATGGGGGTACTGGTGGGCCGTGGTGTCGAAGTGGGCTTGGGCGTGCTGGTAGGGTAAATGCAATGCAAGGGATGGCAGTAGGTGGGCGTCGGTGGCTTTTTGGTGGCGGTTGGATGGGGGTCGCAGCCCCATGGATCGCACGAGTGCCCCGCTGACGTGGCTTCGTCGCCCTCCTCCGGCGGTGGCTCTTGGGCCAGCGCCATTTGCACGATTGCGGCGACGGCGAGAATCGCACCTACTCCAAACAGCGCTATGGCACCTCTTGGCAGGCTTGAAGCCATTACCCTCTTGGCCGTGTATCAGCGTGATGCCGTGCCTATACTGGCTTGGCTTTGAGGCGGTGTCAAACAGCGGCTCCGGGCCAGCGGCGCGGTGCTCAGGCGAAGATAGACTCCATGATGGCCTGCACGTCGTGGCGCAGTTCGCTGTCCTCGTTCATCTCGCCATTGATTTTGCCGGCGCCGTGTATAACCGTGGAGTGGTCGCGGCCTCCAAGCAGTCTGCCAACCTGAGTCGGAGGCAGCCCAATTTCGTGAATCAGCAGATACATCGCCACCTGACGGGGCACCGACACCTTCCGCTTGCGGTTGCGGGCCACCAGGTCATCCACCTGAAGGCCAAAGTAGCTTGCCACCTCGGACAGGATGCGTTGCGGGTCTATGGAGGCGCGGGTCTGCTCCGGGGCAACGTCGTTCAGGATGCGTTCCGTGGTGTCGAGCGTGATGCTGACGTTCATCAACTGGGCATAGGCCACCATGCGGTTCAGGCTGCCCTCCAGCTCCCTGACGTTGCGTTGAATTCGCTTGGCGATCAGCTCCAGGACCGCATCGTCAAGCCCGACGTGCATCTCGTCGGCCTTGCTGGCCAGAATCGCCATGCGAGTTTCCAGATCGGGGGGCTGGATGTCGGCTATAAGACCCCACTCAAACCGGGAGCGCAGCCGTTCCTCCATCAGCGGCAGGGCGCGGGGGGGCCGGTCCGACGACACCACCACCTGGTTGCCTGAGTTGTGCAGGTCATTGAAGGTGTGGAAAAAGCCCTCGTGAGTCTGCTCTTTGCCGCTGAGGAACTGCACGTCATCAACCAGCAGCATTTGCACCGAGCGGTAACGCTTGCGGAAGTCCTCGGTGGTGCGGTTGCGGATGGCAGTGATGAATTCGTTGGTGAACTGCTCCGAAGTAACGTAAAGCACCGACATTCCCCGCCGGGCGCAGGTGTGGCCCATGGCCTGCAAGAGATGAGTCTTGCCCAGTCCGGCCCCGGAATACAGGAACAGCGGGTTATAGGCGACTCCCGGGGTTTCGGCGACTGCTTGGGCCGCGCTGAAAGCCAACCGGTTGGAAGGGCCAACGACGAAAGTCTCGAAGGTATAGCGGGGGTTCAGCGAGCGAAACTCAAACAGGGGCTGGTTCGCTTCCTGATTCACGCCGGGCGGCAATTCGGCCCGCTCGACGGCGTATGAGATTCCCTCCGACTTGACTCGCAACTGAAGCTCCACCGGATGGCCTAACACTTTCTCCAAGGTGCGGTGGAGAGCGTGAAACATACGGCGCTCCAGCCATTCGACGGCAAAGGGAGTGGGTGCCTCGACGACAAATGCCTGCCCCCCGTCGTTGCTTTGCGACTGGGCCACGCCCTCCGTGGGTTTCAGCCAAGTCTCAAAGGTAGGCCGCGGCACCTGCATCTGGAGTTCCCCCAGCACCGCTTTCCAGACCTCCCTGGCTGATGAACTTCTCATTCCTGCCTATGCTCCTGTGCCCGCCGCTTCACGTTTGGGCCAACCGGTCAAAAAGGGCAAAGGAAAACTCTCCGGCACATGGCCGCTAAGGAAAAATGTGGTCTGCCGCCGGTATTACGGCGCTTCCAGGGTCGCGGCCGTCCACCTGAACTTCCCCGAATCCGGCAGCGCACCGGACTCTTGAAGATCCCGCGGGCCGGGATCTCCGGCCACAATTCAGGTTTACATATCAGTATCTTTGGCTGCCTCGCTGGAACAGTGCTCGAAAATTAGCAATATCCGCCGTAGGCTGTCAACGGGGCTATCCGCGCAAATTCAGCCATTTTCCCGGCCTTTAGAGGACAATTTTTAGAACTGTAAAAAGCCTGTATCTAGGGACGAAATTCGTCCACCGGGGACATCGTTGCCCAGAGTGGGCGTGGCCGCAGAAGCCCCACGCCGGTTTGTCGCGTTATGCCAATCTGTTATGTTTGGTAATGTCAGGCAGGGACTTCGATAGAGGCAGCCGCCGGCATTTGCGGCAGTGGGTTGGGTTGGCTATAATTAGTCGCGCTGTCTCCGGGGTCGGCTTTGGCCCCGGTTGCCTTATTCGCGTTGGATTTTCGCCCTCTACTACTCCAGGCCTTGTGATTCTCTTGAAATTCAAGGGCCGGAACACGGGAGAAACAATGCCACCTCGAAAGCCTCGCGCCACAGTCGAACCCCGGAACAGCGGCGGCGCAACCATCGCTGAGGACGCCGGCCTCCTGCCGGGGAACCTGACCGCAGACGACTTGGCCGATTTCTACCGCCGTATGGTGTTCTGCCGGACCATTGACGAGCGGATATGGGCGCTCAACCGCCAAGGTAAGGTGCCCATTGCCGCCTCCAGCCAAGGCCACGAAGCCGCCCAGTTGGGCAGCCTGCTGGCAGCTGAGAAAGACGGCGACTGTTTCCTCTTCCCGTATTACCGGGACTTGGCGCTCAAGTTCGCTGCCGGTCTGACCGCCGAGCAGGTTATGCGTTCCTTCATGGGCAAGGTGGGCGACCCTTACAGCAACGGACGCCAGTTTCCCCTCCAGGGCGCCGACCTGCCTCGCAAAATTATCCAGATTTCCAACGTCGTCGCCGCCGGGCTGACCCAGTCAGTTGGCTACGCCATGGCCTGCAAGATGCGGGGAGAGGACACCGTTGCGCTGGTTTATTTCGGCGACGGGGCCTCCAGCCAGGGCGAGACCCACGAGGCGATGAACTTCGCCGGGGTGCACAAGCTGCCGGTGGTCTTCATCTGCGAGAACAACCGCTACGCCATCTCGGTGCCCCAGCGCAAGCAGATGGGTGTCGAGGAGGTTGCCAGCCGGGCCGCCGGATACGGCTTCCCAGGCTTCTCCATAGATGGAATGGACTTCATCGGCTGCTACGAGGCCACGCGGGAGGCGATCGCCAACGCCCGAACGCAGGGGCCGGTGCTGTTGGAAATGAAGGTGGAGCGTTTTATGTCGCACACCACCGACGACGACGACCGGCGCTACCGCCCTGCCGATGAACTGGACCAGGCCCGCCAGCGCGACCCCCTGATTTCCTTCGGGAATCTGTTGCTGGAGAATGGGGTGCTGACCCAAGAGCAAATAGACGAGACCGCCGTCGCCGCCTTGGCTGCCGTAGACGCAGCCACCGACGCCGCCGACAGCGCCAGCCCGCCCGATGTTTCCACCCTGCATCACATGGTCTACTCCGGTTAATCCCCTTTCCCAAAGGGCGAGGGCGTTCCCTTTCCTTGGGGAGGGGGGGAGATTGAGGAAGGAGTCTTAATCCGTGGCCGTTAAAAACGTCATAGAAGCAGTCAGGGAAGCCATCCGGGAGGAGATGCAGCGCGACCCCACCGTTTTCGTCATGGGCGAGGACGTGGGCGCGCGCGGCGGCGTGTTCCTGGCAACTCAGGGTCTGATGGAAGAATTCGGCGAAGACCGCATCATAGACACTCCACTGGCCGAAGCCTCCATCGTCGGCATTGCGTTGGGAGCGGCCTTCCGGGGCCAGCGGCCCATGCCTGAGATACAGTTTTCCGACTTCGTATGGCCGTCAATTAACCAGCTAATCGGCGAGGCGGCTCGCGTGTGCTACGGCACAAACGGCGCGGTGCAGGTCCCGATGACAGTTCGCATACCCTACGGAGGCGGCATCCGGGGCGGGCTGTTCCACTCGCAGAACGTAGAGACCCATTTCTTCCACACGCCGGGCCTGAAGGTGGTCACGCCCAGCAACCCCTACGACGCCAAGGGGCTGCTCAAGAGTGCCATCCGCGACAACAATCCGGTGGTGTTCCTGGAACACAAGAAGACCTACCGGCTGGTGCGGGGCGAAGTTCCCGAAGGTGAGTACACCCTGCCGCTGGGGCTGGCCGACGTAAAGAGGCCAGGCAGCAACGTGACCGTGGTGAGCTATGGCCTGACGCTGCATTACTGCCTGGAGGCGGCGCAGGAAGTGTCCGCCGAGGGCATCGACGCCGAGGTGGTTGACCTGCGCACCCTGTCCCCACTGGACCGGGAGACGATACTGACCTCCGTGCGCAAGACAGGGAAGCTGATCATCGCCCACGAAGACAACATCACCGGCGGCATAGGCGCGGAAATCGCGGCGCTGGTGGCCGACGAAGCCTTTGAGTATCTCGACGGGCCAATCATGCGCGTCTGCGGCCCCGACGTGCCAACCATGCCCTTCGCCCAGAGTCTGGAAGAAGCCTACATCCCCGACACTGGAAAAATCGCCGCCGCGCTGCGCCGCTTGGCGGCATACTGAATTAGCTTAACGCCCTTACCCGAACCCTCTCCCGGACGGAGAGAGAACTATTACAGGCAAGTGGTGCGCAATTGGCAGTAACGGTTGAACTCCCCCACGTGGGCGAGTCGGTGGTCGAAGGCACCATCGGCAAATGGTTAAAGCAGCCCGGCGACTCCGTGCGGCGCTACGAGCCGCTGGTGGAAATCGTAACTGATAAGGTTACTATGGAAGTGCCTTCGCCAGTGGAAGGCGAACTGTTGCGAGTGCTGGCCGCCGAAGGAGAAACCCTGCCGATGGGCGCGCCCATCGCCGAGGTCGGCGCCCCCGGAGAAACACCGTCGGTGGACGCGCCCCGGCCTCAAGCACCAGCGGAGGCGGCCCCGCCCGCACCCGCGGCTCACGCCAGCACCACCGGCTACCTGATGCGCGACATCACCCCCGTCGGCCCCACCGGCGGGGCGGCAGTTGAGGCCATGGAGCCGACTGCTGGCATAGCGTCACAGCCTCCAACACCCGCTCCGGCAGCAGTCCCGGCAGTTGCCGTTGTAGCCTCGCCCGCTCCCAGTACTCCCGCCCCAGCCGGCGGCGCGCCCCGCCTGTCGCCCGCCGTGCGGCGGCTGGCCCGCGAGCATTCGGTGGACTTGAACCGAATTCAAGGTACCGGACTGGGCGGACGCATCACCCGCGACGACGTGCTGCGCTTTCTGGCGGAACCGCAGCCGGAACCTGCTCCCGCTCCGGCACCCCCGGCTCCCGTGGCTGCGCCTTCCCCCGCCACTCCGGTTCCCGCTGGGCCGGATGAGGAACTCCTGCCCCTGACGCCGGTGCGGCGGATGATTGCCGAGGCGATGGTGCGCAGCGTCACCGAGATTCCCCATGCCTGGAGCGTGAAGGAAGTCGACGTCACCGGCTTGGTGGCCCTGCGCCAAAGCATACGGGCCGAGTTTGAGCGGCAGGAGGGCGTGGCCCTTACCTATATGCCCTTCGTGATTCGCGCCGTGGTTGAGGCACTGCGCAAAGTACCGACGCTGAACGCCACCTGGGGCGGCGACTCGATCATCCTGAAGCGGCGCATCAACCTCGGTCTGGCGGTCGCCGCGCCCAACGGCCTCATCGTGCCGGTAATACACAACGCAGACCGGCTGACCATCGCCGGGCTGGCCCACGCCGTCCACGACATCACCGAACGCGCCCGCGCCAACCGGCTGACCATTGAGGACGTGCAGGGAGGGACGTTCACCCTCAACAACACCGGCGCCCTCGGCGGCTCGCTGGTCTCCGGCCCTATCATCAACTACCCGCAGGCCGGAATTATGACCACCGAGACCATCGAGAAACGCCCGGTGGTGCGCCCCGCGTCCGTATATAATGACGAGGCCATCGCCATCCGCTCCATGATGAACATCTGCCTGGCTTTTGACCACCGGATCAACGATGGAGTAGAGGCCAGCGGATTTTTGGATGCGGTCAAGACGCGGCTAGAGTCCTTCGTCCCCGGCGCCCCGGTCTATTAGGCTCGGCCAGCCAAGCCTGATGCCGCCAGAGCTTTGCCAGTACGCTTGGCTGGGGACGGTGGAATACTGCCGGGCCCGCGCCCTTCAGGACACGTTGGTTAACCGGGTCCACGACGGCCAGACGTCCAACACGCTGCTGCTGCTGGAGCATCCTCACGTCTACACCCGAGGGCGCCTGAGCCGGGACGGCCACCTGCTGGCCTCAGAGGATGAGCTGGCCTCCGCAGGCATTCCGGTCTACGACACCGACCGGGGCGGTCAAATCACCTACCACGGGCCGGGGCAATTGGTGGGCTACCCGGTCATCAACCTGCGGAACTGGGGCGGCCCGCTGAAATACGTGCGCACGCTGGAGCAGGTCATCGTCGAGACTCTGGCTGACTTCGACATCAACGCCCACACCGAGCCGGGATTGACCGGCGTGTGGACCGGGGGCGGCAAGATAGCCGCCATCGGGGTGAAGATCAGCCGCGGCATAGCCTTCCACGGCTTCGCCATAAACGTAAACACCGACCTGTCCTACTACCGCCATATCGTGCCTTGCGGCATAACCGACCGGCCTGTGACGTCGATGGCCGCGGAATTGGGCGAAGACACAGACCCGGAGTCCGTGCGCTACAGCCTAGTCTACCGCTTTGGGAAAGGGATGGGGTGGAAGATGGCAGAGGAAGCGGGAAAGTTGGCAAGGGAGCAGGGCTAAGAACATCCGGCTCCCCTCTGGGGTTTTCTACTATTTAATCGTGGGACGGCTGACCAAAATCCCAAACGTAATGATCCGGTCTTTCCAGCACAGATAGGTAAAGGATAAAACTGCCATGCTGCGAACTCGCTTTACCGGCTTGCTTAACCTGGACTACCCGGTAATGTCCGCGCCCATGAGCAACCACAGCGGCGGGGAATTGGCGGCTGCGGTTTCTCTAGCCGGGGGACTGGGAACATTTGGCGGCAGCAACGGTTTTGGCCCTGCGTGGCTTAAGCAGCAGATAGAATTCATACGAACCCAGACCGACCGGCCCTTTGGCATCGGCTTTATCACTCACTTGATTGAATCCAACCCGGAGAACTTTGAGATTGCCTTGGCAGAGCGCCCTCCGGTGGTGATATTTTCCTTTGCCGACCCTCGCCCCTGGCTGGGCCGGGCCCAGGATGCGGGAGCCGTTACCATCTGCCAGGTGCAATCGCCGGAGGCCGCGCTGGCGGCGCTGGACGCCGGGGCAGAGGTTCTGCTGGCCCAAGGCAACGAAGCCGGCGGACATACCGGCGAGATGAACCTACTGCCTCTGCTGGTTGAGTTGGTGGAACGGTTTCCTCATATCCCGGTGCTGGCTGCCGGAGGAATTACCTCCGGCCGGGCATTGGCCGGAGTATTGGCTGCCGGGGGCGAAGGGGCATCCTTGGGCACGGCCCTGTTGGCCACCCCGGAGGCCGTGGAAGTCCCCCAAGCGTTTAAGGAACAAATCCTGCTTTCCGGAGGGCAGGACACCGTCTTCACCCGGTTTTATGACCTGCTGGGCGACAATCCTTGGCCGGATGGGATAGCCGGGCGGGTCTACCGCAATCGGCTGGTGCGGCAATGGCACGGAAGAGACGAAGAAATTATGGCCCGCCGGGAAGAGTTGGCCTCGGATGTTGCCGAAGCCCGGGCCCGCCACGACCCGGAGATAGCGACAGTGTATATGGGTCAAGGGGCCGGCCAAGTCCATGCCATACAACCGGCAGATGAAGTGATAAAGAACATCTGTCAGGGGGCAGAGGGTATTTTGCGGGGCCTGCCGGAAAAGTTTCAGGAGCGGACTTAATCGTCCGCAAGCCGGGACTGACCGGCGTGTGGACGGCGGGCGGCAAGATAGCCGCCATCGGCGTAAAAATCAGCCGCGGCATAGCCTTCCACGGCTTCGCCCTCGACGTAAACACCGACCTGTCCTGCTACCGCCACATCATCCCCTTGCGGCATAACCGCCGCCCGGTGACATCGATGGCGGCCGAGTTGGGAGAAGACGCAGACCGGAGGCGGTGCGCTACAGCCTGGTGTACCGCTTCGGCCGCGCGATGGGATTGAAGATGCTGGAGGGCCAGTTGGAACAGGCTGCCACCCGGAACTAAAAAACTATCTCAAAGCCAACTGTTCCGGCTGACATCCCCTAGTGTTGACCGAAGCTATGGATTCCCGCCTTCGCGGAAATGACAGGCTAGGGGAATAGCGAGGTAGGTAGCGCGTCAAATTCTGAGATAATAGGCAAGGGTTGACCCATTCTGGAGCAGGAGAGCAATGATGGCTATCACTGTCGATGAAATGCTGGATCTCCTGAGTTTTGCCAGCACGGAGCAGTTGAACGGCAACGCCAATCACGGCCCCATGGCCTCGGAGGCGCTGTTCGCCCTCGGCAGGGAGGAAGCGGTTCTCCCTTGGGTTGATGGTTACAGAGACCGGTTGATTGATCGTCCCTCTCCTTCGCTGCCCATCTCACCGTCCGGTTGGCAAGAATCATTGGGCAAGCGCGATCGGATGGGGGACTGGATAGAGTTTTTTGAGCGCGAGTTGGAATCGTCGCCGTGGCAGGAGGTTGTCGGGAAGTGGGTTCCCCGCTTGGCCCCGGCGGTTATGGCCGCCGCCACCCACGGCCTTATTCGCACCAGCCACGCCGTCCGCAGCCTCTCCGCCGCAGAGACGCCCCAACGCACTTACGAGTTGGCCCAAGGACTAGGGTACTGGGCCGCGCGGTACTACACTCTCCCCGGAACTCCCTCGGCAGCCAACGCCGGCCATACGCCGAGAAACGCCCTTGACTGCGTAGAGCGGCTCCACGGCCCAGATTTCGACGGGGCGGGATCCATCGTCGAGCAGATCAAAGGGTTGGAGGACCAGCCGGAGTTTGTCCCGGTCATCGACATGGTGGACACGTCCGGCGACATCTCCAGTTTCATTTCCGGCATCACCGAGACCTTTGCGGGGATATACTTGGCCAGCCCCAAGAACCTGATAGCCTTCGTCCACACGGTGACGGCCCCAAGCGCCCTGCGGATGCTGGCGCCGTACTTGGACGAAGCCGACGCGCGCCAAGCCGCCCGGTACGCTTGGCAGGCGTGCGCGGCGGTCTATTCCTGGTACTCAACCGTGCCGGCCCAGGACACCTCGGGCTTGGAGGCTCCCACGGAGGATCACGATGACCTCATAGACCGGGCGGTGGCAGCGGGCGGCGCCCACTCGATCAAGTTCACCGAGGCTTGCCTGCGGGAGTACGCCCTGAACCCCAAACCCATTTACTTGGTGGCCGCCCGGGACGCGACCGAACGGGTAGGACCGGTCTAACTGACGACAGGCGAAGACCGCCTTCGTCCAAGGAGGCCTGACGACAGCAGCGGGACCCCGCCGCCTCGGCGTGTTGGGGAAGTGGTTGGCGCTAACTCCTCGTCGTTACTGCGCCGGTTCTTTTTGACACCGCCGCCTGCCCATTGCTAGACTCGCATCCAAACTTGCAGCGTGGAGGCCATCGCATGGCGGTGTCGCGGAAGATTCGGCAGTTTATGGCGGAGGGCGGGTGGATTCGCCGGGTCTTCGAGGATGGCTTGGAACTAAAGGCCCGGATTGGCGCGGAAAACGTCTTCGACCTGTCGCTGGGCAACCCGGTGATTGAGCCGCCAATTGAGTTCAAGGACGAACTGCGGCGGCTGGCCAGCGAGCCGCTGGCCGGGATGCACCGCTATATGCCCAACCCCGGCTACATGGATACCCGTCAGGCGGTGGCCGAGACCTTGGCGTCAGAAACCGGCCTGCCCTTCACCGGCAGCGAGGTCATAATGACCTGCGGCGCGGCGGCGGCGGCCAACGTGGTGCTGAAAACCATCCTTAACCCCGGCGACGAGGTCATCATCCTGGCCCCGTACTTCTTCGAGTATCTCTACTACATAGACAACCACGACGGCGTGGCGGTGGTGGCAAACACCGGCGACCGTTTCCAGATTGACCTGTCCGCCATCGAACTAGCCATTACGCCGCGCACCCGCGCAATCATCGTCAACTCGCCCAACAACCCCTCCGGCGTGGTCTACTCCGCCGAAGAAATTACCGGGCTGGCGGAACTGCTGAACCGCAAGCAGGCGGAGCACGGCAGCGAGATTTTCCTGATTAGCGACGAGCCGTACAAGCGCATCATCTTCGACGACATGACCTTTCCCCAACTGCTGCCCAGCTATGACAACTCTGTGATTGTCACCTCCCACGCCAAGGACCTGGCCTTGCCCGGAGAGCGCATTGGCTTTATCGCCATTAACCCCAACCACGAGGGCAAACAAGAACTGGCCGGCGGCTTCGGCTTCTGCAACCGGACGCTGGGCTTCGTCAACGCCCCGGCGCTGATGCAGCACGTGGTGCGCAACCTGCAGGGCGTGAGCATCGACCCAGACTATTACCAGCGCAAGCGCGACTTCATGCACACCGCCCTCAGCGAGTTGGGTTACGACACGGTGAAGCCGCAGGGAGCCTTCTACCTCTACCCCAAGTCGCCCATCGAAGACGACGTGGTCTTCGCGCGGGAACTGTTGCAGTGGAACGTGCTGGTGGTTCCGGGGCGTGGCTTTGGCACGCCCGGCTACTTCCGCATTTCATACTGCGTCGAGGACTGGGTGCTGGAGGGCGCGGCGGAAGGTCTGGCCAAAGCTGTCGCAGGGTAAGGGAAAATGGACATTCCTCTGCCTTCCCTATCCTTCAGGAATAGGAAAGGGGAGAGAACTCAGGCTCCCTGGCTCTGGAGATTAAGTACCCGCGACGGGGGCTTGGGCCGGGGTATCAGCCAATAGCTGACCGCGGCAAACGAGTAGATGGCTAACAGCGGAATCAGCGCCCAATAGTAGCTGCCGGTGTAGTCGTAGATCAGTCCCATCCAGACCGGCGTACTCATTGACATCAACTGGTCGGGCAGGTGTTGCCAGCCGCGCAGGGTCGCATAGCTGCGCCGCCCGAAGAAGTCGCCCATGATTGCCCAGGCCAAGGGATTGGCGGTCTCCGACACCGCCATCAGCACCACGAACAGGCAGGCCTGCCACAACGCTCCGCTGTGATTGAGCAGCACGGCCAACGACAAGGCCCCGCCAATCATTGCCACCGAGCTCAACCGCTGCTTCGACCAGTTGTCCCCCAGCCAGCCGACAATAGGGTTCATCACCAGCGAGCTCAGCGACAGCAGCCCCACCAGCAGGGCCGACAAGCGAACGCTATCGTCTTCTGCGCGGCCCGCCCCCATCAGGAACCAGACGATCACCGGCGAGAGAAGAAACTGCATCCCGGAATGGACCGTGTTGCGCAGTCCCACGGCCAGCACCAACAGCCAGTAGGCGGACGTTTTCATCGCTTCGCGGGCAGTAAAGTCCGGTTCACCGGGGGCCGCGCGGAACACGGGAGCGCGATGCGCCGGGCGCGGGACGGATTGGACTAAAGGGGGTTCTGTGGCCGGCTTATCGCCGTCGGGCAGCATCCCCTTGTCTTCCGGGGAGCGGTAGACGAAAAACGCCAGCGGCAGCACCACGGCCAGTATCGCCGCACCGGAAATGAAGGCCGCGTTGCGCCATCCAATTTCGTAAACCAGCAGCCCCAACAACGGCGCGATGAGGATGCCGCCCAACGGACTGCCCATCCCGGCGACGGCCATAGACAGAGCCCGGTGGCGACGGAACCACTGGTTGATGGCCGGCATCAGCGCGTTGTTGTAGCCGGCGCGGAAGCCCAGCGAGAGCAGCCCAACAAATACCAAGAGGAAATAGACGTAGTTGCTGGTCAGGCCAAGCAGGATAAAGCCCAACCCCGACGTTCCGCCGCCCAGCACCATTATGAACCGCGGCCCGAATTTGTCGTTTAGCCACCCCATCAGCGGCCCTTGCAGGCCGCCCTCCATCCGCCCCAGCATCTCGGCCAGAGACACGATTGCGACGCCCACCCCCAACTCCTTGCTCAGCGGGGTGACGTAGAAGGTGAATCCCCGGTTGAAGGTGCCGTGCTTAAGCGCGTCGGCCCCGGCGGAAATTGCCACAATCCACCAGCCGTAGAACACTCTCTGCGGCAGTTGCAGCAATCTTTTCGCGTCGGAACTGAGCAATGGCTGGTGGATCCTCCAGTATTACGTCCCTTCTCCCGACTGTGGGAAGGGATAGGGCGGCTCACGCCGGAAAACAGAGCCGTCAAAAAGCATTCCGGCCCGGCAGCGCTTCGCCGGGCCGGAATTTTGCAGGGCTGGCGGAAAGCTACTCGTCCAAGTTGATGACGATGTTGTCGGGGCTGCGCGACAGCACCGCTTCAGCAGGCTCGTCGTAGGGGTTGCCTTCAATATGGTCGAAGTGGGCCGGAACGAAGATGAAGTCTCCGGGGCCGGCCTCAATGTATTCCTTATAGCCCTCGCCGTAATACACGCGGATGTGGCCTTTCAGCACGTAGGCGGCGGTTTCGGCCTCGCCGTGGTTGTGGGGCGGCCCCATGGTGTTGGGAACACACTCCACGTGGCCCAGCCAGATCTTTTCTGCTCCGGCGGTATTGCTGTCAATGCCGGGCTTGCGGATCATGCCGGGGGTCTGCGCCGTGGATTCGGGAGAGCCAACGTCGTGGATGACCTTCAACTCTCGGCCTCTGATAGAGGTGCTCATATCGCCTCCCAACGGATAACGGATGCGCCAGTTTGCCATTTGACCGTGAACGCCATGATACTGCCCCAGCACGGCGGCGGCAACCCACCGGCAAGTTGTACACGATCGGTATTAGTTATCCACAATTTACGGGGCGGTTATCCACAAACTGCCCCAATATTCATGCCAAGAATTTGTAAATCAAGCATACAAATCAGGCCGGTGAATTGCGCATCCGGGCCGGGCGTGGTTTACTGGCCTTCAAAATCACCGCCGCCGTATAAGGCTGGAGCGCCGGGGGTACCGTGAGCTTAACCAAGAGAATCGCCGAATACCTTGCAAACACCGGGCTGGAAGACTTTCCGCCCGACGCCATTGACGCGGCCAAGGCTGCCATCACCGACTGCTTGGGCTGCGCACTGGCCGGCTCCCGCGAGCCGCTGGCCGACGTGCTGTGCAACTACATAACTGGGCTGGGCGGCACGCCAACAGCCACCGTCATCGGGCGGGGATTCAAGACGACCTCGCTGGAGGCAGCGCTGGTCAACGGCGCGATGTCTCACGCCCTGGACTACGACGACGTCACATTCATCACTAAGACGCACCCCAGCGCGGCGCTCATTCCGGGCGCTCTGCCGCTGGCCGAAGAACTGGATTCCACGGGCGGCGAGTTGCTGCTGGCCTATCTGCTGGGGTTCGAGGTGGCCTGCGCCGTGGGCGACGCCATCAGCCCGGCCTATTACGACGACCTAGGCTGGCATCCCACTGGGCCGCTTGGCGCATTGGGAGCGGCTGCATCGGCGGCACGGCTGCTGAGGCTGGACCGGGACCAGACGGCGATGGCGATTTCGCTGGCGGCGTCGCAGGCATCGGGGCTGCGCCAGAACTTCGGCACCATGACCAAGCCCTATCACGCAGGGGCCGCCTGCCGCGCCGGGGTCAACGCCGCCAAGCTGGTGCAGGCCGGGTTCACCGCGGCGAATGACGCTTTGGAAGGGCGGTTCGGCTTTATGCGGGCCTTCTCCGGCGGCAGCGGCTACGACCCGGACAAAGCGGCAGCATCCCTCGGCAGCCGGTGTTTCATGGTGGAGTCGGGCATCGAAATCAAGAAGTATCCCTGCTGCGGCAGCGCCCACCTAGCCCTGGACGCCACCGCCCGCCTGCTGCAACGCGAGTCCTTCGCCGCAGGGCAGGTGGACCGCATTGATGTGCTGGTAGACTTCGACCCGCCCCGCTCCCTCATCCATTCCCGCCCAACGGGAGGGCTGGAAGGCAAGTTCAGTATGCAATACTGCCTGGCCGCCGAAATTCTCGACGGGGAAATCGGACTTGGCAGCTTCAGCGACGAGCAGGTGATGCGCGCCGACGCGCAAGAGTTGATTCCCCTTATCGAAATGCGCCGACATCCCGGCTACGAAGGCCAGACCAGTTGGACCGAGGCCCACAACCGGGTGGAAGTGCATCTCAAGGACGGGCGGGTGCTCGCCGAGCGGGCGGACCGCGCCACCACCGGCGCTCTGCGCGGCGTAACCCGCGACGATGTGCGGGCCAAGTTCCGCGACTGCGCCGCCATCGCCCTGAACGATAAGGACGCGGAAGCCGCCCTGTCTATGCTGGACGGGCTGGAAGATGTGGGGCCGGTAGGGCCGCTGGCGGAACTGCTGGGGGGCTAAAGGCCGCTAAGGAACCGGATGTTCGCCAGAGGAAAGCGTCATCCCTCGAAACGGAGCAACCTAGGGCGACTGATGGAGAATATATCCAGCGAATCATCCGGTTCGTTTCGGAATACAATGGTATACGTATGACCGTACATAATCTTGTACGATTCCATTCCATCGCTTATTTCAAAGACTGTCTCGTAATCCACATCGTTTTGTTCTTGGAGGAATGACAATTGCTCCCAGAGTTCAATGACTTGTTGCGGGTTGGTAATGTCCTCATAGAAATAGAATGCGTCGCCCAAAAAGTAGAACCGACTCTGCCTTTCCTGCAAGGCTAGTCCTTTATTCCGAACTTTGCCTTCACGTCGCTCCATTTCACTACCGACATGGGGCCGCCTTCCCGTTTCGCCTTAATCCCTCGCAGTAGCGAGCGGTAGGTTTCGACGAACTCCCGGTCACTGACGTGGGCCGGCCGCTTTACGGGCGGGATTTGAGCCAAGATTGCATCAATCACTTCTTGCTCAGTCATATCCAATTCCAGCCTCATCAACTAGCTAGTGCGCCTCAAGCATAACACGCCCATCGAGCGCGAAACAGGAGCTACCCGACAATAAATCCCTCGCGGCTCTTCGCCGGATAGCGCGCATACTTCCACTGCCCCCTACTGCGCCGTCACCCCCCCGTCTATTACCAGCTCCGCGCCGGTCATGAACGACGAATCGTCGGAGGCGAGGAACAAGGCTCCGTTGGCGATGTCTTCCGGCACGCCGATGCGCTTGAGCACAGTGCGCTGGATGGTTTCCTCGCGGCTGCCGGCGTCGGGCCACACCTGGTCGCCCATGGCGGTGTCGATGGGGCCGGGGTGGATGGAGTTGGCGCGGATGCCCTCGGCTCCGTACTGGACCGCAGTGGACTTGGTGAACAGGCGCACCGCTCCCTTGGACGCGCTGTAGGCGGTGCTGGTGCGGCTGCCGACCAACCCGGCAGTTGAGGATATGTTGACGATGGAACCGCCGCCCGCCTTTCGCATTTCGGGAATGGCCAGCTTGGTTCCCAAGAACACGCCTTTGGCGTTGATGTCCATGATGGTATCCCACTGCTCGCCGGTAGTGTCTAGGACGTGGCCGCCGCGCCAGATTGCTGCGTTGTTCACCAGCACGTCCAGCTTGCCGTAGGCCGATACCGCTGCCTCGACAGCCTGTTGCCAGTCATCCTCGCTGGAAACGTCTAGGTGAACATAGGTAGCGTCGCCGCCCAGTTCGTTTATCTCGGCGGCCACGGCCATGCCGTCAGGGTCCAGAACGTCGGCGATGACCACCTTTGCGCCCTCGCGGGCAAAGAGCCGTGCCTCCGCAGCGCCCTGGCCCCGCGCCCCGCCGGTGATCAGCGCAACCTTACCTTCCAGTCGCATCTTCTCCCCCTGCTATTTCATATAGAGTAGTAAGCAATGTCCAAATCCGTTGGCGCAGTGTAGTCGCGTGTCATTCCGTCGGTCAATTGACAACACGGCGCGGCAATACTTAACCTTAACCGCAGCAGCAATTCGATGCGCGGGTTGCTACCGCTGCAACACCTCAGACATCCCGGGAGCCTTGCGATGACCACCACTCCCAAAATAGATATCAAACTGATGACCGCCGACGAACTGCTGGCGCTGCCACGGGGCGACGGCAAGCGGTACGAGCTTATCCGTGGAGTGCTGATTGAAAAGATGCCTGCTGGAAAATCTCAGGGCGTGGTGGGAAGCCGGATCGATTATGCTTTGGCCCACTATGCCGAAGGCAACGACTATGGAATTACCCTGTCGTCCGATACTGGATACCGGCTGGACCGGGACCCCGACACAGTGCGCGCTCCCGACGTGGCCTGGTTTGCGCCCGGCCGGTTGCCGGAACCGGACGGCTTCCCCGAATTGGCCCCCGACTTGGCCGTCGAAGTCAAGTCCCCTGGCAACTCCTGGCCGGAAATAACAGCTAAGGCATATATGTGGCTCAGCTACGGCTCGCAGCAAGTCTGGGTGGCCGACCCGCCAACTACAACAGTCACCATATACCGCCTCAACGCCACTCCGGTGTCGCTGGGAGAGGATGATATTCTCGACGGCGGCGCTTTGCTTCCCGGCTTTTCTACCCCGGTCTGGAGGCTGTTTCGACGGCAACGCTGACCGGCCAGGGCCTTTTAGTTGTTGGCAGTCCCCTGTCCCCCCATGCTCCCAAGCAGGAAAACCTAATGCCTTTCTGCCATAACCCGCCGGACGTCCCTCCATCAGCAGCACAGCCCCGTTCCGTCGCTCAGCTACGGCTCGCAGCAAGTCTGGGTGGCCGACCCGCCAACTACAACAGTCACCATATACCGCCTCAACGCCACTCCGGTGTCGCTGGGAGAGGATGATATTCTCGACGGCGGCGCTTTGCTTCCCGGCTTTTCTACCCCGGTCTGGAGGCTGTTTCGACGGCAACGCTGACCGGCCAGGGCCTTTTAGTTGTTGGCAGTCCCCTGTCCCCCCATGCTCCCAAGCAGGAAAACCTAATGCCTTTCTGCCATAACCCGCCGGACGTCCCTCCATCAGCAGCACAGCCCCGTTCCGTCGCAACCGCCCGGAACCTGAAACTAAAACTGCTGACAGTTGCCCCTTGCCATGCCCTGTGACGCCTCCCTACCATAATGCCAGTGAAGTTATGCCAGTGAAGTCGTGACAGTCCCGCCCTAAATCCGTCCGCAGCCCGGCCCCGCGGCGGAACCTACAAATGTGAGCGGAAATGACCGGAAATGACCGGGAAACCGAAAAAAATCCAGCCACTCAGGCAGCATCGGGAAGTGAAGCCGTGTCATTGAGCCAGATCAGAAACCGCATCAACGCCCTGCGCCGCAAATACGCCCTGCCCCTCGCCGTCAATAGCCTCCGCCCTCTAGCCGAGGAATTCTGCCAGCAGTGGGCTGTTGCTCAGGCCGACCGGAAACCCGCTCCCGAACCCCAGCCCTTCATCCGGAAGATTGCCTCCGCCGGATTCCGCCTCCCCACCTTCATGGAACTCCACAAATACATAGAGCGGTGCCGCCACAACAACACCTGCCCCGATGTCAAGGGAGTCATCCGCTGCCTTCTCCCCCGGGCCGCAGAACTCGGTTGCCTAGAAGCGCTCCGGTGGGATCGCGCCACAACGTAGGAAGGTTAGGGAGGTTAAGAAGACCTTGTAACCCCCCACCCCGGCTCAGATGGAGAGAGAATTAAAAGGCCCTGGCTGACCGGCGCAGGACGATTGCAAAGTCCCTGAGAATCTGCCCCTGGTGAGCTTGTCGAACCGCGAGCGGATTCTCAGGGACCGTCCTTCGACAAGCTCAGGACTAACGGTTTGGTGGCTGAACATGACTTTGCAATCGTCCTGCTGACCGGCACCGAATTATTGACAACCCGCAACCGCTGCGACTAATATAGCCGCAACCTAGCTTGGGCGCTGACTCCCTTTGCACTGCGGCACTCAGGCCCAAGAAATTGCAAACTAACCTTAAATACGGGGAGGGAAACCATGGGTGACCAGGACATCGCATTGATGGCTCACCTGATGCGCCGCGCCGGTTTTGGCGCTACCAGGGAGGAGTTGGAAGCCAGGGTGGTCAATGGCTACGAGGCCACCGTAGAAGAACTGCTCAACACCGATGAGCAGCCGAGGCTGAACCGCAACGAAATGATGCGCTATCACCCTTGGGCCTGGCGGCCCGGCACCCTGCCCGGCATGGGCGCTGCCGAATGGCTCCATGACATGATTAACACCCGCCGCCCCTTGGAAGAGAAGATGACCTTGTTCTGGCACGGCATCTTCGCCACGGGCGTCTCCAAAGTCGACCACTACGACGACGTGATGGACATGATCGTCAAGTTCCGCGAGAAGGGCATGGGCGACTTCCGCGAGCTGCTGGTAGATATGGCCAAGGATCCGGCCATGATTTACTGGCTGGACAACTGCGAGAACCACGCCGATGCGGTCAACGAGAACTGGGGCCGCGAGCTGCTGGAGCTGTTCAGCATGGGCGTCGGCAACTACACCGAGGTTGACGTTCGGGAATGCTCTCGCGCCTTCACCGGCTGGACCATCGAGCCGAAGCTGCCGCGCGGGCCCATCGGCCGCCACGACTGGTTCTTCGAGTATCGCCCCGAGGACCACGATGACACGGAAAAGACCTTCCTGGGCAAAACCGGCAACTTCGACGGCGAGGACATCGTTCGCATCATCAGCGAGAATCCTGCCTGCGCCGGCTTTATAGCCCGCCATCTCTACAACTTCTTCGTGGCCGACGAAGCACAGGTACCGGCCTGGTCGGTAACCCCGCCCAGCGACCCGGAGGCTGTCGAAATGCTGGCCAACACTCTGCGGGAAAACGGCTACGACATGCGGACCACCCTGCGGGTGCTGTTCAACTCCGACTTCTTCAAGAATGCCCGCTTCGCCCGCCTGAAGAACCCCACCGAGGTTGTGGTCGGCACACTGCGTATGGTCGGTGGAGCCGAATTCCCGGCCCCCGGCATTGGTGACCTGTCCCGCCAGCCCAGCTACATGGGCCAGGACCTGCTCAATCCACCCAGCGTTGAGGGCTGGCACACCGGAGCCGAGTGGATCAACAGCGGCTCGCTGATGCGCCGCGTCAACTTCACCGCCGAGCTGGTGGGCGACGTTTCCCGCCCCGGCATTCGCGACATGGTGGACCGCCTGCAGGCCCAGGGCGGCCGCAGCGCCGCCGAGATCGTTGACGGCTGTCTCGACCTGATGGGCCCACTGGAAGTCACCAAGGAGAGCCACATCGAGCTCGTTGGCTTTGTCAGCGAGGGCGGCGAGTTCTCTTGGGGCACCGAGGGTGAGGTGGCCGAGTCCACCCGCCGGGTGTCGGAGCTGCTCCAGCTCATCGTTTCCCTGCGTGAGTACCAGTACGCCTAAACCGAGTTGGAATCGGCGAGCGTGGATTGAAAGCTCTACGCTCGCCGACGACCCTTCTTGATCAATTAGCAAGCCGTAGCGACCGGCAGGAGGAAAGCCTAATATGACCAGCACCAAGAAAGATCCGGTTCTGGTAGTGTTCCAGCTCACCGGGGCCAACGACTACCTCAACACCATCATCCCTTACAGCGACCCGCTGTACCGGGACAACCGCCCGGCGGTGGGCATCGCCGATGAGCGAATTATCAAGATCGACGACAAGATGGGCTTCCACCCTGAGATGGGCCCTCTGAAGCACGTCTACGACCGCGGCGACATGGCCATCATCCACGGCATCGGCTATGCCAATTCGCCCCGCTCCCACTTCCGCTCCATGGACATCTGGCACACCTGCGAGCCGGACAAGCTGGGAACCGAGGGCTGGCTGGGCCGCGCCACCCGCGACATCGACCCCAACAAGGAAAACGTTCTGACCACGGTCAGCTTCGGTCCGTCGCTGTTCCGCGCTCTGGCCCTGCCCGGCGTGCCGGTAGCGGTCGTTGACGACCTCGACAACTATGGGCTGCTGCCCAACATCACTGGCGAGCAGCGCAACAAGGTACTGGACCGCTTCGCCCGGATGTACTCGCCGGCCATCGGCACCGGCGCGGTCATGGACTACCTAGGCCAGACCGGACTGGACACCCTGGAGGGCGCCGACATCCTGAAGGAAGCCCCTCTGATGTACTCGTCGGAGGTGGAATATCCCGACACCAGCATCGCCAAGAAGCTGAAGGGTATCGCCCAGGTGCACATGGCCAACTTCGGCACCCGCGTCTTCTACGTTGACCACGGCAGCTTCGACAGCCACTCCAACCAGAATGGCATGCATGACAAGCTGTGGATTGACGTTTCCCACGCGATGGACGCCTTCTTGGACGACCTCAAGGAGCACAACGCCGACGACAACGTCGTGGTGCTCATGTTCACCGAGTTCGGCCGCCGCACCCACGACAACGGCTCCGGCACCGATCACGGTGCAGGCGGAGCGGCCTTCATGTTCGGCTCCGGCGTCAAGGGCGGGCAGTACAGTGAGTTCCCCTCCTTGGAGGAGAAGAACCTGGAGCAGGGCGACGTGGTTCCCAACTACGACTACCGCGGCCTGTACACCACTGTCCTCGAAGACTGGATGGGCCTGGACGCCAAGCCTCTGGTGGGCGGCAACTACGAGAAGCTGTCCATCCTGGCCTAACCAGGGTAGACACGCCCGCAGAATCCAAGTGCAGGGGCGGGTTTGAAACCCGCCCCTGCGCCACGCGCCTCTACCTGTATAAGGGAGGATAACTAATGCTTACGGAAACAGTGGCCGGCCGCACTTTTGATTACAGCCATAACGTGGGCCGCGGCGCGCAGACCGGCATGGGTTTCAATACCCCGGTGGCGCTGACCATCGCACCTGACGGTGTGGTATACGTCGCCAACCGGGGCAGCGAGTCCATCAGCAACGTGGGCTGGAACCGCACCGGCGTCGGCCAGCGCATCTCCAAGGTGAACTTGGGCGACAGTTGGGGCGAGGAAGAATACCTCGGCGAGTTCAGCCGCTACGGCAGCAGCGACGGCCAGGTTATCTGGCCTGCCGGCATCGTCACCGACAATCAGGGCAACCTCTACGTCGCCGACGAATGGCTCAATCGCATCTCGGTGTTCGACCGGGAGGGTGCCTATCAGCGCCACTTCTCCACGGTGCAACCCGGCGACCCTGAACTCAACGGCAGTTGCGGCATCGCCATATCCGCTGACCAGATTCTCTACGTCACCGACGGACGCAGCCATCAGGTGCGCCGGTTTACTACCGGCGGGGAGTTCCTTGGCTCCTTCGGCAGCCAGGGATCCGGAGAGGGCGAATTCGATGCCCCATGGGGTATCGCCATCGACAAGGACGGATTCGTCTACGTGGCGGACTCCAACAACCACCGGGTGCAGAAGCTCACTGCCGACGGTCAGTTTGTGGCCCAGTTCGGACGGCCCGGCAACAAGAAGGGCGACCTTCGCTATCCGTCGGACGTTGCCGTTGACCCCGAGGGCGACGTTTACGTTTGCGACTGGAGCGACAACCGGTGGAGCCAAGGCCGCGTCCACATCTTTGAGGCCGATGGCAAGTTCCTGACCAGCCTGACCGGCGATGCCCAGCGGCTGTCAGCCTGGGCGCAGATGACGGTAGACGCTAACGCCGACTACGAGAAGCGCCGCCGTGAGGTGCGCACCACGGAGCCGGAATGGACCTTCGCCCAGCCCACCGCCATTGAGTATGACGAGGTTAACAACCGTCTGGTGGTCGTGGACACCCAGCGCAGCCGCCTGCAAATATACAACAAGCTCAGCCGCTACCTGGTTCCCCAGCTCAACCTCTGACCACGAAGCAGAGCTCAGCGCGGAAACAACAGTCCGCCGGAAGGCCAGAAAGCCAACCGGCGGACTGTTTTGTTAGAGTAGGAATGTTCAGTGTAGCGGTTTGACGCGCTCCTCAAGCCATGGAATGAGATTGGCGAACCGGAAGGAGTTAGTCTCGTACAACCCGATAAAGAAGGCGTAGGCCGTTTCACCTTCGCAGTATATGCAATGGCCGTTCAGCCGAAGGAAAGTGTCGGTGACAGCGTAGGCCGTGCGCTTGTTTCCGTCCACGAATGGATGATTGTTGGACAAGCTCTCCATCAGTGCGGCGGCCTCCTCGATGAGACCATCGTAATACCCCATCTGAGGACGCAGGATAGCAGAGGCCAGGGCGCCCTCGTCGCGAAGTCCTTTTCCGCCGCCAATTTCCTCAATCAGCGAATCGTGCATGGCAACAATTTCCTCGATGGTAGGAAATTCGCGGGTCATTGGGCCAGCAATTCCAGCAGGCGCCGATTCTTCTCGACGCTGGCCCTGAAGTGAGCCATGACCTCCGGGCGAACCTTCCGTTGCGACCGGCTTTCAATGTAGATGCGGAAAGCGTCTTCCACTGCCGCTTGAAAGTGCCGGTTATCATCGCTGGCAATCTTCCGCATCTCGGCTAGTAGCCCAGGGTCGGCCTGGCTGGAAAATTTCTCGCGCTTTATAGTATCCACGTCTTGCCTCTATAATGTTTTGCCATACTCTAATTAGACTGAAAGAGCGGTGTCAAGACTCATCTTGACAATTCCTGAAAACTACACCCATCGAGATAAGGCGGTAGCTTATGGAACCCGACCGGGAGCAGCACTTCCTCCGCGTGGCCGCGGAGCAGCCGGACATTTCGTGCGCCAACGCGCCCGCCGAGATCCTTGAAGACTGCGGGCTGCAAGTGGAGCCCACGGACTTCCTTGAGCAGTATTTCGCCGCCGGGCACTCGGCGTGGCTTGCCTACAAACACGGGCGCAGGATCAACAAACCCCAGATCCTGATGAATCAAGCAATCTTGGTATTGTACCGCCGCGCCTGCCTGCTGAACACCGACCTTCTAATGGGTCAGCTCAGCGCGGATGCCGATCAGCCCTTCTTTTCCGACGAGGACCTCTACTGATTTGTAGCACGAAGAGCAGGGGAACTATGGAGCACCCCGGCCCTCTGACTCTACCGGCGTCCAATTCTATGACATAGTACAATCAAGCAACTCGAACAGCCCCTGGAGGAACGATGCAAGGGAAGACCGCCATCGCAAGCATACTCAAGCAGGAAGGCGTCGAACTCGCCTTTTGCTTTCCCAACAACCCGCTGATTGACGCCATCGCCGCCGCCGGCATCCGGCCGGTCATCGCCCGCATGGAGCGCGGCGCGGTGAACATGGCCGACGCCTACAGCCGGGTCAACAACGGCCACAAGACCGGCGTCTGCATAGTGTGCAGGCCGGGCCCGGTATCGAAAACGCCTTCCCCGGCGTGGCCCAGGCCTTCGCCGACAACGTGCCCATCTTGATGCTGCCTGGGCACGAAGGTTCAAGCCGCACCACAATGACCTCGGACTTCTCGGCCACCCGCAACTACAGCGGCGTCACCAAGTGGGCCGGGATGATTAACTCGCCGGAGCGGGTGCCGCAGATGATGCGCCGCGCCTACACCCAGCTTCGCGCCGGCCCCCTCGGCCCAGTGGTGTTGGAAACCCCGTCGGACGTGATGAACGGGGAAATTGACGAGTCCCAATTCTTCTACACCCCCATCACCAAGCGCCGCACCGCCACCGACCCGGTGGACGCCGCGCGAGTGGCCCGCCGCCTGATGGACGCCGCCCGCCCGGTCATCTACGCCGGGCAGGGCGTACTGTACGCCGAGGCCACCCCGGAACTGGTAGAACTGGCGGAACTGCTCAACGCGCCGGTTATGACCACCACCTTGGGCAAGAGCGGCTTCCCGGAGAATCACCCGCTGTCGCTGGGAACGGGCGGCAACACCGGCACCAAGGCCGTCGGCGAGTTCCTTCGCAAGTCCGACCTGGTTTTCGGCATCGGCACCAGCTTCAACAAGACTTTGGCCTCGGCCCCCGTGCCCGTGGGCAAGGCGATAATCCAGTCCACCATAGACGACCGCGACCTGAACGGCGAGTACGGCCTGGACGATATGCTGCTGGGCGATGCCCAACTGGTGTTGCGTCAGCTAATCGAAGAAGTCAAGAACGCCCTGGGCGACAACGGTCGGCGCCCTTCGGCTGGCTCAGGACAGTCGGAGACGGCCGCCGAAATCGCCGCCATCAAGCGGGAATGGTTGGCCGAGTGGATGCCGCGCCTCACCTCCAACGACATACCCATCAGTCCCTACCGCGTGGTCTGGGAACTGAACAACGGGCTGGACAAGGCCAACAGCATCATTACCCACGATTCGGGCAACCCCCGCGACCAGATTGTGCCCTTCTACGAAGCCACCACGCCGCGCGGCTATCTGGGTTGGGGCAACTCAACGCAACTCGGCGCGGGCTTGGGCTACGCCATGGGCGCCAAGCTGGCCGCGCCGGAAAAGACCGTGGTCAACCTGATGGGCGACACCGCCGTCGGAATGTGCGGCACAGACTTCGAGACCGCCAGCCGCAACAAGATAGGCACCATCACCGTAATCATCAACAACGGCGCCATGGGCGGCTACGAGAAGAACATACCCATAGCGGTGGAGAAGTACGGCTCCAAGTTCCTGACCGGCGACTACACCAAGATGGCCGACAGCCTGGGCTGCCACGCCGAGACCATCACCCAACCCGGCGACATCACTCCGGCTTTAGCCCGCGCCCAGGAAATCGCGGCGGGCGGCCAGCCCGTAGTGCTGGAAATCATCACCCGCGAAGAACCCGTGTTCTCGCGGTATTATTAGCCCAATCTCTTTAGGAAAATGGCATGGACGATTATGTCATCAGCAACTCCGGGGTCAAGGTGTGGAAAACCCCGGAGTCCCATCCATTGCTAAAACAAACTGACACAACGCATCCGGCGTTCCGGGGCAAACTGTCTGAAACTTATTCAAGGGGACGAGTAAAGGGTCTGCCTAGAATTTGCAGCGTGAATTCCGAGGATGCTCGAACTTGGAATTATTTCAGCCCATTGCTCTCTGATAGCCAAAGAAAGGAGCAGGAATTAACGTGTTTATTGCGTCAAGCTTTCCCTGAAACACTGTCCGCCCAAGCACTGGAAACTGTCCCGTGCGCCGGGTTTGAGTTCTGGCAAAAGATTAACCCGCCGCCAAGCCGCCCGATTAAGGAAGGCCCATCTGAGCCAGACCTGCTGATAACCTTGGGGCAACACGCTCTCGTGCTTGTTGAAGCAAAATATCTTTCCGCTGTCAGTGAGAAAACCACCTACGACAAATCACGAGATCAAGTAATTCGATTGCTTGACGTTGGTTCGTGGTACGCTAACCAAGAAGGATATGATTCCAGCTACGTCATCGTGCTGCAATACGGAGACGCTCAAACCAATGCTGAAAAGGTCGTTGGCCGCTATGCCGGAGAACCCGAAGCGATTCAACAGGCCTTGAACTACCGGGATGATCTGAAAGAATCAGACTATAAACGATTGTCTCGCTCTGTGGCCTTTGTGCGCTGGCCGAATCCGTTGGACGAAGAATAATGACCCGCACCATAACCGACCCGCCCGCCGCCAACCGGGGCAGCCGACGGTGGCTGCAAGTCTTGGTCAACCGCTGCCCCGAGCTGCTGAACGACGCCATCCGCCAACGGCTGGCCGAACCGCCGAGCGATATTGACTGGCGCTCTCCGCTGGCGGACGACTACTATGCTGAATACCGGGACCAATCTTTCCTGGAGCGGCTGGCGGGGTCCCGGCACTTCCGCGCTCCGTCGCAAGCGCAAAGAGACCTCCGGGAATTCTGGCCCCGGTTCGGCCCGCAGTGGGACGGCCTCGCTGTTACCGACAAGGGGCAGATCATCCTGGTCGAGGCCAAGGCGCACATACCCGAAATGGTGACCGCCCCGGCGCAGGCGAGGGGGGAATCGGCGCGTCAGAAGATTCAGGAAAGCCTGGGCCTAGTCAAGTCCTTCGTAAACTCCAAGTCGCCGGCCGACTGGTCAACCAGCTTTTACCAGTACGCCAATCGCTTGGCCCATCTCTATTGGATGCGGGAGCTAAACGGCCACGACGCCTACTTGGTCAACCTCTTCTTCATCAATGACGATGAGATGAACGGGCCGAAGTCTGCGGTCGAGTGGCAGGCCGCCATCCGGCTTCAGGAATCGTTCCTGGGAGTGCGGCAAGGCTCCTCCGGCAGCTACGCGCTGCAACCGTGGGTTGGAGCCTATACTCTCGATGTATTCATAGATGTCAATGACATATCTCCGCCACCGATTTAGCCCGTTAAAGGAGCCGCTGCCATGCCAGAGAAGTTCAACTATGATGGACTGTTCGCCGCCGGGGTGCCGGAAGTGACGCCCGGCAAGACCCGCCATGCCCGATACGACTTCGCCGTGGCCTACCCCAACCCCGACACCCTGCCGCTGGACGGGCTGGCCGACGCGGTGCGCAGCGTTCTGTCGCGGGAAGGGCGCGACCTAGCCTACTACACCGATCCCGGCGGGGTACCCGGAACTGCGGCGGCTGGTGGCGGAAAAGCTGGCAACCGCAGATCGCAATATGCAGGTTGACCCGAAGGGGTGGTGTTGACCGGCGGCTCCGGCGAGGCCATCTCAATGGTGATTCAGGCCCTCACCGACCCCGGCGATACGGTGCTGACCGAAGAGTTTCTGTACCTCGGCACACTACGCTCGCTGCGCCGCTACAAGGCCAACGTGGTGGGCGTCAAGTGCGACGAGGACGGCATCATACCCGAAGACCTGGACGCTACCATTGAGCGGCTCAAAGGCGAAGGCCGACGGGTCAAGTACCTCTACACCATCCCCACCTTCCAAAACCCGCTGGGCTGGACGATGACGCTGGAGCGGCGCAAGAAGGTGCTGGAAGTCACGCGGCGGCACGGCGTCCCGGTGTTCGAGGACGATTGCTACATCGACCTGCGGTTCGAGGGCGAGGACGTGGTTTCCTTCCATTCGCTAGACGACACTGGGCAGGTGATCTACGTCGGCTCATTCTCCAAGACCATCGCGCCGGGGATGCGAATGGGCTATCTGGTGGCCCCTCCCGAGGTCATCAGCCGCGCTTGGGCCTTCAAGATGGGCGGGGCGGTCAACCACTTCGCCGCTCTCACCATCGCCGAGTACATCAGCCACGGCGACCTAGAAGGCCACGTGCGCGAGCAGAATGAGTCGCTGCGGGCCAAGCGCGACGCCATGCTGGCCTCGCTGGGCGAAAACTTCGGCGACGCCGCCACTTGGACCAAACCGGACGGCGGGCTGTACGTCTGGCTGACGCTGCCCGAAGGCGCCGACCTGGAGGCCCTGCAAGAACAGGCCTTCCAGGAAGGTGTCGGGTACTACGCCGGCACGCTGTTCTCTCCGGAGGGCGGAGGCCAGAACTCTGCTCGCCTCTGCTTCGGCTACCCCACGCCGGAGGAGAACTACGAAGGCGTCGCCGAACTGGCCCGCATCCTAGAGCGCCACGGCATAATCAAGTAGCCCCGCCGGAGGTCCGTCATGCCCGTAGACCCGCAGGAATACACCTATCTCTGGAAAGACCGCATCGTCAGCCACCCGGAAATGCTGGGTGGCAAACCCATCATCAAAGACACCCGCCTGTCGGTGGAGTTTGTCACGGACACGCTCTGCGGCGGCAACATCACTCAAGAATGGTTCCTGGAAGAGTACTCCCACGTCACCCGCGAAGATGTGCAAGCCTGCCTGGAATACGCCGCCACAGGAGCCAAGCTGTCCAACTTTACCTGGGCAGAGCTTGACCGCTGGATGGATGAACAAGAAGAGCAGGAAAAAAGGCAGTGGCTGGTCGAGTGGAAAGAGCGGCAGGAACTCACTTATCGTTGGAAAGAACGCATCGTCAGTAACCCGGAAATCTTGGGAGGCAAACCCATCATAAAAGGCACCCGCCTTTCGGTGGAGTTCGTTACCAATATTATGCGTGGAGTGGACGTTACCGAAGAGTGGTTTCTGGCGGAGTACACCCAAGTCACTAGAGAAGACTTATATGCCTGCTTGGAGTACGCTGCCACCGGCGCCAAGTTGAGCAACATTTCTTGGGCAGAGTATAACCGCCGGATGGATGAAGAGGAGGCATGGCGGAAGAAGGAATGGCTGGCTGAATGGAAGAAGAAAAATGCGCCTGATGGCTGACGCGAATATGGACGGCAGGGTAGTAACGCTGCTGCGCGCTGACGGACACGACGTGTTTTATGCCAGAGAGCAAAGCCCCTCGCCTGATGACTTAACCCTGTTGCGGCAAGCCACTCTCGAGCAACGCACTCTGTTCACCTACGACATGGATTTTGGCGAGTTGGTGCACATATACGAAGAACCTGCGCCCTATGGAGTAATCCTGTTTCGCCTCCTCGACGAGGTTAAAGGCGAAGCCAGGGCTAATTTCATCTTTGGCACAGTCACTATGTGGGAACCTTGGCCGCCAGAGGTCTGGACGATTCAGATACGCCACCGCAGCGGGTGACCACCGGAGTAGAACAGCTACCCGTTCGCTGGTTCCTACCCAGCCTTACCTCTCCGGCTCCTCCGGGTTCTCCAGGTCCAGCATCGCCAGCAGACGGCCGTAGCCGATGAACTGGCCGGTGATCATGCCCAGCTCGAATATCTCCGCGTCGGTGAACTCGCGGCGCAGTTCGGCGAAGAACTCATCGTCCACATTCTGATGGTCGGTAGCCATCCGCTCGGCGAAGCGGACGGCCAGCTTCTCGCGGTAGGGCAAATCGGTGTCCTCGTAGTGGGCCAGCGACGCCACCATATCCTCGGTCATTCCCTGCTGCACCGCCGGCACAGCGCGACCCAACTTTCAAGTGGCGCATTCGTTGAGGTCAGCGATCTTGAGGCGCACCAGCTCCTTCAGCCGGGCCTCCAGCAGCCCATCCAGCTTCAGCGGCCCATAGAAGGCCCAGAACGCTTCGTAGGCTTCCGGCAGGTTGCCGGCGGCGCGAAAGATGGCCGGATTCAGCTTGTGGGCTTCGGCGTTTTTGGCTATCTTGCGGAGTCCGGGCGTCAACTGCTCGGTTGGCACCAGCTTAATTCGCGCCATCTCATTCTCCCTTTTAGCCTCAGAGAACACAGAGTATCCCTGTATATTTCTCTGTGTCCTCTACGCTCTCTGCGTTGAAACCGTACCCTACACCACGGGACGGTCGGCCACGGCGGGGTCCACCTTGCGGCGCAGGAACTGCCCGTCGCCGAGGGCGCCGGAGAAGTTGCCGTCCTCCACGACGACCTTGCCCCGCAGGATGGTCGTGACCGGCCAGCCCTCGATGTCGCGGCCTTCCCAGATGCTGTAGTCCGTGATATGGAAGTCGTCTTTGGTCAGCTTCCGCTTGATGCCGGGGTCGATCAGGCAGATGTCGGCGTCGCTGCCGGGGGCCAGCACGCCCTTGCGCGGGTACAGGCCCATAATCTTGGCGGCGTTGGCCGACGTGACGTCAACGAACCGTTGCAGCGTCATCCCTTGCTTCGACACGCCCTCGCTGTAGGTTATGCCCATGCGGGCCTCGGCCCCGTTGTGTCCGCCGGTAACGTCGGAAATCGTCCGGCCCGAAATCTTGGTCTCCCACGACGTGCAGTATTCGTCGGTGGCCATGGTTTGCAGGCCGCCTCTGATGATGCCGTCCCAAAGCGATTGCCGGTCGGCCTCGGACTTCAGCGATGGATAGGTATGGTACTTCATCCCGTTGTCTTCTTTATAGTTTTCCTCATTGAAGCAGCAATAGTTGTGCAGCGTCTCGCCATAGACCGGGCGTCCGTTAGAGCGGGCCTCGGCGATGTTCTGCACGCCCTGCAACGCGCTGACGTGGACGAAGTAGACGGGCGCGCCGGTCCATTCGGCCACCCGCAGCACCCGGCGGAAGGAAACGTCCTCCGACTCGGCGCTATGCACCAGCGACATATTCTGCCACTCGGTGCGCTCTTCGCGGGTGAGCTTCTGGTACATGTGCTGCACCATGTCGTCGTCCTCGGCGTGGACCAGCAGCATTGCGCTCAGCCGCTGGATTTCCTCCATCAGGTCGTGGAGATGGCCGGTGCCGACCATCCGCGGCTCACCGGTGGTGGCGGGCGGGCGGATGTTGGTGGTGAAAATCTTGAAACTAGCGAAGCCATCTTCCACTGCCTCATGCAGCGAGCCGATGATTTCCTGGGGGATTTGGCCCAGCAGCATCAGGTGGTGAGAGTAGTCGGCGTAGGAATTGCCCTGCCAGACGCCAGTGCGCTCGGCGATGGCCTGGGGGATGTCAATGCCGGGGTACTGGATGGCGAAGTCCATCAGCGTCGTTGTGCCGCCGTAGAGGGCGGCGCGGCTGACCTGTTCCGGCGGCGCGGTCTTGAGGTCGCCGTGGCCCATGATGGGCGCGGAGATGTGGGCGTGGGGTTCGATGCCGCCGGGAACGACAACCTTGCCCGAAGCGTCAATAATCCGCCCTGCCTCGTCGCCCAGCGCGCCCGGCGCGGCCACCGCCGCGATTCTCTCGCCCTGCACCGCCACGTCCCACTCGCCAACCCCCATAGGGGTAACAACCTGCCCGCCGCGGATGATTAAGTCCAGCATATCGGAGCCTCCTGTGTTTGGGTTAAGTTACCAGTTGGGCGTTCGGGGGCAGTTTAGCACGAAGCAGGGGCGGGCTTGAAACCCGCCCCTGCAAAATCGGAGGTTGATTAGACCGTAGCACGGGCTGCATCAGTATCTCTGCAGCATTCTGTCTTCATAACTAATGTCCGCATTGTTCAACAGCAACGTGCTGATAGTCATCGGCGAAACCGAAAAGCGGTCGGCGACTTGTTCCTGATTTTCCTCGGAGTAATCATTCCCCAGCATTTCTTTCACTGCTGGCCAAGGGCTCATCAATTCGGCTGCAAAGGCGCGCTGCGCTTTTTGCCGGTAGCTGTAGGAACGGGTAGCTGGGGAGAGCGGTTCCACGCCATTGGGCATACTGACTGAAAAGATGTTGTCCCCCAGCAGGCGGGCAAGCTCGAAACGCCGTCCCGTCTCCCATTTCGAGCGGAGCGCGACTTGCGCGGGTTCGCCGCCACGCCTGAAAACCCACGAGAATTCGCCACCCGGTTTGCCTTCGATTATAACGTCGGCAGTTGTTCCCGCAAGGCTGGCAAGGACGGCATCCGTAAGCGGCCCGTCGCCCAACCGTTCTTGGCTCCGAAGGGTCGTTGCGGCGCTTACTCCAATGCGCCAAGCCGTCAGATTACCCCATTGCCGGAGTTCCGGGAAGTCAACCCATACCCCGTCCTCCGGCCTGATATGGAAGCCTGCCCGTTTCGTGATTTCCATAATCTGCCGGGCCGATGGCATCCCGCTCAAGTCCGCGTCATCGGACGCCGAACCGATGGCGATTTCCTCCACAGCCTTTTCGCCCAGTGCGCCCGCATCCGCAAGGCAAGTTTCCAATTCCTCGTCGTCCAACTCGCCGGGGTCACAACCGGCTAGAGCCTCGAACCGGCGAAACCGCGCCATTTCCGGCTCTTTCCGTTCAAGTTGCAGCTCTTGCCAAAGAACGTGGAGGTTCGTATCGGAGAGGCCGGCACCGTCCGTCAGCCTCACAACAGAGTCCACAAAGTTGTCAATGGCGGATTCAACCCCCTCAACCGGCAAGTTAACCGGCCTAGCGCCGATGTACCGGAATAGAGTTGGGTCCGATTCGTGAGAGCGTTTCGAACGCAATTCTGTCCTATACCCATCGGTGTCAACCGTGATATTAGGCCACACATATCCCTCGCCCACGGTAGCTAGGCAGTGGGCCATGTCCCAATCTCGATGGATTGGACTATGATTTGCCGGACGCGGCTCCCATCGCAACCGCCACCAGTTCCAAGTAAGCCATTCGGCTAGGTGATAGCCAGAGACGTAGGGGCCGGTACGGTAGCTGGCAGTGATGCCGTCTATGCCTACGCCCTCGGTCAGCAGGTTGGCTCCGGCCGATATTTCGAGCAGTCCGGAAGCGGCATTCTCTTCATCGTCCCCCAAGTCCAAAGCCATTGGCGTAATGGAAATGCGCAACATGGGATTTATGCCTGACTTCTCGCTCTCCATTCCCTGATAATCCGTCCTCTCATAGAATCGCTTGGTCCCATCATCCGTGGGGAAATCAGGGTGTATCCATAGTACTCTTTAGTTCTTTTGAATATTCTTGACTCGTACACTTCTCCATACGAATCAACAGCCCAGACGTATCTCGGCAGGCCGTCAAGTCCTATTCCGCCCACCATTCCGTAGGTAATTCCCCTTCGGAACAACGCTGTCGCTTCGCTTTTCATTATCGGTCTCAAGTCGTCGCAAAGCGATTTATCGCGTCGGGGCGCCGCGGGCGGACTGAGTCCGTAATCGGCGGGATTGCGCTTGTGAATAGGACTACCTACGTAGCGAGCGACCGAAAGCCGATCGAGGACTTCGGGAGTCATTCCATTCAATGGCGCAATGCGCCGCTTGGGATTATCTCCTTGGGGTTTCCGGTTTGGCATGGCTGGTGGACAATCCCTTATGCTGGATAGTACATCATTGCACAAGCGGCTAATGGCCCGTCAAACAAAACAGGTCACCCATCTCGCGCAATCGGGCGGAAGCAGGCAAACGCCCTCTACTCCCCGCTAATCCCCCGCCGCGGGCTGCGTCTGAGCCTCCGGGGGCAGTTCGCGCTCCCAGTCCGGCAGTTGGTGGTGGTGGGTGGAGGGCAGCAGCACTATGGAGAACACTCCCATCAGACTCAGCGCCAGCGACAGCCCCATCGTCGCGTCGAAGCTGCCGGTCCAGTCGCGCAGTTGGCCGCCGATCAGCGCGCCCGCAGCCATGCCTATGCCCGAGCCCATCATCTGCCAGCCGTAGGTCGTGCCGATGGGCGCGCTGCCGTAATACTGCCGGTTGATGATTGGGAAGGCGCTCATCTCGCCCCCGAAGCCGATGCCGAACAGCACCGCGAACAAGTAGAAATGCCACGGCTCCACCGCGAAAAACAGCAGCACAATGGGCAGAGTTTGGAGCATGAAGCAGACGGCCATCACGCCCTTGCTGCCCACCTGGTCGGCCATCACCGGCACCGCGAACCGGGTCACTGTGCTGGCCACCGACAATGTGATGAACGCTCCTGCCGCCAGCGCCGGCGATACGCCCTCACCCTCGGCAATCGCCACCAGATAGACCAGCACGATGGCGTGTCCGGCGCAGCCCCAGAAGTGAATGCCGATGAGGTTCCAGAATGCGGAGGTACGCTGGGCCTGCTTGGAGAAAACACGGGTTCGCACTTTGGCTATCTCGCCACCCTGCACCCGGCGGACAGGTTCGTTATCCGCCGCTCCAAAGGGACGAAGGCCAATCTGCGCCGGCTCGTCGTAGAAGAACCGCACCAGCGCGAGGATGGCAACGCCGCCGATGATGCCCGGAACCCAAAAGGCCGCCCGCAGCCCGGTAAGCCCACCGCCGAACCAGGTGATGACCAGCAGCATGATGGGCACCGCCACCAGCGGCCCAACCCCTTGCGCCGACTGCAATACCCCCATCCCGGTGCCTAAATGCCGCTTGAACCACAGGGTCACCGACGCAGTAAGCGGCACTTGGAAAATCCCCATTGACGCGCTCAGGATGACGCCGAAAAACAGGTAGAACTGCCACAGGCTGTCCATAAGGCCCGTGAGCACCATCCCGGCGATGAACAGCAGCGCGCCGATGGTCATGGTGACCCGGGCGCCGTAGCGCTCGCCCAGCCACCCGGCGGATGGCCCCAGCATTCCCGAAACAACCCATTGCAGCGCAAACCCGTATCCCACCGCGCCGTAGCTCCAGCCGAAGGACTCTACCAGCCGGGGAATCAGGATGCTGGAGGACGAGCGAAACGACGAGCTGAATAGCCGCATCACCGCAGCCACGGTAACGATGACCCAAGCGTAATGCACCGGCTGGCCAGCAATAATCAGGTTGCTGAGGCGAAAGGAATACCTGGGGGAATCATTCATGCGTTGCAGCCTCTTGGCATCAGCCTCTAGGTCTCGGGGAGAAACAAAACGGTCGACGGGGATTATAACCTAACCCCGGCGCGGCGCGGGCAACGGAGTGCTTTCCGTCTGCCCTGGTGCAATGCCCGCGCACGCTTCCTGCGCCAGTGGGTATGACCAAAATCTGGCAAATCCGCCGTGACAGGGTGTTGACAAATTTACAGCAGGGGGTATAATTATTCGTTACTGGCTTATGCCTCGAATGATGTCTTCACTCAAGCAGCCTCGTACCTCGCCTCTATACCGGCTTGCCATCGGCCTTGGCCTCACTTCGTCCTGAACCCGCCTGTCGTCCGTCGCAGCTACTCACGGTAAGGAGAATCGGAATGGCTTTGCCTCCTGTTCACAATGGGCATTCGCTGCAAACGAAGGATGTCCGCACTTATGCCCGCATACCACAGGTTCTGGAAGTCCCGAACCTCATCCAGAGCCAAATCCAGTCTTATGCGTGGTTCAATGAGCAAGGGCTGGAAGACGTATTCCGGGAAGTCTCGCCCATATTGGACTACACCAGCAAGAAATACGAGCTTCACTTTCAGGAGCACGAATTCCGCCATCCCAAGTACTCTCCGCAGGAGTGCAAGGAGCGGGAGATAACTTTCTCCCAGCCGCTTTATGTCAGGACTCGCCTGGTCATGAAGGAAACGGGCGAGATTAAGGAGCAGGATATATTCATGGGGGACTTCCCCATGATGACCGCTAACGGCACGTTCATCATCAATGGCGCCGAGCGGGTCGTGGTCAGTCAGTTGGTGCGCTCGCCGGGCATCTACTTCGTATCCGAGCGCAGCCCCAGCAGCAACCGCGGCCTGTGCATGGCCAAGCTCATCCCGTCCCGCGGGGCCTGGCTGGAGTTCGAGACCAGCAATAAGGACGTTCTTTCGGTAAAGGTGGATCGCAAGCGCAAGGTTTCTGCGAGCACCTTCCTGCGGGCTCTGGGCGTGGCCTACGACGACCAGATAACCGCCCTGTTCGACGACATAGACACCGACGAAACTCACCGCTATATGCAGGCCACCCTCCGCAGCGACCCGGCCACCGACTCCGCGGGAGTCTCGTTCCGGGAAGATGATCTGCGCTCTCTGTGGGACTGGCTGCATAAGGACGAGGATTTCGACAAAGAGGCCGCGCATCGCATCGCAGCGGCGCAGGTGGAGTTCTACCGCCGCCTCCGGCCAGGCGAGCCGCCAAGCTTGGAGAATTCCCGTAACCTCATCAACAATCTGTTCTTTGAGGCCCGGCGCTACGACCTGGGCCGCGTCGGCCGCTACAAGTTCAACCGCCGGCTCAATCTGACGGAGGGCGCCGGCCCGATGACCCTGACCCGGGAAGACATCATCGCCGTCATCCGCATGATGGTGATCATCAATCAGGGCGAGGGGAAGGTGGACGACATTGACCACCTAGGGAACCGCCGTGTCCGCGCTGTTGGCGAATTGGTCCAGAACCAGGTGCGGGTCGGCCTGCTTCGTATGGAGCGGATGGTCAAGGAAAAGATGACCCTGGTAGACCCGGAGACCGCCGCGCCCCAGGGCCTGGTCAACATCCGGCCTGTGGTGGCGGCTGTGCGCGAATTTTTCGGCGGTTCGCAGCTATCTCAGTTCATGGACCAGACCAACCCGCTGGCCGAACTGACCCACAAGCGCCGCCTCTCAGCCCTGGGCCCAGGCGGCCTCTCGCGGGAGCGGGCCGGCTTCGACGTGCGCGACGTTCACTTCTCCCACTATGGCCGCATCTGTCCCATCGAAACGCCGGAAGGCCCCAACATCGGCCTGCTGAGTTCGCTGGCCTCCTACGCCCGCGTCAACGAGTTCGGCTTCATCGAGTCGCCCTATCGCGTCGTGAGCCGCGAGGTGTCCAAAGACGATCCCAACATCAGGGGCCGCGTTGTAACCGAGGCGGTGATCAACCCTGAAAACGGCCATGTCGTAGTCAATGAAGACGTGGCCATTGGAGCCAACCGCATAAACGCAATCCGCCGCCTGCCCGAAGGAACCATGATTCAGGTACGGCCCTACGTCGTGGAGTCCTCTGATAGCGGCGACCCGGACAGCTCGGTGGTCTGGCTGTCCGCAGACAAGGAGGAGCAGTACAAAATCGCCCAGGCCAACGCCAAGCTGGACAATCTGAACCAGTTCGTTGAAGACCGGATTGAGATCCGGGTGGGCGACCAGTACACCCAGGGTTCCCCCAGCGAAGCGCACTTGATGGACGTTTCGCCGATGCAGATTATGAGCGTATCCGCGGCGCTGATTCCCTTCCTCGAGCATGACGACGCCAACCGGGCGCTGATGGGATCCAATATGCAGCGCCAGGCCGTTCCTCTGCTGCGCCCGGAGGCCCCCACCGTCGGCACCGGCATTGAGGACCGCGTGGCCCGCGACAGCGGCCAGTTGGTTACCTCCCGGGTCAACGGCGTGGTCACCTCGGTCAATGGCCGCAAAATCGTGGTAACCGACGTGGACGGCGAGGAATACGTCCACCCGCTGATCAAGTTCTCCCGCACCAATCAAGGGACCTGCTTCGACCAGCGGCCCATAGCCACCCGCGGCGACGTGGTGCAGGTGGGGACGGTGCTGGCCGACAGCTCTTCCACCGAGAACGGCGAGCTGGCCTTGGGCCAGAACGTGCTGGTAGCCTTTATGTCTTGGGAAGGCTACAACTACGAGGACGCCATCATCGTCAGCGAGCGGCTGTACCGCGACGACTACTTCACCTCGATTCACATCGAACGCCACGAGATGGAGGCCCGCGAGACCAAGCTGGGCCCCGAGGAAATTACCCGCGACATCCCCAACGTAGGCGAGGCCAGCCTGCGCGATCTGGATGAGCGCGGCATCATCCGCGTCGGCGCCGACGTGGCCCCTGGCGACATTCTGGTCGGCAAGGTTACCCCCAAGGGCGAGACCGAACTGACAGCCGAGGAAAAGCTGCTCAGGGCCATCTTCGGTGAGAAGTCCCGCGACGTTAAGGACACCTCACTGCGCGTACCTCACGGCGAGCGCGGCAAGGTCATCGACGTCAAGGTGCTGAGCCGCGAGAACAAAGACGACCTAAACCCAGGCGTCAAGGAAGCCGTCCGCGTCTGGATTGCCCAGACCCGCAAGATTTCGGTCGGCGACAAGATGGCCGGACGCCACGGCAACAAGGGCGTGGTCGCCCGCATCCTGCCCGAAGAGGATATGCCCTACCTGGAAGACGGCACGCCCGTTGACATCATCCTCAACCCCATCGGCGTGCCTTCCCGCATGAACCTGGGGCAGGTGCTGGAGACCCACTTGGGCCGGGCTGCTGACCAGCTCGGCTTCCAAGCCAAGACCCCGGTGTTCGACGGGGCCACCGACGCCGCCATCGAAGACTCCCTGGCTCGAATCTGGTTCCGGGAGCAGGCCGGCGTCGCCCACAACGGCAATGGCAATGGCAATGGAAAGAGCAGCAACCGCTCCCGCGCCGGCCAGCAGGAACAGGTCAACCGCTGGCTGGAAGAGCACGGCTGCGACCCCAGCGAGATATTCGACGAGTCCAGGCTGGGCTTGGCCCGCGAAGCCTGCCTGCGCCTCTGGCTGGAAAATGAGGCTGGCCGGGACACCACGGGCATGGACTTCAACGAGATGCACCAGGCGTCCTTGGAAGTCCACCGGGAGCGGCTCATCGCGCCCCCCACCTTCGGAAAGTTCAAGCTGTTCGACGGCCGCACCGGCGAGGAGTTCGACCAACTGATCACCGTCGGCAACATCTACATCCTGAAGCTCATCCACTTGGTGGAGGACAAGATTCACGCGCGCTCCACCGGGCCCTACTCGATGATTACCCAGCAGCCTCTCGGCGGAAAGGCCCAGTTTGGCGGCCAGCGTTTCGGCGAGATGGAAGTCTGGGCCCTGGAAGCCTACAGCGCCGCTTACAACCTTCAGGAGGTGCTCACCGTCAAGTCCGACGACGTCGCCGGCCGGGTCAAAACCTACGAGGCGGTCGTCAAGGGCGAACCCATCGGACAGCCCGGAGTGCCCGAATCGTTCAACGTGCTGATGAAAGAGTTGCAAAGCCTGGGGCTGAGGGTTCAGTTGCTGAGCGAAGACAGCCGCCCGGCCACCAACCAGGACCTGAGACAGGACATCGGGCAGGACTTTGGACCAGGCATCGGCGGCGACACGGAGCTATTCCCTCTGGAGACGATTTAGTATGGTCAGAATGGCAGACAGGGCAGAGACTACGGCCACCGATTTCAACGCCATCCGTATTTCCATCGCATCGCCGGAGCAGATTCTCGGCTGGTCCCACGGTGAGGTCACCAAGCCGGAGACCATCAACTACCGCACTCTCCGCCCGGAGAAGGACGGCCTGTTCTGTGAGCGGCTGTTCGGCCCCACCAAGGACTGGGAGTGCTTCTGCGGAAAGTACAAGCGCATCCGCTACCGGGGAGTTATCTGCGACCGCTGCGGCGTCGAGGTTACCCGCGCCAAGGTGCGGCGGGAGCGCATGGGACACATCCGCTTGGCCGCCCCCGTTGCTCACATCTGGTTCAGCAAGACCAACCCCAGCCGTCTCGGGCTGCTGCTTGATCTTTCGCCCCGGAACCTGGAGCGCGTCCTCTATTTCGCCCAGCACATCGTGGTCTCGGTGGACGAGGAGGCCCGCAGGGATACCATAGAGGCCGAGCAGCTCAAGTACGACCTGGAAATCGAAAGGCGGCGCAGCAACGCCGCCGACGAGCTGGAGGAACTGAACAAAATCCTGCTGGGACTGACCGGCGGGGTGGATCCGGAAACCAGCAACCCAGCCGTCGAGTTTGCCCCGGAGGGCGGCGAACCCATCGCGGAGCTGCTGCACATTCAGCAACAGATAGACGCCGTCAAAAACCAGCTTTCCACCGACGAGAGCGAACTGTCAGCCCAATTGAAGGTCACTCTGGACGAGCTGAACGACCTGCAAAAGATGCGGTTGCTGGCCGAATCGCGCTACCGGGAACTGAAGGACAGGTACCTAGGTGTCTTTGAAGCTGCCATGGGCGCCGAGGCCATCTTGGCCATTCTGCGGGCCGTGAACCTGGAGGCGTTGCGCGACCAGTTGATTCACGATATGCAGTCCACCTCCGGCCAGCGCCGCCAGAAGGCCATCAAGCGGCTGCGAGTGGTGGAGTCCTTCCGCCAGAGCGGTAACCGCTCCGAGGGCGGACACGGCGAAGGCACTCGCGTTGAGGACATGATTCTCACCGTGATGCCCGTGCTGCCCCCGGAACTGCGCCCCATGGTGCAGCTCGACGGCGGCCGGTTCGCCACCAGCGACCTCAACGACCTGTACCGCCGCGTCATCAACCGCAACAACCGGCTCAAGCGGCTAATGACCCTGGGCGCGCCGGAAATCATTATCCGCAACGAAAAGCGGATGCTTCAGGAAGCAGTGGACGCCCTCATAGACAACGGCCGCCGCGGGCGGCCAATCCAGGGCAGCCACAACCACAAACTCAAGAGCCTTTCCGACCTGTTGCGCGGAAAACAGGGCCGCTTCCGCCAGAACCTGCTGGGCAAGCGCGTGGACTACAGCGGCCGCTCCGTCATCGTCGTCGGCCCGGAACTCAAGATGAACGAATGCGGTCTGCCCCGGCGCATGGCCCTGGAGCTGTTCAAGCCCTTCGTTATGCACCGCCTGGTCCTGCTGGGCATCGCTCCCAACATCAAGAACGCCAAACGAATGGTGGAGCGCGCCCGCGGCGAGGTGTGGGACATCCTGGAAGACGTCATCAAAAACCGCCCGGTGCTGCTCAACCGCGCTCCCACCCTGCACCGTCTCGGCATCCAGGCCTTCATGCCGGTGCTGATAGACGGCCACGCCATCCAGATTCACCCGCTGGTCTGTTCCGCCTTCAACGCCGACTTCGACGGCGACCAGATGGCAGTTCACGTGCCGCTGTCGCGCATGGCGGTACTGGAGGCCAAGGAGGCAATGCTGAGCACCCACAATATGCTCTCCCCTGCCTCCGGCGATCCCCTGGTCGCTCCCACCCTGGACATGGTGATGGGTTGCTACTACCTGACTGCGGAAGACAAGCGCCCCGACATTAAGGGCGTTTGGCGTAAGTTTAACGACATCTCCGAAGCCCGCGGCGCCTACGAAGCCGAAGAAATAGACCTGCGCGCCCCCATCTACGTGAGACGCATCCGAGGCGCCGAAGACCGGGGCGGGTATTACGGTACCACGCTGGGCCGTCTCGAGTTCAACGCGATTCTGCCCGACGGCTTCGTCTTCAACGAGTCCCTGCCCGAAGCCGACCGTATTCAGAACAAGCATATAGACCGCGGCGCTCTGAACAATCTGACCGCCAATTTGTACCTGCTCCTGAGCAACGACGAAACCGCGGAAGTTCTGGACAGCATCAAGAACCTGGGGTTCCGCTACGCGACCGACTCGGGCATAACCATTGCCATCAACGACATCCAGGTGTCGCCGGAAAAAGCTCGCGTGATGGCTGAAACTGAAGAGGATGTTGACCAGTACAAAAACGAATACGAAGTGGGCCTGATTTCCGAAGAGGAGCGCCACGCCAAGATCGTTGACGCATGGAACCAGGCTTCCTTCCGGACCGCCGAACTCGTGGGCAGCGATCTGACCAGCTATGGCGGCATCGGCATAATGGCCCAGTCCGGCACCAAGGGCAACATTTCGCAGATTAACCAAATGGCTGGAATGCGCGGGCTGGTGCGCCGGGCCGGCAGCACCGAGGTCATCGAACTGCCGGTGAAGTCTAATTTCCGGGAAGGCCTGACCGCCTTGGAATACTTCCTTTCCACCCACGGGGCCCGCAAGGGCCTGACGGACACTGCGCTGAACACCGCCAGCAGCGGCTACCTCACGCGCAGGCTGATTGACGTTGCTCAGGAGGTCATCATTCAGGGCGAAGACTGCGGGACGCTGGACGGCTGGGCGCCGCAACGCCCAGCTCCCCACAGCAACATCACCCTGCAGTACCGGGTTGCCGGCCGCCTCGCTGCGGCCACCCTGGCCCACCCGGAGACCGGCGAGATTCTGGTGAATCGCAACGAGAACATCACCCCGCAAAAAGCCGACCAACTGGTCGCGGCGGGCATCACCGAAATTCCGGTGCGCTCGCCCCTGACCTGCGAGGCCACACGCGGGGTCTGCCGCATGTGCTACGGCGATCTCGCCGCCACCAAGCAGGCGGTGCTGGAAGGACAGGCCGTAGGCATTATCGCCGCCCAGAGCATCGGCGAGCCGGGCACTCAGCTCACCATGCGGGTGTTCCACACCGGCGGCGTCCGCCGCAGAAACAGCGACCTGGACGAAGCCGTCCTCACCAGGGCGCGGGAGTTGCAGGCAGTCCCCGTCGAGTTACGGGACAAGCTGGCTCAATTCCGCAACAATATGCCCTCCGTTGGCAAAATATGGGAGGACAAGGAAGAACTCAGCCTCAATGTGTCCAGCGATCGCCAGACCATCGCCACCCGGATGACCGAGGCCCTCGGCTATCTGGAACAGACCAACGAAGCCCGTAACCAGAGGGCGCAAATCAACTGGATACGCGACGACCTGAGCAAGCTCGGCGAAGTCCGCTCCCTGCCTCAGGCGCGGGAACTAGTATCTCAGATACAAAGGGATATCAGTGTACTCAACAGCGCCCTGGACTCCCAGTTGGGCCCGGCCAGTCAGCGGCGCGACCAGCGGCGCGACTCCATGAACCGGCTCCGCTCCATGGCCAGCGAGCTGCCCGACCAGATAGACAAAATTCTCGATACCGTGAATCAAACTCCCCCAGAGGAACTTCAGGAAGCGGTCAGCCGGGTGCGCAGCGACGCCACGTCGGTGGTCCCGGAACTCCAGAAGGTGATTGACGATATCGGGAAGGTGATTGACGAAATACCCGGCGCCGACGCCCGGCTTCAGGGAAGACTTCTGCTGGTAGTCGAGCGCATCCTTGAAGAACTGCGCCGCTCCAGCGATCCCCAAGAGTTGCAAGCCGCGGTCAACCGGGCCGTGGAAGCCGCCAGCACCGAAGATGACAGGTTCCGGGTGGCCTTCGAGCTAAACCGGATTCTCGGAAGCTGGAACCGGCACAGCTATGACCTGCAGAGAGAGGCCGACGTAATCCGGCAGGACGTGGAAGCCCAGAACCTGGACATCACCGGCGGCCTGCCGCAGGTCGAAGAGATTTTCGAGGCCCGGGTCCCCAAGAGCGCCGCTATCCTGTCCGACATCGATGGCGAGGTCGAGCTGGAAAGCGACGAGGATAACAACGTCCTGCGGGTTGTCTTCCGCGAAGAAGTCCGCGAGGAATATCCCTTGCCGGAAGGAGCGCGCGTGCTGGTCAGTGACGGGGACGAGGTAAACGCAGGAGACCTTCTTGCTGAAGTCCCCCACGTCGAGCAGTACGTTCTGCCCGAGGGCGCCGAAGTGCTGGTGGACGACGGGGAACAGGTGACGGAGGGTATGGTGCTGGCGTCCCTGCCGGATACCGCGGGCTCCGACGAAACCGCCCAAGTTCCCACGGCCACCGCCGCCGGGCGCGTGGAAGTGGCAGGCGGCACACTCGCGGTAATTTCCGAGGGCGCGGGCATAGAGGCTACCGTCAAAGGACGCATCGAGGTCGCCGACGATTACGTCACGGTTATCTGGGACGACGTGGAGACCAGGGAACACGTAATCCCGGCCGCCGCCTACCTGATGATGCGGGACGGCGATAAAATCAACGCCGGAGACCCCCTGACCTCCGGGCCGTTGAACCCCCACGACATCCTGCGCATCCGGGGTAAGGAGGCTCTCCAGTCCTACATAGTTGACCAGGTGCAGGCGGTTTACCAGTCGCAGGGTGTGACCATCCACGACAAGCACATCGAAATTATCCTGCGCCAGATGCTGCGCCGGGTGCAGGTAGTGGAGCCGGGCGACACTGAACTCATACCGGGAGAGGTGGTGGACAAGTTCGCCTTCCAAGAACAGGTCGGCAAGGTGCTGGCGGAAGGCGGCGAACCTGCCACTGCCCAACAGGTGCTGTTGGGCATAACCCGCGCCTCGCTGCGCACTGACAGCTTCCTCTCCGCCGCATCCTTCCAGGAAACGACCAGGGTGCTGACCGAGGCTGCGGTAAAGGGCCAGCAGGACTATCTGCTGGGTCTGAAGGAAAACGTCATCATCGGGCGTCTGATCCCCGCTCAGGTGGAAATTCCCGGAATGGAGGAGCTGCTCCGGCCCCAGCCAGCGCTGGACATGGGGGGTATCACGCCGGGCAGTTGGCTGCGCGGCCCCGCAGTCGTAGAGGATGAAGCCGCTGGCAAAGAAGCCGCCGTGAGCCGGGACGAAGAGTTTGACCGCCTGGCGCAGGCCGCTCGCAACTTCGCCAAGGCTGGGGAGGATGCGGAGCTGGAAGACCTTGACGACGACGGCGAGGATGAGGATGAGGAAGACGACGAGGAAGCGTCTGTCGAGGAAGAAACCCCGGCCATAGGCCTGGCGGAAGACGTCGCAGAGCCGAAGGACGAACAGCCTTTCAACGCAGAAGGCAATTAAAGGAGATCAGAGGGGGCGGGTTAACTTTACCCGCCTTCTCTGCTCCTATAGTAAGGTAACTGCGTTGAGAAATCTGTGAGGGACGACCCGTGGTAGACATAGAGACCAACAACAGAGGCGGTCTGGCCGTTGACTTGGCCCCGCGCCATCCTCGCGGCCTGCGGCTGGACAATCCGGTAATGATTGCCTCCGGAACCTTGGGCTACGATGGATACGGACGCGGCCTTATTGGCCAGTACCCGTTACACGAACTTGGCGCGGTCATACCCAAGACAGTCACCCGTTGGCCCAGAGGGGGCAACCCGGAACCCCGCTGGTTCCCGGAGTCATACCGCGAAGCGTGGGAGGCGGGCGACCACCTGTTTCTAAACGCCATCGGCCTGATAAATCCGGGCATCGAGACAGCCGTCCGTGATTGGACGCCGGAGTGGGCCGGGTGGAACGCCACCATCCTGTTCAGCTTCGCCGCCCACAGCGTCGGAGAATTCGGCGATATGGCGGCCATGACCGGCGAAGCGGTGGGCATCAGCGCACTGGAACTCAACCTTAGCTGCCCCAACGTCGAGAACGGCGCGATGTTCAGCCACAGCCCCGCCCTCACCCATGACGCAGTGGCGGCGGTCAAGGCCAATACCGGCCTGCCAGTGCTGGCCAAGCTCGCCCCCAACGTGCCCGACATCACCGAAATCGCGCGGGCGGCAGTGGACGGCGGAGCCGACGCCCTGACCATCTGCAACACGCTGCCCGCCATGCGCATTGACTTGGCCACGCGCCGCCCGGTGCTCGGCAACATCACCGGCGGGCTGTCGGGCATGGGGCTGCGGCCCGTGTCACTGGCCTTGGTATACCAGACGGCCCTGGCAGTGGACGTTCCCATCATCGGCGTCGGCGGCATCTTTGAAGCCGGGCACGCCCTGGAATACATCCTTGCGGGCGCCACCGCCGTACAAATAGGCAGCGCCAACCTGATCAACCTAGGCGCACCCTGGCGCATCTTGGCCGGGCTGCGGGAATACTTGGCAGACAACGGCATCAGCAGCTTGGACGAACTGAGGGGAGCAGCCCATCCCGCATTGGCAGGCACATCATAAGACTCCCTCTCCATCTGGGTGAGGGTTAAGGCTAGGGCGCAATTCCGCCCACCCTTTTCCGGGCGGGAGTAACCCCCACCCGGAAATTCTTTGTTATCAGGACGGACGCTAATGGTCACCGTTCTTCAGAAGATACTAGGCGACCCCAACGAAAAGGCCTTGAAGAAGCTGGCCTCCATCAAGGGCTCGGTCAACAAGCTGGAGCCGGAATTTCAGAGGCTCAGCGACGAACAGTTGCTCGCCAAGAGCGCCGGGTTCCGTCAACGGCTGAAAGGACGCGAGGACCTGGACGACCTGCTGCCTGAAGCGTTCGCCGCGGTGCGCGAATCGGCCCGGCGCAACCTGGGACAGCGCCACTATGACGTGCAGCTCATCGGCGGCACGGCCCTGCACCAAGGCAAAATCGCCGAGATGAAGACCGGCGAGGGCAAGACGCTGGTCGCGACGCTGTCAGTCTATGCCAATGCCCTGACTGGCCAGGGCGTACACGTGGTGACCGTCAACGACTATCTGGCCCGCCGCGACCCGGTTTGGATGGGGCCGGTCTATCACGCGCTTGGCCTCAGTGTCGGCTGCCTCCAGCACGACGCCGCCTATATCTATGACCCGGACGTGTCGGGAGGAGCGCTGCCCGGCCTGCGCCCGGTCACCCGCGAGGACGCCTACCAGGCCGATATTACCTATGGCACCAACAACGAATTCGGCTTCGACTACCTGCGCGACAACATGGCCCTCTCCAAGGATCACCGGGTACAGCGCGAGTTGCATTACGCCATCGTTGACGAAGTGGACAACATACTGATTGACGAGGCTCGCACGCCTCTTATCATCAGCGGCCCGGCGGAAGAGCCGGTGCAGCTCTATCAGAATTTCGCCAGGCTGGTGCCGCGCCTAGACTCGGCGGAAGACTATACCATCGACGACCGCACCCGGGCCATATCACTGACCCAAGAAGGCATCGCCAAGATTGAGAATTGGACCAACACCTCCAATCTCTATGACCCGGAGAACTTCCACTTGGTCCACTACATGGAGAACGCCCTGACCGCCCACGTGATGAAGCAACGCGACAAAGATTATGTCGTGCGCGACGCAGAGGTTGTCATTGTCGATGAGTTCACCGGCAGGCTGCAACCGGGACGCCGGTGGTCCGACGGGCTGCATCAAGCGGTGGAGGCGAAGGAAGGGGTGCGAATACAGCGGGAGAGCGTTACCTTCGCCACCATCACGCTGCAAAACTACTTCCGAATGTACCAAAAGCTGGCGGGAATGACCGGCACCGCCACCACCGAATCCGACGAGTTCTTCCGCATCTACGGCCTGGAAGTCGTGGAAATCCCCACCAATCTGCCGATGCAGCGGGAAGACAACTCCGACCTGGTGTATCAGGCCAATGAAGGCAAGTGGAACGCAGTCACCGAAAACATCATAAAGATGCACGAGACACAGCGCCCGCTGCTCATCGGCACCACGTCAATCGAGGACTCGGAGTATCTCAGCGAACGCCTCCGCAAACGGGCCATTGCCCATCAAGTGCTGAATGCCAAGAACCACGAAGGCGAGGCCGGCGTCATCGCTCAGGCCGGACGGCTCGGCTCGGTCACCGTTTCCACCAACATGGCCGGGCGCGGCACCGACATCGTGCTGGGCGGCGCAGACACCAGCCGCGAGGACTGGCAGGCGGAACATGACCGCGTAGTGGAGCTGCGCGGGCTTCACGTCATCGGCACGGAACATCACGACGCGCGACGCATCGACAACCAGCTCCGGGGCCGGGCCGGACGGCAAGGCGACCCCGGCAGTTCCCAATTCTACGTGTCGCTGGAAGACGAACTGATGCAGCGCTTCGGCGGCGACCGCATCAAGACCGTCATGAGCTGGACCGGGCTGGAAGCCGATACTCCAGTAGAAAACAAGCTGGTAACCAAGTCCATCAGCGGCGCGCAGGTCAAGGTGGAAGGCTACCACTTCGATATGCGCAAACACCTGCTGGAATTCGACGACGTGCTCAACAAGCAGCGCGAGGTGATATACGCCGACCGCCACCAAGCCCTGGGCGACGGCGACTTGCGGGAAAAGACGCTGGAGATGTTGCGTCAGGAATACGCCCGCCTGGTGGCTCAATACCTGCCGGGCCGGCATTCCGACGATTGGAATGCCGAAGGGCTGATTGACGAACTGGGGCAGATTGGCCCGCTGCCGCCGGAACTGGACCACGAGGATAAGGTCTATCAATACAGCCTGGAGCAAATCGGCGGTATCCTGCCGGCTCACGCTGCGGCTGCCTACGCCGAGCGGGAGGAGTCCACAGGCCCGGACCGAATGAGGCTCACCGAGCGGCTCCTGCTGATGCGCGCCATAGACGCTCATTGGGTACAGCACCTGACGGCGATGGAGAACCTGCGGACGGGCATCGGCCTGCACGCCTACGGCCAACGTGACCCGCTCGTGATGTACCGCAGCGAAGGTCAGAAGATGTTCCACGACCTTCAGAACCGGATCCAGCGGGACATGGTGCGAACGTTGTTCCACGTATCGGTGGACCCGGCGCAGGTAGCCTCCGAGTTAGGCGGACGCAACCGCCGCCGCAACGGGACCGCAGGCAACCCAATGCAGGCCGTAAACGGCTCGAACCGCAACGCTCAGCCCTCCGGGGCCGCAAAAGTAGGCCGGAACGCGCCCTGTCCCTGCGGCAGTGGCCGCAAATACAAGCGCTGCTGCGGCAAGGCGGCTTAGGCCTGTCAAATCAGGGGTATTCGGCAAGCCTCCTCTCTCCGGGAGAGGGCTGGTGTGAGAGCGTGCTCCAAACTGCCGGCAAACGGCGAGGGGGTACGGACAGCGCCCGCCCATCACTCGGGGCTGACTCATCAATCCGATAAGGTCTATCCGCCGAAGAGTCGCCGGAAAATGCCCGTTATTCCCCCTGCCGGGCGGGACTCTCCATGCCCGTGGCCCCCGTCTTCCATCGGCGCCACGCCCTCGCCGGAAAGCACGTGCTCCGGGTCCCGGTCGAAGGCGACCTTGCACCCTGGGCCGCAGAAGTAGTAGTCCGTTCCTTGGTATTCGCTGCGCCCGCCCGGCGGGTTCTCCGTATTGACTTTCATCAGGCACACCGGGTCAGTAGCTATCGCCATTGCCTGCACCTCACATTCATAGACTAGGCCGATATTGCCGACCCGCGCAGCCGGAGGGAATTGGTTATCACCGTAACCGAGCTGAAAGCCATCGCGAATGCCGCCAGCACCGGATTCAGGAATCCCTGCTCGCCGAAGAAGAACTCCAGCGAGACGGGCACGCCTCCCACAGCCTGAAAGACCGGAAACAACGCGCCGGCCGCCACCGGGACCAGCAATAGGTTGTAGAAGAAGGCCCAAAACAGGTTCTGCTTGATGGTGCGAATAGTCTGGCGGCTCAGGACTAGGGCAGTGGCCACGCTGCCCACGTCACCGCGCATCAGGGTGATGTCCGCCGACTCCGCGGCTATGTCGGCGCCGCCGCCCATAGCCATGCCAACGTCCGCTTGGGCCAGTGCCGGGGAGTCGTTGATTCCGTCGCCAACCATGGCCACCACCCGGCCCTCCCGCTGCAAGTTCTGGACAATCTCCGCCTTGTCCTTGGGCAGAACCTCGGCCTCAACCCGGTCTATGCCAAGTTGCCGGGCTATGCTGTAGGCCGTGGAAGCGTTATCGCCGGTGAGCATTACCACCGACAAGCCCATGTTCCGCAACCGGGCCACGCCTTCTTTCGCCTCCGGTTTCAGCGTGTCGGCCACGGCGATGGCTCCCCTGGCCTCACCGCCGGACGCCAGGAACATCGTCGTCATCCCCTGCCAGGCCATTGAGTCGGCCCACGTAGACAGGCCATCCAGGACGACGCCGCTCTCCTCCATAAGCAGCCGGTTGCCCATGCGGACTTTTTCGCCGCCAACCTGCGCTTCGATGCCCTTGCCCGGCAGGTTCTGGAAGCCTGACATTGGCTGCAAGGCCAGCCCCCGGCGCTGCGCCTCCCCCACAATCGCTTGGGCGAGCGGGTGTTCCGAGCCACGCTCGGCTGACGCGGCCAGCACGAGCAATTCCTGCTCTCCTACTCCCATGGCAGTAAGACCGGTCACCACCGGCTGCCCCGTGGTAAGGGTTCCGGTCTTATCCAAGACAACGGTGTCTACTTTATGGGCTGTTTCCAAGGCCACGGCCTGCTTGACCAGCACCCCTTGCCCGGCGCCTTTGCCGATGCCGACAATGATTGCGGTGGGCGTGGCCAGTCCCAAGGCGCACGGGCAAGCGATAATCAGCACCGCCACGAAGACCAGGGTGGCGAAGGTCAACGCAGGAGCGGGGCCAAACAGCAGCCACAGCAGGAAGGAAGCCGCCGCAACAGCCAACACCGCCGGGACAAACCAGGCCGCTACTTGGTCAGCCAGGCGCTGGATGGGCGCCCTCGACGCCTGCGCGTCTTGAACTAGGCGGATAATCTGGGCCAGCGCCGTCTCTTCTCCGACGCGGGTAGCGTGATAGTAGAGCGCGCCCTGCTGATTCAGCGTCGCGCCGTAAAGCGCGTCACCAGGGGACTTTTCCACCGGCATACTCTCGCCGGTCAGCATCGACTCGTTGACGGCGGAATGACCCTCGGTTACTTCGCCATCCACAGGAACGTATTCGCCCGGACGCACCAGCAACAGGTCGCCAACAACGACCTGCTCCACCGGAATCTCGGTTTCCGCGCCGTCCCGAAGGACTGTCGCCGTGCTTGGACGAAGCTCAATAAGCCTCCGCATGGCCTCGGAAGTCTGCCCGCGAGCCCGCGCCTCCAAGAAACGCCCCAGCAAAACCAGGGCGATTATGACGGCGGAGGTATCGAAGAAGACTTTGCCCTCGATGCCGGCGTTGACCAGAATAGAAGGAGCAGCAGCCTCCAACAACACTACCGCCACGCTGTAACCGTAGGCCGTGCCGGTCCCCAGGGCGATGAGGGTGTGCATATTGGCGGAGCCGTGGCGCAACGCACCCAATCCGGAGCGATAGAACTGGGCGCCTGCCCAGAACAACACCGGCGTGGCCACCGCCCACAGCAGGAACGGGTAGAAGCCGAGCAGTTTCCATTCCGGCACCCAAGGGAAGCCGTCGAACGCCCCCAAGAACAGCAGCACCGCTCCGGCGGCGGCCACTGCCAGCCGGTCGCGCAGCGCGCGCACCTCTTGGACTTTCGACAGCCGCTCTAGCTCGCGTTCCCGGTCACCGGCTGACTCAATGGTGTAGCCAGCCTCTTCAACCGCCCGGCGCAGATCGTCGAGTCCCGCCAGGCCGGGCGCGTATTCCACAGTGGCTTTTTCAACCCCGAGGTTGACACTAGCCCTGGCAACGCCCGTCACGCCTGCCAGCGCGTGTTCCACATGATAAACGCAGGCGGCGCAGGTCATCCCGCCGATGTTCAGCGAGGCCGAGACCGTTTCGGCGTCTTTTACGTCCGTCGCCATAGCCACGTCAGACGCGGGCCCTTATCGCGCCGCAATCCACCGTTTAGACGCCCTCCACGAAGTAGAGGTCGCCGGTGGAGGCTTTCATCCGCATTTCCTTCAGCGGGGCGTACTCCGGCGAGTTGTACCATTCCTTGGCCTTCTCGACGCTATCGAACTGCAAAACCACGATGCGGACGGGGTTGTAGTCCCCTTCCACGGCATCAGGCGCGCCACCCCGCACCAGGTAGGTCCCGCCAAAGGCAGCGACGGTGCCGGGAACCTGCCTGCCATACTCGGCAAAGGCTTCCGGGTTGGTGACGGTGATGTTGCCAATCATGTAGCCTGCCATTTTGGAACGTCCTCCAGATACATTTGTAGAAATATTGAACGTGGCGAGGGAAAGGGACATCGATCGGATATGGAGCGCTCAAAAATCAGACCGGAAAGCCCGCACAGGAGTGACTCGCCTGAGGGTCTCATCCACCCTGTAAAAAACGACTATCGGCGGGTCGGTACGAAACAGCAGTGCCCAAGCATCATCGTCGGGGATATACTGCCCGGCAGTAGGATCGCGCTCAAGAGCCCAATTTCCGCTCCATTTGACATCATCCCACCGTTCTATATCCCCGACAATGGCCTCTACCTGACTGAGAAACTCCGGCGTCTCAATCAGCTCATAAGGCAGCCTTGGTTCTCTATCTTGCATTACTGCTGGCTGCCTCTCGCCAATATTCCTCGGCTTCCTGTGGGATGGGGTCAGAACTGAGCCAAGCGGTCTGGTATGGAATAGTCTCGCCCTGATGGGCGGCTTTCCAGCCGATTTCGGTACGGGACAAGTCGGACACCTGACGCGCCGACATATTCCAGAGAGCAGAGATAGCCTCATCCACAATTTCCACTTCTCTCGACGAAAAGACGCTGGTATCCGGTTCTCCGAGGGCAACGATTCGCTGCTGAACGCCATTGAAGTACGGTCGGAACTCAATGTTGATGGACTGAGAGTCCAGCATGGTTCTGAGCACAGAAAGCATTTCACGAGGTGCTGGACCCTCGTTCAACTTCCGATATTCCGCGCCCGTTATGGAATGCCCAAGAAGACGGTATGCGTTGAAGTCCGCGTAATAGAGGATTTTGTTCAGTTTGACTGCGCCGAAACGCGGGTCGTCTTCGCTGCGGCGAGCGATGTACAGCACCAGTTCGGAAAACCTCTTCTGCTGAAATCTTGTTGACTCCAAAATTGCTCCTGCCCGGTAGCACGGGGTCAGTTTGCTAACCAATTCCGGCCAATAACCCCTAAATTATTTTGCGCCAGAACGTCCGGCTTGTCGACACGCTACTTTCAGTCGCGCGACGCCAAGCCAAGCGAGACGGTATTCCCGCCCGCTTTTGTGAGACGATAGCCGACGCGGTTACACGTAACGTGGCTGGACGTCGCGGGAGAGGCCGAAGGCGTGTTTGCCTATCAGTTCCAGAGCGTCGAAGCCGCTGATGGGGTGCATCGGGCCGGCGCGGACGTCGCGGTAGTAGCGCTCCAGGGGCAGCCGCCGGGCCAGCGCCGCGCCGCCCACCATGTCCACGGCCTTGCCCACCACGTCAATGGCCGCCTTCATGCAGAAGTACTGCATCGACACCGCGTCCACAATGGTGTCGTCATCGCGGTTGTTGATGTCAATCAGCCGCTCCGCAATTTGCAACTGGTAGGCCCAGCCGGCGTTGAGGGCAATGTCCATTTCGGCGGCCAAGAACTGGTGGCCCGGGTAGTAGCTCTCGGGGTGCTTGAAGGGCAGGCGGGTTCGGTCGCGGGTCTGGTTGATGGCGAAATCGCGGGCGGCCTTGGCGATCCCCAGATAAACCGCCCCAAAGCTGCCGCCGTGCCAGGTCCACAACCCGCGGGCGTACTTGTCCCACTCCCAGAGGTTATGCTTGAACACATGGTCTTCTTCTACGAACACGTTCTCCAGCCGCCAGCTATGGCTCTGGCTGGCCCGCATACCCAGCGTGTCCCAGTCATTGAGGCAGACCAGGCCCTCGGTGTCCGAAGGCAGGATGAATATCAACCCAATCTCGCCTTCGTCGGGGTCGTCGTAGACCGCGGAGGAGGCCAACAGGTCACCGATGGGGCTGTTGGTGCCGAAGCCCTTGCGCCCGTTGACGCGAAACCCGCCGTCTACTTTCTCCGCTTTGACGGTGGTGTAGCCCATGCCGGTGATACCCTTGAAGCTGTCCACCTGCGGGTCCGTAATCGCGCCGAAAACTATGAGCTGCTCGTCAGCGATTTTGGTGAGCATTTCCTTGGGGCCGTCCTCGCCGAGGGCAATCAGGTCGGTCATCACGAAGGGCAGGCCGAAGTGCATATTGACGGCCAGGGCGGTTGCGCCGCAGCCTTGGGCCAGCCGGTTCTGGGCGATGCAGATGTCCAGCAGGTTGGCTCCGCCGCCGTTGCAGTCCTCCGGGATGGGCATGGCAGTATAGCCCGACTCCTTCATTTCCGCGTAGTTCTCGAAGGGGAACTTGCCTTCCCGGTCGTATTCCGCGGCCCTTTCAGCGAAGACGTCGGCGTGCTGTGCAGCCAGGTCGTACCACTTGCGTTGCGATGAGGTAAGTTCCTGGGCCATAAGCTCCTCCCTGTCGCGCACTGTGGGCGTAATTCGGCGGCAACCGCCTTGGGACAGTATTCTAGCGTAACCCCGCAGGGCCGTCCAACCGTGCCCAGCCCCAGGCAAGCCTCTATGCTCCTTCTCCGCGACAGTAAGGGCGACGCGCGCGACCAGAGGGATAACTTAGGGGCGTTGTTGTTCCGGGCCGGTAAGGCGCCTTATGAATCCAGCCATTCGTCCAAGCAACAGGACAGGGACACGACCCGGGAGCCAGGCACACGGGAGGCGCAGCCCATCTCGGCCAAGGCATCGACGATAGCCCGGCCCAACCGTCCGCCAAGGTGTGCGCGCCGCTCGGTCCAGTCGAGGCAGGAAAAGGCAATGGGCTTGCCTGACTTTGAGGCAGGGATGACAACTCTCCGCCTTGCCAGAGAGTCAGCGCCCCCGGCGGTTGGAGCGTAGTAAATGCGGCGGGCATCCGGGCCGGTGGGAATAGCTTCCAGCCAGCCCCTTTGGAGCAGTTCGTCCATCAGGCGGACGCCTGCCACGCCGGCCAAATGACCGTAGCAGGTGCGTGCCTGACGCAACGGCGTGTCGCGCCGGATCTCCCGCAAGGCTTGCGGGCTGGGAGGGGCAGAGGCGGAGAGTATGGAAGAATTCAAGCTAGACCCTTTTCTGCTCTCCGAATCTGCCGTGTCGGAGAGGTCACCCGCCCCCGATGGCGGGCAGGAAATGTACCTCGCTGCTTTCCTGGACTCGCTCCAGCAGGCCGAGAAGGCTGGTCTCGCCGTCGACGATTACCGCTATGCCGGGATACAGCTCGTCCTCTTCGACATCCATCAGAATGTCGCGGGTGCCGGGGTACTCGCGCTCCAGGTTGTTAATCACCTGGCGCACCGTCGCTCCCGGCACTACCACCTGCTGGCGGCCTCCGGTCAATTGCTGCATCCGGGGTGGAAGCCAAACCTCTGGCATCGCCCTCACCCTCTCCCTCTCCCTAGAGGGAGAGGGGATTATTGGTTGCTGGTCTTCCCGGAAAAGCGTTAGCTGCCGTTCTTGCTCCAGAGGGCTTCCAACACCTTGTCCGGGGATATGGGCAGCGAGTCCATCCGCACGCCGATGGCGTCGTATACGGCGTTGGAGACAGCGGCCAGCGGCGGCACCAGAGGCACCTCGCCGACCCCGCGCAGCCCGTAGGGATGGGCCGGGTTGGCAACCTCGACTATGACCGTGTCAATCATCGGCAGGTCGAGGCTGATCGGCATCCGGTAGTCCAGGAAGCTGCTGTTGAGCATCCCGCCCTTGTCGTCGAACCGGTACTCTTCGTTGAGCGCCCAGCCAATGCCCTGGACCACGCCCCCCTGAATCTGGCCCTCGACGTAGCTGGGATGGATGGCCTTGCCGGCGTCCTGGACTGCGGTGTAGCGCAGCACGTCCACCTTGCCGGTCTCGGTGTCAACTTCCACGTCCACCATGTGAACGGCGATGGAGGGGCCGGCTCCGGGCGGGTTGACGCCGGCCCGTCCCACGATGGGGCCGCCGGTGCCGACCTGCCGGGCCGCCAACTGCTTGAAGGTCAGCCGCAACTCCGGGTCGGACTTGTGCTGCAACACGCCGCCGGAGTATTCGACGTCATCAACTGGAATGTCCCAGATCCGGGCGGCGCGCTCCCGCATCTGGCGCTTCACGTCCTGGCCCGCTTCGTAAGCGGCCCAACCGGACTTGAAGGTTGCGCTGCTGCCGCCGGTGTTGGAGGTGAAGCCGATGCTGTCGGTGTCTCCGACCTGCGGCTTGATGTCTTCCATCTGTATGCCCAGCACCTCGGCTATGTGCTGGGAGACGGCGGCGCGGCTGCCGCCGATGTCGGGGGAGCCCTCGGTCAGGCTGACCGAGCCGTCGGAGTTGACCACTGCCAACGCGCTGGCCGGGCCGGTGTTGTTGCCCCAGAAGCCGCTGGCTACGCCACGGCCCCGCACCTTCACGCCGTTGCTCTTGCCGTCCAGCGGGGTGTTGTAGTGGGGATGGTCTTTTAGGGCCTGAAGGGTCTCGATGTAGCCAACCTTGGGAGTCATCGGGCCGGTGACGCGCCGAACACCCTCCTTGGAGCTGTTAAGCAGGCGAAATTCCAGCGGATCCATGCCCAGCTTCTCGCACAGCTCGTCAATGGCAGTCTCCATGCAGAAAGCCGAGGCCGGCGCCCCAGGGGCGCGGTAGGCGGCGGACTTGGGCCGGTTGATGACCACGTCGTAGGCTTCCAGGTAGGCATTGGGCACGTCGTATTGGCCCATCATGCACTGGGCGCCGGGGGATACGGGCGAGCCGGGGAAAGCGCCTGCTTCATATATGAGCGTTGATTCGGCGGCCACTAGTTTGCCGTCATTGGTCGCGCCCAGCTTGACTTTGATCTTCGTGCCGGAGGTTGGGCCGGTGGCCTCGAAGACTTCCTTGCGCGACATCTGCACCTTCACTGGGTGGCCGCTCTTGCGGGACAGCAGGGCCGCCACCGGCTCCACGTACAGGACCGTCTTGGCGCCAAATCCGCCGCCGATTTCCAGCGGAATGGCCTTGACGTCGGCCACCGCAATGCCCATGAACCGGGCGGTGTGGTCGCGCACGGTGAACTGCCCCTGGCTGCTGGACCAAATAGTCAGCTTGCCGTCGGCTCCCCATTGAGCGGTGCCGGCGTGAGGCTCGATATATCCCTGATGCACCGGGACCGTTTCGGTCTCCTTCTCGACAATTACGTCGGCGTCCTTGAAGCCTTGCTCCACATCGCCCAAGCGGAACTCAAAGTGGTTGGCGATGTTGCTGCCCTTGGTGTCGTCGTCTTCGTCCAGCAGACCGCCGGGGCGCATCGCCGCGTTGGAAAGGCTGGCCAGTTTTTCATGCAGCACCGGCGCGCCGGGTTTCATGGCCTCTTCCGCGCTGAGAACCGGGGGCAGCACTTCGTAATCTACTTTTATGAGGTCCAGCGCGTGCTCGGCGACATGGGAGTTGGCAGCGGCGACGGCGGCGATGGCGTGGCCCTTGTAAAGCGCCTTGCCCCGGGCCAGCACGTTGGTGCTCAGGAAGCCCAGGTTCTGGATCGCGCCCTCGGCCAAGTCGGACAACCGCCGCGAAGTCTCGGGCCAGTCGGCGGCAGTTATCACAGCGTGGACGCCGGGGAGGGCTTCCGCTGCGCTGGTGTCCACCGACTTGATGACGGCATGAGAGTGTGGGCTGCGAAGTATCTTGCCGTAGAGCAGGCCGGGGAGGTTCTGGTCGGCGCCGTATCGCGCTCGCCCGGTGACCTTCTCCGCGCCGTCGGGCCGGATGGGCCGCGTGCCGACCACGTTAAATTCTTCGTTGGAAAGTACGATGTTAGGCTTGTAGTCCAGCATTTGCGTCTCCTGACATCAACGGTGTAAGAGGTATAGGGCTACGGGCATATAGTATCACAAGAGGGGGAATATGGAACGCGGCGGGCCGGGCCGGTCAATCGTGCTGGGCTGTAACCTGAAACCGTTTGATGATATATTTGCCCCATTCTCAAATAATCCAATTCCACCCCGGTGCGATACGCCCGGAGGAGACACACAGATGGCCGACAGCACAGGCAGCCCCCGCCGCGGCAGCCCGGCGCTCCCCCTGCGGGCCGCTCCGGGCATACTCCTCGTGATCCTGCTCGCGGCGGCCTCCCTAGCCGCCTGCGGGGGCGACGAATCCTCCGATTCTGCCAGGGACCGGGCCACCACCCCGCCCGCCCTAGCCACGGAAACCCTCGCCACCGCCGAGCTGGAAGCCACCGAAACCACCGCCACCGCCACGCCCGAGGCCACGCAGGAGGCTGAACCCGAACCTACCCCACAAGGCACGCTGGACCGTGCCGGAGATGGGGGCGGCGAGACGGCGAAGGTCGAGTTCAAAAATTCAGCCTCCGTTAGCGCCGGATGGGGCCACACCTGCGGGGTAAGGCGGGACGGCTCCGCCGCCTGCTGGGGCTCTGATGCATATGGCCAGGCCACCCCGCCCGCCGGGGAGTTCGACTCCGTCAGCGCCGGAACGCGCCACACCTGCGGGGTAAGGCGGGACGGCTCCGCGGCCTGCTGGGGCGATGATGACGATGGCCGGGCCACCCCGCCCGCCGGGGAGTTCTACTCCGTCAGCGCCGGATTCCGCCACACCTGCGGGGTAAGGCGGGACGGTTCCGCCGCCTGCTGGGGCTGGGATGACGAGGGCCAGGCCACCCCGCCCGCCGGGGAGTTCTACTCCGTCAGCGCCGGAAAGTCCCACACCTGCGGGGTGAGGCAGGACGGCTCCGCCGCCTGCTGGGGCTATGATTTATTTGGCAAAGCCACCCCGCCCGCCGGGGAGTTCGACTCCGTCAGCACCGGAGAGTCCCACACCTGCGGGTTAAGGCGGGACGGTTCCGCCGCCTGCTGGGGCTGGGATGACCATGGCCAGGCCACCCCGCCCGCCGGGGAGTTCGACTCCGTCAGCGCCGGATGGGAACACACCTGCGGGGTAAGGCGGGACGGCTCCGCCGCCTGCTGGGGTGATGGTAAATATGGCCAGGCCACCCCGCCCGCCGGGGAGTTCGACTCCGTCAGCGTCGGAGAGAACCACAACTGCGGGGTAAGGCGGGACGGCTCCGTCGCCTGCTGGGGCTGGGATAGCAATGGCCAGGCCGCCCCGCCCGCCGGGGAGTTCGACTCCGTCAGCGTCGGATGGAACCACACCTGCGGGGTGAGGCGGGACGGCTCCGCCTCCTGCTGGGGCGGTGATGGCGAGGGCCAGGCCACCCCGCCCGCCGGGGAGTTCGACTCCGTCAGCGCCGGACGGAACTACACCTGCTGGGTGAGGCGGGACGGCTCCGCCTCCTGCCGGGGCTGGTTCGGCTTTGCCCCCGCCCCGCCCGCCGGGGAGTTCGACTCCGTCAGCGCCGGAGAGGTGCACACCTGCGGGGTAAGGCGGGACGGCTCCGCCGCCTGCTGGGGCTCTGATGAATATGTCCAGGCCACCCCGCCCGCCGGGGAGTTCTACTCCATCAGCGCCGGAGGGCAGCATACCTGCGGGGTAAGGCGGGACGGCTCCGCCGCCTGCTGGGGCTCTGATGAATATGTCCAGGCCACCCCGCCCGCCGGGGAGTTCGACTCCGTCAGCGCCGGACTGTACCACACCTGCGGGGTAAGGCCGGACGGCTCCGCCGCCTGCTGGGGCTCTAATGACGAAGGCCAGGCCACCCCGCCCGCCGGGGAGTTCTACTCCGTCAGCGCCGGAGTGGACCACACCTGCGGGGTAAGGCGGGACGGCTCCGCCGCCTGCTGGGGTAGCCGGTCGTCCATCATACTCGCGCGGTGACGACAGCGCCGGCTAACCGGAGGAGGCTGCATACCGGAAACAAGGGCCTTGCCCAAGGGCGCCCCAACTCTCAGGGCATTTCCAAAGTCAGTCCGTGGTTCCTGTTTCGCCGGAACCCACCAATCACCAATCGCAAAAATCCCGTCAATCCCGTCTATCCATGTAACAAGACCGTCTCCAATGGCAACGACTTTGGAAAGGCCTGTAACTTTGCGTCCGGCACTAGCCGCGAATCGGGCCTTGCGATATACTGCCTGCGGCAATCGCAACCGTTTGCGGCCTCGCTGGTCACAGCAGCATCGAGCCGGGGCGCGCGGGCTACATTCATCTGGAGAGAACAGCAAGGATGCGTATACCGGGCAGGCGCGTCGGCCGGGCAATTGTGGCGCTCGCTGCGGTCGGGCTGATCCTCCTTTCAACCGTGGCCAGCCACGGATGCAAGGTCCAGGGGAGCAGTCCGTCGGAGGGCGGGGCAGCAGTCTCGTCCGAATAAGACTGGGGCTGCATACAAGTTCAGACACGGGAAAAGTGCCGAAAGGCAGTTGGCAGGACCTGTTCCCGCAATCGCTGGGGCAAACAAATCTTTCCCATACGGGCCGAGCTATGGCTGTTGACAATAGCCTCTCCCCTCACGGCGGCGAACTAATGGTGTCGGTTGCGCCGGCCAGCGCGGCGGCGCACTTGGCCGCTGGGCTGCCCCGCTTGGCCGTCGGCGACCAGATAGCGCGGGAGGTCATCAACTTGGCCTACGGCGTCTTTTCGCCGCTGGACGGGTTCATGGGCCGGGCCGACCTAGATTCTGTCGTGCGGACTATGCGGCTGGCCGATGGACTGGTCTGGAGCATTCCCATCGTTCTGGACGCATCCCCGGCGGAGTGGGCCGCCACAGGCGTGGCTCCCGGCGGGCGCGTCCTTCTCACCCACCAAGGGCAGCCGTTGGCGACGCTGGAAGTGTCGGAAGTCTACGGCTACGACAAGGCGTTGATGGCGCAGAACGTCTACGGCGCCACCGACCCGGAGCATCCGGGCGTGGCCCGCACCATGGCGTTGCAGGACACGTTGGTCAGCGGCAAGGTTACGCTGGTCAACCCGCCCCGCGTCAACCCGCCCTTTGACCGCTTCTGGAAAACGCCGGAGCAGATTCGGGAGCGGCTGGCAGTGCTGGGCTGGGAGTCCGCCGTGGCCCATCAGACCCGCAACGTACCCCACGCGGGCCACGAGATGATGATGAAGGGCGCGTTCCTGGCCTCGGGGGCCGACGGCATCCTGGTAAGCGCGGTCATCGGCGAGAAGAAACCCGGGGACTACATTGACGAGGCCATCGTGCTCACCCACGCCCTGCTGCGGGAAGAAGGCTTCTTCCTGCCCGAGATTCACGAGACTTCAACGCTGCTGTGGGATATGCGCTACGCCGGCCCGCGGGAGGCGGTGTTCCACGCCATCGTCCGCAAGAACCTGGGTTGCACCCATCATATGTTCGGGCGGGACCACGCCGGGGTGGGCAACCATTATGCGCGTTATGCCGCGCATGAAGTCTTTGACACGCTTCCCGAACTTGGTATAAAGTCTGTTCTCACCCTTGAGTGGTGGTACTGTCCGGTCTGCGAGAGCGTGGCCTACGAGGGCATCTGCGGCCACCGCGACCGCAAGCAGGACTTGGCCGGAACCCTGATTCGCAGCATAATCAGCGGCGGGGCAGGACCGGCGGCAACTACGCTCAGGCCGCAAGTTCTGGAGGTTGTGCGCGACTGCGCCGACAAGTACGGAATGGGTTCTCCCTTCGTTACACCGGAATACCTGGAGCAGCGCACGCCGGTTATCACCATGCCGGAGATGGCTTGTTGCACCTGTACGGAGTGCCAGTCCGCCTAGAATTGCGCCTTTACCGGCCCCCTCCACCAGGTTCGAGGGGGTTTTTATTTGTCATCACCTGACACAGGGCCGACCTTCGGCAAGCTCAGGGCAAGCAGGTGAAGTCAGGAAGTAACTTCAAAGGGATTAAATCGGGGGTGAGTCGTGCCAACATTCGTAGACCCCAACACGTGCAACGCCTGCGCGGGGGAGCATCAGGGCCCCCTCTGCGTCTACATCTGCCCCAACGACCTGATGGCCTTGGACCTGGAGGCCAACAAGGGCTTCAACCAGGAACCCGATATGTGCTCGGAATGCTACGCCTGCGTGAAGATCTGCCCACAGGAAGCAATCAACGTCCGGGGCTATGCCGACTTCGTGCCGCTGGGCGCGCTGGTGCAGCCTCACCGGACGGACGACGGCCTGCAATGGGAAGTGGTGTTCCGCGATGGACGCCGCTTCGAGTTCACCTATCAGTCGCGCACCCGTCCCGCCGGTTCGGTGGTGCCATACCAGGGCTTCACTGAAGACCGCTCGGCCGAACTGCGTAGTCAGAGCCTGGCCGGAGATTCGGTCTGGCTGGGCGTAGACCGGTTGCCCGTCCCGGCCGCCAAGTAACACACATCGTTCCATGCCTTCCCAGGATTGGGTAAGGCTGGAAAGAGTAAAAGCGTTTCTGCGGCCCACCCGCAGTGCGGCGGGCGCACCCTAGAAACATGGAGGCTCGAGCCGTGGCTTTCGAGACGACGGAAACGGTTGATTGCGACATCCTGATTATCGGCGGCGGAATGTCTGGCTGCGGAGCCGCATTTGAGGCCAAGTACTGGGCCGGAGACCGCCGCGTGGTGCTGGCGGAGAAGGCGGTCATCGAGCGCAGCGGCGCCACCGCCGAGGGCCTCTCGGCCATCAACTGCTACATGGGCCAGCGCTACGGGTGGAACACGCCCGAAGACTTCGTGAACTATGTGGTCAACGACATGATGGGCTTGGCCCGCGAAGACTTGGTGTACGACGTGGGTCGCCACGTGGACAACTCGGTCCACCTGCTGGAGGAATGGGGCCTGCCCATCTGGAAGCAGGAAAATGGGCAGTACCAGCGCATCGGCCGCTGGCAGATTCCCATTCACGGCGAGTCCATCAAGCCCATCGCCGCCGAGCCCGCCCGCGCCGCCCTGGGCCCGGAGAATATCTACGAGCGCATCGCCATCACCCACCTGCTGATCGACGACGAAGACCCCGGCAAAATCGCCGGCGCCCTCGGTTTCTCGGTGCGGGACAACCGGTTCTACGTCTTCCGCTCTCCGGTGGTCATCATCACGACCGGCGGCGCGTCCAACGTCTTCCGGCCCAAATCGGTCGGCGAAGGGCTGGGGCGCACTTGGTATTCCGTCTTCTCCACCGGCTCGGCCTACGGGCTGATGATTCCCGCCGGGGTCGAGATGACGCAGATGGAACACCGCTTCGTTCCCACCCGTTTCAAGGACGGCTACGGCCCGGTGGGGATGTGGTTCCAGTATTTCCACGCCAAGGTGCTGAATGCGCTGGGCGAGGACTACACGGTCACCCGCGCCGATGAGCTGAGTAAGTACGAGCCTTACGGCTCGGCGATTCCGACCCCCACACCCCTGCGCAATCACCAGATGTTCATGGACATCCGCGACGGCTACGGGCCTATGTATATGCGGACCGACCAAGCGATGCAGGCGCTGTCAGGCGGCGACCCGGCCAAGATGGACGAGGTGCGCAACGAAGCCTGGGAAGACTTCTTGGACATGACCATCTCGCAGGCTCTGACTTGGGCGTCGCAGAACATCGCGCCGGAAGAGACGCCCTCCGAGGTGGTGCTGGCCGAACCCTACATTATGGGTTCCCACTCCGGCGAGGCCGGCGCTTGGGTCAGCGGCCCTGAGGACATCGCCACGCCGGACTACTTCTGGGGCTACAACCGCATGACCACCATCCGCGGCCTGTTCGCCGCCGGCGACGGCGTGGGGGCTGCCCCGCACAAGTTCTCATCAGGTTCATTCACCGAGGGCCGCATCGCCGCCAAAGCCGCAGTCAACTACCTGACCGACAACCCGGCCCGCCCCTCGGTAACCGGCGAGCAGGTGCAGGGGCTACAGCAGACAATACTGGCCCCGCTGGCCACCTTCGACCGGCACAAGGGCGCGACGACCGCAGAGGAAATCAACCCTAATTACCTGACCCCCAAGCAGGGCTTGGTGCGGCTGCAAAAAATCATGGACGAATACGGGGCGGGGGCAGGGTCCTGGTACACCACCAACGGCCCGACGCTGGAGCGCGGCATTCAGCTCATCGAGATGCTGCGCGAAGACCTCGCCCACCTGGCGGCTCGCAGCCCGCACGAGCTTATGCGGTGCTGGGAGCTGGTGCATCGCGCCTGGGTCGGAGAGGCCCACTTGCGCCACTTGCTATACCGCAAGGAAACCCGCTGGCCGGGCTACTACTACCGCTCCGACTACCCCAACCTGGACGATGCCAACTGGCGAGTCTTCGTAAACTCCCGCTACGACCGCGCCGCAGATAGCTGGGATCTGATGACTCGGCCCTACCGCAACCTCATCACCGCCTAGCGGACAGGTTGCATCCTGATAATGTCAGAGGGGCGCCCCTCGATGGGACGCCCCTTTTCTATCACAGTCAGCTACCAGCGGAAGGGCAGGGGACGGCCTTTAACGGGCTGTAGAAACGGCGGCGGGGCGGTGAACTCCTCGCTAGCGGCTTCCGTTGCCAGCCTGCGATTATTCCACTGCTCGCACCTTCGATGCGCCTCCGCTCGCGCTTTGTCGTACCGATGGTTCATAATTTTTTCGGGAAGTATCAATAGGGGGTTGGAGTATTCCCACTTTTCGGGAGCGGGAGGAGACGGCGTCGGTAAATCGAATTCCTCCCCAACCTTGGCGGCAGCCAGCCGTAGCTCGTTCCATCTTAGCCATCTTCCCTCAATATAACCTTCGGCGCGGCCCTTGGCATACTGATAATTCAAGTATCCTTCGGAAAGCCTGCTGAACAGCATCCTAATCGCATCCGTTCCTAGTAGGGAATAACAGCAGGATCCCGGCGTTTACCTTCTTCCGTTGGAATTGGGATGAGCTGGCGTCGGTTCGGTAAACTTCTCGCCTGCGGCCTCGGCGGCCATCCGGCGCTCGTTCCACTCTTCCCACCTTTGCTGTGTTGCGACGCTGCCCTCGGCGCGGCCTTTGGTGCGCTGGCGTTTCAAGTACTTGTCGGAAATCATACTAAACAGCATTTTGGTCACGTCCGTAAGTAAAATGCTTTCTGCGGCGACAATAATGGTCAATCCCGCCATACTGGCGCCGATGGCTATGAGAATGTCTATTGGCCCATCGGTCTTGCCCGCAGTCACCACTTCATGCCAGGAAACCAGTGCTAACAAGCATAATATCTGAAAGTTGAATAAGGCAAGATACCACTTCTGCCAGTCTTCCGGCACGCTCCAGATGGTTACGCGCTGTTCTCTCTCCGGTCCCTGGTTCAAATGCGAAGCTCCGTGGCCGGAATGGTAATACGCGGCTCCTGGCAGGATTGGCTAACCATAGAGGTCATCAGAGGTCATCGCCGCGCCGGTAGTCCCAAGGCTGCGGGCGGCCCGGCAGGACCGGCCTGCGGGTCACCACGCGGCCCACTGCAATCAACAGCAGCCCGGCTGCGAAACCGCCCACGTGCGCGAAGAAGGCCACGCTTACCGTGTTGGACAATCCCAGCGACGTCAGCCCTTGAATTAGCTGCCAGATGAACCATCCCCCCAGCAGCCACATTGCCGGCACTTCAATAACCGTGACGAGGAACATGACAATGAGCGCGCGAATCCGGTTGTAGGGGTAGGTCAGCAGGTAGGCGCCCAGCACACCGGAAACTGCGCCGCTGGCGCCGATCAGCGGCACCTGCGACTGAGGGTCAATGGCCATGTGGGTAAGCGTCGCCGCCACTCCGGTAGCGAGGTACAGAAGGAGGAACAGCAGCGGCCCCAGATTGTGCTCGATGCTGCTCCCAAACACCCAAAGGAACAGCATATTGCCAGCCAGGTGCAGGAAACCGCCGTGAATGAACATCGAGGAGAAAATGGTGGCCCACGTGGGAATAGGAGAAGCGATGTCGGTCCCGGTTACCAGACGCTGATAGTCCCGGCCTTCGGCCAGCTCGGAAGGAATGAATCCCCACTGGAAGAAAAAGACGGAAATGTCGAAGCTATCGCGCCCGAACAGGACGCCCCAACCGCCGGCCTGCAACTCATAAAGGAAGACCAGACAGTTCAGGCCGAGCAGTCCGGCGGTTACCGGGGGCAGGGCGCGGCGGCGGGCGCCAGTGTCGGCAAAGGGAAACACGGATCAGTTTCCCAAGGGCCGGGCCCGCATCGATGGCTGCAGGACCGGCAGCGCCGGTATCACGAAGCCAACGGCATGGCAGAGCCGGAAACGATGTCGCTGGTGGCGTGGACGATAACCTCCGCTGCTGTCTTGTTTGTCAATTTCCCCATGTTGAGCATCATCTGATAGTGGGTGGGGTCGTTGGGATTGAAGTTCCAGAAACGCCGGAAGTATTCTTCACGGGCATGCTCCAGTTCCAACGTGTACGCTTCAGCCTCGTTGCGGGTGTAAAGTTCTCGCTGCATCAGTGTCTCGACGCGCACTTCCAATGGCGCCATCAGCCCCACGTGAAAAGTGCCGGGGCGGTCGACCAGGATGGCATTTGCCCCGCGCCCGACAATGACGGCGTTGCCGGTGTCGTAAATGTCGTTCACCACCTTCTCGGTAGCCTCAAGGAAGGTCTTGTCGTCGACTTGCTTGTTGGCCGAACTGCCTTCGCCCATCATTTCCATGAAGGTTTCCGGGGGCAGGTTTTCGATGCCTCGCCCGAAGTAGGGTTCGCCGCTCACGCCCGACATCGCCGAACGCTCCAGCATGGTTTGCAGAAACCGCCCCAAGCGGTCCCGGAAGCGGTCAACGCGCTGCTCCTTGGCAATCAACGCGCCCACGGGAGAGCCGATGATTTTGGCGGCTTCGGTAAAGACCAGGCGGTCGTAGAAATTCAACTCCAACTGTTCCGCGACGATCTGGCCGATGGTTACTGCACCGGCTCCCAAGGGGCCGTTTATGGTTATTACTGCCATGGCTCATTCCTCCCTGTTCTTTCCTCCCCGTTCAGTTGGCAAGAGGGCCTTGCCCGCACCCTAACCGGACTTCCGGCGGACTATATGCCGCTTTCCAGCAGGCGGGACCGGCGCCGGGCATATTCATCGGTCAGCAGACCCAGCGCATAGGAATCGAACCACTGGTCGCCGCGCCGGTGGGCCTTGCGAAAGTGGCCTTCCATGACGAACCCGATGTGCTCTACCATCGTCAACGCCGGCCGGTTATATTCGGGAACATCAACCCAGATGCGGTGCAGCCCCAGGCCGTCGAAAGCGTGGTCCAGCAGGCTGACCATCGCCATAGTGCCGTAATGGTGGTGCCACAGGTCCTTCCGGCCCACCAGGATGTAGGCCTGGGCTTCGAGCAGAGGCCACTCGATTACCAGTTGCGCTTCCCCGATGTGTTCACCTTCGCTACTGTAAACGGCGAAGACTTTGCGATTGTCGTCGTTGAATACCCTGTTCCATTCGTTGTCGCCACCTTCGAGGACATGGAACGGTGCATAGCCGGCGTGTAACGGCCGGCCATCCTCCCCTATCCCATACCATGAAGCGTTTACTTCTTCGTCCTTCAGCCATTCCGTCAGACGTTCCACATCGTCGCGGGTGGGCGTTGTCAAAGATACTTGAGGGAGCATATATTCACCTCCTGTAGACATCGTGCAGCGGGGCCGGAGGCTCCCGCATTGACTATCGGCAAGAAAAGTTGGCCTACATTATATCAAGTCCTGCTACATAGCAAACATTAAAACCCCGCAATCGGCGCACTCAGCCGGTTGGGAAAGCCTCACGCCTGAACTTGCGGCCAAGAAAACATGGCCCGGCTTGAAGTGGCGAAGTATACTCTCGTGTGCGGCAGGCGGCCAGCCAAGCCGCGTAAACATCCCCCAGTGGCAAGAGAGGACGTATGCGAGAGAACACGCTGAAGGCAACCCTGCAGCAGGGCAAAGCTGTTTTCGGGGTGATGATCACTTTCCCTTCGGCTCCGGTGGTGGAGATGCTCGGCTGTCTGGGATTTGACTGGGTGCTGATCGACAACGAGCACGGCTCGATTACCGTGGACAATTCCGAGGATTTGGTGCGGGCCGCGGAGCTTTCCGGCATTGCTCCTATCGTCCGCCCGGTGGCCAACAAGCCGGAGATTATCGCCCCATTCCTCGATCGGGGGGCCTGGGGCGTCCAGGTGCCCCACGTAAACACGGCGGAGGAAGCTAGGGCCACGGTGGATGCCGTAAAGTACTACCCGGAGGGGCATCGGGGCATTTTCAGCCGCAGCCGGCCGGCTGGCTACGGATTCAGCGGCTCCACCGGCGACTACGTGGCCGAGGCCAACCGCAACACTCTGGTCTGCCTGATGCTCGAGGAGGTGGAGGCCATCGAAAACCTGGAGTCCATGGTGCAGGTGGACGGCGTGGATGTATTCTTCATAGGTTCCGGCGACCTGTCGCAGTCCATGGGCTTCCCAGGCCAGCAGACCCACCCGGAGGTACAAGCGCAGATGGAGCGGGGAGTGGATGTCATCGTCAAGGCCGGCAAGGTAGCCGGAGTAAGCTGCCCCGACAATCTCGTTCCCAAGTTCCTCGACCTGGGTGTCCAATACTTCCACGGCAACGTGAACAGTCTGATCCAAACTTCCAGCGTCGCCTACCTCGACAGTATGCGAGAATCTGCGGCGAAGGCAGGGCTTTAGCGGTTCCTAGAGCAAGACAGGGTCACAAAGCGCCAGCCCTCCCTGACTCTAACTTTCCCAACAATCGAGAGGCGCAGCAGCAAACCAAAGACGGTGGCGGGTTCAACCTGCCACCGTCTTTGGTTCTTTTCGCCGGGTTGGGTATCTGCTATGCCGGGACAGGGGCCTCGCGAGCGGCGTTCAGGGCTTTGACTTGGTCCATCAGCAGGTTGAAGTTCTCGAATGTCAGCGACTGCGGGCCGTCACACTTCGCCAAGTCTGGGTTGGGGTGCACTTCGACGAGCAGCCCGTGGGCTCCGGCGGCAATCGAGGCCAGCGCTACCGGCGTGACCAGATACCACTTGCCCGTGCTGTGGCTGGGGTCGGCCAAGATGGGCAGATGCGATAGACGCTGGATGACCGGAATGGCGGCCACGTCCAACGTGAAGCGGGTGAACTGCTCAAAGCCGCGAATGCCCCGCTCGCACAGCATTACCTGTTCGTTGCCTTGGGACATCACGTATTCGGCGGCCAGCAACCACTCCTCGTAGGACGCGGCAAGCCCGCGTTTGACCATCACCGGCTTGTTGGTCTGGCCCACCTCGTCCAACAGATTGTAGTTCTGCATATTTCGGGCGCCGACCTGAAGGATGTCAGCGTATTGGGCCACGGTGTCCACGTCCGTCGGCGACATCACTTCGGTGATTATGGGCAGGCCAGTTTCCTGCTTCGCCAGATTCAGCAGTTTTAGGCCCTCGAGGCCCATGCCGCGGAAGCTGTAGGGCGAGGTGCGGGGCTTGAACGCTCCGCCGCGCAGAACCGTGGCGCCAGCGGCCTTGACCGCCTTGGCCGTCGAGACCATCTGCTCCTCATCTTCCACCGAGCAGGGACCGGCCATGATAACCGGGGTCTTGCCCCCTACGATGGCCTCTCCCACTGAAATCGTGGTCGGGTCGGGGTGGAATTCCCGGCTCGCCAGCTTATAGGGTTTGGACACAACCACCACCTGCATTACACCGGGAAGGAGTTCAATTTCGTCTTTGAAGTCCGGGGGGATAGAGCCAAGCACGCCGACGACGGCGCGTTCTACGCCCTGAGAAACAGCAGCAACCAAGCCGCGAGCCTCAATGCGTCCCTTCACCTCGCTAACGTTATCAGGGGAACTGTCGGTAGCCATTATGACAATCATTACCGCTTCACCATCCGGTTTCGTTCTTATGGAGTTATGAAATATCGGGCGAGCCACAACAGCGCCCAAAAAGCATACGCAGAAACAACGGCAACCGCAGGGCGGCTTGCCGCTAGCCTAGCCTCAATTCTTCACCGTTAGCCGGAGATTATATCCGAAACTCGTGTTACGACCTGAGTGCCCCGGTGCCTCGCAGATAAACGTTTACCAACTCCCCGGGTTCTTTTTCCGTGTTCACTAGTATAAGTATTCTAATGCAGCGGTTCAAGCTGCCCGGCACATCAGTCTCTACCGCTCCCATTAGGGCCGTGCTGGTCCAGCCCAAACGCCGGGCGGCGGCGGCCGGAAAGACTGCGTTCAGGTCCGGCGTCATGGTGAAGAACACCGATGCGAGGTCCTGTTCCTCCAACCCGTTGGCTTCTATCAGGGCTTCCAGCAACTCGGTGGTCGCGCCGTGGATGGCCTGGCCGGTGTTGGCCTCGGCGACGGTGGCCCCGCGTATGCCCCGGCAGACGGTCATCGGCGCGCTCCATCGGCGGATTGCCCAGCGGGGGTTCGTCCGGCAAGAGATGCTACAAAGGCGCTGGCCCGCTCTACAAGCTCATCTCGAGGCGATTCCAGCATAACCCGCACGAGGGCGCTGCCGACCACGGCGGCGTCGGCAGAGCGGCCAACCTCGGCCACGTGTTCCGGGGCCGAAATGCCGAATCCGACAGCCAGCGGCAGGGAGGTATGGGCGCGCACTCGGTCCACCAGTTCCAGCCCACGCCCTGAGACCTCGCTTCTGGCGCCGGTGACGCCGGTGACGCTGATGCAGTAGACGAAGCCACTAGCGCCGCGGCAGGACTCGGCGATGCTGGCGTCAGTGCTGGTGGGAGCGAGCAGAGGGATAACTGAGATGTCCCGCCGTTCACATTCGACTGTCAGCGGCTCCGACTCCACCCCGGGAAGGTCAACGGTGATGAGGCCGTCCACGCCGACGCGCTGGCACTCGGCGGCAAAACGCGCGACACCATAGGAGAAGACCGGGTTGTAGTATCCCATCAGCACTAGGGGCGTGCCGGGAACCCGGTCGCGCAGCGTTTCCACTGCCCGCAGGCAATCGGCAGCGGACACGCCGTTTTGAAGCGCGAGGAAGCTGGACTGCTGAATGGTCGGGCCCTCGGCCAGGGGGTCGCTGAAAGGCACCCCCAACTCCACTAAATCGGCTCCGGCAGACACTAGGGCCGGCACCAGCTCCAGCGTCGCGTCCATGTCGGGAAAGCCTGCGGTCAGGAATACAATAAGCCCGGGACGCTCCCGCTCCCGGACGCCGGCAAACATCCGCTCTATTCGCTCTTTGCCCATTACCCAGAAAAAGCCTTACGTGGGTTCCGTAGGTACGATTACCGATTACGCCAAATGTAACCCACCGGCCCGGCAGTGTCTAGCCCCTTGCGGCCAGACGCCAGGACGATTGCAAAGTCAAACAGACATCCAAGCCGTTAGTCCTGAGCTTGTCGAAGGACGGGCCGTCAGAATCCGCTCGTGGTTCGACAAGCTCACCATGAACGGATGGGGGAACTTTGCAATCGTCCTGCTGGGCCTTGAGTTGGCTGAGTCCGTTCGCGGTTCTACTAGCTCTCTATCAGCGGACTCTGGAGGACTTTACACGAGGGATGTAGTTGGGAGGCCGCTGTTTCTGGACCACGGAAGGAGGCAGTGGACGATTTCACTGCACTCGGGAATCCGGCGCTCCCTCCGGCAGCGTTCCAGGTAGTTGTTGAGGGCCATAAAGGTGGTCAAGAGCAGACCGTGGTCGGCAATACGCTTGATAAAGGGATGGGTCTCCGGGGCGGGCTTCCGGTCGGCGACGGCCACGGCGTACTGGAGGCAGAATTCGCTGGCCAAGCCGCGGACCCGGTGGAGGGCAAGCTCAGGGGCGTATTTGCGGCGCAGGGCGTCGATGCGGTTTCTGATTTGGCTGAAATACATGACTGCACTTCCTGATGCTGCCTGAGTGGCTTTTTTTTGGTTTCCCCGCCATTTCCGGTCATTTCCCGCCATTTGGTTATTCTGTTTGGGCGGGCGGCGGTGTTGAGGGCCGAATGGCGGACGGGCAGGGGCTTACAGGAACTATGCTAGGGAGGTGTCATAGGACTTGGCAAGGGCTAGGTGTCATAAAAGCGTCTGGGGAACGCCCTCACCCTAACCCTCTCCCAGAGGGAGAGGGAACTTTGCAATCGTTCTGGGCCAGACGCTTGAATTTACCCTGTATTGTCTTTGGGGAGCCTTTGTGGAAACTAAAGGCCCGACCGCACCGCCAGCAGAGCCAGCGCATTCTGGCCGGCGTGGGCGGCGATGCAGGGCCAGAGAGAGCCGGTCTTGACGTGAAGCCACCCCAGCGCCAGGCCAGTGAAGAATATGGGAATCATCGTCCCGGCATCCAGGTGGAAAGCGCTGAACACCAGCGCGGTAGACACCACGGCCAGACCGGGGCCAATGCGGTGGAGCAATCCCCGCAGGACGAATCCGCGAAACAGGATTTCCTCGCTGAGCGGCGTAACCAAGACCAGCGCTTGCAGGGTAAGCAGAATGCCAACGCCCGGAAAGATGATTTCGGCCTCAATCTCCGGCGGCTGCAGGATCTCCAGCCCCAGCCGGTCCACGATAAAGCCGTAGGCAAATGTAGCGAGTATGCTGAAAGCCAATGCCGTCACCGCCAGCAACGCAGACATCCCCAACGACGTTCCGGGCCGCGTCAGCCCGATCGCACGAAGTGGGCAAGCAGCACGTCGCAGGCCCATGAACCAGACGGTGGCGCCAACCCCAGCGGCCAGCAGGTGGATGGCCACCCAGGTTTCCAACGCGGCCTCATGCGCCGGATACAAGGGGCCAATGGCGCGGGCGGAGAAGGCAGCGGCAAACAACAGGACGATAAACAGGAAGAGTCCTGTGATTATATGCCCCACTGTCCACGGAACTTCTGTGCCACTGGAGTCCGGCGGAACGGCAGCGACTCTGGGTATCGAGGGCAGCTCCGCCCCGCAGCCGGAGCAGTGCAAGTAGCCATACCCGGAGGGCCGGCCACAGTTGGCGCAGTGCAGGTCGGGATTCGTCATAAGCGTCCAGGCAGCGGCTACCAACATACGGGCTATCGGACGGCGGCGCAAGCGGCCGACGCAAAAGCCCTTGCGTAGTAATTGCCGGAACCCCGGGCGGGGCTGTCACAATTATATTTGACGCCGGTTGCATTGCTCTATGACAGCAAGCAATGTAGGCTAGGGCGCAGCAGTGTTAAAATAAACCAGTGAGTCTGTCGGAACTGCCAAGCGAGTTGTCTGAACGGGGAGTCTGGTGGCAAGTTGCCGGATTCACTCTCGTCGCCATCGCCAGCTTGGTGGTTCTGGCTGAATTCTCCGGCTCGGATGTCCGGGCCTACCATTATTTTGAAATCGCCGCAACCAAACTATACTGGTCATTCATACATAGTCCCGCTGGGCGGCTTGTTTGAAGGGGTACGGAAAATGTTTGAGAAGGCATCCGAAATAAGAGCAGCACAGCGAGCAAAAATGCAGGAAAGATGGACCAAGAAGGGCCGAAAGGAGGGCCTACGGGAGGGCCTACGGGAAGGCCGAGAGCAGGTTAACAGCCGTATGCAGGAAGCGTATGAGCGTTTCGGAATAGAACAGAATGGCGTGATACTGTTACCCCGCACCCCGGAAGTCGAGCAGTTTCTGCTGCTAGAATCAGACGGCGACCTTCCCTGAACCAGCGTTGACAACCCCCTAATTACTCAGGAGACGACGCGATATGCCTGATGATGCACCCATTTCCAGGCAAGCCTTTGACGAAACGGCGGCGCGGCTAGGCATTTCCGGCACCGACGCCCACATGAACGAACTGTACAACCAACTGCGGGGCGTCCTGTCTGGAACGGCGGCTCTGCGGGAGATTGACGTGTCCGGTACCGAGCCGGATATGGCATTCATCTCGTCCGGCCCGCGCTCCATGGCCTAAATTCCGCCTACTACATTCCTAACTTCCGGGGGCAGCTTCGTGGACGAACTGGAAATCTGTTACATGAGCGCCGGCGCACTAGGCCCACTGGTGAAGAACGGAGAGATTTCGCCAGTGGAAATCATTGAGGCGCATCTCTCCCGCATCCGGGCCACCGAGCCGATGCTCAACTCGTTCATCACGCTGCTGCCCGACGAAGCGCTGGCGGCGGCGCGGCAGGCCGAGCGGGACATCCGCGCCGGACGCTACCGGGGGCCGCTGCACGGCATCCCCGTGGCGCTGAAAGACCTGTTCAACACCGGCGGAGTCCGCACTACCTCCGGCTCCCGCATATTCGACACCTTCATACCGGCCGAAGACTGCACCGTGGCGGCGCGCTTCCGGGAGGCCGGGGCCATTCTGCTGGGCAAGCTGAATATGCACCAGTTCGCCTACGGGCCAACCGGCGAAAACCCCGACTACGGCCACATGCACAACCCGTGGAACCCGGAGTTGGTCAGCGGTGGTTCCAGCGGCGGCTCCGGCTCGGCGGCGGCGGCGGGCCAGTGCGTGATCACCACCGGCAGCGACACCGGCGGCTCGATACGCATTCCTGCGGCTCTCTGCGGCATAGTGGGGCTGAAGCCCACCTACGGGCGGGTCAGCCGCCACGGACTGACGCCGCTGGCTTGGTCAATGGACCACCCCGGCCCGATGGTGCGGACGGTAGAGGATGCGGCCATTGCGATGAACGTCATCGCGGGCTACGACCCGCAGGACGTGGCCTCGGCCAACCTGCCGGTGCCCGACTACACCGCCACGCTGACGGGGGACGTTAGCGGGCTGCGTATCGGCGTCCCGCGCCAGTATTTCGACGCGCCCCTGGACCCGGAGGTGCGCCACAGCGTCCACGACGCCTTGGCACAACTGGAGGCGCTAGGGGCCGAGGTTCGAGAGGTGGACTTCCCGGAGTTCAACGACGCGGCGGCGATTTCCACCACCATGCTGATGGCCGAGGCGTCGGCCTGCTTCCGCGACCTGCTGGCCAGCGACGGTGAGAAGCTCTACGAGCCGGTGCGTCTGCGGCTGGAGGCCGGGCTGTTCATCAGCGCGGTGGACTACCTGCGGGCGCAACAGGGCCGCGCCGTTTTCGACCGCGCCGCCCGCCGCCTGCTGGAAGATGTAGACCTGCTGGCCGGCCCCACCGAGCCGGTGACCGCGCCGCCGCTGTTGCAGCAGCAGGTATTGGCGGGCGAGCAGGAAATCGGCACCGTGGCCGCCCTCACGCAGTACACCCGCCCCTACAACATCACCGGCTTCCCCGCCATCTCCGTGCCCTGCGGCTTCTCCGCCGAGGGCCTGCCCATCGGCCTGCAACTGGCCGGCCGACCCTTCGACGAGGAAACGGTGCTGCGCGCCGCCCACGCCTACGAGCAGGCCACTGAGTGGCATCTGCGTCGCCCGCCGCTGTAGCGGTTCCAATTTCTACCACCTATATGCACCCTCACCCTCTCTCAGTGAGTGGGGATCTTGGTAACGCCTGCCGCTGGCATCGTGTAGAATGTCGAGGCGGCCCCGCCCGGTGGACGAGATTCGCGGGGCCTCTGAAAATAGTGGATGGTTGGCCGCCTTGCCTGAGATTACCGCCGTCACTTTCGACTTGTGGCAGACGTTGCTGGTCGACAACCGGGAGTTGGGGCTAACGCGCTCCAACGCAAGGTTGGAGGGTGTGCGGCGCGTTCTTGCCGACTGCGGGGAAGAGTTCACGGCGGAACGCATCAGCGAAGCCTATTGGGAGTGCTACCGGCAGTGCGTGGCAATCCGCGAGGGGCTGCTGGACGTCAGCTTTCCCGAACAGATCGCCATCTTCATCGAGAACATCAGCTCCGGTCTGGGGAAGTGGCTGAAACCGGATACGCTGGCCGGGATTACCCACGTCTACGCCGATTCCTTCCTCGATTACCCTCCGCCGGCCCACGATGATGCGCTGGAGGCGCTTCAGGGTGTGCGGGCCATGGGGTTGCGCATCGGGCTGATTTCCAACACCGGCATGACTCCGGGTTCGACCTTCCGCACCTACTTGGCCAACACCGGGATGCTGGACTATTTCGACACGCTGACCTTCTCTGACGAAGTGAAACTGTCGAAACCTGCCGAAGAGATATTCCTGCTGACCCTGCGCTCCCTGAACGCCGCCCCGGGACAGACGGTGCACGTCGGCGACAGCATCGGAAACGACGTAGCGGGAGCCAAACAGTGCGGGCTAAAGACGGTCTGGATTACCGGGTTCAGTGAACGCGGGGACCTCAGCGACCCGGCTACCGAACCCGACGAAACCGTAGACGGGCTGGGCGCAGTGGTGCCAGCCATCAAGCGGCTATCCGGCAAGGGGTAATTCAAAGCAGAGGACGCCGGGGGAGCGTAGAAGACACCGAGGGTTTAGAATTACCGGTATTACGTCCGTGTTCCCCGCGCCTCCTCTGCGCTCTCTGAGTTGAAAATGTCCCCTTGCGTCAGACATCCCAAGGCAGGCGGCTGGTGAACGACAGGCACGCCCTGGAGCAGCAAGACAACGCGGCAGAGGTTAATGAGCTGTGCGCCAGCGTCCTCTCGCGGCGGCCCCTGATTCTGGTCAGCAACCGCGGCCCGGTCGAGCATCAGATGCCGGAAGGGCGGACAGGGGGGCAGCCCCAGCCGCGCCGGGGCAGCGGCAGCGTCGTAACCTCGTTCAGCCCACTGGCCCAGAGCTTTAACTTCACCTGGGTGTCCAGCGCCATGGGCGAAGGCGACCGGGCCGTATCCGGCAACGGCGCCGGCCTGCGCATCAAGTCCCCTCTTCCGGGCCACAAGATTAATCTGCGCTATGTGAGCACTCCTCGAAGGGCCTACCACAAGTACTACAACGTCATCTGCAACCCCTTGCTGTGGTTCCTGCAACATTATATGTGGAACCCGCCCTACAACCCGACGGTGGACGCCAGCGTTCACGACGCTTGGGAAAACGGCTACGTTCCGGTCAACGAAGCCTTTGCCAAGTCGGTGGTCAGCGAGGCCCGCACCGGGGACACGCCGCCGGTGGTCATCGGCCACGACTATCACCTGTACCTGCTGCCGGAGTTCGTGCGGCGCGACCTGCCCGGCGCGATAATCCAGCATTATGTCCATATCCCTTGGCCTACGCCCTTGTATTGGAACCTGATTCCTCGCCACATTGTTCAGCGCATTTGCGAGTCTCTATGCGCGGCCAACCTCGTGGGGTTTCAGACGGAGCAGGACCGCCGCTGCTTTCTCGACACGGTGGAGGAGTTCGTGCCGGAAGCGCAGGTTGACCGGCAGCCGGGCGCAGTGGAGCTTTATGGGCAACGCTGCGAAGCCAAGGTCTACCCTGGCTCCATCAACGTGGAGGAAGTGCAGCGCATCGCCAACTCGCCTCGCACGCTGGAATACGAAGCGCGGCTGAAGGATGAGGCCGGCGAGTCAACCATCGTGCGCATCGACCGCGCCGAGCCCAACAAGAACATCATCAGGGGCTTCCGGGCTTACGAGCAACTCCTGACCCAACGCCCGGAGCTGAAGGGCCGGGTGAAGTTCCTGGCCTTCCTGGTGCCGTCTCGCACCCACCTCCGGCAATACCAGCGCTACATGGAAGAAGTGAAGCAGGTCATACAACAGGTCAACAACGCCCACGGGTCCGGCGCATGGCAGCCCATCGTCCCGTTCATGGAGAATAACTACGCCCAAGCCATCGCCGGAATGAAGCTGTACGACGCCCTGCTGGTCAACACGCTGGTGGAGGGGATGAATCTGGTCGCCAAGGAGGGGCCGGTGGTCAATAACCGCGACGGCGTACTGGTGCTGTCCCAGAGCAGCGGGGCGTACCGCCAACTGGCCGAGGGAGCGATCACCGTGGCTCCTACCGACGTGGATGGCACGGCGGCGGCATTGTTGCAGGCCATAACGATGCCGCCGGCGGAGCGCAAACGGCGGGCGTCTTTGCTCTACCGCACAGTCAGCCGCCACGACAACGGCGAATGGCTCTGTCGGCAGTTGCAAGATATTGCGGCGCTGTTGTAGGGGGGCGGATCGGGTTTCCCCCGGCAAGGGCGCAGATTCCGGCTTTCGCAGGAATGACGGGCGAACCGCTGGATTATTCGGGACAGGCGGGGTAAAGTGGATTCATGGAACAGCTCTTCGGCCCTAGCCCGTTCGAGGCAGGGTTTCCCGACATCCAGCTCTGCATCTTTCCCCACCTGCGCGAGTTTCTGGTTTTCGACGCGCGTCCGGGTCAGCCGCAAATTCGGGCCCTGCAAGTAGACGATATTCTCGGCGATGACTTCTTTAGCGCGGTGGAAGCCGAGTTTTCCCACGCCCTGCGTCACACCGGCGAGTTTCCTTTCTCCCACCTGATGAACCTGACGATGCACTTCGAGGAGACCATCCGCGAGGTAGTGATGATGTTCATCCTAGAGCGGCTGGGCGTGAAGCTGGGCGGCGACCCCGGCTTTCCCGGCCCGGAAGATCCAAGCCTCGAAATGCCGGGCGTGGTGGTCTACGTGATTACCGGCGCCACGGTCTCGGCTCACTCGGACGTTGTGCTGGGGGCGCTGCGGGAGCTGCTACAAAAGCCCGGCAGCCGCGAATCGCTGCCGGAATGGGAGCACAAATTCTCCGAAATGGTGGCCGAAGAAGCGGCAATCATGCAGCGTCTCAACCGGCAAGAGTTGGCCCAAGCCATCCGGGGCGAATCGCCGGACTACTTCGCCCTGTGGGATAACCTCAACTGATACCGGGAGCTAATTAGACACCAAGCGCGCCGAGGACGCCGAGTTTTTATTGCTTGGCGTTCTCTGCCTTTAATTGTTATGAAGATTGGCCTGATTTCCGACACTCATTCCGCAGGCAGCGGGCGCGACCTGCCCGGCAAGATCCTGCAAGCCCTGAGCGGCGTTGACCTGATTCTGCACTGTGGCGACCTAGAATGCCTGGGCGTTCTTGATTACCTCGAAACCGTAGCCCCGGTGCTGGCGGTGCGAGGCTACGAGGACCCCCGCGAGCCGGGCGAGCGTCTGGCCGACGCCACGCGAGTGGTCCAGGTTGGGGGCGTCGCCATCGGTATGGTGCATGACATCCAGTGGCCGGGGCCGAAAATCGCCACCACGCCCGACGGGACCGGCTTGGTACTGCCGGAAGGCCCGGCAACCGACTTGCTGGCCGCCAAGTTCGGGCAGCCGGTGGACGTGGCGGTTTTCGGGGACACCCACGAGGAGCTGATTTGCCGTTGGGACGGCGCCCTGCTGGTAAACCCCGGCAGCCCCACCTACCCAGGCCGCCAACACGCAAGGGGCACTTTGGGCACCATCGGGCTGCTGGAGATTGAAGATGGCAAGGCGGAAGCGCGGATTATCGACCTAGAAACAGGCGAGAGCGTGGACCGGACGGCGTAGAGGGCCCAGGCTCTGACAGGGCCTACCCGGAACCCCAGGTCCTTCCCCCTTGATGCAGAGGGGATAAGGTGTGGGCGAAAATTGGATTGCCCCACGCCTTTGAGGGCCATGGACTAGGTAGCAAATAGATACTTTGCGATTACCTCGCCCCATCAGCCCTCCCGCTCGCAGAAGACCCGTCGCTCGCTGGGGTACTTCCCCTCTATCAACGCCTTGTGAACGTAGTTGTTTACGCACTTGTTGTTGGGGTAGACGGTATGCGTGGGGTGGGAGACTTCCACCAGGTAGCCGTTGCTGAGCGTCTCGGTGACTAACTCCTCAGACTCGCCGAAGGGAGTAGCCGGGTCGGAGTGGTTGCCGATTACCAGTATTGGCACATCCCCACCGTCTAGGAGAATCTCAAGAGGTTTGGGGGCGAACTGGTCGTAAAAGGGACAGGCGGAGGGAGCCGAGGAGTCCATGACCGCCAATAGGGGAAACCTCTCCTTGATGATTGCATCAATGATTTCGGAGTCCTCCAGTTTAGTCAGGCGGTCCAGCTCCGGTTGCAGGACCCAGCCATCCAGGCAATTGACGTGTAGGGTGATTGTGGGGGCGCTAGGGTCCTCGCCAAGCTGCCTCGAGGCGAAATAAAGCAGAACGGACGGGTCGTCGTCCTCCCGTAACAAGGACAAACCCAGCCACAGAATGGGCCAAGACTTTTCGCTGTACAGGGTCGTGAGAACTCCATACAAGCCGGCAAGGGGATGGTTAGCTGCCGCTTGGTTAACTAGGTCCAGTTTCTCTGCAGCCTGCATAAAGTAGCCGACCGGGTCGCCGTCGTTGTATATCGGGCATTGTGGGTCTGCACAGGCCTCCAGCGCCTGCTCGAGCAGGACGGCGAAGGGAGCGATTTCCTCGATAGCCTCGTCTATACGTTCCTGCCGGGTGTCGGCCCGATCGACCGGATTGTCAGCGCCGTCAACAATCATTGACCTGACCGACTCTGGAAAGAGAGTGGCGTACCATACCCCCAGTACCGAACCGTAGGAGAATCCCAGGTAAGAGATTTCATCAGCGGCCAGGGACCTGCGTATTTCATCCATGTCTCTGGCGACATATTCGCTGTGGAGCAGGCCGCCGACCGGGCCCATTGACTGGATGCACAGGTTGGCCGCTGCTTCTCCAGCCGCTATCTCCTCGGGGGTGTCAATGGGCAGTTCGATGCCGGCAAGCAGTTCCAACTGCTCACCGCGGGCACCGCAGGCGAAGTCAGGCTCGGAGGCTCCTACTCCGCGAGGGTCGAACCCCACGATGTCGAAGCGTTCCGCTACTTCACCGGCGAACGCCTCGGCATGAAAATCTCGGACGAAATCCACTCCGCTATCGCCCGGGCCGCCAGGGTTCACGAACAGGTATCCTAGCCGCTTGTCCCGAGACGTGGCCCGGCGAACGTTGAGCGCTATATTGATGCTGCCGGCCTCGGGGTTGCGGTAGTCCGCAGGCACTTCCACGAATCCGCACTCGATTTCAGGCCCGCACTCGTTCCATTCTATCCGCTCGGCTGACGTAGGAGCCTCCGGCTCGGCCTTCGCTGTGGGAGCGACCGTGGTTACGGGTGACGTAACCGGCACCGGGGCGACAGTAGCTTTTGGCGTCGGCACTGGCGTGGACGTTGGGGACAAAGTGGGGGTGGTAATGGGTTCAGGATCACCGCAGGCAACAATAGCTATTGCTGCCAGAGACAAGACAGCGGCAGCGAGAAATCATTTCATTTTTTGTTATACCTGGCTTTGGAGGGTAGTCGTCACGTGCGGCATTCCGGCAGGCCCCGGCCTGCCGGATATAGCGGACGGCAAGTAACGGGCGAGCTGTTACCGAGAAACCCTCCCAGAAAGCCGTCCCCGCTCTAGGGGTGCCCGCCCTTCACCCTGTAGGCATCCTCAGGCAGGGCAATCGGCCCGGGGTACTTGTCCAGCAACGCCATGAAGAAGTCGTGACGCGGCAGGTTGGTGGCGTTGTTGTCGGATTTATTCAGATAGATGCGCATGGCCGGGTTGCCTTCACCGTCGCGCAGCCATAGCTGATAGGAGGGCAGGCCCCGGTCATTGGTGCTGTGGATGAACTCGGCTTCCCGAATCTTGGACATGTCCAAGTGAAAATGAGAGCCACCCGGCATCATCAGCGTAACGACGCGGCCATTGGGAGTGAACCGCAGGTCGTCAAAGTCCATAAAGATTTCAGCCGAGGCGGCGGTGCTTTCCAGCATCACCACCACCTCATTGAAAGCGCCGCTACCGGTGCCGTCGCGGCACTCCTCAAGAATTGACCGTAGCGTCAAGCCTTCCGTCGCAGTCATGCAACTCAACTCCTCTTAAGTCCCTGTGCCACGAGCTCCCGATTACGTCAGGTTGATCAGCGCGGAGGTCTCCAGGAAGACTGGAGCGAAGACCAGCGACACCACCGCCATGAGCTTCAGCAGGATGTTCAGGGACGGGCCGGAGGTGTCCTTGAAGGGGTCGCCCACCACGTCGCCCTCGACGGCAGCCTTATGGGCGTCGGAGCCTTTGCCGCCATAGTTGCCCAGCTCGACGTATTTCTTGGCGTTGTCCCACGTGCCGCCGGCCGAAGCCATCATTATCGCCAGCATGAAGCCGGAGGCCACCGAGCCGATGAGCAGTCCGCCCAAGGCCGCCTCGCCCAGGATGAAGCCGGTAGCGATGGGGGCGACAACTGCCATCAATCCGGGGACAATCATCTCCCGGAGGGCGCTGCGGGTGCTGATGTCCACGCAGCGGGCGGAATCGGGGGTGCCGGTGCCTTCCATCAAGCCGGGTATCTCGCGGAACTGGCGGCGCACTTCGTCCACAATCCCTTGGGCGGCGCGGCCCACGGCCTGCATCGTCAGGGCCGAGAAGATGAAGGGCAGCATCGCGCCAACAACCAGCCCAACCAGAATTTCCGGCTGCAACAGATTGATACCAGTGTTTCCGGCTATCAGTTTCCCGTCGGCCCCGATCTCAATCAAGTTGGCTCTCACCGAGTAGGCGGCCAGCAGGGCCAGCGCGGTCAGGGCCGCCGAGCCGATGGCAAAACCCTTGCCCGTGGCGGCAGTAGTGTTGCCCAGAGCGTCCAGCGCGTCAGTGCGCTCGCGCACTTCCGGGTCCAACTTGGCCTGCTCGGCGATACCGCCTGCGTTGTCGGCCACCGGGCCATAGGCGTCGGTCGCCAGCGTGATGCCCAGGGTGGACAGCAGCCCGACACCGGCCAAGGCCACACCGTAGAATCCGGCGAACCAGTAGGCCAGCAGGATGGAGACGGACACGCAGATAACAGGTACGAGGGTGCTCAACATACCGCTGGCGATGCCCTGAATGATTACCGTTGCCGCGCCGGTTTCAGAGGCGGCGGAAACCCTTTGCGTGGGCTTGTAGCTGTAGGAAGTGAAATACTCGGTAGCCAGACCGATAATCGTGCCGGCCACCAGCCCGGCGACAACGCAGCCGAACCACCACCAGTTTTCGGTGAGTGTGATGGTCAGAATAGCGGCGAAAACAATCAGCAGGCCGCCAGCGGCGAAAATGCCGTATCGCAGAGACCACAGCAGCCGGTCGAAGTTGGCCTGCTCGCCGCTGCGCACTACGAAGGTGCCCAGAATGGCGGCGACAATTCCGGCTCCGGCCAGCAGCATCGGGAATACCGATTGCGAATCGTTGTAACTGACGCCCGCCGCCCCTGCCAGGGCCACCGCGCTGGCCGACAGAGCCACCGCGGAGATGATGGAACTGACGTAGGACTCGAACAGGTCGGCGCCCATGCCCGCCACGTCGCCCACGTTGTCGCCCACGTTGTCGGCGATGACGCCGGGGTTGCGAGGGTCGTCTTCGGGAATGCCTGCCTCCAACTTGCCAACCAGGTCGGAACCCACGTCGGCGGCCTTGGTGAAGATGCCGCCGCCCACGCGGGCGAACAGGGCGATGGAGCTGGCCCCAAACCCGAATCCGGCCACCACGGTGATGTCCTGGAATATCAGGTACAGGATGGTCACGCCCAGCAGTCCGATACCCACCACAGTGACGCCCATAACAGTGCCGCTGGAGAAGGCGACGCGCAGGGCCGGGTTCAACCCGCGCATGGCGGCGGCGGCAGTGCGAACGTTGGCCCGCACCGCCACGTTCATTCCGATAAACCCGGCGGCGGCGGAACAGATGGAGCCTGCCAAGTAGGAAATAGCCGTCGCCGGGACCAGCAGATCGTGGTCAAAAATGGTGTAGTCCAGCACGCCCAACACGACGGTAACGACAACTACAAAGGGCAGCAGTGACATATATTCGCGGCGCAGGAACGCTCCGGATCCCTCGCGGATGGCGTCGCCGATGCTACGCATCAACTCATTGCCAGGTTCGGCTTTGAGCACCCGCATAGCGGTAAAGGCGGCGAAGACTAGGGCGGCAGCCCCTGCGGCCAAGGCAACAATAAGTGATTCCATGCAGTCTCTCGGAGAGTTTCCTGAGCAAAATTTTGATCAAATTGAGCGCAAGGAACCTATCACAAACGGCCATTTGTGTCAATCGAATTCGTCGCGGCGTCAGCCCCTTACCGCCGTCCGAGAATGCCGGGCGGGAACGACGGACTGTGTTAGGTAAAGGCGTGATTTGGCAAAGGCGTGGAGAATGGCTTCTCGTCCGGCCTTGCTTCCCGTTAGGGAATAAAGCAAACTTTCGCTTGGCAGGGGATAGAATTGAGATGCCAACGCTCTTTCTTTGCAGAAGAGGAGTAGGTGGTCTCACCGGAGACGGAGCAAGAAACATTATGCGCAGCAAGGACGAAGTGCGCGCGGCGGTATGGGAGGCGATGGAGCAGGCCGGGGCCGCCCATACCCGCAAGCTGCACGACAAGATTCCGCATTTTCGCGGCTGCGAGGCCGCCGCCGACCGCGTTGGCGAGCTGGAAGCGTGGCGGCAGGCCCGCGTCATCAAGGGCAACCCCGACAAGGCGCAGCGTCCCCTGCGGCAGCTCGCGCTGGAGCAGGGCAAGACGCTGTACATGGCCGTCCCGCGCCTGCGTCAGGAGCAATGCTTCGTCGAGTTGGACCCAGCGGCGATGGGCGCGTCGCCCGCCGAGGCTTCCACCATCGCCGGGGCCTTCCGCTGGGGCCGCCCGGTCTACGTGGAGGAGATGCGCCCGGTTGACCTGGTAATCTCCGGCTCGGTGGCGGTCAACCGGCTGGGAACGCGGGTGGGCAAGGGCGGCGGCTTCGCCGATTTGGAGTACGGCCTAGCCATCGCCGCCGGCGTCGTGTCGCCGCATACGCCGGTGGTCAGCACGGTGCATCCGATGCAGGTCATGGACGAAGAACTGCCCTACACCCGGCACGACGTGTTTCTCGACTACGTGGTGACCACCGACGAAATTATCGAGTGCCGCAGCGATATGCCCCGCCCGTCCGGGATATACTGGGAAGACCTGACCCCTGCCAAAATCCGGCAGATTCCGCTGCTGAAGAAACTGCGGGAGCAGGCGGGTTGACGCCAAAAGCTAGAGAGGTATCTCAATGGTGTGGAAAGTGGCCGACGCGCTTGTCTTGAGCGGGATAGCATCCTTTGTTCTGGGAATTGTCATTGTCGTGCTTATGTGGTATGTGATTACCGGAGACGGTATCGGCGAGTCTACCGCGCTTCAACTAACTTGGACCATCGGGCTTAGCGCGTCGGGCATTTTATTAGGGGTTGGATTGGCGATGACGATTACGGGGATGGCGCTCGACTGGACAACTAGGAATATGCCGTCCTCCGAAGAGTGGAGCGAACCAGGGATAGAAGATGAAATGGAAGAGGAGTGATGCCCGGAAAAGGATGATTTCGGAAGTTCCATCCCCCGATGGGAGGATTAGGGCGGCCTGACCCGCCCGGCCGCGAGCCACAGTCCGGCGACTATCAGCCAAAGCAGGAAGCCTATGCCCGTTATCCGGTGAACTACGGTGGCGGCGTCAACCCAGATGAACAGCATCGCCACCCCCAGCACCGCCACGGCGACGGCGGCAACGCGCAGAACGCCGCCCATCCGCCACTGCACCGGCCCCAACGCCACCAGCGCCAGCCCGGCCAACGTGAAGCCCAGCGCGCCTGCGGCCCGGCGGAAGGTGAGCAGCGTATCCTCACCCTGCCCCAACCATTCGCCAAGGAGACGGACACGCTGTACGTCTGTGGATTGCGGTTTGGGGGCAAACGCAGCCCATCCGCCAACGGGACCGCCAACGGGACGCTGTACGTACGTGTATTGCGGTTCGGGGGCTATCGCAGCCAAGGCTATGGCACAGCCGCCAGATACCGCCGAGGCAATGCCAGACGCAGCCAGCAGCGCCGCCGCCAATAACATCGCCCTCGGATGATGTGGCTTGAGAGTGCGCCACATCGGCACGCTGGCCGCCAGCAAGGTAAGACCGCCCACCACCAGCGCGGCGCCGGCGGCGGCGTAGGCGACCTTGGCAGTTTCAATGGCCGACAAGTATCGCAACGTTTCCCATTCAGCCAGATGTTCGGCGCTGAGGCCAGGTGGCGCAGAGAATGAGGCGGCCATCTGGTCTACGCCGGAAGAAACGCGGGCGGCAACCGATATGGCGGTCGCCAAGGCGGTGATCAGCAGCAACACCCCGGCGGCGCGTTGATTGGTCATCAGATAAGCAGATTGTAGTTGGCGGGCAGGGCGCCTCTGCCTGTCAGAGCGTTGGCGAGGGCGGGGCCGCGACCTTCGGCGACGGCAACTCCGGTCAGCACCTGCAACGCAATCTGCATTCCTGCGGCGGGCGGCTCCACCGGCTTACCCAGTGCTTTGGCCAGGTCCAGGGTGTGGATTACCAATTCCATTGTACGCAGTTGCAGATAATCTACGATGCCGATGCCGCCCTGAGGCGTGGCCATAATCACGCTGTCGTCCAGCTCCGTAACCCGCTCTCGCGCCATGCTGAGGAAACCGCGCACCATCATCTGCGGGTTGTCCATGATTTCCAGCCCTGCCGAGCGGCCCAGCTCCGCGACCCGGTTGGCGTTGCCGGTTTGCCGCACGTTGCGAATCCAGGCCACCGCCGACTCCACGTCCACCTGCGGCGCGGGCCTTTCCGTATAGCCGACAACAGTGCTGATGGAGCGGTAGGTATGGCCGGCCAGGTCGCGCACCGTCCACTGGCCCAGCGCCGGTTGCTCCCAGTCGTCTTCACCGATGCCGTCCACCAAGCTGGCGAAGAATTCTGCCGCCTCCAAGTAGGCTTCCCTTATCTTGGCGCTAAAGGGGCTTTGGGAACTCACGCAGTCCTCCATAGCAGTAGCGAATAGGGCAAAGGCAGTTTTAGGGAGATTGCGGGATTACGGCTCGCCCACCAGATTTTCCACTTCCAGCGACTTCATCAGGCCGCTGATTTGGGCCCAGGTTTCGTCTTCGACAAAGATACCATCCCGGCGGCGGGTCTGCTCGGTGCGGTACTCGATTTCGCCCGGGTACAGCACCTCGCTGAAACCGGCGGCGAGCGGCGAGTCCTTGATGAACTCGACGAACTCGCCCATGTCCTTCTTGAACTCGTCGAGGGGGCGGAAATGCTCCAGGTTGAAGGCGGCAATGAAGCAGCCGTCGTTGTGGCGCCCCTCCGGGTCGACGCCGAAGCCGAGGCCAGTAAGCAGCCCAGAGAACACCTCTACCATAAACGACAGGGCATAGCCCTTATGCCCCTGGTCAACGCCCACCGGCAGGATTGCGCCGCCGGAGAAGTAGTCATTGGGGTCGGTGGTCGGGTTGCCATCGCGGTCTACAATCCAGCCGAGGGGGATGGACTCGCGGCGGTTGCGGGCCAAGGAGATTTTGCCCAGCGCGACGGTGCTGGAAGCCATGTCCATCAGCACCGGGCCGTCGAGGTCGCTGGGCATACCGATGCAGATGGGGTTGGTTCCCAGCTTGCGCGCCCGCCCGCCGAAGGGGGCAACGTGCTTGGGGGCCGCGCCGGAGTCGGCGGTAATCATCCCAATCATGCCCTCGGCAGCGGCCATGGTGGGATAGTCGCCCAGCCGCCCGATGTGGCTCTGACTGTGTACTGTGATGGCAGCGACGCCGTGGGTGCGAGCCTTGTCTATCGCCATCCGCATGGCCCGCTCGGTGACTACGAAGCCGAAGCCCCAGTTGCCGTTGATGACGGCAGTGCATGGGGCCTCCCGCTCCACCACAAAGGGCGCGCCGGGGACGATATGCCCAACGTCTATGCGGTCGGCGTAGGTGGGAATCTGGATGACGCCGTGGGAGTCATGGCCGCACAGGTTGGCCTTGACCAGATGCGCGGCCACTACCTCGGCCTCGGCCTCGGGCGTGCCTTTGGCGCGATAGATATGGTAGGCCGCCTTTTGCAGGTATTCAGGCGAAAAAATAGGCATTGCGAAACCTCTGGCGGTGCATGATTGTTGCAGGTGATGTCGAGTGCAGGAACCGTTATAAGTCTAGCCCGGCCCCCCGTCAATGTCCAGAATGGGAGGCAAGCGGTACGTTCGGCGTGCCCGTGGCGTGTGCGTTAGTGCTTTAGTGGTAATGCGCCCTCGCCTCCGCTCCTTGACCAGAATGAGGGCGGTTCCTATAATTTCGTGCAAGACTAGCGCGGGCGCGGAACGATTTCCGAACGACCCGGCACAGGAACGTAACCAATTGGTCCAGCCAACACCACAAAACATCGAAGACCTCACCGGCGCGGCCATCGCTGAGCTTTCAGCGCTGGACAGACCTGAAGCCTTGGAGCAATGGCGCATTGCCTACCTGGGGCGGCGCGGCAGCCTGACCACCGTGTTGCGCGGACTGTCGGGGCTAGACATTGATGAGCGCCGCCGCATCGGGGCGCTGGCCAATCAGGCCAAGGAGTCGCTGGAAAGCGCGCTGGAAGCCCGGACGCTGGAAATCAACGAAGCCGCCCTGTTGCGGGCTGCCCACGAAGACCGCTTGGACGTCACTTTGCCCGGAAGGCCGCCCGCGGAGGGGAGGCTGCATCCCACCACGCAAATCGTCCGCGAAATCTGCGCCGCCTTCGTGGGCATGGGATTCAGCGTGGTGGAAGGTCCTGAAGTCGAATGGGACCACTATAACTTTGAGATGCTCAACATCCCCAAGGGCCACCCGGCGCGGGATATGTGGAACACTCTGTGGGTGGACTACACTAACGATGCCGGCGAGCAGCCGATGTTGCTCCGCACCCACACCTCGCCGATGCAGGCGCGGGTGATGGAAAGCCAACAGCCCCCGGTGCGCGTCATCGTGCCGGGTAAGTGCTACCGCTACGAAGCCACCGACGCTACCCATGAATGGCACTTCTACCAAGTGGAAGGGCTGGCGGTGGACGAGGGCATCACATTCGCCAACCTGAAAGGCACGCTGTACGAGTTCGCCCGCCGTCTGTTCGGCGAAGAGCGTCGGGTACGCTTCCGCTGCGACTACTTCCCCTTCGTCGAGCCGGGGGTGGATATGTCCATTGACTGCTTCGCCTGCCGGGGCGAGGGCGAAGGTTGCCGCATCTGCCGGGACAGCGGCTGGATTGAAATTATGGGCGCCGGAATGGTGCATCCGCGGGTGCTGGCCGGTGTCGGCTATGACCCGGACAAATACACTGGCTTCGCCTTCGGGCTGGGGCCGGAGCGCATCGCCATGCTGAAATACGGCATCGACGACATCCGCCACTTCTACGCCAACGACCTGCGGTTCCTGCGCCAGTTCTAGGAGATATAAACAGTGATTGATACGGCAACGCTTCAAGCCCTCTCCGGCCTGCTCGCTGTATGGCTTGCAGCGATCGGCCTTCTGGTCGGGTTTGTCTACTGGCATTACCGCGACCTTAAGCACGAGTTCCGGTCGGAGATACGCCGGCTGGATGACAAGATAGACCATAACAACGCCGAGTTGTTGGCAGAGATACGCCGCACCCGCGAGGAAATGAAAGAAGAAGTACGCCTCGCCCGCGAGGAAATGAAAGAAGAAGTACGCCTCGCCCGCGAGGAAATAAAAGAAGAAGTACGCCGCGACCGCGAGGAAATGAAAGAAGAAATGCGCCGCGGCCGCGAGGAAATGCTGGCAGAAATGCGCCGCAACCACGTTCAACTGCTGGCAGCTCTGAATGGACATACGCATGATACTGGCACCGGCGCCGCCGTGTTTCACGAAATCCCTACTGCCGCTGACGACTAATACCTCGTCGGCTTCCCGCTCCCGGAGAAGTTCCGAAAACCCACAAACCGAGGCCCTGATTGAAAATTCCCCTTAGCTGGCTCCGGCAATATGTTAACGTGGATATTCCCGCCGCAGACTTGGCCCACCGGCTGACCATGGCCGGCGTGGAGGTGGGCGAGGTCCAGGAAACGGGCGGCTGGAGCGAGGTATTTGTCGGCAGCGTTACTGAAGTGCGTCCCCACCCCAACGCCGACAGACTCCGGCTCTGCACCGTAACCACCGGCCCCGGCCCCAATGGAGAGGACGAGGAGATGGAGGTGGTCTGCGGCGCGCCCAACGTCGCCGCCGGGCAGAAGATTTGCTTCGCCCGCATCGGCGCCCATCTCTACAACGCCCACAGCGGGAAGCACGAAACGCTGGCTGCGGCCCACATACGCGGCGTCGAATCCCAAGGGATGATTTGCTCCGAGCTGGAGCTGGGGCTGGGTGACGACCACTCCGGCATCATCGTGCTGCCGGATGACGCGCCGTTGGGCGAGCCACTGTCGGACTACCTGGGAGACACCATCCTGGATCTGGAACTGACCCCCAACCGGCTGGACTGCCTTTCGATGCTGGGCGTGGCTCATGAAGTGGCGGCCTTGACCGGCGGCAAAGTCACTGAACCGGAAGTCCGCTACGAAGAGACCGGGCCTCCCGTCGGCGAGAGAGTCAGCATTTCCATCGCCGACCCCGACCTTTGCCATCGTTATACGGCAACGGTCATGGACGGAGTTCGCATCGGCCCCTCGCCCCAGTGGCTTCAGGACAGGCTGACCAGCGCTGGGCTGCGCCCCATCAGCAACGTGGTGGACGTTACAAACTTTGTGATGCTGGAGTATAACCAGCCACTCCACGCCTTCGACCTCCACACTGTCAAGGACGCCACGGTCATCGTGCGCCGCGCCCGCCCCGGTGAGAAGCTGACCACGCTGGACGGCGTGGAGCGCGCGTTGTCTACGAAGAACCTGGTCATCGCGGACTCCAACGACGCCATTGGCCTAGGCGGTGTCATCGGCGGGGCCAACAGCGAAATCGGCCCCGAGACAAGTACCGTGCTGTTGGAGTCGGCCAACTTCGACGCGGCCAACAACCGCGAGACCGCTCTAGCGATGGCCCTGCGCACCGAGGCAACGCTGCGCTTCGAGAAAGGGCTGCGGCCTGAACTGGCGCCCCTGGCCCTGCGCCGCGCCACTGCGCTGATTCAGCAGGTGGCGGGTGGCACCGTGGCACCCGGCATCATTGACGTTTATCCCGAACCGCCGGATGTTCCGTTAACTGTGACGCTCACCATGCGGCGGCTGCGGCAGTCGCTGGGAATGGACATGGGGCTGGAAGAGGCGCAGGCGGCCCTGGAATCGCTGGGCTTCACCTGCTCCACCACAACTGTTCATCCTGAGCTTGCCGAAGGACAGGATAGCCGCGCGCTGGCAGTCGCCATCCCGTGGTGGCGCAACGACGTGAACATTGAGGACGACCTGGTGGAGGAGGTGGTGCGCGTCATCGGCTACGATGCCGTGCCTACGGTGATGCTGTCCACCCCAATACCCTTCCACAGCCCATCCCCGGCCATCGCGCTGCGTGAGGAAGTAAAAGACCTGCTGGCCGCGGGCGGAATGCAGGAAGTAATCAACTATCCGCTGGCCTCAATGGAACTGCTGGAGCGAGCCGTTCCCACTGACGGCAATGCCACGCCAGTGCGCATCGCCAATCCGATGAGCGCGACCCACGAATATCTGCGGCCCACGCTGCACTCCGGGCTGCTGGCCACGCTGGCCGCCAACCAGTCCTACGGCCCCGGCCCCTTCCGTCTCTTTGAGGCCGGGCGGGTCTTTCTGCCCCGCAAGGGCGACCTGCCGGAAGAAGTAGAGACCGTGGCGGCCGTGCTGGCCGGACGGCGCGGCGAAGCGTCTTGGCTGGCCTCGCCGGACGGCAGCGGCGCCGTGGACTTCTACGATGCCAAGGGCATGGTGGAGTTGGTGCTGGAGCGGCTGGGTATCCGCGCCGATTGGGAGTTGGGCGAGCATCCCGTTTACCAGCCCGGCCGCTGCGCCGTGGTGAAGGCGGGCAACGTCGTACTGGGCTTCGCCGGCGAGGTACACCCAACGATTCGGGAAAAGTTCGGCCTTGATTCCGGTGTGGTGGCGGGCTTTGAATTGAGATTGCCGTCATTGCTCGCGGCGCTGCCGGACTCGGAGCGGCGCTTCGTTTCGCTCCCCCGCTTCCCGGTGGCGACGCGGGACCTGGCGCTGGTGGTTCCCGCCGACATTCCCGCCGGGCGCGTGACCGAGCTGATTCTGCGCAACCGGCTGGTCCAGCACGCCGAGCTTTTCGACATCTATTCCGGGGAAAATCTGGCCCCGGGAACCAAGTCACTGGCCTTCCACGTCCACTTCCAGGCCGCCGACCGCACGCTGACCAGCGAAGAAGTCAGCCGCTCCCTGGACGGCCTGCTCCGAAACTTGGAGCGGGAAACCGGGGCCGCCTTGAGGAGTTAGGGGTTAGGAGTAAGACTAATCTCCGCTCTCCGGGAGAAAGCGTGGGAGAGATAAAGAGATAATGAGAGGGCGTATACTCATTCCCGATTCAGTGGAGGCGCATAATGGCGACGCAGCATAGTAACCGCCACGGCCATCACGAAGAAGCAGCCCACCACCACGGCCACAGCCACGCCGGGGAGGATATGCTGAGCGTGGAGGAGGCGCTGGAGCGGGTGATGGCCAGCTTCGCGCCTCTGGAAACGGTAGAGGCCCCGCTGCTGGAATGCCTGGGGCAGACGCTGGCTGAAGACATCACCTCGCCGCTGGCCCTGCCGCCGCTGGCGAACTCCGGGATGGACGGCTACGCCCTCCGCGGCGCGGACATCGCCGGGGCATCCGCAGACTCGCCGCGCCGCCTGCCGGTAATCGGCATCGTTGCCGCTGGGCAGATGCCGGAGCGGGCCGTCGAATCCGGCGTGGCGATGCGCATTATGACCGGCGCCCCGGTCCCCGATGGCGCAGATACTGTCGTTCCTTTTGAGGAAACTGACGAAGTGCAGCGCAAGCGCGAGGGCCGCCCGCTGGACGAAGTGGCGGTTTTCACCGAAATGCCAGTGGGGGCCAACGTGCGGCCAGCAGGGGAAGACATCCGGCAAGGTGAACTGGTGCTGGAAGCCGGAACCGTGGTTCGCGCCGCTGAGGTGGGGGTTCTGGCATCTCTGGGACTGGACCGGGCCAGGGTAATTCGCCGTCCTGTGGTGTCGGTGCTGGCCACCGGCGACGAACTGGAAACCGCCGGTTCCTCTCTGTCCGGCGGCAAGATATATGACAGCAACAGCTTCAGCGTCGCCGCGTCCGTGGTGGCCTGCGGCGGCATTCCCCGCCTGTTGGGCATCGCCCGCGACAACCCGGACGACCTCCACGCCAAGCTGGCCGCTACCGCCGGGTCCGATTTGGTGATAACCTCGGCAGGAGTTTCCAAGGGTGACTACGACATCGTGAAAGACGTCCTGGAGCAGCGGGGCGCGATGAACTTCTGGTCGGTTCGGATGCGTCCAGCCAAGCCTCTGGCATTCGGGTATTTGCGGGGCGACGGCGGCAAGGACGTGCCGCTGCTGGGGTTGCCGGGCAACCCGGTCAGCGCAATGGTGGCCTTCGAGATGTTCGCCCGCCCGGCCATCCGCGCCATGCTGGGCCGCCCGGTACGCTCCCGTCCGGCGGTGGACGGCATACTGACCGGGGCAATCCGCAACTACGACGGACGCCGGGTCTATGCCCGCGTGGAGGTGGAGCGGCGGGACGACGTGTATTATGCCACGCCCACCGGCCCGCAAGGTTCCAACATACTGACCTCCATGTCACGAGCCAACGGCCTTGCCATCTGCCCTGAAGACCTGCCCGCCAAACAAGCCGGCGAGCAGGTGCGCATCATCATGCTGGACTGGAACGAAGAGGTGGACCTATGACCATTGCCGGGCTGGATACTACAGGAGCGCCGGAAGAGCAGACTCAGGGCAGCGGACGTTATCACGTCAGCCTGTCCAAGCTGGAGCAGTTGAACCGTTCGGCGGTCCATCTAATAGCAGGCCGCCTCACCCAGGAGTGCCCGTCCTACGGCAGACCGGCGCCGGAATTGGACCCTGTGCCCCTGTTCCAGGAAATCCGGGAGTTTAACGCCGATACGGAGGATTTCATCCGGTACGATATGCCCATTAAGGAAATCATCTTCCGCACGTTACTGGCCCGGGGCAACAACCCAATGCCCCTGAGCGAACTCCACAACGAGCTAATTGTCCGCTGGAGCAACGCTCTGCGCCCCATCTCCATAGACGAAACGCTTCTCCGGCGCGTCCTGGATACGGATACTTACTACGGATTCGCGCAGGCGTAAGGGCCTGTACTCCCACGACACACAAAAGCACGCCAGAGGCAAATTGCCTCTGGCGTTTTCTTACGGCAAATGGCGAACCGGCTAATCAGGCAGCCGCGGCTGCCACTTGCTCGCGGGCGGTTTCCACCAGCTTGGCGAAGGCTTCGGGGTCGCGCACGGCCAGATCGGCCAGTATCTTGCGGTCCAGTTCTATGTCAGCCAGCTTCAAACCGTGGATGAACTGGCTATATGACATACCGGCGGCGCGGCAGGCGGCTCCGATACGGACAATCCATAAGCTGCGGAACTCGCCCTTACGCTCGCGGCGATGGCGGTAGGCGTGGGACCAAGCGTGCATCAACGCCTCTTTGGCCCACTTGTAGTTACGGTGGGAAGAGGCGTGGAAGCCCCGGGCCGCCTTGAGTACCTTCTTGTGCCGGCGGTGCTTGGTGACGCCGCGTTTTATTCTTGCCACGGGACAGACTCCGTTTGGGGCGCCGGCCGGCTAGCCGTAGGGCATCAACTTCCGCAGCCGCGGGATATCGGCGGCGGCGACTTCCAACTTGTCGGAATACTTGCGAGTCACCTTGGTGGGCTTCTTACGCCGCAGGTGGCTGCTCATCCGCTTGCGGCGGAGCAATTTTCCTGAGCCGGTTACGTGAAAACGGGCTTTGGCGCCTTTATGTGTTTTAAGTTTTGGCATCGGCCAGTTCTTCTACCTGTTCCGGCTGATTATCGCCGGACTCGTTATTCCCGGATTTGTTCGTTTGGTTCCTAGCGGGCGGCGCGCGCTGCGCCACCCGTTCGGCGCGTTCTTCGCCCTTCTGCACGGACGGTATGAGCACCATTGAAAGCGACCGGCCTTCCATTGCTGGCGGGCGCTCAAGACGGACCTCGTCTTTCAATTCGTCGGCAACCCGGCGGAGAACCAACAGTCCCAACTGCTGGTGGGCCGCCTCGCGCCCGCGGAAGCGGACGGTTAGCTTCACCTTCGAGCCGTCGTCGATGAACTCGCGCACCTTGCGCACCTTGGCGTCGAGGTCGTGTGTCCCGATATTGGGACGGAAGCGCACCTCTTTCTGTTCGGTGCTTTTCTGCCCCCTCTTGGACTCTTTCTCTTTCTTGGAGGAGAGGTACAGCAATTTGCCGTAGTCGAGGAGGCGGCACACCGGCGGCTCGGAATTGGGCGCGACTTCGACCAGATCCACCTCGGCATCGCGCGCCATCTGGAGCGCGCGCCGGGTTTCCATGACCCCCAGCTGCGAACCGTCCCCGCCGATGACCCGAACTTGAGGGCTGGTAATTCGTTCGTTTACCCTATACTGCCTGGCGATGCTACCTTACCTCCAATGTATTATGCCCCGTCATTGCCGACGGGCATAGCGCAATCTACCATACGCTCACCCTGCCGTCAACGCGCCTGTCAAATAATTTGCTTTTTGTACCCGAATGCCCTACCACACCCGGACCGGCAAACCGAAACAGTCCATAGGGCGCGGATTTCTGGCGGACTTCCTGCCGGTTGGCTGGCCGGTGCCGTCTTCTTCCGCGAGAAACGCCTACTCGTCTTCGGGGTCGTCATCCGGGTCGGGCAGCGGGCTTATGTCTCCAGTGAAGTCCAGGCCCTGCAGGAACTCTTCTATCTGGGGCGACAGCGGCGGGATGGGAGCCTCACCCGCTAATACCTGGCGGTTTTCCCGATCGTAGCGCTCTTCCAGCCGTGAGAGGAGCTTGGACACCTCGGAGGTGTCTGACACGATATTTTGCAGCGATGCGTACTGCTGGATGCCGCGCTCCCGGTCTTCTAGGCGGCTGGGCAAGCCGTAGATGCGGCACAGGATGCTGGTCAGCCGCGCCGTCCCAGTAAAGTCCTCTTCCACCTGGAAGTACTGGGGCAGGTGCACCACGAAGATGCGGGTGTCCATCTTCACGGACTCGGCGTACTCGAAAATCATGTGGGTGATGGTGGTCGGCCCTTCGTAATCGCTGGGACGCACCTCCACCATGCGGTACTCTTCCTCGTTGGAGGTATCAATGATGCCGCCGGAGACCAGTAACGGACGGGTGTGCGGCACCATATCGTACATTGCGCCGATCATCGAGTACCGCTTCACGCCCAACCGATCCAGCATTTCGATGATCGAATCGATGAAATCTTCACCGTAGGCATGAGGTTCCAGCAAGTGAAGTGTGATGAGGTCAGGCCCGTTCTCTCGCACAGCGACTTTGACGGTGGTGGAGGGAATGGTGTACTCCCGCTTGCCCCGGCGCAGCACCGACTTGGGACGGTAGCGGGTGAAGTCGTAATAACGGCCCGGACGGACCAGCCGGCCCACTTCTTTCGCCCCCAGATGCCGTTCGATGCGGCGCAAGCTGAGGCTTCCCACCTTGCCCACATCAATCCATGGCCGCAGGACCGCCAGGACGTGAGGGGTCTTCAACTCCGGCAGTGGCTCATCGAACTCGAAATCTCCAATTCGCATTGTTCCAGTTTGCCAGCACAGCCCAAGGATGGCAAGGGGCGATGTGGCTTGAACGGGGATCCCGCACCGTTTCCGGCTTGAGTGGAGAACGGTCGTTGGGATAACATGGCAGGACGATGGCGAATTTCGGAGAGACGCGGCTGCCTCTGGCTCCGCCGTTGACCACCAGCAAATCGGTTTTGATTAGGCGTGTGTGCTCTCCCGGATTATGGAAGAAAAGCCGGTGATGTTAGTCCTGTTGCTGTTGTGGGCCTTTTTGACGGCGCTGGGCTGTGGTATGGCGCAGTCCGAAGCTACGACGCCGGAGCCTACGGTGGGCCCGGCGCTTCCCATGGTGCGCATCGGCGGAACGTCCTATTCGGTGGACCTGGCGGTGCTGCCCGAAGAGCGGCAACAGGGTCTGTCGGGGCGCGAGTCAATGGCCCAAAACGCCGGGATGCTCTTCGTATTCGAGGAGGAACGGCCGCTCCACTTCTGGATGAAGGAAATGCGGTTTCCTCTCGACATCATCTGGATTGACGCTCAATGCCGTCTGATTGACGTGGCCGCGGACGTGCCAACGCCACCGCCAAGCGCCAGCAACCAAGAGATACCCAGAGCCCAGTCGCCCTCGCCCGCTCTCTATGTGCTGGAACTTAACGCCGGCGAGGCGGCGCGGGCCGGACTGTCAGCAGGCAACGCGGTGGAGTTTCAGGGCGCAATCGCCGGAGAGTACGGCTGCTGACGGAGCAATCGCGAACGCGAAATTATTTCTAGGGTACAAGAGGATTCACCAATGGAAATTCTGGTTTCCGGCTCAATGGCATACGATCGGATTATGAGTTTTGGCGGGCGTTTCAGCGACCACATCCTGCCAGGCCAACTGCACAACATCAGCGTCAGCTTCGCTGTGGACAGCCTGACCGAGAACTTCGGAGGCACCGCTGGCAATATCGCCTACTCGCTGTCGCTGCTGGGCGAGCGGCCCCGCATCGTGGCCACTGTGGGCAGCGACTATCACCGTTATTTCGAGTGGCTGGCGTCCTGCGGCATAGGGACGGGCGACATCCGGGTGGTGGCTGAAGAGCTAACCGCCGGGGCCTACATCACCACCGACCTGGACGCCAACCAGATTACCGGCTTCAACCTCGGAGCTATGAAACAGCAGGCCGGTTTCAGCTACGACGGCATCAACGCCGCCGAAGCCATAGCCATCGTCGCCCCGGGCAACATCCCCGACATGATGGCGTTCACCGCCAAGCACTGCGAGCTGGGCATTTACAGCATTTTCGACCCCGGCCAGTCGCTTCCCCTCTGGGAATCGGCGGCCTTGGCCCACTGCATTGGGCAGTCCAATATGCTCATCTGCAACGAGTACGAGCTGGGCATGATCTCCAACAGCACCGGCCTTTCGCGGCAGGAACTGGCGGGAATGGTGGAGCATCTGGTGGTAACGCGGGGCGAGGAAGGGGCCGAGGTTGACTCCAACGGGGCAACGGAGACGGTGCCAGTGATTCCCGCCGACGCCATCGACCCGACGGGGGCCGGCGACGCCTTTCGTGGTGGGCTAATCAAGGGCCTGGCCCACGGCGCGGCCATCAAGCGAGCGGTGCAGATGGGCGCAATCTGCGGGTACTACGCCGTCCAGGTCAACGGCACCCAGACCTACCGCTACACGCAGACAGAGTACGACGCCAAGCTGCGGGAGCGCTTCGGGGGGTGATGGGGGTAACTATGTCCGCAGAATTTCCTGCTTTAAGTGTGTGAGGTCAAACGACGCCTCGCACACATTCGCGCCGCCGCCGCCGTTAGGGGCAAACCGCGCCTGTATCACCCTTCTAGGCGTTTGACTCAGGTATTCTACGCAAGGAACCAGGTCACTATCACTGGTCACCAGCACTGCAATATCGTAAGTGTCTTCCCAAGCCATACGAATCAGATGGGAATTATATACCTGTGTACATTTGGCTTGATAATTGAGACTGGCCGCCCTAACCAGGGTAACTGTCACAAGTCTTCAATCACTGACGCCAGATGCTTTGACGCTTGCCGGAGTGCCACCCCTATCGGGTCCCAATCCCCAGAGGTGTCCCCCTCGAACTCTTGCCAATACCCAACAAAGTCTCCGGTTTCTGTAATGAACGCAGCATCATCTGTCGTTGCCCCCAAGAACAGCGTATCTGTTTCCGCAACATATCCCTTGCCCAACGGGATGTAAGCAGAGGCTCCCATAACCATAAGCCCCACTATGTCAGGCCCATCCGGAGTGGCAAGGTCAACCACAATCCCCGCATCATTTAGAAGAGAGGCGGAAGTAGCGGCCCGTGCATTTGTAGTTGCATACAAAATGCCGTTTTCGGTGTCGTAGCTAATCTGCATCCCTTTCCTCCAAATCTCGGTAAGCCTCGATGAAGTAATCCCTATTCCCTCTGCGCCGTTGCCGGGTGGCTGTTCTATCTTGGAAAGCGGAGATTATTCTCTCATCATCCATTGAAACCGCCACTCTCACCATTTCATCCAGCCCAGGAACGACACCGATATAGCATCTGCTCTGCCTCCCATCGCTCTCGGTACGGATTCCGCGAATCAACCAATTCTCAAGAACGTTCTCCACCCGTTTTGCTGTAATACCGAGGTGCGGGTGGTTTCTCATGTGTTGAGTGACAGTCCGAGTCCGACCACCTGCGGTTATGGTTTCTGGCATCTTCCGGTGACCGCAGCTAGGACAGTCCTTCTTGGTGCTGGGAATCTGCTTCCTACGACGATTGGTGCCGCAACGATGGCTCATTTGGTGTACTGCCACTCCCTTTTAGGTTTGGCCTTTAACACCACCTCGGCTATTCGTTCTGGCGATGCGTCAATGCGCTCCGGCATCGGTTTAGTTACTGGCCGTCCCCGCCCGCGTTTTAGTTGCGCCCCGGCCGAGCCGCCTTTCTTGACTACCCTTTTTGAGCTTGAGTTTTGCCACGATGATGCTCTCTTCGTTATCGCCGTTGGCGCCGAGTGCGCGGCTGCGCTATTATGCCTCGTCGAATGTTGACCATATTATACGGTAGTAGGTATCTTTCCTTGAGGTTTGTCTCCTGCAATCCAGAGAGCGTAAGGGAGTTGCCCTTTTTACTGTTGCAGGGCGGACACAGCAGCGTCAGGTTATCGTAGGCATCACTCCCGCAGTCCGTCTTTGGGCTAACGTGGTCAACTTCCAACACTCGCGGGTCAAATGTTTATCCCCTGCAAGAGCGGGAGATTGTCGCCGTGGTACAGGGTGCGGTTGGTGAAGTTAGGGGCAACCAAGGTTGCTTTCCGTAAGCATCTTCGGTTGCCTTGTATGTGGCGGGCCAATCAGTTCGGCGTAGGGCAGATGCTTGCCCACTGCGTTGACTGTCATCGCTGTCATTTGGGCGTCGGTGTCCAGTGGCCTGGCATTGTGCCTGCCCTCGAACTCGTTGACGTAGCGAGGCAGGTGCTTGACGCTCATCCAGTGGTAGGTTCCGATGTAGCCCCGTTTTAGCATCGACCATAACGACTCGATTCCGTTCGTGTGTGCTTGGCCGCGTACATATTCCTCTGTCCCGTGCTTTACGGCCTCGTGAATCCGGTTCAATCTGTGATATGCAGAGGCTTCATCCGTATAGACGGTTGCATCTGGTTTAGTGCGCTCGTGCACGAATCCCCGGAGCGTCGGCGCGTCAGTACGCTCCACCACTGCGGCGTCAACGGTGTTGGTGGCCAAAGTCTTTTACCCCTGCAACCGCCGTCTTTCCCACAGCGCCACGCCCGGCTCGCAGTTTCAGGTATATAATTCCTTTTTAATATGCGTACATCGGCAGGCTGATTGCCCTCGGATATGTGAGGAACCTGCCGATGGGGGTTGCAACCTTCAGGCACTTCTGATGCACAGGTAGCACCGAAGCGCTCCTGGACTCTCGAGCGACCACCCACGAGGTTACTATAAGTGCAGGCTAGCAACCTTGTCGCCAGTTGTCAATTTGTCCTCAACAGTATTTTCAATGTGCGCCGGATAATGCCGATAGCCCTCTGAAACGAAACGCTGCCCTGATAGCCCAGCGGCCCAAGCGTTGCCGCGCCCGTTGGCTTTCGCTACAATCGGCGGGGCGGTTCGCCGGGCGTCCGCACATCCTGTTATCCGAGATATCAAGTTTGAACGATGACGCGACATTCCCGCCGCCTTTGGCCCACGGGCCGCTGGACGGGGTGAAGGTTCTCGACCTGAGTGAGGATATCGCCGGGTCTTTCTGCGCCCGTCTGCTGGCCGACTACGGGGCCGAGGTGCTGAAGCTGGAGCCGCCCGCCGGGGCCGCATTGCGCCGGATGCCGCCCTTCTTTGGAGACGACCCGCACCCGGAGAAGAGCCTGCTCTTCCTAGCGATGAACCTGAACAAGAAGGGCGCGACACTGAACCTGGAAACGGCAGCAGGACGCGAGCTGTTCCGGGAGCTGATTCCGCACGTGGACGTGGTGATCGAGAGCTACCGCCCTGGCTATCTGCCGGGCCTGGGGCTGGGCTACGACGCGCTGGAGGCCATCAACCCCGGCCTGGTGCTGACCTCCATCACGCCCTTCGGCCAGACCGGGCCGTACAGCCAATACGCTGGCGAGGAGATCGTCAGCTACGCTATGGGCCTGATCATGAGCATCAGCGGGCGGCAGGACCGCGAGCCGCTGAAGCACGGCGGGTTCCAGGCGCAGTACGAGGGCGGGCTGAACAGCGCGGCGGCTACGGCGATGGCCTTGTTTATGCAGGGCAACACCGGCGAGGGTCAGCACATAGACGTTTCGGTCACCGAGTGCGTGGCTTCGACGATGATGGCGACGCAGACGATGTATCCCTTCACCGGCGCGACGCAGCCCCGCCGACGCGCTTCCGGCAGCAACTTCGGCCACCCGATGCCCTGCGAAGACGGCTGGATTATCGTGCAGACCGGCGGCGGGGCCACTTGGGAAACCATCGCCAACTTTTTCGGCGCGCCGGAACTGCACGAGCCGCGCTTCACCGACACCGCCGAGCGCAACCGCAACGGCGAGGAACTGGACCGCATCGTCCTGGGTTCCATCAGCGAACGGGGCAAGTGGGAGCTGTTTACCGAGGCGGCCCACTCGCGGATGCTGTTTGGGCTGGTGCAGACTCCGTCGGAACTGGCCGAATGCCCGCAACTGGAGTCGCGGGACTTCTACCGCGTGGTGGAGCATCCGGTCATCGGGCGCATTAAGGTGCCGGCGGCCCTGTTCAACCTCTCGCTGACGCCCTACCAGTACACCGGCCCGGCCCCGACCCTGGGCCAGCACAACCGCGAGATTTACGTGGACGGTCTGGGTTACACCCCCCAAGAATTGACCGTGCTGCGGCAGACGGACGCCATCTGATGACTTCTCCATTCTTTCGACAAGATCAGGACGGCAAGCTCCCCCTTGAGGGCATCCGGGTACTTGATTCCACCTACGTCTTCGCCCTGCCCTACGCCGGTGGGCTGATGGCCGATATGGGCGCCGAGGTCATTAAGGTCGAGGGGCCGGGCCGCCCCGACGTCACTCGCACCGGCGGCTATTCCGGCGTCTTCGCTGACAATGACGTGGGCGAAGACTGGTGGAACCGCCCCTCCACCTACAACCTGATTCACCGGGGTAAGCAGTCGCTCACGCTGGATATGACCGACGACCGCGGGCGGGAGCTGTTCCGCGAGCTGGTGACAATCAGCGACGTGGTGATGGAAAACTTCACGCCCCGCGTGATGCGCAACTGGGGCCTGGACTATCCCAACCTGCGCAAGCTGAGACCGGACGTAATTTTGGTGTCCAACACCGGCTACGGGCATGGCGGCGGCCCCTATTCCGGCTATCCGGCCCAAGCCACCACCCAGGAAGCGACGCACGGGCATTGCTGGATTACCGGCTATCCCGGCGAAGGCCCGGCCAAGGCCGGGGCGTCTTTCGTGGACTTCCTTTCCACTTGGACGGCCCTGTTCGCCATCGGCGCGGCCCTGCGCTACCGGAACCGCACCGGGCTGGGGCAGTGGGTGGACATCGGGATGTACCAGGCCGGGGTGATGTTCCTGTCGGAGTATGTGCTGGACGCCGTAGCCAACGGGCGCGAGGGTGGGCGCATCGGCAACCGCCACCCGTGGCGCGCGCCCCAAGGCTGCTACCCGGCGGCTGGCCAGGACCAGTGGATTACGCTGTCGGTGGGCGACGAAGGCCAGTGGCAATCGCTCTGCCGGGTGATGGAGCAGCCGGAACTGACCGCCGATCCGCGCTTCGCCACCCTGCTGTCGCGCCGCGAAAACCACGACGCGCTGGACGAAATCATTGCCGCTTGGACTACGGGCCGCGACCGCTACGACACGATGCACGCGCTCCAGGCGGAGGGCATCCCATCCGGGCCGGTGCTGACGGGCCGCGATATTCACTATGACCCTCATTTCCAGAGCCGAAACTTCTTGGAGCGGGCGAAATACCCGCCGGAGCGCAAGCTGGGCGAGCGTCCGTTCATCAGCCGCCCCTACAAGTTCTCCAAGAGTCCTCTGAGGATTCAGGGCCCATCCCCCGCCTTCGGCCAGCACAACGAGCCGGCCCTGAAAGACCTGCTGGGCGTTTCGGAGGAGCGGTACCGCAAGCTGGTGGAAGACGTGGTAATCGCCACCGTGCCGACCACGGGCGAGCCGTCGCCGGTGGTCCCGCAGCCGGAGGCCCTGGAGCGCGGCGTCATAGCCGCCTGGGATCCCGACTACCGCGAGCGTTTGGGGTTGGGGTAACCTTCAGCTTCGGCGGCAGCGGCAGCCTTCCAGGTACTTGTGCAGTTGCATATAGGTGGGTGCCCGGACTCCGTGGTCGGCCACTCGCTTGATGAAGGGATGGGACTCGGGCGCGGGCCTGCGTTCGGCAACGGCCGCGGCCCATTGTTGGCTGAACTCGTCTGCGAGGCGGCGGAGCCGGCAGGCGGCGAGCTCGCGGGCGTATTTACGGCGCAGGGCGTTAATTCGGTTCCTAATCTGGCTCAGAGACACGGCTTCACTTCCTTATGTCGCCTGATTTTTGATTTGCCGGCCATTTCCGGTCATTTCCGGTCATTTCCGCCTTTCGTCCTTATGCTGCGGAGGACGCGGAGGGACGACCGGCTAGGGTGGGACACGGGCGCTCTCCTGATTTTTCTGCCGTTCCGTCCGGGCAGGGGATTGAGGCGGACTCGCAGGGCTGCTGGGCCGGGCTGACAAGCACTATGCTAGGGAAGCGCCACAGGGCTTGGCAAGGGGCAAGTGTCAGGGAATCAGGCTGTGTGTCCGAGCCGGGATTCGCGGGCTTGGAGGATGATCTGGATTGGGGATGCCCGGAACGTCGGCATGGGGGCGAGGCAGGGGGCGAGGCGCGCTTCCGGGACGCCAAGAGGTTGGCCCTTTGGCGGGTTCCTTGACACCGGGAAAAAGGGGGGGATAAGCTATTGACGAGGGCCCGTAGCTCAGTGGTAGAGCAGCCGGCTCATAACCGGCTGGTGGCAGGTTCGATCCCTGCCGGGCCCACCAGAACGTACCGAATTCATAACTCCCCCATTCAGGGCTACCTCTGAGGCGTCGGCTCCCCCTACGGGACTGTCTTCCGGCGTGGGTATGGTGTAGATGATGGTGGCCTTGCCGGGCTTCACCTGCACCTCCTTCACGAAGGACCGGACGAAGGCTTTGGTCTCGGTAAGCTCGCTGGTCTTCAGGAACTCGCTCATCTCCTGGGCGAAGGCGGCGATGGTGTCGGCGCTGTCCAGCATCAACCGGCGGTCGGCCAGCATCGCCCGGGCTTCCTGGGCGGCGGTCTCCAACTGCCCCTGCCGCTCCCGATGTTCTTTGATGCGGTCGGCGGCATCGGCGGTTTCGATGTCGGTGGTCTCGACGAACTGCCAGATGCGGCCCAGCCGCCGCTTGACCTCCTCCAACTCCGCCTCGATGGTCTCCAGCTTCTGGCGCTCCTCGCGGGCGATCCCGTCCATCTCTTCGTCCACCAGCTTCACCAGGTCGCGGATGTTGGACTCGGTCAGCACGTTCTCCCGCAGCTCGCCGATTATCAGCTTCTCGAAGGACTTGGCGTTGAGCCGGGGGGTCTCGCAGGTCCCCTTGCCCTTCTTCAGCAGGGAGTGGCAGATGTAGTAGGTGTACCTGCCGCTCTTGGCCTCGGCGGCGGTCATGGCCTTGCCGCAGGTCTCGCACTTGGCCAGACCGCTGAGCAGGTAGGGGCTGGCGGCGCGGCGGGGGTTCACCTTCTTCGGGGCGCGGGACTGCATCATCCGGGCGACGCGCTGGAACTCCTGTTTGGTGACGATGGCGGGGAAGGCGTCCTCGACCCGCACCGGCTCGGCCTTGTCCCTGGCTTTGGCTCCCCAGACCAGGGCGCCGGTGTAAGCCTCGTTGGTGAGCATGGCGTGGATGGTGGTCTTGAGCCAGCGCTTGCCGTTGGAGGTGGGGATGCCCTCGGAGTTGAGGGTCTTCACGATGTCCAGGTTGCTGCGGCCCTGGAGGGCCAGGTCGAAGATGCGCCGGGCCACGGCGTCGGCGGGCGGGTCCAGCTCCAGCCGGGGGCGCTTCTTGGCCCCGTCCTGGACGTAGACCTTCTGGTAGCCGTAGGGCGGGTAGGTGGTGATCCAGAAGCCGCGAGAGGCGGCTTCCCGCATCCCCCGGACAACCTCTTGCGCCAAATTTTCGCTATAGAACTCGTCCAGGCTCTCGATGATGGCCTCCATCAGCTTGCCGGTGGGGGAGTCGTCGGCGTGCTCGGTGATGGAGACGACGCGGATACCCCGCTTGCGGAGCATGGACTTGAAGGCGACGGCGTGCTCCCTTTTGCGGGTGAAGCGCGAGAATTTCCAGACGAGAATCTCCTGGAAAGGGGCCTCGGGCCGGCCCGCCTCGTCCAGCATTTTGCGGAACTGGGGCCTATCGGCGATCCTGCCGCTTTCGGCCTCGTCCACGAACTCGCGGACCACCAGGTAGCCGTTCTTGTCGGCGTAGTCCCTGAGCGCCCGCAGCTGGGCGGCCACGGAGAGGTCCACGTCCTGGCGGTCGCTGGATACCCTGGCGTAAAGGGCCGCCGGTATCAGGTCATTCCGTTCACTCATTGATTGCTCCTCCTTCGTTCCCTGATTGAGCAGCCTGGCGGGAGCGCAGCCGTTCCAGGCGTTCCTGGCGGCGAAGCTCCCTTTCTTCCATGTACTGGCGGAGGGCCTCCCGGACCAGCTCGCTCATGTCGCGGCCCTCCTCCTCCTTCACCCGCTGCACCTGCTCGAACATCTCCGGCGGGAGAGAGAAGGTGATGGTCCTGGAAATCCGTCGTGGGGGCATGGTCTCTCTTTTTGCCTGTTGATGTAATAGTTTGTCTTACTATCTATCATCGGACATCCGGCCCGTTCCGTCAAGGGGCGGCTGTCCCCGTGGCACGCTACCCGGCGGCCAACCGGGGCACCGCCCTGGATGTGGTCCCGGTTCGCGGCCAGCGGCGTCCGCCCAGCGGCGGCTCCAGGACCCGGCGGTGTTCCCAGGGCACGGCGACCACGATCACCTTGGCCAGGCGTCCCTTCCACAGCACGGGCGTAGCCACCACGGCCAGGCCGTCCCCCTCGGCGTACTCGGGCCTGCCGCTGCGGGCCGCCTGCTCCGCCACCGAACCGGGGGACAGGGGCTTGCCCCGGCGGGGACTGCCGCCCCGCCAGCCGCCCAGCAGCCGGGAGCGGGGCGCTCCGAAGCCTGCCGTCCGCTTGATCACCCTGACCCGCAGGTCCGCCAGCTTCGTCGGCGCCGGCCAGGACGCCGGGTCGCCGGGCTCCTTTCGCTCGTACAGGACCGCCAGCAGGGGCTGTCGGCCCAGCACCTCGGCCAATCGAATCGCCGCCGTGGAGTAGGCGCAGCGGAAGACCCGGTGCAGGGCCACCACGTCCAGGCCGCTGGCCAAGGCGTAGGCGGCGAAGGTCTCCGGCGGCATCAGCACCGCCGCCGCGAACCGGTCCGCCTCGGAGCACACCCTGCGCCCCGACGCCTGGCCGTGGCAGCGCCGCCACAGGGTCTCGTAGAAGATCTCGTAGCCCTCGTGAAGCACGGTGTACTCGCAGGAAGCCTCCCACTGGTCCTCCTGGTAGTGGATTGCGTAGTTGCCGTCGGGCAGGGTGTAGTGAATTCCCCGCAACCCGTTGGACAGCCTGGCCGGGGACACCTTCCCGATTCCGGCCTGCTGGAACAGCTCGGTCAGTTCGTCCAGGGCGGGGCGTCCCGGCAGGGAGAAGAAGGCGGCAAACTCCGCCGCGAACCCCTCCGGTTCCAGCCGCTCCATCGGGCGCTCGCCGGCCATCAGGTCGTCCAGGAAGTCGTCAAGCATTCTCGTCATCATCATTCCAAGGGACGCTTCCCAGGAGCCGCTTGCCGGTGAAGCGCTCGTACATCTCCACAATGAACCGCTTGGCCTCCAGGGACAGGGGGCCGGAGGGACGGGTGCCCACCTGGAACTTGGGGTCGGTCAGCACGTACTGGTAGGCCCGCTCCACCTCTTGGGGTTCGTCGTCCCGGGGGGCCACGCCCTCCGGGTCGTCCAGGAACCCGGCCCGCTCCAGCAGGTCCTGCACGTCCACGCCGTAGAGGGAGGCCAGGCGCTTCAGCACGCTGGGGCCGGGCCGGCGGCCTCCGTTCTCTATCTGGGAGAGGTAGGAGTTGGAAATGCCGGTGCGCCGGCCCACCTCCCGCAGGCCGGTCTCTCCCCTCAGTCTCCGCAGCAGCGGCCCAATTTCCTCCTGGTCGTTGTACTGGTCCATCACATCACCCCGCGCACCATCTGAGCAATCACCTGGCGCTGCTTCATTCCTGTCGGATTCTTGTCGCTTAATTGTTACATTATAGTAAACACTTGTCAATCTGAGAGGTGAATGCGGCAGCGAAACCATTGCCTTTGCGATTACATGATTGGTACACTCGGATGTAATAGAACACCCGTCCTAAAGAGGGATTATACCCCCTGGCCGGGCGGAACGCCACCGGCGGCCAACGCCGGATTCCCGGAGAGCGCGAGGGCATTGAGCAATAGACGGAGACTCACCAGGACCCAGGAGCGGCGCCGCATCGATGGCCTGCGCATCCTGGCCCGCATCATCGCCCACCACTACCTGGCCCACCCGGAGCTGTATCCCGCCCCGGTGGCCGAGGGGGCGGCTCCCCCCGTTGACAGCCACGGAGACGGCCACGGCGCCGGGGACGGGAAGGCCGCTGCCGGGGACGGTGAGCATGGGCCGTAAGCGCACCGTCTGCCGGGTGTTGCTCAGGCCGGAGGCGGCCTGGGACCTGCTCCGCCAGCGCAACTGGTCCCAGACCGACCTGGCCAACGAGGCCGGGCTCACCCGCGGCTACGTGTCCCTGCTGTTCAACCTGAAGCGCAGTCCCTCGCCCTCGGCCCGCCGCAGGTTGCAGCAGGCCCTGGGCGTGTCGGACTTCGACGCGCTATTCGTGATTGTGACCGGGGAAGATGCCGTGGCGGATGCCGGGGAAGATGCCGAAGATACAGGGGGAGATGATGAATAGAGAGCGCCAGTCCCAGAGGTTTTCCTTCGTCCCCGGCGTGGCCCTGCTGCCCGAGGACTTCGGGGTGCGCCTCACCCGGCTGAAGCAGGCCCTGGGTCTCTCCTGGGAGGGGTTCGCCAGCCTGGTCGGCGTGGACTGCCGACAGATGCTGCGCTGGCGCAGGAAGGGATCGGAGCCCTCGGGCGGGGCCATGCTGGCCCTGGTGGACCTGGCCGTCCAGGTGCCCGGGGGCCTGGGCATTCTCACGGGCCGCCGGGACCTGGTGGTCACGGTCCGGGGGAGGGAGTAGCGCGTGGGACGCCAGCGGTGGGTCTACCGCCTGGAGCCGTGCCCCTTCCCCGAGGACTTCCCAGAGCGGCTGGAACGGTTCAAGGAAGCATCCGGCCTGTCCTGGCGGGGCCTGGCCCGGGAGCTCCGCGTGGACATCCGCCAGATCAAGCGTTGGCGGAACGGCGTCAAGCCCGGTCAGGGGAACCTGGTGGCCCTCTTCGGCCTGGCCGCCCGCATGGGCCTGCTCCACCTGCTGCTGCCCGAGGCGGGGGAGTCTACTCCGGGTCAGGACGCTCCTCAAGGACAAGGGCGTCCCCCAGCCCCGTAACCTCCCTGGGCAGGTGGGTCGCCACGGCGGGCTTCCATCCTTCCCGTTTCACCTGTATCACGCACAGGACCGATTCCCGCATCCCCTCCAGGTCCTCCAGCCGCAGCCGGTCCACGGAACTCCCCATCGTGCAGATGAAGCTGTCCTGGGCCGGTTCCTGCGACGCTTCCTCCAACGCTTCCTCCAACACTTCCTGGATGAGGTCTCGCCCGGCCAGCCAGTCGGGGGTGGCGCCGCAGCGGGCGGCCATCTCCTCCAGCTGGTCCAAGGTGGGCCTGGATAGGGTCTCCTCCCAGGAGCGCACCCGGTACTCGTCAACCCCGGCGGACTCGCCCAGTTGCCGGCGAGTGAGCCCGGCCCTCTCCCGCGCCTCGGCGATGCGCTCGCCGATGTTGGCCAGCCAGAACTCCCGGTCTTCCGCGTTCATCGCTATTCCCTGCCTTACCGGAATGGGGTTTCCTTCCCTCTGGGCATATCTCCCCCCGACCGTGGGGTTCACGGTCGGGGGAAGATGGTCCAATGGTAGCACGCAAGTTCTGAATCGGAAAAGGGGCGGGTATCAGCAGAAGGGGTGGGGCGGTTCCCAGTTGCCAGGCATCCGCCAGGCCGCGCCCATCGGTCCCAGCCGTTCCAGGGCGGCCCGGTGGGACACCCATAGAGGCAACCTCACCCCGGCCCGCCGCATCTCGTTGGCCGCCACCCGCAGGAAGTGGCCGGCGGCCAGGCCGTCGTCGAAGACCACCAGGACGGCGGGGACGACGCCGTGGTCGTCCAGGGGTTTGCGGGTGGCGTAGTAGCGCAGGTAGGGGGCGATGCGGGCCGCCATCGTTGTAGGGCGCACCGCCCGGCGCTCCCACTCCAGGAAGAAGGGCCAATCCTTTCCATCCTTCCGCAACACGCCGAAGGCGTCGGGGCGCACCGAGTGCAGCCGGTCGTCGTGGCGGAAGAAGCGGGAGGCCCGTCGGGGCGGGTCGATCCGCGCCAGCTCGCAGCCCTGGGAACGCGATTGATTCGCCAGCACGGCCAGGAACCAGTGGACGGCCTGGGTGTGCTCCAGGTTGCGCAGCAACTGGCGGCTGTGGGAGCCGTGGACGTTGCGCCAGTCCAGGCCCGCGCCGGGGTCCACCGGCGCGGCGCTCCACCGCTGGCGGGCCGCGCCCACGGCGGAGCGGTCCCGGCGGGCCAGCAGCGCCAGCCCCCGGTCGGAGAGAGCCAGGCAGCGGCGTCCCCCGGGTTTGACCGCCACGGCCAGGCCCAGCGCCTTCAGCCGTTCCCACACCTGGTTGACCCGGGAGCCGTTCACCCCCAGCATTTGGGCCAGGTGGGCCGGGGCCAGCCAGGGCCAGTCGTGGAGCAGGTCCAGCGCCCGCTTCTCGGTGGGCTTGAGCAGGACGGGCAGCAGGTGGCCGGGGACGTTCTCGTCCGCCAGGTCCAACCGCAGGTCGTCGGGGACTGTCTCCCGCCGGGCCGTACTTGCTTCGGGCAGCTCGCCGCCGGAGGGAAGGTAGCCCAGGACCTCCCCCAGGTCCAGGGGAACGGGGGAGGCGGGGGCGCGCCAGATGCGGGACCCGGCGCCGGCGCGGGCGGCGTCGCCCTCCAGGGCCAGGAAGCCCAGCAGGGGGAGGTTGTCCAGCATCCGGCTGACCTGGCGCAGCCGCACCTCGTCCGGGGCCAGCAGCAGCACGGCGTCAGGGCGGGCCTCCTCACTCAACCGCCACAGCCGCTTGGCGAAGGCGGTGCGGTCGGCGGCGTTGCCCAGCCGGACCACGGCCAGGGAGCGTCCGCCGGGCAGGGTGATACCGGCGTCCGCCGGTCCGGCCCGATACCACCGGAAGCCCAGGGGGCGGGCTTCGGAGTCCAGGGCGGCGGCCACCCGGTAGATGACGGCCAGGGCGTCCAGCCGTTCCAGCAGGACCCGCCGCCAGCGGGCGGAGACCGGGCGGCAGGCCAGCAGTTCGTCCAGGGAAATTCTTTCCAACTCCGCCAGCTGCCCCAGCCCGCTGGCGGTGAGGCAGTAGCGCCGGGTCGGGGACGTCAGTTCCGAGGCGTGGGGGATGGCCTGGACCATCCCCCGTTCCGCCAGCCGGTCCATGCTGCCGTACACGGCGCTGCGGGAGCGGCGGCAGAGGGCGACCAAGTCCAGCCGGTCCAGGAAGGGCATCTCCGCCAGGCGGCGGAGTATATCGGTCTCGCAACCTGCCGGTATCATTCCCGGTCCTCCCCATCCTCGTCCTGATTGGCCGCCAGCAGCCGCCGGTACTCGCTCACCTCGTCGCTCTCACCGCCACCGGCATCGGTCACCGGCGTCGGGGGGCGCGGCCCCGTTCTGCCCCGGCGGTTGCGGGCCGTCCGTCCTTTGCCCTTCCGCCAGCAGCCGGCGGTACTCGCCGACCTGGCGGCGTCCCTCGGCGTCCCCGGCGTCGTTGGGCCGCAGGTAGGCCGAGGCGTCGGCGCGGATGCGGGCGGCGACGGCCGGGTCCCCCGGCTCCGGCTTGCGCACCATCATGGAGAAGGCGGGCAGCCGCTCGGTGCCCACCGTGGCGCGCACGTAGCAGTGATGCACGTCCAGGGACGTGATGTCGTCCTCGCTCACCCGGTCCTTGCCCAGCTCCCACACCAGTTGCCGGGCGTCGCCGCCCGCCACCTGGAAGACGGCCAGGCAGCCCACGTTGGCCAGCAGGGTGTCCCGCATGGTGGGGGAGAGGTCGTCCAGCTTGGCCAGGCTCTGGGTGGCCAGGACGAAGCTGGCGCCGTACTTACCCAGCTCGCTGAGCATGGACTCGTAGTCGGCGCCGGGCATGGACTGCATCTCGTCAACGACCACCAATGCCCCCCGCCGCTGCCCCTGGGGCAGCCTCTCCTGCTCCCGGATCACCGAGTCCACCAGGTTGAGCAGGGACGCGCCCACCAGGGCGGACACGTCCCGGCCCGCCGTGCCCTGGGCGGTGGAGACCAGCAGGACGCCGCCGTCCAGGATGGTCTGGCGGATGTCGATGGTGGAGCGGGACTGGCCCAGGATGGCCCTCGCCTTCTTGGAGGAGGCGTAGTAGGCCAGGCGGGTCTGCACCGGGGCGATGGCCTCGCCCCGGCGCTCCCGGTTCCAGCCCAGGAAGTCCCTGGCCCAGAACCGCAGCAGGTAGGGGTCGTTCACCTTCTCCAGCACCTCCCGGCGGAACCTGGGTTCGGAGACCAGCCGCAGCCCGTCCAGGATGGTGTACTGTTGGTCCGCGTCCCTCTGCTCGTTGGCCTCGTGGAGGCTCTTGACGGTGTGCTCCAGGATGGACTGCATCCGGGGACCCCACTGCTCCCACAGGCCGTGCATCACCCGCACCACCGAGTCGGCGGTGCGGTCCCTATCGGAAAAGATGCGGGTGTCCAGCAGGTTGATGCCCGGCGCGCCCCACTCCTCGGCCAGGTCGATGAGCCGCACCTGGCCGGCGATGGATTCGGGGACCTGGGCCAGGATGCCGTCCACCAGGTCGGCGTGGGGGTCAACCACGATGATGGCGTCGGTGTCCCTTCCGGCAGCCTTTTCCCGCAGCTTGTGGGCGACGACGTGGTGCATCAGGGTTGACTTGCCCATGCGGGTGCGGGCCACGTAGAGGTGGTGGCGGCGCAGCAGGTCCTCGGGGAAGCTGATCTCCCTGGGCTGGCCCGCCGTGGTCTCACCCACCAGGGCGCCGCCCCTGACGCCCTTGGCCGAGGGCAGCAGCGCCCGGGAGCCGGAGCGTTCCACCAGGGGCGTCTCGTCTCTCTCGCCGGGCGGGTGCCACAGGGCCGCCGCCTCCCGGACGCCCAGGACGCTGCGCTTGCCGAAGAGCCCCGGCCCGGCGGGGTGGAGATTCACCAGGGGGACCAGGGGCTTCACGCCGCTGACCTTGAACCGCGCCCCGGCGGGGTGGTCGTAGTGGCGGTAGGCGGCGGCCACCGGCTCCAGGAGTTCCCTGGCCCGCTCCGGTCCGGCGCTGTCGGGCAGGTAGGCTATCACCTGGAGCTCGCCGTCGAAGGCGATGCGGCCCACCTTCTCCTTGATCAGCAACGGGTCGTAGACCCGGCTCCTGGCCTGCTTCCAGCGCCACCAGCCCCAGCCCGCCACGGTGAGGCCGAGGGCGGAACCCGCGCCCAGCAGCGCCGCCTTGAGGATCTCGCCGTCCTGGACCCACAGGTAGCCCTTGAGGGCCGCCAGGGCGGCCACGCCCAGCACCGCCAGGGTCACGCCGTCGGTCTGGAGGGGCCGGGTCTGGTAGGTGTAGGAGGGGTCGGGGCGCTGCTGGCCGGGGTTCTTGAAAGCCTTCTGCTGGTGGGCCTGGGACCACTCGGGACCCAGGGAGCGCAGCAGCAGGCGGGACAGGACCCGCTCGCCTGGGCGCAGGGACGACAGGGAGCCGATGACCGCCAGCAATGGGTCGGAGCCGGCGTCCAGCAGGTCGTCGTCCCGGAAGGTGCGCAGCGGCAGGTACTCCGGCCCCCCGGCCCGCAGGGTCAGCCCCCACGCCTGCTCCCCGACGTGGACGAAGATGGGGTCGTCATCCACGGGGACCTGCCGGATGCGGGCCTGGGGGTAGTGGGCGGTGAGCTGCTGCCGCACCACCTGGTCGTCCTGGCAGCGGGCCAGCAGGGTCACGCCGTCGGCGTCGCCGGCCAACTCCAGGGAGAAGGGTTCGGGGACGGCGATGGACTGGAGCAGGTTCTCCACGCCCAGGAGGGTGCGCTCGCCGGTGCGGTGCGGCGTCACCGCCAGCAGCGCCGGGGGCCGCTTGTGGCGGCCGTCGCCGAAGAGGATCTTCCTGACGTTGATATTCATAATGGTTGCCTCGCTATATCGGATTTGGTTGAAGGTTCAGTGTCTCGGTCCGGGCCGCCACTCGATGACCTCCGTTTCCTCGGGGGTTGCCTCGATGCGGACGGGAAAGCGGTTGCCCTTGGCCAGCAAAAGGCCGTCGCCCCTGGGACACGAAAGCAGCCAGCGTTGCAGTTCCACCGGCAGGTCGAAGGCTTCGCCCACGGTGCTGATGGCGGCGGCGTCCTGCTGCAAGAGCAGCTTGAAGGCGGCGTTCTGCAAGAGCGCCCGCCCGGAGTGCCCGGTGATGGCGCGGGAGGAGTCCTCGCTGAGCAGGTCCTGCACGTCCTGGGTGATGAACTGCAAACCCAGCCGGTGCTTGCGGGCGCGCTTGGCCATCGAGACCATGAAGGCCGCGCCCTCGGGGTGCTGCATGATGCTCCACACCTCGTCCACCACCAGCAGCCGGGGCCGGGGGTCCTGGGCGGCGGCGGCCCACACCGTCTCGGTGCAGACCATGGCCGCCGCCGGTCTGAGTTCGGGTTCCAGCAGGTGCAGGTCGAAGACGGTGACCAGCGCCTCGTGGGTCAGCAGGTCGTCGCCCTCGTCGGAGAGCAGGTGGCGCAGGCTGCCGGTGGCGAAGGGCCGCAGCAGGTGGGCGATGTCCCCGCCGCCGCTATCTTCCAGGTAGCCGTAGAAATCGCGGAAGCCGGTGCGCTCCCGGCGCTCGGAGTAGTAACCGGCGAGGGCGTGGTCCAAAGACGACCGGCGTTCGGCGCTGAGCCGCTCCCCCACCATCACCTCGATGAGGCGGCGCAGGCTGCCGATGCGCTGGAGCAGTTCCTCCGAGTCTCCCCGGTCGATGACGAAGGGGTTCATCCCCTGGCCCGCAATTCCGGGGGAGAGCACCCGTCCGCCGGCGGCGCGGGCCATGTCCGCGTACTCGCCCTCGGGGTCGATGACGTAGGCCCGCACCCCACGGCAGACGCCGCGCAGCACGCCCAGCTTGGTGGCGAAGGATTTTCCCGAGCCGGAGCGGGCCAGCACCGCCGTATTCGCGTTGAGGTGGGTGCCGTCGAAGGGGTCGTAGACGATGGGGGCGCAGGCCCGCAGGTCGATGCCGTAGAGGGTGCCGCTCCGGGTGTCCAGGTCCGGCGGCGAGAATGGAAACAGTCGCGCCAGGCTGGAGGTGTCCAGCGTGCGCCACACCGCCACGGCGTTCAGGGCCAGGGGCAGGGTGGACAGCAGACCCTCGCGCTGGCGGAAGGCCAGGTTGTCCAGCTTGCCCAGGGTGGCGGCGAAGTGGGCGCGCGCCTTTTGGGTCATGTCCTTCAACCCGTTGGCGTCTTTGGCGTGGAGGGTCACCGACAGGGAGGCGTGGAACAGCCGCTCCCGCCCCCGCTGCACCTCGTCCCGGAGACGGCTCACGTCCTCCAGGGCGATCTCCGCCTCGGGGGACAGGCTGCGGCCCCGGTTGAGCGACAACGACTGCGCCGACTCGAAGCGGACCTTCTGCCACTCCAGGGTGCGGGCCGCCTGCTCCGACGGGATGGCCCCCAGGTGGACCGCCAGGTCCATCGGCGGTCCGGCGGCCATCAGGCCCTGCAGGAAGCCGGGGGACAGGGAGCGGGGCCACTTGCCCAGGTGCAGGGAGCGGGTCAGGTGGCCGCCAATGCGGATGTCACGCCGGTTGACCTCGACCTCCCATTCCTCGTCTTCGTCGCGGTCGTCGGGGGAGCCGCCCAGGGCCGAGGCCAGGAGCAGCAGCTTGAGGGAATTGCCGGTAAGGGGGAACACCCCCAGCCCGGCGCGGGTCAGCAGGCCCCGCAGCTCGTCGGCGCGTTTGTGCTCGCAGACGGCGTAGAAGCGCCGGTCCAGGATGCCCTCGCGGTTTTCCAGGGTGGTCAGCAGCCGTCCCAGGGACTCGGCGGCGTCGCGGGTCTGCTGGGGCAGGTCTTCCGGCTGGGCCTGGGCCAGGGTGTTCCGCAGGTTCTGCAACACCGGCGGGTGCTGGCGCACCAGCAGTTGCACCGGGAAGTCCAGGGCGTTCAGGGAACCGGCGAAGGCGCCCAGCCTGGGTTCGTCCAGCTCCAGTCCCATCACCTCCAGCACCGCCAGCTTCACCCCGTCCAGGCGCACCGGTCCGTCCTCCTCCAGGTGGGACAGCATGAAGAACAGGGACAACGGGGGCGGCGGCTTGGGTTCCGCCGCCCCCTTGATTTGCTGGATGTCGTTGGTTTGCATGTCCTCGGATTCGGCGGTCTCTTCGGTCCGGCCGCGTCCGGCCAGTTTCTTCAGGTTGGGTAGTGTCGCTTTCATTCCTGAATCTCCTTTCTCGTTCTATGGGATAGGCAAGACTTCAATCAGGCGGCTGTTGATGGCGGCAGCGATGCCCTTGGCCAGCAGCACCACCACCAGGCCGACCACCGCCATCAGCACGGCGTTCCTGGCGATTCCCCGGCCCTGGCCCTCCGCGCCCTCGGCCATCAGCACGAAGCCCGCCCAGACGATGGCGAAGAGGCAGAGGCCCACCCCGGCGAAGGCCATGCCGGTCAGCACTGCGTCAAAGGCGACCAACATCTGTCTCTCTTCCGGCCCAGGCGCGGCGGCCAAGGAAGCCAGGGCCGCCAGCGCCGCGCCGGGGGCGAGCAGGATGCTCGTGATGCGCCCTACCACGGCCAGCTCCACCAGGAGGAATCGCCCGCCGTCGTCTGCTTCGCCTGCGGCGGCGGGGGTTTGGGCGGGGGAACGTACAGGGCGACATAGGGGTCGTCGGCCCCCACGCCGGTCGCCAGGACTATGGTTTCCGTCCTGGTGCGGGTGGCCGGGGCGCGCGGCACCTCCACCGCCCTGACGTGCTCCGGGTGGTAGACGCGGATGCGCACCGTCTTGATAGTCGTGCTTTCACCGCAGCGGCAGGTCACCCTTCGGGTGTACACGTCGGTCCGGGCCGGGTGGTGGGTGGTCTGCAACATGGGCGGCAGCGGCACGTTCAAAGTCGCCGTCAACTCCGCCGTGATCTCCAGCTTGTGGGTCGCCTTCTCGTTGGGCACGGGCAGGGCGAAGCGGGTCTCGCCGCCCGCGACGAATGACGCCGACGTGCGGCGGCTTCCGGCCTCGACGTTGACCCTTCCGGTGATGCGGGTGACGGTGGCGTCCAGCAGGGCGGGCGCCGACTGGCTGAAGTGGCCGCCGTACACCGGCAGGTCTATTTCCTGCCGAGTCTCGGTGATGCACTCCGAGGCGATGACGCCGGTGATCCGGCCCGGCGTCCACTCCAGGGCGGTGACCTCCAGGTCGCACAGCCCGCCGTCGGCTGACGGCAGCGGATAGGGAATCTGGTCGCTCTTCAGGGACACCGCCCCGGACCGGCCCAATGCGTCCACCCAGGAGAAGGTGAAGGAGGGCGACGGGCCGTTCAGGGTCAGGTTGAAGCTCTTGGCCTCCCCGGCCCGGAAGCTGGGATTGACCCCCATCTTCAGGGTCCGGCCCGTTCTGCCGCCGAAGACCCGCACCTTCAGGTCCAGGCCGTGGGCGGCCCGCAGCGTCACGTTGGCGGTGTCGCCGGAGACCGCGACACGCTCGATGAAGATGCGCCGTCCCGGCACCGGGTCCGGCGGGACGAAGTAGATCTCGTCCAGCCGCCAGCCCTCGTCGTCGGGGTCGTCGGCCAGGGCGGTGGCGGGCAGCAGGACCACGGCCAGCACTCCCAGGGCCGCCACCGCCAGGAAGGGACGCCAGGGTTTCTTTTGCTGGTTCCCGTTGACGGCTTTGTTCCCGCCGCCGTCCTTCGGTCGGCGGCGCTTGCCGAACCAGCTGTGGGGCCGGAAGGGGGGACGCCCCTTGCGCCGCGCCGCCTTGACTGCCCGGCTGACGCCGGAGGCCGCCTTCTTGACCAGCAGCCGCAGGGGGTCGGGCCTGGCCTCCGGCGGGGCGGGCGGTTCGCTGATCACCAGTTGGGCCGGGGACCCGGCGTAGCGCCTGGCCCCCAGGTTGAACTTCAGCAGGTCGGCGGCCACCAGGGGCAGGCTGCGGCCTCCCACCTTGCCCACGGTCGCGGCGATGCCCAGGGCGCCCATCAGGATGGCCAGGCCCAGCCGGAACTCCACCGGGCCGAAGGGGAAGTAGCGGTAGGCGCCGTAGGCCAGGGCGCACACCGCCACCACCGCCACGATCTGGGGGAAGGTGAACCACAGCAGCACCTTGTCCTCGGCCTGCACGTGGGTGGGGACTTCATGCTCTCTCATTCCATCCCTCCTAGCCGCCGTCAGTGGTGCCGGTGCCGGTGCCGGTTCCGCTGTTGGTGGGGTCGGGCACGTTGGGGTCCACCGGGTTGCCGACCACGGCGTTCATCACCAGCTCCACCACGCCGTAGGCCACCAGGGCCAGCACGATTCCGGCCAGGGCGGTCATCATCGCCGCCTTGCCCCGCTCCATCTGGTTGGGAGCGCCGCTGGCGGTCAGGTACATGTAGGCGCCGTAGATGAAGTAGCCCACTCCCACGACACCCACCAGGCCCAGCAGGATGCCCACCAGGTTCGATATGGTCTGGGTCAGGTCTGACATTCGTTTTCTCCTTCTTGCTTCGGGTGATTTCTTCACCCGGTATTTGGGTTGCGTTGCCGGTTGCTTGCCGGTTCGTTACCGGAATCCCCGATTGCCTACTGGCACATCGCTCCACCTCCTGCGTGGCGGTCGGCGCGAAAGGGTCCGCGCCGGTGGTTGTCGTCGTTGTTGTTGTCGCTACGGTCCCTGGCTCCTGGGGGTCGGGCTGTTCTGGGCGGGGGCCGTGGCGGACTGGGCCGCCGAGTTGACCGTGTTGGCGGCGCTGGACGCCGCCGAGGCTGCCGCCGCTGCCGCCATCCCCGGAGGCCCTCCGGCGGCTCCCCCGGCGATCAGCCCAATGGAACGGGCGGAGCGCATCATCGAGCCGGGCAACGACATCCCGAAGTAGAGGGTGTGCAGCCAGGCGTCGAAGGTCCCGTGATTGCCCAGCATCGAGGGGACGCGGCCGGCCAGGTACATGAAGGCGATGGCCATCAACAGCATCCACACCAGGTCCTGGGCCGCCTCCCCGCCGCCGATGTCGGCGAACTCTTCAAGAAAGGCGAAGGCCAGCGCCACGGCGATGAGCTGCACCGCCTGCTGGAACACCGTGGTCATAAAGAGCCGCAGCCAGTGCCTCCCCCAACCCGCCGTGTGGGGCAGAATCCACAGCCCCAGGGCGATGGGGGCCAGGCAGAGCAGGATGTCGATCAGGGCCAGGCGCAGGATCATCTGCACCAGCAGGTAGAGGACGAAGAAGCCGAAGACCAGGTAGAGCAGGGCGATGAACACCGCCAGGCCGGTGTTGGCGGCCTCCACCGCAATCAGCAGAGGCTCCAGGGGAGCGCGCAGCAGGTCGCCGGGGGTGACCTCAAGCTCGGCGGCGATGAAGCCGGAGACGGCGTCGGCCACGTCGATGACCAGGGCGCACCACCAGAGGGACGAGGCGGCGGCGGTGAGGCCCAGCACCAGCCGGGGGACCATTTCCCGCCAGCCGGACTGGTGGCGGCCCAGGTGCTCCTGGACGATGAAGCTCAGCCCCATCCAGCCCAGGATCACCATCAGGGCGCCCGAGGTGATGGCCCACACCACGGACCAGGCCAGCCGTATGAACTCGTGGTCGTAGGTCAGGTGCGCTGGGGTGCCGGTGAGGATGTCTCCCATACCCTTACCCCCCGCACTCGTGGATGTCCGTTTGGGTCACTCCCTCCACCACGCCGCACAGGGTCCCGTGGACTCCCTCAATCACCCACCGGGCTCCGGCCCTGGCCCAGCGGTCGGGGTCGAGAGCGCCCAGCACCTTGTCCCACAGTCCCTTGGGCTGGTGGACGGGAATCAGGGCGTGGAAGACGTGGTGGTCGCCGCCCCCGGTGCGGGGCACGGCCAGCACCAGCAGGAATGCCTGTTCCGGGTGAAGCTCGGGCTGCTCGTCCAGGGCCGGGTACTCGAAGGTGTACTCCCAGCCCTCGGAGAGCTGTTTCCCACCGCCCTGCACCCGGTAGGTGCTGGTGAGCCACTCGCCGGTGTCGGGGTGGCGGATGGAGTAGAAGAGGACGTCGGTCTGGCGGCTGAAGACGGGACGGGCCACGAAGTCGCCCTCCTTCTTCCGCTCCACCATCTGCCGGTCCCAATTGACCAGGGTGATGTTGCCGGTGTCCGGGGGCGGGGACTGGGCCAGGGCCAGGCCGCTGGCGGGGATTGCGGTGAGGGCCGTGAGCAGCAGCGCCGCCGCCAGGAGCGTCAGCCGCCTGGCCCTGCCGGACCTGGGGATGAATTTCCGGAACATGGTTGCCTCCTGTCCTTCGGTCTGAGACCGGATGTTCGACAACCAAGTCTGGCGGCGGGACGGGACGGGCGTAATGCCCTGAAAGGGGGGGTGCGCGCACCCCCCCTTTCAGGGCGTGGGATTTCCAGGGTCCGCCGTGGTGTTATGGACGTGTACAGGAATCCGGACTTGGACTGCATCGGTGAATGAGAGGGGTTTCGTAGCTGAAATGGAGGGTGCAGCCCCATTTCCGGTAAACACTTTGGGACCAGGGCTGGTTCCGGTCGGGGGGTGCATCGGCCCCGTTCGAGGGGTGCAATGTTGCACCCCTGGGGAATCGGCGCCGGGGTGCAAGGCCCCTATTGGAAAGGTGCAATTTGCACCGGGAGGAATGAGCATGAGTCAGGACGACATCAGGACGGCGGGCGGCCCCGGCAGCAGGACCGGCCCTGCGGACGATGCGGGCGTCGAGGCTGGCGTTGGCGGGGATGGGACTCCCGGCCAGCAGGTCGGCGACGGGGACGGCGCTGCCGGCGGCGGGAACCGGAACACGGGCGACGACGGCCTTGCACCCGGCGACGCCTTTGGGCGGGCGGCCGGCGAGGTGGTGGAGGACGTGTACGAGCTCCGGCTCACGGCCTTGTTCCGCCAGCTGGTGCGGACCCGGGGGCACAAGGGCGCGGCGCGGGTGCTGGGCGTTGACCCCCGGACGGTGGCCGCCAGCGTGCAGCAGGGGATGTCGCGGCGGGTGCGGGACCAGGTGGAGAAGATGCTGGTGGAGCGGGACGGCGGGGCCAGGGACGAGCTGGAGGAGGCGGTGGAGGGACTGGCGGAGCAGGTCGGCGGGTTGCAGACCCAGGTGGCCGGGTTGGAGGGGGAGCTGCGGGAGGGCATGAAGGCCCTGGGGGAGACCCACGCCCAGGGGATGCGGCGGTTGGAGCAGCGGCTGGCCCAGGGGGAGGTCCGGCGTGGGGGCGGCGGGACCGGAGCGGCGAACTCCGGCGTGGCGGCGGCGGGCCGGACCCGCCTGAGTGACGGCGGCGGCAACCCCGGTCTGCGGCGCCGTTACCCCGACCTGGTGACCAGGGACCCGGCAGATGATGACGAGGACGTGTTCGGCGACGCCTGGCCGCTGGTGCGGGAGTGGCGCGAGCTGTGGGACGGGCATCCCGCCCAGGGCCGGGGCCTGGCCTGGGTGTCCCGGCGGGCGCGGATTCTGGAGCTGGAGGTGGCGATGCTGGAGGAGCGCGGGCTGACCCTGCCGCCGGAGACCGAGCCGCTGCGGGGCCTGGACCGGGGCGCGCAGTTGAACTGGCGTCTGAAGGCGCTGCATGAGTTCCGCCAGCGGCGGGCCAGGCTGGAACTGCTGCGCCGGCTGCGGCTGGTCTTTACCCCGTGGCGGTGGCGGAGGTAGCCCGGCGCCGCCGGTGCCGCCGGTGCCGGGAGGCCCAGGCGGGTTGGTTGCTGCCTGCCGGCTGCCTGTGGGATTCTTGTCGGAGGCCCGTCTGATTCTTGTCTGATTGTTGTAATCGATATGGGCGGGACAGCCCCGAAACCCTTGCGACGGGCCTGCCGGGGCCGGATACTATTCTCGTTGTCTGGCTTTTCCAGTGTTTCCACTGCCTAGAAACCTGGGGGCGTGATCCCTGCTCGCCCGGGCCTGCTCCGTGAGGATCGAGGCTTCTCTCCCCGGAGTGCCCACGAGGGAATTGCTGCCAGCAGAGTGAATTGTCCTTCGCAAGCAGCCGGCAATCCCAACCCTTTGAAGTGCCAGCGGCGCTTCGACTGGTATCCCAACCCACGGCGGAACCCCAACCCCCTGAGGCGCACGGTGCGCTTCAAACAGCGACCCAACCAAGGTGGAACCCCTACCCACCAGCGCATCATCGTTCGCCAGGAGGTGGTAACCAGACCCAGAACCGTATCCCGGATTCCCCTCCCTTCGGTTTCCCATCTGCGGAGCGGTTGAACGCTTCGCGGTCCCTACACACTGCGGTTGGAGCGGTTGGCAAGCTCTGGCCGGCTCCCTGCGACTGCGGCGTAGCTGCTGAACTTCGGTAGCGGCACCGCAGATTCAACATGCTCCGGTCTGCGAACACCTGGTCGCGGGCTGGACGCTTCACGTTCAGGCGCAGTTCCCACTGGCGCGACTGCGTGCCTCACCATTTGCCCCAACTTACCCCTCGCAGCAGCTCCCCAGCATTCGCTTTGCGGCTGAATATCACCCTGGCTGAGCTGCGTCTTGCTCCAAGCCCCCAACCCGGCGTTCTCCGTTGCGGTGTCCGACCCAGGGCGGAGTGCGTCCGGCGCCGGGCGGCGGACTCGTTTCCCAACGTCGTTCTCAAGCTCAAGGAGGTGCGTATGCGCATCAGGAACAGACTCGAACAGTTCAGGGACATTGCGGTCACGGTCGGCGTCTTCACCAAGGAAACCTCTACCAGCATCCACGCCGCCACAGTCAAGGTCGTCGGCTTCATCAAGAGGCACAAGAAAGCGTCGATTGTGGTGGCGGTGGTCCTGCTCATCGCCGGGCCCCTGCTCACCGGCGCCGGCGGCGGAGCGTTTGTCCTCAACCTCGTAGGCCTCGGCATCATCGCCCTGGTGGTGCGGCGGATCGTGCAGGCAGGGAACCGGAAGCAGGCAGCGCAGGCGCGGCAGGCCAATTGCCGGTGCCGCTGCCATGGGCAGCAGCCACGGCGGCAACAGACGGCGAATCAGCAACCGTAAGGAGGTCCTCAATGACGACGATTACCCTGGAATCCCCTGCTACTACAGGCCGGTTGGAGGAACTGGTGGACCGGCTGCTGGCGGCCCTGTTCCCACCGGAACCGGCACCCGCGCCCAGCACGGTCAGGACGGTCCACGAGGCGCGGCGGTTCAGGCGGTCCGGCGACCTGGACGCGGCACTGGCGGTGTTCACCGGAGTCGACCTGGCCACTGCCTCGGATGCCCAACTGCGGTGGCTCTACTCAGAGTGGCTGGACATTGCCCGGCGCCGGTTCGCTGGCGGCGGGGCCTTGCTCTACAGCCCCGCCACCGGCAGGGCAGCGGTACTGGTTCCCACGGGCGACAGCGCCGCGCCGGAGGTCGTCGCCGTTCTTGGGATGCGCTGGCCGGTGGGCAAGACGGTCTCCCGGCGCAGTCTACGGGGGTTGAAACTCCTGGACAAGGGAGGCGCGTCATGGTCCTAGCCAATGCCACGGTGGACATTGCGGACCTCAAGGCCCGCAACCCCCTGGGCGACGCGGTGGAGGCCGCCGGTGTCGCCCTGCGCGGCAAGGGACGGGTCAGGCAGGGCGTCTGTCCCTTCCATCAGGAGGCCGAAGGGAGTTTCACGGTCTACGGCGACAGCGAGCGTTTCTACTGCTTCGGCTGCGGCGCCGGCGGCGACGTGCTGGACTTCGTGCAAAGGGTGGAGGGGCTGAACCTGCCCGAGGCGATACGGCGGCTGGACGACGGTTCGGGGCCGGTGATGACCGCTTCGGTCCGTCCGGTGGCAACCCGTCAACCCGCTGCCCCGGCGCTTCCTCCCCGCGATCCGGCGCTGCTGACGGCGGCGGTCCGGTTCTACGCCGGTGAGTTGCGGCGCAACCCGAAGGCCAGGGAGTACCTGGCCTCGCGGGGCATCGGCCTGGACGTGGCGATGCGCCTAGGCCTCGGCTACGCAACGGGCAACGGGCTGCGGTCGTACCTGGAATCCGCCGGGTTCGCAACGCAACGAATCAGGGACAGCGGGCTGTTCCTGGAGCGGGGCGCGGAGCGGTTCGCCGGGACCATCACCGTCCCCGACGCCGCCTCGGGGCGGGTCCGCTGGCTCACCGGGCGGGCGGTTGACACCGACGCCAGGCCCCGCTTCCAGGCGGTGCCCGGTCCAAAGCCGGTGCTGGGGCTGGCAAGCCACGGCCCGTCGCCGCCGTGGCTCGTGCTCACCGAGGGCGTCTTCGACTACCTGGCGCTGGCGGCCTGGAGCTACCCCGCCTGCGCCGCCCTGGGGACGCAGGGGATGGACAAGGTGGGGGCAGCTCTCCGGGGCTGCCCCCACGTCTTCCTGGCCTTTGACAACGACAACGCGGGCATGGAGGCCGCGCAGGGTCTCAGGGAACTGCTGGGCCGCCGCGCCGCCGTGGTCAACCTGCCGCAGGGCATCGCCGACGTGGGCGAACTGGCGGCGTTGCCCAACGGCAACCTCATCCTCCGCCGCCTGCTGGCGCAAGCGGCCCACTCCGCCCGCTAGTCCAACCCTTCCCCAACCCCTCCTCTAACGGCCCGCCCTCCCCGGCGGGCCTTCGCTTTTCCACCCCCACCCAACTTCTCGACGGGGCCTCCGGCCCCGCTGACGGCTTGGCCTTCGGGCCGGCCGCGTCTGTCTCAACCCACAACACAACCACAAAGGAGCGCGTCATGTCCAACGAGAACGGCAACGGCAACCACGACAGGAACGAGAACAACGCCAACGGCCACGCCAACCGGAACGGCAACGGCAACAACGGGCACCAGCGCAACGGCCACGTCCCCGCCGGCGTCAATGGCAACCACTCCGTCCCGGCCAACCGCAACGGGAACGGCAACCACAACGGGAGCAACGCCAACGGCCACGTTCCGCCCAACGGCGGGTCCAGGAACGGCAACGGCAACCACCCCGTAGACACCATCCCCGCCCACGACCTCCTCTGGGACTCCCTGCCCGCCTCGGTCACCGACAAGCTGGCCCAGCCCCTGGACGCCAACCTGGTCTCCCACCGCCGGGGCCGGGGCAACCGGAACTTCTCCTACGTCGAGGGCCGCACCGCCATCGACCAGGCCAACCGGATATTCGGCCACGGCGGCTGGGGCCACGAGGTCGTGGGCGACGTGGCGCTCCGGGAGCTGGACCAGGTGAACGCCCAGACCGGCGAGGTCAGGCGCATCCGCGCCTACACCGCCACGGTCAAGGTCACCGTGCCGGGAGCACCTTCCCGCACCGACGTGGGCTTCCAGCCGGTGGCCGAGGAGACGGCGGAGGGCCATGAGACCGCGTTTAAGGGCGCGGTGACCGACGGCCTCAAGCGGGCGCTCAGGACCTTCGGCGCCCAGTTCGGCAACGCCCTCTATGGCGACGTGGCGGGCCAGCCGGCGGGCGGCGATGGGGACACCCTGGCCCCGGCCCTGCGCAAGACGCTGCTGGACCTGGGCGTAAGCCAGGGCTTCGACGAGGAGCGGGTCAGGCAGGCAGTGCGGGGCCAGACCGGGAAGGACCTGGACGATCTGCCCGCCTCGGAGCTCACTCCCCTGGTGGAGCGGGCGGCCCGCAAGGTGCAGCAGAAGCAGGACGCCGAGGCCGGCGGGAACCAGGGCGGAAACGCCGAGCAGTAGACCTTCCGGGGCACCATTTACACCCCTGGCAACGGGGCCGTCTCTTGGGGCGGTCCCGCTTCTCATCTAACGGACTTCACCAAACAAGGAGGCAAAGCAATGAGCGGAACCAGGATGCACACCCCCTGGGGCTACCCCCAGGACATCGAGGAACTGGCCGAAGGGGTCTGGCGGGTCTCCACCGCCAGCCACGGAGGGCTGAAGCTCAGCCGGGAGCGGTGGGAGGAACTCCCCGACCTGGTGCGGGACTCTTTCCTCAACCCGACCTTTGCGGAGGAGGACTGCGAGGAACCCATCGCCAGGACGCTGCTGGGCCTGGGCGACGAAAAGGAGCGGGAGTTCGCCCTCAGGGTGGCGGGCTGCTTCCGCCGGTACGCTCCCGCGCTGCCCCATCTCCGAAATGAAGGGGGAACGCCATGACCACGACGACCCGGCCCAGGCCCCGCAGCCTGCCCAGCGTAACGACAAAACTCGGCACGGAAATGGGCAACCTCTACGTGACGGTCTGCCCGGACGACGACGGCCAACCCTTCGAGATATTCGGCTCCCTGGGCAAAGCCGGCAGCCTCCAGCACGGAGTCACCGAGCTGGCCTGCCGCCTGGTGTCGCTCCATCTTCGGCGCGGCACTCCGCTGGACGAAATCATCGGCCAGTGCCAGGGGATTTCGGAGATGCAGCCCTGGCCCAACGTCATGGAGGACGGCAGCACGGTGTATGTCCGGGGGCTGGGCGACGCCATCGCCCTGATCCTGCGGAGCCACCTGGATGCTCAGGAGGAGGCGCCGGAAGCCGAACTCAGGCTGGCCGCCGACAAGCACTGACCCTAAAAGGCATACGGGGCCGCTCTCCGCAACGAGGACGGCCCCGCTTCCATTTACCGGAAATTACCGACATGAGAGGAGACAGAGATGACCACGACGATTGAGAACAGGACCGACGTCTACTCCCGCCCCAACGCCCGCTTCGGCGAGGACGGCACGCTGGAAATCCGGGCCTCGGCGGTGGGCCACTGCCGCCGCGCCCTCTGGTACGAGGCCAACGAGTACCCGGTGACCAACCCCCGCAGCGAGGAGTCCCTGACCGTCCTGGAGACGGGCAACGCCCTGGAGCCGGTGGTGCTGCGGGCCATGCGGCGCGCCGGTTGGGACATCACCCCCACTGACAAAGACAACCCCAAGATGATGTCCCTGCGCCTCGGCCCCACGCTGGTGGTCACGGGCCACGTGGACGCCACCGGCGTCGTGCCCATCTTCGGCGACGAGCCCGGCGTCATCGAAATCAAGACCCGGGGGCCGGAAGCCTACAAGAAGTGGCGGGTGATGGGCGCGGAGCGCAGCCACCCGGAGTCGGTGGCCCAGGCCGCCTTCTATTCCTACGGGACCTTCGGGGAAGCGCGGGACGTGGTGATTGCGACGATGGACACCGGCAGCCGTGTCTGGGACTTCGAGGTGATACCGGCGGAGCGGGTGGCGGAAGCCTTCCACCGGGCCTGCGAGCGGTTGGGGACGCTGGGCGCCCATCACCTGCTGCACGGGCGGGACTCGCAGCCCCTGCCGGAGCGGGACTTCATCGCCGACGACTGGCAGTGCCAGCGCTGCCCCTTCCTCAACACCTGCCTGCCCGGTTCGGCGGCGGTGGAACCGGAACCCGATGACGAACCCGCCGAGCCGGTTACCGACGACGATGCGCGGGCGGCCCTGGCCGAGTACGAGAACGCCCAGGAGATGCTGAAGGCCATCGAGGAGGACAAGCAGTGGGCGCTGGGTCTGCTGCGGAACTGGCTCGCCCAGCATGGCAGGGACAAGGCCAAGCTGGAGGGACGGGAGAAGACCCGCACCGTGGGGATGGTCAAGTCCACCCGCTACAACGTGGACCACAAGCGGCTGAACGCCCTGCTGGACCCGGAGACCAGGGCCACCATCGTCACCGAGAACCTCTCCGAGTACCTGCGAGTCAGCTAGTCCCTGGCTGAACCGGACAACCTGACGTTCCACAAGCCGGAGCGCGACACGGGGCCGCCCTCCCCTACCGGAGGCGGCCCCGCTACGGCAACCCCAACTCACAACTCAACGGAGGAACGATCATGGCCAAGACCATCAACAAGGTGGAACTGCTGGGCCGCGTGGGCGCGGACCCGGAGATGCGTTACACGGGGTCCGGCATCGCCGTAACCCAGCTCCGCCTGGCCACCGACCGGGTGCGCAAGGGCGGCGAGTCCGAGACCGACTGGCACACCGTCGTGGTGTGGGACAAGCTCGCGGAAGCCGTTGCTAACTACGTCGAAAAGGGCCAGCGCCTGTACGTCTCGGGCCGCCTGGCGCAGAACTCCTGGGAGGGGGACGACGGGCAGCGGCGCTACCGCACCGAGGTTCACGCCCAGGAGGTGGTGTTCCTGGACTCCAACCGCAATGGCAACGGCAACCACGGCGGCGGCAACGGGTACGGCAACCACGCCAACACCAGCGGCGGCAGCGGGGCCAACACTGGCGACAACTACCCGCCCGCCGACGAGGACTCTCCCTTCTAACCCGTCAAACACATCCTGACGCCTCACCGAAGGCGCAACCACGGGGCCGCTCCCTGACATCAGGGGCGGCCCCGCTTCCATTTCCAGACCAACCCGAAGGAGACTAACCATGCCCAGGAAGAAGCAAGTCAAGCAGGACGAACTGCCCCTGTCCATCCCGGAACAGGCCACCCCCGCCACGCCGGAGGGCGAGGCGGTGCTGGAGGCCCTGCGCTCCAACCTGAGCCTGCTGGGGGAGCTGGCGGCCCGCTACCAGGTGTCCTTCCAGCCGGAGCGGCCGACGCAGATGCCGCAGATCAACTGCCCCCAGGACGTCCACACCCTGCTGGGGCCGGAGATGTCCGCCCTGGCCCAGGAACAGCTCCGGGTGCTGCTCCTGAACACCCGCAACCAGGTGACGGGCCAGCGGATTGTCTATCAAGGCAACGTCAACTCGTCGGTGGTCAGGCCCGCCGAGGTGCTGCGGCACGCCATCATCGACTGCGCCACCAGCATCATCATCGTCCACAACCACCCCTCAAGCGACCCCACGCCCAGCAGTGCCGACGTCTCCATCACCAAGGACATCGCCGAGGGCGCCAAGCTGCTGGGCATCGACCTGCTGGACCACGTCGTCATCGGCGGCGACAGGTGGGTCAGCCTCAAGGAACGGAAGCTCTTCGGAGATTAGCCCCAGGCCCACCGAGACCGGCGCACCGCCGCTGGTCCCCACGCGGGATTACCCCGCGCCTGTTCCAACACCTTCACCTACAGGAGGCATCCCATGATTCCCACCGAACCCGTCCAGAGCGGCGACGACCTGTTCACCATCAGCGCGGGCGGCTACTCAGCCACCGCCGACTCCTTCGCCCGCGACCCCGACACCGGCGGCCTCTGGTTCCTCTCGATGGTGGGACCCCAGACCGCCCTCAAGGCCATCTGGGCCTCCCTGCTCAAGCAGCCCCCCGACACGGCCCACCTGATCAAGGGCGTGGAGGGCATGGCCCTGAGCGGCGGGTACCAACGGTGCCAGGTCCCCAACCACACGGTGGGAACCTGGACCACCCGCATCGCCCGCCTGCCCGCCAGCCGGGGCTGGCACGCTCTCGTGTTTACGCGCCTGGCCGAGTTCAGCTTCGAGCGGGACGACTTCCTGCTCTTGGCCCAGGACCAGGCCGACGCGCCGGGGCTGCACCACCGTTTCCTGGACCGGCGCAGCCCCCTGCCGCTACACCGCTCCTGGCGGGACTGGCTCTGGCGAAGGGGGTTGGACACCGGCGAGATCGTCCCCCTGGAGTCCGCCGGGCTGCTGGCCTATTCCTGCAACCCCAAAGGCGAGGAACTGAAGGCCGACCTCTCCGCTGCGGTGGCGGCGGGGACGCTGACCCTGGAAGAACAGGAACCCGATCTCGATAACGATGACACCAAGGAGGACAACAACGATGGATAGGACGCTGAACCCGGTGAAGCGGGGCAACAAGCGCCGCCGCTCCCGCAACTGGAAGGCCTGGCAGCTCTTCTCCCCGGACGGGGATACCTGCCGCTTCTGCCCCCACGGGGCCTCCGACCACCTGACGAGTTCAGGGCAGCCCCACTTCTACCGGCCCGCCGCCGAACAGGACTGGCGGGATTCCAACGAGAAGTTCTACCGCCACGAGCTGTCGGACGGCTCGGAGGTGCTGGTCAAGCGCATCACCGTGGCCAACCGCGCCGAGCTGCTCACCGCCTTCTGCACCGCCTGCGCCAGGGAAAAGGACACCAACCAGGTCCTCTGCTTCCAGCGGACGCTGGCCAAGGGCGAGGTGGTGGGACTGAAGAACTACGCCAACGGAAGCCATACCAATGGGAGGTAGCGCAATGGCCGACAAGCAGACCCTGTACTTCCCCTGCCCCAGCTGCGGGGCCAGGTTCGCCCGGGTGGAGGAACCGGACCAGGACATCCACGCCGGCGAGACCTACCACTGCAACGAGTGCGGCGCGGCGGTGGTGCTCGTCGCCCTGAGCATGGAGATGCTGGCCGACCCCGCATCCATCCGGTGGAACTGCCACTTCTGCAAGCCCGGACCCTGCCGGTTGGCGCCGTCCACTGGCGCATCCGGCGAGCCTGAAAACACCGATACCAAGTAACAAGGAGGACTGAAATGAGACTGGCTGCACAGGCAAAAGGCGGGTTTTACCCGACCCCGCCCCGGGTCGTTGACCTGGTTTCCCAGCTGCTCTACGGGGCCAGGGGCCGCCAGCGCAGCGCGGACACCCTGCGCATCCTGGACCCCTGCTGCGGGGCCGGCGACGCCCTAGCCCAGTTCGCGGGCCTGCTCCGCGACCGCAGCACCGTACCCGTGGAGACCAGCGGGGTGGAACTGCATAGGGACCGGGCGGAGCAGGCCGCCCAGGTCCTGGACCGCGCCCTGGCCTGCGACCTCTTCTCCACCACCATCGCTAACAACGCCTTCGGCGTGCTGTTTCTCAACCCCCCCTACGATTTTGACTCGGAAGACAAGCGCACCGAACACTCCTTCCTGATGCACACCACCCGCTACCTGACCGAGGGCGGCCTGCTGCTGTTCATCGTGCCGAAGCAGCGGCTGACGGTTTCCGCCCGCTACCTCTCCTCCCACTATCGGGACCTCCGCTGCTGGGCGTTTCCGAATCCTGAGCGGGAGGTCTTCGACCAGGTGGTGCTGGTCGGGCGGCGCAAGTCCGAACCCAGCCCCGATTCCTACGCCGAGGATCAGATCAGGGAATGGGCCTGGGGTGAGCCGGAGGAGTTCTCCCCACGCCCCTACCCGGTCTACGACCCTATGGTGACGCCCGCCGGGGACATCCTCTTCGCCACCCGCACCGTGGACCCCCTGGCGGCGGTGGCCGAGGCCAGAAAGACCGGTCTCTGGGCCAGCCAGGAGGTCAGGGACTCCCTGTGGCCCGCCCAGGACCAGCGCACCCGGCCCCTGATGCCGCTCCGCCGGGGCCACCTGGCCATGCTGGTGGCGGCGGGCTTCCTGGACAACCTGGTGCTGGAGGCCGACGGCCAGCGCATCCTGGTCAAGGGGCGGACGACGAAAGAGCTGGTGCTGGCCGAGGAGACGGAGAACGCCGAGGTATACCGGGAGCGTCTCAAGACCACCGTGGTCGCCCTGGACCTGGACGGCGGAGAGATCACCGACATCGCCGCCTAGCCACTCCCATCACAGTCTGACGGCTCCGAATGGAGCCGCACACGAAGACCCCGCCGGTATCAACCACCGGCGGGGCCTCGATTCTTCCCCCGGCACAACACCGCTCAACACACAATCAGGAGAACACCAATGAACCTATCAGGATTCATCGACACTTTCAAAGAGGCCATCGCCAAAAGGGTGGTGGAGTCCTACCCGCCCCTGTACCGGCCCTCGGAAACCCCGGTCAACCTGCCCCGGCTGCTGCGCACCCCGATGGGCGGCCAGGCCGACGCCATCCGGGGAACGGCCCTCTCCCTCCAGGCCCACCGGGGCACCACCGTCGTCGGCGAGATGGGTACGGGAAAGACCTTCATCGGCGCCGCCGCCGCTCATGCCGCCGGCTTCCGGCGGATTCTCATACTCTGCCCGCCCCATTTGACCCGAAAGTGGAAGCGGGAGGTGGAGGACACGGTGCCCGGCGTCAGGGCCGCCATCGTGACCTCCATCACCGACCTGGAACGGCTGCGGCTCTCCGTGGGTCCCGCGCCCCTCTTCGCCATCATGTCCCGGGAAAGGGCGAAGTTGTCCTACCGCTGGAAGCCCGCCGTGATCCAACGCTGGGCCGCCGCCGGGGGAAAGCTGGTGCGGGACGAGCAGACCGGCGAACCCTTCCAGGTGCCCTGCTGCCCCCGCTGTTACGCCCAGGTGGTGGACCGGGACGGCGTGCCCCTAACGATGGAAGAACTCTCCCGCAAGCACCGCGACTGCGACCTGTGCCGCTCCGCCCTCTGGCAGGCCGACGGCTCCGGCCCGAAACGCTACCCATTGGCTGACTACGTGAAGCACCGGATGAAGGGCTTCTTCGACCTGCTTATCGGTGACGAAATTCACGAGTACAAGGGCCGGGGTTCCGCCCAGGGCATCGCCGCCGGGGTGCTGGCCGACTCCTGCGGCAAGTCCCTCACCCTTACAGGGACGCTTACGGGCGGCTATTCCTCGACCCTCTTCCACCTGCTCTACCGCTTCTCCCCGGACATACGGGCCGAGTTCGAACGCTCCGAGGAGGGGCGCTGGATACAGCGTTACGGCTTCCTGGAGCAGACGGTGCGCCACGCCGACGACGGCGACTCCTTCGAGGACGGGCGCAACAGCCGCCGCAAGGGGTACCGCAAGACGGTGCGGGAAAGGCCGGGCCTGGCGCCCTCGGCCCTGTTCCACCTCATCGGCAACAGCGTCTTCCTGCGCCTCTCCGACGTGGCCTCGGGACTGCCGCCCTACGAGGAGCAGGTGATGCTGTCGGGCATGGACCGGGAGACGGACTTCACCGGCTTCTCCCAGCGCAAGGCCTACGACACGGTGTTCGACACCCTGCGGCAGGCATTGGCCGAAGCCCTGGCCAAGGGGTCCAAGCGGCTGCTGGCCACCTATCTCCAGACCCTGCTGGCCTACCCCGACGGCTGCACCAGGGGCGAGACGGTCTTCGACCCCCAGACCGGCAACGTGCTGATACAGATGCCGCCCCTGTCCGAGGACAAGCTCTACCCGAAAGAGCAGGCGCTGGTGGACCTCGTTGCTGCCGAGCGGCTGGCGGGCCGCAAGGTGCTGGTCTACGCCACCCACACGGGAACACGGGACATCACCGAGCGCATGGAGCAGTTCCTGACCACGCATGGGTTCCGGGTGGCGGTCTTGAAGGCGGACACGGTGGCCCCGGACCGCCGCGAGGCCTGGGTAGAGGAACGGGTCAAGCAGGGGGTGGACGTGGTGGTCTGTCACCCCCGCCTGGTGCAGACCGGCCTGGACCTCATCGACTTCCCAACCCTGGTCTGGTTCGAGACGGATTACAGCGTTTACGTCATGAGGCAGGCGTCGCGGCGCTCCTGGCGCATCGGGCAGAAACGCCCGGTGAAAGTCATCTACATGGCCTACCGGAACACGTTGCAGGCCGACGCCCTCAAGCTGGTGGCCAAGAAGCTGCAAAGCTCCCTGGCGGTGGAGGGGGAGCTGCCCGAGGACGGGCTGGCCGCCTTCGGGGACGACGGCGACGACCTGATGCTGGCCCTGGCCCGCCAGATCGTAAACGGCAAAGAGACCGAAGGCGATTCCGAGTCGGTGGAGCAGGTCTTCGCCCAGGCCCGGGACGCCGAGGCCAGCGCCGAGGAGTTCCTGGTGGACGACGGCTGGAAAGCGGCGGGGACCGAGCCGGAGTTTGCGCCGGAGGCCGTTGGGGTCAACGGCAACGGACACCACGACGCCATCGTCGTTGCGCCAACGGTCGAGTTGGTTCCGGCCAACGGCCACCACGCGAATGGCAACGGTAACGGCCACCACGAGGAACCCGCCGAAGGGCAGCAGTCGCTGTTCTCCTGGGCGGAGTTCATGGCCGAGGAGCCGGTCAAGCCCAGGGGTCGGAACGGCAAGGCCAAGCCCGCAGCCGCGTCCCTCTTCGAGTGGGCGCTGAACGCCGAGCAGGAGCGGGAAGCGGAGCCGGTCGGCACGGGGAGCTAGACCGCGAAGGACACGGGAGAGGTCGCCCCAAACGGAATGGCGGCCTCCCCGCACTCAGCAAAGAACCGAAATCAAAGCAAACACAAAGGAGATGAATCATGGCGCGAGTGTTCGTATACGACGACCGCGAGTTCCCCGACCCGGACCCCGAAATGAGCGTCGAGCAGGTCAAGGGCACCCTGAGCGACTTCTACGGCGAAATCGCCAACGCCTCGGTGAAGGAGACCAGGCGCGGCGAGGACACCATCTACGAGTTCCAGCGGCGGGTGGGCACCAAGGGCGCCTTCGCCCAGGCCCGGAGCTAGAGGAGGTTCTCAGATGGACAATCACACCCTGGCCGGTCTGCTGGCGGCGACCCCGCCGGCGGACCTGGGCATCATCGAGCTCACGGCGGAGCTCACCCGGCCCGACGGCTCCCTGGACCTGGACGCGGCGGCCGCGAGGCAGGCAGAGGTGGAGCTGGCCTGCACCCAGGCCCAGGACTACGCCGCCACCACCAAGCGGCTGCTTTCGGCCATGCGGTGGAAGCTGCGGCCCCGCCGCTCCTGAGCGGGCTGGCGGGACTGCTCCTGCGGCGTCCGCCGTCGCTGCGGGAGCTGGTCACCCTGGTGGGCTACGCCAACGACTACGCCTGGTTCGCCGGGCTGGTGCGCCGCCTCTTTCCCGAAGAGGCGGAGGCGGCGCTTTCGGCCCCCGACGTGGGAGAGAGGGTGGAGCGCTTCGCCCAACTCTTCCAGGAGAAGCACTTTCCCCTCTACGCCCCTTACCTGGAGTTCTTCGCGGACGAGGAGGACGAACCCCCTTGGACCTGGCTGCGGCGGGGCATCCCCTTCGACCTGATGGGCTTCGGCTACGACTCCCTGCACGAGCTGTGGGACGGCTACCGGGAGGGGCTCTCGGCCCTGGCGCTGCTGGCCGAACCCCCCGACTCCTTCTTCATGGGACCCGAGGGGCTGCGGACGGCCTGGCTGGAGTCCGCCGCCGAACGCATCCCCCAGGAAACCCTGCTCCGCATCCCCCGAGGCGGCATTCCCCTGGAAGCCCTGAACGGGGCGTTGGAAGGGACCGGCTTCGAGGGGGCGGCCCAAGCCGGCGCCTGGGTCTGGTCCCAGACCGGCAACCTCTTTCTCGACCACAACTATGACGACGGCAATTACGACGGCTTCTCCGACCCCTGGGAGGAGGAAATCATCCAGGAGGGCACCGAGGAGTGGCGCAAGGCCAGCGCCTTGATGGACTCGGTGTGCAAATTGGCCGACTGGCTGGAGGAGGACCTGCCGGGCCGCTTCAACGAGATGCTGGACTGCGTCCTGCCCCGGCTGCCCGATCAACAACAAATAGAGGAGGAAAACGATGACGAGTGTTGAAGTCGAAACGACCCGGTGGTCCCTGCCGGGTCCGGCGGATATGCCCAGGGACCAGCTCAAGGTGCAGCTTGAGGTCTACGACGAGACCATCCTGCTGCGGGGCTTCGAGGAGGACTCAACCTGGGTCAGGACCGTCTCGGCGGACGAGATCGCCAGCGTGTTCACCCGGCACCTGGGGTTTTCGTCGGGGCTGCTGCCCCAGGACGCCCTCTGGTGGAACCAGGGCGAGACCGGCCAGATGGTGGCCCTGTGGCGGTCGCCCCAGGTGTGGCCGGTGGCCCTGCAACGGGAGGCCTTCCAGCCCCCCGCCCGGCTCCGGCTGCCCATGCCGGGGCTGGTCTTCGTCTGCTCGCCGGGCCGGGCGCCCTGGGTCTACGCCGCGCTGGAACGGCCCACCAACCCGCAGCAGCAGCTCTACCGCGCTCCGGCCTTCAACGTCTTCCGGGACGGGAGGGTCTGCCCGGGAAGCCACCACTTCCCCGAGGAGGTGGGACTGATACCCGAGTCCTTCTTCCAGTCCTTCTTCTCCACTACCGGAGACAGCCACGACCGGTCGAAAAAGCACCCCGACAACCTGCAAGCCCTGTGGGAGGAGATAGATGGCAAGACTGACTACCCGGTTGAGGACCTGGTTCCGCAATGCACCGTGGCCCACGCTCTGGCGGTCTCCGAAGGGAGACGGGGCTACCGCTAACCGTTCAAGGATGCCGGTGGGCTACCTGGTGAACCACCCCGCCGGGTCGCGGGAGTCCAGGGCGTCGGCTTTGACTACGTGCTCGGTTCGGCGGGGCTCTACGTCCAGTCGGAGAGCGCCCGCCTGGTGGCGCGGGTGCTGGTCGGTCCATGCAAGGTGCGCGGGTTGGCCCAAGTTACCGAAAAGGTGACGCTGAACCACGGCCCCATCCCGGCGCAACTGTTCGAGCTGGGCCTGGGCTGGATGCTGGCCGCCCCGGACACCGAACGGTTCTTCGCCGTCCGCTGGGACGGCGACACCTACCGGCTGGTGGTGCCCACTCAGTGCGGCACCGCCACTTCCCTGGCCTACGAGCCTCCCGCCGGGGTGGTGGCCGAGTTCCACTCCCACGGAAGCCTGTCCGCTTTCTTCTCGGCCACCGACGACCAAGACGAGCAGGGGTTCCGCATCTACGGCGTCGTGGGACGCCTGGACACTGCTGAACCTGAACTGGCCCTACGGGTCGGCGTCTACGGCCACTTCGGTCCGCTGGACTGGTCCCAGGTGTTCGGCGGCCCGGACCCGGGCCTCCGGCTGGTGGGCCAAGGACCGGAGTCAACCAATCCAATAACAGGGAGGTAACCCCGAATGCCCTACTACCTGGACAACGCATTCCTGCTGGACAACCCCTGGATCACCGTGGTCGGCTGCGGCGGCACCGGCGGCTTCGTGGCCGAGGGCCTCTGCCGCCTCTTCCAGGGCCGCGAAGCTACCATCGTCCTGGTGGACCACGACCGGGTGGAGCCCCACAACCTGCTCCGCCAGAGTTTTTACCCCGAGGATGTAGGACGGTTCAAGAGCCAGGCCCTCGCCGACCGGCTGGCGAAAGCCTACCGCCGTCCCGTGGGCTACTCGGTCTATCCCTTCCGGGAGGACGACTCCCGCTCCCACGGACACGGCTACCCCGGCCTGCCTTCCTACGGCGACGGCCTGATCATCGGCTGCGCCGACAACGCCGCCGCCAGGAGGGCCATGGCCGAGTGCCTGCCCGGGAGCCCGCAGCGATGGCTCATCGACGCGGGCAATGACACCAACTGGGGACAGATCCTGGTGGGCAATGTGGCCGAGAAGGTGGCCCTGGAGGAACCGCCCTTCGCCGGCGAGACCTGCCTCCTGTCGCCCGCGCCCACGCTCCAGCGTCCGGACCTGCTGACCGCCGTGTCCGCCAGGCCGCCCGACGTGGACTGCGCGGCGGCCCAGGACCTCACCGACCAGGACCCCACCATCAACCAGATGATGGCGTCCCTGGTGCTGCAGGTGGTCCGCCGCATGGTGGCGGGCACCTGCCCCTTCCTGGGCCTCTACCTGGACATGGAGCAAGGGACGGTGACGCCCAGCTACGTCACGCCGGAGGCGGTGCAGCGGAAGTTGCGCTCCGGCGCCGATTGACCGGCGCACACGAACACGGTCACAGAATAGATAAGGAGACGAGTAACCATGCCTGAGCAAAAGGGAAGCGCAACGACCGCAACTGTCTGGCAGGACCACCACAGCGGCCGCCGGGGACACAAGCTGATGACCAAGGAGTTGGGGGACACCATCCCCGCCATCGGCGCCACCGACAACGTGGCGGACTACGACGCCGTGCTCGCCCCGGCCAAGCTGTTCTCCCCCTATAACGGCTGGACCTGGTACATCACTGAGTATGACGCGGAAACCGGGCTGTGCTTCGGGCTGGTCGAGGGGTTCGAGGCCGAAATCGGGTACTTTGACCTCACCGAGTTGGCGGAGGTCACCGTGTTCGGCGGCGTCCCCGCCGTGGAGCGCGACCTGTACTGGCAGCCGGAGACCATCGGCGAGATCAGGCGGCGGTCGGGGCAGCGATAGCGTCCCGGCGGTCAGCAAGAGTGAACACAGCCGGACAATCACAAAGGAGAGGAGAAACCATGCCTGACGAAATTGGAACGGAGACAACCCTCCCGGACGCTTTGAGCGTTGCCGAGAGTCTCTTCGGCGACGGACCGGACCACGAGGCCGCTGCCGTTGCCGGGGAGGAAGACTTTAACGAGGAGACCGAACAGGACCTCCAGGGTCCTGACGGCGTTGAGGAACAGACCGGTGCGCCGGAGGAACTGAAGGTGGTCTTATCCATCAAGGGAGACCGGGCCACCATCGGGGTGCAGCGGCCCTCGGCGGACCCGCATATCGAGTCCTTCGATGACCCGGACCTGTCCGGGCTGGCCCAGGAGGTCCCGGCGGTGGTGGAAAGGGCGAAGGCCAGGTGGGAGGACGAACCCAGGTATCCCGCTTTCGAGCGTCCTGCTCTCCCGGCCAGGCGCCAGCGCCGCCGTGAGCGGGCACCGGAGCAGCCCGCAACGGACGAGGAAGGAACGGACCAGCAGCAGCCCGAAACGCTGAGGCTGTTCTGAGGGCCGCCGCCGGAAACCTCGGCCCACAACCATCTACATGTTCGAGTGGGCGCTGAGCGCCGGTCAGGAACGGGACAAGTAATTCGTCTGCACGGGACGCCAGAGCACCAAGGGGGGGCCGCCGCTGATTTGGCGGCCTCCCCGGTCGTCCATGTATGCGTCTTTTTTGCGTTTCGGCCCATTTGACTACCCGGGTCTTCCGTCGCATACCTCCGTCGGTACGATCACGAACAGGTCGTCGAAATTGCTCACGCCCAGGACATGTTGCAACCGTCGCCGCAGCTGCGGCGAGGGGCCGCGCTTCCCGTTCATCAACAGCGAAAGGTGGCCCGGAGTTATCCCGCACCGGCGGGCCAACTCGTTCTGGGACATGCCACGCTCGTCCAGCAAACGCCACACGGCGGCGGGGTTCAGCATCACACGCGATGGGGGCCGCCTGCGTTTCATCTCGCGGGTCTCCTTCCTCCGCCGGTTTCGTCCCAGCAGCCCCGTTCGCGGCTGGGATGCTGGCCGGACAGGGCTCGGTGAAGGAGCCGCCGTTGGCGTTGCGGCGGCTCCCCTGGATTGCCCATGTGTGTCGCCCTGTTTGGTTACCCGGCGGCGTCTCGCCAGCGACGGCCCTACCGGCCCGGCCCGCTGACGGCGAACTCCACCACCTGGGCGTCGCGGTCGGTGGTGGCGGGCAGTACGACGAACACGTTGGCGTTGGAGTCCGGTTCGACCGTGGTACGCCAGTGAGTGTTGCTGGGTCTGTTCAGCCGCTGGGCTTTGGTCCCACTGCACCCGGTCACCGAACAGAAGTGGCTCTCCAGGGCCCGGTAGCTCAGCTTGACCTCCTCGCTTGCCGCCAGTGGGGCCGCGCCCCGCGTTCAACCCAGCGCCGTAGGCCACAGGGTGTAGGGAGTGGTACCGATGCGGCGGGCGATCTCCGCCCACGGCAGGCCCGACTCCTCCTTCAGCCGCCTGAGGCGCTGCGGGAAGTCGTCGGGCAGGACGTAGACGGTTCTGCCGTGGTGTATGCGCTTTCGCGGCATCCAGCCGGTCCTTCGAGAGTATTTGGGGCCACTTTCTCCGGCGGGAGCGTCCCGGCCGTCCGGCGTCCGGGGCTTGCGAACTCCCGCCCCTATCTTTCTCCGGAGGCCGGGCGTCGGCGCTGCATCTCGCCCGCTTCCTCTCCCGGCGTCTCCCGCCGGTCCGGTTCGTGGGCAGTCCAGCCGGCGGCAGGGACGACGGGCGCGCCTGCTTCCCCCCGGCCGGTCCATGTCTGCGGGCTTTTTTTGTTGCCCGGCTGCCCGCTAGGCGGCCCGCTACCCGCCGCCGTCCACCAGGAGGGAGCGGGGTTCGTTGCCCGCCAGGTCTTCGATGCTACCAGTGTAGCCGGTGATTTCGGCGCCGGACGGTATGACGACGCTGCCCGTTCCCTGGTAGCGGAAGGTGACCCGGCTCACCCTTACCCCCCCGATGACCCGGTCCGAGATGCTGTGATACACCGCGTCCCCCAGGTCCGTCTCGATGCGCGGTTTCCGGGTCGCGTAATAGCCGACCCGCATTATCTCGTCGAAGTCCACGTGGATGTCGGTGAACGCCCCGTTGGGGTCCGCTTCGATGGTCACCGCAATGATCGAGGGTGGAATCCCGTCCACCAGGCGCGTCCCGCCGCCCTCGACCCCGGCGTGGCCGAGACGGGCCAGCACGGCGGAGTGGTGTTCGCTGTGGATGCGGCCGCCGTTCAGCTCCAGCCCGTCTTCCGCGATGTCCACCCCGTCGCCGTCCCGGTCGTTCCCTTGCACCCGGTAGAAGAATTTCAGCGTCCGGCTGCCCGATCCTCCATCGTAAGTCGCGTACCTCGGCGCGTCGCCGCGCTCCAGCTCCAGCCGCAGGCGCGGACGGCCGCGGGCGGTGTTCACCACCACGGCCTCGTCAAAGCTGACCTCAAAGTCCACCCCCGAGCCCTCGCCGTAGACATTGTCCCGGCCGCCGTCGCCGATGAACGCCACGCTCACGACCCGGGGCGCCGCCAGGTTGACCGGCCAGGACTCCGCCATCCCCTCGTGGCGCAGGTCGTAGGGGTCGCCCCAGCGCCCCCCGGCCATGATCACCGGCCTTTCCGCATCGGGCCGGTCGGTTTCCGCCGGGTCGGGCAGGAAGACCTCCCCCGCCGCAATGCTCACGCCGTCCCGGTCCAGGTCCCCCGGCTGCACCTCGTAGGTGAATATCGCGGTGTTTTCCGGGTTGTCCCCCCATCGGTGGCCGGTGGGCAGACTGGCCCAGTAGTGGGCCCGGCGCTTCACCCCGCCGATGTCCAGCTCCACGTAGGGGAAGGGGGCATTGGCGGTCCCGATCTGGGAAGCGCTGCGGTCCGAGTCCGGCCAGACCAGGAATTTCTCCGAGAAGGTGACCAGCACCTCGATCTCCTCGCCGGCGAAGAAGGTCTGCCCGTTGGCCGGGTCGCGCCTGATGTACGGCCCCCTGATGATCTGCGGCGGGGCCTCCGCCCGCCACACCGTCACGGTGTAGGTCTTGCTCGCGCTGCCGTCGGCGGAGGTCACGGTCACGTTGATGACGTTCTTCCCCTCGTCCAGCGGGACCGGGCCGGCCAGGACGTTGCCCGCCCCGCCGGTGACGGCGACGGTGGCCGAGGGGTGGCGGGCCGTGGCCGATACGTCGGCCTCCGACACGCCGTCGTCAACCTGCGCGGTGTAGCCGGTCTCGTCGCTGCCGAAGGGGGGCGTGAGGGTGATCGCGCCGCCGTCGGCCGGGTTGCTCAGCGACAGGTGGATCAGGGTGGCGTCGTCGGCCGGCACCGGCGGCGTGCCCCTGGTTACCCGGACGGTGTAGGTCCTGCTGCCGCCGTCCTGGGCCGTCACCCGGACCCTGATGACGGTCAGGGCGTCGTCGGGCAGGTCTACCTGGTGGCCCCCCGTGCCCGGGTCGGCGTCGGTGGGGGTGATGGTCACGCTCCTGGTGAACCTCTGGCGCGGCGTGGCCGTGACCGTGGTGCTGGCGGCGGTGGCGGTGGCGGCGTAGCTCACCGTCCCGGCGGCGAAGGCCGGGTCCAGGGTCAGGCCGCTCAGGGCCAGCGCCTTCAGGTCGGCGTTGTCCGACGGCGGCAGGTTGTAGGAGTAGACCTTGTTGCCTTCAAAGTCCGAGGCCCACATTACCTCGCCGTCCGACCAGATGCCGCGCACCTCGCCATTGCCGGCGGCGTTCAGGGTGGTGAAGTCCCTGGCGGCGTCGCGGGCCCTGGTCGCCATGTCGTAGGCGTAGATCCTGTCGTCCTGGTCGTCCGCCACCCACATGGTGGCCCCGTCGGACCAGAGGCCCCACGGCGAACCATTGCCGGCGGCGTTCAGGGTGTTGAATTCCTGGCCGGGCTGGCGCGCCCCGCCGTCCAGGGCGTAGGCGTAGAGCTTGCTGTCCACGCTGTCCGATACCCACATGGTGGTCCCGTCGGACCAGATGTCCGTGGCGTCGGCGTTGTCGAAGTTTAGGACGATGTCTTTGTCGCCGTCGCTCGCCTTGGTCGCCCGGTTAAAGGCAAGCAGCTCGTCGGAGGAGCTCAGGACCCAGATGGTTTGTTCGTTGCCCCAGACGCCTAATGGCGCGGAGCGGGGATCGACCACGTCGTCGAAGTCGTTGTTCGGCTCGCGGGCGCCGGTATCGAGGTTGTAGGCGTAGAGCTTGTCGTCGGCGGCGTCCGCCGCCCACAGCGTGGTCCCGTCGGACCAGATGCCCACCGGGTTCTGGTTCCCGGCGGCGTCCAGAGTGTTGATGTCGTCCAGGGCCTTCCAGCCGAAGGGATCGACCGATTCCCGGACTATCGTGAAATAGTAGTACGCGCGAGCGATGTGATCTTCGGAGATGACTTGCAAGCGTAACTTTGCCGGGACGCCAACGGTCAGGTCCAGCTCGACGCCCGCGGCTGGGAACAGGTCTTGTCCAGGTGGGAACGGGTCTTGTCCAAGAGTTCGCGCAATAGACAGCCTGGCGCTGGGATGGTTCGGCGCGGCGGTTACCGTGACCCGGCTCACCGGGTTCTCGACGGCTGCGAAATAGTCATTTTGCGCCGGGTCGAGTTCGACGCTCGGGCCCGGGCTGACGCTCAGGCTGCCCAGGGTGGCGTCGCTGGACCACCGGCGCACCGTCACCGTGTAGGTCTTCGCCGCCGCGGTGGATTCCTGGGGCGTCACCGTGATCGTGATCACGTTGTCCCCCACTTCCAGCGGGACCATCCCGTCGGCATACTCCGTCCCGCCCTTGCTGATGACCGCCGCCGCGTTGGCGTTGTTCGTCGTCGCCGTCACCGTCACGCTGGCCGCACCAGACCATACGCCGGCCGTGTAGCTGGTGACGGCGGGGGCGAACGCGGGTTTGAGGGTCCCCGTGCTCAGGGTCAGCGCGCTGAGGGTGGCGTCGGCTTCCGACGGGGGCGGCATGTTGAAGGAGTAAACCTTGCCGCCCCCGCTGACGATATTGGTTTCGAGCGCCCACATGGTGGCTCCGTCGGACACCAGGCCCAAAGGACCGACCGCTTGCCCGCCGAAGCCCCCGGTGCCGGTCAGGGTGGTGAAGTCCCTGCCGGCCTGGCGCGCCCCGCCGCTCAGCGCGTAGGCGTAGAGCTTCTTGTCGGTTCTGTCCCCTACCCACATGGTGGTCCCGTCGGAGGTGATGCCTATCGGAACGCTGCCGGTGGTCAGGGTGGTGATGTCCTTGGCGGTGTTGCGGGTCCCGTCGCTCAGCGCGTAGGCGTAGACGTAGTTGTCGGCGACGTCCACCACCCAGACGGTGGTCCCGCCGGACCAGATGCCCCGGGGGCTGCCGTTCGCGGAGTCCAGGGCGATGTCCTTGGCAGTGTCTCGGGCGCCGCCGTCCAGCGTGTAGGCGTAGAGCTTGGCGTCGCCGCCGTCGGCCACCCACATGGTGGTTCCGTTGGACCAGATGCCCCTGGGGTTGCCGTTGTCGGCGTGCAGGTCGAAGCTCCTGTTAAGGTCCGCGCCGCTGTTGGCCCCGGGGTAGGCGAAGACATGGGTGTCGTCGGTGTTCACGACCCACATGGTGGTCCCGTCGGTCCAGATTCCGTATCCGTCACTTATTCCCTCGGTGGGGCCGTTGAAGTCCCGGGTGGGCGTCCAGCCGTAGGCGGCGGCGGAGTCCCGCTCGATGACCACGGTGTAGGTCTCGACGGTGTTGCCGTCCGCCGCGGTGACCTTCACCTTGAAGGTGGTCGAGCCCACCGCCGCGGCCACTTGGTGCCCGGGGGTGCCCGAGTCGGCGTCGGCCAGGGCCGCGTCGCTGCCGTCCAGGTAGGTCACCGTCGCGGCGGCGTCGGTGGCGGTGGGGGTGACGGTAACCTGGGATACGCCGTTGCCCACGGCGGCCCGGTACTCCGTCTCGTCGGCGGCGAACCCGGGCCGCAGCGTCCCGTCGCTCAGGGCCAAACCGCTCAGGGTGGCGTCAGCGGACGCTGGCGGCGGCATGTTGAAGGAGTAAATCTTGCTGCCCACGCTGATGGTATCGGTTCCGAGCGCCCACATGGTGGTCCCGTCGGACGCGATGCCCGTAGGGCCTTTTGCGGTGTCGGCGAACCCTCCGGTGCCGGCCAGGGTGTTGAAGTCCCTGCCGGCCTGGCGCGCCCCGCCGTCCAGGGCGTAGGCGTAGAGCCCGTCGTCGGCTAAGTTCCCCACCCAGATGGTGGTCCCGTCGGACCAGATGCCCAGCGGGATGGGGTGGCTGGCGTGCAGGGTGAATTCCTTGGCGGTGGCGCGGGTTCCATCGCTCAGCGCGTAGGCGTAGAGCTTGCCGTCGCCGAAGTCCGACACCCAGATGGTGGTCCCGTCGGACCAGACGCTTTGGGGATTGTCGTTGGCGGAGTCCAGGGCGAATTCCTTGGCGGTGGCGCGGGTTCCGCCGCTCAGGGCGTAGGCGTAGAGCTTGTTGTCTTCGTTGTCGGCCACCCAGATGGTGGTCCCGTTGGACCAGACGCCCGTGGGGTTGGCGTTGGCGGAGTCCAGGGTGATGTCCTTGTCGCTGTCACGGGCGCCGGTGGACTGCTTATAGGCGAAGAGCTTGTCGTCGTCGTTGTCCGCCACCCAGATGGTGGTCCCGTCGGTCCAGATTCCGTATCCATTCCTGTTCCCGGCGGCGGTCAGGCCGTTGAGGTCCCGGGTGGGCGTCCAGCCGTAGTCGGCGGCGGAGTCCCGCTCGATGACCACGGTGTAGGTCTGGGTTGTGGTGGTGTCCTCCGCCGTGACCTTCACCTTGAAGGTGGTCAAGCCCACGGCCACATCCACCTGGTGGCCGTCGGCGCCCGAGTCGGCGTCGGGCAGGGCCGCGTCGCTGCCGTCCAGGTAGGTCACCGTCGCGCCGGCGTCGTTGACGGTGGGGGTGACGGTGACCTGGGCAACGCCGTTGGCCACGGCGGCCTGGTACTCCCTCTCGACGCTGTCGAATTCAGGCCGCAGCGTTCCGGCGCTCAGGGTGAGCCCGCTCAGGGTGGCGTCGGTGGAGGCCAGCGGCATGTTGAAGGAGTAAATCTTGCTGTCATAGGGGGAGACGACATCGTATTCGAGCGCCCACATGGTGGTCCCGTCCGACCAGATGCCCGCAGGGCCTATTGTGGCTCCGGCGAACCCTCCGGTGCCAGCCAGGCTGGTGAAGTCCTTGGCGCTGTCGTGGGTCCCGCCGCTGAGGGCGTAGGCGTAGAGCTTGTCGTCGGCGAAGTCCGCCACCCAGATGGTGGTCCCGTTGGACCAGATGCCGTGGGGGCTGCTGTTGTCGGCGGGCAGGGCGATGTCCTTGGTCTCGTCGCGGGCGCCCCCGTCTAGCGTGTAGGCGTAGAGCTTGGCGTCGCTGAAGTCGGCCACCCAGATGGTGGTCCCGTTGGACCAGATACCCCTGAGGCTGTCGTTGTCGGCGTCCAGGCCGATGTCCTTGGCGGTGTCGCGGGTCCCGTCGCTCAGCGTGTAGGCGTAGAGCTTGTCGTCGGTGTCGTCGGTGACCCAGATGGTGCTCCCGTTGGACCAGATGCCACCGGCAGCGGCGTTGTCGGAGTGCAGGGCCATGTCCTTGGCGCTGTCGCGGGCCGCGCCGCTGAGCGTGTAGGCGTAGAGCTTGTTGTCGCCCCAGTCCGCCACCCACATGGTGGTCCCGCCGGACCAGACGCCGAATCCGTTCTCGTTCCCGGCGGCGTTCAGCCCGTTGAGGTCCCGGGTCGGCGTCCAGCCGTAGTCGTCGTCGGAGTCCCGCTCGATGACCACGGTGTAGGTCTTGACGGTGACACCGTCCGTCGCCGTGACCTTCACCTTGAAGGTGGTCGCACCCACCGCCGCGGCCACCTGATGGCCGCCTGTGTTGTCGTCGGCGTCGGCCAGGGCCGCGTCGCTGCCGTCCAGGTACGAGACGGTGGCCCCGGCGTCGGTGGCGGCCGGGAGGACGGTGACCTGGGCAACGCCGTTGGCCACGGCGGCCCGGTACTCCGTCGTGTCGATGGCGAAGGCGGGGCGCAGAGTTCCGTGGCTCAGGGACAGCCTGCTCAGCGTGGCGACGGTGGATGCCTGCCGTGAAGTTTCTGCCGGGGCTTCGATGGTGAAACCCACGCGGTCCGAGGCCACCCTCACGTAGTTGGGGCGCCGGATGCTGACCCGAAGGGTGTAGTCCCCCGCCGGGCAGTCCGCGGAGATGACCACGGCGCGGGACTCCGGGTCCTGGTCCACCATCCATATCGGGCGGTCCCGGCCCATTCCCTTGCCCTCGCAGGCATCGGCGTCCTCGTTCTCCGAGTTCTTCACGTCGGCCCGGAAGACGTAGTCCTTGGTGGAGCGGTCGGAGTCCGGCTCCAGCCCGAAGAAGGCCAGGTTGACCTTGCTGGCCTCCCCCTCGGCCATTTCCGAGGGGAGGGCAATCCCAACGAAGGCCGCCGGGCCGGCGGGCGTGTCGTCAGGCGGCGCGTCGGCGCGGGTGACGGTCACGGTGTAGGTCTTGGCGGTCTCCCCGTCCTCGGCGGTGACCTCGATGGTGACGGCGTTCTCGCCCACGGCCAGGTCAACGGCCCCGTCGGCGTCGGCAACGTCGTCCAGCTTAATAGCGTAGGTCGCCCCGTCGTGGTTCACCGTCGGGGCGACGGTGGTTTCCGTCACGTCGTTGCCGACCTCAGCGGTGTACTCGGCGACGGCCGGGTCGAAAGCCCCGAAGTCGATGCCGCTGAGCGCCAGCCCGCTCAGGGTGGGGTCGCCGGAGAGCGCGGGCGCGGCGCGGGTAACGGTCACGGTGTAGGTCTTGGCGGTCTCGCCGTCCTCGGCGGTGACCTCGACGGTGACGGCGTTGCCGCCCACGGCCAGCGCCACGGTCCCGTCGGCGTCGGCCACCCCGTCCAGCTTGACCACGTAGGTCGCCCCGTCGTGGTTCACCGCCGGGGCGACGGTGGTTTCCGTCACGTCGTTGCCGACCTCAGCGGTGTAGGCGGTGGTGGCGGAGTCGAAGGCCAGGGTGATGCCGCTGAGCGTCAGCCCGCTCAGGGTGGCGTCATTGGAGGCTGGCGGCGCGGCGCGGGTAACGGTCACGGCGTAGGTCTTGGCGGTCTCGCCGTCCTCGGCGGTGACCTCGATGGTGACGGCGTTCTCGCCCACGGCCAGATCAAGGGTTGCGTCGTCGTCGGCCACCCCGTCCAGCTTGACGGCGTAGGTCGCCCCGTCGTGGTTCACCGCCGGGGTGATGGTGGTCTCGGTTACGTCGTTGGCGACATCGGCCGTGTAGGCGGTGATGGCCGGGTCAAAAGCCAGGGTGACGCCGCTGAGCGCCAGCCCGCTCAGCGTGGCGTCGCCGGAGAGCGCGGGCGCGGCGCGGGTAACGGAGACGGTGTAGGTCTTCTTGGTCTCTCCGTCCTCGGCGGTGACCTCGATGCTGACGGCGTTCTCGCCCACGCTGAGCGCCACGGTCCCGTCGGCGTCGTCGGCCCCGTCTAGCCGGACCAAGTAGGTCGCTCCGTCTTGGTTCGTGGTCGCCGTGACGGTCATTTGATCCACGTCGTTGCCGACCTGGGCGGTGTAGGTCTCCGTGCTGGGGTTGAAGGCCAGGGTGACGCCGCTGAGCGCCAGCCCGCTCAGGGTGGCGTCATTGGAGGGCGGCGGTTCGGCGCGGGTGATAGCGACGGTGTAGGTCTTGACGGTCTCGCCGTCCTCGGCCGTTACAACGATGCTGATAGCGTTCGTGCCGACGCTGAGCGGGATTACGCCGTCGGTGTCGTCGGCCCCGTCCAGTTGGACCACGTAGGTCGCCCCGTCGTGGTTCGTAGCGGGGGTGACGGTGGTTTCCGCCACGTCGTTGGCGACCTCGGCGGTGTAGCCGGTGACGGCCGGGTCGAAGGCCCCGAAGTCGATGCCGCTGAGCGCCAGCCTGCTCAGCGTGGCGTCGGTGGAGGGCGGCGGCTCCGGTTCAACGACGGAGAAGCTCGCGCTGGCCCACGCCAGTTCCACGTTGTCCGGGGATGCGATCATGGCTCGCACCGTGTAGTCCCCCGCCGGACAACCGGCGGAGGTGGCACCCCGGCGGACCTCGGGGTCCTGGTCCACCTTCGACATGTAGCGTTCGACCCCCAGGCCATAGCCGTTCTTCCGGTCCTCGCACCCGTCGGCGTCTTCGTTGTCCGAGTCCTTCACGTCGGCCCGGAAGATGTAGTCCCTGGTGGCCTTGTCGGAGTCAGACTCCAGACCGCCGAAGGACATGGTTACGGTGATTGCAGTCCCCGGCTCCACCGAGTCGCCGGACAGTTCAATGGCGACCGACGGCGAATCCTGGGCGTGGGCCAGGTTGGCCCACCCGGGTTGGGAGGCCAACAGGCCGGCCACGGCCAGGAAGCCCAGGACGGCGATCATTCCAATCAGCGCTCTCGGATTCAATGGGTGCAATGGGTGCATTTCTGCTCCTGAAACGTGAAGATGGCGGGGCGACTGCGCCCGCAGCGAAGGCAGCCGGGTGCGGTTCAGCGGCCAATGGAAAAGCCGGACGGCGCGTCAACCGGGATAAGACATCCCGGCAACGGCGTCCGGCTTTTCGGTCTGGCTGAGAGGGTCGAAAAGTCCCGGCGGGAAAGGGAAAGGCGTGATTCTTCACAGCGGGCCTCCGGCTAGAGGCGCGGCCCGCGTGACGGGGCGGCGACGGCTCCTAGAGAGGGAAAATCGGGGGGGGGGGGTGAACGTATGTGCTAGAATGACGGCCGGCGGGGGCGGTAGTCACGGCGGCGGACGCCGCCTGCGTGCACGCCGTCTCCAGTCCAAGTAGTCGCCAATCGAACGCCAAGCTAACACCTCCCATAAATGGGCTGAAGACCAGCATAGACTACTCGTATGTCATCAGTATGTTAATCAATCCTCTTCTCGTATCAATTATTGTGTAATTATGCTTCCCAAGAGGTATAATGAGGGCCGACCGGGCCGGCGAGTCCCGAATCCAGCCATGCATCCGGCGGCTACGCAACGGTGAGGAACACCCGGTCGTCTACAGCCAGACCAAGGCGGGAAGATGAATCAGTCAGACGAGCGGGACCGAGAGATCGAGGCGCTGCGAGACCGGCTCTCCAGGTTGAGCGAGGCCAGCCTCCGCATCAACGAGAGCCTGGACTTGGACACGGTGCTACAAGGGGTCCTGGACTCCGCCCGGTCGCTGACGGACGCCCGCTACGGGGTGATCACCCTCCTGGACGATGCGGGGCGAATCCAGGACTTCCTCTCCTCCGGGATGACCGCCGAGGAGCAGCAGCCGATGCTGGACCGGCCAGGGGTCTGTCTACGGCGCTGGTGAAGGTTGACGAATTGGACGGCAGGCTCTCGCCGCTTTCACAGCAACCTTCCACGATGATTGTCTCAACCGGAAGCCCCGGTATTCGAGGGGACGCGCCCACCGCCTATTCCACCCTGAACTTGACGGCGGTCCTCGCAATGCCACCGCCGTTCGAGTCGATGATGAAGACCCTGATCTCGTGTTCGCCGGCAGGACAAGCGGCGGATATGATTGCGGTGCGGACCTCGGGGTTCTCATCGACGTGGCTCATGTTCCGGGTCTGACCCAAGCCCCGGCCCTCACAGGCGCTGGCGGCGTTTCCGGAGTTGTCCACTATGTCCGCCCAGAACCGGTGTTTAACGTTCCGGCCCAACTCCAGGTTGTGGAATCTGATCTCCACCCCGGTCTCCTCGCCCTGGGTCAGCGCCGGTCCGCCTGGGAAGTGGACCTCGATAAAAGGCTTGGTCTGTTCCGGGGTAGGTTCCGGAGCAGCCGCGGCGCGGGTGACGGTCACCGTGTAGGTCCTGGCGGTCTCCCCGTCCTCCGCCGTTACCACCACGCTGATGATGTTCTCGCCCACGGCCAGGCCCACGGTCCCGTCCGCGTCGGCGGCTCCGTCCAGCTTGACCACATAGGTCGCTCCGTCGTGGTTCGGCGTTGCCGTTACGGTGGTCTGCTCCACGTCGTGGGCCACACTTGCTTCATAAGAGTCCGTGGCCGGATCGAAGGCGAGGGCGACTCCGCTAAGTTCCAGCCCGCCCAGCGTGGCGTCGTCGGCCGGCGGTTCGGCGCGGGTGACGGTTACGGTGTAGGTGCGGGCGGTCTCCCCGTCCTCGGCGGTGACCTCGATGGTGATGACGTTCTCGCCCACGCTGAGCGGGACGGTCCCGTCCGCGTCGGCCACCCCGTCCAGCTTGACCACATAGGTCGCTCCGTCGTGGTTCGCGGTCGCCGTGACGGTCGTTTGATCCACGTCGTTGGCGACGCTGGCGGCGTACCCGGTGGTGGCCGGGTCAAAGGCCAGGGTGACGCCGCTGAGGGCCAGGCTGCGGAGCGTGGCGTCGTCGGAGAGCTGCGGCGCGGCGCGGGTTACGGTCACCGTGTAGGTGTGGGTGGTCTTGCCGTCCTCAGCCGTTACCACGATGGCGACGACGTTCTCGCCCACGCTGAGCGGGACTGTCCCGTCGGCGTCAACCTGCCCGTCCAGTTGGACGGCGTAGGTTGCCCCGTCGTGGTTGACCGCCGGAGTTACCGTCGTTTCCGTCACGTCGTTGGCGACCTGGGCGGTGTACCCGGTGACGGCGGGGTCGAAGGCCAGGGTGAGGCCGCTGAGGGTCAGGCTGCGAAGCGCGGCGTCCGTGGAGAGCTGAGACGCGGCGCGGGTGACGGTGACGGTGTAGGTGCGGACGGTCTCGCCGTCCTCAGCCGTTACCACCACGCCGACCACGTTCTCTCCAACGGACAGTTCCACGGTCCCGTCCGCGTCAACCTGCCCGTCCAGCTTGACCACGTAGTTGGCCCCGTCGTGGTTGACTGACGGAGTTACTGTAGTTTCCGTCACGTCGTTCCCGACGCTGGCGGTGTACGCAACAGTGGCCGGGTCGAACGCGCCTATGTTGACGCCAGAAAGCACCAAACTGCTCAGGGTGGAGTCAGTGGACAGAGGCGGCGCGGCGCGGGTGACGGTCACCGTGTAGGTGTGGGTTGTGTTGCCGTCCTCGGCGGTGACCTCGATGCTGATAGCGTTCTCGCCCACGCTGAGCGAGACTGTCCCATCTTCGTCGGCCACGCTGCCCAGCTTGACCACGTAGGTCGCTCCGTCGTCGTTCGTGGTCGCCGTGACGGTCGTTTGATCCACGTCGTTGGCGACCTGGGCGGTGTAGGCGGTGGTGGCCGGGTCGAAGGCCAGGGTGACGCCGCTGAGGGTCAGCCCGCTCAGCGCGGCGTCAGTGGAGGCTGGCGGCGGCTCCGGCTCCGGCTCGACGACCGAGAAGCTCGCGCTGGCCCAGGCCAGTTCCACGTTGTCCGGGGATGCGATGCTGGCCCGCACCGTGTAGTCCCCCGCCGGACATCCGGCGGCAACCCTTCCCCTGCGGGTCTCCGGGTCTTCGTCCACCTTCCACATGTAGCGCTCGACGCCCAGGCCATAGCCGTTGTTCCGGTCCTCGCACCCGTCGGCGTCCCTGTTGTCCGAGTTCTTCACGTCGGCCCGGAACACGTAGTCCCTGGTGGCCTTGTCGGAGTCGAACTCCAGGTTGGCGAAGGACATGGTTACGGTGATTGCCGTCCCCGGCTCGACAGCGCCGGAGGGCGAGAGGGCAAGCGTCACACTCGGCCCTGGGGCCGGCGGTTCGGCGCGGGTGACGGTCACCGTGTAGGTCTTGACGGTGTTCCCGTCCTCGGCGGTGACCTCGATGGCGACGACGTTCTCGCCCACCGCGAGCGAGACGGTCCCGTCGTCGTCGCCCACGCCGTCCAGCTTGATGGCGTAGGTTGCTCCGTCGTGGTTCGTGGTAGGGGTCACGGTGGTTTCCGCCGCGTCGTTGGCGACCTCGGCGGCGTAGGTCTCCGTGCCGGGGTCGAAGGCCGGGGAAAGGGCGGCGCCGCTGAGTTCCAGGCCGCTCAGGGTGGCGTCGTCGGACGCGGGCGCCGGACGGACGGCCTGCCCGTCGACGTGGATGTTGACCCCCAGCCCCTTCAGCGGCGCCAGGTCCAGGCTGAGGTCGTCCAGGTAGAGGTCGGTCAGGTTGACCGCGTGCTCCAGGCCGGTCAGGTCGGCCACGTCCATGCCCCGCAGGTCCAGCAGCGCCAGGTACGCCAGCTCATCCTGCGTGACCGCCTCGCCCGCTTCCTTGCCCAGCGCCCGCTCCAGGATGGCCCGCAGGCCGTCGTCGGGAATCTCCGCCTCCACCGCCGCCGCTTCTTCTTCTTCGCCGCCCTCCGCCGCCCGCGACGACTCCAGCGGGCTGTACTTCTTGGCCCCGCTGATGGTGTAGGTGAAGTCGCGGCCTCCCGGGCCGCTCAGATCAACCGAGATCACCACGTCGCCGTCGGTATCCGGGTTCGCCCAGAACTCGTAGAGGCCGCCGTGCCCGGTTCCGATCTGCTCCAGCTCGGCGTTGGTCGCCGTGAAGAGGGCCCGGTCCGGGTTGGCGAGGGGGATGCTCAGCAGGATGCCGACCCGGTAGGAGTTGACGCTGGGGTCTCTGCGTACCGTAACTGCGTCGACGTGGGGAATGGCAGACGCGAGCACAATGCCCGTGCGCACCACCGTCAGCGGCTGGGACCCCACGTTGGGCCGGGCGGTGTTGGGAATCTCCACCCCGTTCTCGGTCAGGTTCGTGCCCGTCGCCGCACCCGCCGGCACGCCGATGACGATGGTGCAGGAATCGCACGAAGACGCCGGGTGGATGGTGACCCGGTAGTGCGCTCCGTACGTCTCCGGACGGTCCTGGAGAACGCCGTCGGCGTCCGGCGACTGCGTCCGCAGCTTCTCGAAGTCCTGCCGGATCTCGTTCCCCATCTCCGAGGCGGCGTACACGTCCACGGTCCCGTCGACGGAGACCTCGATGTCGTCAATCGTGAAGCCCGTCACCGGACGGCCTTCGATGTGGCTGTTGAGGAAGGTGATCAGGACCCGGAAGTCGCCGGCGTCCGCGTCGGGGGCGTACACCTCTCTCGTCCTCTCCTCGCACACCTCCGTCCCGCCGTCCTCCGGCGTCTCGCACGCCTGGTAGGTCTCCGTTATGTACGGAGAGTATCTGACGAACACCGCCGGCCCGGCGAACAGGTCCTCGACCTCCAGGGAGCCTTCGAGGCTGGGGTTGGACGCCGCGTCGTTGGTCGCGCCCGCCGCGATGGTCGCCGTCAGGTCCCGCTTCAGCCCGCCGATGTCCCGGTCGGCCTCGAACACCACCGTGTACCTGCCCGTCGACTGAGTGTCCGCCGCCAGCGTCCCGGCCTGCAGCGACCAGTGCTCGCTCAGGAGGATGTCGCTCTCCTCGAAGCCCGTCACCGCCTCGCCGAAGCTGATGACCAGCCGGAAGTCCGTCGTGTCAGTGTCGAGCGCGATGGTGGGCGCCGGGGCCGTCGTGTCCGGGGGCATGTTGAAGGAGTAGATCCTGCTGGTGGCAGAGGGTGCGATCCTTTGTCCGAGCGTCCACATGGTGGTCCCGTCGGACCAAATGCCCAGCGGGTATGTGAGGCCCACGCCGAACCATCTGATGCCGGTCAGGGTGTCGAAGTCCTTGTCGGCGTCGCGGGCGCCGCCGCTGAGGGTGTAGGCGTAGATTTTGTCGTCGCCGGAGTCGGCCACCCAGATGGTGGTCCCGTCGGACCAGACGCCGGTGGGGGCTCCGTTGTTGGAGTGCAGGGTGATGTCCTTGGCGCTGTCGCGGGCACCCCCGTCTAGCGTGTAGGCGTAGAGCCTGAGGTCGCTGAGGGTGGGGTCGGCCACCCAGATGGTGGTCCCGTCGGACCAGACGCCTTTGGCGCTAACGTTGTTGGAGTGCAGGGCGAATTCCTTGGCGCTGTCGGGGGCGCCGCCGGCCAGCGTGTAGGCGTAGAGCTTGTCGTCGGTGGGGTCGGCCACCCACATGGTGGTCCCGTTGGACCAGATGCCCGAGACGCTACTGTTGTTGGGGTGCAGGGCGATGTCCCTGGCGCTGTCGCGGGCGCCGCCGTCCAGCGTGTAGGCGTAGAGCTTGTCGTCTCTGAAGTCGGTTGCCCAGATGGTGGTCCCGTCGGACCAGATTCCGAACCCGTGCGTGTTCCCGGCGGCCTCCAGCCCGTTGAGGTCGCGGGTGGGCGTCCAGCCGTAGTCGTCGGCGGAGTCCCGCTCGATGACCACGGTGTAGGTCTGGGTTGTGGTGGTGTCCGCCGCGGTGACCTTCACCTTGATGGTGGTCAGGCCCACCGCCGCATCCACTTGGTGGCCGTCGGTGCCCGAGTCGGCGTCGGCCAGTACCGCGTCGCTGCCGTCCAGGTAGGCCACGGTCGACCCGGCGGCGTTGACGGTGGGGGTGACGGTGATCTGGGCGACGCCGTTGACCACCGCGGCCCGGTATTCCGTCGTGTCGGCGTCGAACCCGGGGCGCAGCGTTCCGGCACTCAGGGCCAGCCCGCTCAGGGTGGCGTCGGTGGACGCGGCGGGCACGCTGTGGGTGTAGGTTCCCACCGCGCCCTCGTTCAGTCCGGCGACCTTCGCCACCAGCCGCCCGCTCGCAGGCGTCCCGCACCAGACCGACACCTCGTCCATCAGGAACGACGTGAAGTCCTTGGCCTTCGAATAGCTGCTGGTGCCCGCCGCCGGCGTCACCGTGATTCCCGCAGCCAGCGTCGAGTCTAAGCCCGCCGAGTACAGGTACACGTTATAGCTGCTCGTCGTCGCGCAGGTCCCCCCGTCGGTCCAGCTGACCGTGACCTTCTTGCCGGATGCTATGTCCTCGATCACCACGGTGATGGAGGAGCCCGCCGTGCCCGTGGACTCCGCCGCCTCGGCCCGCGTCACGGTGACGGTGTAGGTCTCGGTCGTCACGCCGTCCTCGGCGGTGACCTCCACGGTGATGACGTTGTCCCCCACGGCCAGCGCCACCGTGCCGTCGGCGTCCGCCGTGCCGCCCAGCTTGATGACCGGGGCCGTCGCGTCGGCGTGGTTCTTGGTCGCCGTCACCGTCACGCCGGCGACGCTGTTCTCCACGTCCGCCGTGTATGTCGTCGTGCCCGCCGCGAACGCGGGCTTGAGCGTCCCCGCGCTCAGGCCCAGGGCGCTGAGGGTGGCGTCGGTGGAGGCCAGCGGCGGCGGCATGTTGAAGGAGTAAATCTTGCCGCCAAAGGGGGAGACGGCCTTGACTTCGAGCACCCACATGGTGGTCCGGTCGGACCAGATGCCCTGTGGGCCCTTGTTGGCGCCGAACCCTCCGGTGCCGGCCAGGGTGCCGAAGTCCTTGCCGGCCTGGCGCGCCCCGCCGCTCAGCCCGTAGGCGTAGAGCTTGTCGTCGCTACCGTCCGCCACCCAGATGGTGGTCCCGTCGGACCAGATGCCCCTGGGCTCGTCGTTGTTGGAGTCCAGGGCGAATTCCTTGTCGGTGTCGGGGGTTCCATCGCTCAGCGTGTAGGCGTAGAGCTTGTCGTCGCTACCGTCCGCCACCCAGATGATGGTCCCGTCGGACCAGATGCCCACGGGGCTGCCGTTGTCGGAGTCCAGGGCGAATTCCTTGTCGGTGTCGCGGGTTCCATCGCTCAGCGTGTAGGCGTAGAGCTTGTCGTCGACGAAGTCCGCCACCCAGACGGTGGTCCCGTTGGACCAGACGCCCACGGGGTTGCCGTTGTCGGAGTCCAGGGCGATGTCCTTGGCGCTGTTGCGGGCGCCGCCGCTGAGGGTGTAGGCGTAGAGCTTGTCTTCGCCGAAGTCCGCCACCCACATGGTGCTCTCGTCGGACCAGATTCCGTATCCTTTCCCGTTCCCGGCGGCGTTGAGTCCGTTGAGGTCCCGGGTGGGCGTCCAGCCGTAGTCGGCAGTGGAGTCCCGCTCGATGACCACGGTGTAGGTCTGGGTGGTGGTGGTGTCCGCCGCCGTGACCTTCACCTTGAAGGTGGTCATGCCCACCGTCGCGTCCACCTGCTGGCCGGTCGTGTCCGAGTCGGCGTCGGCCAGGGTCGCGTCGCTGCCATCCAGGTAGGTCACGGTGGCGTTGGCTTCGTTGACAGTGGGGGTGACGGTGATCCGGGCGACGCCGTTGGCCACGGCGGCCCGGTATTCCGTCGTGTCGGCGGCGAACCCGGGGCGCAGCGTTCCGTGGCTCAGGGTCAGGGCCGACAGCGTGGCGTCGTTGGAGACGAACTCCTCGCCCCGGACCGAGACGGCGAGGTTATCGTCGGTGGAGTGCTCTGCCCACGCGCCCGACTGCACCGCCCGCGCCCGGTCCGCGATGGACCAGCCGGCCGCGCCGCCCGAGTCCTCCTCGTCGTCGGGGACTATGCCCAGCGAGAAGGCCGCCGAGCCGCTCACGACCACGAAGTAGGTCGTGTCCTTGGCCAGCGCGGTGTCGGCCGGCGCGGCGAAGTAGTTGGTCCCGATGACGAAGGTCTGGGGATTGGTCAGCGTGTGCAGCGCGGTCGTGCTGGGGTTGTCGCCGTCGGCGGCCCGCAGGCTCACCGTCAGCGTCGCGCTGCCCGGCGCGCTCGGCAGGTACAGCCCCACCGAGCCCAGGGTGTAGCCGTCGTCGGCGGCCCCGGTGGTGAAGCCCTGGGCGAACTCGGCGTTGGCGGTCGTCAAGATGCGCTCTGCCGGACCCTGCCGCACGTTGCTCACCAGCAGCATCGGGGTGTCGTCGTCGAGGATGGTGACGGTGGACGGGCTGCTGGGAAGAAGCAGCGCGGCGGGTCTGGAGGGCGTCGATTCCAGCAACAGCTCGAACTGCTCGTCGGGCTCGTGGACCGCATCGTTGACGATCGTGGTGTCCCGGAAGATTCTTACGCGCCATTTACCGTTGGCCTGTTGCTTGAAGTCCGAGACGCGGACTGTGAAGGTTTCACTGACCGGGGTAAAGTCGCCGGGCGAGGCCGCGGTGCCGCTCCGCGTGGCCACAGTCAAGTCGACTGACCGGTGCGGCTGCGTGTCGCCGAAGGTGTCCACCTGTACGTGAAAATCCAATCTCCCCGCGTCCTCGGCCACGGTCGTGTTCACGCTCAGGTGGGTGAACGCGGCGGGGAAGTCGTCGTCCCGCACCTCGATCTGCGCCATAGCCGGCTGGGCCTGGACGTAGAGGTCGCCGGGCTCGGTCCGCGCCGTGACCGTCGAGTGCTCCTCCCATACGTCGTCGTCGGCGTCGGTCTGCACCGTGAGGTCGGCGCTGGTCTGGTTGGCGGCGATGGTGACCGTGCTGCTCGTCTCCAGGGCGTCGTCGACCATCGCGCCGTCCTCGCTGACGCTCACCGTCACCGCCAGCGTGTCCGCCGCCGCAGCGCGGCGGCTGACACGGAAGACCAGCGCGGTCCCCTCGGGGACGGCGGGGGCGAGGGCGGCCGTGATCAAGACCTGCGCCTTGGCGCGGATGAGGGTGAGGGTGTAGTGGGCGCTGGCCCCGCCCTTGGTCACCTTGACCTTGATGACGTTCTCCCCCGGAACCAGGGCGGCCTGGAAGCCGGTGGCGCCGTCGGCGTCGGTGAGGGCCGCGCCCGCGCCGTCCTCGAAGGCGACCGTCGTGCCGGACGCGGCCGTCGCCGTCACGGTCACCAGGCTCACGGGGTAGGCCGGGCTACCGTTGTACTCCATCGTGTCGGCGGCGAAGACCGGCGTGAGCGTGAGGGCCGCGCCGTCTGCGGCGTTGGCCACGCTCAGGGTCTCCAGCCTGGGAGCAGCGCTCGCCTCCGCCCGCGTCACGGTGACGGTGTAGGTCTGCGTACTCACGCCGTCCTCGGCGGTCACCTCCACGGTGATGACGTTGTCCCCCACGTCCAGCGGGACCGTCCCGTTGGCATACTCCGTCGCGCCCTTCTTGATGACCGGGTCCGTCGCATCGGCGTGGTTCTTGGTGGCCGTCACCGTCACGCTGGCAACGCTGTTCGCCACCGACCCCGTGTAGATGGTCGTGTCGGCGGCGAAGGGGGGCTTGAGCGTCCCCGCGCTCAGGCCCAGGGCGCTCAGGGTGGCGTCGTCGGACGCCGCCGCCGGCGGCATGTTGAAGGAGTAAATCTTGCCGTCAAAGGGGTGGAGGATCTCGACTTCGAGCGTCCACATAGTGGTCCCGTCCGACCAGATACCCGCAGGGGCTATTGTGGTTCCGGCGAACCCTCCGGTGCCGGCCAGGGTGCCGAATTCCTTGCCGGCTTGACGGGTTCCGTCGCTGAGCGCGTAGGCGTAGAGCTTGTCTTCGGTGTTGTCGGACACCCAGATGGTGGTCCCGTCGGACCAGATGTCCCTGGCAGCGCCGTTGTCGGCGTGCAGGTCGAATTCCTCGGTGGCGTCGCGGGTTCCGTCGCTCAGCGTGTAGGCGTAGAGCTTGTCGTCGTCGTCGACCACCCACATGGTGGTTTCGTCGGACCAGATGCCCCTGAGGTCGCTGTTGTCGGCGTGCAGGTCGAATTCCTTGTCGGTGTCGCGGGTTCCGCCGCTCAGCTTGTAGGCGTAGAGCTTGTCGTCCCTCCGGTCCGCTACCCAGATGGTGGTCCCGTCGGACCAGATGCCCCTGGCGCTGCCGTTGTCGGAGTCCAGGGCGATGTCCTTGGCGCTGTCGCGGGCGCCGCCGCTGAGGGTGTAGGCGTAGAGCTTGGTGGCGCTGAAGTCCGCCACCCACATGGTGGTCCCGTTGGACCAGATGCCGTATCCTTTCTTGTTCCCGGCGGCGTTCAGCCCGTTGAGGTCGCGGGTGGGCGTCCAGCCGTAGGCGTCGGCGGAGTCCCGCTCGACGACCACGGTGTAGGTCTTGACGGTGTTGCCGTCCGCCGCCGTGACCTTCACCTTGAAGGTGGTCGCACCCACCGCCGCGGCCACCTGATGGCCGCCTGTGTTGTCGTCGGCGTCGGCCAGGGCCGCGTCGCTGCCGTCCAGGTAGGTCACCGTCGCGTTGGCTTCGTTGGCGGTGGGGGTGACGGTGATTTGGGTCACGTCGTTGGCCACGGCGGCCCGGTACTCCGTCCCGGCGGCGGCGAACACGGGGCGCAGCGTGCCATGGCTTAGCCTCAGCGCGCTCAGCGTGGCGTCGGTGGACGGGGTCTGGGCCTGGGCGGCGGGCGCGGGCGAGAAGAGCAGCGCCCCCGCCACTGCCATCAGCAGCAGCAGGGCGGCTGGGGAGCGCAGCCAACGGAGGGCGCGGAAGGGGGAGGCATGATTCTTCACAGCGGGCCTCCGGCTAGAGGCGCGGCACGCGTGACGGGGCGGCGACGGCTCCTAGAGAGGGAAAATCGGGGGGGGGGGGGCTGACAAGGGTATGTATCATTTCAGAGTGAGCGAAGAGGAGTGAGTAGTGAGAGCTGCATCAAACCCTTCCGGACCGCTTTGCCAGTCTTGCCAGCTACTAAAATGGGGGCTTCCATCTCCATCATGTGAATGTCCGCTTTCGCGTGAATGACGGTCCGGTGGTGCTTTTGAGGTCATTTTCACGCCAATTCATGCTTTACATACCCCTGTCAGGGGGGGGGGTGAACGTATGTGCTAGAAGGACAGCCGGCGGGGGCGGTAGTCACGGCGGCGGACGCCGCCTGCGTGCACGCCGTCTCCAGTCGAAGTAGTCGCCAATCGAACGCCAAATGAACGCCTCCCGTCAATGGGTCAATGGACCGAAGACCAGCATAGACTACTCGTATGTCATCAGTATGTTAATCAAGTCTCTTCCCGTATCAATTATTGTGTAATTATGCTTCCCAAGAGGTATAATGAGGACCGACCGGGCCGGCGAGTCCCGATTCCAGCCATGCATCCGGCGGCTACGCAACGGTGAGGAGCACCCGGTCGTCTACAGCCAGACCAAGGCGGGAAGATGAATCAGTCAGACGAGCGGGACCGAGAGATCGAGGCGCTGCGAGACCGGCTCTCCAGGTTGAGCGAGGCCAGCCTCCGCATCAACGAGAGCCTGGACTTGGACACGGTGCTACAAGGGGTCCTGGACTCCGCCCGGTCGCTGACGGACGCCCGCTACGGGGTGATAACGCTCCTCGACGATTCGGGACGGATACAGGACTTCCTCTCCTCCGGCATGACCACCGAGGAGGCCGGGCAGCTGTGGGACCTGCCCGGCGGGATGCGGCTCTTCGAGTACCTCAATGGGATTTCGGAACCGCTGCGGCTCCCGGACCTGCTCGGCCACATCCGGTCGCTGGGCCTTCCCGATCTCCGCCCGCCGCTGCCGGTAGGCCCTGCCGTGTCCTTTCTGGCGGCTCCGGTCCTCCACCGGGACGAGCGCGTCGGCAACATCTACGTCGCGGAGAAGGAATCGAGCGAGGAGTTCACCCGTGAGGACGAGGACACGCTGGTCACGTTCGCCTCCCAGGCGGCGCTGGTCATCGCCAACGCCCGCAGGCACCGGGAGGAGCAGCGGGCCAGGGCCGACCTGGAGACCCTGATAAACACCTCGCCGGTGGGCGTGGTGGTCTTCGACGCGAGGACGGGAGCCCCGGTGTCGTTCAACCGGGAGGCCAGAAGGATCGTGGACGGCCTGCGGATGCCCGACCAGCCGCCGGAGCAGCTACTGGAGGTGGTGACTGTTCGGCGCGCCGACGGGCGCGAGGTATCGCTCCTGGAATTGCCCCTGGCGCAGGCGCTGAACACCGGAGAGACGGTGCGGGCCGAGGAGATCGTCATCCGGGTCCCCGACGGCCGCAGCGTCACCGCGCTGCTCAACGCCACGCCCATCCGCTCGGACGAAGGCGAGGTCGAGTCCTTCGTCGTTACCCTACAGGACATGACGCCGATGGAGGAGCTGGAGCGGCTGCGGGCCGAGTTCCTGGGCATGGTCAGCCACGAGCTGCGGACCCCGCTCACCTCCATCAAGGGCTCCGTCACGACCCTGCTGGAGGCCGCGTCCGAGCTGGACCCCGCCGAGATGATGCAGTTCTTCCGGATCATCCGCGACCAGTCCGACCAGATGCGCTACCTGATCGGCGACCTGCTCGACGTGGCGCGCATCGAGACGGGCACCCTATCGGTCGGTCCCGGACCCGCGGACGTTGCGGACATGGTGGACGAGGCCGGGAACAGGTTTCTGAGTGGGGGCGGCAGGGACAACCTCCACGTCGCCCTCGCGCCGGACCTGCCCCCGGTCATGGCTGACCGGCGGCGCATTGTCCAGGTGCTGAGCAACCTGCTCTCCAACGCGGCCAGGTACTCGCCCGAAGGGTCCCCCATCCGGGTGACCGCCGTGCGGGAGGGGGTGCACGTTGCGGTCTCGGTCGCCGACGAGGGCCGGGGTGTGCCGGCCGGTCTCCTGCCCCACCTGTTCAGGAAGTTCTCCCGGATCGACGGCGGGGAGCGGGGGAGCGGCATCGAGGGGTCGGGCCTTGGCCTTGCCATCTGCAAGGGGATAGTGGAGGCCCACGGGGGCCGCATATGGGCCGAGAGCGACGGGCCGGGCCTGGGCGCCCGGTTCACCTTCACGGTCCCGGCGGTGGACGGGGAAGGGGTAGGCGGCGCGGCGGAACCCGTTCCCCTCGCCGCCCGCTCGCGCCGGGCCACGAGGGATCAGGTGCGCATTCTGGCGGTGGACGACGATCCGCAGGCGCTGAGGTACGTTCGCGACGCCCTCGCCAAGGCGGGCTACGCGCCGGTGGTGACCGGCGACCCGGAGGACGTGCCCCGCCTCATGGAGGAGGAGAAGCCCCACCTGGTCCTGCTGGACCTGATGCTGCCGGGGAGCGACGGGATCGAGCTGATGAAGGCTATCCTGAAGACGGCGGACGTGCCGGTCATCTTCCTGTCGGTGTACGGCCAGGACGACGTTGTCGCCCGGGCCTTCGACATGGGAGCCACCGATTACGTGGTCAAGCCCTTCTCGCCGACGGAGTTGGCTGCGAGGATCAGGGCGGCCCTGCGCAGGCGGGCCGGACCCTATGGAGCCGAGCCGACCGGACCCTATCTGCTGGGAGACCTGGCCGTCAACTACGCCGAACGCCGGGTGACCGTGGCCGGACGTGAGGTGGAGTTGACGGCCACCGAGTACGCGTTGCTCTACGAGCTTTCGGTGAACATCGGGCGGGTGCTGACCCACGACCAACTGCTGCAACGGGTCTGGGGCATGGAAAGGACCGGGGAACCCGGGCTGGTCCGCAACGTGGTGAAGAGGCTCCGGCGCAAGCTGGGGGACGACGCGGACAACCCCACCTACATCTTCACCGAGCCTCGCATCGGCTACCGCATGGCCAAGGCCGAGACGCCGGAGCAGGTGGAGCCGTGAGCCTGGAACCGGACCTCGACCGTGGTATCTTGACTTCAGCGTGTAACAATAGCTCAACCTGACAGGGACCGAACCGGTCGTGGGGACCACGTGGCACACCCGCTTGTCGGCTTATCTTAGCTACTCAGCTGCGTCCAAATCGACTACCCACGAGTACCGGAGTTTTCCGTTGCTATTGTGTCTGTCGAATGCACGTCATGGGGTTTCCAACGAGTTCAGACCCAACTTGAAAGTCGGATAAAGCGTCCACTATTTGTTCCCGCCAGGTAGCAGGCACTCGCCCTCCTTCGCGCCGTTAGGTAGTCGAGTTTCCCTGATATTAACATACCGTTCCGTGGTACTTTGGATGACTTAGTGGGAACTCTAACCCTGCCCGTCGCAATCCGATCCGCCCAATTCCGCGCAGACGGGGGCCTCGGCATGGTTCTTCGCAGGCAAGTTATGGGCGGCGGCATCTTGATCGTGAGCGGTCATGTCGCCGGGCCAGCAGGGTCCGGTAGGGTTGGGGCAGAGGCCCTTGGGCCAAAGCCGTTACCGGCGCCACCACGCCCAAAGCCAGCGCCGTCAAGATGATCGGGCTTACCAATGGGGGAAGACGTTGCCCGTGTCCAGCAAAATACCCGGCTAGTTCAGCCACCACCCCGCTGCATGTTGCTCCCGGGTGACGCGCCACTGGGATGCTCGATGTGGTGGTCTTCGGTACACCACAATGGAGCGTCCTCCAGTTGGATGGTCACATGGGATACGCCGAACTCCCGGGAGGCGATGTCGTGGAGGCGCTGGAGGGCTTCGGCGGAGCTCTTCAGGACCTGCGGGTCGGTGGTCACGTGGGCGCTGAAGGCATCGTATCCGCTGGTGATGGACCAGGCGTGGATGTCATGCACTCCGGTAACTCCCTCCACCGTCTCCAGGCGTTGGCATAAACGGTGCAGGTCCAGGTGGGAAGGTGTGCCTTCCATCAACACGTGGGACACTTTCCAGAGCAGCCTTGCCGAGGACGTGAGAATGAGCAAGCCGATGGCGATGCTGAAGAGGGGGTCCAGAATGTGCCAGCCGAAGACGAAAATCAGCAAACCCGCGGCCACTACGCCAATGGACCCCAGGAGGTCTCCCAATACGTGGATGAAGGCCCCTTCAACGTTCAGGCTTTCCGCCGCCGAGCGGTGCAGCACCCAGGCTACGATGACGTTGACCAGCAGGCCGCCGCCGCCAACCCCCAGCATTAGAATGCCCTCCACCTCCGGCGGAGCCATGAGGCGCAGGTACGACTGGTAAAACAGGAAGGCTACAATGATCCACAGGACCAGGACGTTTATCAGGGCGGCCAGGACTTCGGTCCGCTGGAAGCCGAAGGTGCGCTGAATGGAGGCGGGCCGCCCCGCTACCCAGCTGGCCAACAGCGCCAGACTAATTGCGGCTACGTCCCCCAACATGTGGGCGGCGTCAGCAATCAGGGCCAGGCTACCGGACCACAGTCCACCCACAATCTCCGCCGCCATGTAGGCCGCGGTCAACGAAAGAGCCACGCCCAGCCTGCGGCGGCTGCTCTCCCGGCGGTCGTGGTGGTGGTGAACATCGGGCGGCTGCTCCGCCTGGGACATCTTCACTTCTCCGATGCAGTATCGCTTACCGGACAAGGCAACAGCTGCCCCTTGGGGAGGGGCAACCGCCGTGGTGGAGTGTTCGCAGTCCAGTATATCAGGTCGGTGCGCATCTATATCGACTTCAATAAGCCACCTTGCTGATGCGTGAAGCATCATCGAAATCAGATAGAATTGCGAAACTCCGGCGACGGAAACTCCGTAGCGGATGAGAGAGGACCTGCATGTTGCGGTCTCGGTGGCCGGGGCGTGCCGGCGGACCTGCTGCCCCACCTGTTCCGGAAGTTCTCCCGCATCGAGGGCGGGGGCCAGGGGAGCGGCATTGCGGGGTTGGGCCTGGGCCTGGCCATCTGCAAGGGGATAGTGGAAGCCCACGGCGGCCGCATCTGGGCCGAGAGCGACGGGCCGGACCTGGGGGCGCGGTTCACCTTCACGATCCCGGCGGTGGACGGGGCCGGGGCTGGCGGCCCGGGTTCCGCCGCGCCGCTCTCCGCCGCCTCGCGCCGCGCGGCGGGGGAGCAGGTGCGCATCCTCGCCGTGGACGACGACCCCCAGGCGCTGCGCTACGTCCGCGACGCCCTGGCCAAGGCGGGCTACGCGCCCATCGTGACCGGCGACCCGGAGGACGTGCCCCGCCTCATGGCAGAGCGGACGGTGTAAACCCTGACCGGCAGGGGCTTGGCCAAAGCCCTGGTGAAACCGCTGTGCAGGGTCTTGTCTCTCCAGAGACGCAGCGGCGATAATGAGGGCCGGACTCTCCTTGCGTCCGCTGGCGGGGCGGCCACGCCGCCTGCGATGGAATGGACGAGCCTCCAACCCTGACAGGCAGGAGGCTCGTGGGGGCCGATCCGGGGCCCCCGGACTACTCCTTATATCAGGACCTCCCACCGAAAAGTTCGCAATACGGTACACTTAGGCCCAATTTTTGCTGGGAAACAATCGGGAACCTCGACCTTAAGATTCGTCCTAGACATACAGTCGGGTGCAGATAACATCTTGCGAGTAACCTTTCGCTACTGAGCTGTTATAGGTAGCCGGTCGGATGGATGCATTGACGAGCGCAAACTTTAGAATTCCGGAAACCGACGATCGCCTTGGTACAAGCGAATGCTATCGACGTATTAGCGGGAAGCCCCGGGAGGCCAAGGATGACTAGATTCGCTGCGCTTGAATTCGAGGGCTGGCGCCAATTCGGGTCGGTTCAGATCGAATTCCACCCTCGGGCGACGATAATTACCGGTGCGAATGGCTCTGGCAAAACAACACTCCTTAGCGTCTTGAGTCAGCACTTTGGATGGACACCTGCCTTCATAGGTACTCTCCGAATTGACCCCAGGGGAGCTCGAAGGTACTTCTCTGGGGTTCTCAGCGATGTGGCTGAGGGAAACGTCGATGTGGGGAAACTAACCTATGACAACGGAGCCATCGCGGTCCTTCAGGCACCTACGGAGGGTGCCTCCTTCCAGATCCAAATCCGTCCCTCGCAGACAGTGCCCGGCATCTACATCACCTCGCATCGTCCCGTCTACACCTATCAAACGGTGACCCAGATCCCCACTCAGGTAGAAGCCCGTGGCGAGTTGTTCAACCAGTACCTGAACACTATTCGGCAGTTCTATCAACCCGGCGGGCGATTTGAGTCTCCCAGCTTCCGACTTAAAGCTGCTTTGATCTCGCTAGCAATGTTCGGCTATGGAAACCAAGTCGTTGCATCTAACTACGAGGCGCGCGAGACATTCGAGGGTTTCTCGGGCGTCCTCAGACAGGTGCTACCGCCTGATCTCGATTTTCGCGGGCTCGTGATCCGAATGCCAGAGGTGATTCTGGAAACGGGGACTGGTGACTTCTCGCTGGACGCGGCCTCGGGAGGGATTGCCGCACTCGTGGATGTAGCTTGGCAGATCTACATGAGGTCCCGTTCGGATGGGGCCTTCACCGTGCTTATGGATGAGCCTGAAAACCACCTTCATCCGAGTCTACAACGTTCCGTTCTTCCTGGACTGCTTTCCGCATTTCCTCAAGCGCAATTCATAGTTTCTACACACAATCCGTTCGTCGTGACGTCGGTTCGCGAGTCAAACGTTGTAGTTCTTGACTTCATCGACGGGCGCGTGAGATCCACTAAGCTTCAGGATGTCGACCGGTCTGCTAGTGCAAATCGGGTCCTTACAGACGTTCTCGGCGTGCCATTTCCTGCCCCCCTCTGGGTGGAGAACGAAGTCCATAAGATTGTCGCCTCCGTCGGAGAAAAAGAGCTTACCACGGAGCTTCTTTCCACGCTGAGAGCGCAGCTCAGCTCGGTTGGATTGGGGCACCTGTTCCCAGAGGTCATAGATCGCCTTCTACCGGCCGAAGGGACAGGTTAGAGGAGCATAGCTCGTGATTTGCCTGACCATTGTAACGCCGCCTCAAGTTCTCGTCGAGAATGCCGAGGCTTGGACTGCTGAATACGTGAAATGGTGCGAGCATCCGAACGGAACGGAGCCGCGGCGCTACGCTCACCCAGAAATCCGCGTAGCGCTCGAGTCGGAAACGAATTCGAAGTGTGCGTATTGTGAGGGGCGAATCAGGGATGTCGCCTATACGCACATTGAGCACAAGCTACCCAAGCGCAAGAACCCCACGTTAGTCTGTGATTGGGAGAACCTAACCATCGCCTGCCCTAGATGCAACACAAACAAGAACGACTACGATGAGCCTCAATGTCCACTCCTCGATCCCTACGTGGACGACGTGGAGGAGATGGTGGTCTTTTACGGCCCGCTCGCGCTGGCACGCGGTGGGGCTCGCTCACACGCTACAATTAAGCTTTTGGCACTAAATCGGGCGGACTTACTCTTCGCACGCGGCGAAACTATCGAGAGACTAGATGGACTGCTCAATCTCATGGAGCGCGCGGCCGGTAAACAGGATGTGTTGGTAGCACTCTGGCTTGACATCGGCGTGATGATGGCTGCAGCAGGGGAGTTCGCCTCCGCTTGCCGCCAGTTTCTCGCATCGCAGATGGCGGAGCGGGATCTTACTAAGCCCAGAAACTGACCATCCTGGAAACAGACGATCCTGGCACCTCGTCCCACAGCCAGGATCTGCATACATCGCGGACCACGACCATAACGCGGCATTGCCGCTGACTGTCAGGGGTTCTGACAAACTGTAAAGCTGGATTCGTCGTCGTTCGCAGGTCGGTCGCCATTACTAACATCCAATGTCTATAGGGCAACCTCCCACAAAAAAGTTCGCAACTCAGTCCAGGCTGGCCCACTTTTTTCGGCCTTGCTCGATGCCATATTGGCATTCAGACTCTATGCCACATATTCTAGCTGAATCATCCAGGCGGAGTGGCTTTTACAGGAGGGACAACCTGCCGTAGTCGCGCTAGCAGCTAAGGAGTAGTAGCGGTTTCGGCATCTGGAGAAGTCTGATGTCCCAACTATTTGACGACAAGCCTAGGAACTACACCAAACCGTCCCGTCGAGCTGAAACTACTTACTCATTCCTCGATCGGTCCTCGCTGCCTGAGTTCGAAAAAGTTAGGCGCATGCTGGAACGGTGGATCGAACGGCTCCCCAATAAACATCAGCAAAAAACTGTGGCTAATATGCGCCACAAGGCTCCGGGGTCAGCAAAAGATCAGGCTCAATTTAACGCAGCCTTCTTCGAGCTATTCTTGCGCGAGTTTCTGCTCGGGACAGGTGGAGAGATTCAAGTGGAGCCTATGATCGATGGCCTGACACCAGACTTCAGAGTGACGGAAGAACTCACGGGTGGCAGTCAGCTTACTTATGTAGTTGAGGCCACAGACATCGACTTGGAGCGTGGAACCGAGTTAGAAAGAGACTGGAATGAACGCTCCGCAGTTGATGCTCTAAATGAAATACTCTGTCCAAACTTCTGCTTGATTGTGGAGACTAAAGGAAAACTAGAGTCACCTCCACAGAAGAAAGCCTTAAAACGCCCCTTTGAGAATTTGGTGAAACGGGCCAATTATGAAGAATTGGTTGAGGCAACTCTAAGACCGGAATTTAGCATTTATGATTTGCCAGCCGATGTATTCGAACACGGGAACTGGAGCGTTCGAGGACGTTTGTACCCAGTTTCTCCCGAGAATCGACAAGCTCAGCATGACTTTGTTCTCATTTTGTCGGGGGAGGCTGGATCACTGGATGATATCGGTAGGACCAAGAACCGTCTCTACGAGAAGGCTCGGCGCTACAAGCACGTGGACAATCTAATTATCGCGTTGCGTTGTGATGAATCTAATCACAGGTTGCGAGAAGTGTTGTTCGGAAGCCAGCAATACACGTTTTACGTTCATAACGATCCGACTGACACGATCCCACTTCCAGAGCCCTACTATAGCCAAAAGAGAGACGGTTTTTGGTTCAACTCTGTCGAACCGCAAAATCTACACGTAAGTGGAGTTGTGGCCTTTTATGGTGTTCACCCGGGCACTCTAGACAGAGCAAGGGCGATTTTCTACTCAAACCCGTACGTGGACAAGCCAATGCCGGACTGGACTAGGTCAATTATGCATGCGGAGTACTCCGACGGCGAGATAAGCATTATTGAGGGAATGCCTCCATCCACATTCTTGCGAGATTGCGAAGTCATAGGGGATCCGTTCGGGTAGTCTCAAATTCAGAATACAATTGAAGTTGATTCAGTCGGGTTGCATACGGTGGCCTTGGGATTGGAGAGAGGGTACCACCAAGCGGAGTGCTCTATGCCGTACTATATTAAGGCCACGCACTCAAGATTTTGTATTACAGTACCGCTTGTCCCACCTAATCAGACTCCTTATATCTGGACCTCCCAACGAAAAGTTCGCAGTACAGTACGCTCAGGCCCACCGGAACAGTTGTACGTACAATTGAAATGAACAGCAAGACCCTCACTTGACTCGTCCCCTAGTTCTGTCAAGACAACCGGGTCCACCGGAACAGTTGTTCGTGTTATGCGGATGAGCATGGAGGCTGTCGCTTAAATCTTCCCTGATCCTGTCTAAATGATGGGTTCCACCTCAGTAAGGGTTCTGGAATGCGTCTACCTGGAATTGTTGGTATCGGCGTTTTGTCCTTGGTGATCTCCTGTCGCGGCATGGGCGGATTTGTGTCAGATACCTCTTGGACTCTAGTGGCATTCGGTCCCGTTTCAGCAACATGATACGCGCTGGAGGAAAATACGATAACTCTTTCATTCTCTAGAGACGGGCACCGGATCGCCGGTTACACCGGTGGCAACCTGCATCCCGAGTGAGGAGGTAAAGCTTGGATGGCCTCTGATCTGCATTCCGCTGATGCTTAACTTGATCCCTACGTTGTGATGTTCTATCAAAACTGCATGATCACTGGGGCACCGTGGGTCTGTCTCGTTTGCCCTGGTAAAAGCGCTTCTATCAGTTGTTTAGTTGTTCCGGCCCCGTCACTACCCGGCGGCCTTTGGCTCTCTCAAATTAGAACCGAGGCGGCGAGGGACAACCTGGATGGACTTGTCTGCTATCGTTGGTCTCCTGATTTTTCTTCTCACTATGTCTGGTCATCCCTTTGGCCCCCAATCTGAATTTCTCGACCCTGTCGAGCATGCAATCGACCTCTTCTTCACTGAACCACCAAGAGCCGTTTCCACCCATATGTGCCATCAAGCCGTTCCCGAAGTGGGGAACTGCACCCAGCAGGTGCGCTGTCTCGTGGGCCATTAGAGATTTAGCCGGGATCGGAGGTTCGTCGCTAGGAAGTGTCCAGCGGCAAATATAGATGTCCCCGCTTTCCAGTCCTCCGTCTCCATGGATAGGATCCGGCGATGAATAGGCGGCAGCTTCTCCGAGTTTGCATTGCCCTGCGAACCTTGTGCCTGGCCAGATACGCAAGTTGGCTTCTTTCTCACTTTCAACATACCGGAATGAGACACCAAAGAGGTTTGCAACAGCTTCGAAGCCGGCTCGCGCCTCTGGTGAAGGTTCTTTGCCCCAATAAACCCTTGCCGTAAGTCCTTCCTTCCAAGGTTGACTCTCCCAAGGGGGTATGTACGTTAGGCTGATTCTTACTGTTTCTAATGTGCCGTACAAAAGCAGTGCCAGTCCGGGTATTGCCAAACCGATGACACCCATTTTCAATGTTGCGCGTGAGATCGATGTGGCTCGCCCAATGAAAGGGGCTAAGCTCTTTATGCGCTCCCCGTTTGCGAGTGCGGTCCGGTTCGTTGGGCCCGTACCTTGACGATTGCCTTTCTTGAGGCTTCTCCTTTGGATGATGACAACCATTGTCGACAACAACAGGAGTCCGATGGATATGGACCATGTGGGGCCTGCGCTGACGAAGATGAAGATGATCACCAGAGTGATTGCTGCGCTCGCTAATACCAGCAACGCACAGATAGTTTTGACCTTTGGTGTACTACTCTTGAAGGGTACATGGAAGGAGGCCATCAGTGCTGCTGAGGCTAGGCTCAATACAACTACTGTCACCCAGAATCCCGTCATTGTTCTGGACTACTCCTCAAGCTGCATTCAGCTAAAGCCGGGGCCTTGCACAAGCCCGCGTTGGTATCTCAGGTTGTTGACCTGCCGGAACTTGCCACGCCGGTTACCGCGACAACCGTCGAGATCTGGTCGGGCTCGAACAAGAGTGACCTGCGCCCAGTGTCAATGTCAATTCCTATGTTGGGCCGAACATCAATTGACCTTGCCTCATTTTTCGGGTGCACAATGGGAGGTCATACCCCTGCTGAACCACGGATGCCATATCTCGCACAACCCGACTCTCCTCCCAACATTGGCAGTCCTGGCCACATCATCGATCCTCCGACAATCCCCGTTTGACCGAGTAGAAGCCTGTATTCAATCCAGACACTTGGTGCACGGTCCCCTTGATGTGGCGGAAACCCAGAAGTCGGAGAAAAGTTATGAATCATCAGGGGACTCCTCGAACTCCATGTAGACTGCATCCAGAACTATCCGGCAACGTTCCCAGACGTGAGCGCGTTGCTCAAAAGAAAACGCTTGAAACACTGGGCTACGATTCATCAGATCGGTCAGCATTGGCTCAACGAGGCTTTTTGGACCGAGTCTGGGCAAGCATCGAGCGAAACTTGTCGCCATCAGGCCGAATGCTTCCGCTCCCTCCTCAGGGGTCAGCCCCCAATCTCTTCCTTCCATCGAGCTAGTCATCGAAATTACTCCCCTCCGTTTTCTTGCACGGGCTGTCCATCACCTTGGCATACCAGGCGATCCAGTTCAATGGAAATCATGGTGTGGCTAGCGTTCACGTCCAGGCCGTTCCGGATGAGTTCCGCAATCGGGTCATCGGTCTGGAGACCCCTGAGGAATCGCCAGAAATGCGAGACTTAGTTGAACCTTTGAACGAAGCTGGTGATGGTCAATTCTTCATTTGCCTCTTGAGGTTGCTTGCCACCGACGTTGCTGTTCGGGAATACCTCGAATAAGTCATAGCCGGTTAAGGCCAGCGGTGACACTTCTGTCAATGACGGGTTAGAAATGAGCCATTTGTAACGTGTTGGAACTGAGCCACATAGTTGATGTCCAGCGATTCTGTCAGTCGGCGTAGTTGTCGCCGGACCCTTCCGGCGAAGCAGCCAGATGTTGCTGTGACGGGAACAGCCCCGCCTGGCGTTTCTCCCGGAGCCTGAAGCTCTCCCCCCGGATGTTCAGCACATGGCTGTGGTGCAGCAGCCGGTCCAGGACAGCCGAGGCGATGACGGTGTCCCCCAGGAGCTCGCCCCACTCGCCGAAGCCTTTGTTGGAGGTCAGGATGATGCTGCCCCGCTCATACCTGGCCGACACCAGGGTGAAGAAGGCGGTAGCCGACTCCCGGTCGTAGGGCCAGATGCCGAACTCATCCACGACAAGGACCTTGGGAGCGAGGTACACCTTCATGCGCCGGTCCAGGTTGTGCTCGTTCCGTGCCTTCCTGAGATCTTCCATCAGGTCGTAGGCGCGGACGAAGTAGGCACCGAAGCCGTTCTCGATGGCCCTGAGGGCCAGGGCTATGGCCAGGTGGGTCTTGCCCCGCCGGGCGGTCCCAGGAGCAGGATGTTGCTGGCCTCGGGGACGAAGGCCAGGCTGGCCAGTTCCTTGACCAGGCGCTCGTCGATGGAGGGCTGGAAGGCGAAGTCAAATTGCTCCAGGGTACGCTGGAAGGGCAGGTGGGCCAGGCGGGTTCGCGTGGTCAGATACCGTTCCCGGCGGGCGGCCACCTCGGCCCCCAGCAGTTCGGCCAGCATGTCGGGATAGGGCAATTGCTTGCTGGCGGCTGAGTCCAGGGTGTTGTCCAGGATCTCGACGGCCTGCTTGAGGCCGAGGGTCTCCAGATATTGACGGGCCTGTTCCAGTGCGATCACCTTGCACCTCCCGCGGCCAGTTCGTAGACCTCCAGGGAGCGGCGCTCCACCTCGCCCACCGGGATCTGCACCGCCACCGCCTCCCGGCGGGGCCGGTTGTCTCCCCGGGGCAGACCCTCCCACTGGCCAGGCAGGATGAAACGCTGACCAGGCTGCTGGGCCCGGGGATGCACTGCGATGCGCTCGTCGCCCGCCCAGATCTCCACCGTGCCCCGACGCTGCCCCACCTGCACCGTCCTTCCCACCCATTTCCAGTGGACCCCATAGCGGGAGTCCTCCCAGCTGACGAAGCCGTCCCGGGCCACCTTCCGGTCCCCCCTGAGGTACGGCGCCAGGGTGGCGCGGTCTGGAAGTTTCCCCAAATGGGCTCGCTCCTCGTCCAGCATCTCCCACGGTACCCGGTAAGTCGTGCCATGCACTCTGGCGTTGGACACCACGTCGCACCACTCCAGGGCCTGCCGGTTCAGGTCGGCGTCATCGGTGAAGCGCAGGCTGGGCCACATGTTGTGCCGGACGTACTTCACTCCGCTCTCCACCTTGCCCTTGGTCTGGGCCCGGTAGGGCTGACACAGCCTGATCTCAAAGCCCACCCGCAGGGCGAAGTCCAACATCCGCAGGTTCCACACCGGCTGCTGGTCATCGTCGCGCCCCAGGGTCACCACCTTGGCGTTGTCGTACAGGCAGCGGCGGGGAACGCCGCCCAGGTACTCGAAAGCATTGGCGTGGTACTGGATGAAGGCGGCGGTGTCCGCCCTCCGGACCAGCTCCACGTAGCAGGCCCGGGACCAGCTCAGCACCATCACGAACACCCAGACGCGGCGTCGCTTCCCGTCCTCGCCGACATACGGCAAACTGCCCCAGTCCACCTGGGCCTGCTCTCCCGGCGCCGTCTCAAACCGCATCGTCGCCTCGGGCTGACGCCCCCGCCGTCGGGGACGCACGTACTCCACGAGGATCGTGTAGCTCCCCTGGTATCCCCGGGCCCGCAGTTCCCGCAGCAGCACGACGCAGTTCTCCAACCCCTCCGCCAGACGCCGGTCGATGTACCCGGTGTAGGGGTCCAGCTGCGATCCCCGTGGCGGCCGCGCCTTGGGGAGCATCGCCTCCGGCGAGTGCAGATACCTGAGCACCGTGTTGCGGGCAAGGCCCAAGTCCCGGGCAATCGCCCGGGCCGAGTGGCCCCGACCATGCATCTCGTAAATCTCTTTCAAATCTCCACCTCTTAGCAATCCTTGCAGGCACCTCCGCCAAGTGTCCGGCGATGATGCCCCAACTATCGAGGTGGCTCAATTCCAGTCCGTAATTTTTGGCTCAGTTTAAGCCCGTTATTAACACCTCTGAGCGTATACTGCTGGGAGCGAGCGGGATCCCTGTCAATTTTCTTAGCCTTAGACCGAGGCTCTTGTGGTCACTGCCCCACTTCGTTGGCCAGCCATGACAACCTCCGGAATAGCATTACTTGCTTCCCGTCGTCGACCTTATCGCACATTCCTCGTCCTGCTCAACCTCATCGATCCGAAAGTCATTCTTCCCCTTCCCGTGTAGTAATCTCCTTCAAGGACGCTTTCCTTCAACTGCAGGGTGGCCGTGCCCCGGTGAATGCTCATCGTGTCCGGGGCCGAAGCCTTGGGTTCGTTGATGTACAGGTAAGAGAGTTCCGGAATGGTCACGTCGGCAACCTTCAGGGTGGCCGAAATGCTGTAAGAAAAGGAATACTCTGTTTCTAGACTGACCAGCAGCTTTGACCATCTTTGTGAAATTGAAATGGCGACCTCATATCTGGACCCATTCCCGTACGAGGATTCGACGGTTCCAGCCCACCTGCCGTTCAGGTCCGGAACGTTCAGTAGGCCCATTCTCCGCCACAGCGGCCATCTCCACATACGGTTATCGAAAATCCAGTACAGGGCCGTGTAAAATCCGCCGAACGATGGCACGCTGAGCCACCACTGGGGGTCGTAGTCGACGGCATCCAGCCCGGCATCAAGGGCCCAAACCAGGCAGACGCTCATAACGGCAAGAGCGACGGTTACCTTCCCTCTTCCCCCCAGCTCGTATGAATGAAGTCTCACCGGGCTAACTCCAGTTGTTCCACAGATTGGAGAGCTGAGACCCAAGAATCTTGGCGTCCCCAAGGGACCATTGTTCTTCACTCTGGCCGAACAGGTACTGCTGACCGTTTTGGCAGGAGAGGCTCCCCAGGTTGGTCTGGTTCATCCAGTTGACTATCGCACAGTAGGTCTCATCAAATCTCTCCTGATACGTCCAGTCCGGGGCCTTATAAAGAAGGCATTCCAGAAAGTAAGACGGAGCGAGCCCGGACCTGATCCGGCCTGTGGTTCGCAGGTGGTTTCGCGCCTCTTTGAACATGCGAACGGTCCGCTTGAACCGGTCCCCGGTTCGTCTGCCTTTTGCTACGCCGTTTTCGTGGTGGAGCTTTGGGAAGTTGACCACCCAATGCTTGTCCTGCAGGGCTTGAAACGCGAAGCCCTCCACCTTCGTCCAGATGGACGCGGACTTCTGGTACTTCATGCAGACCACGATGTCGGCTGCCAGCCTGCGAGATGCCCCTTTCAGCTTGATCGACTTGTTGCCTTGGCCCACCGTCCGGTCGCCGAAGCTTTGCTGCAGGGCCTTCAGTGCCTCTCGCCTGAAGTCGTTCCAGGTGGAGGCCTGTGGTTGGAGGTCAGACGCCGCAACACCCAGTACATAGTTGGGAAAGGAACTCCGGTCGTGTTGTGATAGGGTGTCGAGTTCCAGCACAACGTCTACATCGCTCTCCCCGACGAAGTTGGTGTCGTTATGATAAGAACCCTGGAGGTAGAAATCGTAGTTCATTTCCTGGGGCCACGTGTAATTGTCCAGCGCTCTCCTAATGGTCTCGTGGGTCCTGATTGCCGCCTTTTGCGAGCCGTGGTGAGACCATGCTCCTAGTTTGGATTCGGGTATTGGCATGATTTTGAAACACCTTCCCTGGCTTTAGGTGAGATATGGGCGCCATTGAATTCCGCCAACCTCCATTGCCCTTAATGGATATTGAGCGGCCCAACTGGCCTTACTGGATCTCGCCAATCCAGTAAGGGCAACCTATGTTGGTGGGCCGCATCGCAAGGACTCTCACCCTGAGCGTGGCGGGGTGGAGATAATGTCCTGTTCACCCACAGACCCGTCGGCGGTCAGCCCCGGCACTGGAGCGCCACCGGTACGCCGTCTCTGCTCCACGAAGTCGCCGCGCTGGTCACCGGAACGGCCAGTGCCCGCTCCAGGGTGGCGGTCAGTATGGCCAGCGTTCCGGCGGCGGCCCGGAAGTTTCGCCGCCCCCGGGCCGTCTCGCACACCACCAGTAGCGGCAGGGGACACACCACCCCACCATCCGGGGGTTGGGACCCAGCTCGTGCTCCGCTTTTGCTGGTTGCCAGCAACCCATGAAGGTCCAATTGATTTCGATGGTTCCGACTACCCCGCTCTATGCTTGACATATCAAGCAATATTTGTTATTGTGAGCGCATGGAGACTGAAGATCAACCGACACTAGGCCAATATCTCAGGGCTTTGCGCGAGGCCAAGGGCTTGTCCCTTAGACAGGTGGAAGGTAAGTCAGGCATCTCCAACGCTTTTGTCAGCCAAATGGAATCCGGAAAAGTCAAACAGCCGTCACCGGTCATGCTTTACAAACTGGCGGAGCTTTACGGTGTCCCATACGAGTCCCTGATGGAGCTAGCCGGGTATCCCTCGCCCTCTGCGTTGACGACCGAGCCACGGTCCGCATCAGAAGTTTTCCGTCGGTTCGGTGAAATCACGCAGACAGAGGAAGCCGAGTTACTTGACTACCTCTCTTTCCTCCGCTCCCGTGCCAGGAGAGGACGGCGCGGGGCCTAGGGATGAATGACGGCGCCTGCTCTTCTGACTCATAGAGTCGTCTGCCATCGCGATAAAGAGGGAGTGGACCAGCCAAGGCTGGGCCTACACAGATTCTTTGTCAATCGTTCACACTGGAAAGTCATGCGGGACTCAGCCAATCTAGAGGATGTCGTATGGGCCAGAGAGAGACCAACTTTTTTGAAATCCTGAACTTGGCCGAACTTGAAAGCCAGTACCGTCGCTACCGGATTAAGGGGCTCACAAGTAGTCAGGTAGACTATGATCGCAACGTTCAGATACTCGTCCGGGATCTCAGCCGGCGTCTGAAGAGTCCCGTTACAGTGACTGAAGACGAGGGCCAGTTGTTTCTCATCGTCTCCGTCGATTCCGATGATCCACCTTCACCGTTTCAAGTTTCCAACACAACTGCATACTTCGAACCGACTCCCAATATTACCACTCTCGACTACATGAACCCCACGCCGGACACCGAACAGATTTGTCTGAGATTTCTTCAGTTCATGGTCAACGGGTTGTTCCATCACGATCGCAGGTACTGGCAGCCCTCCAGCGGGCATCCTCAGTTCGAGAGGGAGCCGATCCTTACCAGGGAAGGGATTGATGTCTACCGGGGCTACTCACTCCGCGTAGCTTACAGCGAGACATCCGGCTTTGGCGTCTGTGTTGACGTCACGCATAAGTACGTGTCGCATAATCCTCTCCCCTCCGAACTTACCCAGAGCACATTTGCAGACTTCAGAGGTGCACGCTGTGTGTATCACTATGGTCTCGCTTGGTACGAAATACGACCAACAATCTGCCCAGACCTCACCGTTTCAGAACAACTGCTGAAACTCGATAATCGGCAAACAACATCGCTTTTCGATTTCATAATGAGCAACGCTCCAAAGCCGTTTCCGAAGGATGTAGCACTCCTTTCTCCCGATAGCCCGGCTGTTGGATACTTAACATCAAATGGCGAAACAAAGCACGCGGCTGCCGCCCTCTGCTATCCAATGTTGGGAACGGCTGACTCTCGGGTGGGACGCATCCACCGCGACACTATTTTACTGCCACAAAAGCGCCGTTCTCTGATCAAGGCTTTCGTCAGTGACTCCTTAGCTGGAATGGATAGCGCGAATCTCAAAGTTCGCGTTTCATTGGATGCTGTTGCTGTTCCGAAGAGGGTATTCCTGCCGCCAGATGTGGAGTTCGGCCACGGGGTCGTCCTGTCTGTGCGGGGGACTCCAGATTCTACTTCTGTCAGTCTCGAGAATCTAGGCAAAGAACGACTCAGGGCACTTCGTGCCCCCGAGGTTGGGCCTTATTCTCGGAAGCCAATGGACCGGCAGTACTTCGTGGTGCCGAGGTCGGTGGCTGAAAGCTACGGTCCGGCTTTCATCAGCGATCTAAAAGCCGAGGTAAACGCGCTTTACGATCAAGAGGTTCCCTACTCTCCGACCATCATCGAATATGACGATCGTGTGGAGAAAACGTTTGTCGCACAGGCGAGTGCAATCCTCGGAGCTGTAGAGGCGGCGGGGCTGGAGCCAGGATACGGCATCGTCATGATTCATGAAGTCGGGCGAGGCAGAGGCGAACACGACCAACTCGCGGCCATGTTAATGACCAAGCTCCGAGAGCAGGAGCTTTTTGTTTCAATCATTCATACGAGAGTGCCGGGAGAATCTTATCGCCTTAACCAACAGTCCAACAACGAACCAGCGTATGCGTCAATACCTCAGAAAAGGAGCAGGCTCAACGGTTACCTTCGCAATGTCGCTATCAACAAGGTCCTTCTTACGAATGAGCGATGGCCCTTCGTGCTGTCAACTCCGTTGAACTCGGATCTCACTATAGCATTGGATGTGCAAAATAATACGGCCTGCTTCACTCTGCTTGGCAAGTCCGGGCCGTCTATCCGGACAGAGATATCCTACTCCAGAGACAAGGAAAAGCTGTCTCAAGCCCATGTAAGAAAGGTCTTGCTTGACATCTTGAGGCAAGAGACTTCTTTAGGGATTGACGAAGTCGAAAACATAATGCTGCTTCGAGATGGCCAGTGGTTCAAGTCCGAGATAAACGGCGTGAAGGATGCGATCGCTACATTGCACAATGAAGGACTTATGAAGGGAACGTCAGTCTCCTTTGTCGAAATACCCAAGACATCAGCAGTCTCATTTCGCCTATTTGAGGTAGAAGTGGGACACGGAGGTGGAGATCGAGTTGAAAATCCAGGCCTTGGCCAATACCACATACTGAATAGCAAGTCTGGGTACATCTGTTCGACGGGACGAGAGTATCTTCATCAAGGGACAGCCCAGCCACTAAACGTGCGGTACGTTGAGGGCACCATGCCTTTCGATCGAGTCTTGGAAGACATTTATGCACAGACCTGTCTGGCGCTTACTCGACCTGAGGGGTGCTCGCGGCTCCCATTCTCGCTCAGACTAACAGACATTCGTCTAGCTGAGCACGCTGGGAGCTACGACCAGGATGCGCTTGCCTTTGGCGACAATGTAGACCAGGACGAGCCGGAGCACTCCGAATTCCACTAGGAGGACCGATTTGAGTGATGTAGCGCTGAACGTCAGCATCTATCAGCAACTGCGGTCCTACGCGGACACGTTGGACCGTGCACTGATCGACCTTCGAAATCCGCAGACCGCGATAGCGGATGAAGCGAGGTTACAGATCTCGGAATTGCTACGCAAGGCGACGGCGACCCAGTCGGTGGATCACGCCGGTTTGATGCTCAGGATCGTATTGGGACGCCGCCTACAAGGGCTTGTTCTTTGTGAAAAGCTGGCCACAGTTCTCGAAGGGCGTGCGCCGGATTCTTCCGAGCTCGATCAGCTTGAACACATCGCGATGGAGTTAGATAAGGAATGCAGGACAGCTCTCGCTAGGATCAGGGGCAAACGATGATCGAGGAATACATCGATGCTGCGATACGTCAAGCCCAGGAGCGCGCACGGATATTGAAGGCGAAGATTTCCTATTCTTCTCAGGTCAATGAGTTTATAGCGCTGCGTCAGACTTGCGACAACTTCATCGATGGTCTAATAGACGACTTCGGATACCTTTTAGGGGACTCGGTCATTTTGCGACAAGACCTCGTAGCGGAACGAATCCGGCTCTTTCGGAGGTTCCGCGCCGATCTTACCAATGTGGAAACCACGGCCGTCGCAGCGTTGGCTAGGTCCCATACAGATGACGCAGCACTGAGCAGGCTCGTGGCCGATATTCATAGGGAGATAAGGTGTCCCTTGGCACCTCCCACGGTCACTAGTCTCTCTCGCGAATACTTTTCAATCAGCCCAGTCTTCCGTCTACTAGAGGTTCCTTTGGCAGAATCGGACTTCCTGCTACACCTTCCTGACCTGTATCACGAGATCGCGCATCCTCTTATCACTGAGGTGAATAACCCGGTCATAGAGCCTTATCAGCTTGAGTACTCTAAATTCCTTGGAGCCGCGTTAGATCACTTCGCAGAGGAAAGAAAAGCAAACCAGCGGTCTACCGGACCACGGCGTTACTTCGGTAACGTTATTGACACGCTGGAATACGCTTGGGCAATAGGGTGGGCGAATGAGATTTTCTGCGATCTCTTCGCCATCTATACCCTGGGCCCAGCATATGCCTGGGCCCACTTCCATCTGACTGCAAGGCACGATGCCGACCCATATGAAGTGCAATTCACGGGGCCATTGTCCCATCCACCAGATCACGCCAGGATGGAGGCTATGCTGATCGGTCTCGACTTGATTGGATTCGCTGAACAAGCCTCAGTCGTCCGGAAAAAATGGGAGGGCCTCCTTGATGCGACCGGGGCGACTCAAGACCCGATGTTTCGGCGGGCCTGTCCATATCCGTTATTGGAGAGGGCTGCAATTCACGCACTTGAAGGGCTAAAACGCATCAATTGCCGGGTCGTAACCGAGGGTACTACTGGGAAGATCCACGACTTACTGAATGCTGCATGGGAGATATTCTGGTCCAAGCCCGACGAGTATCATTCGTGGGAACGTGAAGCCGTTACGGACCTGAAAGCACAGGCGGTCTTAACGTAGAGAGCAACCAGCGGGCAGGAACCAGACACAAGGAGAAGTCACATGGCCATAACGGACTACATAAGCTATTCGCCGTCAGCGGTCGACACTTTCGGCAACTGCGAGACTCGATTCTGGTTTGACAACCACGCCGACGGCTTTGGGGTCATACCCACCGACGACACGGCTGCTTCAGTGAGCCGAGCTATTCACGACGCCTTGATGGATTACCACCGGCAACTGGAAACGCTGTATGAGGCTGATCAATCGCTCGACGACGAAACGGCCATCAAGCGTCTAAACCAGTTGCTAGATAAGCATCTTCGACAGCAGAACATGGACCGGCTTGATGACCCAATAGCTAGACGACTAACATCTGCATCCCCCGGACTTTCCCGGGCTGCCCTCTTGATTCGCGACGGGATGAAGGACTGGAGCATTGACCCCGAAAGCGGTCAACTGCTGGTTTGGGCGGAAGCTCCGCTGTACAGCAACTCGGAAGTTGCTGGGGTTGAACTGAAGCCTGGGTTTATGTCACGAACCCGCCCAGACATCGTGGGTATAAGACCGTCTGATGACGGAACCCACCACCGCGTGTTAATTCGGGACTACAAGGCTCGCGGGTCCGTGGTCTACCCTCGCTTCGACACCGGAATAATCGTTCGGGCATGGTGGGCCATGTCGGAAGTAATGTCGCCAAAGTGCGATTGGTTCGTAAAGGACAGAGCGCTAGTTCTGGACGAGACTTCGATCGACGTGGAGACCGTGAATCTTCAGTTCGGTGATGACCCAGAGTTCACTGTTAGCGCAGCAGTGACACTCAAGGCACTCGTCGCGGAGCGTGACCGTATCGTAGACGCCCTTGAGGAGATGCGCGAAATTGATGCTGCTCACACTGTAGATCGGGCTGTACCCACTCCAAGCGGTCTCTGCCGCAACTATTGCCCGCATTTGCATCGGTGCTTCGCTGGCCAACAACATGTTCAAAAGCGCTTCGGAATGGCTGTGCTGCAGGAACGGTTAGCTGAGGTCACTTAGTCTCTCTCAGTGGGCGTTACCACAAATCCGAGAAAGACCGGCTTTCCGAGAACACGCCTCCAGGTCTGAGGTGCAACCGGGAAACCCTACAGTTGAAAAAGTGAGAGGCTAGCTCCTAATGTGTGCCTGGCTGCCAATCGTCAGATTATTAGGCAGAAAACACCTTTACCAGACTTCATGGAACCCGAATAATGACCCAGAATGAGCGACACTCTCCACGGGCCAGAGGTTACCCGCGCTGTTGTTCGACCGAAGTGCACATCGAGGTTTCGGCTAGTGTCTTGAACAGATTCGACTGTCCCTCATGTAATTGCCGTTTCGTTGAAGTCTGTGAAGGCGCTTGCGATGAATGCACCGATGGGAAGGTACCCGACGGGGGGCGTTATCAGTGCATGAACGAGTTGTTAACAAAATACTTCGAGGCAACACATTCAGACTCTATGATTCTTGGCTAGCCGTTGAGGGTGCGTCAAATTGACAAGAAACCTTCTTAGCGCATTTGGTCCTTACTATTGTGTCCTCCGATTCAGACAAGATGCGTACAGCAGCACCTCGTAAATCTTCCTTGCAACAGCTGAGGTGGCCTAAATCATGACCGAGACCGGCTCACACATAGCAACCGTTCTAACCGGGCCAGAGGCCCTGTCGGCTTTGGCACGGGCAGTGGACCAAGCTCAGGCAGACGACCGATTTGCCAGAGTGGTGGTCATTACCGACCATCAGGATGTGGCCAGGTCGGTCCGCCACTGGCTGGGTCGTAAGGGATTGATAAACGTTACTGTACAGACTGGCAGGAGATTGGCTGATGAACTGGCCAAACCTTCGAGCCCAGCGCTTCCCCGTCTGCTGGAGTCCCAAGCCGTGCGCCATGTTGCAGAGGCGGAGGCTCATAGGCTGGGGCTCGATCCGGCGGGCTTCCACCGTCTCTATCGTTCCTTGATCGCCGCCTTTCACGAAATGGACGAGCGGGCTAATGCTCCGGCTGACGATACGGCGGGCGACCCGGACGAAATGAATCTCCTGGCAGAGCGGCTGTACACCGAATACCGTAAGGGAATTAGGGAAAGAGGCTATCTTCTGCCGTCAGAATTGCCGCATATGGCAGCAGAAGCTGTGAGTGACCACCGTATACGGAGAAATGAGCCTGCAGTGATTTACTTTCTGCCTAGGCGTCTCTCCACCGGCCACATGCAGTTGGCCAAAGTTCTCCTGGAACGTGGCAAATGCCAGGTAGTGGCCGGACTCGTAGGCGACCAAAATGCCGACGGGCCGGTGCGTGAACTGCTCGAAATACTGGGTGGCCAAGGGCTTGAAGAAGCATCCAAAGTCTCAGAGGCCACCGACCCTCTTTGTCAGCGAGCGGAGGATGGTGCTCTGACCATCGTGGCGGTGCCCGACCCCGAGGAGGAAGTGCGCACCATCGTTCGCAGCATCGTATCTGGCGATGCTCCGTTCCATCGTATCGCCGTCATACATCGGCAGGACAATCCCTACGCCAGCCTGCTCCGGCAGGAGTTGGACTTCGCCCTCGTTCCCTTTTCAGGGGTGACCCATCGTAACCTCGGAAACACCCCGACTGGCCTGCTCTTGCTGGGAATAGTTGATTTGGCAAGGGGCCTGAACGGTTCTCAAGGAGCTTTCGACCGGGAGCAGTTAATCGAGTGGATAACATCCACACCAGTACGCTGGTCTCGAGAACAAAGCGAGGGTGACATTGCCTCTCGGTCAGAAACCGTGCCGGCAACGTCATGGGCCAATCTGGCCCGAAATGCCCGGGCCAACGGGACGATTAAAAATTGGAAAACCCGTCTTGATGCGTACATGGCACAGATGGAAACCAGGGCCGAGGCGGCCAGCGGCCGCGATGAAGACGATGACCCATTCATGCGGCGTCTTCGATCAAACGCTGCGTCACTTCGGGAATTCTTGGAGCGCCTGATCGATGCGCTGACTACATTCCACGATCCGGGCTGCGCAGATTGGGAACCGGCGTCCAAGTTTCTGAAGAGTCTGATGACAACCTACCGCTGGGCTGTAGCGGAAGAATCACAGGAGGATTTCCGTCGGATAGAGGAACTTGTGGACAGTCTAAGCAGTCTCGTGGAATGGGGTACCGAGTTCAGCCTGGAGGCACTCAGAGAAGCCATCCAGGAAGGGTTACAAGCCCAGGCATCCGACCGCGGAGAACCGGTGGGAGCAGGGGTCTACATTGGCCCACCCAGTGGCATTGCCGGTACGGAATACGACGTGGTGTATGCCGTGGGCATGGTGGAACGGCAGTTTCCGCCCCGGCCTAACGCCAACCCCTGGCTGGCACATAGTCGGGAGCGGTTGGACCGTGCTTCTGCTCTGGAGCGCTACGATTTCATGGCCGCCGTGGCTGCTGCCCAAAGAGTCGTCCTGTCTTGGCCCGCGACCACCGCAGAACGTCGCTCCGCCTACCCTTCCCGATGGGTCATTGAGGCGGCCAATCGGCTGAACGTGCGGCAAGGAGGAACCGACCGCCTCACCCACGAGAATCTCATAGAGAACGCTCCTGCCAAACCATGGCTTACAGTCGTATCTTCCCGGGAAGCCGGCTTGCGGAACCTTCCCATCTCCCATTTGCAACCTGCCGACAGCAATGAATACAACCTAATGCACCTGGTTGCGGAGTCCAGGGGAGGGTTGTTACAGCATCAAGCCATTGCATCAGACTCCCGAATGACTAATGCACTGAACGCCCGTAATGCCCGCAACAGCAATTTCCTTTCCCCTTGGGACGGAAGGGTGGGACCTGACATTTCCAGGGCTGCGGCCGTCGGTACACGGGGCCACGCTGTCTCCCCTAGCGCCTTGGAAACCTGGGCGACCTGCCCATACAAGTTTTTCCTCAGCCGGATACTGGAGGTATCGGCTCCGCCGGCAGAGGAAGAAGACGAGATGTCTGCGGTGGAGCGGGGTACGTTAGTACATAAGATACTGGAGCGTTTTGTGAGGGAGGGGAAGCAGACCGATACCGTCCTGCTGGACCTCGCAGAGACGGAATTTGCCATCGCCGAGGAACGGGGTGTGACGGGTTATCCATTGCTCTGGGAAATGGCAAAGGAGGACTTAAGGGCCGGCCTGCAGAATTTCATGGTTGCCGAGGCTGGATGGCTGGCCGATGCAGCCATCGAGGCTAGTGCCGAGGAAAGCTTCGGCGAAGGAACCGAGATTGGTGAAGTCAGCATTACCGTCGACGACTTGGGCGAGATCTGGTTCCGCGGCAAGATTGACCGCATTGACGTGGTAGGAGACGAGGTGAGAGTTAGGGACTTCAAAACGGGCAGCCCGGAACCATACTTCGATGGAGCTAGAGGCCGAAGGGCCGACCGTACCCTGGCCAACGGTCGCGCGATTCAACTGCCCGTTTATGTAGCTGCCGCGCGCGAAAAGTATCCCGACACCACGGTACGTATTTCCGGGTCCTACTGTTTTCCGTTGGCGGACAGAAATACCCACGACGTAGCACCTTATTCGGAAGATAGCCTGGAAGAATTCCACGCGCCGCTGTCGGCGATTGTGGGTGCGGTCCGCCGCGGCATATTCCCCGCAACGCCGGAGACCGCGGGGGATAGCAACCAGGAGCGCGGCAACTGCACATACTGCGACTTCAATCGTCTGTGTCCCGTCCGGCGCCGACAAGCCTGGGAGCGGAAGGCGCGGGGGGATGCCGCAATCGTACTGCCATTCAACTCTCTGGACGGTAGGGCCGCCATTAATGCTGATGACCATGACAACTAATGACGAAGAAACCCTGGGCATCATAGTAAATGATCTCGACTCCAACCTGATGGTGGAAGCCGGGGCGGGTACGGGCAAGACCTATGCTCTGGTCACCCGCGTAGTGGCATTGGTGAAGGCCGGTGTAAGGATGCAGAACATCGTGGCCATCACCTTCACTGACCCCGCAGCCGCCGAACTTTCCGAACGCATCCGTTCCCGGATGGAGGAGTTGCTGGATGACGGCCTCGGGAATAGCAATGATGACGTGCTGGCCAAGGATCTGACTGAGCAGGAGAGAGGTCTGATACGTCGGGCGGTCGCAGAGCTTGACCAGGCCGCTGTCCAGACCATTCACAGTTTTGCCGCCCAGTTGCTGCGGGACCGACCGCTATCTGCCAACCTGCCTCCGGGGTGGGTGCCTTTGGACGCTGTGGACTCTGCCGAGCGTTTTGCAGAGCGCTGGGATCGATGGTTGGAGAGCACTCTTAGTCTAGCGCCCGACTCCAACCCTGAATTGACCGGGGCTCTCCGCTATCTAATTGGGGCTAAAGTCGGTCTTGAGACATGGCGGGATATCGCAAAGGCTTTCGCCGACAGTTATGAGCACCTGACCGACGAAGGCAGCATACCTGCAATCGATTTGGGTGCATTGGCGGAATCGACCTTGCGCGAATTGGAGGAGTTGTCCGCACAGTGTAATGACCATTCCGACCGACTCTTTCAACAAGTCTCGTCGGCCGCCGAAACGGTCGGAGCCATTCTGGATGTGGCGGAGTGTCTCCCGGACGCCGTCCTAGTGCTGGACCAAGGGGCAAAGGTTGATTACTCTGGTAACGTCGGGTCATCCAAGAATTGGGGAATACCCCCTAAGGAAATTCGCGATCGCTTCCGAGAGGAAGTCGGCAAGCCTTTCGAAGAAGCAGTCCGCTGCGCTCCTGCACTGACATTCCTGCAGAATCTCCGGGAGGCCTTTGCTGTATCCTACCCCGCTCGGCGAAAAGGAGAGGGGGTAGCTTCCTTTGACGACCTCTTGGTGTGGGCCCGGGACCTGCTGCGCGACGACCCTAACGCTCGCCGACGCTCCCAAGATCTCTATACCCACATCTTTATCGACGAGTTCCAAGACACCGACCCGCTACAGGCGGAAATCGCTTTCTATCTTGCAGCGAAGCCCGACGCAACCATGGATGGACGGCCATGGCACACCATTCCCCTTGCTCCGGGCAAGTTGTTTATCGTAGGTGACTCCAAACAGTCCATATACCGGTTCCGCCGGGCCGACATTGGAGTCACCCAATTGGTGCGCGAGAGTGGGCAACTAAGAGCGTTGACGCTTACCGAAAATCGTCGTTCTCAGAAGCCCGTCCTGGATTGGGTTAACGCACTTTTCAACCCGTTAATGACGGAGGAGACTGGTTTGCAGGCGGGGTATGTCCCGTTGGAACACAACGCCGGTCTGCAACAGCCTGACCTGGAATCATCTGTGCTGGTGTTCGGCGAGCAGACGGAACTGGGCGCAGACGACCTTCGCACCCTGCAAGCACGCCATGTAGCCAACATCATCGTGGACTCCGTAGCTGAGGGCTCTCCCAACCGTCTGCGCATATATGATAAGGAACTCAGGAGGACTCGCCAGGCCGTCCTGCACGATATATGTCTCCTTATTCGCTCCCGAACCGGCTTGGGGATCCTTACGCGGGCATTGGAAGCAGCTGGCGTTCCCTACCGTCTTGAAGGCAATTCTCTCGTTTTCAGCACCCAGGAGGTCCAGGACTTACTCAACTGCCTACGGGCCATTGATGATCCATCGGACCAGGTTTCTGTCGTGGCTGCCCTACGGTCTCCGGCTTTTGCCTGTTCGGACGTAGACCTAGCCCGCTGGCGAGATTCAGGGGGAACTTGGAACTGCCATTCGGACCTATTGGGTGGAGATTGCCTGGTAAATGAGGACCGAGAGAAGCGGCGCCGACGTATCCTTGAACTAGGAGGGGATTTTCCAGTCCGGTCCGGTCTGCTGATAATCCGCGACTATCACCAACTGCGGCAGACAATGGGAGTATCGCGGCTCATTGCCGACTTCATACGCGAAATGCGTCTTGAGGAGTTGGACCTCGCCGAAATCCGCCCTAGGGAGGCTTGGCGGCGCCGTCGGTTCCTATGTGAGCAGGCGCGGCTACAGGAGTATGCCGGTGAAACAACCCCCGGAATGTCCCCTCTGACGCTGAGCAAGTTTCTTCAGTGGGCCAATTTGCAGCAGGAAGAGGGCGCGCGAATCTCCGACGTAACCACCGCCGATGCTGACGACGACGCGGTGCGCATCATGACAATGCACGCTGCCAAGGGTCTGGAGTTTCCCATAGTTTTCCTGCTGGGGCTGGAGCACGACCCCTCCGACGTTAGGGAAGCCGTACTATTCGATTCCAGCAGTGGCGTAATGGAAGTGAAGCTAAGAAGCCTGCGAACGCCTGGTTATTCCAAATTGGAAGAACTGGAGGAGGTTCACAATGCGGCCGAGTTGGTGCGCCTGGCGTACGTTGCCTCGACCCGCGCCCGGGACCATCTGATAGTGAGCACGTACCAATCCACTGCACGTGGCAACCGTCAGAGTAACGGTATCGTCGCGAAGATCCACAGTATTTGCGAGAATGCCCCATTGCCACATGCTACGGCTTTGGCCAGTGTTGGGTCCGAACTCTCATGGGGAGGGTCCGTTGCTGATGATCCACCCCATTCCGAATATGACCCAGGCAATTGGCAAATCGAACGGACCCAATCGATTCAGCGCCGTTCCTTTCCTCAGGCCGTCACCGCTACGCGTATAGCCAAGGCCGTGGTAGCCAGCGACTCAGAGATCGATGATAAAGATTCGGAACGGGCTACCGACCAAATCAGGCACGCCGGCCGAGGCGGCACCGCCTTTGGAAGCGCGCTCCATGCAGTTCTTCAGGACGCGATGGAACAGATGACAGTCTCGTTACCCTTGCCCGACGATGTGCTTGTGGACGACCTGCTGGCCAGCTTGGATCCCAGGATTGAGCAGCTGGCGCAGCAGCACGCTAAGGAACAAGGTCTGTCAGCCAGTACTGCAGACGTGGCTAGATTGGCTAACAGGGCCTTGCGGAGTCCAGCAGTGGCCGCTGGAATGCGCGCACCACGCCTGTGGCCGGAAATCCCTGTAGCAGCTTCGATTGATACCCCGCGGGGGTCTGTTGTGATTGAAGGAATCATCGACCTGCTGTACCAGGACGACGATGGCGAGCTGGTGATATTGGATTACAAATCTGACCGGGTCGACGACGCCGTTGCCGCGGACGCAAAGCTGGAAGACTACCGAATACAAGGAGTGGCCTACGCTGCAGCCATAGAGCTCGCCACGGGAAATACAGTGAAAGCAGTGCAGTTTCTGTTTGTGCAGCTACAAGATGGTCTCAGGGAGATTGATAATTTGCGGGATTGGATCGAAAGGATCGCGCAAACGATAGTGCACAACATGGGTTGAGCGACCCGGATACTCTTCCTACGGATTTTCTTGAGTCCCTAGCGACCGGCATTGGCGTCTAGTTCAGGATGGGGCAGTGTCGACCCCACCTCACAAAAGACTTTTCTTTCCCTCTGGATGTCCGGGAAACAGAAGCCCCAAAAAGCGTAAATTTAGCGATTGGACAAGTTCATCCAAGCCATTGCCAATGATGTGAAGCTAACTAATGGTCAACGTCGCACTATTAGCTCTTACAATCTTCCTTGTTCTGACTCCGATCAGTTGCGTACAGCCTTCCCCATCGCAACCCTCAGTCGGCAATTCCGTGGCTGACAATGTTGGCAGGCAAGGGCAGGAGAATCGCGAGGCGCCGACTGGTTTAATCTCGAACAGCCAAACGTTTAGGAACTGGGCGACAGGGTTTCAAGCGCTCGCGACGTTAGCTGCTGTGGTCGTGGGAGGTTGGTTCGCATGGAGGAATAGGCATCTATTTCGATATGGTCAACCACACCTTACCATTAGCCACGAGATTTCCCACAGGCAAGTCAGCCCCGGGTATGTACAGGTCGCCGTAACTGCAATCTTGCACAATAGTTCCCGAGTGAAGGTCGAGGTTCTTGACGGCCTCCTTACGATTCAGCAGATGGCACCAGTATCTGACTCTGACGCCGAGGAGATTTTCGCGGAAACGTTCATAGACAAAAAACACAATGGGGCTCTTCAGTGGGATACTTTGACTCAATTCCGCCTGTCGTGGAATCAAGAGGACCTCATTGCTGAACCAGGAGAATCAGCCACTGCAACCTTCGAGTACATGGTTCCAATCTATATCGAATCACTACTGGTTACGACTTACTTTTATAATGAGAAAGTTATGGGTAAGATAGAGGAAGGAATCAACCCGCCTGAGGCAGAGAGGAGAAAACGTTGGTGGTTTTGGCGCCAGTCGGGTCCACGAGGTTGGATCAGGACGACGCCGCATGATATAATTCAGGCGAGCCGCGCTAGGGATTCGGACGGCTTGGGAGCGTGAGACAGGCATGGTGAGACGCACAAATCGTAGTAACAGCAGACCGACTCCCCAGACCCCCAGGAGAGAATCCATAACTAAAGGTGCTTTGGAGCGCGTTGTCCCCCAACCTGTAGCCTCTAACCAGCGACGTCCCCCTGGGGTTAGGCCTTCTGACAACCGTCGACGCACGAATGGCAGCCAAAACTCCGACACGAACTAAACTAAAGCCAAGGTGGGATGTACATTTAAGTGGCGATGATGAACATCTGGGTTGCGCCGGTGAATCCCTCTCATCCGTACTTGGACGATGACCCGGCTCCGTCGTTTGCCCCCCCACCATCTGCGCATTCCACCTTGGCTTTAGTTTAGGACACCGAGTCAGTACAAGGAATAAGTGGAGGACACCCGTTGTGCCGAAATACGAAAACGTAGGTGGGGACTCTGGGGTCGTTTCTTACGAGACGGGACCAGATTCGATAACTGTTACGTTCCACGATGGCGCAACGTATCTGTACAACTACGCGGCTACCGGTAAGAACAACGTTGAACACATGAAGGTATTGGCAACAGCAGGACAAGGCCTCAATGCGTTCATCAACATCCATATAAGGAAAAATTACGCCGCAAGGCTCAACTAGCACCTTGTTGGTTCAAACTTTCGTTCTTACTCCTGAAAACAATAGCAATGCCTCCCAGGGCATAGAGAATCGGCCTCTGGACAACAGCGAGTTCAAGGCCTAACCCCCTGACGAGCAAACCCCAATGGGTTAGCCCCCATATGGCCGGACTTTATTGGCCAATCGTGCTAACGTCTGGGTCTGGAAACCTCCCATCGAAAAGTTCGTAATTCGGTACGCCCAGGCCCCACCAAACTGGACTCCTATATCCGCACCTCCCAGCGAAAAGTTCGCAATACAGTACACTTAGGCCCACCATTTCCTGCCTGCGTGTACTGTAGGCAGTACGGTGCTGATGCCGCATTCCACGTGTACTAGCCATATACTCGGTTGCATTGGGCATAGTTTCGAGTATCCTCAGTCAGCCGCGAAGATCCATGTGCGGAGATGCTACCGGGTCGAACAGTGCCGCTCTCGATGGGGCCGGGCGGAGAGCCTTGCTTGTTTCAAGCAGGCAGCAAAACGGCGCCAAACTCTCCGTCCCGAAGAGTCGTTCCCTCTCAGTTACTTTTCCAAAAATCTGATCACGTAGTCCGCATCAACTGCCGGCATTGTCAGGCCAATTTCTGAAAGGGCTTTGGTGAACTGGCTGATGTCATAGACGCTGGTATCGGCCAGATACGGCTCTACTGAATCCAGGGAACGAACCAGGACTTTCAGCTCCATGTCGTCGTTGCGGTCGGCCACTGCGTGCAAACTTGACTTCCAGTCCCTCAATGGAACGCGGTCAGTTATGTATCCGTGGCTCTCCATACGGGCAAAGACATGGTTAGCGGGGACCGGGCGCTGTTGAACCACGTTGTAGACCTTGCCCATATGCTTCGAATCGTCGGAGATTTTCGTGATGGCGGCCACCAGAAAGTCAACAGGGGTCATTTCAAGAAACCAATCCGGCGCTAGGGGCGCGCACCCCAAGCGCGCGCAGGCTTTGATTATCAACGACAGGAAGTCGTTCGGATTGACTGTGCCCGTGCGGCTATGGTGGCCTATGTTACCCGGCCGGAAGATACAGACCGGCAGTCCCCGAGATACAGCAGACCACACGAGCCGTTCCGCGACCCATTTGGCCTGGTTGTAGCCTCCCTCCATCCTGTCGACGAAGTCGTCTATCCGATTATTCTCAAGGTAGGAAGCGTCGTCTCCCCCCGGGAAGATTCCATTGGATGAAATGTATTGCACTGGCTTTGTCTTGGCGGTGCAAGCGAACTTGAGCACCTCCAATGTGCCGCCGACAGTGTGGGGCTTGGCCGCGGCATAGGGGTAGGCGTAGTTGACGGAGGCGGCGCAATGGAATATCAGGTCGATTTTTTCCGCTAGCTCCTGATACCGGTCGTTGTCCAGTCCCATCTGGGGACGGGTGAGGTCCCCTAGGACGGGGATAATTCGGTCATCCGCGGATTGACCGGCCAGACCGTAAAACTTCAGCGTCTCCAACGCCCGGTTGGAGGGCTTCCCTTGCGCGTAGTTCCGGTCCCGTAGCAGGCAGTAAAACCGCGTGTCCTGCCCCGTGGTACGCAGCAACTCGTCAAGCAAGAAGGCCCCCAGGAATCCGGTCGTCCCAGTGACCAGGACCGAAGACGCCTCGCTTAAACGAGTAGTCCTCGCGTTGCCCCTTGGTGAAATCTCAGGGTCCAGGATCGAGTCTTCAGCCAGCGAAATTCTTGATTCCATATTCGCCCCTCTATGTTCCAAGAATGCCGCCAGCTCCCCTATGGTCGGGTACTCGTAAATCTCGGTGCCGCTGAGTTCAATCCCAAACAACTGCTCGATGCCCAGGGTGAGACCCAAGCCTGTCAGAGAGTGGCCGCCCAGATCAAAAAAGTTCCAGTCATCCTCCAAGGAGTCGCCATCAACGTCCAGGGCTTCGCCCCATAAATCTCGCAAGGCGCTTCGGCGCTCTTCAGCCGTGCTATGCTTTGGCAGCTGTATCTGCTGCTTGATGACAGGCCTCCCTTCCCGAAGCGTCGGCAAGGCCTTACGATCCAGTTTGCCCGTCTGGTGGTTTATTGGAAGAGCTGCCAGTTCCATGAAATGACTGGGCACCGAGTAGAGCGGTAGATGCCGCTCCAGCAGAGTCCGCAGGTCCCTGCTGGTCCCGCTCTTGGCGTCTACCTTCCAGGTTGCCTGCGGGCCCCGGACAACGTGGGCCACGAGCCGTTTGCCGGTTTCGTCTACGGTTTCAGCCAGTACCGCCGCATCTGAGACGTCACAGTGCTTGCGCAGGGTCTCCTCGATGGCGCCCAGATAAACGCTGTACCCTCGTATCTTGACCATCGAATCGGTCCGGCCAATGATCGCTGTCATGCCCCCCGTTCCAACCTCGGCCAGGTCGCCCGTGGCGTAATACCGCTCGCCTTTCCAGGAGACGAAACTCTCGGAATCCAAATCGGGCCTCTTCAGGTAGCCACGGGCCAGGCCCCGGCCGCCAACGAACAACTCGCCGACGCCGCTTGAAGCGAGATCGAACTGTCCCTGCCGGCGTACCCGGACCTTGACCCCTTCCATCGGCAAACCCACCGGGCACGTGTCCATCCCGTCCAGGCACAAATCCGTCAAATCAATGGTGCAGACATCGTGGGTCTCGCTGATGCTGTAGGTATTGAACACACGGACAGAGCCTGGCAGAACGTCCAACGCCAGCTGGAGCAGGCTGACTGGCACCACCTCACCATTCAGCCAGACGACTCGCAGGCACGACAGCTGGGCCCGCAACAGTTCAGGGTCTGCGGAGTTTAGAATTCCCTGCAGCAGAGACGGGGTGAACAGGGTCTCGGAAATCTGGTGTTCTGAGATAAACTTGGCGAGAGCCCGGGGGACGAACACAATATCATCGGGGATTACGTATACCGTTCCGCCTTTCAGCAGCGGACGAAGGAACTCCCAAGGGAAGAAGATGTTGCAGGCAACCCTGTCTCCGACGCTGTAAGAACTCAACTTGTACCTGGCGAAGTAGGAAGAAGCAACGGAACCGCCGGTCTGCATCACTCCCTTCGGGTCCCCCGTCGTGCCGGAGGTGTAGGGGAGGAAGGCCAAATTGTCGCCGGCAACGCGGGCGCCATGTTTTCCAGCATCGAAGCTCAGCCAGGACTGGTCGCTGTCAATGGGCAATATGCGCGTCCCGGTGAATTGACCCAATCTGGGCAGGTGTTGCGCCTTGGTGAGCACAACCTTCGGCTGCGACTCAGACAATACGGCCCGCAGCAAGGGGGCGGGTGAGTCGAGGGCCATGGGCATAAAGGCCCCGCCGGCTTTCAGGGTTCCGATGCTCGCGACAATGTACTCGGGGCAGGTCTCCATGAATATGCCCACCGAGTCATCGGTCGAGACACCGCAGCATCGAAGATAGGCTCCCAGTGCGTCCGTCGACTGGTCCAATTGGGCATAAGATGTTTGGCCGTCGCGGTACACTATCGCCAGGCTGTCCGGGGTCTTGGCCGCTTGAGTCTCAAATAGCTGATGTAGACCTCTATCTTCTGAAATCATTGCGCCATCCCAGGCAAGCCGAAATGCAATCAAAGCAAAACAGTCATAAATCTAGGATTTATCAAGTACAAAGGTCGATGCTACAACAGTTATGGTGTAAAGTAAACTATGATTGCGAAATCGAAATCATGGTCTCATTGCGGCTCTTCACATCTCAGCGCCCTCGGAGGTGGACGTATGCAGTTCGACTCACTGGAGTTCTACCGGGAGCACGCTCAGAGATATTCCCAGCTATCTCACGAGTACACACATTCGGTTTATACGGATTCCTCTCACTCCGCCCTGAATGGCGACATGGATCTGCTGAATCGAGTTGTGGAGCTGGCGTCGGGCAAACGCGGGCTGGACGCAGGGTGTGGGGCCGGGGCCCGGGACGTTTACCTGCTGCACACCTGGGGATATGACGCTTACGGGATCGACGCAGTGGAGGAGAACATCAGCCTGGGTAAAGAGCTACACCCGGAAATCGCGGACAAGCTCAGCGTCGCCGATATGAGAGAAACCCTGGCCTTTGAGACAGGTTTCTTTGATTTCGTCTTGTGCAATGCCGTGATACAGCATTTGACGCCCCAGACCGCCGAAACTACGACGATCCCGGAGTTGGCCAGAGTCCTTGCTCCCGGTGGAGTGTTGCAGCTGATGTTCAAGGCCGGCTCGGGAGTGGCGGCCGTCAGCGACCGGGCCTATGGTACAGACGGTGTGGATCGGTCATTTCAGCTATACGACGAGCACCGCTTGCTCAGGATACTGGAGGACCGCGGCTGCTCTCTGGTGGAAGCAGGGGGGAGCGGGGACTTGGGGGGGATGCTTTATTTCAGCGACCCCAAGCCAATGCGCTATTGCGCCTTTTGGGTGAGGAAGGATTAGGTGCCTTAGGTTCACAAAGGCAGCGGCTGAACATCCAGCGTCGCCGCTGCTTCCCGGATTTCCCCTATGGGCAACCCGGCAATCCCGGTCACTTCGCACTTGAGCCCGGCGTAGGCACTGGCGAAACGGGCGATGCTCTCCAGCGGCCAACGCGCCCGGAGTCCGTATATGATGCCGGCCGAGAAGGCCGCACCGGCCCCGTAGCAGTCAACCACCTTTACTGCCGGAGGCCTGACGTGATAGGCCTGCCGTCTCTGGGCAACGACGCAGCCGTCTGCGCCCAGGGTCACCAAAGCAGTGTCCACGCCCTGGATGATCAAAGAACGGGCAATATCGTAGGGGTTGCCAGATGCGCCGGGTTCGTCCATGGATACCTGGCAAATGCTGGCGTATCGCAGCATGCCCGACAGCGAAGGGTTCTCGTTGTATTGCGACTCCAGGTTGAGGAAAACAGGCACGCCCTGTGAGAAGGCGGTTTCCATAGCTGCCACTACGCTGGGTCCGTCATACCAGTCCAGATAGAGCAACCCCGCACCCGAAAACTGTGCGGCACTCGGCGCCTTTAGCTCGTCTAGAGCGGCAGGCTCCCGGCGTTGGAAATAGGTGCGGCCTCCGCTGGCATCCAGGATTGCTATCTCGAACGGTGTCGGTAATCCTTGACTGACCCGTTGGCCGACATCTAATCCCCACAACTCAAGGTGCTCCCTGACTTTCTCCCCGTAATAGTCATTTCCTACAGGTGAGGAGATGAGCCGGGTCGGAACGCTCCATTTAACCAGAATGCTTGCCACAATTGCGGCGTCGTCTCCCACGGTCTCAACCGAGTCCAGCACCAATGCGCCGCCATTTTGGGGCGGCAATCGATCAACCATAAGGAGCAGGCAGTGGGTCAAGAAGCCAAAGCAAACAACATCTCCGCTCAGGGCCTCGACTGGAAGTCGGCTGGCGTCAGCCGTTAACCGATTGCTGGGCATAGTCAAGGGCCTTCTCCATGAAAGACTAATAATGCGAAATTCGGAATCTATAGAGACGGCACCGGGGACACCGGGGAATGGAGAGGACAATGTCCTCAGATAGTAGCGTAGTTAGACCCAGACTGTCCACGATGGGAGACGCGCCGGAAGCCCCAACGGTGTTGCTATCCCGGCCCGGCCTCTATGACGGCTGAAGTCCAACAACCGGGCCCACAACCCAGCGACTTACAGGACCCACTGCCAATTCAAAGACGGTACTGCCTACCGTCAACTCAGGCCCACCATTTACTATCACCCACCATCATGCTGTTCCACTGCGCCAAGACCGTACCCTTTAGGGAAGCCTCGTGTTTGTAGATTTTGAGTGACAGGGTCCCCTCATCACAGTGTGTCAAGGCGAATCAAGCGGAAAATATCGCCGAAAATGCCATATGCAAGCCCCGAAATTTTCTAATGCGATAGCCCTGCGGCCCCTTCCGTTGGGGTTGCAAATACGCGATTTGGCAGTTGAGGTTTTGCCGTTTTGCCGTCGGCCGGCCCCCGGACAGGCAGACTGGCCCAAATCGCCCGCTTTTTTGATGCCGGTAGTTCGCATAATGTTATTGCTTGTGGCAGACGAATCAGATTACAATCTTGGCCCAAGTGTTTTAGGCGAGCGGTTTCACCCTATTTTTCGGGACGCGCTCCATCAGGAAGAACCGGTTAAGAAAAACGCTTGCCACAGGTAACAACTACTGGACATTCGAGTCGGTATTAGGTAACGTGAATTATGGATAAAAAAGGGACACCAATGGTTGAGAAGAGGTATTCTTCTCAATGCTAATCCATTGAGAGGTGTCCCGGGATGAGTCTACTAAACCTATTTTGCGATGTCGATGATTTTTGGCAACGGTTCCAGCCCCACTGGGAACAAGACCTGCTCCAAAGTGGCTCCCGCCAAAGGCGGCGCCTGGGCCAACTGTCAGTCAGCGAAGCAATGACCATCATGATTCATTTCCATCAGAGCCACTATCGCCACTTCAAGGCCTACTACACCGAGTACGTGCAGGAGCATTTGCGCTCCGAGTTTCCCCGGTTGGTCAGCTATGAACGCTTCGTTGGACTGATGCCTGGGTTCCTGGTCCCCCTATGCGCCTACCTGATGAACTGTTACGGACGCTGCACCGGGATCAGCTTCATCGACTCAACTCCAATAGCCGTCTGCCACAACCGGCGCATTTCCAGCCACCGGGTCTTTGCGGGTATAGCCCAAAGGGGCAAGACCTCGGTGGGCTGGTTCTTCGGGTTCAAGCTGCACTTGGTGGTCAACGATCGGGGCGAGTTGTTGGCTTGCCGCATCACCTTGGGTAATGTTGATGACCGCAAGCCGGTCCCCCACTTGACCCGGAGCCTATTGGGCCGGTTGTTTGGCGACCGGGGCTATATCTCCCAAAAGCTGGTCTCCCAACTGTTCGAGCGGGGTATTCAGTTGATTACCAGGCTGAAGCGAAATATGAAACCCCGCCCCTTGCCCCCGGAAGACAGGGCCCTGCTTCGTAAGCGGGCCGTCATCGAATCGGTTAACGACCAACTGAAGAATATCTCTCAGATTGAGCATACCCGCCACCGCAGCCCAGCCAACTTCTTGGTCAACCTGGTCTCCGGGTTGATTGCCTATTGCCATCAGCCCAAGAAACCATCCTTGAGCAGAGAGAATATTCCCGCGCTCCCAACCGTCGCTTAACCATAACTCACGTTTAATACATACTAACACGGTTGAGAATACGAAATGTGAACTGCGAAATACGAAAAGCCTTCCTTCTCCTGTAGTGGGAAGCTAGGCTCCTGTAGTGGGAGGCTAGGATGAGCAGCAACAGCAAGGGAGCGACAGAATGTCCATCATCTACCACCTGACCGGGCGGGACGCTTGGGCCGCCGGCCAGTCCGCCGGAGAGTACGAGGCCCCAAGCCTGGCCGAAGAGGGATTCATCCACTGCTCGGCGGACGAGGCGCAGGCGCTCCGGGTTGCCGGGCGGCTCTACCCAGGCGAGACCGGGCTGCAACTCCTGGACGTAGACACCGGGAAGCTGAGCGCCGGGGTGAAGCGCGAACCCAGCCGCTCCGGTGAGATTTACCCGCACATCTACGGCAAGATAAACCTCGACGCGGTGGCCCGCGTCCGCGACCTGACGCTGGGCGCGGACGGCCGCCACCGGCTGGAACCGTAGCAAGTTATGGCCGAGATGCCTTCCGTTTACTCAGAAACCGAACTGGCGGCAGTATGGCGGGCCATCGCGCCGCCCCCTCCTGCCGCGCCGCCCATGCCGGAAGAGCAGCCGCCGGAGTGGATGCGTCCTTTCTGGAAGCTGACCGGCCTGGAGCCGGAACTCTATCGCCGTCTGGCCGGCGACCCGTGGGTTGAGGCCCTGTCACTCTACGCCTTTTTCCCGCCGGTGCTGGAATGGCGGGAGCAGGGCCGGCCCATCCCGGAGCTGCTGCTGACCGGGCGGACTCGTGGCCCGGTGGCCGTTCTGCGCTGCGGCGGCGAGGCCGTCGCCATCAAGCCGTTCCAGAACTCGCGGGAAGATGAGATCGCTCGCATAGCGGCATCTGTGGGCGCTGGCCCGGCGCAGCTTTCCTCGCTGCCCGGCTACCTGACCGAGCGGTTCGCCGAGGGCGCGTTCTTCACCGGCCTGCCGCCGGAGCGCCGCGACGGCGCCACTATGCGGGCCGTCGGTCTGGCGCTGGGCAGGATGTTGCGGCGGTTGCACGACGCGGGCGTGTACTACAACGATGCTTCGCTGGCCGATCCCGAGGGCCGCTCCCACCTCATCGTGGCCGACGATGGCGGCTGCACTCTCATTGACTTCGGGGTGTCGCTGCTGCTGGACCACCACCCGGAATACAGCCGCGAGGAAGTCCACAACTTCGCCCGGACGCTGCCGATGTACCGCATCTTTGCCGGAATGGCGGATAGCCGCGCCGAGATGGACGACTTTCTGCGGGAGTACCGTTCGAGAATGGCTCAGGCCGGACGGCAAGACATTCTGGCCAGAGACCTGAAGTTCGTGCAGCAGGGCCTCTCCATCGCTGCCCGTCGTATGGGGCAGGACATCATCGCGCCATTGCGCGACGGCTTTCTGGAGGGCTACCGGCCTAGTCCTGAAAGTTGAAAATGGTTCTGAAGAGGACATTGGGGCCACCAAGCGCTCCAGCAAGAAATTGACCGGAAGTGGAAATTGTGAAGGGGCAGGTTAAATTCCTGCCCCTTCGGTTTCTCTCGAATCCTCTCCTTCAAGAGAGGAAGCAGCCGGTTACTTCAGCGACTTGATGTACTCGATGAGGTGGGGGATTTCCTCGTCTGTGACCCCCAGCGTTGCAGGCATCAGCCCTGCGGTGAACCCCTGCACCACCTTGGCGTTGGGGTCCTTGATGGACTCCGTGATGTATTCGTCGTTCACGGTGACCGATGTGCCGTCGCCCAGCGCCTCCTGGCTCTCGTATATGCCCTTCCAGGATGGCCCGACCAACTCGCTGCCGTCGATGGAGTGGCAGGCGGCGCAGCCGTACTTCTGCACCAGCCCTGCACCTATGTCGGCAGACGGCGGGCCGCTTATGTCGACAGAGGCGCTGGCGGAAGTTTCAGCAGTAGCCGGGCTGCTGTACTCCGGCAGGGGCGTAACCATGGGATGCGGAGTCGAAGTCGGCTGGGGTTCCGGGGTCGGGCAGACGTTCTCCATCTGTTCGTGGTCGAATGAGCAGGGCACGGCGACGGCTGGGGCGCGAGGCTCTCCGCCCAAAGTCGGCTGGACGGCGGTGAACAGTCCCATGAGCGACAGCCCCACCATAACCGCCAGCGCCATCCCCGCTATGAACACCCAGAAGAAGAGCTTGTTGTCGAACTTCAGGTGCATATAGAACAGGATGACGATACCGAACTTGATGCCCGACAGCAGGAACAGCAGGATCGTGGTGGACGGCTGGCCCAGAGCCTCGCTTATCACCTTTCCCCGGGGACCCGGGAAGTCCAGGATTATGAGGAACTCTACAATGGTGATAGCGAACAGCAGTATCGCGATAACCACGTACTGCATGAAACTGGGGTGGTGTCCGCCGGCGTGTTCGGTTTCGTGAGTTGTTGCCATTGGGGACGCTCTCCAGGTAATGAAAAGGCGGGTATTTGGGGGCGCAGGCCTTCCCCGCCCGTGCGCTAGTGTCCGCCGCCGGGAATGGCCGGGCCGGTGTCGAAGCCGCCCACCAAGTACAGCAGGGTGAAAATGACTATCCAGACAATGTCAACAAAGTGCCAGTACAGTCCGCAGATTTCCACGTCCAAAGCAGTCCCCGGGTGGATGCGGCCCTTGAACGACAGGATCCAGAGCGACACCAGCCAGATGATGCCCAAGGTCACATGGGCTCCGTGGAACCCGGTCAGCGTAAAGAAGGTGGCCCCGAACAGGTTCTGCCCCAAGGTCAGCCCTTCGTTCTTGAACAGGTTGAACTCGTAAATCTGGAACCCGATGAAGATGGCGCCGAGAACGGCGGTGGCCAGCAGCCATATCTTGATGCCCCGCTGGTCGTTGTTGTTGGTGGCCGCCAGCGCCTGCACCATGGCGAAGCTGCTGCACAGCAGCACGAACGTGCTGATGGTGGTCACCGGGATGTCAATGATGTCCGCCGGGTAGGGCCCGCTCAGGCTCTGCCCCCGGTAGACCATGTAGGTGGCGATCAGGGAGCCGAAGAACAGGCAGTCGGATCCGAGGAACACCCACATCAGCATCTTTCGGTGGTTGAGGCCGGTGGTGGTGTAGTCGTGGCCGACTGACCCGGAGCCTTCCCCGTGGCCGGTCCCGCCGTGGCGCGTCATCGCCTCGCCGTGGGCGGCGTGGGTGGTCTCTGAATCATGGGCCGTTTCAGGTGCGTGGGCCAAAGTCCCTGTCTCCTACCTGTATCTCCTAGTGTCCTTCCTCGGCAGCCGGCGGCTCATTGCTCCAGCCGATGACGCCGATGAATACAATCAGCCCACCGAGGAAGCTGACTCCGTAATGGGACAGCAGTCCTCCGCCAATCAGTCCGACGCCCGCTGCGGTGATGATGGGCCAGTAGGACGGGCTGGGCATATGTATTGTCTGGGGGTCGACTGCCGGTTCCGGCTCCGTGATGGGGTTGCCGGCTTCCCGCGCTTCTTCCTTGATAATCCAGTAATGGTCGCGGCCCGCGATGTGGGGCACCTCGGCGAAGTTGTAGGCCGGCGGCGGCGAGGAGATGCTCCATTCCATTCCGGGGGCGTCCCACGGGTCGTGGCTGACCCGGCGGGCGCTGCGGTTCTGCAAGATGTTGAACATGAACACCAAGACGCCGATGAAGATGATGAAGTAGCCGACGGTGGACAGCAGGTTGAGGCTGCCCCAGCCAAACTCCGAGGCGTAGGTGTAAATCCGGCGCGGCATTCCGTTCAGCCCCACGAAGTGCATGGGGAAGAATGTCACGTTCATGCCGATGAAGGTCAGCCAGAAGTTCAGCTTGCCCAGCGTCTCGTTCAGCATCTTGCCCGTGAGCTTCGGCCACCAGTAGTAGATGCCGGCGAAGATGCCCATGATGGAGCCGCCGAACAGCACGTAGTGGATGTGGGCGACGATGTAATAGGTGTCCTGCTGCTGGAAGTCCGACGGCGACACCGCGTGAGATACGCCGCTCAGCCCCCCGATGATAAACAGGAAGACGAATCCCAAGGCGTACAGCATCGGCGTAGTCAACTCGATGCTGCCCTTCCACAGCGTCCCCAGCCAGTTGAATATCTTGACGCCAGTGGGCACCGCGATGAGCATGGTGGTGATGGTGAACACCGAGTTCGCAATGGGCCCAAGACCCACGGTGAACATATGGTGGCTCCACACCGCCCAGCCCATGATGCCGATGACGATTCCGGAGAATATCACGAAGGGATAGCCGAACAGCGGCTTCTTGGAGAAGGTCGGCAGAACTTCAGACACTATGCCCATCGGGGGCAGAATGAGGATGTACACCTCGGGATGCCCGAAGACCCAGAACAGGTGCTGCCAGAGAATCGGGTCGCCGCCCCCGCTGGGGTTGAAGAAGTGCGTCCCGAAGTTGCGGTCCATCACCAGCTCAATCAGGCCGACGGTGATGACCGGCATGGCCAAGATGAGCAGGATGGACGTGATTAGCGCCATCCACACGAACACCGGCATCCGCATAAGCGACATACCCGGCGCGCGCAGATTGATGATGGTCACCACGAAGTTGAGACCGCCCGCCACCGACGAAGTTCCCAGTATCAGCAGGCCGAGGGCCCAAAAGTCCAGCCCCATGTTATCGCTGAAGGGACGTTCGGTCAGGTTGGCGTAGGAGAACCACCCCGCGTCCGGCACCTGGTTGACGATGAAACTGAAGTGCATCAGGATCGCGCCGAACAGGAATATCCAGTAGGACAGCGCGTTGAGCCGGGGGAAGGCCACGTCGCGGGCTCCGATGGCCAGTGGCACCACGAAGTTGAAGAAAGCGACGCTCATCGGCATGATGACCATGAAGATCATCACCGTGGCGTGCATGGTGAACATCTGGTTGAAGCGGCCCGCACCGATGAGGTCGGTGTCGGGCGTGGCAAGCTGCGTGCGTATTACGCCCGCTTCGATGCCGGAAATCAGCATGAATATGAAGGCTGTTCCACCGTACAAAACGCCGATTCGCTTGTGGTCAACGGTGGTTATCCAGCTCCACAAGCCGGCAGCGGCGTAAGATGGACGGGGCAGTACCGAAGTTATTGCAGCCATCGCTTGACGTTCCAGCAACCAGATTAGGGCCGGGCCGGTTCGTCCGGCCCTCGCTACATTTTAGCGCAGATCCAGTCTAGCGCAGGTTCAGCAGATACTCAATCAGGGTGTCTATTTCGTCGTCAGACAGACTGGCGTCGCCGCCTTCGTCGTACAGTGCGGCGTTTTGATACATCATGTTGCCCGGCTTGACGTCCCCGGGGTTCCTGATCCAGGCCTTTAGGTTCTCCACTGTCAGGTCGGTGATGCCCGCGGCCAGAGTCTGGCGGGTGCGCAGGTCGGTCAGGTTGGGGCCGGGCACCGCTGCATTCTCCTCGCCGGTCAGGAACTGCTTCAGGCGCGCCTGGGCCACCGACTCGATTTCCGGGCCGTTGATTGTGTGGCACAGCGAGCAATGAATGGCGAACAGCGTCTGACCCTGCTGGCTGCGCGGTGTAATGGCGGTAGGCGGGCTGTAATCCGCAACCCAAGCCTGATAGTCCTCTTCGGTCATCACGGTGACGCGGAAGCGCATCAGGGCGTGGGCTAAGCCGCACAACTCGGCGCACTGGCCGTAGTAGGTGGCCGGAAGCTGTTGGTCAATCATGTCCGAGTCGGCCATTAGCCAAAGCCTGTTCTGCCTGGTCGGCACCACGTCCACCTTGCCGCCCAGCTTGGGCACCCAGAAGCTGTGCAGTACGTCATCGCTCTCCAGCGTAAACGAGACGGGACGGTCAACGGGGATGCGCAACTCGTTGGCGGTGCTGATTCGCTTGCCTTGTCCGTCGGCGTCGGGGTACTCGAACTCGAAGTACCATTGATGCCCGGTTACAGTGACTTCCAGAATGTCGCCCTGATCGGTGGGCGGCTGGTCGAGCTCGAACAGGGTAAACACCGACCAGATGCCCAAGCCCAGAATCAGGGCGGTAGGAATGATAGTCCAAGTAACTTCCAGGGCGGTATGGCCGTGAATCTGGGGCGGCCGAGGCTGCCCAGGGCGGCGCCGGTAGCGGATGATGATGTAGAGCAGCGCGCCTTCGA